>CBDEUN010000003.1:0-887500 GCA_965243305.1 Arenicellales bacterium
CGGCGCTGTAATCCGGCACCGCAATCTGCAGCGTCGGCGCAGTGTTGTCCACCACGTAGCTGTTCTGGTTGTCGCCTTCGGTCGACGGCGCCGCCGTGTTCAGCTTGTTGCCGGCGTCGTCCTCGATGTCGTGATTGTTCGCGAAGCCGAGCGTCACCGTGTCGTCAAGGTTCGCCAGATTGCCGCCCGAGGCGGTCACGTCCCACACCGCGCCCGCATCCGAGTCGCCGCTCGCCACCGTCACGGTGACCTGGCCGATGCTGGCGCTGCCGGCGGTGACCGTGAAGTCCGCCGCAGTCACGTTGAGCACCGCCTCGGAGAACGTCACCCGCCACTTCAGGGTGTCGGCCCTGGTCCGCTCGCCCGCAGGCGTGTTGCTCCGCTTGATCGACGTCACCGCCGGCGCCTCGGGATCGTAGTCCGACGTCGCCTCAACCTTGGCCGCCGGACCGGCGTTGCCGGCCAGGTCGGCGACCGCATCCTGCGCCACCTCGACGGTGACATCGCCGGCGTTCTGCGGCGTGATCGTCGCCGTCCACACCCTGTCCCGGTTCGCGTCGGTCGAGGTGTCCTCGGTGAGCGCCGAGGCGGAGCCGTTTTTCACCGTGATGTCGCCCAGCACGAAGCCGTCCACCTGCTCGCCGAAGGTGAACGTCGCGGTGAACGCCGCGGCGCTGTAATCCGGCACCGCAATCTGCAGCGTCGGCGCAGTGTTGTCCACCACGTAGCTGTTCTGGTTGTCGCCTTCGGTCGACGGCGCCGCCGTGTTCAGCTTGTTGCCGGCGTCGTCCTCGATGTCGTGATTGTTCGCGAAGCCGAGCGTCACCGTGTCGTCAAGGTTCGCCAGATTGCCGCCCGAGGCGGTCACGTCCCACACCGCGCCCGCATCCGAGTCGCCGCTCGCCACCGTCACGGTGACCTGGCCGATGCTGGCGCTGCCGGCGGTGACCGTGAAGTCCGCCGCAGTCACGTTGAGCACCGCCTCGGAGAACGTCACCCGCCACTTCAGGGTGTCGGCCCTGGTCCGCTCGCCCGCAGGCGTGTTGCTCCGCTTGATCGACGTCACCGCCGGCGCCTCGGGATCGTAGTCCGACGTCGCCTCAACCTTGGCCGCCGGACCGGCGTTGCCGGCCAGGTCGGCGACCGCATCCTGCGCCACCTCGACGGTGACATCGCCGGCGTTCTGCGGCGTGATCGTCGCCGTCCACACCCTGTCCCGGTTCGCGTCGGTCGAGGTGTCCTCGGTGAGCGCCGAGGCGGAGCCGTTTTTCACCGTGATGTCGCCCAGCACGAAGCCGTCCACCTGCTCGCCGAAGGTGAACGTCGCGGTGAACGCCGCGGCGCTGTAATCCGGCACCGCAATCTGCAGCGTCGGCGCAGTGTTGTCCACCACGTAGCTGTTCTGGTTGTCGCCTTCGGTCGACGGCGCCGCCGTGTTCAGCTTGTTGCCGGCGTCGTCCTCGATGTCGTGATTGTTCGCGAAGCCGAGCGTCACCGTGTCGTCAAGGTTCGCCAGATTGCCGCCCGAGGCGGTCACGTCCCACACCGCGCCCGCATCCGAGTCGCCGCTCGCCACCGTCACGGTGACCTGGCCGATGCTGGCGCTGCCGGCGGTGACCGTGAAGTCCGCCGCAGTCACGTTGAGCACCGCCTCGGAGAACGTCACCCGCCACTTCAGGGTGTCGGCCCTGGTCCGCTCGCCCGCAGGCGTGTTGCTCCGCTTGATCGACGTCACCGCCGGCGCCTCGGGATCGTAGTCCGACGTCGCCTCAACCTTGGCCGCCGGACCGGCGTTGCCGGCCAGGTCGGCGACCGCATCCTGCGCCACCTCGACGGTGACATCGCCGGCGTTCTGCGGCGTGATCGTCGCCGTCCACACCCTGTCCCGGTTCGCGTCGGTCGAGGTGTCCTCGGTGAGCGCCGAGGCGGAGCCGTTTTTCACCGTGATGTCGCCCAGCACGAAGCCGTCCACCTGCTCGCCGAAGGTGAACGTCGCGGTGAACGCCGCGGCGCTGTAATCCGGCACCGCAATCTGCAGCGTCGGCGCAGTGTTGTCCACCACGTAGCTGTTCTGGTTGTCGCCTTCGGTCGACGGCGCCGCCGTGTTCAGCTTGTTGCCGGCGTCGTCCTCGATGTCGTGATTGTTCGCGAAGCCGAGCGTCACCGTGTCGTCAAGGTTCGCCAGATTGCCGCCCGAGGCGGTCACGTCCCACACCGCGCCCGCATCCGAGTCGCCGCTCGCCACCGTCACGGTGACCTGGCCGATGCTGGCGCTGCCGGCGGTGACCGTGAAGTCCGCCGCAGTCACGTTGAGCACCGCCTCGGAGAACGTCACCCGCCACTTCAGGGTGTCGGCCCTGGTCCGCTCGCCCGCAGGCGTGTTGCTCCGCTTGATCGACGTCACCGCCGGCGCCTCGGGATCGTAGTCCGACGTCGCCTCAACCTTGGCCGCCGGACCGGCGTTGCCGGCCAGGTCGGCGACCGCATCCTGCGCCACCTCGACGGTGACATCGCCGGCGTTCTGCGGCGTGATCGTCGCCGTCCACACCCTGTCCCGGTTCGCGTCGGTCGAGGTGTCCTCGGTGAGCGCCGAGGCGGAGCCGTTTTTCACCGTGATGTCGCCCAGCACGAAGCCGTCCACCTGCTCGCCGAAGGTGAACGTCGCGGTGAACGCCGCGGCGCTGTAATCCGGCACCGCAATCTGCAGCGTCGGCGCAGTGTTGTCCACCACGTAGCTGTTCTGGTTGTCGCCTTCGGTCGACGGCGCCGCCGTGTTCAGCTTGTTGCCGGCGTCGTCCTCGATGTCGTGATTGTTCGCGAAGCCGAGCGTCACCGTGTCGTCAAGGTTCGCCAGATTGCCGCCCGAGGCGGTCACGTCCCACACCGCGCCCGCATCCGAGTCGCCGCTCGCCACCGTCACGGTGACCTGGCCGATGCTGGCGCTGCCGGCGGTGACCGTGAAGTCCGCCGCAGTCACGTTGAGCACCGCCTCGGAGAACGTCACCCGCCACTTCAGGGTGTCGGCCCTGGTCCGCTCGCCCGCAGGCGTGTTGCTCCGCTTGATCGACGTCACCGCCGGCGCCTCGGGATCGTAGTCCGACGTCGCCTCAACCTTGGCCGCCGGACCGGCGTTGCCGGCCAGGTCGGCGACCGCATCCTGCGCCACCTCGACGGTGACATCGCCGGCGTTCTGCGGCGTGATCGTCGCCGTCCACACCCTGTCCCGGTTCGCGTCGGTCGAGGTGTCCTCGGTGAGCGCCGAGGCGGAGCCGTTTTTCACCGTGATGTCGCCCAGCACGAAGCCGTCCACCTGCTCGCCGAAGGTGAACGTCGCGGTGAACGCCGCGGCGCTGTAATCCGGCACCGCAATCTGCAGCGTCGGCGCAGTGTTGTCCACCACGTAGCTGTTCTGGTTGTCGCCTTCGGTCGACGGCGCCGCCGTGTTCAGCTTGTTGCCGGCGTCGTCCTCGATGTCGTGATTGTTCGCGAAGCCGAGCGTCACCGTGTCGTCAAGGTTCGCCAGATTGCCGCCCGAGGCGGTCACGTCCCACACCGCGCCCGCATCCGAGTCGCCGCTCGCCACCGTCACGGTGACCTGGCCGATGCTGGCGCTGCCGGCGGTGACCGTGAAGTCCGCCGCAGTCACGTTGAGCACCGCCTCGGAGAACGTCACCCGCCACTTCAGGGTGTCGGCCCTGGTCCGCTCGCCCGCAGGCGTGTTGCTCCGCTTGATCGACGTCACCGCCGGCGCCTCGGGATCGTAGTCCGACGTCGCCTCAACCTTGGCCGCCGGACCGGCGTTGCCGGCCAGGTCGGCGACCGCATCCTGCGCCACCTCGACGGTGACATCGCCGGCGTTCTGCGGCGTGATCGTCGCCGTCCACACCCTGTCCCGGTTCGCGTCGGTCGAGGTGTCCTCGGTGAGCGCCGAGGCGGAGCCGTTTTTCACCGTGATGTCGCCCAGCACGAAGCCGTCCACCTGCTCGCCGAAGGTGAACGTCGCGGTGAACGCCGCGGCGCTGTAATCCGGCACCGCAATCTGCAGCGTCGGCGCAGTGTTGTCCACCACGTAGCTGTTCTGGTTGTCGCCTTCGGTCGACGGCGCCGCCGTGTTCAGCTTGTTGCCGGCGTCGTCCTCGATGTCGTGATTGTTCGCGAAGCCGAGCGTCACCGTGTCGTCAAGGTTCGCCAGATTGCCGCCCGAGGCGGTCACGTCCCACACCGCGCCCGCATCCGAGTCGCCGCTCGCCACCGTCACGGTGACCTGGCCGATGCTGGCGCTGCCGGCGGTGACCGTGAAGTCCGCCGCAGTCACGTTGAGCACCGCCTCGGAGAACGTCACCCGCCACTTCAGGGTGTCGGCCCTGGTCCGCTCGCCCGCAGGCGTGTTGCTCCGCTTGATCGACGTCACCGCCGGCGCCTCGGGATCGTAGTCCGACGTCGCCTCAACCTTGGCCGCCGGACCGGCGTTGCCGGCCAGGTCGGCGACCGCATCCTGCGCCACCTCGACGGTGACATCGCCGGCGTTCTGCGGCGTGATCGTCGCCGTCCACACCCTGTCCCGGTTCGCGTCGGTCGAGGTGTCCTCGGTGAGCGCCGAGGCGGAGCCGTTTTTCACCGTGATGTCGCCCAGCACGAAGCCGTCCACCTGCTCGCCGAAGGTGAACGTCGCGGTGAACGCCGCGGCGCTGTAATCCGGCACCGCAATCTGCAGCGTCGGCGCAGTGTTGTCCACCACGTAGCTGTTCTGGTTGTCGCCTTCGGTCGACGGCGCCGCCGTGTTCAGCTTGTTGCCGGCGTCGTCCTCGATGTCGTGATTGTTCGCGAAGCCGAGCGTCACCGTGTCGTCAAGGTTCGCCAGATTGCCGCCCGAGGCGGTCACGTCCCACACCGCGCCCGCATCCGAGTCGCCGCTCGCCACCGTCACGGTGACCTGGCCGATGCTGGCGCTGCCGGCGGTGACCGTGAAGTCCGCCGCAGTCACGTTGAGCACCGCCTCGGAGAACGTCACCCGCCACTTCAGGGTGTCGGCCCTGGTCCGCTCGCCCGCAGGCGTGTTGCTCCGCTTGATCGACGTCACCGCCGGCGCCTCGGGATCGTAGTCCGACGTCGCCTCAACCTTGGCCGCCGGACCGGCGTTGCCGGCCAGGTCGGCGACCGCATCCTGCGCCACCTCGACGGTGACATCGCCGGCGTTCTGCGGCGTGATCGTCGCCGTCCACACCCTGTCCCGGTTCGCGTCGGTCGAGGTGTCCTCGGTGAGCGCCGAGGCGGAGCCGTTTTTCACCGTGATGTCGCCCAGCACGAAGCCGTCCACCTGCTCGCCGAAGGTGAACGTCGCGGTGAACGCCGCGGCGCTGTAATCCGGCACCGCAATCTGCAGCGTCGGCGCAGTGTTGTCCACCACGTAGCTGTTCTGGTTGTCGCCTTCGGTCGACGGCGCCGCCGTGTTCAGCTTGTTGCCGGCGTCGTCCTCGATGTCGTGATTGTTCGCGAAGCCGAGCGTCACCGTGTCGTCAAGGTTCGCCAGATTGCCGCCCGAGGCGGTCACGTCCCACACCGCGCCCGCATCCGAGTCGCCGCTCGCCACCGTCACGGTGACCTGGCCGATGCTGGCGCTGCCGGCGGTGACCGTGAAGTCCGCCGCAGTCACGTTGAGCACCGCCTCGGAGAACGTCACCCGCCACTTCAGGGTGTCGGCCCTGGTCCGCTCGCCCGCAGGCGTGTTGCTCCGCTTGATCGACGTCACCGCCGGCGCCTCGGGATCGTAGTCCGACGTCGCCTCAACCTTGGCCGCCGGACCGGCGTTGCCGGCCAGGTCGGCGACCGCATCCTGCGCCACCTCGACGGTGACATCGCCGGCGTTCTGCGGCGTGATCGTCGCCGTCCACACCCTGTCCCGGTTCGCGTCGGTCGAGGTGTCCTCGGTGAGCGCCGAGGCGGAGCCGTTTTTCACCGTGATGTCGCCCAGCACGAAGCCGTCCACCTGCTCGCCGAAGGTGAACGTCGCGGTGAACGCCGCGGCGCTGTAATCCGGCACCGCAATCTGCAGCGTCGGCGCAGTGTTGTCCACCACGTAGCTGTTCTGGTTGTCGCCTTCGGTCGACGGCGCCGCCGTGTTCAGCTTGTTGCCGGCGTCGTCCTCGATGTCGTGATTGTTCGCGAAGCCGAGCGTCACCGTGTCGTCAAGGTTCGCCAGATTGCCGCCCGAGGCGGTCACGTCCCACACCGCGCCCGCATCCGAGTCGCCGCTCGCCACCGTCACGGTGACCTGGCCGATGCTGGCGCTGCCGGCGGTGACCGTGAAGTCCGCCGCAGTCACGTTGAGCACCGCCTCGGAGAACGTCACCCGCCACTTCAGGGTGTCGGCCCTGGTCCGCTCGCCCGCAGGCGTGTTGCTCCGCTTGATCGACGTCACCGCCGGCGCCTCGGGATCGTAGTCCGACGTCGCCTCAACCTTGGCCGCCGGACCGGCGTTGCCGGCCAGGTCGGCGACCGCATCCTGCGCCACCTCGACGGTGACATCGCCGGCGTTCTGCGGCGTGATCGTCGCCGTCCACACCCTGTCCCGGTTCGCGTCGGTCGAGGTGTCCTCGGTGAGCGCCGAGGCGGAGCCGTTTTTCACCGTGATGTCGCCCAGCACGAAGCCGTCCACCTGCTCGCCGAAGGTGAACGTCGCGGTGAACGCCGCGGCGCTGTAATCCGGCACCGCAATCTGCAGCGTCGGCGCAGTGTTGTCCACCACGTAGCTGTTCTGGTTGTCGCCTTCGGTCGACGGCGCCGCCGTGTTCAGCTTGTTGCCGGCGTCGTCCTCGATGTCGTGATTGTTCGCGAAGCCGAGCGTCACCGTGTCGTCAAGGTTCGCCAGATTGCCGCCCGAGGCGGTCACGTCCCACACCGCGCCCGCATCCGAGTCGCCGCTCGCCACCGTCACGGTGACCTGGCCGATGCTGGCGCTGCCGGCGGTGACCGTGAAGTCCGCCGCAGTCACGTTGAGCACCGCCTCGGAGAACGTCACCCGCCACTTCAGGGTGTCGGCCCTGGTCCGCTCGCCCGCAGGCGTGTTGCTCCGCTTGATCGACGTCACCGCCGGCGCCTCGGGATCGTAGTCCGACGTCGCCTCAACCTTGGCCGCCGGACCGGCGTTGCCGGCCAGGTCGGCGACCGCATCCTGCGCCACCTCGACGGTGACATCGCCGGCGTTCTGCGGCGTGATCGTCGCCGTCCACACCCTGTCCCGGTTCGCGTCGGTCGAGGTGTCCTCGGTGAGCGCCGAGGCGGAGCCGTTTTTCACCGTGATGTCGCCCAGCACGAAGCCGTCCACCTGCTCGCCGAAGGTGAACGTCGCGGTGAACGCCGCGGCGCTGTAATCCGGCACCGCAATCTGCAGCGTCGGCGCAGTGTTGTCCACCACGTAGCTGTTCTGGTTGTCGCCTTCGGTCGACGGCGCCGCCGTGTTCAGCTTGTTGCCGGCGTCGTCCTCGATGTCGTGATTGTTCGCGAAGCCGAGCGTCACCGTGTCGTCAAGGTTCGCCAGATTGCCGCCCGAGGCGGTCACGTCCCACACCGCGCCCGCATCCGAGTCGCCGCTCGCCACCGTCACGGTGACCTGGCCGATGCTGGCGCTGCCGGCGGTGACCGTGAAGTCCGCCGCAGTCACGTTGAGCACCGCCTCGGAGAACGTCACCCGCCACTTCAGGGTGTCGGCCCTGGTCCGCTCGCCCGCAGGCGTGTTGCTCCGCTTGATCGACGTCACCGCCGGCGCCTCGGGATCGTAGTCCGACGTCGCCTCAACCTTGGCCGCCGGACCGGCGTTGCCGGCCAGGTCGGCGACCGCATCCTGCGCCACCTCGACGGTGACATCGCCGGCGTTCTGCGGCGTGATCGTCGCCGTCCACACCCTGTCCCGGTTCGCGTCGGTCGAGGTGTCCTCGGTGAGCGCCGAGGCGGAGCCGTTTTTCACCGTGATGTCGCCCAGCACGAAGCCGTCCACCTGCTCGCCGAAGGTGAACGTGTGACCGCCTCGGCGGCAATCTGGCGAACCTTGACGACACGGTGACGCTCGGCTTCGCGAACAATCACGACATCGAGGACGACGCCGGCAACAAGCTGAACACGGCGGCGCCGTCGACCGAAGGCGACAACCAGAACAGCTACGTGGTGGACAACACTGCGCCGACGCTGCAGATTGCGGTGCCGGATTACAGCGCCGCGGCGTTCACCGCGACGTTCACCTTCGGCGAGCAGGTGGACGGCTTCGTGCTGGGCGACATCACGGTGAAAAACGGCTCCGCCTCGGCGCTCACCGAGGACACCTCGACCGACGCGAACCGGGACAGGTGTGTGGACGGCGACGATCACGCCGCAGAACGCCGGCGATGTCACCGTCGAGGTGGCGCAGGATGCGGTCGCCGACCTGGCCGGCAACGCCGGTCCGGCGGCCAAGGTTGAGGCGACGTCGGACTACGATCCCGAGGCGCCGGCGGTGACGTCGATCAAGCGGAGCAACACGCCTGCGGGCGAGCGGACCAGGGCCGACACCCTGAAGTGGCGGGTGACGTTCTCCGAGGCGGTGCTCAACGTGACTGCGGCGGACTTCACGGTCACCGCCGGCAGCGCCAGCATCGGCCAGGTCACCGTGACGGTGGCGAGCGGCGACTCGGATGCGGGCGCGGTGTGGGACGTGACCGCCTCGGGCGGCAATCTGGCGAACCTTGACGACACGGTGACGCTCGGCTTCGCGAACAATCACGACATCGAGGACGACGCCGGCAACAAGCTGAACACGGCGGCGCCGTCGACCGAAGGCGACAACCAGAACAGCTACGTGGTGGACAACACTGCGCCGACGCTGCAGATTGCGGTGCCGGATTACAGCGCCGCGGCGTCACCGCGACGTTCACCTTCGGCGAGCAGGTGGACGGCTTCGTGCTGGGCGACATCACGGTGAAAAACGGCTCCGCCTCGGCGCTCACCGAGGACACCTCGACCGACGCGAACCGGGACAGGGTGTGGACGGCGACGATCACGCCGCAGAACGCCGGCGATGTCACCGTCGAGGTGGCGCAGGATGCGGTCGCCGACCTGGCCGGCAACGCCGGTCCGGCGGCCAAGGTTGAGGCGACGTCGGACTACGATCCCGAGGCGCCGGCGGTGACGTCGATCAAGCGGAGCAACACGCCTGCGGGCGAGCGGACCAGGGCCGACACCCTGAAGTGGCGGGTGACGTTCTCCGAGGCGGTGCTCAACGTGACTGCGGCGGACTTCACGGTCACCGCCGGCAGCGCCAGCATCGGCCAGGTCACCGTGACGGTGGCGAGCGGCGACTCGGATGCGGGCGCGGTGTGGGACGTGACCGCCTCGGGCGGCAATCTGGCGAACCTTGACGACACGGTGACGCTCGGCTTCGCGAACAATCACGACATCGAGGACGACGCCGGCAACAAGCTGAACACGGCGGCGCCGTCGACCGAAGGCGACAACCAGAACAGCTACGTGGTGGACAACACTGCGCCGACGCTGCAGATTGCGGTGCCGGATTACAGCGCCGCGGCGTTCACCGCGACGTTCACCTTCGGCGAGCAGGTGGACGGCTTCGTGCTGGGCGACATCACGGTGAAAAACGGCTCCGCCTCGGCGCTCACCGAGGACACCTCGACCGACGCGAACCGGGACAGGGTGTGGACGGCGACGATCACGCCGCAGAACGCCGGCGATGTCACCGTCGAGGTGGCGCAGGATGCGGTCGCCGACCTGGCCGGCAACGCCGGTCCGGCGGCCAAGGTTGAGGCGACGTCGGACTACGATCCCGAGGCGCCGGCGGTGACGTCGATCAAGCGGAGCAACACGCCTGCGGGCGAGCGGACCAGGGCCGACACCCTGAAGTGGCGGGTGACGTTCTCCGAGGCGGTGCTCAACGTGACTGCGGCGGACTTCACGGTCACCGCCGGCAGCGCCAGCATCGGCCAGGTCACCGTGACGGTGGCGAGCGGCGACTCGGATGCGGGCGCGGTGTGGGACGTGACCGCCTCGGGCGGCAATCTGGCGAACCTTGACGACACGGTGACGCTCGGCTTCGCGAACAATCACGACATCGAGGACGACGCCGGCAACAAGCTGAACACGGCGGCGCCGTCGACCGAAGGCGACAACCAGAACAGCTACGTGGTGGACAACACTGCGCCGACGCTGCAGATTGCGGTGCCGGATTACAGCGCCGCGGCGTTCACCGCGACGTTCACCTTCGGCGAGCAGGTGGACGGCTTCGTGCTGGGCGACATCACGGTGAAAAACGGCTCCGCCTCGGCGCTCACCGAGGACACCTCGACCGACGCGAACCGGGACAGGGTGTGGACGGCGACGATCACGCCGCAGACGCCGGCGATGTCACCGTCGAGGTGGCGCAGGATGCGGTCGCCGACCTGGCCGGCAACGCCGGTCCGGCGGCCAAGGTTGAGGCGACGTCGGACTACGATCCCGAGGCGCCGGCGGTGACGTCGATCAAGCGGAGCAACACGCCGGCAACAAGCTGAACACGGCGGCGCCGTCGACCGAAGGCGACAACCAGAACAGCTACGTGGTGGACAACACTGCGCCGACGCTGCAGATTGCGGTGCCGGATTACAGCGCCGCGGCGTTCACCGCGACGTTCACCTTCGGCGAGCAGGTGGACGGCTTCGTGCTGGGCGACATCACGGTGAAAAACGGCTCCGCCTCGGCGCTCACCGAGGACACCTCGACCGACGCGAACCGGGACAGGGTGTGGACGGCGACGATCACGCCGCAGAACGCCGGCGATGTCACCGTCGAGGTGGCGCAGGATGCGGTCGCCGACCTGGCCGGCAACGCCGGTCCGGCGGCCAAGGTTGAGGCGACGTCGGACTACGATCCCGAGGCGCCGGCGGTGACGTCGATCAAGCGGAGCAACACGCCTGCGGGCGAGCGGACCAGGGCCGACACCCTGAAGTGGCGGGTGACGTTCTCCGAGGCGGTGCTCAACGTGACTGCGGCGGACTTCACGGTCACCGCCGGCAGCGCCAGCATCGGCCAGGTCACCGTGACGGTGGCGAGCGGCGACTCGGATGCGGGCGCGGTGTGGGACGTGACCGCCTCGGGCGGCAATCTGGCGAACCTTGACGACACGGTGACGCTCGGCTTCGCGAACAATCACGACATCGAGGACGACGCCGGCAACAAGCTGAACACGGCGGCGCCGTCGACCGAAGGCGACAACCAGAACAGCTACGTGGTGGACAACACTGCGCCGACGCTGCAGATTGCGGTGCCGGATTACAGCGCCGCGGCGTTCACCGCGACGTTCACCTTCGGCGAGCAGGTGGACGGCTTCGTGCTGGGCGACATCACGGTGAAAAACGGCTCCGCCTCGGCGCTCACCGAGGACACCTCGACCGACGCGAACCGGGACAGGGTGTGGACGGCGACGATCACGCCGCAGAACGCCGGCGATGTCACCGTCGAGGTGGCGCAGGATGCGGTCGCCGACCTGGCCGGCAACGCCGGTCCGGCGGCCAAGGTTGAGGCGACGTCGGACTACGATCCCGAGGCGCCGGCGGTGACGTCGATCAAGCGGAGCAACACGCCTGCGGGCGAGCGGACCAGGGCCGACACCCTGAAGTGGCGGGTGACGTTCTCCGAGGCGGTGCTCAACGTGACTGCGGCGGACTTCACGGTCACCGCCGGCAGCGCCAGCATCGGCCAGGTCACCGTGACGGTGGCGAGCGGCGACTCGGATGCGGGCGCGGTGTGGGACGTGACCGCCTCGGGCGGCAATCTGGCGAACCTTGACGACACGGTGACGCTCGGCTTCGCGAACAATCACGACATCGAGGACGACGCCGGCAACAAGCTGAACACGGCGGCGCCGTCGACCGAAGGCGACAACCAGAACAGCTACGTGGTGGACAACACTGCGCCGACGCTGCAGATTGCGGTGCCGGATTACAGCGCCGCGGCGTTCACCGCGACGTTCACCTTCGGCGAGCAGGTGGACGGCTTCGTGCTGGGCGACATCACGGTGAAAAACGGCTCCGCCTCGGCGCTCACCGAGGACACCTCGACCGACGCGAACCGGGACAGGGTGTGGACGGCGACGATCACGCCGCAGAACGCCGGCGATGTCACCGTCGAGGTGGCGCAGGATGCGGTCGCCGACCTGGCCGGCAACGCCGGTCCGGCGGCCAAGGTTGAGGCGACGTCGGACTACGATCCCGAGGCGCCGGCGGTGACGTCGATCAAGCGGAGCAACACGCCTGCGGGCGAGCGGACCAGGGCCGACACCCTGAAGTGGCGGGTGACGTTCTCCGAGGCGGTGCTCAACGTGACTGCGGCGGACTTCACGGTCACCGCCGGCAGCGCCAGCATCGGCCAGGTCACCGTGACGGTGGCGAGCGGCGACTCGGATGCGGGCGCGGTGTGGGACGTGACCGCCTCGGGCGGCAATCTGGCGAACCTTGACGACACGGTGACGCTCGGCTTCGCGAACAATCACGACATCGAGGACGACGCCGGCAACAAGCTGAACACGGCGGCGCCGTCGACCGAAGGCGACAACCAGAACAGCTACGTGGTGGACAACACTGCGCCGACGCTGCAGATTGCGGTGCCGGATTACAGCGCCGCGGCGTTCACCGCGACGTTCACCTTCGGCGAGCAGGTGGACGGCTTCGTGCTGGGCGACATCACGGTGAAAAACGGCTCCGCCTCGGCGCTCACCGAGGACACCTCGACCGACGCGAACCGGGACAGGGTGTGGACGGCGACGATCACGCCGCAGAACGCCGGCGATGTCACCGTCGAGGTGGCGCAGGATGCGGTCGCCGACCTGGCCGGCAACGCCGGTCCGGCGGCCAAGGTTGAGGCGACGTCGGACTACGATCCCGAGGCGCCGGCGGTGACGTCGATCAAGCGGAGCAACACGCCTGCGGGCGAGCGGACCAGGGCCGACACCCTGAAGTGGCGGGTGACGTTCTCCGAGGCGGTGCTCAACGTGACTGCGGCGGACTTCACGGTCACCGCCGGCAGCGCCAGCATCGGCCAGGTCACCGTGACGGTGGCGAGCGGCGACTCGGATGCGGGCGCGGTGTGGGACGTGACCGCCTCGGGCGGCAATCTGGCGAACCTTGACGACACGGTGACGCTCGGCTTCGCGAACAATCACGACATCGAGGACGACGCCGGCAACAAGCTGAACACGGCGGCGCCGTCGACCGAAGGCGACAACCAGAACAGCTACGTGGTGGACAACACTGCGCCGACGCTGCAGATTGCGGTGCCGGATTACAGCGCCGCGGCGTTCACCGCGACGTTCACCTTCGGCGAGCAGGTGGACGGCTTCGTGCTGGGCGACATCACGGTGAAAAACGGCTCCGCCTCGGCGCTCACCGAGGACACCTCGACCGACGCGAACCGGGACAGGGTGTGGACGGCGACGATCACGCCGCAGAACGCCGGCGATGTCACCGTCGAGGTGGCGCAGGATGCGGTCGCCGACCTGGCCGGCAACGCCGGTCCGGCGGCCAAGGTTGAGGCGACGTCGGACTACGATCCCGAGGCGCCGGCGGTGACGTCGATCAAGCGGAGCAACACGCCTGCGGGCGAGCGGACCAGGGCCGACACCCTGAAGTGGCGGGTGACGTTCTCCGAGGCGGTGCTCAACGTGACTGCGGCGGACTTCACGGTCACCGCCGGCAGCGCCAGCATCGGCCAGGTCACCGTGACGGTGGCGAGCGGCGACTCGGATGCGGGCGCGGTGTGGGACGTGACCGCCTCGGGCGGCAATCTGGCGAACCTTGACGACACGGTGACGCTCGGCTTCGCGAACAATCACGACATCGAGGACGACGCCGGCAACAAGCTGAACACGGCGGCGCCGTCGACCGAAGGCGACAACCAGAACAGCTACGTGGTGGACAACACTGCGCCGACGCTGCAGATTGCGGTGCCGGATTACAGCGCCGCGGCGTTCACCGCGACGTTCACCTTCGGCGAGCAGGTGGACGGCTTCGTGCTGGGCGACATCACGGTGAAAAACGGCTCCGCCTCGGCGCTCACCGAGGACACCTCGACCGACGCGAACCGGGACAGGGTGTGGACGGCGACGATCACGCCGCAGAACGCCGGCGATGTCACCGTCGAGGTGGCGCAGGATGCGGTCGCCGACCTGGCCGGCAACGCCGGTCCGGCGGCCAAGGTTGAGGCGACGTCGGACTACGATCCCGAGGCGCCGGCGGTGACGTCGATCAAGCGGAGCAACACGCCTGCGGGCGAGCGGACCAGGGCCGACACCCTGAAGTGGCGGGTGACGTTCTCCGAGGCGGTGCTCAACGTGACTGCGGCGGACTTCACGGTCACCGCCGGCAGCGCCAGCATCGGCCAGGTCACCGTGACGGTGGCGAGCGGCGACTCGGATGCGGGCGCGGTGTGGGACGTGACCGCCTCGGGCGGCAATCTGGCGAACCTTGACGACACGGTGACGCTCGGCTTCGCGAACAATCACGACATCGAGGACGACGCCGGCAACAAGCTGAACACGGCGGCGCCGTCGACCGAAGGCGACAACCAGAACAGCTACGTGGTGGACAACACTGCGCCGACGCTGCAGATTGCGGTGCCGGATTACAGCGCCGCGGCGTTCACCGCGACGTTCACCTTCGGCGAGCAGGTGGACGGCTTCGTGCTGGGCGACATCACGGTGAAAAACGGCTCCGCCTCGGCGCTCACCGAGGACACCTCGACCGACGCGAACCGGGACAGGGTGTGGACGGCGACGATCACGCCGCAGAACGCCGGCGATGTCACCGTCGAGGTGGCGCAGGATGCGGTCGCCGACCTGGCCGGCAACGCCGGTCCGGCGGCCAAGGTTGAGGCGACGTCGGACTACGATCCCGAGGCGCGGCGCTGTAATCCGGCACCGCAATCTGCAGCGTCGGCGCAGTGTTGTCCACCACGTAGCTGTTCTGGTTGTCGCCTTCGGTCGACGGCGCCGCCGTGTTCAGCTTGTTGCCGGCGTCGTCCTCGATGTCGTGATTGTTCGCGAAGCCGAGCGTCACCGTGTCGTCAAGGTTCGCCAGATTGCCGCCCGAGGCGGTCACGTCCCACACCGCGCCCGCATCCGAGTCGCCGCTCGCCACCGTCACGGTGACCTGGCCGATGCTGGCGCTGCCGGCGGTGACCGTGAAGTCCGCCGCAGTCACGTTGAGCACCGCCTCGGAGAACGTCACCCGCCACTTCAGGGTGTCGGCCCTGGTCCGCTCGCCCGCAGGCGTGTTGCTCCGCTTGATCGACGTCACCGCCGGCGCGGTCTCACCCCACTTCACCGTAGCCGAAACATCCTGCGCCGGACCGATATTCAAGCCATCAGTGATTCCACCCGCTGGAACCGTCACCGTCACATCCAAATCGCCGTCCGGTGTCACCAACAGCGTGTACTTAGTCTTACTTGTAGAAGTGAATTTACCCTTCATTCCACCGCTCACCTCTATGTCGGCCGCATCGAAGCCCGACACGTCCTCCGAAAAGGTGAACGTCACGGTGAGATCGTTGGTCGAATTGATATTGGCGGGAACCCCGCCGATCGTCAGCTCCGGCGCCACCGCATCCCACTCCGCCGTGACTGCTGCATCCTGCGCCGGAACGGTATTCACGCCGTCAGTGGCCGCATCTTTCGTCACCGTCACCGTCACATCCTTATTGCCGTCCGGATCCACCACCAGCGCGTAGCTGGCGCCGCTGCCCGTGAACGTCCCCTTGCTGGCGCCGGCCACGTCCACGTCGCTGGCGTCGAAGCCCGTCACCGCCTCCGAGAAGGTGAACGTCGCCGTGAAATCACCGGTCGAATTGATCTTCCCAGGCACGCCGCCGATCGTCAGCGTCGGCGCCACCGCATCCCACTCCGCCGTGACTGCCGCATCCTGCGCCGGAACGGTATTCACGCCGTCAGTGGCCGCATCTTTCGTCACCGTCACCGTCACATCCTCGCCGTTGGTCGGTGTCACTGTAATCGTATACATCTTCCCACTACCCGTTAACGCACCCTTCTTGCCGCCACTCACGTCCACGTCGGCCGCTAGGAAATCTGTCACGTCCTCCGAGAACTCGAACGTCACGGTGAGATTAGAAGTAGAGTTTATCTTGCCAGGCACCCCGCTAATCGTCAGTGTCGGCGCCACCGCATCCCACTCCGCCGTGGCCGCCTCGTCCGCCACCGGACCGGTGTTCACACCGTCGGTGGCCGAACCCGCCTTCACCGTCACCGTCACATCCTCATCGCCTGCCGGTGATACCACCAGCGTGTACACGGATGCGTTGGTGGATTTGAACGCGCCCTTGGCACCACCATCCACCATCACGTCGGCCGCGTCGAAGCCGGTCACATCCTCCGAGAAGGTGAACATCACAGTGAAACTGACGGTCGAATTGATCTTCCCAGGTACACCGTCGATCGTCAGCTCCGGCGCCACCGCATCCCACTCCGCCGTGACCACCTCATCCTGCACCGGACCGGTGTTCACGCCGTCGGTGGCCGAACCCGCCTTCACCGTCACCGTCACATCCTTCGAGCCTTCCGGCGTCACCACCAGCGTGTAGACGGCTGCGCTGGTTTCCGCGAACGTCCCTGCCGTGCCGCGGCTCACCTCTACATCGCCGACCTCAAAGTCCGTCACATCCTCCGAGAAGGTAAATCTTGCGAGGAAATCGGCGGTCGAATTGATCTTCTCAGGCACCCCGCTGATCGCCACTGTCGGCGCGTCGGAGTCGTATTGCGAGCTAGCCGTCGCCGCCGCGCTGGCGTTGCCGGCCGCATCTTCAGCCGCACCCTGGGCCACCGATACCGTGACCTCGCCTTTCGCGCTCGGCGTAATAACCGCAGTCCAGACCGTACCCGGGGCATCTTCGCTCTCGCTGAAGTTCGAGGCACCGCCGTTGGTTACCTGGATGTCCCCCGCCGCGAAGCCCGTCACCGCCTCGGTGAAGGTGAACGTCGCGGTGAACGCCACCGTGCTGGTTGGGGGCACCCCACTGATCGTCACAGTCGGTGCCGTACTGTCCCACTTCGCCGTGGCGACCTCGTCCACTAACGGACCGGTATTCAAGCCAGCGTCGGTCGCGGCATCCGCCATTACCGTCACGGTCACGTCTTCGCCGTCGTTCGGCGTCACGACAAGCATGAACTCAGTCAAGTTTCCGACGCCCGTAAAATCGCTCTTCGTTCCACCGGACACCGTCACGTCGTCGGTATCAAAATCCGTCACGGCTTCCGAGAAGGTGAACGTCGCCGTGAAAGCATTCGTCGAGGTGATCCACTCCAGCATCCCAATCGTCACCGTCGGCGCATTGGGGTCGTATTCAGAGTTGGCATCGGCCGTCGCGCCACTGTCATTGCCAGCCAGATCCTGGGCCGCACCCGCCGCTAGTGATACGGTGACCCTGCCCGCCGCGGTCGGCGTGATCAGCGCGGTCCATTTCTCACCGCTGGTCACCTCGGTGAACTCCGAGGCGCTGCCGTTGGTCACCTGGATGTCGGTCGTCTCGAAGCCCGTCACCGTCTCATCGAAGATGAACGTCGCAGTGAACGCCGAATTACTGGACGCCGGTACGTCGCCAATCGTCACCGTCGGCGCTGTACTGTCCCACTGCGCCGTTCTACTCACTGCGTCCGCCGGACCGGTGTTTTCCGCACCATCCGCCGCCGCATTCTGTTTCACCGTCACCGTCACATCCTTCGAGCCTTCCGGCGTCACCACTAGCGCGTAGCTGGCGCCGCTGCCCGAGAACGCCCCCTTGGTGGCGCCGGCCAGGTCCACGTCGCTGGCGTCGAAGCCGGTCACCGTCTCCGAGAAGGTGAACGTCGCAGTGAAGTCATCAGCCGCAGTGATCCAGTCCGACATTCCGCCGATCGTCACCGTTGGCGCATCCGCATCCCACCCCGTCGCGGCGATCTCAGCCCGCACCGGACCGGTGTTCACGCCGTCGGTGGCCGCATCTTGCCTAACCGTCACCACCAAAGCCGAATCTATGTGCGGTGTCACCACAAGCGTGTAGACAGCTGCGCTTGTGGTACTGAATGTCCCCTTCGTTCCACCCAACAGATCCACGTCGTCCGCATCGAAGCCCGTCACATCCTCCGAGAACGTGAACGTCACTATGAAATCATTCGTCGAGGTAATCCACTCAGGCATCCCAATCGTCACCGTCGGTGCGGTCTCATCCCACTTTGCCGTAGCCGTTGCATCCTGTACCGGAACGGTATTCACGCCGTCGGTCGCCGCATCTTGCCACACCGTCAACGTCACATCCTTTGAGCCTTCCGGTATCACCACCAGTTTGTAAACGGTTGCGCTTGTCGCAGTGAACTGACCTTTCTTTGCGTCGCTCACCGTCACGTCGTCGGTATCAAAATCCGTCACGGCTTCCGAGAAGGTGAACGTCGCCGTGTACGGAGACGTTGAGTTGATCTTTCCAGGCACCCCGGTGATCGTTAGCGTAGGCACCGAGCCATCCCACTCCGCGGTGGCCACCTCATCCTCGGGCGGACCGGTGTTCGCGCCGTCGGTGGCCGAATCCGCCTTCACTGTAACCACCACGTCCTCACCGTTGTCCGGCGACACCACCAGCTTGTAAACGGCTGCACTGGTTTCCGTGAAGGCCCCTGCAGTGCCGCCGGCCACGTTCACGTCGGCCTTCTCGAAGCCAGTCACGTCCTCCGAAAAGGTGAACGTCGCCGTGAAATCACTGGTCGAATTGATCTTCCCAGGCACGCCGCTGATCGCTACCGTCGGCGCAGTGTTGTCCACTCTGTAGCTGGCCTCATTCGTTCCCGTCGGCATCACTGAAGCCAACGCGTTGCCTGCACTGTCCTTAATGTTCTGATCGGCCTCAAAGCCGAGCGTAACTGCACCATCCAGGTCGGCAAGATTGCCGCGTGATGCCGTCACGTCCCATACCTTGCCGGCATCGGAGTCGCCGCTCGCTACGGTCACGGTGACCCGTCCGATGCCGTCTCCAGAAACCGTGAAGTCGCCCCCGCTCACGTTGAGCACCGCCTCCGAGAACGTCACCCGCCAAGTCAGGCTGTCAGCGCGGGTCGGCGAAGTAAGAGGATTCAAAAACTCGATCGATTCCACTGACGGCGCCACTGAATCCCACTCCACCGCAGCTGAGACATCAGCCACTGGACCAGCGTTGCCAACCGCATCCAACGCTGAATCCTGCACTACCGTGACTGTCACATCCTTCGAGCCTTCCGGCGACACCACCAGCTTGTAAACCTTTCCGCTGCCCGTAGCCGCACCCTTCGTGCCACCGACCACCGTCACATCGGCCGTCGACGCATCGAACCCGACCATATTCTCTGAGAAGGTGAACATCGCCGTGAATGGGGCTTTTGAGTTGATCTTTCCAGGCAACCCGTCGATCGACACAGTCGGTACCGTGTTGTCCACCCCGTAGCTGTTCTCATTCGTTAACGGTGCCGACGCGTCCAGCGCATTACCCGCCCCATCCTGAATATCCTGGCCTTCCGCAAAGCCAAGTGTCACAGTACCATCCAATTCGGCCAGATTGCCACCCGACGCCGTTACGTCCCACACTTCTCCCACATTCGAATCGCTGTTTGTCGCCGTCAGCGTCGCATCAGTGCCGGAAACCGCGAAATCATTCGCATCCACGTTAACCACCGCTTCGGAGAACGTCACGCGCCAAGTCAGGCTGTCGGCGTTCGTCGGCGTGGTCGAAGGCATCCGCCGCACGATCGACGATACTGTCGGTGCGTCGGGGTCGTAGTCCGAACTGGCCGTCGCCGCCGCGCTGCCGTTGCCGGCCGCATCCTGCGCCGCATTCGCCGCCACCTTGATGGTCACCGCGCCCGCGCTCTGCGGCGTGACCAGCGTACTCCAGGCCTTTCCGGCGGTCGTCTCAGTGAAACCCGAGACTGTTGCGTTGGTGGCTTGAATGTCGCTCGCCGCAAAGCCTGTCACTGTCTCGTCGAAGCTGAACGTCGCCTTGAACGGCGCATTGGTGTTCGCATTCACCCCGGTGATTGTAAGCACCGGCGCGGTGCTGTCCCACACCGCCGTCTTGCTCTCCGCGGCCGCCGGACCGGTGTTGGCACCATCGGTGGCCGAATCTTTCGCCACCGTTACCACCACATTCTTGCCGTTGTCCGGCGTCACCACTAGTGCATAGCTGGCGCCGCTGCCAGAGAACATCCCCTTGGTGCCACCGTTAACCTCCACGTCGCCCGTCAGGAAGTCCGTCACGGACTCCGAGAAAGTGAACGTCACTGTGAGATCGGCAGTCGAGTTGATCCAATCCGGCACTCCGCTGATCGCCAACGTCGGCGCGTCTGCGTCCCACTCAGCAGTTTTCGAGACCGCCTGTGTCGGACCGCTGTTTACGCCATCGGTTATCGCATCCTGAGTCACTTTAACCGTCAAATCCTTGCCGCTGGTCGGCGTCACGACCAGCGTGTAGTCCTTGGCGTTGCCCGAGAACGTCCCCTTGGTGCCACCGGACACGTCCACGTCGGTGGCGTCAAAACCCGTCACGTTCTCCGAGAAAGTGAACGTCACCTTGAACGGGACCGTCGTGTTGATCTTCTCAGGCACGCCAATCGCCACCGTCGGTGCGGTCTCATCCCACACCGACGTGGACACTGCATCCTGCGCCGGACCTCTGTTCACGCCGTCGGTGGCCGCATCTTTCACTACCGTCACAACCACATCCACATCGCCGTCCGGCGTCACCACCAGTGCGTAGCTCGCACCGCTGCCCGAGAACGCTTCTGCAGTGCCACCGGACATCGTCACATCAGTCGCATCGAATCCCGTCACGTCCTCTGAGAAAATGAACGTCACCGTGAACGGAGCGGTTGTATTGATCTTCTCAGGTACGCCAATTGCCACCGTCGGCGCGGCCGTGTCCCAGGTCGCAGTTTCCTTCACCGCCGACTCCGGTCCCTTGTTGCCGCCCTCGTCGGTGGCCGCATCTTTCGCCACCGTTACCGTCACGCCCTCGCCTTCGTTAGGTGTCACCACGAGCGTGTAGTCCCTGCCATTGCCCGAGAGCGTCCCTGCAGTGCCACCAGACACCGTTACATCGGTCGCATCGAAGCCTGTAACAGATTCCGAGAAGGTGAACGTCGCCGTGAACGGAGTGATTGTGTTGATCTTCTCAGGCACGCCAATCGCCACCGTCGGCGCGGCGGCATCCCATTCTGCGGTGACACTCATCGCCGATGCCGGACCCGTGTTGCCGCTCTCGTCGGTGACGCCATTCTCAGCCACTGTGATCTTCACATTCACCGCACCATTTGGCGTCACCACGAGCGTGTACTGACTGGCGCTGGTTACCGTGATCGCACCCTTCGCGCCGCCGGTCACTGTCACATCTTCCGTTCCAAAACCGGTTACAGCCTCCGAGAAGGTGAACGTCACGCTGAGCGGGTCCTTTGTGTTGATCTTCGCAGGCACACCAGCGATCTTTGTCACCGTCGGCCCGGTATTGTCCAAAACATAACTGTTCTCATTCGTCGATGGCGCCGTCGCGTCCAGCACGTTGCCCGCCCCGTCCTCAATATCCTGACCATTCGCAAAGCCGAATGTCACAGTACCATCCAATTCGGCCAGATCGCCGCCAAGCGCGGTCACGTCCCAAACCACTCCCGCATTCGAATCGCCGCTCGCCACCGCCAGCGTCGCATCTGTACCGGAAACTGCAAAGTCGGCTGCATCCACGCTGACTGCATCGGAGAACGTCACCCGCCACGTCAGGCTGTCGGCGTTCGTCGGCGTGGACGAAGGCGTCTGTCGCTCGATCGACGACACCGTTGGCGCAGTATTGTCCAGCTCGTAGCTGTTCTCGTTGACCGACGGCGGCGTCGTATCCAGTGCGTTACCCGCCCCGTCCTTAATATCCTGGCCACTCGCGAAGCCGAGCGTCACCACGCGATCCAATTCGGCCAGGTTGCCGCCAGATGCCGTCACGTCCCACACCTCGCCCGCATCGAAGTCGCCGCTCGCCACGACCACGTCGACCTGCCCGATGCCGGTACCGGACAGCTCGAAGTCCGCCGCGCCCACATTGACAACCGTCTCGGAGAAAGTCACCCGCCACGTCAGGCTGTCGGCGTTCGTCGGCGTGGACGAAGGTGCTTGCCGCTCGATCGATGACACCGTTGGCCCGGTTTCATCCCACTCCACCATGACAACCTCGGGTGCGGCCGGCGCAGTGTTCACGCCGTCGGTGGCCGCATCTTTGACCACTGTCAGCACCACATCCACATCGCCGTCCGGCGTCACCACCAGCGCATACTCAGTTTTACCGGACTCCGTGAACGTCTTTTTCATTCCGCCGCTCACTGTCACATCACCGATTTCGAAGTCCGTCACATCCTCCGAGAAGGTGAACGTTGCAGTGAAATCGGCCGTCGAATTGATCTTCTCAGGCACCCCGCCGATCGTCAGCGTCGGTGCCACCGCATCCCACACCGCCGTGGTTGCCTTGTCGGTCTCCGGACCGGTGTTGATGCCGTCGGTGGCCGCATCTTTCGCCACCGTCACAACCACATCCACATCGCCGTCCGGGGTCACCACCAGGGCGTAGCCGGCGCCGCTACCCGAGAACGACTTCTTGGCGCCACCGCTCACTGTCACATCACCGGTGACGAAATCCGTTACGGTTTCCGAGAAAGTGAAGGTCACAGAGAGATCGGCGGTCGAATTGATCTTGCCAGGCACCCCGCCGATCGTTACCGTCGGCACCGAGTCATCCCATGCCGCCGTAGCAGTCTCAGCTGCGGCCGGACCGGTGTTCACACCGTCGTTCGCCGCATCTTTCGCCACCGTCACAACCACATCCACACCACCGTCCGGGGTCACCACCAGCGTGTAGCCGGTACCGCTGCCCGAAAACAAACCCTTGGTACCGCCGCTCACTGTCACATCACCGATTTCGAAGTCCGTCACATCCTCCGAGAAGGTGAACGTCACCGTGAACGGAGCCGTTTTGTTAATCTTCTCAGGCACGCCAATTGCCACCGTCGGCGCGACCACATCCCACTGCGCCGTGGCGGACTCGGCCGCGGCCGGACCGGTGTTCACACCGTCGGTAGCCGCATCTTTTGCTACCGTCACAACCACATCCCTATCGCCGTCCGGCGTCACCACCATCGTGTAGCTGGTGCCGCCACCCGAGAACGTCTTCGCGGAACCGCCGCTCATCGACACATCGCTGCTGACGAAATCGGTTACGGGCTTCGAGAAATTGAAGGTCACCGTCAGATCGGCGGTCGAATTGATCTTCTCCGGCACCCCGCTGATTGTCACCGTCGGTGCCGAGGGGTCATACTGCGAGCTGGCATCCGCCGCTGCGCTACCGTTGCCGGCCCTGTCCAGCGCCGCGTCCTTGTTGAGCGCGATGGTAACCTTGCCGTTTCTGGCCGGCGTGATTGTCGCACTCCAGACCGTCCCGGTGGTGTCCTCGTTGAACACCGAGGCGCTGCCGTTGGTCACCTGGATATCACCAGCAACAAAGCCCGTCACCGTCTCATTGAAGGTGAACGTCGCCGTGAACGCAGCACTGCTACTCGAAGGCACATCAATCGTAACAGTCGGACCGGTGTTGTCCACCTGGTAGCTGTTTTCGTTCGCCCCTGACGGTATGGTGCTGGACAGCCCGCTGCTAGCCCTGTCCTCAATATCCTGATCGGCTGCAAAGCCAATCGTCACCGTGTCGTCAAGAGTCGCCAGATTGCCGCCCGACGCGGTCACGTCCCACACTTCACCCGCATCCGAGTCGCCGCTTGCCACTGCCACGTCGACCTGACCGATGCCGGTGCCGGAAACCTCGAAATCCAACGCGTCCACACTGACCACCGCCTCGGAGAACGTCACCCGCCACGTCAGGCTGTCCGCGTTCGTCGACGGCGACGCCGGCATATGCCGTTTGATCGATGTCACCGTCGGTGCGGAGTTTGCATCAATAATCGTACCCGCCGCAGTGATGGCTTGGCTGTCGAGGGTCGCATTGACAGGACTTGACAGTGTCACCGTGAACGTTTCACTCGTCTCGATCACATTATCTGCGGCAGTTTGTACCTCAAAATTCGCCGTCAACCCGCCTGCTGCAATCGTAACCGCTTCATTGGTTTTCGCCGTAAAGTCAGCCGCTTCGGCAGTATCGGCGTTACTGATCGATGTCGACGCATTGACTGTTGCATCGCGGCCCGATTCGGCAGACAGCGTGATCTCGAAACTGATCGTCCCGCCTTCAATAGCCGATGCCATCGGCGCAATCGACACCACAGGCTTAGGATCATTGTCGACGATCCCAACCCCTGACGCCGTCACCTGCAGGCTGGCATGAGTTCCCGTCACCGAGACAGTCTCTTCATCTTCATCCACCGCATCGTTCACCGGGGTCAGTGTGAAGTCGTCGGTGCCGCTCGACTGCCCTGCAGGAATCGCGATCTTGAAATCGTCCACCGGTGCGTAGTCTCCCGGCGACACCGCGGTTCCGTCTCCGACACTGACCGTCACCGTCGTGTCTTCGGTAAACGTGATGCCTCCGTCCAGCATTGCGGTTACAGTCACTGAAGAATCACCGTCCTGCTCGCCCACGTTGCTCGGACTTACCGACAGCGTCAGCCCCGCCGGTGCGGCATCGTCTTCATTGATCGTCAGATCAACCGAATCGGGATTGGCGACGCCGGACGTGCCTGATACCTCGGCGCTGACCGTCACCACCTTCGCTGCTGCAAACACCTGGTTGTCAACGGCGGCGATGGTCACCAGACCACTGCTGTCAACCGTTTCCGGAGCAATGGTCAGCACTTTGTTGGCGCTCAGGGTGTAATCGCCTTCCACCGCCGGCGACACCGCAGTCGCGGAAACCGTCAGCTTCACTGTCTCGGATGATGTTCCGCCAGTCAAAGACGCCGTCACTACTGAGACATTGCCATTTCCGCTTTCATCAATGCTTGAAGGCGTCAGCTTCAGGATGACCTGCGGGGGCTGGTCAGCATCAATAATGATGATCTCGTCATTCGTCACCGTCACACCAGTCAGCACACCCTTGATTGTGATGCTCTCATCTGATTCATCGACCGCATCGTTCTTCGGCTTCAGCGAAATGTCAGCAAAGCCGCTCGACTGCCCCGCTGCTATGCTGATGGTAAAATCATCAACTGAAGCATAGTCATTCGTTTCCGTGGCCGAGTCGCTGCTGTCACCGACTGTTACCGTAACGTTTTTCAATTCAGCGAAAGTGCTGGCGCCATCCAGCACTGCCTTCACTCGCACCGTCACCGTGCCGGCATCTTCGCCCACCGAGTCCTGGCTGCCGTCGGTAGCGGTATCCGTGTCCACCTCAATGGTCAGTGCGCTCGGCGTTTCATCATTGTCAGTAATATCGACCGATGTTCCGGTTACCGTCACGCCGCTCAACTCACCTTCGATGCTGATCGCCTCCGTCGGTTCGTCGATATTGTCATCGACCGGCGCAATTTCAAACTCCGTCGTTCCAGCCGCCTCGCCCGCTTGGATGACGATGCTCTGAGCCGCCACATCCGCATAGTCGTCAATCGCAGTCGCCGTATCGCCACTGACCGTTAAAGTGACTGTCCTGTCGGATTTGAACTGCGTACTTCCCGTGATCGTCGCCGTCACTTCGACAGTCTTCGCACCACCACCTTCGGCTAATTCTGACTGAACATTGTCGGTGCCCGTATCCGCATCCACCGTGAGCGTGATCACCGAAGGCGCTGCATCGTTGTCGGTGATTGCGATCTCATCCGCAGTGACCGACACACCGACCAGCGCGCCCGTTACCTGAACCGTCTCGCTATCGGCCTCGTCCAATACATCGTCTATCGGCGTCAGCGTAAATTTTCCACTGCCGCTGGCCTGCCCGGCTGCAATCTTAATACCGAAGGAACTGACCGCCGCGTAATCTTCGGTCGAAGTCGCGGTGCCGCCGCCTACACTGACTTGCACCGTCTTGTCTGTGTCAAAGACGCTGGCCCCATCCAGCGTGGCGGTTACCGTTACTTCGGTGGCACCAGCATCTTCGGCCACTTCGTTCAGACTCGCAGACAGTGTCAGCGCCGCCGGTACCGAATCGTTGTCCTGAATCGTTACCGTGTGTCTGGCTGTGGTGCCTATCCTGGCATGTGTGACCGCGCTGAGATCCAAAACAAAGGTCTCATCGGTTTCGTCAGTCACATCATCAGTAATCGTCACCATGACGGTCCTGGTGGCGTCAGCAGGCGCAAAGCTGAGACTGCCCTTTGTTTGCGAGACATAGTCCTCGTCCGCGGTAGCTGAAATGGCTGAAGTCGCGTAGCTAAGCGTTGAGGCAACCACCGATTCGCCCGTTCTGGTTATCTTGATCGCTGCACTGCCTGCATTCTCGGCGACCTTGCTTGTACTTGCCGAAAACTCGAATACTGGCACATCAGCCTCATCGGTGATGGTGCCAACCGCCGAACCGGCGGCTGAGCTGATGCCCCAGCTGCCATCGGAACCCGCCAGGCTGACGGTAAGATAATGATCGGTTTCGTAAGTGCTGTCGTCAGTTGTCTGCACCGTTATCGTGCCGCTTCTGCTGTCAGCGGGAATCGCAATCGAGGCATTTGCGGGCGCAGCCGTATAGTCCTGCCCTGCGATCGCGCTCTGGTAGACGTAATCGGCCGACCGGCCGCGGCCGTCGGAAGTCCCGTAGTTAACGGTTATGCCGCCTGCCGGTGCGACTTCGGGCAGGGTAACCGTAAATTCGAGAGCACTGCCTTCAGCCGCCGCCGCCGTCGCCGCCGCGATAGTGATTGCGGAATCGTCGTCGTAAATTGTCACCACAAGTGGCCCGCCCGCAGTCGAAATTCCACCGCCCAATCCACTGGATGACGGCGTTCGGGCACCGGTGCCGTAGGAAATGCTGACCGCGCGCTCAACCTTGTCGCTGTTGTCAATCGCTGTCAGTACCAGGACCGCACTATTCGCCCCAGCGCCTGAAAGTGTCACGGCGGGGTTCTGAACGCTGTACG
Source organism: Arenicellales bacterium (assembly GCA_965243305.1). GTDB lineage: Bacteria > Pseudomonadota > Gammaproteobacteria > Arenicellales > JAJDZL01 > JAJDZL01. The sequence goes on from CBDEUN010000003.1 coordinate 27,056, forward strand.
GAGATGTGGTATCCAGACTGGCACCGGTCGTCTGACGCAGCGTCAGCGTGTAATGAGTGCCGGCTGTCGCTCCACTTGCAGCCAGCGGTACAGTGACGCTCTCGCCCGCTGCCAGCACCCGTCCCAGCGTGACCGTCACCACTTCGCTGCCGCCCGCCTCGCTGATGGCACCGGTGCTGGCACGGGCCAGGGTTACAGTCGTCGGATCACTGTCAATGATGTCAATGGACTGATCCTGGATCACGTAGCCGACCAGTGCGCCCTTGATGCTGATTGTCTCCGTCGGTTCGTCCGCCGTATCGTTCTGCGGTGTCAGTGTAAACGTCTGGCTGCCACTCGCCTGACCTGCCGCGATCGTGATGCTGAAGTCTCCGACCTGGGTGTAGTCGACGCCTTCTGTCGCCGTGTCGGTAGTGACACCAACCGTTACCGCGATCTCCTTATCCTCGGTAAAAGTGACAGAGCCGGCGACAGTCGCCGTCACCCGCACCGTTTTCGCACCGCCGCTTTCGTCGATCTGTGATTGAATGTCCGTCAAACCGTCATCCGCATCCACCGATAGCGACACTTCTGAAGGCTGCGCATCGTTGTCGTTGATGGTGATCAGCGCATCAGTTACAGCCAGACTGTCCAGTACGCCGGTGACGCTCAGCGTTTCCGCACCCTCAAACAGGTTATCATCCAGCGCCGTCAGTGTAAAACTCGCCGTACCGCTCGAACCGCCGCTCGGAATCGCAATCGCAAAGTCTTTCACATCGCTGTAATCGAGACCCGCCGATGCCGAGTCATCCTTGGCGCCGACTTTGACGGTCACCATCCTTTCACCGTCAAACACGGCACCGCCGGTCAGCGTCGCAGTCACCGTCACTTCAGACGGATCCGCACCTTCCGACACCGATGGCACATCCGTCGTCAGTGTGACGCCGGGTGCCGGGTTGGCATCGACGATTTCACCTTCGGCAGCGCCCGCGGATGAACTGAGTTTCGCGTTGACTGCGCCGGATAGACTCACACCGAAGGTTTCGCTGCCCTCATACAGCGAATCGGTCTTGGTTCCTACCTCAAATCCGGCAGTCGCCTGCCCAGCCTTGATCGTCAACGATCCATCGTAGGCCGCATAGTCACTCGGCTGAACCGCAGTTCCGTCCGAGGACTTGGCGCGCACTGTCACATCCCGACCTGAAATCGGTGTCAGCGTCACGGTGAAACTGACCGCTGATCCCTCCGTCGCCGACGCATCGGCAATCGACAGCACCGGTTCCGAGTCTGCGTCGGTAATCTGGACTTCAACCGGCTGCGATGTCAGGTCGCCTAAAGCTGCATTGACGCTGATCGTCTCCAGGTCTTCATCGATGCCGTCTTTCGTAACCGTCAGCTTAAATGTATGGCTGCCGCTGAGTTTGCCAGCCGCAACGGTGATATCGAAGTCGTCCACTATCGTGTAGTCTACGCCTTCTTTTGCCGAATCGCCGCTCGCTCCGAACTCAACAGACACGTCCTTCGCATCGGAGAACACGCCGGTGCCTCCAGTCAGCGTTGCCGTCACCGTCATATCGACGGCATCGGCACTCTCGGTAACCGCTGTCGGATTGACCGTGAGCGACAGCCCTGTAGGCGGATCATCATCGTCGGTGATGGTGACTGTCATCGAACTCGCCTGGCCGAGCGAGGCATGGGTCGGTGTCGCTAGTGTCACTGTGAAAGTCTCGTTGCCTTCGATCAGTGCATCGGCCGTTGTCTGCACGGTGAAAGCGGCACTCAACTGTCCCGCCGTAACAGTCACCGCCTTGTCTGTCAGCGCCGTATAGTCTTCATTCGCTTTCGCAGTATCGGAAGTGCCGGTGGAGGCTGAAACACTGACCTCTACATCACGGCCCGATACCGCCGACAGTTTGACCTCAAGATTGATCGCTCCACCTTCGGCGATCGATGCCGTCGGTGCTATCGTCACTGCGGGGAGTGGGTCATCATCGGTAATCTCGACAGCGTCCGCCGTCACCTGCAGGCTGTCAAGCACTGTCGTAACCTGGACTGTCTCTGCGTCTTCATCCAGCGCGTCATCAAGCGGCGTCAGCATGAAACTGCCATCGGCGCTTGACTGTCCGGCCGGAATCGTGATGTCAATCGAGTTGGAACTCAAGGTGTAGTCGGTATCTACCGTCGCCGTTCCACCGCCGATACTGACCATCACCGTCTTGTCTTCATCGAATGTAGTGGTGCCGCCCAGTGTCGCAGTAATGGTCACTGTCTGAGCACTGGCGGCGAATTCGCTGACCGAAGCCGGGCTCACAGTCAACGACAGCGCACCAGGCGCGCTATCGTCATCGGTGATTGTGCCCTGCGCGCTCGTTGTACCGATGAAGGCATTGCTTGCATTACTCAGCGTCACCGTGAAGGTCTCGGCGGTTTCGGTCCGAAGATCCGCCACGGTATCTACCAGGAACGTATTGGAAAGCTGACCGGCGGGAATCGTCACCATCTGAGCGGTGGTATCGAAGTCAGCCGTCGCTGCTGCACTGTCCCCGGACTGCACTGAGGGCGTCGCTACGACCGTAACATCACGGCCCGAAACCTGTGTAAGCGTCACCGTGAACTCGATTGCTGCGCCTTCAGTGCCTGAAGCCGCAGCGACTGACAGCGACGGCATATCATCGTTGTCGGTGATGCTGACATCGGCTGCGGTTACCGTCACACCGGTGAGGATGCCAGTCACTGACACTGTTTCCGCATCTTCATCCAACGCATCATCCGATGGGGTCAGCTTGAAACTACCGATGCTGCTCGACTGCCCGGCCGCAATCGTGACATCGAAATCACTCACCACCGCGTAGTCGGCGGGTGACACCGCTGTCGCGTCTGCGACGCTGACTGCCACCGTCTTTTCGTCTCCGAACGTGGTTGCGCCGTCAACCGTCGCGGTCACTGTGATCAACGTGCCGCTGGTATCCGCCTCGCTTACTTCGAGCGGGCTGACCGTCAGCGTCAACCCGGTCGGCGCATCATCATCATCTTCGATAGTCACCTCGTGACTCGCTGTGGTACCGAGCTTGACATGCTCGTCCACGCTGAGGTCCACAGTGAACTGCTCATCGCCTTCTGCAGCGACATCATCATTGATTGTTATTGTGATCTCGTGGCTGTTTTCGGCAGCGGTGAAATTCACACTGCCGTTTGTCTGCCTGGTATAGTCGCCGTCTGCAGTGGCCGTACCGTCTGAAGTCGTATAGCCGACAGTCGAGGGAGTCAGGGATTCACCCGTTTTTGACACGGTCAGCGTCACACTGCCTGCATCTTCCTCCACCGAGCTCGAGCTTTCGGAAAATTCAAAGACTGGCAGGTCATCTGCGTCGGTGATGGTGCCAAGCACCGAGCCCGCAACGGTGCTGATTGCCTGCCAGTCAGTGTTGGTTCCGGTGCGCTTAGCGCTGGATAAGGTAACCGTGAAATAGTGATCGCCTTCGTAAACGTCATCGTCTGCAGTCGTCACCGATATGGTGGCGGTGTCTGCACCGGCGGCAATCTGAACCGAGGCATTACTCGCCGCTGCCGTGTAGTCGCCCGATGCCGTTGCCTTCTGATAGGTATCGGCTGCAATGCCGCGTCCGTCCGACGTCGCATAGCTGACTGTCACGCCACCGGCCGGAGCCGGGTTGGGCAGGGTCACGGTAAACTCGACCGCACTGCCCTCTGCCGCAGAGGCTGGCGTTATGGTGACCCGTCCGTCATCGTCCGCAATCGGTATCGACAGCGGACCGCCGGCACGTTCAACACCACCGTAAGTCTGGAATCCTGTTGAAACAAAATATCTTCTGCCCGAATTTGCATAATCGATTCCAACCGTTCGCTCGCTCGTATCACTGTTGTCTACCGCTGCCAGCGTCAAAGTTGCTGATGCAGCACTCGGACCGGTAAACTCCATCGCCGGATTTTGTGCAGAGTAACCAAGATCACCAGTTTTTCTCAGCGTGACACCGGTCGGTGTGCCTTTCAGCACCAGGGTGTAATGTGTGTTCACAATCGCCCCCGTCACCGCAAGCTGGACCAGAACACTCTCGCCTTTAACCAGTTTCCGCGGCAGTGTAAGCGTGATGTCTTCGCTGCCGCCGTTTTCAGCAATGTAACCGGTGCCGGTACGCGCCAGCGTTAACACCGTCTTATCATCATCACGCACCTCAGCCGATACCGATTCAATCACCAGGCCATCATAAGCAGGGTCATCAGACGAAGATGTGTGCGAAATGAGAACCTGATCCGTGTGCGGTTCATCGATGTCATTGTCTACGGCTATTACCGTAACAGTCTGGGGTACATTCCAATCAGTCGGCTTGAACGTCAGACTCTGCTCCGCTCCAGCGGTGCCACTTGTCCTGTTTACTTTCGCCCGGGATTCGGCAGTCACCTTGATGGTCACATCTGCGGTCGGCAGCGTGGCAAGCTCAAGCGTATAGCTGTCTGAAACAGCCACATCATCTTCTCTGACCCGAGTTCTGCCGCCGGATTGTTTAATCTTCACCGCAGCAGCATCATCATCATCAATTGTGCCGATACCGTCCTCGCTTAAGTCATCACCTGAAAACACGGCGTTTTCCGCCGCTGACAGACGCACGATGACCGTCTCATCCAATTCATCAATGTCATCACCGATAACCGTGACGTCGATGGTCATTTCAGTAACGCCTGGATCAAAAGTCAGGGTGCCGGCGGTGATTGCCTGGTAGTCCGTAGCCGAGAGCGCCGAACCGGCGCCGGTATCGGCATATGCCACCGCCACCTGCAGGGCGCTGGGTGCTGACAGCGTCACGGCGAACTGCAGATTCGACGTGGTTGAAGACGCACCCTCGGCTACTGAAGGCGCACTGATGGACAGCTGCGGCTTGGCATCGTTGTCGCGGATCGAGAGCGTCGCCGGCGTCACTGTGGTACCACTCAGCGTACCCTTTACGCTAAGCGTCTCAAGGTCCGCCTCATCAATCTGATCATCGTTCGGCGTCAGTGTGAACGGCATGCTTTGGCTCAGCTGTCCGGCCGAAATCGTAATCTCAAAGTCTTCTACCGGTTCGTAGTCGTCCGTCGAAGTCGCACTGTCGCTCGCATCACCAACGGTCACCAAGACGTTTTTGTCCTCGCCGAAAGCGATGCCACCCGAAACTGTTGCCGTAACCGTCACCTCGGTTGGCTCTGCATCCTCGGCCACCACCGTCGGTGACAGCGTCAGCACAATGCTGTCGGACGCATCATCATTATCAATCACGGTCACGGTCACGCTGGAAATGTTCACATTGTCGTAGAGCGGATCATCTGAAGATGACGTGTGGCCGATGCTCACCGTACGGCTGCCGCCCGGATTGTCGGTGTCATCACCGACGCCGGTTACGGTGATCGTCTTAACCTCTTGCCAGTTGCTCGGCTGGAACGTTACGGACGACGGAGAGGTCTGTGCACCGATGTCCGCAGTCAGCGTCACTGTCACCGCCGCAGTAGGACGGCTGCCAAGGGCGATGGCGTAGGTATCCTTGTCAGTGCCTGTCTCGTTCACCGTGGTGGAACCGCCCGTCTGCCTGATCGTCACTGTCGCAACGTCATCATTCGTAATACCGGCGGAGGCGTCCGCAGTCTTACCGCCGCCTGGCAGCGTCGCGTTGGTTGGAGCCGACAACCGCAATATAACAGTTTCGCTGTTTTCCACCACATCATCGCCAATCACCGTGACCTCGATGTTCTTGCTGGTTTCACCCGGCTTGAATGTCAGCGTGCCGCCGACGATCTGCTCATAGTCGCTGGCGGAGGTAGCCGTGCCCTGACTGGAATCTGCATAGTTGACTGTGACCGTCTGCCCGCTAGCCGCATCGAGTTCCACCGTGAACGTCATCACCGGCTTCTCACCTGCGTCGCCTTCCGCCACCGACTGGGCTTTAATCGACAGCACTGGCGGGCCATCATCATCTTGAATCGTACCGATGCCTTTTACGGACAAGACACCACCTGGCAGCGTCGCGTTGACCACTGACGACAGCTTTAAGATGACTGTCTCATTGTCCTCGTCGAGGTCGTCGCCTTTGATTGTGAGCTCGATCTGCCTGCTCACCTGGCCCGGTTCGAATGTCAGGGTGCCTGCGGTCAGCGCTTCGTAGTCGGTGCCGGAAACCGCCGTACCATCGCCACTGTCGGCGTAATCCACCGTCACGATCCGGCCACTGGCCGCATCCAGCGTAACCGCATATATCAGCGGTTCAGTACCGCCGCCTGCACCCTCGGCGGATGTCGGGGCGGAAATCGAGACAACCGGAGGCTGGTCGTCATCAACGATTTTACCGACTGCGTCCTCACTAGCACCGCCGCCCGACAGCGTCGCATTGACCGCTGTCAGTAGCTGTACAATGACAGTCTCATCTTCTTCGTCGATGCCGTCGCCCTGGACGGTGATCTCGATCTCCTTCTCCGTCTCGCCTGGTGCGAAAGTCAGGGTGCCGCTCGTCAGTTTCTTGTAATCGACCCCGGAGCCCGCCGTGCCGCGGCGGGTGTCGAGGTAATTCACCTTCACCGTAAGGCCGCTTGACGCACTGAGTTCAACCGCGTAAGTCAATGTTGCGGTCGTCGAAGCCGCTCCTTCGGTCACCGATGGAGCGGTGATCGAAATCACAGGCCTGTCGTCATCATCCAGAATGGTTCCGACTGCATCCAAGTTCTTGCCATCGCCCGCCAGCGTCGCATTGACTGGATTCGACAGGCGCAAGATAACCGTTTCATTGATTTCGTCCAGGTCATCGCCCTTGGCCGTGACCTCAATTTCTTTCTCGGTCTCGCCGGCGGCGAAAGTCAGGGTGCCAGCGGTCAGCGCTTCGTAGTCGGTGCCGGAATCCGCCGTGCCATCGCCGCTGTCGGCGAAGTCCACCCTCACTTCCCGACCGCTGGCCGCATCTAGCGTGACCGCATACGTAAGCGTTGCGGTGCTCTCTGCCGCACCTTCAGTCAACGACGGCGCGGAGATCGAAATCACAGGCTCCGCATCATCATCAATTATTGAGAGTGTTCCCGACCCGGATTCGACTCCTCCGCGCTGGCCAGTCACGCTGATGGTTTCGTCCGCTTCGTCAAGGCTGTCGTCGACTGGATGAATAACAAAAGTATTGAGGCCGGAGGGCTGATTGGCTGCAATGACGATTGCAAAATCCGATACCGCGGCGTAATCGCCGTCCGGACCTGCAATTGCCGGGTCCGTGCTTTCGCCAACCCCGACCAGCACCGCCTGGTCGGTGGCAAAACGGGTCCTGTCGGTGTGCGCCACCATCACCTGCACGGTTTCAGCGCCGCCTTCTTCGGGCACGGAATCCACCACCTGCTTCTTTTTCGGCTTGGCGTCCACCATAACGGACAATGAGGCGACATCGTCATCGGCGATTGCGATGTCTGTTCCGGTAACAGTCAAGCGGGCAGAGGTGCCGCTGATAAGTATCGTCTCCTCATCCGCTTCATCGATAGTGTCATCAACTACGTTCAGTGTAAACTTGTCGGCGGCACTGCGCATTCCAGCCGGAATATTGATATCGAAGCCGCTCACTTTCGCATAGTCAGCGGGCGATACTGCGGTTCCGTCGGCTACGGTTATTTTCACGGTCTGGTCGTAGCTGAACAGCTTGCTGCCGCCGATAAGCGTTGCCGTAACAGTCACCTCGGCGGTGCCGACGTCCTCGGCGACGGCCTGCTGCTGATCCGTCGACAGATTAACCTGTGTCGGAAAACCTTCGTCGTCAATGATCGTGCCTGCCGCCGATGCGCCACCAAGCGTCGCATTGACCGGCGTCGACAGCGTCACCGTGAAAGTCTCATCGGATTCGTCCGCGGTGTCATCCAGGGTGACCACGTCGAATGAAGCAACTTTCTCACCGGCGTCGATCGTGAGCAGGCTACGTTTTGCCGTATAGTCGCTGTCTTCGGTCGCGGTGTCGCTGGATTCGCTCGAGGTCGTCGCCGTCACCGAAACCGGCAGGCCTGACACCGCCGACAGCGTTACGTCGAAGCTGACGCTGTCGCCTTCTTCAGTGGATGCCGCTGCCACCGAAACGGACGGTGTCGCATCGTCGTCAATGATTGTGCCCGCCGCCTCGGCGCTGTCAAGCGTCGCATTGACCGGTGCCGACAGTGTCACCGTGAAGGTTTCACTGGCTTCGTCAAGTGCATCCTCAGTGCTTGATACGTCGAATGTTACGGACTGGTCGCCCGCATTGATGGTCACAGCCGCGCTCTTTGCCGCATAGTCTACATCTGCGACCGCCGTGTCATCGGCGCCGCTCGAAGTCTTCGCCGTCACTGAAATCGCCTGCCCCGATACTGCTGAAAGCGTCACACTAAACTGAGCGACATCGCCTTCGGTGGCCGATGCGGGGCTGATCGATATCGTCGGCGCCGTATCGTCGTCAATGATTGTGCCCGACGTCTCGTCGTTATCCAGCGTCGCATTGACCGGTGCCGACAGCGTCACTGTGAAGGTCTCATTGACTTCGTGCAGGGTGTCAGATACGGTCGGCACCTCGAAAACGGCCGCTGTATCTCCGGCCGCAATTGTCACAGTCTCGCTCTTCGCCGTGTAGTCGGTTTCGGCCACTGCGGTATCGTCGGTCCCGCTCGAGGATGTCGCCGTGACCGACACATCCCGTTCCGACGCGGCCGACAGCGTCAGCGAAAAGGCGGCCGCCACACCCTCTGTCACCCTGACCGGCTTCATCGACAGCGACGGCATGGCATCGTCGTCAGTGATTTTGATCGTCGCGTACGCCACCGTCAACCCGCCTGCCGCGCCCAGCACGCTGATCGTTTCCTCGTCAGCCTCATCAATTGAATCATCCGTCGGCGTCAGAGTGAACGCGCCCGTGGCACTCGACTGTCCGGCTGGAATGGAGATTGTGAGATCTGCCACCGTCTGATAGTCACCGCCTGTGCCTTCTGTCGCCGAATCCGCGTCGGCACCGACTGTCACCGTCACCTGTCTTTCGACATCAAACCGCACCGTCCCGTCCAGTGTGGCGGTGACTGTCACCGTTTTCGCAACGGAGCTCTCCGCCACGGTCGGCGTATCCGTTGTCAGTGTGATGCCGGGAGCGGTGTCATCGTTGCGGATTGTGCCTTTGGCCGAGGTGTTGGCAGGCACCTCGATGTCACCAGCCGACGAGGACAGCGTCACCGTGAAGGTTTCGTCGACTTCGTTCAGCAGATCCTGTGCAGTCTGCACATCAAAAGTGACTGCAGTGGTTCCTTTCGGGATTGTTAACGGATGGGCGGTCAGTGCGGTAAAGTCGTCCGCTTCCGCAGTGTCATCGCTGCTGATTGAAGTCGCAACGCTGAATGTCACGCTGCGCCCAGAAACCGGTGTCAGCGTCGCAGTAAACTGGATCGCATCGCCTTCAGCCGCAGCCGACGGGGCGATTGACAGCACCGGCAACGCATCGTCGTCGACGATGCCAATTGTTGTCGGCGCAACCGTGATGCCCGGCAGTATGCCTTCCACGCTGATGGTCTCCTCGTCGCTCTCGTCGACATCATCGTTGATCGGCACCAGCGCGAACGTCGTGCTACCGCTCGCCTTGCCGGCCGGTATGACTACGGTCAGGTCATCCACTGTTCCATAGTCAGCGCTTTCCGTGGCACCGTCACCGACCTTGCCGACGCTCACTTTCACAGTCCTGCTTTCAACAAAGCGCGACGCGCCCTGTACCTCGGCGGCAATCGTCACCGAAGTGCTACCGTCGCCTTCATTGACCTTCTGTGGCGATGCTGAAAGCGCCACGCTCGGCAGTGCGTCATCATCCTCAATGGTACCGGCGGCAACCGCACCATTCAGCTGCGCCCCGCTCGGCACCGAGAGTGTTACGGTAAAGCTCTCGCTGCCTTCGTGAAGCGCATCCGCCACGGTCTGCACTGAGAAAGTTGCAGTCCTGCTGCCTGCTGCGATGGTCAGCTCGACACTTTCCGCCGTGTAGTCTTCGTCTGGTGTTGCCGTATCGCCTTCTTCGCTTGAGGTCGCTGCCATCACCGTTACATCCATTGCTGATGCCAGCGACAGGCTGACGGTAAACTCTGCCTGTCCGCCTTCGGCAACCGATGCCGAAGCAATTGACACGGAGGGCATTGCCTCATCGTCCATGACGCCGATCGTCGTCGTATCCGTCACCGGCGTCTCTGCAAACGCGCCCGTTACGGTACCCGTTACGCTGATCGTCTCCTCATCGGCTTCGTCGATTTCGTCGTTGACCGGCGTCAGCGCGAATGTTTTGCTGGCGCTCGCCTTGCCGGCGAGGATGATGATCGTAAAATCCGACACCGACGCATAGTCCCCATCCGCACCTTCCTGAGCGGTATCGGCCATGCTGTCACCGACCGCTACCGAAATCACTTTCGGCTCGGCAAAGCGCGTTGCACCCTGAAGCGCCGCCGTCACTTTCACGATTTTCAGGCCGCCGTCTTCTTCGATGGATGACTGCTGACCAGCTGTATTGGCATCTGCATCCGCGGTCATTGCCAGTGTCGGCACGTCATCGTCCTCGATCGTACCTGTCGCCGATGTGGCCAATGAATTCAGCACCGCATTTACGGGTTCGGACAGCGAGACCGTCAATGTCTCATCATCCTCGTTCCAGATGTCTTCGACGGTGTTCACGGTGAAAGTGGCAGTTTTCTGACCAGCCGGGAACGTCAATGTGCTGCTGGTCTTCGCATAGTCATCCACTTCCGTCGCGGTGTCGCCGGATTCACTTGAGGTCGATGCCGTTACCGTAACGACCCGGTCGGCCACCTGTGACAGGGTCACCTCGAAGCTCACCGCATCGCCCTCGGCAGCGGTCGCCGGCGCGATAGAAACCGAAACCGAGTCGTCATCGGTAATCGTACCCTTGGCGATTGATGTCGCGATATCCGCATTGACAGCCGTTGACAGCTCGACCGAAAAGGTTTCGTTGTCTTCCGCCAGCGAATCCTGCATAGTCGCCACTTCGTAGTATGCCGTCTGTGCGCCTGGTGCAATGGTCAGCGTTTTGGGTGCGGCGGCGTAGTCATCGCCCGTCGCCGTGTCGTCGTTCTGTCGCAGGGTTTTCGCCGTTACCGTCACCGTCCGACCGGAAGGCGCCGACAGCGTCGCTGCGAAGCGCAGCCTGTCGCCTTCTGCGCCGGTGGCCGGTACAATCGAAATCGTCGGGGTTGGATCGTTATCGGCGATCGCAATCAATGCCTCGCGCACATTCAGCGCGCTCCCAGTACCGTATATGCGAATCGTCTCCTCGTCCTCGTCCAGAGTGTCATCCACCGGTGTCAGCGTGAAACTGGCCGTGCCGGAGCTGTCGCGTTTCGAGCCAAGCGATACGGTTCGCTGCGCCGGAGCCGCACTGAAGTCAGCCGGCGATTTCGCAGTGCCGTCGCCGACCTTTAGGGTGAAGCTCGCGGACCTTGAGGTATTGCCGCCACCGCCGGCCTTGGTCGCGGTCACCGTGACCGTCACCTGACCGGAATCCTCATCCACCATGGTGACGTCAGACGTCAGATTCACCCGGGGCTGATACCCGTCGTTATCCTCAATCGTGCCTTTTGTCGAGCGTCTGCCGATTGTCGCGTTTACGGGCTGAGACAGTCTCGCCGTAAATGTTTCTGCGCGCTCATTGCGTATATTGTCGTCTGTAGTCGCAACCTCGAAAACAGCGGTCCGCTCACCCGCCGCGATGGTCAGCGTCTCGGTCTTCGTCGTATAGTCGGAGTTCGCCGTCGCAGTATCGCCCGATACATTCAAGGCCTGCGCCGTAACCGAAACCGGCAGACCCGATACGGCTGACAGCCGCAGCGTGAAGCTGAGGGTGCCGCCCTCCACCGCATCGGCGCTTTCAATCGATACCCTCGGCGGCTGATCGTCGTCAGTGACTGCAATCGATGTTCCTGCTACGACTGCGTCCGGCAAAGTGCCGGTGACGCTGATTGTTTCCTCTTTCTCGTTGAGCGCGTCGTCGATTGGCAGCAGCGTAAAGGTGTGACTGCCGCTCGACATGCCGGCCACAATGTCAAGCGCAAAGGCCTGTACCGCCGCATAGTCGCCTTGTGGTCCTTCGACCGCGCTGTCGCTGTCGCCGCCAACCTCGACCGTGACCTGCTGGTCGCTGCCGAACTGGGTGCCGCCGCCGAGGGTTGCGGTCACCGTCACCGGGGCGGCAACCGCTGCCTCGGACAGGGTCGCGACATCCGTCGTCAGAGTCACTGACGGGACCACATCGTCATCCTGGATTTTGCCGACTACCGAGCCGCTGCCGGCCGTGATTTTGGCGTTCATCGGCTCTGACAGTTTCACGGTAAATGTCTCGTCGGTCTCGTGCAGCGTATCGGTCGTGGTACCAACACCAAAAGAAACGGCGGTCGAGCCTGCTGCAATGGTCAGCGACTCTGTCTTCTGCTCGAAATCGCCGGCGGACGCAGTGTCGCCGGTCTCACTGGAACTTGCTGCGGTTACCGTGACATCACGGCTGGACGCTTCAGAAAGCGTGACATCAAACGCCGCCATCCCGCCTTCCACCGCACTGCCCGACGCAATCGACAGCGAGGGTGTTGGGTCATCGTCGGTTAGCTCAATCAGGGCTTCCGTTACCGTCAGTCCAGTGACCGCACCCTTTACGCGGATGGTTTCATTGTCCTCATCAAGATCATCGTCGACTGGCCTCAACGTGAAACGGGCAAAGGCGCTGCGCCGTCCAGCGGGGATTACAATATCGAAATCTTCCACATCACTGCGGTCGTCCGGCACCGTCGTCGTACCGTCGACCACTTTTACCGCCACGGTTTTATCTTCGTCGAATCTGACATCGCCGACCAGCGTTGCGGTCACCTTTACCGAGGTCGCAGAAGCGCTTTCTGATACCGCAGTCACATCCGTTTCAAGCGTCACTTCCGAAGGCTCGGTGTCGTTGTCTTGTATGGTACCGGCTGCGGTGGAGGCCGCAAGTCTGGCATTAACCGGTGAGGACAGCTTCAGCACCACGATTTCATCACCCTCGAAGCGATTATCTTCCTTGACCATGACGGTGACGGTTTTCTGCGATTCGCCTGCAGCAAAGTTTAGTGTGCCGCCTGTCACGGCAAAATAGTCGACATCCGACGTGGCTGTTCCACTGCCATCGTCCGCGTAGTCCACCGTCACTTCCCGATGGCTGGTCGGCGAGAGCGTCACCGTGAATTCAAGCGGAATCCTTTCAGCGACGTTTTCTTTGAAGTTTTCAATCACCGATGGCGCATCGACCTTGATCACTGGAAGATTGTCCTCATCCAGAATCTTATGCACCGCTGAAGTCGTGCCGAGACTGGCGGTCGAGGGCGAATTGGGCGCCAGAGTGAGATTGGCCACCACGGTCTCGTCGGGTTCGGCGGCGGTATCACCGCGCACGCGAAAGCCGACCTGCGCCTGCCGTGTACCGGCGGTCACGACACCGTCGACGCAGCGGTTCGAGTCTGGCGCGCCGCCTGTCAGCGGCTGATAGTCAGCCGCTATCGGTATCGGGTCGGCTTTCGTCAGATCGATCGCCGCACTGCCTGAAAAGCAGACCCTGAAACCGACATGATCCGACAGCGGCTTTGCCAGCCGCACGGTGAAGAAACGATCATCGGTGCCGCTGTCACCCTCATACGCGTCCTCGGGCGCCGCAATTGACAGCACCGCCGCATCGTCTTCGAAGATTGTGTGTGTTGCGGTCGCGTCGCCCAACGTAACCGACGCGGGCGGTGTACCGACAAGTTCCAGCGTCGCCGTCACAGTCTCGTCGCCCTCTGCGTCCGAATCGCCCCTGACGCGAATGCCGATGCTCGAGTCGGATGTCGAAAGATCACCGGCCGCATGGGTGGCGCCAACACAGCGGGTGGTACCAGCCACCGGCGCACCGCTGCCGCCGGTCAGCGGCTGGTAGTCCGCGGTCGCGGGCACCTCGCCAGCCTGCGTCAGATCAATTGCCGCAGTACCCGAAAAGCACACCCGGTAGCGCACCTCGCTATCCACCGGCCTTGCAAAGCTCACCGTGAAAAATCGGTCGGTCGCATCCGATTCGCCTTCAACGGCATCGGCCGGTGCGGCAATCGACAGCACCGCCGCATCGTCGTCGACGATGGTCATCGTGTGCTTCGCGTTCTCGCCGAGCCTGTAGTTGTTGTTGCCAGGATTCAGCGTCAACACGACCGTCTCATCCGGTTCCACCACACCGTCGTCGGTGGGGGTAACTGTAATCAGCTTTTCGGTTGTGTTGCGATTAAACAGGATCGCAAACTGGGGTGCGACCGAATAGTCATCCGCAGAGGCGCTGCCGGTAACCACATAGCTCAGAGGAATATTTGCATAGTGTGCCGGGTTAAGCGTTACTTTAAAGACCTGTGCGCCATCGCTTTCGCCCGCACTCGACGCCACCTTCTCAAACTCCACCACCGGCTTATCGTCATCCAGAATCCTGTGGACCGCAGTGCTGCGCTTCGGGTCGAGTGCAACCTCTGGCAGTGCGTCGACGATTGACAGCACCGCGCTCACCCGCAAGTCGGTGACGTTGTTGTTGCCGCGCACCCGGATGCCGACCGACGAATCCGTGACTGTGCCGGCGCGGACCGTCCCGCCCACGCATGCGGCATGCTGCACGGCACCATCAGAGATTGGCAGATAATCAGCTATAGAGGTGAAATACCCTAGCGTGCTGATGCGTGCATTGTTGGCGCTTCTTGTGGTGTCAAAACACAGCTGATAGTAAGTGTTCCGAGCCACCGGCTGCGACAGGCTCACGGTAAAGTACCGATCACTTTGGTGGTTTCGACCGCCCCCCTCCGATTCATCGGCCGGCGCACTGACCGACAGCGCTGACTTGTCATCATCGGCAACGCTCAGCACGTGCTTCGGCTGCCGGGCGCTGACCGCATAGCCGCTGCCGGCCTCAAGCGTCAGCTCGACCGTCATCACCTTGCCCGGTTCGATCTCATCGTTGTCGATCAGGCTGATCCCGATCACCGCATCAGTCGCACCGGCCTTCACCGTGACACTGCCAGAACCTGCAATGGTGTAGTCCGTGCCGGCTATGGCGCTGCCGCCGAGCGCATAGCCGACCGTTACATCAGCCATCGGGGCCGGACTCAGCTGAACCGTCACCTGCTGCGTTCCGCCGCCTTCCAGAGCGCTTGACGATGCCTGTGAGAAATATGCCAGTGGCGACGCCGTAGCGTCGCTGACCGTCACGCTGAAGGCATTGAATGTGGTGTCCGGATCGGCGCCGCCGCCCACATTGGTGGTCAGCGACGTGCGGTCGAAACCGTTGTCCGTGGCATCATTCGGACCCAGCGATACCGAAAGGGTCTTGGACCCACCCTCGTCGGTGTTGTCCACCGTCGCTTCCAGAAGCAGAGATGCGGTCTCGGCGCCAACACCTGAAAACAGCACCGCTGGCGGGTAAGACGTGTCGAGACTCACCCCGGTGTTCACTGACTTGGGATCCTTCACCATCACCCAGTCATCGACTGTAACTCTGACTCCTCTCACCGACAGCGGCACTTCGATCATCTCATCCGCCACAAGCGCACGTCCCAGTGACACCGTGAACCCGGCTGACTCGCCCTCGCTGATCGCCGCAGCACCGGTACGGGCCAGGCTGACCACAGTTGGATCGTCATCTGTAATCACCAGGCTCAGCGAATTGGAAGAAGGTGAAATCTCCACGCCATCGGGCAACGGATTGTCCGGGTCTTCGATGACTGTCACCGTTACTGTCTCGTCGGGCTCGTCAGTGCTGTCGCCTTTCAGAGTCAGGAATAACCGGTCGTCTGACTGGCTCGCGGGAAATTCGTAGTTTGTGCAGCCGCCGGAAAGTGCCAACCTTATCACTTCATGTTGATTGGTTTGCTGGTTGAATTCCCCTAAACGGTTCACCTCGATTAATCCGAGGGTCGGCAGCGAACTTGAAAAGCACAGCCGCACCGGTAGCGGCGACGTTCTAGTGTTCGACACATTCACCTTGATTACTACGGCGTCTGTAGTCGATTCAGAAACGGGGTTGACATCAGCGGAAACTGAAATAAAAGCGAAGTTGGTCTTGTCATTGTCGGTGACATTCACCGTCACATCGCCCTGCGTTGAGACGTAATCCCCGCCCGAAGCGGTGTGCGTCAGCACCACGGTCTCGTCGACCGATCCGTGATCCTGTCCCGCACTGACCGTCACGGTCTTCGGAATGCGCCAGTTCGGCGGGTCGAACCTGAGAGAGTTTGAACTCACACTCACGTCCGTGCCCGCCTGACCGGTGATTCTCACATTGACGGCAGCCGAAGGCCGCGTCGCAAGCCGCACCGTGTAGTCCGCACTGCCGCCCTCGGCGACGCCGAGCTCGGTGCGGCTGAACACCAGCGCCGCCTCTTCATCGTCGGCGACCTCCACCCCGACGGATGCGGTCACCGAACCGTAGCCACCACCCGCCGCCGCATGCGTCAGCGTCAGCGCATCGTCGAGCGCATCGTCGTCCTGCCCGGCGCTCACCGTCACCTGCTGCGGGCCGTCCCAGTCCTTAAGGCTGAACGTCAGAGTCTGCGGGCTGACCGAAACATCCGTTCCCGCATGCCCGCTGACCGAAACCTCCACCGCCGACGTCGGCTGCTTCGACAGCGACACCGAATAGGCAGCCTCATCGCCCTCGCCGACCTGCAGCCCATCCGGCTCCAGCAGCAGCCGCGCCGTCTCGTTGTCAAGGATGGTCAGCACATGCGCATCCGCATCGCCCAGCCCGTAGCCGGCGCCAGCGGTCAGCTTCAGCTCAACCGTCTCGTCCGGCTCGATTCCGGCATCATCGATCAGATCCAGTGCAATCACCGCCTCGGTGTCGCCGGCCTGCACCGCAACCGAGTCCGCAACAGTGAAGTCCGCACCGGCCGTCGCACTGCCGCCCACCGCGTAGACGATCGTGAATCCGGCCGGCGCCGCAGGCGTCAGACTCAGACTGACCGCGCGTCGTCCGGCACCCTCGAACGCCTGCGATGAAGCCTCCGCAAACGACACCTCAACATCGTCATCGCGAATCGCATAGGTTGCCGGCGAGCCGGCAACCTCCCAGCCCGCCGGCAGATCGCTGCTCTTCAGCGTCACCGTCACCGTCTCGGTCGGCTCCGCAACCGTGTCGCCATAGATGCGAAGTTTCTTTTCCCGGCTCGCCTGAGCCTTGACATCCAGGCCGGTCAGACAGCCGTCCGTCCAGGTGATCTCCTCTCTGTCGCCCCGCGACCGCACGTCATAGTCCCTTCCAGCTGGCGCCGTGCTGAGGCTGCCGCCGAAGTCGCCCACCGCATCGCCGGAAAAGCACAGGTCGACCCTGGTCTGCAAATCGGTCCAGCGGTTCCGCCAGTCTGCCGACACCCCGACTGCGATGTCAACATCCTGGTGACCTGAATCACCCTCGTCGCCGGATTGTGCCGACACACTCAGTTTCAGATCATTGTCCGCAATCACCAGCGTGTGCTTTTTGGTACCACCCGGCGCATAGCCGCTGCCGGCGCTCAGCGTCAGCACCAGCGTCTCGTCATCCTCAACCTGCGCATCGTTGAACAGCTCGACCGGAATCACCGCATCCGTCTCTCCGGCCTTCACCGTCACCGAACCCGAACCCGCAATGCTGTAGTCGCTGCCGGCCGAAGCGGTGCCGCTCACCGCATAGCCGACCGCAATATCCTCGGCCAGCGAACCGGACAGACGCACCACTGCGTATGCATAGTCGCCGTCCTTTTCAAGCACGGTTGAAGACAGGTTTTCGTCATACAGCACCGAGCCCGCCGAGGTGAACGACGCCACCGTCTCATCATCAAGGATCGTATGGGTCGCACTGCCCGCACCCAGCGCCACCCCGGCCGGCGCGGCGCCGTCAAAGGCCAGCTTCGCCACCACCGTCTCATCGCCCTCCGGGTCGGTGTCGCCGCGCACCCGCACGCCGAACGACGCCACCTCGCCCGAGGTTCCGGCCACCGCCGTCCCCGACAGGCAGGCGGCCGCACCGGGACCGCTCCCGTCCGACAGCAGCGGCTGATAGTCCGCTCCAGCCGCCATCGGGTCGGCCTGCGTCAGATCCGCCGTCGCCGTGCCGCCGAAGCATACCTCAAAAGCCGTGTCGGCCGCAGCCGCCCCCGACAGCGCCACCTTGAACAGATGGTCCGCAGTCCCCGAATCACCCTCGTTCGCATCGCCCGGCCCGCTGATCGACAGCACCGACGCATCATCGTCGACAATGTCCATCGCAAACTGTGACCTGGCCGCATCCACCACATAGCCGGCGCCGGCATTCAGCGTCAGCGTCAGCCGCTCCTCTGGCTCCGACACCGCATCATCAACCAGCGTCACCGGAATCACCACAGCAGCCTTGCCCGCCTCCACCGTCACCGTGCCGGCAACGGTGAAATCCTCATCCGCCACCGCACTGCCGCCCAGCGCATAGCCAATCTCCAGCGCCCGCGGCGCCGCCGGATCAATCGTCACCGCCACCCCGCGCACGCCATCACCCTCGACCACCCGCGCCTCGGCCACCGCAAACGACACCAGCGCATCATCGTTGACGATCCCGTACAACGCCGGCGAGCCCGCAATCTCCCAGCCGCCCGGCAGACCGCCGCTGCTCAGCGTCACCGTCACCGTCTCATCCGGCTCCACGACCGTGTCGCCGTAGACGCGAAGCTTCTGCGCCCGGCTCCGGGCAGCCTTGACGTCCCGGCCGGCCAGACAGCCGTCCGTCCAGGTGACCTCCCGACTGCCGCCCCGCGACCGCACGTCATAGTCCCTTCCGGCCGGCGCCGTGCCGCCGAAGTGGCCCGCCGCATCGCCGGAAAAACACAGGTCGATTCTGAAAGGAACCGTATCAGACTGATTGCTCCAGCGGCTGAGCCAGCCTTGCGACACACCGACTCCGATGTCAGCATCCTGGTGACCCGAATCGCCCTCGGCGCCGGATTGCGCCGACACGCTCAGTTTCAGATCATTGTCCGCAATCAGCAGCGTGTGCGTTTTCTTGGCGCCGTCCGGCACATAGCCGGCGCCGGCGCTCAGCGTCAGCACCAGCGTCTCGTCATCCTCAACCTGCGCATCGTTGAGCAGTTTGACCGGAATCACCGCATCCGTCGCACCGGCCGCCACCGTCACCGTACCTGAACCCGCAATGCTGTAGTCGCTGCCCGCCGAAGCCGTGCCGCTCACCGCATAGCCGACCGCAATATCCTCGGCCAGCGAACCGGACAGACGCACCACTGCGTATGGATAGTCGCCGTCCTTTTCAAGCACGGTTGAAGACAGGTTTTCGTCATACAGCGCCGAGCCCGCCGAGGTGAACGACACAACCGTCTCGTCATCAAGGATCGCATGGGTCGCCGAAGCCGTGCCCAGCGTCACCCCGGCCGGCGGACCGTCGGCAAAAGCCAGTGTCGCCACCACCGTCTCGTCGCCCTCAGGGTCGGCATCGCCCTGCACGCGGATCACCACCGGCGAAACCAGCACACCGGCCGTCACCGTGCCGTCGAGGCACGCCGCATCGTGCGGTGAGCCGCCTGCGAGAACCTGATAGTCGGCCGTGGCCGGAATCGTCACCGCCTGCGTCAGATCCGCCGCCGCGGTGCCCGAAAAACACACCCGGTAGTTCACATCGGCCTGAGAGGCCGCATCGAGTTCAACCGCAAACGACCGCTCGGTCACCCCCGAATCCCCCTCGTTCGCATCCGCCGGCGAGGCGATCGACAGCACCGCCGCGTCATCGTCGGTGATCGACAGCTCGTGCACCGCCGTCGCACCCACGCCGTAACCCGAATTCGCACCGTCGCGCACCAGCGTCAGCACCACGCTCTCACCCGGCTCCGCCACCGCATCATCGACCGGCGTCACCGCAATCACCGCCTCGGTGGCGCCGGCCTCGACCGCCAGCGACCCGGACGTGCCCGCAATGCCGAAGTCGCCGCCCGCCGACGCCGTGCCGCTCACCTCGTACCGCAGCGTCAGCGCCGCCCGCGGCGCCGGGTCAAGGCTCACCCCGATGTCCTGCACGCCATCCGCCTCGCCGGCGCCCGAGGACGCCGCATCAAACGAAACCACCGGCTCATCGTCGGTAATCGTGTAGGTCGCAGATGAGGCGGCCGGGGCCAGCACGACACCGGACGGCAGACCATTCGACTGCAGACTGACCACCACCGTCTCGTCGCCTTCGTAGACGGCGTCGCCGTACACGAGCATGCGCACGTCAGCACCGGAACTGACCAGACTCTTTGGCATGCTGAACTGCCTGCATCCATTGTAACGCGTTCCTGTCTTAGCAATCGCACGGTAGTCCTTGTTGTTCATCGCAGTACTTACAGCAGCTCTAAAGCATATGGAATAAGTGAATGCACTCGGTGCAGGAGCCGAAAGTCGGACATCGAAATTTTTCACTGCACTGCCGGCATCCCCTTCAAGTGCTGATTCAGGCGCATGAATCGACAGCGAAAGACTGTCGTCTTCGTGAATCCGATGCGTCGCCTGTTTCTCACCGATTCCAACACCCAGCGGCGGCTTGCCAATTAAATTCAGGGTCGCCGTCACATTCTCGTGCTGTTCCAGCGATGTGTCGCCGCGCACCCGAATGCCCACAGCCCTGTCAGACGCCAGGGCACCAGCCGGTATCCGCTGTGCAATGCAGTGGGCACCGAACGCCTCGCCGTCAAGCAGCGGCTGGTAGTCAGCCGAAGGCACGGCATCGGCCTGCGTCAGGTCGGCTTTCGTCAGATCAATCGTCGCCGTGCCGGAAAAGCAGATCTTGTAAGAGACATCGCTCGATGAAGCCGCGGAAAGGCCAACCGTGTAGAGTCGGTCGGTTACCCCCGAGTCCCCCTCCCCGGCATCTGCCGGGGCAGTGATCGACAGTAATGACTCATCATCGTCGGCAACACTCAGCACGTGCCTGGGCCGGCGGCTGCTCACCGCATAGCCGGTGCCGGTCTCAAGCGTCAGCTCGACCGTTCTGATCTCACCCAGCTCCACCGCATCATCGTCGATCAGGCTGATCTCAATCACCGCCTCGACCGTGTTAGCCACCACCGTCGTCGAACCCGCAATGGTGAAATCCGTACCGGCAACTGCGCTGCCACCAACCGCATAACCAATCGTCACATCAGCCGTCGGCGCCGAACTCAGCCGCACCGTCACCGACTGTGTTCCACCACTTTCCAACGCACTTGAAGATGCCTGCGTGAAAAACGCCAGCGGCGGCGACGTCGCATCGCTGACCGTCACGCTGAAGGCATTGTCCGTCTCATGCGGGTCAGCACCGCCGCCTACATTGGTCTGTAGCGACGTGCGGTCAAAACCGTTCGCAACCGTGCCGTCGGCACCCAGCGCCACCTCAAAGATCTCAGTACCGTCACCCTCGTCGGTGTTGTCGACCGCCGCTTCCAGCAGCAGTGTGGCCGTCTCAGCACCGGCACCCGCAAAGCGCACTGCCGGCTTCGCCGTTCTGGAATTGATCAGGCGCACTCTTGTATTGGCTGAACCAGGATTTTTCACCAGCAACCAGTCTGCCGGTACCACTCCCGAACCGCTGATTGACAGCGGCACATCGATTATTTCACCCGCCACAAGCACGCGTCCCAGTGACACCGTGAACCCGACTGACCCGCCCTCGCTGATCGCTCCGCTTCCCGTGCGAGCCAGACTGACCACGGTCGGGTCGTCATCTTCGATGGTGACAACCCGGCTGTTGGCTGCTGTATTGATCTGTACGCCGGCGGGCAGGGGATACTCCGGATTCGCGAGCACCGTCACCGTCACCACCTCATCGGGCTCGTCGACGGCATCGGCAATCGGGTCGAGCCAAAACCTCGATCTGCGCTGTGCACTATCGCCTGATATTCGTAAAGGTGCGTTAAGATTGCAGCCGCTGCTGTCCAGCGTTCTCGTTAAACCACTGTAAACGAGATTGAAACCGAAGTCAGAAAGCGAACTCGAAAAGCAGATGCTGACCGGAATGCCCTTGTTTGTACCAGGAGGGGTTGCTGGGAATGACTTTGCCATCAGAGTGGAGACCCGACTGCCATCCTCACTGATTTTCAAATCATTCACCGAATCTGCCGCCAGAGAAACCCGCGCTCGCCAGTCATTGTCGGCGACGGTGACCGTCACATCGCCCTGTTTGGATGCGTAATCCCCGCCCGAAGCCGTGTGCGTCAGAGTAATGGACTCGCCCGCCTCATTGTCGTCCTCGCCGGCTGAAACCGTCACCGTCTGCGGCAGCCACCAGTTCTGCGGCGGATACCTCAGGGTTGTCGGACTCACGGTGAGGTCCGATCCCGAGTGACCCGAAATTAACACCTCAACCTCGTCCGAAGGCCGCGACGCAAGCCGTGCCTCGTAGTGCGCGCTGCCGCCTTCGGTAATGCCGAGTTCCGTCTGACTGAACACCAGCGCCGCTTCGTCATCGTCGTCGATGGTCACCACGACGGATGCGGTAACTGAATTGTAGTTGCCGCCTGAGGCTGCGTGTGTTAGCGTCACAACATCGTCGAGCGCATCGTCGTCCTGCGCTGCGCTCACCGTCACCATCTGCGGTATTCTCCAGTTTGCCGGCGAAAACGAAAGACTTTCAGAGGACAGCGTCAGTTCTGTATCCGAATGACCGGTAATCAGGACATTGAAATCGACTGAAGGCGGCGACTTCAGCGACACCGCATAGTCTGCGGAGCCGCCTTCGCTCACATTCAATGCGGGATCGATGACGATGCGCGGCTGATCGTCGTCGACGATGGTCACCTCATGCGACAGCACGCCGCCAAGCGCATAGCCGCCGCCGCTGCCGGTCAGCGTCAGGACAACTGTGCTGTCAGACTCGACCACCGCATCATCCGCCACCGCAATCTCAATGGCCGCCTCCTTCGCACCGGCCTTCGCCACCACCGTGCCGGCGCCCGCAATCGAATAGTCCCCGCTCTGCGCACTGCCGCCAACCGTGTAACTCAGCGCCACATCCTGCGTCGGCGCCGGCTCCAGACGCACCGCCACCCGGTGCGTGCCGTCCCCTTCATAGATCCGCGACGCGGCGGCGGCGAATGACGCCCGCCGCTCATCTGCGATGATGGTGTAAGTCACCGGAGTGGTGTCCAGAGACATGTCAGAAGGAAACTGGAACTCCTGTCCCACCACTCTGCTTTCACTTAGGGTCGCCACCACCGTCTCGTCGCCCTCAACCTCGGTATCCCCTCTGACGCGGATGCCGATTCTGTAGCGGCCAGACGTGGAGCCTTTCTCGATATGGCCGCTCACGCAGTCTCGGTTCCAAGGAAGCGATGAATACATTGGCTGATAGTCGGCGCCTGCAGGCATCGGGTTCGCCTGGGTCTTATCGATCGACGCATTGCCGGAAAAACACACCCGGTAGTGCGCATCTACCGTCGCCGGAGCCGTAGAGCGGACCTCGAAGTACCGATCCCTCGTCCCCGAATCCCCCTCGTACTCGCCCGGCGGCGCCCGTATCGACACCACCGCCGTCGACTGGTCGTCATCGTCCACAATCGTGTGGGTCGCCGTGGCCGCATCCAGCGCAACGCCCGCAGGCACGGTTCCCGTCAGCGACAGCGTCGCATCCACCGTCTCGTCGCCCTCATTACCGTCAGTGTCGCCCCTCACGCGGATGGTGACCTGCGCACTGCTGGCTTTTGCCGCCATCGTGCCGTCAACGCAGCTTTGAGAGCCGGGTGCGCCGCCCTCAAGCGGCTGATAGTCGGTGCCCGCAGGCATCGGGTCCGCCTTGGTCAGATCAATCGCCGCACTGCCGGAAAAGCACACCCGGTAGTCGACCGAACTGATCAGCGGTGCAGAACTCTGCACCGTGAAAGTACGGTCGGTCGTACCTGAGTTTCCCTCGTAGGCGTCAATCGGCGGGCGGACTGACAGGGTCACGCTGTCATTATCCTGAATCGTCAGAGAATAGCGCTTCTGACTGCCGAGGTTATATTTAAGCCCTGTACCAGTGTTCTCAATCAGATTCATGACAACAGTTTCTCCGATTTCGTACTGGTGATCATCAAGGATCTTGATTGGAATGATCGCTTCAGTCGCTCCCTTCTCCACCGAAATGGTACCGAATCCCGTGCTCGCGTCAAAGTTTGCAATGTCATAATCGCTTCCCGGAACGGCGCTTTTATTGCCCCCGAGCTTAACCTGATAATGGATCGTCATTGCAGTTATGGCCTCAGGACTGATGTTGACAGCAACTTCATGCGTTCCCTCGATTTCAGGCGTCTTTGAGTTTTTCTTTGCAAATGAAACAGCTATGTCATCATTCAGAATCGTATAAACAGCCGGTGTCGGATCCAGCGTGATGTAGTCAGGAGTCGAAAAAGCGCCAGCATTGGTTTCGGGCTCTAGCCTAAAAATCACGGTCTCGTCAGCTTCCACTTCGGAGTCACCTTTAATGGCAATATGTGCAACGGAGATTTGCTTAAATTCACTCCCTGGTCTACCAGTAAAGTACAGTCTGGTAAAGCAGTTGGGCGATAATCTCTGATCGGGCCAATCAATTTCTTCAATCAGCCCGTAGTCATCACCGGCAGAAAACTTTGTCAGATAAGTATTTGGGAAATAACTGTCCAGTTTTTCTTTTACTCGTGTCGCGTTTGAAGTTTCATCGACACATACCCGAGCATAGAAATGTCTTTGATCTCGCTCATTCGCTGATCTCGAAAAACTGAACTTTATGTTTGCTGTTTCGGTCACCTCACCATCACCCCCTTCATACCGGCTACTCGGCGCCTGAAGCGTCAAAATCAATTCACCGGGGGTGTTGGGTTGCTCAAGATCGCCAGAATCGTTCAGAATCGTATGCGTGGCCGGGCTGCCGACGATCGACCATTCGTTTGCCGGCGGCACCCCGCCGGGCTGATTGGGAGCGGCAGTCACGGCTGCGATGATCGTCTCATCAGGCTCCAGAAAATCGTCATCGACAACCCGAAGGTTCCATGAATTTTGGCGGCTAATGTTTCGAGGATAGCAGCCAAGGTGCGGGTCCGGATATCTTGCATCTAAGTATGTGCCAGTCAATCGATTTACAACAACCCCATTTGGAGCCACCAATTGATAATCATCGTCTTTGTTGAGACTGCCGTCGTAGTCCAGAGTTGCAGTGCCGGTAAAACACAGTCTGTACTCAAATTTCGGGTACTCGGGCGGTATCCGAACCGTCAGCGTCACATCGGTCGCACTGGTTGAATCGGAACCGCTTTCGAGGCGCGACATGCTGTCGACTGTCACCCCGATGTCGTTGTTGATGATCTTCACCTCATGCACCTGCGCGGTTGCAACATCATCCGGCAGGCGCAGAACCAGCGTCTTGGACGACTCAAATTTTTGGTTGTCAATCAGCATAATGGCGGCGGTGACTTCAGTTGCACCTTTTTTCACTGAAATGGTTCCGGAATCCGCAAGGGTAAAGTCGGTACCGGCGACCGCGGTGCCGTCAACCGTGTAATCAAACGTAAAATCAGCCGGTGCCGCGGGCACAATATTCAGTGTCACATTGTGCACCCGGTCGCCCTCCAGCACCTGCGATGACGATGCTGCAAACGACACCGCTACATCATCATCAAGAATCCGGTGGGCTGCTGTCGTAGCATGCGCATCAATCGCGAAACCGGCAGGCACGGTTTCCGTAAGCGCGAGCGTCGCCACCACTGTCTCGTGCCGCTCGATGTCGGCGTCTCCCCTGACGCGGATGCCGACGCTCTGCGAGACCGAATTGGCAGCGACCGATCCGTCAACGCACCGCGTGCCGGCCGCTGCACCGTTTTCCAGCGGCTGATAATCGGCCGCCGCCGGAATGGGGGCGGCCTGCGTCAGATCGATCGCCGCGGTGCCGGAAAAGCATACACTGAGCGGCACGTGGTTCGATGTCGGTTTCGACAGCGTGACCGTAAAAAACCGATCCGTCGAACCTGAATTACCCTCGTCGTTATCTGGCGGCGCAACAATCGAGGCAATGACCCGATCATCGTCCACGATCGTGTGCGTGGCTGAGTCCGTCCCCAGTGAGACACCGGCAGGAGGCGCTCCGACAAACGACACCGTCGCGGTCACTGTCTCATCCACCTCGACCCCGACATCGCCCTTCACGCGAATGCCGACAGGCGCAACTACGACCTGTGCGTTTTCGCCGGCATGCGTACCGCCCAGGCAACGGCTGGTGCCGGGTACCAGCGCTCCATCACTTGTAAACAGCGGCTGGTAATCGGCACCCACCGGAATCGGATCCGCCTGCGTGAGATCAATCACCGCAGTCCCGCTGGAAAAACATACCCGGTAGTGGACCGTCTTTTTCACCAGTTCAGAGAAGCTAATCGTGAAAAGACGGTCAGTCGTGCCCGCATTGCCTTCGCCCGCGTCATCCGGCGCACTGATTGAAAGCGTCGCCGAGTCATCGTTGGCGATAGTCAGCACATGGCGTTTAGCGCTGCCAGACACGTAGCCGTTGCTGTCTTTAAGTTCAAAAATGACAGTCTCGTCAGCCTCGACTGCGCTGTCGGCGACAGGCACAACTTCGATGAACGCTTCAGAAGCGCCGGCGCGCACCGTCAGGGTGCCGGAATTTTCGAGGGTGAAATCCTCATCTTCACCCGCCGTGCCGCTGATCGCGTAGTGCAGCATGATATCTTCGGTCGGTGCCGGGCTCAATCCCACCGTCACGGCAGCAGCACCGTCGTCTTCATCTAAACTCGACGAAGACGCACTGAACGACACCACCGTCTCATCGTTGACAATCCTATGCGTTGCCGAAAACGCGCCCCGCGCAACGCCCGGCGGCAGCTGGCCAACCAGATTGAGAGATACGGTAACCGTCTCGTTGCTCTCCACTGTTGTATCGCCCCGTACGCGAATGCCAATGCTTTTGGCCGCAGATGTCGTTGTTGCGGGAATGTTCGATCTCACGCACCGGGATGTCGCCGGTGCACCGTCGGACAGCGGCTGGTAGTCGGCGCCATCGGCAATAGTGGATGCGCCGCTTAGGTCGATCGTCGAATTCCCCGAAAAGCACAGATCATAAGTGATGGCGGCAGTCACCGGCGACGACAGGGCGACCTTGAACAGCCGGTCGGTCGATCCTGTGTTCCCTTCATTGGCATCCGCAGGCCCGTTGAGCGAAAGTGTCGCAGGGCCGTCGTTATCAATAATATTAACCGTCAGCCGCCTCGAACCGAGTTCGACACCGTCAGGACATTGGCCAGCGCAACTGATCTCGGTAATGATCGTTTCATCTGCCTCAGCCCAGTCGTCACCAAAAATGAATAAACCATAGCGATTGCTGAAATTCTGGCCGGCGGGGATGACGATATCCGTACATTGAGTACCGATCCCTAAGGGATTGCCATCTAACATCACACGGTAGTCCGCATCGGTAGGTTTGTATGGGGATTGCGACTTATCATATTTGGCAGTTCCGCTGTTGCTGACACACAGCCTGACAGGGATTTCGGGGAATGGGACACGTTTCCCATCTTTATCAACCGCTTGAGACACATCGAGTAAAATTGGCACTTTATGCTGTTTTCCATTATCAAGCTCGTTGTGATCGTAACGGTTTTCCTTGCGATTTGTTGAAAATGACGCCGACAGCACCGCCTTCTGCGAATCATCGTTTTCTATCGTAAGCGTTGCGGTGTCTTTGCCGAGCTGAACGCCGATCGGCGGGTTGATGAGTTTCAGAGTTGCGATGAGGGTTTCATCGGGCTCGAATGCGGAGTCGCCTACTATTCCGACCTGAATGTCATTGATTGCATCCGACTGGCTAGCAGGAAAGGTGGACTCGAAGCAGTTTTGGCCGATTTTTTTATGAGATCTGGAAGAGACGTAATAATCCCCGGAAGTAATGCTACCGGGAGTGGCGCTACCGGATAGGCAAAGCTGGTATTTGAAATCTTGCCGGCGATTCTGCTGCAAACTCGCTTCGCGCTTGATAGAAAAAGCAGAGCAGCAACTAGTGTTGGCACCCTCTCTAAGACTTGTTGGGTGTACGGTAACGCTGACTCTCGTATCATCATCGAAAATCGTGGAGGTCGCATAGGCTTTGCCCAGACCGTAGTTGGCAGGCGGGGTGCCGACAAGCTCCAGGACCGCAGTGACCGTCTCGTCGGGCTCGAATGTCTCATCGCCTCTGATGTTTACTCGAATAGATTGGACAGCATTATTTGGTATCATGCCCAATAATATCGTCTCCGGTGTCTTTATCGTATTCGTGCAGCGTCGGTCGGTCGAATCCGCGTTTTCGACGCTGTAGTCGGCATCAGCCTGGCTGCCGTCGGACGACAGGTCGGGCGTCGCCGTTCCCCGAAAGCAGACTCGGTAGTTGAATCGCTTGCGATTGCTAACTGCTATGTTGCCATGATCGACTCTGACTGAGTATGAAATCCGGGTTGAACCCGAGTTCCCTTCTGTGCTTGAACCGGAGGCTGAGAGCAACAGGCGTGCCGCGGTCTGGTTCGCCGGCCTGATCGTGCCGGTTGCCGTTTGAGAACCGTTATCTCCCAGACCCTGATGTTCAGAAAGTTTCACCGTAAAGGTTTCATCGCTTTCGCTTGAACTGCCCGTGCTTTTTTCAATGGTTTGCACTTCGAACAGCGCTTCAGTCTGACCCGGACTGAAACTCAGCGTCTGTGTCTTCGCCGTATAGTCGGAGCCCGCGGTCGCCGTGTCGCCGCTCTCGCTCAAGGCCGTCAATTTGACGCTCGTCGAATTTCTCGAATACCCTGATAGTTTCACCTTAAAAATCAGCGGCGCCCCTTCCGGGCCTTCCGCATCCTCGATCGACACATTGATGACGCTGTCGTTGTCCGTAATTTTGATTGTCCTGGCGTGGTCTCCCGCAACCCTCTCCGAACTCGCCTTTATTGTGATCGTCTGCCTTTTATTGAAGTCGAGGTTCGAATTGTTAAACCCAGCCAGCGTAAAAGTGCCACTCGCCGATGTCTTTCCGCTGGGGATCGTGATATCGAACGGTTCGACCCTGGTGTAGTCCTGTCCCGAAACAGCGCTGTCGCCTGGCTGACCGACGGTGACCGTCACGGTCGTATCCGTGTCGAATACGACCTTTGAGCTGTCCCCGGAGAATTTCACGGTCAGTGTGAATTTGATTGGGTCGTCACTTTCGTGGAATTGATTGTTTGCTGGGCTTTGATCTAGCCCACGGTTTCGGGCATTGGTATTCCAAGCCAAGTCGAGTCCCGTGGGACACGACTCATCGTTGGTGATCGTACCCTGGACCTTCGGTGTCCCGATTGTCGCAAACTGCGGTCCGGTCAGTTCGAGTAAGAACAGCTCGTTCGGTTCGCAGAAAGAGTCCTGAATTGTCTTCACCTTGAAGACTGCACTCGTTTGACCTGGCGCAAATGTAACAATCTCGTCATTTTTGGAAACGTAGTCAGTACCGCTTGTGGCATTGTTACTATCCGTCGTTGTGGAGGGAGCAGTTGAAACCTTCACTTTCACGGTCTGGTTTGACTGACCCGAGAGCGTCAATCTAAAGACCGTATCCGCCCCTTCGGCAGCGGCCGCGTTTGCGACAGTCACCACCGGCGTGTCATCGTTGTCGAGCAGCCTGATGTAGGTGACAACCTGAATGCTTCCTGGAAACGACTTCTGTGAGTTCATTCCAATAATTATGAACAGTAGGTCATCTGGCCTAGTGTTGTGAACATTGTTGTCAATCGGCTCCAGCGTGAATCTTGCTGAAGCGATTTGCTCCCCGGCTGGAATCACGACAGGGAAATCGGGTACTGCGACAAATCGGTCAGAGGAAACGTCGGCGCCGCCGGAAACCGAAACCATAACAGTCTTATCCTCATCGTACACATTTCCGAACCGATTCGGATCAGTAATATCATTTAGTCCGAGTCTCGCGGTGACATTAACCGTGACTGGATCGTCACCCTCTCTGATTTCATTCACGTCCGCAGAAAAATAAACACTTTTTGGCTCTTTCGTTGTATTCCTGATGGTTCCGGTCGCCGCAGCCTTTGTCAACCGGGCATTAACCGGCGAAGAAAGCGTTACTGTAAAAGTCTCGTCCGCCTCAAATACCCGGTCTTCCGAAGTTGTCACATTGAACGTTGCGGTCGAGGATCCAGCGGCAAACGTCAGAACCTCGCGTCCGACCTTGTAGTCGGCTTCGGCCAAGGCCGTATCGTCCAGTCCGCTTGCTGCTGTCGCTACGACCGTCACGGTCTGCTCAGACGGTCGCGACAGTGTCACGTCAAACGTCAGTGCACTTCCCTCCGCCGCCGCTGAATCAGCGATCGACAACAGCGGCAGTGCGTCGTCGTCGAGAATCGTGTGCACTGCGGCGGAGTTGCCGAGCTGAACCTCGTCTGGTGCTGTGGCGGCAAGCGAAAGACCCGCCTCCACCGTCTCGTCGGTTTCGACGGCGGAATCGCCGCGCACCCGGATGCCGACCTGCGCCTGCCGTGTACCGGCGGTCACGAAACCGTCCACGCAGCTGCCCGAGTCTGGCGCACCGCCAGCCAGCGGCTGATAGTCGGCCGCGGCCGGCATCGGGTCGGCTTTCGTCAGATCGATCGCCGCGCTGCCCGAAAAGCAGACCCTGAAACCGACATGATCGGACAGCGGCTGTGCCAGCCGCACGGTGAACAAACGATCGTCGGTGCCGCTGTCGCCCTCATACGCGTCCTCGGGCGCCGCAATCGACAGCACCGCCGCATCGTCTTCAAGGATCGTGTGCGTCACCTTCGTCTTGCCTAGCGTAACCGCGCCCGTCGGCGCACTTACCAGCACCAGCGTCGCCGTCACAGTCTCGTCGCCTTCCGCGTCCGAATCGCCCCTGACGCGAATGCCGATGCTCGAGTCGGATGTCGACAGATCCCCGGCCGCATGTGTGGCGCCGACACAGCGGGTTGTACCAGCCACCGGCACACCGCTACCGCCGGTCAGCGGCTGGTAGTCCGCAGTCGCCGGCACCTCGCCGGCCTGCGTCAGATCAATTGCCGCAGTGCCCGAAAAGCAGATCTGGTAGCGAATCTCGCTCTCCACCGGCCTTGAAAAGCTCACCGTAAAAAATCGGTCGGTCGCACCCGATTCGCCTTCGGCGGCATCGGCCGGTTCGACAATTGACATCACCGCCGCATCATCGTCGACGATGGTCATCGTGTGCTTCGCGTTCTCGCCGAGCCGATAGTTGTTGTTGCCAGGATTCAGCGTCAACACGACCGTCTCATCCGCTTCCACCACACCGTCGTCGGTGGGGGTAACTGTAATCAGCTTTTCGGTTGTGTTGCGTCCAAATGTGATCACATCCTTGGGCGCGATCGAATAGTCGGTCGCAGAGGCGCTGCCGGTAGCCACATACCCTACTGTAATTTGCCTATGATGTGCCGGTTTGAGTGTTACTTTAAAGACCTGTGCGCCATCGCTTTCGCCCGCACTCGACGCCACCTTCTCAAACTCCACCACCGGCTTATCGTCATCCAGAATCCTGTGGACCGCAGTGCTGCGCTTCGGGTCGAGTGCAACCTCTGGCAGTGCGTCGACGATTGACAGCACCGCGCTCACCCGCAAGTCGGTGACGTTGTTGTTGCCGCGCACCCGGATGCCGACCGACGAATCCGTGACTGTGCCGGCGCGGACCGTCCCGCCCACGCATGCGGCATGCTGCACGGCACCATCAGAGATTGGCAGATAATCAGCTATAGAGGTGAAATACCCTAGCGTGCTGATGCGTGCATTGTTGGCGCTTCTTGTGGTGTCAAAACACAGCTGATAGTAAGTGTTCCGAGCCACCGGCTGCGACAGGCTCACGGTAAAGTACCGATCACTTTGGTGGTTTCGACCGCCCCCCTCCGATTCATCGGCCGGCGCACTGACCGACAGCGCTGACTTGTCATCATCGGCAACGCTCAGCACGTGCTTCGGCTGCCGGGCGCTGACCGCATAGCCGCTGCCGGCCTCAAGCGTCAGCTCGACCGTCATCACCTTGCCCGGTTCGATCTCATCGTTGTCGATCAGGCTGATCCCGATCACCGCATCAGTCGCACCGGCCTTCACCGTGACACTGCCAGAACCTGCAATGGTGTAGTCCGTGCCGGCTATGGCGCTGCCGCCGAGCGCATAGCCGACCGTTACATCAGCCATCGGGGCCGGACTCAGCTGAACCGTCACCTGCTGCGTTCCGCCGCCTTCCAGAGCGCTTGACGATGCCTGTGAGAAATATGCCAGTGGCGACGCCGTAGCGTCGCTGACCGTCACGCTGAAGGCATTGAATGTGGTGTCCGGATCGGCGCCGCCGCCCACATTGGTGGTCAGCGACGTGCGGTCGAAACCGTTGTCCGTGGCATCATTCGGACCCAGCGATACCGAAAGGGTCTTGGACCCACCCTCGTCGGTGTTGTCCACCGTCGCTTCCAGAAGCAGAGATGCGGTCTCGGCGCCAACACCTGAAAACAGCACCGCTGGCGGGTAAGACGTGTCGAGACTCACCCCGGTGTTCACTGACTTGGGATCCTTCACCATCACCCAGTCATCGACTGTAACTCTGACTCCTCTCACCGACAGCGGCACTTCGATCATCTCATCCGCCACAAGCGCACGTCCCAGTGACACCGTGAACCCGGCTGACTCGCCCTCGCTGATCGCCGCAGCACCGGTACGGGCCAGGCTGACCACAGTTGGATCGTCATCTGTAATCACCAGGCTCAGCGAATTGGAAGAAGGTGAAATCTCCACGCCATCGGGCAACGGATTGTCCGGGTCTTCGATGACTGTCACCGTTACTGTCTCGTCGGGCTCGTCAGTGCTGTCGCCTTTCAGAGTCAGGAATAACCGGTCGTCTGACTGGCTCGCGGGAAATTCGTAGTTTGTGCAGCCGCCGGAAAGTGCCAACCTTATCACTTCATGTTGATTGGTTTGCTGGTTGAATTCCCCTAAACGGTTCACCTCGATTAATCCGAGGGTCGGCAGCGAACTTGAAAAGCACAGCCGCACCGGTAGCGGCGACGTTCTAGTGTTCGACACATTCACCTTGATTACTACGGCGTCTGTAGTCGATTCAGAAACGGGGTTGACATCAGCGGAAACTGAAATAAAAGCGAAGTTGGTCTTGTCATTGTCGGTGACATTCACCGTCACATCGCCCTGCGTTGAGACGTAATCCCCGCCCGAAGCGGTGTGCGTCAGCACCACGGTCTCGTCGACCGATCCGTGATCCTGTCCCGCACTGACCGTCACGGTCTTCGGAATGCGCCAGTTCGGCGGGTCGAACCTGAGAGAGTTTGAACTCACACTCACGTCCGTGCCCGCCTGACCGGTGATTCTCACATTGACGGCAGCCGAAGGCCGCGTCGCAAGCCGCACCGTGTAGTCCGCACTGCCGCCCTCGGCGACGCCGAGCTCGGTGCGGCTGAACACCAGCGCCGCCTCTTCATCGTCGGCGACCTCCACCCCGACGGATGCGGTCACCGAACCGTAGCCACCACCCGCCGCCGCATGCGTCAGCGTCAGCGCATCGTCGAGCGCATCGTCGTCCTGCCCGGCGCTCACCGTCACCTGCTGCGGGCCGTCCCAGTCCTTAAGGCTGAACGTCAGAGTCTGCGGGCTGACCGAAACATCCGTTCCCGCATGCCCGCTGACCGAAACCTCCACCGCCGACGTCGGCTGCTTCGACAGCGACACCGAATAGGCAGCCTCATCGCCCTCGCCGACCTGCAGCCCATCCGGCTCCAGCAGCAGCCGCGCCGTCTCGTTGTCAAGGATGGTCAGCACATGCGCATCCGCATCGCCCAGCCCGTAGCCGGCGCCAGCGGTCAGCTTCAGCTCAACCGTCTCGTCCGGCTCGATTCCGGCATCATCGATCAGATCCAGTGCAATCACCGCCTCGGTGTCGCCGGCCTGCACCGCAACCGAGTCCGCAACAGTGAAGTCCGCACCGGCCGTCGCACTGCCGCCCACCGCGTAGACGATCGTGAATCCGGCCGGCGCCGCAGGCGTCAGACTCAGACTGACCGCGCGTCGTCCGGCACCCTCGAACGCCTGCGATGAAGCCTCCGCAAACGACACCTCAACATCGTCATCGCGAATCGCATAGGTTGCCGGCGAGCCGGCAACCTCCCAGCCCGCCGGCAGATCGCTGCTCTTCAGCGTCACCGTCACCGTCTCGGTCGGCTCCGCAACCGTGTCGCCATAGATGCGAAGTTTCTTTTCCCGGCTCGCCTGAGCCTTGACATCCAGGCCGGTCAGACAGCCGTCCGTCCAGGTGATCTCCTCTCTGTCGCCCCGCGACCGCACGTCATAGTCCCTTCCAGCTGGCGCCGTGCTGAGGCTGCCGCCGAAGTCGCCCACCGCATCGCCGGAAAAGCACAGGTCGACCCTGGTCTGCAAATCGGTCCAGCGGTCCCGCCAGTCTGCCGACACCCCGACTGCGATGTCAACATCCTGGTGACCTGAATCACCCTCGTCGCCGGATTGTGCCGACACACTCAGTTTCAGATCATTGTCCGCAATCACCAGCGTGTGCTTTTTGGTACCACCCGGCGCATAGCCGCTGCCGGCACTCAGCGTCAGCACCAGCGTCTCGTCATCCTCAACCTGCGCATCGTTGAACAGCTCGACCGGAATCACCGCATCCGTCTCTCCGGCCTTCACCGTCACCGAACCCGAACCCGCAATGCTGTAGTCGCTGCCGGCCGAAGCGGTGCCGCTCACCGCATAGCCGACCGCAATATCCTCGGCCAGCGAACCGGACAGACGCACCACTGCGTATGCATAGTCGCCGTCCTTTTCAAGCACGGTTGAAGACAGGTTTTCGTCATACAGCACCGAGCCCGCCGAGGTGAACGACGCCACCGTCTCATCATCAAGGATCGTATGGGTCGCACTGCCCGCACCCAGCGCCACCCCGGCCGGCGCGGCGCCGTCAAAGGCCAGCTTCGCCACCACCGTCTCATCGCCCTCCGGGTCGGTGTCGCCGCGCACCCGCACGCCGAACGACGCCACCTCGCCCGAGGTTCCGGCCACCGCCGTCCCCGACAGGCAGGCGGCCGCACCGGGACCGCTCCCGTCCGACAGCAGCGGCTGATAGTCCGCTCCAGCCGCCATCGGGTCGGCCTGCGTCAGATCCGCCGTCGCCGTGCCGCCGAAGCATACCTCAAAAGCCGTGTCGGCCGCAGCCGCCCCCGACAGCGCCACCTTGAACAGATGGTCCGCAGTCCCCGAATCACCCTCGTTCGCATCGCCCGGCCCGCTGATCGACAGCACCGACGCATCATCGTCGACAATGTCCATCGCAAACTGTGACCTGGCCGCATCCACCACATAGCCGGCGCCGGCATTCAGCGTCAGCGTCAGCCGCTCCTCTGGCTCCGACACCGCATCATCAACCAGCGTCACCGGAATCACCGCAGCAGCCTTGCCCGCCTCCACCGTCACCGTGCCGGCAACGGTGAAATCCTCATCCGCCACCGCACTGCCGCCCAGCGCATAGCCAATCTCCAGCGCCCGCGGCGCCGCCGGATCAATCGTCACCGCCACCCCGCGCACGCCATCACCCTCGACCACCCGCGCCTCGGCCACCGCAAACGACACCAGCGCATCATCGTTGACGATCCCGTACAACGCCGGCGAGCCCGCAATCTCCCAGCCGCCCGGCAGACCGCCGCTGCTCAGCGTCACCGTCACCGTCTCATCCGGCTCCACGACCGTGTCGCCGTAGACGCGAAGCTTCTGCGCCCGGCTCCGGGCAGCCTTGACGTCCCGGCCGGCCAGACAGCCGTCCGTCCAGGTGACCTCCCGACTGCCGCCCCGCGACCGCACGTCATAGTCCCTTCCGGCCGGCGCCGTGCCGCCGAAGTGGCCCGCCGCATCGCCGGAAAAACACAGGTCGATTCTGAAAGGAACCGTATCAGACTGATTGCTCCAGCGGCTGAGCCAGCCTTGCGACACACCGACTCCGATGTCAGCATCCTGGTGACCCGAATCGCCCTCGGCGCCGGATTGCGCCGACACGCTCAGTTTCAGATCATTGTCCGCAATCAGCAGCGTGTGCGTTTTCTTGGCGCCGTCCGGCACATAGCCGGCGCCGGCGCTCAGCGTCAGCACCAGCGTCTCGTCATCCTCAACCTGCGCATCGTTGAGCAGTTTGACCGG
Source organism: Arenicellales bacterium (assembly GCA_965243305.1). GTDB lineage: Bacteria > Pseudomonadota > Gammaproteobacteria > Arenicellales > JAJDZL01 > JAJDZL01. The sequence continues at coordinate 63,210 of CBDEUN010000003.1, forward strand.
AATCACCGCATCCGTCGCACCGGCCGCCACCGTCACCGTACCTGAACCCGCAATGCTGTAGTCGCTGCCCGCCGAAGCCGTGCCGCTCACCGCATAGCCGACCGCAATATCCTCGGCCAGCGAACCGGACAGACGCACCACTGCGTATGGATAGTCGCCGTCCTTTTCAAGCACGGTTGAAGACAGGTTTTCGTCATACAGCGCCGAGCCCGCCGAGGTGAACGACACAACCGTCTCGTCATCAAGGATCGCATGGGTCGCCGAAGCCGTGCCCAGCGTCACCCCGGCCGGCGGACCGTCGGCAAAAGCCAGTGTCGCCACCACCGTCTCGTCGCCCTCAGGGTCGGCATCGCCCTGCACGCGGATCACCACCGGCGAAACCAGCACACCGGCCGTCACCGTGCCGTCGAGGCACGCCGCATCGTGCGGTGAGCCGCCTGCGAGAACCTGATAGTCGGCCGTGGCCGGAATCGTCACCGCCTGCGTCAGATCCGCCGCCGCGGTGCCCGAAAAACACACCCGGTAGTTCACATCGGCCTGAGAGGCCGCATCGAGTTCAACCGCAAACGACCGCTCGGTCACCCCCGAATCCCCCTCGTTCGCATCCGCCGGCGAGGCGATCGACAGCACCGCCGCGTCATCGTCGGTGATCGACAGCTCGTGCACCGCCGTCGCACCCACGCCATAACCCGAATTCGCACCGTCGCGCACCAGCGTCAGCACCACGCTCTCACCCGGCTCCGCCACCGCATCATCGACCGGCGTCACCGCAATCACCGCCTCGGTGGCGCCGGCCTCGACCGCCAGCGACCCGGACGTGCCCGCAATGCCGAAGTCGCCGCCCGCCGACGCCGTGCCGCTCACCTCGTACCGCAGCGTCAGCGCCGCCCGCGGCGCCGGGTCAAGGCTCACCCCGATGTCCTGCACGCCGTCCGCCTCGCCGGCGCCCGAGGACGCCGCATCAAACGAAACCACCGGCTCATCGTCGGTAATCGTGTAGGTCGCAGATGAGGCGGCCGGGGCCAAATTGACGCCGAACGGCAGAGGCAGGCGATCGTCGGCTATGCGCACCACCACCGTCTCGTCGCCCTCGTAAAAGGTGTCGCCGTACACGAGCATGCGCACGTCTTCACCGGAACTGACCTGAGAAGACGACATGTCAAACACTCGGCATCCACTGTAGGGGACTCCCTCCAGATCAAGCGCGGCATAGTCCTTGTTGTTCGTCGCAGTGCCGGCGACATGCTGAAAGCAGATCGCATACCTCGCTCCGCCCGGTACGGGCGACGATAACCGAACCTCGAATATTTTCACTGAGCTTCCGTCGTCCCCCTCAGACGCCGCCTGCGGCGCGTGAATCGATATCAACGCGCTGTCGTCGTCAAGAATCTGGTGCGTCGCACTCACATCGTTGCCCAGGATGACGCCTTTCGGTACCTTGCCCGTGAGGGTGAGGGTGGTAGTCACCTTTTCGTGCCGCTCATATTCAGCATCGCCGCGCACGCGCACGCCAACCGTCTTGGCACTGGTCAACTCGCCGGCGCGGACCCACTGCGAAACACAGTCGGTATCCGCCACCGCACTGCCGGACAGCACCTGGTAATCGGCGGCCGCCGGAATCGGATCGGCCCGCGTCCTGTCGAGAACCGCAGTGCCGGTGAAACATAGTTTGAAGTAAACCGGTTCCGGTACCGGCGCGGAAAGACTGACCGTAAACAGCCGGTCGGTCACGCCCGCATCGCCCTCGTTTGCATCTGCCGGCGCGCTGATCGACAGCACCGCCGTGTCACCGTCGACAATGGTCAGCGTGTGCGTCGGGCGCACGCCGGCCGCCGTATAGCCGGGGCCGTCGACAAGCTTCAGAATAATCGCTTCTCCGTGCTCGACTGCGTCATCATCCAGCACCCCGACCGCAATGACCGTCCGCTTCTGCCCGGCTTTCACCGTAACCGAGCCAGAGCCGGCAATGGTGAAATCCTCGCCAGCTGTCGCATCTCCGCCAACCGTATAGGAAAACTTAATATCCGATGCCGGCGCCGGAGTCAGCGTCAGCGCCACCTCCTTCACGGCATCCGCTTCTGAAGCGCTCGACTCTTTGAGCTCAAAAGAAACCACCGGCACGGTCGCGGCAGCATCGCTGACCGTCACGCTGAAGGCATTGTCCGTCGTGTGCGGGTCAGCACCGCCACCCACGTTGGTCGCCACTTTCTGCCGGTCGAAACCGTTGACCGTTTTGTCATTCGGGCCCAGCGAAACCTCAATCGTCTCGCTGCCGCTCTCGTCGGTGTTGTCGACCACCGCCTCCAGCACCAGCGCCGCCGTTTCAGCACCGGCGCCCGCAAAGCGCACTGCCGGCGTCTCCCTGTCAGCGTTGATCAGACTCACTCCGGCATTCGCAGCGCCGGAGTCCATGGATACTGCCCAGTCGTCAACAGTCACCCCCGTTCCGCCGACCGACAGCGGCACCTCGATTATTTCACCCGCCACAAGCGCGCGTCCCAGTGACACCGTGAACCCGACTGACCCGCCCTCGCTGATCGCTCCGCTTCCCGTGCGAGCCAGACTGACCACGGTCGGGTCGTCGTCGATCACAGTGAAGAAAACCGGTCGATTGATCGGATTATCAAAAATGTAATTGTTGGGTGGCGGATTGTTCGGATCTTCGGACAGCGTAACCGTTACACGATTGTTGGGCCGGTCGATATCGTCCACATCGGTCGATTCTAAATACACTCCAATTGGCGTATAATTTCTGAATTGGTATTCAGTGGATTCAAAATCGCTGGAAATGCAGTCATCTGTCGAGAGTGTGCGCTTTTCATAATGCACTAGCCCGGATTTTTCACCTACTGTAAATCCAGGATTTTCCTGCACACTAAAAAAACAGAATCGATAAGAGATTGTTACAATCGGCTTAACATAAATCAAGCTGGAGGCGGTGGCAGATACATCCAAATCCAGCAAATTGGTTGCAACATCAAAATCAGACTCCTTAAGAACATTCTCATGCTGAAAATTGGCTCTATTTGAGCCAAAGGTTCTCATATATGGATACAGTGCAAAGCTCAGATCACCATCATTATCCAGAATGATGATCTGATGCTCGACCGCCGCCTGTTCGTAGCCGCCACCTGAAACAGTCCATGTGATGACTTCCTTATCGTTCGCCGTGTCGTCATCCTCACCCGCAGTGAGCCTTGCGCTCTGTGCAATCTGCCAGTTCGACGGCCGAAAGACAAGCATTGACGGAGACAGGGTCACATCGCTGCCGGATTCGGTCGCAATCGAAATCCTGACATCAGATGACGGACGCGTCGCAAGTCGTACGGTATGGTTGGCTGTGCTGCCTTCCTCCCACAAACGCGGAGGAGAATTGAACACCAGCCCTGCTTCATCGTTATCAGTGACAGTCACCCCGATCGCACCGTTGACTGACTTATAGCCGCCACCTGAAGCGGTGTGAGTCAGCGTCACCATGTCGTCCAGCGCATCATCATCCTCACCCGCCTGAACTGTGACCGTCTGCGGTGTTCTCCAGTTCAGCATCGAGAAGTTGAGTGCGACAGTCGAAAGCGTCAGACCCGTCTTCGAATGGCCGCTGATCGAAACCTTCACATCGCCCGAGGGCCGTCTTCCCAGCGACACCGCATAGTCTGCGGAGCCGCCTTCGCTCACATTCAATGCGGGATCGATGACGATGCGCGGCTGATCGTCGTCGACGATGGTCACCTCATGCGACAGCACGCCGCCAAGCGCATAGCCGCCGCCGCTGCCGGTCAGCGTCAGGACAACTGTGCTGTCAGACTCGACCACCGCATCATCCGCCACCGCAATCTCAATGGCCGCCTCCTTCGCACCGGCCTTCGCCACCACCGTGCCGGCGCCCGCAATCGAATAGTCCCCGCTCTGCGCACTGCCGCCAACCGTGTAACTCAGCGCCACATCCTGCGTCGGCGCCGGCTCCAGACGCACCGCCACCCGGTGCGTGCCGTCCCCTTCATAGATCCGCGACGCGGCGGCGGCGAATGACGCCCGCCGCTCATCTGCGATGATGGTGTAAGTCACCGGAGTGGTGTCCAGAGACATGTCAGAAGGAAACTGGAACTCCTGTCCCACCACTCTGCTTTCACTTAGGGTCGCCACCACCGTCTCGTCGCCCTCAACCTCGGTATCCCCTCTGACGCGGATGCCGATTCTGTAGCGGCCAGACGTGGAGCCTTTCTCGATATGGCCGCTCACGCAGTTTCGGTGCCAAGGAAGCGATGCATACATTGGCTGATAGTCGGCGCCTGCAGGCATCGGGTTCGCCTTGGTCACATCGATCGACGCATTGCCGGAAAAACACACCTGGTAGTGCGCATCTACCGTCGCCGGAGCCGTAGAGCGGACCTCGAAGTACCGATCCCTCGTCCCCGAATCCCCCTCGTACTCGCCCGGCGGCGCCCGTATCGACACCACCGCCGTCGACTGGTCGTCATCGTCCACAATCGTGTGGGTCGCCGTGGCCGCATCCAGCGCAACGCCCGCAGGCACGGTTCCCGTCAGCGACAGCGTCGCATCCACCGTCTCGTCGCCCTCATTACCGTCAGTGTCGCCCCTCACGCGGATGGTGACCTGCGCACTGCTGGCTTTTGCCGCCATCGTGCCGTCAACGCAGCTTTGAGAGCCGGGTGCGCCGCCCTCAAGCGGCTGATAGTCGGTGCCCGCAGGCATCGGGTCCGCCTTGGTCAGATCAATCGCCGCACTGCCGGAAAAGCACACCCGGTAGTCGACCGAACTGATCAGCGGTGCAGAACTCTGCACCGTGAAAGTACGGTCGGTCGTACCTGAGTTTCCCTCGTAGGCGTCAATCGGCGGGCGGACTGACAGGGTCACGCTGTCATTATCCTGAATCGTCATGGTGTGCCGCCTCGCATCGCCACGCACATAACCGCTGCTTCCGGTGCGCAGAACCAGAGTCAGGTCCTCGCTACCTTCATACTCGTAATCGTCGCGAAGCGCAATAGGAATCACCGCCTCGGTCGCTCCCTTTTTCACCGCCAACTCGCCGAAGTCTGCGATCTCAAAGTCCTCGCCCCTCTCTGCGCTGCTTCCTGCAGCCAATCGGTAACGCACCGTCACGTTCTTCTGCAGTGCCGGAGCGAATTTAACCACCACCGTCTGCAGACCCGCACTCTCCACAGCCTCTGACTTGTCCACTGCAAAAGAAGCCGCCGAATCGTCGTTCAGGATCGTGTAGGTCGCCGGCGTCGAACCGAATTTGACATAATCCGGCGTCGGTGCCGACCCGTCATCCACGCGGCCGAGTGTCGCATTCACCGTCTCGTCAATCTCGATAGTGCTGTCGCCTTTGATGATCAGCGTAAAATCGGTTGACGCGTTGGAGTCAACATAGGGGGAGGCGCTCTGTCCCGCTACAACAAATCGAGTGTAGCAGTTCAGCGCCGTGCCCTCAGCTCCCGCCTCGGCTGATCGGTCGACGACAAGGCCGTAGTCGTCAGTGTCCGCAAATTTCGATGCGTCGTAGCCTGCGCCATCAACGGCGGCGCTTTGCTTTGCAGTGCCGGAAAGGCACACCTTGACATTGAAACTTCCGGAAAACGGTCTTGAGGCGCTAACCCGGAAACTGCCCGTCGTGCTTGTGTCAGACGTATCATCCTCGTACCGATCCTGCGGTGCGTGAAGCGTCAGAATCAGTTCCTCTTCAGGCACTGGCAGGTCGCTCAGGTCATCCACGATCGTGTGAGTCGCCGGACTGCCGGGAAATGACCAGTCACCCGTCGGCACGTTAGCAGGCTGAGTTGCGGAAGCCGTCACGGTTACGATGATCGTTTCGCTGGACTCCGGAAGCGCATCGTCGTTGATCCGAAGACCCCAACGCTGCTCGTGAACTGGATTCCCGCTGGAGAATCGGGTCGAGTGGATATCCTTAAGGCAACCGTCCGAATTCAGCCCGCGCACTGAACCGCTGTAGTCGACCAGCTGATAGTCTTCACCCGATTCGGTCCCGCTGCCATCCTGATCACTCCCCCCCTTGTCCAGCGTCGCCGAACCGTTCAGGCAAAGATCATAACGAAAACCGGGCGTCTCGGGCGGGCGGGCTACTATGAATGCAATGTCGGTGGCGCTCGTGAAATCGGAATCGCCTTCAGAACGCGACGCCGTCCCCATGGTCACTTCGATATCGTTGTTCACGATCGTCAGCGTATGCGTCGACTTACCTGTGGCCGAGTGGAACACATCCGCCAGCGTCAGCACCAGGGTCTTGCTCGATTCGACCACGTCATTGTCAGGCAGCGCCACCGCGATGACCGCATTGGTGTCACCTTTGCTGACTGCGACGCTACCGGAATTTGCGACCGTAAAATCGACGCCCGCAGTTGCGGTGCCACCCACGGTGTAGTTAAAACTGAAGTCCGCCGCCGCGGCCGGACTGATATTCACCGCCACTTCATGATTGCCACTGCCCTCCAGTGCTAGGTCCGCGGCGGCAGCGAACGACACTTGCACATCGTCCTCCAGAATAACGTGCGTCGCCTGCTCGGTGCCCAATGCAAAGCCGGTCGGCACAGTTCCCGAAATCGACAGGGTGGCGGTCACTGTCTCGTTGCCTTCGATGGCCTGATCACCGCGCACGCGCACATCCACCGTGGCCGATGTCGATAATGCGCCGACCGTGCCGGAAACGCAGCTGGCGCCGGCCGGCGATCCATTGGCCAGCGGCTGATAATCGGCCGCCGCCGGTATCGTACCGGCCTGCGTCAGGTCGATCGACGCGGTGCCGGAAAAACACACGTCGAAGTTAATGTGATTCGATGTGGGCTTTGAGAGGCTGACCGTGAACGAGCGCGTGGTCGTACCGGCATCGCCCTCGTCCGCATCTGCCGGTGCGCTGATCGACGCCAGTGTGCGATCGTCATCAACAATCGTGTGAGTCGCCTGTGCCGTGTCCAGTGTGACACCACTCGGTGCGGCTCCCACAAACTCCAGCGTTGCAATCACCGTCTCATCCACCTCAATGTCCCGGTCGCCGCGCACGCGCACGCCGATTGAAGGCCCATACTGCACATAGACACCTTGATTTTCTAACGTATCAAAACTACCGGCTATGGCGGCGCCGACGCAGCGGCTGCTACCCGTCTGCTGCTGTCCGTCTGCTGTGAACAGCGGCTGATAGTCGCCGGCAATCGTCGCCGCCTGCGTCAGATCAATCGCCGCGGTGCCAGAAAAGCACACCCGGTAATAGATTGGCTTGGCCACCGGCGCCGACACAGTGACGGTGAATATTCGATCAGTCGTACCGGAGTTGCCTTCGACCGCATCCGCCGGCGCACTGATCGAAAGCGTCGTCGAATCATCGTCGGTGATGGTTAGCACATGACGCTTTGATGCGCCAAGCGAGAAAGTCTTGCCTTCCATGAGCGTCAGAATGACGCTCTCTTCCCCTTCGACAATGCTGTCATTAATGAGTGAAACCGGAATGATCGCCTGAGTCGCATTCGCCTTCACCTTAACCGTACCGGAATTCCTGATCGTAAAGTCGCCATCCGACCCGGCTTTCGCAGTGCCGCCCACCGTATAGGACAGCGAGAAGTCGCGCAGCGGCGCCGGATTCAGATTCACAGTCACCGAGCGCGAAGCATCCGCTTCGCCAGCAGACGATTGAGTATCCGCAAACGATGCTGTCACATCGTCATCCAATATGGTGTGCGTCGCCACGGAAGACCCGCTCACAAATTGCTCCAGCAGAGACACACTGGACGGCCAAGTGCCCACGGGAAGCAGTGTGACGGTCACAGTCTCGTGGTCCTCAGCTTCGGTATCGCCTCTGACGCGAATGCCCGCGGTAGCGGAAGACGCGCCGGGCGGGATCCATCCATTGATGCAGTTGTTTAACACAGGAGCGCCGTTCGAAAGAGGTTGGTAGTCAGCGCCTGCCGCAATGGAACTGCCCCCGCTCGCATCAATCTTTGCCGTCCCGGTAAAACATAGTTGATAAGGGATGTCAAATTCAGTTACGACTGGAATGTAGGAGCCAAAATCGACCGCTGATTCGTTGAGCAGGCTAACCGTAAACTGCCGATCGGTCGTGCCGCTCTGCCCCTCCAGTGCATTCTTAGGCGAACTGATTGATACGAGTCCTTCGTCTATATTCTTAATCGTGTGAGTGGCAATATTATTGATAACCGTTATGCCCTTCGGCCGCGGATTGTCGGGATTCGAGACAAGTAAGGCCTTCGCAGTAACCGTTTCGTCTCGCTCAACGCGCAGATCGTGATAAACCCGGATATCTTGCGTTTGGGTCGACGTTCCTGCGATGATTGCACCGCCGATGCATTGAGTAGTTACAACAAAATCGTTGAACCGCACCTGATAGTCGGTTCCAGCAGCCCAATCCTGCACAAAACCGCGCGTTGCTGTGCCAGAGTAGCAAACAGAATAGTTAACGTTGACATCAATCGGGTCGCTCAGTGAGACTGTAAAGGTGCGATCATTGAATCCTCCACTCAAATTTCTATCATTGTCATCAGGCGGTGCCGATATGGATAAGGTTGCGTCGTCGGTTTTGATGGTGTAGACTGCTGCATCAGTATCCAGACGCACACCGCCGGTTGTCGGCGTTGTCACTGCTGAAACACTGGCTTCGATCGTTTCACTGCCTTCCAACTCAATGTCCCCATTCACCTGGAAAGTGTGCGTCTTGACTTTCTGCGAAGTGCTGTCGGTGATGGAGAAACTGCCGCAGGTGGGATCCTGGGTGGTGCCGGCCGGCGTGTAGGTGTAGTCTGAGGTCGAATCCGCATCGCCTGCAAGACATGAGGTGAAACTGATGCTCTGCGGAAAGGCTTTCGTATTCAGCTTCGGATCAAGGTAGGCTTCAAATGCCACTGCGCCTCTTTTTCCGCTATGGCCTTCAAATGCGGAATCCTGCTTGCCATCCTCGACCTTCATCTTGACTTTCGTGTCGTCGTTGAGCAGTTTGAAACTTCTTGATTTCGACAGGTTGTCGCTGCTTTCAATCGTGACGCTGCCATGAGCTCCGATTTTGTCATTAAGTTGGAATCTCACGTTGAAATCTTCATCCGACTCAATTGTCTTGTCACCCTTGAATTTCAACGGGATTGTAACTGTTTGTCCAGTTTTCACATGATGCACATATTTTTCACCCTGTACGATTAGCGCCGCGCCTCTGACATATTGGTTTCCAACCCAATCCGATAAACTTTGTGTAGTGAAGTCCATATCTGTGTTGTTTGCCGCTGCACCCGACCGATACACTCTGAAAAACACCTGAAGATTCCTCGAATCGCCGGGATTGGGAGTCAGCTTGATGATCAGCTTGTTCTGAACCGTGCCGCTGTCTCCTTCGACCACATCACCCTTTTCCAGCTCAACCGTGATCACCTGCTTCGCCTGCTGCGCGTGCGCCGGTCCGCCGCCGTCAGAAATGGGCAAAAGCAGACCACCGAACAGGCATAGGGCTAGGACTCGCGGCCAGCGCCTGTCGACTCTCCTGGAAGGTTTTCGCTGAATGAAGGGACTGAACAGGCGATGTAGTCCCCGCGTAGCACTTACGCGTGATTCAGCAAACAGATCAAAGTCCTTCATCTTGATTGACTGACTCGAATGATTGCCTGGTAAAAGAAAGCGTTTAAGGGAAAAATGGCACCTTTATCCAAGTGCAACGCTCGTTTGTGCGGCTCACTTCGAATGACCATCCGCCTCATGGCGGAATGAAAAGACTGCGCAATAGGACCGGTAGCCGATTTCCTGTCACCGCGGTGCATGAACGGAGATGTGCCGTTCGTCTTCAGCATTCGAAGAATCACGCTGTTTTTATTTTAACCACTGGGATGACTTAGAAAATGAAGCGGCTCAGTCGTCCCTGACATACATGCGCCAGGGCCGCCGTCATCTGAAGTTACAGACTTGCAGAATTCGGAATGGCCTTTCCGGATCAAATTCGGGTTCAGATTGAAACCATCCTGTTCCTCCATCAGCATTGACTGACTTTCAGACAAGGATGGACAGTTTCTGCCGAGACCGGTCGGTATCGGTTTGCGGTCGGGATTTTCGGATTGACGCGGCTGAACCTGCCACCACCGCAGAATAGGCATCCAATGCTTCGGTGATTTCCGAGCCTGCATCAATCGCATGGCAAACATGACTGAACATGAGTGTGAAATCTTACCACCTGCCCAGCATGCAGCGGCGATCGCTGTTCATGCCAATCAGTTGGAGGGAGAGGGGGGGGGGTATAAGGCGCGTCGGCATCCTGACGGTTCGCAGAGGTTGCGTGGATGAACATCCCGTCATTGCTAGATGTCTCGCCTGGCAAAGTCTGCTAAGAAACAGGCAATACAGTTTCGCTTTGTCACCTCGATCAGGCCGACCAATGACAATGTTGTTGAACTGGTTGCCTGCGGACATGCAAGGTGGAAGGTTGAAAACGAGGGGTTTAACCTGCTTAAAAACCAGGGATACCACATTGAACATTCTTTCGGCCATGGCAAAAATGGGTTGTCCAATACGCTGCTGACACTGAATCTGATTGCATTTGCTTTGCATGGCGTGTGTGATCAGTTATGTGCGCTCTGGCACAAAGCCCGGCAGAAATGCTCGCGCAGAAAACGCTTTTTCTACACCATGGATGTGCTGACGGAATGGCACTATTTTGACAGCTGGTTCGATTTGCTGGTGCAAATCGCCTACCCGTCGGCCCGTCCTATTGCAAAGGCACTCCCACCGCCTTAAGGAGGGGCAATATACGCCTGAGATAACCGACTGATTTTTTTTGCTCATTTGGAGACGACAATGAAACCCTGAAATTAATAATTCGAATTGCTGACTATCTACCCTATAGAAATATTATGAATTGGTTATTTACATTTGTAAAATATCAAATTATTAGCATTTGTATAACAATTGATGTATGACGTGCATTCAGAAGTTGACGATTTTGTATATTGATTAACAGCGATTATCCAATAAGAGAACTTTAAAACAAAGGATGAAATGATGATTAAAAATCAAAATGGACATTTGCCCCGGATGCATGTTCTGCGGGCATTTGAAGCTGCTGCGCGCAACCGGAGTTTCACCCGTGCGGCCGAGGAGCTTGGCACTTACCAGCCGGCAGTCAGCCGCTACATTTCGGAACTGGAAGAAGAACTCGGGGTGAAACTGTTTGAGCGTAAGCAACATTCCATAAATCTGACCGCAGCAGGAGAAGTTTACCGGCATGGCATTGCCACAGGTCTGAATCGCATAGCGGCCGGTGCGCTCTCAGCCCAGAACATTCAGGAGAGCGACACGGTGACGATACTCAGTCCCTCCAGTGTGTCGCATCTGGTATTGGTGCGCTTTTATGCGGAGCTACGTCTGGCACTTGGCAGGGATGTTGAAGTGCGCATTCTGACGGAGAATTATGATGGGCTGGAAGACTGCAGAATCGGTGATGATGTTGACATCATCATCTTTTACCATGACGATGTCGACACACCCAATGACTGGGTGACACTGTTCAAGGAGGAAATCAATGCGGTCTGTTCCCCGGATTTCGCCTCAGCTCATGCCAAGACCCTGTCCAGGCCCGTCAGCAAGTGGGGAAAGTTTCCATTTCTCCGCATAGCGCGCAGTCCACGAGGCTGGGCCACCTGGCACGACTGGTTCGAATCCTTGGGATATCCAATACCCCGACCGCAGTTCATCAGCATCGACGACTATTTCCTGCTGCTGGAGCTGGCTGTTGAAGGACAGGGACTCGCCCTTGGCTGGCGCCACTTCATTGAAAGACATCTCAAAGAGAAAAAACTGGTCTCGGTCAGGGACAGCTTCGTCAAATGCAACCGAAGCTGCTTCGCAAGACTCACCCGACGCGGACGCAGGCAGCCCCGCGCCGGTATCTGCCTCGACACGCTCGCCACCCTCATTTCACCCCCCGAGATTAACAGCTCAGGTTTATTGAATTGAATGTAGATGAGTGCCGAAAATTTCATAACATCCGTTCCCAAATCGCACCAACTATGTAAAATACGGTGGCATAGGACGTGTACTGGACGCATTTTCTGAGTCCATGCATGAAAAGAGCAGAAAAGGCAACTGGATAAGACTTACAAATGGTAGCGAATCTCACAGTGCAGGCTTACGACACGCTCTCGATCGCGAGGAATCTGGAGAATAACTATGAGTTTGACAAGAAACAGGCTGAAGGGATTGCGCGGACGATTCACGAGCATCTTGTCAGCAATGTTGCGACCAGGGAGGATCTTGAAAAACTTGGCATTGAACTGCGTGGCGAGATGGCCGAACTGCGTGGCGAGATGGCCGAACTGCGTGGCGAGATGGCCGAACTGCGTGGCGAATTGCGTGGCGAGATGGTTAAGGTCAACAGTAGAATAGACGATCTGAGCAAGACCATGACCATTCGCACGGGAGCAATGATTGTGACAGCCGTGGGATTGCTTGCAGCGTTGCAGGCCATCACCGGCTGAATCGAACGTCATTCAGCCGACTGTATTTGTTTCCCAGCGAGGTTATCCGCATTTGGATTCGAGCCATTAACGGCATCTTTGCAGATTCCATGTAAGAAACATCTTCCCAGTGCTGAGAAAAACAGGCGTTCTCAACCTGATCCGCAATTTAACCGCGCAGTGCCTGTAGACGGCCGAAATGCACCGCACTGGCAGGTTAATTCAGTATAGCTGCTCTGGCTATTCCAAAGACAGGACGCTCAGCCGGAAGAATGCGGCCTGCGCCTGATCTTTTTCCATACCAGCCATCGCAGCAACCGCCATGTTCCGGCATTTCCGGTTCTGTCAGCCTATGTCTGTATCCGCCACTTTGACTGTCAGGTACAAACCCGCCAGCACCGCGCTCTGTGGAGGAATTGCAAAACCACCCTAGGAGCCGACCCCGCAGCGCTTTCAGGCAATGGCGTCAGCGCATCGGTCCGACGGGACAGTGCGGAAACTCAAGGCTGTATAATTGAAATCATGCGTTTTTTCAACACTGCCGGTCCCATCAAACCGGAGGACCACCACCACATCAGTCCGCTTGAGCGGATCGACCGGGACGAGATGTTCGGTCTGATCGGGCAGAAGCGGTACTTCGTGCTTCATGCGCCGCGTCAGACCGGCAAGACCTCCGCATTGGTCGCATTGCGGGACGAGTTGAACACGTCCGGACAGTACCGCGCAGTGTATGTGAATGTCGAGCCGGCGCAGGCCGCCCGCGAAGACGTGCACAGTGCGGTGCAGACGATTCTAAGTCAACTTGCGAGCGAGGCGAGGTTTGGACTTGAAGATTCTTTCGTCGATGAGGTCTGGCCGCAGATTCTCAGCAGGTCTGGCGGATATGATGCGCTACGAGAAGTACTGAAGCAGTGGTCGGTCGCAGGTCCGCTGCCTCTGGTGCTGATGATCGACGAGATTGACGCACTGGTCGGCGACTCGCTGGTTTCAGTGCTGCGTCAGCTGCGTTCGGGTTACATTGACCGTCCGGAGCGTTTTCCCCAGACGGTCATCCTATGCGGGGTTCGGGACGTGCGCGACTACCGGATTCACTCGGGTACCGAGAAGATGGTGATTGCCGGCGGCAGTGCGTTCAACATCAAGGCGGAGTCCCTGCGGCTTGGCGATTTCGATGAGGGGGAGACGCATGCGCTGCTGGGGCAGCACACCGATGACACCGGACAGGCGTGGAGCGGTGAAGCCCTGGCGGAGGTCTGGCGCTCGACCCAGGGACAGCCGTGGCTGGTCAATGCGCTGGCCGCGCAGGCTCTCAAGGCGGTGCCGGACCGCGGTCAGACGATTGAGGCTGATGACATCATGTCCGCCCGTGAGGTGCTGATCCGGCGGCGCGACACGCACCTTGACCAGCTGGGGGACAAGCTGCGAGAGGACCGGATCCGGCGGGTGATCGGGCCCCTGCTGAGCAGCGAGCCCACCGCAAAAGAGTTGGATACGGATGATGTGCAGTATGTTCGGGACCTGGGTCTGATCAAGCGTCAGCCGCCGGTTAAGATCGCCAACCCAATTTACCGTGAGATCATTCCGCGCGAGTTACTGAATGCGCATGACGAGTTCCTGCCCTTTGAGACGGAATGGTTTGTTGAGAACGGGCGGCTTGTCATGGAGTGTCTGATGGATGCGTTTCAGAAGTTTTTCCGGGAGCACTCCGAGCACTGGATGGAGCGGTTCGACTTCAGGGAAGCGGGACCGCAGCTGCTGCTGCAGGCGTTTCTGCAGCGGGTGGTGAATGCCGGCGGGCGCGTTGAGCGCGAGTACGGCATCGGCCGCGGCCGCACCGACCTGCTGGTGGTGTGGGGACGGGGGAGCGGGATGCAGAAGGCGGTGATCGAGTGCAAGCTTCGGCGCAACGGCTTGGAGCGCACGGTGCAGAAGGGACTGGAACAGATTTCTAAGTACATGGACGGTTGCAGCACGGATGAGGGTCATCTGGTCATCTTCGACCGCTCGGAGAAGCGGACCTGGAAGGAGAAGATATTCCGCCGCGGCGAGACGGTTGAAGGGCGATGCGTGACGGTCTGGGGGATGTGACCGGAACGCGGGCTGGAGAATCATGTCCTGACATTCAAATCAGTGGCGGACCCAGGGGATGCCGGTGCTTTCGGCCCGTTTGTTTGGACGCGCGATCCCCTGCCGAAGCCGCCTGCGTCAGGGTGGTGTATCCGTCCGCCTGACTGATGTTTCCGCCAGCTGAAACGGTCATCGGCGGTGACCTCGGCGTGACTGCATGTTCTGCGGGCATTTGAAGCTGCTGCGCGCAACCGGAGTTTCACCCGTGCGGCCGAGGAGCTTGGCACTTACCAGCCGGCAGTCAGCCGCTACATTTCGGAACTGGAAGAAGAACTCGGGGTGAAACTGTTTGAGCGTAAGCAACATTCCATAAATCTGACCGCAGCAGGAGAAGTTTACCGGCATGGCATTGCCACAGGTCTGAATCGCATAGCGGCCGGTGCGCTCTCAGCCCAGAACATTCAGGAGAGCGACACGGTGACGATACTCAGTCCCTCCAGTGTGTCGCATCTGGTATTGGTGCGCTTTTATGCGGAGCTACGTCTGGCACTTGGCAGGGATGTTGAAGTGCGCATTCTGACGGAGAATTATGATGGGCTGGAAGACTGCAGAATCGGTGATGATGTTGACATCATCATCTTTTACCATGACGATGTCGACACACCCAATGACTGGGTGACACTGTTCAAGGAGGAAATCAATGCGGTCTGTTCCCCGGATTTCGCCTCAGCTCATGCCAAGACCCTGTCCAGGCCCGTCAGCAAGTGGGGAAAGTTTCCATTTCTCCGCATAGCGCGCAGTCCACGAGGCTGGGCCACCTGGCACGACTGGTTCGAATCCTTGGGATATCCAATACCCCGACCGCAGTTCATCAGCATCGACGACTATTTCCTGCTGCTGGAGCTGGCTGTTGAAGGACAGGGACTCGCCCTTGGCTGGCGCCACTTCATTGAAAGACATCTCAAAGAGAAAAAACTGGTCTCGGTCAGGGACAGCTTCGTCAAATGCAACCGAAGCTGCTTCGCAAGACTCACCCGACGCGGACGCAGGCAGCCCCGCGCCGGTATCTGCCTCGACACGCTCGCCACCCTCATTTCACCCCCCGAGATTAACAGCTCAGGTTTATTGAATTGAATGTAGATGAGTGCCGAAAATTTCACCCTAATCCTCAGTTAGAGACTGCCAGCGGCGGCTAAGGCGAGATTTTCGGCACTCTGGCGGTTCGAAGCGCCAGGATTTTCCAAACCATCAAGCCACACACCGAAATCGGTGACCATTTTACCCGGCTGAACCCACTGCGAAGCGAATCTGGCGGCTCAGCAGCAAATCCGGCGCAAGCCTGTCCCTGACAGTAGACTGACTGCCATGATCTGTAGTGTAAAGCCGTTTCAGAACGAATGAGAAGTCAGGACAGGCTGCAGCGGCGGATGGCCCAAAGCGACTGTTCCAGGACAGGAAGTTTGGCCGCACTGACTTTCAGGGTCCACTGCCGCGCATGGCGAACCACCTGTCCGGCCATCGCATACAGTCGGTGACGGAAACTGATCGCCCGCACGCCATACCACTCCTGCGGCAGTTTCATGCGCATCAGCGCAAGCAGATTGAAGGCAATCGAAGACAGAAGCAGGTACGCGACATTGGCTTTGAACTCGCCGCACGGCAGATGCGCCGCGCTGAAGTCACTGCGAATTTCCTTGAGCCGGTTTTCCGAGCTGTCCCCTCTCTGGTTGTACCACCATACAATCTCGCCGTCACTGAAGCGGTCCAGGTCCAGATCGGTCGCAATCGCCCGGTAGATGTACCTGCCGCTGACCGCACTTTGCACATCGACCTGGTGCAGGCCTTCATTTTTGAAAACCATCTTCAGCTGCTCAGTCCCGTCAGGCATCCCAGCGTCGGCCGGCAGCTTGTCCCGCACCCATTTTTTCTGCACCACCAGACAGAAAGCCTCAGGCACATCTTCCATCACATGCAGCGTACGGGCCAGATACTCGCCTTCCAATACCGCACCGTCGGCATTCACAACCGCATTCCAATCCTCATCCTTAATGTCCAGTACCGTTTTCTTCACCGCACTGTCCATCTTCGCCCGAATCGCAAAACGGATGCCGTGTGCGCGGCAATCATTGATGATGCCCGCCTGATAGGAGGCGGCATCGGCCCGGAAGCGAGTGACACCCACCCCTTCGGGCAGCGCCGCGCGGCAGCGCCGGAAAAACTCAACATTCTCAGCCCCAGGCGGCACATTGCCCTCGCGAAGCTCAGCCGCAGCCACCTGACCGGTCTCGGCAATGTGACCGAACATCGGCATGTACCCGCGATGCTTCTTATACGTCCACTTCGCGTCTTTTTTCTTCGACCGAATCGCCGATGCGTCAATGTCCAAAGTGACGCACTTTCGATCACCCAGCGTCGCTTTCATCACCGCGCGGTTGACCTGCTCGAGAACCGAGATCATCTGTCGACTGTCGCCGACTCTGTGAAGCCATCCACCCAGCGTCGTGGCACAGGGAATCGTCCCAAAACCCAACAGCTTCATCAGCGCCGGTTCACTGCGCAGGTGGCGCACATCGTCGATGCACCCCGCACCTTCGTGGAACATCAGCATGAAGGTATTGAAAATGGCGCTGTGCCGGTAGCCTCGATTGCTGCCGGGTGTGGGCATTGACGAATCAATGAGCTGTGACAGCTCAAGGCGCTTGAGCAGTTCGGCTGGCACCACCAGACCGGCTCTGGAGGTGAAATTGTGGCAGCTTGCCGCAGTGTTGTATGGTAGAATCTTCATAAGCCTTGCGAAATCTGAGAGCCGTTTCGAATTCACCCATTGGGTGAATGCCGAATTGGGCGTTTTTTTCAATATCTCTCTGATTTTACAGGGCTTTATCATTTTCTGCAACTTTTTATTTGCGGATCAGGGTTTCATAACATCCGTTCCCAAATCGCACCAACTATGTAAAATACGGTGGCATAGGACGTGTACTGGACGCATTTTCTGAGTCCATGCATGAAAAGAGCAGAAAAGGCAACTGGATAAGACTTACAAATGGTAGCGAATCTCACAGTGCAGGCTTACGACACGCTCTCGATCGCGAGGAATCTGGAGAATAACTATGAGTTTGACAAGAAACAGGCTGAAGGGATTGCGCGGACGATTCACGAGCATCTTGTCAGCAATGTTGCGACCAGGGAGGATCTTGAAAAACTTGGCATTGAACTGCGTGGCGAGATGGCCGAACTGCGTGGCGAATTGCGTGGCGAGATGGTTAAGGTCAACAGTAGAATAGACGATCTGAGCAAGACCATGACCATTCGCACGGGAGCAATGATTGTGACAGCCGTGGGATTGCTTGCAGCGTTGCAGGCCATCACCGGCTGAATCGAACGTCATTCAGCCGACTGTATTTGTTTCCCAGCGAGATTATTTGACGGGCTGTGGGCATTGACCGCATCTGGCAGTAAACATCTGTCGGCCGCTGAGCTGATCAGTCAGTACTGCAGGCTGTGGCAGATTCAACATGGCTTTCGCACCAACAGGCATGATCTGAAAGTGAGGCCGATCTTTCTTTGGACTGTCTCGACAAAATCCATGCCCATCTTGCAATATGCTCCATGGCGTATTGTCTGATCGAACATTTGCGCTATAGGCTCAAGGTGATGGGCCATCCGATGAGTGTGCAGCAGATCCGAGAGCATTTAAGCCGTTTGCAGTTAAGTGTCCTTGAGCATCTCGAGAACCCTGATCAGTATGTGCTTCCTTCTTCCATCAGTGCCGAAGCAAAGCACATTTACCGCACAGTTGGGCTGAAGTGGAATCCGTATCGATTTCGCCTAAAGCCTTTGAGAGACCGTTAGACCCAGGCACGCCTCAGCAGCCACCTCGCCCGCAGCAGGGATGGATTTGCAGTGTTCCCGGAAAACACCATATCTGGCAATATCAATTACTTATATTCCAAAATGTCTGAAGTCAAGGCTGCTGCCATGCATATCCGGATCGGTTTGAATTCGATGGTACAGAGCTCGTTTTCGGATCCGCCCCATCTGCGAGTATCCGCAGGTCCCCTCAGCGGTACTGGCACCGCTACGATTACGAACGGCAGGACCATTTTAAGCTGCTAAAACTGCTCAAGTGCCTGCCCTTTCAGGTGCTGATCTGCGGCAATGGGTCCAAGAGCGCAAAAGTATCCCAGCACTTGACTTCGTCTCAGCCTAGTCTGACGCACACCACCAAATTAAGGGGAATTATATAGATGAGTGCCGAAGGCACTAAAAACGAAGCCAGCCGGGTGGCTGGCTCTTTTGGTGGTGTGACTTATTTGTCGAGTGATTCTTTTGTCTTACCGTGTATGGCAAGCAATTGATCTCTCAATTCTACTCCGAGAACATCTCTTACGCCTTCAAGATCAATACCCTCTTGAAATGCTGAGTCTCGCATATTTTGCAAGAGTGTTTCATTTGGCTCAAAATTTTTGGCCTTATTGAATGATTCTTCTTGGATTTTTAGCGAATCCATACCTTCAGTTTCTTCAATCATTTCTTGGGCTGTATTTTCCGCCCAAGATTTAGCATCTATTTTCTTTGATATACGTTCTCCCAATTCTGTAAGTCGAATTGGACTGGAACTTGATATAGGCTTTGCAGGCAACCGTGACAATATTTCCTTGATGTCAGATCGAACCTCATTCATAAATTCCTTGAAATTTTTACGATCATTATCTACTTCCCCTTGCCATTTGCCGAATTTATATGCGAATGTAAAACCCGCAATTATTAATGTCACCGATAACCCAAGTGCCCAGTATGTCGGGTTCATTGGTTTTCCTCTCTGAGTTTATATGTTCATCCATACTGAATATTTATTCTCTCACTATATAGAGAATGATGAAACGGATTGCGAAGTATACACTATAGATTAACGAATATCACGCTTTACTTCAACTGGCGTAACAAGCGATTTGACAGCATTATCAAACGATGATTTGACTCTCAAATCTTCTTCAAGCTCAGCCTTGCTGGGTTGGTAGGTGTTGGGCTTCAAATGCACCTCTGGACGTTTCTGTTTTTCTGCTTTCATAGTTTTCTCCTTCTGCTGGTTAATTGATTCATAGATTAGATAATACATAGTTTGTGTCTTTACAGTTCTCAAGTAATTTCCAATTATTTTTTGCTCTTGGTATTTTGTTTACCGACAATGAACCTTGTCCTAAATGCTCAATATAGCACGATGGAATGAACCAAAAGTCTATGTCAGTATCACCATTTTTCTTGGTTGATTTGACTCCGACTACAGCATCTGATGTGTCAGTATTCTGAATATATTCCTTCACGTCTGATTTATAGAAACGGTCAGCGCCACCTCTGACTCCACCTTTAAACGATACGGATCCAGATTTGGAAACAGTCTTTACCTGAAGTCGAATGATATTGTTTTGTTCTAACTCAACAACAATATCATATGTTGAATGGGGCAAGTCAACTCGCGATGCGTTGTATCCCCGTTCAAGCAAAGCTGCAAGCAGTCGGCTTTCATTAGCGAAACCTTTTGCCGATGCCAGTTTCCCTTTGTCAGTTATCCGCACTTGTTCAGCACTAAAACGTGATCGTCATTGATCCGTTCCGCTCTGGGAACTTTAATGAAATGGTTGATTATGCCAGAAACAAAGTGCTGTTCAACTTCAAATCCCAATCGAGGTGCAATTTCTTGAAGATACTTCCAAGATTCAAATTGAATGCCTCTTACAAGGTTATTTCCAACAACTATTACATACTTCCGCCCGGGTTTCAGTACTCGATTTACTTCCTTCATATTTTGCGTCATGTCATTTACGTACTTTGAAGCAATGCATGCTCTTCTTGGATCAACCTCAAAAATCTTTCTGATTTCTTCGTCAGCCAACCCTGATTGCGTTTTATTGAGAATCTTATATTCTGTGGCTTTCACAACTTCTGTGCCAACATGTTTGCTTTTCAACGGCTGTAGCGAACCATTGGCAAATCCGAGCCAGTAGAGTTCCAACTGATGTGTTCTTGGGTAATCAACAGCGTTCATGTATGGAGGTGAAGTTATGGCAAGATCAATCGAATTTGACTTAATTCCCCTTAAGTTACGGGCATCTGCGTTCTTTGGGATTTTCACTTCACCAGTTGGTTTGGCATCGATTAGCCCCGTCATTCCACTAACATTTGTCTTCATGCGTTTGACGAAGAGCGATATGGCATCACCTTCGTTAACTTTCTTATTCAGTTTTTTTCGGATTACTGTCCTGGTGCAATTGTTATCAGCCTCAGAAACGGACCGGATAATTGAGGAAAAGCACACCAGGAAAAAATCCTTAATGCGTCTCGTGTGATTTAGTGATTCAATTGAAGTACTGATATACGCAAGTTCCTTGAGGATGTAAGGCTTGAACCAGTTGTCTCTGTATGGGAAAGAGGGGATACCGTTAACCAGTTTGGTTGAACAGTATTCGCTAATTCTTGATTCTAAAGTCTCATGAGCTTTTGCCAGTTGTTCCTTGTTCAACAGTGTTGTCTTGACAGATGAGATAAACCTGGAAAACGGATCAACATCTACACCAATGCTGTTCCTGCCAAGCAAAGACGCTTCAAGATTCGTCGTCCCACTTCCCATGAACGGATCAAGAATCAATTCACCTTCGGTAGAATATTTCTCAATAATCCACCTTGGCAACTCTGGGAAGAACTTGGCTGGATATTTGTGAATGGCATGTGTAAATAACCGTTGATCTTTGCTAATGAACATAAATTTCTGATTATCAGAAATCTGAAGGTTTGTAGGAATGTGACCTACAATGCGAGTTTCTTGAGGTTCGGTCACTATCTCGCCCCCGAATCCAATCCGTTGTCTGCAATAAGGTTCTTGTAGGTGAGCCGTTTGCCTCCCATGGACTGGCTGATTGCAACCATCTGGTTGATGGTATCCTGACTGCGAATGTTGTGCCTGCCTGAAAACTCATCTACATAGCGTTGCAGGTGCTTCGGGCTAAACTTGTGGAATGTGCCTTTATGTGCCCGCTTCAAAGTAGCCCAAAACGATTCGATTCCGTTGGTATGCGCCTGCTCATTGACATACTCACCTGCAGAGTGATTGACTGTTTCATGGTGATAGTCTTTACCCAAGCTAGCATAGGCAGTCGCATCATCCGTATAGACGGTTGAGCCAGACTGTGCGTTATCATGAACGAATTCCTGCAGGGTTTCCTTGTCGGTGCTTTCTACGACTTTCGCATTCACTTCGTTTGATTCACGATCCTTTGCGCCAACAACAGCAGTTTTACCAACTGTCCCGCGTCCGGCGTTCAGTTTCTTATCCCAGTGTTTGTTGCGCTCTTTGCCACCAAAGTATGATTCGTCAACTTCCACTGGACCCATGAACTGATTTTCTGTTGCTTCAAGAGCCTTGCGAAGCCGGTGAGCCAGGAACCAGGCAGACTTTTGAGTAATGCCGAGTTCCCTGTGAAGTTTCATTGAGGATACGCTTTTCAAGCTGGTGGTAAGCATGTAGGTTGCAATCAGCCAGTCCTGATAGCCGATTTTAGCACATTCCATGACTGTGCCCGTCTTCACCGAGAACCGCTTGCCACAGTTTCTGTAGTCTCTGCACCGGTAAGGCATGGACTTGTGACTGTCCGATATCAGAACCTTGTCCGACCCGCAGTGCGGGCACCTGATCTGGTCGCCCCATCGCTGCTCGACAAACCATGCTTCTGCGGTTGCATCGTCTGGGAATAACCTGAAAAGTTCCTTGATTGTGATTCCCTTGCGGAAATTCTTGCCTGGACCTTTTGACATCTGTAAATACCTCAATAACTCATTATTATAAGTGTATTTTACAGCAAAGTGCCGAGATTGTCAATTGTCTTTTAAAGGTTTTCGGCACTCATCTATATAATTCCCAAATTAAGATGGCCTGCGAGCCTTGCCATGCCGCCGCACATGGAAAGGCAGCCTTGCCCGGCTATTGGTTGTGGCTCAACCGCCCTCCCTTTGATGGAAATTCCTTCGGCTTGAAATGCTCTTTATTGACAATGCTGGCACTGTCTCCCGTAGCACGGATCACAAACAGCCCCTGCCGCTCAGCATACCGTTCCGCCTCCGCTTCACTTCGCAGATAGGCCACCGCCCCATACACCGACTTGTGCCTGTAATCTGGAAAATAACGCTTGAAGTCCTCCATCGCGGATAAAAAATAACTCACCTTGTCCGGCGTCAGCGTCGTCTTCACTTCCACCGCCACCGCCTCAGTGCCGTTGAGCACCACAATGTCAAACTCCTTGTGTTTCAAACCACCGTCATCCTCGGTGAAAGACACCTTCAGGTTGGGAGCCGTATGACGCACCTCGATGCCACGCAGCTTCAATAGCGACACCAGGCTTCCCTCAACCAGCGATTCCACCAGCCTGCCCCATTGGGTGTTGAACCGTCTGTCTGTTTCCTTCAGCTGCTTGGCCGTTTCCTTCAGCTGCTTGGCCGTTTCCTTCTGGGTCGCGCGCAGATCTTTCATGCCAGCACGAAACTCTTCCATACGCTCATCGAACTTTCTCATGTCAATCCGGGTCTCTTTGATGAGTTCCCAGATTTCATCCACTACTGCGGAACCGTTTGCCATTGGTGCGCCTCATTGATAATAATTGCATTCCTGAACCAACCTAAAAAGACAAGGATCACAAAAATCCTGTTCCGAACCTGTATAGGCCGCATTCAGTTGTCAGTCATTTTATCCATATTCGCCGCCCAAGACGAGAGTTATGGGGAAATCGAAGGGCAATACGAAAATATCTCCTCTCCGTGAACTGGCGCCCAGACATTAGAGGCATGATCCGATCAGATATTTATTCATTCAGAATGGTTTCTTTCGGCTTGTATGAAGCCAGCAGGACAAATTTAGAAGTGTTGAATTGCCCAAATTTGGATCTCACTTCTAGAAGTCCATCTACCCAGTCAACAAGAAAAAATGACGGATTCCGCAATGGACAGCGGCATCCAAGCCGGTATCTCAATACAATCAATTTTTAGGGAAGAGATTATCAACACGACGCACTATCAGAAGAATATTTTCGTTTATTTGCCTTCCACAGCCCCGAATGACAGGCTCAGACTCTCATCTCTCGGACCATTCGAATTGCCTCACGGTTTGTCCACGACCACACCATACTATCGGCCATTTTGATGTCAACCCAGCAATAAGCACTGTGTTCGTCGGGTTTGAGTACAACCGGAGCAGGTCTCGGCAGACAGAGCGAATATACATGTTCCAGATTTCTGGTGACTCCGGGTTCAAATCGCTGCCGCATTGAAGGGGGGATGGTAAATCTAAATCGACGCTGCCAGTCTTTTATTTTGCTGGCATTGATCGAAATTCCTGTTTCTTCTCTCAATTCTCGAACAGCGGCTTCAAGCGCAGTTTCACCGGACCAGCGAATACTGCCCGCTACTGATTGCCAGTAGGCAGGAGCTCGAATGCGTTTCATTAACAGAACCTGATGAGTCAATGTATGGATGACAAGCAGTATCGATTCCGGACGCTTGAACTGGAGTTGTGAGTCGGAAGGCAAAACTCACTCTGGAAAACTGACTAGATGTGTCCTTTGGCGCCTGCGATGCTCTGAGCGGTCGGTTTGATGCGAAGCTCCAGTTCATCCAACTGGTCCTGATTAATTGCGTTTGGTGCATCGGTAAGTGGACAATAGGCTCTTTGTGTCTTGGGAAATGCAATCACATCCCGAATGGATGTTTCACCCGCCAGCAAAGCTGCGATACGGTCAATTCCAAATGCAATCCCGCCATGAGGCGGTGCACCGCAGGTTAGTGCATTTAGCAAGAAACCGAATTTTTCATTGATGCTTTCATTGGACAGCCCCAACATGCGGAAAATTCGATGCTGAATATCAAACCGATGATTTCGAATGGAACCTCCGCCAATTTCGACTCCGTTTAACACCAGATCATAAGCGCGCGAAAGAACTGCTCCGGTGTCTTTCTCAATCAGGTCAAACGCGTCGTCTTTTGGTGCAGTAAATGGGTGATGCAAAGCTTGCCATCGATCGGCATCTGCGTCGTACTCAACCAAAGGGAAATCCAAAATCCAAACCGGTCTCCAACCTTCTTCGATCATTTCAAAGTCTGCGCCGATACGATTTCTAAGCGCGCCTAAGGCGGCATAGACTGTCGATTGATGATCCGCTCCAAAGAAAACGATGTCATTGGCTTGAAGTTGACACTCACGGATGATGGTCTCTATTGCTGAATCAGAAAGAAACTTGAGAATAGGAGACTGCATCCCGTCCTTGCCCTGATCCAGACTATTGACCTTGATATAGGCAAGCCCCTTTGCCCCAAATTGCGCGACAAAGTCGGTATAAGCATCAATTTTCTGACGAGTCAACGACACGCCTCCCGGTACTCGGAGTGCGGCGACACGCCCATCCTTGAGATTGGCCGCTCGATTGAATACTTTAAACTCTTCACTTTTCATGGCTTCAGTTAAATCAGTCAGTTCGAGCGGAATGCGTAAATCAGGTCGGTCGGAACCATAGCGACGCATGGCATCGGCATAGGTGAGCACAGGAAACTGCGAAGGCAGTTCGACACTGGATATTTTGCGGAAAACCAGACGATAGAGGTCTTCCATCAATTGCATGATGTCTGATTCTTCGACGAAAGCCATCTCAATATCCAATTGGGTGAATTCCGGCTGCCGGTCTGCTCGAAGATCTTCATCCCTGAAGCACCTTACAATCTGGTAATATCGCTCGAAGCCTGATATCACTAGAATCTGCTTAAACATCTGGGGGGATTGCGGCATCGCATAAAAAGAGCCAGTATGTATGCGGCTCGGTACCAGATAATCTCTCGCCCCCTCGGGTGTTGATCGAGTCAGCATTGGTGTTTCTATCTCGATAAAATCTCGCTTCTCCAGGAATGTGCGAATCGTACGGACTAAAGCATGTCTTAATCGCAGATTACCCTGCATTCTGGAACGTCTGAGATCAAGATACCGATATTTCAGACGCACAGTTTCATTTACATCGTCATCATCAATCTGAAACGGAAGTTGATCAGTCTTGTTCAGAATCACTAGTTCGTCTGCGACGACTTCGACTTCGCCGGTCGGCAGAGCAGAATTTTCAGTGCCTTCCGGTCGCTGACTGACCTTGCCTGATACACGAAGTACGTACTCGTTGCGAACCGACTCTGCACGCGCAAAACTTTCTGCTTGCTCAGGGCTAACTACGACCTGAACAATTCCACTATGGTCGCGAAGGTCAATAAAGATTAATCCACCATGGTCGCGCCGACTGTTAGTCCATCCGGTAATAACAACATCGGTCTCAATGTGACTCTCACCAAGCGAGGTACACAGGTGAGTGCGCATACTAGTGTTCAATGGTCAGTACAGTGTCAGGTTGCAGCGGGGGCGGCGACTTGACTTGTCTCGGATTCTGACTTTTGGGGAGGCTCAGTCTTCTTTGCGTCGGAGTCGCTGGCGTCGGCTTTGGAAGTTGGCTCTTCGTCTGACAACTTTTCAGACTTATCATCTGATTTGCCTGAGTTTTTGAAGTCGGTTTCGTACCAACCCGTACCCTTCAAATGAAACGCTGCGGCCGACAGTTTTTTCTGCAGACTGCTTTCCAGACAAACTGGACAATCGGTCAGAGGATTTTCTCTAATTCCCTGAAGAGTTTCAAATTCGTAATCGCAGGCTGAACAAATGTATTCGAATATTGGCATTTTCGTTGAGTCAGTTTTGCGCAATTGATCCTATTCAAATAGTGTCGCTGGAGTTGAAATCAAGTATCAATGAAGTTACTGTGCGAAGTTTTGGCTTGATGGAGTTCCTGAATTCAAACGCATGCCTGAAAAAATTCTCAGGGCCTTATGACATTAGATTGGATAGGGGGAGAACCTATACCAGATCAGCATGCAGATTATATATAGGGCACCTCTAGTTATTCTGGTATTCTGCGATTAGCGAAACTTCATGTTTCTGAATCGGAATCAATCACTTGCGACACGACAATTGCTTCATCTTCTTTGACAATCATGATAAATAGAGGTGTCCTATAGTTCTTGAACTCCTCTCAACCTCTCAGAAAATTTCCGTGATTATAACTCGGACTTGGATCATTCACCCGCAACTGTCATGCTGCTTAACAGTATCGAACCTGTTCGAACTCCAGTACGATAATCGACATCATTTCCGACCTCGACCAATGAACGAAACATGTCTCTTAAATTTCCTGCGAGCGTTACCTCTTCTACTGGGAATTGAATCTCTCCATTCTCCACCCAGAATCCACTGGCGCCTTGAGAATAATCGCCTGTCACCTGGTTGATGCCGAAGCCCATGGTATGTGTTACCAGTAATCCCTTATTCATCAACTTAACCATTTCATCAAAATCCCGGTTTCCTGGATCAATGGTTAGATTGAATGTGCCACCAGCATTTCCAGTCGTTCCTAGACCTAATTTACGCGCTGAATAGCTAGAAAGCAGGTATTTTTGCAGTGCTCCATCGGTCACAATATCACAAGTTTCGGTCGCAACGCCTTCGTCATCACACACTGCGCTACCAATACCACGCTTTAAATGCGGTTGCTCGTGAATACGGGTGTTTTCAGGAAATACCTGCTGTCCCAGACTATCAAGAAGAAAACTCGCTTTGCGATACAGTGCTCCGCCACTAATTGCACCAACAAAGTTTTTGAGCAGACTACCGGCAGTAGGAGCCTCAAACAATACGGGAACTGAACATGTTTTGATTTTACGGGCATCAAGCTTACGTAGAGTCCGACGTGCAGCCATGGTACCGATAGATTGGGGAGAATCTAGTGCACCTGGATCTCGGGATGCACTAAACCAATAATCGGTCTGCATTCCCGATTCGGTTTGACCAATAACACTACATGCGATGCTGTGGCGTGTTTTTCGTCCTGAAACCAGCAACCCGTCGCTGTTTCCAAAAGCTGAATCTTGGACCGAGGTGCCAATTGATGCTCCTTCAGAATTTACAATTCTCGAGTCACTTGAAAGTGCTGCTTCCTCACAGGAGAGCGCTATCTCCAGAGCCTGATCGCGATCAATCTGCCACGGCAGATCAAGTTCCAAGTCTTCTGTCTCATTGACTAAACGATCTTTCGGTGGCAATCCGTTACACGAATCTTCTGCGGTGTATTTGGCAATACTTGTAGCAGCACGAACTGTTTCTTCTATCGCTAGCCGGTCAAAATCCGATGTGGAACTGCTGCCCTTTCGCAATCCCATAAAAACGGTTATTCCGAGGCCGCCACCGTTCTGGTGCTCAATGGTTTCAAGTTCACCCTTCCTGACAGTTAAATCATAACCTGAGGTTCGAGAGACTCCAGCAACCGCCCCACTCGCACCCATGCGCTTAGCGAATTCCAGGGCATAGACTACGGCATTCGCCAGTTCAGGATTTGCTGAACCCGAATCTTGAATGATTGATTTTGCTTGCATTGTTACACCAACCCTAAACGACTACGCCACCGACCGTGATTTCATCCAGCCTTAGCGTAGGCTGGCCAACTCCAACTGGAACCAGTTGTCCATCTTTACCGCATGTACCAATTCCGGAGTCCAACTCCAAGTTGTTTCCGACCATTGATACCCGAGTCAGTACATCTGGTCCATTACCGATGAGTGTGGCACCCTTTACGGGTTGGGTTACTTTGCCATTTTCAATTTTGTAGACCTCAGTTGCGGAAAATACGAAGTTCCCAGAGGTAATATCGACCTGACCTCCGCCAAATTGAACGGCATAGAGTCCGTTGTCGACTGATTCAATAATCTCATCATGCTCTGACTCGCCAGACAACATGTAGGTATTTGTCATTCTTGGCATCGGCAAATGTGCGAACGACTGACGTCGACCGTTACCGGTGGGAGACTGTCCCATCAGACGTGCATTAGTCAAATCCTGCATGTACCCTTTCAGAATTCCGTTTTCGATCAATACAGTATTTTGGGATTGAGTCCCCTCATCATCAACACTGAGAGATCCCCTGCGGTTCTCGATCGTACCATCGTCCACGATCGTGCATAGATCAGACGCGACCTTCTCACCGATTCGCCCGGAAAACGCGGATGTTCCCTTCCGATTGAAATCGCCTTCCAACCCGTGCCCAATGGCTTCATGAAGCAATATTCCCGGCCATCCAGGTCCTAACACAACCGTCATAGTTCCTGCCGGACCGTCCACTGACTCTAGATTCGTAAGAGCCTGTCGAACAGCTTCCCGCGCGTAATTGAGTGCGCGTTCGTCCTGCTGGAAGAATTCATAGGACTGTCTGGAACCACCTCCAAAACCGCCTCGCTCGCGCCGTCCATTCTGTTCTGCAACAACCATAACATTCAGACGGATCAGTGGGCGCACATCGGCACAGATCCTTCCATCGTGCCCGACGATCATGACTACGTTATGCTCACCGGCCAGATTTACCATCACTTCCTTGACACGGGGGTCTTGCTTGCGCGCCTCCTGCTCAACGCGCTCCAAAAGTGCAATTTTCGCATCTTCATCAAGACTCTGTAGAGGGTTGTCGCCTGAGTAACGCACTGGAACCGGTTTGCTGCCTTTGCTCAACAACCCAGAACTTCCTGAGCCGATTCCTTGTGCAATCCCGCGAGCTGATTGGGCTGCATGGGTCAAAGCTTCCAGACTTAAGTCATCAGAAAAAGCAAAGCCTGTTTTTTCACCGCTTACTGCACGCAGTCCCACGCCCTTGTCAACCGAATAGGCACCAGACTTAACAATACCCTCTTCCAGAGACCAGTTCTCACTTCGAGAATACTGAAAATAAACATCGGCGTAATCAATTGATTTACCGATCATCTTTCCCAACAATTGATCCAACTCTCGCTCACCGACCTCAGCTGGGTCAAGCAATGTTTTGCGGGCGATTTCAATGTAATTTTCCATCATTAGAACCTTCTATCTGGAGTCAACTCATTAACCGCTGACAACACTGTCCCAAGTCATCTAGACATAGCGAAAGCGGAAACAACAAGATACGAGTGCAGTTAACTTCATCAGGCGTTTACTGCAAGACGAGTGTTAACTATTATAACAACGCGTATTCACTGGACTTCTTTTCGAAAAAACATGTCACCGCGAATTTGTTCTCTGGTTAACTTTATTGGATTGTTCCCCAGTCGCGTTGACAATCAACCCAATGTGAACCAAGAGCTGGTACGACTATTTGCTCTGATTGACTGGACAGTGTTTGATGATTGACTATCCCGGAAACCTCACTCTACTTATGGTGGGGTTGCTAGATCTGAAATACACCGACAAACTGTCCGAAGAAAAAAGTCAGTAGTTGTGACTTCAGCAACGCAGAAAACAATGTCGAGGATTGGCACCTTGCTTGCTATCATAAACTTGCTGGAGATTTATTAACAGTATAATGTCAAAAATCCTCGAAATATAACGACATCATATCAAAAATGACGTATCCTCGGCTAGCTCGACCATCCCGGCAGAGTTTCTTCTTACTCGGCGTTCGAGGAGTTGGCAAAAGTACATGGGCACGAGAGCAGTTTCCCGATGCGCTACACATTGATCTTCTTGACGAGGCGCGATACCAGGACTATCTTGTCGACCCGTCTCTCTTCGCCGCAGATCTTCAATTGTCGCCGCCTGGCAGTTGGGTGGTGGTTGACGAGATTCAACGTCTACCTAATCTCCTCAACGAAGTGCACCGGCATATTGAGGACCGGCGTCTCAAATTCGCACTGCTCGGATCAAGCGCACGAAAGCTCAAGGCTTCAGGTGTAAACCTGCTCGCCGGACGAGCTCTACACAAAACAATGCATCCCTTAACACCGAACGAACTCGGTGACGACTTTAACCTTGATGTCGCCCTTGATACTGGAACCATTCCTCTAGTCTGGGTGGCTGATGAACAGCGTCAGGTACTTGAAAGTTATGTCCGTCTCTACCTTCGAGAGGAGGTCAGGGCGGAAGGGCTGGTAAGAAACCTTCCGGGTTTCGCTCGCTTTCTTCCAATCGCTGCTCTCTACCATGGCCAAGTCGTAAACGTATCAGGAATCGCTCGCGAATGTGGTGTCGCACGAACTACTGTGCAAGGTTATTTAGACATTCTCGAAGACACTCTGCTTACGTTCCGCCTTTCAGCCTTCCAGTCGCGCCTGCGATTAAGGGAGCGTCGACATCCGAAGCTCTACTGGATTGACCCAGGTCTAGTACGTGCGGTGAAGAAACTCTACGGACCAATCGCACCGGAAGAGCGCGGCACTTTACTAGAAGGTTGGATTTTGCACCTTCTACGGGCGCATGCAGAGGAAAGTGAATTGTTCGACGACCTATACTATTGGGCGCCTCACCCGGCAACTCGCACCGAAGTCGACTTCCTACTGCGTCGGAATGGTGACTTTATTGCGATTGAAGTCAAGTCACAACCTCGTTACCATACTAGTATGCTACCGGGTCTGCGTGCAGTCGCGGAACTCCCCCGAATTGTCAGACGCCTACTTGTCTACGGTGGCAAACGCTCTTTTCGCACCCAAGACGGGATTGATGTGTTGAGCATTGACCTGTTGCAACAGGAACTTGTCGAGAACACCCTGTGGCACTAGACTCGAATAAAAAAATTAGGCGTCGAGTAGGAGGTCTCTAACAATGACTTCAATCTAGTCACTTCGAATTTCGACAGAGTTTCAGAGTTGACTAGCTTCAAAGCGCATGCATAACCGTTTGAGACTCAATTCTTGTATGAGGCATTTTCGATTGCTTTTCACATCGAAAAAAGTCAAATTTGTAAGTTCATGAAGCGTCTACGGATGGAGTTGACGCGATCAATTTCAATTTCACCATAAATTACACCGTTGCCTTTGGTCTGACAGGCAATGATTTGACCCCACGGGTCAACAATCATCGAATGTCCATACGTTTGTCGATCCCCGGGGTGGTGGCCCCATTGTGCAGGCGCAACAACATATGCGTGATTCTCTATCGCACGGGCTCTAAGTAAAACCTCCCAGTGATCCTTGCCAGTGGTATAGGCAAATGCGGATGGAACTACAAACCAGGATGCTCCATTTTCCGCTAATTTTTTGTAGAGCGACGGAAACCTGACGTCGTAACAATTGGTTAATCCACAAGTGCCAACAGGTGTGTCCTGAGTCACGATTTCAGTACCCGGTTCTGTGTATCGAGATTCTGAATAATGCTCTCCGTTCGATAAATTTACGTTAAACAGATGAATCTTGTCATATCGGCAGACACCTGTCCCGTGATCATCAAATAGAAAGCTTGCATTTCGAACCATTTTCGATTGCTGGCTGCGAACAAAAACACCGGCTGCGAGAATCCAGATACCCATTTCCATTGCTAAATCAGACAGGAAATTCTGCACTAGCCCGGGCGTACTCTCAGGTTCAGCAAATTGAAGCCGCTGCTGATCATCAGCCGCCATGAAGGCAAAACACTCAGGTAGAGCAACCAGAATCGCTCCTTCTTCACATGCCTGAGCAACCAGATCTCGAGTTAAGTTGAGATTTTTACTGATGTCTGCTCCAGCGTTCAGTTGAATCGCAGCAACACGCGGCATCAGTAATCACTCAATGCAGTAACTATAAGGACAATTGTCTCAGGGATTCCAGAAGCCGGTTCAAGCAATATGTCAGATTGTGGGATGCCGAGACTGACCAGGGAATTCCGAAGGGCAACGGCCCAGGAGTTACCCTCGTCACCCCCGGGATACCGGATGATCAACTGTGCGTCTTCCAATTCATCGTAATGAGCAAGTGCTGATCTGAACTGTGGTATTTGAAGAACATCATCTACCGAGGAGTTTTGCGGCCATTCGTAATGCGCTATTTGAACTTCAATATCTGCAATAGCTATGCCTGACAGCACACCAAACGCGAATACTGCAATAAAGATCCTCTGAATTCGTCGGTTCATAACACTGTTCGGTTGTAATTGACGAATGAAATCACCCGCGTTCACTAGGAACCTTTCGGTTTGACTACAGGATTATCCCATGGCCCGGTAATATCATATCGGTAAGAGAATCTGATGTCCATCTCTTCGGCGAGCTTGCCGCCAACATAAACCAAAGCACCTGTTACTGGATTGATCAGCACGGCGGCAAATGTAGTTAATGAATTTCTGATTTGTGGCTCCACTCCCATTGAGATTTGATGCTGCCTAGTGTTCCAGTCAGAAGTACCGGTCATGACCATTGACATCGTTGGTCCCTCCAGAAATATTCCTTCCACGTTAAAAACCCCCTTTTTCAATTTGGCAGTACCTGTCATCGTCTCGTACAAAATTCCATCTTCAACCAAAACGTCAGTAATATCGTGTGAAAACTTTCTGAAAAGAATATCGTAATTCAGCGCGCCAATAAGTCTAAGGGTATCGGCACTGGCACTCTTGTTCAAAATCGATCCCGCCTTGGAATTGAACTCGACACTTCCATCAACCAAATTGGTGTCCCATCGGGTGAGTGCAGCACTCCATTCAAGTTCACCAGACAGTTTTGTGTTTCCACGATTAATGCGGTCGGGATAGCCAAAATCTTCCAGTGTTAATCCAAAATCTAATGAGTTTAATTTGAAAGCAAGTCTGGAAGTCTGGTCATAAAACCAATCTCCGTTCGCCTGCAGTGTGAAATGTGGCTTATTGAAACTGGCGCGGGAGATGCGCCAGCTTTTTGCTTCTGGTCGACCATCGATAGCGCTTTCACCTAATCGATATTGACCATATCGGGTATCCGCACATCGAAACTTTATCTCGGGCAGTTTGGCTGGGTAGGTGGGTTTAGACGTATTCTTTTTTCCGGAAGGATCAATGTGACACTTCGAAAGATCGATATTCAGAGAAGCAGATTCACCTTCATGTATGAATTCTGTGCTCCTGTATTGAGCATTCCCCTTGACCGAGTCTGATGAAAATTCTATTTCCCAATGCGTTGGTTTTTTCGCAGCCACAACAGCTGCATTTTGCAGTTCATATCCGCCCGGGATAGTCAGTTCGTTCGCCTTGATTACGATACGATTCAATGCACTGGACATTTCGAACTCGCCACGGTCTTCACTCTCTATGCGCATCTTTGACCAAGCTTCATAATCTAGTTGGGGGAGATTCACAGTCAAAACGATTCCCGACGCGCCTTCCCCAACGGCAAGAGTAGATTGAGGTATTTCAACAGAAGCAAGGCTCCCTGTTGTACCCGTTCCTTTTGGCAACGGAAGTCCCACTGAAACTGTTCCGGAATTTGTTTTCCACTTTTCATCTTTCAGAGTCGCCACAAGAGATGCTTTTGCAACCGGTCCCAAACCCACGTCAATTTTTCGTTCTTTTTTCCCCTTGGTCTGTATCCTGATATTTAGAGGCATTTCAATGCCTGCGCCTTTACGTACTGGTTCGGGCAACGTTGAAATGACATCATTAAGCGAAGATGAAATATTGATCTCATTTCGGTCCGAAGCAAACACAAAATCCGCTTTCCAATCTAGCTTGCCGGACAGTCGGCTAGCAACCGGGTTTCCCAAAACCACATTCAACGCATCTGGCTTTGCCAGACCCGAGGCTTGTCCTGTAGCGGTAAAGTTTCCGGTGATACCCGAGCCTGTAAACTGGGAGTTGAATGAACCACCCAGCATCTGTCCAGATACATCGCCAGATGTAATGCCATAGCGGCCAAATATCAGATGACCCGTAGTGCCTGTTACATCAATACCAAAAGATGTTGCCAGTTCTGCGTCAACGAAATTGATATCTCCTACCAAATCAAATTCTTTCCCTCTCCTCAGTGGAAGATCAATAGCCACCACGACATTACCTTCACCCTCGCCACCGGCAATCCAGTTCAATTTGCCTGGTGACACAATACCATCCTTACCAAACAAGTCAGTTGCAACTTTGAGGGGTAAGTCGATTCTGGCACCAACTTTCATGATGGGATCGGCAATTGCTATATTTTCGATGCTTGCTTCCAAGTTCTCAAGCGAGTACCCGTAGATTGATCCGTGAGTACCGGTTACGACAACTCTTTTGTCACTCACATTGATGGTACCTGATCCATCTTTTAACGCTGGCCACTTCTCACCAAATCTGTAAGTGATGTTGGTAAGATTCGCATCTGCGTTTAGCTGCCAATCTCCTTCCTTACGAAAATCATCTGGTGTGCCACTGAATTTACCCCGCATCTCAGTTAACCAAAGGGAGTCGATTCGTTCATTTGCATGTTTATAGAATTTTGGATTAAATGCACCTGGAATCTGATCCAAGGCAGCTCTGAAGTCCAGTGATTCCAATGCGAAGTCAACATCAACATGAGGAGTGCCAGAACTGTCGAATTTCATTCTGCCATCTGCCGCGAATTTCAAACCATTTGTGTTGGCTATTGTCCCACTCAGATTCGGATCAATTGCTTCTAGGGAAAAGTTAATCGATTCCAGTTCATTACCAATCCAGTGTGCATAGGCACTGGCATTAATTCTGGTATCCAGGCTTGCCAGGTCAAGTGCTGAAATTCTGGTGACATTGCTAAAAATCGGCGCCAGTCGGGCTATTTCAGCTGACTTGGCGATGAGTTCCAAATCGGTTGCTTCCTGGCCATTCTCTCGCTTGGAATTGGCAATATTCAAGGTAACAAGCATTTCAGAATGCTCGTTTGATGTCATATTGACGGATACAAAACTCAAATCCTGCGCACTTTGCCCTTCGACTGAGAATCCACCTGTAAAGTCGACCGGACTGGCACTTCTGTCAAACCTGAACTCGTATTCACCATCTTCGACATTAATTTGCCTCACTGATGATAAAAATCCCAACCCCGCCGGTAACATGCCAGCGTCGTTGAAGTCGAACTGAGTTTTGAGTGGCGGAGTATCTTTTATTTCAAAGCGATGCGTCGTGACCCTGGGTTTGACAATCTCGAATTTTTCAATTTCCCAGTTCTGTCCAAACCATGGCAGAGAAATTTGAACTTCAATCTGATCAGCTGTCAGTTCAATAACCTCCCTTTGTGTTTCTCGTTCAATTTCCAACTCATCGATTCTGATGACCGCGTTCTGGTCAACCCAGCCGGCACGAACATACCCAAGTTTCAGATCGGTACCCTGTGTGGCTGCTACATATTCGATTAACGATGGGGTAAATGAATTCAGATTGGCCAGAAGCAGCACTGCGAACAATATCAGCAATAGTACCACAGCACTCAACCAGGCAAGAATGCGACTCCCTATTCTGAATAGCTTAATGGACATAAATTGCTTTGCCTGATCTGGGGAAAGTGACCCAGATGTTGGATCAGAGTACTTCGTTTTTTCCTTGACTTATTCAGATGTAATAATCATCTGGCCAACAGTGCTCGAACTGAAACTCGGCAAGTACATTTCCAGCAACGCTGGCGTATGACGGGACAGAAACACCTGTAAGTTCAAGCAATTCCGCCGTTTCTTTGACCGGCATTCCAATTACCGATGTTAACGATCCGACAACCCTCTTTATGAATGCTACGGCCCGACCTTGAATGGCATAGGCACCCGCTCGGTTTTCAGATTCTCCGCTCGCCAGATACGACTGGATTTGGGTCTCAGTCAGTTGATTAAATTCAACCTCACTGACAGCAACTACGCATCGGGTAATTCGACAATTGGTCACCGAAACAGCTGAGTAAACTTGATGAATTTGACCGGATAATAGCTCCAGCATTTGGCGGGCTTCCGCCATGTTTTCTGGTTTACCGAGCTTGTGTTCATCAATACTGACACAAGTATCCGCACCAACGAATATTCTTTCCAATGTAGATTGAGGCGCCATCTGCACAGCTTCAGTCGATTTTTGCACTGCAAGACGCAAGACATAGTTACTTGGACTTTCATCGTTCTTGGGTGTTTCATCAATATCAGGAGATATGACTGAAAAATCCAACTCCATTGCCTGCAGCAAGCGATAGCGCTGCGGTGAGCTAGATGCCAGAAACACCCGAGGGGCTTTCAGTGCCACGACCAGTTACCAACGTCGGTCCAATTCCTCGAATTCAACCCAACGCCTTCTCGTCTAGCGCGTCAACCGAATTTTTTAAGGTGCGGTCCCAAAGTCTTTCAAGATCGTAAAAGTCGCGTGTCTCTGCCAACATCACGTGGATAATAACACTGCTATAGTCAAGTAGAATCCACTGTGAGTGTTGCTCACCTTCGACACCATTTGGCTTGCAACTCAAATCCGTCAATCGCTCTACGATTGTCTTCATTATAGATTTGACTTGTCGAACAGACGTGCCAGAAACTACGACCATGTGGTCGGTTACGTCAGTCAGTTCCCGCACATCGAGAATCTGAACGTTCAGCCCTTTTGCCTCTTCAATTGAATCAACAATCGGCTGTAGAATTTGATCGGACTCCAACTAGGCAGCAACTCCTTGAGCAGTATAAATTTGATGCTGAGCAATGTATTGAGCGACTGATTCGGGTAGTCCCTCGGGACTCTCATCCCCACGTGACATACTGACCCTGAGCCGAGTCGCTGACACATCAATTAATGAAACGTCAAGCTGCACGATATTTCCCGCAAGACGCTCATAGAGTATCCGGTTCTGAGACTGAAGCGCTAGCTCCCACCAAACGGGGAGTACATTGGGAATCTTTGCACCAGGTCGATTCAAAACGATAATATTCGCCAACCTTAACACATCAGCCCACCAGTACCAGTGCCTGATCTGTAGGAATGCATCCATCCCCAGAATCAGACACAATGGTCGAAAGGGATTTTCGGTACGCAGGGAGCGAAGCGTCGGTACCATAAAAGACTTTCCTGGCCGCTTAATCTCCCGATCATCTGCAACCAGCTGTGGATAGTCTTCCAGAGCCAAAACCGTCATGTTCCAGCGATGATTCGGATCAGTTCGCGGTGTGGGACGATGCCCGGGACGCGCATTGGGAATGTAGCGAACCTCATCAATCCCGGTCATTTCACATACGTCAAGTATTGGATAGATGTGTCCGATATGTATCGGATCAAATGTTCCGCCAAATACCCCAATTGGTTTCATGTCAACTCTCCACTTCGATTAAATTCAACAATTCAATAAAGACAAGGCTACACTCGCCCGGTGCCATCACCATAAACCACATACTTTTGCATGGTCAGTCCTTCCAGACCAACAGGTCCGCGAGCATGCAGTTTGTTAGTGCTGATTCCAATTTCCGCACCCAAACCGTATTCAAATCCGTCCGCAAACCGTGTCGAGGCATTCACCATCACCGAACTTGAATTGACCTCTCGCATAAAGCGTTCTGCATGAGACAGATTCTGAGTAACGATACTATCTGTATGCTCGGACCCATATTGCTCAATATGGTCCATGGCCTGATCCAAATTGTCGACGACTCGAACCGCCAAAATTGGTGCCAGGTATTCTTCATACCAATCGTCTTCAACTGCCACTAACATCTCAGGACAAATACTTCGACTGCGTTCACATCCTCTAAGTTCCACACCTTTTTCCTTGAGCGCTGCGACAACATCCGGTAGAAACTTTCGAGCGATATTGCGTCCAACGAGTAGCGTTTCCGCAGCGTTGCATACTCCATACCGATGTGTCTTCGAATTCATGACGATCGCCATTGCTTGTTCCAGACAGGCATCGTCGTCGACATAAACATGACAAACACCGTCAAGATGTTTAATGACAGGAATGCGCGATTGAGAGGATATTCTTTCAATCAATCCTTTGCCGCCACGCGGGACAATGACATCAACACAGTCTTCCATGCTGATCATGGCATCAATCGCGCTGCGATCCGTTGATTCAATGAATTGAATGACATCGGTACTTAATCCGGCGCTGTCAAGACCGTGCTGCAAACACTCAACAATCGAAATATTGGAGTTGAATGCTTCCGAGCCGCCTCGCAGAATCACCGCGTTTCCGGATTTGAGGCATAACCCCCCTGCTTCGGCAGTTACACTGGGCCGCGATTCGTAGATGATACCAATCACCCCCAAAGGTACGCGCATACGCCCGACTCGAATTCCGGAAGGTCGTTGAACTACTTCAGAAATCTCGCCAACCGGATCTGGCAGTTCAACAATTTCTCGAAGACCCTGAGCCATCAGTTCAATTCGTGCATCGGTGAGTTCAAGACGGTCAAGCATTGCACCTGAAAGTCCCGATTTTCGTCCCAAATCAAGATCAGTCCGATTGGCCTGCTGTATCTTTTCACGCGACGATTCAATTTTGTCAGCTGTTGCCAGAAGTGCCTGATTTCGTTGAGCTGTCGTTGATCGCGCAATTTCGCGCGATGCCGCACGCGCATCAACAGCTACTTGCCCAACATAGGCAGCAATATCAAACACCTGCTGTGTCTGTGTTCCCATAGTTTTAAATGACTCCCTTAGCTATCCCGCAAATTTGCAGAACAATATTCTCAAATTCATCCCAGATATTGCCTGCCTGGGCGGACTCGCGCCCTTTCAGAATTCTGTCTGCCCTTGCCAGCCGTCGCATAACAACCGTACTGCCGTCGACCTCGAGTCTTCTCGCTGCCTGTTGTATCGCCTTCTGGCGTGATCTCCATATTCTCAGTTTACTGAATATAGCATCAGTCTGCAATCCATTCGCAACTGCGAAAGCAATTCGGTGGACTGTTCTCAACTCTCGTGTTATCGCCCACAATACCAAAACTGGCTCAGTGCCCTCGTTTTTCAGCACGGTCAGTTGTCGCAGGGCTCGGGTTGAATTGCCTGCCAGACAGCTATCCGCAAAAGAAAATACATTAAATCGCGCTTGATCTGCAACGATTCGATCAATCTCATCGACTGTAATTCGAGACCCATCGTTACCAGCTACCAACTTTCGAATTTCATTGGCTGCAGCAAGCATATTCCCTTCGAAGTAGTAACTCAACCGCGCAACGACGTCCGGGTCGTAAACGACCTTGCCGCGGTCCAGTGAATTTCTGATCCAGCCACGAAACTCGTCTCTATACATTTCAGGGTTGTCGACAATCACTGCCTTGGTGTTCCACGCCTTAAACCAGGCTGATTGCTTGATGGAAGATTCAAGCGCACCTGCGATCACAACAACGATGTTATCTTCACTCGGAGCATTGAGGCATTCAGATAGAATCTTTCCGCCCTGTGCACCGGGCCTCCCGCTTGGAGGCAATCGCAACTCAACGAGTTTTCTGGAACCAAACAGATCAAGTTGTGCAATTTGATCGACGAATGTCTCCCACTGAAAATCATTGGTGACAGTGAGGGGAATGCGTTCCAAATAGTCGTTCTTCTTCGCCCGTTCGCCTATTATCTGCACACATCGTTCGACGAGATACAACTCTTTGCCGTATACAAGGTAGCGCAGATCAATGTCATTTCGACGCCACAGTTCTTCACGTGTGAGTTGCATTGTCAGATTTAGACCTAACTCCCTGTCCGATTGACAATTTTCAGACGCAGGATATTTCCAATCTCCCGGGCCGCTTTCTTACGGATTTGATCCAGCGCAGCATCTTCCGCGACAGCCTGCTGCAGGTAGTTACCCGATGGATTGAAAAATTCATTTTTCAATTCCAATTCTGGCAAATTGGTAATGACTTCGCCCTGAGAGTCAGAAATGGTGTACGTCAAACGATAGTACAACTGTTTGAAAGGCTGATCAAACTCTGTGTTGAACGAGAACTCATACGTTGTTGAAAATTCGTTCTGTACTTGAATCAGGTAGTCAGGATTGGCGCGGACTACCGTGTATCCCTGCCAGTTAAGTTCCTGTTCAAACAGTTGATTCAATCGCGGGTAGGACGACTTCACCTGCACAGCATAGGGTTCGGGCAAACTCATCGCAGACTCTGTGCCGCGCAACTGAAAGCCGCATCCAACTAATGCAAAGGATAAAAACAGCACCCCTAAGCGCAATTTCAATGAATGGGTCATATCACTAAACTGACCATTTTTTCAGGCACGTAAATCAATTTTCGAACCGTCTTCCCATCTACATAACGCTGAACACCGGGCAATTCAAGCGCGGATGCCGAAACCTCTTCACGAGTTGCATTGACACTGACCTCAATTTGGCCTCGTAGTTTACCGTTCACCTGTACGGGTAGTATGATCGAATCCTGAACCAGTGCAAACTCATCAACCTTTGGCCAGGTAGCGTCAATTACTGGGTATTGCGCTCCCATCTGTAACCACATTGTGTGGCAGATATGTGGCACAATCGGTGCCAGCACCCGAACCAATACCAATATAGCCTCAACGATGGCGGCAGTGTTTACATTTCGATGGTTTGCAGCATAACGAGAAACGTCATTACAAAGTTCCATGCAGGCAGCAATTGCGGTGTTGTAATGATGCCGTTCAAAATCATGACAGATTCGCTGTAATAGTGAGTGTGTCTGCAAACGCAAGTTCTTGGTATCTCGATCTGAAATATCTGCTGCCCATCCGAACTGATCAAGTTTGAATCCTGACTGTCCGAGATACTCCTGGCGAATTACATCTTCATAACCGATTACCAGTTTCCACACCCGATTAAGGAATCGGGAAGCACCCGCAAGAGCTTCATCATTCCATTCGAGAGTCTGACGAGGCGGTGAAGCGAACAGAATAAACAATCGCACTGAATCCGCACCAAATTGATCAATCATATCCTGAGGGTCAACCACATTGCCAACCGACTTGGACATTTTAGAACCGTCTTTGAGCACCATTCCCTGTGTGAGCAGATTGGTAAAAGGTTCATCCGAATCGACTAAGCCCATATCCCGCATCAGCTTGTGATATAGGCGCGCGTAGAGCAAATGCAGAACCGCATGCTCGATACCACCGATGTAGTGATCAACCGGCAGCCAGTAATTCGCACGTTCGTCTAGTTTGGCATCAGCGCCTGGACAGCAGAATCGTGCAAAATACCAGGACGACTCAACAAATGTATCAAACGTATCCGTTTCTCGCCGGCCAGGATCATTGGTGTTGGGTACCGTGGTGTTAGTGAATTCCGGATCTTCGCGTATCGGAGATTTAACCCCCTGAAATTCGACATCTTCTGGCAATACAACCGGGAGTTCATCATCGGGCACAGGGTGAATCGTGTTGTCACTGTCGTAAATCACGGGTACTGGAGATCCCCAATACCGCTGGCGCGAAACACCCCAGTCTCTCAAACGGTAATTGATGGTACGTTTCCCGGCAGCATTTTCTGTCAGGTAGTCTGCAGTGGCATTGAAACAAGCTTCAAAATCAAGTCCGTCAAACTCACCGGAATTGCACGAGACCGTATTGACTTTACTGACGAAAGCGCCTTGTGAAAGATCAACGTCACCGTCTGCCGGACGCACAACCTTACGAATATCAATTCCAAACTTGCGGGCAAACTCCCAGTCGCGCTGATCGTGACCTGGCACCGCCATAATGGCACCGGTTCCGTAGGTGATGAGAACGAAATTCGCCACAAATATGGGCATCTTTTCGCCGGTAACCGGATGAATCGCCCGAACCGGCAGTTTCAGTCCAACTTTCTCCATGGTTTCCAAGGCTGCTTCTGAAGTGCTGATCTTCTTGCAGGATTCAATGAATTGCGCGAGTTCCGGATCGGACTTTGCATAATGCCTCACCAACGGGTACTCTGGAGCGATCGCAGCATAAGTAATGCCCATCAGTGTATCCGGACGGGTTGTGAATACTCTCAGCGGTGGGTTATCACCTTCAACCGGCAAATCGAACTCCACTCCTTCAGATCGACCAATCCAGTTTCGCTGCATGGTTTTAACTGATTCGGGCCAACCGGATAAATTATCAATTTCGTTCAGCAACTCTTCGGCGTAGGCAGTAATACGGATGAACCACTGCGGAATTTCCAGTTTTTCAACCAGTGCACCAGAACGCCAACCCCTACCAGTCGCATCGACCTGCTCGTTTGCCAAAACGGTCTGTTCAACGGGGTCCCAGTTGACCACCGCCATTTTCCGATATGCCAAGCCCTTTTCAATGAGTCTGGTGAAAAACCACTGTTCCCATTGATAATATTCCGGCTTGCAAGTGGCAAGTTCGCGCGACCAGTCGTAACCAAAACCAAGTCGTTTCAACTGTCGCTTCATGTATTCGATGTTTTCATACGTCCACTCTGCCGCAGGAACGTTTTTGGCAATCGCGGCATTTTCGGCGGGCAGACCGAATGCATCCCATCCCATTGGCTGCAGTACGTTCTTACCCAGCATCCGCTGATATCGGCTCATTGCATCACCAATTGAATAGTTTCGCACGTGTCCCATGTGAAGCGCACCCGATGGATACGGAAACATGGATAGGCAGTAGAATTTTTCCCGGTCCGGATCTTCGACTACATGAAAACTCTGGTTTTGCTCCCAGTATTCCTGTGCTAAAGATTCAATTCGGGATGGATCATATTCACGAATCATAGCCAGACAAATTTTATTGGATTGTGCGATGTGCTGGTTCAGTACATGTGAGACGATCAGGCAGCGAGTGTGGATTGATTGTGGAATTAGTTATTCCACGGGTGTGAGCTGTCCAAGTGTCTGGTGCGATCCAGAACGAATCGAAATTCTGTGTAACCTCTCACTAGAAGTGTCCGGTTAAAAAATCGAATAAATTCAGTTGATTAAGCTGATCGATCGGTTCT
This sequence comes from Arenicellales bacterium, assembly GCA_965243305.1. GTDB lineage: Bacteria > Pseudomonadota > Gammaproteobacteria > Arenicellales > JAJDZL01 > JAJDZL01. Next base: position 106,408 of record CBDEUN010000003.1, read on the forward strand.
GGTTTGTATCCGCGCTCTGCAAGCAGTTGATATAGTGGGGTTTTCTCGAACAGCGTGGTATCAAGTATCTGCGAAATAGTGTAGAGGCTGGCATCCAGTTGCAACCGCTTTTTGATGATCGCCAGCAGTACGTAAACTGAGACACCGATCCAGATCTGGGTCTTGACTGCGTTTTCACTAGTGCCGTAAAACGATTGAATTCTCAAATGCTGCTTGACCCAGCGGAAAAACAACTCCACCTGCCATCGGTTCTTATACAACCTGGCAATGGTCAGTGCCGGCAAATAGGTATTGTTGGTAAGAAAGACCAGCGTCCTGTCCCGTTCCGGGTCGACATACTTGATGCGCCGCAGCCTGTCGGGATAGCGCCTGGCGCTGTTGACTCCAATCAGTACCCCGCTCTGGTCATAGACCAGCCCTTGGTCCCGGTTGCTTGCATGCGAGTAAAGTCGGCGGAATTGGGTGTTGGACTTGGCGCGCACGACGAAATAGCTGCCGAAGCGCTGAAACGTGTGAAGTCGTTCGAAGTCCAGATACGCACGGTCCATCACGTAGATCGCTCCGGGCTCTGGCAACAGGGCATCGAGAATGTTCACATCATTGAGTCTGGCGTCGGTGATTTCGATGAAAGACGGGATGTTTCCCTGTAAATCCAACAGGGTGTGCAGCTTGATACCTGATTTGGTCTTGCGGAACAATGCCCATGGGAACAGCGAAAGACACAGGTCGATGGTGGAGGAGTCAAGTGCGTACACCGTTTCCTGAAGGTTCAACTCGCAATCTTCCGGTCCGCACAGCGGGCGGGCGACCTCAATCAGACGCTGTGCATGGTCGGAGTAAATCCGCCAGTCGCGCGTCTCGTTGGCGTCTGCCGGGGTACTGCGCGATATGCCGCCGGACAATCCGAGATGGTACAATTTGTCTTGATGTGCCTGCAAACAGACAACCAGATCTCGCAAGCTGCTGCGACGGTTCAGTTGTGCAATCGACATGGCGCGGAACTGCTGCGCACACGTGAACGCTTTGACCCTATGATTTCCCTGATAGCGAGATACACATCGGTGAAAAGTCTTCCAAGGCATATGAGCCATGACCTGAGAGAAAACATATTGTCCTTCGTACATGACGAGCCCGCTCCTGATTGATAACTGCTTGATTCGGAGGTATTCGAACGCAACAGCTCCCGCTGAAGTCTCGGACACCCTCAAATAGAGGTTTATTTTAATGTTATCAATCAGATACAAAATCATCTTCCCTCGTTAACCGGACACCAGTGGTAACCTCTACCAAATTCTGTGTAACCTCTACCACACGGAAATAAAAAGTCGCCATCGCTTTCAGTCGATTCACTTGTGAAGTCGAGAAAGGACTCTTCATGGCACCCCACATTCATTCTAAGCTTCGGATCTAGTCTTGTGCCATGAAAAATATCGGCACAAATAGCGAAAAATGACAAGACAACCCCTAATCATGACTGTTTAAATACGTACTGTGTTAAAAGCGCAAGCGCAATCCAGCCAGTACGCTAAATTCCGGCTTGGCGGCGGCAGTGTGGCCAGGATGAAATGATAAGCGGGTTGCCATACGAAAGTCTCCATCGCTATGCAAGGCACGGCGTAACTTTACACCCAAGTCAATCTGTCTTGCTGAGGGTTCAAGATCAACTGAATTTGAAGTCCTGAGTACATCTCCTTCAGGTGTGCGGCCAATCGGGACCGTATAGTTTGCACTACCCGATTCGATGCGTACCGGCTGAGATACCGCAAAACTTACAGTATTGTGATGATTTAGTTTTCTTTCAGCACGCAAAGCGAAAGCGCTTGTAATCAGTGAGGAATTGATTGAAAGCAAACTCTCATCAACATCAGCAACAACTGTACCAACTTCACCACCAGCACTCAGATTCCACGAACCAACCCGCACTTGGCCTTCAAGGCCAATGAATGCTGAGTTTCCTGACATTCGCCCAAAAGCTCCACTAGCCGAACTTCTAAGCAGGGATTCACGCTCAGCCACGATACCCATTCGAAAGGCAATGGGACTTTTGAAAGGTCGGGATGCAAATTCCATCCCTGCAGACTTTGTCTGACTCCAGCCGCCTTCAGTGGAAAACAGACTGAAGGCTGATTCATCCGAAATGGGTCGGTTAAGGGCAATGGCCTGTCCCAGCAAGGCGAGATGTCCTCCATCATCCAAGAAATCTGGCGTATCCATGAATCCTATGCTCCCCTAATCCTCAGTTAGAGACTGCCAGCGGCGGCTAAGGCGAGATTTTCGGCACTCTGGCGGTTCGAAGCGCCAGGATTTTCCAAACCATCAAGCCACACACCGAAATCGGTGACCATTTTACCCGGCTGAACCCACTGCGAAGCGAATCTGGCGGCTCAGCAGCAAATCCGGCGCAAGCCTGTCCCTGACAGTAGACTGACTGCCATGATCTGTAGTGTAAAGCCGTTTCAGAACGAATGAGAAGTCAGGACAGGCTGCAGCGGCGGATGGCCCAAAGCGACTGTTCCAGGACAGGAAGTTTGGCCGCACTGACTTTCAGGGTCCACTGCCGCGCATGGCGAACCACCTGTCCGGCCATCGCATACAGTCGGTGACGGAAACTGATCGCCCGCACGCCATACCACTCCTGCGGCAGTTTCATGCGCATCAGCGCAAGCAGATTGAAGGCAATCGAAGACAGAAGCAGGTACGCGACATTGGCTTTGAACTCGCCGCACGGCAGATGCGCCGCGCTGAAGTCACTGCGAATTTCCTTGAGCCGGTTTTCCGAGCTGTCCCCTCTCTGGTTGTACCACCATACAATCTCGCCGTCACTGAAGCGGTCCAGGTCCAGATCGGTCGCAATCGCCCGGTAGATGTACCTGCCGCTGACCGCACTTTGCACATCGACCTGGTGCAGGCCTTCATTTTTGAAAACCATCTTCAGCTGCTCAGTCCCGTCAGGCATCCCAGCGTCGGCCGGCAGCTTGTCCCGCACCCATTTTTTCTGCACCACCAGACAGAAAGCCTCAGGCACATCTTCCATCACATGCAGCGTACGGGCCAGATACTCGCCTTCCAATACCGCACCGTCGGCATTCACAACCGCATTCCAATCCTCATCCTTAATGTCCAGTACCGTTTTCTTCACCGCACTGTCCATCTTCGCCCGAATCGCAAAACGGATGCCGTGTGCGCGGCAATCATTGATGATGCCCGCCTGATAGGAGGCGGCATCGGCCCGGAAGCGAGTGACACCCACCCCTTCGGGCAGCGCCGCGCGGCAGCGCCGGAAAAACTCAACATTCTCAGCCCCAGGCGGCACATTGCCCTCGCGAAGCTCAGCCGCAGCCACCTGACCGGTCTCGGCAATGTGACCGAACATCGGCATGTACCCGCGATGCTTCTTATACGTCCACTTCGCGTCTTTTTTCTTCGACCGAATCGCCGATGCGTCAATGTCCAAAGTGACGCACTTTCGATCACCCAGCGTCGCTTTCATCACCGCGCGGTTGACCTGCTCGAGAACCGAGATCATCTGTCGACTGTCGCCGACTCTGTGAAGCCATCCACCCAGCGTCGTGGCACAGGGAATCGTCCCAAAACCCAACAGCTTCATCAGCGCCGGTTCACTGCGCAGGTGGCGCACATCGTCGATGCACCCCGCACCTTCGTGGAACATCAGCATGAAGGTATTGAAAATGGCGCTGTGCCGGTAGCCTCGATTGCTGCCGGGTGTGGGCATTGACGAATCAATGAGCTGTGACAGCTCAAGGCGCTTGAGCAGTTCGGCTGGCACCACCAGACCGGCTCTGGAGGTGAAATTGTGGCAGCTTGCCGCAGTGTTGTATGGTAGAATCTTCATAAGCCTTGCGAAATCTGAGAGCCGTTTCGAATTCACCCATTGGGTGAATGCCGAATTGGGCGTTTTTTTCAATATCTCTCTGATTTTACAGGGCTTTATCATTTTCTGCAACTTTTTATTTGCGGATCAGGGTGCTCAGTCGATCTGAATTCGGTTTGAATTGCCTGGTTGAAAGAGTACCCAGAGCAGGTCGGAACACCCCAAATTCACGGCCATTACTGTATGTCGATTTCATGAACTGTTTCAATCTCGATTGAATGGATGGGCGGTTCAAAGTGCGTGTTGTTGCACCGAGTGAGTACCAGAACGGCGCTCCCAATTGATCAAATGCAACAATTTCCTGATTGGAGAACGATTGAGTCAGGCTGTCCCCAAAAGCGGAGCTCAGGTTCAGCCAAGTGCTGTCTAGGGATATTCCTGAATCCTGCACTTGATTCCCCACGCTTAAAGTTGTAGAACCGACAGGTGAAACGGCGGCATTGAGGTCCATCAATCCTTGTCCATAGATTTGTTTGTTTGCATAAATGCCAGACTTGTTTGCAGTGGCATAGAGTCGCGTAACCAACGCTGTATTCGAAAGTTGATTGCGAAAGTAGTGCTTCATTATTCCCAACCCGCCCGTAACCAAAGGAGCGGCAAAAGATGTTCCATTCCCGGTTGTTGTTCCGCGTACAGGATTCTGTTCTATATCTGGTCCAAAATATGCAACATTAATATTGGTGCCCGGAGCAGCAATGCATGAATCCATTGCAATTCCGCAACGGTTGGAAAAGGATGCAATGTTTCCACTCCCGTCAACAGCAACGACAGCAATAAGGTTCGCCTTCAGTTCTGGAAATCTGGCTGGAAGTCCTGCCTGAACATTAGGTGATACCGCATTGACTCTCCCGTTGGTACAAAGGTGCCGATGGCTGTTAGGAAATTCTGATGGATCACATGGTTGGCCATGTCCGTTGCCAGCAGACCAAACAAAAACAGTTTTGTTATTTGAACCACTTTGCTTTATCGCATTGATCACATAGTTGAAGTTAGCGGTTAAATCGGCTTCGCTGTAAAGGTCAATCATTCCGTGAAAACCCAAGCTTACGTTCACAAAGTCCAACGATCGTCCGTTATTTGACCATGTTACTGCATCATTTACAACTTTGGGCCAATTGGTTGATCGGTTCCATTGACTCAAATAGGATAGAGAAACAGGAGTGAATCTTTCTGGATTGGGCCGCGATCCTACTGGTATCGCAAACATCGTGATATCTGCGCCCCATGCCACACCCCGAGCACCTTGTTGGAGATCATTCGGCGATCCGACCATGGTGCTTGCAACTGCTGTACCGTGAGAAAGAGTACTGCCATCTTCATCTGTGGCGCCTAACAGGAATACCTCATCAATCCTTTTTCCAGCAAAATACGAATGTCCAGAATCGATGCCTGAATCGATTGCACCAAGCGTGTAGCCGGATCCGGCGGCCGTATTCGCACCATATTTCTGTCTGATCTTAGCCCAAGCCCTGTCGGCTTTGATTGTCTTTAAGGCCGGTTGATTGGCGAAATTGTAACTTGAGTTTCGGGAAGGAGTCTCGCTACTGCTTTCCGGGGTAATGTTTGGAGATGCACTACTTCCACCGCCACCACCGCAAGCGCTTAACGTAAGACACACCAAAGACAACAGCAATATTCCTGCCCAAAATTTCTCGCTTATGCGCCATTTGCATCCGTTAATTGTATTGACAGAAACGTCCATATCATTGATTTGAAGTGGTAATGTGGCAGAAAACTGAACGAAAGGTTATCTGGGAATCCACATATTGAGCATGATCAGCGACATATTCACCCATTTTACTCTGAATCCAGAGAATCTGTCTTCTCCTGCTTCCCTGAGGGTGCGATTGAAAGTGAAGCGGAAAAGATAAAATATAGGGACAAGATTCACTTTCTATGGGTTTTGTTCGATGAAACATATGGTATCAGAAAGGCGTGCGAGGTTGAACAGATTTTGTGATGATCATCCTGAGATGGAGAGTCGTTTTGAGGAGATCATGGACTTGATGGAAAGTTCAGGTGATGAGATTGGCAGTATGGATGAGGCGGAAGATCGGATTATTGAGATGTCCAGGGGTCTGAATGCACAGATGCTCAGCGGCTGGTGTCAGCGTCAGGAGCGGTTGGTGTCGCAGTCACAGAGTTCGGACCCGGAACTTCGCAGTGCGGGTAAAAAAAACTTCGGTGGGACACCACGTTCGGGAAGATCATAATTGAAGAGACGCTGTATCGGCGAGGTACTAAGACGGTGCGGGAATTTTCCAAGCGTTTCGGGGTGTCGTGTCGAGGGGCGTCGTTGCGGTTGCAGCGTGTGGTGACGGATTTCGGTGCGGATGTGTCATTTTCTCGGGTCAATGACAAGCTGTGCGAGCATTACGGATTTGAGATATCTGTCAGCCGCATCCGGGAAGTGGTGTTAAGCCACGGCCAAAGGATTCTCGATCAACAGACTCTGCGGGACGATTGGCCACTGGATAAAGGTGTGGAACAGGTGATTGCGCAGACCGATGGGAGCATGGTTCCGGTGGTGGAAACGGACCCTGAGGCGGCCGACAGACGCAAGGGCAAGGTATTGAAATGGCAGGAGATTCGGTTGTGTTTGGCACATCGTTCGGACAGTTTGCAGATTCACTATGGCGGGAATTTCTCCGGTGGCGTAGAACAGACAGGGCAGTGGCTGTATGACTGTGTGCGGCGTGCCGGATTCGGCCGTTCAACGTCGGTTCATGTGGTTGGTGACGGTGCGGGGTGGATTCATCGGCAGGTTGAACAGCGTTTCGGTGCCAATGGCACTTTCCTAGTCGACTTCATGCATCTGAGTGAGTATCTGTCGGAGGCTGGGAAAAGTTTCTGCGCTGATGCGAAAAGGTGGCTGAAATGTCAGCAGGCCCGACTCAAGGACAATCAGGCGAAGCAGGTGCTTTTAGAGTTAAAGCCGCATCTGGAGTCCTCTGAGGTCGATGAGGACAACGCACCGGTACGCAAGGCATATCGGTATTTACACAACCGTCAGGATCAGGTGGACTACCGAGGTGCCCGCGCACACAAATTGCCGATTGGATCGGGCGAGATTGAATCAGGACACCGCTATGTGATCCAGGCGCGTCTGAAGCTTGCAGGCAGCTGGTGGAGTCCCGATAGTATTGATCGAATGCTGGCGCTTCGGCTGTGCCGGGCAAATCAGGAATGGCACGATTATTGGGACTGTGTCACCCGGCGGGCGGTGTGAGAGATGCCAGGAATCTCGCGCTTCACTTTCAATCGCACCCCTAATCCTCAGTTAGAGCCCTGATCCGCAAATAAAAAGTTGCAGAAAATGATAAAGCCCTGTAAAATCAGAGAGATATTGAAAAAAACGCCCAATTCGGCATTCACCCAATGGGTGAATTCGAAACGGCTCTCAGATTTCGCAAGGCTTATGAAGATTCTACCATACAACACTGCGGCAAGCTGCCACAATTTCACCTCCAGAGCCGGTCTGGTGGTGCCAGCCGAACTGCTCAAGCGCCTTGAGCTGTCACAGCTCATTGATTCGTCAATGCCCACACCCGGCAGCAATCGAGGCTACCGGCACAGCGCCATTTTCAATACCTTCATGCTGATGTTCCACGAAGGTGCGGGGTGCATCGACGATGTGCGCCACCTGCGCAGTGAACCGGCGCTGATGAAGCTGTTGGGTTTTGGGACGATTCCCTGTGCCACGACGCTGGGTGGATGGCTTCACAGAGTCGGCGACAGTCGACAGATGATCTCGGTTCTCGAGCAGGTCAACCGCGCGGTGATGAAAGCGACGCTGGGTGATCGAAAGTGCGTCACTTTGGACATTGACGCATCGGCGATTCGGTCGAAGAAAAAAGACGCGAAGTGGACGTATAAGAAGCATCGCGGGTACATGCCGATGTTCGGTCACATTGCCGAGACCGGTCAGGTGGCTGCGGCTGAGCTTCGCGAGGGCAATGTGCCGCCTGGGGCTGAGAATGTTGAGTTTTTCCGGCGCTGCCGCGCGGCGCTGCCCGAAGGGGTGGGTGTCACTCGCTTCCGGGCCGATGCCGCCTCCTATCAGGCGGGCATCATCAATGATTGCCGCGCACACGGCATCCGTTTTGCGATTCGGGCGAAGATGGACAGTGCGGTGAAGAAAACGGTACTGGACATTAAGGATGAGGATTGGAATGCGGTTGTGAATGCCGACGGTGCGGTATTGGAAGGCGAGTATCTGGCCCGTACGCTGCATGTGATGGAAGATGTGCCTGAGGCTTTCTGTCTGGTGGTGCAGAAAAAACGGGTGCGGGACAAGCTGCCGGCCGACGCTGGGATGCCTGACGGGACTGAGCAGCTGAAGATGGTTTTCAAAAATGAAGGCCTGCACCAGGTCGATGTGCAAAGTGCGGTCAGCGGCAGGTACATCTACCGGGCGATTGCGACCGATCTGGACCTGGACCGCTTCAGTGACGGCGAGATTGTATGGTGGTACAACCAGAGAGGGGACAGCTCGGAAAACCGGCTCAAGGAAATTCGCAGTGACTTCAGCGCGGCGCATCTGCCGTGCGGCGAGTTCAAAGCCAATGTCGCGTACCTGCTTCTGTCTTCGATTGCCTTCAATCTGCTTGCGCTGATGCGCATGAAACTGCCGCAGGAGTGGTATGGCGTGCGGGCGATCAGTTTCCGTCACCGACTGTATGCGATGGCCGGACAGGTGGTTCGCCATGCGCGGCAGTGGACCCTGAAAGTCAGTGCGGCCAAACTTCCTGTCCTGGAACAGTCGCTTTGGGCCATCCGCCGCTGCAGCCTGTCCTGACTTCTCATTCGTTCTGAAACGGCTTTACACTACAGATCATGGCAGTCAGTCTACTGTCAGGGACAGGCTTGCGCCGGATTTGCTGCTGAGCCGCCAGATTCGCTTCGCAGTGGGTTCAGCCGGGTAAAATGGTCACCGATTTCGGTGTGTGGCTTGATGGTTTGGAAAATCCTGGCGCTTCGAACCGCCAGAGTGCCGAAAATCTCGCCTTAGCCGCCGCTGGCAGTCTCTAACTGAGGATTAGGGTGATGTTACGGATGGACTATGAATGGATGAATTCGATTTTCTTCAATGTACTTCCTATTTCTCTCGAGCAAATCAGGCCAGAATTGTAGATTCGACGACAGAATCATTTCGAATCTCAATTAGCTCATTTGGTTATGGACAATGACTTGTGATTTACCTGCAACCATTTTTCGTATCTACTGTCTGGCAAGCAAGTAGTGCGACCGTGAACCCGCATCGAAATTTCGGACAATGACCCACCGGTCTGCCAACTTCACCGAGCTGAAATCTCTCTCAACTTCCAGATAGATTCGTGCATCCAAATTGAGACAATTCATTGAATCAAGTTTTTGTAGCGCTTCAGCTGCCAGTCCGCTACGGTACGGTGGGTCGAGGAAAACAATATCAAATTTCTGATTGCAACGCTGCAGGTAGTCCAATGCATTTCGGTGGACTATGGTGCATCGTTCGGTTTGCAATTCCTTGGAAGTTTGGTGCAGGCTTTTGATGCAAAGACGGTTTGAGTCGATAAAAACCACTTCACCCGCACCTCTCGACAGTGCTTCAAAACCAAGTGCACCGCTTCCAGCGAATAAATCAAGACACACCGCCCCTTCAATTCGATCCTGCAGCCAGTTGAAAAGAGTTTCTCGTGCTGCGTCAGTAGTGGGTCGAAGCTCAGTCGAAGATTCAAAGTAAATTCGTCGTCTTCGCCACTCTCCGGCAATGATTCTCAAGCTTCCAGTTGTTGAGTTACGCGAATCTTTTTTCAAGTCAATTAAACAATGCAGACAATTCGGTCAGAGTGCTCTGGATGCTAACTTCTACTGCACCAGCAATAGACTCTACCCATTCTAATTTGAACTTCAGTCAGCCATTCGTCGCACGAGATCGACAAACACTTAATGACCAATGAATTAGACGGAATGATATCGTTTTTGATAAAGGCTGATCAGTACACTGCCTGTGATTAGTCTTTTGGGCGAGGTTGTCTTTTAGACCAAGGTCCCTTGAGAAAAATATATTCCGAGTAATAGGTGAGATACAAATTCGCGACGCAATCATATGATTCATTCGTCCTACTGTTTCGATCGACAGTGCAGAAGATTGCTTAGAAAATTCGCCAACGAAAATCCCGCCCGATGGCTAAATCACTGTACGAAAACCACTATAATTCCCGATGAAAAAGATTGCTCCAATTTCTTCTACAGTGCCATCGCGATTACAGTTGAATGGTACTGGTCAATATTCCAAGACAATCGATCATTCCACTAATACTTTGCGGTTAGAGTCGCCTGGATTACACTTGACAATTCGAGCTACACATTCATCTGCAGACTCTGAAGGCAAGTTAAAGTTCAAATTTTTCAACGCCCTGGCGAAATCACGCAGTTCTGCTTTTGGTAAGCTGACGAGCCTTTTCTCCGGTTCGTCAAAAGTAGATCCGGCGAAAATTGAAGAGCTGGAAGATGTGCTGATCTTGAGTGATATCGGTTATGACATGAGCGCGTCAATTATCGATTCAGTGACCACCACGCTGAAAAAATCCAGGATGTCGAATGAACAGGTCCTTGATGTTCTGCAAGCTGAGCTGCTGAAAACATTGAAAAATGGGGAAGTTGGCTTTGACCTTAGCGGGTACCCCTCCCCAGCAGTGATTCTAATGGTCGGTGTCAACGGTGTTGGGAAAACAACCAGTTGTGCAAAGATTGCTGCATTTCTGCAACAGCGGGGACACACTGTAATGCTGGCAGCATGTGATACCTTTCGAGCTGCTGCTGTTGAACAATTGCAGACCTGGGGACAGCGTCTGAACATACCAGTCATTGCGCAATCCACTGGAGCGGACCCGGCGGCGGTTGCCCACGATGCCATGCATGCAGCAACTGCAAGACAATGTAGCGCACTGCTCATTGATACAGCTGGCAGACAGCAAACCCGCGATGATTTGATGCGCCAGCTGAACAAAATTTACAGGGTCATCAGAAAAATAGAACCCTCAGCCCCACACGAAACACTGATTACTATTGATGCAGGAACCGGGCAAAATGCAATTTCACAGGTACGCGAATTCAATCAACACACTCCAATCAGCGGAATTTGTGTTTCAAAGCTCGACGGTACCGCTAAAGGTGGAATTGTAGTGGCGCTTGCTCACGAGTTCTCTTTACCGATTGCGTTTATTGGACTTGGGGAAGGTATCGATGACATCGCACCCTTCAATGCGGATGACTATGTTACTTCCCTGCTTGGTACGGTACCCGATCATCCCCCGGTAAACTGATGATCTCGATTGAAAACGTAACGGTCCAATATCCCAACGGACAGTTAGGTCTTCGGAAACTGTCGCTGACCATCCCCGGTCAGCACCTGGTATTTATCACTGGACCAAGCGGTGCCGGTAAGACTACACTCGCTAAATTGCTTGCATTGAGGATACGTCCAACCGAAGGCAAGATTACAGTAGCTGACAACGATCTTGATGATTTGCAAGGTAGGCAGATTGCCCGATATCGTCGATCGATTGGATCGATTTTTCAAGATATGCCATTGCTGGAAAACAAAACAGTCGGCGAAAATGTAGCGCTACCACTACTGATCAATAAAAACGTAAAAACAGACATGATTCAGCAAGTTACCAACACATTGGATGTCGTTGGACTTCGAAACAAGCTCAACTACAGCCCAGTCGATCTGACAGATTCAGAACTACAGCGAGTCAGAATAGCACGCGCTATTGTCACCAAACCGACGCTGATCATTGCTGATGAGCCAACCATCAACATGGACCCTCAACTAAGCGTCAAAATCATGCAGATTTTCAAGCGCCTAGCCGACCGTAAATTGACTGTGGTCGTGACGACACACGACAGAACTCACTTGGCAGACCCTAGAAATCCGGTAATCGAAATGCAGGGCGGCCAGGTTTTTGATGCGATGCAGGGAGTCGTTAGACGTCGTGCTCGATAGTTCGTCTTATCGATATCAAATCATCGTAGAGTGCTTTGAAAGCCTTTTCAGCACTCCTTTGAGAACCTGGTTTCCATTGGTCGTGACTGCGATCGCGTTGGCTTTACCAACCGGACTGTATATGACCGCTAGCAGTGTAAAATTCTTCTCGTTTTTTCTGCAACAACCGCCGGAACTGACAGTCTTTCTTGCGAAAGACATTGAGCAGTCAACTGCCCATTCGGTACAGCAACAAATTTCTGAACTGAACTCCGTACAGTCGGCCAAACTGATATCAGCCGACGAAGCGCTGGTGGACTTCCAACAGTTGACCGGTCTTCACACCGTCGCAAACTATTTACAGGAAAATCCATTTTCCACCCTCGTCATAGTTCAGCCCGACAAGAGTCGCGCCAGTCTGGAAGCTTTTCAGGAACTGTCAGCCAAACTCTATCAGCTGAACTATGTTGACCTAGTGCAATTCGATCAAGAGTGGACCGCAAAACTGTTTTCACTCCGTAAGCTCGCCAGCAGTTTCAGCCAGACAACCATCGGCTTACTTTTGATTATCGCGGTTGCTTTGATCTGCTTCTTTGGTCGGTGGCGAGTTAGTGATCGAACCGATGAAATTAAATTACTCAGTTTGATTGGTGCGAACTCATCATTCATCTCCAGACCATTTATTTATTCCGCTGCCTTTCAAGCAGTCTTAATCGTGATCATCACTTTTGGACTTGTTGAAGGATTTAGAGTCGTTAACCAGCAATCCGTTGCCGACCTGGTATCTCTCTACGCTATCAATTCGGCAACAGAAGGGGTAATGTGGCAGGTTTGGGCAATAATCCTTGCAGCTGTGCTGGTCATCAACGTAGCCGCTACCAAGATTGCCGTCATGTTTAGTCTTCTCAAACTCGAAAAGGAAATGCTGCAATAGAGGTTGATTTTTTGCAACACAGCACCCATATTTTGGACATCGGAAAATACAGAATCAGTGAAACAATTGGAATTGTTAGCACTCTAATGCAATGAGTGCTAAAATAGTAACACGAATCAGACAGACTAATTGAGTAGAAAATGCCAAAAGATAGCTTCCCAGCTGCGTTAAATCCCCATAGCAATGGGCTTTCTTCCTATCTCGCGACAGTTTACGCACAGCCTATACTGTCGGCTGAAGAGGAACGCGATTACGCGATCCGATACCGGGAACACGAAGATCTGGACGCTGCCCGCCAGCTCGTGCTTTCACATCTGCGATTTGTAGTCAAGGTTGCACGGGAGTTCGCGGGTTATGGAATTCCGCTCCCCGATCTGATTCAGGAAGGTAGTGTCGGACTGATGAAAGCAGTCAAGCGATATGATCCTGATCGGGAAGTTCGCCTGGTTTCCTTTGCAGTGCATTGGATCAAAGCTGAAATTTACGACTTCATTCTGAAGAACTGGAAAATCGTGCGTATCGCTACAACAAAAGCGCATCGCAAATTGTTCTTTAACCTGCGCAGTCATCGCCAAAGTCTTGATTCGATGACCGAGAGTGAAATTTCAGCACTCGCCGAAGAGTTGGACGTGCCGAAAGAGACTGTTCGGGAAATGGAGATCCGTATGTCTGGTACCGCCGTGTCTTTCGACCCCGGTTTGGAAGATGATAGTGAAGACGCGCATACACTGACACCATCAAATTATCTCGGAGATCGAACTTACAATCCTGAAGATATTTATGAGGAAAGTTCTGTTGCCAATCACCGCAGCGAGCAACTCCAGCATGTGCTTAGCGTATTGGATGAAAGGAGTCGAGACATCATCGTTCAGCGTTGGTTAAACGAAGACAAATCCACACTGCACAGTCTTGCTCAGAAATACAAAGTCAGTGCCGAGCGTATTCGTCAGATCGAGGAAAAAGCGATGCAGACAATGCGTGCCGAATTTAGTGATGCGGAGTTTGCATTCTGATTCAGATTGAAATCTGATTCACGAACCAATTCGTTAGAATTCAAAAAGCCGCAAAGTGAATTAACTTTGCGGCTTTTTTGTTACAACTGTATCAAGATCACACCAGCAGTTTCTCAATGAGTGCTTTCTGAGCGTGCAGTCGGTTTTCAGCCTCCTGCCACACCACGCTTTGTGGGCCGTCAAGCACGCTGGCGGAAACTTCCTTACCCCGATAAGCCGGCAGGCAGTGCATAAATATCGCTCCAGATGCCGCCCGTTCCATCACATCGTCATTAACCTGAAAAGACTGGAATGCTTTTGGTCGATCCCCTGCGTTGTCATCCTGACCCATGCTGAGCCATGTATCTGTTACCACCACATTCGCATTCTTCGCCGCTTCGTTGGCTGTCGACACAAACTCCACACGACTATCATCCAATTGCGTCAGTAATTCAGCCAAGTTCGGCCGGTAGTTTTCCGGCGTCGCAATTTTCAAATCGAAGCCAAGCAATGATGCTGCACTCGCCCATGTAACACACATATTGTTACCATCACCAATCCATGCAACCTGCGCTTCCTGAATAAAACCGATGGCTTCTTTCATCGTCAAAAGATCAGCGAGTAGTTGGCATGGATGGTAGGCGTCACTCAGTCCATTGATCACCGGCACCGTCGCATGTTCGGCATAGGTCTTGACTGTCTGATGAGACCCCGTACGGGTCACAATCACATCCACCATGCCGGACAAAATGCGCGCAGTATCCTCAGCAGACTCGCCGCGTTTCAGTTGTGAATCTCCAGGCGAAAAAAACAGTGCATTGCCACCAAACTGGTATGCGGCAACCTCAAAAGAAAGACGGGTTCGAGTGGATTCTTTTTCGAACATCAGCGCGATTGAGCGATTGCGCATGATCTGTGGGCATAAGTGCTGAGTGTGCCACATGGCTTTCAGTTTCTCTGCGCGCTCAAGCAGATTCAGAATTTCTTCCGGTTCAAAATCTTCCAAAGATAGAAAATGTCTGACCATGATACGGGTTCGAATAGAGTTGACAGAGTCTGAAAATGCATGAACCGGCCGTCGGCCGGTTCATGCAGTGAAATCGGGTTTACTTAAATGTTGGCCGATCAGATTAAAACATACCCATGTGTGTAATCGAACCGGTAACCATGAAAAACAGCATTGGAACGGAAAGCGCGGTGTTGGTTCGGGATGCCAGCAACGCTGTCCGTGCTGCTTTGGCTTTTTCGGCATCGGATGCCTCCACAATACCCAGCACTTTTTTCTGATTGGGCCAAATCAGCACCCACACATTAAAAAACATGATCGTTCCCAGCCAGGCACCTATACCAAGGTATGCATGCGGGCCCTGAAGAATAAATGCATCCACGAAGGTACCTGACCTTAGCAGGTAATACGCACCCGTAAGCCAGGTAGCAACCGCAGCCCAGCGAAACCACAGCAGTGCCCGTGGTGCGATATGCTTGGTAATTCCAGCTGCAGTTCCATCAGCTTTCGCTGCCGCCAGACCCGGGACCTGTACAAAATTGAAATAATAAAGCAGACCAATCCATGTTATGCCTGAAAGAATATGCAACCAACGGTCCAGCAATAAATCCATCGTTTAAAACCTCTTTATCTAGGGAAATTGAAAAACTCACAGGCGACTCAAATTGCAATATTCGCAAATACATACAAGATCAGCGTCAGCACAAAACCTAAAACGATTGTGCCTGTAATTGATTCAAGCGGATTTTTCATTCCTGTCCTCCCGGATTCAAATACTTTAAGAGTAAGGTAGATATCATGATACTTTGTCACACCCGAATATTCAATTCGATATGCTTGAAAACTTCGATAATTTACATCTCTAATGAGTGTTGTCGCACGACTTGTGTAGCAGGTTTCATACACCAATCGCCGCGCCCTCCAGACTCTTTATGGCATAATTTTCACGGGTAAAAAGTTGCCCTACGTGCTAAATTTCAAACAGCAATCACTTAAGCCTGTCGACTCATTCTTATGCCAAAAAAAATCGTACTCGCCTATTCCGGCGGCTTGGATACTTCAATCATTTTGCGCTGGCTGCAGAAGAAATACAACGCTGAAGTTGTCGCGTTTACCGCCGATATTGGTCAGAATGAAGATCTTGAGTCCATCTCAAAAAAAGCCACCCGAATGGGTTGCAAGGAGATATTCGTTGAAAATTTGGTGGAGGAATTTGCCCGCGACTTTGTCTACCCGATGTTCCGCATCAATGCACTCTATGAAGGAGAATATTTGCTGGGAACTTCAATTGCCCGCCCACTGATCGCCGCCCGACTGGTTGAAATCGCGCGTGAAACGGGTGCTGATGCAATAGCACACGGCGCAACTGGCAAGGGTAATGACCAGATTCGATTCGAACTGGGTGCCTATGCGTTAATGCCGGATATCCAGATAGTCTCCCCATGGCGAGAATGGGAATTTCAATCCAGAGAAGATTTGATTGCGTTTGCCGAGCAAGAGGGAATTCCAGTCGACCGCAGAGCAAGCGGCCAGGCTGACTATTCCATGGATGCCAATCTGCTACACATATCTTACGAAGGTGGAGAGTTGGAGGACCCGTGGTCAGCACCGCCGAACAATATGTGGAGATGGGTTCAATCGCCTAAGGACGCTCCAAATGAGGCGCAAGTCATTGAGCTTGAATTCGAAAAAGGTGATGCGGTCGCAATTGATGGTGTTCGCGGAACACCAGCTGAAATTCTCAAACAGTTGAACAATTTGGGTGCGAAACACGGTATTGGTCGAACTGACATCGTCGAAAACCGCTACATCGGCATGAAATCCAGGGGCTGCTATGAAACACCCGGCGGGACGATCCTGATAAAGGCGCATCGGGCGATGGAATCAATTACGTTGGACCGGGAGATTGCTCATTTGATGCAAGACCTCATGCCACGCTATGCAAAATTGATTTACAACGGCTATTGGTGGAGTCCCGAACGGGTCGCACTGCAGCAGATCATAGACGACTGCCAAGGGGTTGTATCGGGTACTGTACGTCTCGAACTTTACAAAGGCAATGTTCTGGTTACCGGCCGTCGTTCGGAACGACACTCCATGTATGATGAAGCAATTGTCTCTTTTGACGATGAGAGCGGTGCCTATACACAATCTGATGCGGCAGGGTTCATCAAGTTAAACGCCTTGCGCCTTCGAGTGGCTGCTGCCAGGGGCCGCAGCTACTAAAGGAGCGAAGCACATACTTGCCGTTTTGTCGTGCAGCCACCTACCATATCGGTCATCGTGCCGGTTCGAAATGAAGATCCTGACACACTCAGTAAACTGACTGAACTGGTAAACCTTGAAGGAATTGCTGAAGTGGTTGTTGTCAATTGCAGTGAACAGCACTCTACCATAGACAAGCTGACGGAACTGCAGTCAAAGTTCAATTCAATTAAAGTCGTCAATTCCGAAATAGCCGGACGTGCCCACCAAATGAATCAAGGTGGGGCGCTTGCGAGTGGTAGCATCCTGTGGTTTATTCATGCGGATACAAGCGTACCCGAAAGTTCGACGGAGTACATCCTGGAATCGATATCTACAGAAAAGCCTTGGGGACGATTCGACATACGCTTTGATAATCCATCTGCGCGCATGAAACTGGTTGCATTCGCGATAAACCTGCGCTCGGGTGTGACCGGGGTGTGCAGCGGTGATCAGGCCATATTTCTACTGCGGTCACAATTTCACAAAATGGGCGGATTCCCCAACATTCCGCTTCTTGAAGACATAGCACTGACGAAAAAACTTCGACGCGAGGCCCAGGCGATCCGAATCAGGACGCCCGTCACCACCTCTGCAAGGCGTTGGGAAACTCACGGTTATCTGAGAACCATTTTCTTAATGTGGCTCATACGGTTTTTGTTTTGGGTAGGGGTATCACCTGGAACATTGGCTAGGTTATACCGGTAGAGGTGTGTTTTGAAGAAACAGCCCACACTGATACTGATGACTAAAAAACCAGTTCCAGGCGAGGTCAAGACCCGGCTGCATTCACACGTATCTTCAGAAACAGCCTGTGCGATCGCTCTGGAAATGATTGTCGACACGATCGAAAAGGCGGCTGCATACTGGCCCGGAGACATATGGTTACTTGTGAGTCCTGATGCCAACCACCCAAAATTAATTCAACTGGCGAAGCAATTCAAATTGCGGCTTCGAACTCAGTCCGCAGGTGACTTGGGTACCAAAATGGAATCGGCAATTTGCGAGGCGCTTCAGCACGTCCCGGCGGCGGCAGTAATGGGGTGTGACATTCCCTCGGTAACGCCAGCGATTTTAGAATTCGCGCGCAACAGGCTGCTCGAAGGACGCAACGTGATAGGGCCCAGCACTGATGGCGGGTTTTATTTCGCAGGATTTACACAATGCCAGTTAGGCATGTTCAAAGATATTCAGTGGAGCACCCCCACAGTCTTTGAGGTTACGCTCAGACGTCTGCAAGCGTGTAAAATGCCCGTTGAGGTAATGCTACCATGCCTGAATGACATTGATCACTGGAGCGACTTTGTCGACCTCGCCAAAAACCAATCTCGATATTCAAAATTTCTGCAATAACTCAATTCACTGGATTGACATTAATTTATTGGGAGCAGCCAAGTTTGCTGTGAGTCGGTTTCTGACTCAGCTTCAACAACCAGACCAATACCTGCCTTAATGGCAAACGCAATGTACTTCACCTCAAGACTCAAACCCTCAACGCAGCGGCTGAAACTTCTGCCAGCATGGTTGGCTATTGGTGCACTGGCGCTGATGGCGCAGTTGCCTGGCAAATTGCGTCTCGCCTTCGGTGCCCAGGTAGGAAGGCTGTTTTACCTTGTCAATGCAAAACGTCGACGAATCGCTCACATCAATCTGGAATTATGCTTTCCTCACTGGCCACTTGAAAAGCGCAGGCAGGTCATTCGCGAGCATTTCAAGATTTACGGGCAAGCGATTGTTGATCTTGGAATGGTATCTCTATCGAGCGAAGAAAGACTCAACGCAGTCATCAATATAGAGGGCTTCGAAAACTATCGTAGAGTCAGAAATGCCGGACATGCAGTCATTTTTCTTACACCTCACCTTGTTGGTGTCGACATCGCTGGAACGCTGCTGTCTCGACACCTGCCAGTCTGCACAATAATGCGGGACCACAAGAATCCAGTCTTGAACAATCGACTCAAGGCCAATAGGAAGCGCTTTGGATTGAAACTTTATACCCGCTCTCAAGGACTGCTGCCATTGGTGCAGAATCTCAAAAAAAAGGTCAGTTGCTACTATATTGCTGACGAAGACTTCGGCGTGAACAGCTCGATTTTTGTCCCCTTCTTTGGTGTTCCCGTTGCTACTCTCAACACGCTGGGGCGAATGGCCCGACTGACTGATGCAAAAGTTTTACCGGTTCGCTCTTATCTGGACTCCAAAACCGGACGATACGACATTACGATTGAAGCACCTCTGGAGAACTTTCCTACTGATGACAGCTACACCAACGCGCGTCGAATGAATGCCATTTTTGAAAACATGATTGCAGCTGCACCGGAACAATACCTGTGGACCCTGCGTTGGTTCAAATCCCGTCCCGACAATGGCACCCCACCCTACTGAACCTTCGCTGAAGCATAAAGCGTTTGGTTTCGTCGGTTCGATATTCTGGATCAGTTTGAGCCTGCTGCCATTGCCGATACGATGGTTTGTCGGCAGTGCAATTGGCAACATACTCTATCTTTTAGTTGGTTCACGTCGCAGGGTGGTCCATCGAAATCTGGAATTGTGTTTTCCTGAAAAGTCCACGGCCGAACGCAAACAACTAGCCAGGCAGGCCTTTAGAAATGCCGGTCGCGGGGTGTTGAGTTGGGGTTTTGGGCTATTTGCCAATCAGCGGCGAATTGACCGCGAGGTGGAATGGAAGGGTCGGGATTCATTTCAGAGTTTCATCAAGCTCAAACGCCCAGTAATTTTACTTTGCCCGCATTTCACCGCTCCGATGCTGACTTATCGCACTATTGGTTCGCTGACACCCGCTGTTTCAATTTACCGTCGACCACGCAATCCGATTTTTGACATGGGCTATCACTGTGCCCTCACCGGAGTTGAGTCTCCCTTTCCCTGGCTGAACAAGATTTACCAAAGACGCGGCAATCATAATCTTCGGATGATTCCGTCGCGCGGGAGCATGAGTCCGTTTTACAAAGCGCTGAAATCCGGCACGCCGTTTTTCTATTTGCCTGATCAGAACGGCAACCGTCCGCCTCACATCACCTTTGCGCCTTTTTTTGGTGTATCGGCATCGACATTTACCACGTTGACACGTTTCTCCAAGTTTGCGGATGCCAGAATATTTTTGTGTCACACGCTGATGTCTGATACTCGCAAGTGCTATGAGATGCGCACTGAACTTCTGCCTGAAGAATTTATTAGCGGAGACTCTCAGGCAGATGCTGAAAGGCTCAATCAACTGGTCGAATCACTGGTGCGCGAGAGCCCAGATCAGTACTTTTGGCTGCACAAACGGTTTAGTACTCGACCAGAAGGCGAACCATCAATATATTGAGAACTGTAACGATACCCCTGGCAATCACGATCGACCCCGTACCATAGAAAATTCGCTGGAGTCGGTAACAGGTGTTTGTCCAGTAAAAAAGGCAGTCAGTTGATTTTCCACAGAAATAATATATTTCTTATATGCAAAATATCTTGAAATTGAAATTAAACTTGTTCTAAAATCGTTTACAACAAGAACAAATGAGTTTCATAAATTGAATTTGTGTGTCAGACGGAGTATGGTTTTCAGGAGAAGTTATTACCAATTTTTGAGAAAATTCAACTAGCACTTGATTCCATCAATTAGCAAGAGGAGAGATGAAGTGAAGCATATTTTTCAGATTGTAGTCGTATCAGTTCTGGCTGCCCTATTCGCCCTGCCAGCCCAAGCCGCAAAATACCAGGAAATGGAAGTCGCTGACGGTGGCAGCATTTCTGGGCAAGTTACCTACACAGGCAAAGTCAAGATGAGAACTGTGCTTCCGACCAAAGACAAAGATGTCTGCGGCAAGGCACGCAAGGAACCCACAATTTTGGTCGGTGATGGCGGTGCGGTTCAAGATGCCGTTGTCTGGATAAAGGAAATCGCTTCCGGCAAAGCCTGGCCGGAAATGGCTAGACCGGTAATCAATAACATCGATTGCATATTTGAGCCACGTGTACAAGTTGCAAAGCGCGGGAAAGTCGATATTTTGAATTCCGATCCAGTTTTGCATAACTCGCACGGTTACTACGGAAAAGCCACAGCCTTTAACGTCGCATTACCCTTTAAAGATGCCAAAGTAACAAAAATTCTGAAGCGCAATGGAGTTGTCCGTACAGACTGTGATGCACACGGCTGGATGCTTGGTTGGGTCGTAGTTGTGCCGAATCCTTACTACATGCAAACCGGAGCGGATGGCAATTTCATGCTTGATAACGTACCACCAGGCGACTACACCTTGGTGGTTTGGCAGGAATCAGTTGGAGAAACGGAAATTCCAATTTCTGTTCAGGCGGGTGCAACGACAGATGCGTCAGTGCAGCTGAACTGACAGAGTTCACAATAACCAATAATTATTTACCACTGTATATGCTGTTATGAGGAGGAAAATATATGACTGATAATAAGCATGATCGCGATCATGTGGTGGGTGACGTCGATATTACGAGACGTACCTTTCTCCACAAATCGCTTTTGACTGGAGGTGCTGTAGCTACCGGTAGCGCAGTGGGGGTTTTCCAAACCCTATCCTCCATGGAGATAGCTAGTGCGGCGATGAGCGAACCGTTCAGTTTTGCCTGGGTTTCAGATACTCATCTGTATCCTCGTGAGCTGAACCAGCGTTTCATTGACAAAACTGTCCGTGCCTTTAGCGAAGTCCAGGCAATGGGAGACAAGTTTGACTTCATGGTTTTTGGAGGCGACTTGGCTCAGCTTGGACATCCAGTCGAAATTGAACTAGGTGCTGAATTGCTTCAGGAAGTTACAATCCCGAAACACTTCATCCCTGGCGAGCACGACTGGTACCTCGACCTTGGCGAAAGCTGGAATAAACATTTCGGTGAAACACCGTGGACGTTTGATCACAAGGGTGTTCGAATCATCGGTGTTGATTCAGTTGGTCGTGCGCCAGATTACTGGTCTGCACGCGGAATGTCAAATGAGGAACGCATGGCACACATGTCAGGACTAGACGGATCACAGGCGGGTCCCTGGTCAGGACTGGGCAGTGAACAGCGTCAATGGCTTTCCAGCACGTTGTCCGATTGGCCAAAAGATGCACCTGTGATCATTTTCTCTCATACACCGTTCTATGAGTACTATCCGCCCTGGAATTTCTGGATTCGAGATTGGCGTCAAGTACAGGAAATCCTTGCACCGTGGCAGAACGTTACCAATATTCATGGACACGTTCACCAGCCACTGTACAATGAGATCGGTGGTATGCGCAGCATTGGCATGCTGGCCACATCGTGGCCGTGGCCATATGCGCCAGAAGGTGTACCGGCACTCACAAAACCCATGTTACGAGTAGACCCAGGTGATCACTTCGACGGTGTTGGTTGGGGTAGCCTAGCCATGAACGCTGAAGCTCACATGGAAGTTGAATACATGATGTGGCGTGAGCAAGTGTTTGGTGTTGGAAGAGCGGATTCGGGAACTGGTGACAATGTCAATCAGAAATTGTCTCCAAGAATCTCGGATCGCGGCTGGACCGGCGATTAATTACCATAGATAGGAGAGTAAACAATGCAAAGCTTTAAAAGCAAGGGGCTAATCGCCTTCATAAGCGCGCTTTTGTGTGTATCGCTCGCATTTGTCTTTATGGTAAATCGCGCTTCAGCACATAAAGTGTCACACGACGCTGAGACGTTAAAAGCCTTCAATGATGCATTCATGGAGCAGGTCATCCTTGGTGATGAGCTGTTTCACGGCGCAACCATGGAAGGAATTAATATGTCTAATACCGGTATGGCTTGTGCAATGTGCCATCCATTCTCGTCAGATGTTCACCCACATGAGTATCCAAAGTTCCAGGAGCAAATGAGCGAATTCGCGACTTTGCGTGACATGATCAACTGGTGCATTGAGAAACCAAATGAAGGTGAAATAATTGACCCGGATGGTGAAGCGATGAAAGCGCTGGAAGCCTACATATACTGGTCAAACCGTGGATCTGTGCTGGATCCCGGCCGTCACTAGCGATAGTGTAAGCTGACCCTAACCAGTCTGAATCGACTGGGGGTCATGAAAGTGTTGGGGGTGCTGTAATGATACGAAGTTCTCAATTCATTACTCACCCCCAACTTCTTAATCCGAAATTCGTGGTAAATACCCGGCGTATCGCCAATTAATCATCGCGGAGTAACCGTGCCCTTGAAAAAGATCATTGCAATAGTTTCAGTTGCCGCCGCAATCGGCACAGCCGCAATTGTCGGCTTATCGATGCAGACTGCAGGTGGAAAAACCGGCGAAGTAACATCAGGCCGGTCATTATTCGATTACCCTGCCACAACCGGAAATATCGATCCGGTGTTGAGTGAAGGAATAGAAGTTACGCCGAGACTGCTTGAACACGGCGAATGGGTATTCCGAGGACTTTGCATCGGCTGCCACGGCGCTTCCGGTGATGGCAATGGTGCAGTTTGGGAATTGGGGGACTTATACGCCAAAGACCACAAACTGCCCCGTAAACCACGCGACTTTACAGAAGCGGTCTATAAACTGCGGTCAACTCCAAGTGGCTCGCTGCCAACTGATGTCGATCTGTTTAAGTCTATTTCGCGCGGCCTGATTCATGAACAGGACATGCCCGCATTTAAATTTCTGCCCGAACGTGACCGCTGGGCAGTGGTTTACTACATTAAAACCTTTTCTGACCGCTGGGAAGAAGAAGCAGAATGGCAGGAAGATCCAATTGAGATCACAGACCCGCCTCCCCCAGATGAAGAATCTATCGTAGCGGGTAAAGAAGTCTACGCCCTGATGCAATGTGAACAATGTCACGGACCGGTCGGTAAGGGCGACGGTCCATCGGCACCAGGACTTGAAGATGATGCTGGCCTGCCTATCGTACCGCGGGACTTTACTGACGCAACTCAGTTTGTCGGTTCCAGCGATCCAAAGGGAATTTATCAAACGTTTACCACCGGCCTTGACGGCACGCCAATGCCCTCATTTGCAGATTTCCTTGATGAAACGCAACGTTGGCAGTTGGTGTGGTATGTGATATCCCTGCGACCGGAATTTGACCTTGAGGCAACACGGACTCAAATGATGTCAGCTGCAACAGGCAAGCAAGTTGCCGAAGCGAGTATGGAGCAGTGAGAAATTTCCTCTGGGCACTTGAATCTACAGCTAGCAATTTGGGTCGGGGGCGGTGTAATCATTGCCGGACTGTTGAGTTGGTTTTCAGTTGCTTACTTTCCAGAAGATCGAACCATCCTGCGTATGGAACCTTATGCACAAATTAATTTCGATGCTCTACCAGACGATGCTGATCTTGCAAACCTGGAGCGAGGGCGTAGTTATTACGTTCAGCTGTGCGCGCAGTGCCACGGCGAAAACGGAAGTGGAAACGGTGAGTTCAGCTACCGAATGGTTCCGAAGCCGGCTAATCTGATGAGTGTGAAAGTGGTCAACAAATCTGATGAGGAACTAAGCGCATTGATTCGGGATGGAATTGAAGGTTCTGCGATGACGCCTTGGGGCAATATACTCAGCCCGGTTCAGCGACAGCAGATTGTTGGATATCTTCGCTACCTGAATTTGCAACGCGTCTACCTGGCAAATGGATAGTTTAGCGGCACTAATGGCAGCACCTGCAGTCAACGATGTAGCCATCGATACCGATTCGGTATTGATTTTAAAGTTCATAATCATGTCCGTTACTCATTTGCTGATTGGGACTGTTCAAGGGGTTATTCAGACGCTGCCTGAGTTTGCGTTGTGGATTCGGGCCACTGGTCCCGCCGGTCACATGATCGACCCTCTGGCACATGCGCACATCAACCTCGTGGGTGGGGTGACGATGGCGATAATGGGACTCTTTTACTACGTTCTGCCAAAAATCGTAAAGCGACCAATTTACAGCCCAGTTTTATCCAACACCTCCTTTTGGTTTTCAACCATCGGAGTACTCGGATTTTTCAGTTCCTTAGTATTCTTGGGCATAGTCGAAGGCAACATGGTACTGAGTGGGATGACCTACCTGCAAGCCTTGGATGCCGTCGGCCCAATTCATCACATCCTAATTATTTCAACAGCTATCCTGATGGGTTTTGGCTACTGGATTTTTATTGTTAACATATTTATGACTGTTTTTAAACGGCGCGGAGGTCAACCAAATGCACCGGTTGCTTAATTTTCTATACAACGGCTTCCTTGTTGGCGTGGGACTCGGAACTGTATTTCAGCTCTGCATTCTGCCACTGATTGGTATGCGCAGCCACGAAGAATGGACCGGCTTGCTGGTCTGGGGGTTCGTCATTTCAATTGGTACGGGCGTCGTATCGGCACTGACTTTCTGGTACATGAACTCCGTAATGGTCAAACAGGGAAAGTAGGGAAAACACGAGACAATTATTATGGCTACAAACATACTCACCCGAAACGACTACGCGGAAGGCACTGCAGCAAAGCACTTCTTCTTTTCGTCGATTGTGATGCTGAACATCGGGGTTTTCCTCGCACTTCTAACCTCCATGCGATTGGCTTGGCCAGATGTATTCCCTAACGATATTCCATGGCTCCACTTTGGAAGAATCCGCCCGGTTCACGTACACTTTGTGATATTCGGCTGGATTTCCATGGCCTTCGCGGGTGCAATGTGTTACATGGCTCCAGCTTTGTGCAAAACCAAGCTGTGGAGTGAAAAGCTGGGAGTCTGGAACTGTTGGGCCTGGAACATCGGCATGGTGTTTGTATTCTTCACACTGATTAACGGTATGACCTCCGGTCGTGAATATCAAGACCTGATCTGGCCGTTGGATGTTTTTGTTCTGGTGTTTGTCTTTGCACCACTCGCAGTCAACATCTGGCTGACCATGCTGTATAGGCAAACTCAAGGCCTTTACGTCACGATGTGGTTTTTCGGTGCAGCACTGCTGTTCATCATTCTGAGCTATTTCATCGGCGCAGTTCCGGACCTGTTTCCGGTCACCGGTCTGGCAGAAGCGTATATGACCTGGTGGCATGCACACAACATTCTTGGATTGTGGATTACACCTGTATCCGCTGCCATTGCGTACTACATCATTCCGAAAATTTCCGGAAACACACTTTACAGTCACAAGATTGGGCACCTGCACTTCTGGTCAATTGCAGCGTTTTATTCAACGCCTGGCGCCCACCACCTTATGGGAGCACCAATTCCTGAGTGGCTAAAGTCGTTTGCATCAGTTTCCGGCGTCTTGATCATGATTCCAGCGCTGGCCTTCGTGGTCAATATGTTGATGACCATGAAAGACAAGTGGTGGATGTACGCCAAGAACATTCCCTTGCAGTGGGCATTGACAGGAGTGCTATTCGCTATTCCGCTTAATATTCAAGGTGCGTTTCAGCAAACCCGATCGCTCAATTGGTACATTCACGGAACACATTGGATTGTGGCACATGCGCATCTCGCACTGCTTGGATTCTCAAGTTTCATCGAAATTGGTGCGATCTACTACGGGTTGCCAAAACTCCTGAAACGTCAACTGTACAGCGAGAAACTGGCTCGACTTCACTTCTGGATGATGGCGATTGGATTCCTTGGATTCTGGTCAGTACTGACCGCAGCTGGCTTGGTACAAGGCGCTGCCAAGGTCTACGAGATTCCTTACATCCAGTCGGTCATTGCGACGCATCCGTACATGGTTGGTCGGGTTATCTTCGGTGGCATGATCATTTTTGCACAGCCAATTTTCCTCTACAACATGTGGATGACTGCCAAGTACGGCAAGAAAATTTCACCTGAAACTACTGGTGGTCGAACACCGGTTGGTGCCACTGCCTAATTAATCGATAGAGGTAACACGATGCCGAAATACGTAGTTGGCGCTGTATTAGTCGTCCTGGTCATTTTTATGTCGATTGCTATCACTATCGTAGGTGGTTCAACGTATATGAACGAAATTCCACCAACTCAGTTGGCAATTGAGAAACAAGAAATGCTGGGACACAGCGCATGGACAATTCATGACCCGTGGATGAGAGGTGATGATGCCCCGACACTTGCCGGAAAGGGCAAGAAAATCTTTATTCGGGAAGGCTGTTGGTGGTGTCATACACTGCTGCCTGAACAGACTCAGGATTGGGCATATTTTGGCGAACCGCCGGTGGCTGGTGATGTTCAGGGCGAAGCACCAAGCCTGTTCGGTTCAGACCGTAAGGCGCCTGATTTACTGCACATTGCAAGCCGTAATCGCGTCAAGGCATGGCATTACGTTCATCACCGCGATCCGCGGGCTGTTACACCAGGATCAATCATGCCAGCATTCGTACATCTGACTGATGAAGAACTGGATGCCATCATTGCATACCTGGAAACACTGAAATAAAGACCGTCTTTGAATTAGGTGAAATAATGAGCGATCACGATTACAACGAACTCGAAGATAAAGGTGAAGTTTTTGGGCGCTTCGGCGACGAAGAGTACGATGGCATCAAAGAAGGTAATGGCAAAATTCCTTGGTGGCTGGTTCTCATCGTTGCCGTAACTGTCTTTCAAGCCTTTCTTTGGACGATGCCTTGGCCAGGGTTTGGTCAACGGTACGACACCATTACGACGACATTCGTCAGCGCAACTGGCAAGCAGCCGTGGTGGGACTGGGGCTACTACATGGTACTGTTCCAGATCATCCTGGTACTGAGCTGTATTGCAGGAATCATCTGGTACATCAATATTCAAAAATGGAAAGAACGCGCTGAAGAGAACAAAAAGCGAAAAGAGGATTCTCAATAGAGCGGACGATCTTTAACCGTTCGCCTGGTGGGCTTTACTGATCAAATATCGGCCCTAATCTTTACGCTGATCATCATCGGCGTTCTGGTTTATGTCATTATGTCGAGATTTGTCATTGGACCACTGAGTACGCTCAAGAAAGCTGAAAAAATTGTGCTTTCACTGAGCGTTGTGGGCATCGTTCTGGTCGTTGTCTACGCTGCAACTGAACTTCTGTTTCGTGTGGTGTTCTAGTCAAGATATCTTTGAATCGCCGAGAAAAGTCGATTGCTAAAACGCGGCGAAAAATTTATGTTCATCTTTTCGGGGATCGTTGTCGTGGCTGCCATAGCCAAGGGTTATCATCACTTCACTGACCTGGACCCCGCCCCACCCAAGCATTTTTATTCCTTTGACGAGGTTGGCCTGCAAGGACATGAAGTCTATCGGAAAAAGGGATGCAACAGTTGCCATCGGGCGATGGGAACTGGAGAAGTCGGTGTTGCACCGGTACTGGACGGTGTTGGCACCCGTAGGGATTTGCCTTGGCTGAAAGAGTATCTGACTGACCCCGGCAGTCTGGTTCCAGGCACCGCTCACTACGGCAACCTGGGACCTGACTTCAGACTGCTGGGAAACGAAGAACGTGAAAAACTGGCTGCATTTCTTTCTGGCCTTCGGGCCAATCCAAATTCACCAAACTATCCCCTGAAAGTCAAACGCGAGTCAGAATAACGTACACTCTACTGAAATACAAAACATCGAGGCATTAATTATGAACGCCGAATCACTCATTCCATTTATCTGGGCCGCGACAGGGTTTCTCATGCTCGTTGCAATTGTAGTCGTCATATTCTGGGCTTACCGAAACAACCAGTTTGACGAAAATATTAAAGACCAAATTTTCACAGAAGGTGATGATGATCGTTACAACTGAACCGGCAGGTGCAAAAAGTGCGACTGTCTGCCGGTGAGTGGATCGTCATCGTTGGTTCTGCACTGATCGTACTCTTCGCAGGTGTCGTTGGAACACTCATATTTCTCAAACCGCCTCCGATCCAATTTGAGTACCTAGAGACCGCTGCGACAAGACAAGGTGAAGCACTGTATCGCCGGGAAGGCTGTTTATCGTGTCATGAGATATTTGGAAATGGAGCTTCCTACGGCCCGAGCCTGGATGGTGTCGGTAGCAAGCGCGACAAGCAGTGGCTCATAAACTACATGAAATCACCAAGACAAGGCGTCAGTGTAAAGCCATACAGACTAAAGATGCCGCCCTACGATCATTTACCAGAGAATGAACTGGGTTTGTTAGCTGAGTACCTGATGGCACTCCGGGTCGCTTCGGACCCTGGGTAGTTGCTAAACGATGGATATGGTGGGACGTTAGGCTTATTCAGAGGGTCCTGACTGATAGTCCTGTTCTTTAAAAAGACCAGTGCCGATACAAGCCCACGGTACGATCGCCAGCGCAATACAACCACCGAGACCAAATACAATCAGCGACAAAATCGTCAGAAAAGGTAATTCCAGCATGAGATAGAAATTCCAGTAAGTTACCACTAAAATAGCAATTGTAAACGATACGAAACTGTTGATATGACATTTCCAACAAAGAAAACTCCACTCCTGATACTTGCACTAACCGCCCTGCTTTCACTGGGATCATGCGGCGAGCAGTCAACCGGCATTGGCGCAAAACTGAAAATCGGAGATGAAGCGCCAAAAAGTGCCAATCTGACTGTGGAAGATCAGAACTATTGGTACGAGGTCTCGACGATGGATACGAAAGTGCCATTGTATAAATGGACCATTGCGAATCTAATTGAAGAGGGCAAACCATTCATGGTGGTATTCGGTACTCCTCAACACTGTACGATGTGCGTTGATCAGATCGTCCGTGTCGCAGTGATGGAAGAAAAGTACGGTGACGAATTTGCCTTCCTACATGTCGATGGCTACAAGGACAATGATATCTGGGTTGAGTGGGGAGTCAAGGGCGAGCCGTGGACGTATTTCGTGGATGCGACAGGCAAAATTGCATCAATCTTTCCAGGCCAAACCGAATTGGGCCTATTGGAACTCGAAATCGAAAAGCTGAAATCCAGTAGCTAATTTTCGTGCAACTGCCCCTGCAAGTCGTCTTAGGATGCCTGATCGGAGGCGCACTCTTTATGGGAAACGTGCCAGCCTGGGGTCAGATTAGTCCGTACGTCTATGTGCAGATGTCAATGGCAGTCCCATGGTTTTTGTATTTTGTATTTCTGGCCAGTATCCTGCTGCCGTTTTTTATTCTGATCATCGTAGCCTGGCGCCGTTACGCTTCAAGCAACAAGGTCAGAACAAAATTAAAACGTTGAATTTCTGTCAGTTCCGCATTTCGATTCAATCCAGCTTCAATAACCGTTTCATTCCAATTAAGTCATACTTCTGCTAATGGAATTCTTTTTACGAATAATCTTGCCGATCATTCTGTTGGCAGTATTTGCAATTGTCGCTATTTTTGTCTTGAACTCGGTTGAATCGATTGAAATGATGCGCGAGACAAAACGAGCTGGCCCAACCATTCTAAATCAGTAGCGAATTCACTCGCTATCAATCAAGTTTGGCAATCACCTTTGCCAATTGAATCTTGGTGTCACTTTCAAGTGGGGGCGAAAGTCACGGCATGAGCCGCTCGAAACGTAGCTGTGGACTCAATGGCAGCAATGTTTTTTCAACGTGTACGAGCACTCAACTCTTCGTTTGAACCGAAAACCGTTCGAATTTTCAACTCTGCCAATATCGTGGCGTCAGAAGAATCAGCAGTGTCAATAGTTCCAACCGTCCAAGCAGCATCGCAAATGCCAGAACCCACTTCGCTGCTGATGGCAGTTGAGAGTAGTTATCTGCAGCTGCGCCTAATGCTGGACCTAGGTTATTGAGACAGGCAGTTACGGTGGAATAGGCGGTCACCATATCAACGCCCGTCGCTAAAACAATAATTGAGAGCACTACAAAGCTCAGAATGTAGAGCGCAAAAAATCCCCAAACACTGTTGACGATGTTGTCTGGCACCGACTTACCGCCCATGCGGATTGGTATGATTGCAGCAGGATGAATGGCTTTTAAAATTTCTCGTCGGCCCTGTTTGAAAAGCATGATAACCCGCATCACTTTGATTCCGCCGGCAGTCGACCCGGTGCAGCCACCGATGATGCTGGCCAACATCAATAAGGCTGGCAGGAATAGAGGCCAAGCCGCAAAATCCGTGGAGGTAAATCCAGATGTGGTTGCAATTGCCACTACCTGAAAAACACTGTGCTTAATTGCTTCCGCAGCAGAATCCATGGTATTGGAAAACACCAGAACCGGGGAAACCAGCACAATGAACGCAGCAATTAAGCAGAGATAAACTTTAACTTCCGTATCCTGAAAGTAAGCTCGAATGCTTTTTTTACTCCATACCATGAAATGCAGCGAAAAATTAATCCCGGCAACAATCATGAAAAAGATTGCGACAAACATGACGGGGTCATTGAATTGATTGTTGAAACTGGCATCGTGGGTGGAAAACCCGCCGATTGCAATGGTTGTGTAACTGTGAGTAATCGCATCAAATGGTGTCATTCCAGCTAACCAGTATGCCAAAGCGCAGACTACAGTTAAACCAAGGTAGATGTACCACAAAGCCTTTGCTGTCTCCTTTATTCTTGGAGTCAGTTTGGAGGACTTCATGACACCGGGCATCTCGGCCATATAGAGCTGCATACCGCCAATTCCCAACATTGGAAGAACTGCAACAGCCAATACAATAATTCCCATCCCACCAATCCACTGCAATTGACTTCTGTAGTACAGTACTGAGTAAGGCAGTTGGTCCAGACCAGTGAATACCGTTGCCCCGGTTGTCGTCAGGCCGGACATCGATTCAAAAAAGGCATCAGTAAAACTAATTTCCAAGTTGTGCCACAACAGAAATGGTAAAGTCCCTGCCAATGCTAAAGACACCCAGAAAGCAGCGACGGTCAGAAATCCTTCGCGTACACCTAGTTGCTGACGGTTCCTCCGGACGGGATACCACATTGCAAACCCCGTCAGAAAAATTATGAAAAATGAAATTAACAAATCGTAGAATGCGCCATCATCGAAAAGAATTGCGATGGCAATCGGTGGCAACAAGGTTAGACTGAACATGCCAAATAAGATCCCAATAACCTTGAATACTGACTGGTAGTGCATGGCAGGAAAAGTTTAAGGTTAAGGAGTGGCGGCTACGCCAGGGGGTTAGTGGAAAAAAAGAGGATTGGGTTCGAACAGTCTTTGAACTTCCGAAATCATCTTTAGTGATTTTGCCGCAACAAAAATAATGGCATGATCGTCAGTCTGGATTTCAACATCATGATGTGCAATTAGAACTTCATCATCTCGAAGAATCGCTCCGACTACTGCGCCTTGCGGAAGATTTAACTCTTCAATGCGACGACCCACAACATTAGAATGCTGCTTTTCACCCACCGCAATTGTTTCGATAGCTTCTGCCACTCCACGGCGCAAAGAGTGCACCTCTACAGTTGAACCGCTGCGAATGTAACTCAGCAACCGGCTAATTGTGTTCTGATTTGGAGAAATTACGATATCGATACCGCTTTGCGTTGACTCGAGCATTTCAACATAGCTGGAATTGTTGATCAATGCCATAGTTCGCTTGGCACCAAGCCACTTCGCCATCATTGCTGAAAGTATGTTGACCGAATCATCGTTTGTAACCGAACAGAATACCTCCATCGTTTCCATATTCTCACGCGTCATCAGGTATTGATCTGTGGCATTCCCATGAATAACAATCGTATTGTCAAG
The DNA here is from genome assembly GCA_965243305.1 of Arenicellales bacterium. Classification (GTDB taxonomy): domain Bacteria; phylum Pseudomonadota; class Gammaproteobacteria; order Arenicellales; family JAJDZL01; genus JAJDZL01. The sequence continues at coordinate 139,017 of CBDEUN010000003.1, forward strand.
CATCATTGCAGCCTGCTCGGCTCGGACTCGGTCATACTCGATCAGTTTGACTCGCAAATCAAACGACTCAAGTCCTTCTGCTAGACGCATTCCAATATTTCCTGCACCAACCAGCGTTACCCTTTTGCCAACGGACCTGTCAATGGTGCGCAGTTCCTGCATCATACTCGTCAGATTTTCAGGATTTGCAATAAAAAACACTTCGTCGCCCGGATGAATGACAGTTTCACCTTTGGGAATGATGGGTTGACCCGAACGATAGATTGCTGCAACCCGTACATCGTCATTGGGCATGTGATCACTCAGCTCCCTAATCTTATGCCCGACAAGTTTTCCGCCATGTTCCGCACGCATTGCGGCTAACTGAATTTTTCCGTGTGCAAATTCAACAACCTGCAAAGCACCTGGCAAATTGATGAGACGGATGATTTCATCCGTTACCAGTTGAGCGGGGCTGATAATCGAGTGAATTGGAATCTGCTTCTCATCTGTACCGAAAAACTCAGACTTGCGCTTGTGAAACTCCATATTGCGTACGCGGGCAATCAGATTGGGTTCAAGTCCAAGTCGATGCATTAATTGACAAACCAGAATGTTAGTTGCATCGTTGTCTGTGACCGCCAACACCATATCCACATTGTCAGGATTCACTTCTTCGAGGAGTAAGGGATCGGAAGCATCGCCCAAAATTGTCCGGATATCCAGATTCTGAGACATCAGGTTTAGCGCGGCTTCACTCTGATCAATGATGGTAATATCGTAGCCTTCCTGGTCTAACGCTCGAGCGACGGAAGAACCCACCGTGCCAGCGCCAACAATCAAGATACCAGTCATGAATCAACTCCGTCTTCGGTCGCGACTTTCACTTGACTGCTGACAGTTTCCTCAATTCCGAGGTCTCGGGTTTTACGAAATATACTGGCCCGATGCAATCCGGTTGCTGCTGCAACCTCTGTCAGAGATTTTGAACGCTGCAAATGATATCTGAGGTACTCGCGCTCAAAATTGTCCTTAGCCTCTCGAAAAGGAAGTCCAAAAAGCTGCGAACCATCCTCAGTAGTTTCTAATGACTCAATTGCCGGTTCGTCCCATGTTTCGAGCACCGTACGTACTTCTTCATCAGAAATGGTTTCCACACTGGTACCCTGAATGACTTTTCGAAGAACGTTTTTCAACTCTTCAATGTTACCATTCCAAGTGTGGTTGCGCAGACAGTTAAGTGCCGCAGTAGAAATCGGTTTATAAGGCAGTTCACCGCTTCTGCTGAACTTGTCAACAAGATAACCTACCAATTCAGGAATATCTTGAAGCCGGTCACGCAATGACGGTATTCGTATCACCGATTCATTCAGCCGATGAAACAATTCTGGGCGAAACCTCCCTTCCTTGATAAGCTGGTAAATTGACTCAGTCGTCGTTGCAAATATGGCAGGTGCGCCATCATCGTCTTTGACGCGCCTCTCAATGATTTCGTTGAGCAAACCTAAAACCTGATTTTGACCATATCTGTCATAAGTGTGGATATCGCGAATCAAGATGGAGCCATGCTTCGCTTCCTCAATCGCATCTGAAATAGAACGCTGCCAAATCTCTTTCGTCTGCCAGTCCAGTACTATCAGGCTATTTCTGTCGCTACCACGCTCTTGATGAATCATGCGAGAAACCGTTGTCCGGCCACTACCGACTTCACCAATAACGAAAACATCAGACCTTGCTAGAGATAGCCTATTGATTTCTCCACGCAAAGTTGCAATTGCTGGACTTGATCCGACCAAATCAACTTGAGTGTCTGATTTTCTGCTGATTCTGTGCTTTGTTGATACCTCTCTACTACTTAAGGCGTTTCGCACCGTAATGTCCAAACGACCAATGGACACTGGCTTTTCCAGGTAGTCGAAGGCACCATAGCGGGTTGCTTCGACAGCCGTTTCTATTGAACCATGGGCAGACAACATTATCACGGGGATTTCAAAATCTGAGTCATACCACTCTTTCAGCAAAGTTATTCCATCCTCACCAGGCATCCAGATATCAAGCAAAATGGCATCGAACTCCTGTAGGCGAACTGCAGTCCGAGCAGCAGCGGCATCGTGTACCTCAGTGACAACGTAATCGAAATCCGTGAGAATTTCACCGATCAGTTGGCGAATATCTGGTTCATCGTCAACGACGAGGATATGGGGTGGTTTAGTATTCATTGTGACTCTTCATTATGGAAGTCATTGTGCCCTACAACTTCACCTTCGGCGATAGTAGGCGTTGGCTCAAGACGGAACTCCAATTGAATTTTTGCACCAACTCCATCAGCAACATTTTCAGCCAATACTGTACCATCATGCGCTTCGACAATCCGCTTGACAATTTCAAGACCCAAGCCCATACCTCGTTTCTTTGTCGTCGCGTACGGCTCAAACATTTTACCTAGCACTTCACTTTTAAATCCAGGACCGTTATCAATAATTGAAACAACAATATTCCCCTCAGCAGTTGTCTGTGACTCAATCTGTAGCACTGTTTTTTTGGAATCTTCTGTTGCTTCCCTAGCGTTTTTGATCAAATTGTTAAATACCTGTACCAATTTGTCCGGATCACCCGACATTTTTGGTAATTCCGGATCAAGCTGCAAAAATATTTGCTCGATCTGCTCGTTTTTCTCGTGCAGTTCGGTCACCTCACGAATCAATTCATTCAAATTCAGTGAAGAAATCTGCAGTTCTATCGGTTTGGAATAGTTCTGGAAGTCCTTGACGATACGTCGCAAGGCATGCAATTGTCGACCAATCGCAGCAAATGAAAGTTCAAGAGATTGCCGCTGCTCGTCGGTCAGGTTGGCATCGGTTTTGTACTGAATACGATCAACAGCCAGTTGAATCGGTTGTAGAGGATTTAACATTTCGTGCGCCATTCGCTGCGCAACAGCCTTCCACGCTTCACCCCGCTGAGCCTCGGCCAAGGCGGTAATATCTTCGACAACCACAACATGTGTTGCCGATGCACTGGCGGGAATTGGCAACTTGGTTCCGCTGTAAGCCAAAATTTGATCACCCTGACGAGAATGGAGTTTGACGGTATCACTCCATTCGGAGTCCTTTCTATCAATTCCTCCGGCAATCGATTCAAACAGAGGAGAGTAAGTGTCCCATCGCTCAATCATAGCGCTTAAACGATCGTCGATTAATTCCGCCGCTTTAATGCCTAGAATGCTCTCAGTCGCTAAGTTGATGTTCGTCAGTCGCTGATCCCGGTCAAAAAACATGACTCCCGAAGACAGATGCTCCAGCACAATCTCAAGATATGCACTGTGCTCTTCGGCAAGCAAACGACTCTGACTGATTTGTTCCTGCGATACTTTGATCCGACGCGTCATTTCGTTAAAAGAGTTAACCAGAACCCCAAAATCATCCCGAACGGTTGTGTGCTGAAGACTCTCGTATCGACCCTCAGCAACCGCCTTTGTTCCTTCAAGCAACGTACGAATCGGTTCGACCAAGTGGCGGGTTAATCCAATGGCTGCCAACGTAGCGAGCAACATTACAAAAAGCGTAACAAAAGTTAGGGCCAATACAAAACTGATTTTCAATGGATTTCTAAGGTATTCCAGGCGTTCATGTCTTTCGTTCAACTGGCTGATCCGTTCAGCGAGTCGCTGAGAACTTGACGGTAAAGTTGTTAGCACCTGTAGATAGTGCTGATGCGTCGGACCTGCAATCGGAATTGGAATCAGCATGCGGAGCAGCGCACTGCCATCTTCTCCGTGATACAGTTCCCAGCCTGACCTTCGATCGCGCCCCGGTTCTTCTGACTCAGATGGAAGTTCCCCTGACTCTTGAACGCTTGATGATTCCAGAGATGACATGGGATCAGGATCGAGAAAAAACTGCTCGATCAATCGCTGGCTCGGTTGAACAGGCAACAGAGATTCAGTTCTCGTACTACTGGAGACGACCATTCCTTCCGCACGAGTCAGATCTTCAAAATATGTTATTTCTTCATAGTCGGCAGACTGACTCGCTCGAAAAATGAGTTCAAAGATTCTTTCGCTTAGAGTTGTAGGTTCAGTGTTCTCGCTATCAGTAGCCGGAGTGTCCGGCGCCTCAGAACCCACTATCACTGTGAAACTGAACTCTTCTTCACTCGAAATTGTATGTTCCATTGCAATAAATGAGCCAGTTGCTGATTCATCAGTCTGGCGATTGCTGAATACAGCGGGTATCCTCTCACCACTTTGCTGGCGAAGCAGTGCTGCAAGTTCCTCAACCACATCATCCAACTCACTTCTTATTCTCGTCTCAAACGAATCGAATACCAGGACTCGTAATTGATTGGCTTCCTCGACCGCTTCACCCACCTGAAGCTCAAACCAGTTGTCGATTCCACGGCTCAAAGCAAGAAAGGAAAATACATAAACCACAGCCATTGAGAAAAATGTTATGACGGCGATATTTCGCAGAATTCGTAGTGCCAGTTGAGTGCCTGGTTCGCGTTGCCGGTACTCTCGAATGAGCCGAAAGGCAGACATGCCAATCAACAGTAGAAACAGAATCGCAGCAACCAGGTTGGCAACCATCAGTTCTGCATCGTACTGAATTAGCAAATCGGCTGATGCCGTATCTGAAATAACGGCACCCAACTGCACCATTACTAAAAGAAACAGCACTGTTGCCAGTGCAATGGCAAATGTGTAAAAGCGCTTAACGGAAATTTGTGTCACTTGATGTCGAATTTCACCCGTTCGCTCTTTAAACGCCAAGCATTATTGAAAAACACTGGCAGTCGCATGACGGAAGGCAATGCTGACCGATCAATCGAAATTCTAACTTTCCCAACATAAGACCTGTCTGCACGGAGAGTGCCTTCAATCAATTCGACTTGATAATTTCGTTTTCTGCCAAGTGCTTCCAGCATCGCCTCAAGCGAGGTGTAACCACCATTTACATTTCGATCAGCGGATTTCAGCAAAAAATCTCTGTACAGACTTCTGTAGCTGAGTACATCTCGGGTGACATATTCATGAATGAGTTTGTCCCAAAGATTATTTCGTACCTGATAGATCTTAATCGTGGTCTGAATAGTAATCGGAATGCTTGATTTAAAAGCATCAAGCACATCCTCCGAAAGTTCGATCTGGGAATCCACAACGACAGTCACCAAAGTATCAGAATCACGCACGGCTTCAGTAGACACAATGGAAAATCCAAAAGAGGGGGACGCCATCATGTAGAGCGCAAACAAGGTAATGAACCGGGCGACTTTACTGATACAACTCTTTCGCACCGTCAATCGGCCTCTCCGACTCATTGGTTTTTCAACCTCGCATAATAGAATCCATCTCCACCAGCGTTGTCCTGCAGCCGCTGTCGACCGAAGCGTGTTTGGTGCCCAAGAGACGGAGGCAACTGATCAATGCTAAAGTTTGGATGGTTGCGTAGAACGGCTTCAATCTGATCATCATTCTCACGAGCCAGAATTGAACAAGTTGTGTACAGAAGTTTCCCATTTCGATTCAAGAGCGGCAACAGTCCTTCAAGCAAGTGGCGCTGCTGTTCGACGACCCGGTCAATGTCAGCAGGCTTCCGATGATGCTTGATATCCGGATGCTTGCTGACTACCCCGAGAGCTGAGCATGGAGCATCAACCAGAATTCGATCAAATGGCTTTCCATCCCACCATTCGTCGGGGTGCGCAGCGTCAGCTGTTATGACTTGAGCATCATTTTGCACTCTGCTCAAATTATCTACAATCTCAGCCGTACGCGCCTGATCAATATCGATTGCTACAATTTCTTCCAATTCCGGTTCTATTTCAAGCATGTGAACGAGTTTGCCACCTGGGGCAGAACAGGCGTCCAGTACCCTTTGGCCCGGTGCCAGTTCCATCGACAGTGCAGCCAGCTGCGAGGCTGAACTCTGTACCGATACTACACCTTTATTAAATCCAGGTAGATTCTCAACACCGATACGTTTCTCAAGCTGAAGCGCAACTGGAGAGGTCTGATCGACACTTGCGAGAATATGGTTATCTTTCAGTAAGTCAAGATAGTCAGACACACCAGTTTTGTTCACATTCAGTCGCAGCGTCATCTTCGGACGACAGTTGTTGGCGTGCAGGATTTCCTCCCAGTATTCCGGCCACTCCTGCTTGATGAGATCAACAATCCACTGAGGATGAGAATAGCGGCAATCATCCGCCAAACTGTTTGACTTAAGCTGATCCTCGCTACTCAGGTATTTTCGCAACACGGCATTAACAAGCCCGCGTGCCCAAGGCTTCCCAAGGTCAGCGGTCGCATCAACAGTCTCGGATACACATGCGTATTGTGGAATTCTCAAAAATTTCAATTGATAAAGACCCACGCATAGGAGGCATAGTACATCCTGATCTTTACGACGAACCGGACGAGCAAGCAATTGGTTTAATTCATGCTCAAGTAGCCAGAACCACCTTACGACCCCATAGGTTACTTCTGTAATAATTCCCCGATTTTCAGAATTCGCTTGATCCAGTGCATGTTCGAGAACCCGGTTCAGCTGTCGGCCCCGAAATACCACATGAAGTATTGCAAGTGCAGCGATTGTTCGGGGATTTTTCGCTTGGGACATTGATCAGTCCACCTTCGGCCCGTGCTCGAATGTTGAACCCAGCGATATCGGAAATCCCGACAGAAATTCCTGGACTCTCATTCTTTTTTTGCCATCGCGCTGTAAACACAAAATATTCACAGCATCGTGTCCAGCACCTACTATCACTCCACGGCTGGTGCATTCAATCACTTTACCAGGAGTGGCTATCCCTGTGTGTGTGGAGACCTGTGCCGACCAAATTCGAATTCCCATTCCTTGATAATTTGTTCTCGCTATTGGCCAGGGGTTATAGGCGCGTACTTTGCGAACAATTTCATCGGCCGATTGATTCCAGTCGATGATTGACTCGGCAACTGTAAGTTTTGCAGCATAGGACGCGAGACTGTCCATTTGTGGTGACGACTCCTTCAGCTTTAGAGGCAACGTATTCAAGGTATCCATCAATTCTTGAGCACCCAACACAGCCAACTTTTGCTGTAGCGTCTGCGTTGTATCATCCATCTGAATTGCACACTCAACCTGCGACAGCATCGGTCCTGTATCTAGCCCGACATCCATGTGCATAATCGTTACCCCTGTATTACTGTCCCCTGCTTCGATTGCACGCGCAACAGGTGCAGCACCGCGCCATTTGGGAAGTAGTGACGCATGCACATTAATGCATCCATACCTTGGCAGTTGCAGGAGTTCAATTGGCAGCAAAAGCCCGAAAGCAACGACAACCATCACATCTGGCGCCAAGCCGTTGAGTTCGTCTATCAATTCGCCTGTGATGCGATGGGTTTGAAGAACTTGAATCCCTTGATCTTCGCAAAACAGCTTGACTGGTGGTGCAGTCAGTTTTCGCCCTCGACCCTTTGGTCGGTCTGGCTGAGTGAGCACTGCAACGACTTCAACGTCGCTTTTGACCAGACTTTGCAGACTCGGTAGTGCAAATTCTGGTGTGCCAGCGAATATGGCTCGAAGATTGTTCATAACTTCAAACTACAACATCGACAGACGTCTTGCAATTCACGCTCCAATTTTGAAGCGAAATTTAACCGACTCTACGTGCCACGTCGCGTTGGCGTTGCCGGGCTGCCTTTTGAAATTGTTTGGTGACTCGCTGACGTTTTAATCGGGACAGATAGTCTGTAAACAGTTTGCCGCTCAAATGATCGATTTCATGTTGAACGCATACTGCAAACAGGCCTTCAGCTTCGGTTTCATACGTTTCTCCCTGCGAGTTCTGAGCTCGAAAGCGTATCCATTCTGCCCGTTTGACTTCCGCAAAATATCCCGGAAATGACAAACAGCCTTCTTCAATGATCTGCTCACCATTCGAATCAATCACTTCGGGATTAATTAGAACTTTCAAATCATTGTGATCATCGGATACGTCGATAACAATGATACTCTGAGGTATTCCCACCTGGATGGAAGCCAGCCCTATTCCAGGTGCTGCATACATGGTTTCAGCCATGTCCTTAACCATGTCTCGAATTTCTGAATTGAAATCGGCGACTGGTTCAGCAACGCGACGCAATCTAGGGTCGGGATAAACAAGAATGTCTAGTACAGCCATTGGAATGCGGTCATAATTCGGACCGACTCACTCTGGATGAGTTTGAAATATAGTCGGAAGGTTAATCAAGATTTCTAGTTGATTCGTTTCAGATCGAATACCAAATTTGTAGCATTACGAAAACTCTCACGAATTAATATATAAAAAGCAAAGTTTTCCACCCACTTTTCTTCGGTCATATTTTAGCAACTGCTCTTAATGAATAATCTTGTCGTCGTTGAATCACCAGCGAAATCGAAAACAATTGGTAAATATCTGAATAACGACTCCAATTCTGAAGGCGTTTACAGAATATTAGCCACAGGTGGACACATATATGAGTCGCACAAGGTAGATGTCAATAATGACTTCAAGCATGAATATCAACTGATTGACTCCAAACGCAGCGCAGTCAAACAGATTGAGAAAGCCATGCAATCAGCTGATCGATTGTACCTGGCAACTGACCCTGACCGAGAAGGGGAAGCCATCTCAGCGCACGTGAAAGACTACCTTATCAGGCGTGGCGTTCTAAAAGGTAAAGAAGTGCACCGCATTGTCTTTTATGAAGTTACCCGTAAGGCTGTACTGGACTCCCTTTCGAAGCCAGGCGAAATTTCAGAAACTTTGGTTGAAGCACAGCAATCCCGAGATGCGCTTGACCAATTAGTCGGTTTTAATCTGTCGCCACTTCTTATTCGGAAACTTCGCACTCCCCATATCTCCGCAGGCCGAGTACAAAGTCCTGCACTGCGACTCATAGTTGAAAGACAGCGAGAAATTAATCAGTTCATACCCGTCGAATTCTGGACGATTGGGGTTGAACTATCCAAAGAAAGTAATATTGATTCGAACTCTTTTGTTGCCCAGTTGACTTACTTGAGCGGCAAAAAGCTTGCGAAGCAGGGAATTACAAGTCAAGAAGCAGCAAACTTAGCTGTTGCATCGATCGAAAGTGCGTTGGAGCAATCAGAGCGAAAACTCAAAGTTGCGACGATTAATCGAAAAGATTTAAAGAAAAGACCACCGCCACCGTTCAAAACCTCCACATTTGTACAGAGTGCCACACAAAGATTGAAGAGAAGTGCGGTCGATGTGACTCGAATTGCTCAAAAACTCTATGAAGGTCTCGAAATTAATGGCGTACAGACGGGATTAATCACTTATACCCGCACCGATTCGCTAACTTTGTCTACATTTGCAATAGGACAGATACGGGAGTTCGTCAGTAAAACGTACGGTAGTCAGCACATTCCGAAATCGGCTCGTGTTTACAAAACCAAATCAAAATCGGCACAGGAGGCACACGAAGCAATCCGACCAACCGATGTTAATCTCACCCCTGATAAAGTCAGATCGTCTTTGAACCAAGAGCAATTTGCCATCTATGAACTCATTTGGAAACGCACCGTCGCATCACAAATGAACGATGCCATCTTTGATCAAGTGTCAGTCGATTTGGTAGTGGCAGATCATCGATTTCACTCAACCGGCTCCACTCTCAAATATGCCGGTTGGCAGGCGGTATCGAAAGTTTCAGCAGACCGAGGCGACGATTCTGAAAACAATCGCACTTTACCGTACATTGAAGAAGGTGAATTGATCCCGGTCAAGAAAATAAAGCCCGAACAACACTTCACAAAACCTCCGCCGCGCTACACCACTGGTAGCCTCGTCAGGCAGCTGGAAGATTTCGGAATCGGTCGGCCGTCTACGTGGCCAACAATCATCACGAAGCTGCAAAATCGTAATTACGTCACTGTCGAACAGCAGAGTTTCTACGCTGAAAGCCTCGGTTGCATAGTCGTAGATTATCTAAATCAGCATTTTTCAAGGTATGTTGATTACGGATTTACCGGAACAGTTGAAGACAAACTGGACGAAATTGCACGAGGTGAACTGAATCGGTTGTCCGTGCTTGGCGAATTTTGGGAAGACTTTTCAGCCCAGCTTGAAACGAAACTCAAAGCCCCTGCTTTTGAAATCAGTCTAGGCGAAGACCCAGACACCACGCGCGAACTTCTCGTTAAGGTTAGAAACGGTGGCTCCTTCCTTCAGTTAGGCCGTAGAACCGATACAGAGAAACCGATTTTTCGAACACTGCCAAAAGGAACAGATCCTGGATCAGTTTCGTTTGAAGATGCTGTTGAACAGTTCAGGAGCCCAGTGCTACCTCGCACCTTGAAGGAGAAAACGCGAGATGGAAGAGTCGTTGAAATAAAGTCCGGTCGCTACGGACTCTATTTCACTTGTACTGATGATGAGGGAAAAGTCGAATTTTTCAATCTGGACAGCGATATTGACCCTTTTGCAACAACGATTGAAGACATTGAATCAATTCTTCTTCTGCCAAAATTGCCGCGTAGCTTGGGGAATTCTGATGAGTATAAAGAAGTTCTCGCCAACCGTGGTCGATTTGGGCCCTATCTTTCAGTAATACGCACAGATGGGAGCAAATTCAATGTGAGTCTAGGTAAAAATGACAATCCTACGACAGTCACACTTGAACGCGCAATCGACGTGATCAATGCTTCTAAATCAAAATCCGGCCCGAGAGGGGGTCAACGCTCCACCATTAAATCATTTGAAGACTCAAAAGTTCAGGTTCTGGATGGACGATACGGACCCTACGTAACTGACGGTAAAATCAATGCCAGTGTGCCACCTTCTCTGGTTGCTTCCGAGATAAGTCTCGAAACCTGCATGGAATTGCTTGAAAAGAAAAGAAAAAGCAAATCGAAGAAGCGTACAGCGTCCAGGAAAAAAAATACAACCGCTAAACGCAGAGCGAAAAGCACCTAGTACTTCAATTCACCATCGCACAGGCTATTGACATGATTCAAATTCGTCAAATGCCTTGTTGTGCAGTTAGTTGAACTACTCCATGTCCTCATCCAGTACTGCTTGATTGAGGAACGTCAGTCAACGGAAGCACCAAAGATAGTCCGGACGTTTCATGTCAACTTAGTCCTATTTTCCGAGCCACACACTGACGAAACATGACGCTGGTAGAGTCTGCAAATCGCAAAATGCGAATTTACTATATGCCGGGATCACGGATGCAGTTGGACTTAATCTATCCTTAGCGGTGGCATGTTTCCCTGATCCGCAAATAAAAAGTTGCAGAAAATGATAAAGCCCTGTAAAATCAGAGAGATATTGAAAAAAACGCCCAATTCGGCATTCACCCAATGGGTGAATTCGAAACGGCTCTCAGATTTCGCAAGGCTTATGAAGATTCTACCATACAACACTGCGGCAAGCTGCCACAATTTCACCTCCAGAGCCGGTCTGGTGGTGCCAGCCGAACTGCTCAAGCGCCTTGAGCTGTCACAGCTCATTGATTCGTCAATGCCCACACCCGGCAGCAATCGAGGCTACCGGCACAGCGCCATTTTCAATACCTTCATGCTGATGTTCCACGAAGGTGCGGGGTGCATCGACGATGTGCGCCACCTGCGCAGTGAACCGGCGCTGATGAAGCTGTTGGGTTTTGGGACGATTCCCTGTGCCACGACGCTGGGTGGATGGCTTCACAGAGTCGGCGACAGTCGACAGATGATCTCGGTTCTCGAGCAGGTCAACCGCGCGGTGATGAAAGCGACGCTGGGTGATCGAAAGTGCGTCACTTTGGACATTGACGCATCGGCGATTCGGTCGAAGAAAAAAGACGCGAAGTGGACGTATAAGAAGCATCGCGGGTACATGCCGATGTTCGGTCACATTGCCGAGACCGGTCAGGTGGCTGCGGCTGAGCTTCGCGAGGGCAATGTGCCGCCTGGGGCTGAGAATGTTGAGTTTTTCCGGCGCTGCCGCGCGGCGCTGCCCGAAGGGGTGGGTGTCACTCGCTTCCGGGCCGATGCCGCCTCCTATCAGGCGGGCATCATCAATGATTGCCGCGCACACGGCATCCGTTTTGCGATTCGGGCGAAGATGGACAGTGCGGTGAAGAAAACGGTACTGGACATTAAGGATGAGGATTGGAATGCGGTTGTGAATGCCGACGGTGCGGTATTGGAAGGCGAGTATCTGGCCCGTACGCTGCATGTGATGGAAGATGTGCCTGAGGCTTTCTGTCTGGTGGTGCAGAAAAAACGGGTGCGGGACAAGCTGCCGGCCGACGCTGGGATGCCTGACGGGACTGAGCAGCTGAAGATGGTTTTCAAAAATGAAGGCCTGCACCAGGTCGATGTGCAAAGTGCGGTCAGCGGCAGGTACATCTACCGGGCGATTGCGACCGATCTGGACCTGGACCGCTTCAGTGACGGCGAGATTGTATGGTGGTACAACCAGAGAGGGGACAGCTCGGAAAACCGGCTCAAGGAAATTCGCAGTGACTTCAGCGCGGCGCATCTGCCGTGCGGCGAGTTCAAAGCCAATGTCGCGTACCTGCTTCTGTCTTCGATTGCCTTCAATCTGCTTGCGCTGATGCGCATGAAACTGCCGCAGGAGTGGTATGGCGTGCGGGCGATCAGTTTCCGTCACCGACTGTATGCGATGGCCGGACAGGTGGTTCGCCATGCGCGGCAGTGGACCCTGAAAGTCAGTGCGGCCAAACTTCCTGTCCTGGAACAGTCGCTTTGGGCCATCCGCCGCTGCAGCCTGTCCTGACTTCTCATTCGTTCTGAAACGGCTTTACACTACAGATCATGGCAGTCAGTCTACTGTCAGGGACAGGCTTGCGCCGGATTTGCTGCTGAGCCGCCAGATTCGCTTCGCAGTGGGTTCAGCCGGGTAAAATGGTCACCGATTTCGGTGTGTGGCTTGATGGTTTGGAAAATCCTGGCGCTTCGAACCGCCAGAGTGCCGAAAATCTCGCCTTAGCCGCCGCTGGCAGTCTCTAACTGAGGATTAGGGTGTTTGCGCACACGGTTGCATCGATGAGTACATCGGGTAAAATGTCCCTCTGACGACAAAGCTTAAAATTTAAATAGAACTGGCTGCCGTCCTGCCGGCATGTTTCCTTAGAAGCATACCGCGGAATAATAATGAACAACATCATATTCGTAGGGGAATATTCATGCGAGATCCTTCTCATCCGCCTGAGAAGCGCCGCACCCGCAGCACTTGGCACAACGATTTTTTCTCAGGCCATTTTCGAACACCCGAATCCGTCTCATCCCTGCTGAAGCTGGCCTTAAGCCCGGAGGAGCTTGAGCTGTTTGACCTTGACACCCTGCGGGTGGAATCCGGCAACCTGACCGATCCAGCAACTCTTCGGGGCATTCACTCCGAGCTTGTCGCATCGGTGAGACTGAAAGACGGCGAACAGCTTACGGTCAGCGTCGTTGTGGTTATGTTAACTTCAACATAACGATCAACATGTTGCGAAGTGGATTATGTTGCGAATGCTCGGTATCTATCTGATTTGCAAGCCATGAACAAAAAAAATCGCAACATAATATTCTTCACTCAGAGTGAATTTAGAAAAGCCATCAGTTTGGTGTCTGGTTTCCATGGCCGCGCTGATTCCTGCACCAGGGTGTCGCAGATCTGCATGGCTTGGCTTTTCATTTCCCAGTCAATCTGTACGTAGACATTGGTGGTCTCAAGGCTGACGTGGCCCAGCCAGGCTCGGATGGTATTCAGATCAACACCGGCACGAAGCAGTTGGCAGGCGCTGGAATGTCGAATGGAATGTGGCGTTACCTTACGGTTCGCCAGCGCTGGAACGGCTGCCGCACGCCGTTCCACCAGCCTGTAGATTCCGTAGCGGGTATATGCCTGGCCAAGCTGGCTGGTGAACACCGGATCCTCGGGACGTCTGTTCTGAATCAGTCCGGCCAGTGTTTTTTCAGTCAGTTGCCAAAGCGGACACTGTCTGGTCCTGCCGCCTTTGCCATGGAGGGTGACCAGCGCGTCGCGTCCGTTGCCCTGATCGAGCTTCAGACTGCCGACTTTGAGCTGTGTCACCTCCGACACCCGGGCGCCGGTGTTATACAGAAAGAGCAGCAGTGCGTACTCCATCTGACTTCTCTGAGATCGGGCATCGGGCTTGCCGATCAGGGCTTCCATCTCTTCCTTGTTCAGCCATGACAGGGGCAGCGGCTGCGTTTTCTTGGTCGCAATCGAGCGGATTGATGTGGCCCACTCGACAAACTGAGGCTCGCGGCTGCTGACGTAGCGGGCGAATGTGCGGATGGCGCTAAGTCTCAGATTGCGGGTCTGTACCGTACAACCCCGTTCGTTTTCGATGTGATTCAGAAATTCCAGAACCCGTGCACTCGCGATGTCCTGAATCAAAAGCCGTTCTATGGGTTTTCGAGCCTTGGTTTTGATGAAGGGCAGTAGCAGACGGAAGGTGTCGCGATAGCTGTTCCTGGTATTGACTGCAAGATTGCGTTCCGTCACAATGTATTCGGTAAAGAATCGCCGCAGCCAGGGCCCCAGTTTGGCTTGTTGATTGACGTCATTCATGCCGGTCACCGTTGACATAGTGGTTGAAACGGGAGGAGGCCTGCTGCAGCAGTTCAGGCGTCATGGACAGATACACCTGTGTCCCGTTGAGATTTTTGTGGCCCAGATAGGTTGACAGCAGTGGTAGCAGCTGCTGCACATCAGCTCCCTGCTGATACCAGGCGGTGAGTCGATGGACCGCGAACGTGTGCCTCAGACACTTTAGCATCGGACACTGGTATCCTGGTCCGTTTGCGCTGATTCCAGCAGCTTTGCGCAATCGGGCAAAGGCGAAGATCACGTTCGCCTGAGTCAGCGGCGATCCATCTCGATAGGCCAGAAAGGCTGAGTCTTCGCCGCTGGGAAATGGCCGTTGGCTGCGTACATTGATGTAGTAGGCTTTGAGCGCCTCATTCAAACGGGCGCTGACCGGTACCAGTCGGTTCTTGTAGAATTTGGTGTCTCGCACGGTGAGCACAGCATCGTCAAGATCAACATCTTCAAGGGTCAGAAAGCGAGCCTCTCTCACGCGCAGTCCGGTGCCGTAGAGCACCAGAAGAAACATGCGAAAGGTCTCGCCATCCAGCTTTGGACAATAGTTGAGACGATGAAACAAATGCGGGTAACGTATCGATCAGACCAGCCACGTTCCCTGAAAGCATAACGTTTGAATGCCTGCAGTTCGGCATCAAACTTGTGGCGGGGCTTCGATTCAGCCAGCTGATCAATGAAACGCAGCCAGCGCAGCGAGTGATGAATGTAGCGGCGTTCATAGATGCCGGGGGACTGCGTACGGTTGCAACGTCTGATCGACTTCTGCCACTGCCTCGCCGCCTGCTCGACCTGATCACGATGAACCAGGACACCAGCCTTTAAATCCAGACTGTTGACCAGATTCAACTGGTAATATGCGATGGAACGCAATGAATTGAGTTTGCCGCCGCACTCGGCCCAATAGGAAAGATAGCGAGTGCGTTCGTCCAGTAGCGGTGCCGACTGATACCTGTCAATGGCACGAGGACAGGAAAAGATTGTTGCGTACATGATAAGTTCTCCTTTGAAATGGAAAAACCACCATGATCGCACAAACCGTTTGAAAATTATGTTGACAAAATGTCAGTTCATGGCTTGCAAATCAGATAGATACCGAGCATTCGCAACATAATCCACTTCGCAACATGTTTGTGGAACATAAAAGTCATCCGTACAGTCAGGTGATGTCGCAGATACTGTGGTATGTTGCCAGGCTGTATAAGGATGGTGCCAGGATTGTGCTGCCGATTCTGATATACCATGGTCGCAAGCCCTGGCGCAGGAAGAAGAGTTTTCATACGTTTCAGCATGCCAGCCTGCCGGGGGAGTTTATGGCGTGTTTTGGTCAGAGGCTGGTGGATTTTGAGGCGATTGAGTTGAGTCTGCGCGAACCGGGAATAGAGGGACGTCTGTCGGAGTTACCGCTGGTGGAGAGAGTGGTGTTGCGGGTGATGTCAGAGATATGGGAAGCCGATGCGAGCGACTATGCGCAGTGGATGGATGAGATTCGGGAGTTGCCGCACAGTCAGCAGCGCGAGTTGTCGGCGAGTTTGAGGGAGTATTTTGTGAATGTCAGCAAAGTGAATAAAATGACGGTTGTACGCGAGGTGAGGAAGATGCACCCGGGAGATGAATATATGCAGTACGAATTGGAACTATTGGAAGATTTGACGAATGAGACGGTCGACTCTGCCGCTAAAAAAGGCCGAAATGCAGCGGTTATTGAATTTGCAAAACGGTTGATTCAGCTTGGTTCTTCGGATGAATTTATTCAAGCGGCCACGCTGTTGTCTGCGGAGGAAATTTCAAAAATCAAGAACGGCACCTGATTGCAAGATGGGCGTCG
The DNA here is from genome assembly GCA_965243305.1 of Arenicellales bacterium. Taxonomy (GTDB): domain Bacteria; phylum Pseudomonadota; class Gammaproteobacteria; order Arenicellales; family JAJDZL01; genus JAJDZL01. The sequence goes on from CBDEUN010000003.1 coordinate 155,416, forward strand.
TGCCAAAGTTTGGTTCTCTGGAAGTAGTTCGTTTTTGTCTGTAACAACGAAAATGGCGATTGAATGGTGCATAGAATCAGACTACAACCCCGATGCAAATTGATAACAATCGGAAATTGAAGCCATCACTCCAATAATCTTCTGACTTTCTTCCGAGAGACGCTGCGAATTGGCTTACCATTAACCAAACTTAGCGGTGGATAAGGCATCTCCGGCAAGAAGCAGAAAAGTTCAACATCTACTTCAGCAACAGTCCACTCGAAGCCTGGAATATTTTCAAAACGCTTGCCTGCAAATCGCTTGCGCTTCTCAAATTGATCATACGGTACCTCCGCTTCACACAGCAACACACAAACTTCTTCAACCGTTGAGGGAAAGACGTGAACTTCAACTGGCCTGACTGATGTAATTACACCAGTTACCGCCGCACCGGTAAGCTTTGGTGAGTACTCCGAAACCAAATCCATAATTGACAACGCTGTTTCCAGGTACCGCTTATGCTCGACATCCCTGTTAGTTGTAAAAATCGATAACTGTTCCTCAAGAGCATTCTCAATTTCCAGGTTGGTTGGAATTGATCGATGTGTCGAAACACCGAGCCTTGAACAGGCTTTTTCCTTTGCTATTCGAAAATCGCGAACTCCCTCATCCGCCATGATGCGTGCAGCTTCATAGCGTAGCGAACGGCGCAAACGACTTGCTGACTTTGGCACGATGAAACTGTGCAGGTGAGTTAAAAAAGTTGGCTTTCGGCTGATTCTTCAGCGGCATCTGGTTGTTGAGATGCTTCAGGATTCAGACTGACGTGAGCAATATCCAGTAACGGCTGAGTTCCAGCAATAAATGTCTCCTGGAGTGCATCAGAGCTATCTTCAGGTACAGCTTCTCCAGTATTTACATCGATAAACTGTGTGACTATGTTGTCTGGAGGCTCTAGAGGCGATTCCGGCACATTCTCCAACGCCGTTTTCATGTAGTCTATCCAGATCGGAAGTGCCAATCCGGAACCGTGTTCATTCCGACCCAAATCAGCTGGCTTATCAAATCCGACCCAGACAGTGGTGGCGATATCAGCGTTGAAGCCGGAATACCACGCATCCTCAAAATCATTGGTGGTGCCGGTTTTTCCGGCAAGATCTGCACGATTGAGCGACAGGGCCCGACGTCCGGTTCCTTCCCGAACTACACCGCGTAAAAGATCGGTCATGATGTATGCATTAGCGCTGGAAATTACCCTTTCGGCGCGCTTGACAGGAGTTTGAGAAAGTGACTCCAAATTCTCGTTTTCTGAATCCAATTGAAAAAGACAACCGCTGCAAACCTCTGTGGTCTTACCGCGCAATACAACCATGTCATGCTGGTCTTTAACAATATCAATATAGTAAGGTTCAACGACATGACCGCCATTGGCAAACACTGCAAAGCCAGTAACTACATTCAACGGAGTTTCCTCCGCTGAACCCAGCGCGAGAGAAAACCCAATTGGAAGCGAAGTTCGATCAAATCCAAATTTTGTAATGTGATTGATGGTCGTATCTATACCCAAACCTCGTATCAGTCGAACCGAAACCAGATTCAACGATCTTGCAAGCGCTTCCCGTAAGCGTGTTTCCCCCGTGAACTTGCCGCTATAGTTTTGCGGTCGCCACAATATTTCAGATTGTTGATCTTCGACCACAATTGGAGCACCGCTGATCAAACTTGCTGAAGTAAACCCGTTGTCAATTGCCGCAGAGTACACAAAAGGCTTGATTGAGGATCCCATCAGACGCTTGCCCTGAGTCGCGCGATTGAACTTATCCAGGTAGTAGTCGAAACCACCCACCATCGCTAAAACGGCACCATTTTTAGGATCAATTGAGATGATCGCACCGTTCACGTCGGGAATTTGCACCAACGTCCAGCCAGTGTCTTCAACCAGTCGTGCGAACACAATATCGCCGAGATCAAGTACATCGCTCGGAGTTTGAGGTTTTGGACCAAGCTGGCGAGCGGACTGATAGCGCCTCGCCCACTGCATATTCTCCCATTGAATGGTAATCGTCTCGAAAGACTTGTCTACTGCAGTTACACGGTCCTCGTGCACCTCTGTAATGATTACGGGAATGATGTCTTGGCTGGGTTCAATATGTCGCAGTACATCGTAGATCTGTTCTGCTGTTCCCAGCTGATCAAGATCCCAATTTCGAATTGGGCCGCGAAAACCATGACGCCGGTCGTATTGAATCAATCCCTCACGCAGACTCTGACTAGCCGCCAATTGATTTGTGGAAATGATTGTCGAATAGACGCTATACCCGTCTTCGTAAGCCGCCTCACCGAAACGATCAAACATCTCTCTTCTAATCTGTTCAGCGACATAAGGTGCTTTCAATTCCACTTCAGAAATGTGCAGTTCCGCTGTCAGTGATGATTCGACGTAGTCACTGAATTCGGTCAGAGAAACAAATCCCAAATCTCGCATGCGACCGAGTATGTAATCGCGCCTTGTTTTAGCATCTTTCGGATTGCTTAACGGATTAACACTAGATGGTGCTTTCGGCAATGCTGCAAGCATCGCATACTGAGGAATTTCAAGTTCACCAAGCGGTTTGCCATAATAGACATTTGCCGCCGCACCGAATCCGTAAGCACGGTGTCCAAGAAATATTTTGTTTAGATACAGCTCCAGAATTTCATCTTTGGTCAGGTACTGCTCCAACCGAAGAGCAAGTAGAGCCTCCCGTGCTTTACGAAGATAAGTTCTCTCTTTTGTCAGGTAGTAATTCCGAGCAACCTGCATGGTAATCGTGCTGGCGCCTTGTGCTCTGCTGCCGGAAACGAAGTTGGCGTACATTGCACGCAACACACCGCGATAGTCAACACCGGCATGCTGATAATATCGATCATCCTCCGCAGAGAGCACCGCGGCAATCAGTGCCGGTGGTGTGTCGGCAATCTTGATGGGAATTCGCCGCTGGTCACCAAATTCTCCGAGTAAAAGCCCGTCGCTCGAATAGATGCGAAGCGGCACCTTGAGTTGCAGAGTTTTGATTGTCTCTATGTCCGGTAATCCGGGCACTAATAACATTACCACAATGACAACCACAGCCAGCGCCATCATGAACAGATTGCTGAACGTGCTCAAAGCAATGGAAATAACTCTGGCTGCGCCATGCCTTTTGTGCGCTTTCACGAACATCCACCTTACTCCGTTAAATTTGCCAAAGTTCTGACATGAATAATACTACGAAGTACCCGACCGATACCGATAGGGATTTAATTTTTTTTGGCAAAGATCATTCTTTAGAACATTGTAAAAATGGGATCAATGCGTCTAGAGTCACAAATTTTTAACACTGTGCTCTTCGGACTCTCGGTGTCAGTTCTTTTTTATGCGAAATTTCGAGTGACAAGCACGACAACCTTCTTCACCCATTTGCTTGACTGCTGTCGATATTTGAGCTTCATCTTCGGACGAGAATGCAGCTTTCAAACCCGTTCCAAGATCGACCAACCGCTCCGAAGCAGATGTAAAGTCATCCCATTTTTCCCAGATGATTGGCTTCGCCTGACTCTCTTTGTTGTGGTTCAATCCGGTATCTGGCGGAAAGTGTGATGGAAGTTCTGGGGCCAGTTCGATGATTCTGGTCGCTTTTTGGACTAAATCCGCTAAATCACCCTCACCCCGTTTCACAAACTTTCCGAACGCCTTCATGATGTCGCCAAGTTCATTCATGTAAACATGGCGTTTCTCGTAAACCGGACCACCGCCATGAGCATACGCTGAATTACTCACAGCTAGAGAAATTAAAGCAACCAATATTGCAAAAATAGTTGATTTGAAATTTGAAGGTTTGTAATCACACATAGAATTGTCTATTTATCAGCAAGTGACCTGCTAATCGACAGTATGTCTCACTCTGATCTGTCATTCGCACTCTTCGATTATCGAAGTACAACGAAATCGGTTAGAAAAGATTCTATTAATTTAATTTTAATTGCTACAGTTTGATCAGAAGTCGTTAACAAACGGATTCACTTGAACACCATTATTTACTTAACGAATAAAATGGCTGGATACGTGTCCTGCAATACGACTCGTATTGATCAATTCGACCCACTTGATTAATCTGCATTGAATTAATTACCGCCGTGAGTGACAAATCTCAATTGGAACAAAGAATCGCGTCCTATCGACTATCTGACCCGATGATCATTCTGGTCGGCCCTATGGGTGCCGGTAAAACGACGGTTGGAAACCGTCTGGCAAAAAGACTGCACCTAAACTTTGTTGACATTGATCACCAAATAGAAAAGATTGCGGGTCAGTCAATTAAAAATATTTTTGAGCAGGAGGGCGAAAAAGGATTCAGAAAGCGTGAAACCGAGGCACTTGAGGCATACTGCTGTCTCAGCGGAACAGTCATATCGACTGGCGGTGGCGCAATTCTGTCAGAAACCAACCGACGAATGATGCGTAGTGGAATTGTCATATATCTTCATACAACACCAACCCAGCAATATCAACGCATCAGAAACCGTAAACACCGACCAAATTTTGATCCGGATAGACCCATTGAAAAACTCTCGGAATTGATGAAAATACGCGAACCCCTTTATCGTGCAGAGGCCGATTACGTAGTAACCTCTGATAATCAAACGGTAGATTCACTAACCAAGAAGATTGAGGAATACTTAGTCAATCAATGAAGACAATCACTGTAAATCTCGATGATCGGAAGTACCCGATTTATATCGGTCGCGATCTGCTCCAAAATGTCGAGTTGTTTCAACCACATGTGAGCGGAAACCGGGTGGTGATCATCAGCAATGAAGTCGTTGCACCTTTATACGCAAATGCGATTTCCAAGACTATAAGCCAGTTTGCTCTTGTTGAAGAATACCATTTGCCCGATGGTGAGATTTACAAAAACTTGACTTCAGTCAGTCAGATTTTTGACCACATGCTATCAATTCCTTGTGATCGCAAGACAACGATCATTGCGCTTGGCGGTGGTGTTGTTGGAGACATTTCAGGATTTGCTGCTGCATGCTATCAGCGCGGCATACCCTATATTCATGTTCCAACCACCCTACTCGCACAGGTCGATTCTTCAATTGGTGGGAAGACGGGGGTAAACCACCCGTTAGGGAAAAACATGATTGGGGCGATCTATCAGCCAAAATGCGTGATCGCAGATATTGATACCTTGAAGACGCTTCCAGAACGTGAACTCCTCGCTGGTCTTGCTGAAGTGATCAAATATGGCTTGATTCGAGATCCTGAGTTTTTCGATTGGCTGGAAGACAATGTCGACAGTTTGCTGTCGAGGAATTTAGATTCTCTTGCCTATGCGATTGAACGCTCCTGCGCAAACAAGGCAGAAGTTGTTGAACTTGATGAAAGAGAATCGGGACTGAGAGCGTTGCTTAATTTCGGACACACATTCGGCCATGCAATCGAAAATAAGCTGAACTACAAGAGCTGGCTACACGGTGAAGCCGTTGCTGCAGGAATGGTTATCGCGGCAGAATTTTCACGACGTTTGAACCTGATTGACTCGGAGCAGCAATCAAGAGTCGAACAAATTATTCGTCGCTTCAAACTGCCGGTTCTACCACCAATTGGTATGACAGAGAGTGACTTTCTGGATGCCATGGCTGTCGATAAGAAAGTCGAAGCTGGAAAAATTCGGTTCATAGTTCTGGAAGAAATAGGAAAGGCAATCGTGATCGATGACTACCCAATGCCAGTTCTGAAGGAAATGCTCACTGATATTGTCAGACAAAACTCAAACTGATTCGATCACTTGAACTAGCAAAGTTATATTTTGCTTTAAGCCGATAAATTTTCACTGTAGAGTTATTGGCTCTATAGATATCGCTTTAACATTTTCACTATTTATGGTGTTTTCAACGAATGCTGAAAAACCTTGTTTCAGTGAAAAATCAACATCCGCGCTGTTTAAGCGGTTCGCGATTTGCTCCGCTACGTGACGAGCGTGCAGGTCGAATCCATCGAGTATGAGTGAAAAATAGGCCTGAGTATGACATAGACAGACTGTTTGCGTTGACCCACGGTAGCGGCGACTAGTCACCCATCATCGAGTTGAGGTCGAACTGAATACCGCTGCTGCGCTCAACTCAAGGATTGAGGCAGTAGTGGATGAACGGTTATCCTGTCAAGATAGATTGTAGGAATTGGATTGTGAGCTGATAACAAAATGGGTGATGTCTGGGTTGAACTAAGATTACGTGGAAGCCGCAACTCAGATAGGAATCCGGCGCGTGAAAATCATCATGGCTCGGGGATGTTGAACTCAAATCCCCATTGACGAAACTGAATATAGACCGCACCCCAATTTACTCATCGTTTCGCAATCCCAACTTGCAATTCGAGAGGATTCCATATAAAAATCGCTGATCTGTCAGAGTTGGAAGAGTACTCAAAAATTTTCTTCAGAATCAATACGACAAACCATGACGAATTTTGAATTTAAGTATCGATATCGTCGTTTATTCTGGTATTCCCACGGTGTAGACTATTAAGAATGTTCGGTTGAATTCTTCTCAAGAATTGTAGACTTGAGACAAGAGCCATCAGTGGCAAAAAAAATTAAACAAAGCCAAGTATAGGGAGATTGGAACAGTGAAAGAAACTTACTATTGGGTTCCATGGTTCAGGGCGCTATCAAGAAAGATTGCGGAACTTGAGGATGGTCGTCGAAGTGAATTTTTGGATAAAGTAAAACAAATTGATTGGGACGATGGCGGAAAAGTCAAGGGTCATGTTGAAAGATTGAAAGAAGATTTTGACCCTTTCACTCTCATTTATATGGTCGCCAACAAACATGGAACTAATAGCAGGGAGCAAGTATATAGAAGCATTAGTGAAGTATTTGAATTACACCCGCCACTAGTAGAGAACAGCGTAGTTGAATACGTCACAGCAAATGATCTGATTTTTCCAATACCCTCTGCCCGTCGTCTTCGATTTATGGACGATAGACATCCAAATGAGCGCAATCCAAACGTACTATGGAGACTGTTCAAATCTGCTGTTGAAGGATTGAACCAGATCAATTCAAATGACTTTTCGGAAGCGTTAAAGATTCCGGGCGTTGGAGTAACCAACTTTACACAAGCTCTCACTTTGATTAATGCGGAGCAATTTCTGTCTACAGACCCCAAATTAGTGTCACTAAAACTAGACGAATTCGCTCAAGTACCCACCACGAGATATCAAAGAGAAAACTTTTCCTTAGACATTTACATGGAAATATTGGTTTCAATCAGAGAGATTTTTCCGGATTGCGAATTGTATGAAATAGGGAGGTTTGCATATGAGCTGTTCAGTGACAGAGAAAATCAATTCCGAACCAATCTTTCGAAACACTTTCAAGTTAGCACCAACGTACTGAATGACGGCAAGGATGAATGGACAACTTTCAAAAAAAACAACTGTGTATTTACGGGTGGTGAGTATTCAAAACTCTTTGAAGCAGACAGAGGCAGCTTAGTGGTTGTAAGAAATGGAGAATACAATTTCTACGGGATTGGCGTAGTCATTGAGAACGAATACCTGGAATCGGAAGAATGGGATGAAGATAGGAAAATTCATGTAATTTGGGTTAACAAACACAAAGGCACGCTTGCGGAACGCTCAGGATTGCAATCTGGATTTACACGTGTGTGGAATTTAGACAAAATCAAAACATTAGAGCCTTATCGCCGGACAATTGAACAGTTAGAAAAGTTGATTCCTCCACCCCTTCCACCCCCTCCTCAACCTAGAAACCAGATTCTTTACGGTCCACCTGGAACTGGCAAGACATGGCATACCGTCAATCTGTCGCTTGCGATTGTGCTTGAAAAGAATATTGAAAAAGTCAATGACGAAGACCGCAAGCAATTTGATGAATTTCTGTTCAATGTGAGCGATGACGGTGCTGATGATAGCGGGCCAATCGCATTCACAACGTTTCACCAAAATTACGCTTATGAGGACTTCATCGAAGGTATACGTCCAACAGTAGAAGGCGTTGAGGTTCGCTATGAGATTCGCGACGGCATCTTCAAAAGACTGGCAGATGCGGCGAGGGACAATCCTGATAAGCCTTACGTGTTGATCATTGACGAAATCAACCGAGGCAACATCGCCAAGATTTTCGGTGAGCTGATCACTCTTATCGAAGACTCCAAGCGTCTCGGTGAATCTGACGAAAAAACGGCGATACTCCCTTACTCGCAAAACTCCTTTGGCGTACCACCGAACCTGTACATCATCGGCACGATGAACACGGCCGATCGTTCGATTCAGATTTTGGACACTGCGCTGCGCCGCAGATTCACATTTTTGGAAATGATGCCGAATACGTCGCACGAAAAAATCCCAACCGATATCGAAGGAGTCAATTGTCAAGAAATCCTGGAATGCATGAACCGGCGTATTTTCGCTTTGCTGGACCGCGAGCGTCAAATAGGGCATACCTATTTCTTTGATGTGGCAAGTGTTGATCAATTGGCTGAAGTGTTTCAGAATCGAGTCATTCCCCTGCTGCAAGAATACTTTTTCGATGACTGGTCGAAAATCAAGGCGGTTCTGGGAAACAACGCATTTGTGCGGGACAGAGCCATAGATGACCGAAATCTCGCTGAGTATCGCGACAGTACCGACAAGTATTACGAACGGCTTCCAGCTGATGACTACAGATGGAATGAGTCTGAGGAATACAGAAAAATTTACCAGAATTGGAAAGTCCATCAAATCAGTGAACATTGATTTGAACAGGATTGACGACATTCAACGTGGACTGTTGCCGAGTTTACCAGCGTTACCTATTCCAGCAATTGCCCAAAATTTAAACTGCATTTGAATCCATGGAACAAAAGCATAAACTGCAGAATTTGAGTGATCCAAATGCGGTGCTCAAAGCTATAGACGAATGGAATGAAATTGGAGAATCTGAATTTCTAAAAATATTTGGCTTTGAACAGTCGACAAAATTTGATCTCGTATATAGAGGGAAGAGATATCCACCCAAAGCTATTGCTGGTGCAGCTTATTTTCACCAATTTGGCGTTAAGTTTAGAGGGTTTAATGGGGGTAGACCGACGAATGGCAAACTAGAAGAATTGGGATTCACTATAGAGAAAAAAGGTAGTGAAACTCATACTCTAGAACCTGATTTTTCAGCTAGCAATACAATTCACCCAAAGAACCAGATTCTTTACGGTCCGCCCGGAACTGGCAAGACATGGCACACCGTCAAACTGTCGCTTGCAATTGTGCTTGAGAAAAAGACTGAAGATGTCAATGATGAAGACCGAGAGGAATTCAATGACCATCAATTCAATATCGGTGATAGCAGTTCTGGTAGCAATGGGCAAATCGCATTCACAACGTTCCACCAGAATTACGCCTATGAAGATTTCATCGAAGGAATACGCCCAACGGTGAAAGGCAGTGAAGTTCGCTATGAGATACGCGACGGTGTTTTCAAACAGTTGGCAGATGCAGCGAAAGACGACCCAGATAGGTCTTATGTTCTGATCATTGACGAAATCAATCGAGGCAACATCGCTAAGATTTTCGGTGAACTGATTACTCTGATTGAAGACTCCAAGCGTCTCGGTGAGTCTGACGAGAAAACAGCGATTCTCCCTTACTCGCAAAACTCCTTTGGTGTGCCGCCGAACCTGTACATCATCGGCACGATGAACACGGCCGATCGTTCAATTCAGATTCTGGATACTGCGCTGCGGCGGAGATTCGCGTTTGTGGAAATGATGCCCAAAACGTCCCACGAAAATATTTCAACCGATATCGAAGGAATCAATTGCCAGCAAATCCTGGAATGCATGAACCGGCGTATTTTCGCTTTGTTGGATCGCGAGCGTCAAATAGGGCATACCTATTTCTTTGATGTCAAGACTGTTGATCAATTGGCTGAAGTGTTTCAGAATCGAGTCATTCCCCTGCTGCAAGAATACTTTTTTGCTGACTGGTCCAAGATCAAAGCGGTTCTGGGAGACAATGCATTTGTCCAGGAAAGAGCCATAGATGACCGAAATCTCGCTGAGTATCGCGACAGTGCCGACAAGCATTACGAACGTCTTCCAGCTGATGACAACAGATGGAAGAAGCCTGAGCAATATAAAAATATCTATCGTGTGAGTGAGGTAAAGGAACCCGACTTAGAATGAACAAAGTAGTTACTGTCAAAGAATACGAGCGCATTCAACCAGGATCGCAATTACAACAATCTGACATTGATGAGCTGAAAGATTGGGGTGGTCATGCATTTTCTATTTGGGATGGTCACTTGAAGGCGACCAACTACGTCGGGATATACACAACAAGAAGCGGAGCAGTAATTGAAATCCTTCCCAAATTTGATCTCGGTGTTGAGCCAGAAGATCAGAATAAAGAGACTCGGGAAATTTTTCTGTCCATGTTGAGACATTGGCGCGGTAAGGGGTTCAGACAATTGTCCGACAGTCAGATTCGATCGCTACGTAATTTTCCAATGCTTGAAGCGTTCGTCTATCTGTTTTTGGCTAATGTTCAGGAACTGGTGCATCGAGGACTTGCCAGGCAATATGTTCAAATGGAAGAAAACCTGACCTACTTGCGAGGGCGTTTGCTTTTTGCTGAGCACATCAAGGAAAACTTGGTTGACCGGTCAAAATTTTTTGTGTCTCACGATGAGTTCAGTGAAAATCGACCGGCGAATCGACTGATTCGAACAGTCCTTGAACTCTTGACTTCTCTAGTTTCAGATTCCACAAATTACCAAAGCTTACAACAGGTAAAGATTGCCTTTACTGACATACCCGCTTCAAAAAACATACACGCAGATTGGCAGAACCACAATATTGACCGAAACATGCAAAACTACGAAAGTGTAATGCGGTGGGTTAAGTTGTTCCTATTTCGTGAAGGTCTGACCACTTATTCAGGCACACATGAAAATGTGTCATTGATGTTTCCTATGGAAGAGGTGTTTGAAGATTTTGTTACGTACAGCTTCAGGCGATACCAGCACAAATATCGTGTGCACCCGCAAGGACCGAAGAAACATCTCGTAACAAAAGACAAAAAACCAGCTTTCCAAATGAAACCTGATATCTCATTAATGTCAGGAAAGACGGTTCGTTTCATATTGGATGCCAAATGGAAAAAAGTCGATACGGGATCCGACGGTCAAAAACACAACATTGATCAGCATGATATGTATCAACTCTTTGCATATGGTAAGAGTTATCGATGCAAGGCAGTCGCATTAGTATTCCCGCAAACTAACCAATTCAATGAGCCATTCAAATACAAATTTGCTGACCAAGAATTGATTCTGATATGTTTGCCCTTTGACGTCGAGAATCCAGAAGTGAGTGTCAGCAAGTGTATGACTGAGATAGAAAAATATTGGACTGTAACTACTCTCCCTCCCTGACTGGTGGGCGAGTTGCAAAATGATTTGTATGATTAACCATAAGCGCCAAATTTGACAAAACCCGCCATTTATTGATTCAAACTCTGATCAAATGCAGCCGAAAATCGCTGATTTTCGTTACTCTGTCGTAAAATTTAGTCGGCAGCATTGTACTAACGCCAGACTCACCGCTCGCGTAAGCGCTTAACCAAACAGTTGGATATTCAGCGAAAAATTCGCAACAGACTGTCCAACAAGCAATTCACTACCGATGCATTGGCTGGGTTTTGCCCATTGAAACTTTATCAGCAACAACACGATACCGGTTTATATCGCCCACAGTTTGAAAAGGACGGCTGTGGCTTTGGCCTGATTGCCCATATGGATGGTATGCCTTCACACTGGCTGGTGCAGACGGCGGTCAAGGCACTGTCCAACCTGACCCATCGCGGTGCGATTGCTGCCGATGGTAAAACCGGCGACGGTTGCGGTTTACTGCTAAAAATTCCTGACCGATTTTTCCGCAATGCCGCAATGGTCGAAAAATTCTCCCTTTCCAGGAAATTTGCGGTTGGAATGATCTTTCAGAACCCGGATCCGGAAAAAGCCAATCATGCCCGCAACATAGTTGAAGAAGAACTCAAGAGAAAAGGTTTGGAACCGGTCGGTTGGCGAGTCGTTCCTACTGACCAGGCAGCGCTTGGCGAGGCAGCTCTCAAAGTCATGCCTCAAGTTGAACAGATATTTGTCAACGCACCAACTAATCTCTCAACAAATCAGTTTGAGCGTCGGCTTTACTCTGCCAGACGCGTTTCAGAAAATAGAATTTCACCGATTGATTCTCAATTCTATATCTGCAGCCTGTCCTCAAAAGTAATCGTCTACAAGGGACTGGTCATGCCGGATTACCTCACGGTATTTTTTCCAGAACTTAAGGACTCGGAACTCGAATCATCTCTTGCAGTTTTTCATCAACGGTTTTCGACCAACACAGCCCCAACATGGCACCTTGCTCAACCATTTCGCATGCTCGCTCATAACGGCGAAATCAATACCATTCAAAGCAACCGCAACTGGGCAGTCGCAAGAAGCGGAAAATTTACAGATTCTTTGCATGAAAACGTTGATGAACTGCTGCCGCTTGTTGATTTCGACTCATCAGATTCTGCAAGTCTTGACAACATGCTGGATTTTCTCATCTCCGGCGGCATGGACATATTCCGTGCCATGCAAATTCTAGTACCACCAGCCTGGCAAAACGTCGACGTAATTGAACCAAATCTGCGCGCCTTTCACAGTTTCAATTCTCTGCATTCTGAACCTTGGGATGGGCCCGCTGGCATCGTATTGACCGACGGTCGCTACGCAGCATGTGTCATGGACCGAAATGGCCTTCGACCGGCCAGATATGTCATATCCAAAGACCGGTATATCACACTGTGTACAGAAATCGGTGTGTATGACTACGAGGAAAGGGATATTGTTCAAAAAGGCCGATTAAAACCAGGAGAGATGGTTGCTGCAGATACTCGCACGGGTGAACTGCTGCTCCCAGATGACATCAACCAATTGATGGCAAACCGACAACCGTACAATCGCTGGCTAAAGCAGCAACAACAACGATTGTTAACCAGGTTGCTTGACTACTCTCACCTGAGCAACAAACTAAATCCGTTTGAACGGAAAATTTACAAGAAACTGTTCAACCTGTCTTATGAAGAGCAGGAACAGGTCATTCGCGTTCTAAGTGAACTTGGACAGGAAGCCGTTGGGTCTATGGGTGACGATACGCCTCTACCTGTGCTTTCTAATCAAATTCGTTCGCTGTACGATTATTTTCGGCAACAGTTTGCCCAGGTCACCAACCCTCCAATTGACCCGCTTCGCGAAAAAATCGTGATGTCGCTGGAATCGACCATTGGTGCAACCATGGGACTCTTTGAGGAATCAAGCGAACAAGCAGCCCGGCTGACAATTGGCTCACCGGTACTGTCAGGCCGGAAATTCCAAACATTGATGGAACAGGAATACCCAACCTTCCGAGTCTACCGAATTGACATTGTCTATCCAGTTGAAGAGGGACTGCAAAACGCCATCAATAGAATTTGCGATGAAGCAACAGAAGCGGTTAAATCTGGATACCTGATCATTACACTATCGGACCGAAATATAGATTCGACCACTTTGCCAATTCATGCACTGTTGGCCACTGGTGCGGTCCATCACAGACTGATTAGAGAAGGCTTGCGCTGCGATGCCAACATTATCGTTGAGACGGCCACTGCCCGCGATCCACATCATTTCGCAGTGCTGATTGGATACGGCGCCACTGCAATTTATCCTTACTTGGCTTACTCCACAGTGAGAGAGATGGTTGGCGAAAATGCCAGCGAAACCCGTTCACTTTCAGCGATTCGCGCCTATCGTCAGGGCATCAAAAAAGGCCTGTTCAAAATTATGTCGAAAATGGGGATTTCAACAGTTGCCAGTTATCGGGGTTCACAACTGTTTGAGGCCGTAGGGCTAAGTGATGAAGTCGTTGATCTTTGTTTTACCGGCACCGTTTCCAGAATTCAAGGGGCTAACTTTGACGATATCGAAAAAGATCAGATTGCTCTGGCGAAAGCAGCCTGGGATCCCAGAAAACCAATCCGACACGGCGGTCTTCTGAAGTTTTCAAACGACAGTGAATACCATGCCTACCATCCAGATATTGTTCACGCACTCCACACTGCAGTTCAGAGCGGGGATACAGAAGATTACAAAGAGTTGGCGGCATTGATTAACGATCGATCGCCCGCAGTGCTGAGAGATCTGCTAAAGATTCGTACAGACATTGGCAGCCCAGTTGATCTATCTGAAGTCGAACCAGTGGAATCAATACTGTCTCGATTTGACAGTGCTGCAATGTCCTTGGGAGCTCTGTCACCGGAAGCTCACGAAGTGCTGGCCGAAGCTATGAATGAAATCGGTGGACGCTCTAATTCCGGAGAAGGCGGTGAACACCCAAAGCGATACGGGACATCTCGTACTTCAAAGATCAAACAGGTTGCGTCGGGCCGATTTGGTGTAACTCCACACTACCTGGTGAACGCCGAAGTGCTGCAAATAAAAATTGCACAGGGTGCAAAGCCTGGAGAAGGCGGACAATTACCCGGAAACAAAGTCAACGATATGATTGCATCGCTGCGTTACTCCTCGCCGGGCGTATCGTTGATTTCACCACCGCCACACCATGACATCTATTCAATAGAAGACCTCGCGCAATTGATTTTTGACCTCAAACAGGTCAACCGGGAAGCCTTGGTATCCGTAAAGCTGGTGTCCGAAGCTGGTGTCGGCACCATTGCCGCAGGTGTTACCAAAGCATATGCAGATTTGATCACTATCGCTGGCTACGACGGCGGAACGGGTGCCAGCCCAATCACATCAGTTAAATACGCCGGCAGTCCCTGGGAACTTGGTTTGGTTGAAACGCAGCAGACTCTGAGAATGAATGGTCTTCGGCACATGGTGCGCCTGCAGGTTGACGGTGGCTTGAAAACTGGATTGGATGTAGTCAAAGCCGCCATCTTGGGAGCAGATTCATTCGGTTTTGGCACGGCTCCGATGCTTGCTATGGGATGCAAATACCTGCGCGTCTGTCATTTGAACAATTGTGCTACCGGTGTCGCAACTCAGAATGACAACCTTAGAAAACGCCATTTTGTTGGAACCAAAGAGCGCGTTGTCCGGTATTTTCGCTTTGTCGCTGGCGAAGTTCGCGAAATACTGGCATCAATGGGCAAACGCAGTTTGGACGAAGTAATCGGCAGACCCGAATTGCTTGAAATACTGCCAGGTACCAATGCCAGGCAAATGCGGCTTAACCTTGCACCGCTTCTGTCGACAGCGAATGTTCCAGATGACGTTCCGCGCCGCTGTACTGAAGTTCGTAATGCGCCTTGGGACCAGGCTCCACTTGCCGAACGCATGGTCAAGGATGCTCTGCCGTGCATACTGGATGGAACCGGTGGCGAATTTCACTACCCAATAAAAAATACCAATCGCTCCATTGGTGCACGCCTGTCCGGTGAGATTGCCAAGGCCAACGCAGTTCTCGCTTCACCGATTAAAGCTAGATTCACAGGTGTTGCTGGGCAGAGTTTTGGAGCCTGGAATGCAGCGGGACTTGAACTGTTTCTGGAAGGCGACGCCAATGATTACGTAGGTAAGGGCATGGCAGGCGGAAAGATCGTTTTGATGCCTTCGAGAAACAGCCCTTTGGAAACCCGATTTACTCCAATTGCCGGCAATACCTGTTTATATGGCGCAACCGGGGGTAAATTTTTCGCCGCCGGAACTGCAGGGGAACGCTTTGCAGTGAGAAACTCAGGCGCGATCGCAGTACTTGAGGGCTGCGGTGATCACGGATGCGAATATATGACGGGTGGCGCAGTACTGTCACTTGGGCAAACCGGCGTAAATTTTGGTGCTGGAATGACAGGCGGGATTGCATTTGTACTCGATCTTGAACGGCTTTTTGTTGACAGTTACAATCACGAGCTTATTGATATTCATCGCTTAACCCATGAAGACATGGAACCGCATCTGAGCTATCTTCATGAGTTGATTGATGAGTATGTGGAAGAAACCGGCAGTCGTTGGGGTCGGACTGTGAGCGAAGAATTTCACGAACTGGTCGGACGATTCTGGTTAATCAAACCCAAAGCATCAGACATTAAGGATTTGATGGAAACGCTGCGCGAAGCTGCCTGACGCTCTCTATACCTGTCATGAGTCAGCACTTTCAGTTCGTAAACCTGCCGCGCCAGCACCCTCCCAAGGATTCTGCTCAATTTCGCGTTCAGCACTGGGATGAAATTTACCGGCAATATGATGCGGGCACTGCTGGCAGTCAGTCAGCCCGATGCATCTCCTGCGGCAATCCCTATTGCCAATGGAAATGTCCTGTTCATAACTATATACCTGAATGGCTGAGTCTGATCTCTGAAGGGCGCCTTTTCGAAGCAGCTGAACTTTCACATCAAACCAACTCACTACCTGAAATATGCGGCAGAATCTGCCCTCAGGATCGACTCTGCGAAGGCGCCTGCACCATGAATGATGGCTTCGGCGCAATCACCATTGGTTCAGTTGAAAAATACATCACTGACGAGGCATTCAATCAGGGATGGATGCCAGACATTTTCAATGTCGAGTCAACTGGTAAACGGGTCGCAATCGTGGGAGCTGGACCCGCCGGTCTGGGATGCGCGGATGTTCTCGTTCGAAATGGAGTTAAGGCACTGGTGTTTGACCGTTATTCTGAGATTGGAGGTCTGCTCACTTTCGGCATTCCACCCTTTAAGCTTGAAAAGCGAATTGTGCTCAAGCGTAGAGAGGTTATGGAAGAGATGGGGGTTGAGTTCATCCTCAACACCGAGGTGGGTTACGATATTCAGATGTCAGACTTACTTCAGGAATTCGATGCCGTTTTTCTGGGCATGGGTACATACACATACATGAAAGGCGGATTTCCCGGCGAAACATTGACCGGTGTTCATGAAGCTTTGCCCTATCTGATTGGAAACAACCACAAGGTAGAAAGCTGGGAGTCAGATGATTGGCCCTATATTGACCTTGCAGGTCAGAATGTCGTTGTTTTGGGAGGCGGTGATACTGCCATGGACTGTGTGCGTACAGCAGTTCGTCAAGGCGCCAATCGGGTAACTTGTGTCTATCGTAGGGACGAAGACAACATGCCAGGTTCGCGACGGGAAGTATGGCACGCAAAAGAAGAAAGCGTGCGGTTTCTGTGGAATCGTCAACCCATCGAAATTCTTGGAGACAGCAAGGTCAGAGAAGTCAGGGTTGTCGAGACGCAGTTGGGTACACCAGATGCTCGTGGTCGTCAGCAGCCTCAACCGGTCCCCGGTAGCGAACAGTTAATTCCATGCGATAGCGTCATTATCGCATTTGGTTTTCGACCGAGTCCACCCGACTGGTTTGCTGATTACAACATTGAAGTCGACTCATTTTTGAGAGTCAAGGCTCAACATGCCAGTGCCTATCCATTCCAGACTTCTAATCCGAAAGTCTTTTCGGGCGGTGATATGGTTCGAGGTGCAGACCTGGTTGTTACAGCGGTTTTTGAAGGCCGAGAAGCTGCAAACGGGATCATTGGTTATCTCGAAGTGTAACGATCATCGGACGATGAACAGCACCGCTATCAGCGAAAGACTCATTGTCGCGCTTGATGTTCCCACAGGCAGACAGGCACTCGAACTCGTTGCCGAGTTAGAAGACAGCGTGAGATTCTTCAAAGTCGGGTTGGAGTTGATTGCAAGTGGCGATGGACTGAAGGTAATCGACCGACTGGCAGACATGGGGCATCATGTATTCGCCGATTTTAAGTTGCTAGACATCCCTCAGACTGTCTACCGCTCAGTCAACAATCTGAATCGACGAGGAATTCGGTTTTTGACGGTCCATGCAGACCCTCAGACCATGCAGGCAGCAGCTAAAGCCGCCAATGGCATTTCGATTCTAGCAGTAACTGTACTGACGAGTTTGAATGACAAAACGCTTCAAATGACTGGGATAACAATGAGCACCGCCGAACTGGTTAAGATGCGTGCAAAGCAAGCACAGAAAGCTGGATGTGCTGGGGTCATTTCCTCACCGAGAGAAGCTCAATTAATCCGAGAAAACCTGGGCCAAGATTTTTTGATCGTTACACCGGGAATTCGAAATAGCAAGTCCTCAGATGATCAGGAACGCACAATGGGCATTAATCAAGCACTGGAAGCTGGTTCAGATTTTGTTGTTGTTGGCCGGCCAATTCGTGATGCTGAGTGTCCCAAACAGACGGCTCTCGAATTTCAAGCGGCGATTTTTGATTTTGAACAATCCCGTCAAGCCGTCGCAGATGTCTCAACCTGATCACATGCGACTGGCTGATAGCCGATTTATGCGTGCACTGCGCAGGCAGGATGTTGATCGAACTCCAGTGTGGATCATGAGGCAGGCAGGTCGTTATCTGCCAGAATATCGTGCAACAAGATCTCGTGCCGGTGATTTTCTCACTCTTTGTCGTACGCCTGAGTTGGCTTGTGAGGTGACGCTTCAACCTCTGCGACGCTACCCTCTGGACGCTGCGATCATATTTTCTGACATACTCGTAATTCCTGATGCCATGGGTCTGGGTTTGTCATTGGTCGAGTCAGTAGGTCCAGTATTTGACAATCCAATAACCTCTGTCAATCAGATTGGAAAGCTCGGGATTCCGGACCCCGAAGATGATTTGGGTTATGTATTGGAAGCGGTACGTACGACTCGACGAAACCTGGATCAGTCCATTCCGCTGATCGGTTTCGCTGGCAGTCCCTGGACACTGGCAGTCTACATGATTGAAGGTCGATCAAAAACTGATTTCAGCAAGGTGAAAGCGTTTGCCAGGGAAAATCCGTCCGCCATTCATTCGCTGCTGGATATCCTTTCCCGCTCCGTAAGCGCCTATCTCATGGCCAAGGCTCAAGCGGGAGCCTCAGTGCTTATGATTTTTGATACCTGGGGTGGAATCCTGAATACAGATGACTACGAGAATTTATCGTTGCGATACATGGCGGATATTGTGCACCGCATCAAAGATCACAGAGCCGATGTTCCCGTCATTCTATTTACCAAAGATGGTGGGTATTGGGTGCAAAGCATCGCTGAAACTGGTTGCGATGCGATTGGGCTCGATTGGACTGTCAACATCGGTGACATAAGGCAACTGGTTGGTTCCAAGGTTGCGCTGCAAGGGAATCTCGATCCGGATACACTCAGGTTAAACGACGAGGAGATTGAACAGGGAGTGGAAAGCGTTCTGCGATCGTTTGGCAAAGGGAACGGTCACATCTTTAACCTAGGACACGGCATCAAACCTGATATTGACCCGGACAAGGTCACTGTGATGGTTGATGCAGTTCACCGACTCAGTCAAGCCTATCATTGAGACCAATCACTTCCGAAGTCTATATTCACTGTACAGATCTGGTTCCCCATTGCACAACACCCTTCCTTCCTCCCACAATTTAATCAGGGTGGCAAACAGGGAACGAGAGGCGGCAGGATAAAGAGACTGGATGATTTCCTGATAGACATCCGTTACCAGTTCTTGAATTGTCGTGTTACCGGTCTTCAGACTTCGAATCACTTCTCGCTCTCGCTCGTATCGATGCTCGATGCATGCGCTTACATAGCGGTGTGGATTGTTGATCGCGGGACCGTGCGTGGGGTAGTAAATTTCATCGTCGGTAAGAAGCAGCTTATTGAGGCTTTCCAGGTAAGCCTTCATGGAACCGTCAGGCGGGATGATGACTGAAGTCGACCATCCCATTACGTGGTCTCCACTGAAAAGTGCACGCTCTTCAGTGAGTCTGTAGCAGATATGATTTGACATATGTCCGGGTGTGTGAACGCACTCCAGGGTCCATCCGTCACCCTCAACTACATCTCCATCTGAGACTTCCACAGTTGGAGTAAAACCGTGGTCAAATTCTTCCTCAAACTGCTGATCATCGCTATCATCAATGAGTTTCAATGATCGGCCGTATATTGGAGCTCCGCAAATTTGCTGCAGAGGTTTGGCCGCGGATGAATGGTCGCTATGAGTATGCGTAACGACAATGTGTGAAATGACTTCATCGCTCAAAGCATCAACAATGGCGGTAATGTGCTGACCCAGGTTGGGGCCCGGGTCAATGACTGCGACGTTTCCGCGGCCTACGATATACGTGCCGGTGCCCTTGTAAGTAAACAGACTTGGATTAGGCGCAACTATTCGTCGAATAAGTGGAGATACATCCTCCAGTTCCCCATAAACGACCTCGTCCTCGAACTGAAATGGAATATGAACTTCCAAGGGAGCGCAATATTTTGGAATTGATCAGGCAGCTGACTCTGTCAATTCGACGCTAGCCTGAATAAATTCAAACTTGCCGTCATCCCAGATCACTTCAATCGTTTCACCAGGGGTGAATAGACCATCAAGAATTTTTCTCGCTAACGGATTTTCGATTTCACTTTGTATTGCTCTTCGCAATGGTCGTGCACCGTAAACCGGATCAAATCCGACTCTGGCAATCTGATCCAGTGCATCTTCACTAATCTCGAGTGTCAAACCTCGGCTAGCGAGCCGATCATGCAGATACTTGATCTGATTACGCGCAATTTCTCGGACATGTTCACGAGACAGGCTATGAAACACGATGATGTCATCAATCCGATTGATGAACTCTGGTCGGAAATTCCTCTCAACGACAGCGAGTACCGCCGATTCCATTTTCTTGTAATCATCCCTACCGTTTTGAACCTGTTCGACGTTTCCTGTCACGCGTCCACTCATTTCCTGAATCAAGTCCGACCCAAGATTTGAAGTCATTACAACAACTGAATTGCGAAAATCCACCGTTCTTCCATGACCATCCGTTAATCGACCGTCATCCATCACCTGCAGCAGCACGTTGAAAACATCCGGATGCGCTTTTTCAATTTCATCGAGAAGTATCACGCAGTACGGCCGTCTTCTAACCAACTCAGTCAGGTGTCCTCCCTCTTCATATCCGACATATCCGGGCGGTGCTCCGATTAATCGCGCAACAGAGTGCTTTTCCATGAACTCTGACATGTCAATTCGAATCAAGGAATTTTCATCATCGAACAAAAATTCAGCGAGTGCCTTCGACAATTCGGTTTTACCAACACCCGTGGGTCCAAGAAACAGGAATGTTCCCGTCGGCTGGTTGGGATCAGACAGTCCGGTTCTTGAACGTCGAATGGCGTTCGCCACGGCCGATATGGCCTTCTCCTGCCCAATCACTCTCTCACCAATCTTGCTTTCCATTTTGAGAAGCTTGGATCGCTCACCTTCAAGCATCTTGCTGACCGGAATTCCCGTGGCACTTGAAATGACTTCGGCGATTTCATCTTCGGTAACGCTGCTTTTCATGAGCTCAAACTCACGCTTTTCATCCGACCTTGAGTACTCCAGTTGACGCTCCAAATCTGGAATGGTCTGGTTGTGCAGCATAGCAAGCCGCTCCAAGTCTCCATTTCTATTGGCATTGACTGCTTCAATGCGTGCCGCTTCCAGCTGCTCCATGATGTGCTGAGAGCTCATAACGGAGGCTTTTTCGCGATTCCAGACCTGGTCAAGTTCGGAATACTCGCGCTGTAAATTAGAAAGTTCAGTTTCAAGCTTGCTCAAGCGCTTTTTCGACTCCTGATCAGTCTCATTTTTGAGAGCCTCGCGCTCGATTTTCAATTGAATGATCTTTCGATCAAGCTTGTCAAGTGCTTCCGGTTTTGAATCGATTTCGATACGAATCCGGCTTGCCGCCTCATCAATCAAGTCGATTGCTTTGTCGGGAAGATTGCGATCGGTAATGTAGCGTTGAGACAGATTCGCTGCCGCGATGATTGCCGGGTCGGTGATATCAACACCGTGGTGAATTTCGTATTTCTCCTTAATGCCGCGAAGCATTGCAACAGTGCTCTCTATGCTGGGTTCCTGGACAATAATCTGCTGAAAGCGTCGCTCCAAAGCGGCATCCTTTTCAATGTTTTTACGATACTCGTCCAGAGTCGTGGCGCCAACACAATGAAGTTCGCCGCGCGCCAGCGCCGGTTTGAGCATATTGCCGATATCCATTGAACCTTCGGCTTTACCCGCACCAACCATCGTGTGCAGTTCATCGATGAACAGAATTATCTGACCTTCCTGACCCGACAGATCTTTCAGTAAACCCTTGACCCGTTCTTCAAATTCACCGCGGAATTTGGTTCCTGCAATCAGCAGACCCAAGTCAAGTGCCAGCAATCGTTTGCCTTTCAGACCTTGTGGGACTTCACCATTCACAATTCGCTGTGCCAGACCCTCAACAATTGCCGTTTTACCGACTCCAGGTTCACCGATCAGTACCGGGTTGTTCTTCGTGCGTCGCTGCAATACCTGAATGGTTCTGCGTATTTCATCGTCTCGCCCGATTACAGGATCGAGTTTGCCTTGCTCAGCTCTTTCGGTGAGATCAATCGTAAACTTCTCCAGCGCTTGACGCTGATCTTCGTCGGAGGCATCTTTGACCTGCTCACCTCCACGCATCTGATCAATCTTTTGAGACAGAATGTTGGGGGTGGTACCGGAATTACGAAGAATGGCACCGCAGCGTTTTTTGTCATCAAACGCGGCGAGAATCACCAACTCACTGGAGATAAATCGGTCTCCGCGCTCCTGAGCCAATCGATCAGCTCGATTTAACAATTTTGCCAAATCGTTGGAGATATGCATCGCTCCATCTGAGCCCTCCACCTGAGGAAGACTGTCAAGATACTTGCTCATCTCAGACTGAAGTTTCAGCAGGTTAACTCCTGACTGTGTCAACAGATGTGAGACGGTGCCGCCCTTTTGGTTGACGAGTGCAACAACAAGGTGAGCCGGTTCTATGAACTGATGGTCTCGACCTACAGCAATGCTCTGTGCTTCAGCTAGCGCGTTTTGTAGATGCTTTGTAAATTTTTCTGGATTCATCAATACCCTTACTGAATTTCATGGTAATCTTGCTAAATTCAGATATGGGGTGGATTAAAAAAAATTCAATGAATCCCAAATTAAGAAGGGGTTTCAGCAAGGTACTGATTACAAGGCGATTTCATGCCTCGCTCAAAACCGGAATCTATGCTATTTCATGTGCATCAAACTCATCCCGGAGCTTGGTCAACGCGGTTTTTCCAAGTGCCGTTCTCGGCAAATCCTCAATCACTGCACAACGGACTACATGATTGTGTGATGATGTATGGGTATTGAAATCTTTCAGGATTTCTTTAGCCCGCGGTCCGCATTGTTCGGGATCGTCCATCGCAAAAACAACCGCTGGTCGCTGATCAACTTCGATGATACCGGCCTCTTTGACTCCGTCATAGCGCTCAAGCAACGTTTCGAGTTCTTCCGGATACACGTTTTTTCCAGCTTCGGTCACGATGATGCGTTTCAGCCTGCCGGTCAGGCACAGATTACCCGATGCATCTATACGACCAATGTCACCCGTGCGGAACCATTCACCTTTCATCACTTCATTTGTGAGCGCTTCATCCGAGTATCCCAGCATTACATTGTGTCCTCGAACCAGAACCTCTCCACTACCCAAATCGTCTGGTTCATCAATGGAAACTTCAACGCCTTCAAGCGCATAGCCAACACTATCAAAATTCGCAGGAAAAGCTTCCTGTACACAAGTCACTGGCGAAGTTTCGGTTAGCCCGTATCCCTGTCGCAGACTGATTCCCAGTTTGCGAAAAAACCTGGCGATGCTGGGGTCGAGGCGACTCCCGCCGCTCACCCAATACCTTAAATTCGGACTCAACTGCTTACGCAGTGGCGCATTCAGTACGCGCCGGAGACCTAACGGTAGCGCTCCGAGCAACGAAATGTAGCCGCGTAGCAGAAAACTGCCTTCGCTGAACTTTTTCTCCATGCCATTTTTGATGTTTCGATAAAGCCTCGGTACAGCCAGTACAACTGACACCTGTTCTTCTTTCATTGCATCAAAAACTTCCTGAGCAGTCAGCACCTTGGGTAGAACAATCGAGGCTCCACAATACAGGGGAAGAAGCATTCCGCCCACCAGTTCAAAGGTATGGGAGAGAGGCAGCAAGCTTAGAAACTTATCTTTTTCATTAATGGTGACAATCTTGCTGCAGGCTGTAAAGTTTGAAGAAATGTTCGAGTGAGAGAGCCGTACAATCTTTGGTGTACCTGTGGAACCAGAGGTATATATCCTCAAGCATTCTTCTGAACTTAAATCGTTCAAAGGTTCGCCTAATTCCTGCCCGGCAAGTTCCGAACTGATCTCAATGTCTACAATCTGAAATTCGACTCCGTCCAATTTTGAACCGGGTTGATGCGCGAGAATCAACTTTGGCTGCACTACCTCCAACTGGGTACGAATGTCGGCTTCGCTGTTACCAATGTGAACAGGGGACAATACAGCGCCGATTTTCCACACCGCAAACGAAGCGACACCCCACTCTGGGCCGTTTGGGCCAACCAAGGCAACTGTATCCCCTTGGGCAACGCCAAGTTGACGAAGCTTGGCAGCCAAATTTAATGCACCATCATGAATTTGACCATAGCTGTAATTGGTTGAAGGGGCATTCTTAACTCGTCGCGTCCAGGCGACATTTGACTTATTCGACTCAAGTCGAGGAGCCATTACTTTCCATAAATCTTGCGACATCTCTAATCTCCTCCAGATTATCGCTGGCTAGAGGCGATAATCGTGGTCAACACCTTGTGCACATTTTTTTTTCGGCACTTCTCAAATTCTACACGAATAGAATAAGATTTAAAAATGTTCGTCGAATTCGATTGATGTACCAATCGGAATCGTACGCATTTCAGAATTGGCAAGGTAATTTACACCGATTGATGTATGCAGAAATTAAAACTGCCAGACGATCTATCTAAAGTAGTTAAGACTGCACTTCGAGAGGACATTGGGCCGGGCGACATAACCGCTTCACTGATTGCACCAGGCATTCAGGCATCCGCTCGTGTCCTGGTCCGGGAATCAGCGATTCTATGCGGTTCGCCCTGGTTTAACGAGGTGTTCAATCAAATCGATGACTCGGTGAAGCTCGAGTGGTTGGCTGAAGAGGGCGACAAAATTTCACCTGGTCAAACAGTTTGCAAATTAAGCGGTGATGCAACTTCCCTACTGAGCGGCGAACGCACAGCATTGAATTTTCTTCAAACCCTTTCCGGCACCGCAACTGCTACTCGAAAATTTGCGGATGCAGTTGCAGAATTTGGTGTTCGTATCCTAGATACTAGAAAAACGATCCCAGGCTTAAGAACTGCCCAAAAGTATGCGGTCCGCATAGGTGGTGGTACCAACCACCGGCTGGGACTTTATGACGGTGTACTAGTCAAAGAAAACCATCAATACATTTTACAATCAACGAAATCAATCGTTGACCAGATGGGTCAACGTCACATCAAGGTGAATTTAGTCGAAGTAGAAATTGAAAAGCTTGATGAGCTTGAAAACGCAATCGCAAGTGGTGCCAACCGAGTGATGCTGGACAACTTCAGTGTTTCTGACATAGAAGCGGCTGTGCGTCAAAACAATCGCAGAGTTGAACTTGAAGCATCCGGAAATGTTGATCTGGATTCCATCCAGGCAATCGCTGCGACCGGCGTTGATTTCATTTCAACAGGTGCGATCACCAAACATCTGCAGGCCATCGATTACTCGATGTTATTTGATTCGGAAGACTAGCGCCTGATGCTCAACTATGAGCGATTGGAGTACACTTCAAACAGATTCTTCAGTTCCGAAATTAGCGAATCTTTTGTTGTAGCGCCAACCTTTGTGTAGACGATTTCACCGTCAGGTGAAACAATGAATGTGGTTGGTAAACCTTTGAGTGGTTCAAACGGAATGAGAGGGCTTTCCCCAACCCGTAGAATGAGGTAGTTGATTTTCAAACCCTCAATAAACTTCTTGAGCCTGGCAGTCTCAATCTCTTCAAAATCGATTCCAATCACCACCACTGGAACGGGATCGCTCAGTTTTGAAATTTCGATTAAATCTGGAATTTCTTTAAGGCAGGGACTACACCAGGTTGCCCAAAAATTGACAACCACCCACTCTCCACGAAAATCAGACAAACTATGCATTTGCCCATCGGGGTCTGGCAAGGTAAAGTCAACTGCCTGGTTGGACCATACACTGCCTGAGTACAACAGCAAGGCAGCGCATAGAAATATCCCAGTGAAGTCACTTCGCGAGTCTTTCAGCGATTTTCTACTTCCGAGTTCCATCAATTCACCCAACTCAAATCATTACGTCATTAGATGGAATTGAATTCAATTTTGTGTCATTCTCACTAGCAGCAATCCCTGACTTCTCGGCGATATTTTGACAATCTTAAATAATTCACTTATGATATAAGAATTCGAAAGTTTAACCTCGGGCTACAGACACCTGAGATTGAGCTAAAGCAGAATTGATAACTGATACTCTTTGGAGGGTCTAAATAATGCACAAACAATGTATAGCAATTCTAAGCGGCATCTTCATGGCTGGAGCGGCGCTGGTTACCTTTGCTGAATCTAAACCTGTTGGAATTACTCCCGAAATCATGTCGATCCCGGTAATGATTGACGGTGCCACAGTAGAATTCAAACGAAATCAAGACAACAACAACACCGTAAATCCGGCGTTCGCGAAGACATCTCGGCCCTGCCCGCCTTTCTGCATTCAACCCTCAAACCTCGCATTTGGCGTCGAAACGATTGGTGAAGTCGAACTGATGGGTTATGCGAAACAGATGAATGAAGGCGATAGCAGCATTATCGTCATTGACTCAAGAACTCCAGATTGGGTTGAGCGTGGTACTATTCCAACAGCATTGAATATTCCATGGACCAATCTGAATCCTGCAAAAGGTGCAACTCCGCTGGAAATTGCAGAAATTCTTGAAACCCACTTCAATGTTACCGAAAGTGAAGGACTGTTTGACTTCTCGCAATGCCGAACTGCAGTCATGTTCTGCAACGGCATGTGGTGCGGACAATCACCAAATAACATCAAAAATCTATTGCGACTGGGTTACCCATCCAATAAGATCAAATGGTATCGCGGCGGAATGCAGGACTGGGAAATTCTCGGACTGACTACCACAGCGTCCAATTAAGTTCGCTTAACATTCGTTAACTGAAAAAACCGCTCTTGGCTCAACGGCCAAGAGCGGTT
The DNA here is from genome assembly GCA_965243305.1 of Arenicellales bacterium. Taxonomy (GTDB): domain Bacteria; phylum Pseudomonadota; class Gammaproteobacteria; order Arenicellales; family JAJDZL01; genus JAJDZL01. Next base: position 182,615 of record CBDEUN010000003.1, read on the forward strand.
TTTTTGTTGGATTCAAAATTAGTGGAATCATCTTTCAGCGCCAAAATTAGCTCCCGCATATCCTGCGGCACTCCCGATTCCCAATGACGTCGCTCACCCGATTGCGGATGATTCAGTTCCAACAACTCCGCGTGCAGAGCCTGCCTGCTAAATTTGGTCAAAATCTGAACTAAGGATTCGCTTGCCCCTACAGGAATCCTGGGACGTGTACCATAATCGGGATCACCAACAACGGGAATCCCTTCGTGTTTGAAATGCACCCGGATCTGGTGAGTTCGGCCAGTTTCAAGCGTTACCCTAACCAGTGTGTGAGCTCGGAAGCGAGTAACAACGCGGTAATGACTGACCGCCGGCTTGCCTGAACCGGCAGTCATGCGCTTTCGATCATGGCGATACCGCCCGACTGCCACATCAATCGTACCACCTGAAATCAGCCGTCCTTCCACGACCGCGATGTAACGCCGTCCTGCCGTTCTGGCTTTGAACTGTTTGATCAGGTTAATACGAGCTGCTTCGGTTCTTGCAACCACGAGCAACCCTGATGTATTCTTGTCCAGTCGATGAACAATTCCTGCACGCGGCAATCTCTCGAGCGACTGGTCGTGATTGAGCAAGCCGTTCAACAGCGTTCCATACGCATTTCCGGCGCCAGGATGCACAACCATACCTGCAGGCTTATTCACAACGATGACCGACTCGTCCTCAAATACAACATCAATTGGAATATCCTCTGCAGTCCATTCGCCTGCTGCAACTTCGGGAACGTCAATTTCGACAGATTCTCCTCCTGAAACAGCCACTCTCCGATTAGGCTGAGCACCGTCGAGTTTAACGCGCCCTGAATCCAGCCAACCTTGAATTGTTGTGCGCGAATGGTCAGGTATCAACGATGCAAGTGCCTTGTCCAGCCGTTGACCCCTACACTCTTCCGGGATTGTTAATTTAATGCGCACTTGATTCTTTTATTGAGTTGCTATCAGATGACCAAGTTTTAAATGAGCACGGTCAAATAGAAAAGTGACTCTCACTCCAAATCAATATAATTGAATCGAATTCGATATTACGAAGGTTCCGTAACCCGCAAATCCCTCAGCCATCCGGCGTAGAAATAAACTGCGAGCAAAATATATGAAAAGAATAACCCGGTTAGCTATTATTCTGGCAGTCATTCCCATCTTGATGCTGCCCGGCTGTGGGAAAAAGGACGTTATCAAGTCCGAACGGGAAATGTATGAATCTGCATATAATGCCCTGTCCCGCGCCCGCTATGAAACGGCTATTGAACGTTATGAAGCACTAAGAGCAGCCTATCCGTATGGAGAGTTGTCGACTCAGGGCGACCTTGAGATCTGTTATGCCTACTACAAGACGAAGCAGTTCGAGTTGACGGCACCTTGTATAGATCGATTCCTGGCAGACCATCCAACACATTCACAGATTGATTACGCGTACTACCTGAAAGGTCTTGCCCTGCTTCCAGTGCGTCCCCCAAAATTTGGCGAGACTTTTTTTCGAAGCAAATCTGATTTGACCGATCACGATGCCGAAACGGGACGAGAAGCATACGCAGCCTTTACCGAAGTCATTGAAAGATTTCCGTTGAGCGAGTACGCGGACGCTTCTCGGGAAAAGCTGGTTCAATTGATTAACGTATTTGCGCGTCACGACCTTCAAATTGCTCTGTTTTATCTGGAAAGGAAAGCATACATCGGTGCGGCTAATCGTGCATCGCGCGTGCTCAAACGGTATGAATCATCACCCTATACCGAAGAAGCGCTTGCGATTCTTGTCTATGCTTACGACAGGATGAATTTGCCGGAGCTGTCAGCCGATAATCGGCGAGTCCTTCAGTTCAATTACCCAGCCAGTATCTACCTGACAGACGTGAGTGCGATATTTGATGACGCAGCACTAGAGTCTGATATCGAGTAAAACGGGTAACATCAAACCCACAAAACCTGCTCCAGTCAACAAAACGACTGGACTCAAACATCAGAACTTGCTGGTGATCGGATAACGTCTGTCGCGTCCAAATGCACGTGAAGTAATCCTCACCCCAGGCGGGGCCTGCTTGCGTTTGTATTCGTTTCGATTGATCATCCTGACAACGCGGCGAACCGTTTCGAGCTCGAACCCATCCTCAGCTATTTCTTCGATTGAACGAACATCCTCGACATATGCCTCAATTATTGCATCCAGTTCTTCATAAGGCGGTAATGAATCGCTGTCCTTCTGATCATCCGCGAGTTCCGCGGTGGGTGGTCGATCAAACACCCGTTGGGGAATAACCGCTCCAAATTTAGCATTTCGATATCTGGCCAGTTCGTAAACCATCATTTTCGGCACATCCTTTATTGCAGAAAATCCACCAGCCATATCGCCGTAAAGTGTGGAATATCCAACTGCGACCTCACTTTTGTTTCCAGTCGTAATCACAATTGAATTGCTCTTATTGGAGATGGCCATGAGCAGAGTTCCTCGACAGCGAGCCTGAACATTCTCCTCAGTTACACCGACGCTGTATCCCTCGAACCTTGGGCGCAACTGATCGAGAAATGCTTGAAAAATCGGTTCAATGGAAATGATTGTCCACCTCACTCCAAGCGCCTCCGCTTCAGATTTAGCATCGTCGATACTCATTTGCTGGGTATAGCGCGACGGCATGAGTACAGCTTCCACATTTTCAGGACCCAAGGCATCGGCCAGAATTGCAAGGGTCAACGCTGAATCAATTCCACCCGACAATCCGATTACTGCACCTCGAAAGCCATTTTTTTGCACGTAGTCCCGTACACCCAGGGTAATCGCACTATATATGCTCTCCACAGGGTTGGGAGTTGGTTCAACTGTACCGGATAGGCACTCCACCCGGTCACGATGTGCGAACCGAGTTGGTACCACAGCCTCCTCAAAGTGTTTGGCGCGAAACCGGATTTCTCCACTTGGGTCGGTTACAAGCGAACCGCCATCGAAAACCAATTCGTCCTGACCACCAACCAGATTGACATAAACAATACTGACTGCGTTTTTCTTACTGCGAGCCGCGACAATTTCGTTTTCCCGGTATTCAATTTTGCTGGTATCGAATGGCGAACCGTTGAGCGTGAAAATGATCTCAGCTCCACTTTCAACACAGCGTTCTACCGGCCCGTCTTCCCAAACGTCTTCACAGATGGTGAGGCCTATGGGAATGTCATCCACCTTAACTACCTCCGTCCTGTCGCCCTGAGCAAAATAGCGCTTTTCGTCAAAAACACCATAGTTGGGCAAGTGGTGCTTGTGGTAGGTAGCAAGAATTTTTCCAGAGTCGATCAGCGAAGCCGAGTTAAACAGCTTATCTTCCGAGCGGCACGGGTGACCGACAACGAGTGTGATTCCCGAAACCGCCTCAACCAGGCGACTCAACGCTGATTCACAATCGGAGAGAAACTCTGATCGCTGAAGCAGATCTTCGGGAGGATAGCCGCAAATTGCGAGCTCCGGAAATACAACGAAGCGACAGTTCAATCCATCGCGGGCGTAGACCGCCGCATCAGTGATTCGACCCACATTGCCAGCCAGGTCGCCCACCACCAAGTTCAATTGGGCTAACGCCACTCCAAAGTCTTCACTCATCTATGAATATACTCTTAGAGAATTAGCATCCCAAAATCGCCTTAATGGAGTGATCATTGGCTACAGAGATATCAGAACAAGAAAATTCGCTGGCATTTGAAATTGTGGACTCAATTGGCCAAATTAACGCACGAGACTGGAATCGCATCGTGCCCGCGGATTACCCGTTTCTGTTCCATGAATTTCTCCACGCACTGGAGGAATCAGGCTGTGTTTCGAAAAATACCGGTTGGGCACCGCAACACATTTTAATACGAAATCTAGCGAGTCAGAATCAGGAAGTCATCGGAGCAGCACCGCTTTACCTAAAAGGCCATTCCTGGGGTGAGTTTATATTTGATTTTAATTGGGCGCACGGTTATGAGCAGGCGGGACTGAACTACTATCCAAAGTTGATCTCCCACACACCCTTTACACCGGTCACGTCTCCTAAACTACTCGTTCCGGATGACCATCGAGCCCCGAAGACCCGAAAGTTAATCGTCCGTACTGCACAAAAAATAGCTCGACAGTTTAATTTGTCGTCGACTCACTGGCACTTCATTTCTGAAGAAGATTCCAAGACACTGGATTCGTTAGAATTTTTGAGTCGCGCCAGCACGTTTGAGTACATCTGGCACAACCAGGGCTATAGTTCTATGGACGACTTTCTTGGCGAACTCTCCAGTCGAAAGCGCAAGAAGATCAGAAGCGAGAGGCGTTCAATTGGCGAACAGGGAATTACTATCGATGTTGTACAAGGTGAGGAGCTTGAACCGTCGCACTGGAAACTGATAGATCTCTTCATTCAGCAAACCGTTGAAAAATACCGTTCTCATAAGTACCTCTCCTTGGATTTTTTTCAAAGAATTGGACAAACGATTCCAGAGAATCTGGTGCTTTTTCTGGCGCACATCGATCAAAATCCAGTTGCTGGATCATTTTGCCTGCAAGGGAAAAACAAACTATTCGGCCGCTATTGGGGAACTCTAGCGGAATTTCGAAACCTTCATTTTGAAATGTGTTACTATGCAGCAATTGAATATTGCATCGATAGAGGCCTGAGCGAATACAGCGCAGGTGTGCAGGGAGATCACAAACTGAGCCGTGGATTCCTGCCCAGATTGGCCAGATCCAGCCATTCATTCCTGTCCCCATCAATTGAAGTGGAAATCGGTCACTATATTGACCGTGAAACTTCCCATATGCAAGCTTACTGTCAGGCACTTGATTACTATTCTGCATACGCCAAAAGGCCGACAGAGTCTGCTCTTCATGAATAAACTTGTCTCAAATTCTTCACCGGTAAAACGCTTTCCAGATCCACGCAAGGTGCGAGGTGACGCACCTTTGACCATCGATACCGATCTATCGGTCGCAGCCCTGCTTGAGGCGTATCGTCTTGGCTTTTATCCTAAGCCGGAAAGCGCGCTGGATCAGGTCACCTGGTGGTGCCCTGATCCGCGTACCGTCCTCTTCCTGAATGACTTTAAGCCGTCTAGAAGCCTACGCAAAAGTGTTAAAAACCGAAATTACTCCGTTACTCTAAACCAGGCTTTTGGAAGGGTCATTCAACATTGCGCGGAGCGGTTGCCTCCCAGGAAGTTCAGTTTTGCAGTGCCAGATAACCTCATGGAACAGCGCAAACTGGATTGGTTGCTGGACTACCATAAAGCTGGACATCTTAAAGTCGATTTTCAGGAAGGTGTGATGACCTTGGAGTGCGAATCTCGTGAGCAGAGTTACGAAATATTTGGACCTTTACCAACCTGGATCAGCCAAGAAATTATTGATGCCTATCAGGATCTACACAGACATGGACATGCACATTCGGTAGAAACGTGGCATAACGGCGATCTAGTTGGAGGCCTCTATGGTGTCAGTCTAGGTCGTATCTTTTTTGGCGAAAGCATGTTTTCTTTAAAGTCGGACGCATCTAAAGTTGCTCTCTATCACTTGATTCATCACCTTAGACACTCGGGTTTTGAATTGATTGATTGCCAGGAACCGACGCCATTACTTTTTAGTTTAGGTGCGAGAGAAATTTCTCGAAACTCATATCTTGACATTCTCGAACGATCGGTAAATTTGAGTTCATCTTCTTCCGTTTGGCTTGACTGGTCAACCCCCTAAATCTTTAGTGAAACAGAATTTACAAATTGCACTAAACATCAACAGAATTACGATTCCCTAATCCTCAGTTAGAGACTGCCAGCGGCGGCTAAGGCGAGATTTTCGGCACTCTGGCGGTTCGAAGCGCCAGGATTTTCCAAACCATCAAGCCACACACCGAAATCGGTGACCATTTTACCCGGCTGAACCCACTGCGAAGCGAATCTGGCGGCTCAGCAGCAAATCCGGCGCAAGCCTGTCCCTGACAGTAGACTGACTGCCATGATCTGTAGTGTAAAGCCGTTTCAGAACGAATGAGAAGTCAGGACAGGCTGCAGCGGCGGATGGCCCAAAGCGACTGTTCCAGGACAGGAAGTTTGGCCGCACTGACTTTCAGGGTCCACTGCCGCGCATGGCGAACCACCTGTCCGGCCATCGCATACAGTCGGTGACGGAAACTGATCGCCCGCACGCCATACCACTCCTGCGGCAGTTTCATGCGCATCAGCGCAAGCAGATTGAAGGCAATCGAAGACAGAAGCAGGTACGCGACATTGGCTTTGAACTCGCCGCACGGCAGATGCGCCGCGCTGAAGTCACTGCGAATTTCCTTGAGCCGGTTTTCCGAGCTGTCCCCTCTCTGGTTGTACCACCATACAATCTCGCCGTCACTGAAGCGGTCCAGGTCCAGATCGGTCGCAATCGCCCGGTAGATGTACCTGCCGCTGACCGCACTTTGCACATCGACCTGGTGCAGGCCTTCATTTTTGAAAACCATCTTCAGCTGCTCAGTCCCGTCAGGCATCCCAGCGTCGGCCGGCAGCTTGTCCCGCACCCGTTTTTTCTGCACCACCAGACAGAAAGCCTCAGGCACATCTTCCATCACATGCAGCGTACGGGCCAGATACTCGCCTTCCAATACCGCACCGTCGGCATTCACAACCGCATTCCAATCCTCATCCTTAATGTCCAGTACCGTTTTCTTCACCGCACTGTCCATCTTCGCCCGAATCGCAAAACGGATGCCGTGTGCGCGGCAATCATTGATGATGCCCGCCTGATAGGAGGCGGCATCGGCCCGGAAGCGAGTGACACCCACCCCTTCGGGCAGCGCCGCGCGGCAGCGCCGGAAAAACTCAACATTCTCAGCCCCAGGCGGCACATTGCCCTCGCGAAGCTCAGCCGCAGCCACCTGACCGGTCTCGGCAATGTGACCGAACATCGGCATGTACCCGCGATGCTTCTTATACGTCCACTTCGCGTCTTTTTTCTTCGACCGAATCGCCGATGCGTCAATGTCCAAAGTGACGCACTTTCGATCACCCAGCGTCGCTTTCATCACCGCGCGGTTGACCTGCTCGAGAACCGAGATCATCTGTCGACTGTCGCCGACTCTGTGAAGCCATCCACCCAGCGTCGTGGCACAGGGAATCGTCCCAAAACCCAACAGCTTCATCAGCGCCGGTTCACTGCGCAGGTGGCGCACATCGTCGATGCACCCCGCACCTTCGTGGAACATCAGCATGAAGGTATTGAAAATGGCGCTGTGCCGGTAGCCTCGATTGCTGCCGGGTGTGGGCATTGACGAATCAATGAGCTGTGACAGCTCAAGGCGCTTGAGCAGTTCGGCTGGCACCACCAGACCGGCTCTGGAGGTGAAATTGTGGCAGCTTGCCGCAGTGTTGTATGGTAGAATCTTCATAAGCCTTGCGAAATCTGAGAGCCGTTTCGAATTCACCCATTGGGTGAATGCCGAATTGGGCGTTTTTTTCAATATCTCTCTGATTTTACAGGGCTTTATCATTTTCTGCAACTTTTTATTTGCGGATCAGGGCGATTCAAATTCCAAAGAAATTAAATTAATCCTACTATAATGAGATTGAAAACAAATACTTTTTATCTAATCGCGAAAGTTAAAGGCTTGCCAATATGTTCAAAACAAGAAATCTGATTAGTGTTCGTTTGGTGATTTTGGGCTTAATTTCTCTTTTCGCCCTATCGATTGCCGCCTGCGCTCCAAGAGCAGTAGAACCGGAAGTTGTAGAAGAACCACCACCAATGGAAGAGGAGGTTGTCGAGGTCATGGAAGAGGTCGTCGCACCTTTGGTTGTTTCAGATGACACTCATGTCGTATCAGCAGGTGAAAGTCTGTGGTCGATTTCAGGTTTGACTTCCATATACAACGACTCGTTTCGCTGGCCACTAATTTACAGTCGCAACAAAGATATTGAGGATGCCGACCTGATTCATCCGGGTCAGGAACTGGCCATTCCGCGCGACCTTGTTCGCGCTGATATCGATGCAGCTGTAGCACATGCCAAGAATCGAGGTGCTTGGGCAATTGGAGTGATTGAGGAATCTGACATGCAGTATCGTGCAAACTCAATGTAGTGATTGCTGACGGCTAATTCGCGTTCAATTTGGAGTAGTTCCGAAAGGATGCGGTTAACTACTCAGAGAGTTAATTCTCACTCAATAACCAAACTCGCTCATAACTGGGCAGAAGAATCTGCGAATTCTTCTGCCCAGTTAGTTTAGCGTGTCCGGCAAATCTGGCACCCTGACTCACAAGTAGTCTTTTATGCGCCACCTGTACTCAGCGCCTCGTCGATGGTGCGTAATTGCACTCATGAGTGTATTGTGGTTTGTCGCAATCCCCACTCATGCCAACACATACCTCAATGAGCAACGCTCAACTTATCTTGATGCTAATTCGTTGCTGAACCAAAAAAGAGTATCAGCCTGGCTGAAATTGAAGCCCGAGCTGAAAGACTACCCGCTCTACCACTACCTCATCATTAAAGAAGTCCGAGCAACTCACTCGGATTACTCAAACAGACAAATTGACCGAATAATTTCGAGGGTCGATGTTCCGCTGCCAAGCAGATTTAAAAATTGGTGGCTGGATCGATTGATTGTGCGAAACGACTGGGAGTTGATCATTAAGCACTTCTCAGATTCAGATACGACAGAAACAAAATGTACTGTAGCTAGGGCCGTATTGAATACCGGGTCGCGCGAAGAGATCATGCGCCACATTGAGCCCCTTTGGCTGGTTTCTCGATCTCAACCCAAACAATGTGACCCGTTGTTTGACTACGCACTCAAACACGGATTGATTGATGACGATCTGATTTGGCAGCGAATACTTCTGACCTCACAAAAAAATCAGTCAAATATGACGAAGTATCTCCGTGGTTTATTACGCTCCGATGAGGTAAAGAATTGGGTCAAGCGTTTAAATCAGACTCATAGAAATCCGCGAACAATGCTCAGAAAAAATATCGACCAATGGAGTCTGTCTCACTACGGACGACAGGTCATCACTTTCGGCATGGTAAAAATAACCAGGAAGGACTCTGATGCTGGTTATGCATTCTGGCAGGAACTGAAGTCCAGAGAACCTACAGCTGTCAAGAGACTTGCAGAAACCGAGAAACGGATCGCACAGATTCTGGGCTGGCGACGTCACCTTCACGCTTACAGCATGTTGACCAAATTGCCGGAATCTTTACACAATAAGAGTACTCTGGAACTGATGGCCAGAAATGCATTGGCAAGAGAAAACTGGGAACACTTACTGAATGCTATCAACCGGATGTCAGATAGTGACGCGCAGAGTATTGAGTGGCGTTATTGGCGTGCCCGAGCACTTGACGAGACCGGACATCGTCGGGAAGCAGTGGAATTACTCACATCAGTTGCAGAAGAAAGACACTTTTATGGATTTCTTGCGGCAGACCAGTTGGGGTTGCCTTACAAACTGTCCCAAGCTAGACCGATTTCTGAGTCGAGAGATCTGGGTTCCTTACTGGGAGCCGAACCTGCTATCGCGCGCATTCGTGAATGGCTTGCGTTCAACAAACCATACAGTGCGCGAAGCGAGCTGACTCATTTACGAAAAAAGCGCGCAGGGGAATCGGATTTCTGGGTCCAGGCTGCAATGTTGTTTCATACCTGGAATTGGCACGATGGCGCAATTCGTGCCATGTTTGCATCTGGTCGGTCTTCAGAATTTGAAGTCACGCTCTCCCATCCTTCACCGTTTATTAGAGTAGTGCGAAAAGAAGCAATCCGGCATCGAGTCCCAGAATACTGGATTTTGGGAATCATGCGACAGGAGAGCTTGTTTATTCACGATATTCGTTCAGGCGCCGGTGCTGTGGGCTTACTGCAGTTGATGCCGAAAACCGCTCATAACGTTGCAATAAAGAATCGCCTTAAGAAACCGTCAAGAAACGACCTGTTGAGAGTGGCACTCAATATTCATTTGGGTACTTCATACTTTCGATCATTGCTTGATCAGACGGAAGGCAACGCAGTCCATTCGCTTGTGGGATACAACGCCGGACCAAGGCGAATTAAACAATGGAAGGAAATGATTCCTGCCAAGGATCCGGCTGCATGGGTCGAGTCGATCCCATTTACAGAAACTCGCAACTACGTTAAAAAAATTCTCGTCAACTTCATCATTTACGAGAAAATTTTCACCACCCAGCACGCCCGTATTAGAGAATACCTTCCGGTCCCGAATTGGCAGCATGCTTTGAAAGCAAATGATTGAAGCGCGTAAATATACCGTTTCAGGTCTGGTTCAAGGCGTCTGGTATCGTCGACATGCGGCTGAAGCCGCTACCGAAATTGGAATTCAAGGCTGGGTGCGAAACATACCGGAAGGCAAAGTAGAACTTCTTGCCAAAGGTGACCATGAACAATTTGATCAATTACAGCTAGCTCTGTGGAAAGGATCACCGATGTCGAACGTCACTGATGTTGTATTTGAGCCTGCGGAGGATTTTACTGCTGAGGGATTTACAATCAACTGGGTAGAACCGCCCAATTGATAACCCTTATTGACTGATTCGCTGCAGCAGCACTTCAGTCAGACCGTCGAGTGAAAGGTGTTCTACAGCCTCTTTGCCGCGCCTCTTGTATTCAATTTGTTCGTTGGCAATACCGCGATCAGACACGACAAGCCGATGCGGGATACCAAGCAGATCCATATCGGCAAACTTAACACCCGGACGATCATCGCGATCATCCAGCATCACTTCAACACCTGCTTGCGTCAGTGCGTCGTGAACTTCCAGTGAAACCCTGGTGACATCCGCCGATTGCTGAAAGTTGATTGGCACAATACACACCAGGAAAGGTGCAATCGGTTCCGGCCAAATGATGCCAGATTCATCATTGTTCTGCTCGATGGCAGCAGCAACGATGCGAGATACCCCTATGCCATAGCAACCCATCCACATCATAGCATTCTCACCACTGGAATCGAGGCAGGTTGCATCAAACGATTCGCTGTACTTGGTACCGAGTTGAAATACATGTCCGACTTCAATGCCGCGTTTGACAGTTATGGACTTGGTCGGATCAGTTGGGCACGGATCGCCATTTACAGCTTTACGCAAATCGACAAACTGTGGTTCTGGCAAATCACGGCCCCAGTTTACGCCGGTATAGTGATGTTCGAGCTGATTTGCTCCACATACAAAATCTGACATTTCGCGAGTAGCGTAATCTGCATACACCGGAATTTCTAGTCCGATCGGTCCGACAGAACCGGCTTGAACTCCGGTTGTTTTTTCTATTACATCCGCGCCAGCCATCTGTAATGGACTTTCGATTTCTGGAACTTTCACAGCCTTAAGCTGGTTCAATTCATGATCACCGCGGAGCAATATTGCGACAGGTCCTTTCTCTCCTTGTACCAAAAGTGTTTTCAGGGTTTGAGATGACGGAACTGACAGATATTTACACAGATCTTCAATTGTCCGAACTGCCGGGGTTTCGACTAAGACTAATGATTCATTCGCCGGCTTTGGCGGCCCAGAAATTGGCAAATCAATCATTTCAACATTGGCTGCGTAATTAGCATCAGTATTGATACCGATGCCATCCTCACCAGAATCGGCCAACACATGAAATTCAGTGGATACACTACCACCAATGGCACCTGAATCAGCCGCAACTGCAACAAAATCCAGCCCCAAACGTTCAAACACCTTGCAGTAAGCGTCGTACATGACCTGGTAAGCCTGTTCCATCCCCGCTTTGTTGACATCGAAAGAATAGGCATCTTTCATGAGAAATTCGCGGCAACGCATCACTCCAAATCTAGGTCGAACTTCATCGCGAAACTTCCACTGAATCTGGTAAAAATTAGCCGGCAATTGACGGTAACTGCGAACTTCATTTTTGATCAGCGTCGTGATCACTTCCTCATGAGTCGGACCTAAACAGAAATCACGTTTATGGCGATCTTGAAATCGAAGCAATTCCGGTCCAAAAAAATCCCAACGATCAGACTCTCGCCAAATTTCTGCCGGCTGAACAGACGGCATAAGCACTTCTTGAGCACCAGCCCGATTCATCTCTTCTCGAACAATGTTCTCCACTTTTCTTAGCACTCGCAAACCGGTCGGAAGCCAGCTGTATATGCCAGATGCGAGTTGCCGAATCATTCCTGCTCTCAGCATTAGCCGATGGCTGATGATTTCCACATCCGCCGGCACCTGCCTCACCGTCGCTAGCAAATTTTCCGTTGACTTCAAAATTTTCTCCTGTTCGGTGTCCGCTTACCAGCGCTCTTTGTCCCATCTTTCCGGGTTAGCCCAATTCTTCGCATTCAACCACTGTGGAACCGGTTTATAAGACTCAAGACTAAACTCGTACCACTGAGGTTCGTCGGACCCGAATTGCTTTGGACTGATCATTCGCATTCCCTGAGCTATCGCATGATTGTGGTTGTATCGTAGCAGCATTTTCTGAGGCACCATCACCCAAAGCACCTTGGCATGCAAGTCGCGCAACATACACACCAATTGCTCTGCCAGATCGACATCCATGCGGTTCAGCAAATCGGCAACAATAACAAAGTCATATCGCCCCAAAGGCAAAATCGATTTCTCAATACTTTCAAAGTCTGTGTGCTCAAACTCAATTTCAGGAGCACTTTCCAGGCAACTTGCTAGACCGGGTGGGACTTCCGGAGATATCAGCAACAAGGAATCTGGCTTTTTTGCGACGAGCCGGTCGATCAAAGTCTGTTCAAGTTCAACTTCCACGAGTCAAAACGACCGCTTAGGAATTTAGATTATCGCTCGCAGCATATCAATCAGCACGGGAATTGACTAGTCTTCTTCTCTTGTCCCGGAAATTCTTGCATAGGCGGAATGATTATGAATTGATTCGAAATTTTCCGATTCAACTGTATACGAAACAACCCGTTCATCCTGAATGAGTTCACCGGCAATATCACGAACCATATCCTCTACAAACTTCGGATTGTCATAAGCCTCTTCTGTTACATACTTTTCGTCAGGCCGTTTCAAAAGTCCATAGAGTTGCGAGCTTGCATTGGACTCTGCAATATCAATCAACTCCTCAATCCAGACAAATTCTTCTGCAAGAACGGTAATCGTCACATGAGAGCGCTGATTGTGAGCGCCATAACTAGATATCTCCTTTGAGCACGGACATAGGCTGGTAACTGGAACAATGACTCGGGTCGTGATGTGCACCGCATCGTCCTTCAATACACCAAACAGCGTAACTTCGTAATCGACCAAGCTCTTTACTCCCGTCACCGGTGCACTTTTCTCACGAAAATACGGAAAAGTCATCTCGATACTACTCGTCTTAGATGCCAGTTTATCGGCAACCTGCTTGACAATATCTTTAAACGAATGTACTGAAATCACATTTTCGTGGTCATTCAGAACCTCAACGAATCTAGACATGTGAGTGCCCTTGAAGTTATGGGGCAATCCGACATACATATTGAAAGTGGCAACGGTGTATTGATCGCCATGCGCGCGATCACGTACTTTCACCGGATGGCGGATTTCACGAATACCGACCTGGTCAATGGCGAGCTTCCGAGTATCCTGCTTCGCCTGAATATCTGGAATTGAACTTTCAGCTGGTTCCAAGGGAACCGGAACCAATTGTGGAAACTTCATATGCAATTCTCCTATGCCAGATCGAGAGATTTTATCTGTTCTATGATTGAATCGGGGTCTATCCCAGATTCGACAAACACATCTTTTGGGTTACCGTGATCAAAAATTCTGTCGGGAATTCCTAAATTGATGATTTTCGTGGGCAATTTATGTCTGGTAAGAACTTCATTCACCGCAGACCCTGCTCCTCCTGCGACGACGTGCTCTTCCACAGTTAACAGCCATTTATGCGACTTCGCCATTTTCAATACTGTATCTTCATCGATAGGTTTGACGAATCGCATATTGACCACAGTAACATCAACCTGCTCAGCTACGGCTTTAGCAGTGGCCAGCATACTACCGAACGCCAGAATTGCAACACCTTTTTTCTTGGAGTCGCTCCGTTCACGAATAATTTCGGCGACTCCGATCGGAATCTCCTGCATTTCTTCCTGTTGTTCTGCTCCGATTCCTGCGCCGCGTGGATAGCGTACCGATGCTGGACCCTCGTGCATATAGGCTGTAAACAGCATATCTCGCGTTTCTGCCTCATCCGAAGGAGCCATCACAACCATGTTAGGAATGCACCGAAGGTAGGCATAATCATAGTGTCCTGCATGAGTAGCCCCATCACCTCCGATGTAACCGGCCCGGTCAAGGGCAAAAGTGACATCAAGGTTTTGAATACAGACATCATGAATCAGTTGATCATAGGCACGCTGCAAAAAGGTCGAGTAAATGGCAACCACGGGCTTTGCTTTTTCGCAAGCAAGCCCCGCAGCGAAAGTCACTGAATGCTGTTCTGCGATTCCAACATCAAAGTAACGTTCGGGAAACCTGGTTTGAAATTCAACCAGTCCTGAGCCTTCGCGCATGGCCGGTGTAATGCCAAACAATCGGTGGTCTTTTTCCGCCATATCACAGAGCCATTTACCAAACACCTGGGTGTACGAAACAGCGCTGGCGGTTTTTTTCTGCATTTCTCCGGTCGCAGGTTCAAACGGCGATACACCATGATAACGAAGCGGGTCGGATTCTGCAGGTTCGTACCCCTTACCTTTTCTAGTGATAATGTGCAAGAATCTGGGGCCCGAAATTCGTGACAGATTCTTGAGCGTTTTCAGAAGCGTCGGAATATCGTGTCCATCAATTGGGCCAATGTAGTAGAACCCCAATTCCTCAAACAGAGAACTCGGCAGAATTAGTCCTTTGGCATGTGATTCTATCCGATTGGAAAGCTCCTGAACTCCTCGCGGCATCACGCCGAGAACTGATTTTCCACCTTCCCGGATTGACATGTACGTTCTGCCCGACATGAGTCGGGCCAGGTAATTGGAAACAGCACCCACATTGGGTGAAATTGACATTTCGTTATCGTTCAGAATGACTAGCAGGTCCGATGACGAAGCGCCTGCATTGTTGAGAGCTTCGTAGGCGAGGCCGGCAGTCATTGCACCATCGCCTATTACTGCAACTACATGTCGCTTTTCTCCCTGTGCTGCCAGGGCTACCGACATGCCAAGAGCAGCAGAAATTGAGGTGCTTGAATGACCGGCACCAAAAGTGTCATATTCACTCTCATCCCGTTTCAAAAACCCGCTCAGTCCGCCAGGCTTTCGAATGGTGTGCATCATCTCCTTGCGGCCCGTAAGAATCTTGTGAGGATAGGCCTGGTGTCCTATATCCCAGACTAATCTGTCTCTTGGTGTATCGTACAGATAATGCAGTACTACGGTTAATTCAACCGTGCCGAGTCCTGCAGCCAAGTGGCCTCCTGTTTTTGAAGTTACCTCGACCAGGAAGTCGCGCACTTCTGACGCGAGTTGCGGTAGCTGACTCTCAGATAAATTTCTGATGTCTGAAGGAAAATCGATTTGACTTAAGAGTTCGTAGTTGTCCACACCAATTACTTCCGTATATGCTTTGGCCTTAGTTGCAGTAAATCACGAGTTAGCAAGACAAAGTATTCCATTTACATTTCACGTGAAACTACAAAATTTGCCAGTTTTTCCAAATTCTCAATATCCCTATTGACAGTGTGAAGATATCCGACTGCCCGGTCGCGCATTTCAATTGCCTTGCCCAGCGGATTTTCAACCAACGCATCATCATCAAGTTGATCGTCTTTAAATTGAAATGCCAAACCGACACACTCTCCATAATCGCTGAGCGCTTGAAACTCGTCCTCAGAAACGGAATCGCTTACTTGTGCGCCCATTTGAACACTAGCCTGTATCAAACGTGAGGTCTTCAGCTGATGAATAGTCATTGGGTCGATTTCCCCTGACGACGAATTTTCAAACTGAATATCCAAAACCTGACCGCCAACCATACCGTTTGAACCGGCTGCTTTCGCTAAAGTTGATATAAGAGTTCCTCTTCTTTCCTGTAAGTTTATCAAACTTTTATCTGACGCCAATATTTCGAACGCTAATGTCTGTAGTGCATCACCAACCAACACTGCAGTCGCTTCATCATACTTCCTGTGGCATGAGGGCATTCCACGACGAAAATCATCATCATCCATACACGGCAAATCGTCATGAACGAGGGAATAGGCGTGAATACACTCAATGGCCGCAGCCGGTGCCTTCAATCGTTCCAGGCTTGTACCAAATATTTTTCCGGTCATCATCACCAGTACTGCTCTGAAGCGCTTGCCTCCATTTAGAGTCGCATAGCGCATTGCCTCATGCAATTGCTTTGGAGATTGAGTAACCGGAGGAAGTCTGTCTTCCAGTGCTTGAACAGCCGCTTCCTGCAGCTGACGCCACTCCAGGTCAAATCCCATTGATTTCCCTATTCTGAATCAAATGATTTTGTCTGTACTTGCCCATCAGCAGCTTTAGTCAGTGATTCAACTCGCTGCTCGGCATCACTCAGCATTTTTTGGCACTCACGGACAATTTTTATGCCTCTTTCAAATTCGGCAATCGAAGTTTCCAGTGACTGAGTACCACCAGACATTCGCTGAATGATCGCTTCAAGTTCCTGAACAGCATCTTCGAAAGATAGCTCTTTCGCGGTTTCGGACTGGTGTTCTGCTGATTCAGTATTACTCATCAATTGAGAACTCTTGCGAAGTCGGAAAATTCATTATATTCCTGAATTTGCCTGAAAAATATTCGTGGCGAGTCGAATTGATCAACCATGCGTTTCAGCTGCGTTGGCAGAGAATCACCAGAAAATTCACATATCTTGGAGATGTAGCGAATTTTTGCATATTACACTACTTGACCATTGAAAATAGTAGTCCAGAACTTATCTGCAATTGAACGAATATTTATTGAATAATTCCTAATTATCACTAATTATAAGTGTAGTTTATGGATTAATAAGATCAACATAAACGATTGATAATATAGGGATAATACACGATGAAACGAATTCTGTCCAGTTCCAGTAAGGCCTCGGCCTCAATGCATTTCTGGGCCGCTGCGGCGACGAGGAAAATGCTTCGAAGCCCTGTTTGAATTGCGCTGACCGACGGCTTCATCTGCCCGAACTGCGGTCAAGACAAAAGCTGTCACCTAAACACCCGCAAACTTCGCCAATACTACCGGTGCCATCGCCAGACCTCGGTGATTGCCGACACCATCTGCAATACATGGACCGAATCAGACAATCACAAAAATACTGAACAAACGGACGAAAAAAGAGTTAATTAATTACAAATGAAATCTGGAAAGGATCACTGCCGCGAAGCATAAAATGCCCTCGCGTCCCAATAAATTAGAATACGCATCAGAAGCATGCCTTGGAATTTGAGTCTGGTTTTCCCGCAGTCCGTTTTCACCTGAAACAGCAGACTGCACGAGCGGCTGAAGGCGTCAAGGCCATGTGCATTCCAAAAAAGGCGTTCCCCTAAGGGAAACGCCTTTTTGCAAGCAAGTGAATTGAGTTCAGAAGATCGTTTCAGTCGAAACGTCCAAGATTCATCACCTTGTTCCAGGCGGCTACAAAATCCTCGACGAACTGGTCTTCTGAGTCCGAACACGCATAATGTTCGGCAATAGCTCGGAGCTGGGAGTTTGAGCCGAAAATAAGATCGACTCGAGTTGCAGACCACTTCAGGCCGCCTGTCGCACGGTCACGTCCTTCAAATGCATAGCATTCTTTGGAAGTCGGGACCCACTTGATGCCCATGTCGAGCAGGTTCACAAAAAAGTCGTTGCTCAAGGATTCTGGACGGTCAGTGAACACGCCATCCTGAACTTGGGATGCATTCGCATTGAGCACGCGCATGCCTCCAACGAGCACCGTCATCTCGGGTGCTGTCAGCGTCATAAGCTGTGCCTTGTCAATCAGCAATTCTTCCGGGGAAACAGTGTGTTTTGCCTTCAGGTAATTGCGGAATCCATCAGCGGTCGGTTCAAGTACGGCAAAAGACTCGACATCGGTCTGGTCTAGAGACGCATCGGTTCGGCCAGGCTCGAAAGGAACCGAAACTTCGCGTCCCGCATTCCTTGCTGCCTGTTCCACCCCGGCGCAACCCGCAAGCACGATGACATCAGCGACTGACACGCGTTTTCCGTCTTGTGCCACAGCGTTGAAATCCTGCTGGATCGTTTCGAGTGTTTGCAAGATGCTGGACAGCTGGTCCGGCTGATTCACTTCCCAGTCCTTCTGTGGCGCTAGGCGAATTCGCGCACCATTTGTCCCGCCGCGCATGTCAGAATTGCGGTACGTTGTTGCCGAAGCCCAGGCGGTTGACACCAGCTGTGCAACCGAGAGTCCTGAAGCCAGAATACTCTTTTTCAAAGCCGCCGCATCCTGTCCATCGATGAGCTTATGGTCGACTGCTGGAACAGGGTCCTGCCAGATCAGCTCTTCGTCGGGCACTTCCGGGCCGATATAGCGCGAACGCGGTCCCATGTCGCGGTGCGTCAGCTTGAACCAGGCGCGAGCGAATGCGTCAGCGAATTCGTCGGGATTTTCATGGAAACGTCGCGAAATAGGTTCATATTCGGGATCCATTCTCATCGCCATGTCCGCTGTTGTCATAATCGGCGCATGACGTATGGAAGCATCATGGGCATCAGGCACCTGGTCGGAAGCATCGCCGTTGCTGGGTATCCACTGATTCGCCCCGGCAGGACTTGTAGTCAGTTCCCAGTCGTATCCGAACAGGTTGTCGAAATACCCCATATCCCACTTGGTTGGATTTGCAGTCCATGCTCCTTCTAGTCCGCTGGTGATTGCGTCACCAGCCATGCCGGAACCATGATCACTGATCCATCCCAAGCCTTGCTCTTCAATCATTGCAGCCTCCGGTTCAGGACCTAGCAGCTCCGCATCTCCAGCACCATGGCACTTGCCGAATGTATGTCCGCCGGCCGTCAGTGCGACTGTCTCTTCGTCATTCATCGCCATACGGCCGAATGTTTCGCGAATATCGACTCCGGAAGCGACTGGATCAGGGTTTCCGTTCGGTCCTTCGGGATTGACATAAATCAGGCCCATTTGCACGGCGCCAAGCGGATTCTCAAGGTCGCGTTCACCCGTGTAGCGGCTGTCACCGAGCCACTCGACTTCCGTGCCCCAGAAAATGTCCTCTTCAGTTTTCCAGACATCTTCGCGGCCTCCGGCAAATCCGAACGTTTTGAATCCCATTGACTCCAGCGCACAATTTCCTGCAAGAATCAGGAGATCAGCCCATGAGATTTTTCTGCCGTATTTCTGTTTGACTGGCCATAGCAGCCGACGCGCCTTGTCAAGGTTGCCGTTGTCCGGCCAGCTGTTGATTGGCGCGAAGCGCTGGTTTCCGGTTCCACCGCCGCCGCGACCATCACCGACGCGGTAGGTTCCCGCAGCATGCCAAGCCATGCGAATGAACAACGGCCCGTAATGACCGTAGTCTGCAGGCCACCACTCTTGCGATGATGTCATCAGCTCATAGAGGTCTTCTTTCAGCGCGTAGTAGTCAAGACTTGCGAATTCCTCCGCATAGTTGAAATTTTGGCTGACCGGGTTGGATTCGGATGAATGCAGGTGCAACACATCAACGTTCAACTGATTTGGCCACCAGTCCTTGTTCGTGGTGCCGCCGCTGGAACTGCCGGCAGTACTCTTTTCCAACATGCCGTTTTTCACTGGGCACGCGCTTGTATCAGTCATAAGACAACCTCCTCAAAATGCAAGTTTGTTGAATACAATCTCCTTCTATCCAGGAGACGATCGCTAATATTCAAATCTTCCAATACACAGAATTGTATTGAGAATGGCAACAGGCCGCCATTCGCCAATCATGAGCATACGATTCGCCTAACGAACCGGACCCATGAAACCGGCTCGGTCGCAGCAGCATAAGACGCTGCTTTAGCCCGCTCGAATTGCACATTGCAACGGCCGTGTCCCACTCTGGTACAGGGCAAATCATTATACGAGACATGGTGTGCAGCGCACAGAAAAATTCCCAGAAGAGGGTTTTTCGTTGGAGCAATTTTTTTGGGAATTATAAACAAAGGTTGACAAATCATTCAAAATAGTTTATAACTTAACTCAACTGGAAGACACACCAAACGAGATTAAGTCATGACAAAGAAG
Source organism: Arenicellales bacterium (assembly GCA_965243305.1). Classification (GTDB taxonomy): domain Bacteria; phylum Pseudomonadota; class Gammaproteobacteria; order Arenicellales; family JAJDZL01; genus JAJDZL01. Next base: position 202,816 of record CBDEUN010000003.1, read on the forward strand.
GCCCCCGGAAAGTCCCACAGAGAAGGTATCAGTCTTATTGATTTGTTTGCCATGTTTCCTAATGAGCAGACTTCGATTAAGTGGTTTGAAAGTGTTGTATGGCCGCACGGTCGATACTGTCCACATTGCGGGTCGGTTAGAACTGGTAAAGCAAGTCATAAGAAAATGCCTTACTGGTGCACCGATTGTCGCAGTTATTTCAGTGTCAAAACAAACACACCGATTGCCAATTCCAAAGTACCGATGCAGAAGTGGTGCATAGCGATTTACCTTTGTCTTACCAATCTTAAAAGCATTTCGAGCATGAAACTGCACCGCGATATTAAAGTGTCGCAACCAACGGCATGGTTCATGTTGCATCGTATCCGTGAAGCATGGATGGATGATTCTGATGATGACTTTCACGGACCTGTTGAAGTGGACGAATCGTATTTTGGCGGAATCGAAAAGAACAAACATGCTGATAAGCGACTTCATGCAGGTCGCGGAGCGGTCGGCAAGACTGCGGTTGTTGGAATCAAAGACCGCAGGACTAACGAAGTTCGTGCGGAAGTGGTTGAAGATACAACGGCTGATACATTGCAGGGTTTTGTTGCTGATAATGTTAGCTATGACGCAACTGTTTACACTGATGATTCTACCGCTTACAGCAGTCTTCCATACGAACATGAATCGGTCAAACACTCGGTTGGTGAGTATGTTGACGGACAGGCTCATATCAACGGAGTTGAATCGTTCTGGTCTACGCTCAAAAGAGCGCATAAAGGCACATTTCACAAAATCAGTCCCAAGCATCTTGACAGATATGTTCATGAGTTTGCGGGTAAGCACAACATTCGCAACCTGGACACATTAGCACAGATGCGTGATACTGTCGCCAGGCTTGTCGGTCGCAACCTGCTTCACAGAAGGCTCACGGCGGACAACGGGCTTTCCTCCCACGCGCGGAGTTAATAACGCCTTTGCCAGTGTTTCGGGTGTAGCACCTTTCAAGTCTCGTTGCGGGTCGAGTTTTCGTCTGTATTTCATTGTGCGGCCCTCCATTCAGCCATCGTTTTACCGCTCTTGCTCCGGTTACAACCGGAGCAGAGTAGTTGTAAATTGTCTTCATGATCTGTTCCGCCTCTTGACTTTGGCAGGATGTGATCAACGTCCATTACCCGAAATGGAAAGTGAGTATCGCAACCGATACAGACACCTTCCTGTTCGCCATATAGTCGATGTCGATGTGTTCGATAGTTTGGCAGTTTGCCCAAATCAGTTCGTATTGGAGACGTATCAAGTGCATTCGCGCCACCAAACAGACCGCGATCTTCACTGATGCGTTCATTCACCAGTTTGATTGCAAGTGGCGATAAGTCAATCCCCGCCCATTTTCTTTGCAATCTGTCAGCTGCAACAAGCGTGGTCGCACAGCCACAGAACGGGTCAAATACCATATCGTCTTTATTAGTAGATGTTCTAATGATTCGTTCCAATAATGGCAATGGCTTTTGAGTCGGATAGCCTGTGCGCTCTTTTGACCGACCATTCAAAAGCGATAAATGCCAAACGGCAGATATTGCTTTTCCTTTTGGGTTGGGTACATCATAGACAGATCGACCTTCCTTAGCCCATTTCGCAAGATTCTCATCGGTTACTTTCTTTCTGTCATAAATGCGTACAATCTTTATTCCCTTGCCTGTTGACCCCAAGTTATACCCCTGTTTGATCAATGCTTTCTGTCGCGCAGTTAATGACCCATATTGTTTGTTGAAAGTGTTGTCATCACACTTTGCATAAAACAAAATTATGTCGTTGTTGCGTTGAAAATAACGAGCTGCATTAGTCCATTTCTCATAAGCCCAAACAATCTCATTTCTGAAATTATTTCTGCCAAATATTGAATCCAGCAGCAGTTTGAGATAGTGCGAGGCAGTCGGGTCGCAGTGAAGATAGATTGAGCCTGTTGGCTTCAGAATGCGATGCATTTCAAGCAGTCGCACTGCCATCATAACCAGGTAGGATTGCATGGATTTTCCATGAGCCTGCCGGGCTGCTTCAATGACAGAGTAAGCAGCCTGGTTTCTGTCAGCCAGTTCACCATGTTCATGAACATCAATATCAGAAAGCGTCCAGGTATCTTTGAACGCTGCACCTGCGGCTTCTGATCCAATTGGCGCTGAATAGTTTTTGTTGCTGTTGAATGGCGGATCCAGGTAAATCAGATCAACCGATTCTGAATTCATGCCCCGCATGACTGGCAGATTGTCGCCCGTCCAGATCGTACCACTGGCGAAATTGGCCTGACTGCGGAATGATGATTCTCGCTGAGGGGTGATCATAAATCTGAAATGTCCAAAGACTTAATGACTATTTCGACCATCCGGGTGACAGTGCTGCTAATCGCTGCAGTGGTGATGGCCTGGTTGGTTTTCCTGAGATAACTGATGGCTTTCCCGTAGTGATTGCCAGCATGTCTCACATATTCACCGCCTGAAGGCGACAATCCGGAAAGAAATCCAATCACTAATGATGACCCTTCAAAGGCCTTGATTTCTTGATAGTCTCCGACTAGCAATCCGGTTTGGATTGCACAAATAATCGAGTAATCCACATCGCATTGATCTTTGCCTGGAAATGCTGCGTAAATATCAGAAACCTGCAGATTCGCTGGATATGGGACTTCATCTTTAGCAAAATAACGTAGGATTTCTAGAGTTAAATCAGGTTTTTCAATCATAGCCCCCAACCCCGCTTCTGGCGTGGACACCATCACTGAAGAAACAGGGTTGCCGTGAAATCAAGGCAACGACGATCGAAAGAAAGTATTCTGATGGCAATGCGTCGGAAGTGAGGCCGTTAATTCCATGGTGACCTGGGTCCCGAATTATAGTTTGGTCCGCTCCGCAGTCATTGCCTATCACTGGTGGCGCCGTAAGGCGACCCCGTTTCAAAGATTGTTCGAGACTCAATAGCGGAGTATCCGACGCAGCCATCAAAGTGTTGAATACAACGAAAGGGATTGTAGCATGAAAAAGACGGCGAGGAATTTAATGAGTGTTGTTTATCCGAGAAGTGCCGGTATTGATGTCGCGAAAGATATCCATTATGTGGCGTTGCCGGCGGATGACAAGGGCAGGCAGGATGTCAGATCATTTGGCGGCTTCACCGGGGATTTGCACAAAATGGCTCAATGGTTGAAGAGCCATGGCATTGAGCAGGTTGCGCTTGAGTCGACCGGGGTGTATTGGATCAGTTTGTTTGAGGTTCTTGATGCCGGTGGTTTTGATGTGTGGCTGGTCAATCCGGTTGGATTGGCAAGGCCTGACCGTCGCAAGAGTGATGTGTTGGACTGTCAGTGGATTCAGCAGTTGATGAGTTTGGGGATGCTGAAGCGTTCTCACCGTCCGGTTGACAGGATATGCGAGTTGCGAAGTTATGTGCGCGACCGTCGCCGGGCGATTGAACAGCGAAGTCAGTGTGTGCAGCGCATGCAAAAGGCGTTGGAGCAGATGAATCTGAAACTGGGGACGGTGTTAAGCAACATTGCCGGTAAAACCGGCATGCGAATCATCCATGCGATTGTTGAAGGCGAGCGCAGTGGGGAGGCGTTGGCGAAGATGCGTGATGGTCGGGTCAAGGCTGATGAGGCGGCGATTGCGGCTGCGCTTGAAGGCAACTGGCGCACTGAGCATTTGTTTTCTCTGCAGCAGGCGCTTGACAGTTATCGTCACTACGACAGGCAGATTGAGCAGTTGGAGGTGCGCATTGAACAGCTTGTCAGCAGGATGAATGAGGCAGACGGTGAGGATGACAGTGGTGAAGCTGATGCCGGTGAGGGTTCAGTTGGTGCGGGTCACAGTGGTGTGAATTGGAAGGTGGCGATGAGAAAAAACATGCACGATGCGTTTGGCGTGGATTTAACGAAGGTTCCAGGCGTTGGACTTGAGACGGTGTTAACACTGCTGTCTGAGGTGGGCAGTGATTTTTCAGCGTTCCCGACAGTGGGTCAGTTTGGTCAGTGGCTGGGACTGGCGCCCGGGACCAACATCAGTGGTGCCAAGCGGTTATCGGGGGCCAAGTCCCGCGGCTGTCAGGCAGCCGGTCAGGCGCTTCGCCTGGCAGCGGTGACGCTTCGCAGGGATTCGAGTTTGCTTGGCGCTGCACACCGGCGCCGGTGCATGCGCATGGACCCGCCCCGAGCCATCAAGGCAAGTGCCTATCAGTTGGCCCGCATCATATACGCAATGGTGACCAATGCCCGAGAGTACACTGAAGAGCCGATGCGTGCGGCTGAAGCTGATCGACACCAAAAGAAAGTCGACCGACTCAGGCAGAACGCCTTACGGCTGGGCCTGCAGGTCGTCGATCTGGAATCTGATGATGTTGCACAATTTCAAGCTGTTGCGTGACCGATACTTCTCCCAAAAAAGGGGTGTGCTAAGATTTGTTTCTTCAAAGGAGGAATACATTGAATAACTGTTGCAGGATATTTATTGATAATCGGCATTTTATTCACTCACCCCTGTATTGTCAACCTTTATTTATAATTCCCTAACATAAGCTATGTTTCAAGAGCTTTTCAGGCATGGGCAGTGTTCTCAGGGCAACGTAAGTCAGTCTCAGGATCAGGTCCGGCAGACTGTATCGCCGATGGAAGAGCAGCATGAATTAGATGGCACTGTATTGTCGAGCGACTTTAAATCTAGAGCGCGCGACAGCAGCAGTGTCTTTCATTCCACAAACGTCTATCTGTCAGAGCATTTTGACAAAAAATTTAACGTGGAAAACACCTAGGCAATTACTGCCAAAGTGTGCACGCCTGCGTGCCAAGAGTCCGATTTCAGTGGTTCCGGTTAGGATGTAACCTGATCCGCAACTGCCATGCTCTGGTTGATTTGGACACAGAACCAGGTGACCAGCGAACCCAGTGACACCCAGAATATGGCATTCGCGATGGCATAGGCATAGACAAACTGGCCAGCAAGCGCTTCGAGTGCCTTTGCCGCTTCCGGGCTTTGGTCAAGAAACATCGGACCTTCCGGATGCGGTGCGCCGATAAGATACGGGACCACGATGATCAGCGTGGCGATCCATCGCCAGGGTGCAGGGACGAAAGCAAGTCCTCCGACCCCAACTATCGCACAGACCACGCAAATTACTCCCACTCAATCGTTGCTGGTGGCTTGCTTGAAATGTCATAGGTGACTCGGCTAATTCCAGGAATTTCGTTGACAATACGGCTGGCAATTAGTTCAAGAATTTCAAACGGAATACGCATACATCTGGCAGTCATGAAGTCCTGTGTCTGAACCGCCCGTAAACTTACCACATACTCATACGCCCGATTGTCACCGACCACACCCACAGACTTAACAGGTAAAAACACTGCAAAAGCCTGGCTCGCTTCGTAATACAAATCATTCCTGACCAGTTCTTCCATAAAGATTGCGTCCGCAAGTCGCAGTAATTCTGCATACTGTTTTTTAACTTCTCCAAGAATTCGAACACCAAGACCTGGTCCTGGAAACGGGTGTCGATAAACGATCTCCGGTGGCAGTCCAAGTTCCACACCCACCTCTCGAACCTCATCCTTGAACAACTCCCGAAGCGGCTCCAGAAGTTGCAGATGCATTGAATCCGGCAGACCGCCCACGTTGTGATGCGACTTGATGACTTTAGCCTTTTGTGTATGTGCACCTGCCGATTCGATGACATCCGGATATATCGTACCTTGAGCCAACCACTTGATGTTCTGCAGTTCTCTGGCTTCTTCCTGAAATATTTCAATAAATTCCCGTCCAATGATCTTGCGCTTTTCTTCAGGATCAGAAACACCTGACAACGCGGTAAAGAATCGGTCCTCCGCCTTAACTGTCACGACATCCACACCGAGTTTTTCGACCATATTCTTGCGCACTATCTGCGCTTCATTCAAACGCAGCAAACCGTTATCGACAAAAATGCAAGTTAACTGTTCTCCAATCGCCCGATGCAGTAAAGCTGCACATACTGATGAATCGACTCCTCCAGAAAGAGCCAAAATCACCCTGCCAGTTCCGACGGTCTGTTTGATGCTGTCAATCTGTGCATCAATTATTGATCCTGTCTGCCAGTCAGATGAACACCCACAGATGACATGAAGAAATCGCTGGAGAATTTCTTTTCCTCCCTCTGTATGTGTAACTTCCGGATGGAATTGAAGCCCGTAGAGATGTCGACTTGTATCAGCTATTGCCGCATAGGGAGAGGCGGCGGATTCAGCAATGGATTCAAAGCCTGGTGGCATTTCGATCACTCGGTCTCCATGACTCATCCACACATTCATCGTGGTAGATGCCTCACTCGCCGGTCCGGTATCGGTCAACAACTCCGATGTGCCAATCAGATTCATTTCGGTATGTCCGTATTCGCGTACCAGTGCATTTTCAACCTGACCACCAAGCTGTGCCACAATGGTCTGCATTCCGTAGCAGATGCCAAGTACAGGCACCCCCAGTTTTAGAACTTCTGGTGCAACCCGAGCAGTAAATTCTTCAGTTACTGTGGCTGGACCACCAGAAAGGATGACTCCGGTCGGTTTAAACTTAAAAATTGAATCGACGGGTGTATCGTAGGAATAGATCGCACTGTATACACCACACTCGCGCACGCGTCGCGCGATGAGTTGTGTGTACTGGGAACCAAAATCCAGAACCAGAATACGTTCTGTTGGCAATTCCAGTGTGTGAGTGTCTGCAACCAATTCTACGTATTGGAATGAATTGCCTTGCTTTTTTCGGCAGCAACCAATGAATTTTCAGATCGATTCAACACCTGTCGAAGTTTCACTCTACGCCAGTCGAAGGAATACGATTGCAAACTCAGTATCGCTGGTAATTCGGTGACTCTTTAACAATTTCAACATCGTGAACATGGCTTTCGCGGATCCCTGAATTAGTAATGCGCAAAAATCGACCATGGGTGCGCAATGCATCAATATCCGCACTTCCCGTATATCCCATACTGGATCGAAGTCCACCCATCAGATGATGAACGACAGTCTGCATGGAACCACGGTAAGGTACCCGGGCTTCGATGCCTTCGGGGACCAGTTTCACGCTGTTGGTCTCTGTCTCCTGAAAATATCGATCTTTCGAACCACCTTCCATCGCGCCCAACGACCCCATGCCACGATAGGACTTGTAGGTCCGACCTTCATACACCTCAATTTCACCGGGAGCTTCATCAGTTCCACCTAAGAGACTACCGACCATGATTGAGTGTGCACCCGCCGCAATGGCCTTGGCCAAATCTCCAGAATAACGAACTCCACCGTCTGCGATCACTTTGACTGGTGTATCTTTCAGTGCCCGGGACACATTGATAACAGCGGTTAGCTGCGGCACCCCTACCCCTGCGACCACACGGGTGGTACAGATCGAACCCGGCCCAACGCCGACTTTCACGGCATCAGCGCCCTGTTCGGCCAGATCCAGAGCCGCTTCACCGGTTGCAACGTTGCCCGCAACTACTTCGATTTTGGAGAATTGACGTTTGATTTCGCCAATCTGTTCCAATACTCGTTCCGCATGACCATGTGCAGTATCAACCACAACAACATCGACCCCTGCATCGACCAGCATGCCAACACGTTCTACCTCAGCCGCTGTCGTTCCAACTGCGGCACCAACCATCAAGCGTCCATCCTCATCCTTACAGGAGTTGGGATAAACCTGCGATTTCATAATATCCTTGACGGTAATCAGTCCCTCCAGGCGAAAATCCTTATCAACGAGCAGAAGTTTTTCAATTCGGTTGGTGTGGAGCAGGTCGAGAATTTTTTGTTTCTTGGCACCCTTTCTAACCGTAACCAGTCGGTTCTTCGGGGTCATCACTGAGGTGATCAAGGCATCGGTACGGCTCTCAAACCGAAGGTCTCGATTGGTAACAATACCCGTGAGTGTTCCATCATCAAGTACCGGAACTCCCGATACCTGATGTTTTGCCATCAAATCCATTACTTCCGCAATGGTTCTGTCAGCTGTGGTGGTAATGGGATCGGTTACGATTCCGCTCTCATGCTTTTTGACACGCCGAACTTCCTCGCTCTGTTGCTCTGGAGAGAGATTCCGATGAATCACTCCCAATCCTCCCAGTTGCGCCAACGCGATCGCCATGTCGGACTCTGTAACAGTGTCCATGGCCGCTGACAGCAACGGCAGATTGAGTGCGATTTTTTTGGTGAGGTGAGTTGTTAGACTGACTTCTTTGGGCAGGACGGAGGAACGAGCCGGCACCAAAAGAACGTCATCAAAAGTGAGGGCTTGATCGATGGTTTCCATTTGTGCATTATACCGATTCAGGTGTGTTGTTCAGGCAAAGAACTACGCCTTTTTCTATGAATATCACCGATCGTGCATCTGGTTGCTATTCCATTTATTCGCTGGAAACGTTGACTGAATTAAAATGGGTAAGCGAACTTCATCCTCACTTTCACAAAAGGAAGACATCTCGTCTTGTGCCAGTCATTCAATTCACTTTAGACGTCTGAAGTGCAACTAACTTGAGGAAAAATCATGGACCAGTTTCAGCAGTATATTGACGGTGGCTTCCAAAACGGCAGCGACACGTTTGAAACAGTTAACCCGGCGAACGGAGAACCATGGGCTTTGATGCCCGAAGCTCGTAGAGAGGACGTCAATAATGCTGTCGCCTCTGCGGCAAGAGCACTACACGATCCGAGGTGGGCAGGACTGAGCGCTACGCAACGCGGCAAACTGCTTTACCGACTTGCAGAACTGCTTGAAAAGAATGCCAAGGCAATAGCAAAGATCGAAACTCGCGATACTGGAAAAATAATTCGAGAGACAAGTGCACAAATTAACTATGTCGCAGATTTCTACCGTTACTATGCGGGTCTTGCCGACAAGATGGAAGGAGCTCATCTGCCAATCGACCGACCTGACATGGAGGTATGGCTCAAACGAGAACCCGTTGGTGTCGTTGCAGCCATTGTTCCGTGGAACAGTCAGTTGTTTTTGTCCGCTGTCAAACTTGGCCCTGCATTGGCTGCTGGTTGTACAGTTGTCCTTAAAGCATCAGAAGACGGTGCGGCTCCGGTTTTGACATTTGCACGGCTGATTGATGAAGCCGGATTCCCACCCGGAGTTGTCAATGTCATCACCGGTTTTGGACCGGAGTGCGGTTCCGTTCTGGCATCCCATCCCCAGGTCTCCCGCGTTGCATTTACGGGCGGACCTGAAACAGCTCGACACATCGTGCGACATTGTGCGGAAAATCTCGCGAGTTCCTCTCTTGAACTGGGAGGCAAGTCACCCTTTGTTGTGTTTGAGGACGCGGACATTGAAAGCGCCACCAACACACAAGTTTCCGCTATATTTGCAGCCAGCGGACAAAGCTGCGTCGCCGGTTCACGATTGATCATCCAAAGGTCAATTAAGGATGCCTTTATTGAAAGACTGAAGCACACCGCTCAGAATGTGATCGTTGATGATCCATCTGACATGCGCACGGAAGTCGGACCGCTTTGTACCCTAAGACAGCGAAACTGGATCAATGAAGTCGTGGAATCCACCATTGATGCTGGTGCCAAACTAGTTGCAGGTGGTGCTAATATCGACCGGCCGGGATTTTTCTATCAGCCAACCATACTGGACTGTTCCGAGCATCCCGATGCACCTTCTGTTAGAAAGGAACTCTTCGGACCTGTGCTTTCGGTTCTCACATTTGACACCGAAGAAGAGGCTGTCGAAATGGCCAACGATACTGAGTATGGACTTGCTGCCGGTGTGTTTACCCGCAGTCTCGCCAAGGCGCATCGTATGATCAATCAGATAGACGCAGGAATTATCTGGGTCAACTCCTACCGCTCTGTCTCTCCAATCGCACCATTCGGTGGACATGGTCTATCAGGATATGGCCGAGAAGGAGGAATTGAAGCGGCACTGGAATATACAAAGGTAAAGAGTGTCTGGCTAAACACTTCAGAAGATACCATTCCAGACCCCTTTCTGATGCGTTAAATCTTCTGTGCTTCCTCTATCAAAATCCCTGAATCTCCTCTGAATCGGAATCGGACTGTTGTCAGAGAACAAAATCTACTCTGTCAGTGAGTTGAATGCTCAGGCAAAGGAGCTGCTGGAAAACAGTTTCAGTCAGATTAGTTTGTGCGGCGAGGTTTCAAGCATCACAAAGTCAAATGCGGGCCATTATTATTTTTCGCTGAAAGACAAATCTGCCGAGATTAGTTGCGTGCTGTTTGCCCGTACTGTCTACCGAAACAAAATTCGGCAGATTCCTGATCATGGCAGAGAGGTTGTTCTTGAAGGCTACCTTACGATTTTTTCTCAAAGAGGAAGTTACCAGTTTTTTGTTGAAAATGTTCAAATCGAAAGTTCAAAGGAAGGTGAACTTTACCAAGAGTATTTGCGGCTTAAAAAGGAACTTGATGAGTTGGGATACTTTGATCCAGAGAATAAAAAGAGTTTACCCACATTTCCACGTCGAGTTGGAATCATAACATCACCAACTGGCGCAGCTGTACACGACATCATTCAAGCATTCAAACGCAGAAACCCAACAATTCAATTGACGCTTTTTCCAACCTCAGTCCAAGGCGAAAATGCACCCAAAGAAATCACGGCGGCGATTGAACTTGCGAATCAGCTAATGAATGTTGACGTACTTCTCATCAGCCGGGGTGGCGGCTCACTTGAAGACCTTTCGGTGTTCAATGATCGATCCGTAGCAGACGCAGTTTTCTTGAGCAGAATTCCGATAGTAAGCGGGATAGGACATGATACTGACGTGACAATTGTTGACTGGGTGGCAGATAAACCAATGCCGACACCTACCGCTGCGGCTGAGATGATCAGCACACCCTCAATAAATGAAATGCTTCTGAAACTGTCGACGTTCGAAACAGATTTACAAAATAGAGTTCTTTCCAGACTGGGCGAATTCACACAACAGATCGATCTGGCAGAGGCAAGGCTTGTACACCCGAAAGAAAGAATTACAAATTTGAAAAGTCAGTTCAGTGCCTATGGTAAACGGCTTGTTTCGGAGATCAGCCGCACCGTCGATACGCAAAGCGGAACGGTCAAAGTCAACTACCAAAGACTGTTGAATCAATCACCGACGCCAAGAATTGATCAGTATTCCAAAGATCTCGTTTCTGCTGCTGATCGCCTCATGCAATCAACTACAAACTTACAGGATAAATTCGCCGCCCGGGTTGAATCGCTTGTAACACAATTGGAAACCATGAATCCGCAAGCAACACTCAATCGCGGCTACGCGATTGTTCGAAGCAAAAAGGATAACACCATCCTGACAGACGCAAATTCTGTTTCACCAGGTGACAAAGTCAAAGCACAACTTGCCAAGGGCGCGCTTGATCTTGATGTGGAATCAATCAGTTCCTGAGTAAAGATTCAGCGCTTAGAATCAAAGGGATTTTTACCGGAGCGAAAGACAACGCGCACATCGCTACCGAATAGCTTAAATCTCTCCCTGAAGTATTTTTCCAGATAGCGTCGGTAGTGATCTGCGACCGTTTCGACATTGTTGCCGTGAATCACCACAACGGGCGGATTTCGTCCACCCTGGTGCGCATATTTGAGTTTAACTGGACGTCGGCGTGACATAGGTGGGGGAGTTTGGGTTACCGCATCTTGAAGCATGCGATTGAGCACTGCTGTCGGCATTTCAATCATGGCAGAGCGATATCCTTTTCCGACAGCCTGTAGCAACTTTTTAAGTCCCTGACGTTTCAGTCCAGATACAAAGAAAGCTTCGTGGTGCGCAGCAAATGCGAGTTTCCTTTGAAGTGTTTTTAAAACTTCTGATCTTTGTACTGCTCGTATTCTGTCAGATTTATTCACCACAATGACGACCGGTCGGCCGGCACGACGCACCAACCCAGCGAGTGTCGCGTCCTGATCAGATACGGGCTCGGTTCCATCAATGACCAATATGACAACGTGTGCAGCCTCAATTGCCTGCAAAGTCTTTACGACGGAAAGCTTTTCCAGTGATTCATTCACCCTTGACCGTCGTCTGACTCCGGCCGTATCAATAAAACGGAATCGAGCTTCTCCAATCTGAAGTGGTACAGTTACTGTATCACGCGTTGTTCCTGGTGTATCGCTGACGATCAGTCGATCGTTTTGGCAAAGTGCATTGATCAGCGTAGATTTACCAACATTGGGTTTACCAATCACTGCAACCTTCGGTCCCGGGTCGAGCCAGAGCGGATCTTCAATCTTCGGTAGAGTCTGAACAATCGGTTCGATCATTCTTGCAACTCCACTGCCCCGCTTGGCAGATATCGGAAGTGGATCACTGAATCCAAGTGCCTGAAAGTCGGCTGTCACCAACTCTGGTGCCAAACCCTCGCTCTTGTTGACTGCGATCGAGATTGGAGAATTGGTTTTCCCTAACCGACTCGCGATCTGTTCGTCGGCGACTGTCAGTCCCTCAGTCGCATCCAGTAAAAAAATGATTGCATCGGATTCCTCAAGAACTGCTTCGACCTGATCATTGATGAGTTCAGAGAAGGTTCCGTCATCATCACCTAGTCCACCTGTATCAACGATGAGGAAATTACGGTCGCCCGAGGTAGCTAGTCCATACATGCGGTCCCGAGTTACCCCGGGAACATCGTCAACCAGAGCGTTCCGGCTTCGGGTCAGACGGTTGAAGAGAGTCGATTTTCCGACATTGGGACGGCCGACAATACTGACGACGGGGAGCATGGTAACTGCAGCACTTGAAGCATAATTGAAAAGGTACGACGCGTCTGAAACTGATAACGGGACAATACCCGACCCTGGAGATTCCGATTAGCGATAGAAAATACTGCTGGCTAATTCGCTGAAGCCAGAGTGAAAGCTTCGATATGTCCAGAGCGATAATATACGTAAAGACTATTTCCTGAACCCAGGAATCCTCCTGACGCGACTCGTTCGCGTGCTTTGTGGCGGCCGATAATTTCCCCACTATTCTGATCATAAATGTGAAAATAACTCAACCCGTCACCGACGACCAGTCGCCCATCTACCAGCGTCAAGTCATCAATACCACGATAAAGCAAAGCGTTCTGCTGCCACCGAGGTGACCCGTTTGATTGGTTGAAAGCCAATACAAGGCCATCCGTACTATGTCCATAAACTGCATTGTTATCAGCGTCGGTGTTGCGTCCCGCGTCCAGGCGGGATTCCCACAGGACGTTTCCCGTTGAGAGGTCATAAACAACAATTGCTCTCGATAGATCAGACAGAATTAAAAGATCCTGAAACAACACTGGACGTGATTCTCGACTTCTCAACTGCCCTACGCTGCGCTCTGAACCGAGAAAAACACTCCAGGCCTCAAATCCGCTCGTCAAATCCGTAGCGATTACCCGACCCAAGGCATTACCTAAAATGACGACATTCTGATATCCAACTGGAGCTGCTGAACCGAATTCCAAAAACTCTGGCTGATCGTAAATCGCATCCCATAAAAATTCACCGCTAGCTGCTGACAGTACAATCAGGTTTCCATCAATAGTCCGTAATACGACCTGATTTCTATAAATCAGCGGTGGTGAGAAAACCAGTTCACCAAGTTGATACTCCCACAGTTTCGCACCGTCTCTGATGTCCAAACCATAGGCTGTACCCATATCGCTGACTACGGCTACTATGCCATCACCCGCTCCAGTACCTGCAGAAATGTTCTGATTCAATTCGGTTGACCAGACCGTCGACCCGGAATTGGAGTTGAATGCGACGACTTCCCCTTCCGGTGACACAGCAATCAACAGTCCGGATTCCAAACTCGGACGTAAAGATAAAAATGCCTGATCTTTTCGAGACGAAACCCGTACATCATTGCTGCTCCACCTGGATTTCAGTTCCACGGATTCGTGAATGGCGCTGAGAGGTGTGGGATCAGGAGCAGGTATCTTGGGTGTACCACAGGCGGTGAGCAAAAATACCGCTAGAATGGCTGGAATTATTCGAATCATTGCGATTTTCCTGAGGAGGAACAAGTTATTGTTATTAATAGAATGAAGAAAAGACCGACAGACGGATTCCTACACAAACTAGAGAATTCTTTATATTGAACCTGCACTATTGAATTAACCAAATAGTTATTAGAATACTTACTCTGCGACCCGTGTGTCGTTCAACTTCAATGTAAGAATTGTTCGATAACCGGAGTTAAAACCTAGAAGATCAAGGCTTGCCTCGTACGCTTTTTTTGCTTCCGAGTACCGGTTCATAGCGCGATACGCATCACCTTTCAATTCCTCGTAGTGTGATGCGAACTGTCCCGGGTCCACCGAACCCAAAAGATCCAAAGCCTCCTGGTACTGCGCACTTTCAATTAATAACTGCGCAAGACGGATTCGAGCTGTATGTGCAGTTGACTCGTCTGATGACAAATCAACAGCATCTTCCAGTAATCGTCTGGCATCAGCCTCTTCGCCAACCTCATATGCTGCACGTGCAAACAGCAATCTCGCCTTTTCTGCATAAGCCGTACCCGAATAATCTTCAAAGAGTTCATCAAATGCCCGGCGTGCACCGGTTACATCCGCCTGAACAACTGCAACGGACAACTCCTGAAATAGCGCCGATGCCGATTCCTGCTGAACTCGCGTATATTCATTCCAACCAGTCCAGCCACCTACTCCGATTACTCCAGCCGAAACTCCGCCGATCACAGTCCAGCGGTATTCTTTCCACCACTGTTTTACCTGATCTAGCCGTTCTTCTTCGGGTGTCATCAGAAGCTCTCTAATTGGTTTTGTGCTTTTGTTTCGCTACTGCTTCGAGTGAAGCATTCCTTCAATTGTTTCAACAATTTCGCTCCGTAAAATTGACTGCTGCTCTACAGCAGTTCGAAGCGATTTGACTATTACGGTACGGGACGCTAATTCGTCCGCACCGATTATAACGCCAAGCACAGCACTTGCTCGGTCAGCGTTTTTCAGTTGCTGTGAAAGTTTACCGCCACCGCAGTGAACAGTGGTGCGAATTCCTTGAGCGCGAAGTTCCTGAGCCAAATTCAATCCTTCAACTTCAGCATCAGAGCCTAGAGTACAAACGTAAACTTGAGGTCTCGCAAGTTCAGCATCGTAGTCACTTTGTCGTAGCACTTCGATCAGCCGCTCCAAACCCATCGCGAATCCAGCTCCGGGGATTGGTCCGCCTCCCAAGAGTTCAACCAGCCCATCATAGCGTCCGCCACCACAAATTGCGTTTTGTGCGCCAAGAAGATTTGTTGTCCATTCGAAGACGGTGTCGGTATAGTAATCAAGACCCCGCACCAGGCGATGGTTGATCGTAAATCCAATGTTCTGGGAAGCCAATAAATTGCATAGCCTATCAAATCCCGCTGCAGATTCCGCATCCAGATAGTCCGTCATGACAGGCGCCTCCTCAATGATCTCCTGCATATCAGGATTTTTGCTATCCAGAATTCGAAGTGGATTGGTCACCAGCCGTCGCTGGCTGTCTTGATCCAGTGAGTCCCGGTACTTGCCGAAGTACGACACCAAGTCTGCCCGATATCGCTGTCTGGCATTTGATGTACCGATGGAGTTAATTTCAAGTCGAGCATGATCAGCGATATTCAGTTGCTGCCATAACGCATGCGCAACCAAAATAATTTCGGCGTCGATATCAGGTGTCGTCCAGCCAAATGCCTCAATTCCGAACTGATGGAACTGGCGATAGCGACCCTTTTGCGGGCGCTCATATCGAAACATCGGGCCCATATACCACAATCTTGCTTTACTGCGGTTAATGAGTCCATGCTGAATACAGGCACGAACGCAACTAGCTGTTGCCTCAGGACGAAGTGTCAGGCTATCTCCCCGATTGTCGAGGAAAGTGTACATTTCCTTTTCCACGATATCTGTTTCTTCACCAATTGAGCGCTTGAAAAGTTCCGTACGCTCAAGAAGCGGCAATCGAATTTCCTCATAACCATAAAGCGCTGCGACGTGGTGAATGGCACGCTCCATAGCCTGCCACCAATGAGTTTCAGACGGCAGAAGATCATTCATGCCTCGAATCGATTGAACCTTGATATTCACTAGTCTTGAACCTGTATTAATTCAAGAGGTTCGACCAGCGATTCAAGCGGCACTGCTTTGGCTGCCAACTTTGCAGAACGATGGGTCCGGTCAGTAAACTTTCCCTTGAGTTGACCGCATGCTGCATCGACATCATCACCGCGGGTTTTCCGGGTGATGGTCATGATGTGTTGCGACAACAGTACATCTCTGAATCGATCAATGACTTCCTGATCTGAACGTTCGTATTGCAACCCATCGACGGTGTTGTAGGGAATCAGGTTGACTTTAGCGGGCATCTCTCTCAAAATCCGTGCGAGCTGTCGGGCCTGAGAAACCGAATCGTTGATATCTTTCAACATGATGTATTCAAATGTGACACGCCAACGGCGGTCGAATGCCGCATACTGTCGGCAGGCATCCATCAGCTCTGCAATTGGATACTTTTTGTTCAGTGGCACCAACTCGTTCCTAAGTTCATCATTCGGCGCATGCAATGACACAGCAAGACTGACAGGACAGTCAGAAAGCAATCGTTCAATACCTGGGACGACGCCAGCAGTACTCAGAGTAACTCGACGACGGGAGAAACCGTAAGCATTGTCGTCCAACATCAACAGCATCGCTGCAACGACAGCCTCATAATTGAGTAAAGGCTCTCCCATACCCATCAACACGATGTTCGTAATCGGTCGGCGATTGTCATCACTTCTCAGTTCGTGATGGGCATACCACAACTGGGAAATGATTTCAGCTGGATTCAAATTGCGATTGAATCCCTGTCGACCTGTAGCACAAAACGTGCAATTCAAAGAACAACCCACTTGTGAAGATATACAAAGCGTACCGCGGCTATCTTCGGGGATAAATACTGTTTCTATGCAATTCCCATCCGGCAGTGCAAGAAGCCACTTACGGGTGCCATCCTCCGAAGTATTTTCAGTCACTGGCTTGAGTCCTTCAACGACTGCAATTTCAGCAAGTTTGGCTCGAAGCAATTTGCTAAGGTCAGTCATCTCCTCAAATTCGGTAACACCACGCTGGTGAATCCACTTAAGAACCTGGCTCGCGCGGAAACTCGGTTCACCAAGATCGGCGAAGAATTCAATCAGTTGATTTTTAGGGTACCCGATGAGGTTGACTTTCATAGCCATTTCATCCCGTCGGCTGAATTCAACAGCCAAACAGATTTAGCGCGAATGAATATCGTTGTCAGAAAAGAAAAAGGCGATTTCAATTTTTGCGTTTTCCGGTGAATCTGACCCATGCACAGAATTTCGCTCTAACGACTCGGCGAGGTCTGCACGGATAGTGCCTAGAGCAGCGTCAGCCGGATTAGTCGCTCCCATGATTTCACGATTTGCGACAACTGCTTTCTTACCTTCCAGAACCTGCACGACAACCGGACCGGACTGCATATACTCAACCAAACTGGAAAAAAATGGTCGCTCTTTGTGCACCGCGTAAAATCCCTCTGCCTGCGCCTGGTCCAGATGAACCATTCTACAACCCACAATTGAAAGTCCACCGGCTTCGAATCGGCGATTGATTTCGCCTATCAGGTTTCTTCGTACTGCATCGGGTTTGATAATGGATAAAGTTCGTTCTACAGCCATATAGCGTGCACCTTGATATTTGAGCCAGAATTTGGAATATTTTGGGTTTGTTTGGCGGACTACTTTGAGAGCAGCCGCGGCTTGTGTCAGACTGAATATTTTACGAATTATCGCCAGTCCAATTGGCGCTAATCACGTGAAATTCCGGCTCAAAACAGCCTGATTTGCTCAGACCTTGTGTAATTGTCCAAGCAATCCGTCATGATGCAGGCCGGTCAAATTGAGTTCCATAAATTGACCTGATACGTCATGCTCACTTTCAAAATAAACTGGCAGGTAATTGGATAAACGGGCACGGTACATCATCGATTCTGTTTGGTTAACTCTGCATTCCGTCAGAACCTCGGCAGATTTTCCCACGTAGCGTGAGAGTACTTTCTGGCGGACCGTATCGCCTGCATGTCGCAACAGTCTTGCTCGCGTTTTTCGAAACTCGGGTGGAACCTGCTTCGGAATCCTTGCAGCGGGAGTCCCGTCCCTCTCCGAGTACGCGAAAACGTGAGGATAAGCAATTTCCAGATCGAAAATTGCAGACTTAGTCATTTCAAAATCGGACTCAGATTCAGTAGGAAAACCAGCCATGATGTCAGCTGACAGGACCAAATCTGGTCGGACGGTCCGGAGCGCGGCAACAGCAGCATAAACATCATCTGGCTGATAACGTCTTTTCATACGTTTCAGAATAATCGGTGATGCACTCTGTAATGAAAGATGGATGTGCGGGCAAATGTTATCGAAACGTTCAATGACACTAACGAGTTTAGGGGTGATGTGGGCCGGATCAATAGAACTTAGTCGAAATCGAATATCAGAATGTCTTTCAGCCAACTCACTCGTTAACACCGCTAAATTCATATCGAAATCACCGTCATTTTCAAGATCGTCGCCATAGGAACCCAAGTCAATTCCGCAGATTACGATTTCTGCAAATCCCTGTTCGACAAAGCTTTCCACCTGACGCAGTACAGTTGTCGGTGCAATTGATCGACTCGGGCCCCTTGCTTTGTGAATAATGCAAAACGTACAACCGTTATCACATCCCTGCTGTACCTGCAAGTTGGCTCTCGTTCTCGAATCAAAACCAGTAACCGCCAGTTCAGGCATGAGAGTGGAATTTCTGTTCTTTAAAGATGAAGCCAAGTCATCCAATCCAACCTCACCTGAAATCAGTTGTGGAATCTGCAGTTTACTGCTACCAGGAACAACGTAATCAACACCCGGGATGCTCGCACATTCATCGGGCTGCATTTCGGCATAGCAGCCGGTCACAATGATGGTTGAATCGGGATTTTTACGAATCACGCGCCGTATTGCTTGACGCGATTGTCTGTCAGCTTCGCGCGTTACGGTGCAGGTATTGATGATGCATACGTCTTTCCCGTGAGAGTCTATTTTTGCTCGCAGGCGAGACTGCAGTTGACTCGAAATGTATTCTGATTCGAAGAGATTGACCTTACAGCCAAGCGTCTCGATTGAGACTGACGGGCGTTCGAATTGGGATTGTACTGACGACGGCGCTGACATAGGTCTGGAGAAATATTGGCGCGTCAGAATGCCAACGTCGCCC
This sequence comes from Arenicellales bacterium, assembly GCA_965243305.1. Classification (GTDB taxonomy): domain Bacteria; phylum Pseudomonadota; class Gammaproteobacteria; order Arenicellales; family JAJDZL01; genus JAJDZL01. Next base: position 222,056 of record CBDEUN010000003.1, read on the forward strand.
AGAAGATAGCTTAACTATTCAACGGTGAAACTTTCACCGCAGCCACATTCAGCACTGACGTTTGGATTTTTGAAGACGAACGATTCAGCCAGTTCCTGTTTTTCAAAATGGATTGTGGTTCCATCTACCAGTTCAAGACTTTTGGGATCGACAAAAACATCGATTCCACGGCTTTGGAAAACATGATCGTCTGAATTTGCTTCGGGCGCGATGTCAACAACATATGCGAAACCGGAACAGCCAGTTGTTCGCACACCAAACCTTAGTCCCTGACCGTCTGATCCGTCGAGGTAGGATCGGACCCGGTCTGCTGCAGATTCTGTCAGTGTAATGGCCATTTTCGCTTTAATTCAATTACTACTAGATAAAAGATAGTTCGAAACAGTCGAAAATTCAAGTGTCACGAAATTTTACTTCAAGCGGTGAAAATGAGTGCGTACTTCTAAATTCCAAGCTCACTGTTTCAGATTTCACATTGAATGAATTCTTTTTGTCGACGGCAACGGTAATTATCAGAGCCACGAGTATCTGCTAATGGTATCCATCCTTGGAAAGAATGCCAATACCTGGTAATCGCAATGCAAGATCAAGTGGGTCAATTCCGATGTGTGCACCTGCAAGATTTAATTCGAGCCCTTCTTCAATACCAACTGTAACGCCTAACACACCCAACAGCGAAACCTGAAATCCAGTTGAACTTGGTGCCGGTCCCCAAAACTTTCCTGACCCGAGCCAATCCTTACCAATTGCAGTGGGCGGTAAATCTGCTCGAAGTTCCGGCACTCGTCGGAGTACCCACGCTGTAAACGAGTTGCTGTTGGGACCAGGCCAAAGCCTGTATTCGTTAGCATGTGGATAAGTCATTGCAGCGGTGTGAATTTTATTAATCACCGCATCCACGTGTTCTCCGCGAAGATCAGCGAGCAGCCAGGGTTCATTGCCGTACCAGTGTCGGTCGGGAACGTCTTCTCGAAACGACATGGCAGAATTTCTGTATCGTAAACGCCATCCAATCTTCTGATAAACCGTATAGGCTGATGCATTAGTGGGTTTGACGGAAATCCAGGTATGAACAGCAACTGCACCACGCGCACCCCACGTCCTAGCCGCATAGACCTGCACGACCGCGTCACTGAACTCTGAAGGATGTGGCGCAATTCCAGCGGATCCGTTTTCTACTTGTGACCAATGCCTACCCATGAAATCTCCGGTGGCCAGCATATAGATTGGACCTGCAAAAATTACGAACAACAAGATCAATATTCGTATTACCCATCGCATCACAATTCTGCTTCATTTCGTTGGGAGTGTCGTGTCGATCAAGCTTGGGTTTTCTTTTCAATAGCTGTCAGAATTCCGCGCAGAATATTAACTTCATCAACGGTCAAATCTGGACGCAGGAAGATTCGGCGAATTTTTCTCATCAATACTTCCCGAGGACTCTCCGCGATAAACTCGACATCTTCCAACACTGAATGAAGATGTTCAAAAAATCCTTCAACCTGAGCATGGGTCGCCATAATTTCGGAATCATCAAATTCTGCGCCTGATCCGCTAACCGTTTTATTTTCTCCTCCGCTGGCTGTTGCCAAACGCAGCTCATAGAGGAGGATGATTACTGCAGCTGCCAGATTGATGGAAGGAGATTGATCATCAACGGGTATTCGAACTAAAAGATCGCACTGATCAATGTGTCGATTCGATAATCCTGTTCTCTCAGGTCCAAACAGAATTGCGACCTTTTGAGACTGGCCTACCGCATCCGCTACTCTTTGCATTGCCTGCTGAGGCGCTTGGCTAGGCCACCCAATTGTGCGAATCCTCGCACTGGTACCGACTACAAATGAGCACTCATCAATCGCGTCGGCCAGTGATTCGGAAACCTTTGCATTGACCAAGATCCCCTCATTGCCAGAAGCGCGCACACGCGCTTCTTCAACCAAATGATCAACGGGACGAACCAGGCAAAGATTCTCAAACCCCATGTTGCCCATAGCACGGGCGACTGACCCGATATTTCCGGGATGAGACGGCTCAACCAATACAACTCGAACAGTCATGAAATTGCAAGGTGACCAATTGAGTCAAATAGCTATCTCAAAATAAATGGATTTGGCATCTCCGTTGCCGTTGAAAGCCAGACGCTTTTCACTTGCAGATAATCCCGTATCGCTGCTATTCCACTTTCTCGACCTAAGCCACTTCGTTTCATACCGCCAAACGGCATCATGTAGCTGAACGCCCTGTAGGTATTAACCCAGACCGTCCCTGCCTTGAGTGCTTTGGTGAATCGCATAGCTCGCCTAATATCTTTTGTCCAAACCCCGGCTGCCAGTCCATAGACAACATCGTTTCCGATCTTGATTGCCTCTTCTTCATCTTTGAATTTCAGCACCGAAAGCACTGGACCAAAAATTTCTTCCTGAGCAATGCGCATGTCGTTAGAAACATTGGTAAAAATAGTCGGCTCCACAAACTGATTCGCATCTGCGCCCGGGACCTTACAGGCCGATCCTCCAAAAACCAACTCTGCGCCTTCCTGTTTGGCAATGTCAATATAGGAAAGTACTTTTTCGTATTGCTGAGGGGTAGTCACAGGTCCAATATGTGTACCCGCATCCATTGGATTCCCTAATCTTGCAGATTTGGCCAAATCAAGCAGTCGTTCCATGAACTCGTCGTGAATACTTTCTTGAACCAAAAGCCGTGAACCCGCAACACAAGTTTGGCCGGTTGCCCCGAAAATTCCCGCTACAGCACCTTTCGCCGCCATGTCAAGATCAGCATCTTCAAAAACAATGTTTGGTGACTTTCCACCTAACTCCAACGAAACATGTTTGATGTTTTTTGCCGCACTTTCATAAATTTTTTGCCCGGATAAATCTGATCCGGTGAAAGTTATTTTCGAAACATCTGGGTGACTCACCAGATTCGCTCCGACATCTGCTCCGTATCCACTTATCACATTGAACACTCCGTCTGGAAAGCCAGCCTCCTTAACAAGACTTGCGTATTCAAGTGAACTTGCGGAAGTGAACTCTGAGGGTTTAACTACAACGGTGTTTCCGGCCGCCAGTGCAGGTGCGCACTTCCAGGCAATGAACAACAGCGGTGAATTCCAAGCAGTAATTGCGGCGACTACACCCAGTGGCTCATACATGGTGTAGGAAAAAGCGTCTTTTTTATCGATCGGAACAATTGAGCCTTCAATTTTGTCTGCCAGACCCCCGAAGTAATACCACCACTCCGGGTGGTACACCATCTGTGCTTTCATTTCGGAAAAGAGCTTTCCGTTGTCTTTGACCTCAAGCGCTGCCAATCGATCGGCATTGTCTGCCACGAGGTCGCCAAGTTTTCGCATGAGCTTACCACGCGCACTAGCACTAAGGTCTGTCCAATCGGAATTTTCAAATGCCGCTTTTGCTGCAGCGACCGCCAGATTGACATCTTCCTCGTTGCCTTTAGGAGCGCGTGCCCAAACCTCGCCAGAGAATGGATCGATGCTTTCAATCCACTCACCGCTGGTAGAGTCAACGTATTGTCCATTGATGAAATGTTGATAGGTTTTCATGCTGATGATCTCGTATATGGATTTTGTGGCTACTGCTCAGACCAATCTGCTGAAACACCACGGTTCTGCTGGAATTTATGGTCAGTTAGACCCTATGTTTTGACCTGTTACCCACAGCGTTGCGTGTGCATTTATGTTGAATGTACGTATCTAAAGAACACACTGCAGGAATAGGCTTGGAAAATTATAACGACCAATCTCATACAGTCCATGTTGAACTCGATGCAAACATAGACAGTATTGCCGTTGCTGTGGCGTATTATGCTTCTCACACCAACGTAGTTGATTCAATTAAATAAGGTTTAGTGTCGCACAAAAAAAGTCTAGGTCTCCATCGCAGATAAGTACGACCAGCATATAACTTAACTCCAGCCGAATCTGATGCACCACTCACATTTTTTGATTCATCTCAATTCAAATAAACACGTTATTTGCTAAATCCGATTCAACCGTTGTGCTATCTTATGTATCTCTCATAACTTCCTCTCGCTTCTCGTCAGTTGATGATTCTTCAACTTGTTCTAAATGCGAGGATGAGAGGATTCAATATCATCTATCCGTATCAAAATAGTCTACCGATACCTTCACAATTAACAGTATGCATCCTCTAGTCAACATTGCTGTTACCGCTGCTCGACGCGCTGGAAAAACCATCATGCGTAAGTCCTATCGCGTCGACCAATTGAAATTCAGCTTGAAAGAAGCACGAGATTTCGTTTCAAGTGTGGATGTAGAGGCAGAGCAGGAAATTGTTGAGACAATACTTGAGGCCTACCCCAACCATGGCATTATTGCCGAAGAGAATCATTCAATTCCGGGCAAAGATTACGAATGGATTATTGATCCATTGGATGGCACGACAAATTTCCTGCATGGTATCCCACAGTTTTGTGTTTCTATTGCGATCCGTCACCAAGGAAAGTTGGCACACGCGGTTATATATGACCCAGCACGTGAAGAACTATTTACTGCATCTAACGGCTCAGGCGCTCATCTCAACGATAGACGAATTCGCGCCAGCGCAATCCAAAAGCTCGATTTCGCTCTGATCGGAACTGGTTTTCCATTTCGCGAACGCGACAGCGTCGATCTATGGATTGATATTTTTCGAGAACTCTCAAAAACAACCTCAGGAGTCAGGCGTCCAGGTTCAGCTGCTCTTGATCTTGCCTATGTTGCATGCGGCCGCTTCGACGGATTCTGGGAATCAGGATTGAAAATCTGGGATATTGCCGCGGGAGCCTTGCTGATTCGTGAAGCAGGTGGCATTATTACAGACTTCAGTGGCGAGCAGAATTTTCTGGATACTGGAATGGTCGTTGCTGGTAATTCCCATCTTTACGATGACCTTGCCCGAATAGTTGAACGAAAATACAAGGTACACAGTTCCCAGAAACGTAGCGCATGACAGAAAGTTCAAAGAGTCCTCTTACACCTATGATGCAGCAGTATCTGAGCATCAAGGCAGACTACCCGAACACACTACTCTTTTACCGCATGGGAGACTTCTACGAACTCTTCTATGAGGATGCTGAAAAAGCTTCAAATCTGCTGGGCATCACTCTGACCAGTCGAAGCAAATCAAGCCCCAACCCAATCAAGATGGCTGGTGTGCCATTCCACAGCGTTGATCAGTACATCCGAAAACTGATTAATCTCTCCGAATCTGTTGCGATATGCGAGCAGATCGGTGACCCGGCAACATCGAAAGGACCTGTAGAACGTAAAGTCACTCGGGTGATTACACCAGGTACACTTACCGATGAAAACTTGCTGGATGAACGCTCGGAAAGCCTGTTGTGCGCCTTTGCCAAACTGAACGACACTTGGACACTCGCCACCCTTGATGTCGCAAGTGGCAGATTCTCCGCTAGAGAAATGCCAAACGCTGAATCAATTCAATCAGAAATTGATCGAATCAAACCGGCGGAAATTCTTCATGCTGATGTAGCGGACTACCTGAATGAGTTTCAGTTCAAACGCGCTCAAGAAGTCCCAGGCTGGTATTTCAACTTTGACCGAGCCAAATCTCTCTTGGAAAAACAATTTCAAGTGAAGAATTTGACTGCTTTCGAATGTGAACAGCATCCTGAAGCATCCGCTGCAGCAGGAGCGTTGCTACAGTATGCGATTGATGTATGGGGAAAGGAACTCACTCATATTCATGGTCTGAAGATTGATCGTTCCGATGAATTTGTTCAAATTGATTCCCACAGTTGGCGGAATCTTGAAATTGAAACAACACTCATGGGAGATGAAAAATATTGCCTCATCAATCTGTTCGATAAATGCTCAACCGCAATGGGTTCCAGACAAATTCGTCGATGGTTTCGCTATCCGGTTCGTGATCACGAAGAAATTAGAAGACGGCATCAGATCATTGAACATATTCTTGAGAACACTGACATTGGACTTATCGCCACCGCACTACGCCATATAGGAGATATTGAGCGAATTGCTTCCAGAATTGCGACACGAACTGCCAAACCCATAGATCTGGTACGCTTGAAAGATGCATTGCGATCAGTTCCCTCTCTGATTGAACTGCTGGCCCCCGAAGAATGTTCCGAAATGCAGACACTTTGCACCCGCATGGATCCACTTCCTGATCTAACTGATCTGCTGGGTCGGGCCATACTTGACGAACCTGCATCAGTATTGCGAGATGGTGGCGTCATTCGGAAAGGCTACGATGCGCAGCTTGACGAGCTGAACCAACTTCGGGACGATTCGGGGCAGGCTCTCATCGACCTCGAAACCCGAGAAAGAGAAAGAACTGGAATTAAGAATTTAAAGGTTCATTACAACCGAGTTCACGGATACTACATTGAAGTATCAAGGCTTGCTGCCGACCAGATTCCTGAAGATTACAAACGTCGCCAGACTCTGAAATCATCTGAGAGATACATCACCCCGGAACTCGCTTCATTTGAACGTCGCATACTGAATGCCAAAGAGAAAGCGCTAGGTCGAGAAAAAGAACTCTATGAGGCTCTGATAGAGCAATTGCAACAGTATGTATCCGCCATACAAGTGACATCTCAGGCTTTAGCGGAAATTGATGTCCTGAGCAATTTTGCGATTCTATCAGAGGAGTTGGATCTCAACCGTCCTGAGCTCGTGAAGACCCCGGGGATCTCTATAGATCATGGCAGACACCCCGTGGTTGAGGCCGTACTGACCAAACCTTTCGTTTCAAACAGTGCCGAACTTAGTCCACACAATCGCCTGTTGTTGATTACCGGACCGAACATGGGTGGCAAAAGCACATATATGCGTCAAACAGCACTGATTGTCATGCTCAGCCATACTGGATCTTTCGTTCCGGCGGTCGCTGCAAAAATTGGCCCCATTGATCGAATTTTTACCCGCATTGGTGCAGCCGATGACTTGGTTGCTGGAAACTCGACTTTTATGGTAGAAATGACAGAAATGGCCGCCATCTTGCATAGTGCAACTGAAAACAGCTTAGTTCTCGTTGATGAAATTGGCCGAGGCACAAGCACCTACGATGGACTTGCTCTCGCTTGGGCTTGCGCGGTCAGTCTACTGAACGAAGTTCGGGCGATGACAATGTTTTCCACACACTACTTCGAAATTACTGAATTGGCCAATGAGTATTCGGGCGCAATAAACCTGCATTTGGATGCGGTAAAACACAAAGGTGACATAGTGTTCATGTACGATGTCAAAGAAGGTGCAGCAAATCAGAGTTACGGGATTGAGGTTGCCAAACTCGCCGGTATTCCAGGTAAAGTAATTGGTAATGCGAAAAATCGCCTAGCGAGACTTTCGAGCAGGGCAGTCGAAAGTGAACTTGTACGGGTTCAGGATTCGGTACAGACTTCATTGTTCAGTATGCCCTCATCACCTGTTCTTGAGCGGCTCAAGCAGGTTCAGCCCGAAGAGCTAAATCCGCTTGAAGCTCTGCAATTGATTTTTGAGTTGAAAGAACTGGAAAAAGACTAGTTTAAGCAGTTTTAGCACATCCAAAAAGTACGAATCGCATTCCCCAGTTGTAGTTTTCTGACAATCAGAATTCCTGTGCTAGTTCCGATTGGAGTCAGATTCCGGTCCAGATGACACGCGATTTAACACTCCGTTCTGATAAGCGATTCTGGCTGCGAGCTTTTCGCTTGAATTGAGAAATTCGAAGAATGGTTCCAGACTGTCAAAATGATATTGCCACGGACTACTCGAAGTGTACATCCCAGAGCGCTTGTTTGTCCAAATCTCAACATACTCTTCCAGCAAGGTGAAAGAGTCTTTCAGTGAGTTGATCGAACTGTTGGAAGGATCTTTAGGAACGAAACTCTCCTCTGAACTGATAGTTGCAATGAGTTTGACTGGGTTATCTCGATTTACCCGTTGGTAAATTTCTTCCAGGTCATCCGAGGTTTGAGTTTGATAGATGTTTAATTTGTCGAAAAGTTGTGTCAGTCTATGTCCATAAACGAGGTCGATGCGATGCAAAGACAAAAAGCACTTCAATCTCAGTAAGAGAGCAAGAGCGAGATTATGGTGACTGACTGATTTGAGAGACACCCAAACATGATGGGAATGCCAACCGGATTCTTCACCGATTTGCGAAGTCTCACCTGCATTGGCGTTCAAACGGCGAATTTCACATTCGATCATTTCTGCTGTTTGCTGACATCCCCGAGATTCACCCATTAGCTTTAAATATGTCACGCTGTCCATATAGCTGATCTCGGTAATTTGGAAGTTCGCTAGACCGACTTGGTTTCAGATGATTTGATGAGTCTCTGAGAACTTGAACTCTCAGAACAAACAAACAAGTAAATATCTCTGGAAGAGATTGGCGAGTCGCGTTCCCAAGAAACAAAACTGTCAACAGTTGATGATGTTGCCGATGAACATTCCGATGGCCGCAACTGCAGTCCTAGCGAGCGTAGAACACTGAGTATTGTCGAAAGACTCGGATTACCTGTATGTGAAAGGGCTTTGTATAAGCTTTCACGTCCTAACCCGGAGTCAGCTGCGACAGCTGTCATCCCTTTTGATTTGGCAACTTCACCAAGAGTGGCTGAAATCAATTGTGGAGACCCATCCTCAAACGCTTTCTCCAAATAATCAATGACTTCCTGGATTGAATTGAATTGATCAACGACATTTTGTTGTCGATTTTTCTGCTTGTATTTCACCAACTTACATAATTCAAGCGTTTAATGTGTCCGTTATTGTATCCTATAGGATACATTTACTTAATACAAAATTCTGAATGAGAAAGTCAATACGGATCACAGCTGTCCGTCGATGTTTTACAGTTAGAATCTTCTTTTAGGTCCGTTTTTCTATCCCATCTCAAACAGAATTGATGTCGCTTTGGAACATTGTTGGATTCGCGGCGAGTAAGAGTTCTGAACCCGTTGATTTCATAAAAAAGTCCCAAATCATTTAGTCAAAATCCGATTTAATATAGGACTTTGCGGTCCTCTCTTTGCGTTTTACTTGGAGGCAGGCCACCTGCCAAGGACATTAAGCGCATATCTGGAGTTTATTCATAGAAATGAACCCATCCCGAAATCGAGCCAAAGTAGTTGACGTATATTGATTTCGGAAAATTTGACCCAACTTAATTTAAAGAATTTTCGATTTGACCTTTTGATTTACTGAGCCTATGACCTACGTCGTCACGGAAGTTTGTATTAAATGCAAGTACACCGATTGTGTGGAAGTTTGCCCCGTGGATTGCTTTCACGAAGGGCCAAACATGCTGGTTATTGATCCTGAAGAATGCATTGATTGCAGTCTTTGTGAACCAGAGTGCCCAATAACTGCCATTTTCGCAGAAGATGACCTTCCAGAAGAACACAACGAATTCTTGGAATTGAATGCAGAGTTGAGCCTGATTTGGCCAGTTATTTCTTCTATGATTCCAGCACCACCAGATGCCGCGGAATGGGAGGAAGTTGAAGGTAAGAGAAAATACCTAGAACGCTAGAAAGTTTTTGATTATTAAGTTACTCTGATATGACTGAGAATCGTTCCCGTCAAGCTGCAGCAACTCTCTGGGCATTGCAATGTGCCGGCGAAACCATTAACGCGCTTCCAGCGCACTGCAATCCTAGAAATGAAACGGAAGGCAGGGAGGCACAACTATACTTTTCCGAACTCGCTAATTCCTCTATCGCCGGATGGAAAATTGCTGCGACCAGCGCTGGTGGACAGAACCATATTGGGGTTACCGCTCCACTTGAAGGACCGTACCTCGAATCTCGGATCCACTCCGATGGTGTGGTTTTGTCAATGGCAGGCAATCACATGGCTGTTGCTGAGGCTGAATTCGCGTTCCGATTTGGTCGGAATCTGAATTCTCGATCTGAACCCTACGAAGTTGAAGAAATATTGGAAGCAGTCGATAGCCTCCATCCTAGCCTTGAGTTTCCTGATTCCAGAATTTCCGAATTTGCAACAGTCGGTGCAGCAACATTGCTGGCGGATTGCGCTTGTGGACGTGATTGGGTGTTGGGTGCAGCTACGACAGCCGACTGGACCACCGCTAGTCTTAAAACGGCACCTACCAAACTCATTGTTAATGACGAAGTGGTTTCGGAAGGTACTGGCGAAGATGCTCTAGGTAATCCATTAACGGCGCTAAACTGGGTTGTCAACCAACTGCGAATACGCGGTATTACGATCGAATCAGGTCAGTACATCACCACTGGAGTGTGCGGGCTTCCTAAGCCCATCCAATCAGGTGATCGGGTCATCTGTGACTTGGGTGAGTTTGGTTCAGTCTCTGCGACTTTGGTTGACTAACCTGAACCTCCGGAAGAGGCAATCAGTTTGTACTGCGAGCCTTTGTGACTCAAAACTGAGCGAACCAGATAGACTTTTTCTACTCGCCATTCAATCGGAGTCAAGGTGCATTGCACGCGGCGTCTAACTTTCCTAGCAAGTGTTACGTGCGGTGTAAATCTTCGCCGATCTGACACATATCTCTTTAATCCGATTTGAATTAGATTCGACAAGTCTTCCAACTCTGCTTTTGTATCCTCTGTCCCCGCCCAAACAATTTTGTTATGCGGCCAAAATCCAATCTTGCTGATGCTAAAGGAGAACGGCGTCAGTTCTATTGATTTCACAAAGCCTTCAATTTCTGGAATTTCACTGAGTGGCACATCTCCCAGAAAAAGCAATGTGATGTGGAGGTTTTCGGCAGGAATCAGGCGACCATAATCGCCAAGTTTCAATTCAAGTTGCTTTTTTGATAGCTTCGTCCTGACTTCATCACCAGGCCACAATGCAACAAACAGTCGCTGAGATTGAGTATCAGTCACATGCTGTTTAGAAATTCTATCGCCCCAGCAAATGCACTTTGAGCAGAAGCGACGCGAACCTGCTGTCTGTCGCCGGAAAACAGATATCCTTGATCAATTACCTTTCCATTGCGATCTGCCCAAGCGATCCAGACTGTACCCACTGGCTTTTCTTCACTTCCGCCGTCAGGACCTGCTACGCCTGTAACTGATACAGCTAGGTCTGCCCGACTTGACTGAATTCCACCTGCGGCCATCTCTCGCGCCACAGCACTTGAAACAGCACCATGATCGCGAAGCGATTCAGAACTCACGCCAACCAACTCCTGCTTTGCATCGTTGCTGTAAGTCACAAACCCCCGTTCAAACCAGTCAGAACTTCCTGGTTTTCGCGTAATCGACTCGGAGATCATACCACCCGTACAGGACTCGACAGTGGCTATCTTCCAACTGCGTTCAATTAGTAATTCACTCAACTGATGAACTAATTGATCAATCGTATCATTCAATTCGAACTAACCCTGCGGAAACAGTTCCAATCCCTGCTTGAAACTATCGAGATCTGTGATCGTAAGCCCGACACTCAAAACCTGGTCAACAGGCAACCCATGGTTCTCACCATAGCCCAATACGACTAAACGATGGCCAGACTTTCCGATTAGCAGATTTTGTACAAACTGATCAAATGATTGCCGATCAATCTTCTCGATTTCCTGAGCTAAGACCTCCCGGCTGTCAAAATTAAATTCTTTCTGGTCAATTGCAGTCCAATATACCTCGGACTTTTCACCAAGTGAGTCGTATTTCTTCAACAGCTGCCCAGTAATACCACTTTTGTATGCTTCAAATTCATCACTGTTAACCCGCTCTGCCAACCAGTCTGGGAAACTATCAAGGAATACTTCAACCGCAGCATTCATGTCGTCTGGAACAACATCAGGAGATTGAATAACAAACATGATTCCAGGCACCCGTCCAACCGGAATGTAGTGCGAGAATACCACATATCCCATTTGTTGTACCGTGCGCAAATCGGAGAAAAATGGTGTCTGAATAATTTGGGACAAGAGACTCATATATGCCCGTTCACGAATCGACTTGTCAGCACCTTGAAGGTAAAGCGAAATCGCTGAATCTGCATTCTCTATTTCAATAAGTCGTCGGTATGGACCTTCACCCGGAAGAACGACAACATCGGATTTATGGACCTCAACTACGTTCTCGGGGTCGACAAGAGTTGAAACCATCTGTCCCATTGATTTTGAGGTTTCGTACTCAACATTGCCGTGCGAAAGCGCTACAACATTGATCCGTTCCAGCACTTCATTACCAAATGCTAACAGGTCGTCAAAGTCAATTTCATCCAGCGCACGCAGTTGCTCTTCTTCACTCCAATTGGGGACTAGAATTGTCGAATAGAAATCCGAAATGGTACGACGATAGGCTGTATCTCTGCGACTGTTTTCAATGTCGAGAATCAACTCCTGCCGGTGAATCTCAAACCTGTCTGGATCAAATTCAGCTGACTTTAACGTCTCGAGTATTCGCTCCAGTAAAGCCGACTGATTGTCGTTGAATCCAGAAATTCGAAAGCTAAAGCCACGTGAATGGGGATAGAGACTGAAGTCTAGTCCAGCGATCAGAGCTGGGTAAACAAACTCATTCAACTGATCATTATGCGCATCGATATACAAGGACAGCAGAATTGAGTTTTTTGCGGATAACTTTGTTATCGGACTTCGCACTGTTACAAAGAAACTTGCCCGCGGAACATCAAACGAGGTATCGGTCTGATGCCACAACTCGAATCCGGGACTACTGTAAATTCGCTCTGGTACCGCCGTTGCATCACCTGCGACCAAATCTAAATTTTCTGGTAGAAATTCGTTCCTTTGTGGCAGCCAATTTGAGGCGTCTGCAACATCGGTATTCCAGTTTGCAACCATTTCTGGTTCAATCTTTGTGAGTGAGAATTCAGACCGGAGGTAGGGCGTAATTTGGTCGGTCTCCACGGTTGCTCCAGCGAGAATTGCTAAGGCATTCTCGGGGGTCATTCGATCCAGAACATCAGCTATCAGTTCCGGATCATAATTTTCGACCAGGTATAGTGCTGGAAACAACTCGTCATGAGGGTATTTATGAAGATGAGATGCTAGACCAGTTACTGCACCTGCGGGATCATCTAGCTCAGCGAATCGAAATTCAATCTCAGCAAGAATCTGGTTCTCCTTAAACCGCCACTCCTCTACTCCACGTTTTCGAACTTCTCGGATGTATTGAAAAACATATCCCGTAACTTGATCCCAGTTCTGATATCCCTCCTCAGTCAGAGAGATATGAACGTTAAACGCTGAAGTTGTAATTCCAGTGTCACTCGGCGAAGCAAAAAGTCCAAGTGCCCATCCTTGGTCCTTTAGCTCAGACAGAAGGCTACCCTGCCCTTCGTGTCCAAGTAAATGAGCTATGTAAGATCCAGGGCGTTCACGCCAGTACGGATCAAGATTTTGCAGCGGAAACATGAGGGCTAGAGTTGGCTCATGTTTCAATGTTTTGAACTTCAGTAATGCTGGTAAACTACCTGGATTAAACAGAGGTTCTGTGATTTCCCGTTCAGCGTACTGATTGTTTCTGATATCGGAAAATTTGTCCTCCACCCACATCTGAAGCTGATCCAACGGCTCACGCCCCAGAACTACCAGGTTCATTAGATTGGCACTGTACTTTTCTTCGAAAAATTGAATCAGTTCATCGCGGATATCTCCGGCTAGCGTATCTTTGGTGCCGGACGCAAATCGGGATGCTGGGTGATTTTGATTGTAGGCTTGTCGCATCGCTGACCAGCGTCGCACTGAATCGCGCTGAGTGCGCATTTCGTACTCAGCATGGACAACCGCTCGTTCCCGGTCGATTTGCTGCTCTGGAAATAGCGGTGCGATGAAAAACTGAGCGAATTGGTCCAACGCAGGTTGAAGATTATTTGCATCAATTCGAAAGTTGTAATTGGTGAGATCAATTGCCGTAAACGCATTCGATGACCCGCCATTCTGGTCGATATACCTTCGGTAACTGTCCAACTCAGGATATTTTTCCGTCCCAAGAAACATCATGTGTTCAAGGTAATGAGCGAGACCTGATCGATCCGGTGGATCATCACCCGCACCAATTCTGACCGCCAGCGAAACTGCTGCTTGCGATGTTTCAGGATCTGATATGACCAGCACCTGCAACTGGTTGTCGAGTTGAAATGCGCGATATTCACGATGGTCATTTGGACTTTTCTGAAATTCCGCGGCTACTGCAACTGACAGGAAGAGTCCAAGAAGCAGACTCAACACGCGAAAACCGATGTGAAACTTATTCATTGCCATAATTCAAAGTGTTTTCTACATTTGACTCGAATGATACGAAAAAGTGCTAACTGCTCGTCACAACAAATTGGCGGATAGAGAGGGCTTGAATGTTGAAACTTTTTTGAGACGATATCAATTGTGAATAAAAGAATCGCACCTAATTCATTGGAAGAAGGTGCGAATCAATATTTCTGGCGTCCCCAGGGGGATTCGAACCCCCGTCGCCAGCGTGAAAGGCTGGTGTCCTAGACCTGACTAGACGATGGGGACGACGATATTCACTCAATGCGTGCTGGACACAAACTGTAATTGACTTTCACTATGGGCAGTGTACCAATTGCAGTTGAAATCACCAATCCAAGAAAAGAAACCCAAGCACCAACAACAGAATAACTTGCGGCTTGGGAATCTCGGGACACATATTTTAACATATAGTTCGTATACTCAATGACAAAAATCGTGGTAAATACCTATAGCTCAACGCACAATTCTCTAGCCCCTTTTTCGCTCTTCCACATATTGCTCCGTGAGGCTACTATGGGCAAAGCTCATCGGACAGTCTGAATCTATGTATGAATCTATGTAATCTAGGAAATCAGAGCATCAGGTTTTATAGGTCTCCTAATTCATTTTGCATCGAAAGATAATCCGACCATTCACATACAGCAGCATTGTTCAAGTCTATTCGATCAATCGATTAATTCGACTCATTTGTTGTATCTGTCCCCTCAAAATGACGAATCGCGGCATCAAATTTGTCACGACAACCAGGGTTGCAAAACCCGACAACCCGGCCCTGGTACTCGGTCAGTGAATCAGCCTGAACTGGTTTACCAGACCATGGACAAGTTTGATTGATGCAATCCGCCATATCCAGTTCATTCATTGTCATTATCAAAACTCCCAGTTTTCAATCTTTAAAATTCGGTCTTACTTGAACTCTAATTCAGCGCTAATTGAACACTCCACTACGACCGTCTAAGCATCCTGAAATTACAATTGCTTAAGCGGCCATTTTCTAGACTGGATCGCACGGTCGTACCATAGTTGTGAACTGATCATCGCTCATTTCAAGTTTTCAACGACGCATATAAACCAAATCAAAGCTTCCGGGGTCGAAACACTAACCATCACGTGCCCCGAATTGGGGTGCTAAATGGCAGCTACCCAAAATTTATTGCACAGAGGGCAGGTGTGCTGGCGGATTCGCGTTTGACTGCAAAGAAGCGTTAGTTCAGGTTAGATGCCTATTCAAGACGCCGGCTGAATCTCATGCGCCGCCTCAATACGCTGCAGCGCATCCCAAGTGAAGCCGTAGTGCAGCTGCGGTGGCGCTTCGCGCAATAAATGTCCATCTCCTTCGGCTGAATCCGCGCTAGAGATCGGCTTGGACAACTCAATCAGAAACTGGCGGAAACTCGGAATCGGACAATCCACCTCCCCGTCATCGCGCTCCTGCAGTGCACCGCTATGAATCAGATCGTTATAGTAATCATCCGCGCTCATGCCGGGTGGCAATTTCTTAGTCCGGCTCCGGCTGTCGGCATTGTCATCTGCAATCCGTTGAATCATGTCCAGAACCTGCCACCGCTCCTCACTTCCCGTCAGCTGCTCCATCAGCGTACCCAACAGTCCCGGAGAATCTTTCATAGCATTGCTTCTACGAGCGTGATAGTAGCGCATGCGCGATCCCTGGCTCAGCTGTTCGACTCTGGCAAAGTCCACCACCTCGATTCTGCACTGAGCCTCCAGATACACTTTGCTGAATGCCCGCAGACAGTTCTGCAGATGTGCCGCCCACCCGTCCGTTCGCTGCAGCAGCGCATCGAAGTCTTCCGAATATCTGCCCAGATCAATCTCAAAATGGGCGCAGAACCCCGCCTTCAGTTCCGCCACCTCAGCTGCATCCAAACCATTCAGTGAATTGGCGTTTCCATCTGAAAGTCGGGACAGTCCCAGTTTCCTGACCCGCATCTTCGTGTCCGACAGCCCCGCCAGCAGCACAATCACCGGCAGATTGAATTGGCTTTCGTGAAACGCCTGAAGCAGCAGGCCCACCGGTGAGTTCTCATCGCCAGGCATATTCTGCGCCTCATCAATGGTGACCACCACAGGCCGCTTCCACTTACTGGGTGGCAGCGCCTTCGCCACCGCCGCAAGAGTGGCTCTGACAGCATCATGCTGTTTTGTCGTCTCATGCTCAATGCCACCTTTAACCAACACCGCATCCCCGCCGCCGCTGACGCGCAGGGTCTCACTGATTTGGGCAAACACGTCCTTTGTCTGGCCTTGTGATACTACATCCACCAGTTTTTCAAAGAACTCTTCGAGCAGATATCCTTCCGTGCTGCCAAAGTACATCAGCGTCGGGGTCGGTCCCGGCCGCTCGCGGCCAGCCGCATCCAAAGTCATGTATGCGCCATGTTGCCAAGCGTACCGCAGATACTCCAGAATTGATGACTTGCCCGCACCGGGTGCACCGTAAATCATCCAAGTTGAACCTTTATTCTGCGTCAGCCTGTTTTCATGACAGTGCCAAACTTCCGAGCAGGCATCTTCAATTTTCGACAGTAAACGCTTGCGTCCCGCAAAATAAGGTGGCGCATTGCGATCTTTTGACCGGATAAATCTCGCAAGGCCTTCTTGCCCTGCAGGAATCTGCATTGGGTTGCCTTTTAGTGTCGGCATACCGTTTCTCCTCCTATCGGCTTTCTGCAGCTGAGTTCCGCACCAGCAAAATACTGTCTGAAATGCAGCCAGCGTTATCTATTTTCCAGCTTAACAGCCTGTATTCTTACCAGTATGATATATCGTTCAACAGCAACTATAAGAATATCCGTTCGTAGCAGAATTTGTCGATGAGCCGAGACTGACTGACGCAGTCGCATTTGAACTCACGCATAGCCTCGGTTACACCAGTTCTTGACAAACATGTTGCTGTAGATCTGTGTTTAACCACTTTTTTGCCGTAATGCCGCAACTGCGTTCTGAACGCAGAAAAGCTGCGTCAGATCTTCGCTGATGCCGCCCATTCAATCTTTCCGACGGAGTCGCAGCAGGTGCCGTCTGTGATGATTGCCAAATGCGGAGCACCGTGCCCTTTTCCCGGCTTCGGTCGCCGTGCACCAATGGGCTTTACTTCGCTGCATGGCCTGGCAGATTGTTCCACTCTGAATTCCAATGCTTGGATTGCCTGCTATTTGTCTTTCAGTGAAAGAATCATCACCGCTGCAAATTCTGACAGTGTCAAAAATCCTGAACTCATTTAGCTAATTTTTCTTTGTGCATTTCCACTGTGGCAACAATATTGCAGGCGAGATCAATTGAAGTCTGTAATCGGGCCAAATTCCCAACGTAGTTTTTCATAGCTTCCTCTGCCCTGATGCGCAAGGCATTGCTATCTATTAGCCCACGTTCCGCTAACGCAGCAATATCATATCGATCAATTTCAGAAAACCGACTTATCTTGCTCACAGCAAGATCAAGAGCGCTAAGCAAACGCACATCCAGTACTTTGGAATCGATTTCGCTCATCTCAAGTGATACAGAATCGCGAAACGCATCTTCATGCACAAGTGCAAAAGTGTCATTGAATTGGCGGTCTAAATAAAGCAACTTGGGAGCTCCGTCAGGAGCTATATAAGAAACTTCAAGGTCATCCGGGAATACTATGCGGTGAGAGAATGCAGCATCGATATCTATAGAAATTCGGCCACCAGTATAAAAATGTACCGCTCCACCGCCAAAGATATACATGCTCACAGGCAGGTCGGTTTCGGGTATTTCTCTCAACGATTCTAAAATGCGGCCGGCGATTCGCTGAAACGCAGCATAAAAATATGGCTGAGCTAAAAAATCAAGCTGCATGATGTATCGTAGCTTCCAGCATTGGCAGAAACCTTGACGGTTTCAGCGGACTATGCTTTAACCATCGATCAAATATGTCTGGCTTGCTGGCTCCAGGGCTTATGTTTTCAGCTAGAATTAGCAGACCACAGCGATCAAATTTATCCACGCTGGCAAGCATTACAGCTAATCCGGCCATAAAGAAGTGCGGCCCCATTGCTACCCACTGCGCCAAATTCAATGAACGAGATGCACACAAACGAAGCAAGGATTCTTCGTAATCTCGACCAATCTCGACGGGAAAATGACCGTCTCGTGTCAGTAGTGGTAATGTCGTATCCGAAGTGCCGAGGCGCACATTAATAGCGCTCGCTAGAGAGGCAAGTGTACTGAAGTCACAATTTTCTCGGCGACGCAATCTGGAAAGCGTTTCTTTCGGCAGACCGGCTCGCGCTGCCCATTGAGTATCGTTAATACTGCGCTGACGCGCAACAAAACTGAGTTCGTTAACGATAATCTGTAAGTTACTTGTTGATTCTAACATCAACAATATTGTATTTAATGTTGATTTACATATCAATCACTTTATATATCAACCATGGCAGATGAAGACCACTGTCGCATTCGCACGGAAATGGAACCGAATATTTCTCTACACTGAGGCGTTTTGTAATCGCAGTGGTGCGCCGTTACAACGACGAGTTGGCTCGGGTATAGCGGCGATTGACGGTGACTCGATTTAGGACCAGGACAAGCGTAGCGTGCGCAATACGTGGTCTCTCAACGTCTTCGGTATATCAAGCTCTTTTGCCATTTTGTGCCATTTTGAGAACGCATCGACAGTTTGCTCAAGAACGATCTTTTCGCGATTGCGCGGCAGTCGGGCATATTTTGCAAGACGTTTCAAATCTTGCATAGCAAAGTCATCTGTTTTACCGTTAATGCTCAACTGGTGGAATCTCGTGTAATCACTGCCTTCGGCGTGACAAAGATCATAGGCTGGCGTGATGTCCCAATTACCCTGGCGATTCATCATGAAACCAAAATTCTTTACATGGTCGTCCTGATTGCACCCAACCACATTGAAGACAACTCGGCGAAACTGCTCTTCAATAGCACTCTGCGGCATATCCAACTGGCGCATTGCCATAAAGAGTTGCTCATAAGAATGAATGCCGCTTTCATAGTAATCGTAATGTGCAATTGCTGCAAACGTCTGGACAAATTTTTTTCCGTCCTGTTCATTGCGATCAAAGCGTCTTGTCATGAAATGATTACGACCATTCTCGCTGAAAATGCGACTGTCCATCATATCGATTCCGCAAGCCTTTGCCATCCGATGATAGCTATACTCCAAAAGACCGTAGCCAGATGGATCAGCCATACCCCAATCTCCACTGAAAGCAACGCCATCAAATTTAATCAACCAATGTTCAAACTTGGGCAGAAGATCTATCTGCCCTGACCGAACTTCTTTTGTCTCCGGATTGTAGGCAATGACAGCCTTGGCGCGGGCACCGCCCGCCGATGTCCCAACGCTCAGAATATCAAGCAACGCACTTTGCTCATTACCAGGTGTAAGTTTGGTCTTGAGTGTCTTTTTATCGGCAAAGGCCAATGAAGCTAGTTCAACAAGTTGACTGATTTCAACGCGTTTATCCTTTGCTGTTTCACTGCCAATCGAAGGCTCAAATTCCAGCGCTCCCATGCCGCGCGTTCCGGTGTAACAGAGGCGATCTACAGCATTGAACTGTGTTGGCTTCCTTCCGATTTGGGCAAGCCAGACATCAATGAGTTGGTTACCATATTTGTCTGGCAGACTGTCGGCAATCATACCAGGCAACCCATGAAACGATCTGGTATGTAATTCTCGAAACTGATAAATGTGGCCTTTACGAAGAGGCATACATATCGGAGCTGGCTCTATACCAAAATTCACAAACTCTGGATCAAATTGAAATCGAGCATGCCGTTCCGCTTGATCCATTGAGACGTATCCGATCGTGGTACCCCATAATTTGACAGTCGCTGTACTCATCAGGCCTCATCTCCCCAAACGATGCCGGATGAGGAAGTGAGATTAGTACGTTTCCGGCGTTTTCCGGCGAGGACTTCGACCATTGGAGAATTGAATTTCTCTGGCAATAGTGTATCAATGGCAGCCGCCATATCCAATGCCTTGAAAAGTTTTAGCCATGTTTCAAGCTGGCTGTCTCGTCCGCTTTCGATTCGGCGGAGTGTGGCAACGCCTATGCCAGCTTCCTTTGCCAATTCAGTTTGCGAGAAACCTTGCGCCTTGCGAATTTTCGCGAGACGTTTAGCAAATTCCTGGAGAATTTCAGCCTCTGGCGTAAATTTGGTTATTTTCATAATATGCCTCTGCACTTAAGTCAGGATAAGCCGCATCGGCGACGTGTCGACTGCGGCCTGCAGAAGTCGCAATGGGATTTGCTTTTCCCACCGCCGCCGATTGAATCGATAAACAAACTCGTCCACATATTCCTGCATGTACTGATGCGACACGCCATGAAAGGTGCCCAGCAGAAATGTTTTCAAGTTGCTGATGACGATATGCACCAGCGGCAGCCAGTCGGCGACCTGGTCGGGTGGCGTGACTTTAGGGTAGTGTTCATGGCTTTTGGAAATCACCCGCAAGCCGCTGAACGCATCGGATCGAACGCTGGCGCCGGCACAGAGTCTGGAACAGAACTGTTCCACCGTCTGGGAATTGACCGAATCCACCACGCGGGCGTGCATGAAGCCGGCGCCCTGGCCGTTATTCTGCACCGCAAACAACACCGGTTTGCGCCCTTGTGCGCCGCGTCCGCGCTTTCCCGGGCGCTTACCTCCCACATAGGCATCATCCAGTTCGATCAGTCCGTCCAGCAGATAGCGGCGATCACGGTCAGCCATGGCGGCTCTGAGCTTTTGCAGCATCAGCCGTGCGGTTCTCCATTCGACGCCGATCATCTTCGACAGCCGAAGTGCGGAGATGCCGCCTTTGTCGGTGCCAACCAGGTAAATGGCGGCAAACCACTTGGTCAGCGGCACCCGGCTGCGGTCGAACATGGTGCCGGCCGTGACCGAGGTTTGACGCCGGCAGCGCTTGCACTCGTGCAATGCGCGACTTTTGACATGGTAAGCCTGGTCATGATCACATCTCGGGCAGCGGAAGCCGTCCCTGCCCCAGCGAACCTGTTCCAGCAGCCTTCTGCAGGCCTGCTCAGTGGCGAATTTTCGGGTCCATTCAAAATAACTGATTTCGTCTTGTTTCATGTTAATCTTTATTACATAATATCAATGGTTTATGACATGAAATTATACTTCATCCAATCTCGGAATTCTGAGTTAAATGCAGAGGCATATTTCATAATATCATAAGTGATAGTTTTATTTGAATATTGTCAATTATATATCACTAGTGATATTGTATTTCATAATATTTCAACCACCTCGATATAGGTATGCAATCATTTATGATACTATTTCTAACTTAATCAATATAAAAATATCATTTGTGATATTTTTATTGACAATACCTATGGGGTTGAACATGGAATAATGCAATACACGCGGATATTTGTCGTCCATACCGTCCGTTTACTAGACAATCAAGCATGTTGAACCAATTTGCATATCCATTTCAATCGTCCGACTTAGAGTGCTATTGTTTCTCAGGTGACATCAACAACCATCGAAGATGGTTTGATTAAACCCGAACATCGTAACGGCAGATCCCGCAGGCGTGTGAGTTATCTGCCATTTGGAACCTAATCTTATTTAATCGCAACCCTTCGAATTGAAGGTAAAATAAATTTATGTCAATAATAACAACAAGTTGTTATTTAAGCCTTTCCCTGTGAATCAGCTCCGATCCTTTCATCTTTCCCTAAATTTCAGAAAACACCAGATCGATTAAGAAACAACTCGGTTTTACTGAATGGAAAATGGAGCACCTGTAAAACAAGCAAGCCAGAAGATGTGTCCGATAGCATAAAATCGAATTCGACTCAAAATGAATAACCATAGATAGAATCCTGAATCCTATGGAAACAACACTAAACATGATAGACATTTGGCGTCAGAGCGATTCTGAGAACAGATCATTGGAATTCAAAGAAGCAAAAACTCAGTTCAGTAACCAAAGGCTGATGAGATACTGTGTCGCGATTGCTAATGATGGTGGCGGACAAATTTTACTTGGAATCGCTGATCAACCACCGAGACCTGTTGTTGGAACGCAAGCCTTTCAAAACCCTGTAAAAATTGAAGAGAAGATTTTTCAGAAAATTGGTTTTCGCGTCGATGTTGAAGAAGTTGACCATCCAGATGGTCGCGTAGTAGTCTTCCACATTCCATCCCGGCCCAAAGGCACAGCCTATCATCTAGACGGTGTCTATCTGATGCGCGTCGGACAGACATTGACTTCGATGAGCGAAGACCAGTTGCGTAAAATTTTTCTTGAAGGTACCCCTAATTGGCTTGAAAATCCTTCAAAGACTGGACAGAGTAGTCAACAGATCGTAGAACTTTTGGATACGCAGACATACTTCGAATTGCTCCGGTTACCTTATCCTACGGAACAGAAAGGGGTGATTGAGAAGTTGATTAATGATCGACTGATTGACCATCATCAGAACTCAGGTTACTCGATTCGTCGACTAGGTGCGTTACTTCTAGCTAAACGGCTAGAGGATTTTCCTGACTTAGCCCGCAAAGCCCCAAGAGTGGTAGCATATTTTGGAACATCAAAACTGGAAACTCGACTTGATCAAACCGAAACCAAGGGCTATGCGGTCGGCTTTCGTGATCTAGTTCAATTTGTAATGTCGCAACTGCCTCAGAATGAGGTTGTTGAAGCAGCAATTAGAAAAGAAATTAAATTAATTCCCGAAATTGCGGTTCGTGAGTTAGTAGCGAATGCACTCATTCATCAGGATTTCACAATAAGCGGTACATCGATGATGGTTGAGATTTATACAGACCGAGTAGAGATTTCAAATCCAGGAGAGCCTGTTGTTCCCATAGAACGTTTTATTGATGGTTCCAACTCTCGAAATGAAGATATGGCCAGAATTATGCGAATGATGGGGATATGTGAAGAGAAGAGTAGCGGTATCGACCGGGTTATACACGAGGTGGAAGCATTTCAACTGCCAGCCCCAGATTTTCGTACTATATACAAACGCACTCTGGTCACAATCTTTGGTCACAAGGAATTCAATCAAATGACCTCAGGTGAACGGGTTAGGGCGTGTTATCAACACTGCGCATTGAAGTGGGTTATGTCGGAGCAAATGACAAACCAATCGTTGCGTACGCGCTTTGGACTATCAGACAGCAAGAGTGCTATTGTTTCTCAGGTGATATCGACAACTATAGAAGAGGGATTGATTAAACCTGATCATCGCAACGGTAGTTCCCGCAAGTTTGCGAGCTATTTACCAATTTGGGCCTAATCTTATTTAAGCGCAACCCTTCGAATTGGAGGTTAAATAAATTTATATTAATTAAAACAACAAGTTGTTATTTAAGCCTTTCCCTGTAATCCAGCTCTGGTCTCTGCCTTCTCCTCCTAGAATTTGAGAAAACACAAGACAATTTGAGAAACAACCCGGTATTCGGTGTACTTCATCCAAATTAACAAGTTTGTCGACATGCGCTTCTAAATACTGATTGGAGTCTGAAAGTTTGCGTTGGTCTTTGGGGTCTTCCAAGCCCAGATATATGTTCTTCTGATCTTTGGCTACTTGTTTCGCCAGAGTTGTTTTACCAACCTGTCGCTCCCCTAACAATACGACAGCAGGAATTTAGTGAAGCGATTTCAAATATTGCTGTAAATTTCTCTGTACTTCTACCTTGTAATTCTGACATTATTTGTCATTATTGCAAGGTTGTTTTGGGGTTGAGGTGTTTTCGTTTAAGCCTTTTTGCGATGTTCTTTGAAGCAAAATTGTCTCCGATAGTGTCCACTACTGCCAAACTTTCAGCATCAACTTCATGACAATGCACTGATTCAAAGGTTACCCAAAAACCAACGGATGAGTGGATTGAGGAAAGACAAAACCAAATTTAAAGACTTCTCGAACGGAGAACTGAACGATCGGCTATGGCTCTGCGCAATGTGCTTGAACCTGTCGGATTGGAATCAGTTTTTATCAGAGCGCAAGGAGTCGCCAACAAATTTGATAGCAGAGATGCAAGAAATTCCTGATTGGCGAGTTAATGTCATATCAAAGTAGGTATGTAAATTTTACGTTTTTCCTTACAATACATTAATAGACTGCCTCTGCGGCAATTAAACTGCTGAAACGTCAAATGCTGACTACAGTTCTGAATCATCAGAATCTGGAGTCAATTTGAAGGGGTAAAAAATCGGCAAGCAGCTTTTGCTGCCGTAAAATCACAATTTGAGGTGATTGTTATGTCAAATATCTTGTTAGTAGGGATTGATGGTAGCGAACCGGGTGAACGAGCCGCTGAGTTTGCTGCTAATGTTGCGCAAGCTCAAGGGGCTAGCCTTTTGATTGCTTATGTGATTGAGTGGTCTCCATATTCTTTTAGTACGGCAGAAGAAAATGAGATTCGACACAAGCGACGAGAGGAGGAAATCGAAACAGCAAATTCAAAACTGATGGAACCATTGCTGAATAGGCTCAAGAGCGGCAACAATGATATCGAAGGGTTGGTGCTTCATGGACACCCAGCAAAGACTCTCAATTACATAGCTAAGAATAGAGGTGCTTCGCAAATTTTCGTCGGTCGTACCGGAGGATCTGGTATTTCGAGACTTTTTTTCGGTAGCGTAGCCAGTAATCTAGTACAAACAGCAAAGATACCAGTGACAGTAATCCCATAACAGATACAACAGATAAGTTCAATTATGGGGGTAATACTGATATGAGAACTAGATTAATGAAAGCTTTGATAGGCGTTTTATGCCTTACCGGGATCATCACACTGATTTCATTGCCTGTACATGCCCAAACTCAGGAACGAGAACTTTCATCCATGCAGGAGTGGGTGAAAGGAATCGAGGTTCCTGGCTTAGGCTATCGTTCGTGGGTCACTGGTATACAACCGCCAGAGGCGATAGTAGTCGAAGAGAAAACTGGAATAGATGCAGCGGTCGACAAAATAATGTCGCCGATCAATGCAGTTATCTACAACGCTGTATTCTTTTCCGTTCCATTTTTTGGAGCAGATTTGAAACTAGTTGTAGCGTGGCTCGTAATAGGGGCCATATTCTGCACATTCTATTTTCGATTGGTGAATTTTCGCGGCTTCGCACAAGCGCTGAGACTGGTACGTGGTGACTATTCCAAACCTGACGACCAAGGTGAAGTTTCACACTTTCAAGCCTTGGCAACTGCGCTTTCAGGAACAGTTGGGGTCGGAAACATCGGTGCCGTGCCAGTGTTAATCGTCTTGGGCGGTCCAGGTGCGGTTTTTTGGATGATTATGGCAGGCCTTTTGGGCATGTCAAGTAAGTTCTGCGAATGTACGTTGGGCGTTAAATACCGAAATGAGAATCCCGATGGGTCAGTCTCAGGTGGTCCGATGTACTCCTTGAAGAAAGGACTGGCTGAACTTGGAAAACCCTCACTTGGTAAAGTCCTTGCAATATTCTTCGCCATTACGGTGGTATTTGGTTGTCTAGGCGCTGGCAACATGTTTCAGGCCAATCAGGCGTATGTTCAATTCGTCAATGTCACCGGCGGCGAAAATAGTTGGTTGGTAGGCAAAGGATGGTTGTTCGGTCTTGTATTTGCCGTATTAGTTGGTATCGTCATCATTGGCGGAATCAAGAGCATCGCAAAGGTAACTGAAAAAGTCGTGCCATTCATGGCAATCATCTATGTGATCGGCGCCCTTATTGTGCTGGGAATGAATTTCGATCGCATACCGTTTGCCGTCTCTTCCATCTTCACTAATGCGTTTAGTCCTGAAGGTATGGCCGGCGGATTCATCGGGGTCTTGATTCTCGGTTTTCAACGTGCTGCATTTTCAAACGAAGCAGGCATTGGTTCGGCCGCTATTGCGCATTCGGCAGTTCGAACAAAAGAACCAGTCACTGAAGGTCTGGTTTCATTGCTTGAACCCTTTATCGATACAGTCGTTATTTGTACGATTACTGCGCTAGTGATCCTTACGACAGTATACGGCGACCCAACAGTGTCACATCTTTCTGGTGTTGGATTGACATCTGAAGCGATGATGAGATCAGTCGCATGGTTTCCAACTCCACTCGCATTGGCTGTGGTGCTTTTTGCATTCTCGACAATGATTTCCTGGTCCTACTATGGACTCAAGGGGTGGACTTACTGCTTTGGTGAGTCAAGAGCGACAGATATCAGCTTCAAAGTCATATTCTGCATTTTCGTGGTGATTGGATGCTCAATTCCGTTGACCTCGGTCCTGGATTTCTCTGATGCAATGATTTTTGCAATGGCCATTCCCAATATTCTGGGAATCTACTTTCTGGCGCCAATTGTCAAGAAGGAGATGGATTCTTATTTTGCCCGTGTGAAGAGTGGTGAAATTGTGAATTACCGAAAATTGAACGCTGGGTCGTAAAGACTGCGTCCGTAGATCGACTGGTAACAAGCGAGAATTGGCTTCATGCAATTGAGCATGTCATGGAATCCGGGGTCACAATCTTTGGTAAATGAAGTTCCGTACTCGGATGTCGTTCCGGGTTCTGGCAGTTGAAGTCAGTTTTCGCAAGTTACTGGAAATCTTGTTCATAGACCGTCACCTGTTGCATGCTGCTTCCGGTGACGGTAGTTTTTTGCATGAATTCTTTCATCCAACTGTGAAAACTGATGTCCAGTTGGATTGTGTATCGTAGAAACCTTTTAATTCAAATAGCCATTTCTAACTCGAACAAGCGGAACTCATGCAAGAGAGGTAATCCGAAACAATCAGTTTCATTCGTCGATCGGAATAAATCTATGGATACCCAGGTTGAGTCATTCTGGAAAAATCCAAATCATAGGATAAAAACCGGTTTTGTCTTTCCGCTCGTTAACATGCGGAAAGACAAACCTTCAAACTTCACACAGTGGGTAATTTAATTCGCTGTTGACACTCACCTGTGTGGTATTCTGCCCAGTCGTGTTGGAGCTAGTCCTGAAAACATATGGGAGCAGGAACAAGGAACTCCCTCCGAACGCAATTACAAATGTTTCTGAGCCTTAGCTGCGGGAAGTAATGCGATTTCGCCTCCAAGTAATATCCATGGATTCATTAACCTAGTGTAATTCAACGTAAATATTTGCATTTTGGCAAAGAATTTACGGATAATATACAAATTCTGTTATAAATTTGATGTTTAATTGATGCAAATGGGGATAAGTTGATGCTTTTACGCTTTGCTGTTGCAAATTATCTTTCTATTCGTGAGAAACAAGAACTTTCATTTGCCGCTTCTTCTTTAGGAGACCAGGGAGAAGGTCTAATTAGCTGCAAAGCGGTGAAAAGCGGTTCAGTCCTGCCTGCTTTGGTAATTTATGGTGCCAATGCGTCGGGTAAATCCAATATCGTGGATGCAATAGCAGCCATGAAAAGTTTTATATTGTGGTCACATACCAAGGGTGAGCCTGGCGGTGGTATTCCTCGAGAATCATTCAAGCTTGATCCTGAATGTTCGCAAGCACCATCGAAATTTGAAATCGACTTCATTGCAGATGACGTTAGGTACCACTATGGTTTTGAAGCTACCGATGAGGTTTTTGTTGCGGAATGGCTGTATATTTATCCAGCTTCACATCGCAGAATGATGTTTGAGCGCCACGAAACTGAATTTAGTTTTGGGCGAGAATTGAAAGGACAAAACAAAAATATTGCTGGATTGACTAGACCCAACAGCCTATTTCTGTCAGCGGCTGCACAGAATGGCCATGAACAGTTATCAAAAATTTACGAATACTTTAAGTCAATCGACGTTGTAAGGTCGATTCATATACGGGGAGGCGAAGCATCTGCACGTTTAAGGAGAAAAGATCTAGACTCAAGAGTAATCAAGTTCTTGACATCTATCAATACTGGGGTTGTTGATTACCGAAAAAAGAAAACTAAAATGCCTGAAGAGGCTCGGGAAATACACCGAGAGTTAAAAGCTGTATTTGAAAAACTCTCGGACTCTGTAAGAATCACACCTGAGGAAGAAGATGAGCTTGTTACAATTGAACTCGCCCACCGTAGTCGCACGGGAAAATCAGTATATTTTGACTTGGATTCAGAAAGCGCCGGCACACGACGACTATTGATACTACTCAGTCTAGCATATCAAGCACTGGATGAGGGACTCATACTTTGTATTGACGAAGTGGATGCTAGTCTGCACACTTTAGCAAGTGAAGCATTATTGAAATTATTTTGCTTGTCAGATATAAATCGCAAAGGTGCTCAGCTTATTGCAACAACTCACGATACCAACTTGATGATATCCTCAGTTCTCAGGCGTGACCAACTTTGGTTTACTGAAAAGACATCAGAAGGATCTACTGAGATATATCCCCTAACCGATATTCGAACACGCAAGGGTGATAATATTGAATTGGGGTATTTACAAGGCCGATTTGGTGCACTGCCAAGTAATGACATAATTTCGCAAATTTATGAGTCATCTTAAATGGCGAAGCGCAAGATATCTCCAATACGGCGACAAAGATCTCAAAGAGAACCTAAGCGACGATTTATTCTTTTTTGCGAAGGCAAGAATACCGAGCCGGCGTACTTTTCTGCATTTCAGCAAACTTGGACCGGGGTGCTAATACGTGTTGAAATTAGGCGAGGGATTGGAGTTCCTATGACTGTAGCAGAGCAGGCTGTCAAATTTGCAAAAGCTGAGGGGTTGACCAAATCAAGTCGGCGTAAAAAAAATTTGTTTGAAGAAAAAGACGAGGTTTGGGCTGTGTTTGACCGCGACCAACACCCAGAATTCAGTAAGGCAGTGGATCTATGTCAGGCCAATAACGTTGGAGTAGCACGTTCCGATCCCTGCTTTGAACTTTGGCTCATCCTGCATGAAACAGATTATGATCAACCTAACCACCATCATGCAATACAAAGAGAATTGAAGAAGCTGAGACCAGAATATGATGATCGAAAAAGAAAAATCCCAGATTGCGACGACATGGTGACTCGGGTCGAACTGGCAGAGAGGCGGGGAGAAGATCAATTAAATCGCCGGGAAGTAGAAGGAGACCCTTACGGGAACCCTTCGACGACTGTTGGGAGTTTGACTAAAGCAATCCGGGAAGCTGATAAATCGGCACGGAGGTAGCCATTAGAATGTAGTTATGTTGCCTGACTCATGACTACGGCATCCTGTAATTCGCGCCTTAAAATTGTATGCTCAGCCCATTGAATTTATGGTTGAACTTACATTGCGAACATCAATTTAGTCGCCCAGAAGAATCTCATATTACCATATTCACTAACGGTGATGTTGCAGTGGATGTTGCAATTTGTAAACTATCAAATAGTAATGTGAGGCAAAATAATCGTGCGGCCATTCACCTGAACAGGTTGGTGCCATTTCAGTAGGACGGATCAAAGAGGTGCGTTCCCACTCCAACTGTTTCCAAACACGGCAATTTTCAAAATTTTCAAAGACGACTAAAAGATCCGCCCTGATAAGTCCATCAATTAACAATATATCATTGTTTACATTGAATATTGCTGTCGTTTTACCTGGTTTGAATTTGCAAGAAACGGTATAAATGATAATCCCTATCTTGTAATTTTAGGACAATAAAGAAGCCTCGTCCAGACCAGAGCGAACTGTTCCGTAGTCGCCTTGACAGCCAGGTTAACATGACCTATGAGTTGACGCAGTTGTGTCATAGACATGATGTGCGATTACGCCTTAGTTATGCGCGTCAGGTTCCGTAGTGTTTGTACCGAACCAAATGTTTTGGATAACCCCGGTTGACCCAGTGAAAGAGACATCAGACTCGCAAGCCGAAAATTCACCTTGGTAGGGTGTCGCGCGACATTGAACGCATAATTGCCACCGATGAAAAGTTGCAACCAATCTTTCCCGATAAGCCGGAAAAAGCGCGCTGGTTTCTAGTGCAGAATAAAGACAGCTGCAGCAAGCTAATCAGTTTGCATGAACCGTAGGTGGGGTGCATCAAAAGGGGTAAGGCTCACCAACGCTACGAGTTCGGGTTCAAGGCCAGCACAACGGTGATCAACCTTAGCGACTTCGTGGTCGGTAACTTGGTCTTGCCGAACAATCCGTATGACGGTCACACCTAGAAAATAGCCTTGGACCAGATACGCGCGTTAAGTTGATTGCGCATCTAAAAGGTGCTTCTGAATCGCAGCTAGCGCGGTCATGATGAGATAGAATGCGCGGTTTACATCTCGGAACAGAAGCGCGAGGATATCGCTCTTATCAGGCGATGTCTGAAGCAGCGTCAGGCGATCGAGCCAATCTTTGGTCATCTGAAAATTGAAGGCTGACTGGGACTCAATCATCTCAAGGGCACCGAAGGTGACATCATGAACGTTTTGCTGAGTTGTGCCGGACTCAATCTGTGGCTGATCCTGAAATGCTTGAGGGACTGTTGTACCCGTTTTTTGCTCGCTCGAATATTCGCTGAATTATTGGCCAAAAAGCAATGTTCAGTGTACCTAGACCTATCGAACTGAAACCAATACTCTAGAGCACGAGAAGACGTACTACATAGCACACACAACATTTGAAACAATTTCCCTACTGGAAGACATATTCACACCTTCTTGAGTGTTTCAATTAGGTCAGATTCATCGAACCTATATTGCTAACGTCCGTTTGATAGTTATACTTCTGCAGGATTCATAATGTTGAATTAATATACAATCTTAATATACACATTAATGTGTAATTATGCCCTATCAACTACAGAAGCCTAAAGATGGAAAGAATATTGGCAAATAAAACCGTGTCCCTTACTGAACTTCGAGACCCCGCGAAAGTTCTCGCTGGAGCAGGCGAGTCACCGGTTGCAGTATTAAACCGTAGTAACGTAGTCGGATATTTTGTACCAAAAATTGCGGTAGATAATGTGGATTTTAGATACGCCGACACCGTTGATGTGAAAAAAACTGTTGATGAATCAATTGAACAGAACAAGGAGTTACTTGATTATCTAAAAGACAAGTAACATGGAACTTTTACGCAGTGTGGATGTGCTGAACATTCATGCGAAGGTGATTAACCCGCAGGAACTGCAAGGTTTGGCAGGTAATAAATCTTTAGAGGCAATCATCCATCGTATTGAGAATCGCATCCAGTACGGGCTGATTGGAGACGTGTACGATCTTGCCGCAACATATGCTGTTGTTATTGCGGTTGGCCATGTGTTCAATGATGCAAATAAAAGAACAGCAGTTATCGCAATGGATACGGTTTTGCGTAGAAACGGAATCTGCTTAAAGTTTGATACCGAAAAATTTGGTCAAGTCATCATCAAGGTTGCACAGGGCATAGTTGACGAAACGGAATTAGCACGTCATCTTCGTAGTTTGTCGCAATCGGAAATTGAATAATCGCAACTTCAAAGAGGACAATCAGGTATAGCCTGCTAGATTGTGCATTTGCCATTGCCTAAGATATCGAGATTTCCCGGATCAGCGCTCATGGCATCGGCTATAACCACGGCATCTGCGAGTGCCCAACAATTGCGTCTACAAAATCTCGCTCAGTCCAGTTCTATCAACTTGATTAGCGCTGACATAGATGCAGAAGTATAAAATGGTGGACTTGGACGGTAAGAATCCGCACCATTGCTCAGATTACCTTCCGGTGTGTTCTTATAGACCCTACAAAAGAAACGATTTATCAACAAATCGCCGAGAAAGCCTTACATCTAAATGAACTCGGAATGAGCAACTTTAAAATCGCCAGACACTTAAAAGTGGATGATAAAACCGTTGCCAAAGCATTGACTTGGAAGAATGTTTAACCGACGATTCACACAAAATAGCAAACATGGCAAGATGGGAATATCGTCGTAATATTCAATGTAATGATTACTTTCTCTTCCGTGCTTCACCTGTTACTTTCTGGAACTATTACATAGAAATGCTTCCATGCGGCTGTATGGTGGCGCATATTGAAAACATACGGTATAGAATTAGAAACTGTTTTAACAACCCCTGAAGGTTTCATTTTGTCTGGGTTAAATATCTCCATACGTCTGCCGAATCTTCTTTTCTATACAGGCCGCAACAATAACAATCACTGGCAGGGTGTATTTCGACTTTGCTGATGGTTTTGAGATGGCCTCGGTAATTGAGGTAGCGAGACTGCAATTCCGGGTTCGTAAGCAGCAGTTTGAATTCCTGCATTCCAAGAGAAGCAATGATTCCGTTGAGGTCTACGACAGAGGGTCCGAAACCTGCAGACAGAATGTGCTTATCAACACCATAAACTTTCGCTTCGTTCTCAAGTTGTTGCTCATCAGCAAGATATCGTCTAATTTCGGTCTGATCAAGACCATTGCCCATACATTGTAGACAGCCGTTTCCATTCTTGACAACGGCGATTCGTCCGCCGAACGTGCCATCATCAAAGACTTCGCTAGCTAGGTCGATATAGGTAACACCATAGGCAATACACAGCTCATTCAAAATCGCCCTAGCACCATCGCAGTCAAGGCAGCCAACAACGACATCTGCTCCGATGACAGCCTCGAATGCTTCGGAGGATTCCAGTCTGTTTCTAATGAGCTTGATAGAAATCTCGGGGTCGATGCCTTTCGCAACCCGCTCGGCCACAAGAACCTTGTCAATTCCTACTCTCTTTTCCGCATCGTAATCACTATGTAAGAACCCAAAATACCTGTTCCTGTTGGTTGCCGAAAATTTTTCATGCTCGATGACCGTAAGAGATTTCACGCCGAGCAAACAGAGCTGCGGAAGTGCAAATGTTCCCAATCCACCGTATCCGACCAGAACGACCTTTGTTGCCCGAATACGTGCCTGTCCTTCGGCTCCAAAGATAGTGATCTGCCTGTCGAATCGTTCACATCTGACTGACATGATGACCTCCCAACGTCATACGGGTTGGCAATAGCATCTTTCCATCCACTCGCAGCGCCGTCAGGGACTCTGGGGTATGAGGGCTATCTTGCCAGATCAGCGAGTCAAATCCGTTCTGAGCGATAACGATTGCCGCATACGGTCTGCCGGGTAAACGCCACCACATATGAGGTACCGTTTCTCCGAAGCCATTAATGTCTGCGGTCGAAAACGCCGGAGCCCAGGGGTTATTAGCGGGATGCGAGTGCAACTCGATCAGCGCAGTACTTGTCTGATGGGCTTTCTTGATTATCGAAATCCTGGTTTCATCAGACAACTCGATGAAGTCGTCGTACTGAGCCTTAAATCCGTCTTCCCTGACAAGCATGAAATCCTGCGCCGTGAGTACCACCGCGTGAGCAGACTCCTGAACGCTAGCGAAGATGAACGCAGCGGATTCCGTAATCGCCCCTTTTGGCAATAGATGACTCCAGATCTTGGCCTTCTGAGGTTTAGTGACGTCGATAAAGTACTGCATTACTCACCCTCGAGAAGCCGCTGACGAAAGCTTCTCGCCCAACCCCACAAATTGTCGCCGTGCGTAACATCAGTGCCAGGCTTCCAGTCTTCGGCATCCCACGATACAAAGCGCCAGTTGCCTTCGAAGGGCGGCTGATATTGCGGATTACTAAGAGACAACACTTTGTTGCCGTGTTTGACGCCCGATGGTACATAGAAACCGTAGGGTTTTGGAACTGGATGCCCGGCAGTGACGCTGAAGACAACGGAGACCACTTCCGGGCTCAGAGGAAAAGGTAGTTGGTATCCGTCAATCTTGAACCAGTGAAGATTCTCGACCATTTTGTACTCAACCAGCGGAAAATTCCGCCGCAAGAGCAGCAGTTCTTTGCCTATACGGGAGTTCTTATTGAACCCCCGTTTAAAGCGCTGCTTCTTGCAGTAGTTATGCCCGGGTTTGAGCTTGATAATCTCACCCGACGACAGTTGCTTTTCGTTCTGGTCTTTGTCGACCTCAACTGCCCCCTGGCTAGCATCCCACCCGCCAAGCTGGATGATCTCCTCGGTCGTGATGGTTTTCCTCGGCCACTCGTAAACCGTGCCTTCAATGCAGATGGAGTACTTGGAACCGAGCCTGAACCGCTCGATCCCTTTACATGACAGGTCAACAATGTCACGATCGCCGATGAGCTTATCATCTCCATCTTTGGTCTTCTGCCAGATACCCACTTTGTGCGGGACATCGGTCCCAGAGAGTTTCTTGAGAGCTCGACCGGTAATGAAATCAGATCCCCATTCGCGCGCCTTTCCATCGATATCCAGCCGGTAGATAACATCTGCCCTGAAAGTACGGAATTTTTCAACCCCTGAACGTTCAAGATCAACGAACTCGTTCAGCCTGATGCTCTCCATGTCTCCATCTTCGAGCAAAAGATAGATGATATGGTCGACGGTAGGTTCTAATCCGGCTATGGTGAGCAGATCTCCCCCGGAAAGTGAAGCTCTGTCACTCTCGAAGACACTACCATCAATTCTGATTTTGTACAAAACATCGGTATTCATAACTGAATCTCCAAAATTTGGTTAGTGAATATTTCGGAGTGCAGTATAGCGATTGAGGGGGGTGTGAATCGGTGTGCTAGGGGTGTGAAATCCAGTGTAATTTTACATACGTGACACCAATTAACGATGAGGAAGCTACTGTCTCTACATTTCCAGCCAATAATTTCCCTTTCCGTCGTTTTTGATGAGTTCTCCCCAAGCCGGATGCTTTTTCCCTTGGTTTTTGAATACCCGAATCAACCTATCTTGCGATGAATTGATTTCTGCGAGAATTTCATCCTTATGCCTGGGACCGCTGGCATTGCGCATATATTCGATGGCCTCGGCTTGCTTCTTTGTAAAACGATATTCCGTTCCGTTCCAGACCAGATATCTATACCCTGGCCCAAATCCATCCTGGTCTACACTACCACCCATCTTTCCGGCTAACATTCGGGTATTGATTTCGAAGTCCAGTCTCTCGATCACCATGGCTTCTTCACACCTCACCAGCACGTTCTGGCCGGGCAAACTAAAGTGTGCCGGTAAGTGTCGATCCAGTGCCAGGACAAGCGCCGGGTCTCGCAAATTATGATTATTGTTGAGGTAGTGCTTCAATGCATCGAATACGACCGGATCGATTGTGTTTCTCGTAATCACAATCGGTATGTACTGCTTTTCGATTCTGTGCCGTCCCAGAACCCAGATCTTATCCTTCAGTATTTCCTTCGCCTCGCACCAGTCCGGGATCTCTAGAGCGTTCATGACTTGCCTGATGAACCAACCAAAATTGATTTTGTAGAGAGCCATATCCTCCTTCATTACGCTGACCCATCCGTCTGATGGCGAGAAGTACATGTATTTCCCATCCCGGCGAACGATCTCAACCGTGAACTCGGAATCGCCATCGACGACTTCGATATCCATTAGGTTCTTGAAGTGAATCAGGGCATCACAACCACATAGGCCGTCGAACTCTTCACGAAATATTTCCCTGGCAAGCCTCTTCAGGATCGACGCTTCCGGGTCTGAGCAAATTTTCAGCAATTCCTCAACAATCGGTTTTCCGAGTCTGGCGGTCATCGTACTGTCTCGACCAACTCCCAGCGTTCAAGATACTTCTCACCAATGAGTTTCTCTTTCTGAGTCTTACTTTTGAGGTTGCAGCCGTTCGGTACTCTTATTGTGACATGCAGAATTTTTCCTCTCCGGCTTTCGTAATCGGGCATGAATTTAATGCTGATGCGAACCTGCTTGAGTCTGAAACCTGATTTCAGTGGATCGTTGTCACCAAAGTATTCCTTCGATACGTCATAGATGCTGCGCTTCTCATTTGTCGCAACGTCAAGAGTGACGGTGTTGTTGCTATTGGGGCGTGCGACCTTAAGCATCGTAACCCTGACGGATTCAATGCCGTCTTCCGGATCGAATGAAAGAACGACAGGGTTCAGGAGTTTTTGTATGTCATATTGCTTTAGAGGGATATTCTCTCCTTCGATCGGTAACTGGAGAAGCGTTTCGGAAAAGATTATGGCAATGGATTTTCGATGTTCCTTCCCTTCGGCAATGATTTCGATTTGACCAGTGGCCGGTTCGTAGATAAGAGCGACCTCCTTTACCGGTCTCACAATCCGAAAAATGAGATTTTCTTCTTCAAAAGCGAGTTGCGTTGTAGGCAGGTCTTCACGGTAAACCATAATCTGTATGGCATCTGTTTCGTTCTCATCAGCGCCGGAACGGATTCTTTCGTAAATCTCGACCTTCATTTTCCCAGCCGTCCGAAACAACTCTTTTAACTTTGCTTCGAACGTTGACAGGTGACTCTCGCTTGACGAGATTTGAATATTGTTCGGGCCGACAAACGCTTCCCACATCCGGCCCTGTCTTTTTGTGTCAAAGTACCACCAGTCTTCAACCTCAGCAAACCGACTACTGTCCCTCAGAAACATCCAGAGCACGCGGTCGTGTTCATTCGCAAGTTGATAATAGTCATTCAGCTCGTCATCTTCGACGAAGTGGTTCAGTATGCTTTGTCCCAATTCATCCGTAAGCGCATCGATCCTTTCTGCATCAGCGCGAAGCAAAGCCAAAGTGTCACCGGTAATGGTCGAAGACATTTCCAACAACGCCTTTCCTATCTCTCGTTCACCCGCATCCCAGTCAATTTTTTCGGCAAAGCCGGGATGAGCCCCCGAGAAATAGCTTTTCAAGGATTTCTCGGGCAAATTCTTTATAAATCTAAATATTGCCGATGTCATGTCTATCTCCTTCCATTCATGAACGCTGGCAGTTATCGCACCTGGTCGATCCGCTCGATCAACCGGGTGTTTTGCGAGGGTCGTCCTTTCTGCGGTACGTCCGCTCTTCCTGAAACTTCCCGTCCTCTTTATGAATCTTCACAGACGCAGTCTTGTTCGCTATATACTCGTGCGCGTAGACCTGATAATCTCCTGCTTGGTATTAGCGCTCCTAGAAGCGCGGCGATTCCCCTCTTTGGTGAGCTTCCATTTGTCGCCGTCTTTGGTGATGTGGTAGTTGTCCATCTATTTCTCCTTCAAATTTAATTCTAATGAAACAACATATCATATTGATTATGCTGACACATTTGAGTTATGAGCGATCAAATGTGTTGACATAACCAGATTTTGTGGATCACAATTTTACTTATATTCACCGCCACCATCACCATGCTAATTGGAACCGTAAGCTTAATTCCCATCGATTGTGTGTCGCGTAGATCGTTGCTATACAGCAAGAAGCCATTCGCCACTATGGAGTTGACCCTCTCCATCGCATTGCGTTGGTGTTAAAGCTGGGTACTGATGAATATTGTCCACATCCCCAGATGGGAAAGGTCCGTGCAGCTTTTGGTAGAGCTTATCTCCCAAGTCCCTCTAACCCGGCAATAAATCAGATGTGGGATTTGAAGGTATCGCATTTTGAACGAAACCTGCGTCTACCATTACTACGACATTATTTGACCACAAGCAATGTGCGATATCACCAAGATACGGTTTTATTTGTTCAGGAGTATCATCACTGTTGGTTGATTTTTTGTCTGTAACTACCAGTTTCCTAAAGAAATTTTTCTCAATACCACGAGTAACTCTACTTCCACGGACGAGTAATTCAAGCGTTATTCTTTAGCATAATTTGTTGCAACTTAATCGTCATAATTGAGAGTGCCATTCATACAACGCGTATGAAATCGCTATGGTTCCCCTCCCTACCTCTCCAGCAACCAAGGGGATACAACATGTATGAATCCAGAATAGCACTTGCTCAAAGGCTGTAAACCCCCTTTCCACCGCTCGGGTCAGATGGTGA
Source organism: Arenicellales bacterium (assembly GCA_965243305.1). Taxonomy (GTDB): domain Bacteria; phylum Pseudomonadota; class Gammaproteobacteria; order Arenicellales; family JAJDZL01; genus JAJDZL01. Next base: position 260,011 of record CBDEUN010000003.1, read on the forward strand.
CAACGGAGATTTTGCTAATTATCGTTTTCTGATTAAATTCGGCCACTTCAACCGATGAATTCTACTGTGGCGCAATTCTCAAAGATTTGACCAAATTAATGAAAGCCGCATATGAAACCAGAATTCTCAAATCAAAGTACCTATTTGCTTATTTGCTCATCAGGTTTACTTCAAAGCCACCCAAATCACTATAACTTTCTCCACCACCCCAGTTCCCGACATTACCCATATTTCCAGCAAATCGAAAGCTAGCCTCATTTACATTTCTGACTGAAATCCTGATATTTTGGTCTTCAGTCTTACAACTCACAATTTTCTTTTTTCCGATTCTCATTAACAACTCTGTAAGTGCGTTGAAGTTCGACCGACAGCTGCTACCTACCTGCGCTTTCTGTCCGATTCCGGCACGATAGCAATTTAGAGCCTCTTTGAATTTTGCTTGCATTAGAGCCGAATTACCCATTCCAAGATTCGCTCCACTTTGTTCATTCCAATCTGAGCTCTTGAAGTGCTCATATGCTTCCTCGAACTGTCCGAGAGCAAAATGAGAGTTCGCTTTGTTGTAGTGGGCATCTCTGAGAATATGCTTTGAGAATTTATTTGGAAGTCCATTAACCAGTTTGACTGTTTCATCGAAGTCGTTGATGGCTTTCTCGTGCTTATCCAAAGCTGCATAAGTATTTCCACGGTTGAAAAAATAAGTACCGAGGTTGTAATCAAGAAACCATTCTTCCCAAATAACACTTTCGGTTGGAAGAGGTTTTTTTTTCAAAGCAATTGCCTCATCGTATCGATCAATGGCTTTATCGTAATTCTTAAGTTCTGCAAAAGCGTTACCTTGCAACCAGTATGGTTCAGCAATCGTCGGCGCTGAATTGACATATTCAGTGAAATTTGCGAGTGCCTCTATGTAATTCTTACTCCGAAAAGCATGCCGCCCCAGACGCTTGTAAGTATTTGGGTCGGTATGTTGTTTTGTTTTCAACTTTCTATTTGCACTATTGAGTGTCGCCAGTCCCGGTAAATCAGCAAACAGTACTCTTTCAGAAATTTTCAAACGTTCAAGTTGCTCGAGAGCATTTCGCTTTTCATCTGCAGGCACCGGAATACTCTGCATAATTTCTTTGGGAATGTGCGGGTTCCCCACAAGAAATATACTCGACTGAGCTGAAATTCGAGCACCCGAGCTTCGGTCCGGCTCGTAGTACAAATATTCTCGAACCTCCTCGCTCAACCATTTCCGGTCTCGACCGTTGATCCAAACTGACGAATTCCCTATATCGGTAACGAATACTTTACCTTCCTTGCCTTCTTCAGGGTCGCAACACGCAAACCAAAGTGCCACAAGAGGATTCTCTGTAAAGTCCACCAACTGAGTAGCAGCGCCATGATGCTGCAATTCGACCAACATTGACTCATCAGACTGATCTAGATGCCCCATAAGTTTTAGCGGTTCAATCAGCTCTTGCTGTTGATACACCCGAATCAAACCTAATAGTTGCTGATCATCTTGTACATATTCACTCTCGTATGCGTTTGCAATACGCCTTACCACCCCCGAATTGACTTCCCATTCGGCATTAGCCTGTCCTCGATAAACTGGACGGCTCATTCCCTCCGAACTTTTCAATAGACTTTCGATCGTTTCAAAAAACATGTTTAAATTTCTCAGAACTCTTACTTGAATTTAAGGTGTGTTAGATACCAATTCTTTAACGTTTGTAAAAGGCCATCGGTAAAGTTTGGCAAATTCTTAGGATTACCTTCCATGTTCGCGCTTGCATTAGTTCGACTTAATCAACCCCGTCAATATATTTTTCAACAAATTCTTCAATTTTCTCTACCACTCGATTTACAACCGACATCCTTTCTTTCAGTTTCGGTTTAATCTCTAATATTTCAATCACCTGGTTGGGTAGAGGAGCCTTTTCTGTGAACAGGTAATCTTGTATTACGGTTGAGAGTCCCATATTGTCCAGTCCTTCTGATTTGGCCAACTGTGCAACAGCTTTTTCTCTTTCTGCATCCCAGTAATTACTGAACGACTCACGCAAATTACCGTCATGCGGCAACGCGTCAAGATGTTCAGCAATGAACCGCTCAATGAGTTCCTTCTTACTTCGAAGCTGGATTTCCGTTTCCAGAATTTTGTTGATATGAGCTTTTATCTTCTCCCTGTTTTCCTGCTGAGCAACCTGCAACTTTTCCAGCAAGCGAAGAATATATCCAACATTGATGTCATCCCGATGAATTAGTTCCAACTCAAAATCTATATCGTCGAGTATTGAAACTTTCTCCTTCTGTCGATCAGTCTTTGTTTGCTGATATAAATCAAGATATTTGCTCTGGTAATCTGCAAGTTCCTGCTCATCCAAATTCAGGTCTTCAAAGCTAAACTCGGTAAAGCAAACCAGTACAACCTTCAGGCGAATCAATTCCCGAAATTTCCTGATAAATTCAACCCGTTTATCTTCGGTTAAAAGCTCATTGACACTACCTACAGTCGGTGCAATTTTCTTTAGCTCCTCAACAGCTGCGTTAAACTGCTTGACGTAATCGTCATAAGGCTTTAAAACAACTTCCTCAATAGCATTTTTGTTACCGTAGATCTCTATTGCTTTGTCAGTGGCAGCTTTGAGATTTCGAAAACAAACCACATTGCCTTGAGATTTTTTTGTGCCCAGTATCCGATTGGTGCGCGAATAAGCCTGGATCAGTCCGTGGTATTTGAGATTCTTGTCAACGTAAATCGTATTCAAGTACTTGCTGTCGAATCCAGTTAAAAACATATTGACTACCAACAGGATGTCCACCTGGCGTTCCTTGACTCTTTTTCCAATATCTTTGTAGTAGCTGTAAAAGCTGTTAGTTGAGTAATTTGTGCCAAATTCCCTGTTGTAGTCACCAATGAACTCATCAAGCTTTTCTCTGCTGTGACGGTTTCCAGAACCACCGCCTTCGGTCAAGTCAGTATCGATGAATCCCGCTTCGTCCTGATCATTTTCATTCACTTGGTACGAAAAAATTGTAGACACCTGAAGACTGTGACTGTTCTCATTCTTTTTTCGTTGTAAATTTTCGTAATACTTGATCAGGCCAGGAATGCTTGAAACACATAAGACCGCTGTGAATTGTTTGTCGTGCGTTTTTCGCTTGTGGTTATCGATGATGTAGTTCGATATCGAATCGATTCTCTCATCTGCTTCCATCACTTCAGACGTATCAATCGCTTCCACTTCAATATCTGTAATGCCGTCCTTTTGTTTGATGGTTTTGATGTACTCAACTGCAAACCTGAGAACGTTCCCGTCACTGATTGCATCGGTGATTACGTATTTGTGCAGGCATTCGTCAAAAAGGTCTTTTGTTGTGCGTTTGCCATGTGCAGTGGTACTTGAATTTTCTACAAATATCGGTGTACCCGTAAAGCCGAATAATTGCGCGTTGGAAAAGAATTCCCTGATGTGCCTATGAGTCTCTCCAAACTGGCTTCGGTGACATTCGTCAAAAATTAATACAACTCTCTTTTCTTGAATTTCCGCTGGAAGTTTAGCCTTATAGTGTTGCTTACTGATGGCGGTGTTCAACTTTTGCAGTGTTGTGACAATTAAAGGAGTGCTATCCGTCAATTGTTTAACCAGTTTCTTTGTGTTGTTAGTTGCATCAACGCTACCGTCGCTGTAGCTGTTGAACTCTGTGATGGTTTGATAGTCAAGGTCTTTTCGATCGACAACAAACAACACTTTATGCACGTGAGGTGATTGGGTCAGAATCTGTGCGGTCTTGAAGGAGGTCAATGTTTTTCCGGATCCAGTCGTGTGCCAGATGTATCCATGTTTTCTTGTATTCTTTACTCGCTCGACAATCCCTTCCACTGCATAGTACTGATAAGGTCGCAGCACCATCAACATCTTCTGGCTTTCGTTCAGTACGACGTACTTTGTAATCAGTTTTGAAAGCAGGCATTTTTCCAGGAACTCTTCTGCAAACTCACTGAGTTGTGTAACTTTAATGTTGTTTTTGTCAGCCCAGAAGAAAGTCTGTTTGAAATCCTGCTTGTTGGTGGGATTGTTGGCGTAGTATTTGGTGTTGACGCCATTACTGATTACAAATAGCTGAATGTAGTTGAACAATCCGCTGCCAGCGTGGTAAGAGTGTTTGAAATATCGAAGCGTTTGATTGAATGCTTCCTTGATTTCAAGGCCTCGTCGCTTTAATTCGATCTGAACCAGAGGCAGACCATTAACCAGCAGGGTAACATCGTAGCGATTGGTGTATTTGCCCTTCATAGTGACCTGACTGGTCACTTGGTATTCGTTCTTGCAGTAGTGGATTTGATCGATGAGTTCGATGTGATTGACTTCACCTTCATCGGTGGTATAGTCAACTTTATCGCGAAGGATTTTGGCTTTTTCGAATATGTTGCCCCTTTCCAGTTTAATTAGAACTTGCTTGAATTCCTTTTCTGATAGATATATCTTGTTGTGTTTTTCCAGCTGGAGTTTGAGATTTGCGATCAAGGCAGCTTCGTTATCAATCTGAACCCGTTCAAACCCGAGAGTTTGCAGTTGTTGGATCAGATTGTTTTCAAGCGCTTGTTCTGATTGAGTAGTCATGTAACGAGAATGAAAATGAATTTGACTGAAGCTTGGTCGACAACTGATTGCCTTTACTTCCCTACTGACGTCAACTTGATTACATAAACTTGGGAATTAACTGTTGTCTATCTTCGTGGTGAAGTAGTTTGCTAGATGAGAAATTCGCTATACGAACATCTGCTGAAGCAGTCCTGTTCTAAACTCTCGAGTTTGGTTAATTTGATCTGAGGTAAGCTTGATCTTTTTGTCGATCGAAGACAGGAAATTGGCGATTTTTTGTTGTTCTTCTTCTGTCGGAACCGACACCTTGATTTGTGATATTACAGGATATTTCAAGTTCCAATTATCGGAAGTTAATCCTTGTGAAAATCTCTGAAATAGATGTAAAACTCTTTTGAGCTTAAAGCAATAACCCCAATATTGTGATACTTGACCATTCTTAGGAATCAGCACAGTGTACGCTGGACTAACGATGCCGTCAAATTCCGAAACACCGCTTGCTCCTTGCCACATTCTCATCGAGTTATAGGGAATATCGCCGATTACTACTCTCTTGTATTTTGATTTGTCCACTGAAGAAGTATCTCGCCTACCTAGGTCGCTAGCGCGAACGACACCATCCGAAATCGTCACCGACAACATTGCGTGGTCCGGTTTGCCTATTTCTCTTCTTTCCGAGAAGACTAATCCAATCTTACTTCCCTCCCACTCCGGATATTTCTCCCCCTCATCGTCCTTGAACCGAATTTCTTGGCTGAACAGCTTTTGTATGAGGCCTTTCTTGTACTGATCTAACAGGGATTTCTTCCTTTTCAGCTGCTCAATTCGAGTGTCAATTGATGAAAGGAATGAAGCGATTTTTTGCTGTTCTTGTATGCAGGGCAAGGCTATGGGGATTCTCTTCAGATGCGCAGCATACAAATGAATTACGGAAATTCCCTGTGCAAACCGAGAAATTCCTCGTCGTTTCGAATTCAAATAATAAGCAAGGAAGATTCCATTTTGCTGGCTGCGGAGTACGTTGACATCACCGCCCAGCGCTACTCCACTGATTAGTACACAGGACGCAGACACAATGTCTAGAGCAGTTTCTCCTGAAGCTGGAATTACAACATCGTATTTCTGACTTAGGAATAATTGCGAAACTGGAACATTTGTTTTCGAATACACGTCCGAAATTGTTTCCTTATAGAGAGTGTAGAGTTCGCCATATCGAATGCACTTGCAGGAGCCATCATCTGTTATATCTGCCCTTGATATTCCCCTTCCTTTACTGAATTTGACAATATCCTCTAACAATCTAATTTTCCAATCTGGATACTCCTTACCCTCATCATCCCTGAACCGAAGCTCCGGCACTTTTTTGTTTGAATCCAAATTCATAATTACCCTCCAGAAAAAGGAGCCGCAATACCCAGTTCTCGGCAGAATTTAAAGATAACCGCATCATTTTGTTTAATCTCTGATTCCAAAGAATAAATCTCACTGGCCACAAAATCCAGATCAACCGGTTCTTCCTCTTCAAACGTATCGACATAACGCGGAATGTTCAGGTTGTACTCATTCTCAGCAATCTCATCCAGGGTGGCCACATAAGAATATTTTTCAACTGTTTCCCACCTGCGGTATGTTTCGACAATACGCTCTACATGTTCATCAAGCAGTTTGTTTTGTTTTCCTTCTTTCTCAAATTCCCGTGACGCATCAATGAATAGAATCTCTTTGTCATTGACTCTGCACTTCTTGAACACCAGAATACAGGCTGGAATTCCTGTTCCGTAAAACAAAGCCGGCGGCAAGCCAATCACAGTATCGAGATAGTTCTGATCCCGAATGATATACCTCCTAATTGTTTCTTCTGCCGCACCTCGAAACAGCACACCGTGCGGCAATACAACCGCCATCGTTGCGTTTTCCGCCATGTGATAGATCATGTGCTGCACAAACGCAAAATCAGCTTTCGACTTTGGAGCCAATCTTCCATACTGACTGAATCGATCATCAGTTTCATTCAACGGATTATTTTCTCCGGCCCATTTCGCAGAAAAGGGTGGATTGGCAACGACTGCCTCAAATTGCATATCAATGTGATGCGGACTTTTTAGAGTATCGTCCTGCTGAATGTCGAACTGTCTGAAATGAACACCGTGCAGAATCATGTTCATTCTTGCTAAGTTGTATGTTGTACGGACCGACTCTTGTCCGTAAATCATGCCAACGTTTTGCGTTCCAAGCTCCCTAGCAACCCGCAGTAACAAAGAACCGGAACCACAAGTTGGATCATAAACACTCTTTAGTCGTTGTTTGTCTAGTGTCACAATCTTTGTGATGATTTTTGACACCTGTTGAGGGGTATAAAACTCACCTGCTTTCTTTCCTGCACCAGCAGCAAATTGTGCAATCAGGTATTCATACGCGTCTCCAAGTATGTCTGTTTCCGAATCATCGACTCCAAAGTCGATCTTGTTAAGGCGAAAAAGAACTTTGGCGATCAACTCATTTCTTTCACCTGGTGTTTTGCCAAGTTTGGTATTACTCAATTCGATGTCTTCAAACAACTTGTTGAAGTCATCTTCACTTTCAGTGCCCATTGTGCTTTGCTCGATACGGTCCAAAATCCGTTTCAGATCGTCAAGGATAAAGTTGTTTTCTCCTTCTAAATTTGCATTGCCTTTTGCAGCAACGACCGGAAACAGTTCGTCAGGGCGAAGAAAATAACCTAGTTCAAGCAACGATTCCTCATGAATAGCTTCAATATCTTCCTCATTGGAAACCAGAGAATATTCTTTGATATCTTCAGTTTCCAGCAGTTTGTTTGCGAATTTATGCTGCCGCTCAGATAAATATTTAAAAAACACAAAACCCAGAATGTAATCTCGAAATTCATCAGCAGTCACAGTTCCGCGCAGGTCATTGGCTATGTTCCAGAGTTGATTTTCGAGCTTGTCTTTATGTTTTGATGTCATCTAACGTTCCTCTGTCCCTTTTTTATTTGTTTAATACTGAACATCTAATCAGATCAGATTTCTAACTGAATTGACTGTCTCTATAGTTGGTTTTCTGCAAACCCGAAAATTGAAATTTCACACATTGATTGGTATTAAAACTGAAATTATAGAGTGCATAACTTAGGGAAGTCTCCCTGTGAAGCTGTTATTAGTTGGCTGAATCCATTAGTTATTTCAAGTACAGAAAATCAATACGCTTTTTGAAAATATTGATGCAAAATAGTGAGTGAATGTTAACTGAAATCGCAAAACTACTAAAGCAACCGCAACACTGGTTGATTTATTATTGTGAAGCGAATGTGATCATCCCGGATGGAAAAAACGCCGTGGACGAGAATCTAGTCGACGATTCTCTGCACGAAATGTTTTCGAATTCGATGTTGATTTAACTCTGTGGAAATTTCACATTCCCGCTTCGATGACTAGAAAAGTCATTTTGGTTCTCAGTTCATTTCAATGTGGGCTTAAACGTTCACTTCCAGAGTTTGAACTGCCCTACTCCTTGTTCTTACCAGATTCGCCAACAATTCGCGCATATTTGATAAACGGATCACACTTATATTTTGTCGTTGGCGACGAAAGTAATTCCACCCTTATCGGTGAAATCGACCTAGAGACTGAAGAAAATAATATTAGTTGGCCAGTAATTTACAAACCGTCAACCGACCCAGTAACTTCAATTGATAGTATCGGTATTCTTCCCGAGGCATCAAAGCGTGCATAGTTTGAAATCAATCTAACCCAAACCGCAAGAGACCTGCCAATCGAAATGCACGCTAGTTCAGCAACTTTAGTTTCTTGAAATTTTTCTCCTATTTCAACCCAGCGAGGAATTAGCCATTTGCTTCATTCTTCCCGCATCCGGAAGTATAGCGTTTTGTAAATTACAACCACTGGATGCCTAATTTCTTAGGTATTTTGGGGTTACTGTTCAACCCTCATCGGGGGGGGGGGGGGGCGGATAGTTGCTAACCCCCCTAATTTCCATCCAACTTCACAACTCCGTCTCACCGTATCCCATCTGCTTTTCTAATGCCTGCCGGACCAAACCCATTATGTATGGCAATTCCTCCGGCTTACTGAACTGTAGCTCCACATCACCGTTTCCCCAGCGACCAAGACTGGAGACATCCTTGGCCAGACCTTTTGGATCGTGAAGTTCATGAAATTGCATATTGAGTGACAGTCGGAGGCGGCTTTTTTGGGGCACAACATCCACAAAGTTGGTCTCTGCTTTGTAGGCGACATAAACCTTGAGAAACTCTTCCGAAACGCATGGGTTGAGTGCCAGTGTTTCTCTTCGAAATCTCTCGAACAAGTCGTACACCGGCGAGCCAGACGTGAGGTGTGGGTGGTCAGTGATTGTATAGCCGTCTGTTTTCTCGCTTCGTGGGTGGTATGTCTTAAGCTTTTCAGTGTCTATAAAAGGCGCCGCCCATACGTCTGTAGCCAGTGCGGCGAGATTTTTAGCGCGGTTCTTGATAGCCTCTTCATCCCATTTATCAAGGTTGCGCAGACCTTCGTTTAATTTAAGCGGACTCTCCCGAAACCCTCCTGTCATATTCCGCTTTTCCAGAAAGGATCGGTCACCGTATTCCGAGTTGTAGCCGGTGAGTGTAAGATTGCCAAGTGTGTGTAACCAACTCTTCTGAATGCGTTGCCACTCGGGACCGAGATCGTCAAGCCACTTCTGTGACAGATTCTCGTTTTGAGGAAGAATGTGTTCAATAGTGAATTCACCAACGGGAACGCGTTCCTTGCGTCCATGGTTTTCGAGCCGACGCAACCAGTAGCTCCTCCGAGGAAAATTGTAGAGATCACGCTCGACAAACTCACGTTTAAACTCCTCGTCGCTCGGAAACCGGCGGTAGGAGGGGAGTGTCAACAGATGGGCCTTGACACTTTCGAGGTAAGTCTCTTTCCGAAGCGCACGCCCGAAAGTAGCGAATGTCTTGTTCAACGAGTTCGTGGGAATCGCACACACAGCGCGGCGGAACACGTACGCCTCAAGCAACCGGACCACAGCCTCAAATTCAACTCCATCAAGTATTTCATTGGTAAAATCGTCGTATAGTTCAAGCAATAGTGGATAGGCAACATCCACTTTCAATTCTCTCAGGTCACTAAACGCCTCAGCAAGATTCTTGTCGGTTTCTTTTCCCAATGCCATAGCGCAGTAATACCCCGCGAACTTGTGAATATCTGCAACCAGTTCATTCACACCGACAATATCCATATCCGGTATTCTCGCATGGTACTTGAAAGCTTCGTATACTGCCCGAATGTTCGGTATCTCCCCGGTCTTTAGGGTGAGGTAGTGTCGCATGAAACTGTCGAAATATGAACCGTACGCTTCTTGGCCAAAATCCACTTCCATCGGCCGCCAATGAAGTTCGTATAACTGGGTCTGATGGTCGGGTTCCAACCCCATCAGAATGTAATTACGAATCAAGTCGGCTTGGCTCAGTTCGCGTCCAGTTGAATTCATGCTCTCAAAAATGAGTTGAGGATTGTCTTCGCCTCGGGTGAGTGCGATGTCGACAATCACAAGCTTTGCGAGGCCGTTGCAAAGTGCAGAAATGTCGGTGCCCAGATTCTTCACACACTTCTCGAAGAAGGAGAAGTTCTCGGTGACGCGCAGTGATCGGTTTGTGGACGGCACCACCTGTTGAACCAGGGCTAATAAACTTGTTTTGTCGGTCTGTGTGAGTAGCAATTTAAACCTTCGTTCCCCATCCTCCTCAGGGTTTAACAGGTAGTAGTTGCGCAATTTCCTGGCCGAAAACCCGTCAACTGGTTCATTGTCCCCCAGTTGGCGCGCCAAGGCTTCAAGAATAAGTGTAACCGTGGTTAGTCTCTGTTGACCATCGATAACAAGTAGCGGTGAGTGGCCGGTTACGTGGAACAGACTTTTCTCAATGTAGACGATCGAACCGACAAAATGGACTGAAATGGCATCGTCACTACCAGTGCGAATGATGTCATCCCAAAGCTGACGGCATTCACGCTCGGTCCATGAGTACGTGCGCTGATAGATCGGGATTTCGAACTGTGGCGACCTCTTGAGGAAACCCAAAAGCTTGGTTTCAATAGCTTTCATGATGCAAACCCTTCTTCCGGTCCCAGGGCCTTATTTTCGCTTTGGTTCTGGGTTTAGAGCTTATGGCTCGGATGCTTAGCGAGTGGACGCTAACGCTGGAAGTCTCGTTGCGGATTCTAAATTCTGGCACGCAGGAGATCGATTGATGCATTTTATCCATATAGTCCTATTCTATCTTGCCTGTCTCTTGTATCTCCGCCTTACCACACTTTATCATCAGTCTGCGATGGCTCTACGAAATTTGCTTGGACCCATCACATTTGAGCCAATTTATCCTGATATCGGTAAGCTGTACTATGTTGTTAATACTGGGATAAATGCTCTAAAAATAACCGCACCGCTGACCGACTTAGTAAGTTCGGACAATGGTGCGGATTCTTTCCTCTGGTGGAGCCAGGCGGGATCGAACCGCCGACCTCTACAATGCCATTGTAGCGCTCTCCCAACTGAGCTATGGCCCCGCTTACTATATCGAAACGCGACATTATATTGATTGTCGCGGCGGTTTCTTTAGTCGATACGTCGATTAAACGGATGCCTCAACCGGAATTTCTGTCAACCCAATCCATTGCAGAATCGAGCCGCTTCATTACCGTTTCCCGTCCGATCAATTCAACTGTAACATCGATGCCAGGTGAAATCGTACTGCCAGTCAGAGCAACACGGAATGGTTGTGCAATGGCGCCAAAACCAACTTCTCGCTCTTGAACAATTTCAGATATTTTTGCGTGAATCGCCGAACTATTCCACTCAGGAAGACTCGCTAGCGACTGCCGCAACTCTGCCAGAAGCGGTCGTGATTTCAAAGTTAAGTACTTTGCCGCAGCTTTTTCATCGTATTCTTTGACATCACCAAAGAAATAGACGCTCTTTTCCACAAACTCAAGCAATGTATGGGAGCGTGATTGCTGGGTTTCAAATATTTGATGACTTCGCTGCGAATCATCCACTTCGATACCTCTCTCCTTGAAAAAAGGTTCTGCCATTTTGATTGCTTTGGCTGGAGACAGTTTCATCATGTGCTGATGATTAATCCACTGGAACTTTTTGTGATCCAGAGAAGCTGGTGACCGATGAATCTTCTTGACATCAAAATTTTCAATCATCTCACCGACGGAAAATAGTTCCTGATCCCCATGCGACCACCCGAGACGCACAAGATAATTGAGTACCGCTTCAGGTAAGTAGCCTTCCGAACGCCATTCCAGGACACTAGCTTCGTTCTCTCTCTTTGAGAGCTTCCGTCCTTCAGGGGACAAGATCATTGGGACATGCCCAAAAACTGGCACTGGTTTACCGAAAGCGTGAAATAAATTAATTTGACGCGGCGTATTGTTCAGATGATCATCACCGCGAATGACATGTGTACATCCCATGTCAATTTCATCAACGACAACGGCAAAGTTATAAGTTGGTGTACCGTCTGTTCGAATGATGATCAGATCATCCAGTTCGGCGTTCTGATACTCAACCCGACCTTGAACCATATCGTCTACCACAACGGTGCCATCCATTGGATTTCGAAAACGTATCGTGCAAGGCGTACTTGCAGTCGGCTTCAAGCCTAGATCACGACACTTGTTGTCATATCTCGGCTTCAAATTTTTGGTAATTGCATCTGCTCTTAATGCGTCCAGTCTCTCTTTAGTACAGGTACAGTAATAGGCCTTCCCCGCTTCGACGAGTTCAGACGCTTTCGCGCCATAACTTTCCAGTCGCTGCGACTGAAATACTGGCTCACGGTCGTAATCCAACCCAAGCCAGCTCATCGATTCAAAGATCAATTGCTTTGCTTCGTTAGTTGATCGCTGGCGGTCCGTGTCTTCAATTCGCAACAGAAATTCTCCCTGATGCCTGCGTGCATACAACCAGGAAAATAGTGCGGTACGTACCGAGCCTATATGAAGCTTGCCTGTGGGACTTGGTGCGAATCGAGTTACAACTGACATACTGCAGAGACGGAAATAAATCCGGTGTTAAGTTGAGTCATTTGGTGTTGGATGAATTTGCGAATTTAAAATAATGAACTTGATGTGTCTGATTTCGCTACTATCGAATTGATTGAAGAACAGTGAATCTTAAACAGTTCGATGCGTTATTTTGAAAGCCCTTCTAGTTTTTCAATGATGTGGTGATGGTGAGCGATTCCAGAAAATTGGCATAGTTCCTGCAGGCAAGTTGGACTCGTTACATTCACTTCGATCAGTTTGCCACCAATTACATCAATTCCGCAAAAGAATATCCCCTGCTCGATTAGTCCGGGTTTGATCGCTTCGCAAATTTCATAATCTCGATCGTCCAGCTCATCTGGAATTGCTTCCCCACCCTGATCCAGATTGTTCAATTCCTGTCCTTCAGCATGTACCCTGAGCACTGCACCAATTGGCTCTCCATTAACCAGCAAGATTCGCTTATCGCCTCTCTTTGCATCTGACAAGTATTCCTGTGCGATTATCCAATGACTGCCATGTCTTGTTATCTGTTCAATTCTTTCCGCTTGATCTTCACTGTCAGTTCGGAGAAATATGATGCCTTTCCCACCATGGCCGTCAACCGGCTTAAGTGTAATGTGTTCGTGCCGGGTAAGAAACTTCAAAATTGAATTGACATCGCGAGATACCAGGGTTTCGGGTGTAAGTTCAGGATATAGAAGCGCTGCCAGCTTTTCATTCCAATTTCGGATACCTGAAGGACGGTTAACAACCAGCGTTTTCGGTAAAACTCGGTCCAGCATCAGAGTCGAATACATGTATCTTCGATCAAACGGCGGGTCTGTACGGATTACAACGACATCCATGTCGCCAATATTCTCTGTGCGACGCTCCAGGATCGAGAATGGTTTATCGACCGAGTCGTGAACGTCGAGATAATCAACCTCCGCAGTAAGTCCTTCGTTTCCGAGTTGCATCGAAGATTGATTAAAATAAAATACAGCGTTGCCACGCTCCCTTGCAGCCAGCATCAAGTAATATGTTGTGTCCTTGTAGGCCTTGACAGTTTCCAGCGGATCCATCAAAAAAGCTATTTTCATTTATTCTGCCTAACTTGTCATAAATTGGATTGGCTGCAATAACATCGTGTTGGCTTCACATCCGGTGTCAAAAAAGCCTGATTGCCTCTTTCCAACGCAGAAATATTTCCTAAAGATTGAAAACATCTAATTTTATCAGGCAAATCATCGAGAGAGATATTGCCAATAACAAACATAACGGACGCGTGGTCACCCGTTTTCCGCCAGAGCCCAATGGTTACCTGCACATTGGGCACGCGAAGTCAATCTGCCTTAACTTCGGTATCGCAGATGACTACAACGGTGTATGCAACTTTCGCTTTGACGATACCAATCCAAGTAAGGAAAACATTGACTACGTTAATTCAATTATTAATGACGTCCAGTGGTTGGGGTACGCGAAGGATGGCAATATCCTGCACGCATCCGATTATTTTGACCAGCTTTACGAGTTTGCAGTCGAGTTGATCGAAAACGGAAAAGCCTATGTTGACAGCCTGTCCCCAGATGAAATTCGCGAATACCGCGGCACTTTGACGGAACCAGGGAAGAACAGCCCCTATCGGGACCGCTCGATAGAGGAAAATCTCGATTTGTTTACCCGTATGAAAAATGGGGAGTTTCCGGAGAACACTCATGTCCTACGAGCCAAGATCGACATGAGTTCTGGAAACATCAATATGCGAGATCCGGTGCTTTACCGAATTAAGCACGAATCTCATCCCATCGCTGGCGATAAGTGGTGCATCTATCCACTCTACGATTTCGCCCACAGCCTGTCAGATGCCATTGAGGGAGTGACTCATTCGCTGTGTACCATGGAGTTTGAAGATCATCGGCCTCTTTACGACTGGTGTGTCGAAAACGTCAGCGCACCATCACGGCCAGAACAAACTGAATTTTCCCGCCTGTCACTCGAGTACACCGTTTTGAGTAAACGATGGCTGACTAAGCTCGTTGAAGATGAGTTGGTAGCAGGATGGGATGATCCTCGCATGCCAACGATTTCTGGCCTTCGAAACCGGGGCTATACACCCACATCTATTCTGGATTTTTGCGAACGTGTAGGTATCACCAAGAACTTTAACGAAGTAGAGATGAGTGTTCTGGAAAACTGCATTCGGGAAGACCTAGACTATACAGCACCACGCGTAATGGCTGTACTAGACCCCCTGCCCGTCACAATCGAAAACTATCCCGAAGATGAAGTCGAATGGTTATCCGCTCAGAATCATCCAAAACGTCCTGAACTCGGAAATAGAAAAGTGCCATTTTCCAAGCGCATTTTCGTTGAACGAAGCGATTTTTTGGAAAATCCACCTAGGAAATTCTTTAGACTGGCACCAGGTGCAGAAGTTCGACTGCGATACGCTTATCTTGTCACCTGCACCGAGGTGATCAAGGATCAGGATGGCAATGTTGTAGAACTTCGGTGTCGTTATGATCCCGAAAGCCGCGGAGGATTTGCACCAGACGGACGCAAAGTGCGCGGCACGATTCACTGGGTCTCACAGGCAAACGCCATGGAATCCGAAGTCAATCTCTATGATCGACTGTTTACTGTTCCGAATCCCGCCGCAACGAAAAATGCCGATTTTGCTGATTTGATCAATCCAGAGTCGCTGAAAGTTGTTAATGCGATGATTGAGCCGCAGATCGAATCGGCAACGCCAGAAACGCGCTACCAGTTCGAAAGAAGCGGGTATTTTGTACTGGCGTCGCAAAATGGTGATAACGGGAAACCAGTGTTCCATCGAACAGTTACCCTGCGAGACTCTTGGACCAAAAGAAACTGATAGAAATGTGAAGGACGAATTATGAAACTCCGTGAAGGCGATGCCTGGATGCCCCCACCTGAGTATGGGCGCTCACTCAAATCTCTGACCATCAATTTGCTGGTGCAGAATATAGAAACAGCAGTTGAATTTCAAACGAAGGTGCTTGATGCCTCCGTTGTATACGCTGATTCTGATATCGCAGTGCTGCAAGCCTACGGAGCTGAGTGGATGCTGCATGCAGATCACACGTATCTTGAAAATCCACTATATGACCTCATTTCACAGACAGATAAACGGGGGATTGGCGCGGAAATTCGATTACATGGCTGTGACCCCGACCAGGCTTCTGAAAACGCGCATAAGTATGGATACACTGTCTTTGCAGAAGCTGAAGACAAACATGATCATGGACTTCGCGAGTGCTACCTGATTGATCCGGACGGCTACATGTGGGTGCCTGATGTACCATGTGCCGACCCTGATGATGCCAACTAGCCGTCATTCATTTTAAAGACTCCAATTTAAGCTACGATACTTCCCGAAATTCTGATTTCAATCTCCATTACTGAAAAATTTACTATGGAATACCTCATCGAATTCTTACTGTTCTTCGCAAAGACCCTGATCGTTATTATTGCGGTCATTATCCCAATCATTCTGGTCGCATCACTCGCATCTAGACAGCGTCAACACCAAAAAGAGCATCTGGAGATCAACCATATCAACAGACGCTACGAGACCATGTCCAACACCATTAATTCAGCTTATCTTTCCAAGAAAGAATTCAAGGATAAGGTCAAGAAACAGAAGAAGGAACGTAAAGCGTTCGCCAAAGGGAAAGTAGAACCCGATGAAGACAAAAACCGTATTTTTGTTCTCAAATTCAAAGGTGATTTGGAAGCGTCTGAAATTGATCGACTGCGCGAAGAAATTACGGCAGTTCTAACCGTTTCTGAACCTGGCGATGAAGTTGTTGTCAATGTCGAAAGTCGAGGTGGTGTTATTCATGGATATGGATTGGCGGCATCACAACTGAAGCGCATCAAGGACAAAGGAATCTCGCTAACCATCGCTGTTGATAAGGTAGCTGCAAGTGGGGGCTACATGATGGCTTGCGTTGCCGACAAAATAATTGCAGCACCCTTTGCCGTAGTTGGTTCTGTGGGAGTGCTTGCGCAGTTCCCCAACTTCCACAAGGTGCTTGAAAAGAACGATATTGACTTTCACCAGTACACTGCTGGTGAATACAAACGCACTGTCGGAATTTTTGCTGAACCCACCGAACAGGGTAAAGCAAAGTTTGTAGAAGAACTGAATGATGTACATGATCTGTTTAAGGACTTCGTTCAAGAAAATCGACCTCAGTTGGAAATTGACAAGATTTCAACTGGAGAGCACTGGTATGGCACGCGAGCGCTTGAATTGAAACTAGTTGACGAATTGCGCACCAGTGACGACTACCTGCTTGAATCGAGTGAAAAGTCTGAAATCTATGAAGTGAAATACGTTATCAAGACGCCCTTCTCTGAACGCCTCAATCCGGCAATGGCGACACTGTTGAAGGCTCTTCTTTTTAGGAAACGGAATCTTCCAGACACACTCTCTCCTTCCCTAGATGATCATATACTCCCTCGATAACGGCACACCGCAGTGCGGTGAAAACGTCTATATCGCGCCGGGAGCATCTGTAATCGGAGATGTTGTACTCGGTAGTAATGTCGGCGTTTGGTTTGGTGCAGTACTGCGAGGTGACAACGAACGCATCATAGTTGGAGACGGCACCAATATTCAGGACTGCTGCGTCATGCACACTGACCCAGGATGTCCGTTGGACATAGGTTCCAATGTAACAGTGGGTCATCAGGCAATGCTTCACGGTTGCACAATTGGTGATGGAACATTGATCGGAATTAATGCAGTCGTGCTAAACAATGCCAGAATTGGCAAAAACTGTCTGATTGGTGCCAGTGCACTGATCGCCGACGGCAAAGTCATTCCGGACAACAGTCTTGTTGTTGGAGCACCAGGTCGCGTGATCAGGCAGTTGAATCAGAAAGAGGTGGATATGCTAAGCCAATTCAACCGTTCCTATATCGACAAAATCGCGAGATACAAGTCAAATTTGAAGGCTGTTTCCTATGAATAGTGAGACAATGCGAGTCGTTGATATCACAGAGCCCGGTGGCGCCGACGTGCTTGAAATAGGCACCCGTCAAATTCCACACCCAAAAAACCACGAAGTGTTGATCAAGGTGGCAGCGGCTGGCTTGAATCGAGCCGATGTGATGCAGCGAAATGGAAACTATCCACCACCGCCTGGAGCGTCTGACATCCTGGGGCTTGAGGTTTCGGGTACCGTCGCCAAAGTTGGACCTGAAGTCAGTGACCATTCTGTAGGCGATGAAGTCTGTGCGCTACTTGCCGGAGGTGGTTATGCAGAGTACTGTGTGGCACCAGCAACTTCCTGTTTGCCAGTACCGAGTGGTATGTCACTCGTTGACGCGGGTGCGCTACCTGAAACGTTCTTTACTGTGTGGGCTAATCTATTTATGCGAGGAAAGCTAAAGGCGGGAGAGAGGTGCCTGATTCATGGAGGAACCAGCGGCATTGGATCAACCGCGATCCAGTTGGCCAAAGCATTTGGTGCAGAAGTTTTTGTTACTGCAGGTTCCGATGAGAAGTGCGCTGCCTGCATTGAATTCGGTGCAACCGCATCAATAAACTACAAAACTACTGATTTTGTAGATGAAATAAAGACACGGACTAACGGCAAAGGCGTCAATCTCATCTTGGACATCATCTCCGGAGAGTATGTCGCGAAAAACATCAAGTGTCTCGCCGATGAAGGCCGCATGGTGATCATTGCCACCCAAGGCGGATTCAGAGCGCAAATCAATGTCCTGCCAATAATGACAAAGAGACTGACCGTAACCGGATCAACGCTTCGACCTCGGACCGTCGAACAGAAGGCGGAAATAGCCGATGAACTCCGCACACACGCATGGCCATTGCTTGATGAAGGCAAAATCAAACCCATAATCGATTCGGTATTTCCCATGGATGAGGTGCGTGCAGCTCACAAGCGAATTGAATCAGGTTCTCACATTGGAAAAATCCTACTGACGATGAACTGACCTTGGCTTTACGGCCGGGAACACCCTAGTGCTGACCGTTCTTCAAGATCCGGCTTCTGCGACCCAGTGGTGTCGTGAACAACGCGAACTGAATCAAACGATAGGATTTGTTCCGACTATGGGTGCGCTGCATGAGGGTCATCTTTCCTTGGTCAGGCGCGCCATCGATGAAAATGATGTCACCTGCGTCAGCATTTTTGTTAATCCTTTGCAATTCAACGAGACCGACGATTACTCCAACTATCCCCGCGACATCGATTTGGATTACCGTCTGTTGAATGAGATTGGCTGCGACATGGTCTTCGGTGGCACGAATCGAGACATGTTCCCGGAAGCTGAATCAATCGAAGAGGTTACGCTACTAGACCCGGGTCGATTTGCAACTGGACTCGAAGGCGAATTCAGACCCGGACATCTGGAAGGAGTCTGTACGGTAGTTGAACGGCTGTTCAAATTTACCGGCGACTGTCGAGCGTATTTCGGGCTCAAGGATTTTCAACAGACATTGATTGTCAGAGACCTTGCAAAAATTCTGGGTTATCCGGAAATTCGAACCTGTGAAACCATACGAGATGAACACGGTCTGGCGCTGTCGTCAAGAAACGCTCTGCTTTCCAAATCAGAGTTAGCACTCGCCACAAACATCTCAAAGGCACTGTATTCAGCGAAAGTTTTATGGGATAGCGGCTGTCGAGAGTGCGATCAGTTAAGGGTGGCGATGCTAGACAACCTGCCTGCCCCACTTCGAGTCGACTACGCCGATGTTCGCGATCCAGAGAACTGGCAGGCGAAATCACCAGTAGGAACAATTAACCAAGCAATCGCATTAATCGCTGCCAGAGTTGGAGAAGTCCGCTTGATTGACAACCTGCAGCTCGATTCCAGACTATAAGACATCCCGAATCTATTGAAAATGCCAGACTGTCCTGACAACAGTCTGGCATCGAGCATTCAACGAGTTGAATTTAGTTGTCTTCGCTACCGCGTTTGAAATGAAACTTGGCGCCTGACTCAATCGCTTCTGGCCACCTGGCAGTAACAGTTTTCATTCGCGTATAGAAACGAACCCCTTCAGGCCCGTGCATATAGTGATCGCCAAATAGTGAGCGCTTCCAGCCACCGAAACTATGGTAAGCAACCGGCACTGGAATTGGTACATTGACACCAACCATTCCAATTCGAACATTGGAAATAAAGTGCTGTGCGCGACCTCCGTCTCGTGTAAAGATAGCTGCGCCATTACCATATTCGTGATCGCTAACCATGCGAATCGCTTCATCATAACTGTCAGCTCTCACAACACTCAAAACTGGTCCGAAAATCTCATCGGTGTAGATTTTCATGTCGGGTTTCACATTGTCGAACAGGCATCCACCAAGAAAAGCACCGTCCTCATAACCCTCAAGCGAAAAATCTCGTCCATCCACAACAAGATCCGCACCTTCTGACACACCTAGGTCTACATAAGACCTAACCTTTGTACAGTGATCAGGAGTGACGAGAGGACCCATTTCCGCTCCCGCATCGGTATACGGTCCAACTACCAGATCTTTAACGCGCGGTTTTAACCGTTCGACCAGTTCATCAGCGGTGTCATCACCAACTGCAACGATAACTGATATCGCCATACAGCGTTCTCCAGCAGAACCGTAACCTGCTCCGATGGCGGCATCAACCACTTGATCCATGTCTGCGTCCGACATAACCACCATGTGGTTTTTCGCGCCACAGAGGGCTTGCACGCGCTTTCCGTGCTTGCATCCGGTCTGATAGATGTACTCACCGACCGCAGTTGAACCAACGAAACTAATGGCATCCACTCTAGGATGGGAGAGTAATGTATCAACTGCCTCCTTGTCACCATTGACTACATTAAGAACGCCGTCTGGAAGACCCGCTTCCTGCATCATTTGTGCGAGCATCAACGGGCATGTTGGATCTTTTTCAGATGGCTTGAGTATGAAGGTGTTGCCACAGGCAATTGCGACGGGAAACATCCACATCGGCACCATAGCCGGAAAATTGAATGGCGTTATTCCAGCACACACACCGACTGGCTGCCGGATGGAATAGCTTTCGACACCTTTCGCAACTCGTTCAGACATCTCGCCTTTGAGCAACTGCGGAATACCGCAGGCAAACTCAACAACCTCAAGCCCGCGACCAATCGATCCTTTGGCATCTTCCAGTGTCTTGCCATGTTCTGCAGACAGACCTGCTGCCAGCTCTTCAATGTTGTTCTTGACGATTTCTCGGAACGCGAACATGACTTGCGCCCGACTTGCTGGTGGCGTTGCTGACCAGGCTGGCAAAGCGTCGGCAGCGACCTCAATCGCGGCACTGACTTCTGCCGAACTGGCCAAAGGAACCTGTTTGACTACCTGACCGATAGCCGGGTTATACACATCTCCTGTGCGACCACTGGTGCCTTCAACCTTCTGGCCATTGACAAAATGATAAAGAGTTTCTTGTACTTGCATATCCATGAGTTTTTGGCCTCCATAATGGCCGGGGATAAACCTCAATAGTAAAAGTATAACAAAGGAGAGCGTATGCTGTTGTACGCCATCATCAGTTATTAGCAGCTACAGAAATTAGCAGTAGACTGCGAAATCATTGCCACAAATTAGACAACTCTTTGTTGCTTAATTTATAGGGAAATATCAAGCAGCGGAAAGAGACAAGGTTTTGCGGGCGATGCGTCTCGCACCGGCACAGACGGATTTCAAACACCTCTGCCGGCGCATTGGTTCGGACTAGAAAGAATTGGTTCCCCACATGAAGATGCTATTGGCTCCAGCATCATTCAATTGAATATTCTACACAACGCGTTTTTGTACCTATTGCAATCAAGGCGCCGGCTGAATCTCATGTGCCGCTTCAATGCGCTGCAGCGCATCCCAAGTGAAGCCGTAGTGAAGCTGCTGTGGAGGCTCGCGCAATGAATGTCCAGCGTCATCCGCTGAACCAGCGTCAGCAACCCGTTTGGATACCTCAATCAGAAACTGGCGAAAACTCGGAATCGGACAGACCACCTTGCCATCATTGCGCTCCTGCAGCGCACCGCTGTGTATGAGGTCGTTATAGTAATCATCCGTGCTCATTCCGGGTGGCAATTTCTTAGTCCGGCTCCGGCTGCTTGCATTGTCATCTGCAATCCGTTGAATCATGTCCAGAACCTGCCACCGCTCCTCACTTCCCGTCAGTTGTTTCATCAGCGTACCTAACAGTCCCGGAGAGTCTTTCATCGCATTGCTTCTGCGAGCGTGATAGTACTCCATGCGCGTTGCCAGACTCAGCTGTTCAACTCTGGCAAAGTCCACCGTCTCAATCTCGCACTGCGCCTCCAGATACACTTCACTGAACGCCTGCAGACAGTTCTGCAGGTGTGCCGCCCACCCGTCCGTGCGCTGCAACAGCGCATCGAACTCATCCGAATATCTGCCAAGATCAACTTCAAAATGGGTGCAGAACCCCGCCTTCAGCTCCGCCACCTCAGCTGCATCCAAACCATTCAGTGAACAGACTCTGTTTTTCGAAAGCCGCGACAGTCCCAGTTTCCTGACCCGCATCTTCGTGTCCGACAGCCCCGCCAGCAACACAATCACCGGCAGGTTGGCATGGCTTTCGTGAAACGCCTGAAGCAACAGACCCACTGGCGAGT
This sequence comes from Arenicellales bacterium, assembly GCA_965243305.1. GTDB lineage: Bacteria > Pseudomonadota > Gammaproteobacteria > Arenicellales > JAJDZL01 > JAJDZL01. Next base: position 282,303 of record CBDEUN010000003.1, read on the forward strand.
TCTCATCGCCAGGCATATTCTGCGCCTCATCAATGGCGACCACCACAGGCCGCTTCCACTTACTGGGTGGCAGCGCCTTCGCCACCGCCGCCAGAGTGGCTCTGACAGCATCATGATGTTTTGTCGTCTCATGCTCAATGCCGCCTTTAACCAACACCGCATCCCCACCGCCGCTGACGCGCAGGGTCTCGCTGATCTGTGCAAACACGTCCTCTGTCTGGCCTTGTGTTACTACATCCACCAGTTTTTCAAAGAACTCTTCGAGCAAATAGGCTTCGGCGCTGCCGAAGTACATCAGCGTCGGGATCGGTCCCAGCCGCTCGCATCCGGCCGCATCCAAAGTAATGTATGAGCCCTGTTGCCAGGCGTACCGCAGATACTCCAGAATCGATGACTTGCCCGCACCGGGAGCACCGTAAATCATCCGGGTCAAACCCTTCTCCTGCGTCAGCCTGTTTTCATGACAGTGCCAAACATCCATGCAGGCATCCTCAATGTCCAACAGAAGCCGCTTGCGCCCCGCAAAATAAGGTGGCGCACTGCGATCAGTTGACCGAATAAACCTCGCAAGGCCTTCTCGCCCTGCGGGAATCTGCATAGGGTTGCCTTTGACTGTCGGCATGTCGTTTCTCCTCCTATCGGCTTTCTGCAGCTGAGTTCCGCACCAGCAAAATACTGTCTGAAATGCAGCCAGCGTTATCTATTTTTCCAGCTTAACAGCCCGTAATCTTATCAGTATGATAATTTATACACTTTGCCTCTTTGTTCAAGGTTTGCTTTGAAAAATACTGATACAAACAACGAAATAACAGTGATAGGCAGACTATGAAACAGATTCAAAATAGATCACTTTTTCATACGGGTCAGCTGATCATCCAACCGCGGATAATGAGGGTTTAGTGGCAATATCTATATTGACTCGTCAGTAAGAAAATAAACAGTTCGCCACCCGCCTACCCTACAAGTCTAAAGCAATTGTCCGTTTTGCGTTCGGCTGAACGCTACGACAGTTGCACAGCATGACACTGCACGCAATTCTGTTCAGCAATCGGATCAGAAATCAGCAACTCTCGGCACGCCTCTCACATGTGATCATTCTCACAAGCTAGACGATTCCCTGCTAATTAAATCTGGTGTGCAGCTTGACACATGTTCTTTAATTTTGCCCGAGTCAGTTCACGGCCAAGTAGGCCTAACCCGCAATCGGGAGCCGCAATCAGACGGTCGCTGTCAATATGATCCAGTGCGGTCTTTAACCGATCAATGATTTCTTCAACTGATTCGACTCTGCTGAGTGCAATCGCAACAACTCCCAATATGACTGTTGTGTTTTGAATCCGATCCAGGAGACTTAAATCATTGTGCCTGTGGGCATCTTCGATCGATACAACCTGAACTGAACTTTGATCGACTGCTTCAATGATCTGGAAGTAAGCTTGTGGATCAGCTTTGGGATAGTCCAGCCGATCTAACCTGTCTGGGTAACCGCAGCACATATGCATCGTCCTGACGACATGATCAGGCGCCCCATGAAAAACCCGTTCCAGATTTTCAACCCCAAAATCCAGTGCATTTCGCGGCTTTCTGGCAAATACTGGTTCATCAACCTGAATATGGATGCAACCTGCGTCAGCCAAAGCCAGCACTTCCTTGTTGAGTGCGTCAGCAATATCTGCTCCAAGTTCCTTATCAGATGCGTAGTACTCATTAGCATTGGTGTCGGTTACCGTCATCGGCCCAGGCATTGTAATTTTGACTGGGCGATTCGTGTAAGACTGAGCAAGCTTCCAGTCTTCAGCTAAAAACCCTGTATCACGAACTTTGATCGGTCTATTAATCGTCGGGAGCTCTGCAGAATACGCGCCACCACGCAATTCGCGCACAGTCAGGTGTGAAAAATCAATGCCTTCCAGGTGTCGACAGTGGTAGTGGATGTAGTTTTCCCGCTTCACCTCTCCATCGGTTGGGATATCAATACCCGCCTCGACCTGATCCGCCATCACTTGTTTTGAGGCTTCTCTTATCTTATCTTCTGCTGAATCTCCCAAGGCCGCGAGTGCCGCTTCCCAACTCTTGGTCGGTTCTGCAGAATCAGGCCCATCGGGAATGTTGAACCAGTCAGGAAGTTCTAGAAAATCGGGTTTGGGAAATGCACCGATACAGGTAGTCAACATAGGATATGCAACCTCAATTGAAAAAGTAGAATCAATTGCCAGAATTTTCTTCTGGCACTTGATCAGTTAGATTTTCTGGAGAAAACACGTTTTGGTATCCCTCTGTGCCTTTAACCGGCTCTTCCTCTTCCGGCTCATCACTGGAAGGCCCCACCAAATTTCCTGGCGAGAATACGCTCTGGTAGCCCTCTGTACCTTTCACTGGCTGCTCTTCTTCGGCCTGAGTTTCTGTCTCACCCTGCAAATTACCGGGAGAGAATACACTTTGGTAACCTTCCGTACCTTTGGCAGTCACCTTTGAATCTGCTTGCGTTTCCTCTTGATCACTCGAAGATTCACTTTGTGCGTCAATTGCTGATTGAAACATCTGCTGTTGCTGACGTCTTTCGACTTTTCGTTTTATTTCAACCTGACGCTGTTCCTTCACGGCAATTTTGCACTCTTCAACACCAACCGTGCCAGAAAAGTAAACGGTGCCCAGACCTGCAACTACAATCAGTATGAACAAGATGAATGCCGGTTCTGTCAAATATGGCCGCTGTTTTTTTACTTCTGTCGCTTCTCCCCGCGCCACCGCCATCTGAGCCTTGGCCCTTCGCGTTTCTCGTCGTTTGGAGATTTCATAGAGAACCGCCCCAACCAACGTCAGAAAGACAATTGATACTGCCAACGCACTGATCGAAGGGTCAATTCCGTAGCGAACCTTGCTAGCTAAAACTGTGGTCAGAGTACTACTTGATACGATCGTGAAAATTGTCGTGTTGTAGTTCTCGAATGAAGCCAGAAATGCGAGTACCGCAGCGGAACCAATGGCTGGTCGCAAAAACGGCAGAAGAATTTTGCGGAACGTTTGTGTGTGGGAGGCACCGAGATCCAGAGCCGCTTCTTCCAAAGCGGGATCAAATCTCTGTAGACGCGCAATAAAAATCAGCATAGCGTAAGCTGAGATGAATGTCGCCTGTCCTACAATCGTCAGAAAAACACCATCATAGAAGATCGTATCTTCCCCAGCACCAAACATCAGCCCTATTCGGTCCCAAAAGAGCAGAGTCGATATCCCCAGTACCACACCAGGAACCAAAATGGGTGAAATGGTAACTGTGTACAGCCAGGGACGAAGTCTTGGTCCAATTTGCATCAGCATCAAGGCGCCGGCCAGACCGATTGGAACCGCCAATATTACGACGCCGATGCCAATCAATAGGCTATTTCTGACCCCGGTTACCAATCGGGTGTCTTCCATCAGAACGTCAAACCACTCCACAGTGAAGCAGTCCCACGGCGACACTCTGGGAAATCCAGACGTGTTGAAAGCAGTCAGGCCCATCACGATCAATGGGCCGAATAGATATACGAAGAAAAGGGCGACGAATCCAATCACCAGGTAATTTTGTATGCGTCCCTGGATCATTTCATCATTTCACCAAACTTCACCTTGGCTATCTTCATCATTACCAAGACCAGCACAATGCAGGAAACAAGCAAGATAATCGCGTAGGCCGAACCTCTCGCCCAATTGCCCGCCTGGTTGAAACCCTGGTAAATTATCTGGGTAAACCACAGGCTGCTTGGTCCACCCAGAATCTGGGGGGCTGCCAAGGCACCTGCTGTCAGCATGAACACCATTGTGCAACCGGAAGATATACCCGGTTTTGCATGGGGTACAACAACCCGCCAGTGAATTTTCCACCAGGGTGCACCCAGATCACGCGCCGCTTCAATCTGATTTTTGTCGAGGCTTTCAATAGCGTTGTAAATTGGAAAAATCATTAGCAGGATGAATGCATAACTCAGTCCTGCCCACAGTGCAATGTCGTTGCGAATGAAATCGTAAGGCTGATCCAATATCCCAATCGAAACGAGAAAGTTGTTGATAACGCCAGTTGAACCAAAAATGATCTTGAACGCAAACGCCCTAAGAATCTCGTTAATCCAAAATGGCACGATCAACGATAGTACCATGAGTCGACTCCAACCTCCAGTTGCACTATGTGCAAGATAGTAGGCAATGGGATAACACAAGGCAACATCGATCAGCGTGACGAAGATTGCTGCACCGATTGTGCGGAAAAATACCGTTACATCAATGATGTTGTATGAGTCAGTCGATAAAGCACTGCCAAATATCATGTATTTGTAGTGCTCAAGCGTGTAGTAGTGCTCTTCTGTCCCGAATTTTGGTGGAGGGACATTGGCCCTGATGGAAAAGTCAAACATGAACAGCTGCGGCAGTATGATCATCATGAACAGCCACATGCCCACTGCAATGATCAAAAATAGCGCAAGTGTCACGCCGTTTTTTTGGAAGAACGCTCGCCAGTAATTCGAAAAGTTCATGGCAAGATCGCGAATGCTATTCGGCGGCAAGCGGTCCCTGTGGCAACACGATAGCCGCTTCGCTGGAGAATCCGACTGTCAAATCCTTTTCTCCGCTATGTGAAAGGGTGGAACCATCGTTCACATAAGACATCTTTACCCGTTTTTGAGTTGAACTGATATCGAGAAAAACCTGCCACATATTACCTTCAAATTCTTCATGATAGACACTCGCTTTCATCTGGTTGTCCATGTGATTACCATTCACAAAGCGAAGTGATTCAGGACGAACGAAAACATAAACATCGTCGCCAGACTTTACTTTTGAATCTGAACTTTTACTACAGCGTGCCCGAATTGAGCCTTCAGGTGTGCTGACCTGCGCAAAATTACCGGTTACATTTGAAACTTTTCCTGCAAACCGATTGTTCTCACCGACAAATGACGCCACAAAAGCAGTGTCAGGATCATCATAAATTGTTGTGCCATCACTAACCTGTTCAATAATGCCTTCCCGCATTACTGCAACATGATCTGACATGGTCAACGCTTCACCCTGGTCATGGGTGATGTAGATGAAGGTAATTCCAACCTGCTGTTGGATAGAGCGTAGCTCAGTACGCATATGCTGGCGAAGTTTAAGATCTAGCGCGCTGAGCGGCTCATCAAGTAAAAGTACTTCCGGTTGCGCACAAAGCGCCCTGGCAATGGCCACTCGTTGTTTCTGCCCACCTGACAGTTCGCTAACCATCTTCTCGCCCTGACCAGGCAGTGCAATCAGTTCAAGCAGTTCATCTGCACGTTTTTTTCGCTGAGATTTCCTTACCCCTTTGACTTCAAGCGAGAAAGTGATGTTTTCCCAGATTGTCATCAAGGGAAACAGGGCCAGATTTTGAAAGATCAAGGCAGTAGGACGGCGATTCGGCCCGATTCCGGCCATATTATCACCACCGATCAATACACTACCTTCCGAGGGAGTCAGAAAGCCGGAAACGGCACGTAGCAGCGTCGTTTTCCCGCAACCTGAGGGACCAAGAATGGTGAAAAATTCGCCTCCCTTGATGTGCAAATTGACATCCCGGGCAGCAATAAAATCGCCAAATCGAATCCAGACGGATTCAAGTTTCACATCTGCACTCATCACCCATACCTCCTTTATCAGGGGGATTGTTGGATTTCGACACCCGGCTGAGCGGGTGTCGAATTTTCAGGATGATTCCTAGATCAGGCGTTCACAAATTTATTGCGATATTCCGTGCGCACATCGGCGTACCACTGCGGTTCTGCCGGCCAAGGATTGAGATTGGCCAATGCTGTGCCCGGATAAGCTTCTGCGAAGTTCTTCTTGTAACTGTCGCCTGCGAAAGCGTCGGCGCCGATCACTGCGGAATTGTAGCCATGCGTGTCAATTGCCCGACCAGCCGGCTCTCGATTAAAACAGAACTCAACAAACGCATAAGCCTGATCAATATTTGCGGCTGACTTGGAGAGCGACATTCCATCAACCCATGCCAGCGCACCTTCTTTCGGGGCCTGATAGTGTACAGGTTCACCGTCGGTTTTCATTGCCAGTGGCGGTCCATCCCAAGTCTGTCCAACCAGCACACCGTCGTTCAGGAAACCGTTTTTCTGGGTATCGGCATCATTCCAAAAGAGCTTGATTTGCGATTTGTTGGCAATGCAGAACTGCGTAATCTTCTCCCAGATGGGGCGCATGACACCTTCGTCCAAGTACGCTCGCCATACATCTCCGGGTTCCAGTTCGCCAATGGTTTCCATATAAAGTCCAGCACCCAGCATTCCAGAATGTGGCCGAATCATGGTATTGCCTTCTGCTGATCCATCCCAGATATTTCCATAACTTGGTTCACCGCCCGGCGGTGTATAAAGATCAGTTCGCCAGGATACTGCTTCGGTACCCCAGATGTGCGGTAGCCAATGTGAACCGGCATCGCCAAAATTCCACTCGCGGCCACCGACCGAAAGCATCGCTGGATTCGCGTTATCTATATTGGAGATTCGTCCATATTCCCAAGGTTGAAGCAAATCAAGATCAACCCACTGTCCGGAACGAACGTTGGTTGGGCTGCAGATATCAAATCCTTTGCCCTTTGTCGCCTTCATCTTGTTGATGATTTCTTCGTTAGATCCAATCCCGGTGTAGTTCACCGTGATACCAGACTCTTCATTAAATTGAGCTAAAAAATCTTCCGGAAGATAATCAGACCACATTAATACATTGAGTTCACCTGATGAGGCAAGTACTTTTGAACTGATGACCCATGGACCAGTCGCAACTACACTGGCAGCTGCACCTGTTTTCAAAAACTGTCGGCGACTCAAGTTACCTTTTACCTTTTTTGACATACTACAAACACCTCTCGCTAGATGTAAATTGATTTTTTGAGGTTAATGCTCACTGCAATATTCCAGTGCGCGACGCACCTGGTGTCCTTCATGGAGTTTGATAGATCTTTCTATCACATAAATCATAATCGAAACTGAAACACAGTTGGCGATTTTTGTCAAACTATGATGAACTTTGGAAAACCTTTTTCAGTTTATCACTAATTTCATCAATGTTCGCTTCAGTCGAAACTAGCGGCGGTGCGACAATCAACGCATCGCCGGTTGCTTTGACATGCAGCCCTGCATGAAATAGTTTTTTCTGTACCGTAATACCAACATTGCCTGGCCCGCCTGAAGGAGCGAGATCGATTCCGGTAATCATTCCATAGCCGCGAATATCCGTCACAATATCGAACTCTTTGAGAGCGAATATTGAATCTTGGAAGTAAGCCGATAAGGACTTACCGCGTTCAAACAAATTTTCATCCCGGTAGATATCCAAAGTTGCAAGGCCAGCGGCGCAAGCTGCAGGATGTCCAGAATAAGTATAACCATGAAACAATTCAATCACCCGATCTGGTGCAGCATTGACAATGCTATCGTAGACATGTTGGCCAACGACAATCGCGCCCATTGGCTGGGCGGCATTAGTCAACGCTTTTGCCAATGTCATAATGTCGGGTGTTACACCAAATGTTTGCGAAGCAAAGGGTTCACCGGTTCTTCCAAACCCACAAATTACTTCATCAAACACAAGCAGAATACCGTGTTGATCACAAATCTCCCGCAACCTTTCCAGGTAGCCAACAGGAGGCACCAGACAGCCCGTTGAACCGGCAATCGGTTCGACAAAGCAGGCAGCTATTGAGTCAGCCCCAAAGTTCTGCACAATTTTTTCAAGATCGTCTGCCAGTTCAGCACCATCAGCAGGCTGGTTACGCTGGTAGCGATTCTCCGGTAGCCAGGTATGCCGAATATGTGCAATTCCTGCAAGCCCCAAACCAAATGCCTGGCGATTTTTCACCATTCCGCTCAAGCTGGTGCCGCCAAGGTTTACTCCGTGATACGCTCGCTCTCGGGAAACCAGCCGTTGACGCTGCCCTTCCCCTCGTGCGTAGTGGTAAGCCAATGCAACCTTGATCGCAGTATCGACGGCCTCCGATCCAGAATTAACAAAGAAAACCCGATTCATTCCTTCTGGCGTTAGCTCAGCGAGCCGGTGCGCCAGTTCAAACGACAGTTCATGTCCCAATTGGAACGGTGCGGTGTAAGCCAGGGTGGCAAGTTGTCGATGTACCGCGTCCGCTATTTCGGGCCGGCTGTGTCCGGCCGCACAACAAAAAAGTCCTGACGAGGCATCGATAATTGGCCTTCCTTCAGCTGTGTAAAGATATACGCCTTCACCCCGCGCAACAATCCTCGGGTCTGCTTTGAAATCACGATTGCTCGTGAACGGCATCCACAAGTTTTCCATTGACTGATGGTCCAGTCGCATTGTCTCAACTCCTCCCGGTCAAATTAAAGATAAATTCGGCCAATTGATAATCGTGTGATCGAACTTTCAATTTTACAATTTTGGTAACCTTCAATTTTATGGTATCCTCAAAATTTCCAACTAGACACGATAATAAACGGCATCTATCCAAAAAAAAACATTGTCCTCGCTGTTCATTGCATGCTGCATCCGTCTGCAAATTGGACTAAATACTACGATGAAGAAAACCGGTTGGATACCTTTTTAATTGTGAATGGATCGTCCCGCGACTCCTGCCATCTAATTTATTCCCCATCTCTAGCGACAGTGTTCGCAGCAGCATTTTTTCTACTTTGGCTGAATTTCTATAGAGCCCAAACTATCGATTCCAAAATTACGAATCAGTGACCGATCTCAAACAATGCAGTGGATTGCTTGATGAGCTTGGAAATCATAGTAGGCGCACTGTTGGTATGCTTTTGTTTGGCTACTGCAACAAATGTTGAAAACGAATCTTACGGTTCAGATGTGAGCTGACATCAACGTGTTATCGCCTCAGTTCATTCTTTATCCGTATCAGGAAATCTCCATAAAAAACCGAATGAAAACTTACTGAAATCTATTGAAAAATTTCACAACCTACCAACGAAATTGTTGAGCCCCTAAACTATCATAATGGCATCAATTTTTACAACAATAATTCTCAAATTCAAGGGAGCATTTCAATATGCGAATAGGAGTCCCAAAAGAAACTAAAACTGACGAATTTCGAGTCGGATTGGTACCAGAAAGTGTTCGAGAACTGACCGAAATGGGACACGACGTTGCTGTCGAAACAAACGCCGGCATTGGCATTAGTGCGAGCGACGACGACTACAGAAAATTTGGCGCAACTGTTCTGGATTCGGCACAAGAAGTCTTCGAACATGCAGATATGATCGTTAAAGTCAAGGAGCCCCTTGCACCTGAGCGAGCGATGCTGCGTGAAAATCAGATTCTATTCACTTATTTGCATTTGGCTCCAGACCCGGAACAGACTCGTGATTTGGTCAACAGCGGTGCGGTCTGCATTGCCTATGAAACCGTTACAGACGACAATGGCGCCTTACCGATTCTCGCACCAATGTCTAAAGTCGCCGGACGAATGGCGGTGCAGGAAGGTGCCTGGTGCCTTGAACGCCCTCACGGGGGCACCGGGATGCTATTAGGCGGTGTACCTGGCGTTGAACCAGCCAAAGTCGTCATCATCGGTGGCGGCGTTGTTGGGACGCACGCGACTCACATCGCTGTCGGTATGGGTGCCGATGTGTGGGTGCTAGACCGAAATGTAAAGGTGCTCGACAATCACTGGGTACAGTTCGGTCGCTCCACTAACGGGGTTTATTCAACTCGCAGCATGCTCGAAAAGCACGTCGTTGATGCTGATCTCGTGATTGGTGCCGTGCTTGTACCTGGCGCAACTGCACCTAGATTGGTAAGTAAGGAAATGATTCGCCAAATGCGGCCGAATTCTGTTGTGGTAGATGTTGCCATTGATCAGGGAGGCTGTTTTGAAACGTCCCGTGCAACCACTCATTCTGAGCCGACGTACCGAGTCCACGACGTGACTCACTACTGCGTCGCCAATATGCCAGGTGCAGTGCCGAAAACTTCAACGTATGCCCTGAATAATGTAGTGCTACCATTCTGCGCAAATATTGCCAATTTAGGATATAAAAAGGCACTCCAGCAGGACTCCAATCTTAGGGCGGGACTGAACGTCTGTCATGGTAAGGTCACGTACCGTGAAGTTGCCGAAAGTCTTGGCTATGACTACGTTTCCGCCGAAACTGCGCTGGCCGCAGCCTAATCGTCTGCTACATCAAAACACCCAAAATTAAAGAAATAGGAGAAAGTCATGCCAAAGATGACGTCAAGTGAGGCTTTTGTGGAAACGCTGGCATCCTACGGCGTTACCGATGTATTCGGAATCGTCGGATCCGCATATATGGATTCACTGGATATATTCCCAGCCGCGGGAATTCGGTTTATTCCAACCGTCCATGAACAAGGTTCCGCACATATGGCGGACGGGTACGCCCGTGTTAGCGGCAGACATGGCGTTTGTATTGGTCAAAACGGTCCAGGTATTACCAATTTCGTTACTGCCATTGCAGCCGCCTACTGGGCGCATTCTCCGGTTGTTGCGATTACTCCTGAAACCGGTAGCGGAACCATCGGCCTTGGTGGATTTCAGGAAACCGAGCAGTTGCCGATTTTTTCCAAAATCACCAAATACCAGGCTCATGTGAATGGCCCTGGACGCATGGCAGAATTAACTGGTCGATGCTTTGATATGGCGATGGCAGAGCGAGGACCAACGCAACTGAACATTCCCCGTGATCATTTTTACGGCGATGTGGATGTCGACATCCCTGAGCCACAGATAATTGAACGCGGCGCTGGTGGGTCATCAGCACTTGACGATGCAGCACGAATTCTTGCCGAAGCTGAATTTCCAGTGATTCTCTCTGGTGGCGGTGTCATCATGGACGACGCAGTGGACTCCTGTATGGAACTGGCTGAATATCTATCCGCACCAGTCGTGAACAGCTACCTGCACAATGATTCGTTTCCGGCCAGCCACAAGCTGTGGTGCGGCCCACTTGGATATCAAGGTTCAAAAGCTGGCATGCGACTCATCTCGAAAGCGGATGTTGTTGTTGCACTTGGCACCCGGCTTGGTCCATTTGGCACTTTGCCACAACATGGAATGGACTACTGGCCGAAAGATGCAAAGATCATTCAAATCGATGTCGATTACCGCAAAATTGGACTGGTCAAGAAAATCGCGGTCGGAGTCTGCGGTCAGGCTGGTGAATCTGCATCTGCCATTCTTGAGCGACTGAAAAATCGGGAAAAAATTGCCTGCATGCAGAACCGAGATGAAAGGGAACAGGAAATTGCCCAAGAAAAACAGGCTTGGGAGAAAGAACTGAACGGGTGGACTGAGGAACAAGACGACTGGAGTCAACTGGTCTCTGCTGAAGACGCAAGTTTCTTACACCCTCGTCAGGTGCTCCGGGAACTTGAAAGAGCAACGCCATCCAATGCTGCGATTTCAACCGATATCGGCAACATCTGCTCGGTTTCGAACAGCTACCTTAGATTTGAGAAGTCGCGTAGCTTTTTTGCAGCAATGAGTTTTGGAAACTGTGGTTATGCATTCCCGACCATTATGGGTGTCAAGGTCGCAGATCCTCGACGCGCTGCCATTGCATATGTTGGTGATGGCGCCTGGGCAATGAGCATGGGTGAAATTTTGACTTGCGTCAGAGAAAATATTCCAGTAACTCCCATCGTATTCAATAATCGGCAGTGGGGAGCAGAAAAGAAAAACCAGGTAGACTTCTATGGTCGACGATTTGAAGGTGTCAATCTAGACAATCCAAGCTGGGCTGGGATTGCAAAGGCCATGGGTGCTGAAGGAATCGTCGTCGACAATCTGGATATGGTTGGTGATGCATTGAGAGAAGCCTGTGCAGCTCAAAGTGAAGGCAAAACAACAGTGGTTGAGATTATGTGCACACGAGAACTCGGCGACCCGTTCCGACGAGATGCGCTGAGCAAACCCGTTCGCCACCTCGACAAGTATAAAGCCTTCGTATAGTGACCTAAACTTGTGAGCGACCTCGATGACCTGATTAAGCTCGCTCCAGGCAAACAGCACATTGTCGTGCTGGCTGAGGCAGCGGATGAGCGCATGATTCGCGCTGCAAGGATTTTGGCGGAGCAAGAAATTGCTTCGCCAATTCTTACTGGCGATGAAGAAAAGATTCGCTCCATTGCAAATAACGTAAATGTTTCACTTGACGGTATTGGCGTAATAGATCCCGCTTCCGATACCCAGGATATGGATCGATACATCGCTCTTTGCGCTAACGGTCCGCGACCGTTAAAACCCGCTATTGCGCAGCGCCTGATGCGAAAAACGTTGATGTACAGTGCCATGATGGTACAGAGCGGTGATGCTCATGCAATGATTGCTGGCTCTTCGGTTCCGACGGCTCGTGTGATTGAAGCCGGAATGATGATTATCGGTACCGAAGAGAGTGTAGCGACGACATCAAGCTACTTTCTGATGACTCTATCGGGCTCTGATTCCACCGAACCGCGGCATCTCATCTTTGCTGACTGCGCAGTTAATGTCAACCCGAACGCAGAGCAACTGGCTGACATAGCATGCAGTACCGCTTTGAATGCAAAGCTTCTTCTAAATGATGAGCCTCGTATTGCATTCCTGTCATTTTCCTCGAAAGGCAGCGCTAGACACAAAATGGTTAGTAAGGTTGCTTCAGCCGTTGATCTGACCAGGGAACGTCTTCCGGATATGCTGATTGATGGTGAATTTCAATTCGATACGGCATTCGACGAACGAACCGCAACATTGAAACTGAAAGAACCAAGCCCAGTGGCAGGTCAAGCCAATGTGTTTATCTTTCCAGATCTTAACGCTGGCAATATTGGCTACAAGTTGACCCAATATTTGGCAGGAGCGCAAGCGATCGGTCCAATATTGCAAGGCTTTGCCAAACCCATCAGCGACCTTTCGCGAGGTGCAACGGTTGACGATATCGTCAAAGCAACAGTAGTGCTTCTGGCTACTATTGAGTGATCAACAAAGATCTGTAAACTCTCACAATCCACACTCTAGATCTGCGGTCGATTGTAAATGGAAATGTTTGATTTAATTAAGATCACCAGCCGTGAATCAAAACGGCTTCGGCAAATTCATTGACCCACTAGTGGTAAAAGTATTTATGCACGTAGTTAATCCTTCACCAAGAGTTCGTGCATCTCCGTACTTTGATGCTACTGTTTCAGAGGGAGTGAGTAGCTTTACCTCATACAATCAAATGCTTCTCCCGACCAGTTATGGCGACCCCGAAGGTGAATACTGGCGTCTGATCAATGGAGTTTCCATGTGGGATGTTGCCGCCCAACGCCAGGTTCAGCTGAGTGGGACTGATGCAAGCCATCTTGCTCAAATACTCACTGTCAGAGATTTAACTGAGTTGTCAGTTGGAAGAGCAAAATATGCTCCCATCTGTAATCATTCTGGAACGCTTATCAATGATCCGGTCGGCAACAGAGTCGATGAGAATCTCTATTGGTTTTCCATCGCGGACTCCAATATTCTTTTGTTTGCCAGAGCAATCGCAGCTGAGCGTAATTTGAATGTTGAAGTAACGGAACCTGATGTTTCTCCGCTGGCCATTCAGGGACTGAAGGCAGTCAATGTCGTTTCTGCAATATTTGGAGAGTGGGTCAGAAATTTGCGCCACTTTGAAATTCGAAATACATCAATCGAAGGAATTCCAGTGCTGGTATCACGCTCTGGATGGTCCAAGCAGGGTGGTTTTGAACTGTATCTGCAGGACAGTTCAAAGGGGTTGAATCTCTGGAATCTTGTCAGGGAAGCCGGTCAACCATGGGACATTAAACCAGGCACTCCAAATCACTCTGAGAGAATAGAATCCGGTCTGCTCAGCGTTGGAACAGACACCGATGACTCAACAAACCCGTTTGAGGTTCGATTAGGTGATTTTGTGAATCTTGATCTACCTGAATCGGTAATCGGCATTTCAGCTTTACGTCACATTAAACAAAACGGTGTGAAAAGACAACAACTCGGCATCAGATTTTCGGCTGACTTGCCAAAATTGCTTAATCGAAACTGGTTTGAAATTCGCAATGGCAAAGACAGAGTTGGCCATATAACCAGTCTTTGTTTCTCCTATCGACTCGAATGTAATATCGGGCTTGCTTTGGTCAGATCGACGCTGCATCCTGGAGACGAAGTTACAGTCAGAATTGATGAAGACAATCATCACGCTGGTACGCTAGTCAATTTACCTTTTGTCAAAAAGGCCATAAGCAAACAACAAACTTGAGATAGACAGGGTGTCAAATGAATACGATCTGGGCTGATACGGCTTTACTCTCAACGGGCTGGCAGAAAAACGTACAGATCGATGTTGACCAAAATGGATGCATCTCCTCCATAAAGCCTGATACTGCTCCTGAAGGTTATCGCGTAGGTATTCTTCTACCGGCCCCATCCAATTTGCACAGTCATGGTTTTCATCGAGCATTGGCTGGGTTGTCAGAACATCGAGCGGGCGGGTCGGAAGATGACTTTTGGACTTGGCGATGGGTCGTCTATCGATTTCTGGATCTACTGAAACCGGAAGACATTCAAGCAATCACTGCTTTCGCCCAGATGGAAATGCTGGAAAGCGGATTTGCCGCAGTTGCAGAATTTCATTATGTTCATCATCATCCAGGCGGTTTGCAATATGAGAACATCGCTGAAAATTCATGCCGTATTACCGCAGCAAGTGAAGAAACAGGTATTGGATTGACACTGCTCCCCGTGTTTTATCAGTACGGAGGCTGTGACAAACGAGAACTTGTTCGCGAACAGAAGACGTTCGGTAACAGCCCAGCAGAGTTTGAAAAATTGTTTCAACTTGCTGGCGACGCAGTCGCAAGTTTACCTTCCGATTGCAATCTGGGAGTGGCCGCCCATTCGCTAAGAGCTGTTGACCCCGAAGGGTTGAGATTCGCTGAATCTCTGGTGCCGGACTCAGTGATTCACATCCACGTTGCTGAACAGCCAAAAGAAATCGAAGAGTTCAAGTCAACGTTTGGAGTGCGTCCGGTGGATTGGCTTGTCGATAACATGAACATTGATGAGAAGTGGACTATTGTTCATGCGACTCACATGACGGAAAGCGAAACCGAAAAACTGGCGAACAGCAAGGCAGTTGCTGGAATCTGTCCTATTACTGAAGCCAATCTGGGGGACGGCACCTTCAATGGTGGAACTTACTTTAGAAACAACGGTCGATTTGGAGTCGGTAGCGATGCCAATATCTTGATTTCCCTCTGTGAGGAATTGAGAGCACTGGAATATTCGCAAAGGCTCAAAACTGGAGGAAGAAACATATTCGCGAATCCAAACTCATCTTGTGGAAGACAACTTTACGACAACGTGACTATGGGTGGTGCACAATCGTTGAATCGTAATTGCGGAGCCATTGAAGAAGGAAAGTTGGCTGACCTGCTCGCTCTTGATTCAGATCACGTATTGTTGGCTGAAAAATCCGATGATTTGATTTTGGACAGTTTTGTATTCTGCGGAACCAACAGTCTGGTGAGGGATGTATGGTCAGCCGGACGACATGTCGTATCGGAAGGACGGCACATCAACCGAGAAATGCTATCTACGCGTTTTCTCTATACGGTGAGGAAGCTCAGTGAAAATATGTGAAAGATGTAAATTTTTTGTCTTAGTAGACGAGTTATCAGAAAGCAATACCGAAAAAACCAAAGCAACTATCCTAGTTGTGGCAACAAATTTTCATACGAATCATTTTTCAAGGATTTGAAACCCGATTTCACGAGCGACACACTCTTGCTTGTAATCCAGGGTCGCGAAGAATACCTGTCGGGGGTCATTTACAGCATAGAGAGCAGATGCAACATGCCACAGGTCCGCACCTCTTAAGTACCCTGCGTCAAGTGTTATTGCCAACTCTTTTGTCAATGGACGCTCTGGCAAAATCCATCCAATTCCAGAGAGCAGAGATTCGGGAAACTCAACTCTTTCGCGCACAAATGCAGATCGAATCTCGGCTTCCAGCAAACTTGAAGAGATGACTTTTTCGCACTTACTAATTTTCTCGGTTAAGATGGAAGCGCTTGGTTCATTGAAAGCTATTGCAACAAGTGCAGAGGTATCAATGTATGCGATATTCACTCGTTGCGGTCTTCAAGAAATCGCTTCGCAGCACCGGGCCGTTGCACACTTGACTTGAATGCCGACAGCGTCGACTTCGCAGGAATGTAAACTCCGCGCTTTCGCAGGTCTTCCAAGCGTTCGTCGTTTGACAGTTGTTTTTCTGCTACCGGTCGTATTTCAGCAACAGGCTTTCCGCGATAGGAAACCGTTACAATCTTGCCGGACCGAACCAGATTAAGAACTTCTGAAAACTTAGTCTTCGCTTCAAATGTCGAATATACAATACTCATAAATGGCATTATACCAGTTAGACTAGTTGTTTTAGATGCATATAATATCGAACCAGCAGTTCATCTGTTATAAGTCGCCTTGCTTGATCATTCATTCGGCAATTCACATGTTGTCGTTAGCTCACCCACCTTAATTGGACGGATAAATCATGATGGATTCTGATTGAAGATTTGGCTGGATTGATTGAGTACTTCCACTACCTTACCATTTAAGGCTATCTGTGTGGTGGCGAATGAGCCGAAACCCTAGCAGGACACCGACTGTAAAAAACCTGAGATGCGGCAGTAGGCCGCCGAAAATTTCGCCGACGGGAACATGACTGATCTTTTCATCTTCAAACTTACTCATTTGAATCGAACGCTCCTCTAAGGCACTATGTCTCTTATGTCTGTAGCGACATAGGAGACACAGTTGCTCTATGTTGCTGTTGCAAAACGGTGTGGACCAAGCAACGATAAGTTTGTGGCTCGAACATGAGCCTGTGGAGACGACTTACATCTAACTGAACACCGAGCTGAAGCGCAATCTTGAAGCCTTGGCTAAAACCAGTCCGACCAGAACAGCGGTATCAGCCGCCAGACAGTGTGCTCGGATATTCGGCTAGTCTGAGATTGTTCTGGAAACTCTCGCCTCAAAGCCCAGTGGAACACCATATTTTCTGCGTTTCCGACATAATCAAGTTTGTGGAATAATGAATCTGTGCGGGGGATACAGAAAGGAATTTCCCTACCGCAACAGCTATAAAGAGTTTGCATCAAGTGATATGAGTTTATTTGCTTGGACAGGAATTGTCGTAAAAAATTGCTCGAAGTGTTTGATTGTCAATGCGAAAACCCTAATTTCCAACAGAATAGAGTCGGAACTTCGGGTTAAAGATTAGCTAATTGCGAGGTGGGATATTTCCATACCATCTGAAACATGAATTGCCACACGGACGCAATCAACGATTTATGCAAACCAATCATCATCATTGGCTAATTTCGATACTTTAGACGCATTCTGTGCCACGGTCGTAGCGTAGACTCTTTCGCAAGATGCGACAAACTGTTCGTTGTGGAGTTCGAAGTTTTTGAGAACATCCCTTGCTACGAATTCAGGTATTGTCGTCATCAATGACCCTCGGAACGGAAATATATTGTCTATGCCGAGCTCTTGGGCTCGCATAGACAAATGCTTAATATAGTCCCAATCTATTGAGTCATCATCCGACCCGGCTAGTTCGTTATGAACAGCGCTAACCAAAATTTCGGAATCATCCCCTGCATAATTTGAAAAGTACAAGCAAGACAACTGACGCGCGGTTTCTCGGTCTTCAACTCTTATGAGTAATATAAACGCTACACGTACAGAAAGAGTTTTATCCTCCTGGAACCAGTTCTCTGGAATGGTGGGCCTTCGCTCATCTGCAGCTTCTGAAATAAGGCAAACCAGCTTCCAGAGTTCACTCCAGTCGCGTGACGATAAGTTATCGATGATAGGATTTACAATCGAAATTAACGAATTAATCGTGCCTGGATGACCCCAAAACAACAAAACTGCAAGAAACATGTGAACCGAATCAGAGTTGTTGTTTGGCAACACCGATTGCCACCAACTGCTATCTTTATACTTATGACGGGCGAAAAACAGACGATTAACCAAACCCTCAGTTGCCGTTAACCCTCTCTCATCCCACTTCCCAGCGTCTGAAGACGTTGTTGATGCGGTAGCAACAATGGCAATTTGGGACACCAGATCGATTCTTGAGGATTCTTTCAATCCGCGATCAACTAGTGCATTCCAAGGTTCAAGGGATTCCTGCCATTCATCGCTATTTTTCGAAAGTAAGTCAAATACGAAAATCTTGAATGAATCAATCGAATTAGTACTACTAAGCTCACACGATTGCTTAATTTGCTCGTAGAGCTCATAGAGACGGTCGCCTTCAGAGAAAAAACCGTCGCTGAGAATTGTGTATATGACAGCAGATTTTCTTGAGCTTTTGAATATCTTTGCAAACGAGTTTGGTTGAAGTATTTCGGTAAGTACTTCGAATGTAGTCGCTGACTCACTTGATCTGAAAAATCGTAGAGGGAAGTCAAGTTCACCTCCAAAAAAAGCCTGTGTTGCGGCAATTCTAAGGTCACAAGTCTTCTCAATTACTTCATAATGATCTGCGAACACAAGCCAATTGACATGACAATCTAAATCGTCTCCCACAACGCTCGCAATTTCATCCGGGCTAAAAGAATATGCAATGCGAAAGTCCATAGCCTCTTGAAACATCTCGTAATTTGTCAAATTGCTGCTGCGTCTAGCATCCCATATTGACTTCCGATTGTCGTAATTAGTGTTCAGTGCCATAGCCTGTTTTAGGATCCGGCTCCGAGTTGGATTATCTTCCTTTTCTAATTTTTTCTTACATGCTTCGTAGAGAGCTTCACCACCCGCATCCTTTGACAATTTCAGTGTACGGAGGCGATAAAGGTCGCCTGCTAAATTGAATAGTTGAAATCCAGGATCCTCTGCGATAAAGCTTACTAATCGTTTCATAGCCTTTTGATCTTGAGTAAAAACTTGATCAGATAGCAACATCGTCGACAAATACCGCGGTTGATTGATAAGAGCGTATCCTTCCTCTTCACTCAACGAGATTATTCCAGTTACAAGACTATCTAGTTCGCCCTTATCATAGAATCCGCAGTAAAACCTTGTTACATTGGTCCAATAGAAACTATGAGCAAGAGCACTAAATCGGTCATACTTGGTGCCTTTAAATGTGTACCCTACTGGCGAATAACGTGCAGTAGTGTATAGATGACTTGCTGCAAAATACTCTCTTAACGGTTGCACATCAAACTCAAACATATCCTCTTCCCGAGACACTAACGCTCCTACCCGTTCAACCGTACCTTGGAGTAGTTCCTCGGCAAGTAGGGGATTTCGTTCCTCTGTTTCAAGATAGTTTTTAACTTCTTCGAGTAACGCGGCTCCCGAAATGTTTCCTGTTCCTAAATTCTCTTCGACCTGCGTATGAAGTTTCCATGCAAGTACGCCATGAATCAACAAAAGCAATTCGCGGTTGTTTTGAACGAATTTCGACTTTTCCGCCTCTCGATCGAAAAAAAGTTCCATATACTCTTTGTAGAGCATCGTTCTTTTTTCTGGGAGTGCCACCCCCTTTATATGTATCAAATGCAATAGTATCGTCAACTGCATCGGATTACGTGCGAGATCCCGAAGATGTTGTTGTTTTAGCTTTTCATCGAGAATTGATGAAATTTGATTTTTCTGCTCGTCATCAAGATTTTGTACGATGGCCCACTTGTCCTTGTAATTGAGAATATTCTCTTCGTGAAGATCCTCAAGTTTCAGATAAATCCATCTATCTTCTGGAAATCCCGGCGAATTTGAAAATGCCGCTGGTCTACTTGTAACTATAATTTGAACGGATTTTGCGTAAACTTCCATCCGGGTTGCGGCTTCGCAAATTTCTTCTACGATACGTTTACGGTTATCAATATCTGCGACTTCATCAAAGCCATCAAGAACAATAACACAGTGAGACTCAGCGAAGAATTGGTTCAGGTCATCCACGGAAATTTGCAACCCACCAGATAGAACCTCTACTTGCCTTACCAGAAAACTCTCAAGTGATACAGTCATGGCATTCAGCGCTCCAAACTCGTCCTTTATCGCGAACGGGTCATAACCAGAAACCCAGGTAGCGTAATCTCGCATATCAATTCGAAACGGAGTACGAACTATGCCAGTCTTGTGTAATTCATTTATATTTGCTAACTCGCCATCTTTCTTAAGCAACCGCAGGCGATTAACTTGGCACAGATACTGAGTAACGGTAGATTTTCCTTGGCCAGGTGCACCTTCAACAACAAATTGAGTCACGCCATCACTTCGAGGAATTTGCAATAGAAATGCCCCCGCTAATCGAGATGGATCGAAGTGTGATTTCCGATAGAATTCAAAATTTTCATCAATTTCAAGTTGGCTAATGTAAGAATCAAATTCACTAAGTTCGTCGGTATTCACACGATGACGAATTAACCGCTCATTAGCCTGTTGCGTTAACCCTATTGGTAGGTCGACAAACAGATCAGTCAACCTTTGCTTTAGTTCCAGCTGTTTGAATTTTACATCTCGGTCTTTCTCGTATTGCATTACCAAATAGGATCGAAGTGCATTGTTTACTTTCTGCATTTCTCTCTTTGCTAAACTCGGAACAATCAATGGCAATACATCTGTTGCTTTGAGTACTTCAAGATACTTCCATCTAATATCAACCGAATTTTCCAGACGCCTATCAAGGTCGTCTCGCCACCAAACTATTGATGGAATGCCAAACGCATCAGTCAATGTATCGTTTACCTTGTCGATTGATCCACTACCAAGATGAGATGTTCCTTCGACATTAGTCACAAAAACATACTGAGTTGCGCCTCGCTGAACGAGATCATCAACTTTATGCTTTTCAGACTTTATGACTGCATCGATAGCTTCTCGCTCCGTTTTACTAAACGGGTTCTTGGAAAACTTGACCTGGAAAACCGTAAATCCTCCTCCGTTTGAGTCGGCATGAACTTCGAATGCGTCTCTACCCCCATCAGGCTGTCCGACTGGAAGGCACTGAGCGTTAGGATATTGTGCAACAATGAGCGCTTGAGACAACTTTTGGAATTTTTTTTCGTCGAGCATTTCGTAGTGAAATTCCATATTTGTACACCGTTAGGAAATGATCAAATAATCGTGACTCCTCGGACAATTTGAGCAACCGCCTCGTCAGCCAGCACTATTTTATTCGTTGTTGATGAGGTTGTCTGCCGCTTTGCCCTGTGCCGAAAATCCGCAGGTGACTACCGCTTGAATCGAGAAATTCACTATGTTTCAACGCGGTCATCTCCTACAGTCGAAAGCCGGTTAACACTGCAGTGAGCATGAACGCATGATCACGCCTTCCGGACCACGTTGTGGTATCGAGTGTAGCAAGCAATGGATCGAGCTTATCGCTTTTCAGAAAACTGAGATAAAAGGAACGCGAGATTATGTTCGTAAATTGGACATGGCAGTTGCGGGTGGAGCGCAGAATTTCGGTATCGTACTGCTCACCGGATTCCAACAAAATTCCGCGCCTTGGTATTGCCAACCCTGCTGCATTTACCGGTGTGCTAAAGCGGAGACAGCAATTCTTTTACACCCTGCCTCAAATTGGCTCGATACCGATTTCGGACCGCCATGAAACGTTCCTCGCTGAGTGTTTTGTCTTCACCTTTCGCTATAACTCGGTTGCGGCTTCCAGCAATTTTTCCATCTGCCTAGCCCAGCAGTCACCGTGCGAATCAATTATGAATTCAAGATCGCCCAGCAGGTGAGTGCCGCAATCAACAACATTACACATAGCCGATAAAATTGCTACAAAGCCAAGGTCAGCTGATTGACACGGCGAGTACGTAGATTCCCAAAAATCCGCCATATTTCGAGATTTAGTTTGCCAACGCTATCGTGTAAACAAAAATGCTATTGTTGACCAACAACAAACCCTTCGTTTTGAACCTTCAAAAGAATGTCATTCAATATTTGGCTTTGCTTTTCGGAAGGTATTTTTTGGGGAATTTGTGTGGCTATTCGCAAGATACTAACTTCCTTGGGCGATAAGACTGTTGTGTTTACAAAGTTTGTTAGTATTGCATTCCAATTTTCTGCGGAGACACTCAAAACTTTCTTTTGAGCTTCGATACCATTGTCGATTCTTTGAATTTTTGCAGCTGTAATTTGATCATTCTTTAACTCACATTCATCAATTAGTTCAGATTTGAACTCCGCTGGAAGTATTTTTTCCAACTGATCAAATTTGGATTTCAGTTGAGTCCAGCAATCCTCCATCTTACACCACTCGGAAACATTTGAAATACCTTCTGGGGGTTGTGTAATTAAGTTATGTACAAATTTGGCAGTAACGTTAAGCGCACTTCCCATACCTTTTGAAACATCTTGATTAGTCCAAATCTTGCCAAAATCAATAGATTTTTTTTGTAGCGAGCAATATAAAGCCAAAAAAGCCAACGTATAAGCCACGACATTGGCCCTGTACCCACCACCATACCAATCATTACGAGCAGCGGAAACAAGTTTTTCGGTCTTCTTAAAGAGTATCGCCCTTGACACTGCTGTCTTGAAGTACAGTTCATTGAATACTTTATCTGACTTCTCCCAAGTCTTGCCAATTCGCTGTGCATACTGAGCGAAATTTTTTTGCGCTCCTAGATTTACCCACCTCGGGTGTTCATCCCAGACGTTTTCGAATTTCGCCAAGTCTGTTTTTGTAAACATCTGGTGTCTAGGGAATTTGGCTCGAAATTCCTTTTTTTGCGCATTGGTAAGCTTAGATTGTGCATCAGCATATTGCCCGCGGGCACGTTCATAAAACCATTTTGTCTCACGTTGGGCACCTGTCCCTTGTTGCACTGGCGCCCAAATTCGCCGTGAAAATTCTTGAATTCTGATATGAAAAGGATGATTTGAAAAGAAGTCCGCTGCATTCACCCTATTTTGTGTATTCGCATATTCAGATATCTTTGGTACGATTACTTCGCTATCTTCACTATCTATCACCGATAGTTTCATTTGTACAAAAACAGAATCTAAAGCTGCATCTGTAGTACGCTGAGTGTGAAATAGAGAGGCTGTTGTCTGCCCTCCATTGACAATTTGGAGATCCTTAATTCGTGTAATTTGGAGACCTGAATTCGCTGTGGATTGAATTTCGATTTCCTGTGCCGTTGCGGTGATTCCATTGTTGTAGGCAAAGAACATCTCTGGCTCGCTAAGAATTGTTGCTCGAATACCACGGTTGACTTTACCGCGGGCTTGAAGAAATGAGCGAACGTTTTGCTCTAACAACCGTGGCCCATATTTATCATAAAGGTCCGAAAGCATATTACCAGGAATTACAGCCAAGTAGGATGCGAATACATCTTCACCCAAGGCAGCGCGAATACACGATATTCCCTTCCCATACATTTGAATAAAGTCAAGGTCAAGAGCTTCCTTGTATCCACGGGAACTATTTTGTCTTTCGAGTCGTGAAATGTCCCAAATTTGGTAATCTGCTGGTATACCGTTAACTTCACCGGATTCAATTTTCTGGACTCTCTCGCTTAGTATGCGTTCAGTAACCAAAAAAAATTTCACACGACGAATGTGCCCTTTGCGACCTGATATTTGACGTGAAAGGCCATATTCAGGAGAGGTCTCTTCGAGACCATGAAATAAACTCTTATTTGCGCTAGCAGTAAAAAAATTAACTAGTCTTTTGAAAGTGGCGTCCGAATCAGTCTTAGTTAAAGATATCAACTCCTTTCTATTCTCGAAATCTGCAACAAATAATTCAAGAGTATCTTCATCAGAAAACCAGTACCCGTCCACTCGCATTCCCCTTTGAGCACGATAGTGACAGAAATCAAAGCCCTCAATAATCCCGGTATCGATGAGTTCATCGGTTACTAAGCCCATAAATGCTGAAAGCTGAAATTCGCTGCTTACTTCCGCCCTAGTAAGTAATTCCTGCCTAAAGTCATGAAAATATTCTTGGTACGCCAATTCCACTTAGTGTGTCTCCCATATTCTCGATTCACTACACTCATACTTTGCGATACTTTCCAGCATTATTTCATAACGTATACGCAAAAGTCCCTGATCGATTTCAGAACGCACAAGTTTTGGGAAACCTTCCTCAATTCTATATACGTTCTGGCCTGTTAGAATTAGTTTTGGCTCATCGTACTCCAGCATTTCCACATATCCGTAGGCTGCGAGCTTCATATAGAGCAACTCAACAGAGGTCGGGCCTGTAACCTCACTTGCCACCAAACGAACCAATTGATTTATTGATTTCGATTCGGGTGAATCTGGCATATCAGCAAGTCGATATATTTTCAGAAACAAATTTTCGCAGATTGCATCAAGCTGATCTTCAGAACTAATTTTCACTGTATTGCGCTCTCTTCCAGAAAGAGCTTTAATTTCGATTGCCGTATTACCGAAATTGAAGTCCTGTTGCCCACCATCAGGACCACACCATGAGTTTAATGCGACCTCCTCTGTTAAGTGATTTTGGTACAAGATACGGAGAAAATCTAGCTCGCCAAATAGACCACGTATTTTCTCAATTGAGAGAAGACTAACTTTTGTCCCAGCTAGGAATGCTTTCCAACGGTTTAAGTGCTGGATCGTAACCGACATTGCAGTTGCAGAGTCGGGTGTCTGCTGTACACTTGCTGCCAACGTATTGCAGAGTCCAAAGAACAAATCTCTATCAATCTGTTTCTCCAAAGTTAGAACTAAATTCTGTTTACCAACGGTTCCTATTAGTCGTAAATCGACTTTTATGCCACGACAATTTACTTTATTTTTTTGAATCTGATTTCTGTGATCACCTTCTAATTCAATAATGAAGAGGCAATTACCCTCAATATCCTTACCCCAATACATCGGAACAACATTCGAATTTTCCACCAGACGGACATTGTAGTCAGACCTAGGGGATTCTATATCGTCCCAGGGGACTTGTTTATTCGTCATCATCTTCACCATCCATCAAGTCGTCGACAGATTCACCATACATACGTTCGATCCAAACAGGATTTGCGACTACTTCTATTTGTGTAACATAATTTCCCGGTGGAAAACTAATGCCAAAAGCGGGAGCTCTAACGTACTCATTTCTTGAACCTAGAGCAAGAACATGAATCATTAGAAGTGGTTTTTGCCGAATACTTCGGTAGTGAAAATCAGAAAGTGTGTCCGAACTTCCATCATGTTGGAGTAATTCTTTTGCTTCACGCTTTTGAGCATCCGTGAGCCCCAACTTTTCATCGCCACGACTTGCGACACGATCTTTGCTCGTTTGCCAAGCATCATTTTTTTGTTCGGCACTAAACCGCTCCTGATGACCGAGACGAAATCTGAATTTGTCCTCCTCATTTTTATTTATTGAAATTAGCAATACATCCCCAGAAGGGTATCGATCTGAAATCTTCTGAATATATTCGATGGCGTAGTTTTTCCGATCTCGGAAACCTGGATGGGTTTGAAATTCAATTAAAAATTCCTCAATAGTATTAATCGCTACATTTTCGGCAAACCAACCTTTACCAGTAGGTTTAAGATCAGGTCCAAAACGATGTCGCCAAAATTCCTCGATTAAGGCTTCATTTTTCTCATTTATTTTGGAGTCTACGGGAATGACGGAACTTTCAACTAAACGTCCACTGTAGTTCAAAGTCAGTTTTATTTTTTTGCCCGCATACATTTTGTTATATGCAGTAACTAAAAGTTGACTGGGATGCGCCTTGACATAAAGGCCAAACTGTTTGGGGCTCAGTCCGTCACGGCGCATGTTTTTTATCTGTTGCCTGAGTTCTTCGGACGCCTCAGCAATGTGCGCGTACCAGTCTATAGAGTCACGTGATAGATGAATACGACATAAATCTTCATAGCCCGGTCTGTAACCAAACCAACGCCCCATTTGCATCAGTGTGTCATACATACGTGTGTTACGATACATGTAGCTTATGCATAATCCTTCGATAGTAAGTCCACGCGATAGGCTCAAGCCGCCTACTGCAATAGCTGTGAGTGCGTCACCATCTTTCTCATATTTTTTGTAGTCAAGAGATTCGTCCGACTTACTATTGATTGTGAATAAACGAACCATCTCACATGACTCATTTAGGGCAGCTTTTACCTCCTGCCAACTGAATTCGCAATCTGAAAATTCTTCAAGATAAATTTTTTTGAAAGCACTCATGAATGAGTTGCGATTCGAAATACTTTCAGACATTGCATAGTTCGCTTTTATTGCTAAACTCAATTCTTTCAAATACATACTCAAAATAGTGCGGATGTCATTTTGTATATCGACAAACCTCGAAACGTTGATCATCATTGAACAATGTTTATTTTTTTGCTTTCTTAGGTTGCGGATGGTACGCACAATGACAAATTGAATTATGGCTCTATGTAGTGAGGGTGGGCAACCACTCAGTACATGATCTTTTTTATGCTTGAATGGTAAGTAATCTTCACAGTCTGTTATCGGTTTAAGAATTCTGTCGCTGCCTACCTCATCATCAAGAAAAACTTTGTCAGGACCGAAATATGTGTTGGGTGCATCAAGACAGTAAATGAAATCTCGAGGAAACAGTTCATCCCTAACCTCTTTGTCATACGATTCTGGATTAATAAATATGTTCGCAAATGGTGTTGCAGTGTAGCCAACATAACATGATTTCACAAAGAGCCTTAGCACTTTTCTTATCAATCTATTCGTCTTGGTAGGATCTAAATCTTCTTTGTTGGTATTTATAGAGGCATTGTCGGCCTCATCATCAATCATTAGCATTGGAACATCTGCTATTCTGCCGCCCTGCGCGTTCAAATCACTCAGCCAATTGTGCAACGCTTGAAGAGTGCTGACATTCTTTTTTATTACAAGGACAATTGGCACGCTGAAATCATTTAGTTTCCAACCACTTTGTGCTGCTATCCTCTGGTTAAAATCGTGATAAATATTTGTAAGCGTTACGGGGTAAGGATGCTCATGAATTAACCCTACGCCAACTGGCCTGCGATCATCGGGATCACTTGAACGCCCTACAAATCCTTCATCTATCCGTTCCTGAGTCTGTTTACGAAGATTGTTGTGAATTCCTGCAATTTAGGGCTCTTGTCATTTTTTTCTGCAAATGTAGCAGCATACATATACCTCCACAAATCTGAAGGCATGTGCGCTCTTGCCTCATGACCATCTAGTACTCCGAGTCTATGATCAAACATGTTCAAAATGCTCGCATGTTCGGATTCAGGAAGTCTAGGATATATTGTTGAAAATCGCTCTTTGGGCAAGCCTTCATAATTAGCTAACTTACTTATAGATAACGCAATATCCACCGAATTCGAAACCTCGCGAAGTAAATTTTTGAGATTTAATTCAGCAAGTTTTTTCACCTTTCTTTGCCATTGACTAGCACTATCTTTACCTCGGGATAGTCCACTCCGAATTGAAGGTAAGTTGCCAATGGTTTGTAGAACTGTTGGTGGATCTTGTGGTACTAGCGTTTGTGGGGTTATGCACAAATCACTTCGTACTCCAACGATGAATATACGATGACGGGCCTGAGGCACACCAAACTGTTCAGCTTTAACAAGAAACCGGCGCGGGTCAATACTCGAGTCTGATGATTCACTATTTGTCAGCGAATAGAGCCGATAGCGAAATCCACTAATGGGTCGATTTAGTGCTGCTTCCGGACAATTCAGATCATCAATGATCATTTGAATTGTCGAATTATCGCCAACTTTTGCGGAGAGTAATCCTTTCACATTTTCCATGACAAATACAGGCGGCTTATGGTCACTAAGGATATTGAGGTACTCCTTGTAAAGAAAATGTCGCTCGTCAAGTTCGAAGTTTTCATTCCCTTTCATTCTTGACCGACCAGCGAGAGAATAAGCTTGACAAGGCGGTCCACCAACTAACACCCAGTATTTGTTTCCTGCAAGGCGGCTTTCAATAATTTGTCTTACCAACTCGTGGTTATTTTCGTGCAATGAAATTTGCTGCACCTTGCATTTTGCCTCAGCATGGTGCTTTGAATATCTACTATAAATTTCATCAATTGTTAATTCACCAGAAAGGTACTGATAGTATTCCTCTGGTTCTTCACCCGGATCAAAACATCGCAGAAAATGCCTCAACAATAGAGTCTGATAAGAGTATTTTTCATTTTCAATAGATAGAATGCTGTCAAATCGACGACAATTGTCATAGCTTAATACGGAGGCAAAACCTTCACCTAATCCCCCTGGACCGGCAAATATGTCAACTACTGGATATTGTGTGATTTTCTGGTTCAAATCTACAACCAAACAGTCAGATAATTTTTGGTACTATCTGATTTCATTGAATTGGTAAAAATGTCGAAATTCTGGTAAGTTGTTAAACCTCGCAATAGTTGAAATAAGGCAGATAATAATCCTAGAGAATCTGACCACGCAACTCATACAACACTTTCTGAAGTGAAACTACCACCAAAAGGCAGTCAATTATTCAGAAGCTTTCCTTAGTCAGACTTCTTCAAGTGATTCTTCTCGTTATTTCAACCACAGGTGAAGTGCCTAGATGTTCATTTCCTGTCTGGATGTTCTAAACTCCCTTGAATGCTACCGCCAAACCGCTTGATCACTCTTTGCAGCGTTCTATTGAGGTTAGATAGAGTCAGACCTCCCGATATTGAGCGAGAATGCTAACCGCCTCCTGATTAACAGCGCCACACAAATGCTGCTCCTGTCGGAAAATATCCATCGCCAATGAGATTTTCATAAATCATCCTAGCTAGGTTGGGGATGAATAGTTACAGAAAACCATGCAATTAGTTCATCAATTATTTTGGAGTCGACTTAGAACTACGTCAAAAATATTGAGCCATTTGACTGCTTAAAATCCCAGTCTGCAGCACTCAATTGCGTTCTTCAATCGGGATGTATTTCCTAGGTTCAGAGCCGTTATAGAGAGTCAGCGGCCGAATCAAAATATTTTTTTCCAGCTGCTCTAGAATTTGCACGATCCATCCTGGCGTTCGCCCGATAGCAAATATTGGTACGAACAGGTCAACAGCAATTCCGTGCAGGTGATACACAACACCGGAATAAAAATCTACATTGACATTGACACCGTGGCGCGACCAGGGTTTCATTGCTTCAACCAGCGCCTGAAGAATCTCATACCAGTACGGCTGTCCCATTTGTTCAGAAAGACGTTTCACACCTTCCTTCATGTGTCTGGCGCGCGGGTCTTCGGCACGATATACCCGGTGTCCGAATCCCATAATTGGGAGCCGGTTTCTGCGTCGTTCTTTCACGTATTCAACTGCATTTTCGGGCTTACCAACTTCCTGGGCCATGATCATCACATTTTCTGCAGCACCGCCATGTGCAGGTCCAGATAGTGCGGCAATTCCCGCAGTTACCGAAGCATAAACGTTGGCATCGGTTCCGGTAACGACACGAGCTGTAAATGCAGAGGCATTGGAACCGTGCTCGGCGTGCAAAACCAAATCTTTATCGAAGAGTTCAATTGCCTCTTCACTGGGCTGCTTTCCGGTTAGCTGATAAAGAAAGTGAGCTGCATGACTCATTGACTCATCGGGTTCGATTGGATCTTTGCCGTTTCTGATCCGATCGTGAGTTGCGACGATTATCGGCACCTGAGAAGTCAGGCGAATCCCTTTTTCAATTATCGCTTCACGTGAAGAATCGCCCGGTGAATCGTCAAAGGCGCCGAGTGCAGAAACACAGGTTCTTAGAACTTCCATCGGATGCGCACTCTGCATCACGCTGATCATGTCAAATATTGGTGCGGGTAAAGAACGTTCCGCCTTTAGTCGGCTTTCAAATTGATTCAATTGTTCACTCGTGGGCAACTCACCATAAATCAGCAGGTAAGCCGTTTCCTCAAACGACGAATTTTCAGCAAGTTCATGAATTGAATAGCCACGGTAGCGTAAATCTCCGGCTCTGCCATCGATTGATGAAACAGCAGAGCGCTCAAAATAAACGCCCTTAAGTCCGCGGTGTAATTGAGGTTTCTTATCTGTCATTTATCTAATTGTCTGTGTACTTGTTTAGGTATTCACTTCATTACCACTCAGGGCTTTGCGGCAAATCGTCCGTGATTTCGTACCAGTCTGGCTTGTGACTGACCCAGATATGTCCAATTGCCTTGATACCGAGGTCTCCGTCCAAAGCTCCTAGCCTTAGAATCACGCAATCGGCGTCGCGATCGCAACGTGCAAAAACGTGCGTACCGCAGTTCCTACAAAAGTAGCGAATCTTACCGGGTGAAGACTCATACTGAGAAATAGATTCTTCACCGCTTAGGATCTGAAATTTTGTTTCATCAACCAGTGCACTAGAACCATACACGGTTGCGTGAGCCTTGCGACAGGTCCGACAGTGGCAGTGATGAAACCTGCGAATCTCTCCATCAAATTTAAAACTGACTGTTCCGCACAAGCAGCTTCCAGTATACATTTCAGACCTCCTTTGCTTCAGTGATTGGGTTCAACAGTCGTATCAACAAGCGAATTTGAAACCCGCCTGTTGCGTTTCTCCGTACTTTCAATTTTGTCCATTTTGACTTCACCAATCTTCATGGTATCGGTTACGTGATTTTCTCCACAGGGCAGAATGTCTAGATCCTCAAAGTGTACCAGTTTGATCTCGCCCACGCCTTCGAGTCGCGGAGCACATCGAAAATGTGTATCAATCCAGCGCGCCCGTATCGCCCGTGTAAAAGGCCGCCGTACGCTGCGCCGCTGCGCGCGCAACATCGGGGTCCGTGCCTGCTGCTTCGGCCGCCCGGCCCCACGCCGCGCTACTTCCGACGATGAGCGCCTTTCCATCACGAGTCGTGTGGAACGTTGCCCCATCCAACTTGGGTTCGCTCGGCCGCGAAAGATGCAGTTCCATTCCCAGCAAGCCCATCTCCCATCCTACACCGACGGCACCGGGACCGAACTTGTGCCAGTGGTCCGACATCAGCGCGGTATGCGTAATCGCAAGGCACGAGCAACCGCTATCATCGTTACACAGACGCGCCTCCACCCAACTCACGTCACTGCCGAACTCCCACGTCAGCCCGAGATACGAGGGACGCTTGCAGTGACTAATTGTACCGCTTGCGTTTCCCTCCAGTTGGTAGCGACCGCCGAGTTCGAGGCGGCCGCTGACTGGTAGGAACCAGCGTGGGATTCGTTCCGCACTCGTCACGGCGTCCCAGAGGTCCTCCACTGTTGTCGCGTAGCTGCGGGAGAGGGTGACCGCGCGAGCGGCCTGTCCGTCACGCTCCAGGGACGACACTGTGCGCTCCACGGCGCCGAGGAGACGTTCAACATCTAGATTCAAGGCTTCTGCGTTTCGTCAAGCAAGCGACTATCCAAGTACATGCCACTGCGTACAGCAAATCAAGCCGCATGAACTACAACTCGGACCAGCCACAAGGTCGCAGACCGTCTGACAGCAAGTCGGAAGTCCGACCATACACGGTTGCGTGAGCTTTGCGACAGGTCCGACAGTGACAGTGGTGAAACCTGAGAATCTCTCCATCAATTTCAAATTTTACCGTTCCGCACAAGTAGCTTCTGGTATGCAGTTCAGACCTCCTTTGCTTCAGTAGTTGGGCTCAACAGCCGTATCTACAAGTGAAATTGAAACCCGCCTGTTACGTTTCCCCTTGCTTTCGATTTTGTCCACTTTGACTTCACCAATCTCCATGGTATTGGCAACGTGTGTTCCTCCACAGGGCTGAATGTCTAGATTCTCAAAGTGTACCAGTTTGATCTCGTCCACGCCTTCGGGTAGCGGGACTGAAAGGTTTTTCATTAACGATGGACTCGCTTCAATCTCTGCACGTGTAAAGACTCGACTGATTCGACGAGCTTCCTTTTGGATCAGCGCGTTCAGAGATTCAGCAATATAGTGCTTTTCCTGGGGGTAACGCACATCAAAGTCAACTCGACCACGACCGGCATAAACCTGCGCACCGGTAATTTTACCCGGCACCGTAGCACTCAATAGGTGTAGACAACTGTGCACGCGCATGTGCAAGTACCGGCGCTCCCAGTTGATCTCCATGTGAAGTTCCGTGCCGGCTTCTGGCAATTCGGCCACTTCATCAACAAAATGAAGGATTTCCCCTGTGTCACGTGCCCGACGGGTATCCACAATTGCAAACTCTGCATCGTTCTTGTAAAAAGCAACGCCCGTATCCCCCGGCTGACCACCACCTAAAGGATAAAACACAGTCTGGTCAACTGAAAACCACTTCTCATTGGGGTTGGACTCGACTACCACCGCGTCACAGGCTCTCATGTACGCATCATTCTGAAAAAGTTCTCTGGACATCAATTCAGCCAACCTGATCAAGTGCGTCATCAACACAATTCAATATCCAGTCAACTTCCTCTGTCGTAACGACCAAAGGCGGTACGATCCAAATCCCAAACTTGTCACTTGGCGTGTAAATATTATGTTGATCAAGCAGATATTTTGAAATGGATGCCACTAAATTTTCTTGATATTTTTCTGTTGCACGACGAACAGGTGTATTGACATTCTCACCTGCAATATGGACTGTCCAGAAAAGTCCCAAACCCTGTATATGTGATACAAAGTCATACTTTCCTGTCATTTCATGCAGTCTATTCTCGATCAATCGTCCCATAGATTCTGCATGTTCAAGCAGGTTATCCTCGTAAAGCACATCAATAGAAGCTAGCGCAGCGGCAGCCCCCAATGCATGTCCAGAATAACTCTGCCCATGCCCAAAGTAATTCTCATCAAACGAATTTGCAATTTTGCTGCTAAAAATGACCGCTGCCATTGGACAATAGGCGCCAAGCGCTTTTCCCATGATGATCACATCTGGCTCAATTCCGTAGTGTTCACAGGCAAACATCTTACCGGTACGCCCCATGCCTGTCATGGTTTCATCAACAATCAGAAGTAGTTCCCATTTCGAGCATAAATCCTGCAACTTTTCCAGATATCCAGTCGGCGGAAGCATAATGCCGTTGCTTCCAACAATCGGCTCAACGAGCACACCAACGACCGCACTACTACCCCCTTCCTGTTCAATTAAATAGTCAAGATAATGGAGGTTTTTGTCGACTTCATCGGCACCGAAAGGCGAGTGTGGTCCACCCGCATCAGGCGCAAAAACGAATCCTGGTGCAGTTAAAGGCTCGGTAAACCATCTTCTCGGATCACCACTGGCTGAAGTCGCAGCATTTGTTGCACCATGCCAAGACCGGTAGCGACTTATGATTTTGTAGGGATACGGGTATTGCTGAGGGGCATCCGGAATGAAATTTTTATCGAGAACGATCTGGTTGTACTTGTAGAGCCGTGCTCCATGAATGGCTGCTTCAACTGCTGCCGCGCCACTTTGGCAAAAATACACTTTCTTTTCTGAACTACCAGGGGCCAGTTCTGACAGTCTCTGTGCGAGCTTTGCTGTGGATGGTGAGGCAAAGTCATCGGTTACGTAAACAACACTCTCCATCTGTTGTTGCATCGCTTGCAATACCTTTGGGTGTCGGAAGCCAATATTGATGCATTCATGCGCACTGCGTAGATCAAAAATTTTTCGCCCATCCTTTGTGTATATCCAGCATCCCTCTGTACTTCTCACCTCGATGGGTTCATAGTTGTTTTGCTTGGCCCAACACTGCAACATGTACTGGGCCTGTAGTTTTGCGTAGTCAGTATTGCTCAAGGTAGAAGGTACGTTTATTTTGATGGTGTCCACCAGCACTCACATATCTGAGCGCCAAATTTACGAGCGATGCACGTTATGCTTTAGGCCGCTCAGATCTCGGATCATACATGGGCCGCAGTGATGCCTTGACCGGAAAACGTTCACAGGCAACTTCGATTTCAAACTGTCCAGAATTGATGAATTCTGGTGTCACACCGTCCTGGCAATTGACGTAGCCAAGCCCAACGCACGAACCAATTGTGTGACCAAACATTGCAGAAGTGGTTCGACCCACCAGGTCACCATCCCGAAAAATGGGTTCTTCGTGATAAATCAGGGGCTGCGGGTCCTCAAAAGCGAATTGTACGAGTCTTCGTTGCAATGGTTTGCCGCGTTGAGGTTCGATGGCTTCTTTTCCGATGAATCCGCCGGGTTTATCCCACGAAACAGCAAATCCCAATCCGGCTTCGAGCGGAGAATCTTCGTCGGCAATGTCATGACCGAAGTGCCGATAAGCTTTTTCGATTCGCAGTGAATTCAGTGCTAGGTATCCGCAATGTGTCAGCCCCAGACTTTCACCTGCAGCAACAATTTCGTCATAAACATGCTGGACAAAATCGGTACTGATGTAGAGTTCCCAACCAAGTTCCCCAACAAATGTGATTCTGGACGCTCGTCCATAGGCCATTCCAAGCTCAATTTCCTTTGACGAAAGGAATGGAAAACTCTCATTGGAAAGATCTGCTGAAGTCACCCGGGAAAGTAGTTCGCGGGCATTCGGGCCCATGATTGAGAGCACTGAATAACCTGACGTGACATCCGTCACAACGACATGCAGATCATCGCTGATATGTTTTTTCAGCCATGACAGGTCGCGAAGATGAACCGCTGCGCCGGTCACAACCAGATAGCGGTTTTCTGCCAGACGTGTGACAGTAAGGTCTGCTTCGATGCCACCTCGCTCATTCAGCCATTGTGTATAGACCACCCTACCGGGTTCGACAGCAATGTTATTGGCACAGATTCGATTCAGGTAGCGCTCTGCATCCCGCCCCTCTACCATAATCTTTGCAAACGAGGTTTGATCAAAAATACCGACGTTGGTACGAACCGCTTCATGTTCTGCGCGATTATTCTCAAACCAGTTTTGTCTGCCGTAGGAATATTCGTACTGTGGTGATTCGACGCCAGGAGCATACCAGTCTGCTCGCTCCCAGCCGTACGTTTCTCCGAAACACGCACCGCGTGCGGCTAGCCGGTCGTGCAAAGGCGATTTTCGAACATTACGGGAAGATACCGGTTGACGGAATGGCCAGTGCATATCGTAGAGTAATCCGAGAGTTTCGGAAATTCTCTCTTTCAGGTATTGGCTGTTGTTCTGAAATGGAGCAATTCTTCGAATATCAATGTCCCAATAATCGTTCGCTGGATGGCCTTTCGAAATCCATTCGGACATAACCTTGCCGGCACCACCTGATGACTGGATACCAATAGAATTGAATCCAGCTGCAATATAGAAGTTCTTTAAGTTTGGCGCTTCTCCCAAATAGTAAAGGTTGTCGGGAGTGAAGCTCTCCGGTCCACAGAAAAATGTATGAATACCGACATTGTTGAGGAGCGGAACCCGATGCAAAGCATTGTTGAGTGCTGGTTCAAAATGATCCCAGTCTTCCTTTAACTGATCAAAGCAAAAATCATCCGGGATGCCGTCCATTCCCCACGGTTTTGCGTTAGGCTCAAAGGCGCCAACCAGTAGTTTACCGGCATCTTCCTTGTAATAGGTAAATCCGGTTGGATCGCGCATGACCGGGAGATTACCGGGCAATTCATCAATCGGTTCGGTCACCACATAGAAGTGTTCGGCGGCATGTAGGGGAATTTCGACTCCACACATCAATCCAACTTCCCTGGCCCACACTCCAGCACAATTCACTACGATGTCGGTCATGATGTCACCCTGATCCGTTGAAACGCCACGGACTGCCCCACTATCGGTCAGGATGCCAGTCACCTTAATGTTTTCCAGTATTCGAGCACCGTTTGCTCTGGCGCCCTTGGCATAAGCCTGAACAACATCAAGCGGGTTAATTTGACCGTCTTTGTCAATAAATACAGCACCAACCAAATCGTCAGTATTCAATATTGGGTAAAGTTCCTTTGCTTCTGCGGGCGAAATCACCGAAGCTTCGAGTCCAAATGCTTGAGCCATGGTTACTGAACGTTTTAGTTCTTCGAAGCGATGTTCATCAGATGCTACAGATATCGAGCCATTTTGCCGAAATCCGGTTGGCTGACCAGTTTCTGCTTCAAGGCCTTCAAAAAGTTCGGCTGTATACTGAGCGAGTTTGGTCAAATTGAGACTGTTGCGCAGCTGCCCTACTAAGCCCGCCGCATGCCAGGTCGTACCGCAGCCGAGTTCTCGACGCTCTAGAAGAACCAGGTCTTCCCAACCGGCTTTGGCGAGATGATAGAGTACGCTTGTGCCAACCGCACCACCACCAATGACAACCACTCGAGCTTTTTCAGGCAAGGAATTACTCATGTTTAGTCGCGTGTTTAGTACTGGTAATCAGGATTGTAAAATCAGGTGAAATCGCATTTTATAGCAAGAATCGGATTGAAAGATGCCAACAAAACAGCAACAATATAGCCTGATGTCATTCATAGCAGTGAGTTAGCGGTTAAGAGATTATGGATAACTACAAACGGATTGAACAAGCCATTGAATTCATTGAGGACCATGCAGTAGATCAGCCATCGCTTCAGGATATTGCATCTCATGTGGGACTCAGTGAATTCCATTTTCAACGGCTATTCAAACAGTGGGCGGGTATTTCACCAAAACGATACGTGCAATACTTGACTGCCAAGGTATGTGGGGACTTACTCAGAAGTCAAGCTTCTGTGTTTGATGTTGCACTTGATGCCGGGTTATCCGGGTCCGGGCGATTGCACGAACTGATGGTCAATGTTTATGCGATGTCAGCACTCGAGTATCGAAAACATGGCCATTCTCTGCAAATTGAATATGGCTGGCATCACACCCCATTCGGAATCTGCCTATTGGCCCGCACCGATAAAGGGGTTTGCTGGCTTAGTTTTCATGATCGAGAAGATGGGTTGGATGAATTGAAGAGCCAGTGGCAAGCCGCATCATTTGTGGAAAACAGAAAATCGACTGGATCTATCGTCAAACAAATTTTCGAACACGTTTTCGATGAGCCTCAGTCGATCATGGTGCATGTCAGAGGCACCAACCTGCAAATTCGCGTGTGGGAGGCACTTGTCAACATTCCACCAGCGGAACACGTCTCCTACAGTCAGGTAGCAACGAGCGTCGATCACCCCAGTGCTGTTCGAGCGGTTGCGTCTGCAGTTGGACGAAACCCGGTCTCCTATATTATTCCCTGTCACCGCGTCATTCGACGATCCGGTGGGCTGGGAGGCTATCGCTGGGGATTGTCCAGAAAAAAAGTGATGCAGGCATGGGAAAGCGCACAAATGATTGATGCTCGACTCCAACGAAATTGATTCGCACCCTTGGAAGTTTTAAATATTGACGTGAAAATGACAGCTAAAGTCTTACTCGACAATACACACGCTTCATAAGTTATTGCAATAGTCAACCTTGTTGAAGATCAGGTCGACAAGCGTCGCATCGGCCTACTGCTTTTACCTATCCTAAACAGGTGAATTGAATTTTGACAGGATCATTAGCGATTACAGTCCGGTTGTCTTGCATATTTTTACAGGCAGAAGTGATCAAATTCAATTGAGTGCATCAAGATTGACTAAAAGAAAAAATGATCTAAATCTCAAT
The DNA here is from genome assembly GCA_965243305.1 of Arenicellales bacterium. GTDB lineage: Bacteria > Pseudomonadota > Gammaproteobacteria > Arenicellales > JAJDZL01 > JAJDZL01. The sequence goes on from CBDEUN010000003.1 coordinate 319,824, forward strand.
TTAGCGAAACATTGGCTGATCGCTGAATACCGGAAACCTCCGCCAGATGCGGAAGAATGGACAGGAGTGTCTGATAATTTCAGATACTTGAGCATGGAAGGTTGAACTTGTCGATGCCGACTTCGCGGCGACGGGAATCGAGGTCTCCTGCGCAACAACCCGAGATCATGACCCCCATGGCGTGGGCTCTGCTGGTGCTGCTGTCCGTGCTATGGGGTGGTGCATTCTTCTTCGTCGGCGTCGCAGTGGTCGAGTTACCACCGCTAACTGTTGTCCTCGCGCGCGTCGGAATCGCTGCGGCGAGTCTCCTCGGCCTGACCTTCTTCCTCGGACACCGCCTGCCAAGCAGGTTGTCCACGTGGACACCGTTTCTCGTTATGGGATTGCTTAACAATGTGGTGCCGTTCAGCTTGCTTAGCGCAGGCCAAACCATGGTCAGCGTCGGTCTGGCATCGATCATCAATGGAATGACACCGTTGTTCACTATCCTAGTGATGGCATCCTACCGAGAAGAGAGACTGACAATGCAAAGGGTGGTCGGTGTTTTGCTGGGCGTCGGTGGTGTAGTACTCATCAGTCGTCCTGACGCGGACATGGGGGACGCCCGGCTCCTGGGCATCGGACTTTGTCTCGCTGCAACGCTCAGTTACGGATATGCCGCACTGTGGGGGCGCCGATACCTTGCCGACGTTCCGCCGCTGACATCAGCAACCTGTCAACTCGTTTCGTCAACCCTCATAATGACGGTGGTGGTCGCAATCATCGACCGGCCGTGGACCCTGCCGATGCCCAGCACGGAAGTCTGGATAGCCCTGTGCGCTCTAGCCTTGCTCGGAACAGCGGTCGCCTACGTGGTGTTCTTCGAGATTCTCTCTCGTGCCGGTGCAAGCAATGCAATGCTCGTTACTCTGCTGATACCAGTGACGGCGCTACTGTTGGGCAACTTATTCCTTTCCGAACCAATCCTTATATACGAACTCGCTGGTGCAGCAATAATCGGCTTAGGGCTGTTGTTTATTGATGGTCGGTTACCCCGCAGGGCAATGCGTGTTGTTTCCGAGCGTCTGGGGGTTTCTGGAAGGCGCTAATGTACAGATAAATTCGCACTCATGGGGGAGGGGCAGATGTGCGAATTAATTTCACTAGTGGCTCTAGTAGAGTCAAATCAGTCGGGTGAGGCAGCCTTTTTGCGCACCTCTTTGGCGAAGAAGTCGATTTCGTCTTCAGTGTTGTAGTAATGAACCGGACTACGAATCAGAGCATCTACACCCCAATCATCAAAATCAATCAGTGCGCAGTTTCGTTTTGACACACCGATATTGATATTTTTCTCACGCATCAACATCTGAAAGTTTTCTGCATCCGTTCCTTCAATTGAGAATGTGACAATACCGCACTTTTCGACACCTTTGTCCCAAACGGTTACACCGTCAATTTCACTCAAATGTTCACGCAATCGATCAGCCAGAAATCGGATTCGAGAATATATTTCCACCAATCCCAATGACATCGCATAATCGACTGCAACGCCGAGCCCGATTCTAGCAGCAATATTGGATTCAAAGAGTTCATAGCGGCGCGCTCCAGATTGCAATTCGTACCTGTCGCGCTCTACCCAGGTCGCTGAATGCAGATCCAAAACGGATGGCGGAAATTTATCCAGTGACTGCTCCCGAATATATAGAAAACCTGTTCCGCGAGGGCCTCGTAAAAATTTCCTGCCCGTAGCCGAGAGCGCATCACAACCCATTTGAATGACATCCAATGGCATTTGGCCAACGGACTGACAGGCATCAACCAGATAAGGAATCTGATAATCGTTTGCAATCTGTCCAATATTGTTGACAGGATTCACCAGTCCATTGTATGTAGGAACGTGGGTTACTGCGATCAGTTTAACTTTCCGATCGATCAATGATTCAAGTGCCCGACAATCCAGTTGTCCATCCTCGTCGTCTGGAACCACAGAAACTTTAATCCCAGTACGCTCCGCCACCTGTTGATAGGCAATCATATTGGACACATACTCGGCGCGGGATGTAAGTACTCTGTCGCCTTTACGAAACGTCTGCGCGATTCCGTAAAACGCACTATTCCACGAGACAGATGCACTTTCGCTCAGCGCGATTTCCGACTCTTTACAGTTGAGCATCCGTGCAATAGATTGATAGGTATTGTTAAGCTTTTCACGCGCGTAGTCTTCGGCTTCATATCCACCTCGAAAGATTTCAAGATCCAGATGCGTACGCACTGCATCAACCACTGGGTTTGGCATCAGCGCTGCTCCTGAATGGTGCAGATGCACCAACCCGAAACATCCTGGCGTTTCTCGCCTCGCTTTATCAACATCCAATACCATAGCTATCAGTTCCCGTTCAATCAAACGTCTATTTCAAGAAAAAAACACCCTTCAAACTACCGTTTGTAACCTGTTGTCCAGAGTTAGACCAATTCATTGAGGAAATGGAGATGCAAATCAGAATCGATGGTGAAGCCGTTTCTTCTCCGCACTCAGGTGTTTAGCCTAATATACCAATTACCAGGAATTTAGTTTCGAGATAATTTCGAGTTGGTGACTATCCTATCAGTTGGACACACTTAACAAACAAGCGCTGACGCATTCCACTAAGGGTATGCAAGTTGGTCTTCGACAATTTAAGAATGCGGATATTGAGTGGTTCAAAATGGTGGTGTCGAATTCGGATACTGGCCATTAGGATTTAGCCAAGGAGTTTTGCCTGCGAGTTGGATGTGCTCCCTTCTTTATTTGTTCTATCGGTTTTTTTGTATCAAATGGTGGTGAAAATGCGCATTGCACGTTAAATGAACGCGATGCAGGGTAATGAAAAGGATAACTGGGCACTATCCAGTCTTGAAATGCGGAAGTTTACGGCTCATACGAATTTCGAACAAGATCACGACAAGTCCGCTGCCTATGATCAGCGCACTACCAATGTAGTCTCTCAATCCTGGTAAATCTCCCCAAACCAAAAATCCCGCGAGTATTGCTAGGGGCAGCGATGCGTACTCAAAAGGCACAACGACTGAAGCTTCACCAATACGGTAAGACTGGGACAGCAGGTAAACTCCCACTGCGGATACAACTCCACAGATGATCAGCAGTTGATATACACCAAGACTGGGCCACTGCCAGGCCCTGAGCAAAAACTCCAATGCGACTTGGTTAAACACGTTGAATTGACCATCTCCAATCAGGATTCCACTCACAATGCTCAGCAATATGAATGAAATCAGAACGTAAACGCTCATCGTACCCGCAGAATCGCTGATCGCAAGTTTTCGCGTCATGATGACCATCAACGCATACGTCACCGCCGACAACACGGGAAAGACGACATTCCAGTTGAATTCGACACCGCTTGGCAGAGCGATAACAAACACGCCAACCATCCCCACGAAAATTGCCAGCCACCTTTGAAGTCCAACCGTCTCGCGCAGAAAGATTTTTGCAATAAGGCATACAAACAACGGTGCACAGAAAAAGAGGGTTACCGTCGTGGCCATCGGAATGGCTGCCAGCCCCAGGAAATAAAAAGCATCTGAAAGAACGTACATAATCCCACGCAACAAGTGCAGCCACGGACGCTTTGTTTTCAGTTGTGATAAACCACCAAAAATATGAGCAACCACCAAAATCACTACCAATGCAATTACCGCTTTAATCAGCGTCAGTTCATGCAGCGGATAATATGGACTTAGCCATTTGATAATCGCATCGCTGACTGTCAAAAAAACTAATGCAACTAAGAGGTACAGGATGCCTTGGACATTTCGGCTGATAAGTCCTAAAAATTGCATGTGAACCGTTTTGACTTAGATTGTTATGTATTCAGATCGCGGTTTTCTGGTGTCTGGAGCACCATTACCGACTTCTCAAACGAAAGAATTTTGCCTAGATTAATTCGAGCGCATCTGAATTATTACATTATTCAAACCAGCTGGATGAGATTGAAATTCACCTGATCTGTCAACCGGTATCCCTCTCATCGAGCCATGCTCGGATTATGGTCTGATGCCGGGCCCTGTCATAACTTAGAAAGTGTCCAGCGTGAACAATTTTGACAGGCAAGTCCAGTAAGCGGACCATGCTACGATAGTAATCTGCGGCATCAGAATTGTAATTGTCTTCAACCAGCGGCCCGTCATATACCAGATCTCCCGAAAAAAGAATTCCCGTGCATTTTTCAAATAATGAAATTCCGCCGGGCGAATGTCCTGGAGTGTGGATGATAAGGAACTGTCGATTACCGAGATCGATCACATCTCCATCCTCAAGCAGTTGTGTGGCAGGTGCTTTTTTTACTGCATATTCAGTAGATTGAAAAGGATCTGGCGGTAATGCATGGAATATATCATCGGAAACATAAATGTCGCTCAGAGTCGTCTTCGCGGTCGGGTTGGCAATCACATCCGCTTCTAGATGATGAACGAGGCGGTGTTCAAATTCACTATGAGCGCCGATATGGTCGAAATGGGTATGACTGGCGACCGCCAGACAGGGTTTCTCAGTGAGCAGAGGAATCTGTTCCCGAAGACTGATCACACCCATGCCGCTGTCAACCAGCATATCGCGGTCTCGGCCTCTTACATGCCAAATATTGCATCGGTAAAATTCCTTGATCCAGTATTCGTAGATCAGGGTTACGTCATCTGCTAATTTCTTTGTTTTGTACCAGTTTTCTGCTGTGGCTCGCTCATTCATAGCTAACGATTAATGTGGGAAATTACATACTTTTTTCACAATAATCTGAATCAGTGCTGATTCGGCTTCAGTCATTGTCTATCGACACGAAGGTGCGATTGTCGCGAAAAGAGGCGATTTGTCGTACCCTGTGCGGAAACGTTCAATCCAATAATCCCGAACCGATTGTCAATAACGGCGCGAGTTTGAATTCGGTGCATGGCCGAAGGCGATCAGGGCGAATCTGGCGTCCGCGCCTGCCTCAGTAGGGCGTACCGTCCTTGTGGGTGAAGCGCCACTTGCCGTCCGCGCCCATCACGGCCTGGAGGTCATCTTGGGGGTAACTACCCTCATCGCCCTCCGGGCGGTCGCCGATTTCGAGAATCACTAGGTCCCGGTCGCTGCGGTTGAGGATGTGATGAGCTTTGCCCCTCGCCGGAAAGCCGGCACACATACCGGGTGAGAGCCGCGTCTCACCGGAAGGTGTCGCCAGCACCGCCTCGCCCTCCAGCACAAAGACGAACTCGTCCTGCTTGCTGTGTGTGTGCATCAGCGCGGACTCGCCACCTGGCGCGATCGTCGTCAAGTTCACACCGAAATTTTCCAGGCCGAAGAACTCGCCCAGCATTCGCTTCTCTCGCCGCGTCATGCGGCTGGCAAACGGCTCTGGGTAGTTCGACGGCTTCGTCCGGGGCGGCACGTCTGCAGCAGCAATTACCAACGGCGTTTTGGTGTTATTCATCGACTATCCTAGAATGAGCATGGCGTGAATTGTTTATCTGCCTGAATGCGGGCTGATAGTGGTTATCAACCCCTATAGGATCAGTAATATATCTTTCAAGCCCATCGCTCGTGCGACTAAAAGTAAGGTAACTCCTTCTAATATCCCTATTATCAAAGGAAGCTCGCAGGTGGTATTGTCGAAAATCTCGAAGCGGGCAAGCAAGTACAATTGCATTGAATTATCACCCAACTGTCTCGTTGTCCGAAGTTGGAGTCCGCCGACTTTCCGCATCTGTCAAATGAATAAAAACCTCTACGCAACTTCCATATTTGATCAACTCAAACGTGCCTGCGCCGATGAGTGGGAAGACTACTGTCATCACGACTTTGTCAACGAAGTAGGCGCCGGCACCTTACCGATTGAGTCGTTTCGTTACTACCTGGAGCAGGACTACATATTTCTGATTCATTTTTCAAGGGCATGGGCCTTAGCAGTGTACAAATCGAGCAGTGTGTCGGATATGCAGTGGGCAACCGAAATACTTCATTCAACACTGAACACCGAAATGAACCTGCATGTCCTGTTCAGTGAACGTTTCGGTGTGTCGCAGGCTCAGCTTGAAAGCTCTTCCGAAGCACAGGCCAATCTTGCCTATACCCGGTATGTGTTGGATAAAGGACTGGCCGGAGATGTTCTAGACCTCTACGTCGCCTTGATGCCTTGCGTGGTTGGGTACGCCGAAATTGGCAACCGACTTGCCTTGGAGTATGATTCGATGCTTGAGGAAAACCCTTACCGAGAATGGATCGAAATGTACAGTTCAGAAGAATACCAGGAACTGGCCATTAAAACGATTAGTGTACTGGAACGCATTAGCCGCGAGCGAGGCGGCATGGCGCGAATTGAAGAACTAAAAGAAATATTTCGGACAGCAACCGTCCTGGAAGAGGGCTTCTGGAGCCTGTGCTACAACCCCAGTCAGCAATCAGCTTAGTTCACTTTTCTGATACTCGGCACTTTTCAGCCAATCCGGATTGATCTCAACTCCCCAGCCGGGTTCGGAAGGAACAGTGACGTGACCATCTACAACGTCAAAAGGCGGATTGAGAAACAAACCCTGTTGCCAGGGATAGACATCCTCACCTTCGATAGCAAATTCAAGATATTTCCCCGCGTTTTCTATAGCTTTTAGAAAGTGCATCGTGAATATTGTGACCATAGACAAATTGGCTGCATGTGGCGTAACCGGTAATCCAGCCGATTTCGCCATTTCCGAGACACGAAGCGCTCTTGAAATGCCACCGACATAACAGATATCTGGCTGCACGATATTAACCACTCGCATATCGATCATTCGACGCCAAGTTGGCAAATAGCAATCCTGTTCCCCTCCTGTCACATCGATGTTCAGCGCATCGGTTACCTGCTTGGTCTGTTCGAGTTCCCAGTAAGGACAGGGTTCTTCAAAATGCGAAATTCCATAGTCCTCCAGCATCCGTCCGACTTCAATCGCTCGCAGTGGCGAAAACCCGCTGTTGGCATCAACGAGCAACGCAACCTGATCATCTAGTCCTTTTCGAATACAGGGTACAATCGCTTCGGTTCGACCTGGCCAAAAATCCACATCGCGCCCGCATTCATTACCCACACGAAATTTGAACGCATCAAATCCACCCGTATCGCGAAGTTTCTGGAATCGCTTCAATTCCTCTTCGGGTGTAATGTCTCTCTTCATGGAAGAACCGTACACTCTGAGAGGACCGGGTGTTCCACCTAGAAGTTCAACGACTGGTTTTCCCTGCCTCTTTCCGCGAAGGTCCCAGATTGCCGTATCGAGGCCAGCCAATGCGCGACACATGTAACTTCCGGGAAATTTATGTTCCCTTTCATAGATGGTGTCAAGCAGCAGGTCCAAATTGCCCGTGCTTTCACCCAGTGCCCAGGGAGCAACCTGGCGGTGCAGAATTTGACAGGTGATATCGGAGTTATAGGTCGATACCTGTCCCCAACCTTCATCACCTGTATCAGCAACAACGCGAACAAACCCAACATTCAGTTTGGTGAATGTCTCTATGCGTGTAATTTTTAGGTTTTCAAATTGCCATGTCTCTGTCATGAGTTGCTCGTGCGAAAAAAATCAGTCGAGAATGATAGCCGAATTCACAGCGACTTTAGACGTTTGGCGGAAGAGAACTTTGTATGACGAAGTGGACTTATCAGTCCCAAAAGTAAACAAATTTAATGCTCGATTCAATTTTTATCAGTTCTCTGCTATCATCAAAGTTGAAGCAATCTGATTAACTACCTTTATCGAACTCATCAGTAAAAATGACTTCTACATTCAACACCCGTCGACGTATTTTGAACAGCATTGCAGCTGCGTGTCTGGCGATACCTCTTTCCAAAAGTGCATACAGTAAATCCATCGGCTATGCGTTCTCAGGACCCGCGGCTGATCGCGGTCTTGGACTCCTGCCTCTCAGACCTTGTACCTCAGGTACCCGCTCATCGACAGCAGGTCCGTTTTATACGCCTTCAACACCGCTTCGCAGTGATTTGAGAGAACCTGATACTAAGGGTTCAACACTAGTACTCGAAGGTCTGGTCATGACCTCTGATTGTCGTCCGGTCGCTGGTGCAGTCATTGATATCTGGCATTGCGACGAAAATGGTCGATATGACAACATCGGTTATCGCTATCGCGGGCATCAGTACACAGATGCTGCAGGCAGTTATCATTTCGTCACAATACGACCAACAATCTATACCGGACGAACAGAGCATATTCACGTCAAGGTTCAGGGGGAAAGCACGCGTCTTTTGACCACACAAATTTACTTTCCAGACCAGCAGGCTCATAATGCACAAGATTGGATTTTTAAAGATGAACTGCTAATGGAATTGAAAAAATCTGACCAAGGCTGGCACGGTCGATTCGATTTCATTCTTTAGCCAGCTAATTTAAAGAAATGGTAAAACACACGGCATCATGATGCGATGCCGGAAGTAACCAGTTTCTTTGTTGTATGATTGCGGCCCTCTTAAATGTGAATTTGCCCCTTCAAAATCTCTCTCAGTCGAGATGCTCTTTTGTCAATGCGAGAACCTAGTGCCTGGAGATCAGGATATTCTTCAATTGTGGCAGATAGAGTGTCTCTAACGTTTCCGGCTACCTCGACAATCAGGTTTTTCAATCCAGCAACACTAATTTCCGACGCAATTGCAAATCGCTCGAAATCTCTGCTTCTCAAGTGATCAAATTGATTCGACTTACCAACTTTCATCGCCATTACCTTTGTAAGTTCGTCATAGTAGTCAGTTGACAGCACGTCATATGCTGGAGCCAATCGGGTCGATATTGATCCACTTTGCTCGGTAAACAGCAATGAATAATTTTTTCCGTGCGCGTCACAATTGCCAATGATCAAATTGAAAGCTACAAGTTTCAGAAATATCTGAATGTCAATCGCCGGTAAACTGGAGACTGCCCGTAGCAGTTTGACACAGTCAGTTAATCCCGGACCATGCTCACTTTGATATTTCCGTTCTGGCGGAATGCCCAACGCCTGGCAAAAGTCCTCCTGATGCAGTCTTACAGGATAATCTTTGCCGGATGCGATTCGGTCGTAGCGTTTTACGAGAATAAACTCGAAGTGTTGAATCCGCTTAACGGTAGCATCAACAGTAGGAATTCCTATTGACCTTGCAAGTGACAAGCTAAACGATTCGTTACTAACGATGTTGGGATATCGGTCAATGGCCGGTTTCAAAATATGAGTACTGGGCGCCCCATTGAGAGGAAGTGAAAAAAGCCCATTCTGATCAACGTGCAAAGCGACTTTGTCTTGTGCACCAGCTAGTGAGATTCGAACTCCCGATTCACCGGCAAGCAACGGCCGTGTCGGTAGACGCCTTAAGATGTCAACCAAATCTGATTCGTCTAATGGTTGATACTCAAAATTGGATTCCGAAGGTAGCATTCCTTTCGGCAAAAATGTCAGAGCTCCCGCACATTCTCCCCCAATTTTTTCAAGCATCGCAAAGTCATTTTGCGCACTTATGCCAAGATTACGAGCGATCAACCTACGGTTGTATTCTTCCGGTAGAATGCCCGCAATAAAACCTCTGCTTTCTTTCTGTTTGAATGGCGCATTTCCCAGCGGTAACGATGTCGATATGGCAAATGAGTCAATGTCATCCAACCACTGTCTGGCATATTGAAAAACAATTTGCCCAGACTTCTTCTGTATTAGATGCCCAACCAGCTTATTGGATAAGTAAACGTCGAGAGTGCGGCTCATTCAATTTCATTTGTAGACGGCGGAATCAGTTGAATTTCTATTCCAAGCGTCTGTAGGGCGTTTAGTACCTTGGCGAATTCACAAGTAGACTTGCCTTTCTCCAAGTCAACAATAAACCTTTTCCCGGTGCCACAAACGAGAGCAAGATCACTCTGCGTAAGACCTTGTAACTTTCTTGTTTGTCGAACAAGCGAACCGATGGAATTTGTTGAATGCTTCATTTTTAAAGTTACTGTACGGTAATGTTTATTGAATTAATCAGTTTGAAACGATTGTACAACACCGTACGGTAATATTTATAGTAATCTAAGGAATATTTTTGACAGATTACCCGTTCGGGAACATTATATTTTGAATGAACCCGTCACTTATTTCACACCGCACCCGCGACACGCTACTCACCAAAGATCAAAGAAAACATCAATTCGCGCAGTCTAACTGTCGGTCACGAACGCTCAACTACTCGTAATTGTGGCTCTATTCTGAACTTAATTGAACAGACCCCCACTGGGAAAAGCGTGGGATCATGGTTCCAAGATGAAAGCATTCAGTCAACTTTCAATACAAACGAAGTATCCTGATGAAGACTACAGTAGATGTCTGCATTAGGACGAACTCGGTAATCTGAGTTTCAGATTGCCAAAAGCACTCACAAGTTAATTACCAGTGCTACAATATGTACAACATCTTGACGGGGTGCCCATGAGGGCTGAGAAATAGGAATTCACCAACCCGTTGAACCTGATCCAGTTAATGCTGGCGTAGGGAATCAGGATGCATTCAGTTTCTGCTTACCGATCATTCTCTTTCCCTCGCTGCAATGAATTGCAACCAACCGCGAGCGGAGATTGATGACTGAAATCGAAGAAATCCGTGAGGAATTGGAATCCATCCAATCCTTCGTCGAAGTTTTCCAGGCAAAACCCAGAGTACACTGCATCATCAACGAAGTTGCAGTAACCATCGCAGCAAACGCATTACTTGCTGTTGGTGCACAGCCTTCGATGACCAATGACCCCTTTGAAGTGACTGAATTCACTGAGTCAGCAAATGCGCTCAGTATAAATCTCGGCATGCTTAACAACGAAAGGCGACGATCCATCCGAATCGCTGCAAAGTGCGCCAACGCCAAATCAATTCCATGGGTACTGGATGCCACCCTGATAGAGCGCTCCAATCTTCGCTTGGATTTTTGCGAAGAACTAATGGAACACCATCCAGCGGTAATCCGTGGAAACCATGCTGAAATAAATGCCCTTTGCCAACACCTGGGTAAAGACAAGTCTGAATTATGTGGTTCATATAACACTGTCCTGATTACCACAGGGGAAATTGATTGGGTGGATTCAGCCCGAAGGAGTTGCCAACTGAAAAAACTCGGGCATCCTTGGATGAGTCAGGTCTCCGGAATGGGCTGTACATTGTCAGTTTTAGTGGCGGCAATGCTAACTGTATATAAGGACCCGTTCAGTGCAGCACTAAAAACCTTGTATCTTTACGGGATTTTTGGTGAAAGGGCAGCCAAAATGGCCAAAGGTCCAGGGACATTTTTCGCGACTTTCCTGGATTGCTTGAGTAATTTAAAACTCGAAACCGATGCAAGTCCACTAGAGACTGATGCCCCCGGAATATCCGATGCGGGAGATTGATCCATCTCTATATCTGGTTATTAATCCGGAACAGTGTCGACACCAAAGTCCAGTCGATATTGCAAAAAACGCGGTCGCCGGTGGTGTGTCAACAGTTCAGATTAGAACCAAATTGATGTGTGATCGAAGTTACACTGAACTCGCTGCGCAAGTCGATCAAGCACTGCGTCCCCTCCAAGTGCCAGTGTTTGTAAACGATCGGCTCGAAGTTGCAGCTGCCGCAGGCATAAATTGCATTCACCTCGGCCAGGACGATGTTTCGGTGCACGAAGCTCGGGAAGCACTCGGACCCGACGCTCAAATAGGTCTGACCGTGCGATCAATGAAAGAAGCTGAAAACGCACCCACTCAGGAACTGAGCTACTTGAGTGTCGGCGGTGTCTTTGCGACTCGAAGTAAAGCCAACCCCGATCCTCCAATTGGTCTCACAAAACTGAAAGACATCGTCAGCTACCTGAAGTCCCGAGCAGACTGTCCAATTATCGCTATCAGCGGTATCAACCAGACTAATCTCGAATCTGTACTTTCAACTGAAGTTGACGGCGTGGCGGTGGTTTCGGCAATCTGCGAATCTGATAGCCCCGAAACTGTTGCCCGCGAACTCAGTAACACGATTCATTCATATCAAACGACGGGAATTTGAGCCCATGAGTTATCCCCCAATTGCGTTGACAATTGCCGGATCCGACAGCGGTGGCGGGGCCGGAATTCAGGCTGATCTGAAGACGTTTTCAGCATTGGGTGTGTACGGTGCCAGTGTCATTACGGCTCTGACTGCCCAGAATACCTGTGGCGTTGCAGGAATTTACGAGGTTTCACCTGAATTCATCGTTCAGCAAATTGATACCGTCGCATCCGATCTGGATGTTGATGCTGTCAAAATTGGAATGCTGCACCGTTCTGAAATCATTGAATCCGTCGCTAATTCTTTGAACAAGCACGAAATCGGCCACATTGTTCTGGATCCAGTCATGGTGGCCAAAAGCGGTGATCCGCTCCTGCAGGATGAAGCAATTGAGGCACTGAAGTCCATCCTGATTCCCATGGCGTCAATTATTACACCCAACATACCTGAAGCAGCCCGGCTGCTTCGACGTAAACCTGCCTACATTGAATCGAATATGCATGACGCAGCACAGCGTCTGTTATCACTAGGTTGCGGTTCCGTACTCCTAAAAGGCGGACACAACTCCTCTGCCTCCGAAAGTACGGACATTTTTCATGATGGCAACAACGCAATCGCACTGACTTATCCCAGATTCACTACTGGGAACACGCATGGAACAGGCTGCACTTTATCCTCAGCTGTCTGTGCATTTTTGGCGAGAAAACGCGGATTGAACTTGTCCGTTGAATTAGCGAAGCAGTTCATCAGCGAAGCAATTGAAGATGCTGACAAATTAAATATCGGGTCTGGTCATGGCCCGGTTCACCATTTCCATCGGTTTTGGGACCAGGAGAGTACCCAGTGAAAAGAAGGAATTTCCTTAAAGCTACAGGAGTTGGTGCCTCAGCGCTCGCACTAACGCCTGCCTATGCCTCCGATCAGCTGAAACTAAGCATGACAATGTCCTGGATCAAGAATAGTCCAGGAACCGGTGCAACAGCCGCCCGGCTGGCAAAGCGAATCGAGCAGTTGAGCGGAGGCAAGATCAAAATCAAAATTTACGGCGCAGGTGAACTGGTATCTGCCTTTGAGGTGCTGGACGCCGTCGGCAGTGGTACCGCAGACATGGGTCACACGGCTTCATTTTTCTGGCAAGGAAAAATGCGCGCCAGTGCGATGTTCACCGCAGTTCCATTTGGCTTGATACCTCAGGAACATATGGTCTGGATTTATCACAATGGTGGGCAAGCTTTGTGGGATGAACTCTACGCACCGTTTGGTGTGAAGCCTTTCCTAGCATCGAATACAGGCATTGGCATGGGTGGCTGGTTCAGAAAAGAGATTCACTCGCTCGAAGACTTGAAAGGGTTGAAATATCGAATGCCTGGACTGGGTGGGGAAGTTTTTCGACGTCTCGGTGCACTAACAGTCAACATTCCACCGCCTGATATCGCCACGTCTCTGCACTCCGGTGTGGTTGATGCAGCCGAATGGCTTGGTCCCTGGTCAGACCTCGCTATGGGCTTCTACAAGAGTACACCTTACTACTATGCTCCCGGATTTCATGAACCAAACGGCGCTGCAGAGTTTTTGGTTAATCGGGATCTTTGGGATAGTCTTCCTGAAGATGTTCAGAACATCATCGAAATCGCCTGCCTGGCAGAGCACAGTTTTGCACTCACCGAAATTGACTGGGCCAATCCACCGGCACTGAAGAAACTGGTTGAGGAACACGGTGTACAAGTACGTCAGTTTCCCGATGACGTACTTACGGCTGCACAGCAAGTATCCGAAGATGTATTGGATGACCTTGCCAGTATCGATGACATCACAGCAAGAATCGTAGCATCGTTTAGGCAGACAAAGAATACACAGATCGAGTGGTCCAAAATTTCGAGACTGCCTTTTCTGCGAGCGCGGGCAAGTTAAACAAGATCCGATGACTTCCGTCGCGTTGAAGCTTAGTCTCAGCTATGGAAACGAATGCATATTTGAGGACTTTTCGCTGGAACTGGAATCCGGCAAAATGGTCTGTCTTCTTGGTAAAAGTGGTTCTGGAAAATCGACATTACTGCATTTCATAGCCGGACTTCTACCGTCAAACATCGCGCGTGGCTCAGTTATCGCTAGTGACGAATTACCTCTAGGTGGACGAATCGCATGGATGGCACAGCAGGACCTGCTACTACCATGGCTGAAAATCATTGACAATATCAATCTTGGTTCTCTGCTTCGTGGCAACCGTACCAAACAAGATCGAGATCAGGCACGACAACTTCTAAAGGATGTAGAACTCGAAGGAGTCGAGAACCGCTATCCGCATGAACTCTCTGGTGGAATGCGACAACGCGTGGCGCTTGCCCGCACTTTAGCGGAACAGCGACCTGTGAATTTGCTCGACGAACCATTTTCAGGCCTTGATGCAAGTACTCGCTATCAACTGCAAGGATTAGCGAGCCGTTTGCTGGCCAATCGTACAACACTGCTCGTAACACACGATCCTCTCGAAGCGCTTCGCATGGCAGATCAGATTTTTGTTCTCGATGGACGTCCGGCTCAAGTTGCAAGCCCGGTTACACCGCCTGGGGACCCACCGCGCCAGCTGGCAGACAGTCGAATGGGTGAATCTTATACTCAACTGATGCACCAGCTCAATCATCCGGAAGTCAATCAGCATGCTGCGTAGATTTGCTGTCATTATTGCTGTGTTGGTCATTCTGTGGCAACTGGTAGTCTGGTTAACCCAAGCACCCGCGTTCATATTGCCACCGCCTTACGATGTCGGCCAGGCTCTCGTTCGGCACTTTGATGAGATCATGTTCCACGCAGGCGTAACAATGGTTGAAATTGTTCTCGGATTACTCCTGGGATGTACCATAGGAGCCCTGAGTGCCTGGGCAATTCTTCGTTTTCGACCCGTACGAAGCTGGTTCTTGCCTGTACTGGTTGCAAGTCAGGCGTTGCCTGTATTTGCGATTGCACCAGTTTTGATGCTATGGCTTGGATTCGGTATGGGGTCTAAGATCGCAATGGCTACTCTTATTATCTACTTTCCCGTAACTGCCGCACTCTACGACGGATTGCGGAACACAGACTCCGGCTGGATCAACCTCGCCAGGATTATGGGTGCTTCCAATCACACCGTACTCAAGTACATTCGCTTACCTGCCGCCTTGCCTTCGCTGGGGTCAGGTCTTCGAATTGCTGCTGCAATCGCACCGATCGGTGCGGTAGTCGGGGAATGGGTAGGGTCGAGTACTGGGCTCGGCTATCTGATGCTACACGCCAATGCTCGAACTCAGGTTGATCTGATGTTCGCTGCGCTGCTGGTACTCGCAGCTTTTGCAATTTTTCTTTATTTTGGAATTGACTATCTGGTGAAACGAACGGTTTTTTGGCAATCAGAAACCAATCTTGAAACAACTTGATTGAACTATGAAAAAAATACTAACACTGATGACTGTCCTCTGGTGTCTGGCCGCGATCAATACCAGCCATGCGGAGGAAAAATTTACTGTACTGCTTGACTGGTACGTGAATCCCGATCATGGTCCGTTATACGTTGCGGATGCACAAGGCTTCTTTGAAGAAGTTGGGCTGGATGTGGAACTGATTGCACCGGCCAATCCGAACGACCCGCCAAAACTGGTAGCCGCTAAAAAGGCAGAGGTCGCAATTTCCTACCAGCCGCAATTACACCTGCAGGTTGATCAGGGTCTGCCACTGGTAAGAATTGGTACCCTGGTGGCGACACCTCTCAACTGTATCGTAGTCCTGGCAGATTCAGACATCAATCAGATTAGCGATCTGAAAGGGCGTAAAGTTGGCTACTCAGTCGCCGGGTTTGAAGATGCGCTACTGGCATCTGTACTTGAGGAGAACGGTTTGACGATTGACGAAGTAACGCTGATCAACGTTAATTTTTCGTTGTCACCCGCACTGATGTCCAAACAGGTCGATGCTGTAATCGGAGCCTATCGAAACTTCGAAATCAATCAGATGGATATTCATGGTGTTCCGGGACGAGCGTTCTATCTAGAAGAAGAAGGCATTCCCGCATATGATGAGCTGATCATCGTAGCCCATCAGGACAATGTTGCAGACCCTCGCATGCGAAAATTTATCGATGCATTGGAAAGGGGTGTGCAGTACATGATCAATCACCCTGAACTGGCATGGGAAAATTTCATCAGTTACGACCGTCAGCTGGATGACGAACTAAACCGGCGCGCCTGGCGCGACACTTTACCCCGATTCGCACTTCGCCCTGGAGCAATCGACCGGGCTCGCTACGAAAGATTTGCCAAGTTCCTGTTGGACCGACAGTTAATTGGGGAAATACCTCCGCTCAATCAATACGCGATTGAACTTGAATGATTCGCAAGTTACTCCAGCGCGATGGTGTCTTCAATTGTGTGGTCTACATCAATGCCATCGACCGTAAGCTGAACTTTTGCATTAAGCGTTTCGGAACCAGTCAGTTGACCGGAATCAATTGCGTCTCGAACCGCCAGTTCAATCTGTCGCTGCGATTGGATGCCAACTCTTTTCAGAAATTTACGAATTTGTAGGTTAAAGGTATCTTCGTTCATACTGCATTCTTCTGTCGTTGTGAAATTTCAATTAAAATTTTAAGCGAATTCGTCTATTTGCATTTGCTCTACTAAAGATACGCAAATCTTTACCGCTACCCTTCTAATGAGAGTGATGCCCATTTGAGCGAATCAAAGTGGAACAACAATCCCAAAATTTCAATGACTGTTTCGACCCAAGGTCCGGTTTGGTACCCATTGCTGAAGCCGAAGAACGGGTTTTTGATCAAGTCAGTCCACTCAGCACCACGGAAGTTGTCTCACTGCCCAAAGCGCTGGGACGCGTTCTTGCAAACCCTGCAACATCTTCCATCGACGTTCCCCCACATGCAAATTCTGCCATGGATGGCTTTGCAATTGCAGGAAAGGCACTGCCTGACACAGACACCAAGGCATTCGAAATTGTAGGGGAAGCTCTAGCTGGCAAACCATGGCATGGAATTT
Source organism: Arenicellales bacterium (assembly GCA_965243305.1). Classification (GTDB taxonomy): domain Bacteria; phylum Pseudomonadota; class Gammaproteobacteria; order Arenicellales; family JAJDZL01; genus JAJDZL01. Next base: position 336,843 of record CBDEUN010000003.1, read on the forward strand.
GCGAAGAAAATCAGACAGTACGGGTAACGACTGGAGCCATGATGCCAAAAGGGACTGATTCGGTCATCATTCAGGAGGATGTCACAGTCGAAGGTGATCAGGCGATCATCAATGCCGGACACAAGGCGTTTGCGAATGTCAGACAGGCTGGAGAAGATCTCAAGCGCGGTGAGGTCACGGTTGAATCCGGTACTAAACTCGGTCCTGCTGAATTGGGCGTACTGGCATCGACTGGAATTGGACGAGTTGAAGTAGTCAGAAAACCGATTGCCGCGGTTTTCTCCACTGGAGACGAACTCATGAATGCTGGAGAAACACTGGTCGCGGGTTCAATTTACGACAGCAACCGATATGTTCTGATGGGTTTACTTCAGAATTCAGGCGCGGATGTAATCAATCTCGGCGTCATTCCAGACGATTACGACAAAACTCTTGAAGCACTCTCAAGTGCCCGCAAGAAGGCTGATTTGATCATCACTTCAGGTGGTGTATCAACTGGCAGCGCTGATTTCGTCATCAAAGCACTTGAACACTTGGGATCCATTGACCTTTGGCGAATTGCCATCCGACCAGGCCGACCTTTTGCGTTTGGCAGGATTGGAGATGCTTTATTTTTTGGATTGCCCGGCAATCCCGTGGCGGTCATGGTAACGTACTACCGTCTGCTACTGCCGGCACTTCGTAAATTGATGGGTGAGCATAATCTACACCCTGCTCCAGTTTTGAAGGCTAGGGCGACCACGTCATTCAGAAAGAAACCAAATCGAGCTGAAGTTTACCGCGCGATTCTGAGTCGCGATGAATTCGGCAATCCGGTCGTGTCCAGTACTGGCCAACAAGGATCAGGACTGCTTAGCAGCATGTCACAAGCAAACTGCTTTGTATTGCTTGATGACAATGACACAACAGCGAGCCCTGGAGACATGGTTGATGTTCAGCCCTTCCATGGGCTGATTTAAGTTTAAGCACTGCCTCAGACTTGCAATACCGTTGCACCTTGAGTCTTGCGGGACTCCAGATCAGTGTGTGCCTGAACAGCATCGGACAATGCATATCGCTGATTGATCGAAATCTTTACAGCCCCTGATGTGATCACTGAAATCAGTTCTTCTGTCATAGAAACCAGATCTTCGCGCTCAGCGGTATAGGTCATCAGCGTCGGACGAGTTAGAAACAGCGAGCCCTTCACTCGAAGCAAAACTGGATTGAAACTCTCAATTTCTCCTGATGATTGACCAAAGCTGACCAACACACCTTTAGGACGCAGACAATCAAGCGACCCTTCGAACGTAGTGAGTCCAACGGAGTCGTATACCACAGGCACTCCCTTACCGTCGGTTATCTCCTGAACGCGCTGAACGAAATTTTCCTTCGTGTATAAAATTGGAAAATCACATCCATGAGCCGCGGCTTTTTCAGCTTTCTCTTCAGTACTGACAGTTCCAATGACCGTTGCTCCTAGGTGTTTTGCCCATTGACAGGCGATCAGACCCACACCACCAGCAGCTGCGTGGAAAAGAATCGTATCACCGGATTGCACTTTGTATACCTGACGCAGTAAGTATTGAGCGGTTAGACCTTTCAGCATCATTGCAGCAGCTGTTTCGTCGTCGATATCGTCAGGAATTTTCACCACCCTGTCGGCTGGCATGCAGCGGACCTCAGCATAGGCGCCAAGCGGGGGTGACGCGTACGCCACTCGGTCTCCTACTGAGAGATCTGTGACATCTGATCCTGTTGCCTCAACTACTCCAGCACCTTCAAGGCCTGGGGTAAATGGAAATTCGGGAGCCGGATAAACGCCTGCACGAAAGTAAACATCAATGAAATTCAGACCGACGGCAGTATGCCTCACCAGAACCTCACCATTTTGGGGACTGTCTGGATCGACATCCTCCCAATTCATCACAGATGCCTCTCCGTTCTCATAGACTCGCATTGCCTTAGGCATTGTTATCTCCTTTTACTTGCATTAATTTGAAATGAACTAGCGATACTAATCGCTATATTGGCTAGTGAACAGTAGCTCTAGCCTTAAGATTTTTTTGAATTCTGTCGTATGCCGCCCGGAACTGTTTGGTTTTTTCCGTAGCGATTTCCATCATTTCTTCGGGCAATCCTTTTGCCACCAGTTTATCCGGGTGGTATTGGCTCATTTTTCGGCGATAAGCTCGCTTGACTTCTTCGCTGGTGGCGCCTTCAGACAAACCGAGCAGTTTGTAGTCTTCGGCGATAGACACGGTTTCACCGGGAGAAGAGCCTGCTGTACCCCTAGTAATACTGTCGAGAATTCCAGGGAATTCTCGGCTAAGCCCCAGTACATCAGCAATCGTTCGAAGGACATCTGTCTCAATATCGTCCAGTGTTCCATCCGCCATAGCGCCAGAAATTTGAATCTCAAGAAACACCCTCTTCACACTACGCCGATTACCACACTCTTTGGCGAACTGCTGCAGTACCGGCATCAATTCAAAATTGTCTTTCTTACCCTCCCTAAAAAGTTTAATGGCAAATTCACGCTGCTCTTCATTGAGCGACATCCGCTCCATAACGAACTCGGCAAACCTGATTTCATGAGGACTGACATATCCATCAATTTTGGAGATATAGCCTAGCACCGAGAATGTGGACGCGTAAAACGCGACCTGACGTCGGTCATTTGGACTGAAACCGTCTTCTAAATTTTTCTTCAATCCCTTGTCGAAAAATCCTCCAACGACATATCCAAGTATGGCACCAATCGGGCCGCCAAATGCAAACCCCATCGTACCACCTAATGCTCGTCCCCACCACGCCATTTTTTCAGTCCACTCTCACTGCTGTTCTGCAAAAAACATCAACCTGCGAAAATTCCCGCATCGCCTGAAAAGCACGCACCGGAGAGTACTTTGATAGTCCACTCTTGCCGGAAATGATTTGAGTTCTCCATTTTCCAACTACGGAATGTTTATTGTCCTGCCACACTACCAAAAGTTTGCACGAATACTTCGTTTAATCAACGCTAGGAGTGTTGCCTATCTCGTTTGAAATAAATACATTCTATTCGCGAGTATGTGTTTTGTAACTTCAGTCTTATTTTACGAAATGGAAATCGCGATTGAATAACAGACCTCACTCTAACCCAAAACCCCACGCGAACCACTATGAGGGGCCACGAATCGTATAAAAAGCCTGTCCGGCAATTGACGAAAGTACGACAAACCCACCGATTACCGTTAGCAGAGCTGGAACTTCGCCTACCACTAGCCAAACCCAAAGCGGACCGAGTACGATTTCCGTTAACGACAGTAGCGTAATTTCTGCAGCTGGAAGATAACGTGCACCTCGTGTAAAGATGATAAGCCCCAAACCGACTTGAAACACACCCATCAGCGCACAGTAAAGCATATCGTTTTCTGTAATTTCAAACCTGGCAGATGAAAAGAAGATGACTGTTCCCGAAATTACAATTGCCCAGAATCCAGCCCAAAATACTGCAGGCACCAAATCACTGGAGCGACCTTTGCGCAACAAAACTGCAAAGAGTCCAAATCCGATGGCAGCGGTTACCCCCATAATCGTGCCAAACAATGTCCCGAGTTGATATCCTTCCATCACCATTATCGCAACACCAAATATCGCCAGTGCTATAAACCAGAAAAGCGCCACCGATACTTTTTCTCCGAGTATCCACCAGCCTAGTAAGGCAGCAAAAAATGGCGAAGTAGACAATAGAAACAAGGCATTCGCTACCGTCGTGTGAGTGAGTGCATGGATCCATGCACAGAAGGCGGTGCCAAGGGCTAAGCCAGCAAAGAATCCGGCCCAGCCACATTCCTTAAAAACCTGAATGGTTTTTCTGCGACGAATGACGATAAAGTAGAGACTAAGGAAGGCGATCAGAGAGACGGAACGAAAAAATAGAATCTGCCATTCGTTAGCATCTTCAATCAGCCGTACAGCAAGCCCGGCGAAGCTCCAAAATACGCCCGCTGTCAATACGAGAGTGACGCCTCTTGCACGGTCGCTGAGTCCGAGAAACGGGGCTAGTGGTGTATTCAATCTGAATGCCCGCTATTAGGTTGCGAATTAACCACAATGTGTGTGATTCGGCGAAATTTTATTAAAATTTCAAGAAATACTAGTTTAAGATTTTGTCTCCTCATGCAAAATAGTGATTATCTTGATTACCTGACAAAATTACTGTTTCTCGTCAAAATTGCATACGCCATATGATTGATAAAATTCAAAAAACCGACCAGGAATGGCAAGCCATTCTAGGTCCAGCAGAGTTCCGGATATTACGCAGAGAAGGTACTGAACAGCCATTCAGCAGTAGTCTGAATAGTGAACATCGTAAAGGCGTTTATCAGTGCAAAGGATGTGGGCTACCGCTCTTTCACTCGAACACCAAGTTCAACAGTGGGACGGGCTGGCCCAGTTTTCATTCTGCGATTGAAGGCAACCTTGAAACCAAGACAGATTTCAAATTGATCTTGCCGCGAACGGAGTATCACTGCGCTCGATGTGGCGGACACCACGGGCACGTGTTTAATGACGGCCCAAAGCCTACAGGGAAGCGCTACTGCAGTAATGGAATTGCGCTGGTTTTTGTTCCTGAAGAAGACGATGATGAAAGTTAGTTTCTGTTCGGACTAAAACCGCTCAATAGGAATCACACATACCGCAGCCTCAATTTTTCTCTCCGTTCTGATCGGCAATGTACGCGCGACTCCTGCAACATCCTTGGATAGTTCGGACAATACCGGTATGCATCCTACTATTGCTGGGTTTGTTGTGGGGCGGTGTACCTAGCATAGCCAAATATGTGATCGCGACAGGTGTCCACCCTTTAAGCTATTCATTCTGGATTCTGAGTATCGCTGCATCGGTGCTGATCATTATCACTTTTGTTTCAGGTCGTAGGCTCCCGCCCAGGCGACATATTTTCTTCTATGTCGTTTGCGGAGTGTCGGGCTCCGCTCTTCCCACAACGATCATGTACTACGCAGTTTCCTGGATTCCAGCTGGGTTGATGGCAATTCTGATTGCAGTTGCTCCTATCTTTACGTATTTATCTGGCATGGTAGTGAAGGTGGAAAAATACCATCCACTTAAGACATTAGGAATACTGCTTGCATTCATTGGGATGCTGCTTATTCTGATGCCCGATTCTGTGGCGCAGATGAAAGCCCCGGTATGGGCGATACTTCTAGGGCTATTGACACCTGCGTTTTACGCAGTCAATATCGTATACGCTGCACTTCGTCGCCCCCCTTCGCTACACACTCTGGACTTGTCAGTGGCAATGATCATTGCTGCCGCAACTACGATGCTTTTTGTCAATATCTTTTTTGCACCATTTTTCGAGTTATGGAACGCAGAACCGCTAATTGCGCTGTTGATTCTGTATCACGGAGTCTTAACGGCAATTGCATTTTCTTTGTTCTACTACCTGATAAAAATATCAGGTGCTCTATTTTCGAGCCAGGTTTCTTACTCTGCCACTATCTTTGGAATTTTGATTGGCGCATACGCACATGGTGAGGTCCTACCCCTGTTCGTGTGGCTGGCGACGGCCGCGATGTTCGCTGCTATCTGGTTTATCCAGAAGGCAAGACAGTTGACCGAAGAAAATCAGGCGCCCAATCAGTAGTTTCGATTTGAATCAATCTGAGTGGGAGTTGGCGATAAGTGTGCCGACACCCTTATCAGTGAATATTTCAAGTAATGCGGAGTGAGGGATGCGCCCGTCGATGATCTGTACTGTGTGTACTCCACCTTCAAGTGCGTGCTGAGCGCACCGCACTTTCGGAAGCATTCCATCGGATATGATTTGATTGCGCGCCAGCGAATCCAGCTCATCAGTAGTCAGATAAGAAATCAGTTGACCCTGTTGGTCCAAAATCCCTGGCATGTTTGTCAATATGACAAGCTTTTCGGCTTGAACGGCCTCAGCCACCGCACCAGCGACTGTGTCAGCATTAATGTTGTAGCTTTGCCCGCTACCATCAATCCCGATTGGCGCGATCACAGGAATCTCGCTATCGACCGAATCGAGTCCTAACTTTTCAGTTACAACGTTTTCAACTTCACCGACAAATCCAAAATCAACCGGCATCAACGATTCGGGATCAACGACCGTGAGACTGAGTTTTCGGGCCCGAATCAAACCGCCCTTCAATCCAGCTCCCAACCCAAACGCCGGCCAACCTTGATCAGAAATCATTTGAACCAAATCATGATTGATTTCATCAATAACTACCCTTTCGACAATATCCATAGTCTGTCGATCAGTGATTCTCAACCCCTGAACAAAACTAGATTGAAGGCCAGCTTGTTCGATTGCTTTGCTAATTTGAGGTCCGCCTCCATGCACAATGATCGGGTTCAAACCAACACTTTTCATCATCACAATATCGCGGCAGAATGCTTCTTGCAGATCCTTAGACTGCATTGCATTACCCCCATACTTGACAACGATGATCTTCCCCCGAAATTGGAGAATGTACGGCAGACCTTCAAGCAGTACAGCTGCAGATTTTTTTCCTTTGGGTTTTTGATTTGAAATCATTTTCAATTGGCAACGCTCCTGAATCAATTCAGAAACATGATGCTTGTGCTAGGAAGTCGGAATTCTTAGTCAGAAATTTATTCTGACTCGTTGAATGGGTTGATTTTACAGAAAAAATTAGCGGTCGACATTCTGCCGACCGCTAAATACCACAAATCAACAATAAGAAGGAGTAGATAATGAGTGATTAGTGAACGGCTACTTCAATTTTTCTGGGCTGCACCGGTTCCTTTTTTGGAACAGAGATGCTCAAAACACCATCCTTGTAAGTAGCCTGAATGTTTTCGTCATCAACCAGGTCATTCAACTTGAAAGAACGTTTGAAAGTTCCTTGGTATCTCTCCTGGCGGATGATGCGTCCTTGAGATTCTTCCGATTTTTCATCTTCCGAACGGACAGTCAGACTTAATACATCATCTTTCACCGAAACCTCGATGTTGTCCTTGGGGGTTCCGGGAAGATCTGCAATAACCTGATATTCAGTATCAGTTTCCTTGATGTCAACTGCCAGCAATCGGCTGGTAGAATTCAGTGAAGGTCCCTGGTACGCAGTGGGTAGAAATTCATCCCAATTTGGCATCACTGAAGAAATCAGGCTGTCACTAAAATTTCTAATTCCATTGTTGCGAATTAATGCATTCATAACGTAAGTAACCTCGTTAAATTTAGTTGCGAAATTAACTTGTTTAAGTAAATTGCTAATCTCAATATGGAGATGCTGTCTCAACTTTTCAAGTCCTGTTCGATAAACTCAGCGGACTGGATTAGGACAACAGATTTACAATCGACCCATCCAAATTAGGTCAGTCTGACCCATCGAACTCGAAATTCGAACTGCGCTTTTCAGCTAGCATAAATGCTCGAATTCAGTGTTCTGAGATCGCAGCATCTGTCAAAGTATGTCTATAAATAATGACGAAATTTTAGGTTTCAAGTCACCAAAAAACCGCATCATTGAGAAGCGATAAAACGGTATTTGCAGCGGCAGTTCCAATCATTCAAGAGAGACTTGAACGAGCGGTAAAATCAGTCTCTTTATAGATATCTAGTATGCTGCTGTTAGCGTTCTATTTGACCAACTCAGGCTTCAGTAAGCTCCCGCACAAAGCGGCAAAAATAGTGAGGAGTTGTGTTTGGTTCTAAATCGGTTTCAAAACCAAATCAGAGAATGTAGCGGGAAAGTTCTTCGTCTTCTACCAATTCCTTCAGTTCGTTGTCAACAAATTCCTGATCGACAACAACTGAATCACCGCTTCGGTCTGCAGCCTCAAAGGATGTCTTTTCCAGCAACCGTTCCATCACTGTGTGCAGACGGCGGGCACCGATGTTTTCCGTCGACTCATTTACTCGCCAAGAGTATTCAGCGATGGTGTCTACGCCAGACTGTTCAAATGTAAGGTCAAGGCCTTCTGTCTTCATGAGTTCTGTGTACTGTTCAGTGAGCGAACTGTCGGTTTCAGTCAATATCCGTATAAAATCTTCTGTGGTCAGCGCGTCCAGTTCCACTCGAATCGGTAACCGACCTTGCAATTCGGGAATCAGGTCTGCTGGTTTGGAGACCTGAAACGCACCTGATGCGATAAACAGTATGTGATCCGATTTGACCATACCATGCCGGGTGCTGACAGTTGATCCCTCAATCAGCGGCAATAGATCGCGCTGCACCCCTTCGCGTGAAACATCGGGGCCATGACTGTGAGACCGTCCTACGATTTTGTCAATTTCATCCAGAAATACAATACCGTTCTCTTCTACACTTCGGATCGCTTCCAACTTGATATCCTCATCGTTGATCATCCGCTCAGCTTCTTCATCGGTTAACAATCTCATGGCCTGACTAACGGAAACCCTGCGCGTACGACTCTTTTGACCACCCATGTTCTGCATCATGCTCTGTAGCTGATTAGTCATTTCTTCGAGCCCTGGAGGTCCAAAAATTTCAACACCGACAGTCGCATTGAAATCAATGTCAATCTCCTGCTTGTCAAGTGTGCCTTCTCGAAGCATTTGACGCAATTTCTTACGGCCAGGGCCATCTTCCCGCTCTTCATTCAGGTCATCATCATCTGATTTTTTTCTCGGTGGCGGGAGTAGAGCATCCAGGACGCGTTCTTCAGCTGCAGCTTCCGCTTGCACCTTGACTTTCTCAACACACTCTTCGCGTACCAGTTTAATTGCCATATCCAGCAAGTCCCGGATAATTGAATCAACTTCGCGTCCAACATAACCGACCTCTGTGAACTTAGATGCCTCCACTTTGATAAACGGTGCATTCGCCAGTCTAGCCAAGCGGCGGGCGATTTCCGTTTTACCTACCCCGGTTGGACCAATCATCAGAATGTTCTTTGGTGTAATTTCGGTTCTCAATTCCTCATTGGGCACATTCATTCGTCGCCAGCGATTACGAAGGGCGTTGGCAACTGCGCGCTTGGCATCCACCTGACCAATAATGTGCTTGTCAAGCTCTTGCACAATTTCCCGTGGTGTCATGGTAATGTCCGACACTCGATTTACCCCTCCAATTCCTCTATGACTAAATTTTCATTGGTATATACGCAAATCTCGCTGGCAATTTTGAGACTTCTTTCAACAATATCGCGAGCACCAAGATCAGTCGACTCCAACAGTGCCTGGGCCGCGGCTTTTGCGTAGTTGCCACCGGAACCAATTGCCATTAACCCGTGTTCGGGATCAATCACATCTCCATTGCCTGAAATCATTAAAGATTTATCACGATCACAGACAATCAGCAATGCTTCCAGTCTACGCAAATATCGGTCGGACCGCCAGTCTTTGGCCAACTCATACGCAGCTCGGACAAGATTTCCTGATCTTTCTTGAAGTTTGCCCTCAAAGCGATCAGTCAATGTCAGTGCATCTGCAGTACTGCCAGCAAACCCGGCGAGAACTCGATTGTTGTAGAGACGTCGAACCTTGCTTGTGTTTGACTTAATAATGGTGTCTCCCATTGACACCTGACCGTCTCCACCTAAAACGACCTTACCACCCCTTCGAACGGACAAAATAGTGGTACTCCGAATCCTAAAACGGTCATCTTGAGAATGGTTCGAACTCAATTACTTGACCAGTGTAAGATGTGGTTTTCCTGGTGGAGAGGTCGGTTCAGCGGTTGGTTCTTCGTTATCGTCGACCTCGGAACTGACATCTGCCTGTGAGAGCGCCAGCAGATGCAGTCCTTCATGTGTTTCACGGGTAAATATGGCAATCACTGCGTTGAAAGGAATCGCAACATCAAATGATCGACCGGAAAATCGAGTTTTGAATACTACGAAGTCATCTTCATAGGAAAAACCGTCGACTGCCTGATCATGCACGTTCAACACCACTTCACCGTCGTGCGTCTGAATTTGCTCTAGGGGTAATGAAATTCCGGGACTGTCAGCGTTAATCAACAACTGCGGTGTCATTCCCGAATCCATCGACCAGAATCGAATGGCATCGATCAGGTAAGGAATCTTTGATTTCACGTCGATTCTAAGTTGGTTGCAACTCTCGCTCATAAGGGCTCAGGCTCCTGGCAAACGATACTCGTTTGAACAGTCGGTGAGAATAGGTATTCAACACCCGAGCCTGTGATGGTATTTCAATACCATAGTGCGGTAAACGCCATAGCAACGGTGCAAAAAAGCAATCAACCAGCGTAAATTCATCTTCCAGCCAGAATTGCTGAGAACTGAAATAATGAGCCATTACGCACAAATCCCGAAGAATTCTGTCGCGTAGCGGCTTCGGCGGTCTTTGTTTTTTCTCCTCATACTGTCGTAGCTTGGTAAACCAGTCACGTTGAGCCCGATAGACCATCATTCGCACGCGGCTTCGGTTAACGGGGTCCGGTGGCATTAATGGTGGATGAGGAAGGCGATCATCCAGGTATTCAGCAATAATATGCGAGCCGTACAACACCAACTCGCGATCAATTAAAGTCGGACTTTCTCCGTAGGGATTGTTTTCAGTTATCCAATTCGGGTTAGCTGAAAGGTCGACATACTCTACGTCGCATTCAACTTCCTTTTCATGGAGAACCATTCGACAGGCATGCCCTTCTATGCATGAAGCAGTCGAATAGAGCGTCATCCCTGCCCGACGCGTCTGAAAGGCATCATTCATTTAGCACCCTCGAGATAATGGGGTTACCTATTTTTCCGATATAAGAATGTGAGGATTGAGGAAGTATTTTAAGTGCTAATGGATGTCTTTCCAATATTCCTTCTTGAGATAGTAAGCGATGATGGTAAACACAGCCGTAAAAATCAATACCCAAATTCCAATGTTGTAGCGAACCAACTTGGCCGGTTCCGCAACATACACAAGGAAATTGGTCAGGTCTCGCACAACCCTGTCATACTCTTCGCGTGTCGAATTTTCCTGCACGCGGTATAGTACGTGAGGCATTGCAACATCCGCAAACAGATCATTGTCCCAGCCAGTATTTGAACTTTCATCAACTCTGAAACTTCGCAGGAAGGTATAAACCCATTCCGGGCTTCGAGACCGTGCAATCAAACTCAGGTCCGGCGGTGCTGTACCAAACCACCGCTTTGCATCTTCCTCAGACATATTGACATCCATCACATCGCCGGGTTTTTGAGAAGGTTGCAGAAAGTTGCTGCGCAACACATCGTCGCTTATACCAAGATCTTCAGCCATGCGGTTATAGCGCATGTATTTGATGCCATGACACGACAGACAATAACTGGCGAAAGTCGCGGCACCCTTTTGCAGAGATGCTCTGTCACTCAAATTGATGTGCACTGAATCCAAATTTTCGTCACCGCCGCCCGCAGCATAACTACCGCCAGCGAATGCCAGAAGCAAAAAGGCAAATACTAATCTAGTATTCATTTCATCGTTACCCGATCAGGCACCGGCTTCACGGGATCAAGCCGCGAATAGATCGGCATCAACAAAAAGAAAGCAAAATAGAGAAAGTAGCAAATCTGCGCCCAAGTCACATTCGTAAACAGAAATAGATCTATGGACTGTGGATTTTTTGTACCCAAATATCCAAGCAGCACAAACGCGATCACGAACACCGTCAGTGCCGTCTTAAACATCCAGCCTCGATAACGAATTGATTTAACTGGTGATCGGTCAAGCCACGGTAACAGAAATAGTAGAAATATTGCAAGTCCCATGGAAATCACACCCCATAGTTTGGCATCGACACCAAACAAAGGATACGTTACCGCACGCAATATTGAGTAATACGGAGTGAGATACCAAAGTGGAATGATGTCTGGAGGAGTTTGCAGGGCATTCGCCGGCTCAAAGTTTGCCCGTTCGATAAACCAACCGCCAACCTCTGGAACAATGAATGTAATTCCAAAGAATACGAAGAGAAAAACGCCAACTCCAAAAAGATCTTTCACCGTATAGTAGGGGTGAAAAGGAATTCCATCTTTTGGTATTCCAGTTTCGTCCTTGTCATTTTTGATTTCAATTCCATCCGGATTATTCGATCCGGTCTTGTGCAAGGCCACCAGGTGAATGAACACCAGACCGCACAGCATCAAAGGAACCAGAATGACATGGAATGCGAAGAATCGGGTTAAGGTTGCATCTGATACAACGAAATCGCCGCGAATCCACTCAGCCAGTCCTTCACCGATAAACGGGATCGCACCAAACAGCGAAATAATCACTTGGGCACCCCAGTAGGACATGTTCCCCCAGGGCAACAGGTATCCAAAAAACGCTTCGGCCATCAACGTAAGATAGATAACCATGCCGACAATCCAGAGCAGTTCTCGTGGTCGTTTGTATGAACCATAGAGTAAACCACGGAACATGTGCAGGTAGATAACGACAAAGAACAAAGATGCGCCGGTTGAATGCAGGTAGCGCATCAACCAACCCCATGACACATCCCGCATAATGTGTTCGACAGAGTCAAACGCAAGATCTGTATCGGGTTTGTAGTGCATGGTGAGAAAGATTCCGGTAACTATCTGAATTACCAGTACCACAATGGCAAGCGAACCGAAAAAATACCAAATATTAAAGTTCTTCGGCGCGTAGTACTTCGAGAGGTGCTCTTCCCAAAATGAGATAATCGGATAGCGGTCGTCAAACCACTTAAGAATTCTGTACATTACGCCAAATCTTCGGGGGCAGTATCTACACCAATTTCGACCAGATTTTCGGACAAAAATCGGTGGGGTGGGACTTCAAGATTCGTTGGTGCTGGGACACCCTTGTACACCCGACCTGCAAGGTCAAATTTAGAGCCGTGGCACGGACAGAAAAATCCGCCTTCCCATTCCGCATCAAGTTCACCAGGACTCAGTTTTTCTAACGGCGAGCAACCAAGGTGTGTACAAAGCCCAACCAGAACCAATACATCTGGATTAATGGATCGCGCTTCGTTTTGCGCATAAGCAGGCTGTTGCTCTTTTTCTGAATTTGGGTCAGCAAGCTCTCCTGTAACTTTGTTGAGCGATTCCAGCATTTCAGGAGTCCGCCGAACCACCCAGACCGGCTTACCACGCCATTCAAATTTCAGAAGTTTACCGGGCTCCAAACCGCTGATATCTACTTTAACTGGTGCACCTGCTGCACGGGCTTTGGCAGACGGTGTCATACTGGCTACGAAAGGAACCGCAGCTAAGACAGCACCCGCTGCACCGACACCGGAGGTTACGCCAGTCAAGAATTTCCGGCGATTTTTGTCGACTTGCTCGTCAACCATTCTTTTCCCTCTACTTGTCTTTTTTAATCAAAAATGCCCCAAATCTTGCGAGAATTAATTGGAGGGCGACATGGCGGCCGCATAGTGGGATTGGGGCAATACGGCGCAAAATTATAGCAAAATGAAATGGATTAGATTTTTTAGTATGTAAATTTATGCTTGAGTTCCCACTTTAGTTGAATCGAACATTCATTTCTAGAATTTTGGCTTACTTCGTGCTTCAATCGTGTCACTTGACTGACAACGTCGATTGAATCAAGCCAAAGTTCGCAGTCTTCCACAATTACTTGAACAAAGGCACCTGATTCTGTGCCTCACCGATTCATTCGTCCGGGAAATTCCTGTAGTATCCTGCAAGCTCTGGCGACACCCCCAGTACTGATTTTCGTTCCGGAAAAACAGGATTTTTAAATCTTTCGCCAACTACCCGGTCCGAAACGCACTGTTCAAGCACACCAACTAGTGCTATCGCACAATCAATTACAGGTTTTTTCACTGCAAGTTTGGATACCAACCCTGCAAATGCCGTTGCCAGCAAAATGACAGAATCACAGTCTGACTGCTGAACAGTTTCTGCCACTGCGCGTTCAGCGTGCAATTTCAGTTGCATCGGGTCTTTTAGAATTTCTGGTGGCAATCCTCGAATGCAGTTCACCGCTGCCAACTGACCCGACTTTGCGTATTGCTGCATCAGTTTGGTGTACAGTGGCTGAGTACGTTTTGCAAAAGATACCACTGAAAATCGATCACCAATTTCAAGTGCCTTCTGTACGGACGCTTCAGCCAAACCCACTACCGGCACGTCGAGAATTTCCCGAACAGCATCGAGTCCACAGTCAAATGAAACAGCGAGCCCCACTGCGTCATAACCACGGGCATACTTAGCAGCAAGTTCCAGTGTGCTGTAGGCACCAATTGCAAGATCGGCTTCACTATTGATGATTGGTGCGCCAAAAGTGCCTGTCACACCATCAATCACCGTACCCGCCGACGCAACAGATCGAGATGCTTCGACTGCCCTCTCGGTTACAAAAAGACTGGTGTTTGGATTAATTAAGAGTAGCTTCATTCTTTCTGACAAAAAATTATCATTGTGGAAGATGTCATTCTAAAGTAAGGGAATCATGATCGGAAGAGATTATCCAGAATACAGAAAACTGGCAGATGACCGCCGCAATATAAATGAGGCTCATCGCGGCTGGGATTCGAGTTTCGCAAAGTTTAGCGAAACCTCGAAGTCTGTAATTTTGCAACATTTACGGGATCGCTATCCCGACTCATCAACATCCGAAACCAACTCATGGCAAAGAACTGTTCCGGACCTTCAGCGCGAAATTGGAGAAGTGATTGAAGTTGATTTAGGATCCTCTCAATTTACCGCGGTGCTGGAATATGAATTGCCCATGGAGTCACGGCGAGCGGATGCCGTGTTGCTACTCCATGACAACATTGTTGTTATTGAACTTAAAGGAAAATCTCGTTCAACTGATGCCGATATTGACCAGGCACATGCCTATGCGCGGGATCTTCGATGTTATCACCGGGACTGTCACGATCGCGAGGTCATTCCGATTTTGGTTCCTCAACTGTTGCAAAATCACGTCTCAGAAAGTCGCAATGTGAAAGTCTGTAGTCCAGATCGTCTGGATGAACTGGTTACAGCATTGGGTACACGGCATCAATCTGAACCTGTCGATGCGCAACACTTTCTGAAAGCTGAAGCGTACAAACCACTACCTTCGCTGGTCAGAGCAGCGCGCGAATTGTTTAACAGGAAAAAACCTCCACAACTATGGCGATCGGTTGCAGACACGGATCAAGCAGTAGTAGCAGTTAGGAACATTGTTGCGGACGCTTGCTCTTCACAAAGGCGTAAACTCGTTTTGCTAATGGGTGTACCAGGCGCTGGCAAAACCTTGGTCGGATTGCGAATTGTGCATGAAACAGACCTAGATACAGTTGCTGGTCGAGACACTCGCCCATCCGCAATATTCTTGTCAGGAAACGGTCCGTTAGTCGAAGTTCTTCAGTACGTTTTGAGAACAGAGCAAGGATCAGGCAGTACATTTGTTCGCCCCATTAAGGAATATGTCAGGCGGTATGCTCGCAATCATCGGCTCATTCCCAACGAACACGTGATGATTTTTGATGAAGCACAAAGGGCACACGATAAGGATAGAGTCGCAGAAGTTCATAAAATCGATGTTAGAAATGCTGCAAGCGAACCGGAGAACTTCATTAATTTCGCAGAACGAGTTCCAGACTGGTCAGTTGTTGTCGGCCTGGTAGGACATGGCCAGGAAATTCATATTGGTGAAGAAGGAGGGCTGAAACTTTGGGCTGACGCAATCAGTAAGAGTCTCAATTGCACAGATTGGGATATACATGGTCCGAAAGAAACAGCCAGCGCTTTTCAAAGTCTCAACTATCAGAATAATCCCGACCTGAGTCTGAATGAAAACATTCGGTCCCACTTCGCATCTTATCTACATGAATTTGTCTCCAAACTGGTCGCAATTCGACCTAATGAAGATGAACTGCATAATGCTTCACTGGAACTAGAGCGACAGGGGCATGACCTCAGAATTACTCGCAACCTTGAATCGGCGAAGCAATATCTAAGACAAAGGTATAAAGATTGGCCACAGGCTAGATTTGGAATGGTTGCATCCAGTCGTGACAAAGAATTAGAGAGTTTTGGCGTCCCCAACGGATTTCAAGACACGAAGAGAATTAAAGTGGGACCCTGGTACAACGATGATGAGGATCTACCGACCAGACTTTCCTGTAGACATCTGGAAATTTGTATTACTGAGTTCGCTGCGCAGGGACTCGAACTTGATGCCGTTTTATTGGCTTGGGGAACGGACTTTCAGTTGCAAGATGGCCAATGGTCCATTGCCAAAGCGCGAAGATACCGCAGCCCTTCACAAGTCAAGAATCCACTTCAAATTCGCTCCAATGCATACCGGGTACTACTAACACGGGGTCGAGATGCCCATGTCGTTTTCGTACCAGAACTGGGCGAATTGGATGAAACTTGGGAGCTTTTATGCCGCAGTGGCTTTCGTAAATTGATGGAATAGTTTTTATGCTCGAATTTCGTACAACCAACGCAATCGTTTTTCTTGCCTGCGTGGGTCTCTTAGGAACCGCGTACTATATGGAGTACGTGATGTACCTTGAGCCATGCCCCTTGTGCATGGTTCAAAGAATCGCATTCTTACTGGTAGGGTTAACGTGTCTTGCAGGTTTTCTGCATAATCCTAGTCGACGCGGACGAATCAGTTATTTGATTATTCAATTGACATTTTGTGTAATTGGTGCTGCTAGTGCGGGAAGGCATATTTGGCTACAGAATGCACCAGTGGACAAGATTCCGGAGTGTTTTCCTGGAATCTCGACGATTTTTGCCCGCAACCCCTTGTTCGATGCGGTTGCAATAGTTTTCAGTGGAACGGGCGAATGTGCAGAAGTATCCTGGACCTTTTTGGGGCTAACAATCCCTGAATGGGCAATGGTGGCTTTCGTCTGTTTCGCCTGTGCTGCAATCTATCAGTTAGTTCGAATCAGGAAAACTCATCCCAAAACCGTATAGCTGAAATACTATTACTTTCGATTGAAGGATCCTCTCATTTCCCGGATCCTGCGACAATCTCGACCGTCTGATATTAGCAATATAACTTCACAGAATTTATGATTAGGTAGAACCTTGATCCGGCCAGAGTTCTTCTAAATTTCTCTCGCGCTTCCAAAACCTCGAAAACCGCTTCTTCTGCTTCACCTGACGAGTCCTAACACGCAAAAACTTTGTGAGAACTTTCCATAACTTTAAGCCATGGACAAACACATCATCTTCAGAATAAAGCGCCCGGTCCAAGTCTTCCAATAGTGGCATCAATTCCTCGCTTTGCAACCGTCGTCCCAACTCGATCAGATTTTTTGGCGGTCGATCAGTCCAGTAGCTTTCAGCCCATCCCAGCAACACTTTACTGATTTTTGCTACGTCACCATTTTCGCACTCCTGCTTAATCCTACGAAGCTTTTGACGTTCAGACTCTGCAATCTGAACTTGGTTTGACTCCACTTCCTTCGGTTGACCTCGCCTGTACCTGCCGCTTAATAACCACATGAGCAAAGTTAGAAGCCAGATTCCCAATAGCGCCAGACTGATCAGTTTCCAGTGCTGATCTTGGCGAACAATCGCCTCACTGATCTGCAGTGTCTCAATACCATCAGGGTTGGCGCCAACAGGAATCTCTTCAATTACTTGGGAAATGGATTGACCCATTGAAACTGATATTGCGGGCAACACTGCAACTTTTTCGCGATCTTCATTGACATCCCACCATACGACTTCCACTTTTGGCACTTCCACATTCGAATCACTTTTCGGCACAATTGCAAATTCATCTGTTCGACGTGAGACGAGCCAGTCAGCACCGGGTGAAGTTTTTTGGTCTGACTGCGATCCAGCATATATTCTGGCAGTGCTGTTTTCCTCAAACTCGACTAGTGGTAGTTGTATCGCCCTCAAGCCAAGCGCATTAATTGAAATCTCTCTAGACTCCGGTCTGCCAACTTCAAAATCCGGAACTCGACCGTTCCAAGAATCAGCCAGTTGTAAATCCTGTGCTGGCAGCCAGGTCGAACCAGAATAGGAACGGGGAATCGGTCTGACTTTAAGATGCACTGGATTAGAACTGTACCGTTCTCTGAAATGTTTTCTCAAATTTGTTACCGGGTCAATACGTTCGATCACACAGGCGAATTCAATCGGTGCTATGGTAAATGAACCGCTTTGTTCCGGAAAAATTGCGTACTGCCTCTCAATAACTCGATAGTTGACCCCAGCGCGCTTTGAGTTGTAGCGACTCTCCTTACCAGAACCCTCTACCGTCGCAAAGGGAATTTGAGGGTCGGACAAAGTTCCATTCACTATTGGAATCGAGTAATACAGCCGCGACGTAAGGTTTAACTGTGATTGAACGTACGGATTGTTTGATGTGACATCGACCTCCAGAAAAATCTCAGCACCTTCTGTCGCAACATTGCTTACATACTCTTGTACTTCCAATTGAATTGGCTGAGTCTGTGCACCGGCAATCATGAGAGCAGGTATTTCTATTACTCCCAGTCGCTTTGGTTGAATTTCAATCACCCAACTCTGAACCACATTAGGCACATTGTTAACAACATTGATATTGGTTTGAGTGGATTGACGCAGAATTTCAAAGTCCGCTCGAAGCGGTTCAAGGTCAGGGGTAGAAATATTGGCCGATTTGTCCTCAGCTGTTAGGACGAGTGTGACCGATTCATCCAGATAAATCGGATTACGATCAACAAAAGCAGATACTTCAACTGCATTAGCCACGGGTATTGAATGCATAAGTCCCATCAATACTGCGATACTAATGCCCAGTTTGCTTCCCAAACAATTCATACGAATCTTGTCACCATGCCACCGCGGGTCGCTCAACGCTTTCTCGTTCCTGATATTCATAATAGAACCTGCGACGCAGCAAACCCGTGGGATCATCTTGAATTTTCTGCAGCCACTGCTCCATCAACTGTTCTTGTTCTCTGTCGACGCTATCTTCCATCGATGCCAACTGGTTTTCTTCATCTCTTGGCTCGTCTCTTCGTTCAATCGCTTCCTCTTCTCCCTGGCCACTGTTTGGCGAAGAACGTTCAAGCTGGTCACTAGATGCTTCGTTATCTTGAGAATTACTTTCCTGGCTCTCTCTCGAATCATCTTGCCGACCACGCTGTCGCCGCTGTTGTTCCTGCAGCAGTTTTTTTACGAGATCGAGATTAAACTGAGCGTCTTCGAATTCAGAATCAATTTCAATGGCAGCCTCGTAATTCTCAATCGCCCCTTGTAAATCACCGTCTTTGGCCTTGGCATTTCCAGTGTTGAAATTCGCAACTTTATCACTGGATTTACTAAATTCCGCAGTAGCCTGTTCAAATTTGTTTTGACGATAAAGTGCTATTCCATTCCACTCGGAATGTTCAGCGAGCCAGGAATTGTCAAAGTCTTCCTTTCGAACCGCAGCTGCAGCCTGCTGGTCCGATCGAAGCCAAAGATCCTCCCACTTGAACGCATGGGCATCCTGAGATGTGACAGGCAAAAGTATAAGAATTGACAGAATCCATCCGCGCCTGAAAATCAGTGCAACCAATGGAAGTAAGCCTAACAGTATCCAAGGGCCTCGATCATTCCAACCGACACTTGAGTCATCATTAGCCGTCAGTTCGACTGAATCACCTCCAAAATCAATGGTATGAAGCATTGATTCTGTGAAGGGTTCAGAAACGAGCGAGAAAAGGCCACCACCTTGATTTGCCAATTTAATCAGAGTACCAACGTTAACCTGAGCCACAACAAAATCACCAGCTCCATCTTTCAGAAAATCTCCATTATCAACACTAATGGGCGCACCTGCCGCAGTTCCTACTGCAATTACTGATAATCGAAATCCGTCATCTCTCAGGCTTTTGGCGGCCGAAAATGCATCCTTATCGACCCCATCGGTCAAGAGTACAACTGCACCCCTCCTGTATCCAGAATTATTCAGCAACTGGTGTGCGCGGTATAGTCCAGCACTAGCCAGACTCCCCTGTACCGGCATCATTTGAATTTGCAGGGAGTGGAGTAAGTGAGACACAGTTCCTATATCGTCAGATATGGGTGTCACGTCGAATGCGTCTCCAGCAAACGCTACAAGGCCCACGGACTTATCTTGCTGCGCCTCGATCACTTCCAAAGCTTTGTAACGCGCTCGCTCCAGCCTAGATGGCAGCAGGTCTGTTGAATTCATGGAACGTGAAAGATCAAACACGACGACCATGGCGTCCACACTTTGATACAGTGCGTTCTGATCCCGGTCCCAAGCAGGACCCGCTAACGCAATCACTGCAAGAAGCCACCCAACAACAATCGAAAGTCCCACCATTCGTTCAGAAACACGATCGCTAATCAAGGTTAACTCAGAAAAAAGTTCGCTGTCGCAGATTCGTCTCCAACTGTTGCGATGTCTGCGAGTAACTGCAAATGCCAGAACAAAACCCACTGGAATGAGCAGAAGCCACCACGGTCTTAAGAAGATTAACTCAAAGGGCATCTGCAGCCCTCTTTCTGATGTTGATAAGGCGCAACAATACCCATGAAAATGTATGTTGCGTAAACATCAACGCTGCCAGAATCATCGCGAGAGCTAACGGCCATGGATAGAGTTCCTTAACCAGAAGGCGCGAATGTGAATCTGCCTCAATCGGTTCAAACTCATCAATTGCAGTGTAGATCTCCTCCAGTGCTTTTGCATTGGACGCATGAAAATAAACGCCTCCGGTGGTTTGTGCGATTTTTGGCAACTCGTTTGAACGTCTGCGATTCGAAGCCACAGAACTGGTGTGGTCAATTCCTATTCCGATCACAAAAATTCTGACTCCGTGTTCAACGGCAAGTTGCATGCCTTCCAATGGTTCAATCTCTCCTGCGGAGTTGTCACCGTCTGTTAACAGAATCAGTATTCTGTTCTCAGCAGATCGTTCCCGCAAAACCTTGACAGCCAGCCCGATAGTGTCGCCAATTGCAGTCTGCTGTCCGGCAAATCCTACCCTGGCATGACTCAAAAACTCCACCACCGAATCCAAATCAAAAGTCAAAGGGGTATAGAGGTATGGCTGGCTGCCAAACAATATTAGACCAACGCGATCGCCTGCCCTTCTGGCAACAAATTCGCTGGCAATTTCCTGCACCGCACTGAATCGTGAGCGATTTCCCGCGAAAAAGTCCTGCTGCTGCATGCTTCCTGAAATATCAAGGGCGATAAGGAGGTCTCGACCAGTTACTGGAACCTGTACGTTTTCCTCAATCCATAAAGGTCGGGCAACTGCACAGACGAGCGCAAACCAAATGAGAGCTGCCAGGCTGATCATTACTTTAGATGGCGCACTGACCGCAAAGCCTCGGTCATTTACCTCTCGAAAAAAGGGCACCTTGAGGGATGGTGGTCTGGATTCGCGTTTCGGCAAATATCTATGAATCAAATACGGCAGTGGTAAGGCAAGAAAAACAAAAAACCACTGAAATTTGAACATTGCCAGACCTTAAGCAGTGACAGACTTGGCCCAGTCGCGACAGATTTTGAACAGTGGGTCGAGATTTTCCGGTGTCAAATCTGAATAAGGTGCGCTCACCAATGCACGGCCCGGGCCAGTCGTAAACTGATCTGTATCACCACTATGATCGAGAAATTGTAACCAGTCCTCACCACTCAAACCGGCAACAGAGTCGCGTGGAAATCTTGTTATTGCGATGCGGCGCATCAGGATGGATAACTCAACGACTGCTTCGCGCGGTTGCAATTGAGTTAGCGCATCAACTTCCCTAACAAAAGAAGTTTCTGCCAGTCGCAGGTAAATTGAGCGGAAGAGGTACACCGCTCCCATCAAACAGAGAATAACGAGAATCAGTACGATCCACCATCCAATTGCGGGTGGCCAGAACCCGGGATCGACAGGGTAAATTACATCGCGAAGTTCAGAGAGCGGGTCAATATCCATAGTCAGTTAACCACGGGTTGTCGCAAATGCCCTCTCAGAAGATCTGGAGAAACCAACGGGTGGAGATAAACCATTGCGACCATTAGGATTTGCTGAGCGATGGAATGTTCGATGCATTACCTTGACAACTTCATCTCCGCACTTCATCTGCACATTTGTTGAACCAAGTCGCTTAAGCGTATCCTGAATGACCTGATTGCGCCGATCGAGTAGCAATTGAAGCTTTTTTCGACGACCGGTTGAGGATAGATGCAGTGTTGTATATTCAAATCCATCCGTAACTGGATAGTGCCCAACAGGTAAAGACTTTTGCTCAATGGGATCTTGGATCCAGCACACGATCAGCGACTGCCGCCGACTCAAATACTCCAGAGCTTTACTGCTTATGTCTGTAAGGTTGGCCAGATCACTGAATATCACTGCTAGATCACCGGTTCGGACTTTTCGAACCACAACTGAAAGAGCTTCTGAAAAAGACAAAGGAGACTCAATATCCGCGGGCGGGGTTTGGCTCAACTTGGCCAACATATTCAGTTGTTTCATGAGCGACTCTGAACTGGATGCCAGTTTTCCATGCCTGACACCATGATCGGTCGCACCAACGATACTGATCAGATCACCCTGCGAATGGGCCACCCAGGCAAGCAGTGCCGCTGCTTCAGCTGCAACGACAGATTTGAAAGCGACTTGGGTTCCGAATCTCATCGTCGATGTCAAGTCAACAATGAGATACACTGCCTTTTGACGATCTTCCTGAAATATTTTGGTGTGCGCAGTTCCAGTACGTGCAGTGACACGCCAATCAATCATTCGAACGTCGTCTCCCGCCTCGTATTTACGGGACTTCTCATACTCCATTCCACGTCCCAGGATCTTTGATCGAAAACCGCCAGTCCGATAGACTGCAGGATTAATGGGCAACATCAATCCTTGAGTACGCCCGCGCAGGCGTACCAGATCCTGAGTTGTTACGTATGTGCCACGCAACATAATTGTTTTTCTGAACTAAGGAATTGCGACGACTGAGATGAGTTCACGGATGACCTCATCAACGTCAACACCCTCTGCGTCGGCCTCATAGGTAAGAAGTATTCGGTGACGCAACGTATCGAATGCAACCTGCTGAACGTCTTCCGGTGAAACATAATCCCGTTCTTCTATCCAGGCTCGGGCACGGGCACACACGTCAAGCGCAATTGTGCCGCGCGGACTCGCACCCACCGCAATCCAACTGTCCAGTTCTGATGAGTATCGATGACTGTTTCGTGACGCATCAACCAATTCAATTATGTACTGCTCAACTGTCGGTGCCATGTGGATGGAAAAAATTTCCCTTCGTGCTGCCGCGATAGTGTCATAAGTGATCTGTGCGTCTTCAGACTTAGAGTCCAACTCCTCACCAGTTGCTTCGGCGCGCACGATTTTCAGTATCTCGTGTTCCTGTGATTTTTCGGGGTATGCCACACGGACATGCATCAGAAATCGATCTCTTTGGGCTTCAGGAAGCGGGTACGTACCTTCATGCTCGATCGGGTTTTGGGTCGCCATCACCATAAACAGCTTTGGGAGTTGATAGGTTTTGCTGCCTACTGTGATCTGACGCTCTTCCATCGCTTCAAGAAGCGCCGACTGAACCTTGGCCGGGGCCCGATTGATTTCATCAGCAAGAATAATTTCATGAAACAGTGGTCCTGGCCTGAATTCGAAGGTTCCCAGTTCTGGACGATAAACCTCTGTTCCGGTGAGATCTGCCGGTAACAGATCGGGGGTAAACTGAATGCGATGAAACTCGCCAGCAATCAGATTTGCCAGAACTTTGACTGAACGGGTTTTGGCAAGCCCTGGAAAACCCTCTAGCAACAGGTGACCACCGCACAAAAGTGCAATGAGCAATCGATCAATCAGTGCCGACTGGCCAACAATTTCTTTCGAGAGTTGCTCCGGCAATTCGCGAAGCTGTGAAATTGATGATGGTACTTTTTCCGTTTTCCAGACGATGTCCTTGATTCCAGTGCGCATATCAAAAGCTTAAAAACTAAAGAAATTTATGTAAGGTGTTTGTTGAAAAAATCCAATGTTCGCGACCATGCTAGCATAGCATCTTCAGCATCATGCCGGGCAGTCGTCGGATTAGCAAATCCGTGATCAGCCTCATACCAGAAATTGGTGTAGGTTTTACCAGCTGCATCCATGGACTTCTCGAAGACTGAAACCATATCCCGATTGATAAATTGGTCGGCAGTTGCAAAGTGCCCCATCACCGGACCTTGCAAGCTACTCACCTCCTCAGCACTCTTTTCGCAGCGACCATAATAGATAACTGTTGCATCAACTGGGGTGGCCAGCGACGCGTTCAACGACCAGCCACCACCAAAACACCAACCGACAGTACCAACCTTCCCATTCGATTTGGGATGGTTTCGCAGCCAGTCGATCCAGGTCACGAGAGCATCTGTCGCCACATCCGGCTGAACATTCTGCATTAATTGTCGAGCCTTGTCTGGCGATTCAGCGACTTGCTTTTGATACAGATCAACTGCAAGCGACAAAAAACCGGCTTCGGCAAATTTGGGAACCACACTTCGAATTTGATCATTCAGTCCCCACCATTCGTGAATCAGTAAAACAGCACCGGCAGGTTCAGATTCCGGTTCCAGAAAGTAGCCAGTCAGTGGTTCATCTGACGTCCATGTTTCAACAGAAACATTGTCCTGACTTGCAGAACTAACGGAAACTTTTCCAACTGTTGCAACAGCTAGCGGGACTCCGCCGATCACCTTAAGTGCACTTCTTCGATTCGTCATGACTTCCTCCAAAAATTAGTTGGAATCACAGATTAATTTTGTAGCCAATTCTCTGAAATAACGAAATTGGTCTGTGATCGTACTATGCATCACACCAATTGACTTTCACCAGTGGGCAGGACTACGTACTTAACTGGCTAAAGTTCAATCAGTTTAGAACGACTTACCAAAATATGTACGATTTTATACCGATACCATTTGAATTTGCATTCTCACAGCGACAAGTCCATGACTAGTCATTTCATTGAAATGATGCAAGTACTCATTACATTTCCCTCTATTCATCACCTACTCGCGATGGGGTGCTACATTTAATGATTCGATGTAGGTTTCGGTTCAATTGCGCACCTGAAATGAATTGCGTTAATTTGTTGAACAACATTTGCCTTGGCCGTTTTACAACCAATTAGGTTCTTATACGATTGGCTTCGTAGTAAGCGAAGCCAAAAAGTGTAGACCGACAACGTGCCTTCAAGCCTTCCTGTAGAAACATCTGGTCTTTTCGTACTGATTACCTTGGCACCACAACAATAAAATTGGCATGTTCAGTATTGTTCATTTGTGTCTCTACAAAGTAGTATGAAATCACTGTAGTGATTCATATATAAATCATTAAACCATTTAATGGTTTATATATAAAACAATAATAATTCGATGCCCAAGTCCATAACACGTACATACTCACGCTATACCCAAACGGCGATCACCCTTCTCGGACGGTTGATTCGTGTAGCGCGAAAAAAACATAAACTCACTGCGCAAGAAGTGGCAGACCGCGCTGGAATCTCCAGAGGACTTCTACAGCGCATTGAGAAAGGTAATCCAAAATGTGAAATTGGTGTAGTATTCGAAGTTGCGATCATAGTTGGGTTAAAACTGTTTAATGCAGACCAGAGTACGCTGACGAATCACCTACAACGTGCCGAAGAGCAGCTGGAATTGTTACCAAAATCTGTTCGCAACAAAACCAAGGCGGTGCGCGATGATTTTTAGTAGCAGGAAAGAAGCATTCGTCTGGAAATGGTGGCTAAACACAACAGAACCTGTGGTAGCTAGACGGCTGGAAGTTGAATATGGTGATGTCCAGTTCAACAACGGCAAGAGCTATATTGAACGGCTTGGTGGTAGCAAGCCCGTAGGAATTTTGAAAATCTCATAACTACTATTGAGCAATTGGAGCAAATATACGATTGCCTATTCGTGTACAGCCTCGTTCAATAGTCGATAAAGTTCTACAGCGTTTTTATAAGCGAGGTCATATTTTTTCGTAGTGCAGCATTTGCCAATCTATGTTTACAAATAAAATAGCGCAGGAAACTCATCATAAGACTGCCTATCGAACTTAAACCGGTGCAGTATTGTGGTAGTGTCGCTGCAATTGAGCCTGCGGATAACTGAAGAAACTCAATTCGTGCGAGGAGTTCGATACAAGTTAGATTAACGGCCCCAGTTGCACCGATATACTCCAACATCAACCAACATCAATGATTTATTTTTAAATATGACACGTACTAACGGGCGAAGTCAGGACGAAATGCGTCCCGCTCGAATCACTCGAAACTACACCAAGAACGCGCTGGGGTCAGTTCTGATGGAAGCTGGCGATACTATCGTATTGTGCACAGCCAGTTCTGATGACCGCATTCCATTTCATCTTCGAGGTAAAAACCAAGGTTGGATAACGGCGGAATACAGCATGTTGCCCGGTTCAACTCAGATTCGAAGCTCTCGTGAAGCGGCCCGCGGCCGGCAAGGTGGCCGCACACTCGAAATTCAACGACTGATCGGCAGAAGCCTTCGTTCATGTGTCGCACTCGACCAACTAGGAGAGCGGACCATTACGATTGACTGTGATGTATTGCAGGCGGACGGAGGTACTCGCTGCGCTTCGATCACTGGTGGTTATGTTGCGCTTGTCGACGCCATCAATCAACTAATTGAACAAGGTGATATTGCAAACAACCCTGTGCTTCACCAGGTTGCAGCAGTATCAGTTGGAATTGTCGATGATGCAATCTGTCTGGATATCGATTACAGCGAAGATCAATTCGCCCAGACAGATATGAATTTTGTGATGACAGACCAAGGAGAGATTGTTGAAGTTCAGGGCACTGCAGAAGGAAAAGTTTTTACGCTGGATCAATTGAATGAAATGGCCAATATTGCCCAATCTGGCGTTTTTCAACTCATTGGACTACAAAAACAGGCACTCTCAGCGTGAAAAAGAGAATTGTCCTCGCCAGTGACAACCCTGGCAAGATTGATGAAATCAGCCGAATGCTGGCATCCTCATCAATTGAAATCGTTGCCCAATCGGAATTTAACATCGGCTCAGCAGTCGAAGACAAACCAACTTTCATCGAAAATGCCCTGATTAAAGCCCGTCATGCGACCGCAAAATGCGGGCTGCCTGCGATCGCTGATGATTCTGGATTGGAGGTGGATATCCTTGGCGGCGAGCCCGGGGTGATCTCTTCTCGTTATTCTGGACCGGATGCAAATGACGAAAAGAACATCAAGAAGCTGCTGGGCAAATTGAAGGGAATCGAGGGAACGGATCGCAGCTGTCGTTTTCGTTGCACCATGGTGTACCTTCGTCATGAATTCGACCCTGCCCCTGTCATTGCTCAAGGCACATTGGATGGTGTGATTCATCACAAGGTACAAGGCACTTTTGGATTTGGTTATGACCCAGTAGTGTGGTTGCAAGACAGGCAGTGTACACTGGCAGACTTACCTCCCGAAGAGAAGAATGAAATCAGCCATCGAGGCAAGGCGTTACGTAATCTCGTTGAAAAACTCATGCATCTGGTGGAGACCGATGTCACATAAACTCGTACTTCTACGACACGGACAAAGTCAGTGGAATCTGGAAAACCGGTTCACTGGCTGGGTTGATGTCGATCTTTCTCAACTTGGTATTGAGGAAGCACGATCAGCTGGTAAAGCACTGGCTGAAGGCGAATATCAATTTGATATTGCACTGACTTCTTTGCTTAAACGATCCATTCATACTTTATGGATTGCCTTGCACGAGCTTGACCAGGTGTGGATTCCGGTTGAAAAACACTGGCATCTAAATGAAAGACACTATGGTGCACTTCAGGGTCTGAATAAGAGCGAAATGACGCAGTTACACGGAGAAGACCAGGTTCTTCGCTGGCGACGCGGATACGCAGTTCGACCGCCCGAGATGGAATTACCGGATCAGGAACACTTACGAGCAGACCCCAAGTATCAGTCGCTGGAAAAACTTCCAGCAACCGAATCCCTGGAAGACACGTTCAAAAGAGTGGTTCACTATTGGGAGTCATCGGTGCGACCATTGATTCTTAGTGGCAAGCGGGTTTTTATCGTTGCTCACGGCAATAGTTTGAGAGCCCTCGTCAAACATCTGGATAAGGTGTCCGATGAGGACATTACTTCGTTGAACATACCAACTGGCATTCCGCTCGTTTATCGACTGAATGATGAGTTGATGCCTATTGAACACTTCTATTTGGCAAGTCAAGACGCACTTGATAAAGCAGTGTCAAAAGTAAAAAACCAGTCTGCTGCCAACGTCTAAATTCGAATTGGCGGCAAGGCTGGTCAACGCGTCTCTTTCATTCGTTCATTTTCCGAGATCTACGCTTGGACAGTCATACTGATGTTGTTGTAGTTGGCGCAGGCGCAGCTGGGATTTCTGCCGCCTACACCTTGATTGGAAAGGGTCTGGATATCATCGTTGTCGAAGCTGCCGAACGTATTGGCGGTCGCTGCTGGACAGACCTGGATACATTTGGTGTTCCGTATGACGTTGGCGCGCACTGGCTGCACTATGGAGACAGTAACTTTTTTCTTGCGTATGGTAAGGACAACGGATTTGATCTTTACCCAGACGACAAGAACTTCAACCTCTATAAGCAAAATCAGAGGCAGCCGAACGGATTATCGACAATTCAACAATCCCACGACGAATATTGGTCTGCCATACAAAAAGCAATTGACAGCAATCACGATATTTCAGTAGCCGATGCGACTGCTTCGCTGTCCTCCGAACGCGTCTCCGATTTCATCTACGGTCCGTGGATTATTGGCAAGGAAATTCACGAGTTCTCTGTTTTCGAATTTTCTGGACCGCTTGGTGATCCAGACTGGTTTTGTCGGCAAGGATTTGGAACGATAGTTGCGCACTATGGAGCTACGCTGCCAGTTTCGCTCAAAACTGAAGTCAATGCGATCGACTGGTCGAGTGATGGTGTGAAAGTCAAAACAAAGCAAGGCACCATTGGAACCCGTGCAGTGATTATCACCGTGTCCACAGGTGTCTTATCTGGTGGCGGAATTCAGTTTTCACCCAATCTACCAATCGCCAAACAGGAAGCATTCAATGCAGTTTCGATGGGTTGTTACGAACATGTCGTTCTCCAATTCAACGAAGACAGCTGTTTCAGACAGCCTGATACATACATCATCTGTATGCCCGATAGCACGCGGGAAGGATTTGGCGCGCTGACCAATATCAGTAGTTCAGGCCTGACATTCTGTGATATCGGCGGTAATCTCGCAAGAGAACTCATTGCCCTTGGCGAGGAAGCCTGTATCGATTATGCTCTGGGTGAGCTGGTTGAAATATTTGGCAGTTCAATCCACTAGTGTCCCGTTAAATTATCGAATAAATTCAATTGTTTAAGAGACGGCCGCGGTTCTGGTTTGGGATTGTAATTTGCAAGTAGTTGAATTAGTGTCATTTTCTCAAATAAAGTCGTATCAAGAACCTGGCAGAAAGTGTAGAGATTTTCCTTGAAATTCACTCGTTTCCTGATGATCGCAAGTAACACATAAACCGAAACAGCAATCCAGATTTGTGTTTTGACGGCATTTTCGCTGGTACCGTAGAACGATTTGATTCGCAGGTGCTGTTTGATCCACTTAAAGAAAAGCTCCACCTGCCATCTGTTCCTGTATAGTTCAGCAATAGTCAGCGCCGGCAGATATGTATTGTTGGTCAGGAAAATCAGACTCTTGTCCCGCTCGCGGTCGACATACCTGATGCGTCTGAGTTTATCCGGATACCCTAATCCTCAGTTAGAGACTGCCAGCGGCGGCTAAGGCGAGATTTTCGGCACTCTGGCGGTTCGAAGCGCCAGGATTTTCCAAACCATCAAGCCACACACCGAAATCGGTGACCATTTTACCCGGCTGAACCCACTGCGAAGCGAATCTGGCGGCTCAGCAGCAAATCCGGCGCAAGCCTGTCCCTGACAGTAGACTGACTGCCATGATCTGTAGTGTAAAGCCGTTTCAGAACGAATGAGAAGTCAGGACAGGCTGCAGCGGCGGATGGCCCAAAGCGACTGTTCCAGGACAGGAAGTTTGGCCGCACTGACTTTCAGGGTCCACTGCCGCGCATGGCGAACCACCTGTCCGGCCATCGCATACAGTCGGTGACGGAAACTGATCGCCCGCACGCCATACCACTCCTGCGGCAGTTTCATGCGCATCAGCGCAAGCAGATTGAAGGCAATCGAAGACAGAAGCAGGTACGCGACATTGGCTTTGAACTCGCCGCACGGCAGATGCGCCGCGCTGAAGTCACTGCGAATTTCCTTGAGCCGGTTTTCCGAGCTGTCCCCTCTCTGGTTGTACCACCATACAATCTCGCCGTCACTGAAGCGGTCCAGGCCCAGATCGGTCGCAATCGCCCGGTAGATGTACCTGCCGCTGACCGCACTTTGCACATCGACCTGGTGCAGGCCTTCATTTTTGAAAACCATCTTCAGCTGCTCAGTCCCGTCAGGCATCCCAGCGTCGGCCGGCAGCTTGTCCCGCACCCATTTTTTCTGCACCACCAGACAGAAAGCCTCAGGCACATCTTCCATCACATGCAGCGTACGGGCCAGATACTCGCCTTCCAATACCGCACCGTCGGCATTCACAACCGCATTCCAATCCTCATCCTTAATGTCCAGTACCGTTTTCTTCACCGCACTGTCCATCTTCGCCCGAATCGCAAAACGGATGCCGTGTGCGCGGCAATCATTGATGATGCCCGCCTGATAGGAGGCGGCATCGGCCCGGAAGCGAGTGACACCCACCCCTTCGGGCAGCGCCGCGCGGCAGCGCCGGAAAAACTCAACATTCTCAGCCCCAGGCGGCACATTGCCCTCGCGAAGCTCAGCCGCAGCCACCTGACCGGTCTCGGCAATGTGACCGAACATCGGCATGTACCCGCGATGCTTCTTATACGTCCACTTCGCGTCTTTTTTCTTCGACCGAATCGCCGATGCGTCAATGTCCAAAGTGACGCACTTTCGATCACCCAGCGTCGCTTTCATCACCGCGCGGTTGACCTGCTCGAGAACCGAGATCATCTGTCGACTGTCGCCGACTCTGTGAAGCCATCCACCCAGCGTCGTGGCACAGGGAATCGTCCCAAAACCCAACAGCTTCATCAGCGCCGGTTCACTGCGCAGGTGGCGCACATCGTCGATGCACCCCGCACCTTCGTGGAACATCAGCATGAAGGTATTGAAAATGGCGCTGTGCCGGTAGCCTCGATTGCTGCCGGGTGTGGGCATTGACGAATCAATGAGCTGTGACAGCTCAAGGCGCTTGAGCAGTTCGGCTGGCACCACCAGACCGGCTCTGGAGGTGAAATTGTGGCAGCTTGCCGCAGTGTTGTATGGTAGAATCTTCATAAGCCTTGCGAAATCTGAGAGCCGTTTCGAATTCACCCATTGGGTGAATGCCGAATTGGGCGTTTTTTTCAATATCTCTCTGATTTTACAGGGCTTTATCATTTTCTGCAACTTTTTATTTGCGGATCAGGGGGATAACGCTTCGCACTTTTGGTCCCGGTCAGCACACCGCTCTGATCATAGATCAACCCTTCATTCCTGTCGTTTGCATGCGAGTACAGGCGGCGGAATTGGGTGTTGGATTTGGCACGCACCACAAAGTAGCTGCCGTAGCGGTGAAACGTGTGCAGGCGCTCGTAATCAAGGTATGCCCGATCCATCACATAGATGGCGCCGGGTTCTGGCAGCAGGGCATCAAGAACGTTGACATCATTGAGCTTCGCTTCGGTGATTTCGATGAATGAGGGGATGTTTCCCTGTAAATCCAATAATGTATGCAGCTTGATGCCGGATTTGGTTTTGCGAAACCGTGCCCACGGAAACACCGACAGGCACAGATCGATGGTTGAGGAGTCGAGGGCATAGATGGTTTCCTGAAGATTCAGCCCGCTGTCTTGCGGGCCATACAGTGGCCGAGCTTGTGCGATCAGGTGTTGCGCAAAGTCGGCATACAGGCGCCAGTCGCGATTTTCATTCGCTTTGGCCAGCGTGCTTCTCGACACCCCGCCGGGCAAACCCAAGTGGTACAGTTTGTCGTGATGGGTACGCAGGCAAACCACCAGATCGCGTAAACTGCTGCGGCGATTCAACTGCGCAATGGCCATGGCCCGGTATTGTTGTGAGCAATAAAAGGATTGAACTTTGTGATCGCCCCGGTAGCGATCCACACAGCGGTGAAACGATTTCCATGGCAGGTGGGCCATAAGCTGCGAAAAAATGAACTTTCCCTCGTACATGATGGGTATACTCCTGATTGATAATAACTCGGTTTGGAGGGTTATTCGAGACCACTGCTTTCGCTGAAGTCTCGGACACCCTCCAACAGGGGTTTATATTATTGAAATCAATCAGATACACCACTGTTTTCTCAAAACAACGGGACACTAGTGAGTTCAATCAAAAAGAATTTCATCAAAGGCGCAGCTTCTGCCTGGCTGGAGAACCCATATACACTTGGATCTTACGCCAGTGCCGAACCCGGCTCATTTCAAATGAGAGCGACGTTAAATGAACCCGTCGGGGAAAGGATTTTCTTTGCTGGCGAGGCGTGTCATTCTCCAATGTGGGCAACTGTTGCTGGTGCCTTCGCCTCCGGACAAGAGGTTGCAATCAAAGTTAGTCAGTTACTCCGCTGATC
This sequence comes from Arenicellales bacterium, assembly GCA_965243305.1. Taxonomy (GTDB): domain Bacteria; phylum Pseudomonadota; class Gammaproteobacteria; order Arenicellales; family JAJDZL01; genus JAJDZL01. The sequence continues at coordinate 369,460 of CBDEUN010000003.1, forward strand.
AAGTCGCAATCACTCTGCGCAACAAATCCAGAACTGATAAGCTTGCCAATTCAAACAATCCACCAAATAGGTGAAAAGGGTTACCCCGCGTTCAATTCGCTTCCCGACAGGCTATCAATCCCAGCCGTGGATGTGGATACTGCAACTGAATTGAAAATCTCTCAAGCAATTTTCGATTGACAATTTTTCTGGATTCACGTAGATACGATCTCATTGTCGGGCTGATTGGATTGCGAGATACATTCTCATCATCATCTTCTGTCTTGGGCAAGCCCCAGACCTCCGCTACCAGATCAAAGTAATCACGATAGCGCAACGGGTGGCCATCCGACACATTAAATGCACCAGTTGCATCTCCAGCCAAGCCAGCAGCGCAAATCGCCGCCAAATCGTCTACATGAATTCTGTTTGAAAAACCTCCTAATTGACTCTTTGGCAATACAAACCCCTGCCGAAGCCTTTCAGTCGGAATGCGTTCGGGCCCATAAATCCCCGTCACGCGGAATATCGCCATACTTACACCATGTCTTTCCGCCCAACTACTGCAATACTCTTCCACCTTAAGCCGTCGCAAAGCCCGGTCTGTCTGCGGATTCAATGGCCATGTTTCGTCAACCCACTCGCCATCACAATTACCATATACACCGGTGGTACTGATCAACACCACCCGTACAGGAAGACTGTCCAACACTTTCTCAAAAAATCTCTTGATTCTTGCCTCAGGTGCGCTATCACTACCTGGAGGCACAAAGTAACAGACACGCGCATTCTCTCCAACCTCAATTCGGCTAGGAGAGTCCGTGTCAAAGTCGATTTGAATGGATTCAACGCCAGGCAACGTCAAATTCGAAGCTTTGGACAGCGCAATAATTCGCGAGGACTGGCCAGCAAGCAATTTTAACAATCGTTGGCCAGTATAGCCGGCACCGGCAACGACGATGGGCTCGGGACCGTTGGAATGGTCGGGCATCGATATTGAGTGCGTTCAGTCGCGCCTTAATCGATCAGAAACTGCGACTGGTGACGGGTAGCGAAACACAATGAGATAAGAGGATCCGATAAACGTCAACACAGTTGCAACCAGCAGAAAATCAGCAACCATCGCACTGATCACGCCGGAAGTACTCGCAATGAAGACAATCAAAATAGAAAATTCGCTCAATTGTCCCAACCGAAATCCACACTCCCATCCGGTTTTTCTTTTCTCCCCAATAAAGCCAAAAAAGTAGCGATAGGCAACCGGCTTGATCGCCAGTACCAATAACGCCAGCACCATAGATGGAATTACCACATCAGCAAATGCGCCACTATCGAAATGCGCACCTACAGCAACGAAAAACAGTACCAGAAAGAAATCTCGAATGGCGTGCAGACGCTCTGCAATGAAACGAGCAATTGGTGATGCCGCCAAGGCTACACCAGCAACAAATGCGCCAATTTCGTGAGACAGTCCAAATAGTGTTGCGAGGTAGCCCATACCAAGGCACCAGGCAATGGTCATCAAAAACAGATACTCATGAATTTGATCAAATTTTTGAAGCAAAATTCGAATGACAAATCTTTCAAGCAGAAAGGCCAGCCAAATATAGAACGGTAGAGTAACAAGCGGCCGAAGCACTGTCAATCCGAATTCTGCATGTTGCCCGAGCTCTTCAATCGCGATCAACGCCATGATTGCAAGCAGGTCCTGCAGCAATAAGACCCCGATCATTAATTCGCCGATATGCCGATGATGTAAAACTGTTGTCGGTAGCAACTTAATTCCAATAATTGTGCTGGAAAGACCCGTCGCGACACCCGTCACAACTGCCTCGACGATGGTGAAACCGAAGAGAAAGGCGACTGCAAATCCCAATCCGAAGAAAATTACAGATGTTGCCGCAGTAACTACAGTGACAGACTGAAAGATCTTGAGCAGTTTCTGGGGGTATAAATCCATGCCCAGCAAGAACAGCAGGAAAATGATTCCAATGTTGGCTAACTCGTCAACAATCGCCAAATCCGGAATCAGCTTGAATCCACCTGGACCGATCAATGCGCCTAAAAAGATATAGACAACAGGCAATACCTGACGAGCAATCAGTGCGATAGTACCCAGAATCGCGGCACCCCCATAAACAAGTACCAGCGAATGCTCAATGGAAATTGCGTGCGATGCGCTTTCCAGTGCCATGACCTTTCGATTACGTCCGTATGGTTAAAACTCAGTCAGTTCTTAATTCAATGAATCAGGAGCCAATTCAGGTGATTCATGCTTTCCACTTGATGCTGCAACCGAGGCTGGCGGTCTGATTTTTCGATACCGGTTGACCTGTTAGAAGAGCATCAGCAGCCATGCGAAGATCAACCCCAGTCACCGCAACGTCATTACCTGGACGACTGCCATCAAACTGTCCCCGATACACCAGTTTGTTCTCGGAATCGAATAGGTAAAAGTCGGGAGTGCATTGGGCATCGTAGGCGCGGGCAACAGCCTGAGACTCATCATATAGATAGGGAAAGCTGTACCCGTAGCGTAAAGCATCTGCCGTCATATTCTCTGGTCCATCAGCCGGATGTGTAGAGACGTCATTGGAACTGATAGCAAAGACGGTAATTCCTTTTTTCTGATATTCCCTGGCAAACTTGGCAAAACCTGACTTTATCTGAACAACGTAGGGACAATGGTTACAAATAAATGCGATAAGAATACCTTTTGACTCAAAAAAATCTGAAAGTGAAACCGATTGGTCCGGATAATTCGAATTGGTATTGGGTAAGGTAAACTCTGGAGCGATTGTTCCGAGTTCAATCATTTTCGATTCAACAGCAGGCATTGAATTCTCCTTGTTGATGATTGATTTGAGCGACTATCTTGCTGCTTGCAGCATCTGGGATGCATTTCCACAGACCGGGCAGGATGGGTCTTTGTGAATTCGTACTTCCTGCCATTCTGTTCGAGCAGCGTCAAACAGTACAAGTTTGCCATACGTTGCGGGACCGAGATTCGCAATGATTTTCAATACTTCGGTTGCTTGCAGCGAGCCGATTGTTCCGCATAACGACCCCAGCACCCCAGTTTCACTACAACGCTCCTGTGGCTCATCTTCCGGGCTGTACAGACAACGAAAGCAGGCACTGTCATCAAGATCTGCGCGATAAACAATCAAGTGCCCTTCCATGCGAATCGCTGCACCTGAAACCAGCGCAGTTCGAGTGTTGACACAGGCCTCATTGATCTCAAATCGTATATCGAAATTATCTGTGGCATCAACTACAACATCCGCATTGGAGACCTGTTCGAATAGCTCTTCTCGATTGAGTTTCCTATTGAGCCCCGTTAACCTGATTTCTGGATTTAAGGCCCTCAGAGTTTCAATCGCTGATTCCACTTTCGGCGTTCCGACTGAAGCGGTTGTATGGACTATCTGTCGTTGAAGATTGGAAAGGTCAACCTCATCAAAATCATTGAGCACAAGGTGTCCAACGCCACTTGATGCCAGATACATTGCAATGGGTGATCCAAGACCCCCGAGTCCCACGATTAGCACCGTGGAATCCAAAATTTTCTGCTGGCCTTCGATGCCAACTGGAGGCATCATAATCTGCCGGTTGTAGCGCAAGAGCGTGGAATCGTCCATACTTTAAAGTTATATCATTTATAAGATTTATCAGACATCGCTAAGAGACCTAACTTTCCCTTTGAACGAATTTACCCATTTCAGTGAGCAGGGTGATGCCCACATGGTTGACGTCGGTGCCAAACAGGAAACCGAACGAAAAGCTATTGCAGACGGGTATATCCGAATGTCAGAAGAAACACTGGCTCAAATTACTTCCAGCCAGAACAAGAAGGGCGATGTTCTTGCAGTAGCCCAGCTTGCCGGCATTATGGCTGCGAAAAGGACTGCGGATCTTGTCCCCCTATGCCATCCGCTTTCTTTAACACACGTAACAGTGAATCTGGAGTGCCAACCCGATCGCTCAATCGTCTACTGCCGTGCCACCGTCAAGACAAAGGACAGAACGGGAGTTGAGATGGAAGCACTAACCGCCGTTCAAGTGGCACTCTTGACTGTTTACGATATGTGTAAAGCAGTAGATCGGGGCATGGTCATCGAAAAGGTTCAACTGATCGAAAAATCTGGCGGTCGGTCCGGGCACTGGAAACGTGAGTCAGACTGATATCGTTCAACCCTCTGCTACGGTTGATGCATGTGATATGCCATCAACTCCTTATGATGTTGCGCTGGCTGAAATCCTTTCGAACATCGAACCGATCAGTCAATTTGAACGCGTACCGATTCGAGAGGCGCTTCACAGGGTAGCAGCGGAGGACATCACTGCAAATTCGGATGTTCCAGGACATCGAAACTCGGCGATGGACGGCTATGCCTGTCAGTTCGCTGACCTTTCCGTCAAAGGGGACGTTTCACGCTTAAAGTTAGTCGGCACTTCAGCAGCTGGGAGTCCTTACCTAGGAAATCTCAAATCGGGTGAATGCATCCGCATATTCACGGGCGGAGTCGTTCCAGATCAACTTGACACTGTTGTCATGCAGGAAGACTGCGAAAAGGAAAACGAATACATGGTTACTCGGCGTGGTCACAAAAAGGGTCAACATGTTCGAAACGCGGGTGAAGATATATCGGCAGGTGAAATTGCCGTCCGTGAAGGGCAAGCAATTGGCATGGCCGAGTTAGGCCTTCTGGCTTCGGTTGGCTGTGAGAGCATCCTGGTAAAGCGAACACCGAAAGTTGCGTTCTGTTCAACGGGTGACGAACTTCGCGGCGTAGGTGAGTCACTTCGCGTGGGCGATGTTTACGACAGTAATCGCTATACACTGTTCGCACTGCTTGATAGAGTCCATGTCCAGTCAATTGATCTAGGTGTGGTGCGCGACAACCTGGATGACACGATTGCAGCTCTGGCAAAAGGTGCAGAAGAAGCGGATGTCATTATTACCACGGCTGGCGCATCGGTTGGGGATTCAGATTTTGTCAGGCAGGCTCTTGAGACTCTAGGTGAATTGAAACTTTGGAAAGTTGCCATGCGACCCGGTAGACCGCTCGCATTTGGCAAGATCAAAAACAGTTGGTTTTTTGGTTTGCCAGGCAATCCTGTTTCTGTAGTCGTTACCTTTGACAAATTTGTCAAACCTGCACTTAGAAAACTCAAGGGAGAAAAACAAGTCAAGCCTCTGGAAATTTCAGCGCAATGTGCATACCCGATATTCAAAACTCCTGGAAGGCTTGAATTTCAACGAGGGGTTCTGTTCTACGACCAAAACGGACAGGCAGTTGTGGAGACAACCGGCAACCAGAATTCCAGTGTTTTGACGTCAATGAGCAAAGCAAATTGCTATATCGTGCTGCCACTCGAGTGTGGAAACGTCGATGCGGGTCAAATAGTAACAGTCCAGCCATTCAAAACCGAATTCTGAGGTTGTCCGGTGTCTGATGATGCCATTCGCTGGGACGACAAGTATCGCAAGCGAGAAAATACCGAATTTCCAAAACCAGACCCGTTTCTGATTGATTATTTGGAACTGTTCAAGCCAGATCAGCGCGTTGTCGATCTCGCAAGTGGACGGGGTCGGCACTCACTGCTTCTTGCTGCTCAGGGCTGCTATATGATTCCGATTGACTGCAGTCGAATTGCGTTGCATCGCAGTACTAGTGAAGCGAATGTCAGAGGCCTGGCCATTCACCCAATCGTAGCTGATTTAGCTGACTTTCGACTGCCGTCTCAAAGTTTGGACGCGATCATCTGTTTTAACTACTTGAATCGAGAGTTGTCTGAAAATATTTGCGATGCACTAGTGCCAGGTGGTTATTTTCTCATGAAAACTTTCAATAGAAATTTTCTGAAAAAGAACCCGAAATTCAACCCGAATTATGTGCTGGCACCGGGTGAATTGACGACAATGTTTGGCCGCTTAGACATGATATTTTTGAGAGACGACTGCCTTGATTCATCTCAGACTTCAAGTGCGATTGTCGCCACCAAAGCATGATTTAGCTGAAAAGGCACCGCGTAGCAATCTAAGTTGACTCAATTCGTTAGCATGTATCATTTTTAAACACTTCAATTCTCGTTAGACTTTACTGAGGAACAGAACAATTACGAAATTACCGTTTACGGTGTTGTACTCACCCAAAAGGAAAATGACCATTTACGAGAAAGTAAAATCAGTAACGCTTCGATGACTCACAGGTGGGAAGTCCGTAATCAGACAAAATCAATAGAAGAACCAATATATGGTTCGAGAACCTCTACAAATGATTCACAGAAGTCAAATTCTTGAGACACGGATTAAACACCGTATATCCGGTGGAACTAAGACATATAGCCGAGACGGTAGAATGGGTTCCGATACGATAAGGTTAGTTTCCCCTGAGCAACCTACAAAATTTGAGGATTCTTGGAGTTAGCGGATGTCCATAAGCAACGATGCGATACAGCAACAATTGGTTCTAGGAGAAGATAGCTATTGGGAATTTAAGCAGGTAGAGTTCAAAGGAAACAAACCGACTAGTCCCGGATGGAATGATTTGGCAGATGAATTGGCTGCTTTCGCGAATGCCAGTGGAGGCATTCTTCTATGTGGAATTACGGATGATGGCCAGGTGCAAGGAATGTCCCGGGAACAGTTGGTCGAATTAGATAAGTTTCTGGTTGAGGTTAGCACTGATACAGTAAAGCCTGCCCTACGATTTAAGGTAATTCACCGGGAACTTAACGGAAAAGCCTTTGTGCTTGTCGAAATACCGCAAAGTGATTCTGTGCACGAACGGGATGGGCGCGCGTTTATACGTGTTGGTTCAACCAAGCGACGCTTGGAAAGCGACGAGCGCTTTAGGTTGATTGAAAACCGTGCACAAAGCCGTTACCTTTGGTATGACAAAACAGTCGTACCTGATACGGGATTTGAAACACTAAGCGAGCGGTTGTGGGAACCGCTTCTCAGTGTGGCTGGGGCACATGATCCGCGCAGAGGATTGATGAATCTCAGACTTCTGACTGAAGATGACAATCGTGTGTGCCGCGCGACTGTGGCGGGGGTACTGCTTTGTACCGATTCACCGCAGAAATGGTTACCCCAAGCCACAATCATGGCAACGCACTACCGTGGACATGATCGAGCATCTGGTCAATTGGATGCACAGGAAATTGTTGGACCACTTCCCCAACAAATTTCCGACGCAGTGAAGTTTATAGTTCGAAACATGCGAGTAGCAGCACGAAAGTCGCCAGCGAGAGAAGATATGCCCCAATACAGCGAGGCGGCCATTTTTGAAGCAGTGGTCAATGCAGTTGCACACCGCGACTACTCAATGTCATTACGCCGAATTCGAATTTCAATGTTCAAGAGCCATCTTGAAATTGATAGTCCCGGTCAACTTCCTAATGGCATGACCATTGAAAATATGGACTCAAGTCAAGCTACACGCAACGAAGTTATCGCTTCCGTATTTGGACGATACCCTGTTGGCGATTTTCTGCAGAATAGACATCGTCAATTCTTGATGGAGCGCCGAGGGGACGGTGTTTCCATAATCAAATCGACTACGCTTGAAACCACTGGTAAACTGCCGCAATACAAGGTTGTCGACAATTCAAATGTTGTGTTAACCATTCCTGCGGCCAAACTTGAATTGAGTCCTGCTGACTCCACGATAACGGTACATTCAGACAATATTCCCTTGTCGGGAGTCGAGGTGTTGGCAATTTTTCCGAACAAGACTTGGCAGCGGGCAACGACGGACGATGCTGGCGAAGCACAATTAAATCTATACACAACGCATCTCCCAATGACAGTCTATGTTGCTGCGCCTGGTTATGCAGCAGGGCTAAAACGAGAGTGGTTACCGAGTCGAGGCGGACAGTTGATGGAGCTAAACCAACTTCCGAATGGGGGTTCTGTCATATTTCCTCAGGCTACTGGGCATATTCCGGGCTTACAAGGAAGACTCAATCCTATTCGAGATACTTCTGACCGGATCTATCTTTATGCGGACAACATCGCAATTGATGAGGGGCGTCAGCAGCCAGTTTCTTTCCGATTAGGCAAGCCGATGAGGCTTACAGATTCATTCGGGTCCGAATTTTCCGTAACCATAGTCGACATTATCGGATGCTCCTCTTTGGTGGAGTATCACTCAATTTAGCTGTAAGACAGCACTCTGAAACAAGGAGAGAGTACCTTTGCGGGAATGCTACGTAAGAATTTACTGAGGACTTGTCCAGGCTGGTCACTGATGAAACCATTAACTCGCTTGAGGAAGTAGGTTGAAGTGTTATTTCCGGCCCCGTTACCACACTAAATTGGATAATTCCCAAACATAACCGAAGGAGAAAGTAGAAATGAGAAAGTCAGATAATCAGAAGACGACTACGCAGATCATACCAGCGAAAGCGTTCTGAACAGCTGCAGAGTGTGAAAATCCACGCATCGCCGGAAACTGTCGTTGAATCCGTAATGCGCTAGGTGCGGGTAGTTGAGAAATAAACCCGCCAATCGGACCGCGGCAAATTTGTTTTATGAGTTCACCGTTTCGGCCATCTGATTTTTGGGAATGATAGGTAATTCTTAGTGGTTTTCAGGCTGAAAATAGCTTAATGCGATTAGAAGGCATCGAATTTGATAGGATTTTCGACTCCGATGGTAATGCTCTGAGTTCAGCGTCGAAGTCGGAAACCAGCTTACCGGCTGTGGCGATGCTACACTTGGCTTTGCCGAAATTGAAGTGCCGTAGCTAACTTACATTGCCGTAGCCACTGTGCGATGGTGTTGACTGTACTAAGAAGTGGATAGTGATCATGCAACAGCTTGAGTTGAAATTTCCAGATTCTCCGTCTCTTGATGATGTTCCTATAGTCCCTGCCCGTATGGTTAACGAGTTCGTATATTGTCCAAGACTAGCATATCTAATGTGGAGTCAGCAGGAGTGGTCAGAGTCGGCAGATACGGTTAAAGGAAAGAGAGTTCATAGTCGTGTTGATCAATTCAAACAACTTCCCGCACCAGAAGATCTAAAAGACGATTTAAATGATATTGTAAGTCGTTCAGTGACATTGTCTTCAGAGTCTTTAGGAGTAATCGCAAAAATCGACATTGCAGAATCAAGCCAAGGAGTAGTGACACCGATCGACTACAAAAAATCAAAGCGTCCACATATCAGTAAACGCGGGTATGAACCAGAGCGGGTGCAAGTCTGTTTACAGGCTTTGCTGTTGCGGGAACATGGTTATCAAGTGGAAGAAGGCGTTATCTACTACGCGGGAAGCAAAGAACGCGTACCCGTGATTCTTGAGGATGATTTGATACAACTGACCATGAGCGCAGTCAATGAATTGAGGTACCTGGTAGCGGATGCCCGTATGCCTCCCCCACTTGAAGACAGCCCGAAATGTCCGCGCTGCTCGCTGGTATCGGTCTGCCTGCCAGATGAACTAAGTGCACTCCGAGGATCCGACCTGTCTCCTAGACCGATTGCCGTACCTTCCGAAGACGCACTTCCGTTGATCATACAATCCCAGCGTGCCCGTGTTAGCAAAAGAGGTGAAACACTCACAATTGAAGAAGAGGAAAAAGAAAAGGTAGTAGTCCGACTAAACGAAATATCCGACGTAGGTTTGTTTGGGCAATGCAACATCACCACTCCGGCGTTAGTCGGACTACTTGAACGAGAAATTCCAGTAACATTTCACAGCCATGGAGGGTGGTTTCGCGGTGTTGCACATGGACTGGGCCATAAAAACGTAGAAATCAGGACAGAGCAGTATCGCAAAAGTTTTGACGAGAAATTTAGATTAGATTTTTCCCGTAAATTAGTTGATGCTAAGATTTTTAACCAGAGAACAATTATTCGTAGAAATTGGAAGGAAGATGAATTGGAACGGAAGTCCATCTTAGCTCGCCTGAATAGAGTTCGAAAATCACTAGCTAGCGTTAAAGACTTCGATTCATTGCGAGGCTATGAAGGTGATGCAGCGGCAATTTACTTTCGAGCGTTCAATCAAATGTTGGCACCGCCAGACAAATATGCTGAATTTCAATTTGAACGAAGAAATCGCAGGCCTCCACTTGATCCGACCAATGCACTATTATCGCTAGCATATGCAATGTTAACGAGAAGTGTCCAAATTGCTTTGTTGACTGTAGGATTTGATGCGTATCGGGGATTTTTCCACGCACCGCGATATGGCCGACCGGCTCTTGCTCTTGACATTATGGAACCCTTTCGTCCGATAGTTGCGGATTCTGTAGTTTTGTCGGTAGTTAATACCGGAGAGATCACAGCGCAACATTTTGTATCTGGAGGAACCGGAACTGCACTGACCGATAAGGGACGAAAAACATTCATTAGAGCGTTCGAACGACGACTAACGCAGGATACAACTCATCAACAGTTCAATTATCGTTTGAGTATGCGGCGATTAATAATTTTACAGGCTCGACTTCTAAGTCGTTTTTTACTTGAAGAAATCGACACTTATCCACACCACCTCCCACGATAGAAACTTCTCTGTGAAGAAAGAACGCATCTACATTGTTGTATACGATATATCCAATGCAAAGCGATGGAGGCGGGTGTTCAAGGTCATGAACGCATACGGAGAGTGGCTGCAACTTTCAGTATTTCAGTGTCGACTATCGAGCCGGAAGCGCGAAGAATTGGAAACGAAGATACGAGCAATCATAAAGAATGAAAAGGATCATGTAGTCATTGTTGATGTTGGACCAACCGATTCCGCTGAACTAGCAATTCAAAGTATAGGAAAGTCATTCAGAACCATTCAGCGGGAGGCTATTGTGATATAGTTCCAATTCAGAATATGCTGTATTAGCATATAGAGTGAGGAATTTCATTTGCGCTACGATGAATTTACCACTAATTCCGCTGAATGAAATCCAAGCGATAGTTCAAGGATATTTATGAGTTTTTCGTCTGCCGATAGGAATTCGAGCACTTAGGTGGCGTGCAATTTGGAGTGATCGTTCGAAATCTCGTAAGCTTATATTTTTGTTCATTAAAATTTGAATTAATCGCTTTTTTTCCACTAATGATTGATTATTTCAATCAACTTTTTCTTGGCTCTCGATTTCTGATTAATTTCTGCAATAGAATCAAAAGGATTTGGTACTGGGTGTTTTTCCGCCGCAATCGCGGCGGCCTCATTGAAGCAAATGACTGATATTTAATCGATCGTATTTATAACATGGTTTTTCCGCCGCAATCGCGGCGGCCTCATTGAAGCACCGACAAGCGCTAGTCCTCTGCCGAATCCGCCGGGTTTTTCCGCCGCAATCGCGGCGGCCTCATTGAAGCAATCCTCGAACAGCAACCGATGAAGAATTTGAAGCAGTTTTTCCGCCGCAATCGCGGCGGCCTCATTGAAGCAAGTAATGGATTATGACGGCTATCGGGCGCTTTGTCGTTTTTCCGCCGCAATCGCGGCGGCCTCATTGAAGCAAAAAAGGGGTTGTCAAGAAATTCACCAATTCCGCGTTTTTCCGCCGCAATCGCGGCGGCCTCATTGAAGCCATATCCCGATGAGTCTGTCGCCGGAAAACGGGGGGTTTTTCCGCCGCAATCGCGGCGGCCTCATTGAAGCGCCAGCTCTGCCAGTTTTTTAGCCCGCTCACTGTTTGTTTTTCCGCCGCAATCGCGGCGGCCTCATTGAAGCGGAATGCCACGATGACATGACGAGCCTGTTTTCGTCGTTTTTCCGCCGCAATCGCGGCGGCCTCATTGAAGCAGAAAATTCAGAATTGAACACATTTTTTTCTGATACGTTTTTCCGCCGCAATCGCGGCGGCCTCATTGAAGCATTATTTCTGATTTAGTCATTTTGCGGCCTCCGTCGTTTTTCCGCCGCAATCGCGGCGGCCTCATTGAAGCATTTACCAGGTCTCCGACCCAGGCCTCGAACGCATGTTTTTCCGCCGCAATCGCGGCGGCCTCATTGAAGCAGGGGTGCGTTCGATGCGGTTGGCGTCATCTGGGACCGTTTTTCCGCCGCAATCGCGGCGGCCTCATTGAAGCTACAGTAAAAGTCCTGACTCTCATCATTTTGATTTAGTTTTTCCGCCGCAATCGCGGCGGCCTCATTGAAGCAAATGTACTATTTCCGCGGTGAGGCGTTTCAATTCGTTTTTCCGCCGCAATCGCGGCGGCCTCATTGAAGCATGCCTGCCTCACCTGCGAGTGTGACGATCCAGCCGGGTTTTTCCGCCGCAATCGCGGCGGCCTCATTGAAGCGAAACGCTTGACGGCGGAGTCGAATCGTCATTCGGAGTTTTTCCGCCGCAATCGCGGCGGCCTCATTGAAGCGATAAAAAACTCCATTAATTAGCAATCCTCTAAGATGTTTTTCCGCCGCAATCGCGGCGGCCTCATTGAAGCATTTACGCTCAGCCGCCATGAACGATAGGCCCTGCGTTTTTCCGCCGCAATCGCGGCGGCCTCATTGAAGCTAATTTTGTATTTAACGCATGTATCTTTTAATGGCGTTTTTCCGCCGCAATCGCGGCGGCCTCATTGAAGCGATGTCTTGGCGTCGTCAGCAGGAGCGGGAGCAGGGTTTTTCCGCCGCAATCGCGGCGGCCTCATTGAAGCGGCATGTAGACGTAAATGAACTTGCTGCCGTCGTGAGTTTTTCCGCCGCAATCGCGGCGGCCTCATTGAAGCACGGTCGAGAATTCCGACGACGCGGCCTACCTGGTCGTTTTTCCGCCGCAATCGCGGCGGCCTCATTGAAGCTTGTGAAACAGTTTTGTGATGCCATCCCAATCGGTGTTTTTCCGCCGCAATCGCGGCGGCCTCATTGAAGCCCAACCGCGCAGTTGGACGAAATGCCAGAATGGATTGTTTTTCCGCCGCAATCGCGGCGGCCTCATTGAAGCTGAGTAGTTGGGTTTGTGAATTATTGATTTGGATATGTTTTTCCGCCGCAATCGCGGCGGCCTCATTGAAGCTTGTGAAACAGTTTTGTGATGCCATCCCAATCGGTGTTTTTCCGCCGCAATCGCGGCGGCCTCATTGAAGCCCAACCGCGCAGTTGGACGAAATGCCAGAATGGATTGTTTTTCCGCCGCAATCGCGGCGGCCTCATTGAAGCTGAGTAGTTGGGTTTGTGAATTATTGATTTGGATATGTTTTTCCGCCGCAATCGCGGCGGCCTCATTGAAGCTCTGATTCCGCCGTAACAACAAACCATTGGGCTGGTGTTTTTCCGCCGCAATCGCGGCGGCCTCATTGAAGCGGTTGCTGTTGACGGTTAAATCACAGCCTGTAATTTGTTTTTCCGCCGCAATCGCGGCGGCCTCATTGAAGCGCAGATTTAAGTGATTTTTCTATGAAAATATTAGCTGTGAATCTTTGATGGATAAATGTATCAAGTTGGTTTCGCTTTGGCGAAGTTCCGATATTTTTCTTTAGCTATTCGTTGACTTCGAAAAACTTCCACAATCCCTAAATGGAAGAGAAGCTCGCGGTTAGGTTGTTGATACTGAAGTTGAGGAAGCGAAAGTAGTGATCGAATTACTGATAAATCAATTGGAAATGACCATACTGGCCAAGTCAATTCTACAGCACCATTATGTTTCGAAAATCCAGTGGTTTCAAGTTTATTCTGACGGGGTTGGGTTGGAAACAGAGGTAAAGCTTCAATAGCGAGGCGATTTCCACCCCAAACACTTCCTGAAGTAGACCTGGTTGAGTCTTTAGAGGGATTGTCCCATCGTAAAGCATAACGGTTATCGTCTATAGGATCCCATCGCATACTGTAATTCTTTAAGGGGTCACTATATATCCAAGGTTCAAATACCGATTTTTCCAAATGGCAGGGTTGTGTGTCATTGATGAATCTATTTATCGTTTCTAAAAAATGCTGATGTCCCGCTCCACTCATTGTTCGAAAATCTGTGTCAGCAATCTGACCAGTTGGTTTTCTGTTTAGTTGCGATTCGATAATTTCGCTCCCAAAAGCGGCGAGAAAATCCGCGTTACGACGATCCTTGGCCGAAGCGGATAACTGGCTGTATACCAGTGCGTTGCGAAAGTCTGCTATGTTTATGGTCAGATTTTTGCCAAGACCAAAAGCTTCCAGATGCTTGCTCTCTTTTAATTGCCTATCCAACAATTCGATTATTGAACTGCGTTCAAATACTGTCGAACACCAAAGTCGCGGCTGCCAATGCCCTTTGACGAGTTCCCACCCCATTTCAAAGCGTTCTTCCTCTGCAGCAAGTGTAACTGTTCTAAGCAGGCCAAGTGCAGCGAGATAGCCGAGCGGATTATCTGCGCACAGACCGCTTAATAGCAGACCAGAATCCCGTGTCGTCTCAACCTGCATCCGATAGTTCTTCCCATTCACTTCGGCGATGGTCGGCTAAGCGAAGTATCGCTTCAAGCCAAGCCAGACCCCACCAACCATAGGCTTCAACCAATGTCCAGAAGCGACGCGGTACGCCCTCTGCTAGATGTTCCAAGCGCGTCGGACCTGTCCAACATAATTCATGACCATCGAGTTTGAATCTGACTTCAGGTGCACCGTTGTCCAAAACAACAGGGGCAAAAGGGCGGCATCTGCCGTGATGACTAGAAACAAGATATAAGGTTAGCTCCTTTAGAAGCGGAATGTCAGGTAACAGTTCGGGGGCACTTTCCGCGAGTCTCACAGATAGTAACTCATGGCGACCACCAATGGGATAGTCGGTCGTAACTGTCGTTATCTTCATTAACGCGGATTTGGCTAGCGGCTCATTGGTTGCTGGCAATCGACATCCTCCATTTAGTCGGGCTTGAAAACGCGGGTCAGCTTTTCCAGTGTCATGCAGTAATCCTGCAAGAGCCACAACTTCAACGAGTTCTTCTGGAAGATTGCAACCGATAGCGAAGCGACGGGCCCAAGCTTCGACTCCCGGCAAGTGCTTTCGCAATAAAATAGGTTGGCCTCTTCTATCGGCAGTACCGGAAGAATTTTGGTCATCCTCATCATTAAATGTTTCGGCTTGCCTCGTGTATTTATGCAATAAACGTCGTCCAGTCAAAATAATGTCGTTTTTCCCAATGTTTTGCAGATTCTGCAGAAAAGTTCGTGTGTTGGTTTCTGTTCTAAGTTGTTTGGCTGTGGTGTGGAGCCATGCAAATTGTTGACTGCCTTCAGAGGTATCTACGAGGACATCCAGCATATGGAGCGTCAAATATAACTGGGTCTCCGGATCGGAGTTTTCGAGTTCGGTCTCAGTGAGCAGTTCTCTGGCCAGTTGTTGCGATTCGTCTGTGGGCCACAGGTCGATCAACTCATCGTGCAAGCGTAACAGCACCTTGGCTCGACTCTCTAGGTATGCCTGCTGACTCACATCAATTTCGACCGGGCTGTATTGAAAATTCGGAAGTTCTCCCAAGCTTTGAAAATTTTTATACTTCGGCTCATCGGAATTGCTAGCATCAATGACGACAATATCTCCAGGATTTAGTTGATTGGGTTTGTCAATGGGCAAAAGTTCCACACCAGACGGTGATTTTTTCCATAAGAAAGCAGAGTGATTTTCGCCGGTTCCTGTCTCTATCTCATTCACATTGTCAATTTTTACTTCACCTTCCACATCACTGCTCATGTCTTCCATACCCTCTCCCTTTAGCCAACTCCTCAAAACTCCAACCTGTACAGGGAGCATCTCACTTGACATAGGCGGACAGAGACGCATGTTTTCTGCAGATGGGGCGACGCGCCAGCAAATTTGGACATCAGACCGAGCATCATGCCGTCCATGCAGGAACAGACTTACCTCGGGTGACGGTTCAGGTACTGGATCCGTCTGTACTAGGCAATCCAAGTGAGCGGGCAGCATAACTGGCGCGTGACGGATAGGACTGTTTAGAATTTTGAGCTCCTCTTCCGTTGGAGATTGCAGATGTGCAATTCCGAAGTCCACAGTACCCTTATCATCCAATTTATTGCTCAGCCATTCGAATGTTTTGGTAATCGCTGAGCCGTAGACTGGATCATCGTCTTTTTCCTGGTCTCCTTGCATAAGAATCGCTGCATACGTTTCAATAGCGCGTCCCATGCGATTCAATCGGCCAAATCGCTGCCGCAAAGAGTCAAGTGCAGCGCACTCTGTCACGAGAACATCGAAGTCTAAATCAGCACCAACTTCTAGGGTCTGAGTAGCAACTACAAAATGTGTCTCAACAAGCTTTCGGTTCTCTGATTTGCTCGACACCAATTGTAGCTCTTCAAGTGCGGTAACCACCTTGGCTTTATCGATGCTACGCATTCGACCAGTTAAAAGTGTCACCTTGCTTTCTTTGCTTTTGTGGTTCTTTGTGAGACAGTCGCGCACAGCCCGAGCAGTAGCGACTCGGTTCACAAAGATTACTACCGCCGGATGGGTAGCACTATTTTGAGTTTTAGATTTGTTAGAAAGAATTTCAGCCTTTTTAGCAAGTGCTTCCGCAAATCGACGGGTTGAATTTATGCCTTTCGGTACTCTAACTCTCTCTAACAAAGCAGGTTTGCGCGCTAACTGGCGGTGCCCCAAAGGGTGGTCAGGGTTAGTTCCTTGTCCTGAATCATCTACGAAAACATCTTTCAAACCAGGAGGCGGAGTCGCCGAAAGAACCACAGGATGGAAACTTCTATGCAACGGAGTTTTGCCCCATTTACGGTATTTTTGTACTGCCTGAAGGGTCTCAAGAAACGGTTGGGCACAATGAGCTTCGTCCAGTAGAATCAAACTGTCATTGGCAGCCATTGCTGCATAAATGGGCCACATTCCAAAACCGCGCCCATAAGCGCGAAATAGCAGACGTGAACCAACCTGGTCGACGGTAGAAGCAATAACAGCCGGCTGCAAAGGATTGCGTGCCCAAGAATCAGAGTTATAGCTGGCACCCCGCAAAGTATGGACAGTGAGAGGAGGAGGTGCATCCCGCCAGAGTTTGTTCTCACCACCAGCGGCCAGTTTACGCAACGTATCCGCGCACTCCTTGAGAATACCCGTTTTGGCATTCGCTAATTCTTTGGCTATTTGTTCCGCCCGAGAGTAAGCTTCGTCAACAATAATTCGCCGATCTACCACAAAGAAGATTCGTCGCGGTGCATTTGCTGTACCGCGGCTTTCCAATTTTGAAGCTTGCGCTGCCAATGCGAATACAGCAACATCAATACATGCTGTTTTGCCAGCAGCGGTCGGTAGAGCGATGGCTTCTGGCCAAGGACGGTTAGCATTCTCCACAACTCGCTCAGCTAGTGTCTGTTGCCACGCAAAGGGGTTACAATCCCAGAGAGCTTGAAAATAGTCTTCGAATCTACACGTGATTGAATCTGTCATTTCTCAGTCGTTTTGGTCAATTGGCATACACAGACCATAACCGCGAAAACGCCCGGCTCCGACAAGTACTGGACCGAAAACTTCGTGTTTGAAAATCAACACAGCGTGAGTGTGAATACGCGCTCCGCCATCCGATTTTCGAATGATGCGGGGGAAATCTCGAGCATGGAATACTCCTTTTACAAATGAAACCGGATGTAAGATAACCTCATCAGGTTTTGGCAGTCCAACTCGCTCACAAGCTGTTCTGATGTCGATAGCGGCTTGTTTCCAGCGTTCCTTGCCGCTGTAGTGACGATCTAAGGCAATGGGGGTCACGCTTGCCCAGACTCTCGATTTGCGTGTCCAGCGTTCTGGCCGCAGTGCTAAGGGTGGTCGTTCGCGTGTTTCTTGCTCAATTTTGCACTCCAGCCACTCACCATCAAATAATCGACGCGGTACAGAAAGACCGTTCTCGTCGTACAGGAAAGAGGCTAGGCATTCGAAGGCTTCTTTTTCATCCAGTTTCTGTGGCAACGCTAAAGCAACACCCACCATACTTCCATCGGCGTGTTGCGACCCCACAAACGGCATGGGCATTAATGCTAGGTGTGGTTCCGTACTCGGCTTGCCATCAGGAGAATGTCCAGCGAGCCACTCAGGTGGCGGTTGAATAGTGCAGTGTTTCAACAAAGAGCCTCTCAGTGCCCCTGTTAGTTTGAGTGTCGCAGATAACGATATACGCTTCCCGAAAATCCGCAGAATAATCAGATTACGATCAAAGTGGTTGAGGGTGGTTTGTGTAACTTTCGAGAGTGGGGGCTTATCATATCCCTGCCACTGCCCATCAATTGGTCGCCGACTGGGTGGACTACCGTTCGGAAAACACTGCTTCAGTTCGGACTCTAGTTGCTTTAGTCGTTGTCTTTGCGCTTTAGGACCTCGACCGTGACTTTGGAGATTTCGATGGCACTTCGCCTCATTAATTCGTTCTCGTATTTGGTCAGCATTCGGGGAGCGGGAGAGGTACCGAGCTTCCGATTGAGTAAGTCTATCGAAGGTGTGGCCGAAATGCTCTTGCCACCATTGTTCGAGGGCTTTTCCATGGAATTTTCTCAACTCCTCTAGTTGTTCATTGTTGAGTGTAATTTTAGCAGAATAGGGTTTGCCAGTTAATACAAGCGCAGCCGCGACATGACCGCCGTGTTTAAGAATATAACCGCGCAAATTTGTCAATGTGCCACCCTGACCCACGAAGTCATCTACCAAAATATAAGTTTTCCCCTTTTCCACATCTCCGATGAACAGTGCTTGACGTGCAAGTCTGCCAAATCCATCCGCGCCAGTATGTGAGACCACATTGCTTTGCCATAAGGATTCGGAGTAGTCGCACTCGGAATTCTGGCTTATCGTTCGAGCCAATGCAGCAGGAATTGCATTAAGATTTTTTTCATACGCATGAACTGCTGCGAGCTTTGGTTTAACGCCGTCGTCGGTATACTTTTCGATGAACTGTTGTATTCGTTCGAAATCACTGGGGGTGAGCATGGTTTTAAGCATGCTTGCCGCAGCTTCAGCGTCTCCACCTTTTGCTGAGGAATAGAGTGGGGTTTGTTTTACTGTAGATTCATCTTTTAGAATCAATACATCTGGAAAAATTTTCCACTCGGCACGATGGGGTTGTGCTGCCTTTGCCTCTTTCAACGTTTCTTTGATTTCGTTGATTTCCCCTAAGATTTCTCGGTAAGCCAGTAATTCTCCTCGATTAAGACTCTGTTTCAGAGTTGTCAGGCGGCCTGAGTGCGGGACGCGCATTCGGTACTTGGCCGGACCTTTTGTGGGCAACCAGCGAGGTTCAGGAGGGCTATCTGCAATCCACGCTTGCACGAGTGAGGCCGAATGCCCGACATAGGTCACTTTTGATAATAGATTTTCCATGGGTACCTTGTGCTGAATAGGAAGGGAGTTCGTCCAAATGAAGTGGACAACCGAGTCATCGGGGATAGTGACTGGAAATGTGCGAGGCTGGCGGAGGCGAAACTCGGGCAGCAGATCCAAACCTTTGTCTTTAAGTTCTTTAAGACTGAAGTCGCTTGGGTGCTTAGTGCTAGCGCGAGTGTCATTAACAGGTACGTAGCTGGCGAGAGTTTTACGCTGACGGGCATATGATGCGGCAATAGCTGGAGGTTGTTGATCTTCTAGCCAGCATAGCGCATCGCTTTCCGAGTTATCTTCCCCAGTTTCAAACAAAGCCGCCGCCATCGCCATAAATACACGGTCGGGATGAGGAGGCCATTCGGCTTGTTCTTTCTTTGCCCCGTCCGCTGCCGCCATCACCCAACCGTTTAGGTAACGAATGGCAATGGCAAACATTATTCTGATTCCGACTGATCTGCAGCCAATTCTTGGCTGCGCCTCACTAACTCAAGTAACTCTTCCGATGGATTGAGTTCAATCTCACCTTCCCAAGGCAATCCGATACTCTTGGCTTCAAAAACCGCTTCATTCAGCAGAGATACCGCACTTTCGGGTGTAAGATCGTAGCCAATTGGCTTCTCACCTGGGCGATCCAACAACTCCCATACGGTTTGCTGTAGAGGGAATAGATGACATCGGGAGCGGAGATCACCATCACCTCGCGCCAAAGTTGCGGCAGTCAAACCTAAAGCCGCCAAGACAGTGCGGGCAAGCAGATTTGTTTCGGAGTCCGATTCAGTAGCACCATTCAATGGAAATAGCAGTCGACGCAATGCACTGAGGGACAGCACTGTTGTCTGTACACCTTTTAAGATGGTGAACCCGCCATTAACAATGCTGGGTGTTACATTGCCATGGTTTGCCTCGGAGGGTTTACCGTCCTTTCCAAGTTTCTTACCTCCAACATTTTTGTTCAAAGTCCAGTTCGGGGAGTCTGAAGTTTCTTGCTGACGCTCGTGAATGGGGCCAGCTCCCCTCATAATTTGAGCGGGATCAATTCTACTACTTGTTTTCACACCCTCTTTCGCACCATAACCAATTATCTCGGATACGACAGCTCTCTGAATTTTTGTGCCGAGACCGCCTCTTGCACCAGTTGAGTCCCAAACGCCGAACACTAACGCTGTTGGGCACAGGCCAAATAAGCCAGTAGCATTGCGAACCTCGGCGATGTCCAATTCTCGACCTTTGTTTGACTTTCTGAATATCTTTCCGTCAAGAAGGCTGTCTCGGAATAATGCGTCAGCAATCCGATGAGGAGCTTCCAAGCTAGTCACAGTAAATTTCTTGAGTAAACTATCGTCATCAAATCTGGTGATAAGTAGAGGGAGTCGTATCTCTTGACGCCGGTGCGCTTCCAACAATGCGAGTTCCATACGATTGGCTTGCGCTTGAACCGAATCAAGTAAGACGCAGGAAATAATCTCTCCGGTTTCAGGATCTACACGTTCTTCAGTTGCATACTTACCACCTTCGTAAGTAGGAGGAAATATCTTGTCTCCAAAACCGCCTACTGGCTGATAGCTAGTTGTGCATCGAAATGCGGCGGCTCTTCCGTTAACCGCTTCTTTGAGATTGGACAAAGTCAATTGAGACATGATTTAGCATCTAATTTGTTGGGTGGGATGAGAGTAAAGGGGATATTATAAGTGATGCTTTATTTCAGATTAAACAGTTGAGTGGACTAAAAATCCGCACTACAGTCGCACAATCGGACTGGCATCATCTAGACGAATTGTGATTAAAGTGCATAACCCTCTTTCCAATGACGCATAACACTTTCTCAAGAAACGATCGAGACTTGATTTAACAATGCCTTCAAGTGCCCTCTTTACCACCAAATACGCTTAGCAGAAGGTTCTAGGATTGAAACAATATCAATACCAATGTGAATGGAACATTTGGCACTTTCGACGTGAGCCCTTCATTACGCCAATTCGAACATCCATCTGCAAATTTCCTGTTTTTTCTTCATATTGATTTGCCAACTTTCCTCAACCATCCAGCTTAGTCGAGAGGCAATCGGAATAATTTACTCATCAACTCGCGTTCAATGTAGAATTGTTACAACAGCGAATGGAGAGTAATTAAGCCAATTTCGTAATAGCTTTTCAGATATTACTGCGTAGGTTGTAAAGGGACTCGCAGACCTGATGTAGTGGAAATAAGGCCGAAGAAACGGCACCCATTTTTCTATGTCTTCGAAGAGCTGAAACTCAAGCCGATCGGAGGCGGCTAGTTAACTGGTTGGCAAATTGAGTAATGCGGCGTTTCATAGAGCAACACACCTTTTGGTCAATAGTGATTCTGCTTTTTGCAGTCATCCTACTTTGGCTGATTTTCGCAGTGTGGCCACAATGGCTCATTGAAATATTCGGCCGTAAGAAAACTTTCGTCAACACACTCCTCAACGGCCTCACACTTGGCGGACTCTACTTTCTGGTTGCCAGTGGGTTTACACTGATTTTCGGTTTGATGCGCAATGTTAATCTCGCACACGGATCAATGTATCTGCTCGGCGCCTACATTGGTTACGAAGTTGCAGATACAACCGGTAGTTGGTTCTTGGGGTTGGCAATAGCTTTCGTAGTTGTCGCCCTGAGCGGAATGCTAATGCAAACGCTGGTGTTTCGAAGAATGGAAGGTGATGACATTCGTCAAACACTGGTCACTATTGCAATTTCGATCATCGTTGCAGATCTGATGCTTGCGATCTGGACTGGAGCAACCTATCAGTTCACGCCGCCAGACTGGCTGTTCGGTGCTGCTCAACTGCCAGTTGTGTCCACCATTCGTTCCTCGGGTGATACCGTCTACATCAAATATCCCATCTACCGACTCGCAGTCTTATTCGTAGCCGTTGCGGTTGGCGCTGCACTTTGGCTATTTTTGAATCGTACAAAAGTTGGCATGATGATTCGTGCAGGTGTCAATGATCGCGACATGTTGTCTGCATCTGGTGTAAACGTTCAACTGGTGTTTGTACTGGTTTTCGGCATTGGTGCTGGACTCGCCGGATTCGCAGGTGTTGTTGGCGGAACTGCACTTTCGATATCCCCTGGTGAAGACGTGCGCTATTTGCTCGCCTCACTGATTGTTGTGATCGTCGGCGGACTCGGTTCTGTCCCGGGTGCAGCAATAGGTGCACTGCTAATCGGACTTGCGGAGCAGTTCGGATTGGCATACTTTCCCACGTATGGCGTGGTGGTAACATTTCTGATTATGGTAATTGTTCTCGCTGTCAGGCCGCAGGGCCTGATGGGAGGAAGCTGGTCAAGACAATGAGAGAACAGCGTTGGTTTTCCAATTCCTGGTCCGATTCCGGCATACACCCCGGAATCATAGTCGTTGCTGTTTTCCTGATCGCTTATCCCTGGTTTACTAGCGACTTTTTCACCTTTCAGATTGGCGCGTACTCGTTAATTCTTGCCACCATCGCACTATCGCTGATGATGTTGGCCGGGTACGGAGGAATGATCAGTCTCGCACAACTGACGGCGGCGGGGCTTGCCGGATACACAGTCGCTATTCTGGGTGAAAACAGTGTGGGCGTCATGGGGCTGGGCTGGCCCTGGTGGCTGACGGTGATCATTGCCATTTCTTTTGCAGCAATATTCAGCTCATTCGTCGGTGCAATTTCGGTTCGCACCGAGGGTATTTACACCATTATGATCACTCTGGCGATTGCTGTTGCATTCTTCTTCTTTGTCCGGCAGAACTATGTAATCTTCAATGGATTTACTGGCTTTGCTGGGGTGGAACCGCCAACATTGTTTGGAATCTACTGGCGTGACCCGACGCCATTCTTTTATCTCACCCTTGTCATCGCCGCACTGTCACTGGCGGCGGTCTTCTATATTTCTCGCTCTACCTTCGGATTGAGTCTACAGGCAATACGAGACAATCCGAGGCGCATGCGCTCACTTGGCTTCAATGTTCCATTCCATCGAATTTTTGCCTACTTTTTGTCTGGCATCATTGCAGGCACTGCTGGCGTTTTACTGGTTTGGTTCAATGGACGCATCTCTCCCGGGTCCATTGGGGTCGATGTTGTCATTGACATTTTGGTTATTGCCGTCGTTGGCGGTCTTCGCCACCCGATTGGCCCGTTTTTAGGCGCCATTGCATTTGTGCTACTGGAAAATTTTGCGATTGATCTGATTGACCGCGAACGATTCAATACCGTAATCGGATTAGCATTTTTACTGATTGTACTATTCTCACCTGATGGAATGCTTGGCCTATGGCATCGACTGCGAAATAAATTTCGAACCGCCCGGGAAAATCGCCTGGCTATGAATGGTGTTAACCAGATTGACCCGCATTCACAGGAATCATTTGATAACCCCTAACTTTTTTCAATTAACTTTACGGAGATTAAATATGCTGAAAATATTGAAAAAAATGCCTCTTGTAGTCGCGTTGATTGCCTTTTCAACGGGTGCTATGGCACAGGACACCATCAAAATGGGTGCCTTGGCCACTTTGGAAGGTGCTTTCGCTGTACTTGGCGAAGACAGCCTGCGCGGCGTACGAATGGCGCTCGCAGAATTCGGGAACTCCGCTGGAGGAAAGAATATCGAGCTGATCACCGGGTCTTCGGACGCTTCACCGGATAGTGCGATTCGCGCCGCACGAAAGCTCGTCGAACAGGATGGTATACAGGTTCTGATTGGCCCGCTTTCAGGTTCGGAAGGACTTGCAGTCAAGGACTATGCCAAAACTCAGCCCAATGTAACGTTTCTGAATGGTTCATCGGCCGCACAGGACACAACATTGCGTGAGCCGGCAGAGAACTTTTTCCGCTTCAGCACCGAGGGTGCCCAATGGATGGCAGGTCTTGGTGAGTACGCGTACAACGAAAAAGGCTACCGTTCTGTTGCGGTGCTGGCAGAGGATTATTCCTTTCCGTATACTCAGGTGTTCGGGTTTCTGGAGCCATTCTGCCGACTGGGTGGAAAGGCGCCACTTGACGCTCGATTTTGGGTACCAATTGGTAACAAAGACTACTCATCTGTCATTGCCGCGCTGCCCGATGATGTTGATGCAATATACGTTGCTCTCGGAGGAGCGGATGCGATCAACTTCTTGACCCAGTATGAGCAGGCTGGTGGAGATGCACCGCTTATTGGCGGTTCCATTACAGTCGATCAAAGCGTTTTGGGGTCCAAGGGTCCAACTCGTAAATTCGTGGTTGGCACACCTTCAGCAGGTCCCATTTCTGATACCTGGGACAATCCAAGCTGGAATGCTTTTGTTGCCGCCTATCAGGAACAGTTTCCGGATGGTTTTCCATCACCCTCCCTATTTGCACATGCATACTACATCAACACAAAAGCAGCTCTGCTGGGGCTTGATGCAGTGGGTGGAGACTTGTCCGACGGTGGTGCCGCTTTACGGGCTGCATTGTCCGCGCTGGAGTTTGAAACACCAACTGGAGTGGTTAAGCTGGATGAACGGCGCAATGCCATTGCCGACATTTTCCTGACGGAGGTCATTGAAGGTCCTGAAGGAAATTTGGTGAACAAAACCATCTCGGTTACCAAAGGCGTAAGCCAGACATTTGGTTTGCCGTATGAAGAGTTCCTGAAATACGGACAAGTCAGTCGCGAAAATCCGAGTTGTGAGTAACACCTAGATGGTGGACTCCCGCACATCTGCATTAGAACGACTGCAAAGTTCCGGGCAAAATGCCCTGGAACTTGAGGCGATCAGCCGCCACTTCGGCGCGCTGGTGGCACTTGCAGACATCAACATGACCGTCAGAGCCGGTGAGCGGCGCGCGGTGTTGGGTTCCAATGGTGCGGGAAAGACGACGCTGTTTAACGTCGCAACTGGAGACTTTGCTCCGACAACCGGTCGCGTAAGGCTGTTTGGTGAGGACGTGGCGGACATGCCAAGCTTTGAGCGTGCCCGCCGCGGACTCAGACGGACTTACCAGATTTCTCTTTTATTTGGCGGTCTGAGCGTACTGGATAATGTTTTCCTGGCCTGCAGTGGCGTAAAGCGCGGCCGTTACTCACTGCTCCGGCCTGGACAGGAAGACCTGACCATGGCGGCGGCAGAAAATTTGATCAGCGCGGTACATCTGGAATCAGAAATGCTGACTCAGGTTTCTACACTCAGCCATGGACAGCAACGACAGCTCGAAATTGCACTCGCTTTGGCTGGTGCTCCGAGACTGATTCTTTTTGATGAACCGGCTGCCGGACTCTCCCCAACGGAGCGTTCCGAACTGGTTGAAATCCTGCAGTCACTACCCGAACATATCAGTTACATCATCATTGAACATGATATGGATGTCGCCTTAAGAGTGGCAGAAACAGTAACGATGTTGCATAACGGACGAATTTTCAAGGAAGGAACGCCTTCGGAAATAGAAAACGATCTTGAAGTTCAAGAACTGTATTTGGGACATGCGGCGTAGACTTACAAACGGACGTAGAAGAGTCACAGCTGAACACCTGCTGCAGGTGCGCAGCCTACATGTCTACTACGGCCAATCACATGCATTGCAAGGTGTCGACTTGTCTCTGGAAAAAGGCATACAGGCGGTAGTCGGCCGAAATGGCATGGGGAAAACAACCCTTTGCAATGCGATTATGGGCCTGGTCCCAGTACATAGCGGATCAGTCACGTTTCAGGGACAGGAAATCAGTGGTCTGCCGGCGTATCGCATTGCTTCGCTTGGCATAGGCTATGTACCTCAAGGCAGGCGTCTTTGGCCTTCCCTTTCAGTTGATGAACACCTGCGGCTGGTTGAGTCTGGTGGGTCCTGGTCGGTTCAAAGGATTTACGACACTTTTCCACGACTCGCACAGCGGCGACGCAGCGGCGCTGGTCAACTGTCAGGTGGCGAGCAGCAAATGCTAACAATCTCACGCGCGCTGCTGCAAGACCCAGAATTACTCGTGATGGACGAGCCCACCGAAGGACTCGCCCCTGTTATCGTTGATCAGGTTGTGCAACTTCTCACGGAACTTGCATCGGATCAGAGTGTGTCAGTTCTATTGATCGAACAAAACATTTCGGTCGCAACTGCAATCGCACAGGATGTTGCGATCATGGTCAATGGACGTATTGGCCGAATTATCCCCGCCAACGAACTTGCTGGCGATCGAATATTACAGGAGCGGCTACTTGGTGTCGGCCGTCACTCTCACGAAGACATTGACATCCCTGCACCGACAGGGCCATTAACTTCCCAGTCGAAACCGGATACTGACAATCAGGTGACTGAATCGCAGCCAGTGGAGACTACTGGTAAATCTACCGACTCTGCCCCAGTAAATAAGCTAGGCTACGTTCCACCGACTCGCTGGTCAAGTGCCGTGTGGAACGGAAATTCAAATCAAACATCGCAGCCCGACCAATCAGTCAATCAGCCCCCTGCGCGACCATTTGATGCAAAGCCCGAACCTTTACACAGAGTCCCGCAGAGTCTTTCCACCGCAGGTCAAAATCCGTCCATTTACGTCGCAGGCACCTACGACACAAAAGGTGAAGAACTGAACTTCATGCGAAAGTGCATCGCAGACCACGGTCTATCTGTTAAGTCGGTTGATCTTTCTACGTCGGGAAAAACATCAACAGCTGACATTCCACCACATGTCATAGCTGCCTATCACCCGAACGGTGCCGGAGCGATTGATCGCAATGACCGTGGATCTTCTGTTCGCGAAATGGCAGTGGCGTTCGAACGTTTTATTCAACAGCGTCAGGACATTGCTGGAATTATTTCTGCCGGAGGCTCCGGAGGCACTTCGCTGGTGACACCAGCCATGCGCTCACTACCAGTTGGCGTTCCAAAAGTGATGATTTCAACCGTTGCGTCCGGTGACGTCGGAAACTACGTTGGCGCATCAGACATTATGATGATGTACTCTGTTGCTGATATTCAGGGACTCAACCGCATTTCAAAGAGGGTACTGTCTAACGGAGCAAAAGCCATTGTGGGCATGGTAAAGGATAGTCAGAGCGATAGCCAATCGCAGGCTGCCGATACAAACAAACCGGGTCTTGCTCTAACGATGTTCGGAGTTACAACACCGGCGGTCCAGCAGATTGTCAGTCTACTTAAGGATCAGTACGACTGTCTTGTGATGCATGCAACTGGAACTGGCGGACGATCAATGGAGAAACTCGCGGACAGCAATTTGATTGTCGCCGCCATAGACTTGACGACCACAGAAGTCTGTGACATGCTGATGGGCGGCGTCTTTCCGGCTAATGAGGATCGTTTTGGTGCATTCATTCGAACTGAAATTCCATGGGTCGGCTCAGTTGGAGCATTGGACATGGTCAATTTTGGCAGGCGGGACACGGTGCCAGAACAATACAAGAATCGAACTTTCGTCGAACATAATCCTCAAGTTACGCTGATGCGAACTACTCCATCGGAAAATCGCCAAATGGGAAAGTGGATTGCTGATCGCATGAATCTCATGCAGGGTCCTGTGCGATTCATCATTCCAGAAGGCGGCGTATCAGCACTGGATGCACCGGGTCAGCCGTTTTATGACCCCGAGGCGAATCAGGCGCTATTTGAAGCCATTTCCGGACGGGTTCGGGAAACAGCCAAACGTCGACTGATTCGCACACCCTTACATATTAATGACCCAGCCTTCGCTGAACTCGCGGTCAGAACACTGGCTGAGATCAATCCATTACCAACCGAACGAGTAGTGAACTATGGTACGATTTGAACGACGGAAACTGCTGGACAAATTCCAGGACATGAAGCGCAGAGGGGTACCGATCATTGGCGGTGGCGCCGGTACGGGACTTTCGGCTAAATGTGAGGAAGCGGGTGGTATCGATTTAATTGTCATTTACAACTCTGGGCGTTACCGAATGGCCGGTCGCGGTTCCCTGTCAGGGCTCATGGCCTACGGTAATGCAAATGAAATTGTGATGGAAATGGCACATGAGGTATTACCCGTCGTTAGCGATACGCCTGTGTTAGCTGGGGTGAACGGAACCGACCCCTTCTGTGTATTCGATCATTACCTCGACCAAGTCAAGGCGGTTGGATTTGCGGGTGTTCAAAATTTTCCAACTGTAGGGCTGATTGACGGTACTTTTCGTATCAATCTTGAAGCAACTGGGATGGCGTACAGTCAGGAGATTGACGTGATTCGCCTCGCCCACGAAAAGGACTTGTTGACGACACCTTATGTGTTCAACGAGTCTGAAGCGCAGGCCATGGCTGAAGCGGGTGCTGACATTGTCGTCTGTCACCTGGGGTTGACTACCGGTGGATCAATTGGCGCAGCGGCGGCTTTAAAGCTTGAAGACAGTCCGGCACTGGTTGACGCCTGGGCAGAAGCAGCGCTCAAAGTGAATCCCGATGTGCTGATACTTGTCCACGGCGGTCCCGTATCCATGCCGGAAGACGCTGAATTCGTATTGAAGAACACAGAGAACTGTCACGGTTTCTACGGTGCCTCATCGATGGAGAGGCTACCGACGGAAATCGCACTTACCGAACAAACCAAAGCCTTTAAGGCTATCAAAATTAACTAAGAGGAATCAAACCATGAGTGCTGGAATTATTGGTTCATTGATTTTATGGCTCATCGTCGCAATTGTTGTCATTGCGGTAGTCGTTTACCTGCTTCACTGGCTATACCACCGTTCAACAAAGGAACTCGCCTTTGTTCGTACCGGTCTTGGAGGAGAGAAAATCGTAATAAACGGTGGAGCTCTTGTCTTACCGATCGTACATGAAGTAACCCCTGTAAATCTCAACGTAGTCCGAATCGCGGTCTCTCGAACAAAGGAGGATGCAGTGATCACCCGGGACCGTATGAGAGTTGATGTGGAAACAGAGTTTTTTGTCCGTGTTATGCAGGAAAAGAGCGCGGTCTCAGCCGCAGCCTCAACTCTTGGACGAAGAACTTTGGATCCAGGACACTTGGCGGAACTGCTGTCAGGTAAATTTGTAGGCGCACTTCGATCTGTGGCCGCTGAAATGAGTCTCGACGAAATGCACGAGCACCGCAGTGATCTCGTCGCTAATGTTGAGGAACGTGCCAAAATTGCATTGGCGCAGAACGGACTTGAACTGGAATCCGTTGCAATCACCGATCTCGATCAGACCAACCTGGAGTACTTCGACCCGGCCAATCGGTTCGATGCCGAAGGTATGACGCAATTGATCGAAGAGATTGAAACACGGCGAAAACTTCGTAATGACGTCGAACAGGCTTCAATGGTTGCCATTCGCAGTCGAAACCTAGAGGCCGAAAAAGAGACTCTGAAACTGGAACAGGAAAGCGAGAGTTCAAGACTCGACCAGACACTCGCACTAGAGTCCATGCGCGCTCAACAGCAAACTGCTGTACAGCAGACACGTTCGGCCAAAGAAGCAGAGGCAAACCAGACTCTCATCGAAAACGAGCAAAGTACCCGACAGCGCGAAATTATTCGACAGCGTATTTTGGATGCTGCCGAAATCGAGGCACGGGAAGAGGTGGAAAAAGTCCGCATTTCGCATGAACGTGCTTTGGAGGAAGCTCGAATTGACCGAGAACACAAAGTGCGCATTCACGAAATCAAGCAGCAACACGAGATTGAGCATGCCGACATCCTGGCAAAAGAGGATCTCGAACGTGCCAAGATTGTCTCTGAACGTCAGCTCAGAGAAGCGAAGATCGTTGCTGAAGAAGAGATGGAATCACGTGAAATTGCGCGTACCCGAGAAATCGATATTGCAAGGCTTTCCGCAAACCAGCGTGTGGAAGAAGCACGCATCGAACAGGAAAGAACATTGGACACCTCAAGAATTGAACGCGATCGTCTGGTGCGGACCGAACAGATAACACAGCGACAGTCCCTTGAGGAAGCTGAAATCAGTGCAAGAGATGAAATTGAACGCGCGAAAATTGCTTCAGATCGTGGACTGGACGAAGTTCGTATTCTTAAGGATCGCGATATGAAGCGTCTAGAAGTCGAGCGGGAAATGGCCCTGGAACTTGCAGATATCGAACGACAGATTAATGTGTTGAGCAAGCAGTCCGAAGAAGCTGTCGCGAGGGCTGAAACAGAGTCGGCAAGAGCCAAAGCAGTCGAAGCGGAGGAGCATGTCAGGACGGTGCGCGAGACTGAAGTTGCCGAACGTCTCGCTTCTGTGGACCGCCTAATGGCGCAGAAAGATGCGGACACTATGAGGATCGCCGCGGAAGCTGAAAAAGTCACGGCAGCAGTCGCCGCAGAAGCACAAAGACTTAAAAACGAAGCTGAAAACCTTCTTTCGAATGATGCTCGCACCGGTCTGTTGCGAATGAAGATCATCGAGCGCCTTGAAGGTATCGTGCGTGAAAGCGTCAAGCCGATGGAAAACATCGAAGGCATCAAGATTCTGCATGTCGATGGTTTAGGTGGTGGTGGCGACGGTCATCGTTCGCCAACTGATGAAGTCATCGAAAGTGCCCTTCGCTATCGTGCACAGGCTCCACTGATCGACGAGTTGATGAAAGATATCGGTGTATCTGGATCAAATGTGTCCGGCATGGGTGACATTTTCAGATCGGCCAGAGATGCGCAAACCCTTCAGCAGAACCTGAAGTCTGCCAAGAAGGACGACAAAGAATCAGACAGTTGATACCATGCCAACCGCATACGCTTCTGCCGTCATCAATGCACCCGCAACCCGGGTGTGGAGCACTATACGGGACTTCAACGCTTTACCGGCGTGGCATCCCCTTATCGCCGACAGTCGGATCGAAGGCGGTGCACCATCGGATCAGGTCGGATGTGTACGCGCTTTCAATCTAAAGGATGGCGGGTTCATTCGCGAGCGTCTGCTCGCGCTGTCTGACTACGACTACTGCTGCGTCTACTCCATTTTGGAAAGTCCGATGGGTGTAGAAAACTACGTCGCTACACTCAAGCTGACTCCGATTACCGATGGCGACCGAACATTCGGCGAGTGGACAGCTGAATTTGAGTGTGATCTAGCACGCACACAAGCACTTGTCGATCAGATCAGTCAGGGAGTCTTTCAAACGGGCTTTAACGCGCTGAACGAACGGCTGAGATACTGACATGGTCCGGGTGATGCGCAGCACCGTCATTGATGCGCCGGTAACAGCGGTGTGGGACGTGTTGCGCGACTATAACGGTCACGACCGCTGGCACCCTGCTGTTAGCACAAGTCGCGTAGAAAATGGCCTGTATGCCGATCAGGTTGGCAATGTTCGAAACTTTATGCTGACAGGTGGTGAGCGTGTTCGGGAGCAGTTACTGTCATTTTCCGACCGGGACCACAGCTTTCGTTATCGAATCGTTGAAGCCGATGTTCCATTAGAAAACTATGTTGCCGAAGTCTCGCTGCGACCCGTAACTGACGAAAATCGAACCTTCTGGTTGTGGACATCGCGCTTTGACACCCCTCCGGGTCTGGAACAGGAAATGCAGCAATTGGTTGCTGAAGGGGTTTATGAAGCGGGATTTGAAGCGGTACGATCACTGGTTGAATCACCTGGAGATGTCACTAGAGATGAATCGACAGTAGCGGTTTCAGAGGGAATTGAAAACGGCTCTGCTATGGAGTTTACACGATATGGAGAGCCCGAAGTATTCCAGCCAAAACCGATATCAGCGTCACATCCGAAAGCAGGTGAGGTCCGAATTCGACAGCGGGCCATTGGAATTAATTTCATCGACATCTATTGCCGAACTGGGTATTTTCGGTTTGTAGAACCACCGGGAATAATTGGACTGGAAGCTGCTGGCGAAGTCATTGATGTCGGAGATGGGGTGACACATCTCGTACCCGGACAGTGCGTTGCGTACGCCTGTCTGCCTTTTGGTGCCTACACAAGTGTGCGAACTATGGATGCAGCGCTGGTTGTGCCCCTACCCGAATCCATCGATTTTGCAACTGCAGCCGGTTGTCTGCTGAAGGGAATTACCGCTCAGTTTTTGTTGTACCAGGTTCACCCGGTGCGAGCAGGGGAAACAGTTCTGGTTTTTGCGCCGGCAGGTGGTGTCGGGAATCTGCTGTGCCAGTGGGCTAGACATTTGGGAGCGACAGTAATTGGAGCAACTACCAGTCCTGAGAAAATTCAGGCCGCACTCGATGCAGGCGCTCACCACGTCATAACACCTGGACAGTCGAGCCTTGCAGAACAGGTACGAGATTTAACTGGAGGTCGAGGTGCTGATGTCATTTACGACGCGGTCGGTCGAGACAGTTTTTCACAATCTGTCGAGGCACTCGCAAATTGTGGGCATCTGGTTAGTTACGGTCAGGCATCAGGTGATATTGGAAATTGGGACATTAGCTCACTTGCTTCGAATTCTGCGACGGTCTCACGACCGAACTATGTACATTACACCGATACACATGAGAAAATTTCTTCAATCACCTCTCAACTTTTCGATGCGATTCAAAGCGGAATTCTGAAAGTGAAAGTTCAGCACCAATATCGGTTCGAGCAAGTTGCGCAAGCGCATCATGCATTACAGAATCGCCAAACGACCGGTTCGGTCGTGCTGATGCCAGAGTGAGTGAATTAGAAAATGAAAATCGCCGTCTTCAACTGGAATGGCAGTTGCTGTCTAGGACTTGTTGATGAGACGAATGGCGTAATAAGCCGTTTTGATGTTCCACATCACGTTTGCGAAAAAGCAGGCGTTACCGCACTCATCGGACAAGAATTTCCGAGAGTGGTGGAAGATTGTAATTTGGTCAATGTTCAACTGCTGGCACCTGTTCCAAGACCACACCGAAATGTGTTCTGTGTCGGGAAGAACTACCACGATCACGCAAAAGAATTTTCCCGTTCCGGTTTTGACAGCTCAGCCGCAAAGGGTGAAGTGCCTGAGGCACCGATTGTATTTTCAAAAGTGCCACAGAGCGTCATCGGTCCCGGCAAGCCTATACAAATCGATGAGACGGTGACGACTGCTGTTGACTATGAAGTGGAACTTGGAGTCATCATTGGTAAATCAGGTCGTAATATTCGCTCAGAGGAAGCTTTAGAACATGTATGGGCTTACACCATCATCAACGATGTAACCGCCCGAGATCTTCAGGGCATACACAGCCAATGGCTAATCGGTAAATCACAGGACACCTTCTGTCCAATGGGCCCATGGGTCGTTTTACGAGACAAGTTGAATCTATACGACACAGGGGTGAGATGTTTTGTTAACGGAGAGTGTCGACAAAACTCCAACACTGGCTTGCTGATATTTGATGTTCCCACGATCATCGCCGCAATCTCTAACGGTATTGAATTGATGCCAGGTGATATCATCGCTACGGGAACACCAGCAGGCGTTGGAATTGGGTTTAAACCACCCAAATACCTGGTTCCAGGTGACAAACTTCGATTGGAAATTGATGGCATCGGCGCACTGGAAAACCCAGTCGAGGCATGGTAATGGCTGATCTCAGAATAGGTAGCATGGTCATTGAAGACCAAAATGAAGGTCAGCCAGTGGTATTGATTCATGGACTGGGCGGTACCTCGAACAGTTTTCAGACATTGATACCCGGCCTTGACGGATATCGAATTTTGCGTGTTGATCTACCCGGTGCCGGTCGTTCGGAATATCGACCTGGAAAGCCTGGCCTGGCTGGTCTGGTATCAGCCGTAAAGAATGCGATGCAGGTCGCTAATATTGGCTGTGCACATTTCGTCGGACATTCGATGGGAACACTGGTCTGTCAGCACTTGGCTGTTGAGGCACCGAAACTGGTTGCAAGCCTCACCCTATTCGGTGCACTTGTTGAACCACCCCCAACAGTGCGAGACATGCTCAAAGAAAGGGCGGCTACTGCACGGGAGCATGGCATGACGAGTATTGCGGAGGCAGTATCAACTGGAAGCACAGCCGAGTCGTCTCGGCGCGAAAACCCCGTCATCCAGGCATTCGTTCGCGAATCTCTGATGCGGCAAAATCCAACAACGTACGCAATCCATTGCGAAGCGTTAAGTGAAGCCGCAGCAGCCTGCCACAACAGCATCGAATGTTCAACGCTGTTGATCGCAGGCGAGTATGATAGTGTTGCACCCGTATCGATGAGTGAACATCTGGCTCAACGTATACCAAATGCGAAACTGCATGTCATTCCGAACATCGGACATTGGATAATGGTTGAAGCCCCGCGACGATCCGCCGAATATTTACGCAGACATCTAGATGAACTAAACGTATAAGCGTTCAGAGGTTAGGAGATAGAAAAATGGCAGATAACAACTTCAGTTGGAGCGGTAACGGTACCGCTCACTCTCAGCCGGACATGGTTTTTACAAATGTCCGGATATTGGATGCCAGTGGTGAACCACCTTACAGTGGTGAAGTTACGGTATCCGGCAATCGTATCAGATCAGTCAACCGATCTGATTCAACACGGTATTCCTGGAACAATGGCAGCGGCATGCGAATTGACGGACGTGGTATGACACTGATGCCTGGAATGATAGATGCACACTTACATCTGTCCTGGAATAATGCACCGGGCATTGCTGACATTCAGATGATGCCAGTTGAAGAACATGTCGTTAATTGTGTTGAAATGGCAAAAGTACTGATTGATTCTGGATTCACAGCAGGATGTGGCGCTGCAGCGGCGAAACCGAGGCTGGACGTTGTCATTCGGGATGCCATCAACTCGGGTAAATGTGTCGGACCGCGCTATCTTGCAGCCGGACCTGAGATTACATCTGTGGGTGGTCTTGGTGATACGAGTTTGCCACATATCCCTCATGAAGCCCTTAATCTCGGTATTGTTGTCTCCGGACCGGAAGAGATCCGGCGAAAGGTACGTGAGTTGATCAAATGGGGTGTTGATACTATCAAGATCAACCTCTCTGGAGAAGAAATTACGGAGATGCCAGCCAAGGCAAACCAGTTCGATGACGACGAAATTTCAATGGCGGTTAGGGAAGCCAAGGCGCGTAACAAAAATCTCGCAGCACATGCACGGTCCAAGGAATCTGTAGCAAAGTGTGTAGATTTCGGCATTGATTTCATCTATCACGCATCATTCACTGATGAAGAAACGTTGGATAAGCTCGAAGCAGCCAAAGACAGACACTTTGTCGCACCTGGACTTGCCTGGTTGATCAACACCGCACGAAATGCGGGAGACTACGGAATCAAACCTGGTACACCAATTACGGAAGCCTACGAACGCGAACTGGAAGCCGCGGTCGACAGCATGAGCAAGATGCACAAACGCGGCATTAAAGTGTTAATCGGTGGCGACTACGGTTTTGCGTGGACACCACACGGCACCAATGCAAAGGATATTGAGTACTTTGTGGACATGGTTGGAATGACTCCGATGGAAGCCATCCAGGCCGCAACCCGTTATGGTGGTGAAATCATGGGAATGGGCCACGAACTCGGAATGGTTCGGGAAGGTTATCTGGCTGACCTGCTTCTGGTTGACGGAGACCCTCTACAGAATGTTCGAATTCTTCAGGACAAACAGCGCATAAAGATGATCATGAAGGACGGCAAATTCCATCAAGAACCGGACCTGTCCGAAATGCACGTCGCACGAGAGCTGCGCTATAGCGTTTGATTCTTCAAGTTTTAGGACTGCGTCAACGCTACGTTCTGTAACCAGCACCTAAGCGCTAGTCGATTTAGTGGTATTGAAAGCATCGCAGGTAATCCCTGCGATGCTTTTCCTTTGACCTGAGTTGTATTGGAGGTCATTCGTATCTGAACTACTTCGACCAATCTTTTGTCCGAACTTTTAGGCGGCTTTTTGGGATCGATTCGTTTGAGCTGACAAGTAATCAATCCAATTCTTGGTAAGAGTTGGGAAGGATTTGTCGATGAAAATATCCACTCCGAATTGCCAAACCTCGCTGAAACGTATTACTCCCGAACTGCTGCAGGTGCTGAATGTGATCTTGTGATCAAAATGCCTAACTCTGATAATTGGGCAGTGGAAGTCAAATATGGTTCTGCGCCTCAACTTAGTAAACATCATCGGCAAACATTTGAAGACGTTGGAGCAACGGAGAAATTTATCATCTATAGCGGAGACGATAAGTTTCCAGCTGGAAATGACGTTACCGTAAATTCTCCAGCTTGATTTATGGAAAGGCGTCACATCATAAATCCGTCTTCTGGATGAAACTGCCATTTCAGCCAGAGTTTAATCGGACGACGATGGGCGAAATGCTGGTCTATTGAAATATTTTCACATTAGTTTTGGAAAAATCTTCTCCTTTGAACAACAGCGGTTGATCAAGTCCTTTAGCCAAAGCATAAGCGAAGCAATCGCCAAAATTGAGT
The DNA here is from genome assembly GCA_965243305.1 of Arenicellales bacterium. Lineage (GTDB taxonomy): Bacteria > Pseudomonadota > Gammaproteobacteria > Arenicellales > JAJDZL01 > JAJDZL01. The sequence continues at coordinate 406,016 of CBDEUN010000003.1, forward strand.
TGGGCTGGGTGTCTGCCTTTTCCGAATTCCAAGAATGCTCTGCGAGCGATTAGCGCCTGATTTTCATCAACAGAACGAATTCTGATTTGTGCTTTACCAATGAAATCATCGATCTCCTGCATTGCTTTCGCGCCGTAACGAGAAACAAGCACTTGAGATGCCTCTACAATCGATACAGCAGACATGTTCCTGTAATTCACTGAACTAATCGCTTCAATGTACGTCTGTCGTTCTGGCTCGGCTTGTAGTATTGCAATTATTGCTGAAGAATCAATGACCATCAGCTTGGCAATCCATCATCGCTATAACCCATTATTTCATCTTCGCTTCTATCATCAAGCACTGGTAAAGAAGCGCAGCGCAGCGCAATTTCATTCAACTCATCAACTAAACTTCTTCCCGAGCGTTCACGTTGAATTCGCTCCAAACGCTCTTTCAGCGCAACCATGACGGCCATCGTCTTTGTCTCACCGGTCAGTTCCGCTACTGTTTCAGCCAACTGTTCGGTTTTTGAATTGCGAATATTTAGTGCCATAATTATTCATGCGTGTAGATATAAATCTACATTGTATCATTAACATGTATAAATGAAGTTCTTGCCTGATTCAGAACTTACCTTGGCATCGCCATAAACATGGCTTGTAGAAGAGTACAATATCTGTAATCTGAATTTAATCGATCAGATGGAATGATGACTGATAATCTGAATACCTGAATACAGACAGTTTCAGGAGAATTCGCGCCTGTTCAAGGTAGCAAAATCAACGGAACGCTGTGAAGTGAGAGACAAGCGGTCCACAGGACGATATTACACACTCGGGAATCCATTTGCCCTTCGTCCATTCTTGGAATGGTCAGAAAAGATTCATCTACCATCCAAACACATATTGGAGCCTTTTGCAGGGGCGAACAACATTATCCGAACTCTGCAAGAGTTCAATTTATGTGATTAATTCAGTTCATACGATATAAACCCGACAGACAACCTGGTCGTACAACGAGACACAATCAAATCGTTTCCGAAAGGGTTTGAGGTGTGCGTAACCAATCCACCATGGCTGGCAAGAAATTCCGCGACTAGAAGACGTCTAGATTACCCGAGAACAATCTATGACGACCTTTATAAGCATTGTCTTGAATTGTGCCTGAACAATTGCCAATATGTGGCAGCCCTGATTCCTGCTAGCTTTTTGCAAAGCCAACTGTTCAGAGAAAGGTTATCTGCATATATTCTGCTTCATGACAGAGGAATGTTCAACGACACCGATAATCCCGTTTGCTTGGCATTGTTCAACAAGGAAAGTAATCACCAAATCGATATCTACTACGACAACGAGTTCATTGGGTCCTTGCATGAACTTGAAAACGCAATTCCTGATCCGATACAAGACAGACAGGTCCGCTTCAACGAACCTAAGGGAAATCTTGGATTTGTTTCATTTGATTGCGTATCCAAACCTTCAATTCGATTTTGTGAAGTCAATGAAATATTGGATTACCCAATAAAAACATCTTCACGATTCTTTACCAGAATTAGCGGTGATTTTGGAGATGTTTCAAATTTAATTGAACTCTTGAACTACAGACTTGAAACGTTTCGCCGTGATACTCATGATGTGTTTTTAACACCATTTAAAGGGATCAGGAAAGACGGGCGCTATCGAAGAAGAATGGAATTTTCATTGGCAAGGAGAATGATAAATGCTACTTGACTATGATGCGGAATATAAAAAGCCTTCAAGGAAAATTTACAAGATGTTCCAAGAGCTGTTAGGACTGGTGAACTAGACGAGAAAATTAACAACTTTTGTAGTTTACATGGATTTAGTAAAGAGCGAGTCATAGAGGAAATTAAAAGCAACGAAATCGTCGCTGCTCTATTTGCCAAAAATCCGAACCGACAGAAGTTTCATGAAAAAGCTGCTGCGAAATTCATTAAGAATATCAGCGGTGTTTCATCATTTAAAAATTTAGGAAACAACGAAATTGGACTAGTCAGAGGAGGAGTTCTTTCTCAATCGCAGTTGAATAAAATGGGAGCTAGTACAGAAGCAAAAACAATTGATTTTAAATGGATATTTAATCATCATCTATTTTATGCAAGTCATAAGCATACATCTGAGAGTGGTGATTCTCAAGGTTCCGCTTACAAGGACCTACAAACCTTTATCTCTGAAGCTAATCAATCTATATTGCAGAAAACTTTTTTCTTAGCCATAGCTGATGGAAATTTTTACCAACAATTGAATGGCAAAGCAAATACTTCCCGCATTGACCGATTACGGGCAATGTCCAACAATAATAATGTATTCGCATGTACGATTAATGAAGTTGAAGCACTCATGACTAAATTGACACATTGAGTGTTTGAGACCGCTGTTACGAAAAGGGAGAGAATTTTGAATGTTGCCCAAAATAACTGACATTAAAACCGAATGAATTGATCAAACTTTTAAAATTTATAACAAAGTCCGCACCACGACCTGTCTCTTTGCTATATGCAAAGAGACAATTTGTTTTGCACTCGCTGTGCTAGCTTTGTACATTAATCCAAGCACTTCGATTAGCGGCTTTATCTGATATACATTTCGAAAATATTTGATTTTTGTTCAATGTGGCTTTTGCGTTGGAATGTAATTCACTTCATGCAGTTAGCTTGCATAAAAATCTGTCCTGTATTTAACCAAGAATATGGAAGAGTATTCTTCAGATTGAAGAACATAGCTGTTGCGGGGTGTTAGCGACTACTTCTCTGAAGGCTTTAGCATCCCAAAACATGCTTTTATAAAAATGTTATCAATACTATACAAGGCATCTTTCTTCCTTGACAGGACATCTAGTGCTGAAAGATGGTTTATGTTAATTGGTAATTTTTAAGAATATGTCCTACAAAAATTCGAATTCACACAAGAAAGAGATGAAGTGGAGTGATGATTTCAATAATCTCATTAGCGTACCTTTTGACGAGGATCAGAAATGTGTATTTCGGATGAAGGGTCGCTGTAGGTCCTGTTGGGGAAATTTGATTGGAAAAAAAGTGAAGACCAAAATCTGACTGCAATCCACTGTGGTGTATGTGGCATGCTTGCGGAAGGAGAAGATGCCCGTAGCGAATACCAAAGGTCTTACAATTCAGGCATCGTCAATGGTGTCAACGAACTAATTTTCGGACAGTTTCCAAACTATGGCGAGGAAGGAAAATTTATTGCCAAAGTGTTCCCATGTATTGATCAATCAAAATGGAACGCTGAATATCAACATGAGGAAGGTGAAACAAACGAAAAGGAAAGAAGAAATTTGCTGACTAGAAGGGAATTCCCGATAGGGGCACCTGGACTCTTGACACTACAAGCACAAGCACTTGTATCTAGCATTGAAATTCCCAGTAACTTTTTTCATACTCTGGACATTCCATTCATTGACCTGCAAAATGACGGAACCGCGCGAGTTGGAGATTTTAATGAATATGAATCAAACCACCCCACAATACTGCGGAATCAGGCGATGCAATCCCTAGGGTCGATTATGCGTAATTCGATAGTCGGTGCATTCTCGTGTGAGTTGACGATGAAAGGAATCGTTTTGGCCCTGAAGAGCACAGCGAAAAAACACACAATCTTTATGACCTGTACCTTGATCTACCGGACGAGTCCAAAAGACGGATTGAGCGGGACCAACCTGATTTAGTAGAGGTGCTGGAACAGTCTCGAGAAATTTTCGGGAAATGGAGGTATTTCGAGAGAAATGTCAGCAATAATGCACTCATGCAGATGATTGACTATGATCAATGTCTATCACTTGCAAGAATCGCCAGAATTCTTTTGGATGAAGCGGAGATAGTAGGATTGAGTTATGGTGTTGAACTTTCAACGACGGGTTCAGTAAAGAAAGAAGACAAGCAAACTAAACTGAAAAATATTGCAGTAGAAATTAACGTTCGTGGACAGGAGCAAACATCTATCGACAAACATAAAAAAGATTTCGAATATAAACTTGAAGTTCAAAACTACTGCGACATGGCAGACATCTCTAGAAAGTTACGGTTGGAGTACTGATTGACATCCTTCTGGCAATATCTTATTGGACAGAAAACAAAACTTTCTCTCGGCACTTCGAAATACCACAAACCCCTGTCTCCGAAATGCAAAATCGCCTATCTCAGGGTTCCAGGAGTTTATCTCTGCAGTTTAACTTAGTTTTCCCCCGCCCTTGAGCATTGGTTTGGCGTCGACTAGCCACTGGTTATGCATTCCCCAACATAGTCTCCTTACCTCTGGCTCTATTGCAGGTCGCCGACCAAATGTTTGAGCAATAAGTTCAGAGTTTGTCTTGTGCTGCCTGCCTCGACTGATAAGCTGCTTTCTGTTCCGCAGTCGCTTCGACCTGGTACTTGTCTTTCCACTCTGAATACGGAATTCCGTAAACAATTTCACGAGCATCTTCATAGCTCAGTTCGTGGCCACGCTCTTCTGCGGCTGATCGATACCACTTTGACAAGCAATTGCGGCAGAAATTTGCGAGGTTCATTAAATCAATGTTCTGCACCTCAGTATGCGTACGGAAGTGTTCTACCAAGCGTCTGTAAGTTGCAGCTTCAACTTCTATTTTCGTTTTATCGTCCATATTTAATCTACCTCTTAAGCAGTTGTACGCGGACCTGCAGTGTTGTGCTCAATCCAACGGCTTTCTCCTTCCACTAATTGTTCCTTTTTCCAGAATGGTGCTTTCGACTTCAGGTCTTCCACCATCGCTTCACACGCTTCGAATGCAGCGGCTCGGTGCGCCGACCAGACAGCGACGAGAACAATTGCTTCACCTGGATGAATCTCACCGACACGATGTATCATCAGCAAATCCGTAAGTTTATGCTGATCTGCGACAATCTGAGCAAGATCAAGTAAATGTTGCTTCGTCATTTCAGGGTAATGCTCAAGAACCATGGAAGTCACTGCAGCACCTTCGTTGAAATCCCGCATTGTTCCCACAAAAACAGCCATTGCACCGAACTGTCCTGTAGATAGCAATTCCTGGTGTTTGGCTACCTCATGCAGGGGATCAAACGGAGATTCCAAAATCTCGACTCGCATTCTCAACCGCCTGTTACCGGTGGGAAAAATGCGACTTCGTCACCTTGCTTGACGGCATCAGCGAAGTCAGCGTATTGCTGGTTGATGGCAACTCGTGCGTTGCCCGGAATCTCCATTCCGTCTACACAGGCCTTCCAGGCATCTTCAGCGGTTTTGACTTCATCGTCGTCGACAGTCATCTCTCTGATGCCAACGCGATCCGCCAAACTAGCAAAAAATCGAATTCTGATTGACATACCTGCGATGTGAATCAAGTTTAGGCGCTGACGGCTTCCTCAAACTGCCCCTGTGAAGCAAGCGCATTAACTTCAGCGCGTTGCAATATTTTCTGATGAACTTCGACGGTCTTACTGTTGTCACCACTCCAGGCTTTCATTGGAGCCTGTTGCAATGCACGTCCATATGAGAAAGTCAAATACCATGGTAAGTTGAGACCTAACTGATTCATCTTGTTCAAGTGCTGTGTCGCCTGTTCGTCCGTTTGGCCTCCTGAAAGAAAAGCAACACCGGGTACTGATGCAGGCACACAATCCAAAAAGCAGTCGACCGTCTGTCTGGCAACCTCTTCAACACTAGCCTGTTCGGGACATTCCTTACCAGACAAAACCATGTTCGGTTTAAGGACAATTCCACTCAGTGCAACACCCTGATTATCAAGTTGATGAAAGACTGTTTTGAGCGCACGGTGCGTTACATCTCGACATTGTTCAATAGAGTGTCCACCATCCATCAATACTTCGGGTTCCACAATTGGCACAACATCCGCTTCCTGGCACAGAGCAGCATAGCGAGCCAGTCCATGAGCATTAGCCATCAAGCACGCATCACTTGGAATTCCGTCGTCGATGGTAATCACTGCACGCCATTTTGCAAATCTTGCTCCCAGAGAAACATACTCTTGCAGACGTTCTCGAAGGCCATCCAATCCCTCAGTTACCTTCTCGCTGGGATGACCGGCCAGAGCTTTGGCACCGGTATCGACTTTGATGCCTGGCACAATTCCTGCATCATTTAGATAGGTGGCAAAAGGAGTATCTCCATTTACTCTCTGCCTAATGGTTTCGTCAAACAGGATCGCTCCACTGATAAACTCGGATAGGCCCTCTGCTGTTACCAGCATTGAGCGATAACTTAAGCGGGTCTCTTCAGTGGACGGTACACCAAGATTCTCAAACCTGGAAGTACAAGTGCCGGTGCTTTCATCCATTGCCAGAATGCCGCGCCCTCCAGATACCATCTCACGAGCAGTTGACTCTAGCTTTCCCAAATTCATCACAAAATCTCCGTATTATTTAAACTGTCAGAATCTTCATCGTATTTGTTCCACCCTGAACTCCGGCCTGGTCTCCTCGAGTAACTAGAAGCAGATCGCCCTTTTTTACAATCTTACGCCTTCGCAGCTCCTTGACGGCTTGCAACTCAATTGGCACTTCTGCCTTCACATCGACAACAAAATCAATCGGAAACACCCCTCTGAACAGCGTCACTCGTCGATGTGTTCTGGCATGCGATGAAATCGCATAAATCGGAATTCCAGACAGTTGCTGCGAAAGCCATTTCGCTGTAGAACCCGATTCCGTCAGCGCCAGTATTGCTGCGACATTATAGTGTCGGGCGGTATACATGGTAGCCATGGCCACGGCTTCTTCCGTACTATTAAACTGATCAGCTCCACGTTCAATTCGATCCATACCGAGATTGGTTGATTCCGAACCGCGACAAATCCGGTCCACTGCTGCAACAACTTTGGCTGGATGTTTGCCAACTGCAGATTCTTGTGACAGCATGATTGCATCAGTACCATCCAGGACTGCATTCGCTACATCTAGTACTTCAGCCCGAGTCGGCATAAGGTTTTCGATCATGGAAGTCATCATTTGTGTCGCTGTAATCACGAATCGATTACGGCTGCGTGCAACAGCCACCAACTTTTTCTGTACGCCAGGCAATTTCGCATCCCCAATTTCCACTGCCAAATCACCACGGGCGATCATGATTCCATCAGACGCATCTACAATCTCTTCGATATTTTCAACCGCTTCAACCCGCTCAATTTTGGACACAATGCCGCCCTGACTTCCAGTTGCCTGTAGCAACTCACGGGCAAAACTGACATCTACTGCATTTCGAACGAATGACACCGCCAGGTAGTCAATTTCCATATCACCTGCAAGCCGAATATCCTGATGGTCTTTTGGTGTCAGTGATGCTGCGGTCAACCCGCCACCCTTACGGTTTACCCCTTTGGAATCTGATAACTCTCCACCAATCAGCACTTTAGTTTTGACGATGGGGTCTAAAACTTCGGTTATTTCGAGTACGATGTTCCCATCATCGACAATCAAGACGTCGCCAAGTTTGACGTCTTTGGGAAGATCCTTGTAGGTGACACCGACTCTTTCTTCATCACCAGCGCCTTCGTCCAATTCCACGTCCAGAGTAAAAGACGCACCTTGTTCCAAGTGAATCTTCTTGTTCTTGAACCTGGTAATCCGAATTTTGGGACCTTGCAAATCTGCCAAAATTCCAATGGCCCTTTTGTGTTCAACAGCATGCTTGCGCACCAGATCAATTCGCATTTTGTGGTCTTCCGCCTTGCCATGCGAAAAATTAACCCGTGCGACATTCAACCCCTTTTGCATAAGACGCGCCATTTCATGGTCGCTATCTGTAGACGGGCCGAGGGTGGCAACAATTTTGGTGTGCCTCAATGCCATCAATTACACCGCTTTAGCACCGTGCATGAAAGCACGTTCGGCATGATTTTGCAGGGCTGCGAATCCCGGAAGTGAATGGCCTTGGACATATTCGAGGAAAGCCCCTCCCCCTGTAGATACGTATGAGATTTGGTCGATCCCTCCAAACCGCTCAAGAGCAGCCAGTGTATCACCGCCGCCGGCAACCGAAAAGGCACGACTTCCCACCACTGAAGAAGCAATTGCCCTGGTCCCAGCATCAAAGGGCGGAAACTCAAACGCACCAACCGGCCCATTCCAAATGATGGTTTCAGACTGAGCAATTTTTTGGTGATAGACCTCACGCGTTTGTGAACCAATATCCAGAATCATGTCCTCATTAGATACGTCTGCAACTGATTTTGATTCAGAATGTCGACCATCATTCAATGAAGGTGCGACAATCACATCAATCGGAAGTGGAATTTCGCAGCCATTTTGCTCCGCGGCATCCAAAATGTCTTGTGCAGCTGGAACCAGTTCCGGATCATGAAGAGATTTACCAACATTGAATCCCTGAGCCGCCAAAAATGTATTGGCGATACCACCGCCAACAATCAGAGTCTGAGCCAATTGCGATAACCTCTTAAGTGCTTGGAGTTTCCCGTCCACTTTCGCACCACCAACAATCGCCACCACCGGTTCAGCTGGCTGATTGAGTGCGGCATTCAATGAATCCAATTCTTTTTGGCATTGCATTCCAAGACATGCAACCGGTGCAAATTCAACCACACCTGAAATTGATGCATGAGCACGATGGGCGGCACCAAAAGCGTCCATCACGAATACATCACACAATCGAGCCATTTTTTGACTCAACTGAGGATCACAAGTGACCTCACCTTCCAAAAATCGGACATTTTCTCCAAGTGCAATTTCACCCGGTTTGATTTCAAACCCGTTGATCCAGTCTGGAATCAATCTGACCTTGCGATCAAGGCAGTTTTGAATCGCCTCTCTGACCTGAACCAGTGAGTAGCGAGCCTCATATTCACCTGCCTTAGGTCTGCCAAAGTGTGAAATGATGAGTACCGCGGCATTATTTTCAAGGGCATACCTGACGGAATCGAGCGAGGCTAGGATTCGTTGCTCTGATGTGATTTCGCCGTCTTCAACAGACACATTCAAGTCGGCTCGCAATAAAACTCGTTTACAGCGTAAGTCTACCTGCTGGAGTTTTATCATGTCCACCACAGTCAATTCGCATTCATAAATGCGACTGCGGTGTCCAGCATACGATTTGAGAACGCCCACTCATTGTCATACCAGCAGCAAACTTTGGCCGCATGGCTACCGACTACGCGAGTGGTTGAAGCCTCAAAAACTGACGAAATTGAACAATGATTGAAATCAATCGAAACCAGTGGCTTGTCGTTGAAAGTCAAAATTCCTTCGAGCGGACCTGTTGCCGCTTTTTTTACAGCATCATGAATGGCATCGACTGAAACTTCGGACTTTGTTTCAATCGTAAGATCAACTAATGAGACATTCGTGGTAGGCACTCGCACTGCGAATCCATCCAACTTTCCATCCAGTTCCGGCAAGACCAGTCCAATCGCCTTGGCTGCACCGGTGCTGGTCGGAATCATCGACTGCGTCGCCGATCGGGCGCGTCTGAGATCCGAGTGAAAAACATCGGTCAAAACCTGGTCATTGGTAAATGCGTGTACGGTGGTCATGAGACCAGACTTGATGCCAAATTCATCATGCAATACCTTGGCAATTGGTGCAAGGCAGTTTGTGGTGCATGAGGCGTTTGAAATAACTGTGTGGGACGCATTCAGAATGTCGTGATTGACACCGTATACTACGGTTGCGTCAACACCACCCCCCGGTGCAGAAAGGAGCACTTTTCTAGCCCCACCTTCAAGATGTGCTGAGGCCTTTTCCTTGCTGGCAAAAAAACCTGTACACTCCATGACCAGGTCAACGCCAAGTTCTCCCCACGGTAACGCTGCCGGATTACGTTCCGACAAGGTTTTGACCAGATTTCCATTGACGAGAAACCCGTCATCAACACTTTCGACAGTTGCACCAAATTTTCCATGCACAGAGTCGTACTGTAGCAAGTGTGCATTAGTCTCCTTGTCCGCTAGATCGTTGATTGCTACGACTTCAAGTTCATGCTGTTTAGGCGATTCGTAAAGCGCTCGCATGACGTTCCGACCGATCCGACCAAATCCGTTAATTGCTACTCTAATTGACATTCGCTATTCACCTTTGCGAAATGAAGTGGGTTGAAATTGACTCAATGAAGAGCTAACCGAGCAGATCGCGTGCTGCGCGCTCGACACCATCGACAGTTAATCCGAAGTATTCGTAAAGCGCTTTTCCAGGGGCAGATTCACCAAACTGATCGACCCCCATAACGACGCCCTGCGTACCTGCATATTTGGCCCAAAGCGCAGTAACTCCTGCTTCTACGATCACCCGTTTAGTGATCTGGTGTGGCAGTACCGCATTGCGGTAGTCTTGTGACTGTGTTTCGAAAACGTCAACGCTCGGCATTGACACCACTCGGACTTTGATACCGGTTTCTGTCAGGCGCTGAGCCGCACCCGTTGCAAGTTCTACCTCTGTTCCTGTCGCAATAATGATGATGTCGGGTTCGCCATCACTGTCCAACAGAACATAGCCACCTTTTGATATCTGTTCAATTTGAGTTTCAGTGCGACTATTCTGAGCAACACCCTGCCTGGAAAACAACAGACAGGTTGGACCGTCGGTTCTTTCGATTGCGACCTTCCATGCAACCATCGATTCCTGGGTATCACATGGCCGCCATAGGGACATGTTCGGGATCAATCGCAACGTTGCTGCCTGTTCAACTGCCTGATGAGTCGGTCCATCCTCCCCAAGTCCGATGGAATCATGGGTATAGACAAAAATTGATTGGATGCCCATTAATGCCGACATTCTCACAGCATTTCTGGCATATTCGGAGAACATCAAAAACGTCGCACCATAGGGAACAAATCCACCATGCAACGCGAGTCCATTGACGATGGCACTCATTCCGAATTCCCGGACTCCAAAGTAGATGTAACTCCCGTCTGAGGTTTCCTCATCAAGAGGTTTTGAACCATCCCAAAGTGTTAGATTTGATCCGGTGAGATCAGCAGAACCTCCAATCAGTTCCGGTAGAATCGGACCGTAAGCATCAAGCGCAACCTTAGAAGACTGGCGCGTTGCCAGTGACTTATCGGGGGCAGACAATATCTGTTCGCTGGTTAATTCCAGCCAGTTTTCTGGCAACCGACCGTCTATCCGTCGACTGAGTTCAGCTGCTAACTCTGGATATTCATTTGCGTATGCGATAAACTCTTCGTCCCACTGCTTCTCCTGTTTAGAACCACGAACACGGCAGTCAAATTCAGCCCGGATGGAGTCTGGTATATGGAATGTGGGATGATGCCAGCCAATTCGGTCGCGAGTCAGCGCCACCTCCTCCTCACCCAAGGGCGCTCCATGGGCTCCGGCTGTTCCCTCCTTGTTCGGCGCACCCCATCCAATTACCGTCTTGCAGCAGATCAGACTGGGACGGCCGGTCTCCGATTGAGCAGTCTGAATTGCTGCTTCAATCTCCTCAGAATTGTGTCCGTCCACATTCTCGACTACGTGCCAGCCATAGGCTTGAAAGCGGCGCGGTGTGTCCTCAGTGAACCAGCCGGAAATTTCGCCGTCAATCGAAACATTGTTGTCATCGTAAAACGCAATCAGTTTATTCAGTCGATGCGTTCCGGAAAACGAAGCTGCTTCGTGGGAGATGCCTTCCATGAGACACCCATCACCTAGGAATACGTACGTGTAGTGATCGATGATCTGGTGGCCGGGTCTATTAAATCGGGCTGCCAACACCTTTTCTGCCAAAGCCAAACCAACAGCATTCGCGAACCCTTGTCCCAACGGTCCGGTAGTCGTTTCAACGCCGGGCGTGAGTCCAAATTCCGGATGTCCGGCAGTTTTTGAGTGCAACTGGCGGAAATTCTTAATCTCTTCTAACGGCAGTTCATAACCGGTCAGATGTAAAAGAGAATAAATCAGCATCGAACCATGTCCGTTCGACAGGACAAATCGGTCCCGGTCAAACCAATTTGGATTCTGCGGATTGTGTTTGAGATGGTCGAGCCATAGCGACACTGCAAGATCTGCCATTCCCATTGGCATCCCAGGATGTCCGGATTTGGCTGCCTGAACGGCGTCCATTGAGAGTGCGCGAATCGCATTCGCCATCTCAAGTCGTGTAGGATTATTACTATGTTTTTTGGTTACAGATGCTGTTGCTGTGTCGTTCAACTGCTTTAGTCCGCGCGTGGAGAATTGTGAGTTTAGTAGAGTAATTAATTAAAGGCTGGATGCAATCAGAGCATTACACTTCAATTATACAAATAGGCTTGAAATTCCGATTGCCCCAACCGTCCGCAATTCGTGAATAACCGCGTGGATTTGACAGCACCCGAGTCTCCCCAATCTGGTAGTCAACCGATTCATGCGTATGCCCATGAATCCAAAGATCCGGTGAATGTTCAATCATCATCATGTCAAGTGAAGATGCGTAGGCTGCGCCGCTGTCTTGAGAAACTCTTTCGCAGAGCAACGAGCGTGCGGATGGAGCGTGATGAGTGACAACCACCGTTTTTTGCGTCTGTTCTTTGGATTTAGTCAACTCACGTTCCAGAAATTGTCGTGAAGCATGGTGCATCCGTTCAGTGTCATGCGGTTCGAGAGTGCGATCACCTAGCTCAATCAGTCGATAATCGTTCATCCATCTGCCAGCTTGAATCATGTTCAGATCTTTGTTACCACTGACGCAAAAATCCGTCCAAAGCGTTGAACAGATAAATTGGACGTCATCAATGCAGATGGATTCGTTTTCAAAAAAGTACACATTGGATCCAAACGCGGCAGCGCGAATCCTGTCCTGTACGTATCCGATTTCACCCCCATAAAACTCGTGATTGCCGCAAATGTAAATGACTGGCACATCGTCAAAACTACGATGTGCCCATCGAACCGCCCTGTCCCCTACATGAATGTCACCCGCCAGTACTACAGCGTCAAAACCATTTGTCGGTACAGTAAAGTCAGAAAACTCGAGATGAAGATCTGAATAAACGAGAATTTTCATAGTTAACAATTATTGAAACAGGCGTAATGTATCGAAAATGCGCATAGGTATGGTGCCAAGATAATTATCGGAAATGCTCATGAAGGTTTATGTCGTTCAAGAATTTGTTGGCAAATATTCAGCAATTTCGATATGAAGGCACGGACTATTGATAAGTCAACACACAAACCCATTTAGGCAATTAACCAAATTATTATGTGCTTGGAATATGTACAATTGTGCGCATATTGAGGGAATAATTAAGAATTAATGCAATAGTTTCAATTATGAGTTTCTACGGATGACAACTTCATGACCTGGCTCACAAATCAATTCCTCGTCGCTATGCCATCCATGTCTGACTCCATTTTTGAGCGTACCGTCGTTCTGATATGCATGCATGATGAAGACGGGGCACTTGGAATCGTCGTCAATCGAATAACTGAGTTGCTGCTTGAGGATATTCTAAAGGAACTTGACCTTGATTCCAACGAGCACCCTGAAACTAAATCACCAGTTCATTTTGGTGGTCCCTGCCAAGTAGAGCGCGGTCTTGTGTTACATGATGCCAGTAAATCCTGGGCGTCGACAATACAAGTGGGTAATGATTTAGGACTCACCATGTCAAAGGATGTGCTTGAAGCAATTTCTGAAAACCGTGGGCCAGATTTCTTCTTGCCGATTCTGGGATTTGCCGGCTGGGAGAGCGAGCAATTGGAAGATGAAATGCGGAAAAACATGTGGTTGTCTGCTCCAGCGGATTCCTCCATCATTTTTGATACTCCAATTCAAGACAGGTGGCACAAAGCCGCTTCGCTGGTAGGCATCGACATTGACACAATCTCCTCTGTTGCGGGGCATGCCTGATCCTTTGAAAAAAGGAATTTCCACCGCTTGAACAGCCAAATGAGGCGGTTGCCAATTTTCCGACTGCCTGCCAAAATTCTCTTATCCAGTTTGAGATAAGAAGAGTGCACAGTAACATGGAATCATCGAACCCAGACCTCGAAGATTTTGAATCTGAAAGTATCAATCATATCGATTACATGGTAGATTCAACACCGGATATCGATAACATACAGATTGGATAGTTGAATTTGTCTGAAAACATCATGGCATTCGATTTTGGTACTCGCCGAATTGGTGTTGCGGTTGGTCATCCAAGTATCGGTCGGGGTCAGGGTATAGGAATTGTGCAGGCTAAAGACGGTCAACCGGATTTCGTGGCGTTGGAAAAACTGGTCAGTGAGTGGCGCCCTGAGGGGTTTGTATTGGGAATGCCGGGTTTGAATTCAGAATCTACCACAGGTTTAAAGAAAAAAATTCTTCAATTCGGAGAAGCACTCACCCAGAAGTTCAATATCCCTGTTTCATATGTCGACGAGACCCTCAGCACGGAAGAATCGAATTTCAGAATGCACCAACCCGGCGAACGAATTCCTAAAGCCAAGAAAACCGATGAACGGAATAAAATTTCTGCCGGAATAATTTTAGAGACTTATTTCTCGCAATTGAACAGTTGAGTGAAACGCAAAAACTCGAAACCGCTATCGACCTGAATGAGTGACTTGAAAAACAGATGAGTCACCCACTACCAGAGCAACTGCCTGTGAATGAAATGCTTTCAGGAATGGCCGACTCCATCAAGCCAATGCTTGACGAAACGCCCCATTTGGTTGCGATATGCAGCGGCGGCGTTTGGATCGCTGAACAACTGCACCAAAAACTGGGCTTAAGCGAACCTGTGGGACTTTTGGATATTACTTTTTATCGCGATGACTTCAGTCGAGTTGGCCTCAATCCAAGTGTTCGCAGTTCTTCTTTACCCGTCGCAATCGATGATCGCCACATTATTCTGATCGACGACATCTTGCATACGGGACGGACCATCAGAGCCGCACTAAACGAACTTTTTGCCTGGGGCCGCCCTGCTTCCGTTGTACTTGCTGTTCTGCTGGATCGTGGTGATCGGGAACTGCCCTTCCAAGCTGAAATTGTCGGCCATAGAATTTCACTCGATGAACATCAATTTGTCAAAATTCATCCAAACGGCCGACTGACGTATGTCAATCGGCATGCGGAGGCTAAATGATGTCTGAAGACATCCAAATAGGAGATGACGGCCGTCTGAATCACTTTATTTCTCTGGAGGAATTACCGCGAGAACTGATCGAGGAATTACTCACTACTGCGGAATCATTTATCGATTTTGCGACCCGCGACACTAAGAAAGTACCCCTGCTACGCGGTAAAACCGTCGTCAATCTGTTTTTTGAACCGAGTACCCGAACCCGAACAACTTTCGAAATTGCAGCCAAGCGACTGTCTGCAGACGTCATCACCATGCAGTCAGATGGGATGTCAACAACAAAGGGGGAGACAATTCTGGATACCGTGTCAACTCTGCAAGCCATGCACACGGATACCTTTGTCGTGCGTCACAGCTTCAGCGGCACGGCTAACCTCATTGCTCGCCACGTTCCGCAACACGTTCACATAATCAACGCTGGGGATGGACGTTATTCACATCCTACACAAGCGTTGCTTGACATGCTCACCATTCGCCAGCGAAAGCCGAATTTCAACGATCTCACGGTTGTGATTGTGGGCGATGTTCTGCATTCCCGAGTTGCTCGTTCTGAAATTAGCGCACTCAAGAAACTGGGAACTGGAGAAATTCGAATCGTTTCGCCTCGAACGCTGATTCCTACGGGGCTTGAAGCGCTGGGAGTGAGGATCTTTACCGATTTGGATGAGGGGCTTAAGGACGCAGATGTTATTGTCATGCTGCGATTACAGTTGGAAAGAATGGAAGGACAATTGATTCCAAGTGAACGCGAATACTATCGTTGCTATGGCCTCACGGAAGAACGGCTGAAAAATGCCAAACCGGATGTCATGGTTATGCATCCCGGTCCCATCAACCGCGGACTGGAAATAGCCTCTTCAGTCGCTGACGGCAGCCATTCGGTAATCCTATCCCAAGTATCGAATGGCGTTGCGGTCCGAATGGCGGTCATGTCAAGAATAATGGGCGGATTTCGGCAGTCTGGGTAGAACGAAGCACGATGGTTAGTGTCATTCGAAACGGACGGATCATAGATCCGGCAAACAGCCGGGATGAAATTGCTGATCTTTATTTTGATCAGGGACAGATTCTAAATTCCAAAGCCGCTGCAAAATTAACCGTTGAGCGCAAAATTGATGCCTCGGGTTTGATTGTATGTCCCGGACTGATTGACCTCAATGCGAAAATAGGTGAGCTAAATTCGAAAGGACACCTAACGATATTCAGCGAACATCGGGCGGCGCTGAACGGTGGGATTACAACCGTTTGCATTCAGCCAAACACCGTTCCAGTGATTGATGAGCCATCAATGGCACATATGATTCGAGAGAGCGTTAAACAGCAGGAGAGTATCCGGGTCGTACCACTGGGAGCTCTTACGATGGGCCTTCAGGGCGAGTCGCTGACAAACATGGCTTCGCTTAAAAACGCCGGTTGTGTGGGTGTCAGCAACGCCAGAGTTCCAATACATAGCACCCTGTTAATGCGTCGAGCCATGCAATATGCCGCAACCTTCGATTTAACGGTATTCATACATTCTCAGGACCCCTGGCTGACCGGTAACGGCTGTGTACACGAAGGAGAGATGAGCACGCGTCTTGGACTGTCGGCCATTCCAGAAGCTGCGGAAACCGTTGCAGTTGCCCGCGACTTGGCCTTGGTTTCAACAACAGGTGTGCGGGCACATTTCAATCAGCTTTCCTGTGCGAGATCCGTTGATATGATCGCTGAATCAAAGGCTAGGGGACTGAACATCAGTGCAGATGTTGCCATCCACAACCTACACCTGACAGAATTTGATATTCAGGGGTTCAATACCCTGTGTCACGTTATGCCTCCACTACGACAGGAGTCTGACATGATTGGGTTGCGGGAAGGTGTGAATAACGGCACCATTCAGGTCATCTGCTCTGATCATCAGCCCTGCAGCAAAGACGACAAACTCGCTCCATTCATACAAACCGTTCCAGGTATATCTGGACTTGAAACATTACTCCCACTCACTTTGAAATTGGTTGATGACGCTGGGCTTTCACTGCAGCAGGCAATTGCATGTCTAACCTGCAATCCTGCAAAGACTTTAGGCCTGAGTCTGGGTACGCTTTCAGAAGGTGCTCCAGCGGATATCTGTATTTTCGATCCTAACGAATCGTGGGAGTTTGATCCCGACGAAATGCTAAGCAATGGCAAGAACAATCCATTCGGTGGCATGAAGATGCGGGGCAGAGTTGCCCATACTATCATCGGCGGAGTCGTTGCGACGGATTTAATCTAACGGTGCTGTAAAGTCGCAGATTCGGTCGCCTGCAAGTCGCCGCAGATTGTCGCTCGAAATGGGAAACAGGGAATTGGCAGTACCGGCGGCCGCCCAAACTGTTTCATGATCGAATAAGTCACGGTCAAATACTGTTTCAATAGGATTGGCCAATCCAACAGGTGCGACACCGCCAATAGCAAAACCAGTCATTTCTCGAACAAAATCAGCATCGGCCTTGCCAACTTTCTCACCAATGATGTCGGACAGCAGGCTGAGCACGACCCGATTGCTACCACTGGTAATTGCGAGAACCGGACGTTTCGATTTGGTAGAGAAAATGAGTGATTTAGCGATTTGAGAAACAGAACAGCCAAGTGTCTCAGCGGCCGCTTGGGAGGTTCGTGTTTCGTGATTGAGAATTTGTAGCTCGCATTCGATATCCATTGCGCTCAAAGCATCAATAACCCGTTGGTTTGCCGGTTTGAGTTTCATCGAATGAAATTGAGGGCTGCTGTACGTGAAAACTGACGATTCTACAATTGGTTTGTTTGATAATCTTCTCAAGAAAATCGCGCCCATTATGTATCACGACAATGATTGATCTCGCAGAAAACTATCGAAAGGTAAACGATAGAATTCGCTCGGCTGAAGTAGACGCCGGTCGTGAACCTGGCTCGGTTCAGCTTATTGCAGTCGGTAAAGTTCATCCCGCGTCGTCGATTCGCGGACTTGCAGCGTGCGGACAACGTGTTTTTGCAGAAAACTTTGTTCAGGAAGCAATTGGCAAGCAGCAGGAACTGGAAGACCTGCAGATTGATTGGCATTTCATCGGCAGCATCCAAAGCAACAAGACCCGACAGATTGCTTCAAACTTTTCCTGGGTGCACAGTGTCGATCGCTTCAAGATTGCCGCTCGCTTCAATGAACAGCGTCCAGCAAATTTTCCACCGCTCAATGTCTGTTTGCAGCTTAATCTGCAGGAAGAGGAAACCAAGTCTGGTTTGAATGCTAATTCAGCAATTGAACTGCTAGACCAGATCCATGATTTTGAACGTATTCGAGTGAGAGGTTTCATGATGGTACCGAAACCCGTTTCCGACCCAAGTGAGCAGCGGGTGATTTTCGCTGAGGTCAAAAATTTGCTTGAAAAGGCAAATAGCCTAGGACACACTCTGGACACGCTGTCGATGGGCATGACCGACGATCTTGAGCAGGCAGTGGCTGAAGGTGCAACGCATGTCCGAATTGGTACTGCATTATTTGGCCCTCGTCTGTCAAAATAGAAGTTGTAATCTAAGGGCTTTCTATCTATTGGTTCAGGAATTTATTCGTCGTACAAAGGTCCAATCAGCCCCTTTACATTGCATACGAATGAGTCACTTCTCTGCTAACTATTCATTCCAGACGCATCAGCAAAGTACGATGGACTTAATCCCAGCTTGTCAATCAGGAAAGATCTACCCGACCTTGTAATGTTGATCGAGCGGTCATTTCGGGATCGAACTATCAAACCAGACTCAACCAATCTTGTGGCAATCGCCGCACCAACCGCGCCTGCAACATGTGGAAGTCTCTCCGTCCAATCTACGCAACGAGGGCAAAGTTGGCGCCTACTTTTACGAATCTCGCCCAAGTCAACACCGATTGTCCGGTAAATTGGGTGTTCTGTCTCTGGAAGATGGAAACTGTCTTGATGCAGAATTAGAGCCTCAGTTTGGACGAGAATTCGAGAAATTTCCACGCCTAGCTCCCCTGCCAGATGATCGTAACAGAATCGAGCTTTTTTCAATTCGGGTTTCACATTTCGTCGGAAATCTCGACTGTCCTTCACGGGAATCCCAGATGCGATCTTTTCGATTGTGGATGCAACCGAGTCGCCGTTAATTTCATAGTAATGGAATCGCCCACACTTCCGTCTATATAGCAATTTCGCATTCACTAGCTCGTTGAGGTGACTGGTTGCGGTCTGGTTGGTTACCCCGGCATGCCAGGCCAATTCGCTTGCTGACAGAGCTACGCCACCCATCAATGCCTGAAGCATTGCCACGCGGCTTTCGTGACCTATGACCCGTCCGAATTCAGCAATACTCATTACTCACTTTTCCTGTTTAAACACTGTAGGGTAGTCACACCGAATATATAAAACTTTTCGATTCCAATACTTCCATCAATTCACTGTCTGCTTTAGGTACTCTTTTCTTTTCGAAAAGTTCATCGAAACATCTCTATCAGTTTTTCCCTTTCATGACTCGATCATAGGGGACTTTCTCCCACTTGCCAGAGCTTGTAATGTAGATCACCGCGGCAATAATAATCACTGATCCACCGAGCAACACAGAAACCTCCATTCGTTCCTCGAACAACAACCAAGCCCAAATTGGCGCCAGTGGAATTTCAGTCAGCCCGACAAGGGCGGCAACCAGTGCAGATACACGCTTTACGCCAATCAAGTAGACTCCGAAGCCCACACCAACATTCAAGATACCGTAAACAATCAGCCAGATGTAGTCAGCAGAACTGATGTTTCCATAAGTTGCAAAGGGAGCCGTCACCAAAGCCCCCAACAAGGCGGAAAGATACGTAGCCTTGGCACTGTCAGCATCTGGAAAGAATTTTGCAGCGACAGTCAAAGATGCCATGAAAATCGTCATCCCGAATGCCAGTCCGATACCTACGTAATCAGACGACAAATTATTACCGGATGTCATGACGACTACCCCCGCGGCTGACAATACGCAACATCCGAGAGACACTGCATCCGCGCGCACTCTTAGAAAAATCAAGGAGAGGATAAATGTCAATAGCGGCATTGTGCCGAAGACAAACGCTACATTCGCAATGGTAGTGTGAAAAAATGCGGAAATGAAGCAAATCATTCCTGCTGCAGAGAGTGTTGCAATTACCGCTTCCCCTAAGGTGAAACGAAATACGGCGCGGATATCGGTGGATTTGTGTATAGCCATTGCGATTCCGAGCACACAGAGACCACCAAACAACGATCGCCAGAACAGCGTAGTTGGAATATCGGTAGTTACAACGCGGGTGAACAATCCTGCCGTGCTCCATGAAACCGCAGCCGCAAGTATGAGAATTACACCCATTTTGTCGGTTTTCTGCATCAGTTCAAGTTTATGTATGTTGCGAATGAAGACTCAAGAGAGTGGAGTACCATTTCAAGAATGCTATGTCGTAAAAAGTATGTGATAGTCGCATTACCTAGAGCTATTTTCCGCCACCGATTTTAACTTCCGCAATACTTCAATCAATCGAAATCGTTTCGACGTTCATCGAAATATTTCTGGTTCTTGTCCCTTTCGTTCTTGACCAGACCATCCAGCACTTTCTACAGTTTGCCAGAACTTACGATTTGAATCACTCCAGTAGTAAGAATCACCTTTCCACTGAGCGGTCAAGAAAGGTTCATCCGCTTAACGAAAAGCGGGCAGGATTTACTGAGGTTAGATTCGCTTGAACAGGCAAGCAGGCTCGGTCCTACTTAGAGATGCTGTTAGTGACTATGGCCGATGATCTTGAACAAGCAGGTGCTATAGGTGCGACTCATGTCCAAATTTACACCACATCGACTGATCCAAGTCCATCTAAGAAATGGAATATTTCAAATACCAGAATCGGTGTTCAGGCAAACAGCCGAAGGCAATGGTACCAATTCTACTTCGGCTAATTGAAATGGAACTCTCTTGGTCAATTGTCTCTTTCTCAGATTCAGCCAATCTGTACGATTACGCATATAGCCAGCAGTTTTGGTCTCTCAAAAGCCTAACAGCAATAACCGCACCATATCAGTATGGTTTTCGTTACTCGCCAATTCCAACGGAGTCATGTTTCTATCTGTAGTAGCAGTGAGATCCGCTCCTCTTGCAATCAGTACTCTAGCCGCTTCCCTCGAATTTGTCCACGCTGCCACGTGAAGCGGGGTCCAATTGCGCCAAGTCAGTGCCTCGATGTTCGCACCGTTTTCAAGCAGCAGAATCAGTGCGTTAGCTGAGTTTCGATAAGCTGCCATATGTAGTGGCGAAAAACCTTCAAAGTCGTTCAGATTGATATCGGCATTATGGGCAATTAGAATTTGCGCGATCTCAATCGACATGCCAGAAATAGCATAGAACAGTGGTGTCTCATTCATTATGGTTGTCTGATTGACACGGGCGCCCAGGTCAATGAGCACTTGTGCTGCTTCTTGAGAGTTCATTAAGGCCGCAATGTGCAGCGGAGACGCACCTACTCTGCCAACTGCTTGAATATGCTGGGTGATGTATGCAGCTGAATTCACCTGCGCTAGATTTTGACGCAACGCATTGCTAAACTGTTTCTGATCCGCTTTCATGCTTATGTTGACAGACATGCCTGCCTGCACCAGTCTCTTGACAGTTTCCGGCAAATTTAAAGCTGCCGCCCAGTGCAGATCGGTCCAACCATTTTCATCTTCGGCAATAGTCGATGGCGTTCGTCCCAACAAGTTTTCAAATTTGCTAATTTCCTGATTCGATTGCCCAGTAATCTCCAAGTTTTCTCCCGTAAGAATAGAAAGGATAGTCATCAAGGTTTGAGCCGCCGCGTCCGCCTCCTCTGCTTCGGTGGTACTTGGCCGCTCCGTGATTACAGTGGATTCTGTTGATTGATTACCAGTTGATCCGTCATCCGAGTCATTGTCAGCGGCTTCGGTTTCTTGACTGCTGTCACCAAAGATAAAGCTTGGCAATTCTCCTGATTCGTCTTGCTGAGAGGTTGGTTGACTGGTGACTGGTGTGGACACCGCTGATAGACCTGCAACTTCTCTTATCGCAAGAATTGAATCTGCGGTTAGAACATCAGTAATTGGCAGGTTGTGGTCCCTTAGGAAAGACTGGAATGCACGAACAGAATTCGGTCCCCACGATCCATCTGCTGGGCCAGGGTTGTAACCCAATAATGCCAATAGTGACTGCGCTTCCCGAATCGTGTCACCTGAGATTTGCTGAGGTGCTTGCGAAGATGTCTGGCTATCCTCAGAAACGATTTCTGTCGGACGTCCAGCAGCTTCCCTTAAAGCAAACAATGATGCTTGTGTTAGGACATCAGATTCAGGCAGATTCTGATCAACAAGAAAAGACTGAAACGCAACTCCGGTTTTCGGCCCCCAGAGTCCGTCAGCCGGGCCGGGCTGATAACCCAATTCTGACAGCAGTGACTGTGCCTCCCGAATCGCTGTGCGCGAAGTCAGTTCGATCTCATTTGATTCAACAGTCGATTCTTCTGGTGGTGTCTCGGATGTGGGTAGGCTGCCAACATCTGTCTGTGCCTGCTGCCATTGACTTGCGAGTTCCTCCGCTCTGGCGCGCTCATCGCTAGTCATTTTCGTCTCTAGACCATCGCGTTCATCTGCCGCTTCCGCTATTCCGCGACTTGCTGCGAGGTTGTACCACTTATGCGCCTCTGACAAGTTTCGCAACACACCCAGACCGCGAGCATACGCTTGGCCAAGCGCCAGCATGGATCTCCCATCTCCTGATTCCGCTGATTCCATCCATTCGGAAACTGCATCTTGGAAGCGATTTTCGTTCCACGCTTGCACGCCATCCTCGTAATCGCTGTACGCCACTTGCATGATTAGTGCAAATGCAGTAAACATTGAGGCAAAAATTATTGATAGATTCCTTTCGTAGTTCATCTCACAGCCTCAATCCAATTTATTTCGGAGTTGTTGTTCATTCTATCATAGCCCCATACGAATGAAATCTATACCAAAAGCAACAACATTCAGGTCATTCTCCCACGTAGCAGTCTCTAAGTTGAATATTCAATTCCACACTATCAAAATTGTGCCTACCCCTCAATTGAAGCCTCAGGGACTTATCCTTAGCACAAAGGTCAAATCTGAATTTTCAATTGCCCGCGCGAATTTCCCCACGAATTCTTTCCGAAAGTGACTATTTCATTGCACCAAATCTTAACGCTTGAGCAACTTGACTCTAAAAAAACAGCATTCATACAGAGATATATAATTTGCTGGCAACTTCCCATACATAATAGAAATCCGTGCCTTCATCGGAACATCAATCCAGTAACTCAACCATCGGTTTTATCGGCGGCGGTAATATGGCTCGAAGCCTGGTTGGCGGACTTATTGCCAATGGCTACAGTCGCGACGCCATAGTCGTATCTGACTTGTCCGAAGACGCTCGCAGATATGTCGCCGAAAATTTTTCGGTTCGCGTTGAAGAGTCCAATCACGCAGTTGTTGCAGCTTCCTCAACAGTTGTACTTGCCCTTAAACCACAAGTCATGCAAGGCGCGCTCTCAAGCGTCGCAAGTTCTCTCCAGTCATCGAGTCCACTACTGATTTCAATCGCGGCAGGGATTCGACTGGGTGACCTAGACTCCTGGTCGGGTGGAAATCTTAGCATCGTGCGTGTGATGCCGAATACTCCAGCATTGATTCAGAAGGGCGTTTCGGCGATGTATGCCAATCCAGAGGTGTCTGAAGAGGAAAAAACAGTTGTTCAAAATATCATGTCCGCAGTCGGGAAAACTGTTTGGCTGCCTGATGAGCGTCTGTTGGATGTCGTTACAGCAGTTTCCGGAAGTGGTCCAGCATATTTCTTTTACCTGATTGAATGCATTGAAGAGGCCGCTATTGAACTTGGCCTCGAACCTGAAACTGCACATTTACTGGCCACTGAGACTGCAGTCGGGGCTGCACTTTTGTCAGTTGCCAGTAGCGAAAGTCCGGCAGTATTGCGGCAGCGTGTAACCTCACCAGGCGGAACAACAGCGGCAGCACTCAATGTGCTCAACGAAGCCGAAGTCAAACAAAGTATTATTTCAGCGATTCAAGCTGCAGAAAAAAGATCAATTGAAATGTCTCAACCCGAGAGCACTGGCTAACAGGCATGGACATCCCCATTTCTTTTGAACTTTTGCGTACACTAGTTGAAATCTACGCTGTCATTACAGTATTGCGCGCCTTGCTGCAATACACGGATGCTGATTTTCACAACCCGGTTTCGCAAATTATTGATCGCCTGACTCGGGTACCGATTCGTATTCTTCGAATATTCGTACCCCGAATTTCAGGTGCTGATATTGGATCACCTTTTGTTCTGGCATTCATTGTCACAGCAGTCGAACGATTTCTTTTTGTCACTCTCCAAGGTGTCAGCGGCAACATCTTTGCCCTCCTTATCCTGACACCAGCCAGACTGCTTGATTACGCCATCACTATATTTATTGCCGCCATTCTGATTCGTGTTGTGATAAGTTGGGTTGTTCGACGCATTACACCTTTCACACGCTTGGTATTGACATTTACCGAACCGATCATGCGACCGGCTCGACGTATCATTCCGACTTTTGGCGGACTCGATTTTTCTCCAATTCTGGTCCTTATATTTTTGAATCTTGTGGATTCTTTTGGCGTCAGATTTCTGGAAACACTTGGTTATCAGATGCTCGGCTAACTGTGTTCTCGTGTGACACGGCTGGGCAAAGAATCTAACTTAACATCGGGGAATGTGTCTGGAGATGGATTCAAATTCAACGACGTATAACTGGAAAGAAGCGACCAAAGGGCTTTTGCACCCGCGTGCAATCTGCATGCTGTTTTTAGGATTTTCGGCTGGTATGCCGCTGTTGCTAGTATTCGGTACCCTGTCCGTGTGGCTTCGCGAGGCCGGTATTGAAAGGGCAACCATCACCTTTCTTAGCTGGGCGGCTTTAGGATACTCATTCAAATTTGTCTGGGCACCAATTGTCGACAGGATGCCACTCCCCTATCTAACGCGTAGATTGGGTCGTCGTCGTGCCTGGCTACTGGTTTCCCAGTTTGCAATCATTATCAGCATTTTTTGGACGTCATTTTTCGACCCAAAGACTGACCTGCTGATAATGACAGTCATCGGTGCAGTTTGCATCGGTTTTTCATCTGCAACACAGGACATCGTGATCGATGCCTATCGCATCGAATCCGCGCCACCTGACCTACAAACGATGCTGTCCGGTATGTATATCGCCGGATACCGTGTCGCACTGATTGTTTCCGGTGCTGGGGCGCTTTGGATGGCTGACATCATTGGCGGTGGTGAGTACAGTTTCAGAGCCTGGTCTTCCGTTTATCAGATGATGGCTGGCTTTATGCTGGTGGGTATCGTCACGACCTTGCTGAATCCCGAACCTAAACACACTCTCATTGAAAACACCGCTTTCAAGGGAGCTCGGGATTACCTACGATTTTTACTGGTTTTTATTCTGGCTATCAGCGCTTTTGTACTGGGTTTCTATTTGACTGGCGATTTGGTTAAGTCTGCAAAGACTGTCATCGTTGAAGAATGGGGAGTTAATTCTGCACCGGCACGACTACTTCTAGAAACCTGTCGAATGGCGTTTTCGGTATCGCTGGCGGGTGTCGTTGCATGGTCGCTAATCAGAGCCCGTGTAGTTGAGATGCAACACATTCACGAAACCTACCTCAACCCGATTTCCGATTTCTTTGTCCGTTATGGTCGTCTGGCACTCATCATACTACTGCTGGTTGGTACCTATCGAATTTCTGATATCGTGCTTGGAGTCATTGCAAATGTGTTTTACATCGACATCGGGTTCACAAAAACTCAAATCGCACAATACTCTAAGCTGTACGGACTGATTGCTTCGATAGCAGGCGGTTTAATTGGCGGTATACTTTCGCTTCGATTTGGTGTACTTCGCACACTGTTGCTTGGTGCGGTTCTCTCAGCAGCGTCCAACCTGTTGTTTATGGCGTTGGCGGTGAATCCTACCACAAACATGCTCTTGTTTGTGATCGTTGTCGACAGTACCAGTGCTGGTTTGGCGTCAGCAGCGTTCGTCGCTTATCTCTCAAGTCTGACCAGCATTCGCTTCACTGCAATGCAGTATGCGATTTTCACATCGATCATGCTACTGTTGCCGAAAGTCGTAGCAGGCTACTCGGGCACTATAGTCGATGGTGTTGGATATCACACGTTCTTCATTTTCACAGCGCTCATCGGTATTCCAGTTATCGGAATTATCCTCTGGGTACAGAAACTGGTAGCAGCACAACCGGTTGATCAACCCGCTGAGGGTACGACATAAGATTACTTTTGCGCGGAATTAATCGGGAAGTTGTAACTACCGATGACTGGTGCGTGGTCGGAAAATTTGATTTCGCGGTAGACGGAGAAGGTTTCGACCTGCTCTTTGAGTGCAGATGAGACGATCTGGTAGTCCAGCCGCCAACCGACATTTTTCTCATACGCTCCACCGCGATTGGACCACCAGGTGTATTGTCCAGGACGGGTGTCAACAATGCGAAAAGCGTCAATGTAGCCTGCTGTACCAAACAGCCAATCCATCCATTCTCGCTCTTGCGGAAGAAAGCCTGAATTCTTAAGGTTGCCTTTCCAATTTCGGATGTCTGCAGGGCGATGAGCGATATTGATGTCACCGCAAATTATGAAATTACGTGGCTCGCGCTGAAAACCCATTAGCAGGGTTTTTAGTCTTTCAAGTATGACTTCCTTGAACTCCTGGCGTACATCGGAACTGGTTCCCGAAGGCAGGTAGATTGAAATAATCGTCAACGAATCAAAGTCAACCCTCACGCAACGCCCTTCTGAATCAAAATCATCCCAGCCTAGTCCGTAGCTGACTTCAACTGGTGAGTGTTTGGAATAAACGGCGGTACCGCTATAGCCCTTCTTTTCAGCGCAATGAAAGTACCCCATATAACTTCCGGGATTTAGCATATCGGAAGTGAGTTGATCTTGTTGTGCCTTAAGTTCCTGAATGCAGACAAAATCTGCATCCACAGCTAGCATCCATTCATAAAATCCCTTACGTGCAGCAGAACGAATACCGTTAGCGTTGAAGGTTACAACTTTCATGATTTGATAGTGATTGCGTTAATCTTCATTTTGGTGTAATTGGGTATAGGGCACAGATTTATGAAACCGCCTGAATTTTTCGATGATTTTAGTCAATTGCTACTCGACTGGCGGAACCCTTTGCCAGGTCGCAATCTGCCTTGGGCATTTGAGCCGGACCCCTACAAGGTATGGATTTCCGAGATCATGCTGCAACAGACTCAGGCGACGACTGTAATCCCGTACTACTTACGATTCATTGAAAAATTCCCGAACATAGCTAGTTTGACGAATGCCTCAATTGATGAAGTTCTAAATCTCTGGACCGGGCTTGGCTACTATTCCCGGGCTCGCAATCTGTATCGCTCTGCTCAACAGATCGCTGAACAACATGATGGACAATTTCCTGCCAACTTTGACGAGATCTTGGCGCTACCAGGAGTCGGGCGTTCAACAGCAGGAGCGATCTGCGCGCTGGCTTTCGGGCACAAAGCCCCGATCCTTGATGGTAACGCAAAGCGGGTTTACGCCCGCAGTTTTTGTGTTGACGACGAGAAAGATTCACAGCGAACACGAAGGCTTTGGAAAATCGCCGATGCTTGTACTCCAGCGGAGGACTGCCAAAAATACACGCAACACATCATGGACCTCGGTGCAACCATCTGTACGCCACGCAACCCCAAGTGTGAAGTTTGTCCAGTTGGTTCGCTATGTTGTGCCAAAAGCGCAAATCTAATTGAAAAATTTCCGCTTAGAAAACAACGCGCTACTCGAAAAACTAAGACAGTTACTTTGGTTGTTGCCTTGGATCAATGTAACCGACTGCTATTAGAACGACGACCGCCAGCTGGAATTTGGGGTGGTTTATGGAGTTTTCCAGAATACTCTGGCCATATCGATAACGTGCAGAAATGGTTCTGGCAAAATTACACCATGAACATTTCGATCATTCAAACGTGGGATCCTTTTCATCATGACTTCACGCACTTCCGCTTGAATATTACCCCACTACTTGTTCAGATAACAGATTCTGAATCACATCGATTTCGCCAAGCAGATATTGATCTAATTTCTCTTGACAAGCCGCTCAACCGGGGTATACCTGCACCCGTTTTAGAACTCATTTCAAGAGTCAAGCGAACTCAGTTTAATACGCAATGCTGAGTAATAACTGAACAGGTAAAATAGTCCGCAGTTTAAACATTTAGATTTAATTTCCCATGTCAAGTACAGTCAAGTGTGTCTTGTTGAAAAAGGAACTGCCTGCTTTGGCAATGCAACCATTACCGGGACCGCTCGGTACCAAAATCTTTCAGAACGTATCTGCTGAGGCATGGCAACAATGGCTCAGTCACCAAACCATGCTAATCAACGAGAAGCGACTCAGTATGGGAAAGGCTGAAGATCGAAAATACCTGAGCGAGCAGGTTGAAAAGTTCTTTTTTGGCGGTGATGTGGATATGCCGGCAGGCTATACACCACTGAAGAATGAGGAACTGAATTGTGATTCGTTCATCTCGCAGAACGAATCAAAAAATGAAAAATAGTCGTTCAACACCTCCAAATCTACTGAACGATTTTCTATAATTTTGCTTTCCGTCAGACGGCCCCGTTGCCACTTTTTGTCAATTTCTCAGACGAATTTGGCAAGTATCAGCTGTTCAGCGCACTCGAGTACGGGCAATCGCTCAATTCTGGCCAGGTAGCTCAGTCGGTAGAGCAGGGGACTGAAAATCCCCGTGTCGGCAGTTCGATTCTGCCCCTGGCCACCTTTTATTTCGTCAATAATATTGTGGATTCTACTTTCAATCCCTGCCCCATTCGGTATATCTTCAGCACACCAATACTGGGGTCGGC
The DNA here is from genome assembly GCA_965243305.1 of Arenicellales bacterium. Lineage (GTDB taxonomy): Bacteria > Pseudomonadota > Gammaproteobacteria > Arenicellales > JAJDZL01 > JAJDZL01. Next base: position 434,987 of record CBDEUN010000003.1, read on the forward strand.
CCATGGCCTTTATCCCGAAAATACCCTCGTTGATACTTATATGTAGATCATTCGAAAGTGCAGTTAATCGACTGCGATTGAGATGAATTGCATCAAGCATGATGCCCAAATTTAATTGAGACGCACTGAGGACGAGATGGTGTGCTGGGTGTATATTGCCCTATGTCTGTCTGATTCGGATGCGTTCGCGAGTGACCACAATAATTGCACGGTCTCGAATCGCACCGCTCTCGTTTTCAATCACGTCAAGTAGGACTTCAGCCTCCTCGGTCGGATTCAATCCTACCAATCGAATAACGCACGGATGTGGAAGGTGCTGGACAAAGACTAACTTGCCAAAGTCCTTGTCCTTGGTGACAGATATACGGTCTGTTCGCTTGCCAGTGCAAGCAGATCTTCAGCTGCGGCATCGGCGTGTCCAGCGGAAACTGAAAGAACATCATGACCAACATCGGCCAACGTCTTGCAAAGTGTCCTTGATGCAGCACAGTCGTCTAGAAGAAACCTCACGAAGTTTCCTGGACTGTAATACGCTCTTGTATTTCTTCACCAGCCAGAGATCGGTGGGCATAGACGAGGCATGCCTGGATATCTTCCGGTTCAAGGATGGGATACTCGCTGAGTATGGTTTCGACGCTATATCCCGAGGCCAACATTTCCAATACGTGTTCGACCGCGAAACGCATGCCGCGAATTACTGGCTTGCCATCAAAGATGTCGGCACGGACAGCGATTCGATCAAGCAATTTAGCCTCTCGATTCATGTGTCTTTTCCTTCGATTCGTTTTATGTCTCAATGATTCAAAGTGACGACACCGACTGGCATACTGGGTATGTCAGGTCGCTGGAATTGTCTCTACATTGTATTGGTGTCTAATTATTACCACCGATAAACTTCCTCCAGTTGCTGGAATGGAACAGATTGATTGTGTTCTATAGTTTTGGGGGTTAGAATTCAACAGAGGCCCATTGAGTATTTTCCGTCTCTGTCTTCTATCGACCGTAAGGTGTGAAATTTGATTGAATACGTCGGTTCCTTTCGTAACGAAGGGAATCGCTGCTAAGGATATACAAATTCAATATGTAAAATAGGAGAATCATGAGCTCATCCTCACTCCAATCCCATCGTATTGCGGTCATCGGTGCTGGGTCCTGGGGTACCGCACTAGGAGCCTGGCTTGCCAATAACGGTCACACGGTTCGAATTTGGGATGTCGACCAAAAAGTCATCGAAGACATCAACCATCATCACCAAAATTCACAATTCTTTCCAGATATTGAACTGCCAAATGGCCTTCAGGGCTGTAATACTCTGGAGTCGGCTATCGAATCTTGCAGTGCAGTGGTCGTGGCCGTACCCAGCCGGGTTTTCGACTTGGCGATGAATTCAGTCTCAGATCATCTGCATTTGATGGATTCGGGCACTAAACCAATCATCATCTGGGGCACCAAGGGTTTTGATTCTGAAACTGGCGACCTGTTAAGTGAAGTCACAACTCGCATACTTAAGGATCGTGCCACTACGGCAACAATAGCCGGGCCAAGTTTTGCCTACGAAGTCATAAGAGGCATGCCAACCGGTTTTCATCTCGCATCTACTAATGCTGAAGACATTGAATCGATCGCCAATATGTTTCGAAATACAACTTCGCTGGTATACACGACGGACGATATCGTCGGAGTTCAAGTTGGTGGTGCAACAAAAAACGTGATTGCGATTGCTGCAGGAATCGCGGATGGGCTTGGATTCGGAATAAATACCAGAGCGCTGTTGATCACGAGAGGCTTTGCTGAAATGAACAGGCTCAACATCGCTTTGGGCGGCAAAACGGAAACGCTGATGGGTCTATCTGGAATGGGAGATTTATTTTTAACATGCAGCGGAGACCTCTCCCGAAATCGAAGACTGGGACTTGGACTTGGAAGCGGTAAGCAACTTGATTCAATCCTGGAAGAAATCGGCCAGGAAGTGGAAGGTCTGCAGTCAGCCCGTGAAATTTACCACGTTGGTAAAAAACTCGAGGTATTCATGCCAATGACCGAACGGGTATATAGGATCTTGTACGAGCAATTGCCGCCCATGCAAGCAGCGATGGAACTTTTGGCAATCGGACCCAGTATTCCTGATCGAAACCAATGATCGAGCCGAAATATTCACACCCACATGGTGCAGTCTACATTCCGGCTATCCCAAGTATCCCAAAATAATCTCGCGTAGTTTCGAGGCAACGACGTCAGGTCGGTGACTTAGCATCGAAACATGCCCAAGCCACGGGAGTTCGTGAAAAACACCGTTTGGAACAAGGTCAGCAACCACCTTGCACATGGCAGGGGCAGTCTGAACGTCTTCTGAAAAACTAATGACGTGAAATGGAACCGGGCAGGTTTTTAACCCTTCGCGACAATCAAATTCTAAACACGCCTCCCATTGATCGATCAGATCTTTGGGCTCACGATCGGCAAATCTCCTCGTATAACGCGGCTTGATCTCAGCCCAGAATTCAGGATCATGCAGCGCTTTAGCTGGGAAAGCAAAAGGAGCGTAGTGTGGTGCCAGAAAGTAGTCAGGCAGATTTACACCAGCCTTTCGTAGATCAATTTCTGCTTGCATCCAGTCACGCGTAAAACCGTCTATGTACGCTGCTGTACCCATGGGAATCGCAAGTTGAACTTTGTCTGGAAAATCGATTGCCAACTGCTGGGTAACCAGCCCGCCTAGAGAAAGACCAGAAACGACAGCCTTTCCTGAGCAATATTCATCAATTACAGCTGCACAGTCCCGCGCATAGTCTGACATTGTCCAAGGTGCTGGTGGCGAAACAGTATCTCCCGCACCCCTAGGGTCGTAGGAAATACATCGAAATGAGTCGGAAAGTCTGGAAAACTGCTGTGAATACGCTTCAGCCGTCTGATCACCTCCCGGGATGAAAACAACATCAGGTCCCTCGCCTACAATGACTACCCGCATTGTGACGCCATCTGCTGTCAGTGAATGGGTGATTACATCAGAATCAAACCCGGGAAATACACTCATACCAAGTCTCTGTCAACATTTTCAGACCAGGATTTTTCAACCACTATACCGTCCGCATCACTAGCCTTCAGCGACGCTTCTATCTTCCAAACGTTCTGCAGTGCGCGAACAGTAATGACAGCTTCTAAATCTGCACTCCACTCATCTCTGGCATAGTGTTTGGTCCAGGTACAAGTGCCAACTGCAGAGTTCGGATCATCAGGATGAATCATATAAGTCTCGCGGCCGGTCTCCCGATATTCAATACCAGTGTGGAGATGGCGCGTTAACCCTGAGTCATTGTAAATCTCATAAGTCTCACGCCCTGAGATGTTGTCTATGGAGCGTTGCCTTTCGTAACCTCCAGATGCTAAATTATCGACTGCCAGAGGCTCTGCGCCTTCGGGTTCCAGAAAGCAGTTCTGAGCGAGTACTCCTCCGGAAAGAGGTAGATTAAGCGTTAAATTTGTTAACTTCAATCTGGCTTTCGACTGAGATGGCCAAATGATGGGCCAGTAGGCATTTGACAAGGCCAGCCGTAACCTATTCCCCTTACCGATTCGTTGGCCGCAGGCGTTTAGCTTTATGCGAACCGGAAAACTTCCTTCAGGTAAAGGTTCCGGATGCGCGTGGCTGTTTCTGTGTGTCAAATTCAATACCCCGTAACTGATACGAGTAGCCTTGCCATCCTCAAGCACTTCGGAAAGTACTGCAACCAGATTGGCCTGAGGAACATCACTCGCAACCTCGGCAGTCAGAATCGGAAAGCCCAAAAGGTCAACTTCTTCTTCAAATGGCTCCGATTCAAAGCAAACCATACCGGCTTCTTCGGACTGATTGATTGGACCATCGGGTACCTGACCGTACCCACACCAGTTCCCTGACGTGTGTCCCGTATTTTCTGGCGCACAGATAGGAACATGTTCATTCGCCTTTCCTACCGGCAACTGATTGTCCGAAAACATGGATCGCATTGCAACTGAATCATCGCACCAAGTTGGTACCGTGACCCAATGCCCCGGGCGTGTTTCAAAATGTGAATTGGGAGGGACAGAATGCTGAATCCAGGCGCGAAGCTCCGGTTCATCCATGATGCCAGTTTCAATGCCCTTGAGATGTTGATCCCACCAGCGCAAACACTCTTGTAGAAAACCAATTCGAGGACCCGGCATAGCAAAATGCGGATACTTGTGTGCCCAAGGTCCAACCAACCCTTTTTTGACACAACTTAAATTTTCCAGCATTCGAAAGATCGTGTTGGTATAGCCATCGGCCCATCCGCCAACCAGATATACCGGAACCTCCACATCTTCGTAGCTTTCGCAAATTGAGCCATGCTTATAAAAAGCATCTCGACGCTGATGCTTGAACCAGTCAAGCAGCCATAGACTATTGTTATCCAGTCGTTCTATCCACATATCGCGCCAGCGTTCACCCACAATTGCTGGATCTGGAGGAGTATGGGCAATTGCAAAGGCAGTCGCTCCCCAGCCAAGTTTTTCCACAAGTAGTGCTCCACCCATGAAATGAATGTCGTCCGCGTAGCGATCATCCGTTGAACAGAGCGAAATGACAGCTCCCAGCGCGTCCGGACGCCGCGCCGCGACTTGAAGTCCGTTAAAACCTCCCCAGGATATTCCAATCATCCCAACTTTACCAGAACACCACGGCTGCTCTGCAAGCCATTCAATCACCGCCAGACAATCATCCTGTTCCTGTCGCAGATACTCTCCGAGGCACACGCCTTCACTGTCACCTGTTCCCCGCATATCGACGCGTACCCCAGCATAGCCATGTCCCGCAAAATATGGATGTGTCAGGTGGTCGCGTTCCACTGTACCATCGCGTTTTCGATAGGGAAGATATTCGAGAATTGCTGGGACCGGATTCACTTCCGAATCCTCCGGCAACCAGATTCGAGCAGCGAGGCGGGTGCCGTCGGGCATCGGAATCCAGGTGTTTTCGATTTCCCGAACCGCGCGCGGATATTCAGTGCGAATCGATATTTTGGGCATCATTGGCGACTCCTTTGTGGAAATTTCGGTTTAGTCTTGATCTAAATCGACAGCAGAACAGACGATTTCGTTCAAGTTGAAGACTGTTCTTCCGACAGTTTCGCGCCTGGAGCAAGTGGGTAATGACATGCAATACTGCGTACCTCGCCATTCGCGAATGGTTGATCAGTTTTACAGCGGGATTGTACCCAGGGACAACGCGTGTGAAACTCGCAGCCAGATGGACGCGCCAGCAATGAGGGTACTTCCGCTGGCAGAGAAATTCTTTCTTTCGCCTTGTCTGGATCAGGTTCAGGGTTTGCGCTCAACAGTGCTGCGGTGTATGGATGGGCCGGTGCACTGAACATAGATTCAGTTTCACCAAGTTCCACAATACGACCGAGATACATCACCGCCATTCGGTCTGCCACATGATGCACAACATGTAAATTGTGGGTGATGATAATCATGGCAAGATTCATTCGTTCTCGTAAATCATTGAGCAGGTTTAGAACTTCACCCTGCACAGAAACATCAAGCCCTGCAGTGGGTTCATCGGCGATGATCAGTTTAGGATTGAGCGCGATTGCACGGGCAACACCAACTCGACGCGCCTGGCCACCTGACAGTTGATGTGGATATCGATTGGCAAAGTCACCCGATAGTCCGACGAGGGACAAGAGACGCTCAGTTTCCTCTGCAATGTTTGCCTTGATCTTGTGAATATGAAATGGTTCGGCGACCAAGTCACCCACTTCCATACGTGGAGAAAGAGAACCGACGGGATCCTGAAACATCATTGCCATTTGCTGTCTCAGAGGTTTCATGTTTCTCGGAGTCGTGGTGTCAATGCGCTCACCCAAAAATGTCACTTCACCCTTTGAGATTGACTGAAGTCCATTAATCGCATTGGCCAGTGTTGTTTTTCCAGAACCACTTTCACCGACGATGGCAAAAGTTTCTCCAGGTGCCACATCAAAACTCACTCCTGCCACACCGAGAATCGGCTGGCGATTAAACCAAGGTCCGACTCGAAACGTTACCTCGACATTGTTGATAGACAGAATCATGCGACCAGCCTGTGACACTTGGCACTCTGACCTTCAATTACAACTTCAGGTGGGGCTGTGTCGCAGATGTCTTCGCGACAATGACAACGAGCAGCAAAGATACAACCTGGCGTACGTAATCGAAGATCTGGAATCTCACCTGGAATTGTCGGCAAATGACGTGTACGCTCCGATTGTCCAGCAGGGTCACATTGCAATAGCCGCTCTGTGTAGGGGTGCATGGGTCCGTAGAATATTTGTCGAGTCGTTCCTCGCTCAACAACTTCACCAGCGTACATCACAACAACCTGATCACAAAGTTCGGCAATCACTCCGAGATGATGTGAAATAAATAGGACAGAGCACCCGATTTGCTGCTGCAGATCCTGAAGCAGTTCAATCGTCGCCACTTCCAAAGTGGCATCCAGTGCAGTCGTAGGCTCATCAGCTATCAACAAAGCCGGTTCCATCATCAGTGCCATGGCGATCGCAATGCGCTGCTTCATGCCACCTGAAAACTCGTGCGGGTATCGAGTGAGCGCAGACTCTGGATCCGGAATCCTTACCCGGCGCAACATTTCTGCTGCTTTGGCCAGCTTTTCTGACTTGCTCAGACTGGATCGGTACTGAATATGCAGCATTTGAGTACCCACCGATATGACTGGATTCAACGCGCCCATCGGATCCTGAAAGACGGTGGAAATTTTCACCCCGCGCAATTCTCTCAACTGAGTAGAATTCAACTGTGTCAGGTTCTGCCCTTCAAATAAAATGGTTCCATCTTCCACTTGTCCGTTATCGGCAAGCAAACCCAAAATGGAATTGATCAGCGTCGATTTTCCGCACCCTGACTCTCCAACAATCCCAACAATTCGATTTTCTGGAACGTTGAATGAAACGTTTTGAAGGGCACGAAGCTGCCCGTCTTCTGTGTTGAAGGTGACATTGAGACTCTGAATTTCGAGTACGTTCATCAGCGAACCTTCAAGCGAGGATCAAAAACATCCCGCAAAGTCTCACCCAGAAATGTGAATCCCAACGTGGTCACAATAATCGGTAGCCCACCAGCGATAGCAATCCATGGTGTATCGCGAATCGCTGCAAACCCATCATTTAATATAGCACCCCACGACGGGGTTGGCGGGCGTACACCAAGTCCCAGAAAACTCATTCCAGCCTCAATCGCAATGACAACAGGAATGTCCATCGAAGCCAGAATCAATAGTGGACCAATGACATTCGGGAAAATGTGCGCCCGTAAGATTCGTGCCGTTCCAGCCCCCATACTTTGTGCTGCGGATACAAATTGAGCGGATTTCAACGCGAGAGTTTGGGTTCGAATGATTCGCGCATAGCCTGGCACATTCACCAAAATAACGACAACGATCACTGCAGTCAGAGACGGACCAAACAGAGTTACCAGTGCCAGGGCTAGCATTACTGTGGGAAAACTTTTGAGCGCGTCAAAAACCAATATCATCGAATTGTCCAACCAGCGCGGTCCATAGCCCGCAATGAGGCCGAGAATCACACCTATCACCAATGATGCGGCAATCGAAAAAAGTGCGACTGACAGTGCGATTCGGCCGCCGTGCAAAACCCGTGAGAACAGATCCCGTCCCAAATGGTCGGTACCCAAAAGATGTGTGATTGACGGACCTTGAAAACGGTCACGTGGTGATATGTCAGAAGGTTCGGCAGTCGCAAGAATGTCAGCGAATACAGCACCAAAAACCATAAATACAACAAGTGCAACTCCGAATGCACCCATCGGTTCGGCTAAAACCCGTCGCAGGGCTCTGTAAAGTTTAGAGACGGCTTCGGACACGAGGATCAAGAACCCCAACAACAAGGTCAGCAATTAAGTTAATAGCTATAAAGAGCACTGTAGTGACAAGAACCGCACCTGTTACCAGCGGATAATTTCGAGTCAGAATGGCATCGTAGACCAGTTTGCCGACTCCAGGGCGGGCGAACACAATCTCTGCAAAAACCGCAGATGAAAGCATTTGGCCAATGCCAACTCCAAGCAGGGTGACCGTCGGTAGAATTGCAATAGTCAAGGCATAACGATACGTGATCAATCGTTCAGGTAAACCAAATGCACGGGCAGTACGGATGTGGGACGCCTCCAAAACTTCAAGCATCGAGGCACGAACCAGACGAGCAAGATAGCCCACCCAGCCGAGCCCAACTGCAAGAGATGGCAGAATTAAATGGATCACTTGATCAACAAAGTCGCCGGGGTCGCCGGCGCCAATGGCAGGAAGCCAGCGAAGAGTGACTGCGAAAATGAGCAGTGCGTATATTGCGATGACAAAGGACGGTACTGCGATCACCCCGACACTCAACACACCGATTATTCGATCAACAATCCCCCCGGGTTGAATCGCTGTCCAACATCCTAGTGGAATACCGAGTGCAACGGACCAAATCATACCACCGGCGATTAAAGCCAGTGTGAACGGTAGCTGCTCCAGTACTACATCAGTTACAGGCCGATCAGACAAAACCTCGTTTCCAAGATCTCCCTGCCAAGCATTGATGAAAAAGTTCCAGAACTGAACCCATATGGGCTGGTCAAGCCCCATTTTGACACGGAGTGCTTCACGCATCGCGTCGGTGGCCCTAGGACCGAGTGCGACCGCAGCCGGATCACCAGGAATGAGATAAATCATCGTGAACAGCAGTAGCATTACCACTGACACGATGATCACGGCTAAACCCAGCCGCTTGACAGAATAATTCAGCATCTGTCGGAAATTGGGCGGCCCGCAAGGGCCGCCCGAATATTGTTATGCTGACTTGAACTCAGAAAACAGAGACTCTCCGTTAGGTTTCAACCCAGGCTGAATGGTATCGCGATGGATGGCACCAACGACCTCGTGGGTGAGGAACACATAACAACCACTCTCGTCCATGAGGCCCTGCATTTTCTTGTAAATCTCGTCGCGCTTTGCAAAATCGCTTTCGCTGAGCCCCTGATCATGCAGTGCTTTGTATTCTGCGTTGTTAACTCGCTCCCAGTTCCATACACCAACCTGCTCTGGAGTAAACCAGACTGTGGCCCAACTCGGGTCGGGTTGCATTGAATAGCGTTGTAGATACATCTGCAGCTTGTTCCAATAGTCGCCATCTTTGGAACCAAGCGTCCAGAATGTACCGCTGTCATTCTGCTTAATCTCGCATGAAATACCAACATCTGCGAGATTTGCCTGAATGACCTGAGCAGCTGTTAAACGATCAGTCTGGTTAAGAATGTCAAGTGTCACTGAAACGTTTGTTGCACCTTCCTGCTTCAGGAGGTCTCTTGCCTTATCTGGATCATAGTCATAGGTCACACTGTCTCGGCTGCCAGGCAGACCGGGTGCGATAATACCGTTTCCTACCGATGCTGCACCATAATATGCGGCGTCCACAACACCTTGACGATCAATTGCATGCTGAACAGCCCGTCGAATGTTGATGTTATCAAACGGTGCCACATCCTGATTCATACCGATCCAGACATATGCCAGTGATGGTTTCTCTAGCACGACTGAATTCGGAGGTGGATTTGACTTGAGGCGCGGTAATGAAGCAACTAAAGTCCAGGTGTAGTCCAGATCACCAGCTTCAAAACCTCGCTCTGCTGTTGCAGGATCTTCGATTGGAATAATGTGAATTTCATCGAAACCACCCTGCTCATGCACCCAGTCGGGATTCCGCTTGAGAACTGTTTTCTGTTTTGGCTGCCAATCAGCTAACAGATACTGGCCTGACTGCGCCACTGGTTTCGTGGTAATCTTGTCACCAAGCTCCTCCATGGCACGTTTCGACAATATGCAGGAAGCTGCCGTCGGCAAAGTCGTCGACCAAAGCGGTACAAACTTCTGCTTTAGATGAATGAGGCCAGACAATTTATCTTTAACCTCAACCTCTTTAAGTGCCGCCCAATCGCCAGCGTAGGGACTTTCCATCGCGGGATCGGCAAACCGTTCTATTGAGAATTTCACATCTTCCGCAGTCATCTGACCATAGCCATCCGTAAAGCCGATGTTATCCTTGAGTGTGAAAGCAATTGTCACATCATCAAGCTGTTCGATACTCTGGGCAGCGATTGGTTTCCAACCCCAAACATCACCAGCTTGTGGAATAACCAGCGGTGCAAAAATGGAACGGATAATATCGTCTTCGGGCGCTGCCAGACGAAACGCAGGGTCCAGAATCTGAAGATCTGAGTAGGATCGAACCGTTAGAACAGAACCATCCTGTGATAATGCAAATCGCGGCACAGCCATAGTCGCCGCACCAAACGCTCCACACGCAGCCAAAAAAGAGCGCCGCGTCATATTTAGCCCTTTCATACTTCCCTAATCCTCAGTTAGAGACTGCCAGCGGCGGCTAAGGCGAGATTTTCGGCACTCTGGCGGTTCGAAGCGCCAGGATTTTCCAAACCATCAAGCCACACACCGAAATCGGTGACCATTTTACCCGGCTGAACCCACTGCGAAGCGAATCTGGCGGCTCAGCAGCAAATCCGGCGCAAGCCTGTCCCTGACAGTAGACTGACTGCCATGATCTGTAGTGTAAAGCCGTTTCAGAACGAATGAGAAGTCAGGACAGGCTGCAGCGGCGGATGGCCCAAAGCGACTGTTCCAGGACAGGAAGTTTGGCCGCACTGACTTTCAGGGTCCACTGCCGCGCATGGCGAACCACCTGTCCGGCCATCGCATACAGTCGGTGACGGAAACTGATCGCCCGCACGCCATACCACTCCTGCGGCAGTTTCATGCGCATCAGCGCAAGCAGATTGAAGGCAATCGAAGACAGAAGCAGGTACGCGACATTGGCTTTGAACTCGCCGCACGGCAGATGCGCCGCGCTGAAGTCACTGCGAATTTCCTTGAGCCGGTTTTCCGAGCTGTCCCCTCTCTGGTTGTACCACCATACAATCTCGCCGTCACTGAAGCGGTCCAGGTCCAGATCGGTCGCAATCGCCCGGTAGATGTACCTGCCGCTGACCGCACTTTGCACATCGACCTGGTGCAGGCCTTCATTTTTGAAAACCATCTTCAGCTGCTCAGTCCCGTCAGGCATCCCAGCGTCGGCCGGCAGCTTGTCCCGCACCCGTTTTTTCTGCACCACCAGACAGAAAGCCTCAGGCACATCTTCCATCACATGCAGCGTACGGGCCAGATACTCGCCTTCCAATACCGCACCGTCGGCATTCACAACCGCATTCCAATCCTCATCCTTAATGTCCAGTACCGTTTTCTTCACCGCACTGTCCATCTTCGCCCGAATCGCAAAACGGATGCCGTGTGCGCGGCAATCATTGATGATGCCCGCCTGATAGGAGGCGGCATCGGCCCGGAAGCGAGTGACACCCACCCCTTCGGGCAGCGCCGCGCGGCAGCGCCGGAAAAACTCAACATTCTCAGCCCCAGGCGGCACATTGCCCTCGCGAAGCTCAGCCGCAGCCACCTGACCGGTCTCGGCAATGTGACCGAACATCGGCATGTACCCGCGATGCTTCTTATACGTCCACTTCGCGTCTTTTTTCTTCGACCGAATCGCCGATGCGTCAATGTCCAAAGTGACGCACTTTCGATCACCCAGCGTCGCTTTCATCACCGCGCGGTTGACCTGCTCGAGAACCGAGATCATCTGTCGACTGTCGCCGACTCTGTGAAGCCATCCACCCAGCGTCGTGGCACAGGGAATCGTCCCAAAACCCAACAGCTTCATCAGCGCCGGTTCACTGCGCAGGTGGCGCACATCGTCGATGCACCCCGCACCTTCGTGGAACATCAGCATGAAGGTATTGAAAATGGCGCTGTGCCGGTAGCCTCGATTGCTGCCGGGTGTGGGCATTGACGAATCAATGAGCTGTGACAGCTCAAGGCGCTTGAGCAGTTCGGCTGGCACCACCAGACCGGCTCTGGAGGTGAAATTGTGGCAGCTTGCCGCAGTGTTGTATGGTAGAATCTTCATAAGCCTTGCGAAATCTGAGAGCCGTTTCGAATTCACCCATTGGGTGAATGCCGAATTGGGCGTTTTTTTCAATATCTCTCTGATTTTACAGGGCTTTATCATTTTCTGCAACTTTTTATTTGCGGATCAGGGTACTTACACTCCGAAATAATCTATATGCCTCTGCATTTAACTCAGAATTCCGAGATTGGATGAAGTATAATTTCATGTCATAAACCATTGATATTATGTAATAAAGATTAACATGAAACAAGACGAAATCAGTTATTTTGAATGGACCCGAAAATTCGCCACTGAGCAGGCCTGCAGAAGGCTGCTGGAACAGGTTCGCTGGGGCAGGGACGGCTTCCGCTGCCCGAGATGTGATCATGACCAGGCTTACCATGTCAAAAGTCGCGCATTGCACGAGTGCAAGCGCTGCCGGCGTCAAACCTCGGTCACGGCCGGCACCATGTTCGACCGCAGCCGGGTGCCGCTGACCAAGTGGTTTGCCGCCATTTACCTGGTTGGCACCGACAAAGGCGGCATCTCCGCACTTCGGCTGTCGAAGATGATCGGCGTCGAATGGAGAACCGCACGGCTGATGCTGCAAAAGCTCAGAGCCGCCATGGCTGACCGTGATCGCCGCTATCTGCTGGACGGACTGATCGAACTGGATGATGCCTATGTGGGAGGTAAGCGCCCGGGAAAGCGCGGACGCGGCGCACAAGGGCGCAAACCGGTGTTGTTTGCGGTGCAGAATAACGGCCAGGGCGCCGGCTTCATGCACGCCCGCGTGGTGGATTCGGTCAATTCCCAGACGGTGGAACAGTTCTGTTCCAGACTCTGTGCCGGCGCCAGCGTTCGATCCGATGCGTTCAGCGGCTTGCGGGTGATTTCCAAAAGCCATGAACACTACCCTAAAGTCACGCCACCCGACCAGGTCGCCGACTGGCTGCCGCTGGTGCATATCGTCATCAGCAACTTGAAAACATTTCTGCTGGGCACCTTTCATGGCGTGTCGCATCAGTACATGCAGGAATATGTGGACGAGTTTGTTTATCGATTCAATCGGCGGCGGTGGGAAAAGCAAATCCCATTGCGACTTCTGCAGGCCGCAGTCGACACGTCGCCGATGCGGCTTATCCTGACTTAAGTGCAGAGGCATAATAATCTATTTGAAATATCGCTAAAATGTTTGATGGCCAGTCAGGTGCCTAACTCAATCCGATGCCTTCAAATCAGCATCCAAAAAGCCACTAACCAGTCATCAAGTAAACTTCACAAAATTGAGACGCAAAGCAACAATACTACGACTCAATTAGAAATTTAATTATGAATATTTAAGAAATTAAATTAACGCTAATTTCTTGCAAAATTTTGGGCAAATCGCCTGATCAAATCCTCAACAGACCTGGTCTGACAAGAATCATCGCGGTGAACCGAGTGCATTCCAGGCAACTGAGAATGATTTGGAATTTAGCTGATGCCTGCTTCTGTGAATTGGAATGGACAAGCCACTTGATGTCCTGTTTGGTAGAGTTCAAGTTTGGGCTGGATAGAAGCGCATTCCTTTCGTGCTTCAGGACATCGACTTTCAAATACACACCCTTTAGGAATTTCAAGCGGCGATGGTAGGTCGCCACTTAGGATCACACGAGGGCGCGCACGTTCTTCTATCGGATCTGGAATCGGAACCGATGCAATGAGTGCTCTGGTGTAAGGATGAGTTGGGTGGTTCAGCAATTCGTTTGCCGATGCGAATTCCATGATCTTTCCTAGATAAATAACCATAATCTGAGTTGAAATGTGTTTGATCACGCTCAAATCATGAGCAATGAAAATCATCGCCATTCCGAGTTCACGTTGAAGTTCCTTCAATAGGTTGACAACCTGTGCGCGTACCGAAACATCGAGTGCTGCGACCGGTTCATCGCAAATCACTAGTTTTGGATTGAGAATCAGCGCCCGGGCAATTCCGATTCTCTGACACTGTCCCCCGGAGAATTCATGTGGATAGCGGTTGGCAAGATTGGGTAACAAACCAACTTTTTCCATCATCTCACCAACTTTGGTCACAGTTTGAGCTTTACTTAACTCAGGCATGTGTGTCTGAATAGGTTCCGCGATAATTTGTCCAGCCGTCATGCGCGGGTTCAACGCGGCAAGAGGGTCTTGAAAGATCATCGCCATGTCTTTTCGTAACTGGCGTCTCAAGCGACGGTCAAATTTTGCAAGATCATTGCCTTTCCATAAAATTCGTCCGCTGCTGAGTGGAACTGTTCCTGCAATCGCTCGAATCAGTGTGGTTTTACCAGAACCACTTTCGCCGACCAATCCCAAAGTTTCCTGACTACTGACTTCAAATGAAATATCTCTAACTGCCGTCAGTTTACGTTTCGGAATCCATGGCCAGTTTCTATCCGCGGCGACATCAAACTCAACCGATAACTTTTCTACTGTGAGAATGGGATTCATTTGCCTATCAAATTGCGGTCTACGTGACACGCACGGATTCGTCCGTTTACTGTTTCAATCGGAGGACGTGTTTGCAAGCATATCGGCAAGCGAAATTCACAGCGGGGCTCGAACGGACACCCCTTCCACCGGTCTCTTACGTCTAACGGATCTCCAGCAATGACCGATAACGAACCAGAGTCTCGATCGAGACGTGGAACAGCATCAAGCAGAGCGGCTGTATAGGGATGATCAGGTGAAGAGAAAATGGATTCCGTTGTTCCAGATTCCATGACCTGTCCACCATACATCACAACAATTCGATCAGTCATACCGGCGACCAGACCTAAATCATGTGTAATGAGAATTATTGCTGTTCCAAATTCCTGACGGATATTCTTGAGAAGTTCAACGATCTGAGCCTGAACCGTGACGTCAAGTGCAGTTGTTGGTTCATCTGCGATCAGAATCCTAGGCTTACACAATAGTGCCATAGCAATCAGTACACGCTGACGCATGCCCCCTGAAAATTCGTGAGGATACATTCTCAAACGATTTTTAGCATCTGGAATCTGAACGGCATCGAGCATATGGATGCAATGTTTTAATGCCTCAGACCTCGACATGCCTTGATGGAAAGTCAGTATTTCCGCCATTTGATCTGAAATGCGCAGATACGGGTTGAGTGCAGTCATTGGGTTTTGAAAAATCATTGCAATCTGGGTGGCGCGGATACGCTCAAGCTCCCCTTCATTCAATTCAAGCAGGTCTGTGCCTTCGTAATAGGCCTGTCCCGACACCTTGGCATTTTTTGAATGCAACCCAACCATTGCAAAAGTCATCTGACTCTTGCCTGAACCACTCTCTCCGACGACACCCAGTATTTCACCAGCGTCGAGATGAAAGCTGACACCGTTAACCGCATGGACGGGCTTGGTTGTGGTTTTGAACACAACCTCAAGATTACAAATCTCTAGAAGCTTCATCTACAACCGATCTTTTGGGTCGAGAGCATCGCGCATCCCGTCTCCCGCAAAGAAAAATCCAAACAGCGTAATCACAAAGAAAAACAGAGGAAACGCCAATTGCCACAACGTTCCGTATTGCATTTGAGACGAACCACTGCTGATTAATGCACCGAGTGATGTGTTTGGTTCCTGAACACCGAGTCCAAGAAAGCTGATGAAACTCTCATATAGGATGATGTTTGGCACCAATAACGTAGCGTAGACTATGACAATGCCCAACAGATTCGGGACAATGTGTCGCAGAATGATGGAAAAAGGCAGAACGCCACTAATCACTGCGTTTTCGACAAACTCCCGAGTTTTGATGCTGAGCGTCTGTCCTCGTACGATACGCGCCATATCAAGCCATGAAACCAGTCCTATGCCGATAAAGAGAAGCACGATAGATCGTCCAAATACGACCAACATCAGAATAAGAACAAACATATACGGAATGGACATTGCGACATCCACAAATCGCATCATGACGTTGTCTAATTTGCCGCCGAAATATCCTGCGATCGCGCCGTAGAGAGTACCGACGAAAACAGCAATGAGAGCTCCGATCAAACCCACGATAAGCGAAATTCGAGTTCCGATAGCGGTGCGTGTAAAGAGATCCCTACCAAGTTCATCAGTTCCGAAGTAATGTAATCCAGAGGGCTTACCCATTGTTTCAACAGATCCGATGACGTTCCAATCTATTTCTTCCGATGCCCAACCTGAAAGTGTTGGTCCGAATATCGAATAGATTGCAATCAAGGCAAGTACCAGGACACTAGCTGAAGCTGCCCGGTTCCGGCGAAATCGAATGAACGCGTCCAGCCACAGTGAGCGGTGATCATCATCCTTTACAGAGAAGTCAAAGTTAGTTTTATGAATCAAATTCATATCGATTGATTAGTAACGAATTCTAGGATCAATCCACGCATAAGCGATATCAACCAGCAGGTTGAATACCACAGTGAGTGTACCGGTCAATATTGTGATCCCCATGATCAGGGAATAATCACGGTTGATCGCCGCATTAACAAAGTATTGGCCAATGCCACCGGTTGTAAAATAAATGTCAATCACCACTGAACCAGTAATCAAACCGACGAATGTTGGTCCAAGATATGAAATGACCGGCAACATCGCCGGTTTCAGTGCATGACGCAATACCCAGCGTCGTTTAGGTATTCCCTTGGCGCGGACGGTAAAAATGAAGTCTGCATTCAGCACTTCCAGCATTGATGATCGAGTAATTCTGGCAATTGATGCCATGAAACTTGTGGAAAGCGCGATGACGGGTAAGATTAGATAGGGAAGTTCACCACCTTGCCATCCTCCGCCAGGTAGCCAACCGAGCCATAGTGTAAAAGTCAATACGAGAATTGGTGCCATAACAAAGTTCGGTAACACCTGAGCACCGATGGAGACGCCAACCGCAAGATAGTCAAGCCATGAATTCTGACGCAGTGCGGCAATGACTCCGAGCACGACACCCACACTGACCGCAACAACAAATGAAAGAAATCCATACGTCAAGGTGACCGGAAATCCTTGCGCAATGATTTCGGTGACTGAACGATCGCGATAAACCAGTGAGGGCCCGAAATCAAAGTGCGCCACAATATTCCATACGTACCGAAAAACCTGTTCGTAGAATGGGCGATTCAGGCCGTACAACGCCTCGATGTTAGCCACTGTAGCTTCTGGCAATGGGCGCTCTCCGGCAAATGGACTGCCAGGAGCAAGATACATGATGATGAACGAAAAGACGATCAGCGCCAGGATCGTCGGTACGGCAACTAATATCCTTCGAGCGATGTAAAACGCCATAAAGACCGAATCGAACTACATTAATTCTTTATGCGATAGAGATCTTTCGAGTACCAGTTCTTTTGAACATTGTCATATGGCCATCCCTTGATCTGTGAATTCAGCATAAATACACTGGTATAGTGGTAGATCGGAATCAGCGCCATCTCATCAGCAAGGATCAGTTCTACTGCTGTGTAGTTGTCCTGTGGGTCTTCCAAGGTTTTCGACTCCGCCATGAGTCGGTCCACTTCAGGATTGGAAAATCGTCCGGCATTGGAGGTTGATGCACTCGTCATCAAATCGAGAAATGTGGACGCTTCGTTATAGTCTCCGCACCAGGCGGCACGCGCAAGATCAAATTCCTGTGTTTGACGAATTTGAAGATAGGTTTTCCACTCGTAGTTTACGAGTTCGGTCTGCACCCCGAGTTTCTGTTTCCATAGCTGCGAGATAACGGTAGCAATCTGCTTGTGTGATTCAGAAGTGTTGTAGATCAACTTCAGTGTCAACGGATTTCCAGGGCCATACCCTGCTTCGGTCATGAGATCTTTTGCTTTCGCATCAAGTTCGTTCTGGGGAAAGGATGAATAGTCGATCTCCGGCATTTCAAAGCCAGCTGTAGCCCGGTGAACAAAATTGTATGCGGGGTATTGCCCACCCTTCAGCACCTGATTGACCAGCAAATTTCGATCTATGGCATATGACAGTGCTTTTCGTACCCTGACATCTTGCAGTCCAGGATTAGCGCTCTCGGTGTGATTGATTGCGTAGTAGTAGGTACATAGAATCGGTACTGATGTGGCCTCGTCTGGATACTTCTTGACCAAGTTAGGATACTGTCCAGCTGGAATTCCAGTGTAATCAACCTCACCTGCGAAATAACGGGTGAGTGCTTGATTCTCATCATTGATCACGCGTCCGATTACAGTATCTATGACCGTCGCTTCATTGTTCCAGTACATGGTGTTGCGCTTTCTCATGTGATATTCATTTGGAACATGTTCAGTCAATACGTAGGCACCGTTTGAGACAATGTTTTCAGGTCTTGTCCACTTGATACCATGATTTTCGATCGTTGCCTGGTGAACAGGAAAAAGTGTTGCATAGGTGGTCATTTCCGGGAAATATGGCAATGACTGATCAAGTTGAACCTCAAGAGTGAAATCGTCAACAGCTTTTACTCCGAGTTCTGTTGGAGGTTTGTTTCCAGCGATGATGTCATCGGCGTTGCTGACTGTCGCAAGCGATATGTACCAAGAGTAAGGCGAGGCAGTTTCTGGGTCGACAGCGCGACGCCAGGCATAAACAAAATCGTGCGCGGTAACCGGGTCGCCGTTCGACCATCGCGCATCATTCCGAAGGAGGAATGTAAATGTTCGATTGTTGTTTGTGGACTTGAAATCCTTGGCTACACCAGGTGCCAGTTTGCCTGTTGAATCTTGATTGAACAATCCCTCAAATAGATCGCGAAGTACATCAAACCCTTCTGAATCCTCGTTTAGTTGAGGATCAAGTGTAGGAAATTCATCAAGCATTCTGTAAGTGAATGTCTGCTCAGCCGCCAAATTTTCCTGATCACTTGGTGGGATATCCGCTGCAATGCAAGTGATCGAAAAGATCAAACCGGTCAATAGGGTGAAAATTCGAATGAGGGGAATTTGTTGCATGAAATATCTCCGGTTCGGTATTCAGATATCAACGGTTGATATGGATAACCGCCAAATCAACGAATCTTTCATTTTGTAAATGTTTGCCAATGGTCCTGCTTGCTGAATAAAGGGTTACAACAATTGCAATGGGAGCCAAAGCACAATGATCGGAAAAGCAACCAGTAAACCGATTGTAATGGCATCAGCAACGAAAAAAGGCGTAACGCCCTTGAACACATCTTGTACAGACAGGTCACTACGTACACCGGCAACTACAAAACAATTCAAGCCAATGGGTGGTGTGATCAGACAAAGCTCGGCCATCTTTACGACTAGGATCCCAAACCAGATTGCACAAGCTGGGCCGGACATACCAAATGTGCTGTCGGCTGCCGAAACGAATTCACCGCCATTGAGTGCCATGACCGCTGGATAAACAACAGGTAGTGTTAAAAGCAGCATGCCGATCGCATCCATGAACATACCAAGTAACGCGTAAGCCAGCAGAATCAAAACCAAGGTGAGTAGCGGGCTTTGATCAAGCGAGGTAATCCAGTCCGCGAATGCATTTGGCAGGTTTGCAAATCCCAGAAATCTGACGTAGATAAGCACACCCCAGATAATAGAAAAAATCATCACCACCAACTTCGCTGTCTCAATGAGTGCGCGTTTCAACTCGGGCCAGCGCATCCCCTTGATCAGTGCGAAACAGAAAACTACAAATGCTCCGAGCGCCCCACCTTCTGTAGGTGTTCCCCAGGCATCGCCACCAAATGGGTTGTAAATAAAGAAAATGATGATTACAACCACCATTACACATGGCATGGCAGGTGGTAGGGATTTCAGTCGTTCACGCCAGCTAAAGCCTGTGACCGGTGGCCCGATGGTTTTCAGGAAGACAGCCATGCCCATGATTAAAAGTGCATAGATAATGGCCGAAAATGCACCTGGCAAAAATCCTGCAAGTAGCAGTTTACCTACATCCTGCTCGACAATAATTGCATAAATTACCAGAATGGCCGAAGGTGGGATCAATGATGCCAATGTTCCACCAGCCGCTACAACACCAGATGCAAATCGTTTGTTGTAACCAATCCTCAGCATTTCTGGAATGGCAATTCGGGCAAATACTGCGGAAGTTGCAACGGAAGCCCCTGAGACAGCTGCAAATCCTGCAGTCGCAAATACAGTTGATACTGCTAGACCGCCGGGCAGCCAGCCAACCCAGCGCTTCGCTGTCTCAAATAACGCTCTGGTTAGACCCGCGTGATAAGCCAGAAATCCAATCAGAATAAATGTTGGGATCAGAGAAAGTGCCTGACTGGATATCTTTGAATGTGGTACTTGTCCGGCAGTTTTGGCAGCCACACCAAGTGCCCAGACGAAAGCACTGGGGTCATAGCCTTTTTTTGCCCAGAAAATCCAAACCAATCCCAGCAATCCGGCAAGAGCAGCAGCAAAGGCAACTCGCATACCAAGGAAAACCAGCACCAGCAAAAGCACGGAAATGGCGATGCCGATGTCTATTGCTTCCATTGTCAGTCGCCCTGATTACCTGCGCGTTTGGTCGGAGTTTCGAAAGTATCAGAGAGTTGAGCTGCTTCGCGTGCTGCCTGAGTTGCTATCTCTTCCACAAGTGGTACTGCTACCGGTGAATTGCGATTTTGAGTGAACGCGAGACCGTAGCCTAGGAGCTGTAGAACAAGCCGTATGCACAGGACGGAGAATGATACGGGGACGAGTAGTTTCGCAGGCCAGAGTGGCAATGCGATGTCCATCGAGCTGTCTCGACTCCACATTGCTGCATTGAAGTCAAAACTTCTCTGGAAATGCTCCCAAGAGCCCCAGACAATCAGCAACATGACGATCAGAATTGCTAGGATGGTAACAAACTCGGTTGCCCAGAGCACACGCCCTTTAAGACGGCCCACAAGAATGTCCATACGAATATGACTTCCATTTCTCTGCACGTAGGCGATCCCCATGAAAGCAATCAAAGGCATAATCTGCTCAATCCAGTCCACATATCCAGGAAGTGGCTGATTGAATAAATTCCTGCCTCCGACAGAAACTACTGCAAGCACCATCAAGCCAAATACAGCAATGCCACTAATGAAGGCCAGCTGCAATTCTAGAGCGTGGAATCGACGGTCGAGTCGGCTCAGCCGGGAATTATCAGAGAGAACTGAAGAGGATTTCGCCATTTGCGATTTTGACTGATCGCCCGGCGCAGCCAATGACTACGCCGAGCGATAATCTGCAGATTTTCGTGTGATGATATGTTGCGATTGAGCAATCACAACACCGAATCAATTAATATGCCTCTGCACTTAAGTCAGGATAAGCCGCATCGGCGACGTGTCGACTGCGGCCTGCAGAAGTCGCAATGGGATTTGCTTTTCCCACCGCCGCCGATTGAATCGATAAACAAACTCGTCCACATATTCCTGCATGTACTGATGCGACACGCCATGAAAGGTGCCCAGCAGAAATGTTTTCAAGTTGCTGATGACGATATGCACCAGCGGCAGCCAGTCGGCGACCTGGTCGGGTGGCGTGACTTTAGGGTAGTGTTCATGGCTTTTGGAAATCACCCGCAAGCCGCTGAACGCATCGGATCGAACGCTGGCGCCGGCACAGAGTCTGGAACAGAACTGTTCCACCGTCTGGGAATTGACCGAATCCACCACGCGGGCGTGCATGAAGCCGGCGCCCTGGCCGTTATTCTGCACCGCAAACAACACCGGTTTGCGCCCTTGTGCGCCGCGTCCGCGCTTTCCCGGGCGCTTACCTCCCACATAGGCATCATCCAGTTCGATCAGTCCGTCCAGCAGATAGCGGCGATCACGGTCAGCCATGGCGGCTCTGAGCTTTTGCAGCATCAGCCGTGCGGTTCTCCATTCGACGCCGATCATCTTCGACAGCCGAAGTGCGGAGATGCCGCCTTTGTCGGTGCCAACCAGGTAAATGGCGGCAAACCACTTGGTCAGCGGCACCCGGCTGCGGTCGAACATGGTGCCGGCCGTGACCGAGGTTTGACGCCGGCAGCGCTTGCACTCGTGCAATGCGCGACTTTTGACATGGTAAGCCTGGTCATGATCACATCTCGGGCAGCGGAAGCCGTCCCTGCCCCAGCGAACCTGTTCCAGCAGCCTTCTGCAGGCCTGCTCAGTGGCGAATTTTCGGGTCCATTCAAAATAACTGATTTCGTCTTGTTTCATGTTAATCTTTATTACATAATATCAATGGTTTATGACATGAAATTATACTTCATCCAATCTCGGAATTCTGAGTTAAATGCAGAGGCATATCAATTAATTTCCAACCATACCGGTGACAAAATCATAGAGTTCTTGCGCTGGCAACCCGTTTGCGCTCATGTCGGCAATCCAAGCTTCGGCAGCCGGACCTGCGACCTTAGCGCGAAACGCATCCAGCTCACTCTCTCCGTAGGTGATTCGTTGAATTCCCTTTTCGTCAAGCAATGGTCCCCATCGGCTCATCGTTTTACCGTTGTAGTTGGCTATGTAGTGATCAAGTGCTTCATCAACAGACCCCAGCAGAGCCTCTCGATGACTGTCTGACAAAGCGGCCAGTGCATCGCTGTTGACCACAACGGGACAATTGACGGTGCCAGGGTTCAAGTTAGTGGTCCACCACTTGCCCTTTTCTACGGTGCCAAAAGACATGTGAGCATGCGGTGCAAAGGCAACCGCCTTGACAATTCCGCTGTCAAGAGCCTGTCGAACTTCTGTAGCGGTCATTGAAGCGGGTACAGCACCCACTGCTGCCATGGCCTTCCCGATGCCGCCAGTCGCTCGTACCGGCAGTCCCTCGTAGTCTGCTAGAGTAGCAGGCGCGTCACCAACTCCAACCAGATTGTATTGTGGTAGAGGAGAGGGCATTAGCAATGTAGCATTCCAGCGCGCCAAATCTGCCACCGCTGCCGGGTGCTGATATAACGCCTGACTGATTTTTCTTTCCTCTTCGAGAGTTGAAACACCAAGAAAAGGAAGTTCAAGCACCGTGATGGTGGGATTTTTATCTCGATGATAGCCAGCGCAGAACTGAGCCATTTCGAATGCCCCAACCGAAATTCCATCCAGGTTTTCCTTGTTCTTGGAAAGTCCCCCGTACGATAGATTCAGGGTAAACTCACCGTTCGTTTTTTGTGAAACAAGTTCTGCAATTTTTTCAACATGTACCGTAAACGCCCTGGGTTTACCCCACAAGGATACATTCCATTCACCCGCAAAGGTTTCGGTGGAGAATGAAATTAACAGCACAGCCGGAAGCAGTGCTTTGAAGTATTTGAGTTTCATGATCCGGACTCCAATTCAGAATTTAAATTTGGTTGGCATCCACTATCCCGACAAATTTTCAACAATTGAAACATATCAAAATTACCATTCTTTCATTATCTGAGACGGAATTGTTCAGGACTATGGATGGAACCACTGGTTAATGAAAAAATATGCCTCTGCACTTAAGTCAGGATAAGCCGCATCGGCGACGTGTCGACTGCGGCCTGCAGAAGTCGCAATGGGATTTGCTTTTCCCACCGCCGCCGATTGAATCGATAAACAAACTCGTCCACATATTCCTGCATGTACTGATGCGACACGCCATGAAAGGTGCCCAGCAGAAATGTTTTCAAGTTGCTGATGACGATATGCACCAGCGGCAGCCAGTCGGCGACCTGGTCGGGTGGCGTGACTTTAGGGTAGTGTTCATGGCTTTTGGAAATCACCCGCAAGCCGCTGAACGCATCGGATCGAACGCTGGCGCCGGCACAGAGTCTGGAACAGAACTGTTCCACCGTCTGGGAATTGACCGAATCCACCACGCGGGCGTGCATGAAGCCGGCGCCCTGGCCGTTATTCTGCACCGCAAACAACACCGGTTTGCGCCCTTGTGCGCCGCGTCCGCGCTTTCCCGGGCGCTTACCTCCCACATAGGCATCATCCAGTTCGATCAGTCCGTCCAGCAGATAGCGGCGATCACGGTCAGCCATGGCGGCTCTGAGCTTTTGCAGCATCAGCCGTGCGGTTCTCCATTCGACGCCGATCATCTTCGACAGCCGAAGTGCGGAGATGCCGCCTTTGTCGGTGCCAACCAGGTAAATGGCGGCAAACCACTTGGTCAGCGGCACCCGGCTGCGGTCGAACATGGTGCCGGCCGTGACCGAGGTTTGACGCCGGCAGCGCTTGCACTCGTGCAATGCGCGACTTTTGACATGGTAAGCCTGGTCATGATCACATCTCGGGCAGCGGAAGCCGTCCCTGCCCCAGCGAACCTGTTCCAGCAGCCTTCTGCAGGCCTGCTCAGTGGCGAATTTTCGGGTCCATTCAAAATAACTGATTTCGTCTTGTTTCATGTTAATCTTTATTACATAATATCAATGGTTTATGACATGAAATTATACTTCATCCAATCTCGGAATTCTGAGTTAAATGCAGAGGCATAATGAAAAAATTATATATTACAAGCCATTTTGAGACCCAAAACGGAAATTTCCTGATTGGAATATTCAACTTGCGGCAAAGATAAAAGTTCTGTGTAATCAATAAAATAGAAAAACATTCAACATCACCCATAGAGTGACAAAATTAGAGATAGATACAAAGCTATGAACGTTGTAATCTACAACACCTCTGACAGCAAACCTACTTTGACCTTACGCGCCCGCCTGATCTTGCTCAGAGAATTCTTCAAACGTTTTGAAATGAACGAACGGGTCGGCGATTTGATTTCCAGGTCTGGACGACTCTGCGAGTTTGCGCACAATCGAGGTCGATTGATCCTTCGGCAACTTACCGCTCAATCCGCCTGGTTCAGCATAGTGCCTGTGGTTAATCGGTGCGTCCCGGGTGATTATTGTTTTGGTTGCGATGAATCCTTCGATCTGATAATCCATGGCGACTTCTGCGATAGAGACAATGTCTTCGGAGAGGAGATCTGGTGAAACCTTTACCGGGATCAGAACAATTTGTCCACCATAACGAGCGGTAAGCACGTTTCGTTTTTGAATTACAGTAATCAATAATTCGCATAGCTAGACCTTATGTGTTGTAGTTAACTGCACCTCTGTGTCGAAGATAATCTACACACGTTATGCATCTTTGATAGCTTTAGTCAAGGTAGCGCTGTGACCGGCCTTTCAATAATGTTGGTTAACCAAACCTACGCCACCGTGGTGTCGTGTCGAGTACCACTTTACTCCCTAGTCTCGAATATTGATATCTGTTGATAGCGACCAAAACCGCTGTCAGCGACATGTCCCTGAATTATCGATTAGAACTAAAAGTTGTTCGATTACACTGCTGACATGTCTTTGTCTCAGTATCCAAGCTTCGTGTTGATTTCCCTCGTCAAGATCGCTCAATTCAAAACGGGCAACTGCTATTGGACCGTCCTTTTGATACCCCTCAATTTCGTTGTCCCCTACAAAACGATTTCGAAGAATTGACAAACAATTCCGAATCACAGTACCGTGCTTGCCATTCAAGGCCTCGCGAAACTTCTGCGCCACCTCATCCAAACCTTTTTCCACGTGCTCAATGCAATAAATCAAATCGTATGCATCCTTTCGCTCCCAACGCTGATCGTAGGCGAATGCTTTCAGGCAAATGAAGCTTACCAGATTGGCGTGTCGCACTTCTTCGACAGCAGTTCCCGCACCTCCAAGAAGCTCGGCCCGAATCTCGACAACTCGGTATAAATCGAAGACGATGGATGCGTGTGGAATGTTGAGTGCAGAGATGGTTCCTTTCGTGGGTAGCGACTCAACTTTGCCGCCAGCGATCTTTGGTGAATCGGTGAGCAGCTCAACAAATATCAGATCGTTACGTCCCATGTCGATCTGCCACCGCCAAGACAGACTTTGACCGCTATCATTTGTTGATCGCTCGAAACCCATTCTTTGTAAGTTCTGCTCAAGTGTATGGTAGCCTTCGGTGTCAGTCAGAATTTTAAGATCGACAACGATATCTACGTCCAACGTACCGACATGCGCCGGTATTGTCGATGGCATTGCCCTGACTAGAAATCTAGGTGTCAGACCACCAACTAAATATACTGATTCTTTCCACGGGCCTAGTCCGCGAAGTAGCGTTACGAGAACGCGCTCGCAGTTGGCTGTGTGTTGATTGCTGTAACCGCGTAACGTCGTGGGCTTCGTCATCAGAAGCCGATCCATTCATTGCGCAGGTGGATCGCCAATTCCCTAGCGCGGCCCTCGCTTCGCATTAAATCGAGATAAACCTGCACGGGATTAGCAAGCCAGGTCCTGTTGATGTGTTTTCGAAACAGCAACTCGCCAGAGGACTCGACCTCAATAACCGCTAGATTCGCACCTTGCGTAACGAAACGAGCATCAAGTGAGTTAAGGACCTCATCGGCTGCCGGAGTAGCCAACATTCGACAACGGACTTGGGTGATAGTCGACAGAAATGGTGTGTACAGTTGTCCTGCTGCCTCATGGGTAATTGCATACTCAACCTCTTTCTCGGCACAAACCTCGGCGAGCTTTAGCATCAGGTCTTCTGCGCGCATGGAGGGTATGAAATACCGCCGCATAGCAAGAGGTCGCATTTCCGCCAGTCGCTCTACCCATGTATCAAGCAAAGCACTAGGTGCGCGCAGTTGGCGTTGCTTACTAGGTCCCTGTCCACGCGACACCACCCAATCAAACCTTTCCAGTTCTGTTAACACCTGCGAAACAGTCGCTGACGATACCTTCGCTTCCTTGGCAACGTCCTTTACGCCAAACCACTTCCCATGCCACAAGAGTACGGTGTGCAGAACTTGCGCACGACGACCTGAATACAAAGAACGAATGATTTTCGACATACTCTTCGGAGGCGGCTTGTCTACGTAAAAATATAGGTTGGCAGTAAAGAGAAATAGGCTGCCACCACTATCATAGTAACCAACCCGCTCCTCCCTCAGTAGGTCTTTCGCACCAGGTGAAATCGATTGAGCAGCTAACAAGAACACCGATTGCGGTGTGCTAGCAACAGATTCCCGGATTCGCCAAATTTCCTGTCGCACGTCACGAGGATACAGTGTTGTCTTCAACTTGATCAACAACGTTGTTGTCTTTCCGTCCAACCACAATTCAATTTGGGCATCATATCTCCTATTTGGGTCATCCTGTTGCACCTCCCAACTCAATTCCGCCTGCACCTCGGGTAGATCCCGTAAGGTTTCTAGCAAACCTTCAAGTAGTTGTCTTTCAGTAGTGACAAAGTCAAACATAATATTTACACAATATTTACTGTTCAGTAAATATTGTTATTTTAACGTATATTCAAAATAATCGATATATTTACTGTACAGTAAATATACAATACAACTTGATTGTAGGTTGAATCGCACAGTAATACTCAATGCAGGGTACTACCAAAATCACGAACCAATAAGCCAAGTTACTCCCACCTAGTTGGGGATTGTATGCAACTAAGTTCTTACAGTTCAGTATCCCGTTTTTCCGTCTAGCCAACACCCACTCGCTTCGGAGTCGACTGACCAAAACTCCTCGGGGTTTCGGGTACAGACTGCATGACTACCGGAGCAACATTTTTACGATAAACCCTTTATGTAGCCTACCAAAGCGACTGTCTCGAAGGTTAGTACGACGCCATGATTTATGTCATTAATTCAATTACCTCTGCATTTAAGTCAGGGTAATATGCATCGGCACCGTGTCGACTGCGGGCTGACTCAGTGGCGAATTTCCGGGTCCATACGAAATATCTCATTTCTTCTTGTTTCATGTGGTTTTTATTTCATAATATCAATGATTTATGTAATCTTTTTATACTCCATACTGTACCGTAGTTCTGACTTAAATGCAAAAGCATTTTGAATAATAGAAGACTTGAGAAATTAATCTATCCCTAATCTCTTGAAAAACAATGGCCAATTCGCCTGATTAAATCCTCAATAAACTTGGATTAAATGTCTGACAAGAATCATCGCAGTGAACTAAATACATTCCAGGTAACTGAGCATCTCTGGATAGAAATGCCCGACGGCGTCAGATTGTCTGCCCGAATTTGGTGGCCAGAGGGAGACGGACCCTTTCCTTCGATTCTTGAGTACATTCCATATCGGAAACGAGACATGGTCCGTGCACGCGATGAACGTAATCATCCATTTTTTGCTTCGCACGGCTACGTCTGTTTGCGTGTGGATATGCGAGGATCAGGTGACAGTGAGGGACACATGTCGGATATGTACTCCGATGATGAACTGTCTGATGCACGCCATACCATTGACTGGATCGCTGCTCAGAGATGGTGCACTGGTCGTGTAGGAATGTTTGGTACATCTTGGGGCGGGACGGCAGCCCTGCAGGCAGCAGTAGATGCTCCGGGCCCATTGAAAGCAATTGTGGCCAACAGTGCAACAATCAATCGATTTGATGATGACATTCACTGGATGGGAGGCTGTTTACTCACCGACAGCTTCGAATGGGGCGCTACTTTACCAGCCATTCTCGCTTCCCCGCCAGATTTTGCGACGGTCGGTAAAGGATGGTTCGATCTGTGGAAAAAAAGACTTCAAAAACTCTCCTTTCCTCTCAATGAATGGATACAAAATTCTATTCGAGGCGAATATTGGCGACACGGATCAGTTGCTTTCAGTTCAAAACAGCTCTCCTGTCCAATTCTTGCTATTGGTGGCTGGACAGACCGATATTCCAATATGGTGATGGACTTGGTCAAATTGCGATCCGACATTTGCTGGGGCATTTTGGGACCTTGGGGACATCACTATCCCGATCAGGGTGAACCCGGCCCGTCGATCAGTTTTCAAGACCTTTCGCTCGAATGGTGGGACCATTGGTTGAAGAATGATCCGGAAAAAGACTTGAACTGGCCTCGCGTTCGGGTCTGGCAACGTGAATTTGATCCACCTCAGGATCGGCTGAGGAAACGAAACGGGAAATGGATCGAGATCGATAATCTTGAACAGTCGGAAATCACTACGCTATATCTTGACCGCGATAAGTTAACAGATCAACCTACTTCAGAAACTCAGTTATTCGATGTGCCAAACAATCTGCGACATGGCGAGTGTGCAGGGGATACCGGATATTTTGGCCGAGCGGGTGGTCTCCCGCTTAATCAGAGCGTTGACGACGAACGTTCTCTTTGCTTCGACTCCGAACCGCTTGACCAAGATCTTATACTGAGCGGTCACGCGGAGTTGTTAATTGATGTGATTAGAGACAAGCGCGATGCTCAGTTGATCTGCCGACTTTGCGAAGTATCTGGCGATGATAGATCCAATCTGGTTAGCCGACAGATTTTAAATCTCGCACTTGTCGAATCACTGGATGAAATTTCACCCTTTTCCCCCAGCAATCCGATTCGCTACCGTATCCTATTGCCGTCAACAGCCTATCGTTTCACTCGCGGAAATCGAATTCGGCTGGCTTTCGGCACTTCCTATTGGCCTCTTGTTTGGGCTACACCACGGCCTGCTTGCATAAGAATCTCATCAGAGCAATCAAGTCTGAAACTGCCGAGGTTTGTTTCTGAGACTGAATTGTCGAAACAGTTCCCTAGCGCCAGAAAACTGCCAATTCAAACAAATTGGACATTCGAATCTGAGGGTGAAATTCAAAGGGTACGAAAGGAGCTAGGTGCTGATCAGTTCGAGTATTCCTGGAAAATGCCGCGGTGTACATATCGATTTAATGATGTAGAAATTGCCATTTCACTTGAAACCTCGATGTACTACCGCGCAATTACGAATGAGGCAGCTTCCTTAAGCTGCACAGTTGAACACAAAATCAAGATCTTTCGCAGCGATGGAATTGCCAGAATCGAATGCTCACTTAACTCCGAAGCGAAAGATTCTGGCTTAACGGTCAATGCGATTTTGTCCGCAGTCTGGAATGACGAAGAAATTGCAACGATTACTCGTCACTTTGATTATCCGACAGATGCGTGTAATGGTTTCCTTGATGGTAAAGCAATCAAATAATTCGAGACGCTAATTTATCGAGTGATCATCTAAAGTGAATTAAACTTTGATGTTGTAGATTTTTTGATTGGTTAAAACCGAAACTTAGACTATTGGGTTGTTGATCAGCATTCACTTTTCAAGTGGAACTAAACCGCAACACCGTTGAATGTTCAAGGCACAATGAAAAAAGGGCAAGCGGCAGAAATTGATTCAGATACAGTTCGGGCAACCTATCAGGACGTATTAAATGCACCGCCACACAAAGTTGCAGAAATCGTCGACGGCAAACTACACACTCATCCCAGACCGGCGCCACTTCATGCACTAGCCAGTTCTGGGCTTGGGAGTCGTATCGGAAAGCCTTTTCACTTTGGTGAAGGTGGACCTGGCGGCTGGTGGATAGTCGACGAGCCCGAACTCCACCTGAGTGAGGACATTGTAGTACCAAACATTGCAGGATGGCGACGCGTGAGAATGCCCGAGATTCCGACTACCGCCTACTTCACCTTAGTACCGGATTGGGTGTGCGAAGTACTTTCCCCATCGACCCATAAACTTGATCTGGGTGGAAAAAGTGCGGTTTATGCCCGCGAGGGTGTCAGGTATCTTTGGTTGGTGGACCCAGATAACCGCTCATTAGCGGCATATTTTCTGTGCGAAACGCGGTGGGTATTGAACGACAGACTGTTTGACGATGAACTAGTTTCGCTACCACCATTTGAGGAAATTACTTTCAGTCTCAGTGATTTGTGGCCACCGCATGCTGTGCACAGAGATTCACCGGGAAAAGAGCGGCCACGCAAGTCAAAGTTTTATTCTGAACCGGAGTTTGCTGAGAGGTCGAAGTGAAGTGGAAACTCCTCACTCAGACTGCTCTCAGCAAATTGAAACACCTTCATACGGCACTACATCATTGACAAGAAGCCTGTCGGCCGTGACTTATGGCCTTTCTCCACGTGCCAGTCTTGCATTCACATCATCAATCACGGCAGGCAGTTCCGTAAACTCGTTAATGACATAGTGAGAGCCACACTTTTCAAGCGTATCTCTGGAAATAGCAAGCCGTCGAGCATACTCTTTTTCTGACATTGATTCCCATTCCTCTATGGTATTGATGTTCATGTAGTTGCTGTATGCCGCAATCCCTACAGTCCAGCAACCTGCTGTCAGACCTTCGCCTACGCCACCTACTGTATCGTCGACTTTGACAACTGACTCGATTGGCCATACATCAAGCATATCGAGATTTCGATAGATCATGAATGGTCTCGGGCGAGCACCATGAAAAACTTCATCGCCCGCGACGGTAACGTCTGGCTTGTATCCCTGCTTGGCTGCATCTGCGGCTAGAATTTCCACCATTTTCTTTGTAAATCCCGTAGTCGAACCGATTTTGATTCCATCTTTCTGAAACTGTTGGGTCAATTCTGCGACCCCGGGGAGCAGTTTCGTATATCGACTTAAACAGGACAGTTGCATCGGAACAAAATCAGCAAACACTGCATCAACATCCTTTTGAGACGGTTCAGCGTCGTATACCTTTGTCCATCTGTCTCTGATTTCGGGCACTTCCATCAGCGCGGCAATATGCAAGTCCTTCCTAAGGCCCATAGGACCTCGCGCTTCTTCCATAGAGATTTCCACGCCGTGTTTTTCAAAAGCTTCAACAAATACAATTGCCGGCGCGATCACAAACGCATCTGCTGTTGTTCCGCTCCAATCAAGAATCAGGCCCTTAACCTTGCCCTGATATGTCCTTTTATAAACGTACTCTGATTTCATGTGCTACTGCCTCTAATGAGTTCGAATATTGCTCAAATGTCTAAAAAAATAAATCTAACCAACTGCAGAAAAGAAATTGAATCTCGTTGGTCATCCGCAAGAGGTTCCAACGAGGTGTCGGTTAGAGCGGCAATTTTAATTTATAGACGGAGAGAAATTTAATAGATTCAGAATAATTCCGGACTCTGTCGCCATTTGTTCGTATTGTTGATGGTGAACATTTCAATATGGGCACACAACTTGAACTTGATCAAGAGCCCTGTGCTCGCTCAGCAACATCCGCAATCGCTTTGATCAATATGTCTAGCGCCGTGTCCAAATCTTTTTGAGAGATGTTCAGTGGCGGAGCTAACGTCAGCACAGTTCCCATCGACACCTTGAAACTTAAGCCCGATTGCAGGCAGGCGTACAGAATTTCACTGGCCAATTTATTGCCATCGAATTGCTGGTCAGCCAACTCAACACCGAGCAGCAATCCAAGCCCACGAACGTCGGCAACACAATTGAATTTATCCAGATTTGTCTGAAGATGACGCTGGACTTCTCGTCCGAGAATTTTGGAACGTTCTGCTAGATTTTCTTCAACTAGAACCTCCAAGGTAGCCAATCCTGCGGCACAGGCGACCGGGTTTTTCTCATGGGTGTAGTGTCCAATAGAACGGTCTTCAACAACGTTAAACTCCTCTTTTGCAATGACAGCGGCCAATGGAAATACTCCACCACCAAGCCCTTTTCCCAAAATCAGCAGATCAGGAGTAATTTCATATTGCTCGAAAGCAAACAAGGTTCCTGTCCGTCCCAGCGAATGCGGAATTTCATCGAGAATCAGCAGGGCCTTGTGCTTATCGCACGCCTCTCGAACCCGATGCCAGTAGTCAGCCGGCGGAAAGTATGGAACACTCGAAACAGTCTCGGACACAACTGCTGCAACATCACCTTCCTTTTCCAGTACATAGTCCACATAATCTGCACACTGCAGATTGCAGCTCCCGTTACAGTTGAAAGGACAATTGGCAGGATTGGGTGGTGGCACATGTTCTGTACCCGGCAATAAGGGACCGGCGTTCTTTCGAAAATCGGCTTCTCCTCCAATCGAAATGGCATCGAGAGACGCACCATGAAATGAATCCCACATGGATATTGTTTTGAATCTACCGGTCACCATACGGGCAATTTTTAATGCCATTCCAATTGCGCTGGTACCTCCGGGGGCAAACAGCACACGACCCAAATCAGAAGGTGTAAGGTCAATGAGTTTTTGCGCTAGTTCAATGGCCGGAACATTGGTAAAGCGACGTGGGCAGAACGGTAGCGTATCCAACTGATTTCGAATTGCTTCAAGAACCTTCGGGTGCTGATATCCAATTTGATGCACACTGTTACCGTGAAAGTCGATGTACCGATCCCCTTGAATATTTGTAACTTCAGATCCATCAGCACCAGCTAAAACATCAAGACATGGCGTTGATAACGATTGATGCAAGAACAATTTCTCATCTCTTTCCAGCCAGTCCAACGTTTCAGGATCGCTAATCTGCTGACGCCAAGAGACTCTTTCCGGCGACAAGTTGGTGTCCCCTTCGGAGAGCATTGTGTCAGATTTCTCATTGCTGTTCACGGTGTAATTCTCTCGCCGATGTTAGTGCTTCTGTTTATACGCAATGAAGAATCAGCGCACACAGGAATATTGAAACGAAAAGAGTACTTTCACGTTATGAGGCAGGCTCATTCTTCCAAGTATCTTTTGAACTCTTTTGCTTCAAGACTAGACTGTCAAGTTAATTTGTATAAATCGTGTAATTCAGCTGAATTACGCCTAACTAGCTGATTTTGTTTAACATCACTGTTCATTCAAAAAAAATTTTTCAATTTACAAAATGAGTGGATAATTGGAAGTTGACAAAAACTTTCTGAATTAAGTTAATATTAGGTTCCCGAATCGAAGTAAATTTTTCGATTCATCCTATACAGAAATGGAGGTAGCTTTTATGAACTACTATCTCAGACTAAGAACCATCATAACCTCTTTGATTGCGATGGTTGCTCTGATAGGTACTGCCGTTGCGCAGGATGAGTTAATTGTCTACACAGCAATTGAAGCGGATGAGCTTGCCATGTTTGAGCAAGAATTCGAAGCTGACAACCCCAACATTGATTTGAAATGGGGAGCTAGGGACTCGACAGGTATTATTACTGCCAAACTTCTAGCTGAAAAAGACAATCCTCAAGCCGATATCGTTTGGGGATTGGCTGCAACCAGCCTGGTGTTTCTCGCCAATGAAGATTACTTTGAAGGTTATTCCCCAAAAGGTGTAGAAATGCTGGATCCCAAGTACGTTGATCCGACTATGGACCCACCGTTGTGGGTTGGCCAAAGAGCCTGGATCGCGTCAATCTGCTACAACACCGTTGAAGGTGAAAAAAATGGGGTTCCCCAACCTTCATCGTGGCAGGATCTGACCAAGCCTGAGTATCAGGGCCATGTTGTCATGCCGAATCCAAATTCTTCCGGTACAGGTTTTCTCGATGTGTCGAGTTGGCTCCAAATCTGGGGTGAAGAAGACGGTTGGGCATTCATGGATGCCTTGCATGAAAATATCGCGTGGTATACACATTCTGGTTCCAAGCCGTGCAAACAGGCTGCTGCCGGAGAAATTACTGTGGGTGTTTCCTTCGCATACCGTGGTGCAAAATTGAAAAATCAAGGCGCACCGGTTGAAGTGATTGCTCCAGCAGAAGGTGTTGGTTGGGACTTGGAAGCCTTTGGAATTGTCAAGGGTGCCAAAAACATGGCAGCTGCACAAGCACTTGCAGATTGGTCAGTTACCAAAAAGGCGAATGAGATTTACAATCGTGAATATGCAGTCGTCGCAATGCCTGGTGTCGCTCAAGAAGTCGAAAACTTTCCGCCGATGATTCTTGAGAAGATGATCAATAACGATTTCGCATGGGCCGCTGGAAATCGCCAAAGGATTCTATCCGAATGGCAAAACCGGTACGGTGCAAAATCGGAACCAAAGTCCTAGAGTAATTCAAGGCCTAGTTGTCGATTATTCGACAACCTACATTTTTGAATAATTTCCGGGGGCAGTGAAATTTGCTGACCCCCGAAATTATCTCTTGACACACCGGACAAATGGGATGTCAAGTTCCGAATCATATCTGCTCATTCAAAATTTGACGAAACGCTTCGGGGAGTTTGAAGCGTTAAGTCAGGTTTCTCTCGAAGTCGACCAAAGTGAACTCATTTGTTTGCTAGGTCCGTCGGGGTGTGGCAAAACGACAGTCTTGCGTTGCATCGCTGGCCTGGAAACCCCAACTGTAGGTACTATCGTACAAAACGGTGTCGACATCACATCGCTACCACCAGAAAATAGAGATTTTGGCATTGTCTTTCAATCCTATGCCCTTTTCCCGAATTTAACCGTCAATGAGAATCTTGGCTTTGGTCTGGTCAATCGCAAACTACCGAAACAGAAAATCCAGGAAAGAGTCGAGCAATTAGTTGCGACGGTGGGGCTTGAGGGCCATAGTGATAAGTTTCCCGGACAACTGTCGGGAGGCCAGCAACAGCGAGTCGCCTTAGCAAGAGCGCTTGCGACTTCACCCGGATTGCTGCTACTCGATGAACCGCTTTCAGCACTTGATGCAAAAGTTCGACAAAGACTGCGTCGAGAGATTCTTGATCTGCAGCGAAAAATTGGGATTACCACTGTACTGGTTACCCATGACCAGGAAGAAGCACTGACGATGGGCGACCGAATCGTTGTGATGGACCACGGAGTGATCGCACAGACTGGCACCCCACAGGAGATATATAGCAACCCAACAACTCCTTTTGTAGCGAACTTCATTGGAAAAATGAATTTTCTTGATGGTGTCGCTTCGGGAGCCGGTGAAGTCGCAGTCAATCAGTTCAGTTTTGACTGTGCCCAAGCCACTGAAACATTCTCTTCAGGCGACCGTGTACTGTTGTGCATCCGCCCTGAAGACATCGTTATTTATGACTCGGATTTCGATAACAATGAAATCAACTGCAATAATGCGATTGTTATCGATTCTGAATTTCTAGGATCTGTTTTTCGTATTCGCCTCGCTTTTGAAGAGAGCAGCTCGACGGAATTCATTGCTGAAGTGCCACCTTTCAATATGCGTTCACTGGAAATTAAGAGTGGTGCAAATGTAACTATCCAGTTTCCACCCAAGCGGCTGCACATCTATCCAGCCTAGTACCTGACATGGCTACTGCATCGGCAATCGTCACCAAGTACAGCCGTGACGACAAGTTTCAGGGTGGAATTCTGGTATTGATTGCTCTGGTGGTTGCAATTGCGGTGCTTCTGCCACTTTGTACGATCTTTCTAAAGAGTGTCGAAAATAGAGATGGAAATTTTGTCGGAATATTGAACTATGTTGAATATTTCCAAACTCCAGCACTCGTCGCTTCTATCTACAACACGATCATAATCGGGGTCGTCACAACGGTCATCGTCATTACTCTGGCATTCATCTATGCCTATGCTTTGACAAGAAGCTGCATGCCCTATAAGAACCTGTTTCGGTCGATTTCGCTCATTCCTTTATTGGCGCCGTCACTGCTGCCAGCGATTGCACTTATCTACATGTTTGGCAATCAGGGCTATATGAAAGAGTTGATGTTTGGCTATGAAATCAGGGGGCCGATTGGAATTGTCATTTCTCTGGTGTTTTGGATATTTCCGCATGTCGTCATTCTTTTGTCAACAGCACTATCGACTGCGGATGGGCGGCTTTACGAGGCTGCAAAAGTTCTTCGTACGAAGAGTATTCGAACCTTTTTTAAGATCACACTACCAGCCGCAAAATACGGGGTGATGAGTGCTTGTTTTGTCGCATTTCTGTATGCAATTACGGATTTTGGAGCCTGTAAGGTAATTGGTGGATGGTACACCGTCCTGTCGCTTGACATTTACAAGCAGGTGGTTGGCCAGCAAAACTTTCAACTCGGTTCCGTCGTCAGTGTCATTCTGCTTCTTCCAGTTGTCGTGACATTCATTGCGCAGCGGCAAGTACAGCGCAAGCAAACCGCTCAAATCACTCCAGGTTCTGTACCCTACCAGCCAAAACCAAATAGACGGTTCGATTTATTGATGTTGCTCTACTGCATTGTAGTGAGCATCATTTTGCTTGCTATTCTGGGAACAGCTGCTTTTGCATCCTTCGTCAAGTTCTGGCCCTATAACCTGAGTCTATCCCTCACCAACTATCAGTTCAACCTGATGGACGGTGGCAGCTGGCAGGCATATCGCAACAGTGTGGTCATGTCGCTGTATACCGCATTCATTGGCACAGCAGTCATATTCTGCAGCGCTTATTTCATCGAAAAAACAAGAAGGTACAGAGGACTGCGTTCATCCTTGAACTTTCTTTCCATTGTCCCACTGGCTACACCGGGGATGGTTTTGGGATTGGCTTATCTTTTCTTTTTCAATGATCCTTTGAATCCACTCAACTTCATTTACAAAACCATGATAATTCTGGTTCTGGCTAACATTGTGCATTACTACACGGTACCCCATTTAACTGCGACAACTGCCCTAAAGCAGCTAGACGTTGAATTTGAATCGGTATCTGCTTCACTTAAGGTTCCGTTCTACAAGACTTTTTGGCATGTGACCTTACCGATATGTATTCCGGCGCTATCAAACATCTGGATTTATCTGTTCGTAACGGCAATAACAACAGTTTCTGCCGTTGTATTTCTTTACGGACACGACACCAATATCGCAGCGGTGGCTGTAGTCAATATGGATGATGCTGGTGACGTTGCACCAGCTGCCGCGA
Source organism: Arenicellales bacterium (assembly GCA_965243305.1). Taxonomy (GTDB): domain Bacteria; phylum Pseudomonadota; class Gammaproteobacteria; order Arenicellales; family JAJDZL01; genus JAJDZL01. Next base: position 472,502 of record CBDEUN010000003.1, read on the forward strand.
TGGCCATGATGATTGTGTATACAGCAATGGGTGTACGAATTGTTCACTGGCTGCTGACACACTTCATTGAAAAACACACCCAAAAATGGAGGCAGCAGAAACTCACCTCAGATTAGCCAGTCACGAAATCAGCCTTGACCGAATCGTCGTAATTTCAAATTGAAATTTTTCTGTGGCTGATCACGCAATGCCCGTTGTCGCAGAATTCAGAATCATCCACAACAATTTCCCGACAACTCTAACCCGTTCAGGGTCTTTTTGTCAGTAGACACTCCGAACCTGGTTGTATCAGCACTTCTGAACGATATCATCTCCCAAATCGCATGTTTTTCGGAATTTTTGGCACAAAGTTCAAGAATAAATTGCTATATTATCCGCGTACAAAGAAGCCGGTATCTTGTACCGGCTTCAAATTAATACTCTCATCAAATTCCTATTGCTTTTGCTCGGCAAATTACTCCGAAGTTGGCTGAATTTATTCATAATTTGGGTTTGGCACGTCTGAATCTTCCGTTTGAAGCAAACACCGGACGCATCCTGGTTACCCAAACAGTTGTAACTGCTGTAGGCGCCATCGTTTGTACAGTCTTTGGACTTGTTGCGTTTTATTCAGCTTTACTGGGTGGGCTCGCCTGTATCATTCCAAATTCCTACGCAATCTGGCGAGTCTTTGGAAAGAATCGCGCGGTTCACCCCAATGACCCGCGTATATTCGGCATCATGCTTCGAGCCGAAATGATCAAATTTGCTACCACTGCCTGCGTATTTGCAGCAATCTTCTGGTTAGTCAGCTCTATCAATCCAATCGCCATGTTTTCCGTATTTACCGTGGTAACCTTTGCTGGCTGGATTGAAGCAGGCCTTCGTATTCGCTGACATCCTCTGTTAACTTTCACCGGAACATTCGAAGTCAATGGCTAGCGGCGAACCCTTAACAGCTTCAGGCTACATTAAGCATCACTTGCAGAACCTGACTTTCGGAAATCATCCGGAAAACGGCTGGTCGATCGCTCACAGTGCGCAAGAAGCCAGCGATATGGGATTTATGGCTTTTCACCTCGACAGCCTGTTTTGGTCCATCGTACTTGGTGCACTGTTTCTGCTCGTTTTTCGCATAGCCGCAGTGCGTGCAACCAGTGACACACCCGGCTCATTTCAGAATTTCATTGAATGGATCGTTGACTTTATCGAAGACAACGTCAGAGGCTCATTTTCCGCAAAAAACGATCTAATCGCACCTCTCGCTCTGACATTGTTTGTGTGGGTCCTGCTGATGAATCTGATGGACCTGGTACCGGTCGACTGGATTCCCGAGTTTGCCAAGCTGATTGGTATCGAATACATGAAGGTCGTGCCAACGACTGACCCCAATATCACATTCGGACTGTCACTTTCGGTTTTCGCCTTAATGATCTATTACAGTATCAAGATGAAGGGGCTCGGCGGCTTTCTCGGTGAACTAACCCTGCAGCCATTTGGCAAGTACATGATGCCAGTCAACCTCTTTCTTGAAGGCATCAGCCTGATTGCTAAACCGTTATCGCATTCGCTTCGGCTGTTTGGCAATCTGTATGCTGGTGAGATGATTTTTATCCTGATCGCTCTTTTGTATAGCACAAATATTGCGCTATCAGCGTTGGGCGGCGTATTGCAGTGGGCCTGGGCGGTTTTTCACGTACTGATCGTACTGCTGCAAGCATTTATTTTCATGGTGCTGACCATCGTCTACCTCGACATGGCTCACCACAAACATTAATCTATGATTTCAACTATATAAGGCTGTCAAAACGGAGATTACATTATGGAAGCAGCATTGTATTTTATCGCGGGTGCCGTACTGCTCGGCATGGGCGCAGTCGGCGCCGCGGTTGGCATTGGAATTCTCGCCGCGAGATTCATTGAGGCCATCGCGCGACAACCTGAACTGCTGCCAATGCTGCGAGTTCAATTTTTCATTATGATGGGACTCGTGGACGCGGTTCCGATGATTGGTGTCGGTATCGCATTCTATATTCTGTTCGCGGTTGCCTGACGAGTACCGGTCAATAATATGACCGGTTCAAATCAACTGTTTTAGAGCATAGCAATGAATATTAATCTGACGCTAATAGGACAGACGATCACGTTCATCATTTTCGTCTGGTTTTGCATGAAGTTCATTTGGCCGCCGATTATGAATGCGCTGAATGAGCGACGTAAAACCATCGCGGATGGATTGGCCGCAGCAGCAGAAGGACAGCGTGAACGCGAGCGCGGTCATCAGGATGCGGATCAGCTGATCGAGCAAGCGAAATCACAAGCCCAGGAAATTATCGCCAAGGCTGAAAAACGCGGGGCTGAAGTTGTAGCCGAAGCCAAGCACGAAGCGCGCACCGAAGGTGAGCGCATCATTACAGCTGCACGCGGTGAAATCGAAATGGAAACCAATCGGGCCAGAGAGCAGTTGCGGGTCCAGGTCGCTACACTCGCGATCACCGGGGCGGAACAGATCCTGTCCAAAGAAGTAGACGCCAAAGCGCATGAACAAATGCTCTCTGACCTTGCGGGTAATCTTTAAGTAAGGAACCTGATTCGAAATGAGTGAATCTTCCAGCATCGCACGACCCTATGCGCAGGCCGTTTTCGAACTGGCCAAAGAGACCGGACGATTTGAAGACTGGAGCAATCAGTTAGAAATGCTGTCGGAGATAGCCGAACATCCAGACTTCAACGCACTGGTCAGTGATCCGCGAATCACGCGCGAGCAGGCATTGAGTGTGGTACTTGAAATCACCGGTGAGCATTTGGACGAGCAGGCCCAAAACTTTATAAGAATCCTGAGTCATTACCGCCGGCTGTCTGCACTACCTTTGATCGCCAGACAGTTCGAGTCGCTGAGAGCCGAGGATGAAGGCGTAATCGAAGCGGAACTTGAAGCTGCTTATGAATTGGATAGCGAGCAGCAGGCACAATTGATCGAAGCACTGCAACAGCGAATGGGTCGAAAGGTTCGACTGACAAGTCAGATCAACAAGGATTTGATCGGTGGCGTTGTGGTACGTGCCGGTGACTGGGTTATTGATGGCTCCATTCGAGCCCGACTGGATAAACTCGCCAGTTCACTTGGCGTGTAAATCAATGAATCAAGCGAACTGCCATTATTGAACAAAGAGGAACGAACCAAATGGCGATGCAATTAAACCCGTCCGAAATCAGCGAGCTGATCAAGGCTCGGATCACGGACTTTGATGCAACCGCGCAAGCGAGAAGCGAAGGTACTGTCGTATTGCTGACGGACGGCATCGTCCGTATTCACGGACTGGCCGATGCACTACAAGGTGAGATGTTGGAATTTCCAGGCGATACATACGGTCTCGCACTGAACCTCGAACACGATTCCGTCGGTGCGGTGATTCTTGGCGACTATGAGCATATCACTGAAGGCGATACCGTTCGCTGTACCGGACGAATTTTAGAAGTACCGATTGGTGAAGGACTGCTTGGACGCGTAGTTGACTCACTGGGTCGACCGCTGGATGGCAAGGGCCCGATTGAATCAAAGGGTTCAGCACCGATCGAAAAAGTTGCACCTGGCGTAATCACTCGGCAGTCAGTGTCAGAGCCCGTTCAGACCGGTCTCAAAGCAATCGATTCAATGGTACCAATCGGCCGTGGACAGCGCGAATTGATCATCGGCGATCGGCAGACCGGTAAAACCGCAGTGGCTTTGGATACGATCATCAATCAGAAAGGCACCGGCATTAAGTGCATTTATGTGGCAATCGGTCAAAAAGTATCGAGTATCGCGAACGTGGTACGAAAGCTTGAAGAGCACGACGCCATGGAACACACCGTTGTGGTGTCGGCATCTGCAGCAGAGAGCGCTGCCATGCAGTACATCGCTCCTTACTCCGGCTGCACCATGGGTGAGTATTTTCGAGATCGGGGCGAAGACGCACTGATTATCTACGATGATCTTACCAAGCAGGCATGGGCGTATCGACAGGTTTCTCTGCTGCTTAGACGACCACCGGGTCGTGAAGCTTATCCGGGGGATGTGTTTTATCTGCATTCACGATTATTGGAGCGCGCCTCAAGAATTAATCCTGAATACGTAGAAAGTATCACGGATGGCGAAGTCAAGGGCAGAACCGGTTCGCTCACAGCTTTGCCGATTATTGAGACGCAGGCGGGAGACGTGTCTGCATTTGTTCCAACCAATGTGATTTCAATTACTGACGGTCAGATTTACCTTGAAAGTGATTTGTTCAATGCCAATATCCGACCGGCAATCAATGCGGGTCTTTCGGTGTCCCGGGTTGGCGGTGCTGCTCAAACACCAATCGTTAAGAAACTCGGTGGCGGAATCAGATTGGCACTCGCTCAATATCGCGAGTTGGCGGCATTCTCTCAGTTTGCATCAGACCTTGATGAAGCAACCCGTAAACAGCTCGAACGGGGACAGCGAGTGACCGAAATGATGAAGCAGCCACAGTACGAACCACTATCGGTCGCTGAGATGTCATTTTCTCTCTTTGCCGCTAACGAAGGGTATCTGGACAACATGGATGTTCCACAGGTCGTGCCATTTGAACAGGCAATGCAGGCGTATATGCGATCCAATTACGCAGATCTGCTTGCCAGCATTAACGATAACCCCGAATTTAACGACGAGGTCGCGGCATTAATGAAAGATGCACTTGACGACTTTGTAAAAAACGGTTCCTGGTAAGACTGATATTCTAAAACTGATCAGGCGAATTTGATAAATGGCTGCCGCTAAAGAAATTCGAACAAAAATTCGAAGTATTCAAAATACTCAAAAGATTACTTCGGCTATGGAAATGGTTGCTGCCAGTAAAATGCGGCGCGCTCAGGAGCGAATGCGAGCCGCTCGACCTTATGCTGAATCAGTCAGACGAGTGATGGCTCACGTCAGACTCGCCAGGCTGGAATACAGGCACGTCTACTCAATCGAAAGAGAGGTATCCTCAGTTGGATACATCATCATTAGTTCTGACCGTGGCCTGTGCGGTGGTTTGAACATCAATCTGTTTCGATCAGCATTAGAATCAATATCAGAGTGGGACGAAAAGGGAGCATCCACTAAATTTGGCATCATTGGAAACAAGGGACTTGGTTTTTTTCGACGTTTTGGAGGCGATATCTTGTGCCAGGCAACTCACCTGGGAGATGCACCGCAAATTTCCGAACTGATCGGAGCAATCAAGGTCATGCTTGATGCTTTTGAAGAAGAAAAAATCGATCGGCTTTATCTGGTTAGCAACAGTTTTGTCAACACGATGACTCAAAGCCCGCAAATTGAGCAGATCCTACCGATCAAAGGTGTAGAGTTGGAAGAAAAACTACCGGAATATTGGGATTATCTGTATGAACCTGAATCCCGTGTAGTTGTTGATGCATTGATGCTCCGCTACATCGAGTCAATCATTTACCAGGCTGTCGTTGAAAACATTGCGTGCGAACAGTCTGCAAGAATGGTCGCCATGAAGGCTGCGACGGATAATGCCGGCAACCTGATTGACGAATTGCAACTGATTTACAACAAGGCGCGCCAAGCCGCCATCACACAGGAAATCTCTGAAATTGTTGGCGGTGCTGCTGCAGTGTAGTTAGTTACACACGCATTAGAATTTTTACGGAAAAATTACGATTCATTCCCAGTAAATAAGAGGACATCATGACACAGGGGAAAATTGTCGAAATTATTGGAGCCGTCGTTGACGTGGAATTTCCACGCGCGGAAGTTCCAAAAGTATACGATGCACTAAAAGTTGATGAGACAGACCTGACGCTGGAAGTTCAGCAGCAGATGGGCGACGGCATTGTGCGTACGATTGCCATGGGATCCAGCGACGGTTTACAGCGTGGACTGTCGGTAACCAATACGGGTCAACCTATTTTGGTGCCGGTTGGCGAGCCGACTCTCGGCAGAATTATGAATGTACTCGGCGAACCGGTTGATGAGGCAGGACCCGTCGAATCTGAAAACCATTGGCCAATTCACCGTAAGGCACCTGGATTCACTGATCAGGCAAGCGCCGTTGAAATTCTCGAAACTGGAATTAAAGTGATCGACCTGATCATGCCGATTGCCAAGGGTGGTAAGATTGGACTGTTCGGCGGTGCCGGCGTTGGTAAGACCGTGACACTAATGGAACTGATTCGTAACATTGCGATCGAACACGCCGGATATTCCGTGTTCGCAGGTGTAGGTGAGCGCACCCGTGAAGGTAATGACTTCTACCATGAAATGCGAGAAGCCGATGTTCTCAATAAAGTGGCTCTCGTCTATGGTCAGATGAATGAACCACCTGGAAACCGCTTGCGGGTAGCACTCGCAGGATTAACCATCTCTGAATATTTTCGAGATGAAGGTCGCGACGTACTGCTCTTTATCGACAACATCTATCGCTATACATTAGCAGGTGTGGAAGTGTCAGCACTACTCGGGCGTATGCCATCTGCAGTAGGTTATCAGCCCACTCTTGCAGCGGAAATGGGTATCTTGCAGGAACGCATTACATCTACTCGAACCGGGTCGATTACTTCGTTCCAGGCTATCTATGTCCCGGCAGACGACCTGACCGACCCTTCACCAGCTACCACATTTGCTCACCTTGATGCAACGCTGGTGCTGTCTCGACAAATTGCTGAACTTGGAATTTACCCGGCGGTTGATCCGTTAGACTCAACCAGCAGACAGTTGGACCCTTTGGTTGTCGGACATGAGCACTATGAAACAGCACGTGCAGTACAGGGAACCTTGCAGCGGTATAAGGAACTTCGCGACATCATCGCAATTTTGGGAATGGATGAGTTGTCCGAAGAGGATAAACAGATTGTCTCGCGAGCACGTAAAATTCAGCGTTTCCTGTCTCAACCATTCTTTGTTGCAGAAACATTCACTGGCAGTGCTGGAAAGTACGTTTCATTGGCAGACACCATCAAAGGTTTCCAAGGCATTGTCGAAGGCGAGTACGATCATATTCCTGAGCAGGCGTTTTACATGGTCGGCCCAATTGAAGAAGTTGTTGAAGCGCATCAGAAGGCTGCATAGCCAGTCAGTACAAATTGATTGGATAGAGAAATGTCAACAATCGCAGTAGAAATAGTCAGCGCAGAAGAAGCCATCTGGTCCGGAAGTGGCACCATGGTCTATGCACCTGCCGAAATGGGTGAAGTCGGAATCGCACCCCAGCATGCACCACTTCTGACACGACTAAAGCCAGGAGAAGTCCGTGTACAGCAGGAAAATGGAGAAGAACAGTTTTTCTACGTTTCCGGCGGCTTACTCGAAGTTCAGCCACATGTCGTGACAGTTCTTTCCGATACCGCTCTTCGCGCAGCTGACCTTGACGAAGCAAAAGCGCAGGAGGCCATTAAGCAGGCAGAACGAGACCTGCAGGAAAAAACTTCTGAAATGGAATTGGCAAAAGCTAAAGCAGAACTGGTCCAAGCAGTTGCGCAATTGCGGGCTGTAGAGAAGCTTCGAAAAACCGCTCGATAGCGGCTGAAAATCACCTCGGGTCAGAGTGTTTGTCATTGTTCAAACCTTTGGCGACTTGGAGTACTGATTGACATCGACTGAAGTCATCATTCTTGCAGGCGGTCAGGGAGTGCGGATGCACTCTAATCGACCAAAATCTCTTCAAGAACTGGGTGGACAGCCCATGATTCGTTATATCGTCAACTGCGTGAAAGACGCAGGTGTCGACAAAATCCATATCGTGTATGGGGAAAATGGCCACCAAATTCAAGAGAGTATTCCTGATAACCACATAAATTGGGTACTGCAGTCAGCGCCTCTTGGTACCGGACACGCCGTTCAACAGGCCATCCCTCATATCGACGTTAATTCTACAGTCTGCGTTCTCTACGGAGACATCCCTCTTATTCAGGCGGATACCGTAAACCGGCTCATTGAACTAGCAAACTCACATTCGCTATCCGTACTAACAGTAGAACTCGACAATCCGACAGGCTATGGGCGCATCAAGCGCGATGATGAGGGTGTGCTGCAGCAAATTGTTGAAGAGAAAGATACAGCACCAGAGGAACGACAAATTAGGGAAGTCAATGCTGGACCTCTAGCTGTTAAAGCGAAGTCACTAGCGCGCTGGCTAAAATTGCTGGATAACAACAACGTTCAAAGCGAGTATTATTTGACTGACATTATCAAACATGCGGTTTCCGAAGGTGTCGTTGTAGCATCGTTTCAGACTAATGACTTGATTGAAACGGTGGGTGTCAATAGCAGAATGGACCAGGCCCGTCTCGAAAGAGCATTTCAAATGAGAAAAGCCGAACAACTCATGAAACAAGGCGTGCATATTGTCGATCCCGCCAGATTCGACCTGCGCGGCAAGTGCACTGCCGGGAAAGACTGTCGTATTGATGCAAATGTCTTACTGGAAGGTGATGTGACTCTGGATGACGGCGTTAGCATTGCGTCAAACTGTGTTGTCCGAGACAGCAAGTTAGGGACTGGGGTGGAAATAAAACCGTTTTCCTCAGTTGAAGGAGCTGAGATTGGTGAAGGTTGTACTGTGGGTCCATTTGCCCGAATTCGTCCGGGTACAGTGATTGGCAAGAACTCCAGAATCGGAAATTATGTCGAAATTAAGTCATCGATCATTGGTGAAGATACCAAAATTAGTCACCTCGCCTACATTGGAGATGCACAAATCGGAAATCATGTAAATGTTGGCGCTGGTGTAATAACCTGCAATTTCGATGGAAAAAGGAAGCATCAAACATATATTGGCGATCATGCGTTTATCGGATCGAATTCCGCACTGGTTGCGCCACTTGAAGTACAGGAATATGCATTTATCGGGGCCGGTTCGACCATTTCAACGAATGTCGACTCGGGTGAACTGGTCGTTGAGCGCGGTGAAGTTCGAAGAATCAAGAACAGACATGGACCAAGAAATGGGCAAAAATCCCGTTTATCTGGAAAATCAGCAGGCTAACTGAGGAGAATAATCAGCAAATGTGCGGAATTATTGGAGCAATATCTAATTCCAATGTTGTACCGACCCTGGTCAACAGCATGCGGTTAATGGAGTACCGAGGATACGATTCTTCGGGCATTGCAGTCATCAACCCAGAAGGTGATCTGGACCGGCGTCGATGTGTGGGTAAGGTTGAGAAACTCGCCGAGTCGCTAAGCAACGGCAGTCAACTAAGTGGATCAATTGGAATTGGACACACACGCTGGGCAACACATGGTGCAGCTGAAGAGCGGAATGCTCATCCTATCGCTTGTAGAGATGAAATTGCCGTCGTCTGCAATGGCATTATTGAAAACTACGAAGAATTGAAGGATCAGCACCTCGTAGATGGAATCATTTACGACTCCGAAACTGATACCGAGGTGATCGTCCACGAAATCTTAGGCGGCATTAACAGCGGATTAGATCTTCATGCCGCAGTCTCTGGTACAGTAGCGAAACTGGAGGGCTCATTTGCTTTCGCTGCACTGTCAGTTGCAGACCCCGAAAAAATTGTGGTTGCCAAGCGCGGCAGTCCGCTTCTGATCGGACTAGGTAACGATGAAGTCTTCATTGCATCTGATGCTATTGCACTGGCAAAAATTGCAAAGACGATCATTGTGCTGGAAAATGGTGAAACAGCAGTTGTTTCGAGGGACTCCGGGCCCGTTATTTTTGACAAGGATGGAAAAGAAGTCCACCGTTTAGATCAATTGATTCCAATACGAGCGGAATTGATTGATTTAGCTCATCACTCTCATTACATGCATAAGGAGATATTCGAACAGGGTTCGGTGGTGGCAAACACCCTTTCTGAACGAATCACCGATGACCAGATTAATGAAATTGCTACGTTTGGTGATATAGCACCTGCAATATTTGAGAAAGTTAGAGCCGTTCGCATCCTCGCCTGCGGCACCAGTTACTATGCAGGAATGATCGGTAAAATTTGGCTGGAAGCATTAGATATTCCTTGTGAAGCTGAAATTGCCAGCGAGTTTCGATATCGGAAGCCTTTCGTTCCGGATGAATGCCTGGTAGTACTCCTCTCTCAATCCGGTGAAACTGCCGATACTCTCGCTGCTCAGGAACACGCGGAAAATTTGGGTTACAAGTATTCCCTGTCAATCTGCAACTCACCTGCGAGTTCACTCACCCGGGTGACTGACCTTGTATTGCATACGAAAGCCGGACCTGAAATTTCTGTTGCATCAACTAAAGCATTTACAGCTCAGCTGGTTTCATTGATGCTGCTGACGATCGCCCTAGCCAGACGCAGAGGATTCACTGATGAACAGGAGGCAGAAATTGTTCATGAGCTTCGCGCGTTACCTGCTCGAATTGAGGCAGTGCTACAAATGGACAGTCAGATTGCCAGGCTTGCAGAAAATTTTGCGAATAAAGATCACGTATTACTGCTAGGACGCGGAACCCATTTTCCAATTGCTCTGGAAGGTGCATTGAAGCTGAAGGAGTTATCGTATATTCATGCGGATGCCTATCCTGCGGGTGAGTTAAAACATGGGCCACTGGCATTAATTGATGAAAAGATGCCTACCATTGCGGTGGCGCCCAATAATCATCTGCTGAGCAAGCTCAAATCCAATATTCAGGAGGTTAAAGCCCGTGGCGGTAAACTCTATGTATTTACCGATTCTGGCACTGAAATGAAAAGTGATGAGCTAATTGAGGTGTTTGAGGTCGTTCGAGCGGGTCCTTATACTTCACCAATCATTCACGCCATCGCATTGCAACTTCTCGCTTATCACGTTGCAATCATCAAGGGAACTGACGTCGACAATCCCAGAAATTTAGCCAAATCTGTTACCGTAGAGTGACACTGGCGTGCCTTTTATTGTCTTACCATACGGTAGCATCTCAGTTCTTTAATTCAATCGGTAGGGAATCCATAGATCGCATTTGATCTTCCACCGACGGAATTCGACACCACAAAGCGTGATAATCATTGCAATCTGCATCGAATTTCCCGTAGCTCCTGTACACCTGCTGCCAAACCAACCATCGAATCTGTTTGGGGCGTAGCCCGACTATTGAGTGATCTAGCTGATGATCAGACCCTGTGCCTCAAGGCTCTGAAACATGAAAATATCCCTCAAAGTTATCATTTCCTACTCTTATTTTTCAGACACCAGCAAAATCCGAGACTATTGGATATTTTTCGATATTTGCATGCCTTCGAACTGGGCGCTAGTAACACCTTCAAAACGCCGCGTTGACGCCTAGTAAAAATACGTTCGATTGGGTGGTAGAGTCGCTGATGGTGCGATCCGGGATTACATTGCCATCTTGGTCCTTTATGCTGCCGCCACTGATGAAGTTGAGTGGCGCGAATCCGTTTACGCGGATGATTTCAGCGAAAACCTTCACGTTAGGCTGCTTGAACCAGGCAGCACCCAGTACGATTTGGTCCTGACGTTCCCATGGTGCCCCGTCGGGACCGGCTTTGAAGCGGCTGAACTCTGCCGAGAGATCAATCGGGCCGCGATCGAGCCGATACTTCATACCGATGTCGAATGCAGTCACATCGCTGGCCAGGAATTCCGGTATATCCGGATTGAAGGTTCCGGGCCACTCGTCAATGGTCCGCGCAAATTCACTCTTTAATGTGAAATCTCCAATCGTGAGCTTACCATAAACATCAAAAGCTGGGTTGTTGTCCCTGCACGGCAAGAAATGCTTCACGGGGAAGTCTTGGCAATAGGCGGAGCCTCGCAGGTACGACCCACCGAGGAGAAGCGTCTTGTCACGGTCCAGCCGGAAGGTACGATTGACGTCTAGCGCGAAATTGTTCACCCGGCTCGGGACGTTGGTACCTTCAACCGGGGTGTTGGCAGCACGGAACTGGCTACCGCCTTGGATACCCATCGCGGATAGGTTGAATTCGTCGCTCGCGTAACCGATTGTAAAGCCATTAGCCAAACCGCCGAAGGCGTGCCAGACGGTTGATGCGGTGAAAGGATTGACGGTGTCTGTAAGGCCGAACGGAACTTCCATCTTACCGATGCTGGTAAACAAGGGGCTTCGGTCGGTATCGCCAAACAGAACGTAGGCCTGACGCACTTGGACTTGGTTTCGTTTAATATCGGTATTGGTACCCTCGCCGAAGCTCTGTTCTGGGTCGAACAGCATTACCGCGTGACCTGTAACCCAGTCTCCGAGCGTAGCGGTGAATCCCAATTGTGCTGAATGGATTGTCGCTTCTGAAACCACTTTCCCGACTTGGTTATTGGCAGTTGGATGACGCATCAGGTAACCGAACTTGTCGGCACGGTTGCTCGTCTGGTAGTTGGCGACCGCGGTTATCGCACCGTGCACGTAAATGCTGTTGCGCTCCAGAGTTCCGTCCTTTTTGCGGTCAAGTATGAGGCGCTGTTTACGATTGATGGCAGTGGTTGGATCAAGGATGGTGAAACCGAAGTCGGGGTCGACACGAAGGAATTGAGAAGGCTCTGACTTAGGAGTTGTTGCGGCAGTAGGCGCCTTTTCCGTGCTTTCAGCAGTTTGTTCAGTGGATAGTTTCGACTTCAGAGCTTCGATCTCTTTGCGAAGCTGGCGATTTTCTTCTTCTAGTTTGTCGAGTCTTCAACCAGACTCTCAAGAGATTGCGCATTGACGACATCCGGCGTCAACGACAGCGCCAGTGCAAGCAGAATACCTGATGCGATCGAGAGATACTTCAGTTGGCAGAAACCGCAGATGAGTGTGTGGAACCGATTAAGGAATGTAGATCTCGATGTGGTGGCGCCTAGCGGATCTGGCGAGGGATTGGGTCGAAGTTGTGGGATTGCAGCGTTACTCAAAATGGTTCACCCACTGTGGAATCAAAGGTGGAGGCAATCAAGAATTGGCCATTCACCAGCACTTTACCATCGGGTTCACTGCGCTTCTGGATTCGCGAAAGTCTATGGTTTGCATTTTTGATATAGTATTGATACTAATTTAGTATACACTCCCAATTTCGTAAATTTACAGAGCAATGCTGGCCTACATCGCCCGTGTGCTTGTATCTGGCAGGTGTAAATCCAGTCCTACAACTTCTACTCCGGTTGGTAGCTGCCCGGGGTGAATTATGCAGGTGAATGAATGCTTCGAAACACTCGAGATAAACGAGTCACCTAGCATGACTGAGCGAGAGTGTTAGCTGGATTGCGAGTGAATGCTAAGCAAACCTCAAAATAGGGGAATGCGGAAATCGGTCTATTTGATTTTTGCGACGCGCTATTAGACTTTTCTTGGCCAGTTCAGCCAGTAGTAGCAAATGCGGATGGGGCTGCAGTATTTTTTTACCGTCCCGAACTGAACGTAAAACCATCCGAACCTTCAACACTGAATTCGCGCAAATTGTCAATTACAATCCTGTTGTGAGCGATGCGGGCAGTTTAGAACTGGAGTTCTGCGTAGTGTGTGATCACTGAAGATAGATAGGAAAAAAATTTCACAATCAGAGATCGCACAACAGTTCGAATTAGGTGCTCTATCGCAAAACGCATATTGGGTCGTCAACATATTGACAATTAGCCGGCAGATTTAAGACCTTCCAGACAAATTTTCAAATTTAGGTGATTGAGTTGCCAGACAGTTACGAATCTTTGCCAGATGATCTGCCCGTTCCGGTCGATGATGGCGGTTGTGATCATCTACTCAATTTGAAACTTCCAGACTTGCTGCTCAAGTCTACATCTGGAGAAAAGGTAAACCTCGCATCAAAAGGCAGTAGAGTGGTGCTCTACTGTTATCCAATGACTGGAGTACCCGGCATTGCACTTCCTGATGGCTGGGATGACATTCCAGGAGCCAGGGGGTGTACCCCTCAAAGCCTGGCGTACCGGGAGCATCATGATGAAATTGAAGCACTTGGAGCAGAGGTATTTGGTATCAGCACCCAATCGACGGATTACCAAAATGACATGGTGAGAAGACTAGGCTTACCCTATCAGGTTTTGAGTGATCATCAGCTTGAATTTGCTTCGGCGTTGAGTATCCCAACATTCTCAGTGGAGGGGAATACGCTGATGAAGCGAGTTACATTAATCGCCAACGATGGATTAATTGAAGCGGTTCACTATCCCATCTTTCCAAGTGACACCGACCCCCGCTGGGTGATTCAGTTCCTTACCAATAACCCATTGTGAAGAAATTATCTAAAGCGTATAGAGCAATCGCTTTTGAAAAAGGAATCCCCTGCCGAGCCATTCTCAACAGGGGATTCCCTAACTTGTGTTAAATCGTCAGTTCATTAAAGCTGACGATTCCTGTCAGTCAGTTTAGCTGTACTTGTCGTCTTCGTCTCTAAGACGTTTTGCCTCGCCACGCAGCTGGGCTATGTGCCAGGCAACCCAGAAAACAAGGCCAGCGATCACTAACAGGAACTCAGTCCCTACAAAGGGATAAACCGGACCGATTTCAGCAATAGTGCCTGCCCAGTCCGTAAAATCACCCGTGGTCATATCAGTGTACCTCCAATGATAAGGTTAGCCGCTCTTGGCAGCGTTTTCTGCTTCGACGATCGCCGCTTCTTCGGCATTGAACATTTCCTGCGTTGCAGTATCCAATCCAGCTATTTCAACAGATGGTGGAATTCGCAGTATGTCCAGACCATTCAAAATCTTGGCGAGAATCCAACCCGGCAAGAATCCTAACACTCCAAACATGATGATTGCACCAATAATCTGTCCCAGCGGATTGATCGTCGCAAAGCTCGGATCGGGAGATGATGGATAACCCCAGAGAATGAAACCGCAAACCACCACACCGAAGAATCCAGCATAGCCGTGAACGGCAACCGCGCCGACTGCATCATCAACCTTGAACCTACGCTCGACATAGTAATGCATTTTGTACATGAAGATCACGCCCACGATTGCGATGAACATGGCTTGGATTGGGTGATACAAGTCGTTCCCGGCAGATGCCGCGATAATACCTGCGAGACCTGATGAATAAGTCCAAAAGGCATCGCCTTTTGAAATCCAATAACCAGCCAACAGTCCGCCTGACAGAGACATCAGGAAATTAACCGTAATCGCACTTAGCGTTGTTGGGCCAAGATAAATGTTAGTCGCTGAGAAGAATTCGCCATCACCTGCTTGAACATCCCAGATCGGAACATTACAAGCAACGTAAAAGCCCCAGAATCCGGTATAGATGAGAAACAGTCCAATTGCAACCAACCACGGATTTCTTGGGTTAATGTTGCGAGGCGTACCATCTGCAGCAAACTTGCCGATTCGTGGACCGAGTACAAAAAGCACACCCAAGGCGAAACCACCTGCTATTGCGTGAATCACTCCAGATGCATAGGCATCGTGATAGCCCAGCAACTGAACCATCCAGCCACCAGAGTGCCATCCCCAAGCAGCATCAATGATCCAGAAAACAGATCCGATAGCCACCGCCAAAATCCAGAAGCCACCCGATTGAATTCGTTCAATTACAGAACCGGAAACAATCGAAGCCGCTGTCCAGGAAAACAGCAAAAATGCTGCCCAGAACACACCATTGATGCGCTCCCAGCCATCAGCACCAGCACCCATATGGGCTCCCATCAGCTGACTCCAGGGTTCCGCATGCGGAGACTCTACGATTCCGCCGGTAATCCAAGGACCGTTGGGAAAGGCAAAATAAATCCACCAGCCGAAAAAGAAAAATGTAATTGTCACCAGCGGAATCAGCATTGTGTTCTTCATCAATGTATGTATATGGTTTTTTCGGCGAGAAGCGCCGACTTCATACATACAGAAGCCAATGTGAATCAAGAACATGATGACAACTGTAAGCCAATAGTAAAACTCAGTGAATATTACTATCAGAGCTCCTAATTGGTCATCCATAGTCTACTACCTCCTCAAGTGTTCGACCTGAACTTCCCTGCTTCATTTATTAATTATCTCGGAGGCGTCAGGGAATCCACCCCGATTTAACTCATCAGGTTCAATTGTACACCAAATTATTTCGATACCCTGATACCCGGTTGAGCAGGAAATCAGTCGATATGCTCGTATTCTACATCGCTCGTTTCAAGGTCCATCGCAGCACTAATCAGTGCTTTTGTATAGGGTTCTCGCGGGTTGTTGTAAATTTGTTCTGTTGCTCCCTGTTCAACAACACGTCCGAATTGCATGACCACCACAGAACTCGACATTGCGCGCACTACCGAAAGATCGTGACTGATGAAAATATATGCCAGTGCGTGTGCTTCCTGAAGATTTCTCAATAATTCAATGATTTGTGACTGAACAGATCGGTCAAGTGCAGATGTCGGTTCGTCCAAAACAACAAACCTAGGCTTTAGAATCATCGCCCGAGCAATTGCGATCCGTTGTCGCTGGCCACCTGAAAACTCATGGGGATATCGATGCCGCGTGTTCACATCCAGTTCAACTTCTCTTAGAACTTCAACAACGCGATCGTCGCGGTCGGATTTTGACATCTCCCGATGATGCACTTTTAGTCCCTCTGCGATGATATCGGCGACAGTCATTCTGGGACTCAAACTGCTATATGGATCCTGGAAAACGATCTGCATGCTTTTTCTCAAATTACGCAGTTCTTTTGTCGTTCGACCCTGAATCTCATTGCCTAGAAAGCGAATACTTCCGCGGCTTGAAATCAGTCGCAACATGGCCAGTGCCAACGAGGTTTTTCCAGATCCCGATTCACCGACAACACCAACGGTTTCTCCGGCGCGAATGGTGATATTGACATCATCCACTGCCTTGACATGGTCCACCACCCTTCGCAACACTCCCCTACGAATCGGGTACCAAACTCTCAGCGAGTCTAACTCGGCAACAACTGATGCCGTTTCGGTAGGTTTTCCTCCACTACCTGATGGCTCTGCTGCCAGCAACATCTTGGTATAGTCGTGTTCAGGAGAGTCAAAGATTTGATTCTTGGTTCCCGTTTCTACGAATTTACCGTTCCGCATTACGCAGATTCTATCGGCAAGTTTGTGCACAATATTTAGGTCATGACTGATGAGTAGCATAGACATGCCCAACTGCTGCTGTAAGTCTAGCAACAGTTCCAGAATTTCTGCCTGAATGGTGACATCCAGCGCAGTGGTCGGCTCATCAGCAATAAGCAATCCCGGTTCATTTGCTAGTGCCATAGCGATCATCACACGCTGGCGCTGTCCGCCTGAAAGTTGGTGTGGATAAGCGTCCAATCGCTGTCTGGCGTTACGAATTTTGACCATTTCAAGCAACTCGAGTGATCGGTCTCGAGCATCGGTCTTGCTCATGCCGCGATGAAGAATCAGCGACTCACTGATTTGCTTGGAGATGGTATGTAGAGGATTGAGTGATGTTTGTGGCTCCTGAAAGATCATCCCAAT
This sequence comes from Arenicellales bacterium, assembly GCA_965243305.1. Lineage (GTDB taxonomy): Bacteria > Pseudomonadota > Gammaproteobacteria > Arenicellales > JAJDZL01 > JAJDZL01. Next base: position 489,854 of record CBDEUN010000003.1, read on the forward strand.
CTTGTCACCTCGATAGGTCTCAAGAACATTGCGCTTAGCACCTAGAAGCTCCTGGCCGTCATATGTGATGCTTCCAGTGGGATGGTATGCAGTTGGATAGGGTAAAAGCTGAATGATTGATAGCGCTGAAACTGATTTTCCAGAACCGCTTTCACCGACAATTGCCAGAGTCTCGCCCTGATGAATATCAAACGAAACGTTTTTTACAGCATGCGTAACACTGGCTACCGTTTTGAACGAAACCGATAGATTACTCACCTGTACCAGACAGGCTGACTGATTCTGATTAGTTGAATTTTCTGTCATTCAAACGATTTTCTGGGATCGAACGCGTCGCGAATGGCTTCGCCAATAAACATCAGCAGGCTAAGCATAATTAATATGACAAAGAACCCGGTCAAGCCTAACCATGGTGCCTGCAGGTTTGCTTTACCCTGTGCTAACAATTCGCCTAGTGAAGCTGAACCCGGCGGTAGACCAATTCCAAGAAAGTCCAATGAAGTGAGCACTGTCACTGAACCCGCTAAAGTGAATGGCATAAATGTAATCGTCGCTACCAAAGCATTTGGCAGCACGTGTTTGAACATAATTCGTGAGTTTGAGACTCCTAATGCGCGTGCCGCAGTGATGTAGTCGAAATTCCGAGCCCTCAAAAATTCTGCTCGAACTACGCCGACGAATCCCATCCAGGAAAATAGTAGCAGCAGTCCCAGCAACCACCAAAAATTCGGTTCTACCACGCTCGCCAGAATAATCAGTAAATACAGTGTTGGCAATCCAGCCCACACTTCAATGAAACGCTGAAATAGCAGATCGATCCACCCGCCGAAAAAGCCCTGAACCGCGCCAGCGGCTACACCAATGATGGCACTGATTACTGTCAGTGTGAATCCGAACAGCACCGATATCCGAAATCCATATAGCAGCCTTGCTACAACATCCCGTGCCTGATCATCTGTACCAAGCCAATGCTCACCGTCCGGTGGTGATGGCGCTGGTGATGGCAAGTCCCAGGCTACTGTGCGGTGATTGTAAGAAACGAGTGGCCATAGCATCCAACCATCCTCTTCAATCAGTTCACCGACGTATGGGTCTTTATAGTCCGCTTCTGTAGAAAACTCACCGCCAAATACCGTTTCCGGATACGACTGAAGAATGGGGTAGTAGAACTCACCTGCATAATTAATCAGATAGGGCTTGTCGTTTGCAACGAATTCGGAAAAAAGCGATATGACAAACAAAACAATGAATACCCATAAAGACCAGTAACCTCGCCGATTCGCGCGAAAACTGTCAATTCGCCGACGAGTGAGAGGCGACACTTCCATGCCCAGAAATCTGGATGATTGCAACGAATCCTGCGGTTCTGCCATACTATGTTTCCCGGGATTCGAAGTCAATACGAGGATCAACAATTGTGTACATCAAATCACCAAGCAAGTTCATCAGCAGACCCAGCAGTGAGAAAAAGTACAGTGTTGCAAACATGACCGGATAGTCCCTGTTGAATGCGGCCTCAAAACCCAGCAACCCTAATCCGTCAAGCGAGAATATGATTTCGATCAGTAGCGATCCAGTAAACAAAATTCCGACAAATGCTCCTGGAAATCCGGCTATTACAATAAGCATGGCATTTCGAAACACGTGACCGTAAAGCACACGCCGTTCGTGAAGTCCCTTTGATCGTGCAGTCAATACGTACTGCTGATTGATCTGATCAAGAAATGAGTTCTTTGTCAGCATTGAGAGACCAGCAAATCCCCCAATGACCATGGCAATTACAGGCAGTGTAATATGCCAGAAATAGTCAAGAATTTTGTCGAACCAAGACAGTTCAGCCCAATTGTCGGATGTTAATCCGGCTAGCGGAAACCAATCCAGATAACTTCCACCAGCAAAGATGACCAGAAGAAAAACTGCAAACAAGAATCCAGGAATCGCGGTTCCAATAATCAGAAAAACGGTCGTCCAGCCATCGAATGGTGTACCATCCCGAGTGGCCTTGATGACACCCAAGGGAATTGAAATCAGATAAACCAGTACCGTCGTCCAAAGCCCCAGCGAGATGGATACCGGCATCTTGTCCAGCACCAGATCGGTTACGCTTTGATCTCGGAAAAAGCTTTCGCCGAAATCGAAAAACAGGTAGTTTTTCATGGTCTGGAAAAAACGTACGTGCAATGGTTTGTCGAACCCAAAGCGCTGTTCCAGCTCCTCAATAAACTCCGGATCCAATCCTTGCGCGCCGCGGTATTTGCTGGTAATCGCGCCCGTATCAACGCCCAACTGTTGGTCGCTAAGTTGATCGATAACCTCACCAGTACCAGTACGGGTGACTCGCTCAGTAATGTCACCCCCTACTCCGCTCAATGTTGCAATAACCTGCTCCACTGGCCCACCCGGAGCCACATGTATGACTACGAAATTGATCACCATGATCGCGAAAAGCGTGGGAATCATCAGTAACAGCCGACGTATGATGTAGGTGGTCATGGCTACTGCTTCATCAGGTTTGCTGCATCCAATTCATCAATAGAACAGCACTAAACCGCATGCGTTGAGTGGCATTCAGTCTAGCTATCAGAGGCTCCCGACATTTTTGCTTCGAGAGCTTCAGCTTTGTCTTCGTCAAACCACCAGCGTATAAGCATCGCCCCGGATTTGGTAGGTGTGTCTGGACGCGAAAACTTGTCCCAGTACAGAATTCTGTCACTTCGAATGTGCCAGTTTGGAATAACGTAATACCCTGCTCGTAGTACTCTATCAAGTACCTGCGTCCGCGCAATTAATGATTTTCGATCGGGTGCCTGAATAATCAATTCGATTATCTCATCGACAACCGGATCTTTAATGCCTGCAAAATTTCTGCTGCCAGACACATCTGCAGTATATGAGCCCCAGAAAGAGCGCTGCTCGTTACCCGGAGAGTCTGACTGGCCCCAGCCGCTGACAATCATATCGAAGTCAAAGGCCCGTATCCGGTTGATATATTGGCTCTGATCGACTAAACGCACCTTGGCATCTATTCCGAGCCGTGACAGATTGCGGGTGAATGGCAGAACGATTCGTTCAAATGCTTGACTTACGAGAAGAATTTCAAATTTCATCTGTTCTCCAGTCTCACTGTTTACCAGCTTCAGGTCCTGTACGGTCCATCCTGCCTCAGCCAACAGGTTCAATGCGGTACGCAAATTGCGGCGGGCATGTCCACTGCCATCGGTTGAAGGTGGACGATACGGCTCATCAAAGACTTCGGGGGGCAGCCTATCCTGATATTTGCTGAGTATTTCAAGTTCTTCTCCCTCAGGTTTACCTGTTGCCGCCAACTCGGAATTTGAAAAATAACTCTCCGTCCGAGTGTACTGACTGTAAAACAGCTGTTTATTGGTCCATTCAAAATCAAATGCATATCCAAGCGCTTTACGAACCCTTGGATCGGAAAATTTTGGCAACCGAGTATTGAAAATAAATGCCTGCATCCCCGTAGGTAAACGGTGTCGAATCGATTCTTTCTTTAGGAACCCTTTCTCAACCGAAGGAACGTTGTAGTCCGATGCCCATGCTTTCGCCTGGTTTTCACTCCGAAAATCGATATCTTGTGCTTTCAATGCCAATCGGATTGCAGTATCGTCCAGATAAAAATCAATGCGTTCGATATCGAAGTTGTACAAACCGCGATTCACAGGCAGATCAGCGCCCCAATAGTCTTCAACCCTTTCGTAAACCACATAACGTCCAGCTTCGAAGTCCTTAACACGGTAAGGTCCGCTACCTAGCGGTGGCTCTAACGTCGTACTTTCAAAATCCCGAGATTCCCAATAGTGTTTCGGTAGAATTGGCATTTGCCCGACGATCAAGGGCATTTCCCGGTTTTCTTCTTCATCAAAGGTGAATTTAACGCGGCGGTTAGCCAGTTTTTCCACCTTGGTCACGCTGGCGTAATACCGACGGAAAAAATCCCTGCCTTTAGTTGTCAATGTCTCGAAAGACCAAACGACATCATCTGCAGTAATTGGTTCACCATCATGCCAACGGGCCTCTCGACGGAGATTGAAAATAACCCAGGAACGGTCCTCTGGAACCTCCAGCGACTCCGCGATCAAACCGTACTCGGAAAATGCCTCGTCATCACTGGTGGTCAGCAAGGTTTCTATTGATCGCGTGGACACCGCGTTACCCTTGGGTATATGTCCATGGAAGCTGTCAAATGTACCCCGTGCAGCGGTTCGAAGCATGCCACCTTTCGGGGCATTGGGGTTCACATAATCAAAATGCTGAAAATCGGGGCCGTATTTCAACTCACCGTGCATCGCAAGTCCGTGCACCGGCTGCGGCGACTCAGCATAGGCCACCCAACTTGAGATGATGAGAAGTGCAGCCAAGCCGTTGGCGAGTAAAGTTCTGCACGATGGCTGTGGGAGTCGAGGTTTTGCCATGCAATTCTCCAGTTGATCAAATTAGGACAGGCGAGGTTTGATGTTGAAATTCTAACATTGCACAGATTTAATCGCATTAATTTTTGTTCATGTTGAAAAAATTTTGATATTCGCCACGCGACCATAGCAACTCAAGTCGTTTCCAGTAAAACGAAAAAATGGTGAGAACAACTGAGTTGAGGAGTCCAATTGATTCCAATATTTCATCAATCCTTAGTTGAAATTTTCGCAAACTAACTGAGCGAATGATTTTAGCGGTGCTTGTTGACAATATGAACAGGGTGCAATTTACAAGAAAACGCGATATTGGAGCAACACCGGCCACGATGAAAATCAAAACTACGACTCTATACTGACTTCAGAATCGTGGGGTCTCCAGTACGCTTTGACCTGTTCAGTTGCAGGGTTGTCAAGACACTATGGCGGCTATCTGATGTTGTAGATTGTTACACTAATTTCCGTAGCCAAGTCCATCGTTCTATCAAACAACCATCAAACAAATTTTATCATTTAATATCAAATGGATAGTGTTTTTTTAGCATCGAAACAGCCCAATTCATCAAACATTCATCAAACAAATTCCGTGAACTCGCCAGCAGTGGGATTGACCCAAAACGGCAATAATGATCTCGCATTCCAAGTAGGAAGAATGGGACAAAGGTTGACGTTTATTACACTAGTGGCACAGTCACAGTTGCGGTAGGGAAGAGCGTTACCACTCTCCCACCCGTTCTGTCAAAGTCCAGCCTCATCGAGCAACCGGTTCTTCTGCTTGTTTGGTCGCATGCGCTTGCCAAGCTAGAGACGGCCCATGCAGTGACATTCATCGGCTATTCGTTTCCCACAACGGACATGGCTGCAAGGACACAATTCTCCGAAGCACTGAAGGATCTGCCACCAGAGAACGTCAATGTCGTCAGTATAAGCAGGCGCCAATCAGAGACAGAAATTGTGCAAGAACGATATCGGTCGGTGCTCGGCTGGATTCCCGACCAAGTTGCAAGACTCCCAAATTCAACGGTTTCTCTTTACAACGAAAGACAACCAAATCATAATTATATTTACCTATTTGGTAAATTATTAAATACAATTTACTGTATGGAAATATCCTTCCAGACATCAAAACTGCAAAAATTATGTGAAAACTTGGAATTCGCTTCCCGGCGTCTAGGACCGGACAATGCTACTAAACTCCGTCGCCGGCTCGCTGACATTATTGCTGCTGACAATGTAACTGACATTATTGCTGGCAATCCGCATTCTCTGAAGGGTGATCGTGAAGGACAGTTTTCAGTATCGCTAGCAGGAGGTACGCGCCTAGTGTTCAAACCAGACCACGACACAGTTCCGAAAAGAAAAGATGGTAGCGTCAATTGGGCATCGGTAACCTCAATAACTGTCTGTTTTATAGGAGACTATCATGATTGATAAAGAATCAAAATTTAGCCCTGACTGGATATCACCGCCTGGTGAAACGATCTCCGATTTGTTGGAAGAACGCGACTGGAATCAAGTTGAACTTGCTAGACGCCTTGGATTTACCACCAAACATCTGAATCAGTTAATCAAAGGCAAAGCATCACTGAGTGAAGATGCCGCATTGAGACTTGAGCGCGTTTTGGGTTCTACAGCTAAGTTCTGGTTGAACAGGGAGGCAATATACCGTGAACAACTGGCAAGACAAGAGGCGCGAAAGCGCTATGAAGATTGGACTGATTGGCTGGACAGGCTACCACTATCTTGGTTAAAGATAGTTGGTGTGATTCCTGATCAACGAATCACTGAATCCAGAAAACCAGAGTTAGTTGAGACTTTACTGAAATATTTCAGTGTCGCCTCACCAAATGAGTGGAAAGAGCACTATGAAAATCTGCAAGGGTCGTTTCGATGCGCTCGTGACGAAAATTCTGATATTGGCGCAATCACTTCATGGCTTCGAATGGGAGAAATTGAAGCTGAGAAGATAGAAGCGCCAAAATACAGCAAGGTAGAGTTTGAAAAAGTTCTCAATGAAATTCGAGCGTTGACTGTGCTTTCTCCATGTGAAATTGAACCTAAAATTCATGCAATGTGCCGTCAAGCCGGCGTAAAGCTGGTACTGGTGCACACAGCGCCGATAGCTCACGTCAGCGGTGTAGCACGCTGGCTAAACCTTCATAGTCCACTGATTCAGCTTTCACTCTATGAAAAAACAAACGATAAATTCTGGTTTGCATTTTTCCACGAGGCTGCCCACATTCTGCTTCACGCTGATAATAAGCAGAACATATACCTAGATGATTTAAACATTGATTCAAGTGATAGTTGGCAGGAACGGGAAGCTAACCAGTGGGCAGCAGACAAGTTGATTCCGCATGAGTAAACTGCTGACCGATTCAGTTTTTAAGAAATTGTACTCGTCTGATGTCGACAATGATGCTGGGGGAGAGATTTTATCCCGATGAAATCAGTCAAGCGGTAGCATGAATTGATGCTACTACTTGCTTCACACATCTAGCAACTTTTCTACATGCTGTTCGATTATTTCCAAGCTATTTGAAGCGACGCGGTAGATATGTTGCTCTGCCAGGCCTTAGTTAAGGAGTTGGGAAAGCTAAGCGAACAGGTCTGAAATGACTATCCGATAGATGCCATGTTCCGACTTCTGATTTGTTGTCAAATTACTGAGTGACGTTGATTGACGCTCGTATCTTATGATTTTTTCTGAGAATTCCATCGAGAGACAAATCCTCCACCTGCTGGTGAAGGAAGATCCCGAGTCTTTGTCCAGCCAGTGTCTAGAGGTAGACTTCGAATTGAGCCCCTGCGACGGCCCAATTTACTCATAAACCAGGAAGCCATACCAATTGACAACCGGAACAGTTTCGGATGTCTGGCAGTTAATCCCCACATTGCAAGTCCGGCGCGCGACGGCCAGTCTACCAGACCTCGTTCAAAAATTTGGTTTCTCAGCGTTCGCAATAATTTAGGTAGTGGAATTCTAACCGGACATACAGCCTCGCAGCGTCCGTTCAGAGTACACGCGTTGGGTAGATTCGCTGCATTCTGCAAGCCGACCAGCAATGGAGTCCAGACTGAACCCATGGGGCCGGGATAGACCCAACCATAAGCATGCCCACCGATAGATTGGTAAACTGGGCAGTGATTCATACAAGCTCCGCACCGAATGCAACGCAGCATCTCCCAAAACTCACCCTGCAGCATTTTGGAGCGCCCGTTATCAAGTAAAACAACATGATACTCAGCCGGACCATCCATGTCACCTGACTGTGCCGGACCACTGTAAATACTGGTATAGGAGGATATTTCCTGGCCAGTAGCACTTCGTGCAAGAATTCGTAGAAATACTGAGAGGTCATTGTGCGAGGGAATTACCTTTTCGATCGAAGCGGTAACGATATGTACACGTGGCAGAGTGCTGGTTAAATCACCGTTGCCTTCATTCGTCACCAGTACTGAAGCTCCAGTATCCGCCAGCAGAAAGTTTGCTCCAGTTATGCCAACATCGGCATTGACAAAGTGCTCCCTTAATACTGTTCGCGCTTCATTGACAATCGTCTCCACTTCTTCCACCCTTTCAGTCAATCCGAACTTCCCGTGATGTTCGTGAAAAAGGTCGGTAATCTCAGCACGCGTCTTATGAATGGCGGGTGCGATGATGTGGCTTGGATTTTCCTTGGCTAACTGGATGATGTATTCGCCAAGATCAGTTTCGATGACCTCCATTCCCTGACTCTCAAGTGCATCATTGAGAGCCATCTCTTCACCAATCATCGATTTACCTTTTGCAACGCGCTTTGCACCCGCCTGTTTGCAAATGTTGATGATGGTTTCAACCCCGTCCTCAGGTGTCCTCGCAAAGTGCACCTGTCCACCGACGTTTGCAACTTGCTCAGCAAACTGGTCAAGGTAATGATCAAGATTGGTCAGGACGTGGTTCTTAATAGCAACAGCCCGGTCTCGCAATTCGTCAAATTGAGGAAAATCCTCAACAGCTGCCAAACGCTTGTCGACAAAACCACCGCGTGAATTCTTTAAAGCTCCCTGCAGGGTTTCATTCAAAAGTGCCTCGCGGGCATTTGACTTGAATTTCGGTGATGCGACTTCCACAACTGTACCAAATAATCAATTCCTCGGCTTGCCTATCGCCGCATTGTCTCCGCAACCCGCCAAAACTTCTGCAACATGCAACACGCGAATGTCACTGCCTTGCCGACTGAGAAAACCGGCAATATTCATCAGGCAGCCAAGGTCTCCACCCAATACTGTTTGAGCTCCAGTTTCTTGAAGGTTTTGGGCTTTTTCCGAAACTATCTGCGTGGAGATCTCCGGATACTTCACACAAAACGTCCCTCCAAACCCGCAGCAGGCAGTTGATTCCCGGCACTCGGTCAATGTCAAACCCTCAACCTTTCCGAGAAGTTCACGTGGCGAAGTATGAATACCCAACTCTCGAAACCCTGAACACGAATCATGGTAGGTGCATGCGCCTTGATAAGATACCGCATTATCTGATCCTCCAAACGCAACCAAAAATTCAGTCAGCTCATAGGTCTTGCTGGCGATTGCCTTCGCTTTGTTATACAAATCGCCTGCTTCTTCAGAAAATAATTCGGGAAAGTGGATCTTAATCATAGCGGCACAGGAGCCGGATGGTGCAACGACATAGTCGTACCCTGCAAATGCATCGATCAATATGCGAGCAATTTTTTTTGTGCCTTCAAAGTCTCCATTGTTATAGAGTGGTTGACCGCAGCAGGTTTGGGAACGGGGAACATCAAGCTCAAAACCTGCATCTTCAATTAGTTTCGCAGAGGCAAATCCAACCTCAGGTCTAATGAAATCGACAAGGCAGGTCGCAAACAGCCCGACCGATTTTCCAGATGATTTGACTGTTTCTGCCACTCTAGATTGTATTGTGGTGAAGAGCTAGTTTAGCAATTTGCTAGGCAACCACAACGCGATCTCGGGAAACACAATCACGAGTGTCAATCCAACAACCTGCAGTAAAACGAAAGGAATAATTCCCCGATAAATCTGCTGAATCTTAACTTCAGGCGGAGCTACCCCTTTCATATAAAAAAGCGCGAATCCGAATGGCGGTGTCAGAAAGCTAGTCTGTAGGTTAACGGCAACCAGAATTGCAAACCAGTAGACGAGATCGATTTTGTCTACATGGCCGCCAAAATCAAGCAACTCGACAATCGGGGCAAACACTGGTAAGACAATCAGAGTAATTTCGATCCAATCGAAAAAGAAACCCAGTACAAAAACGATTGCCATTAGTGTAAACAGAATTCCCCATGCTCCAAATCCACTGTTTTCAACGATATCGATGACGATATCGTCACCGCCTAGCGATCGAAACACATAGGAAAACGCGGTTGCACCGATAAAGATGAAAAACAACATGGCACCTGTCAATGCTGATCGCTCAACTACCGACCGTAGCGTTTCAAAATTCAACCTCTTTTTCATCGCAGCCATCACCGTCGCACCCGCAGCACCAACACCAGATGCTTCTGTCGGGGTTGCCCATCCCGCAACAATCGATCCCAATACTAGTACAATCAGTACGACTGGAGGTACCAGACCATTGAAAATCATTTTCCAAAATTCACGGGCGTCTTTTGGTCCCATGTCTTTAGGCAGTGGTGGTGCAAGTTCAGGTTTGATGGAGCAAATCACAAGAATGTAAACTGCGTAAATGCTGGCAAGTAGCAGTCCTGGAAAAACTGCTGCAACAAACAGATTGCCTACTGAGCGACCGAGCAGGTCAGCCATGATCACGAGCATGATGCTTGGCGGGATTAGAATTCCCAGTGTTCCTGATGCCGCAATAGTACCGGTAGCGAGAGGTATGTTGTATTGCCGTTGAAGCATGATGGGCAAAGCCATGAGTGTCATCATGACAACAGACGCACCAATAATTCCGGTCGTCGCAGCCATAATGGTTCCCATAACAGTCACGGACAGCGCCAAACCACCAGGAACCCGTCTAAGCAAAACCTGTAGACAATAGAGCAAATCGCGCGCGACTCCGCTCTTTTCCAGCATGGTCCCCATAAATATGAACATTGGGATGGCGACTAAAACAAGGTTGTCTGCTATACCACTCCATATTCGACCAACGATGTTAAAAAACTCAATCGGAACAAATACATCCAGGTAAACCCCAAGATAGCCAAATCCTAAACCAATGCCGCCAAGTACCGCGGCAACCGGATAGCCAGAAAATAGCAGAATCGCCAGCGCAAGAAACATGAACAGCGGCATATAATCGATGAAGAAGTCAAGCATTAATTCGCTCCGTCATCGCTCTCCATTGACCGGCAGTTCCACCTCATCCAGGTGGACCGTCTCAGCTTTCTCTCTTTCGTCAACAATCTGAACCATATCGGGAGTTCCAAAAAGCTGGACAATCTTTCTGAATGCCATACCGACAGCACTAAGCAACAGGATTACAAACCCAATCGGTAGCGCCGCTTTGATGATCCAGCGATAGGGCAAACCGGTCGCAGAGGCGGCCATTTCATTCTGTTCGAATGAACGATGCCACCAGTCTGCTCCGTAGTAGATCACAATGATGCAATAGGGGATAAGAAAGAACAGACAACCGATCAATTCAATCCAAAGTTGCGTCCTTCTGCTGACTCGTTCCCGAACCAAATCAATTCTTACATGTGCATCTTTGAGATAGGCGTATCCCAGGCAAAACAGAAAAAGAACTGCATGAATGTGCCACTCAAGTTCCTGGAGTTTGGTTGAGCCAAGCACAAGAAAGCGACGGGTAATGACATCAAAAACGATCACAATCATGAGCGCGATCGCGACCCATGCGGTCACTCTACCGATCCAGACAATCCAAGATTCGGTAATCTCGTCAAGTCGCAGTAAGAATTTCATGCCGATTCAGGTTTTGGCCAGTGAAAAAATTCAAACCAGGGATGCACTCAGGCATCCCTGGTTTTTGGAAAAAGTCACCAATCAGGTGAGAATCCTGGTTTTACAGGTAACCGAGTTCAGCCCAAACGGAATACTGATCTCTAAATGCCTGCAGATGATCCCAAACTCTCTTGAAGTCAGGATTGGCTGCACTTTCCTCTGCAACCACTTCAAGCCAAGCGGCTTCAAGTTGATCCAGAATTTCTTGTGGCCAGCGATGGATGTTCACACCCTTTTCCTGTAGCTCGATCAGTGCCGGGGACTGAATGGCTTCCCCTTCAAGCAGGCCATAACGAAAGTTGTCGCCGCAGGATAGTTCAAGCCAGGCCTGCTGTTGGTCAGACAGAGCATCCCACTTTTCCTTGTTCATCAAAATTTCAAACAATGTGGATTGCTGGTGCCAACCAGGAAAATAGTAATGATTTGCAACTTGGTAGAAACCGAGATTCAAATCGATAGCTGGCATCGAAAACTCTGTTGCATCAATCGAACCGCGCTCAAGTGCTGGAAAGATGTCACCGCCAGCAATCAACTGAGTTGAAACTCCCATTTTCTCCATAACTTTTGCGCCAAGGCCAAAGAATCGCATCTTCAGCCCCTTAAGATCATCAACAGATGTAATTTCCTTTCGAAACCATCCAGACGCTTCAGGCGCGATAACACCACAAATCAGTGAATAGAGTCCATGTTCGGCATAAATTTCATTCATCAATTCCTGTCCGCCACCAAAATAGATCCACGCACCATATTCACCGGCTTGGGGACCAAATGGAACGGCTGCGAACATAGCCAAAGCGGAATTTTTTCCATACCAGTAACCAGGCGTCGACCAGCAGGCATCCACTGCTCCAGAAGCGACCGAATCAAAACACTCGGCAGGTGGAACAAGTGCACCAGGATCGAAATATTTAATTTCAAATTCACCACCGGATACTCGATCAATCGTTCCAGTTACGTGGTGACCAAGCGTTCCCAACTGTGTGAGATTCTGTCCAAACCAACTCGCCATCTTCCAGCGAACTTTGTCCGCCGAAACTGGTGCTGAAGCAAGTCCGGCAAAGGTAAAACAAGCAGCAACAATGACTGCCATTACTTTTCGGGATAGCATAATCTATATACCTCCATAGATGAGTTGACCTGTTCTGCGGAATTGCAATACAGGTAGCAATGAATACTCAATAAGAATACATTGACTAATGAATATTGGATTATAGCCCCCAACCCCGCTTCTGGCGTGGACACCATCACTGAAGAAACAGGGTTGCCGTGAAATCAAGGCAACGACGATCGAAAGAAAGTATTCTGATGGCAATGCGTCGGAAGTGAGGCCGTTAATTCCATGGTGACCTGGGTCCCGAATTATAGTTTGGTCCGCTCCGCAGTCATTGCCTATCACTGGTGGCGCCGTAAGGCGACCCCGTTTCAAAGATTGTTCGAGACTCAATAGCGGAGTATCCGACGCAGCCATCAAAGTGTTGAATACAACGAAAGGGATTGTAGCATGAAAAAGACGGCGAGGAATTTAATGAGTGTTGTTTATCCGAGAAGTGCCGGTATTGATGTCGCGAAAGATATCCATTATGTGGCGTTGCCGGCGGATGACAAGGGCAGGCAGGATGTCAGATCATTTGGCGGCTTCACCGGGGATTTGCACAAAATGGCTCAATGGTTGAAGAGCCATGGCATTGAGCAGGTTGCGCTTGAGTCGACCGGGGTGTATTGGATCAGTTTGTTTGAGGTTCTTGATGCCGGTGGTTTTGATGTGTGGCTGGTCAATCCGGTTGGATTGGCAAGGCCTGACCGTCGCAAGAGTGATGTGTTGGACTGTCAGTGGATTCAGCAGTTGATGAGTTTGGGGATGCTGAAGCGTTCTCACCGTCCGGTTGACAGGATATGCGAGTTGCGAAGTTATGTGCGCGACCGTCGCCGGGCGATTGAACAGCGAAGTCAGTGTGTGCAGCGCATGCAAAAGGCGTTGGAGCAGATGAATCTGAAACTGGGGACGGTGTTAAGCAACATTGCCGGTAAAACCGGCATGCGAATCATCCATGCGATTGTTGAAGGCGAGCGCAGTGGGGAGGCGTTGGCGAAGATGCGTGATGGTCGGGTCAAGGCTGATGAGGCGGCGATTGCGGCTGCGCTTGAAGGCAACTGGCGCACTGAGCATTTGTTTTCTCTGCAGCAGGCGCTTGACAGTTATCGTCACTACGACAGGCAGATTGAGCAGTTGGAGGTGCGCATTGAACAGCTTGTCAGCAGGATGAATGAGGCAGACGGTGAGGATGACAGTGGTGAAGCTGATGCCGGTGAGGGTTCAGTTGGTGCGGGTCACAGTGGTGTGAATTGGAAGGTGGCGATGAGAAAAAACATGCACGATGCGTTTGGCGTGGATTTAACGAAGGTTCCAGGCGTTGGACTTGAGACGGTGTTAACACTGCTGTCTGAGGTGGGCAGTGATTTTTCAGCGTTCCCGACAGTGGGTCAGTTTGGTCAGTGGCTGGGACTGGCGCCCGGGACCAACATCAGTGGTGCCAAGCGGTTATCGGGGGCCAAGTCCCGCGGCTGTCAGGCAGCCGGTCAGGCGCTTCGCCTGGCAGCGGTGACGCTTCGCAGGGATTCGAGTTTGCTTGGCGCTGCACACCGGCGCCGGTGCATGCGCATGGACCCGCCCCGAGCCATCAAGGCAAGTGCCTATCAGTTGGCCCGCATCATATACGCAATGGTGACCAATGCCCGAGAGTACACTGAAGAGCCGATGCGTGCGGCTGAAGCTGATCGACACCAAAAGAAAGTCGACCGACTCAGGCAGAACGCCTTACGGCTGGGCCTGCAGGTCGTCGATCTGGAATCTGATGATGTTGCACAATTTCAAGCTGTTGCGTGACCGATACTTCTCCCAAAAAAGGGGTGTGCTAAGATTTGTTTCTTCAAAGGAAAACTAAACTGTTTCCACGAAAAATTGACATCTAATCTAAAAGCATGGTTCGTACAGTATTTTTTCAGCCCGAAATTCAAATTTAAAATGGTACTCAATTTTCATAAATGATCGATCCGACTAACCAATCAATTCAACTCGCCGACATCAGGAATCTTCTTCGTGACAGTACACCTGTATTAGTCGAAACTACCGACCGTAGGGAGGCTGCAGTCTCGCTGCTGCTAAGTGAGAAATTTCAGGAAACAGAGTTGCTGCTGATTGAACGCGCACACCGAGACGGTGATCCCTGGTCTGGACAAATGGCATTTCCAGGAGGACGACGCGAACGCCAAGATGAAACGGTTTTAGATACCGCCATTCGTGAAACTGCAGAGGAAATTGGCGTTCATCTGGATGTCAAAAATCGAATCAGCCGGATCGATGATCTGGTAGCGCCCAGACTAAGCCACGCGCACGGACTGATCATTTCCTGCCACGTTTTCGAAGCGCGAAGACCAATACATTTCGACTTCAATGAAGAAGTTCACGACCTGGTCTGGGTACCAATTGCTTATCTTCTGCGTCCCGATAGCCATACCAGCGACTATCGAACTCCAGACTATGATGGGGTGTTTTCGGGGTTTAGAATCAGCGATGAGGATAACCGCATCATCTGGGGACTGACTTATCGGATAATTTGCAGTTTCTTTCGTACTCTAAAATTGGCTGACTACTGAAACGCATTGCACGATTGAATCAACAATTTGTGATAATTAATTCACCTGCCTCTTGGTATCTTGTCCATTCCATTAAAATATGGATTAACCATCTGAACTAATTTGCTCTATATCTGTGACTTCATCCCTCTCGACTCCTGTTACCGACCGGTTTAACCGACCAATTCGGGATTTGCGCGTGTCAATCACAGACCGTTGCAATTTCCGCTGTGTCTACTGTATGCCGAAGGAGTTCTTCGGCTCAAACCACGCATTCTTGCATCGTGCGGAACTTCTAAGCTTCGAAGAAATTGAGCGCTCAGTGTGCGCATTTGTTGCGAACGGCGTTAAAAAAGTCCGAATTACAGGTGGTGAACCGATGGTGCGTCGTGACCTCACTGACTTGATTGCCAGGCTTGCGGTGATTCCAGGTGTTGAAGACTTGAGCATGACAACCAACGCATCGCTGCTTACACAGAGCGCCGCGGAAAAACTGTATGAGGCCGGACTTCGCAGAATAACGATCAGTCTGGATGCTATCGATAACAAAGTGTTCAATGCGATCAACGATGTTAAGTTTCCAGTCGCGCGGGTATTAAGCGGAATTGAAAACGCTCAAGCGGCGGGAATGTCTCCCATCAAGGTCAACATGGTAGTTGCGCGGGGCATGAATGAGAATGAAATTCTGCCTATGGTTCGACAGTTTCGAAACACCGATGTCATCTTGCGATTCATTGAGTTCATGGATGTCGGAAATACCAATGACTGGCAGATGGATAAAGTCATTTCAGCGAGAGAGATTCTAGATACCATTCATCGCGAGTATCCGCTCAAGGCAGCTTCACCAACCTATCGCGGCGAAGTCGCTAAACGCTGGAAATACGATGATGGTGGCGGTGAAATAGGTGTTATATCGTCTGTAACTGAGCCATTTTGTGGCACTTGCAACCGTGCCAGACTTACAGCTGAAGGCAAGGTATACACCTGCCTTTTCGCAACCAGCGGATTTGATCTCAGAAAACACATCAGAGAAGGCGCTGAAGTTGATCAGCTCACCGAGCTAGTTCGAAATCTTTGGTCCGGACGGTCTGACCGATACTCGGAGCTTCGCTCGAATGCCACCGTCAGCCTGCCCAAGGTGGAAATGTCCTACGTCGGCGGCTAGTTCAACACTATCGGCGGATATCAATGCCCCGAAAGCGGAGACTTTCAGTTATTTTTTGACTAGATGCTCTAATAGTCGCGGCATCAATTCAACCAGATTACATGGGCGGCTTCGGTAGTCGAGTTGGAATTCAATCAACATATCCCAGGCATCTGCACAAGCACTGGCCGACCCAGGAAGGCAAAAGATATAAGTCGCATTGGCAACTCCGGCAAATGCTCTCGACTGCAGTGTTGAGGTTGCAATTTTTTCGTAAGACAAAACTCGAAACATTTCACCAAACCCGGATATTTCCTTATCCAGCAATGGTCGAATGGCTTCCGGTGTTCCGTCTCTGCCAGTAACTCCGGTGCCCCCTGTCGTTAGAATCACCTGAATTTCTGAATTAACAATCCATTGACAGACCTGAGCACGCACCTGGTGAATGTCATCGGGTACGATCTTTTTGTCAGAGACGCGATGACCCGATTTTTCCACTCTACCAACAAGCAGCCCGCCTGATTTGTCATTGTCCTCAGTCCTGGAATCGGAGATGGTCAACACCGCAATAGAAACTGGAATGAAATCTCGAGAAGTATCTATCTTTGTCATCGTTGAAATTGTCGAAATAAGTAGAATCGGATCACTTCGTCAATTTTAGATCATTAGCGTTCGTCCCCTGCGGACTGATTCGGTGCGTCAATTACACCATCTTAAACCGATACAATTTAGCAAAATGCACTTTGATTTTTACTGATCGCTGAATAGTGCGACACAATTTTGTCAATTTTTCTATTGAGGAGTCATCAATGTCAGAACCAGTCGTGGCGCAAAAAGCGCCGTTTGAAAAGCAACTGAATCCCGGAACAGTTTGGTGGTGCCGATGCGGCCGGTCAAGCAAACAACCATTTTGTGATGGGTCTCATGCAGGAACGGAATTCGAGCCAGTCAAAGTGGAAATTAGCAAAGCAGGCAAGTACTGGTTCTGTGGCTGCAAACATACCAATAAACAGCCGTTTTGTGATGGCACCCACAATTCCTTATCGTAGAAAGTTCGAAAGTTTGCTAGTTCGATCCATTCTATCCAGCCCTGCTGAGTAGGATGACTAAAACCCGTACACTGGCACTGACACCCGGAGACCCGGCAGGCATTGGGCCTGACCTTGTTGTTATGCTGGCCAATTCACGTACAGCCGATCGGATTGTTATCATCGCTGACTACAGTGTATTGACCGAACGCGCCAAGCTTTTGGGCACAGATGTCAGATTTAATGATTATCTGCCTGAAGAATGCAATCCAGGGATTGAGATCATTCACGTTGACTGCCAATATCCGGTAACAGCTGGTGAAGGTGATCATCGTCATTCCAACTATCTCATAAACACCCTCAATCGTGCGGTTGACGGCTGTCTTTCGGGAGAATTTGATGCGCTGGTCACAGGACCCGTCAACAAAGAAAAGATGATGCAAGGTGGCTTCGACTTCTCGGGACACACCGAGTATCTTGCAAAAAAATCAGGTGCAAAGCTTCCGGTCATGCTGCTGATGAATCAGTCGCTCAAAGTTGCCCTAGTCACCACTCATGTTCCGCTTAGTGAGGTTTCGGGATACATCAGTCGCGAGAGAATTGTTGCAACTGTTCGGGTTTTACACAAAGACCTTACGGAACGCTTTGGACTTGATTCACCGCATATCGGAGTTTGTGGTCTCAACCCGCATGCAGGTGAAGGCGGAGAACTCGGTAGAGAAGAAATCACCGATATCATCCCGGCGATAGACTCTTTGCGCGAAGAAGGAATCAATGCTTCGGGTCCATTCCCAGCGGATACTATTTTCACCCAACATCAGCTATCGAAATTTGATGTGGTTCTTGCAATGTATCACGACCAAGGACTACCGGTCATTAAACACAGTGCTTTTGGTGAGATTGTCAATGTAACTTTGGGGCTGCCAATCATACGAACATCAGTTGACCACGGTACCGCTTATGACATTGCGGGCCGCGGTGGCGCCGACGCTGGCAGTCTTCGAGCAGCGTTAACACTCGCCAGCCAGTTATCAGTAAGAAGTCAGACTTGAGCGCTAGCCGCAAAAGAAAACGCTTGGGTCAACATTTTCTGGTTGATACGCAGGTAATCGACGAAATCCTCTTGCTGATCAGACCGCAGCTCAATCAGACACTCGTTGAAATCGGTCCAGGGCGCGGAGCACTCACGAATCATCTCATCAGATCTTCAGCTGAATTGCATGCCGTTGAAATTGACCCGGATCTGGTGCAGGAGCTACAAAAACTATTCAGTCCCGATGCTCTGACAATTCATCACGCTGACGCACTCAAATTTGATTATTCTTCTGTCAAATGCGAGAATCAGGAACTGCGAATTGTGGGAAATCTGCCCTATTCAATTTCCACGCCATTGATGCTTCACCTTGTCAAATTTACTGATATTATTGAAGATATGTGCTTCATGGTGCAGTACGAAGTTGCTGAGCGGCTTACCGCTAGGTGTGGAACAAGCAGCTATGGCAGACTGACGGTCTGTGTCACCCGTGCTTTCGAAGTTGAAACAATTTTTCATGTTGAACCGGACGCTTTTTCACCACCGCCAGAAGTGCGTTCGTCCGTTATTGTGATGCGACCAAAGCCCCTGATAGCATTTGATTCGGACAGCGAACGCATCTTTTCCGAACTTGTAAGACTGGCTTTTGGAAAGCGTCGCAAAACACTGAGAAATTCCTTGAATGGTGTCATTGATGTCGCCATGTTTCAGGAAACAGGAATTGATGCTGGTTTACGTGCTGAAAATTTAAGCGTCGAAAACTTTATGGAACTGGCGAAGTGCGCTGTTGCAAGAGATTCAAAGAGAAAAACGAAAGTAATGACTCATCATGATTAATCGTGCCCTCATTGCGCTGGTTTTTGTCGTGTCACTGGCATTTTTACCAGCCAGAGCAAACTACTTTGACTGCAGTGTTGTCTACGATGAATTTGATCAGTTGATGCTGGCAAATTTTCTGATGGACCCTGAACGATATGTCACCAACATAAATGACACAATATCGCGACAGCAATACCTGGAGTACCAGCAGAACAACTTCCGGCTTCGGTCTGAACGAAAAAATTCCGGGATCGCAGTGTTCAGAACCAATCAGAATACTTCCGGAAAATTTTTGTACGCATGGGCTCCAAGCGTTCGAGAACGACTCATTCCACTTGAAATAACCGAATCAATCAGCTTTGGTCGGGTAAGGGACGGCTACGCACCGGTTCGAGCAACTTCGATCTACCTTACACCTGGATTCGCAGTTGACCTCGATTCTGCTCAGGTTGTTGAAACTGAAGAAAAATCTGCCGATTTGATCTATGAGTACGAAAACGAACAATACATCATTCGTGCAATTCCGCCTGCAGAGCTGTTCTTTCCGATTGAATCAATGTGTCATCAGATTACCGAATAGCAGCTAGTTTCCGGTCGCAGCATTCAATCTTTCAAAATCGAACTCAATCTGAAGAGTAAGCGTCGCTGATTTCCGGCATCGTCTTTCGAATCCATTCTTCAGCCTGCTGGTTCATTTCCCTGGGTTTCATTCGTTCTGGGTAGATGGGTTCACCAATTCTGACGTGAATGACACCGGGACGTTTGGTAAGAGCCCGACGCTGCCAATAATCACCCGCATTGTGTGCTACCGGTACCAGCGGTACACCGGCACGAACTGCAAGTAAGGAAGCACTGGCATGATAGGTACCATGCTCACCTGGCGGAATTCGAGTACCTTCTGGAAACACCACAACCCAGCGACCTTCCTTTAAGACCTCAATTCCTTGCTTAACCACCTGTTCAAGTGCCTTTCTAACAGTAGCTCTGTCTATTTTGATCGGATGTGTTGCAGCCAATCCCCAGCCGAAGAATGGGATATAGAGTAAAGATCGCTTTAATACCCAGGCTTGTGCTGGGAAAATTGTCTGATAAGCAATCGTTTCCCAAGCGGACTGATGTTTGGAAAAGATAACTGCCGGCTGATCCGGAAGAGTTTCAAGCCCCTCAACTTCGTGACGCAATCCACATATCACCTTCAACAGCCAGATGTTGGCGTGTGCCCAACCACCAATGACGCGCGAACGAAAATGTGGTTCACAGAAATAAACTGCGACAGCCACTGGCCAATATACCAGCGTCAGCAAAATCAGGAGGGTCATAAAGAGAATTGATCGAAGCCTGATCATCGTGATATGCGGGGCTCTAACGGACAATATTCCGAATTTTTCATCCGGTTAACTGCTCGACTTAAGATCGAAATCAGATACTCGTAACGTGCCGTCAATCATCCTGCCCTTTCTTTGCTGGATTTTTTCCATTTTCTGCCAAAATGCCTGATTCAGATCAAACTTGGCAGCGATTGATGTTCCAAGCAGCAATATCAAAAGATCTGCACACTCTTCAGCGATTTTTTCGGAACCCTGCCCTTTCGTAACTGCAGCAGCCACTTCACCCAACTCTTCGCACATCAGCGCGATTCGAAATTTGAGATCATGCCCACCGGTATTTTGCATATCGTGTTTCTTGTGAAAGTCCTGCACAGCAGACAGCATTTCGTCATATGAATCGCGGTTCATTCCTTGTCCTTTGATGATTGAAGTTTTGACAGATCTGCCACTTTGCAGAATAAGTCGTAAACGTAACCGACCAATGCGATGCGATTTTCTCTGAGTTCAAGATTCTCATCCATCACCATTACAGTATCGAATAGATCATCGATTGGATCTCTGAGCTGAGCAAGCATGCGAAGAATCGCATCAAAACTGAAAGACACCCTTAGCGATTCTACCTCAACAGCAAGGTGCTTCGCTTTGTTATACAGTGCTACTTCAGCTGGTTCATGTAGCCGGTCGGAATCAACTTCTCGAGCGTTCAATGTGTCTGCGTGATTCAAAATGTTACGAATCCGCTTGTTCGCGGCAATTAAGTCGGAATATTCTTGCATTTCCCGAAAGCTTCTCACAGCCTTCATTCTTTTGTCAAATTCCAAAGGACTACCGGGTTTGAGTTCAATGACCGCATTGAATTCATCCGTGGCATAGCCCTGCTCCAGATAGTAGTGCCGTAATCGTTCGAGCATGAATTCAAAAAGACGCGTCAAGTCATCTTCCGTCGGAATCTGCGCACCCGTACTTTTGGAATCTTCCGCTTGTTCCTGATAGATATTTGCCGAGATTTGCAACACAGCTCGGAGATCCAGATTCAGCTTGCGCTCAATGATGATGCAAAGAACCGCCAGTGCCATGCGCCGCAATGAAAATGGATCACGGTCTCCTTTTGCGACTTCGCCCGCACTTGTGAGTCCGACAAGTGAATCAATCCGATCGGCAATGGCGACAACTATTCCGACATCCGTTTCAGGCAACTCGCCTGCAGCCGATACTGGCATGTAGTGTTCTTGGATTGCACGGCAGACGCTCTCTGGATAACCGTCAAGTTTTGCGTAATACCGTCCCATAATGCCTTGCAGATCTGGAAATTCCCCGACCATCTCACTAACCAGGTCGGCTTTTGCAAGTCGTGATGCGTCTCGAAAGTCTTCACTCGCAGTAAACACCTGATCGGCAATACGAACTGCTAACACTTGGATGCGCTCAGACTTTTGGGAGTAAGAGCCAAGCTTGCGGTGAAATACCAAATGCTGCAAGCCAGGCAGCATGCCCTGCAGTGGTGTCTTGCAATCCTGCTCATAAAAGAATTTGGCATCAGAAAGCCGCGCTCGAAGGACCCGTTCATTACCAACAACAATTCTGTCTGCCCGCTCTTCATTCGTGGGTGTAATGTTTGCAACCGCGAAGAATTTTGGCTGTAAGACTCCCTTTTCATCAAATACAGGAAAGTACTTTTGGTGTTTTCGCATCGATGAGATCAATACCTCAGGCGGCAACTTCAGAAACTCGGTGCTGAAAGTACCGCAAAACGAATATGGCCACTCCACCAGATCGGTCACTTCTTCCAACAAATCATCATCCTTCATAGCAGTTCCTTGGAAACGAATTTCCAGTTCTCGCAGCTGATTCTGAATTGCCTGTTTACGTTCAGAGCGATCTGCCATCACACGCCCTTGTTCCAAAAGCACGGTTGCGTAAATTCCTGCTTCTTTAAGCTGAATGGCGTCAGAAGCGTGAAATCGATGTCCGTATGTCAACGACCCAGATTCAGTAGTCAGGAGTTGACAGGGAATGACATGGTTCCCGTGCATGATCACCACCCAGTGGACAGGTCGAACAAATTCGTGACTGAAGTCTCCCCAACGCATGCGCTTTGGAATTGGCAATCGAGACAGAGCAGATTCTGCACACCTGGGAATCATTTCCTGAGCCAATTTACCGAACTCCTTATACCGGTAGGCCAAAAACCTGCCTGACTCATTTTCCAGGGTATCGAGGTCCTTAACGGAAACGCCACAACCTTTTGCGAACCCTTGCGCTGCCTTCGAAGGCGAGCCATCCTGCTCGAACGCCCGCTCTAGAGATGGGCCCCGCTTGACTTTCTCTACATCCTGACTGCGAGTCAGTACATTTTCAATGATGACTGCGATTCTACGGGGCGTCGCATACCACTTTGATGCCGCATCAACTGATTCAATTAATCCAGCTTGTACAAGTTCGCGCTTAAGTTCATTTTCAAGCGCTTGACCAAGTTTGGCGACTGCTTGAGGTGGAAGTTCTTCAGTACCCAATTCAAACAACAGCGGCATTGATGCCGGATCTGAATCATTAGCAGGTAATATGGAATCAGGTTTTGATTCTCCGGGTAAATTAACTGCAGGATCTCGAAGCCGCGGAAAGTTCTTTGACTCACGGCTCTCGTAATAGCAGTTTGCAACACTACGGGCGAGGGCGCGCACCCGACCGATATAGACAGCTCGTTCGGTTACTCCAATCGTTCGTCTTGAATCCAACAAGTTGAACAGATGAGAGGCTTTCAGAACCTGTTCATAGGCAGGCAGCGGCAGATTGATTTCAGTCAGTGAATTACAAGCCGCTTCTGCGGCATCAAACTGACGGAACAGGGTTTCAGTATCGGCCGTCTCGAAATTGTATTTGGACTGCTCGTATTCATTTTGATGGTAGAGGTCGCCATAGCTGACATCGTCGTTCCAAATAAGGTCAAAAATGCTGTCGACACCTTGAACATACATGGCAATCCGTTCAAGTCCATAGGTAATTTCTCCAGTCACCGGTCGGCATTCCAGTCCGCCGACCTGTTGAAAGTACGTGACCTGGGTAATTTCCATGCCATTAAGCCAGACCTCCCAACCCAGGCCCCATGCACCTAGTGTTGGAGACTCCCAGTCATCCTCAACAAACCGAATGTCGTCTAGCAATGGGTCGATACCGAGTGATTTAAGCGACCCCAGATAAAGATCTTGAAAATCAACCGGTGAAGGTTTTAATACAACCTGGTACTGGAAGTAGTGCTGCAGCCTGTTGGGATTATCTCCATAACGACCATCAGTTGGTCGTCTCGAAGGCTGAACGTAGGCTGACCGGGTGGGTTCCGGACCGACTGCACCGAGAAATGTTGCCGGGTGAAATGTACCGGCACCAACTTCCATGTCATAGGGTTGCAGAATAACGCAACCCTGCTCTCCCCAGTAATGATTGAGAGCGGAAATGATTTGCTGGAAATTCAAAGGTTACTTACGCGTGTAGAAGCAACAGAAAGACATACTAGCAGATATCAGTCGAACTGCCTAAATAGTCCAATCGAGGGTGCGAAACGATGTGATTGTGATTATCGACAATGAAAATTATACCTGACACGGCTTGCTTGATTTTTGTCAGAAAGAGTGCTGATGCTGCTAAGATCAGAGTCGTATGGTTAAGCCAAATCGAAGTCTGGAAGACTCCGAAGGTTTGGGCGTCTTCATCTTCCCCACGCACGGAAATAAATTACAGCAATAGGTGCAGTTCAAGATCAATTATTGTGAAGCGGTATTGAATTCGAAACACCGAAATCGAAAATGGAATTAACACTCAAATTGAGATAAATGAAAGTGTCTTCGAAATTCTCAAGGATTGTTTTATCCGACTATTAAGGTACGCAAATGCGACCTGAAGTAGAGGTATTAAGTTTCTTATTCATGGGTCCTCAAAAAAAATAAATTAGATTTGATTGCGCTAAGCAATATCATTTCTACGTACTTTACTGACTTTTACCGGGGACAAATGGCAGTAAATCGAAAAGCTATCGCTCTGATTTCAGGTGGCCTTGACTCTATGCTGGCTGCCCGTCTCATGCTGGAGCAAGGAGTTCATGTTGAAGGGTTGAACATTTTCACAGGATTTTGTGTGGAAGGTCATACCCATGCCATTCGTAATCGAGACAAGAATCGACAAAAGCGAAACAATGCACTATGGTCCGCGGAACAGATTGGAATCAAATTGCATATCATCGAGGCGATCGAACCCTACAAAGAAATTGTTCTCAATCCGAAGCACGGATATGGCGCACATCTGAATCCCTGCTTAGACTGCAAAGGGTTTATGGTCGGTAAGGCCAGGGAATGGATGGAGCAAAATGGGTTTGATTTCATCATTACTGGAGAAGTGCTTGGACAGCGCCCAAAATCACAAAGGCGTAGCACGTTTCCTGTGGTCGCCAGAGAATCTGGTGCATTTGACCGTTTGCTTCGACCCTTGAGTGCCAAACTGCTCCCGGAAACGCTGCCAGAAAGAGCTGGTTGGGTCGACCGGGAAAGACTTTACGGCATCGCAGGTCGTGGACGTCACGTCCAGATAGCGCTGGCGGAAAAATTTGGTATTGAAGACTATGCACAACCCGCCGGCGGCTGCTGTTTTCTCACCGATGAATCATACTCCCGGAAACTGCAGGATTACTGGAACCATCGAGAAAACAAGGATTACGAATTCGACGACATCATGCTACTCAAAGTTGGCCGACACATGCGTCCGGGTACCGATTGGAAACTGATTATTGCACGTGACGCCGGTGAAACCCAATACCTTCGCGGATATCGCTCAAAATTTGCACACCTGTCAATCACCAGTCACTCTGGTCCATTGGGTTTAATTGATGGCCCGATTCAGGATCGCGATGTTGAACTGGCAGCGCGTCTTGTTGCACGATTTGGAAGTTCGCGAAGCGCTGAGAGAGTCGATGTTCAGTTCACCGACAAAAATGGTGAGCAGCGCATGCTATCAGTGGCACCCATGCAGCCCGTTGAAGTACAACAGCAATGGTACGTATAGACCAAACCCTGGATGCCAGAAATCTGATATGCCCGATGCCTGTCATCCGTACTCAGCAGGCCGTCAGTGAATTGGAAAATGGTCAAATTCTCGAGGTGTTATGTACCGATCCAGGTGCACTAGTGGACATCCCTGCCTGGTGTCGCGTGCACGGTCACAAACTTATCTCAGCCAAAAACGTCGGCGATGAGACTGTAGTTCGACTGCAGATTTGCGATTCCTAACTCAAATTACCCAACGCATTCCATCCGTCGGGTCAAGATCGCCTTCAACCAATTAACTTCATCACGCGCCATCTAGGTGCATTCCATAATCAACGCGCACTATAATCGCGCGTTTTGTTGAGCAATTTCCCAGCATATCTCCCTTTGCGCTGGCATGGAAATTGCTGTAAACAGGATGTAGTTCATTTTAATTCTTGGAGGAATATCTAATGTCAGTGGAAAATGCAATTCGCGCAATTCGCAATCCTAAAGCTGTTGCGGAGACAATGCAGTTGATTAAGGACAGCGATGCAAAATGGGTCAGCTTTCGCTTTACAGATACTTTAGGGACGGTGCAGCAGCTCAGCTGGCCGATTACTAACTTTTCGGAAGAAATGTTTGATGAACCGGTCATGTTTGATGGTTCGTCCATTCAGGGATGGCAGCCGATTAACGAATCGGATATGTGTATGATTTTGGACCCCACTGCCAGTGTCATTGACCCGTTCTTGCAGGAAACGACGGTAGCTATCCGCTGTAGCATATACAACCCAGGCAAAGACGAGTGGTACGAAAAAGATCCTAGAAGCATCGGTCAGAAAGCTGAGGATTATCTTGCCACATCCGGCATCGCTGACACCGCCTATTTCGGGCCTGAGCCTGAATTTTTCATTTTCGACGGGGTTCGATGGAGCACCCACATGGAAAGCTGTTTCTATGAAATCAACTCCTATGAAGGTGCATGGAACAGCAAGCAGGACTATGATGCAGGTCCGAATCTGGGACACCGACCACGAGTCAAGGGTGGGTATTTCCCTGTTCCGCCAATTGACTCATTTACCGATATCCGCTCTGCCATGTGTCAGGCAATGCTCGACATGGGCGCCGATGTTGAAAAACATCACCACGAGGTCGGAACAGCCGGTCAGGCAGAAATTGGTATTCGGTACAACACTCTGGTGAAAATGGCCGACCGAACGCAGATCTACAAGTATTGCGTGAAAAATGTCGCAAATGCACATGGATACACGGCTACCTTTATGCCGAAACCCCTGGTTGGCGATAACGGTTCAGGCATGCATGTCCATCAGTCGTTGGTTAAGGACGGTAAGTCTATGTTCGCAGGCGATCAGCACTGCGGACTGAGTCAGGAAGCCTTGTGGTACATTGGTGGGATTTTCAAACACGCCAAGGCACTCAATGCGTTCACCAATCCGACAACCAACAGCTACAAGCGGTTGGTGCCCGGCTATGAAGCACCCGTTCTTTTGGAGTACTCCGCATACAACCGATCGGCATCCTGCCGGATTCCATTCACCACGGAAGCTGCCAGGAGAGTGGAGATCCGTTTCCCAGATCCAACGGCGAACCCATACCTTGCATTTTCAGCCATGCTGATGGCAGGGATTGACGGAATAAAGAATAAGATTGATCCTGGCGTTCCTGCGGAAGGAGACCTCTATGAACTGACCGCTGCCGAGGAACGGGAAATTCCTCACGTCGCGCCGTCCTTGAATCAGGCGCTCATTGCACTGGACAATGACCGTGATTTTCTGAAGGAAGGCGGAGTATTCACTGATACTGCCATTGATGCCTATATTGAACTCTTAAATGAAGATGTCAAGGCTATCCGGCTTGTTACACATCCTCTTGAATTTGAGATGTACTACAGCAGATAAAAGTCCGAATTGGGTGAATCGCCGATTTTCGGTATACGAAACCGGCATCACACCAGTCGCTGACTGGCTGCAAACTACTGGACAACTTGGCGGTCCATTTTGGCCGCCAAGTTTGTCAATCTCTCGAAGACACGAGGGTCTCAGTAAGTTCGTTTATCTCTTTAACCCACGTGTCCACTAGTGGTAGCAGAGATTTCCATTCAATCAAATAGTCCTTTCTACGGCGATGAGCCGGAAGGACTTTCACATCTGCTTCAGGAACTGAATACCGCGATCATTTACTGTAACTCAGACCTGTTCATCCAGTACACCAACCCTGCTGCGCAATCTCTGTTTGAATTCAGTGAATCGCAGGCAAAAGGCGAAAGTGTCCTTAGCTTTTTTAATCACGAGAGCATCGAAACGATTATTGGAAAATGCCTCGTAACCTCACAAGCGACTACACTGCGTCGTACCGAAATTTTGTCATCCAGTCACCAGGCCAAATTGGTAGACTGCATTATTAGCCCGATAAAAACCGAAGGCTTGAATGACCTGATTCTGGAAATTAACGAAATCAACCGGGCTGTGCATCAAACTGAAGAAGACTCCATGGAGATTGGGCAGCACGCTAACATTGCAGTCATTCGTGCGATCGGTCACGAAATCAAAAACCCATTGGGTGGATTACGAGGAGCAGCACAACTGCTTGAACGCGAACTCGGGAATCTGTCCAAGCTCAAAGTGTACACAGACATCATTGTTCGAGAAACGGATCGGTTGTGTGGACTGGTTGACAGCATGTCTCACACGCACACACCCATGCAGTTGGAGAACATCAACATTCACGAAGTTCTGGAACATGTACGCCACCTGACTCTGGTGGAAGTTTCCGGCAGCATTAGAATTGAACAGGATTATGATCCCAGCCTGCCACAGGTAATTGGAGACCGTGAACAACTGATTCAGGCATTTATGAACATGATGCTTAATGCTGTCGAAGCATGCGGAAGATCGGGCTTGATCAAGTTGCGCTCGCGCGTTGAGCGACAGGTAACGCTCGGAAAAGAACGGCATATGAGTGTTGCTAGAATTGATGTTGAAGACAATGGTTGCGGTATCCCTCACGATCTTATCGACCAGGTTTTTTACCCGATGATTTCCGGCAATCCAAAGGGAGAAGGTCTTGGGCTGTCGATCGTTCACCAGATCATTACTCGCCATGGTGGTAAAGTCAGTTGTGAGAGCCGACCTGGACGAACCGTGTTTACCACTCTCCTTAAGTTTGCTAGCTCAAGCAGATGCAACTCATAAAGCGATAATACAAACCATGGTACAGGCAAATCAATCAAACGTCTGGATTGTCGACGACGATGAGTCAATTCGGTGGGTACTCGCACAAGCACTTAAACAGGCTGGGCTCAACATACGACAGTTCAGTGATGCTGACGATGCACTTGAGATGTTTAATCGCGAGCAACCGACGGTAATTGTTACGGACATTCGCATGGCAGGCAGTAGTGGACTCGATCTTCTGGAATCTGTTCACAAAGTTAGACCCGATTTGCCGGTGGTTGTTATGACCGCCTACTCCGATCTAGACACAACTGTGAATTCATTTCAGCGAGGAGCCAGAGAGTATCTTGCGAAGCCCTTCGACATTGATGAAGCTGTTTCTCTGGTTCAGCGGGTACTGACAGAGTCAAACGGTATTTCCCCAACCATACTATCCAATAATCCTCAAGCGACTCGGATGATCGGCAAATCAACCGCAATGCAGGACTTATTCCGAGCGATCGGTCGATTATCGAACTCTGATCTCAATGTGCTGATTACTGGCGAATCAGGAACCGGCAAGGAACTGGTGGCACGGGCTTTGTACGAAAACAGCATTCGGCGTGATCAGGTATTTATCGCAATTAACGCTGCTGCCATTCCAGCTGACTTGTTGGAATCTGAACTTTTCGGACACGAAAAAGGAGCATTTACCGGAGCCAATCAACGACGTGTCGGCCGATTTGAACAGGCAAACCGAGGCACGTTGTTTCTGGATGAAATTGGCGACATGCCGCATGATTTGCAAAGTCGCCTGCTCAGAGTCATGTCTGAGAACAAGTTCTATCGGGTGGGTGGCACCTCTGAGGTAACGGTTGACGTTCGAATTATCGCGGCAACCAATCAGGACCTGGAAGCACTGGTCAAGCAGAACAAATTTCGAACGGACTTGTATCACCGTCTGAATGTTGTGCGAATTGCTCTCACTCCAATTCGTTCGCGACGCGAGGATGTTCCTGAATTACTGGAGCACTTCCTGAAGCAGTCCGCTGCGCAATTGAACACCAAACAAAAAATTCTGTCGGGCGATGTAACACAATATCTTGAAAGTTATGGTTGGCCAGGCAACGTTCGGGAAATTGAGAATTTTTGTCGATCAGTAACCGCGATGGTTCCCGCGCAAACTGTACTACTGAATGATCTACCGCAGGTATTTGGCCGCTTTGAACCAGTCGACGATACACCGTTCAATCCCGAAACAGTACTGCAAGGTGCAATCAAACAGGTTTTGAATCAATCCTCTGGAACTAAAGAGGGAGAACTTAGGGAGCTTGTTGAGCGGGCGATGCTACGAACTGTACTGGAATATACCGATGGCTCCAAACAGAAAGCTGCTGAAATTCTGGGATGGGGCAGAAATACAATAGCTCGAAAAAGCAAAGAACTGTAATCCTACTTTTTGAAAGACGTCAAATTTTATTGAGTTGGTAACGCAAATCATCTTTGTTCGATATGAAGTTGGCGAAAAATCCAATACGAGGACTGAAACGGTGTTTGATCCTTCTTGCCCTGCTGATCTCACCCCTCGTCCATGCCGATTCTCAGAAAGACCCGTCACTCTGTGTAGATTCAGTTGAAGCAGAAGGTCTGCCTCTAGAGGAAATCGAAACGTTTGTCAATTTTGTGGACCGCTGTCCTATTACTGAATTTGCCAATGAAAACGGCTGGACTGACATGCACTGGGCAGCTGCCCTGAATCTGCCTCAACTCATCCAGCAGCTTGCGACACTGGGAATTCCGATTGACATCAGAACCAAATCTGATGAAGTTCGATTCACTGATGAAGTCACAAATGGAATCCAAAAAGCGCGAAGTCGAGGGCAAACGCCGCTAGTAGATGATGAAGCGACCTACGCAAGTCTAGGATACACACCACTTCACTGGGCAGCCTGGGGCAATTCAATGTCCGCGGCGCAAGAGTTTGTTCGTCTGAATGCTGACAAAAATGCCAAAACCGTCTCCGGCGCTACTCCGCTCCATCTCGCAGTTTATGCCGGTTCTGTAGAAGTCATGCTCGTACTGATTCACAGCGATGCTGACATCAATGCGAAAGAAAGGGATGGTGCGACACCTCTACATTGGACCGTGTCAAAAGATGCACTCCACTTAGCAAAAATACTGATTGAAAGTGGCGCTGATGTCGATGCAGCTGCAAATTTTGATGCAACACCTCTGCATTGGGCTGCTATCGGCAACACGGCAAATGTCACATTGGAGTTGATCAATGGTGGAGCAGATGTAAACGCCAAAAGCGTGAATGACATCACCCCGCTACATCTGGCGGCCTGGCATGATTCACTCGAAGTGGCGAAGCTGCTCATCCAGTACGGTGCGGATGAAAATGCTCAAACTGAAGATGGCCAACTGCCAATTCATGGTGCCATCGCCAATGAAGCATGGGCGACTGGTGAATATCTTCTGGAAATCATGCGGTAACCTGAATCTTTTGCCCTGTCCGTTGGTTATGTAGATCACGTTGCACCATGCGGTTCACAAATAATTAAGCTATGAATGCTGCGAGATAGGTCACTTGGGAAAGTTGTCTACTATCTGAAAATTCCATTAAATCGATTGTTTTAATATTTGATTCCGGTCCGTTGAGGACCATTTCCCTGTCAAACAGATTGTCCCAACTGAGTTTATCTGAAATAGCCTAAATCAAAACATGCGTATCAAGAATGATCAACGGGATGCAGTCCAGTCGGATGGATCGGCAATGGGCTCAAACGGTTCACTGTAAGCGAGTACCGAACCCGGCATCGCGCCAACGATTGACGGTGTTTCATGCGCTTGCGGCAGAGGTGACAATATAGCTACTGGCCGACCACGTTTTGTGATTGTCATTGGTTCACGGTCCTTTCCCATCTGCCTAATTAGCCTGAGGTACTTGGTTTTGAATTCGGTTGCAGTAATCGTTTTCACCACTGTCTCCTCAATTACTTACATGTACATAGTTTCTTTACATATACCAACGAACTACGATTGATGAACTCAATTACAACTGGATTGTGATCTTGCGAGAACCTTGAGGGTTTTGCACCAAACACATGTTGATCGAATGTGTGCATGGCCTCCAGTACAACTTAACTTACCCACCTTAATACTGTACTATGAAGCAGGAATAATAAAAACTTGAAGCCTCGACTAGAACTTTAACAACTACGCTCCGTTGACTCACAGAAATCGAACAAATTGGTAAAATAACGCAAGATTTCACTCATCCCATTCATCACCAGCACTTCTAAAGGATTAGGTTCAATGCCCGATCGTTATATTTTTACCTCCGAATCTGTGTCAGAGGGGCATCCTGACAAGATGTGTGATCAGATTTCTGATGCCATCTTGGATGCATTAATTTCTAAGGACCGCAACAGCCGCGCCGGATGCGAAACTCTGGTTAAATCAACGATCAGTGACAACGCTCCAGATCACCACGTAATTCTTGCCGGCGAGATCGGAAGCCAGGCCAACAACATAGACTATGAGCAAATCGTAAGGGATACCATCAGGGAAATTGGATATGACAGTGACGCCCTGGGCTTTGACTGGAAAACCGTAAACATCACCAACCTTTTGAACGAGCAGTCACCTGACATCGCACAAGGGGTTAACGAAGGTGAAGGTGAAGACAAGGAACAGGGAGCCGGTGACCAAGGGCTAATGTTCGGTTATGCGTGTGACGAAACTGACGTGCTCATGCCACTGCCAATCACATTATCACATCGACTAGTACAG
The DNA here is from genome assembly GCA_965243305.1 of Arenicellales bacterium. Classification (GTDB taxonomy): domain Bacteria; phylum Pseudomonadota; class Gammaproteobacteria; order Arenicellales; family JAJDZL01; genus JAJDZL01. Next base: position 522,200 of record CBDEUN010000003.1, read on the forward strand.
CAGCAATCGCTGGTTCGGAAGAGCGGAGCGCTCGATTGGCTTGGTCCTGATGCAAAGGCACAGGTCAGTGTCATTTATGAAGACGGTAAAGCCGTTTCAGCAGACAAAATTGTTCTCTCGACCCAGCACAGCGATTCAGTTGATCGCGACACTATTCGTGAAGGTGTAGTCGAACATATTATCCGACCCATAGTGCCAGACGACTGGATGCCCTCTGCAAGCGAAAATATATTAATCAATCCAACGGGTAAGTTCATTGAAGGCGGTCCGAAAGCTGACTGTGGATTGACTGGGCGCAAAATTATTGTCGACACCTATGGTGGGATGGCTCGACATGGTGGTGGTGCATTTTCAGGAAAAGATCCATCTAAGGTCGATCGTTCAGCCGCTTATGCTGCACGACATGTGGCTAAGAATTTGGTGAAAGCCGGATTGGTCGAACGCTGTGAAATTCAAATCGCTTATGCGATTGGAGTAGCAAAACCAGTATCAATGATGGTTAACAGTTTTGGCACAGCCAGGTCAGGGCTGGACGATAGTCGACTCGCTCAGATCATCGACGAGGTCTTTGACTTACAGCCGAAGAGCATCATCAATCAGCTTGATCTGCTGCGACCAATATACAAGCAGACCGCAGTTTACGGGCACTTCGGACGAACCGAAGAAGAATTCACATGGGAGCATACAAACAAGGTTGATGAGCTGCTGCAAGCTGCCAGTTAAGGTAAACGTCTACAAATTGAAAAGTAAATCAAAAGGAAAGAAACGATGCCAACAGCATTGAAATCTGTAACTCAGGACTATAAGGTCGCCGACTTTGAATTAGCCAGTTGGGGACGCAAGGAAATTGCGATCGCTGAAACTGAAATGCCAGGCCTTATGGCACTTCGAAGCAAATACGCAAATGAAAAACCGCTTGCAGGCGCTCGAATTGCCGGCTGCCTGCACATGACTATTCAAACTGCAGTACTTATTGAAACACTTCAGCAACTTGGAGCCGAAGTCAGGTGGTCATCTTGCAACATATTTTCCACTCAGGATCACGCAGCAGCGGCTATCGCAGCAACTGGAACGCCAGTTTTTGCCTGGAAGGGCGAAACGGAAGAAGAGTACTGGTGGTGCATAGACCAGACGATTTTTGGCCCGGACAACTGGCGACCAAACATGCTGCTTGATGACGGCGGCGACCTGACTCTGATTTTGCATGAAAAATATCCAGAGCTCATGAGTGACGTCCGCGGACTCACGGAAGAAACAACAACCGGAGTTCATCGCCTCTACGAAATGATGGCGCAAGGCACATTACTCTGCCCTGCCTTTAATGTCAATGATTCGGTTACCAAGAGTAAATTTGATAACCTCTATGGTTGCCGGGAGTCTCTTTTGGATGGTATCAAGCGCGCAACTGATGTCATGATAGCCGGCAAAGTTGCGGTAGTTTGTGGATACGGCGATGTAGGCAAAGGGTGTGCTCAGTCCCTGCGAGGGCAAGGTGCCAACGTACTGATAACCGAAATAGACCCGATCTGTGCACTCCAGGCATCAATGGAAGGTTATCGAGTCGTTACGATGGAAGAAGCCGCACCGATTGCAGACATTTTTGTCACTGCAACCGGCAACTGGCATGTCATCACAATGGACCACATGAAATCCATGAATGATCAGGCCATCATCTGTAATATTGGTCACTTTGATGGTGAAATTGATGTGGAATCGCTGAAAAAATTAGATTGGGAAAATATCAAACCACAAGTCGATCACATCATATTCCCGGATGGAAAGCGGTTAATTCTGCTGGCTGAAGGACGGCTAGTTAATTTGGGATGTGCAACCGGACACCCGAGTTTCGTGATGTCGAATTCGTTTACTAACCAGGTGCTGGCACAGATCGAGTTATGGAAAAACGCGGACAACTACGAAACCAATGTCTACGTTCTACCAAAATTCCTGGACGAAGAAGTGGCACAACTGCATCTGGACAAAGTTGGTGCCAAACTGACCAAGCTGACAGAAGAGCAGGCAAAATACATAGGTGTACCGGTAGAAGGTCCATACAAACCGGACTATTACCGGTACTAATCAAAGGATTGCCTCCCAGCGGGCAATCCAGTCATTGTTTTGGGGTTCAGCTTAAGCTGATAAATCTGGTAATGCTTGGCTTTCCAGCATTACTATGGAGTCTTTAAGCTGTAGTTTGCGTTTTTTCAGGCGGCGAATTTGCAATTCATCCGAACTGGGGTCAACAGCTAGACGTTTCAATACGTCATCAAGATCCCGATGTTCTGTTTTTAGTTTTTCTATCCTTGATTGAATTTCCTCAGAATGATTCTCTTGCATAAGTTTGAGTCCAGAATAATCTTATTGGATGATTGAAGCGGAATTGGAGAGAGGCACATAAAAAACGCATTGCATCAACTCTAAATTCTCAAGATTAATCACCCAGAGAATGCAATACGTGTTTGCGCACTCAGTTCTGTCATGTTAGTGCTAATATTAGCACCTTTTGGATTTAATTTCTACATAAATCAACCGTCAAAATCCCAAGGTGTTTTGGTGTGCCCAATTAGGATCATCTTTACTCAATTCTCCAATTTGTGCAGCAAATGCGTCGGCGACGATCTGTGGGACATTTTGACCTGTCAGCGATTCCAGAAATGCTTCAAGATCTATCTTTTCAGATTCGGTCAAACCGAGTGGGCGAATAAATGGGGATAGCAATTCATTCGGAATTCCGCCTTGATCATAAAAGTCAATCACTTCTCTCAGTGTTGCGAACTGACCGTTATGCATATATGGTGCAGTCAGTGCGACGTTACGCAAAGTCTGGGTACGAAACTTCCAGCGATCCGCTGGATTTTCAGTAACTCGGTACAGACCGAGATCATTGAAGCTTTCAACCCTTGATACCGACTGAATTGTCTCATTCGGCATGTCAACAAACACACCCGGCGCCAGTTGAACACGGGTCTTTTTCTTTATTTGAGTTGGCGTTTTGCCAGTAGACACTGCATAACCAAGGCCAGTGTTGTGAAACTGATGATCAATGAATAATGCATGATCTTTATTGACCTGGTGACAGACGGAACATTGCCCTTTGCCCGCAAACACTGCGAATCCCCGTTTTACAGACTCGTTGACCGCATCCTCATTCCCGCCAAAATACCACCGGTCAAAGGGTGAATCTGCAGATAGTAAGGTACGTTGATAACTGGCAAGCGCGTATCCGATCGTCGCGATATCCGCGGAACGACCTTCAAATGCCGCTTCGAATAGCCCGTCATAATCACTTATTCGCTTGATTTTGTTGATTACATAACCAATTGAAGGTGCAGCCATTTCATTGCGTGCGGTGATTGGTTGCCAAACCTGATTTTCAAGACTAATTTCGCGTCCATCCAGGAAAATGTGCTTCAGATAGGCAACGTTATAGAGCGTCGGCGCGTTCCTAATGACGATTCGACCTTCGACGCCAACAGCGGTGCTGATTTCGTTGTTGGTAAATCCTTGCTCCGCTATGTGACAGTTCGCACAAGATACGGTGTTGTTAATAGACAGTCTGCGATCAAAAAATAGCAGACGCCCCAAATCAATCTTGGCGCGGGTAATGGGGTTATCAGCCGGAAATGCGACGGGTGGCAGCCCAAGCGGAGGATTTTCAACAATTTTAATGAGATCCTGCTTGATGCCTCGGCGACTGAGTAGGCTACGGGACTGAGTCTCGTAGTCAGCACTCTCATACCCCTCTTTGACATCACCCGGACCAAAGGCCTGACTGACATCAAACTGCTGACCTGAATCCAGAGTGCCACTAGTCTGCGCGGGTACATCCAAGCCGATAAAAAGTGCGATCAGCCAGACGAGTGCTGCCATGCCAATGACTTGTGTCTTGCGCCACATTGGCACTTACTGGTTGGTGCGCGACTCCTTCAGCAGCGTCTCCAGATCGTTCATCAGAATGTCAGGATGCAGAAAAGAAACGCTGTAAATGTTACGGATCTGCTTTTGAAGGTCAATGAGATAGACGCGAAGCAGATGAATGTACTCGTCAACTCCCTCGTTGTGTGTGTGCTGGTGATCAACCCGCACCGGGTATTGCCCGTAACCATTTAAGATTGGCTGCAATTCATCCAAGTTGCGGGTTGTCAGAAACTGCCAACTCGCAGATCCCTCACTATAAAAATTTTTCATCGCTGAAATTACTTCCGGTGTGTCATATTCCGGGTCAAATGACACCGTAAGCAGAGAAACCTTGTTCGCCAAGTCAGGGTTCTGGTTCAGACGGGCCTGCACCTTGTAGAGAACAGCGTTCGCAAGCGGACAACCGTTTTCATCAGTACACCGAGTAAAGATAAAACTCAAAAAAACAATCTTTCCCGACATCAGATCAAATAGCTTGGATGGAGAGCTATCGCTCGTTAACACCTCTCCATCCGTTGCAAGTTTTATCACCGGCAACTCATAAGTTCCTGGTGCCGGTGGTTCATAAGCTAGCTCACCCCAACCCGGTGCCCTAGGAGGAGTCGAGGTTGACGCATTCACCATTACAGACAGACAAAAACAGATGATCACCACACCCAAGGTGATGATCATCCTTGCCAAGTGATGCGCTGAGCTTTTCGCAAGCACTTTGAATCAAATTGATCTGAATTAGATCTTCAGTTGATAGACTTCAACTGCCAGACTGAATCTTGGCTGGATTCTCTTCGCTTGGCTGAGTCCTGGCTGTCTGTACGCTGTCGATGTATGGATTGAGCATTCCGTACATGGCATAAGATCCAAAACGCATCTGATGCGCGCGACCAAGGCCGTGTTCATAAAAATCAATCGACCACTGATGTTCAAGTTTTTCGCCATCCCAGTGATAAAGCTTGACATACTGCTCATCAGCATCGCCGGTCTTGTCCCAGTTTCCCAGCAGTGAGCTTGAAAAATAAACACGTTTTCCATCCCAGCTTTGAGACACCATATTAATCTGACTACCAATTACTTCTTCGTACACCTGCTTAGGTGCATGCGGGTCCGAAATATCAAAATACCGCGCTTTGCCTTCCAAGAAGGTATCGACCCACAGACCGGTATCGTCTGCAGTGATTGAAATATCAACTGGTAGCGGGACATCAGCTGGATTACCGATATCGGCGACAGCCTTGGCCTGCCATTCCCCTGAATCGTCTTCATAAATCAGCCAAATTTGGGAAGTCAGCGCAGTACTGGTAAAGCAGTACTTGTGTTCTGGATCCCAGGCACAGCGAATTTCTAACGGAACACCCGGTACATCCAGAACTTTCAATGGTTTACGGGCATGCATATCCCAAACAACCATGGTGTTGCCGAAGCGCTGCATGGCCTCCGGAGAACCTAGCATCGCGCCGAAATCCATCATGTAGTTGGACCATCCTGTAAAGGATGATGTCAGCATGATGTTCAAATCTGCCTTGACTCGCACATCGTAGCCATATCCGTCCGCAAACTGGCCCGATTTCGTAGCACCTCGCAGATCTTCATCTGTGGGAATCCAGTGCGTGGCAATATATTCACCCTCGTTGTTATATTCAGCCATACCGGTTCGTCCGCCATTATCGACATTGTTCGACAACGCGGTCACCATCATGCGACCAGGCAAGGCATAAAAAGTATGAGGCCCGACCAATCCACCCGTCACATCGGCAAAATCAGTAATCACCTTTGAGATGCTCGGTGCTGCCGGATCCGTATGAATGTCGAAAATAAAGATTTTGTTAGTGTCTAGTCCACCAGCCCAAAGATATCTTCGATCATCACTTAATCCTGAGTGATGAGCTTCGTTCCGACCGCCAACGGAAAGTACGTGAACAATTTTTCCGTAATTGTCGGCATTTGGATTGGCTCCTATCGTAACCAGCTTGTCCTGTTCATCGCCTACGCCTTCCACACCTAAGGTCCAGACATACACATAGTCTTCCTGACCTGTAATTTTTGCAATATAGGGAGACATGCAGGTTTCATCTGCCTGAACCGGCAGACTGAACAGAAACGGCACGCTCAATGTCAGAAAAAATACAATCAGTTTTTTCATCTCACTCTCCTTCATTTCGTATTTGGTTAAAGCAATCCACTCGTTTAATAAGCAAATACACTTGCTGAAATTTCATACCACTCAATCATACATCATCAAGTTTTGTTTTGGGACTTATATCCCTAATCCTCAGTTAGAGACTGCCAGCGGCGGCTAAGGCGAGATTTTCGGCACTCTGGCGGTTCGAAGCGCCAGGATTTTCCAAACCATCAAGCCACACACCGAAATCGGTGACCATTTTACCCGGCTGAACCCACTGCGAAGCGAATCTGGCGGCTCAGCAGCAAATCCGGCGCAAGCCTGTCCCTGACAGTAGACTGACTGCCATGATCTGTAGTGTAAAGCCGTTTCAGAACGAATGAGAAGTCAGGACAGGCTGCAGCGGCGGATGGCCCAAAGCGACTGTTCCAGGACAGGAAGTTTGGCCGCACTGACTTTCAGGGTCCACTGCCGCGCATGGCGAACCACCTGTCCGGCCATCGCATACAGTCGGTGACGGAAACTGATCGCCCGCACGCCATACCACTCCTGCGGCAGTTTCATGCGCATCAGCGCAAGCAGATTGAAGGCAATCGAAGACAGAAGCAGGTACGCGACATTGGCTTTGAACTCGCCGCACGGCAGATGCGCCGCGCTGAAGTCACTGCGAATTTCCTTGAGCCGGTTTTCCGAGCTGTCCCCTCTCTGGTTGTACCACCATACAATCTCGCCGTCACTGAAGCGGTCCAGGTCCAGATCGGTCGCAATCGCCCGGTAGATGTACCTGCCGCTGACCGCACTTTGCACATCGACCTGGTGCAGGCCTTCATTTTTGAAAACCATCTTCAGCTGCTCAGTCCCGTCAGGCATCCCAGCGTCGGCCGGCAGCTTGTCCCGCACCCGTTTTTTCTGCACCACCAGACAGAAAGCCTCAGGCACATCTTCCATCACATGCAGCGTACGGGCCAGATACTCGCCTTCCAATACCGCACCGTCGGCATTCACAACCGCATTCCAATCCTCATCCTTAATGTCCAGTACCGTTTTCTTCACCGCACTGTCCATCTTCGCCCGAATCGCAAAACGGATGCCGTGTGCGCGGCAATCATTGATGATGCCCGCCTGATAGGAGGCGGCATCGGCCCGGAAGCGAGTGACACCCACCCCTTCGGGCAGCGCCGCGCGGCAGCGCCGGAAAAACTCAACATTCTCAGCCCCAGGCGGCACATTGCCCTCGCGAAGCTCAGCCGCAGCCACCTGACCGGTCTCGGCAATGTGACCGAACATCGGCATGTACCCGCGATGCTTCTTATACGTCCACTTCGCGTCTTTTTTCTTCGACCGAATCGCCGATGCGTCAATGTCCAAAGTGACGCACTTTCGATCACCCAGCGTCGCTTTCATCACCGCGCGGTTGACCTGCTCGAGAACCGAGATCATCTGTCGACTGTCGCCGACTCTGTGAAGCCATCCACCCAGCGTCGTGGCACAGGGAATCGTCCCAAAACCCAACAGCTTCATCAGCGCCGGTTCACTGCGCAGGTGGCGCACATCGTCGATGCACCCCGCACCTTCGTGGAACATCAGCATGAAGGTATTGAAAATGGCGCTGTGCCGGTAGCCTCGATTGCTGCCGGGTGTGGGCATTGACGAATCAATGAGCTGTGACAGCTCAAGGCGCTTGAGCAGTTCGGCTGGCACCACCAGACCGGCTCTGGAGGTGAAATTGTGGCAGCTTGCCGCAGTGTTGTATGGTAGAATCTTCATAAGCCTTGCGAAATCTGAGAGCCGTTTCGAATTCACCCATTGGGTGAATGCCGAATTGGGCGTTTTTTTCAATATCTCTCTGATTTTACAGGGCTTTATCATTTTCTGCAACTTTTTATTTGCGGATCAGGGTTATATACCTAACTACACAACATGAAACTGACCATCCAAACGAGATCAGAAAGTACATGGCCCGGCTGTTCATATCTGGTGAGAGCCCACCTTTCAGATGCTACCTTTCGTTTCCTTCGAATCATCGCATGTGACGGGCGTATGAAAATGCACCCTTTTTTCATGCTAGGCTCACGCTGTGAGCCACCCCACCTGGATAATGGTATCTTCAAATTTAATCACAGGACTCAATTCTTCATCTACGCGGATGACAGCACCCGCCAAGGCAGATTATCGCACCGTCCGCTACCGGATTCATGCGAACTGCCGGACAAAATACCAGAAGATGTACGGCCTTGCCGGCGCCTGCCGCTACGCCTGGAATCACTTTGTCGGCAAGCTGCGCGACGAATATGCACTGTACGGTCACTGCTGTTTCGGTTTCGTCGACCTGTCAAGACAGTTCACCCTGTTGCGCCGCCACTGCGACAGGTGGCTGCAGGAATATTCGTGCAACATCGTGCGTTTCTCGCTCAAACCGATTGAAGTGCAGTACCGGAAGTTCTTCAGCCATCCAAACGAGGGGCTGCCGAAGTTCAGGGCTAAATGGCGCGATGCTCCTTCCTTCCCGATCGTGATCGGCCAGACCGCCAGACTCAATGGGACATGGCTGCACATTCAGAAAATCGGTTATGTCAGGCTGACTGGAAACAATCCTTATCCGGAAGGGGTTGCAAAATCGGGCACAGTCAGGGAAGAAAACGGCGACTGGTTTGCGTACATTGTGTATGCGGTCGAACCCTGTATGAGTGTAACGGCGGACGATGTGGTGGGCATTGACCGAAACGCTGGACAGATTGCGCTATCCGACGGAACGGTTTACCGTGCTCCGGATGTTGAGCGGAAAGAACGGCGCAGGAAGCGCTACCAGAGAATGATGGCGCGGCGGCAGAAGCCGGTGCATAAGAAAGGCATTGAGGCTTCGGGGCGTTATCTAAAAGCGCGTCGGCTGGCTGTGCGGACATCACAGGGAATCAGGCAGATCAATGACAACTGGGTGCACCAGGTGTCGCGGGAGATTGCCAATCGGTATTCGGTGGTTTATCTGGAAGACCTGAAGACCCGGAACATGACCCGGTCGGCCAGAGGAACGCCTGAAGAACCGGGTACGAATGTCAGACAGAAAAGCGGACTGAACCGTTCAATCCTGCAAACCGGCTGGTACAAACTGGAACGGGCGCTGGCTTACAAGACGACGGTTCACAAAGTGGCGCCGCATTACACCAGTCAGCGATGCAGTCGCTGTGGCACGACAGACAGAAGGAACCGCAGGACGCAGTCTGAATTCAGATGCGTTGGCTGCGGTTATTCGGACAATGCAGACATCAACGCTGCAAAGAACATACTCGCCTTGGGGACTGGGGAGAGAATAAACGGACGCGGAGAAGGACGGAGTCTTTCAGTGAAACGTCAAAGAGAACTTGACGGCACACTCATTTTCACGGTGTGTAGTTAAGTATATAAGTCCCTTTGTATTGCTTGTACTCTCAACAGATTCCTGTCATTTCGCCAGCCCCGGCTACCATTCAAACAACCTGAATCCAACAATTTTTTTATAGAGTAGTGCATACACCTTTCGCGCATAATTTGGTGATGAATCACACTCCCCACCATGTTATATTTATTAAATTGCACAGTGAAAATTTTATGAAGTTTTTACTCTCATTAATTTTCCACCCGTCGTTGTGCCTAATTTCAATTATTTCCAAATTCAGGAGCCTGATATGAAAAAAATTGCAGTTCTATTGACGTTCCTGTTCAGCGTTTCGCTTGCAGGATGTGCGGACTTCAGCATGTCCTCTGTGAAAAATTCTGTATCCAAATTGAAGTTTTGGGATAAAGACTCCGATCAATACACCATCACCGTCACCAACCTGACCTCAGGTACTTATCTGACCCCGATTCTCGCGGTTGGACACAGCGATCAGCAGACAAGAATGTTCGCATTTGGAAAGGCTGCATCTGAAGAAGTACAGGCGATTGCAGAAGGCGGGAATTTTGAAGCCCTGGCCACTCAATTTGAAGACGCTGGTGCTGAGGTCGTAGAAAATCCAGCAGGTGATCTGCTCGGTCCAGGCGAAATGACTACGTTTACACTGTCCAAAGACAACACCCGAATTTCACTGATTACAATGATTTTGCCGACCAACGACGGTTTTATTGCCCTTGATAATGCGAATTTACACACTGGCTCCCAATTTCTGTATGCATTAGACGCAGGCACCGAAGCCAATGATGAGCAGATTACCGGTGGCGGCGCAGCAAATACTCCTGGCATTCCTGCGGACCCGGGTGGTAAGGCCGATAGGAACGCAAACGGGATATCTGGTGTTAAAGCCGAAGGTGCCGTGGACCGACATCCCGGAATTTCCGGGGAAGCCGGATCTGCGCTAGACCCAGAAGTACACGGCTGGAGTGGCCCAATCGCTTCAATCGAAATATCGGAATAATTCACAAAATTCTAACGAACCAATAAGACTGTATTCGCCCAAAACACTGTTATTCTGGTGGTGCTTTGGGCGGACTAATTTCTAAAAACGAGAGATAAACTGAAATGAATACAAGCAGCGCTGAAATGTTGGCAATTGATCAGAATCACTTGATCCATCCCTTGCATGTGCGAGGAGGACACGATAACGCTCGGATTTGGGCCGAAGGCTATGGCTCTACGCTAGTTGACACCAATGGAAAGGAGTATATTGACGGTCTGGCCGGACTGTGGAATAACACTGCCGGGCATAGTGCTCAATCGTTAATTGATGCAGCAGCAGCGCAGTACGCCAAACTGCCTTACGCTTCTGGCTACGTTGGAAGTTCCAACGACAAGGCGATTGAGCTTGCGGCAAAACTTGCACGCATCTGCTATCCGCAAATCAATCGATTCTATTTGACCTCTGGTGGCGGTGAAGCAACTGACTCAGCTATTAAGATGTCCAGATATTACTGGAAACTGAAAGGTAAGTCGGAAAAAACAAAAGTGATCTCTCGAATGCTTGGATATCACGGAGTCACCTTCGCTGCAATGTGTGCCACTGGCATGCCGGTTTATTGGCCGATGTTTGAGCCGCGCATTCCGGGGTTCTCTCATATTCCTTCTCCCTATCCCTATCGATACGAGTCAAGCGACCCAAACGTATCCCAAGGTGTAGCGGCAGCAAACGAACTTGAGAAACGAATTCTTGAAGAAGGACCGGAAACTGTCGCCATGTTCATTGCCGAACCCGTGCAAGGTTCCGGAGGGGTGATTCCACCACAGGATGACTATTTTCCCAGAATTCGTGAAATTTGTGATCAGTACGAAGTCTTGCTGGTTGCCGATGAGGTGATTACCGGATTTGGCAGAACCGGGAAAATGTTCGCACTGGAACATTGGGGCGTGCAGCCCGACATCATTCAATTCGCTAAAGCGGTTACATCGGGTTATTTTCCATTCGGAGGCATTGGTGTCAGAGACGAAATTGCGAGTACGATGGATGCCAGTACGGAGCCTTTCATGCACGCATATACATACAGTGCCCATCCAATTGGCAGTGCAATCGCTTGTGCGATGATCGACCTGGTCGAAAGCGAAGATTTCCCGGGACAGGCTGCACAGAAAGGGCAACGACTACAGGACAATCTAGTTAGCGCTCTAGGTGACCACCCCCACGTCGGCAACATCCGTGGTTTGGGACTGCTGTGCGGAGTTGAATATGTCAAAGACAAGGCAACCAAAGAACCCTTTGCTCCGGCTGACAAAGTAGGCGACAAGATTTTGAACGCGGCAATCGAACGCGGTCTTTTCAGTCGTGTGCGTGGCGATGTTTATTGTTTGGCCCCGCCGATTGTGATTGAAAATTCCGAAATCGATCGATTGACTGCGATTTTGCGAGCCGCTACGATTGATGTGTTGGGCATAGGGTAAGCGTTCACTTGTTTCTGAAGTGCCAGTAAAGCTGGTACAACAGTATTCTTATCAAACGCTTTGTAGCGCGCAGCGACATGCGTTTAGAGGTCAGGTATGGATCTGAAATCCAGCATTAGGACAATCGTTGACTATCCAAAACCAGGGATACGCTTTCGGGACATTACATCACTGTTATGCTACCCGGAGGCATTTCGCTATAGCGTCGATCTTCTGTATCAGGAATTTCACAGCACTGAACTGGACGGTCTGATTGCAGTCGATGCACGCGGGTTTCTTTTCGCATCAGCGCTTGCATACCAACTTCACCTGCCACTGTTTCTGGTACGAAAGGAAGGTAAGCTGCCTGGAGAAACCATCAGTTCCGATTACGAATTGGAGTACGCAACCAATCGCCTCGAAATGCACATCGATTCGTTTGAATCTGGATCCCGAGTAGCGATCATCGACGATCTGATTGCCACTGGCGGGACGGTTATGGCAACTGTTAAGTTGATCGAAGAACTCGGTGGTAGTGTCGTCGCTTGTGCGGTAGTCGTTGAACTGACGGACTTGGGTGGTCGAGATCGTATTTCACCCATTCCTCTTCATAGCTTGGTAACTTTTCGCGAAGATGAAATTTGAGCAAACCGACGCTTGTGTGATTGAAGTCAAACGCGTCTGGCGATAGAAGGTAGGTCTCCTTTCAATCCACATGCAAATCGGATAATTTCCTGCTTGGGGAAATCCATTCGGTTCGTTAGTGTTAATCCAGCTCCCAGAACTGTCTGAATCAGTTTTGAAGGGTGTCGAAACCCCCAGTCAAATCCGTCCATGATAAATCCCGTCGGAACATTTGAAGACTTCCGCCAGCGCTGATATTGTCTCAGTCTTGAAACCTGAAACGGATCTTGCTTGGAATCTGACTCACCTTCCAGTAGAACTTCACTGAGCACAGCGGCATCCATCAGGCCAAGATTGACGCCCATCCCAGCAAGGGGGTGAATGATGTGTGCTGAATCGCCAGCCAGAACAACTCGATCGAAAAAATATTTTTCTGCTTCAAGCTTTCTCAATTGAAATGAAACAAGCTGGCTAATGAGGCTTAAATCACCCAGCTCATAATCGACAGCGGCCGACAGCTTCTGCTCGAATCCTGTTTCAGTCAATTGCATCAGCTGAGCGGCAAAAGATGTTGCTGCACTCCATACGATGGAATAACTGCCATCAGCCAGCGGTAAAAAGGCCAAAGGTCCAGTTGGCAGAAACACTTGAAAGGCTGTTCGACTTGCGGGCTCAGATGCTTCCACCTGTGCAACCAGGGCTCTCTGGTCGTAGCTCGATATGGACACGTCAAATCCAATGGATTCGCGAACGGTCGAATTGCCACCATCCGTTCCAACCACAAGCAGACTACTGATTCGTTCGTTGTTTGCGAGAATCACTTCAACCCTGTCTTCACTCAGTGTCACGGATTGAAGGTGAACATCGAACCTCAATTCAATATCGGCACACCCTTCAATTGCCTCAATCAGCGATGTTGTCACCACACCTGCTTCCACCACATGCCCCAGATGCTGTTCACCAATTTCATCAGCCAGAAACTGAATCCGCCCGCCTGCTGAATCCCAAACCTTGATTCGGTCGAAAGAACTGACTCGTTTTGTCTGCATGTTGGACCAAGCACCAACCGCATTCAAAAACGTTTCCGACGCCAGATTCAGGGTGTTTACTCTGAGATCGTAAGAGGAGTCGTCAAAGCGTGGCGCACCACCTGAATCAAGTATCAGAATCCGATAGCCGGATTCACGCATAGCAGCAGCGAATGCCAGACCAACGGACCCGGCACCAACGACGATGATGTCAAAATCGAACCGAGTCATCGAAGTTTGCCGCTGTCTTCCATTTCGTTCGTTACAAGATCTGGCTGTCTACCATGCATACCCATCGTCCGTTCCAGTAACCATCGCTTCGCTGGTGGCAACAATTGAAGCAAATCCAGACCCAAATTTCGTACAGGCGTGAGTACTGGAAAGTCATTGGCAAAAACCTGAATCAGCCCATCAGTAAACCAAGTGACATACTCACCTTCCTGGCTTCGCCAGCGTGCAAATTTTGACAGCACCTCGATATTTCCAATATCCCAACCTCGATTGCGGGCGTCTCTGAGTACTTGCGCCAATGCTGCGACGTCTCGCAAGCCTAGGTTAAACCCCTGTCCCGCCACCGGATGAACTGTATGCGAAGCATTGCCAACGACTACGACACGCGGTTTGGCGAATTTTTTCAGATGACTAAGTGTCAGAGGATACACCTTGCGCTCTCCGATAAGCTGATTGAATTGTCCTGCACGATCGCCAAAAACAGTCTGCAGTCTGACCAGAAATTCACTTCTGGACAACTGTAGAACTTCAGTAAGATCTTCGGGTTCCAGGGTCCAGACAACCGCATAACCTTTCTCACCAAAAGGAAGCAGTGCTAACGGACCCGATCGGGTGAAATGCTCATAGGCACCGCCTCGGTTCTTCCGGTCGGTCTCGACCCGGCAAACCAGTGCACGCTGCCGATATGGAATGCTGCGTGGCGTAAACTTTAGCTGTTTCCGAAGTGCTGAATTTGAACCATCAGCAATGACCATTAATTTGGCAGAAAGCGGGCGACCGCTTCCCCCTTCCGAGTCTTCTGCTATCGCCAATACACCCGCGTCATCGATCTCGACCTGCTGAATAATCATCGGACTCAATATAGAAACGCACTCGTTTGATTCGAGAACCCGAATCAATTGAGTTCCAATTGCACGCGCTTGCACATTCCAGCCCAGTGCCTCTCGTCCAACGTCTTTAGCTGTAAGCCGGACATGACCACCAGCCGCCGCATCGCTGACATCAATCTGTCGAATCGCAGTTGCTTCGGTGGTGCTCAGCCCTTGCCAAACATTTAGATTTCGAAAAATAACACCAGAACTGTAGGTGAGCGCCAGTGCCCGACTATCAAAACTGGGCTGACTGGTGCTGGAGTACGCCGCAGCCTCAACCAGTGCAACCTTAAATCCGTACCTTACCAGTATGCAGGCGAGACTTGCTCCGACCATGCCTCCACCACTGATTATCAGGTCGTATTTGTCGGTTTTCATCGATATTGGTGATTTAGTCACCTTTGTCGGCTAGTCCGACATCAGCTGCTCGATCTCGTTGATCTCTTTTGGCACATTGG
The DNA here is from genome assembly GCA_965243305.1 of Arenicellales bacterium. Taxonomy (GTDB): domain Bacteria; phylum Pseudomonadota; class Gammaproteobacteria; order Arenicellales; family JAJDZL01; genus JAJDZL01. The sequence continues at coordinate 537,268 of CBDEUN010000003.1, forward strand.
AGGTCAAGATCAAAGGTTCAGTTTCAGTGATCAAAACATCGTCCTCAATTCGAATGCCAATCCCGTGCCACTTGGAATCGAGTTCTTCGGAAGGCGACAGGTACAGCCCGGGTTCGATAGTCATGTAAATATTGGGTTCAAGCTTGCGCCACCCGGCATCATCGCGATAAGTCCCCACATCGTGTACATCGAGACCAATCCAGTGTCCAATCTTGTGCATATAGTAAGTTTGGTAAGTTTTTTTCTCAATCGCCTCATCTTTTGAATCTTTGAGAATTCCGAGCGAAATTAACCCTTCAACGAGCACTTCGGTAGCAGCATCATTGACATCGCTGTACCGATTGCCGGGTCTTGCTGCCTCAATAGCGCGCTTTTGAGCTTCAAGGACCACTTCATATACCGCCCGTTGAGGGCCACTGAACTGGCCATTGATCGGAAAGGTGCGAGTAATATCACTGGCGTAACAATCGAGTTCCGCACCGGCATCGATCAATAGCAAATCGTTATCCCTTAACTCATCAGAGTTTTCTATGTAGTGCAAAATACAGGCGTTTTCTCCGGACGCAACAATGCTCGGATAAGCCGGTTCACAACCGTGCTGCCTGAAGCAGTGTTCAATCTCAGCCTGCACCTGGTACTCTGTCATTCCTGGTTTACTTGTCAGCATCGCCTGTCGGTGCGCACTGGCAGAAATTTCTGCCGCTTGTTTTATGATTTCGATTTCTTCGGGTTGCTTGGTGAGTCGCATCTCGTGAAGAATCTGACCGATATCGACAATTTCACCCGGTGATCGAATGCCAGCACGACCTCGGCGACGAGCTGCATTCAACCATCTGACAACCATCTCATCATATTCAGCATAACGACCTACCGGATAATAGATACGTTCGCGTTCTTCCATCAATTGTGGCAAGTATTCATCCAACTTGGAGATCGCAAAGGCACAGTCTGCTTTGTAGTATTCTACAGCCCCTTCAACACCTGCCCGACGGCCATCCCAAATTTCCTTTTTTGGGTCGCGTTCGCGGCAAAAAAGAATGTAGTCACCGAATTTACTGCCCGGGGCTAGTACAGCAACCGCCTCTGGTTCTGGAAAGTGCGTCAAATAGTAAAAGTCGCTGTCAGGTCGAAAAGGGTACAAAACGTCGGAATTGCGGCGCTGCTGTGGAGCGGTTGGAATGATTCCAATCCCATCTCCAATGCTTGCAAGTACTTGTGTGCGTCGATTGGCAGTCATGGTTCTAATGTCAAGTGATCTGAGCTGTCAGTCATGTTGCAAGGGATTCAGATGTTCGTAGACCAGTTGAACTCCGACTCTGAGGTGCTCTTCAAGCATTACAAATGATTCGTCCAGAATTTCGTCCGGCTCATCATCGTCAATTTCTATGTCGACAATTTGTTCAACATCACCAATAAACTCCGCACAATCATCTGGCAGGCTTTCTCTAGCAGTTTCAGCATAGTCGAGAAACGCCAACAGGTAGCCACGACACCACGACCCCATCTTTCCGACCCTGTAATCGAGTGAATTTTCGTCATCTGGCAGCAGTATTTCGAATCCGAATCCATCCTGATCCAGTTCCGCCCTCAAGCTCTGAAACACCAACAGAACATCCTCTGCAAATCGTTCGTAGTCAGACTGTGGCATAAATCGATCGGAAAAGAGTGTCGGTAGCCAGTCATCAATTTCGTCCTCCTCAACACCGGCACAAATCAGCCCCGACAGCATGCCGTGAAAGTAGGCAGGATCAACATCAGACTCGTAGAGTTTGAGCGTTTGTTCGACTTCGATACAACCCAGATTCATGAGGTTTCCTGAAATTTGTGCATACAACTAATACAGTGTGCGGCACTTAGCGGAGCAACTGTTTCACATCCATTCAGTTGTTGAGAAATCATTCAATACACATTTTATTGTCGTTGATAAGTTGCAACCTCTGCATTCGAACTCATTTCCCTTTAATTCATGAATAGACTTTCGGTCGCAGATGGTCTTGAACTCCAGTTATTAAACATGTTATACAACTGCGTTTTCATGCGTCGCGCTGTTGGACCAAGTTTGCAGTGAATCCCGCAATCAGTCCGATTATTGCACCATCACCAATAAACCAGAAATGAGAGCTCAGCAAACCGAAACTCAAGTGAACCAACATCGAGTAGTCTTGCATGGTGCCGAAAGCAAATAGTGTTACAATCAGATTCAGCCAGGCTCCGATCAGCAATGAACGTTGCCACCATTGCCACCGCATAAATTTAATGTCAATTGCATCAGCAATATTTGATGCAGCTGCAACACCAGCGATCGTGGGGTACCAGAAGAGCAGAGCCCAACGCGCGATCGGGTCAATATCAGGCACAAACCTTGGGAGCAGCAGAAAAACCATGATTCCAGCAAGAAATGCAACTGCCTTTGCGAAAGTAATGCCCGCGATGATTGGTGGCAATTGATGATAAAGTTTTAGCAACATCGAACTATGAATTCGTACCGACCCAATTGGTTTTCAAATACTGGTTTTGTTGCGTTCTAACACAGGTTTTGTTGCATTTCTTCTCAGCAACTTCTCGATTTTTATATTCGATTTCACTAGTGTCCCGTTGTTTTGAGAAAACAGTGGTGTATCTGATTGATTTCAATAATATAAACCCCTGTTGGAGGGTGTCCGAGACTTCAGCGAAAGCAGTGGTCTCGAATAACCCTCCAAACCGAGTTATTATCAATCAGGAGTATACCCATCATGTACGAGGGAAAGTTCATTTTTTCGCAGCTTATGGCCCACCTGCCATGGAAATCGTTTCACCGCTGTGTGGATCGCTACCGGGGCGATCACAAAGTTCAATCCTTTTATTGCTCACAACAATACCGGGCCATGGCCATTGCGCAGTTGAATCGCCGCAGCAGTTTACGCGATCTGGTGGTTTGCCTGCGTACCCATCACGACAAACTGTACCACTTGGGTTTGCCCGGCGGGGTGTCGAGAAGCACGCTGGCCAAAGCGAATGAAAATCGCGACTGGCGCCTGTATGCCGACTTTGCGCAACACCTGATCGCACAAGCTCGGCCACTGTATGGCCCGCAAGACAGCGGGCTGAATCTTCAGGAAACCATCTATGCCCTCGACTCCTCAACCATCGATCTGTGCCTGTCGGTGTTTCCGTGGGCACGGTTTCGCAAAACCAAATCCGGCATCAAGCTGCATACATTATTGGATTTACAGGGAAACATCCCCTCATTCATCGAAATCACCGAAGCGAAGCTCAATGATGTCAACGTTCTTGATGCCCTGCTGCCAGAACCCGGCGCCATCTATGTGATGGATCGGGCATACCTTGATTACGAGCGCCTGCACACGTTTCACCGCTACGGCAGCTACTTTGTGGTGCGTGCCAAATCCAACACCCAATTCCGCCGCCTGTACTCGCATGCAAACGACAGGAATGAAGGGTTGATCTATGATCAGAGCGGTGTGCTGACCGGGACCAAAAGTGCGAAGCGTTATCCGGATAAACTCAGACGCATCAGGTATGTCGACCGCGAGCGGGACAAGAGTCTGATTTTCCTGACCAACAATACATATCTGCCGGCGCTGACTATTGCTGAACTATACAGGAACAGATGGCAGGTGGAGCTTTTCTTTAAGTGGATCAAACAGCACCTGCGAATCAAATCGTTCTACGGTACCAGCGAAAATGCCGTCAAAACACAAATCTGGATTGCTGTTTCGGTTTATGTGTTACTTGCGATCATCAGGAAACGAGTGAATTTCAAGGAAAATCTCTACACTTTCTGCCAGGTTCTTGATACGACTTTATTTGAGAAAATGACACTAATTCAACTACTTGCAAATTACAATCCCAAACCAGAACCGCGGCCGTCTCTTAAACAATTGAATTTATTCGATAATTTAACGGGACACTAGTGATTCGATTTGACAAATTCAGGTGTAGTGCGTATTCTGATATGACAATGGGATAAAACAATAAATTCTATGGATAATTCAACTACAGATCTAGTACTTCTAGAGCGGAAGGTCTCCGAACTGATTGCCTTTTGTCAACAACTAAAGGATGAAAATTCAAAGCTAAAGCAGAAGATAGTTGACTCGGAGGTGGAACGCGAGCAGTTGCTGAATAACAACGAGGTTGCAAGTGAGCAGGTTCGAGCAGCGATAGAAAAACTGCAATCGCTCGGCAAGATTGGTTAATGGTTTTAGATAATTTGGATTTCAATTCCAGATCTTGTTTTTCACAAAAGTGTAGGTTTTAGGTCATTTGGTCTAGACTTGACATTTAGAGTCAATCACTCCAGGTGAAAGCCGACACGGCGGCCCCGCCTACTACAACGAGTGCCCCGGAAAGTCCCGAAGCGAGGTCTGCACAGATTCGACCGATATGAATCCAGCTTGCTGGCCAAATGTCTTTCGCTCTTCAGTTCGTGAATCATCAAAAATCCTTCTTGGTGATCATCATCGTGCCCCTTGGCGAGTGTTTGAAAATACAACCATTGAGCAATTTTTTTTGACCTCGACTCATAGATAGTGGGTATCTACAACCGTAACTGGCAGGTGCAGCGTTACGTTATTGAATGCGATTTTGAACATCGCAAAGTCGACCTGTACCTGGCGACCCGGCGTTGTCTCGATACGTCTTTTAATGCGCAGCTGTGCCGCGGGACGGATTAAGCACCTAAAGTCGCCTAGAATCGAATATCCAACCTCATAACCGAACGACCTAATCTCTCGCAGCAACTGCCTCGCACTCAGTGTTGGATATTCGCTGACTCGTCTGCACAGTTAGTCCTTGAACGGGTCCAGTTTGCTGCTGCGCACTGTCCAGCGATTGGTGCTTCGCGGCAGCCCACATAACAAAATCCAACGCTCAACGTTTCCTAAGCGTTTCCTGAAAATTACCGTGCGCTTTCAGACCGCCACACGTCGGCTGTGGCTGTCAATACTGGAGTCCTATCCGCAGCAGCGCGATTTTGAAGCGACGCTGCAACAACTCCACACATTACCGTGCCGTTCACTGCTGGAGGACAGGTGAATCGCCATTTCCCCGGTGGCTTCAATCACACGGAGAACAAGCATGAGAGGTAGTGCCTCAACAGTGTCTTTCGGCACGTTGAATAGGCATCGTTTCAATACCAATTTAATATTTCACAAACGCAGTTTGTAACTATATGATTTTGGTGATTTTGAATTGGATTGATGGGTCGCAGACGGTATGACAGGGAACTGCCGAGTTAATTTGGCTTCGGGTTTTTTTGTCGCGATTGAATAATCGGTCAAATCTGGCACCGTCATGGATCGTTCGGAATCCTTGTTCAATCATTGGCAACTGACAGACAAATGACTTTTTGAGAACTGGAGTATCAAAATTACCTCAAGCAATATGAATTATCCAGTTATCAAGCTTGCTATGTAAACCCCTGAAATTTATACAGAATCATGCAAAAGGTACTTGAAAGTAGGAGAGTCAGCAATGAATTCCATTTTTATCGGACGTTTCGGACGTCACAAATTTTCTACAGGCGATCTTCTCGGTAAAACTGAATCGACGGCCGGTTCTGCTGGGGAATACCCCTGCCTTTCGACAGGTACAGGACAGCATGAACTCCAGCATCGGCAAATCGGCTGAAACTAAGCCACCTTTTGTCTCTTTTGGCTTCTCTTTTCGGGCTAAACACCGCGGGTGCGCCGCCGCCTGCCTGTTCGGTCTGGCTTTGCTGTTAGGCACTACTCAGGCTTTGACGCAAGTGGGTGTCAGCCTAGTGAGCAATATCTATCAGTCTCTCAAGACTTCTGGTACAAGCGTCCTTCAAGACGCCGCGACGAAGTTCGTAACGGGCAGACATGCCCAGGGTATCCGATACCTGTCTGAGACAGGCGGAGGTGCACTTTCGCTGTCCCTCAGGCCACACTGGGGCATCGCGACAGACGGTGCCGCTGTGCTGTGACAGGATGAGATGCCGCAACCTTCATATATCAGCGCCGTCAACTCGTTTGATGCAAACATCGGCTACGGATTCGATCTACCGCTAACTGGTGGGGGCCCTAACACCGTTCACCGAAGCCATTCATGCGGAGGGGAAGAATCCCGAATGCACCACATCGGCGCTCGATTTGATACCCCTAGAATCATCTTGCAATTGAACTGCGTGGTGAACGCCGCGAGAGCGCTGCAGATCCCGCAGCAGCCTTGACAGCCAGATCGACCTGCCCTAGGACAATCGTTTGGCTGAGTGTGAAGATGGACTCTTAGCTCGAAAGCTCCTGCAATAGAGTTGAACTCCAGTCACAGTCGCAAAATGCAAGTGATGACGAAACGGCGCTCACTTAATCGCATTGCGCCTCACCTACTAGCACTTGTTGTTTTTGTTTACTTAATTGCCCCTCAATTGACTATTGGGCAAAGCGAAACACTAACGCTCACTGAAATTCGGGTGGATGATCAAGTTCTGGATTTAGGGCCAAATTTATGTTTCGACTTTAATGGCAATGTTGGCCTGGAAAACCAAAACAACAGTTTTTCTGTCACACTGAAATCTATAACAGATGGATCTCCGGCATTAATTGATGATGATCACCTCATTTGGTCCATTTCAGGAAGCTCTTTCTGTGTTCAATTCAAGCCTGTAGGTTTTGATCTCAACCAATTCCAACATATAAGCGTGGATACCTCTGTCACAACAAACCTTCCAAATCCTCTCAATGCAGTTCTAAATAATGCACCGACTTTCTCTGATGATTCTGTGTCGCGTTCGGTAGAGGAGAACTCGGCACCGAACAGCACATTTAGTTCTGCAGTTGCAGCAACGGATATAAACGGGGATTTATTAACTTACAGCCTCGCCGGGACCGATCAGGAATTTTTTGATATCGACAGTAGCACTGGTGTTCTCAAAGTGGGAGAGAATACGATACTCGATTACGAAACTAGATCCACGTACGAGGTAATCGTGCAAGTGACAGATAGCAAGGCGAACATTACCGGTACCGCAGATAACTCGATTGACGACACAGTTGCTGTGACAATCAATTTGATAGACGTCGATGAACTCACAATAACTGACGCCTCCGCCAGCGAGGGCAACAAGATCACCTTCACGGTGACGCTCGACAACGCTGTTGCAGGTGGCTTCAAGGTCACCCCGGGCTTCACCGACGGTACTACCACCAAAGGTGCCGACTACGCCGAGAACACCAACGCCATCACCTTCACCGGCACCGCCGGCGAGACGAAGACCTTCACCGTCAGCACCACCGAGGACTCCGAGGTCGAACCGGCCGAAACCTTCACCGTGGGCCTGACCGTGTCAGACAACACCGCCCAGGTTACCGCCACCGACACCGCCACCGGCACCATCAACGACGACGACATCGCCTTGGTCAGGGTCGATAGCGCCGCCGCCGACGAGGGCGCTAAGATCACCTTCACGGTGACGCTCGACAACGCGGTCAAGGGCGGCTTCAAGGTCACCCCGGGCTTCACCGACGTCAGCACCACCAAGGACACCGACTACGCCGAGAACACCGACGCCATCACCTTCGCCGGCACCGCCGGCGAGACCCAGACCTTCACCGTCGACACAACCGAGGACACCGAGCTCGAACCGGCCGAGACCTTCACCGTGGGCCTGACGGTGTCGGACACCTCGCTGGCGGTGCTCGACTTCGACACCGCCACCGGCACCATCAACGACGATGACAGCGCCGCCGTCACGATCGCCGACGCCGCCGCCAGCGAGGGCGACGGCATCACCTTCACGGTGACGCTCGACAACGCGGTCAAGGGCGGCTTCAAGGTCACCCCGGGCTTCACCGACGTCACCGCCACCAAGGGCACCGACTACACCGCGAACACCGCCGAGATCACCTTCGCCGGCACCGCCGGCGAGACGAAGACCTTCACCGTCAACACCACCGAAGAGCAGGCGCTGGAGGCCGACGAGACCTTCACCGTCAGCCTGGCGGTGTCCGGCACGGCACTGACGGTGACCTCAACCGACACCGCCACCGGCACCATCAACGACGACGACGCCAACAATATGCCTACTTTTGTCGATGGAGAGACGACAACGCGCGTGGTGGCGCACAATACAGCGGCAGGTGAGAACGTAGGTGCGCCGGTTGTGGCGTCAGATCCAGAAAGTGACACTTTGACTTACAGTTTGTCTGGAGACGACGCAGCAAGTTTTACGATCGACAGCGGCACGGGCCAGATCATGGTCGCTGAGGGAACGACAATCGACTACGACACGACAAAAAGCTATTCGGTAACCGTCCAGGTGACCGATAGCAAGAACATTAACGGCAACCCGGACAGTTCCATCGATGACATGATCAATGTCACTATTTCGGTGAGTGCAAGCGAGGTATTAGCCGGTCTTACTATATCGGCATCTCATGACAGTCTCACTGAAGGGGACAGTGATATCGAGTTAACGCTGACAGTGACTCTTCGGGGTGGTTACACTGCCCCAGAAGATGGATTGAGAATTGATCTCTCCACATGCTTTTGGTCCTCATGCACCGCGACTGATTCCGATTATTCGGTGACAGGGGATACTCACATAATCATTTTAGAAGATGCCGATTCGGGCACAAAAACCTTGACTGTTTCAGCGACGGATGATTCTATCGTCGAGGAGGACGAGACGATTTTTTTTGAAGCTAGCGCCCAAAGGTTACATGTGGCCACTGTGGAATTTACCCTAAAGGATAACGACACGGGTGAAGTCACGATCGCCAACGCCGCCGCCACCGAGGGCGACCAGATCTCCTTCACGGTGACCCTCAGCCAGGCGGTTTCGGGCGGCTTCAAGGTCACCCCGGGCTTCACCGACGGCAGCGCCGCCAACAACTCCGACTACACCGCGAACACCGACGCCATCACCTTCGCCGGCACCGCCGGCGAGACCCAGACCTTCACCGTCGACACCACCGAGGACACCGAGCTCGAACCGGACGAGACCTTCACCGTCAGCCTGACGGTGAAGGACACCACCGCCCAGGTCACCTCAACCGACACCGCCACCGGCACCATCAACGACGATGACAGCGCCGCCGTCACGATCGACGACGCCGCCGCCACCGAGGGCGCTAAGATCTCCTTCACGGTGACGCTGGACAACGCGGTCAAGGGCGGCTTCAAGGTCACCCCGGGCTTCACCGACGTCAGCGCCACCAAGGACACCGACTACACCGCGAACACCGACGTGATCACCTTCGACGGCACCGCCGGCGAGACCCAGACCTTCACCGTCGACACCAAGCAGGACACCGGCGTCGAACCGGCCGAGACCTTCACCGTCAGCCTGGCGGTGTCCGCCACGTCGCTGACGGTGACCTCAACCGACACCGCCACCGGCACCATCAACGACGACGACAGCACCGCGGTCACGATCGAGAACGCCGCCGCCACCGAGGGCGACCAGATCTCCTTCACGGTGACCCTCAGCCAGGCGGTTTCGGGCGGCTTCAAGGTCACCCCGGGCTTCACCGACGGCAGCGCCGCCAACAACTCCGACTACACCGCGAACACCGACGCCATCACCTTCGCCGGCACCGCCGGCGAGACCCAGACCTTCACCGTCGACACCACCGAGGACACCGAGCTCGAACCGGACGAGACCTTCACCGTCAGCCTGACGGTGAAGGACACCACCGCCCAGGTCACCTCAACCGACACCGCCACCGGCACCATCAACGACGATGACAGCGCCGCCGTCACGATCGACGACGCCGCCGCCACCGAGGGCGCTAAGATCTCCTTCACGGTGACGCTGGACAACGCGGTCAAGGGCGGCTTCAAGGTCACCCCGGGCTTCACCGACGTCAGCGCCACCAAGGACACCGACTACACCGCGAACACCGACGTGATCACCTTCGACGGCACCGCCGGCGAGACCCAGACCTTCACCGTCGACACCAAGCAGGACACCGGCGTCGAACCGGCCGAGACCTTCACCGTCAGCCTGGCGGTGTCCGCCACGTCGCTGACGGTGACCTCAACCGACACCGCCACCGGCACCATCAACGACGACGACAGCACCGCGGTCACGATCGAGAACGCCGCCGCCACCGAGGGCGACCAGATCTCCTTCACGGTGACCCTCAGCCAGGCGGTTTCGGGCGGCTTCAAGGTCACCCCGGGCTTCACCGACGGCAGCGCCGCCAACAACTCCGACTACACCGCGAACACCGACGCCATCACCTTCGCCGGCACCGCCGGCGAGACCCAGACCTTCACCGTCGACACCACCGAGGACACCGAGCTCGAACCGGACGAGACCTTCACCGTCAGCCTGACGGTGAAGGACACCACCGCCCAGGTCACCTCAACCGACACCGCCACCGGCACCATCAACGACGATGACAGCGCCGCCGTCACGATCGACGACGCCGCCGCCACCGAGGGCGCTAAGATCTCCTTCACGGTGACGCTGGACAACGCGGTCAAGGGCGGCTTCAAGGTCACCCCGGGCTTCACCGACGTCAGCGCCACCAAGGACACCGACTACACCGCGAACACCGACGTGATCACCTTCGACGGCACCGCCGGCGAGACCCAGACCTTCACCGTCGACACCAAGCAGGACACCGGCGTCGAACCGGCCGAGACCTTCACCGTCAGCCTGGCGGTGTCCGCCACGTCGCTGACGGTGACCTCAACCGACACCGCCACCGGCACCATCAACGACGACGACAGCACCGCGGTCACGATCGAGAACGCCGCCGCCACCGAGGGCGACCAGATCTCCTTCACGGTGACCCTCAGCCAGGCGGTTTCGGGCGGCTTCAAGGTCACCCCGGGCTTCACCGACGGCAGCGCCGCCAACAACTCCGACTACACCGCGAACACCGACGCCATCACCTTCGCCGGCACCGCCGGCGAGACCCAGACCTTCACCGTCGACACCACCGAGGACACCGAGCTCGAACCGGACGAGACCTTCACCGTCAGCCTGACGGTGAAGGACACCACCGCCCAGGTCACCTCAACCGACACCGCCACCGGCACCATCAACGACGATGACAGCGCCGCCGTCACGATCGACGACGCCGCCGCCACCGAGGGCGCTAAGATCTCCTTCACGGTGACGCTGGACAACGCGGTCAAGGGCGGCTTCAAGGTCACCCCGGGCTTCACCGACGTCAGCGCCACCAAGGACACCGACTACACCGCGAACACCGACGTGATCACCTTCGACGGCACCGCCGGCGAGACCCAGACCTTCACCGTCGACACCAAGCAGGACACCGGCGTCGAACCGGCCGAGACCTTCACCGTCAGCCTGGCGGTGTCCGCCACGTCGCTGACGGTGACCTCAACCGACACCGCCACCGGCACCATCAACGACGACGACAGCACCGCGGTCACGATCGAGAACGCCGCCGCCACCGAGGGCGACCAGATCTCCTTCACGGTGACCCTCAGCCAGGCGGTTTCGGGCGGCTTCAAGGTCACCCCGGGCTTCACCGACGGCAGCGCCGCCAACAACTCCGACTACACCGCGAACACCGACGCCATCACCTTCGCCGGCACCGCCGGCGAGACCCAGACCTTCACCGTCGACACCACCGAGGACACCGAGCTCGAACCGGACGAGACCTTCACCGTCAGCCTGACGGTGAAGGACACCACCGCCCAGGTCACCTCAACCGACACCGCCACCGGCACCATCAACGACGATGACAGCGCCGCCGTCACGATCGACGACGCCGCCGCCACCGAGGGCGCTAAGATCTCCTTCACGGTGACGCTGGACAACGCGGTCAAGGGCGGCTTCAAGGTCACCCCGGGCTTCACCGACGTCAGCGCCACCAAGGACACCGACTACACCGCGAACACCGACGTGATCACCTTCGACGGCACCGCCGGCGAGACCCAGACCTTCACCGTCGACACCAAGCAGGACACCGGCGTCGAACCGGCCGAGACCTTCACCGTCAGCCTGGCGGTGTCCGCCACGTCGCTGACGGTGACCTCAACCGACACCGCCACCGGCACCATCAACGACGACGACAGCACCGCGGTCACGATCGAGAACGCCGCCGCCACCGAGGGCGACCAGATCTCCTTCACGGTGACCCTCAGCCAGGCGGTTTCGGGCGGCTTCAAGGTCACCCCGGGCTTCACCGACGGCAGCGCCGCCAACAACTCCGACTACACCGCGAACACCGACGCCATCACCTTCGCCGGCACCGCCGGCGAGACCCAGACCTTCACCGTCGACACCACCGAGGACACCGAGCTCGAACCGGACGAGACCTTCACCGTCAGCCTGACGGTGAAGGACACCACCGCCCAGGTCACCTCAACCGACACCGCCACCGGCACCATCAACGACGATGACAGCGCCGCCGTCACGATCGACGACGCCGCCGCCACCGAGGGCGCTAAGATCTCCTTCACGGTGACGCTGGACAACGCGGTCAAGGGCGGCTTCAAGGTCACCCCGGGCTTCACCGACGTCAGCGCCACCAAGGACACCGACTACACCGCGAACACCGACGTGATCACCTTCGACGGCACCGCCGGCGAGACCCAGACCTTCACCGTCGACACCAAGCAGGACACCGGCGTCGAACCGGCCGAGACCTTCACCGTCAGCCTGGCGGTGTCCGCCACGTCGCTGACGGTGACCTCAACCGACACCGCCACCGGCACCATCAACGACGACGACAGCAAAGTACCGAAGACGCCAACAAGTGTTGTAACGCTGATTCTAACACCGAGTTCGATTTCTGAAAACGGTGGCGTGAGCACAGTCACTGCAAAGCTGAGTCAACCGTTTAGCGCGAAAATCACGATTGAGGTGACGGCAATGGCGATAAAACCTGCCAAGTCCAGAGACTTCAATTTTAGTTCCAACAAGACCCTAACTATTGCAGCAGGAAAAACCAATAGTAAGGGTTCTGTCACTATCACCGCAGTCGACAACACCACGGTCGCCCCAGATAAGATGGTGACCGTATCAGCGACCAATTTAAACCCAAAAACAATTACCGCGCCACTGGGCGTTAAATTGACTATCACTGAAGACGACACAAGACAATATCTCGACGACGAGTCTCTCAAACGAAAAGGAATCCTTACACACATTCTTGCGACAGTTGGGTCGCAGACGATGGAAAGTACACTAGACCACATCGACAGTAGATTTGCTGATGTGATCCCTCCACCCTCGAATCTGACTCTGGCGGGTCGAAATGTACCACTCAATCAGCCTGAAGGCATTGAACTTAGTCAACTAAACAACAAGAGTTGGGGCATGAGCACAGTTGAGGCTTCATCACGTCCTGAAGTTGGAAACCATTCAACGAATTCACACACAAAAATCACACCCAGCGAATTGTTGGGCTCGAGTTCCTTCTCGTTTAAATTGGGACAGGCGCTAAAGTCCGATCCGGTGCACTGGAGTTTGTGGGGCGGAGGAGATCTTGGAAAATTCAAGAGTCGTATCAGTCCGGACACACAATACAGCGGTGAGATACAGTCTGGTAGGATCGGAATGGATGCGCGTGCCAATCAATGGGTGGCCGGAGTGGCACTGTCGCGTGAGAAGAGCGAGAGTGACTATGAATTTGACGAAGAAGGAATTTCCAAGCGAGGCCGTGTAGAGACCGGGTTGAATTCACTTTATTCGTACGGTCGCTGGACATTCACCGAGGGGCCAGAGTTTCGCATGGTCCTGGGTCTCGCCCAAGGAAAGATAAATCACAGCATCGGGAATCAAGCGCGTGAAACAAGCCGTCTGGATATGAGGATGGCATCCGCAGGTTTTCGCCATACACTAAAGTCGGTCAACGGGTTCAAATTGACGGCGAAGAACAACATAAGCTTCGCACGTCTACGAACCGGGAGTGGAATCCAAATTATCGACAACCTGCAAATCGACACTTGGCGTCTACGAAGTAGTTTGAATGCATCACGACGCTTTGCTATCAACGAATCCTCAGAATTGACACCCTTTGTCAAAGCGGCAGTACGGCGTGACGGTGGAGACGGTTTGACTGGGGTCGGATGGGAATTCGGAGGCGGAGTGCGCTATTCTTCCCGACGGTTCCACCTTGAAGCGCGCGGTCAGTTGTTGGCAGCCCATTCAGCGTCTGGCTCACACAAACAAGAACGACTAAGCGTCACCGCCACGATTGATCCAAAGGCTGATGGACTTGGTCTTTCGTTGCTGCTGGCACTGAGCCGGAATTCACAATTGGACACGATTGATATGCTAGAACGCGAGGATTTACTGTACCCCCTCATTGGAGATTCGAGTGTAAATTTAGATAAACTGAAGGGACGCGTCGGCTATGGCTTCGCTCTGTCTGATCCGAATGGTCTTCTGACACCTTTCGTTGAAGCTGAAATTTCTGACGATGACAATCTGCGCAGACGGCTAGGATTTCACTTTAGGGCGGCGCAGACAAATCTTACTATCGAGTTCTTTCACGAACGTCACGAGAGTACCACTGCAAGTGTTGAAAACAAAATCCGCTTTAACCTTGTGATGCGTTTCTGAGCGGAGATTTTCTGCATGACTCACATGGCCAGCACAGAATCTCCATGGTTCTTGCTAAGGGACTTAGTGAAATGAATACCCGCAGGTAACAAACCGGCTGCATAGCACTAGGCTTGAATGCATCCAGACCTTTAAGCAACTACACGAGTTCACTTCTAAGATAATTACTGCGGATTTTCAAAGGGAGAAGTCAGACTTCATGCTGGTCGACATAGAGCACATATAGTGCGGCGCCAAGTCCCAGGGCAGATGACACAAGCATCGTACCCAGCAGACCGTAGGTTGCGTTTCCCTCTGTGAGAACCGAACCAGTGATCGCCGACACGGCGGCTCCACCTGCTACCACGAGTGCCCCGGATAGTCCCGAAGCACTACCCGCGAGTTTCGGCCTGACCGACAAAGCGCCGGAACTGCTACTCGGCATGGTGATCCCGTTGCCAATGCCTACGAAAATGCAGGCGCCGAACAAGGTAAACTCATTCAGGTGACCCATTAACACGACCACGAACCCTGTAAGCAATCCAGCACAGGCCACGACACGACCGGAAATCATCATGGTCGTCAGTGGATATCGGGCGGCATAACGACCGGCAAGAAAACTACCAAAGATGAATCCCGCTGTTATGCTGCCCATGTAAAGGCCAAGCCTTGCAGGAGACATGTCGAACAGTGTGGATGCCACCAGCGGTGCTCCGCCGAGGAAAGCGTAAAATGCGCCAGTGGAAAATGCCATGCAAAGTGCATATCCCCAGAACCGCCGGGAGCGAAGCAGTTCCGGGTAGGATTGGAATTGCTCATGTAGCGTTTTCGAGGGATGAATATTGGTTTCGTGCAAATCGAACAGACAAAGCCCGAATATCGCGGTTCCGAGAAGAAGAAAGGCCCAAAAACTCGCGCGCCAACCGAAAAGTTCATCCAACGTCCCACCGAGCACCGGTGCAAGCATGGGTGCGATGGCCCACGCCATGGCGACATAGCCCATGAGGCTGGCGGCCTTGCGCTCTTGGGAAGAATCGCGAATGACGGCATAGGACACCGTATGGGCGGATATGATGGCAGCCTGCATCATTCGGAAAAACAGAAAAGAAGTAATGTTAGTCGCCAGCAGACAACCGAGTGAAGCTAGGGAAAATACCAGAAGTCCGAACAGGATGACTGGCCGTCGTCCGAAGCGGTCGGACAGGGGACCCAGAACAAGTTGCAGGATCGCCGTCATGGCCGCATATCCTGCAATCGAAAGGTTGACGAGCGCATAGCTGGCCTCGAATTCTACCGCGATGCCGGGAAGGGAGGGGAGGAACAGGTTTAACGAGGAAATCGCAAGGCCGTTCAGCAGAATGAGAGTGATGAGTCTAGGTTGAATGACTGTGGCCTGGTGCATGGGAATCTTTTTGTTCTAAGGTGCAGAGTCGTGAAATGTAATTACGATTCTGTCCCTGCAACTTGGACTATGAAGAATTTAGTGATCATGCTAGCGATGGCGATTGTGCGTCTACGATCGAATCAGCCGAAACTGAACGGATCGTCAGTCGAACCTGTGCGACCGTTCGATTCGAGCTGACGGCCGCTCATATCATATCGAATTGGCGGATCAGGCAGGTGCCTGAGGGTTCGGTACGGGTGGCAAAATCAGCTACGGGAAAACACTAGATCGCAATCGCCTCAAATATCTAGTGTTCTTTGTTGGAGGTTTTATAGGTCACGATGGTCATAGCCTTGCGATAAGTTTGATACATGTCGCTTATTGGATGATCTTCTATGTTGATTTATATCATTGATTATAAGAGGTTATTTTCCTTTTAGAAGTCTCTTTTGCCAATTGGGAAGTTTATCTTCCCTGATCCGCAAATAAAAAGTTGCAGAAAATGATAAAGCCCTGTAAAATCAGAGAGATATTGAAAAAAACGCCCAATTCGGCATTCACCCAATGGGTGAATTCGAAACGGCTCTCAGATTTCGCAAGGCTTATGAAGATTCTACCATACAACACTGCGGCAAGCTGCCACAATTTCACCTCCAGAGCCGGTCTGGTGGTGCCAGCCGAACTGCTCAAGCGCCTTGAGCTGTCACAGCTCATTGATTCGTCAATGCCCACACCCGGCAGCAATCGAGGCTACCGGCACAGCGCCATTTTCAATACCTTCATGCTGATGTTCCACGAAGGTGCGGGGTGCATCGACGATGTGCGCCACCTGCGCAGTGAACCGGCGCTGATGAAGCTGTTGGGTTTTGGGACGATTCCCTGTGCCACGACGCTGGGTGGATGGCTTCACAGAGTCGGCGACAGTCGACAGATGATCTCGGTTCTCGAGCAGGTCAACCGCGCGGTGATGAAAGCGACGCTGGGTGATCGAAAGTGCGTCACTTTGGACATTGACGCATCGGCGATTCGGTCGAAGAAAAAAGACGCGAAGTGGACGTATAAGAAGCATCGCGGGTACATGCCGATGTTCGGTCACATTGCCGAGACCGGTCAGGTGGCTGCGGCTGAGCTTCGCGAGGGCAATGTGCCGCCTGGGGCTGAGAATGTTGAGTTTTTCCGGCGCTGCCGCGCGGCGCTGCCCGAAGGGGTGGGTGTCACTCGCTTCCGGGCCGATGCCGCCTCCTATCAGGCGGGCATCATCAATGATTGCCGCGCACACGGCATCCGTTTTGCGATTCGGGCGAAGATGGACAGTGCGGTGAAGAAAACGGTACTGGACATTAAGGATGAGGATTGGAATGCGGTTGTGAATGCCGACGGTGCGGTATTGGAAGGCGAGTATCTGGCCCGTACGCTGCATGTGATGGAAGATGTGCCTGAGGCTTTCTGTCTGGTGGTGCAGAAAAAACGGGTGCGGGACAAGCTGCCGGCCGACGCTGGGATGCCTGACGGGACTGAGCAGCTGAAGATGGTTTTCAAAAATGAAGGCCTGCACCAGGTCGATGTGCAAAGTGCGGTCAGCGGCAGGTACATCTACCGGGCGATTGCGACCGATCTGGACCTGGACCGCTTCAGTGACGGCGAGATTGTATGGTGGTACAACCAGAGAGGGGACAGCTCGGAAAACCGGCTCAAGGAAATTCGCAGTGACTTCAGCGCGGCGCATCTGCCGTGCGGCGAGTTCAAAGCCAATGTCGCGTACCTGCTTCTGTCTTCGATTGCCTTCAATCTGCTTGCGCTGATGCGCATGAAACTGCCGCAGGAGTGGTATGGCGTGCGGGCGATCAGTTTCCGTCACCGACTGTATGCGATGGCCGGACAGGTGGTTCGCCATGCGCGGCAGTGGACCCTGAAAGTCAGTGCGGCCAAACTTCCTGTCCTGGAACAGTCGCTTTGGGCCATCCGCCGCTGCAGCCTGTCCTGACTTCTCATTCGTTCTGAAACGGCTTTACACTACAGATCATGGCAGTCAGTCTACTGTCAGGGACAGGCTTGCGCCGGATTTGCTGCTGAGCCGCCAGATTCGCTTCGCAGTGGGTTCAGCCGGGTAAAATGGTCACCGATTTCGGTGTGTGGCTTGATGGTTTGGAAAATCCTGGCGCTTCGAACCGCCAGAGTGCCGAAAATCTCGCCTTAGCCGCCGCTGGCAGTCTCTAACTGAGGATTAGGGATCTTACAGGAGTTTCGATTGATTATGTTATGTTATAAAATATCGTCTTCATTTTCACTTACCCCAATAGTGTGACCCCAGGAGGCAAAATCACATGTTAAGAAACCTATACTACGCGCTGTTGAGTGTTGCAATCACCCTTTGTCAAGGGTACGCGATGGCCCAGGATAAAACAGACCTAACCCTTGTTGCCCCATGGGAGGTCGCGAGTTACGATCCTGCCGTATCCGGGTTTGCATTCCAGCGACTCCAACTCATGGAAAACCTGGTAGATGCGGATGTCGACGGTGCGCTCCGTCCAGGACTTGCGACCGACTGGTCCGTATCCGGAGACGCATTGACCTGGACCTTCGAATTGCGTCCTGGTGTGACATTTCATGATGGATCGCCTTTCGACGCATCTGCAGCCACCAAGGCGTTGAACCGTGCATGGCGACAGCCAGGCGTACTGAAAAAAGCTCCGATCAGTGGGATTTCACAAGCAGACGGTGCGGTTGTCATTACACTTGAACGGCCCTTTACTGCACTACCGGCACTGCTTGCGCACTCCACGACGATCATCCCTTCGCCAACTGCATTAGACGATGAAGGCAATCCAGTTGCACTAATTGGCACCGGTCCTTTTATGGTCGAATCCTTCACGCCTCCTCAGAGCTTGACACTTGTGCGCAACGACACCTATTGGGGAACGGCACCAAAACTGACGGGAGTCACGTATCTCGCGGCCGGCAGAGCAGAAACCCGTGCATTGCTTGCTGAAAGTGGTGATGCGGATATGGTTTTCACGCTCGATCCATCCGGCTATGCCCGACTGCAGAACGTTGAATCGATCCAAACGATCGCACTGCCAATTCCCCGGGTCGTGACATTGAAGGTGAATTCGGGTCATCCATTTCTCTCGGAAGCCCGCGCTCGCCAGGCTCTGAGCCTGGCAATCAACCGCGATGCGATTGCCGCGGCGATCACGCGTTTTCCGGAAGCGGCCGCAAGCCAGCTTTTTCCTCCGGCACTGAATACTTGGCACGACAAAAATCTTGAGCCGCTCGGCCACGACGTTGATGCCGCAAGGGCTCTTCTGACCGATCTTGGCTGGACAGCCGGGGACGACGGTATTCTAGTGCGGGAAGGAGAACGATTTTCCATTCTACTCAGGACTTTCCCGGACCGGCCCGAACTGCCGCTGATCGCAGCGGCACTGCAGGATCAGTGGCGCGAAATTGGGGTCGAGCTTGAGGTAAGCGTTGCTAATTACTCAGAGATTCCGGCGGGGCACCAGGACGGTACGTTGCATGTTGCGCTCTATGCTCGGAACTATGGCCTGACACCAGATCCCATCGCAACGGTAGTGCAGGATTTCGGCACCGGCGGCGGTGACTGGGGCGCAATGGGATGGGAGAATGCCACCGTTGCGAAAGCGCTTGAAACCATCGCAGCAACGAGCGACATGGCGCTTCGACGTGAAACTATATTGAAGGTAGCCCAGGTGCTGCACGCCGAATTACCTCTGATTCCGATTGTCTGGTACCAGCACACGGTCGCGGTCGTGGACGAATTAAAAAACGTTGTCATCGACCCGCTGGAAAGGTCCTACGGTCTTAGCACCATTTCATGGAAGAACTGACGATCATGCACTCACGATGATTTCAGCCCTTGTGGCGCGGGGGCTACAGGCCGTTCTGGTTGCCCTCATTGTCGGCATCTTCAGTTTCGTGATGATGCAGGTACTGCCCGGTGATGCCGCCTACCGTATCGCCGCAGGACGTTATGGATATGACTTGATGGATGCCGCGTCTGCCGAGACCGTACGGGTTGAACTCGGGCTGGACCAGCCCTGGGCAACGCAGCTTGCAGACTGGATTCTAGCACTCGCGAAGTTCGACCTGGGCAGGTCACTTGTGTACGGTACTCCAGTCATCGATGAGATCGGAGTCCAGCTCGGTTATTCCCTGCTCCTAGCGGCGGGTGCCGTACTGACATCACTTTTCTTTGCCCTGACTGTAGGGATCGCCTCCGGTCTTCGTCCCGGTGGCCTGATGGACAGGGTAAGCCTCGGCTTGTCGGTCCTCCTACGCGCGATTCCGTTCTTTGCGCTCGGGATATTACTCATCCTTTTGTTTGCAATCCGGCTGGACCTGTTGCCCGTGGCGGGCTTTCGCGGTCCAGAGCACCTGGTGCTACCATCACTAACCCTCGGACTCGGGCTCGCTGCTGTTTCCAACCGGGTCGTACGTGACGCGGTCAAAGATGCCATGGCGGCAGAATGGCGACTCTTTTCGAACACCAAGGGACTCTCTACCCGGCTTACGATGCTTCGCCATGTCCTCCGTAACGCCGCACTGCCCGTGGTGACTTATGTCGGCGTCCAGCTGGCTTACCTGATCGAAGGCGTAGTGATCGTCGAGGCAGTCTTTGCATGGCCGGGCATCGGCCATGCTTTGGTCCATGCAATTTTCTCCCGTGACATCACCATGGTGCAGGGTACGGCACTGACCCTTGGACTCCTATATGTGGCACTCAACCTCTGTATTGATTTGACCTGCCGAGGAATTGATCCCAGAACGAGAGTGATGGGACGAACCGAAGCAAGATCGTGAACACGCATCGTACGCGCCCCCAAGTCTGGCGACCAAAGCTTGATGGAAGCAGAGTCCTGGGGTTGACCTTGCTTGGCTTACTGGTCTTGGCGGCAGCAGTCGGTCCCGGTCTTGTCGGCCAGGATCCGGCTAGGCAATCACTTCTTGACGCCTTGCAGGGTCCGGACGGGCAGCACCTGCTGGGAACCGATCACCTTGGACGCGATATGGCCGCTCGGCTTCTGTCCGGTGCACAGCTCTCACTATTCCTGGCTGGACTATCGACCTTCACTGCGGCCGTACCTGGAACTCTTCTCGGAATCGTGGCAGCCTGGTTTGGCGGCTGGCCCGACCGCCTCCTTACTTCGTTTGCCGACGCAGTACTCGCACTACCTGGGCTTCTTTTGGTGCTGATGCTCGCGGCGATCTCACCAGGGTCTTGGTGGGCGCTCTATACAGGGATCTCGCTCACACTCTGGGTCGAATATTTTCGCTATACCCGGCAGCGTGCCCGCATTGTTCTCGCTGAGCCAGCCGTGGAGGCATCACAACTCCTAGGTATTGGGCCGGGTATGATCATCCGCCGACATCTCATACCGGAGATCGGTCCAGGGCTCCTGACCATCGCCGCTTTTGGTGCCGCAACCGCTGTGACGGCTGTCGCTGCACTGGGCTTCGTGGGTGTGGGAATCAGGCCGCCAACTGCAGAGTGGGGTGTGATGATGACAGAACTATTGCCCTACTGGCGCGAGACGCCGTTCCTGATTCTACAGCCTGTCGCCTGCCTGTTTATAACGGTGCTTGCCCTTTACCTTTCGGTCGGCGGAGGGGTGCGGCCATGACGGTTTCGAACCAAGCAGCGATCTCGGTTGAGGCGCTCCGTGTCTTCGCGGGGCAGAACACTTTGCTCGGACCGATTGGCTTTCACGTCCACGAAGGCGGGACACTCGTCATCATCGGTGAAACCGGCGCGGGCAAGAGCCTGGCTGTGCAGGCAATCCTAGGCACTTTGCACGGAAACCTACGAGCAGAAGGACAGATCACTATAAATGGTCTTGGGGTTGATTCGCTCAAACCCAAGGCCCGTGCATCCCTTTGGGGAAAGGAGCTGACGACGCTTCCCCAAGAACCCTGGCGCGCGCTCGATCCGCTCATGAGATCCCGCCCACAAGTCCATGAAACGCACCGATTTGTTACCTGCTTACCCAAACAGGCAGCAGGGGCCGCGACGGACAGAGCATTTGACTCTCTCAGCCTGCATGGTGCCGAACGGCATCTGCCCAGCACACTTTCTGGAGGAATGGCGCAACGTGTCGCATTCGCTGCTGCAACCGCAGGGGGCGCCCCCATCCTGCTAGCCGACGAGCCGACGAAAGGTCTGGACACAGTGCTCCATGCCAAGGTCGTCTCGCTGCTGGCACAGGTTCCTAAAGCAGGTGGCGCACTTGTCGTGATAACGCATGATATAGCTGTTGCACGACGTCTCGGTGGCGAGGTACTTATTCTCAAGGATGGTCGTTTGGTTGAACAAGGACCAACCCGTACGGTTCTCGTCTCCCCAACCGCCTCCTACACGAAAGCGCTTATTGATGCTGACCCGACGCGATGGCCACGCTCCAAACCGAACCGCTCAGACGATTCGGTGCTTAAGGTGGATTCACTTTGCGTAGCGCGAAAGGGACGTGTACTGATTAATAACTTCTCCCTCAGTCTGCACGCAGGCGAGCGGGTTGCAATTACGGGACCCAGCGGTGTAGGCAAAACCACACTTCTGGATACACTCGCGGGGCTCCTGAAACCTGCCAGAGGGAAGATCCAACACGCAGCCCGTCTCGCGCCGACGGGCATACAGAAACTCTATCAAAACCCTCCCGCAGCGTTTCCTGCCCGAGTCAATCTGTCTTGTTCCCTGCGCGATGTTGCACGGATTCACGGCGTGGCCTGGGCACGTGTTACCGACCTGCTCAGCCGCCTGGGGGTACATCCGGCAATTCTAGACCGCCGCCCCGACGAGGTTTCAGGTGGCGAACTGCAAAGAATTTCAATCGCGCGTGCACTGACAGTCGGGCCCGGGATTCTACTCGCCGACGAACCCACCTCACGCCTTGATCCGATCACACAACGAGACACGATGAATCTCCTCGCGAACATCGCGAACGACGAAATGATTGCCATTATCCTCGTCACGCACGACAGTGCGATAGCCGAAGCATGGGCCAATCGTCGCATTACACTTGTCAGTAGCAGTTGAAATCCCCCACTAAGTAGTCGGCAGCATGGTAGGGAGTTAGAGAACGATACCTACAAACCGTGGCGTCAATATAAAACACTGCCTGTTTGTGATCATACAAAGCCAGCTTGAGCAGCTGCCTAGCGTATTGGTGCTAGGCAGTTGTTTGATGACGAGCATTGCTTTGAGTACCGATTCTTGGCGCAACAATTGGTTATCGTCCAGACACTTCGCACCTTCACGCAACATGTGCATGAAGGTATTCAAAAAAGATTCAATTGATAGGCGCGGCTGTTGTTACCTATGGGAATCAATCAGTCAGCCGTTTCGTTCAGTTTCAGGCGCCTGATAAGCTCACCGACTACCACCACGACTGGAGAGGGACTTTTAAGTGCGAGTGTTTTCCAAGCGGTTGGTGGAATACATTAGTTTGTGTGAAACCAGCAAATTAAGTCAGATTGACTCGGATGCAGCTACGGACTGATTGATAGAGTGAATCTTATTTAATCAAGGCTAGAAAACGATCATAAATAAGGAATCAGGTAAACTTCTGAGGCCAGCCAAACTTATCAGGTGAATTCGTTTATTGGGACTAAGGCTTTGAGGGTGGTCGGAACTGTGGTAAATGAGGCGTTCAGCACAGCTTCCATTTTTTGCTTGATGGTGTTGACTTGATGCAAAAGGGTGTGGTATATTGTATACAATCCAATTCATGCTAAAAAAATTCACGAAATTCGGGGGAAAAATAAATGGCTCAAGCAGTAGCAAGCGAGACCTTAGACCAACCGGTAGTCGCTGCGAATTCGGAAAAGATTACAGGCGGTCATCTGGTCGCCAAAGCCCTGAAAAATGAGGGCGTTGACACGATTTTCACACTTTGTGGCGGACATATCATCGACATCTACGATGGCTGCATCGACGAAGGCATACGCATCATTGATGTCCGACACGAACAGGTTGCAGCACATGCTGCAGATGGGTACGCTCGACAGACGCTCAAAACAGGTTGTGTCGTTACCACCGCCGGACCTGGCTGTACCAATGCAGTCACTGGCATTGCCAATGCTTTTCGAGCTGAAAGTCCTGTTCTGCATATCGGAGGCCAAGGCGCACTCAGCCAGCACAAAATGGGATCTTTACAGGACCTACCACATGTTGATTTGATGGCACCCATCACCAAATTCTCTGCGGGAGTACGCAGTACCGAACGCGTTGCCGATATGGTTTCCATGGCTTGCAGGGAAAGCCATAATGGCGCACCTGGCCCATCGTACCTCGAAATACCCCGCGACATTCTTGATGCAGAGATTGATCTGAAAGACGCTCGAATTCCAAGTCCAAACGCTTACCGCGCTTCTACCAGTGCGCTAGGCGATCCGGTAGATATTGACAGATTGGCTGGTCTCCTGGCTAATGCCAAGAGTCCCTGTGTCCTGTTTGGCACGCAAGTCTGGACGTCCGGTTCAACCGATGCCGCCATTGAATTCATTCGTGCTTTCAATTTGCCAGCATACTTTAACGGCTCGGCGCGCGGTACTCTGCCTCCGGGTGATGTCAACCATTTTCACCGAACACGACGATCTGCATTCAACAATGCAGATCTGATTCTGATTGTAGGAACGCCATTTGATTTTCGTATGGGATACGGAAGAAGGCTTCGTTCCGAGGCAACCGTTGTTCAAATTGACATGGACTACCGAACAGTTGGCAAGAATCGCGATATTTCGCTCGGACTTGTTGGTGATCCTGGCACTATTCTTAGCGCCGTAATTGAAGCGGCAGGAAGCAACACAGCCGCCAATACCACAGGACGAAAAAACTGGCTGAACAATCTGCGAGCAGAAGAACATGAGCGCACACAAAAACTCATGCCACTGTTTATGTCGGATCGCAACCCCATTCATCCATATCGGGTAGCTTGGGAGATTAACAATTTTCTCACTGAGGACACAATTTACATTGGCGATGGTGGAGATGTTGTAACCATATCCGCCCAGGCTGTGCAGCCGCGTACACCGGGACACTGGATGGACCCAGGACCGCTTGGAACACTTGGTGTCGGAACATCTTTTTCCATGGCATCCAAACTTGCCCATCCGCACAAAGAGGTGCTCTGCTACTATGGAGACGGTTCGTTTGGCATGACGGCTTTCGACATGGAAACAGCCAATCGGTTTGGTGCACCTTATATTGCAGTGATCGGAAACAACAGTGCGATGAACCAGATTAGATATGGTCAAATTGCCAAATACGGGGCCGAACGCGGAGATGTCGGCAACCTGTTGGGTGATGTACCCTTTTCTCGTTTTGCCGAAATGCTGGGTGGCTATGGTGAAGAAGTACACGATCCCAGTCAGATTAAACCTGCCCTGCTTCGCGCAAGAGAGCAAGTCCACAAATCAGGACTGTCTGCTGTGATCAACATCTGGGTTGATCCCTCTGAATATGCTCCTGGGACCAAGGCTCAAACGATGTATAAATAATTTTTTGTATTCAAATTAAATTTGGGGAGAAACTTTAATGAGTAAAGCCTTGGAAGGCGTTCGAATCCTGGACATGACACATGTTCAGTCGGGTCCAACATGCACCCAACTGCTCGCATGGTTTGGAGCAGATGTAATCAAGGTCGAACGGGCCGGTGTCGGTGATGCGACTCGCGGTCAACTAAGAGACATTCCCGATGTCGACAGTCTTTACTTCACGATGCTGAACCACAACAAGCGCTCCATTACTCTCGACACCAAAAACGAAAAGGGCAAAGAGGTATTTGAGCGTCTTCTTCGCTGTTGTGATGTACTCGTGGAAAACTTCGCTCCAGGAGCCCTGGATCGAATGGGGTTTCCTTGGGAAAAAATTCATGAAATCAACCCCGGAATCATTTACGCGTCCGTTAAAGGATTCGGGAAAGGTCCGTATCAGGACTGCAAGGTCTACGAAAATGTCGCTCAATGCACAGGTGGTTCCGCAAGCACCACTGGATTTGATGACGGCCCGCCAACTGTGACGGGGGCTCAGATCGGTGATACAGGTACCGGACTTCATCTGGCTATCGGCATTCTGGCTGCATTGGTACAACGACAATCAACCGGGCTCGGTCAGCGAGTGGAGTGCGCCATGCAGGATGGTGTGATGAATCTTTGCCGCGTGAAGTTCCGCGATCAGCAGCGCCTGCAGCACGGGCCGTTGACTGAATATCCTCAATACCCGAATGGTGAGTTTGGAAGTTCCGTGCCGAGAAGCGGAAATGCATCGGGCGGCGGACAACCCGGATGGGCAGTCAAAACCAAACCCGGCGGGCCTAATGACTACGTGTACGTCATCATTCAACCTCCGGGCTGGGCTCACCTGATGCGTGTCATTGGACGTGAGGAGTTGATTGACGATCCCGAATGGTCGACCCCTCAGGTTCGACTGCCAAAATTGGATCAGTGTTTTGCAATGATTGAAGAGTGGACCAAGACAAAAACCAAATTCGAAGTCATGGAAACTCTTAACCCGCTGAATGTCCCCTGTGGTCCGATACTGTCGGTTGAAGAATTAATTGAAGAAGAAGCCCTGATGAAAACTGGAACAGTAGTCGAGGTTGATCACCCAGAACGCGGAAAATACCGAACAGTCGGTAACCCGATCAAGCTATCAAATTCTCCAACTGAGGTAATTCGCTCGCCGTTGCTTGGCGAACACACCGACGAAATTTTGACCGATGTGCTCGGCTACAACGAAAGTGAGATTGAAACGCTCCGAGAGGCGGGTGCAGTTTAAGGAGTTTCAAGATGAGATTAATAGTTCACGGTCAGCAGGCGTTCGGACAGTCTGTCCTCGAACGTCTGTTGGAACGAGGTGACAATGTGGTCGCTGTCTATTGCGCACCGGATAGCGGAAGCAGACCCGACCCACTGAAACAGGCAGCTGAACAGGCAGGCATACCTGTGCTGCAGCCTGCATCTTACAAAACTCAGGAAGCTGCGGATTCGATGAGTTCGCACAATGCCGATCTTTGCATCATGGCATACGTCACACTGATCGTTCCATCCTACGTTCTCAACATTCCAAAGTACGGGTCGATTCAGTACCACCCTTCCCTGCTACCGGACCACAAGGGGCCAAGTTCCATTAACTGGCCGATTATTCAGGGTAAGCGAAAAACGGGATTAACAATATTCTGGCCAGATGATGGCCTGGATACAGGACCAATTCTGTTGCAAAAGAAGGTTAATATCAAACCTGACGACACCCTAGGAAGCCTTTATTTCAACAAACTGTTTCCACTTGGCGTCGATGCGATGATTGAAGCGCTGGACATGGTGAAAAATGGCACCGCACCGAGAACTCCACAAAATCCGAATGCAGGTAGTTATGAGGGTTGGTGTGGCAAGAATGATGCGATCATTGATTGGAATAAACCGGTAGACCAGGTGTACAACCTGATTCGCGGAACCAATCCACAACCTGGTGCATGGACGATTTATCAAGGCGGTGTCGTTAGAATCTACGATTGCTACAAATCCAGCGAATCCAACAACGATCCTCCCGGTACCGTGTCAGACATTTCTGAACATGGCATCCACATCGCTGCCAAAGGCGGTGAAATCGTGGTGCAACGCTTACGTGGAAATGCGGGTAAGGTCTCCGCACAGGAATTCGCTGAGGAGTCCAAAATCAAATCTGGCGACAAGTTGGGCGAGTAAATCAGACCCGACATTGCAGATAGTGTGTAGGTGGCCCGATCACACGAGGCCGAATACTTCCATCTGAACAGTTAGTGACGCTTGGAAAGGAGGGTGTTCTACACGACCGGTAACTTGTCAACGCGCGCCGCGCAAAATTTAAACTCCGGGATCTTGCCGATTGGATCCAAAGCGGGATTGGTCAGAAGATTGGCTGCAGCTTCGGTATAGCAGAATGGGATGAAAACAACCCCTTCAGGTACCGCACTGTCACTTCGAGTCATGATTTCAATTTTGCCGCGTCGAGTCTCAATGCTGATCATCTCACCCGGTTGAATTTCAAGCATCTCTAACTGACTCGGTGAGAGACTGGCCACAGCTTCCGGTTCAATCTCATCCAGGACTACACTGCGACGGGTCATCGTGCCCGTATGCCAATGCTCCAGTTGTCGGCCAGTAGTTAAAATCATTGGATACTGATCATCTGGCTGCTCATCCGGAAGCGTATAAGTTGTTGGTACAAGTCTTGCACGTCCGGTTCCAGTCGGAAAGCCTTCACCAAATACAATTTCGTTGCCAGCGACATCAGGCGCATCACAGGGATAGGTAACTGAACTCTCATCTGCCAGTCGTTGCCAGGAGATATTGTCGAGCGATGGCATTAGTTCGGCCATCTCCGTATAAACTTCGTCTGGACCTGAATAATTCCAACCAAGCCCCAATCGACGGGCAATTTCTTGAATGATCCACCAGTCCTGTCTCGCATCACCAGGAAGTGATAGTGCCTTTCGGCCCATTTGAACCTGGCGATTGGTGTTGGTGACCGTACCGTCCTTTTCTGGCCAAGCCGAAGCAGGTAACACAACATCAGCATGGAACGCAGTCTCGGTCATAAAAAGGTCCTGCACAACCAGATGATCGAGTCGAGCCAATGCTTCGCGCGCATGCTGGACATCCGGGTCCGACATCGCTGGATTTTCGCCCATGACATAAATGCCGCGTATTTCGCCTGCATACACCGCATCCATAATTTCCACCACCGTTAATCCTTTTTGCGGATCAAGGCTGGTGCCCCAGGCATCTTCAAATTTGGCGCGAATATTTTCCGCATCGACTGCCTGATAGTCAGGATAGACCATTGGGATCAGGCCGGCATCGGAAGCACCCTGCACGTTATTCTGACCGCGCAACGGGTGAAGACCTGTTCCAGGACGACCGACTTGGCCGGTAACTGTTGCCAGCGCAATCAAGCAACGCGCATTGTCGGTACCGTGTGTATGCTGTGAGATACCCATTCCCCAAAAAATGATGCCACGCTCCGCGTTGGCGAACTTTCTCGCGACCGTACGCAACGTCTCCGCATCAATACCACAGATCAAGGACATCTCTTCGGGAGTGAACGGCTTGATGTGTTGCTTCAGATTTTCAAAACCCTCGGTAAATCGGCCAACATATTCTGTGTCATAGATTTCTTCCTCAATGATGACATTGAGCAAGGCATTGAGTAGTGCAACATCGGTGCCAGGATTGAATTGCAGCATGTGGGTAGCATGTCGAGACAAGACAGTCCCGCGCGGGTCCATCACGATTAGTTCGCTACCTCTTTTCCTGGCTTGTTTGAAGAACGTCGCGGCTACTGGATGGTTTTCGGTTGGATTGGCGCCGATGACGATAACGACGTCAGAGTCCTCACATGCAGTGAATGGTGCAGTGACTGCACCGGACCCAATGCCCTCCAAAAGCGCTGCAACCGAAGACGCGTGACATAATCGGGTACAGTGATCAACATTATTGGTGCCAAATCCGGTTCGAACGAGCTTTTGCACTAGGTAGGCTTCCTCGTTTGAACCTTTGGCGGAGCCGAATCCCGCAAGACCTGCTGAACCGGAATGTTCTAGAATTTTTCTAAAACCCGCGGCTGCCAAATCCAGCGCTTCGTCCCACTCTGCTTCTCGAAAATGACTTGTGGGGTTGGCAGGATCAACTTTATCATCCGCATGCTTACTGACCCCATCTCGCCGAATCAGTGGTTTCGTCAAACGATGTGGATGACGAACATAGTCGAACCCGAATCGGCCTTTTACACAGAGTCGGTTGTGGTTTGCAGGGCCATCTTTACCCTGCACCGCAACAATCTTGTCTTCATTGATTTGGTATTTGATTTGGCAACCCACACCGCAGTAAGGACAGACACTTTCGACTTCGCTAACCGGAATTCGTTTGTTGATACCGGACCTGTCAATCACCGCTGATTCAATTAGAGCGCCGGTGGGACAGGCTTGCACACACTCACCACAAGCAACACAGGTACTGTTGCCCATCGCGTCATCAAAATCAAACACAATTTTCGAATGATGACCCCTGTAGGCCATGCCAATGACATCGTTGACCTGGACTTCCCGACAGGCTCGTACACAAAGATTACAGTGAATACACGCATCAAGATACACGCCCATTGCTGAATGGCTTCGATCAGGGGTAGGAGATCTCCGTTGCGGCATTCGCCCCATCTCAGGTTGCACCTCGCGAGTCCATTGCCAGAAACGTGAATCAGGATCGTGTGCAATTTCCTGATCGGGTTGGTCAGCAGCCAGCATTTCGAATACCAGTTGGCGGGATAACTTTGCCCTTTGACTGTTGGTATTGACTTTCATTCCCTCGGTAGGTTTGCGAATGCACGAGGCAGCGAGAACCCGCTCGCCTTCGATCTCCACCATGCATGCCCGGCAATTGCCATCTGCCCGATATCCGGGTTCTGGTAAATAACAAAGATGTGGTAATTGATTCTGATGTCGGTTGGCCACCTGCCAAATTGTTTCGTCGGCAGATGCCTCGACTTCTACTCCGTCAAGATGGAAACTAATGCTCACGCCGTTTTGCATGTCAAATCATCCTCAAAATACTTGATAACCGATAGCAGCGGATTCGCTGCGGCCTGACCCAATCCACAAATCGAGGCATCGGTCATCGCCTGGCTGATGTCATTCAGAACACCCTCCTGCCAAATATCGCGTTCCATCAGCTTGACCGCCTTTTCAGTTCCGACTCGACATGGTGTACACTGACCGCAGCTTTCGTCTTCAAAAAACCGCATAAGATTTAGAGCAACATCCTTCATATTGTCCTGATCGCTCAAGATCACAACAGCATGTGAGCCGACAAAGCACCCATACTGATCTAAAGTGCCAAAATCGAGTGGTAAATTGTCCATTGATGCCGGAAGAATTCCACCCGAAGCGCCACCGGGTAAATAGGCTTTGAATTGGTGTCCAGGCAGCATACCACCGCTAAATTCGTCAATCAGTTCACGTACCGTGACTCCGGCGGGTGCGAGTTTTACACCCGGCTTCGCAACTCGTCCAGAGACAGAGTAACTCCTAAGACCCTTTCCACCGTTCCTGCCGTGACTTTCAAACCAGTCAACTCCCCTTTCGACTATGTCGCGTACCCAGTAAAGCGTTTCAACATTCTGCACCAGTGTCGGTTGGCCGAAGATTCCACACTCAGCAACGTAAGGCGGACGATGTCGAGGTAATCCGCGCTTACCCTCTATTGACTCGATCATCGACGACTCTTCACCACAGATGTAGGCGCCGGCTCCACGTCGCAATTCAACTCTGGAATTACCAAACAGTCCTGCTTGTCTCACATTTTCAATTTCAGTGAGCAATATTTCACGCACCGCTGGATACTCATCACGCAGGTAAATGTAAACCGTTTCAGCCTCGACAACCCAGGCTGCTATTGCCATTCCCTCCAGAAAACGGTGTGGTTCGTGTTCAAGATAGAATCGATCCTTGAATGTGCCCGGTTCACCTTCATCCGCGTTAACTGCCATCAGCCTGGGGCCTGAGTAACCGCGTACAATTTTCCACTTAAGTCCAGTTGGAAACCCAGCGCCCCCTAAACCGCGAAGCGGAGAGTCCTGGAGAATGGACACCAATTCATCAGCACTTCTGTCTCCTCGGTAACATTGCTCAAGCAGTTGATATCCGCCTTGCGCTCGATAATCTTCGTAACTTTCATATTGTGGAATCACGGGGTGAAGATCTTTTGAATCAATTGCCTTGCAGATGCTGTTGACGTCTGCGTGATCAACATGATTGTGACCGACTTCGGCGACCGGCGCCTTGTCGCACCGCCCCATGCACGGGGCTCGCACGACTCGCACCTCTGAGTTCGATTTATTCGATAGCTGAGACATCAGTTCCTGCGCACCGAACATCTCGCAGGTCAGGCTGTCGCACACTCGAACTGTGATCGGTGGTGGTGATTTCTCGTCTTCAGTAATGATGTCAAAATGCGCATAGAAAGTCGCGGTCTCGTAGACTTCTGCCATCGGAAGGCTCATTAACGATGCGAGAGCAACCAGATGATCGGAATGCAGGCAACCAAAACGGTCCTGAATCAGGTGTAGATATTCGATCAGTAAGTCCCGTCGAAGTTCATCAGTTCCCAACAGCTGTTGAACTTGAGCCCTGTGTTGCGGGTCGACCTGACGGCCCTTAGGTAAAAAATTGGGTCTCGCGTAGCCGCGTCGACGAATCGTTAAGTTGTTCAAATCAGCGATCATAATATTCTATTTTGCTAACCTGACCGACTGCTCTAGCTTTAAGCCAGCCCTGTCAGGTTAACCGATTCTGCTTAATTCCGAGAGTGGTATATTGTATACAATCCCTAGATTGATAAAATTC
The DNA here is from genome assembly GCA_965243305.1 of Arenicellales bacterium. Classification (GTDB taxonomy): domain Bacteria; phylum Pseudomonadota; class Gammaproteobacteria; order Arenicellales; family JAJDZL01; genus JAJDZL01. The sequence goes on from CBDEUN010000003.1 coordinate 569,546, forward strand.
CGTTACTGCTTCCCAAGCATTGGATATCTTCTCGGATATTCAAAGTAGAACCACTAAAATACTCAATGCTACTTCATCATTTTAGTAAATTCGTAGAGTGATTGATTAACTTGGTAAAGAAATTCTCGAGCATTAAATGGCAACTGCACCTCAGACAACTGTAGCCAGCCGCGGGCGACTCAAGCGGCGAAGTTCACGAACCAGCGCGCCAGCCATCAACGCTGGCCTGGTAAGAGAAATCCCGCCTTACGATATGATGAGTGAGGAAGGTCTTGAGCTGATTGAGGACAAGACAGATGAACTGCTTCAAGAAGTTGGTGTCGAGTTCAGGGGGGATGACGAAGCGCTGCGGATTTGGAAACAGGCGGGTGGCGCTGATGTCAAGGGGGAACGTGTAAGATTTGATCGGGGTTATTTGCGCAGCTTGATCAAGACAGCGCCCAGCGAATTTGTAATGCATGGCCGAAATCCACAGCGCTCTGCCAGAGTGGGCGGTAAACATGTCGTTTTCGTACCAGCTTATGGCTCTCCTTTTGTATCGGACCTTGACCGCGGCCGTCGCTACGGAACGATCGAAGACTTCCAAAATATAGTCAAAATCGCTTACATGTCGCCATGGTTGCATCACTCCGGTGGAACCGTTTGTGAACCGGTTGAACTGCCAGTCAACAAACGTCATCTCGACATGGTCTACTCTCACATGCGTTATTCCGATATGCCCTTCATGGGCTCGGTTACCACCCGAGAGAGAGCTCTGGATTCCATTGCAATGGCTCGGATTCTGTTTGGCGAAGAATTTGTCGATAACAACTGTGTGATCAGCGGCAACATCAACATGAATTCTCCATTGGTCTATGATGGCGCCATGTCTGGCGCCTTGCGGGCTTATGCAGAAGCGAATCAATGCCCCGTGGTTGTTCCATTTGTACTGAGTGGTGCTACTGGGCCCGTCACGATTGCAGCCGCTACTGTGCAGTCACTTGCTGAAGTCATGGTCGGTGTCGCGCTCGGCCAGCTGGTGCGTCCCGGTTCGCCCGCAATCTTTGGCAATTTCATTACAACTGTAAATTTGCGCGCTGGTTCGCCAACCTTCGGCACGGCAGAATCGGTCGCTTCTTCTTATGTTGTTGGTCAGATTGCCAGACGATTCGGTGTACCACTGCGCTGCAGCGGAGGTTTTACCAGTTCACTCTGCGTTGATGCACACTCAACCAACGAAAGTGTCAATTCACTCAATGCAGCAATTCTTTGCGGCGCACACTTTGTACTGCATGCCGCCGGATGGATGGAGAGTGCCCTGACGGTCAGTTACGAAAAACTTGTTATTGATGCAGACTACCTGGGAGCGCTCCACACCATGGTGAAAGGCATCTCACTTGAACCCGACCAGTTTACAACCGAATCGTTCGAAGAGGTTGGACCGGGCGGTCACTTTTTCGGTAGCGCTCATACTCTGGAACACTATGAAAATGCGTTCTATGAATCTGAGCTCTTCACAACCCCGCCCTATGAACAGTGGGTGGAAGAGGGTTCAACGGACATTGCCCAACGGGCGAATGCCAAATGGAAAAGCATGCTAGCGGAATATGAAATGCCACCAATGGACCCAGCCATCGATGAGGAGTTGCAGGCTTTCATGGAAAAACGAAAAGGCGAAATGCCTGATATCTGGCATTGACCGCCAACTGTCACACGAGTCGGCCTCGCACTGCAATTGCAGATTAACTGATCAGGCTTTTGACCAGCTCGCCGATACCCGCCGGGTTTTCGGTAACTTGCACCCCGCACTCCCTGAGTACGGAGATTTTTTCCTTTGCAGTCCCCTTACCACCCGCAATGATGGCACCTGCGTGACCCATTCTCTTTCCGGGTGGGGCTGTCACACCGGCGATGAATGCTGCCACGGGTTTTGTGGCGTTTTCAGCAATCCAGCGACCACAGTCTTCTTCATCAGTTCCACCAATCTCCCCACACATGACGATCGCATCTGTTTCTGGGTCTTCATTGAACCACTTGATCACATCCTTGTGCTTGGTACCGTTGACTGGGTCACCGCCTATACCGACACAGGTAGACTGACCGATGCCCAATTTTCTCAACTGACCGACAACCTCATACGTTAGAGTGCCGGATCGGGACACCACACCGACTCGACCCTTCTGATGAATATAGCCCGGCATAATTCCAATTTTGATTTCGTCTGGTGTAATTACTCCCGGGCAGTTCGGACCAACAAGAATCGTACTGCTCGATTCCATTTTGCGGCGCGTTTTAATCATGTCAGATACCGGAATACCTTCCGTGATGCATATGACGAGTTCGAGTTCCGCTTCAACCGCTTCGTCAATCGCGGCGGCTGCAAACGGCGGTGGCACATAGACAACGGATGCTGTTGCACCGGTCTCCCGTTTGGCTTCTGCAACTGAATCATAAACTGGTATGCCATCAACATCCTGTCCACCTCTACCAGGTGTCACACCTGCAACAAATGCCGCTTCACCGTTGGCATAGGCTCGGCAGTTGCCTGTATGGAAGCGGCCGGTTTTGCCCGTCATGCCTTGCGTGATCACGCGAGTGTTTCGGTTGATCAAAATCGACATTTCGTTAACTCCTGGCAGCCTGCACGACTTTGGCGGCGGCATCATCCATATCGTCTGCTACTGTCAAAGTTAGTCCCGACTCCGCAAGAATGCGCCGTCCCGTTTCAACGTTTGTACCTTCCAGACGTACGACCACCGGCACGTTGGATTCGATCTGCTTCAGCGCTGTCACCAGACCTTCAGCAATCACATCACATCGCATAATGCCCCCAAAAATATTCACAAGTACAGCCTCGACCTGCTTGTTTCGAAGCATGATATTAAACGCTGCAACAACCTGTTCAGTTGTCGCACCACCGCCTATATCCAGAAAATTAGCGGGCTCTCCGTCATACAACTTGATGATGTCCATGGTCGCCATGGCCAACCCTGCGCCATTCACGAGACAACCAATATTGCCATCAAGCGAGATGTAAGACAGACCGGCATCCGAAGCTTCGATTTCAGCCGGTGATTCTTCATCAAGATCTCGGTATTTAACAATTTCGGGATGACGAAAAAGCGCACTCTCATCAAAGGTCATCTTTGCATCCAAAGCAATAACATCGCCTGATGTCGTTACGACCAAGGGGTTAATTTCAGCAAGTGAGGCATCATTGTCCCAAAAGGCGCGATAGAGTGCCTGAAGAAATCGAGCGGCTTTTTCAATCAATGGTTTAGGTACACCCGAAAATTGGGCAGCAGCGCTAGCATCATCAGCGGTCAATCCGACTTCGGGATCAATTTGGGTTTTTAGAATTTTTTCTGGAGTCGCCGCTGCAACTTCCTCGATCTCCATGCCGCCTTCCGGGCTGATCATCAAGACTACCCGTTGCGAACCTCGATCTACAACCAACCCCGCATAGATTTCCGATTGGATACCGATGCCTTCTTCGATCAGCAGTTTTCGGACAATTTGACCTTCCGGTCCGGTTTGTGGGGTAACCAGGGGCTGATGCAAGATGTCCCGGGCGGCACCAAGTGCATCTTCCTCGGATTGAACAACACGCACTCCACCACCTTTGCCGCGGCCGCCGGCATGAATTTGAGCCTTGACGACCCAGACACTTCCTCCGAGCTGTTTCAAAGCTTGTGGAACTTCATCCAGCGAATGACAAACTATACCTCTCGGCGTTTCGACTTCACCGTTTCGCAAAATCTCTTTAGCCTGAAATTCGTGTACTTTCACGATAGCTCCCTGTGATTGGATTGGGTTTGATGGTTGAAAACAAAAAAATGTGCAGCTTCGATTAACGAACGGCCCGTCGAACAGTCGTTCCGATCTCCACTGGTGAGTTAACGACAGTGACGTTGGCATGCCGCAGTGCCTCAATCTTTTTGCCGGTACCGCCCCTGCCAGCGGCGATGATGGCACCTGAGTGTCCCATACGAAGGTATGGAGGCGCATTCCGACCGGCGATATAGGCAATCACCGGCTTGGGATAATTGACGCTCGCAAGATATTCGGCAGCTTCCTCCTCCACCGCACCACCAATTTCACCGACCAGCAAAACCGCTTCAGTATCTGTGTCATGTCCGTAAAGTTTTAGGCAATCGACAAAGGTCATTCCGGATACGACGTCTGCACCAATCCCAATACACGTTGACTGGCCGAGACCTTCGCGACAAAGTTGTGCAACCGCCTCATAAAACAAAGTACCGGATCTTGATACTACGCCGATCTTTCCCGGCTGATAAATGGATGCGGGCATAATTCCGATATTGCACTGCCCTGGGGTAATGATGCCGGGGCAATTGGGACCGATTAGACGTGCCGAGGTGTTTTCGAGGTGTTGCTTGATTCGTAGCATATCCAGGATGGGTATGCCCTCGGTAATGCAGACAATGAGTTCAATTCCGGCATCAATGGCCTCAAACACTGCGTCCTTGGCTGCTTCCGGTGGTACGAACAGCACCGAGGCTGAAGCGCTCGTCTGTTCACGTGCCTCCTTTACAGTATTGAAAACCGGCAGATTCAAGTGGGTCTGACCACCGCGGCCAGGCACTACACCACCGACAATTTTTGTGCCGTATTCAATTGCCCGATGCGCAAAAAAACTGGCACGGTAGCCTGTAAAACCTTGACACAGTACCCGAGTTCTAGAGTTGACTAAAATGCCCATCCAGTCATCTCCTGATTTTGCGACGTAAAATTTCGATTGCTTCGTCCATCGTTTCTGCATATTCGATTGGGATGCGGTAGTTCTTCAGCAGCGTCAGTCCATGCTCGCGTTTTGTGCCAGCAAATCGAACAACTATCGGGCAGCGAATTTTCTCCTGTATGTGAACGGTAATCAACCCTTCTGCAATCGTATCACAGTGCGTCAGACCGCCTCCCACCGCATTGACAAACAATGCATCAACCGATTCAGCCTGCAAAACTGTCTGACACGCATTTGCGACATCCTGACGGGTTGCAATTGGCGGTAGGTCCAGGAAATTAGCGGGCTCAAGCTGATGTAGTTTCAACAGGTCCATTGTCGCCAGTGCCAATCCGGCTCCACCAACCAAAAGTCCAATGTTTCCTTCCAGCTGCACGTAGTTGAAGCCGCTTTGGGCGCGAAATTTACGGTCATGCAATCGATTGTGTTCCCGAATTTCTGAGTATTCGTCGTGTCGAAAGAGTGCGTTGTCATCGATTTCCATTTTCACATCCAGTGTCGCCAACTGGTTTTCTTCGACGACGGCCAGTGGATTCAGTTCGATCGACAGCGCATCCAGTTCATTCACTGCCCGATGCAAATTGCAACAGGTATCGACATAATCTTTTGCAAGTTCGCCACTCAGACCCATTTTGTCTGCCAACTCAAGCAAAACTGCTTCATCAGGGGCTTCATCAACGGATAAACCTAGTCGATGCAGAGTGTCAGGGGCATCCTCCAGTGCAGTTTCAATTCCAGTTCCGCCGCGCTGCGATGCCAGCAATACCAGTTCGCGCTGATAGCGGTCAAGCAGAATGGCAAGATAGAGTTCGCGCTCAATATTCACCGCCTGTTCAATGTAGACAGTATTCACTTGAATTCCATCTGCACCGGTTTGGGGTGTAACCAGAGTGCTACCCAACAAATTCCTGGTTTCTTTTTCGACATCACTGGCGCTCTTCGCTTTCCTGATACCGCCAAACCTTCCCCTGTCGCCAGCCAGAATCTGCGCCTTAACCACCCAATCGTCACCGGACAAACGCTCTGTCAGTGTACGCGCTTCTCCTGCAGAGTGAGCAACTTCACCATCTGGAAAGAAAAATCCGAATCTCTTCAGAAGTTTCTTTGCCTGGTACTCATGAACAAACATCTGTCAACTCTGTCAATAGGAATTAGCTTGGAGCGTATAACGGAATTCATTTTAAACGACACGCGGACGCTTATATTGCGTTTGAATTTTGAGATTTTTTATTGATTCGCCAAATACGCTATTGAAGGTCGGTATTAGCCGTAAAAACAAGGTCATGGACGGTATATCGTATACAATATACAAAGTATTGTAAACTTGCGGTGTACTATATGCACATCTCAGACAACAATGGCAGTTGCATTCAGTGTATACGCACTGGCCGTTATGTCGCTGGCACAAGTGCAGGTATTTTCTGCATTTGAACCCTAAATACCGGTTGACTTCGTAATTATGGCTGGTCAAGGAGGAGGTGCGGACAAAATGGCGCGATTGATGCACACCATCATTGAAAAATACAATTCAATTTGTTTTGTTTTACAATGCTTTTACTCGTGGCACTTGGTATACCACGTGCTAAACATAAAACAGTTCCCAATACGAGGATATTTACTTATGGTAACAATCATTTCAAAAATGAAAACGACAGCCGTGCTCATCGCAGCCGTCGTCGTTACATGCCTAGGACTGCAAACACCGGCTATGGCTGATTGGTCACCCAAGAAACCAATCGAGTTGATCATTATGGCTGGCGCAGGTGGTGGTGCAGACCAGATTGCGCGTCTGCTGCAGGGCTTGGCTGAACAGAAAGATCTGTCTCCGCGGCCGATCATTCCGATAAATAAACCCGGGGGTTCAGGAGCTGAGGCTCTTCGTTACCTTCAGGATAAAGAAGGAGACGACCACACAATTCTGGTTACGCTGAACAGTTTCTACACGACACCTGTCATCCAGAAAGGTATTGGTGTCGATGTGTCAAACTTCACGCCAATCGGTCGTATGGCCATTGACACTTTCGTGCTTTGGGTGAACAGCTCGCGCGACGATATTACTGATCTGGACAGTTACATAGCAGCTGTCAAAGCAGCTGGTAACACCTGGAAAGTCGGTGGAACCGGAACTGGTCAGGAAGACTCGATCTTAACCGCCATGATGGAAAAAGAATTTGGATACGACGTAACCTATATTCCTTTCCCCGGAGGTGGGACCGTAGCGAAAAACCTGGTTGGTAATCACGTTGATTCAACCGTCAACAACCCAGCTGAACAAAACGAATTTTACCGAGCTGGTGAGACCAAGCCAATTGTTCAATTCACAGCAGAACGCCTTCCAGCGTATCCTGATGTTCCTACCGCGAAGGAGCTCGGTGTAGACATGCAATACTACATGCAGCGCTCCATCAACGGTCCTCCGGGAATGTCCAAGGAAGCACAGGACTGGTACATTGGTCTGTTTAAAGCCCTCTTCGATTCGGCAGAGTGGCAACAGTTCTGTACAGATGACGGGCTGGCGTGTGATCAATGGCTGGCAGGTGACGACCTCGGTACCTATCACCAGCAGCAAATCGCACTGCACAAGGACTTGATTGAATCAGTCGGCGCATCCGCGATTACCGGCGAATAATTCGCTCATACATGCTTCAACGCTTACCGGTGCGACACTTGCGTCGTACCGGTTTGCGGTGCTTGGCAACAGTCCAGGATGAACGCGACTTGGATTGGTTTGCTCAAATTTCAGACGTTCCCAACCCGGAACCGCAGAACAAAACTGAGTAGTAAGTGACAATGACAGTTCGAACCGCAGAACTCTTAATCGCTATATTGCTGGCGCTGTGCTCCATTGGGTTGATGATCAAGAGTGCCGAACTTCGTATCGATTGGGTACCCGAACGTGGACCGGGATCCGGTGCCTGGCCATTCTGGCTATCGGCGGGTATGCTGCTTGCGTGCCTGGCCACGATTGTGCGATGGTTTCGAAAAGTAACTCCGGAATCGACCAACCTTGATCTGTTTATGACACGTGAAACCGTCCTGTTGGTTGGGATTTCAGCCGGATCTATTGTATTTCTGCTGGTTGTGACGCACCTGCTCGGTATCTACGTCGCACTTTTTCTGTTTCTTCTATTCTATTTGAAGTTTGTCGGCCGACACTCCTGGCTCGTAACAGTCACGATGATGATCGTGGTTCCGATCTTCATATTCTGCCTGTTTGAATGGGCATTGAAGATTCCACTTCCCAAATCGATTTCAGAACCTTTGTTCTATCCGATTTACGATTTGATGTATTCGTAAATCTCCAATTGAGATGCGTCAGTAACCAAGATTTGTCGCAACATTCGATTCTTCCATCGCAGTTCCGACATCGGAACTTATGGATTTGCAACAATTTCCACAGAAAGCGAGAAAATTCAAATTCACACTAAGCGACACCTGATCTAGCAATGGAAGATATCGTCCTGCATTTAATTGGCGGCCTGGCGGAGGCGATGCAGCCGCTCAATTTCACAATGATTATTGCTGGCTGTACCCTGGGCCTGCTGATTGGCGCGATGCCGGGTCTCGGGTCGGTAAACGGCGTTGCAATTCTATTGCCAATTACATTTCTGGTGCCTCCGACAGCAGCGATTATTTTCCTCGCGGCAATTTATTACGGTGCGATGTATGGAGGCGCAATCAGTTCAATTACCCTGGGTATTCCAGGCGCTTCAACTGCGGTAGCAACAGTTTTTGATGGCCGACCTCTGGCACAAGCAGGGCATGCAGACAGGGCATTGACAGCTGCTGCTGTTGCATCGTTCGTGGGCGGTACAATTTCAGTCTTGCTATTCACCGCATTCGCACCGCCTTTGGCATCTTTCGCACTCAAGTTTGGTCCGCCCGAAGAATTTGCACTCATGGTTTTGGCTTTTGCGACATTTATCGGCCTTGGTGGAGATGACATTCCCAAAACCGTATTCTCCATCCTGGTCGGACTGGTCATGGCTTCCGTTGGACTGGACATCATCTCAGGTCAGCCGAGGCTGATTTTCGGTGATATCGACGGTTTTCTCCATGGAATCAACTTTTTGGTGCTAGCGATCGGCATCTACGGTATCGGTGAGATGCTCTGGACCCTTGAAACCACCAGAGGCGAGGTAATGGTTCATAAGGTGACCATTTCCTGGCAGCGGATGAAACACAATTGCAAGGACATCAAAAATTACATCAAGACGACAAGTATGGGTTCAGCCTTGGGGTATTTTGTCGGAACCCTGCCAGCAGCAGGCGCTACCCCGGCGTCACTTATGTCCTACGGTCTTGCAAAAACCTTCAGCAAAGATCCAGACAGTTTTGGTAAGGGGAATATTTCTGGTGTCGCTGCACCGGAAGCCGCCAACAACGCTGCCTCGACAGGTTCCATGCTACCGATGATCACGCTGGGAATTCCCGGATCTCCGACGACCGCGATTCTGCTCGGTGGCATGATTATCTGGGGACTGCGACCAGGACCGCTTTTGTTTACTGAAAACCCGGAATTCGTCTGGGGTCTGATCGGTTCGCTGTACATTGCAAATTTTGCCACGCTGCTGATCAATCTGGCGTTCATCCCGTTATTCGTCAAGATTCTTACACTGCCCTTCAGCATTCTTGCACCGGTGATATACATTCTGTGCGTAGTCGGAGGCTATGCACCTACCCAAACCATGCACGACGTATGGTTGATGCTGCTTTTTGGGGTTGTCGGTTATCTGCTCAGGAAACTCAATTATCCAGTTGCCCCCGCTGTCCTGGCAATCGTGCTTGGACCACTTGCTGAACGCTCATTGCGACAGTCCCTGCTGGGTTCTCATGGCGACGTCAGTATTTTCCTCACTCGCCCCATCTCTGCGGTCTGTATTGCAATTGCCGTCGCACTAATCTGCTATCCCATGGTGCAAAAACTGCAAAAACGCCGACGGGCAGATTCTGGAACGGGCACAGGATGACTATGGGCACCAGAGATTTTCAATCACAGCAAACGGAAGAATTGACGATGCGTCACTACGGCGTAGAATTTGCCAACCACGCCTCGAATGCCCAAGCGGTCAAATAATAGACCAGTAAAATCTGCACCAGCAACACGGCGGTTCCTGTCCAACGAATCATGGCTACTTGCGCGGCACTGAGTTCATTATTGCTGCGTGAAACAACCATCGCTGCAATACCCTGATGCAGACGGGTAGATACAGCGCCAATGACAGCACCTGAGACAATCAGGCCACAAATTAAAAATGCAAGTCCTCCCCAACCAAAGAGGTTTTGCCAGGCACTGTTTTGCCAAGTTAGAAACAAGGTAACACCAAGAAATACCATAGCGGCAAAATTCAAAACCAACTGGCTTGCGGCAGCGGAGACAAACTGTTTGGGCAACTGGGTCAATGGAAGATTGCTGTAACAAATGGTTCGCCTTGTAACGAATATCCCCAATATAGCATGAGAGAATCCTGACCTTCAGCAGGGTTGGTGCCTTGACAAGATAGGCCGACTTCCGCGATGATTTTTCTCGCTGCCATTAACTACGGTGCTATCTATCGTGGTGCGATCAGCTCAAACATGCTCTGCGGAACATTTTTTCTGAAACTGCCGCTCATTAAACTGATCCGAAATTATCTTAAGCAAGGGTAGTATGGTGTGTAATATGTTGATGCAAACCAATTCGCCAATGAGTTCATGTCTACGCAAAATTCCTCGTTCAAGCACCTGTTCCGTCCAATCGACGTTGGACACAAAACACTCAAACATCGGCTGAATTTTGGCGCTCATACCGCCAATATGGCAGTCGACGGGCTGCCAGGAGAACGGCATCACGGCTACTATCTAGAGCGAGCCATCGGCGGCGCAGCAATGATCGTGGTTGAACCGGTGCCGGTACACGGTCCTGCGACTTTGACGCGGGGCAACTTTCGCCACAGCGATGATTCAGTCATTCCCCATTTCCGCAGAATAACCGACAGCTGTCATGAGTACGGTACCGTGATGATTCAGCAGCTATACCATGTCGGGCAACACGGTGACTGGGATAACTCATTTCTGCCAAACTGGTCTCCGTCGGGGCTACCTTCCATGCACGATCATGATGGCAGCATGGCGATGTCCAAACATCAGATTGATGAGGTGATTGAGGCTTTTGTCGCGTCTGCGGTTCGTGCCAAAAAAGCGGGATTTGACGGCTGTGAATTGATGGCTGCCTACAATGCCATCATTGAACAATTCTGGTCGCCATTCAACAACCGCAGAGAGGACTGTTACGGTGGTTCCTTTGAAAATCGCATGCGATTTTCGACCGAACTGCTCAGCGCAATACGAAACGCTGTCGGGAACAATTTCATCATCGGGGTTTGTACCAGTTATGACCCGGTCGTACCCGATGTTCTGCCAATGGAGGCCATGCAGGAAATTGCCGCCTATCACGACTCTCGGGGACTATTCGATTACGTAACCATCGGTACCGGTGGGTATTACAACTTTTACCTGATTATTCCGACTGCCATGCACGAGGATCAAATTGGGATGCCTTTCGCTGCCAATATTCGTGAAGTAGTCAAACACGCAAAAGTGCAGGCTGAAAGTCATATTCGAACACCAGACGCCGCTGACTATGCGATCGGCTCAGGAGCTGCTGATATGGTGAGCATCGTTCGAGGCCAGATTGCTGATCCACATCTCGCCAATAAAGCCATGCAAGGACGAGCAGAGGATATCCGACCCTGCCTTTCCTGCAATCAGATGTGCTGGGGACGACGATTCAAGGATTACTGGATCAGCTGTCTGATCAACCCATCAGCCGGGCGTGAGTTCGAATGGGGTGGCGATCGCTTTATAGAAGCCGAAGTTCAGAAAAAGATTCTGGTTGTCGGTGGCGGACCGGCTGGTTGTGAAGCTGCCCGTGTTGCAGCTGAGAGAGGCCACACGGTAACACTGGTTGAAGCATCCGGTCAACTTGGCGGACAATTTCGTCTCGCTGGAATGCAACCCAGGCGCGGGCAGATTCTGGACTACATCGACTGGTTTGAACGGCAGTTAAACAAACTCGGTGTCGATGTACGTCTCAACACCCCCTACTTCGCGGAAGATGTCGTTGAGTTCGGGGCGGATGCGGTTATTCTTGCGACCGGATCGCTACCCTCAGATACTGGATACCAACGTGGTATCCCGACGCGGGATGTATTGCCCGGTATAGATCAGGGTAACGTTTGGCACGCTGAAGATGTGATGAATCGCTCAGCGAAACTTGGCCAATCGGTGCTGCTGTTGGACGACGTTGGTACCTGGAAATCTCTTGGCACCGCTGTATATCTGGTGGAAAAAGGCCACTCAGTGTCGATCGTAACACCTTATGCAGTCATTGGAAGGGAATTGGTGCGAACCGCAGCTGACTACGCGGTTCGTGAGAAATTACGTCAGTATGGAGCCCAATTCTATCCCGAAAGCGTGGTCAATGAATGGCAAGGTACGAGCGCACGAGTTATGGATCTGCTGGATGGATCAGAAACCGAAATGCCGTTCGACAGCCTGGTCCTCGCCACGGTTAACATTCCAGTGAATGATCTTGAACTGGAACTGCGTCAGCAAACATTAGATTTTGACCTCCATGTCATCGGCGATTGCCTGTCACCTAGACAGGCACCAGCGGCAACCTATGAAGGCCGCAATGTTAGCCTGCTGCTCTAATATTTTTAGCTGGCACTAAAAAGAAATCGGTTCTCTCAGCAATCAGTTGGCGTAGTCGACGGGAATTGCAACAATCTTGACCTTAATCATTGAACCCGGACGGCTAGGTACCGTCGCTCGGAAAACATTCCCCTGGAACTCATAATTTACATAATAGCCGCTCAACTTTTGAGTTTCAACTTGCCGCTCAACCGTTGTACAACGCGTTTCCATTCGAGTTCCACCTTTTCCTTGCGCATTCTTCTTTTCAAGGTCACTTGCAATCGAGGCGCCTAAAAGCGCACCGATTACCGTACTCGACTTACTGTCATCGTCAATTTCTTTTCCAATAGCCCCGCCAATAATGGCACCTAGCAACTCTGGTGTATCGGAACTGGTCGAACCACCAGCACTCACTGCAACTTCTCGACACTCCTGAACCGGTCTCACTTCAGTTACTGTGATGTACCGCTCGGAATAACTGAGAACGGGAACATCTATTTCATAGGTACCGGAAAATTCTGCTTGAGCACCACCACTCAGCGCAACACCTGTCAGAGCCAGTATGCTGATCGCGAATCCAATTGTTTTCTTCATGATAATTTCCCTCAATTAAAGTAGAGATGCGACACCTTTGATGTCCAGTACTTTTCGCATTATAAAAAGACCTGCCAATGTATTAAATATTGATTGATGTCGAATGAAGCTACATAAATGTGACCGAAACATTGGCCATAGGTTCAGTTTGATTGAATATATTTTCTACCTTGATTAGGGAACCAGTTCCGAGATCACAATCTCTACGACCGCATGATCAACGCCCGGTCGAACAGGCTCAGACTGGCCAAAAAAATCGCCACTCTGCGACTGCGCAGTTCCTGAGCGGGAAACCCTGGCAATGACGAGGACCTGTTCAAATGATGAGATGTTAAGATTGGGGAGCATTGCAAGGGAGTCGTCTAGATCCAGAGAAATTGGCAGGTCCTTCACCTGCTTTTTGACTGCTGCAAGCGGCGCTGGTGGGCCATTGAAAGCACGTGCGATGATAAATACAGTGTCATCGGGATTAATCTGACTCAAAATGGAAGACTCGATGCTGACCTGAACCTTGATTACAGGATTGACAGTCTGGTTGCCATTACTTGAAGCAGAAACACCAACTCTCGCAAGTTCAGCGGTTCCAGCCTCAATCAACTGACGAAGCTGATTGAGCATCTCCTCGTTGTTCGTGGTTTGCTCTGCTCGCTGCCAGTATTCCATCGCCGCCTCCACATCACCACGCTCGCCAGCAGCAAGTCCTGCTAACCATAATCCACCGGTATTGTCTGGCTCAATTTCAAGTGCAGCCAGAATCAGTGATTCAGGCTGACCCTGTAAGACGCCATCATTAGCCATTGCCCGAGCATCCGCTTCACGCACCAGATATTCAGCGCTGTCGCCCTGCAACTCACGCACCTTCTTGTACGCACCAGCCGCCTCAGCATATCGCTGCTGTGCATTAAACAGTTGTCCCAGAGTGCTCCATCCGAGGGCATCATCTGTGTTGGTTGCCAAATGTGTCATCAGACGCTGCGTGAGTTGCTCTAAGTCCTGTGCGTCAACACCAGGCACATCACCATCTTCCTGCTCGGACTCTTGAACTGCCGCCACGCTAGGTGCGGATTTTATGGAAACGCCAGAGGGTTCGCCTACAAGTAAATAGAGAACTCCTGCCCCTAGAGGAACAAAAATTGAGACAGCGATCGCTGCCCATTTAGTCGCTCCGGTGCTACTGTTGGTAATCGTCTCAGCGGAGTCTGTCAGGTTGTGTACATCCCGGTAAAGTTCGGTTTCAATTTCTTCACGAATTTGAACAGCATCCACAGGATCTACTTCACCAGTGCTTTCGCGCTGTTCCAATTCAGCCAGTCGCTGCTTGGCAACTTCGATATTTTCCTGCTGCCGGTCAGAACCCTCACTTCTGCTTCCACGCAGAATGACAGGCACAATGAGCCATACGGCCAAGACCGCTAGCAGCAAGGCTAGCAAATAGAAAATGACAGACATTGAATCTGAGATGTGCTGCTAATCGTCCAGCAACTTCCGCACTTTCTGACGCGAGGCGGCGTCTAGTTTAACTCCCGTATTACGACGAGTCCGCCGCCAGTATAGAACAACAGTCAACACGGCCAACAGTAGAAATACGAGCGGTCCAAACCACAGCAGATAAGTTGATGTTCTAAGTGGCGGGCGATACATGATGAATTCGCCGTAGCGTGCCACCATGTAGTCAATAATCTCATCGCTTGAGTCTCCGCCTCGGACCATTTGATAGGTACGTTCACGAAGATCCTGAGCCAGTGCGGCATTCGAGTCCGCTAGATTCTGGTTCTGACACACCAGGCAACGCAATTCGTCAATGAGTCCATGGTATTGCTGTTCTTGCTGAGCACTGTCAAACTCCCGTACTTCTGTGGCCGCGTTTGCAGATAGCGAAAATATCAGCAACATCAACACGGAGAACAGGCGCTGAAGTTTATTCAGGATTGTTGTTTGCTTGCGTTCCACAATGACAATATCTCACGCTCGGCAACTTCAGTTGTAATCGGTCCAATATGCTTGTAGCGAATCACGCCTTGCGCATCAACAACAAATGTTTCCGGTACACCATACACACCCCAATCAATGGCTGTCGCACCGTCCTGATCTACCACCGTTACGAAGTAAGGATTGCCCCAATCTCGCAGCCAACGACGAGCGCCTTCAGCCTTGTCCTTATAATTCAGCCCAACAATCGGCACGCCCTTTTCTGACAAGTCGACCAGGAGCGCGTGCTCGTCGCGGCAGGCAAGACACCAACTGGCCCAAACATTCAATACATAAAATCCACCCGATAGTTGATCGGTGCTCAACGTCAGATCTCCCTGATCCAGAACCGGTAGAGTAAACGCAGGCGCCACCTTCCCAATCAACGGAGATGGTACGAGTGTTGAATCCAATCTCAGTCCCGCAGCAAAAAATCCGGCAACTGCAACAAAAACGATGAAAGGAATTAAAAATTTTGGCCGCGCAAACAGCCTCCTTGCACTCATCGCGACTCTGTCGCCATATTAGCTGAGGCAATGCGTCCCCGTGCCCGACTGGTACTTCTCAATCTTTTGTCAGTGGCGGCTAAAAAACCACCGATTGCCATGAAGATTGCACCCAACCAAATCCAACGTACAAATGGCTTGACATGAACCCTTACGCTCCAGGCCCCCGTATCATCCAGCCGTTCACCTAGCGAAACATACAAGTCGCGAAACAGACCGGGCTGAATGCCTGCTTCTGTCATGGGTTCAGCTTGAATAGGATAAAAGCGCTTTTCCGGAAATATTGTTGCAACCTTGCGGTCACCGCGATGGGCATTAACGGTTCCCATGTATGAGATGTAATTGTGCACAGACCGCTGCTGCACACCTTCAAATTGAAAGGTAAATCCTCCCAATTCGTACGAGTCACCCGGCACCATTTTCAAGTCCTTTTCCTGCTCATACAGACTGACCATGGTAACTCCCACGACAAACACAGCAATGCCCATGTGGGCGATACTCATGCCCCATATCCCTCTCGGTTGATTCAATAGAGCAGTGAATTTATCCCGTCTGTGTCTCACCCGGTCATACATGCCGTAAAGTGTAGAGGAAGCAGTCCACAATGCCAGTGTCAATCCGACCGCAGCCAACCATTCGTAAGATTGGCCGTACAAAATTGGTAAGGTACAGCCCAGTAATATACTGACTGCGAGCAGTGGCCAGAGTTTACCCATCAATCGGCCGAACTGATCTCGCTTCCATCGAGACATCGCACCAATACCCACGAGTGCGGCAACCGGTAAAGTGAGCGGAATGAATACCGAATTAAAGTAAGGCGGACCAACTGAAACCTTGCCCAATCCGAGTGCGTCAAGAAACAAAGGATAAAGCGTGCCCAGTAAGATCGTAGCGGCTGCAGTTACCATAAATACGTTATTGAGCAGCAAACTCACTTCTCTTGATACCAACGTGTAACTGCCGCTAGATCGTATGCTTGGTGCTCTAATGCCATATATTGCGAGCGAAGACCCAATCACCAGGCAGATCAGCACAAGCAGGAAAACACCACGAGATGGGTCTGTCGCGAAAGTGTGAACCGAAGTCAGCACCCCGGAACGGACCAAAAAAGCTCCGATCAGACTGAGCGAAAATGCCAGCATCGCCAGCAACACGGTCCAGGATTTGAAAAGTCCGCGCTTTTCAGTTGCTGACAAGGAGTGAATCAGTGCAGTGCCGACCAACCAAGGCATGAAAGAGGCATTTTCAACCGGGTCCCAGAACCACCAACCGCCCCAGCCGAGTTCGTAATAAGCCCACCAGCTTCCCAAAGCAATACCAAGGGTCAGTGAAACCCAGGCAAGATTGGTCCAGGGTTTAGACCAGCGCGCCCACGCGGCATCCAGTCGCCCACTGATTAATGCCGCCACTGCAAATGAGAAAGCGACAGAAAATCCAACGTACCCCATGTAGAGCATCGGTGGATGAAAGACCAGCCCAGGGTCCTGCAACAGTGGATTCAGATCACGGCCTTCGACTGCAGCTGGGATGACTCGTTCGAAAGGGTTGGAAGTCAGGATTAAAAACAACAGAAACCCGATGCTGACTGCGCCAAGTACCGCCAGCACTCTGGCCAGAAAATCATCAGGCACCTCGCGGCTAAACCAGGTCAAGGCCGCTGTCCAGCCTGCCAGCATCAATACCCATAACAGCAACGATCCTTCATGGGCGCCCCATACCGCAGAAATGCGGTACATAAGAGGCAATGCCGTGTTTGAATTCTGTACCACGTAGTAGACTGAAAAGTCATAAGAGACAAACGCATAGGCAAGACATACAATCGAAACAAACAGAAATACGAATTGACCTCGGGCAGCATATTTTGTTGCTGCAAACATCGAAGGTGAACGCAACAGTTTGCCAGAAATTGGCAGTGCAGTCTGTACAACTGCCAGACAAAGTGCCAATACCAGGCTGAATTGACCGAGTTCCGGAATCATTGCCTTATCGAATTCCCCTTATTCGTATTGCATCGTCTTTGCCGCTTTCAGCGCGTCCGCAACTTCAGGTGGCATGTAATTTTCGTCGTGTTTAGCTAGCACTTCGGTGGCCTCGAATACCCCACTGGTATTCAACTTGCCTTTTGCAACGATTCCCTGGCCATCTCGGAACAGGTCTGGAAGAATACCAGAAAATTGAACCGGAACGGTGTGAACGGTATCGGTAACTTCAAACCTGACAGTCAGATCATTGTCAGGCCTGATGACACTGCCCTCTACAACCAAACCTCCGATTCGAAATGCCTTCCCAACTGGGGCCTCTCCTGCCTGGACTTCGCTTGGGCTTATAAAATAAAGCAGATTACTCTGAAACGCAGTCAGCGCCAGAGCTAATGAAATGGCCGTACCCGTGACAATTAATGCGGCCATTGCCAAGCGTCGTTTTCTTCTTGGTGTCATAAGTGATCTAAATAAACTAGCTTTGACTGCAAAGTGAATAAAGTCATTTTACGATGAAATTAAATTTCAGCAGAAGACACTGACTTCATAGTTGCAAGCAATAATATAGGGCGCTCAAAATTTTTTTAAACCTATTGCTCGACTAAACCAACGAATCTTCTTCACACTATCCGCCCTTTGTTGGAAGTTATTTCACTTAATGCGACACTTCGCCATCGGTTGCTTGGCCGCGCTTGCTTATCCTCATTGACGATACCACCAACATCCCACCCGCTAGTCGCCTGGCACTTCGATGCGGTTCGGTACATCAGCCATATAAAGTAAGGTGATGAAAAATGAGATAACCCGAGCGATGCTGATGATGCTGTTTGCGATGCTCATTCTCCCTGGCATGGATGCAATCGCAAAGTCGCTTTCGAATTCTGTATCGGCGGGACAGGTGTCATTCGCACGTTTCTTCTTTCAATCCATCATCATGTTGCCGCTTCTTTACTGGACGCGGGGGAAGTGGCTGACTTCAAACTTGAAATTTCACGCCCTGAGAGGAGCGTTGATCGCATGCGCAACGCTGTTCTTTTTTCGCGGTTTGGCATATCTGCCAATTGCGGACGCGATATCGATTTTCTTCATTGAACCAATGATCGTTACTCTGCTTTCGGTGGTGATTCTTGGTGAATCGGTCGGCTGGCGAAGGTTGGTCGCGATAACGGTTGGGTTTGTCGGTGCGCTCATTGTTATTCGGCCTTCATTCACCATTGTGGGCTGGCCGGTACTGTTTCCAGTCGCAGCCGCATTGTGTTTTTCCTTCTACATTCTATTAACCCGCTCGCTGTCAGCTGTTGAGAGTCCTGTCCGAATGCAGTTTCTCGCAGGTTTGTCCGGAATGGTGGTTACGTCAATTGCACTGACAGTTGGTACGGCTGGCGACATAGATGCCTTAACCGTAAGTTGGATCTCCCTAAATCAGTTGTATTGGCTCGGATTGCTTGGAGTTTTGGGCACAGCAGGTCACCTGTTTGTAGTTTATGCATATCGTCGCGCCCCAGTCAGCATACTGGCACCTTTTCAGTATGTCGAAATTATCAGCGCAACGATTCTGGGGTGGTTGTTTTTCCACGATTTTCCCGATACGTCAACTTGGGTTGGAATTCTTTTAATCGTTGGTTCTGGACTATTCATCTTTTACCGCGAACATCATTTCGGGATCAGGCGCTAGGCATGCACTGATCGAAACCGCACGCGTGCAGGATACCTCGGCTTCGTCTCATCAAGCTGTATGAATGATCTGCTCAGCGCGGCTTAAGAGCTTTTCTAATAGGGATAGCGTCTGAAAATTAAAGCCATACCCAACGGGCCGTAATTCGCACTATTGCTGAAACATTGAATAACTTCTCCTGAACCGTCAAGCAGTGGGCTTTTTCACGACGGCTGTCCTTGAACGCCAGCCGCCGCAGAGACTGCATCAGTACATATGAAAACGAGGAAAAATAAAGTCGCAGTTGAATGGTGCGCGGCAGATTCGGCACCACAAAGCGCGCTTTATCAGCGGTCGCCTCTTGTTTCCTGGTGGGATTGTAAAAAGCTCAATATGCAAGCTTTAATTTTTGACCCCTTGCGATCCATCCTGTGCAGAATCATGACAGATCTGATGGCGTCGGCTTCAGAGTGTGGCCTCGGACTGAGGCTCGTGGCATCAGAACCGAACGCTGAAATCAAGTTTGATGGAGTCGCGGGGATTGACATCTTCCGCATTCCTGCTCCGCTCTCCAGACAGCTGCATCGCAAGATTGTCCCGGGGCGCATCGAAACGCGCACCCACGCTTAGTGCCCGGCTGTCACCATTATGGATGTTCTCAGCAAACGGCGTCACCACCCCGCCGGTCGAAGGCAGGTCGAATCCGTAGCCGATACGCGCATCAAACGAACTGGCATCACCGAATTCTTCAGCCTGCGGCATCTCATCGCGCCACAGCGCATCCGCACCACCATTCGCTGCAATCCCCCAGTGCGGCCTGAATGACAGCGACAGCCCCCGTCCGTCCGACTCCGGCAGGTACTGAAAAGTCACGCTCAGCCCGCTTTCGCGCACCCCGCGTCCGCTGTGCGCCAGCAGCATCCGACCCCTGAACTCAAGCTGAACGCGCTCGGCTGTATATCTGGCCCCACCAGCAGCCTCCATGCCGTAGCCTTCCAATCCATCACCACCGTCGCGCCGCACCGCCAGATCAAAGAACGGCTCCATCACCGTACCATCGCCCCGGCTGATTCGCCTTGAGCCTTCTAGACCCATCCTGATGCGCCAGCTCTCCGGCGTCAGTCCATCAATGCTCTCATCACCGGATTCTGTCTTCAGCCGCACCGTACTAGCCTCCGCACGTACCGACAGTTCCATCCCGTCTGACCGCGGCGCCAGCTGACGCTCAACACCGACTGACAGCATCCGCATCGACAGGTCGCTCTTCTCCTGAACCGATCCATCGCGCATGTTGCGCACCTCGCCACTGCCAATGCCAGCAATCGCATGCAGAGCGCTTTGCTCATCCAATGCCCAGCGCCCATACGGATACAGCACCGTCAACTCAGTTCTCAAGCGCTGCGGCCCGCTCGATGCATCCGTCCGGTAATCGGTCTCACTCCAGGTCTTTGACAGCGCCGCCCCGGCAACCCACTGCTCGGTGCGTCCATCGATACCGAACCAGCCGCTTTTTGCACTCCCGTCATAGTGCGCACCAGGCGCAGGCCGGCCTTCAAAGGCGGCCAGATCGGCCCGCCCCCAGACCGACCAGTCAAGTGCTGAAAAATCGGTTTTTCCTTCACTGGCGCCGAGGTTGAGGGAAAATGCACTGGATAACAGACCATCTGAATCAATGCTGTGATATCTCCGTTGGTCTGACCGGGTATCGCAGCCGAATTGACAGCGATCATAAACACCCTGGTCCGTCTCGCCTGAGACAGGTGGCACCTGGAATCCGGCAATGTTCAGATTGGCCTGTGGCAGAGAGCCGCCAATGCGCGTGCCGATGTTGTCAAGTGCACTGGAAAGAGCCTGTGCGCCTACCGTCGTGAGAATGTTCGCGGCGATATCGTGCGCAGGCTCTTGAGTATCCTGCGTTGGCGTTGAAACCGGAGGATTAGCGACTGTCACCGTACCGTTGATACGAAATTTAAGGTTATTTCCCGTAGTTCCGCTACCATTCCACGACCCGGTATCGCCATTCCTGTAATAATAAGCGTTCCAAATGTACCACCCCGTCGCCGCGCCAGAATCTTCATCATGAGACGTAGTACGTCGCAGATCATCTTCGGCACCTTTAATAAAGATGAAGTAGTCCGTGCTGGCCGTGAACGTGGTCCCCGAAGGTGCTGTGAAGGTGTTCGCTCCGACGCTGATGGACGATGGATTGGTCAGCGTCGCAACGTCGGCGAACACCACTGGGGTTTCACTTGTCCTTGTCATCAGGCGCACAATTAAACCACTCGCATCGGCTCGCGTAGCATTGAATTCTATTTCCACGCTTTCGAAAGTGTAGCCGGCTGCGTTCGATCCCGTCTGAAAGGCTGCAGCATATTGGGTGCCAGTTGCGCTAGTGGTTGTTGATGTGGTCTGTCCGATATTGCTGACCAGCACGGCAGCCGATGCGGGCGAAGCAAACGCAAACACCGCCCACGCGCAGCCGAACAACAATCGAAACGTACGCACCCAGCGAGTGCGGCAGGTTGCACTTACCTGTGAAGTTTCAGAATTGGGGGGACTACCCACCATTTGTCAAGTCTAAAATCAGCGGCATGACAAGTGCTGATTGACGGACTCGTTGAAACGCCGATTTAACACTTTATACAGTCAGCTGAATCATGCTGCTTCCTGAAAGGATCTGCATTCGGGATTAAATTCAGATTGACTTTTCAACATTGCACAGGCAACGTTCAGCAGTCGGTCACCAATACTGCGCAATGCACGGGCGTGTGAGTGCCCCCTGGCTCGCAATGTGCTATATTTTGCCTTGCTAATCTCATCGTGCTGGACTGCGACCTGTGCCCAGTAGTGCACCGCATTTCGCAGGCGTGCGTTGCAGGCAAGCCGTCGTATCACGATGTTGGATTTTCCGGAGCGTTTCGTAATTGGAGCGATTCCGCACAGGCATCGCAAGGCCTGGTAGTCTCGTTTGTGCAATGGACCGGAAGCTTCGGCAAGCAGCGTGGCGAGGATGATTCGTCCGACGCCTGGAATCGAGGACAGGATGGCCACGTCACGCTGCCAGTTTATTCCCGCTTTTGCATCATCCGATGCGGTAATCAGTTCGATCAGCTGATCGATGCGAGCGTTGATTTCACTGCTTTGGCGCTGGTTGAACTGCAGCTGTTCGAAAGCTATTTTCAACCCAGTGCAGACGGCCTGTTCGGTGCCGGCAGCAACAGAGATCGCTGGGGTTTTCAGAATCTGGAGCACTTCTTCGGCGCTGATCCGGCGGACCCGGTGTTTTTTAAGCAGCTTTTCGATGGTTGATCTGCGCACTGCAGTGGCCTTGGCCGGCGTTGGTATTCGATGCCACAGCTCCCTGACCCAGGGCTTTGACAAATCACTTTCCAAATCAAGGAACTGCGGGTAATACCGCCACAGCAACTGGCGAATTCGATTCAGCAGGCGAACTCGGTCCTTGGTCAAATTGTCGGCGATGCGAGTGAGTTCCCGCAGTTCAACAATCTCTGCGGCCAGAGGCTGCAGCAAACGGAAACAGTGTGCATCGGTCCGCAGACTGATGGCCAACACGTAAGCATCCAACCGATCATCCTTGGCACCCGCCGGCGACACTCGGTCGCGGAATCTGTCCAGCTGTTTGGGATTGATCGAATAGACTGCAAAACCCCGCTCCATCATGGCTTCAACCACCGGTCCGTGAGGTGTCTCAATTGCAACCGCCACCTTGACAGTGTCGGTCATGGAATCAACCCAGTCCGCCAGTTGATTCAAGCCGCGGCCGCCATGCCTGAAACTGCGCGAGTCAATCACTTCACCCTGTGTGTTGACCAGACACGCCTGATGATTGCCTCGCCCCCAGTCGATTCCAACAAAATATTCAATCTCATTCACTGTACCTCTCCTTTTCATGACCCCACTGAGCTCGTCTCAATGTCGCCTGGCTGCCACGATGCTCATCCGATCCCTGTACTGGTGCTCGAAGCACAAACTACCCACTGGGGTTTCATCGCGGCCAACAACCGGGGCACAGGTCCCCCCTAGGTACTCAATTAAGGCACAGGGGGTGTTGGTTGCTCCCGATTGTTCGCCTGACTTGACCTGATCCGACTACTCAATGAGACTGGCCGTTAACAGAACCATTAAATCTTTCCCAACGAAATCACTTTTCGCTTCGTTCACTTCACTTCGCTCAAAGTGATTTCGGTTACACTTAAATGTATAACAATGGTAGGTGATCAGATACCAGTTTATGGTACAGGGGGGAACTAACCTTTTGTCAAGTCCAAAGCGAGCGGTATAGCAAGTGCCAATTGATGGACTTGTTGACAAAGTCGATTTAACACTTTGTACAACTGGCTGAATCATTCTGCTTCCTGCAAAGATCTGCATTCAGGACTAGGTTCAAATCAATATACAGATGTGCACTCTAATTGTGAAATATCAATTTGTTATCAATACGTTATCAATACTGATATGTGAACGAGCCAATGGGCCGACTCGAATGCGAGCCCTGAACACGGTTGAGGCCGTCGCCCGCGATGGAGAACCGGATGCTAGAGCATCATCATCACCACGTAAGTGCTGCTCCAGCCCGGGAGATTAACCTGTGTCAGATTACAACTGTTTTCGAGCGTAGACCTGATACCCGACGACCTAGACCTGATCGTCAGGCAAATCTTCGGCCAAGGCAGCTTCAAATTTCGTAAATTGCCAGCGAATAGCAATTCATTGAAACCACTCTACGCAACAGTCAAGCGGATTCCTTTAACCTGAATCGCTTTTCATTTGAAGTACGAACAGGAGAGATAGTTTTGCGCCGGTTAAATTTGATATGAACAGACGATGGAAGAATAGGATTGAATCGGATTAGTTTCCGAGATTAAGGTATCGAGACTAAATTAGAAGTACTCAAGAACTCCAACCACCTCGCACCGAGCAAGTCATTCGGCCACAACGTGTGCCGGAATAGCAACAGTCAATGCGCTGAGCGCCATGCTTGACGAATCACTGAAGATCACCGTCTCCATGGCGATGATGCAGGCAGTGACCAAGTTCACGGTGCAACAGAGCAAGCTTAAACAAGTCCGCTTCCTAGTGCTGTCGCGACCAGCCTGACCTGGCCCGACTCGGGTAGGGACTACCCACCATTTGCCAAGTCCAAAATTAGCGGTATTACAAGTGTCGATGAAGGACTTGTTGAAGAGTCGATTTAAGACTTTGTACAGTCGGTTGAATCATGTTGCTTCCTGAACTGACTTCGAGTGTGACAGACGCCCGAGTACACTCTGCTCAAATTGAACGTGACCTTTAGTCCGCGCGCGCCGAATCAAAGAGTTGGTTCGAATGCAATCACCTCAGATAGAATCATTGAATGGGTGGGAATGCTAGTTCAGATCGAGGCAAATTGTCAGTTAGCACGTTATGTTACCGATATTTTCGACACTCAATTGTCGGTGCACCGACTGGGACGCAATATTCTGAAGGGCATTGAAGGCGACAGCGAGAATGTGCTGCTCAACTGCGCTGGACACAATCTGCGGCTGATTCTGAAATGATAGAGAGGCAGTTGTTCCCGTTTATTTCGCTCAGTATATGAGCGGATTATTTGTGCACTGTCGGGGGCAGACTACGGTTATGTGGTGCTGAGTGCGGCATAAGACCGTTTAAACTACCGAATTCATGAAGTTCAGCACTTCGAAATTCGACAGAATGTCGAATTATTCAGAGCCGACTACTTAGGCATGATAAAAGAAATGTACCATCGCAATGACGACCACCAGAAAAAGCACCGTCATCGCGAGTCCCGCTCGCATGAAGTCCGCAACTCGATAACCGCCTGGTACTTGAATCAAGGCGTTGACCTGATGCGTCGGAATCAGGAATGAATTGGATGTGGCCAAGGCAACAGTGAGAGCAAATACGGAGGGATTGGAACCAATTTCGAATGCAACATTTATGGCAATTGGAACCAACAGTACGGTTGCACCAACGTTTGACATGACCAGCGTAAACACGGTTGCCAATATTCCAAATGCAAATAGAAACACAATGCTCGGCACACCATCCAATAAACCGACAAACTGCTGGGCGATCCACGTGGCTGTGCCGGTTTTTTCCACTGCAATACCCAGAGGAATCAGACTTGCCAGTAAAAACACACTTTGCCAGCCAATCGCTCGGTATGCTTCTTCGATTGTAATTACGCGCGAAACGATCATCAGCAACGCTCCTGTCAGCAAAGCTGCAGAAAGACGCAAATCCGTGAATAACACAAGACACAAGGTAAATATAAAAATACCCACCGCAAAATAAATTTTTTCCGGCCGTTCATTTTCCTTTGGAAAATCGGTCGCGGCAACCAGTTGCAAAGAGTCAATGAAATGCTGCAGGTGCCGCCACAGGCTATGGACCACCATTGTGTCTCCAGCCTGGATTGGGAGGTCAATGAGCTCGTCTCGAATGGGCTTGTCGTCCCGATAGAGCGCCAACATGGTGACGTGGAAATTTCTACGGCAACCAAGGTCGCTGATCGTTTTGCCAATTGCAGCCGAGTAAGGCGGTACAACAACTTCAGCAATTCCTGAAGCTGTTGGATTGAATGTTTCCTGGAAAACCCGAATTTCGTCCCTTAACTTCAGGTTCATTTTGGCTGCGATTTTGACGATTCGCTCGTAACGCCCCATCACAGCGATATCGCTGTTTGCAACAATTTCTGTGCTGCGGTCAGGTTCAACGATTACCTTGCCTTCCGATCTGATTGCAATAATCCGCTCTTCGTATCCCCCTTCATCTTCCAACTCTCCAATTGTCTTGCCGACAATAGTGGTCTTATTTGTTACGGTCATTTCGAACACCTGACCCGAAATACCATAGACATCCAGTATGTAGGACGTGACCGCTCCTGTCCCCAATGCCTTTGTAGTGCCCTTTGGCAGTAACTTTTTCCCGAATAAGAAAAAATATATGACACCGAGTATTAGAAGTGCGATTCCAATCGGCGTTACAGAAAATAAGGAAAAAGTGTCAAGTTCCCGAACATGAGCAGGCAAGCTTTCGTTTGAGTTCTCGATCAAATCATTGAGCAGAATTAGAGGACTTGATCCAACCATTGTTAGCGTACCACCAAGAATCGCACAATATCCCATCGGCATCAACAGGCCGGATGGTGTTACACCACTGCGCTTACAGATCCTATCGACCACTGGCAGAAACAGTGCCGCTGCTCCAATGTTCTGCATAAACCCGGAAATGGTACCGACTGCTGTTGAGACCAACACCATGATGCGCCGCTCTGTGTTGCCGGCAAAATGTAATATATTTCCGGCTAGGCGGTTCATAATTCCCGTCCGATCAAGTCCTGCACCGAGAATCATCACCGCCATTATTGAGATTACGGCATTGCTGGAAAACCCATCAAACAAATCAATTGCAGGCACCAGCCCATCGTAACCCGGAAGCAAACTGGTAAGCCCAATCAGCACCATAATCATCACCGCAACAACATCCACTCGCAAGACTTCCGATACAAACAGAAATATGGTCAGAATCAAAATCCCGATGACCGCAATCATTTCGACTGTCAGAGAAAGGGGTTCAGTCATCAGAATGATCCATCGCAAGAATTCCAGGTAGAATCACTTCTCGACTTTCTCCGACATGACAATTAATATTTAGTCAAGTTGGATGGAGGGCAGCACAATTTGGCAAAGATGCAGAGCGCTAAACAAAGAATTTGTTTAGCGCCACCTCTTGCACAGATAAAGGAGGGGAAACTCACCACTTCGGATGAGTAAGCCGTTGACGATCGCAATCTAAGCCCAATCAACACTTTGGGCAATCACGAACTTAGAAGTTTCATAGATTAAATAATTGAATAGGAGCGACACGAGCCAAAATTACATGGTACAAACAATGCTTGCCAGTCGCGCCAAGAAACACCTTCAGTTAGAGTGGTCATTCGCACTCAACTAAGCGTACGAAATGCCTACAAGTAATCGTCATTCAAAAGGATGGAGCAAAATATTGCGTCTACCAAAATTCAAGGTAACAGTTGAGCAGCCATTACCCGTTTTCATCCCCGTTCGACATTCGCGATATTCAGAGAAGAAAGAATTTTTTACTGCTAATATTTTATTACATACCCTATGTGATATGCGTCATTAAATTCAACCAATTAGCCAAATTTTTACAACGATAGTACTGAATTCAGATCGGAACAATCACACCGTTAATGTCGGGGGTTCAAATCCGATTCTGATACAATGCAACTGTCGATAAGACCCCGTGTGAGGAGTTGAACATGAAAATTAAAGTTTCGTGCATCCAAAACTGCGCGGAGGACAATTTAAGCCACAATCTTCAGGACACATCCGATCTGGTACGCAGAGCGCGTGAAGCCGGTGCCGAACTGATTTGTCTGGCTGAGTTCTTCTCATTTTTACATCTTGACGACAATGGTTTGAATGTAGCGCCTTTTGAAGAGTCCGTCCACCCCACCCTATCCACATTTCAATCTCTCGCACAGGAAGTTGATGCCTGGATTTTATTGGGCTCGATTGCAGTATCGGACTCTGAGGGTAAAAAGCTCAATCGTTCGATCATGCTCAGCCCACAGGGTGAAATCATTTCACGTTACGACAAGATTCATCTCTTTGATGTCAATCTGCCAAATGGCGAAGTGTATCGCGAATCTGCGATTTTCAATCCGGGTAATGAGGCGGTTCTGGCGCAACTACCCTGGGGTTCTGTTGGTCTTACAGTCTGCTATGACTTACGCTTCCCGCATCTTTACCGTGCGTTGGCTCATTCGGGGGCACAAATACTCACTGTACCTGCAGCATTTACACGAACTACGGGCCAGGCTCACTGGCATGTAATGTTGAGAAGCCGAGCAATTGAAACGGGTTGCTATGTTGTTGCACCCTGTCAGTATGGTGATCACGGCAAAGCCAAAACCTATGGTCATTCGCTCATTATCGACCCTTGGGGTCGCGTTTTGGCTGACGGTGGTGAATCACGGGGCTATATAATTTCTGACGTTGACCTGAGCGAAGTTGAAAAAGCGCGTCAAATGATTCCGGCACTTGAACACGATCGTCCGTATCGTGTACCAGGCAAGGACGAGCCAGAGCTGTTTCGCCAGGCATCTTAACAGCATCCAATTTTTATCTCTACACGAACCGAGTCATCATGAGTGAAACAGTTTTGGTTTCATTGATCATTCTGCCGATCCCCATCAGCATCCTTATCATGCTGGCGTTTCGCGGCAAAGGTCCATCCACAATCGACCAGAACGATCAGTAGACTGAAATTCACCCAAATCGTCGAGCGATGTCATCGCTTGTCGTTCCTGTTTTCAATAATATGAGGCAGATGAAAGTCGGTGTTTGTCAGTCAGGATGCTGCATACACAATTCTGAGGTTGTTGACTTTTAGCAGCGAGAATGCCTTGAACCGAGTTGCGATTGGTTGCAGACTTATGCGGCATTGACACCTCATTAAGGGCGAGCACTCTACGATGTTTCATCAGACCGTTCGTACTCATAATGTACAGTCCGTTGGAAGTACACTTGGTGTCGAATATTTCAGTACTTGCAGCTAGATACTGACTTTTGAACATGTAGACTTGACCATAGCCGCGGCAAGCTATTTAGTCATCAATATCTTCATTCAAGATAGAGATGTATTGGTCATAAGCATAAACACGGTTTCTTTTTTTGCCTGTGATTTCAGAAGCAATTCCAAGTTGTTCAAGAGCGTACATTCCATTTGTAACTGCAGGGACCGAAAGATGGGTTTGCTGAGCGACACTTTTTATTGTTGAAATTGGACGCAATTGTAGTGCCTGGTGTACAAGCAAGGCAGAAGACCTGAAACGTGCGCCTTCTCGAATTCTTGCGGAATCGTTGCGGAAAAGTGAATCAAGTCGTTTGGCGACCGAAAAGGCATTGGTTGATGTTTCAGTAATACCTTTGAGAAAAAATTCCAACCAGGCCTCCCAGTCACCATGCTGCCTTACGACATTAAGCAATGAATAGTAGTCACTTCGATATTTTTTGAAATGCAAACTGAGATATAGAATCGGTTCACTCAATAGACCTTCGTGGCACAATTGCAAAGCGATGAGTAAGCGACCAACTCGCCCATTACCGTCTAGAAAAGGATGAATTGTCTCAAATTGAACATGAGATAACCCAGCGCGAATAAGAACCGAATATCCGCTTTGGGGGGCGTGCAAATATCGTTCTAAATCAGACATACAATCTTCGACTTTATGGGTTGGTGGTGGTACAAAATGAGCATTACCTGGGCGTGTGCCTCCCAACCAGTTCTGAGAACGTCGGAATTCGCCGGGTAAATTTTTGCTTCCTCGGCTTGAAGACAATAATTTTTCGTGAACCTCCCGAATAAGACGATTACAGAGTGGAAAATCATCCTCTCTCATGCGTTGTATGCCGTGTTCTAGGGCGGACACGTAGTTGGAAACTTCAGTTACATCGTCCAGAGGCACGCCTGGGGCCTGAGTCAATTCAAATAGCATGAGATCTGACAACGTGGATTGCGTTCCTTCAATTTGCGACGAAAGCACAGCCTCTTTTCGGATATATGTATAGAGAATTAACCAGGGTTCAGGTAGAATGCTCGTAATACTATCCAGCCGCCCAATTGCGAAATTTGCACTGTCCAGCGAATGCTGCAAATATTTGAAATCCAGTTCATCTTTCGGCGGTAAAGGATCAGGAACAAAAGCTCTTACCTGTTCTCCTCCTATGGATTTAGTTTCAAAATAGCCTGTCTGTTGACGTTTCACGAATTCTCCGATTATTCAGCAATGCTTAATAACGAACGCCGCTATTAAACATTTTTGAATTTTCATTAATTACGGTGCCGTTTTCCGTTCGTTTTTAAGCCATGCTTAATAACAAATGCCGCTATTAAGTATTTCGGCGTATTCCTTAATTATAACGTCGTTATTCGCTTGTTTTTTGAGCCATGCATAACCCCGGGAGTGATTTAAATCGCACCTCTCAATTTCTGCGGTGATGAAGTTCAGGTGTTCAGAATCTGAAACGACCTTATACCGCGCTCAGGGTTCCAAAGCTGTAATCTGCCGCCAACAGGGCCCATTTGAGGCGAATAGTCTGCTCATATTCTGAGCGAAGAAAAAAAAGCGGGTACAACGGCTCCTCAGTCGCTTCAGGATCAGCCGTAATTATGTCCAGCACAGCTTCTTAGTAGTACATTCAGTTTGGCACTTTCAGCACCCTTTAGATGAATGCGTCCTAGCCAGCCATCATGCTTCCGATGGCTAGTGAACAGCTCTATCGCCTTACGTCACTTCAGTCATCGCCTGATGCGAACGACAACCCCTCGAATTTGCTAATGACAGGAGTTGAATGTAAAGATACTGTCAGCAGAATTGAAGGAATATTCCCGACCGCAGCTTTGGATCAAACCAGGTTGATTTTGGAGGCATCACACAACCCGCATCAGCGACATCCATGACTTCCTGCATTGTTGTATCAACGCATGCAAAGCCTAGTCGCCAACCCTGACTGCATCGGTCCATCAATCCGGAAATGCCGTCGCTGCCAGGTACGTAGCTAAGACGACTGTCTGAACGGGCATCGTGAATATTCAAAACTCCTGAAAGCACATGCTCTTGGAGAATGGATACATCCAGTGAACGGACAGGATCATCGGACGGCACCATAGACTCGGGAATCTGCAACTCAAAAAGCCTGTCGTCAACAGTCATTGTGATATGCCGTGCCTGGCTTGGTAACAGTCCGTTGTCTCTACCAGCATTCAGTTCTTGAACGTCAATACCAGTACTCCGAATTCCGTTGAGCAATTCATCAACACTCAATTCGCCCAAGTCTCGAACACACCGGAAATAGGAGAAAATTCTGAGTTGGCTCTCAGGAAAGAGCGCGACGAAAAGCCTTCGACTATTTGAATCTGCAGCATCCGAATTTTGGTTCTTAGCAGATTGCGCTATTCGAGCGCCAGCTGCACAGCGGTGGTGACCGTCTGTAAGGTAGGTGTAAACGATTTGATTAAATCCCTGCTCCAGCTGTGCTGAAATATCGGCATCATCGATACGCCAGATTGACTGCTCAACATTATCCCAAGCGCTAAATTCAAGACAAGGCGATGCGAGTTTTGCACGAGCCACCGCATCGTCAATTTCTTCCTGATCGGGATACCCAACACAGATAGGACTGGATGTAACTCCCACAGTCTGCTGGTAATGCGTCAGCATGTTTTCTTTGTTTAACTGGGTATCCTCGTGCTTTTTAAGACGACCGCTGGTGTACTCTTCCACAGGAATGGTTGCGATGACCCCTGTTTGTTCGTGTGACCCCAACCGCAGTTGATAGAGAAAATAGGCTGGAATCTCCGTTCTGATGAATGCACCACGATCAAGCAGTTTATTGAGATGGGTCTGATTGTGATTCAGAATTTCTTCGAGTGTCGGACCATTGCCATCGAACTCCTCGAGTGTACGCATCACATTGACGTAGTTGCCTGGATTCTGCTCAGCGAATGTGCGACGCTCCGTCGGTGTCATCGCGTCATATGACGGTGTGACAACCTGGTCAATTTTTTCAGGATTGACCAGTAATCCATCGAACTTTTTTATCTGCGGCACTACGCCCTTTCCCTAACAAAACACCTTACGAATTCGCAAGCCGGAATGTGTCCATAAACGACGCGAGTTTTTCTGCTCCTTCCATTGGCATCGCATTGTAAATGCTCGCGCGCATACCGCCAACACTTCGGTGTCCTTTGAGATTGACCAGTCCCTCGGCTTCGGCTCCAGCTAGGAACCTTGTCTCCAGTTCCTCGCTCGGCAAACGAAAGACAACATTCATCCGCGACCGGCTCTCGCCAGTGACCGGGCAGTCATAGAATCCGTTGCCTGCATCGATTGCATCGTAAACAAATCCTGATTTGACAATCGACACCTTTGAGAATTCTTCGACACCACCACGTTCCTTGTACCACTTGAGTACCTTACCAGCGACATATATTGGGAACACCGGAGGGGTATTAAACCGCGAGCCACTACTGTGATACTTGCGGTAGTCCAGCGCTGACGGCAATTCTCTCTTTGAAACATTCATGAGAGATTTTCGGACAATAACCACCGCAACACCGGATGGTCCAATATTTTTTTGTGCCCCACCGTATGCGACATCCATCAGATCCCACGGAATTTTTCGGGACATATAGTCGGATGACATATCGGCAACCAGTGGAACACCCAAATCCGGCCAATCAAAAGTTCGGATTCCACCGATTGTTTCATTGGTGGTTATATGTAGATACTGGGTGTCTGGCTGCAGCGTAATTTCACTCGAAACAGGGGTTCGGCTGTAGTTGTCGTCGGCACCATCCCAGGCGACATAGGTATTACCATAAACCTGTGCATCCTTCAGTGCGAGCTTCGCCCAATGACCAGAATTTACGTAAGCCGCTTTTTCAGCCTGGGCCAGAACATTCATCGCAACCATTGCAAATTGCATTGTGGCGCCACCCTGAATGAGCAGCACGCTAAACTCTTCGGGAACTTCCAATAGTTCCCGGATAAGACTGACGGTCTCGTTGTGAACCTCATCGTACTCAGGTCCGCGGTGACTGTGCTCTACCAAAGACATTCCTGTGCCTTTGTAGTTAACGAGTTCCGACTGAGTTTCTTCCAGAACTTCTAGTGGCAGGGTACAGGGACCCGGGCAAAAGTTATAAACTCGCTGTTTCAACTGAAATCTCCTGTGTTTTCGAGTTGCTGAATTAATTGGGTGGGTGAATATTAGTCAATTGACGCAATTGAGCTTGGTACCGTTTTCGAAGGCCTTAACGACTTCCAATACACCATCGGCCACGGCACTCTGCGCCTGTTCGGTTGACGCACCAATATGATGCGTGCCATAAACGTTCGGATGCTTGGCAAGCTGACAGTCAAATTCGCAAGCAGCCTGACCCGGTTCGTTTGGATACACATCCAATCCAGCTCGAATTGATTTGCTGTCCATAGCATCTAACAGTGCCTGCTCGTCAACTACGTCGCCACGAGAGGTATTTAACAATATCGCCCCATCGCGCATTTTTGACAGCAGCTCAGCATTAATGAGATTACGGGTCGAATCGGTAGCGGGCACATGTACGCTAACAATGTCACTTTCCGCAACAAGAATATCGATACTCTCGACAGTACTAATGCCGAGACTTTTCATTCGGTCCAGTATTGCCTGCGAGCGGCCAGGTTTATTGATCATCAAAACACTCAGACCAAAGGCTCTGGCTCTTTCAGCGACAGCCATCCCAATAGAACCGGCTCCAATTATCCCAATGGTGCGGCCCATCAAACCCTGTGCGGATGAGTATCGTTTTTTGTTCCATTGCCCATCCCGCAATTCACGAACATTGTCGGGAATATTACGATCGATTGACAGCAGTAAACCCAGTGTTAACTCAGCAACCGCTACCGAATTCTTACCCGGTACATTACAAACAGTAATGCCCTGCTCAGCAGCAAACGCTTTGTCAATTGTGTTGGTTCCTGCCCCCGCTCGAATAATCAGTTTGAGATTATCCGCAGCTTGTATTGTCTCCTTGTCAACCTTGGTGCTTCGCACCACAAGTACATCATTACCTGTGATATTTACTGGTAAATCAGCAGCCTGCAAATCAGGCTGAAAAATTGTCGCATATCCGGAAGCCTGTAACTGCTGTAACTGCTTCGCGGGAAACTTGTCAGCAAAAAGTATCTGCATAGATCCTGGGGAATCGGGGATGTGAAAGTCGCAATAGCCGGGAACCGGTTATTGCAGGAAAATTTTATTGTATAAGAATCAACGTGAAATATTTTTAGAATCTTGAAAGGGTTTTCACTTGTACGCCTACCAACTTGAAAAATTGTGGTTGAATCGTATGCACTCGATAATTCAATCGATCACAGGTGTAAGCATGACAGAAACCCAAAACTTACTCAAAGATCTAACAGGCTACATTGCCTCCTCCTGTTGAAGCGCAAAGATTGAGGTGTATCCACCCGACCAGTCAGGGGGGATCTGACAAGGCCGTTCGTCGTGGTGCGCCCATCGCGCCGCAGAACCTCGAATTATTGTCTGAAAATACTTTGAGCGAGTTGGGACTGGCGTATAGGGCATGGCATCTGCGGAAGAGTAGGCATTGAGCAGAAGCGGACGTCCGATGTCAGAGCGATTCGGCATTGATGAATGCAACATCCGACAGTTGTGAATTGTCAACGACCCAGCCGGACCTTCCAGCTCTGCTGCGATGGTGGTGTCAAGGCGGGCTGCATCTACATCAGATAGGCATCCTGTCCACTGTCCACTTTGGTTGTATTGATCATACAGCTCACCTTTGTGACTTTCTGGAAGTACAACCAACGGTCCCTGCTCGTGTGAACAGTCGTACAAATACAAACCAACCGTCAGCGGACTGTAATTCGTATGCGGCCAGAACTGTATATCCTGATGCCACTTGACTTCTTCACCACCACGCGCCCATTTGAAATTCAATTTTGAGTGATGAAATTTCACATCAGGTCCAACCAGGTCAGCAACGATATTACCAATCAACTCACTTGACGCATACTCCCAATAAACTTCATGCTGATCATTTGGGCTGGTTAGTCGACGAAGTCGCGGCGATTCTGATGTATGGTCTTGTTCCAAATCCCAAACTTCGTCTGAAACCGTTATGCTACGACTTTGATCAATCATTTGGTTAGTAACTTTTCTAAGTCGTTCAAGCATTTGTTCCGGTACGATTTTTTCCAGCAGCAAATAACCGTTGTCAAAGTAGAAGTGCCGCTGCTCGTTGGTAAGAACCAAAGGTGGATGTTTGAGAATTTCTGATGTCTTCATTTCGTTTCTCTGAGATTAGCCAATGTTTGACAAGGCCTTGTCAATTTCTTCGCTCGTCAGTTGCCACTCATTGTCGAGGTGCGCGATAACTGATTCCATAAACGGTTCGCACAACGCTAGTGCTTTCTCCGCGTCATCTAAATGGCTGACGAGAATTGCTAAAGCAAGCTGTCGGGGTGAATCACCTTCATAAGTCCATTCAAATCCCAAATCGGTAAACTGTTTAACGTGAAGTTGTTGATCAAGTAGTTCGCCGTCAACAGTGACCCGAATACCATCAATGGTACGATCTCCGCGGAATTTTTTCATCTATAAGTTTCCATTGCAGTCCAAGGATCGAAAACCGCTATGCCTGTTGTTTCAAAGTCGGTTACATTACCGGTGACAACTGTCATACCTTGTATGATAGCTGTCGCTGTAATCCACGCAACTACATTGGCATCGGCTTTACCGTCTCCAACCTTTCGCAACTCGGAGACAACGTTGGTGTCAAGCAAAAACATCAACAAAGTTTAGTTTGGATACTATCAATCTGGACCTGCGGCGGTTCGAATTCAATTTCGGTTAATCCTGTCATCGAAAGTGCGTCCAAAAGGCTGGGTGTTTCGCCTTTCAATTTCTGATACTCAGCCATACTGAGCAGTACGTGCTCCGGTTTATTTCGATTGGTAATAAAGACCGGCCCCAAGTTCGATTCTCTTTTGGCACGAGATACACTCTGATTAAATTCACGGCTGGTAATCGTAGTAATACTCATTTCTAAATCCTCCAAGAACATATGTAGTAATGTTACTACTTTTTAACGTATCGCGAATTTTCTATATTCCCTGTGTACCTCTCTCAGCGGTTCGAACTATCAAGGGTTGTGACCAATATTCAGCAATAAAAAAGACATTTGAATTAGACGAAACTCACCCCATCAAAATTACACTTCCGGAAGATAGTATTTCGAAGAGATTGATCGACAGCAGAAGTGTTGCAACCAACAAAGTTCACCGCCCTGTATCTATTATTGATGTTACAGGAATCGATGCAAATGAAGTTAGGTTCTTCAGAAAAGCAGTAACTGCTGTTCTGTATCAGAGGTACATTTACAGTAGGTATACACTGACTCCAGTATTTCATCCGCACTCTTTGTCCAGATAAATGGCTTGGGGTTCTCATTCTAGACTTCAAGATTCTCCTTGATCGCTGATTCCAACTCCCGCACATATGCATTTATGCAGACTTTGTTTGGCTATGAAACACGAGTGCATACAATAGCTATTTCAATCCCAGGTAAGCCTCGACAATCGAACTGTCCCTTGCTGCCTGTTCCCCGGTACCCTGCCAAACAACCCGACCTGTTTCAAGTACACTGACCTGGTTAGCAACCTGCTGAACCCGTTCAGTACTCTGTTCAACAAGCACAATGGCCAACTGCTCCATTCTGAGTGTTTCTAATACTCGGTAGCATTCGTCCACCACAATGGGCATCAATCCCAAAGAGAGTTCATCAATTAAGAGGACGCCCGGTTCTGCCATCAGTGCACGTGCAATTGCGAGCATTTGCTGTTCACCGCCAGACAACAATCCGGCAAGTTGATCGCGCCGCTCCGCAAGTCGCGGAAATGTTGCAAATACGCGTTCACATCCTGCATCCAGGCGCGGTTTATCCATTCGGGTTGCCCCGACAATCAGGTTTTCAATGACAGTAAGGTCCGCGAAGACACGCCGACCCTCAGGCACCAACGCAATGCCGGCATTAACCCGCTGATGAGTAGGTAAATGCGTAATATCCTGACCTTCGAGTTCGACCTGACCACCAATCACGTCAATCAATCCAGCAAGTGCCAGAATGGTGGCAGATTTACCTGCACCATTGGCACCGATCAAACCAAAAATTTCACCTGGCCTAACTGTAAAAGACAGTTTGTTGACGGCAATCACATTACCATAGCCACAACTTAATTGGGATACACGCAACATTAAGCTTTATGCTCACCCAGGTAGGCTTGGCGCAATGCAGCGCTTGCCATCACACGCTCAGCTGTGTCCTGCATCAGGTACTGGCCGTTTTCCTGAACGTAGATTTCTGAACAGATGCGAGCAACTTCACCGATGTTGTGTTCAATCAGAAGTACGCTACGCGTCGGCGTTACCAGAGATGCGATCAAATCAGCCAAATCGCGAGCTTCGGTTTGATTGAGGCCAGCAAGCGGTTCATCCAGAAGTAGTAGCCAAGGTTCAAGAGCGAGTGCTCTTGCCACTTCCATTCGCTTGATGAACCCTAGCGGCACTTCGCTTGGAAAGACATCGTTTGCATTACCGATTCCGACGAAATCAAGCAGTTTACGTGCTTGATTGCGCGCCTCGGAACGATCGATATTCAAAAAAGCCTGCAACGGATTTCGCATGTGCCTGGTACCGGCTGCTAGTGCAACGTTATCTAACAGCGTGAGTGAGTGCAGCGGTTTGACGATTTGTTGAGCCAGCGCGAGCCCGAGCTGTACACGGTGGTGAACACTCCACTGGGTGATATCTTTGCCGCGGAATCTAACTGAGCCCTGCTGCGGTCGTACCATTCCCATAATAATACGCATCATCGTAGTCTTTCCTGCTCCGTTAGGGCCGATAAAGCCAAGCAGTTGCTGCTCTTCGACAGCCAGTGACACATCGCGCACTGCGTCAACTCCGCCGAATCGAATACTGACATTCTGAACGTTTAGTAGACTCATTTTGCTTGTCGCTTTTGCCACAGGATGCGAACAATACCTGCGATGCCAGTCGGTGCAAAGCGCATGGTAATAAAAATTAGTGAGCCATAAATCAGCAGCTTATAGTCGTCAACAAATTGCAGCCATAACGGCAAAGTTGACAACACCGCGGCCGCTACGGCTACACCCGCAATTGATCCGATACCTCCGACAATAACCATTGCGAGCACGGTGATCGATTCAACGAAACCGAAACTGTCTGGACCGATGAAGCGTATGTGATGCGCGTAGAGGCCTCCAGCAATTCCGGCGCCCGCTGTTCCAACTACAAAGGCAAGGAGTTTAAATTTGGAAACGTCAATACCGAAAGTCCGTGCAGTATCCTCATCGTCCGAAATCGATTCAAATGCAAAGCCCAACCATGAGCGCCGAATATAGATCGAGAACAGAATAAACAGCACCATACAAACCAGAGCGAGTAGCAAGAGTCCGGGACGACCGAAAGCCACAGAAGGAATTCCCGAGATACCAATTTCCCCACCGAGTGCATCCTGTTTACGAACTATTCCCACGAACAGAAAACCGACTCCCATGGTGGTGATGGCTAAAAAATCATGCCGAACACGCAGCGACGCGATTCCGACCAATACGCCCACCAGACCCGCCATGACGGCAGCCGGAATCAGTGCGATGGGCAATGCCAAGCCTGCTTTGGTCAACATAGCGGCGACATATGCACCGATGCCATAAAACGCCGCATGTCCCAGGCTTACCTGCCCACAAAACCCGGTAACGAGGTTGAGTGACAGTGCGAACAAAATAGCAATCGACATGCTGGTCAGTACTGCAATCTCGTAGCTCACTGGTTACCTCCGAGTCAACAGTCCTTGTGGGCGAATCATCAACACGATGATTAAAAAAGTGAACGCGATTGCATCCCGGTCCATAACATGTCCCAGGTAAATTGTCCCGAAACTCTCAATGATGCCGAGTGCAATGGAAGCGACCAGTGTGCCGCGTACCGATCCCAGTCCACCGAGAACGATGATGGCCAGTGCCTTGTACGCTGGCACGGCCCCCATTGTGGGCTCAACGAGGTTGTTCAGCATTGCTACCATCACGCCTGCCAAGGCAGCGAGGGCTGAACCGATAAAAAAATTGATGTAGCGCACTTTTTCGATATTTACGCCAAAACTCGCGGCCATACCAGCATCTGATACCGTTGCGCGCCAAGCAATACCTGTTCGGGTTGATGCTGCAAGCCAGCCCAGTACGCCGATAAAGAGAATCGCAAGTATGACAACCGAGATACGAGCCGTCGACAGGTGGAATCCCTTGAACAGTTCAATCTGTTGCTGTAGCGGTGGCTGCACAAAAGACATGCCATAGGCGCCAAAGATGATTCGGTAAATTTCTTCCGCTGCGATAAACAGACCAATGGAAGCGATTAGCGCAATGAGCGGCGGTTTGTCAAGAAGGGGTTTGTACGCAAAGCGGTAGATCCCAACGCCAACAAAGCCTACTGCAACCATTGAGACGGCGGTAGCGACAACGATATGTCCGCCTTGGTTGACGATGATGACACCAATATAGGCGCCCAGTGTATACAGTGCCGCGTGCGCGACATGCAAAATACGTAGCAATCCATAAACCAGCACCAGCCCCAGTGCGATTAGCGCATAGATTGCGCCTTGCACAATGCCTTGGATAGTGAGTTCGATTGCAAGCATAGAATAGTGCCTCAGCCTGACTTGTTTAGGTCAGGCCGAGGCTTCTATTGTGATCGAATTGGCTTTATTACTCAGCCGGCGGTGCCAGTAATTCCGTGTCTGATATCACCGCATAGTGACGCCAGTTTCCGTCTTTGACAACTTGAATCTGGACGTCTTTTTGTACTTCGCCAAGTGCATTGAACGAAATTTGGCCCGTTGATGCCATAACGCTTGCACCAGCGATGGCTTCGCGAAGTGCAGCAGCAGAATCATCTGCCGCCCGTGCCAGTGCATCAGCCATCACCAGTACTGCTGTGTGAGCTGAGGCTGCAACCATGTCTGAGGGGTAACCGGCCTTGGCTTCAAAACCACTGATGAAATCCTGGGTGACAGCGTCAGCGGAATCACGGTCGAGTGATGTGGTAATAATCACACCTTCTGCATCTGGACCGGCAATTTCGATGAATTTCTGACTGTCATAGCCTTCCTGTCCAATGACTGGTACTTCAATTCCGGCTGCCCGCAACTGGCGGACTAGTGGTCCCGCGGTAAAAAAGTACCCGGACGCATAAATCGCATCGGGTTCATCGCTTTTTGTTTTTGAAACGATGGCACCAAACTCACGATCTTTGATTGAGTATTCGTACTCATTGACAATTTCTATGCCGAAGTCGGCTGCTTTTTCCTTAAAACCGTTCGCAAGCGACTTGCCAAAGTCGTTGTTTAGCGTGATCATGACCACCCGCTTGTGGCCCATCATTTCACCGATCAGCTTGGCTCCCGCGCGACCCTGCACTTCACCTACAAAGGAGGTTCTAAACACGTAGTCACCGGCCCGGGTGATATCCGGATGTACGGCGTACGCGGAAATG
Organism: Arenicellales bacterium; assembly: GCA_965243305.1. GTDB lineage: Bacteria > Pseudomonadota > Gammaproteobacteria > Arenicellales > JAJDZL01 > JAJDZL01. Next base: position 609,847 of record CBDEUN010000003.1, read on the forward strand.
TAGGGCACACTGTTTTCCTGGTAGATTGTGGCAGCCGCGCGTGTCGCACCGGAATAGCTGCCTGATATGCCAGCAGCGACGTTGTCTTGTGTAATCAACTTGACCGCTAGGGGCGCGGACTCCTTGGGAGATGCCTGGTCGTCATAAATGACCAGCTCAAGTTGTTTACCGCCGATACCACCAGCCGAGTTAACCTGTTCCACGGCGAGTTCTGCACCAACACGAGCGGAGTTGCCATCAGCAGCGGCGAATCCTGTGAGCGGCGCATTGAATCCGATTTTGATCGTGTCAGCGAATGCAGCGAATGGCAAGCTGAGTGCCATTAACACTGCCAGTGACAGGGGCTTTAGAAGTTTTGTCATTTCATTTTCTCCTAGTTTGATTGCAATTTAAATTGAATAAATGTTCGGGTAAGAACAGTAAGATCTGTTTGAATGTATAAAGACATCTGGATACATGAAAAATCGGATGCTGCTGCCTATCACGTCGTTAATTGGACAGAATCGCCGGTAAATCAAGTTGATTTTTCCTGGCGCATTCGATCGCATCGGGATAACCGGCATCGGCATGTCGCATAACACCACTTGCCGGGTCGTTCCACAGTACATTTTGAATGCGCGGCACCGCCTCGCGAGTACCATCACAACAGATGACCATACCAGCATGTTGTGCGTAGCCGATTCCAACTCCACCGCCATGGTGGATGGACACCCAAGTGGCCCCCGAAGCGCAGTTCAAGAGTGCGTTTAGAAACGCCCAGTCGGAGACCGCATCTGAGCCATCAAGCATGCCTTCGGTTTCTCGATTCGGCGATGCGACTGAGCCCGAATCAAGATGGTCCCGACCAATTACGACCGGTGCGTCAATTTCACCGGTTCGGTACATTTCGTTGAATGCGAGTCCAATCCGATCGCGCTGACCCAGTCCCAACCAGCAAATTCTAGCCGGCAACCCCTGAAACTTGATGCGGCTACGCGCCATATCCAGCCAGTTGTGTAGATGCAGATCATCCGGAATCAATTCCTTGACTTTATCGTCAGTCTTGTAAATGTCTTCAGGATTGCCACTCAAAGCGACCCAGCGAAAAGGTCCCATCCCGCGACAGAAAAGCGGGCGTATATAAGCGGGTACGAAACCCGGGAAGGCGAAGGCGCGATCGAATCCTTCATCTTTGGCAACCTGTCGAATATTGTTACCATAATCGACAGTGGGAATGTCAGCATCCCAGAATTTCACCAGGGCTTCAACGTGAATCCGCGCGGACTCGCTGGCTGCTTCTATAACCGCCTTGGGGTTGGATTTTCGTTTTTCGTGCCACTGCTCCATGCTCCAGCCAAGCGGCAGGTATCCGTTCAGCAAATCGTGTGCTGATGTTTGATCGGTGACGACATCAGGGCGAACGCCACGCTCAAATATTTCAGGTACGATTTGAGCAGCATTACCCAGCAGACCAACCGATTTTGCTTGCCCTGCCCGGGTCCATTTATCGATCATACTCAGTGCTTCATCGAGTGAATTCGTTCGGTGATCGAGATATCCGGTGCGCAGACGAAAATCGATGCGGTCTGAATCGCACTCCACGACCAGACAACAGGCCCCTGCCATTACTGCGGCCAGTGGCTGGGCACCACCCATGCCTCCCAGTCCTGCCGTCAGTATCCAGCGACCGCTGAGATTACCACCGTAATGTTTACGTCCGGCTTCAACGAACGTCTCATAGGTACCCTGAATGATTCCTTGGCTCGCGATATAGATCCACGATCCAGCGGTCATTTGTCCAAACATCATCAGACCCTGTCGATCCAGTTCGTCAAAGTGCTCCCAGGTTGCCCATTTGGGCACCAAATTGGAGTTGGCAATCAAAACACGCGGCGCATCCCGGTGGGTACGAAAGATGCCGACAGGTTTACCAGACTGGATCAGTAGCGACTGATCAGTATCGAGGCGTTTAAGGGATTCGACAATCTTGTCGTAATCATTCCATGTGCGCGCGGCTTTTCCCATGCCACCGTAGACGACCAGTTCGTCGGGATTTTCGGCAACATCCGGGTGTAGGTTGTTCATCAACATCCGTAACGGTGCTTCAGTCAACCAGGATTTGGCTTCAAGGCGAGTGCCCGTATTCGGAGTAATAATCCTTTTACCGTTTGGTACAAAGTTCATGTCATTTCACGTAAGTGGGTCGGGTTGCAAGCGTATGCGCGGCCTGCTCAAGTTCGTGCAGGACCTTCTTCAGTAGGCTACGCAGATTCTGTGATTTTAGGTTATCCATTGTCCACGGCGGTTGTTCCAACATGTATAGTGACTGCGATAATTCCATCTGAATGGCATGGATTCCCGCGTCAGGTTGACCATGGTGGCGTGTCGTCCAGCCGCCGCGAAAAACACCATTTAGAACGACGCTGTAATCGGGGCATCGGTCACAGAGTCGGTAGACAACTTCTTCAAGCTGTGGACTGCAGCTTGAACCATCTACCGTGCCAATATTGAGATCTGGTAATTTACCGTTAAACAGGGTGGGAATAACTGATCTGACTGAGTGACAGTCATACAGAATCGCGATACCATGCGATTGCAGTGCGCGCTGGAGTGCCTGTTCAATTGCCGCATGATAAGGACGATGGTAGCGATGGGTTCGCTGGACAACTTCCTCATTGTCCGGTTCAAGATTTTCCAGATATAAAGGCTGTCCATCAAAGGTATACAAGGGACACAGGGAAGACTCTTTTCGATTCGCGTACAAAGCGCCGCCCGCGGGGTCTCGGTTTGGATCAATAACGTATCGATGAAACAGTGCACGAATCACCGTTGCATCCGGCAATAAACCATCGTAGAGTCGGTGAATGTGCCAGTCTGTATCGATTCGCTGATGTCCAATGTCGGTGAGTCGAGTGAGAATCTCAGCAGGAATGTGATCGCCGGTGTGCGGAATCGCAAGCACAATCGGCGAATTCCCGGGATGAATTTCGAATGTAGGTGGTGCCGTCACTGGAAGACTACCCGGTCGAGATGATTAATGCACAGACGATGCACTGATTTGGCCTTCATAGATTCGTTCGGCGAGCGGGTTGAACCCCATGGGGTAGACGATTTCACCCGGTGAGGCGACATCCCAAACAGCAAGATTTGCTGTCATTCCCGGTTTGATCTCACCCAGGTTGGAAAGCCCGAGTGCCTTGGCAGCCGATACGGTTGTCCCGGCCAGGGCTTCTTCAGGCGTCAATTCAAACAAAACGCACGCGAAGTTCATTGCCAACAGGATCGAATTCAACGGTGAGGAACCTGGGTTACAGTCTGTTGCTACGGCGATTGTTACACCATGGTCACGTAGTATTTGAACGGGTGGTTTTTGGGATTGTCGTAGGGAGAAGAAAGCACCTGGCAACAGTACCGCGACGGTATTGCTCTCTTTAAGTGCGACGACATCGTCTTCATTGGCATATTCCAAGTGATCTGCTGAGAGAGCGCTGTACTTCGCAGCCAGCTGAGTGCCGCCACAATTCGAAAGTTGCTCAGCATGGATTTTGACTGGCAGACCCAAAGACTCGGCACGGTGGAATAGACGTTCAAGCTGAATCGCGGAAAACGCAATGTTTTCGCAAAATCCATCCACCGCATCCACCAAGCCTTCGTCTGCAGCTTTTTCAAGTGCCGGAATACAGACTTCATCCAGGTAACGCTCAGGATGATCGCGGTAGGCAGTAGGTGCCAAGTGTGCTCCTAGGAAGCTTGTCTTTACGGTGATTGGGCGCTCCCTACCAATTTGACGAGCCGCGCGTAGCATATTGAGTTCGGTCTGCGTATCAAGTCCGTAACCTGATTTAATTTCGATGACACAGATGCCTTCGGCAATCAACGCATCGATACGAGACAACGATTGCTCTACCAGTTGTGGTACCGAGAGTTTTCGTGTTTCGTTAAGCGTGGCGTGAATGCCGCCACCTTGTGCAGTGATTTCCTCATAGGACGCGCCACCAAGTCGAAGTTCAAATTCCCTGGCGCGATTGCCGCCATATACGATATGAGTATGGCAATCAATCAGCCCAGGCGTCACCAGCCGTCCAGCGAGATCGCGTCGCGACCAGTTCGAATACTCATCCGGTAATTGCGCCTTGTGTCCACACCACACAATGGTCGTACTGTCAATCACGATGACACCATCTGTAACCATTCCATAAGGCATCCCGTTGGTTGACATCGTCGCGAGTCTTAAATTTTCGAGAACTTGCTGAGTCACCAGCACCTCATCTCCAGTTTAATTGTCTATACATAATTATGATAACATTGTACATATAAAGCAGGATCTCATTTAAGTCGTGATGAAATTCATTTGGGCGAAAACGGCGCTAACCCCTGAGGGCTGGCAATCGAATGTGCGTATTAGGGTGGCTGGAACCAGCATAATTACAGCGGTTGATGCTAAATCAAATGTCAGCCGGTTCCGGAAAGGTACCTCAAGACCAAAAGAAATATTATGGAGCGGCTGATAACATGACAACGCGCAATTCATGGCAGAGTATTCATGATGAGTTGCGCCGTCGGATTGTCGATGGCATCTGGCAGCCAGGTGAGCTGATTCCTGCGGAAGAGCAGTTGGCTGCAGAGTTTCAATGCGCACGCGCCACAGTCAATCGAGCGTTGCGCGGTCTGGTTGATTCAGGTTTACTGAACCGACGACGCCGGATCGGGTCTCGAGTGGCGACAGAGCCGTCGCGGTACGCGACACTGAAACTTGACATTATTCGGCTGGAAATAGAGAGCCGAGGTGCAAAATACCGACACATACTAACTGAGAGTGCTCAGGTTACGGCCCCAAAGCGAATTCAATACCAAATGAATCTCGAAGATGACATCGAGTTGCTGTACATCTGTAATTTACACATGGCGGACGAGAGACCGATCATCTATGAGGAGCGGTGGTTGAATCCGGTTGTACTGCCCGGAATTTTTGATATTGACTTCTCCGCAATCAGTGTGAACGAATGGCTGGTTCGAAACGTGATGTTTACGCGTGGAGACATTTCGTTTTGTGCGGCAAACTTGACTGAAAGAGAAGCTCAATTGTTTGCTGCTGAAGTTGGTGAGGCGGCCTTTGTCATTGAACGAATGACCTGGCAGGCTGAAAAGTGTATTACATCGGTCAGGCTACTTCATGAACCTGGCTTTTCGATGCGTGCCGAGCTCATATAGCTAAATGGACAGTCACAGTGCGTTAACATAGCGATTTGACCCAAGCGAAAAGAGTGATTTTCATTGAATTCACCATGATTCACCCAATTGGCTAACTTCGCTGAAACTGATGCTGATCAGCAGCAGTGGCTCGACATCCTAGATTGATTCGGGCTTGACAGCACGAAACAGTGTCGGACGCATCTCCCCAGCGTCAACAACTTTCTTTTTTAGAGTTGAGCTTGTGAAACGAGTATCAGCCTGTTCTTCGCCAAATCGCTTCACAAACTCTACCCGGTTCACACCACTCACACGGTTAATTTCTTCTCGAACTGCAGATTGATACCAGGCATTCCTATCCCTCATCTGAATCGATTCAAATCCAGCCAGCCGAAAATGCTCCGCTAATTCGAGTGCAGTACAGAAGTGAAAATCAAGCTTCGAAAAGTCAAGCCATTCTCTCACGCGCTCGGAAGTATGAGTTGCATCACCACCCAGCCAGTCGCTACCAACCAGCACTCCGTTACGACGCAAAATTCGGAAAAACTCATTGATAATCATCTGTTTCTCTGGCAAATGAATGAGTGCGTCCTTCGAAAAGACTATATCGAATGATTCATCCTCAAAATCCAGATCCTCCGATTCTATCTGTTTAAATTCAAGCTGCTTAGACAGCTGATATTTTTCCGCATCACTCTGGGCTCGCTGAATCAGCGAATCTACCACATCAAGACCCAAAACTCGTAAAGCACCGTATTCTGTGACCAGCAGTCGGTCAATCCCTCCAATGCCGCAACCAAAATCGAGAACCGTCCTGCCGGATAGGTCTGTTCCACTCAATATGTCCGCAATATAGGCTGGGCCACCTGGTGAAAGAAAACCTTCACCCCAAAGCCACTCAAGACCCGCTACAAATTTATCGTCATATGACATATACGCCAATCACCCTAGGTTTTCTTAAAATTCAGTTAGCTTGCGATCTGGCTACAAGATACTCCACTCAAGCGAAAGCTACGGCGGTGTAATCGAATTTTGAACGAATGCAATGAAGAAATTGACTGTCGATTTTAGTTTCAAGCAGTTGCATTTGCAATGAAACAACGTCGTGCTGAGTGTCACCAGCACATTTGAAATTGCATCAAAGTATGTGAGTCCGGCTTTCAAGCCACCATTCGCAGTTGAAGGTGTGCTCATACCCTATGAAATAAGCCATAATGACTGCCTTTCCATTACCGACCGATATTTTCATCGGACGCATTTCAAAGATTCGTCTCATCAAGTGCAGTCGAATCTGAGAGAGACGTATTTTAAGGCGTGCAATACACAGATGACCAGTCAACGGTTCGGTAAAGCTTCAAGTTATTCTGAACTGCCATTAAATCCAAAGGTTAAACATGGGCAAATTGAAACAACGAATTGATGCCGGGGAATTTATTGTCACCTGCGAATTGACACCACCCAAGGGCATAGATCTCAAGCCATTATTGGATAAGGCCGACTCACTGAAAAATCACGTCCACGCCTTTAACCTGACAGAATCTCACGCAGCGCGTATGGCAATGGACCCAACTGCGGTCGCTCATCTGTTGCTTGACCGCGGTGTCGAGCCCATTGTTCAGATGACATCCAGGGATAAAAATCGAATCGCTATTCAAGCCTGCATGCTAGGTGCCGCAGCACTGGGCGTCGAAAACCTGGTTTTCATGGGCGGAGACCCACCGAAGAACGGTGACCACCCGGATGCAAAACCCGTCTTCGACCTATTTGCTTCACAACTTTTGGATGCGGTCAACGCATTGCAGTCCGGTACAGACTATACAGGCAATAAACTCAATGGTACGCCCAGTTTCTGCGTCGGTGCGGTGTTTAACCCAGGTTCAACAAATCCGGATGTCGAAATAGAAAATTTGCATCGCAAAATTGAAGCAGGTGCGTCATTCCTGCAAACTCAGGCCGTATACGATGTCGAAGAATTCACTCGCTTTCTCGACAAGTGTGGCGAAATCAAAGTTCCCGTATTAGCGGGTGTGATCCCCATCAAGTCGGTCAAGATGGCAATGTACATGAATGAACGAGTTCCGGGAATCACCGTACCCGACCACCTGATTCAGAAAATTGCGGATCATCAAGAGAACAAAGAGAAAATAGTGGAAACAAGTCAGCAGATTTCCGCTGACATTGTGCGAGACCTTCGCCAAGCAGCAGGTGGCCTACATATGATGGCCATTGGCTGGGAAGACAAGATCCCAGGAATCATGGAATTGGCAGGAGTATAGATCTAAGTCTGCTCAGTGTTGAAAACCTTGATTGTTTCAATGAGACTGGATGTCTGACCCGGTCTATCCGCGAAATTCTGCCTCCTGTCCCACATCTAGAAGCCATCGCCAAAGGTGGTCAGCGAAACTTCTCCTCACAATCAGATCGAAAATCGATTCTTCCAGAGAGTGATTCAATACCGTAACGTTGGTATGCGCCATGATAGTTTGGACGCACTGCCCAGGTTTAAAACCGGACGGATCAAGATCAATTGCGATGCCCCTCGATAGAAATTCAATGGCGTGTAAACCGGATACCCGAATGATCGTTTGCGCGCTGCCAAGTTTTGTCAAGGTCGCGAAATGGTCCGTCAAGTTTTCTCTCACCACCGTCTCTACCCGATTGGACTGATCAAGCGGAGCAACAATTAGCCATTCATCTGGTCCTAGCCAGCTGCACAAAATATTCTCATGAATCACAAAGGTGTTTGGCTCAAGCGGAATTTGAAATCCGAGCGCATCTTGCAACTGATTCACCAGGTGACTGTTATCTGGCTCAAGCCTCAAATTGAAATGCTCCAGGTTTGACAACTCCAAGAGCTTTACGCCATTGAACTCAGCACGGACTTCGTTCTCGAATGAAAACTCTGCCAGTGGTGTCTGCTGAGTTGGGCTAAACATGCTGCCGTTCGCCTTCAGCATCATAAAAAACTGGATTGGAAATGGTCACAGGAATTGATTCACCTGACATGAGGGTTGAATAAATTTTCGCACCAAGTCTGGAATGACCACCTTTTACGACAGCCAGTGCGATGGACCGACCCAGAGTCGCACTCCAGTAACTCGATGTTACGTGTCCAATCATTGGCACAGGATAGGAGTTTGATGGCTCATCAACCAGCTGTGCACCTTCCGGCAGTACGACATCTGGATCTTCCGTCAAAAGGCCCACGAATTGTTTTCTATCGGGTCGCACACAATCCGAACGACTGAGTGAACGCTTACCGAGAAAATCCTTTTTCTTCGATACGATCCAATTCATCCCGAGATCATCCGGAGTAATCGAACCGTCTGTATCCTGTCCGACAATAATGAAGCCCTTTTCGGCCCGCAGCACATGCATTGTTTCGGTCCCATAAGGCGTGATCCCAAATTCCCTTCCCGCTTCAAACATCTCGCTCCAAACATGCAGGCCATAGTTGGCTTCAACATTGATCTCGTACGAAAGTTCGCCACTAAAACTGATTCGAAATATACGCGCCGGAACACCACACACTGTCCCTTCCTTGAATGACATGAATGGGAATTCAGTGTCAGACAGACTGATTCCAGCGGTAACTTTTTCAAGCAGGTGGCGAGCTTTTGGCCCCGAGACGGAGGCAACCGCCCACTGATCCGTAACCGAAGTGAAATACACCTTCATATGCGGCCATTCAGTCTGTCGCCACTGCTCCATCCAGTTCAGCACATGCGCTGCACCACCGGTTGTCGTTGTCATGTAGTAGTGATTGTCACCAAGTTTTGACGTTACACCGTCATCCATAACCATACCGTTTTCACCCAGCATCAGGCCATAGCGGCATCTGCCAGTTTCCAGTTTATTCCAGGCATTGGTATACATGTAGTTCAGGAATTCAGTGGAATCCGGACCAAAGATCTCAATTTTTCCCAGTGTGGATGCATCAAGCATTCCGATCTGTTTTCGCACAGCCATGCATTCCCGATTGACAGTCTCTGTCATCGATTCTCCCGCTTGAGGATAGTACCAAGGGCGCTTCCACTGTCCTACATTTTCAAACAGTGCATTGTGTGCGACATGCCAGGAATGCATTGCAGTCTTGCGAACTGTATCGAAGAATTCGGGACCGACTTCACGGCCGGCTATTGCGCCAAATGTAACGGGTGTATAGAGCGGGCGAAACGTTGTCGTCCCAGTTTCTGCCAAATCCTGATTGAGTTCCTGTGACAGAATTGCCATACCATTGATATTACCCAGTTTGCCCTGATCTGTTCCAAATCCAAGCAATGTGTAACGCTTGAGATGTTCAATCGAGCGATAGCCTTCGCGTGCTGCCAATGCAATGTCTTTGGCAGTCGTATCATTCTGAAAATCGACGAATTGCTTCTGAAATGAATCTGAACTTGGTACACGCCAGAAAGGCTGGATAGCAAGCGAGTTCTGAGCACTGTCCTCAATTGCCTGCTCTTCATTTGAAGCTTCAACGTCACCAAATCCTGACCGAGCGGCAGCAGCAGCTCCAATTCTTGCCCCATCCTCCACCGCCTTTTCGTATAAAAAATCAGCATTGGCAGCGCCAACCGACTCTTCATTCTGTGAGGAAACACCGGGTACAAAGCATGCATTGACCGGATCGAATACAGGTTTCCCTCCCGATTGTGCATGTAAATGGACCGCTGGACTCCAACCGCCTGATACGGCCAGTAAGTTACAGTTGAAAGTAATCTGTGAACCGGTTAAATAGGAACCATCAACAGAAAGTGCCTGCGCTTTGACACCGCGGACGCGAGCCCTGCCCTTCGCACTTTTCACTGCAAATCCGAACTTCAATTCAACTCCCTGAGAACGAAGTTCATCAATCCACTCATTTGATACATCTCTACGAACATCAACGACAGCAATTAATTGAATGCCGGCCATGATCATATCCAGCGCAGTCTGATAGGCACTGTCATTGTTTGTAAATACCACTGAACGCGAGCCAGGCTTGACTGCAAAGCGATGGATATATTCGGACACCGCTGAGCATAGCATCACACCAGGTAAGTCGTTGTTGCCAAAAACGATGGGTCGCTCGATTGCACCGGTCGCGAGAACCACCTGTTTCGCCCGGGTTCGCCACAACCGTTCTCGTGACTGACCAGCAACTGATGCAGATAAATGATCTGTCAAGCGCTCATTGAGAACCAGAAAGTTCGCATCGTAGTATCCGACAGCCGTGGTACGTCGTAACAGTTTGCAGTTCGGAAGTTCGGCTAGCTGAGCAAGGGTACGAACCAACCAATTTCTTCGGCTTTCGTCTCTGCAACGAAGCAATCCACCACCAAACTCTCCCTTTTCGTCTACCAGAACCACCCTGGCACCTGCCTTGGCAGCACTTAAGGCAGTTGAAAGCCCGGCAGGACCACCGCCCACCACTAGAACATCACACCAAGCGTTGACTTTTTCATAACGATCTGGATCTGTCTCGGACTCTGCTACACCAAATCCAGCTGCTTTTCTGATCCACTTTTCGTAGAACATCCACCACTTTTGCGGATACATGAATGTCTTGTAATAGAAGCCAGCCGGGATAATTGCTGAGAAAATTTCATTGACGGCGGAAACATCAAACTTAACACTCGGCCAGGCATTAACGCTCGAAACCTCAAGTCCCTCATAAATTTCTACCTGCGTTGCCTTACCATTCGGCACAGCATTCGCGCCCCACCCGACTTGAAGCATTGCGCAAGGCTCCTCTGGCCCACTGCCCATAATTCCACGAGGGCGGTGATATTTGAAACTTCTTGCAACCAGGTGAATGTTGTTTGCGAGGAGTGCTGACGCAACAGTATCTCCTGCATATCCGGTCAGTATCTCACCGTTAAATTTATATGTCACAGACCGAGATCGATCAATTCGACCGCCGCTAGGTAAACGATTGGTTTCGCTCAAGAATCGTCTCCCGGTACTGGATCGCCTGGTTTATAGGTCACCCCGAATTTGTAGGTAACCGTGTTTCGCTCAGCATTGAACCAGCGTCGACAACCACCGCTGTGATACCACTGTTCTCGCTGATCCCCCTTGATATTTTTCCGCATAAATAGGTAGTCTGCCCACTGTTCATCAGTCAGGGAGTCCGTCTCCAGTGGTCGGACAATATGCGCTTCACCACCACAACTGAATTCGGTTTCTTCCCTCAGCCCACACCATGGACAGTTGATTAAAAGCATTTTCCAACTCCCTCTATCGAATGGCTAATGTGCCACACCTGCTGCACCGTGTTCATCAATCAATGCACCTGAAATAAAACGCTCAAGGCTGAATGGTGCATTAAGGGGATGCGGTTCATCGTTGGCGATAGTGTGCGCAAAAACCCAACCGGAACCCGGCGTCGCCTTAAATCCGCCGGTTCCCCATCCACAGTTAAAGTAAAGTCCCTTGACCGGGGTCTTGCTGATAATTGGTGAAGCATCAGGGCATACGTCCACGATGCCACCCCATTGGCGCATCATCCTGACCCGACTGAATATCGGGAAAAGCTCCACAATGGCTGCAACGTTGTGTTCAATGGTTGAGAAACTGCCGCGTTGCCCATACCCCAGATACCCGTCGACACCAGCACCGATCACCAATTCACCCTTGTCGGACTGACTGATGTAGCCGTGGACGGTATTGGACATGACAACTGTATGCAACACGGGCTTGATCGGCTCCGAAACCAAAGCCTGAAGTGGCCGACTTTCTATTGGCATGCGTATGCCCGCCATGTTGGCTATGACGCTAGAGTGTCCTGCCGCAACGACTCCCACCTTATTGGCCATGATTCTGCCGCGTGTGGTTTCGATTCCCTTTACATGGCCGTCCTCCCGAATGATCCCGGTCACCTCACAATTTTGCAGGATATCCACACCTCTTCGGTCCGCAGCCCTGGCAAATCCCCAGGCAACAGCATCGTGACGAGCAACACCTCCACGCGGCTGAAAAGATGCGCCAAGAATTGGATGACGGGCATCCGGAGAAGTGTTGATAGTGGGAACGATTTGCTTGATTTGTTCAGGGGTTAGAACTTCGCTGTCTATGCCATTCAGCCGATTTGCATTGGAACGCCGGTACACATCACGCATGTCCTGTAGTGTGTGGGCAAGATTCAAGACCCCGCGTTGACTGAACATGACATTAAAATTCAGCTCCTGTGATAACGACTCCCAGAGCACAAGAGATTTTTCGTAGATGTGTGCCGATTCATCCCACAGATAGTTTGAACGGACGATTGTCGTATTTCGGCCAGTGTTGCCTCCACCTATCCAGCCTTTCTCAACCACTGCGATATTGGACTGGCCATGCTCGGACGCCAAATAGTATGCGGTAGCGAGTCCATGTCCACCACCACCAACAATGATGATGTCATAGGCAGGCTTGGGCTCTGGGTCACGCCATGCGCGCGGCCAGTTCTTGTGGCGTCTTACTGCGTGGCGGGCCAGGCTGAAAATCGAATAGTCCTTCATCGATGCCCCAGCCGTGTGAAGATTTGGGATGAATTTAGCTATATACCGGGAATCGACTGCAAAGTTCCTTGACTTTTCCTTTGATTTCGTTAGAAACTGTCTGATTTTCGATATCATCAAGAATGTCACAGATCCAATGAGTCAGCGTGACCATTTCTTCTTCCTTAAAGCCACGTGTGGTAGACGCTGGAGAGCCAATTCGAAGACCGCTTGTAACAAAAGGTGAACGCGGATCATTTGGTACCGTATTTTTGTTCACGGTAATGTTTGCTACACCAAGTGCAGCTGCTGCATCTTTTCCGGTAATATCCTTATCGATCAGGTCAAGCAGGAACAGGTGATCGTCTGTTCCACCCGAAACCACCTTATAACCACGGTCCATAAAGGTTTTTGCCATTGCGCGTGCGTTAGTCAGCACCTGCTGCTGGTACTTCTTAAACTCCGGTTCGAGCGCTTCCTTAAATGCAACCGCTTTTCCAGCAATAACGTGCATCATCGGTCCGCCCTGACCACCAGGGAAAACAGAAGAGGCAAGTTTCTTCTCCACTTCAGGGTTTTCGCGTGCCAGAATTAAACCGCCTCTGGGCCCACGTAGAGTCTTGTGTGTCGTTGTTGTCGTCACATCGGCAATCGGTACCGGGTTAGGATAAAGGCCCGCTGCTATCAGTCCCGCAACGTGCGCCATATCCACAAACAGATAAGCACCTACATCGTCAGAAATCTGACGAAACCGATCCCAGTCCATGACTCTGGAGTATGCAGAAAACCCGGCAACAATCATTTTTGGTTGGTGTTCGGTAGCGAGTTCAGCAACTTGTCCGTAGTCAGCAATGCCTTCCGAGTCTACCCCGTAGAGAACAGAGTTGTAGATTTTTCCTGAAAAATTGACCTTGGCGCCATGAGTCAGGTGTCCCCCGTGATCAAGACTCATGCCAAGAACAGTATCATGCGGTTCCAGCAGAGCCATGTAAACTGCAGAATTGGCTTGCGAGCCGGAATGGGGCTGTACATTCACATAGGCGGCATCGAACAGTTTTTTTGCACGTTCGATCGCAAGATTTTCTGCTATATCAACAAATTCGCAGCCACCGTAGTAACGTCGTCCGGGGTAACCTTCGGCATACTTATTGGTCAGCACTGATCCCTGTGCCTGCAATACTCGGGGGCTGGTGTAATTTTCGGAGGCGATTAACTCGATATGCTCTTCCTGACGAATTTGTTCATTCTCTATGGCTTCCCACAGTTCATCATCATAGCTCTGGATTGTTTCGGTCATCTTGAACATGGGCGTCTCCTTGGATACTACAAAACCCCACTTTAGGATACGGTTGAAATACGATCTATTGAGACCTCACATTTTAATTCTGTTCAATCAAAAGCGCGCAGGATTCACAGACTCAATTGCTTAAATTATGTGCGAGCTTCTGTCCATCCGGGCATCCCTCCTGACACGCCGGTGCCACTGCACTATATCTTTGAAGGCCCAGGTTGAGTCAACCCATCACCTTCATCAAAACGTTTCTTGCAACCTCTTTTGACCCTGTTGTGCGATTGACACAGATTTTCTGCTCACCAGCTACATTGGAATGGTATCACTGAAGATATGAATCTCGGCTTGCGTATATCAATGCGACCTAGTGTTGTACTTCGCTTCAGTGTGCGAGCCCTCATGAAATCCGCACACTGATGTTCTATTGAATGTTCCGACTTTTTGCAGTTCATACAAAAGACGGGTTAGACTGGCACCTGTGCTAAAGCAGACTGCTAACAACGACTCCATCTCTCCCAAATCCACATTGCTGGTGGCCGATTCCAATCAATCAACTTAATCGGAGAATTGAACTTGTAGAAAAGATTAAATCTTTGTACAAACAATGATATATAACAACAAACGAAGTCACCATTGAGTGACAGAATCATAGATTTACAAGTCTATGAACATCATTATCTGTCGTCCACCAGTCAACAAAAATGGAAGTTTGTTGCAATGCATGTTAACCTCATTTCAACCATAGTAGTGGCGATGCAATATTCCATGAAACTCGTCGGTCCATTGCTTTTGGCATGTGCAATGGTGTGGCTTTTTACGTCACCTAACGCTCTCGCGAATGAAACCGCGAATACACTAGACAGGGCGATCGCCCGTTCCGGCCTGCAGAACCCAACCTACATCATCACTCGACAGCAAATTGAATTATCGGGTCGCCGTACTTTTGGAGATCTGTGGAGCGAATCAATTTTTTCCGGCACAGTTTACTTGGATGGACGGCTCACTTTGTACTCCGTCTCCTCTATACCACTGGTTGCAATCGAAAGAATTGAAGTTTGGCTCGGCAGTCCTTCAGTTTCCTTGAACAATCAGGCAACAGGTAGCACTGTGAATATAGTGCTTCGGGATCAGTTTCATGGAGGTGCTGTTCAATTGAGTGCTGAACGTCCTACCCCCAAAGGTGCAGACGCTGACCAATTGAACCTTGTCTGGGGTGATGAGTTGGAAAATGGCACTATCTTTATGGCGGTAGAACACTTCAAACGAGAGCAAATTCAATACTCAGATCGCGATTTTCTCAAATCAAAGTGGACACCTGGTGGAACGTTTGCAGACACGCGTGGAGTTTCACTTGGAGGAAATACTGCATTTGCAGAAGTTGGGGGCAACAACATTGCAAGGGCAGTCGGGACCTGTGATCCAGAAATTTACACAGGGGTTCTCAATGATCCAGGTGGAATTGACGGAACAGGTTGTGGATTCCCGTGGGCAAATATTGCTTGGTTTACTGTGAAGTCTCAGCGTAACAGCTATTTGGTGAATAACCGTAGTTCTCTTGATAATGATCGGACCTTCACCCTGGATGCCAGAGTTAGTGACGGTTCAAATTTTGACCGGGCGGCACCAGCAGTCGATGAATTTGATGTGACACTGCCAGCACCGGTGGCTACAGCACTCGGGCTTCCGCAAGAAGTATCACTTTTTCATCGTTTTGTGGCAAATGGAAATCGAGAAGATTCAGAAGATTTCAGAGAATTTGAATTCAGTATCGCGTTGAATAGCCACGTCAGCAATAACTTGAACTGGAATACAGAGTTTAGTTTCAACAGTTACAGTGAATCCGAAGTTGGCAATAATTACGTGTTGAAGGATGCTGCACAGACTGCAATCGCTAATAGTACATACGATGTAGTAAATCCCTTTGAAACTCCCGAATCTGTATTGAAAAATATTGAGGTACAGCTTACTCGTGAATTGGATTGGACTAACACAATTTTCCGAAATGAGTTCAATTGGTCGGGTCTAAAGTTGGGTGGTCGCGATGTTGATTTGACAGCAGGTTTTGAAATCGCTAAGGTTAAACTACAGAACATCTTCGATCAACATCGTCAGGACGATAACGTCATCGGCTCGTTCTTAAATGGAATTGACGGACAACAACGCCGTCAATCCCTATTTTCGGAATTGAAATTAAAGCCAGCTGAGCGTTGGAATTTTTCACTTGGATTGCGCGGTGACCGATACAGCGATGTTGGAACCACCACGCGGCATCGAATTGCAGGCGAATTTTACGCCTCAGAGGACATGGGCTTCCGGGCATCTTGGATGGCTGGATCAAACTCTCCTTCTCTAAGTTCACTTTACTCGCACACGATTTCGCATCCCACTATTCGGGACCCTGAGTGTGGCTATTGTACGTATCAGGTCAAGGCGGAATACATCGGCAATCCCAATCTAGAGCCGGTCAAATTTGAAAATTTCGCTTTGGGGATATCAGCCAAAATTGGTACGCTGATGGTTGACGCTGATTTAGTTCGAAGCAAGACCAGCAACTCGCCATCTTCAAGCACGCGGGCACTTATTGAAATTGAACACGAACTAGGGGCTGAACAACTACCTGAAGGTGCAGAAATCATGAGAGAAGGTACACGAGTTGTCGAAATGACTGTTCCTTACCTAAATGCAGGAAGTTCAAAGAGTGACACACTGTACCTGCGTGCCCGGCGGGACTGGCGATCTGAATATTGGAATAACCAAATTATTTTCGATTGGACTAGGGGATTAGGATCAGAGAGTACAACTTTCGGAAGTGACACGACAACTGACAGCCCTCGCGACAAATTTGGTTTTACATGGCTCGGATCAAGGAAAAATTTTTCTGCACAGTGGTCAACTTACTTTGTTTCGGGGTTCAACAACGCGTCGGAAACTTACAGGTATGATGAATGGTTCACCCATAACGTGGTACTTGAATTTAACCAGGTGGGAGGATACGAAGATTTGACGATTCAGACTGGTGTGTTGAATATTGAAAATCGAGAACCTCCAACCGACCCAACCGACAGAATTAATGCAGGGTTAACAACTCTTCATTCCATGCTCGAACGGACTTTTTTCGTTTCTGTTGAGTACAAATTCTGATCCTGGATCATGTTGCACTGGACTGGCAACAGCACAACCGAGTCAATGTGAATCGCATTTCGAATTTCGACGTGTTTCAATAACAGATTCTTCAAATTTTCTCCACAATTCCTTATTTACCAAAGAATTTGACTGCTGCAGCCTCGTCAATCGCCTGATGCTCTGTCAGAAGTGGTTCTCTTAGTCACCTGGTTCAGAATTGCCTATAAAATCAGTTGAAAAATCCCCCTACAGCGCAACCACCTCCACTATGATGCCGTTCTTATCAGCGGAGTATCCTGTACAATTTCATTAGTTTGTAGCATGATCATTCAAAATCAAATCACTCAAACGCTGTCAGAAGCGTTAGAACCTGCCCATCTCGACGTGATTAACGAGAGCGGAATGCATAATGTGCCCATAGGCTCGGAAACACACTTTAAGGTAGTGGCGGTTTCCGAACAATTCGGTGGTAAGACGCTGGTCAATCGACATCGCATGATTAACGAACTTTTGGCTGATCAACTCGCTGCTGGAGTTCATGCCTTGTCACTGCAGACAATGACTCCAGACGAATGGCAAGCTAGCGGTGGTGCAACATTTGAGTCTCCCTTGTGCAGGGGTGGTTCAAAACACGATCGCAAAAGTTAAGCGGAATAATCAACTCCCTCTTCACACCCTAAGCCAACCAACCGAGCATTCGCGCGATTCAGTTTGCGTGTGTAAGCAAGCTATTGACGAATCGAATTCGGATTGACCAATTATTTGCTTGACGGCTAATCGATTTCGCGAACTTGCTGTAATCCAGAATTGCGCTCTTGTCGCGCCGCAAGTGCCGTATCAAGATCAACTTCAATGAAATTTACATCCATATTTGGTTGTAGTTGCCCGATGAAATCCATGTCAGCAGAAATCACTGTCCCGATCATGCAATAACCACCACCTGATACAGCATCTCGGTGCAGAACGATCGGTTCGGTTCCACCAGGTACTTGAATTGAACCATACGGATAGCAACTGTCCACAATATTGGACGGGTCAGAACCAGCACCGAATGGCTGTTCACGGTCAATGAAGCTTAGTGGACGACCTTTTTGAAATCGATAACCTATGCGATCAGCTTCAGATGCAACTTTCCAGGTGTCATCGAAGAAGTTGGCTTTGGCCTCCTCGGTGATACGGTGCCAATAGATACCAGGTATCACTCGAAGCTCTGCTGGTGATCCTGGTAAACGCCGAAGTGTAGCGGGAATTGACCGACCAGTACTTGAATTTCCAGAATTTTCTCCGATCCCAATTTCATCGCCGGCTTGAAGGGTTCTACCGTTAAATCCACCCAAAGCTCCTAATCCATACAGCGACCGACTGCCAAGAACAACAGGAACATCAATCCCACCGGATATTGCAATATATGCTCGAGCTCCAGTCTGCAAATATTCAAAACTCAATACTTGGCCCTTTTTGACATCAAATGATGTCCACCCTTCTCTGACATTGCCGTCTACTTTTGGAGGTAAGTTTGCACCTGTAACCGCAACTGTCGCATCACGGGTGAACTCAATCTCAGGACCAAGAAATACCGCTTCCAATACCGCTGCATTTTCTGCATTTCCAACCAGCAGATTCGCACATCTTAATGCATACCGATCCATACCTCCAGAAATCGGAATGCCCAGATGATAGTATCCCGGTCGTCCAAGATCTTGTACTGAAGTCGCTAGTCCAGGTGAAATTACTCTAATTCCCATGAAGCATCTCCCCAATATTATTGTTGTATTCATCGATTCCACTCTGAAACTCATCCAAAGAGAAAACTAACTCACGAATCACTGGTTCAAATGTACCGGCTTCCACAGCTTCGACACTTTCATCGTAGGCATTTCTGTCAATCGGTTTAAATTTCACGATGTCGCCAGGATTGAAAAACACCATGAAATCTTTGAGATATCCAATTGACTGTTGTGGGTCATATATCGGCATTGGTGTGATTCCAAACATTTGATAACCACCGGCGCCTCTAACAGAATAAATACAGGCAAAGCACCCACCATAACCAACCGTCAACTTTGGTGTATCAGTTCTGGGCCGGAGATATTTAGGCACCTCAATTTGCCTTTGCCGCTCAACCATTTGATACATAAATGGCAGTCCTGCTACAAATCCAACCATGGTAACAAACCAAGGTGACTCAGAATGTGCTTTGATGAACGAATTAACTGAGTCAAAGTTATTTATTCTGGCTGCATATTCGAGATCGGTGCTATTGGGGTCCTGGTGCCGTTCTCGAAATCGCATCAGCGTCTCTCGTGTCCATGGATCGTTGTAGTACACCGGTATTTCAACAGCGCGTGTGTTTATGACTGCCTCTGCACTGGCCGCTTCAGACTCAATGCGTTTCAATTCTACCAGCATGTCTTTGGGCTTTATCTTGTCCGGATCAAATTTAATTTGATACGAAGCATTGGCAGGGCAAACTTCCGTCACAGCACTGATTTGGCTCTCCTTTACCGCTTTCGTTACGGACAGACTTGTAAAAAATGCCTCAAGAGACATCGCCTCATCAACTTCGGCAAAAATGTGATCATCTCCGCCGAATGAATATCTGGTTGCCATATACGTTGACCTCCTAAATTGAAGCTACTGTTTGTTTGCTTTGCTTAGCCAATCATCGAGAAAT
Source organism: Arenicellales bacterium (assembly GCA_965243305.1). Classification (GTDB taxonomy): domain Bacteria; phylum Pseudomonadota; class Gammaproteobacteria; order Arenicellales; family JAJDZL01; genus JAJDZL01. The sequence continues at coordinate 629,564 of CBDEUN010000003.1, forward strand.
GTGGTGTGTACATTACCCTCAATGACGTTAACGTCATTCAGCAAAGCCTGATGAAGTGATTTGGTAGTCTTGATTCCTGAAATATCCAACTCTTCCAAGGCGCCTCTCATTCTATTCAAAGCGCTGGGACGGTCCTCATCCCAGACAATGAGTTTACCCAGCATAGAATCGTAATATGGTGGGACCGTATAGCCAGGATAGAGCATAGAATCAAACCTTACACCCGGGCCACCAGGTACCTTCAGTTCTGTTATTGTGCCCGGTTGCGGCATGAATCCGTTGGCAGGATCTTCAGCGTTGATCCGACATTCAATTGAGTGTCCTTTCAAGACAATCTCATCCTGACTGCGATCCAAAGAATTTCCGTCACAGACCCGAATCGATTCTCGAACTAAATCCACACCGGTAACACACTCTGTTACTGGATGTTCCACCTGAATCCGGGTATTCATTTCAAGGAAGTAAAAATCGTGAGTGCTTGAGTCATACAAAAACTCCAATGTCCCAGCTCCACGATAACCAACACTGGAAGCAAAATTTCGTGCTGCATCGCATAAACGCATCCTTACATCGTCCGGAACACAAGATGCCGGTGCCTCCTCCCAGATTTTTTGACGGCGTCTCTGAAGTGAACACTCGCGATCATAAAAATGCAGAACGCTTTCGCCATCACCAATGACTTGAACTTCAACATGTCTCGCATTGTGGATATAGGATTCGATGTAAATTCCGCCATCGCCAAATGCTGTTAAAGCTTCTGTACTCGCCTGTGGAGCCAGTCGATCGTACTCCTCGTGGTTGTGAACGATTCGAATTCCTCGTCCACCACCTCCAGCAGTCGCCTTGATCAGTACTGGAAAGCCTATTTCTTCCAGGATGGGTTTTGCTTCCTCAAGATTGTCGATGCGTCCAGCACTACCTGGAACTGTGGCTAGCCCAACAGCATCTGCTGCGGATCTGGCTGTAACTTTGTCGCCTAATCGACGTATTGTTTCACCGCTTGGACCAACGAAAATCAAACCTGCTGCCTCCACTGCATCGGCGAAATCCCCATTCTCAGCGAGAAAGCCATAACCGGGATGAACTGCTTCAGCTCCCACATCAACTGCGGCAGATATTAGTGATTCAATGTTTAGATAAGACTTTGTTGAAGGTGGTTTCCCAATCAGTACCGAATCGTCTGCCAGTTGAACTGGAAGCGAATCGACGTCTGCTTCGCTATACACCTGGATCGTACGAATACCCATGTCCCTGGCTGCCCGAATAATTCGGACAGCGATCTCGCCACGGTTTGCGACCAACAGGCTTTTAATCCCCATGTCAGTATTGAGATTTAGTCGCTTAAATCAACAAGTGGCTGTCCCGCCATCACTGCATCTTCGTTGTCAACCAGAAATTCAGCTACGGTTCCAGCTTTATCTGACTTGACCTCATGAAATGACTTCATGACTTCTATCAGCCCAATGACGTCACCTACACTAACTGCGTCACCTGCCTCCTTAAATGGGGGTTGGTCTGGCGCAGGGCGACGATAAAAAATTCCAGGTAAAGGGGAAACAATTTTTTGGTTTGACATAATTTCCTCACATTCAAATCAGGTCTACGCTATTACACTTTGGTAAGGTTGAACCGCTTCACGGACCGCCAGAGCGACATCGACAGCATTTGGTGTGTCAGAGTGTACGCATATGCAATCGCTTCCGACTCCTACATCCTTTCCATTTACAGACTCAGTTTGTCCCTCCTCAATCGCCCGAATGCTACGAGCGGCAGCCAATTGAGGGTCGACAGGATCATGCTCGCGGGTGATGATCAAACTGCCATCGTCGTTGTATTCCAAGTCGGCGTAATACTCTGCCAAGAATTCCATACCCCGCTCCTGATACACCTTTTCATGAAGCGTATATTTCATGCCAAGAAGGGGAACGTCAAAGACCTCAGCTGCATCACAGATTGCATGTGCGACGTTTTCGTTTCGCGCTGCCATGCCGTACAAGGCACCATGTGGTTTGATATGATTGAGTTCCATTCCCTCAGCTCTCAAGAAGGCACTCAGCGCACCAATTTGGTAGAGGATAATATTTGCGAGTTCTTCTCTTTCTATCACCATTGGACGTCGGCCAAACCCCTGCATATCGGGAAAAGAAGGATGGGCACCAACTTGAACACCGTGTTCTTTTGCAAGCCTGACCGTCTTACGCATGTGATTCGGATCTGATCCGTGAAATCCACACGCAACATTCGCCAGTGAAATTAACGGCATCAACTTCTCGTCTTCTCCCAATTTGTAAACGCTGAAGGCCTCTCCCATATCGCAGTTAATGACTGTTGACATATTGCTTCTCCAGTTAGTCAGTTTAGTTTTTCCAAACTTTAGTGAAATCATCCCCGATATCGACAGGCGATCCAACGCTTGCCGACAACGCAATCGCTTCCATAATCGCCACATTGCTGGCAGCTTGTTCTGGGGTAACTCGAAATGGAGTACTTTGAGTGCACGAAAGTGCGAATTCCTCTAGCTCCATTTTCAACGTGTCGATAGGCTCAATATCGATCGCAATTTCCTGCCCGTCACTAATCTGAGCGCTCAATTTGTCGGTATCAACTTTTGCAAAAGCGTTGGCATTGGTACCGTAGATATTCAGAAAGGATGTGTAAGGGCAGGCGAACATGCAGCCGAGATATCCCGTCGCCCCTGAGTCGAATTCAAACAGTACCGAAGTCGTATCATCCATGTCTACAGCCACTGCTCTACGCTTTGCCTGGGCGCTCACGCGTGTGATCGATCCAGCAAAATAGCAGAGCAGATCTATCAGATGAATTCCTAGAGCTGCAATACCCCCGGCTGGACTTTCAATACGATTGGCTCTCCATCTGTCAGGTGTATAGGCCAACGCCCCAGGAGCTGAAAAGTTCGCTTCGAGGTGTAACAGGGTGCCAAATACTCCTTCGACCTGCAGTTCTTTGAGCCGAGACGCACTTGCAGAGAATCGCCGATTGTGACCAACTGCCAACACTACACCCGCAGAATGGCATGCCTCTGTCGCTTTTCTGGCACTTTCGACAGTTAAGGTGAATGGTTTTTCGACAAACACGTGTTTTCCGGCTTCCGCTGCCTGAATGACGTGTTCGGCATGGAGTGAATGGGGAGTAGATATGATGACTGCATCTATAGTCGAATCAGCAAGCACGGCTTCATAGGAATCGTGATGCCCAGATCCAAATCGATTTGCGAACTCCAAACGTTTCGTTTCGTCTCTGGAATAGCAGGAAACGATTTGTATCAAATGCGAACTGCCTTGTATGGATTTGGCAAGTTCAGCTGACCACCATCCCAATCCGATTGAAGCGGCTTTTATCGTCATCAGTAATCCTGCATACTTGCGATCACTTTTAATCGGAACTGATCAGCCACTACCGCCAAAATTAGTAGCAAACCAATCACTACGATTTGTAGATAGGATTCAATTCGTGCCAGATTCATTCCGTTTTGGACTAACCCAATGAAAAGAGCACCTAATACAACATTTTCAAAACGTCCTAGACCTCCACGCAAACTGACTCCTGCAATTACACATGCTGCGATCGACTCAAGCGGCATCGTTGCACCGATATTGGCTTCTCCCGTATCAAGTCGCGCGGTGAGGAGAATGCCAGAAACTGACGCCATAAACCCACAGAACACATACGCGAGAAACAAAGTTAATTTAGTGTTGATTCCGGATAAGCGCGCGGCTTTCAAGTTTCCGCCAACCGCATAGAAATATCGGCCAAGCCGAGTCCAGTTAACCACGAAAAACATAATCACGATAACGACAAGCGTTACGGCGACTGGTGTCGGGACTCCATAAATCGATCCAAATCCAAAGATATCTCCAAATTCAATTGGCATTCCATACACGGGTATGCCACCTGTCATATAGAGTGCAACACCAAATCCGACAGAAGCCATTCCAAGACTCATCATAAATGGTGAAACGTTAAACACGGCTACGCCGATTCCATTGATAACCCCAATGAGTGTTCCGGCGCATAAACCAGCGAGGATTCCGATCAGAATGACAAAGGATATTGCATCCGGCATTGCAACAAAAGCTGTAGCCATGGCGGTAGCGCCAACCACCGATGTAATTGCCAAAATGGTACCAACAGATAAATCAAAACCTCCAGTAAGCAAGGCGAACATTTGTCCAATTGCGACCAATGTCAGATACGTTGATTGCCTCACCACGTTGAGCAAATTTCTTCCCGTAAGAAAATTGTCAGACAACAGCGCGAAGATGACGACCGCAATCAACAGAAGAAATGGCAATACCCCAAGCCGTACAAACGCGAGCTTAATTAACCTCATGACACTATTCGTGCTTTAGTTCAGTAGATTTTTCAATCTGGATGCTTGCATAACTATTTATGCCGCCTCTCGTTCGAAACAATGTCGCAGTACATTTTCCTGATTTATGTTGCCCGAATGCAGTTCTGCCGTCAGGACACCACGACAGAGTACATAAACTCGATTGGTCAAGTGCAATATTTCGGGTAAATCTGATGAGATTAGGAGTACAGCTGCACCACCTTCACAAAGACGTCCGATAAATTGATAAATGGCAATTCTAGTCGCCACATCGACACCCACAGTCGGTTCATCAAAGACAAACAGCTTAACTTTGCGTGTCAAACTCTTTCCGATCAGAATTTTCTGTTGATTTCCACCTGAAAAATGTTCGACTACTCTTTCAATATTAGCCGGTTGGAGATTTAGTTTTTCTGCAATGGATCGAAGACGCTGAATTTCTTTTTGACGTCTGAGAAACATTCCTCTCGAAAACTCGGGCGTATTCAATGCAGCCAAAGCCATACTCTCCCTAGCACTTCTCATCATGATCAGCCCCTCATCCCGACGGTCTGAAGGCATATAGAAAAATCCTCGTTCAAGCATTTTTCGCGGAGAGAAGCCGGTGGTCAGCTCCCCATCGAAATAGATATTACCGTCACTGATCGGACTGCAACCAAAGCAAGCTCTGGCAACGTCAGATTTTCCAGAACCAATTAACCCAGCCAATCCAACAACTTCTCCGTTTGCCACATTTATGGAAACACCACGCACTGTGTCATCCGCTGTCTTCAAATCTCTGACTTCAAGCATTCTTTTTGTAGGCTGAAAAGCAATATCAGGAAAAATCTGATCGAATACCCGACCCGTCATCAATTGCACTAAATCTTCTTCTGATACATCAGCATCTACAGTGGTAATCTTGTGACCGTCGCGCAGTACAGTGATGCGGTCGCCTATTCGTCGAATTTCACTCATGCGATGCGTAATGTAGATGATGCCCACGCCTTGAGCCTTAACCTGCTCAATCAGGGTAAATAGCTGTTCAGTTTCCTGATCGGTCAAAGATGCAGTTGGCTCATCTAGAATAAGTACCGAAAGATCTGCCCGAAAAGCCTTGGCAATTTCGACCATCTGCTGTTCAGCTCGGGACAAAAATGCGACTTTTTGAGAAGGATTCAGTGAAAATCCAAGTCGTTCGAGTACATCTTGAGCTCTCTTACGAATCGCAGATTTCTTCAGAATTCCGCCAAAAGTCTCTTCAGCACCAAGAAACAGATTCTCTTCGATAGAAAGTTGTGGTACCAAGGAGAACTCCTGAAATACCGTACTGATTCCAAGAGCGCGGGCATGGTTGACCGAAAAAATTTCGACAGGTTCATTGCGGAATATAAAACTCCCGCCATCAGGCCGATAAGCACCCGCAACTATCGAAATCAGGGTTGTCTTGCCGGATCCGTTTTCGCCAAATAGAACGTGAACTTCACCTGGTTTCAATGAAAAATCAACGGAGTCCAGTACCAGTGTACCTGAGAACTGCTTGCAAATTGCGCGCAATTCCAACAGCAGTGGGCTCCCATTGTCTGGGAGCCCACTTTCTTGACTATTTGTTGCTGTCGGAATTTCGTTCAGCAATTGTTTAGTTCACTGTAAAGGTAGGTTTGAAGTCGTCCGGAGCCAGTGAAGATCCCCGATCGAATGTATTTATGTTTTCTGGATCAATCACATAGAGTGCCGGTCCGACATGTTTGTGATAGTCTTTTCCTTCAAGGATTCGGACTGCTTGATCGATGGCAACACGTCCCTGAATAACCGCAGAATCAGTCGGTGCCGCCAACACTTGACCACGCTGAATTCCCCGGAATACACCAGGCGTAAAGTAGTAAGCCAGCAAACTGATTTGATCAGTTAACCCACGTGATCTTAACAAACTGATCGAGGCTTCCACTGTGGGGGACGTTCCAACGATGTACTGAATATCTGGATAGGTTTCCAAGGTATCCTCAACGAGTTTCAACTGAATTTCTTTACCTGTATCGCCGTACTTAGTTTCAACAACCTCAATATCTGAACCCGCAACTGCTTCCTGAAAACCGGCATTGCCCGCTTCGACCCAACCGGCTCCGGGAGGTCCCGGAAACCAGGCAACTTGAACCTTCCCTGAACCTGCCGGATGCAGTTTAGCTATGTACTCACCAGCCTTGTATCCCATCTCGCCAAATGAAACAAGTGATTTTGCAGATAACTCGGGTGAGGATATCCCATTGATCACATCGATCACTGGAATTCCTTTAGCGCGAATCTCACTGACTAGATTGTTCATTCCATCAAATGAGATTGCGCCAATGACCACTGCTTCCGCACCTCGCGCCACACAATCTTCGATTTGAGAAATCTGAGTGTTCAGATTTGTGTAACCACCTGCTTCAACCAGTTGCATCTTAACACCCAAGCGTTCAGATTCCGCAACCACTCCGTAATCGACTGCCAACCAGTACGCATCTTTCATGTGTGGAAATGAGACACAGATGTCCCAAGCTTTTTCTGCCTTTTCCAGAGGTACATAGTCAACTGTCGTTCTTGGGCTCGCCATATCAAAAGGCGGATTCCATACTTCCACTGGATATGGGTACCAATCTTGTGCAGAAGCACCGCCAACCCAACACATCGCAGTTGCTCCAACAAAAGCCAAAGACTTCATTAATTTTTTCATTACTTTCTCCTATTTTCCGGGCATTGACTCAGTTACACTTTCAAAATTCCAAAATTTTGTGAGAGTAATTCTTTATGCCGCCTTAAATTGAAATTCAGTCGACGGCATCATGCATTTGGATTATAGGAATCCAATTATTTTTGTAAAATAGTATTTTTTGTAGAGTGATATCAATTTTATAGATGGCTTTTTCCTTTAGACAAGTTCGTTATTTCATTGCAGTTGCAGACGCTGGAAAGGTCTCTGCTGCTGCAGCAAATTTACATGTGTCCCAATCGGCTGTCAGTGCTGCTATTGACAAGCTGGAAAAGGATATTGAAGCGCCTCTGTTCCGGCGTCGGTCTAACGGTGTCGAACTGACTTACGAGGGACATCAATTCCTGACGCATGCCCAGAATATCATGGCAGCAGTCTCTGAAGCCGCTAGAGGAGTGCACCGGTCTGGCCGCTCATTGAGCGGCAAGGTAAAGGTAGGACTTACCTACACTGTCGCCGGATACTTTTTTCCACAGTTACTGATGCGGTTTAGTCGGTCATTTCCAGATGTTGAGTTCAAATTGGTCGAAAAACAACGACCTCAAATTGAAGAAGAAATTGTCAGTGGTGAACTCGACATTGCAGTGATTCTGGTTTCAAATCTGCAAAACGTTGGTGAAATCAGCTCAAGGGTACTTATCAAATCGCAACGACGGCTGTGGTTGTCAGCTGACCATCATCTTATGAATGAAGATGTTGTCGAGTTATCTCAAATTGCCAAAGAGCCATACGTCATGCTCACCGTAGACGAGGCAGAAAAGTCCGCACTCCGTTATTGGAGTGCCACTGACTACTCGCCCAATGTAATTTTCAAAACTTCGTCAGTCGAGGCGGTTAGAAGTATGGTAGCCACAGGGACAGGTATCACAATTCTGTCAGATATGGTTTACCGACCCTGGTCTTTGGAAGGACAGCATGTAGAAGTGAAACCCGTCGCAGGTCAGGTTCATTCAATGGATGTCGGACTAGTTTGGAAGTGTGGCAAAGACATGAACCCGCAAACAAAGGCACTCTACACTTTCCTCTGCAACAACTTTGTAGACACAGGCTATGGAGTCGGAGAACCAACTCAGTGAATGATCTGTGATGATGTTCGCTGGATACAGTCTGATACAGTCTGTCATTGCTAGAGCCTCAGCATTTCAGAACAAAGGGCCAGCTTAGTGCCTCAATCTGCTCATAGCAAAATCACAGCCGATCCGTTGATATTACCATCTCTCAAATCGTCGAGCGCTTGATTGACCTTCTCTAGCGGATAACTCTGAACACTGGTTTGCACTGGAATCTTTGCGGCGAGTTCCAGAAATCCCCAACCATCTCTTCGAGTAAGATTGGCAACAGAGCGCACAGTACGCTCTCCCCATAACAACTCATAGGGCATGGAAGGGATATCGCTCATGTGGATTCCTGCACATACGACAATCCCGCCCTTTTGAACAGTGCGGAGCGCTACCGGCACCAATTCACCGACTGGTGCAAAAATGATGGCCGCATCTAATGGCTCGGGCGGATGATCACCGGATCCACCTGCCCAATATGCACCCATTTGTCTGGCGAACAATTGAGTTTCTGAATCGCCGTCTCTGGTAAATGCAAACACTTTCCGATCCTCATAGACTGCCAACTGCAAGAGGATGTGTGCAGCAGATCCGAATCCATAAAATCCAACTTTCTTCGCATCTCCAATCATGCGATAAGCCCGGTATCCAATCAAGCCCCCACAGAGTAAAGGTGCGAGCTGAAGATCATCCAATGAAGATTCCATAGGAAAACAGAATCTTGAATCCGCGATGCTGTACTCAGCGAAACCACCATTGATGTGAAGACCAGTGAAGCGCGCCTCGTCACACAGGTTCTCCTGTTCTTTCACACAGAAATTGCAGTGTCCGCAGGTTTTGCCAAGCCACGGAACACCTATCCGATCACCAATTTGAAGATGCTTGACTTCATTACCAACTTCTGCAACTTCAGCCACAATCTGATGGCCTGGAATCAATCGTGTTGAAGGAACTTTCAGGTCGCCGTCTACGATATGCAAATCTGTGCGACACACTGCGCACGCTCGATTTCGCAAAAGGATCTCCTGGGATCCAGGAGATGGTTGTTCTATATCCGCAAGTCTGAGTGGTAAGCCTGGGGAATCAAACAAGGCGGCTCGCATCAGAACTGACCTCGCTTCAATGGAGCGCGGTTATTTTCAACCGCATTGCGCATGCTATTCCGGCGGACGTCTTCGAATGATCTGGGTGAGTCGAACAGTCATAACCACCTCGTCGCGTTGATTGATCCAGCTACAGAATATATCGACATATCCCCGATCCTCTCTACTGCTTGAAGCTTTGGTACCCAACACTTCACTTTCAATATGAAGAGTATCGCCAGGGCGTACGGGCTTCAGCCAACGGAGCTCATCCATTCCCGGCGAACCCATGCCCTGCTTGATAAAACCTTCCTGAATGTACATGCGAAATACCAGAGCCAAAGTTTGAAATCCACTTGCAATCAGTCCTTTGTATTGTGATTTTGCCGCTGCCTCAACATCAATGTGAAAGGGTTGTGGATCGTATTTGATTGCAAAATCAATGATGCTACTTTCAGTAAAAGTTACACCCGAACTCTTGAACTTGTCACCCACTTTGTATTCTTCAAAGTACATTGAATTGACCGCCTCCGTTAGTTTCCTGCTTCAGAACCAAAATAACGCTTCATCGTATTCCTTGACCGCCGGTAATGATATTTCATCTGTTCGGGAACGTATCGGTACTGCGCTCCGACTGGACATATATTGCGCGACTGGCATTGATATGAACAGGGTGACTCGTCTCTAATTCTGTAACGCGCACAGACATCAAGATTGAATGAACCGATTTCGGTAACCGCGCCAGAAGGACAGACAGATTGACAAGGCTTATCCACGCAGGACTCACAAGGATGCTCAGCTACAAGTCGCGGTGTTGGAGTTAACTGCGTTTTGATCAAGAACAATGTCCGGTAGGCAAACCAGGTACCGTAGTGCGGGTGGATACTGATACCCATTGGAGTCACATAGTTCCAGCCAGCCTTTTCAGCAATACTCATCAATGAAATCGGATAGTCCGATGGATAGAGAATTTCCGCCTGACAGTTCAGAAAGCTTTCCGCATATTCCTGCGCTAGCAAAACACTATACTGGTCAACCGGATCATCTCCTTGAATTCCCGCTTGTTTCATTGATTCCCAGAATTTGTACCCTGCATGTGCAGTCAGCACCGTTGTGGGATATGGGCTCAAATCCAAATCAGGTACGGCATTACCAATGATTCCGGCAATGTCAGGTGTATCAAAGGCATGGAATAGATTGATGCCCCGCGACTCAAGAAATTGAATTCCTTGTGAATTACTCATTTGTTATGGAATTGCTGGACTGATAAATTGAAAATAAAATTCAGAGAGGTAATGCTGATATTACTTTTTTTCATTGGCTGATATCGACTAAAGCCAGATAAATCTGATAGGTCAATTCAAGTGATTGGACATCATGGCGCCCGGGGCGTGTTGCCTGAAACGAGTCTACTCGGATTGTCCAAGGGCCTTGACCTGCGGGACAACATACTCGAACTTGATATTGGGTTTGCTGAGAGGAAACGGCAGTTGCGTTAACATTGCCACCAATTTGACAATTTCATCCACCTAAGATCGAAATCATTGAAACCTACTCTGGTGGATAAATAAAATCACTTTCTGAGGCATATACACAAAGCTGAAATGCTAACGCTCGCAGCGACTTTTGTGTTTTAAATTCAGACCGAATAATTTCGGCATGATAAGGGTTGATCTCGTTGACTGCTAGTGTAGCCTTAATACCGATACTTTCAATTTGACGTACCTTGATTTGAGCCCATCCGACGAATTGGCTTGAACGCTTTTCTGCTAATTGAAGACAAAGCGGTTTCAAATAGTTTAAAACGCAATTGTCAACATTCTTCATTCCAAGTCGATCAACCGACAGGCCGACATTTTCCCTTGTGTCGAGAAACACATTGATATTGTAACGGAGTACTCCGTTTGACTTATCGAATACTCTACTTCCGAATGCGCGGCGACCGACAATTTCTTTCAAGCTTATCTGTTCTTTTGGTTCCCATCTATTCATACTTCCAATTTCTTACATAACTCATTCAGGTATTCGGAAATTTCCTCTTTTCCTTGTTTACTGCGAGGAAAAACTTCTTCATCAAATTCTCCCCTTAAATACGTAAGAATCTGAATATCCTCAGCTGAAACAATACAAGTAATTCTTTCACTATTGTGAAAATAGTCAACAACATCCCCCTGATAGGAATCAATATACATTTCTGAATTTGTGAATCCTAGAGGAAGCAATTTTCCGGATAGTACGACAAAAAACTCAGAAGAAGGATGTAAAGATGGAATATCTATTGGGAATTCAAATTCTGTGCTGATTAAATACAGCCAGTACAGCAACCGGATACTCTGCGATGCATTCCAAGAAAGAGCAGACCTGCTAAATTCGTTGCTGTCCCAATAATTGGTAGAGTCTTCAGCAACTTTGAAATCATTGTCGATCTGTAATTGGTTAACTGAATAGAACGGCATTTCGGAAAATTGTTCCTGCTGTAATAATTCAGACGCTACTAATGTCACTTTGCGATTTTCCTTTGTTTACCAAAATATGATTTAAGTTTTCGTGTAGTAATAGTGTCAAACTGTATATGGAGACTGTTATGGGCTTTTGCAAACCATTGTTGAACTGAATCCGGGGACATCAACGATGAATCAGGAAAGATAGATTCGCAACTCATTTCCATAACCAATGCGCTGAGATCGTTTTTTGTTCCTGGAGCGATTTTAATTCTGCCAGTTGACCCATCAGGTGACACATTACTAAACCGACATTCCAAAACATAGGTCAACTCTGATTCACTTTTCGTACAATTTCGTAGAAATTTTTCTGAAAGTGGCAATTGAATGCCAAGCATATCTGCCGCGAACTTTGAAAATCGAGTAAATCCAAAGTTATGGTCGAATCCATCAATGTATCTCAAGTGAAGTTTTTCAACAAATAAAGTATTTGATGCCAGTGGATAACACTCATATAAACCATTGATAATATTAAATATAAATTCTCCAAATTCTTTCCATCCATTATATGGAGGAACTATATTTGCTGTAATGATTCCAGGGCCTGCTTGAGCAAGCGGCCACTTATTGGGTGCAGAGCGAATCCTAATTCTAGGTTGATTCGGAAGAATTTCCAAAGGTACCTTTTTGGGTATCAACTCTTCAATATGAGTCAGTTGAATACTCGATAAATAATTTTGAAAATTAAATTCAAATGATTCGTAGTGTGGGTCTAATTTTAGCTGTGAGTTGAGTTGCAGAGGTTTAAGTGCCCAGTGAATCTCCGCAATAACCTCAATTAAGGGAGCGCGTTCATAAAGAAAGTCCTGATTCACATCAGAACCTCCTTATCCGCAAATGACTGCGCATACATATTCAATTTCAACTCTTGCTATCTTGTCCAAATCGATCCTGACTTTCACATAGTACAAAGTAAGTGGGTAGAATTGTGATTAACCCAATGGCTTTTAGCAGCAACGGGTGCTTCAATCAATACAACACTCTCAAATTCAAATTTTCCCATCGCTTCACATGAAATGGTCAAATACTTTGACCACCCCACAACCAAAAATTCTTAACTTTAGATATCTTGTCTGAATTTTAACCGAAATCGAAAATCCTGCTTGAATCAAGTCGGTACTTTGGATAGTAGAGGTTACCAATAATTACCTCACTGACTATCGGCAAGAACGCGCTTTTCCATTGCTCAAAGTTTCACGAACGCGATCTCATATTACTGGGTCACCGTATGCTCTAAGGAAGTGAACCCAACTCGACATATCGACCAGTATCAAGATTGACGCCGTTGTACCTGAAGTTCAGTCGGAGAAATAAGGCTATCGCAAGTGCCGGCATGCCGTATCAGGTTTGCCATACGCATACGACGATTAAAGTCAACTATCGCCAAATTGACAGCTTCACGCTTGGTTTTGCCCGCGTAAACTTCATTAAATCTTCAAGTTCTTGATCGGGAATTTCGACTGTGGTTTTCATGCGCATTAGTTAGTTGCAAGTAAGTGCTGTTCTGGTTTGATAAGTGAATAGAAATCGTTCACCCAATTTAACCGATTCTGTTATTGTTCTGAACTCACTGGTTCTGACAAGAACTGGGAAATGTCTTTAGTAGTGTTTCCAATGACAAGTGGAGTCATATAATATCAATTACTTACGAGACAAAGGTATAGAAGTTATGGGTAATAATCGCTGATTTAGCCTGTTTTCTCGTTGGTAAATGTCACCTGATACCAGATAAATCATATATGTCAGTTCAAGTGATTGGGCATCGTGGAGCCCGGGGCCTGTTGCCAGAATCGAGTCTACCTGGATTCGCCAAAGCTATTGACCTTGAAGTCGATATGATTGAACTGGATATCGGTATTACTCAAGATGAAACGGTGGTTGTTCATCATGACTTTACACTTAATCCCGAATTTACCCGGGATTGTACCGGCAACTGGATCGAAACTGGTTCAATTAGAATCTGCGATCTAACGTATGAGGAGTTGCTTCAATACGACATTGGGATGATCAAACCGAACTCTGACTACCGGAATCAGTTTCCGCATCAGGATACGCGTAATAGCTGCCACATACCGACCCTCGAAGAAGTCGTTTCATTGGTGAACGCCAGCGGTCAAGACATCATCTTCTGCATTGAAGCGAAATTTCTTCCTAGGGAACCGCTACCAACACATCCACTCGAAAAATTCTCCGAAGTGCTTGCGAATGAAATCATACGGCTCGACATTGCAACAACTTCAATCATTCAATCGTTTGACTGGCAGATAGCACAAGTCATCCAAAAACTGGTGCCGCGCCTTGATGCCTGGCACCTCACCTCTCAGATGCCTTCGTACAACACCCTTGATGAATCTCTCGACGGAAAATTAACCCAAGGCATGCGATTGTCTGACTTCGGCGGGTCAGTTCCAAAAATGGTTGCCGCTACAGGAGGCAAAGTGTGGAGTTGCGATTTTCAAAACCTGACAGTGGAATTAGTTGATGAGGCACATGAACTGGGGCTCAAAGTCTATTGCTGGACTGTCAATTCTGAATCTGAATTTCAGAGACTGTATGCTGCCGGAATTGACGGCATCATTACAGACTATCCCGATCAACTGATCAGTTTTCTCGAAATGCAAGAGTAAGCGTCTTTTCCCGCATCCTCTCTAGAATAAATTGAGCAATCTCAGTGAAGTTATCTAGATCGAGAACTTCGACATTGACATCCAGAGTGTCAGGTGAGTCGGTTGCAACGGCAATAATGTGAGAATCTGTGCGCGCCAGCAATGGCCGTTTGATTGTCGAACGATGCACTTCGATTTTTGTAAATGGTTCGTGTTTGAAGCCCTCAACGATAATCAAATCAAGTTCCTGATCTGCATAAATCTTTAGCAGTTCTTCCAATGTTGGTTCCCGCTCCTCGACGGACTCTCTCACCCAAGCCATTTTTTCTCTGGAAGCAATCAAGACCTGCTCTGCACCTGCATTTCTGAGTTCATAACTGTCTTTGCCTGGTGTATCAATTTTGAAGTTGTGATGTGCATGCTTAATCACACCGATACGGAGTCCACTGTCGCGCAAAACAGGAATAACGCCACTGACCAGCGTCGTTTTACCACTGCCGCTGAATGCCGCAAAGCCAACAATCGGAATGTTACGTAAGGCCATCTGACTTCATCCGTTCTTCAGCCTGTTGACGCTCCTGTTCGGAATTGATATTAAGAAAAAAGTCCGGTGAATCTGAAAAGTCACAAGTCCGATAACTGTGCTTCACAAACCATCGGTCAATCTTTCGCTCACCAGATTCCAGAAACGACTTAAGGTCATCAACAAGCGCTGTCTCAACCAGCATATAAGTCGGCTGTAATCGTACTGCGTCGCGTGCCACCACAATTCTAGTATCTTCAACCACCTCGTTGGCCATGCGCATAACATAGTCTTGATTTAGAAATGGACCGTCACAAGGCACTGTTATGACCCAGGTCGTTTTTGCAGCCATCATTCCGCTGGCTAATCCGGCAAGCGGGCCTAAATACCCCTGTAGATAATCTTCAACAACGGTGGCACCATGCGCCTGGTAGCGATCATGGTTGCGGTTGGCATTCACCAATACTTCTTTAACCTGAGGAGCAAGCAATTTATTGATACGCTCATACATCGTCCTGCCGTTGAATTCAACCAGCCCTTTATCGACTCCACCCATGCGCCGAGCCTGACCACCCGCAAGAATAATGCCACTAATCTGCGCTGAATCAATCATTTTTCAAGAGATTTCCAACTTAGGTAACTAATTTACCGTAATCAAGTTGTATGACCCGATCCGGCTGATATAGATCGGCGGCTTCATGTGTTGCAATGTATACCGCATTACCTCCACTCGCAAGATCGCGAATCAGACTGAACGTTTGCTTGCGAGAAGATTTGTCCATGGCAGCGGTCGGTTCATCCAAAAGCAACAGTTTTGGCTCCAATATTCTTGCGCGGGTCAGAGCCACACGCTGTTTTTCGCCTCCTGAGAGCTCTCGAGCATTCCGTTTTGCGAGATGGCTAAGCCCTGCCCACTCCATCGCACTTTTTACTTCGCTAAGTAGGTCTGTTCGCGAGCGATTTCGAAACTTTAATCCATAGGCGATATTGTCTTCTACCGACCGGTCAAACAGATATGGAGTCTGGTGAAGGTAGACTGCATTCGCGCGAAAATCGCGAATTACCTGACGCCAGGATCGAACTACGTCATTAGTGGTCGCAACACCGCTGTCGGGTGTCATCAACCCAGCAAGGATTTTCAGTAATGTTGATTTTCCTGAACCATTTGGTCCATGGACCACAACACATTCATTCTGGTAGACAACCAGTTCATCTATATCCAACACTATCCGATTGGAAATGAACTTCTGAACATTTTGAATGGTGATGAGTTCCGGCAGATTGTTCATCGTCATCGACTCATCTTTAATGTCTCGCCATATCTCTACCTCGCACTGTCGCCACTGCGAAGTTGAGCGCCAATGCCAATGTAATTAGCACAGCACCCAGCGCGATTCCCTGTTCAAACTCACCCTTTGAGGTTTCAAGTGCAATTGCGGTAGGAATATTACGCGTGTGATGCAGTATGTTTCCACCAACCATTATTGAACAACCAACTTCGGAGACAACCCTTCCAAATCCTGCAACGATGGCTGCTATCAAACCAAATCGAACCTCGCGCATAATGGTGAACATTGCCTGGAATATTCCGGCTCCCAGCGTACGAGCTGTCTGCCATGCGCTCAAATCAACACCTTGCAGCGATACGTGAATCATGGCAACCAGCAGCGGAAAAGCCAAAATCATCTGCCCGATGATCATAGCACCCTGAGTAAATAAAAGTCGCCACCCACCAAATGGGCCTGAGCTGGATAGAAGCATATAGAGAAGTAATCCGACAACAACTGCCGGTAGCGCCACCAAAGCATTAACAACAGTTATCAGTGCCCGCCGACCCGGAAAGGTTCCATACGCCAGCGCAAAAGCGCACAGAATAGCTAATGGGACGATATAGAGAATCGCGCGAAAAGAGACCGAAAACGAGATGGCAACAATCTCCCAAATTTCCCGATCACCGGTAAATAGAAGACGTAGTGCCTCTGCGCTTGCACCAATCAGGCCGTCCATTTCAAATTTGTAACTGGATTTGGATTAGAAAGCACAGCCGGGAATGATTGTCGAAATATTTACAGTCAACGGATTTGCCAATAACAGGTCAACTACTCGATGACATAAAACAACTGCTCACCTTCAACCTTATGCCCGGAGATTACCGTCTTTGCCTCATCGCTTCGAATCCAATCGATGAATTTTTCAGCGGCTTCGATATTGACATGACTGTGTTTCTCCGGATTGACCGCGATAATCCCATAATCATTGCGACCATCACTCGCGCCTTGTACATGAACTGGCAATGATAGCTTTCGTTTCAGCGCTAGCCAGGTCCCCTTGTCAGTCAGAATGTAGGCTCTCAACTCGTCCGCAATCTGCAGCGATCGACCCATGCCGAGTCCAACCTCTTTATACCAATCACCATTCGGCTCAATACCAACTTCGTCCCAAATCTGGCTTTCTTTCTTGTGTGTTCCAGAGTCATCTCCACGCGATACAAACGGTGCCCCTGAATGTGCGATTTTTTCGAACGCAATACCAAGATTTGTCAATCCACCAATTTCTGCGGGATCTGTTTCGGGTCCGGCAATCACAAATTCGTTATACATGACTTCGTAGCGTTCAATACCAAAACCACTGTTCACGAGGTCCAATTCGGCGTTTTTAGCATGCACCAAGACCACATCCACGTCACCATTTCTGGCATGATTCAGAGCTCGGCCGGTACCGACCGCAATGACATGAACTGGAATGCCCCGACTGTCTGAAAACTGCGGAACCAGTTTAGCCAACAGCCCAGAATTTTCTGTACTAGTTGTAGTGGCTAATCGAAGTATGCCATCGGCCGTATAACCAGTGGAAACCATCACCAAGGATAACGTGAAAGCAACCGTGAATAGCAAGAGCCTTAAGCTATGTATCACAACTGAAACCCAATTCGGAATTTTCGCTAGTTCAAAATAGTGGCAGGTCGATATGGTGCTGGTTGAGTCGCGAACGCATCAGTCCACAACTACATCATTCAATCATGCAGTTAACGCTGCGCAATCACAACTGCCCTTTATTTTAACTTCAAGCGCAACCGCTCAATTAGTGAAGTCCACCAAGACAATAAATCAAATCAATTATTAAAAGATTCCAGTTCTCGTTAGTCTGAAGTTGTCACCACTAATTAATAATTCGTGCGTAAGGTGAGTGGAGATTTGCTTGTTTCTAGTCTGAACCAATAAACGCTAAAACTGATAAATATCCCATACTCTAGGCAATGACAATTTTCCAAAGAGGGGTATAAATACAAACACGCGGAGTGGACCTATGATGAGTCATAAGCCCAAATCTGAGCGACCATCGATCAACGAAATTAAGCAGTGGCAGCGGGTGAATGTGAACATCTCGTCTGCCGAATCGAGCGTTGAACCTAACCGTCTTGGGAAATCTTGGAATTCGGAATTGACTACACGAAGACGTTGACTCGCTGCCAATGTTTCTCACTTCTGACTCGCACTGGCTTCAAGCTTTTCGGTAGCTTGAATAATTGTGTCTATAATTTTGAAATACGGTTGATCGCCGATTCTATCGAAGTTGAACAATGAAGAAGATAAATTGAGCTCCTTACAGAACATTAGTGTCCAAATTGGCGGACAAGACATTCCATTGGTGTGCGAACCTGATGAAGAAGAATCGCTACGTGCTGCAGCTGAATTGGTGAATTCAGAAATAACCAGTATACAGAGCGGTTCAGCAAAATCGAATGTTTCTCTTGAGACAGCAGCTATTGTCTCAGCCCTGAACTTTGCTGCAGAACTGCATCGACGAAATTCAAACAGTTCAGACGGAAACTCCAATCAAAGCCTTGCACAACTCGTTGACAAAATTATTTCCGTACTACCTGATTGATTCTATAATTTCAATCGTTTGGGCGCCGCCTGTAGTGTTCGAATCAGTCTAATTCCCTTCGAACCTAAAGAAATTACCAGGGAACAAACTGAGCCAGCTGTTGTGAGCTTGCCAAGTCGCAAAGCACCTGAAGCTGTCTCACCAGTTGCCCACTTGACCATGGCGGTTCAAGGCTATGGGGGCTGATACGGCACGTGCGGGCGGCATCTGAGCTTTCAACCCACTTGTGATGGCATCTTTCCAGTCCACAATCCGCAAAAACATGCGGGTGACCCGCCGAGCCTTAACATCTGCCCAGCAACGCAATGCGGCGCACGGTTTGCTAAATCAGGTACTCAAACACCCGCTTTACCAACGAAGTCGAAGGATTGCCTTCTACCTTCCGATTGATGGAGAAATTGATCCGACTCTTGTACTTCGAAAAGCACTTGACCGGAACAAAGAGTGCTACCTTCCGGTCCTCTATCGCGGTGGAGAAAACCGTCTGTTGTTTGGGCGTACCTTGACGCTAACGAACATGAAACCGAATCGCTTTGGCATTCCGGAACCCAATATCGCAAAATATGGTTGGGTTTTCTCCAATGAACTCGACCTGATCCTTGCGCCACTGGTTGCTTTCGATGATGAGGGAAACCGTATCGGGATGGGTGGTGGATTCTACGACAGCTCGCTTAAACACTTACGCTTAAACCGGAATTGGCAAAGACCTTATGTTCTAGGACTTGCGCACGAGTTTCAGCACGTTGAGTCAATCGGCCGCAATGCCTGGGATATTCCACTTCGTGGCGCAATTACGGATCAAAAAATTTACAAGTTTGAGAATTGAAAAATGAAATACTGGCTAATGAAAAGTGAACCGGATGTTTACTCGATTGACCACTTGGCGTCAGAACCCGACCAAACTGACTACTGGGACGGCATTCGCAACTATCAAGTCCGGAATTTCTTTCGCGACGAGTTCTCTATCGGGGATCTGGCATTTTTCTACCATTCGCGATGTAAAGTCCCGGGAATCGTCGGAACCATTCAAGTCGTCAGGGAAGCCTATCCCGACCCGACCGCATTCGATGCCACGGAAAAGTACTATGACCCCAAAAGCGATCCGGATAATCCCCGCTGGCTTATGGTTGATGTCAAACTAATCCAGAAGTTTTCCAGGATTGTTTCACTCAGCGAACTCAGAGCCGAACCTGCTCTTTCTCAGATGCGCGTACTGCAGCGTGGCAATCGACTGTCAGTTACACCGGTATCAAAGATGGAGTGGGACTTTATTCATGATATGGCCGACAGGTAGGCAACCAACTGCTTTTCGACTGGAATCGTGAGTTGACTACCCTTTGTCGAGCACCAATCGGTGGCAGCGGAATTGCCAACCGCTACCTTGTGTAACAACAGAAGCAATCATATCGTCTGCTGGTTCGGTTTGGACAATCTCCCACTCGGTTCCTGAATCATCCGTAACCGAATGTCGAACAGAATCTTCGGTATCAACCAGATTGACTTGGTTTAATCGGTACTTTATACCCACTCCGATAGCCTTGCCGTAAGCTTCCTTGCGCGTCCACACGGACAGGAAATAGCCTCTTCGCTGTTCTTTCGTCCGGGCGAGATACTGTTGAATTTCCTGTGGGGTGAATTTTCGATTCACAATGATTGAGTGATTCACCTTTCGCGTCTTGTACTCAATATCAACACCTAACTCGGCATCAAGACAAAATGCAAACAATGCTTCGTCTTGTGTGTCAGTTGAATTGAAGTAAAGTTGGGGTCTGGAATTGGTTGGCAGATAGGGTTTACCCAAAGGTCCCAGTCGAAGCCGAATTGAGGTGGGATCATCGCCAGTGTACATGGAGAGTAAATGCTTAAGAATTGCCCGTGCGCAGATGAAGCGGACACGCGCAGTATCCATTGCATAACGATTAGCCCGAGTCAGTTCACGCTCATCCAAACATCTTTCGAACATGAGAAATTGTTCGTCAGACACGAGTAAAGAGGCCGACCACAAATGGACCTCTTTGGGGTTTAGGGCTGGTGGTTTGCTAGCCGTTGACCAAGGCAGGGCACAAACCATTGTTCAAGTGTCGAGTGCTGGTTAGATAAATCCGTTAGCTTGACTTTCGTTCTGTTTGACTTGGGCGAGTGCCAGCTCTTCAACACTGGTATCGGCACTTGTTTTTTTCTTTTCAACGATTCGCCATTCCAAGCCTTGCTTGTCAAAGAGTTGGGTTTCCTGCAGTACCTTAAGCGCTGCAACAGTTCCCTCACCGGGAATGAAATAAAGCCCAATGAATTCCACTTCTTCTGAATCTTTCATATTTACTGTCTCCTCAAATTAACCCTAAGTTAGAAACATTTTGTATACAGGGTTATCAGTTTCATTCACATACGTGAAGCCAAGTTCTTTCAAAAACTGTTGAAATTGTGGCATCTCTTCAGGTGGAACCTGAATGCCACATAATACGCGTCCAAAATCTGTCCCATGGTTTCGATAATGAAACATGCTGATATTCCAAGAATGCCCTATTCTTTCCAGAAATTCGAGTAACGCCCCAGGACGTTCTGGAAACTCAAACCGATAAACCAGTTCATGGGTTGCATTCGGCGCACGACCGCCAACCATATGCCGAACATGGATCTTGGCCATTTCATTGTCCGTCAAATCAAGCACTGGGTAGTTATTTCTTTCCAGCGTAGCAATCAGGCGAGTGCCTTCCTCACGGCTGCTGATCTGCACACCGCAGTAAACGTGCGCATCAGATTCATCAGCAAAACGATAGTTAAATTCAGTAATACCGCGATCGCCAATTGTTGCGCAGAACTGTGCGAAACTGCCCGGTCGCTCTGGGATCGTGACCGCAATGATTGCCTCGCGACGCTCACCAATTTCAGCACGTTCAGAAACATGTCGTAACCGATCGAAGTTCATATTGGCACCGGTGTTGACCGCAACAAGTCCCTTCCCGTTACGGTTTAAACGACTACAGTATTTCTTAAGGCCGGCGACAGCAAGCGCACCAGAAGGTTCAACAATCGTACGCGTGTCCTCAAAAATGTCTTTTATCGCAGCGCAAGTTTCATCGGTATCAACCTGGACGATGTCATCGACGTATTTCTGCACAAGGCGAAAACACTCTTTTCCGACCAACTTTACTGCGACACCATCGGCGAATATTCCAACTTCTTTGAGTGCGATTCGCTTACCCGCATTCAGCGACCGAGTCATGGCATCAGAGTCCATCGGCTCAACACCGATGACCTTCACATTGCTACTGACACTCTTAACGTAAGTTGCAATTCCTGCAATTAGTCCGCCACCACCAACGGGAACAAAAATTGCATCAATTTTGCCTTTTGCTGAACGCATAATCTCCAGGCCGATTGTGCCGTTCCCAGCGATGATGTCTGCATCATCATAAGGTGAGATAAGGCGAAGATTTTTTCGCTTGCGGAAGGCATCTGCGGCAGCGAACGCTTCAGCGTAGCTATCACCCACCAATTTGACCTTCGCACCGAAACTTTTGACTGATTTGACTTTAATCTCAGGACTTGTAATCGGCATAAAAATAGTAACCGGGCAACCAAGCGTCTTGCCAGCCATTGCCACGCCTTGAGCATGATTTCCTGCTGAAGCAGCAACAACACCTCTTTTCAGCACGCTGGGAGAGATACGCGACATCTTGTTGTACGCGCCTCGAATTTTGAATGAAAAGATAGGTTGCTGGTCTTCGCGTTTTAACCAGACATCATGTTTCAATCTGCGGGAAAGGTTCGCCGCGTAATCCAACGGGGTGTCGTGAGCGACGTCGTAAACTCGCGCCAGCAAGATGCGTTGAAGATATTTCGAATCCAAAGTTGCTAGCGAGAATTCAAAGGTTATTGAACAGCCTGAGTTTTAACTTACAAGGAAGCCAAGTATGAAGTATTCGTTCGATGCCGGGAAAGCAACCATTGAAATTATATCAGTGCCACTCTAAACATAATCTGTTCGTTACGCTTGACCAACAGCTTACTAGGTGCTTCAAACGCACTTCTCTGTTCACTTCAGGCAGCTGTTGCAGCGGGGTATGCTCCAATCGCCACACCTAGCCGGTACTGACTTTCAGAATGGTGTAAATGTCTGAGGGAATGATTGACGTACCTTAGATCTTACAAAAGCTGGGACAGATGCCCTGATAGCTCTTCGACATCCAGATAGCCATAGGCAGGTGAATTTGAAGTAAGACTCCCATTCTCATCCATGAATAACAGCGCCGGGGGACCAAAAACCTGATAGCGCTTTCGGATTGCACGGCTGAAGTCATCTTTGGGGTCGGTTACGTCAACCTTGATCGCTATGAAGGATTCACTCAGAGTCGAAGCGATCGCTGAGTCCTTGAATGTTGTCCTGTCCATGCGTTTACAGTCAAGGCACCACTCAGCATAGTAATCAATCATGACCGGTTTGCCCGCTGCATTAGCCGTGCTCAGCAGTTGATCAAACTCATTCATGGATTCGACATAAGTGAAAAAATTTAATCCTGATGCTGTGGGCTGATCAGTACGAATGGCTCCACCAGAAGCAACTAGAGCTGAAACTTGGGAAATCGGTTCACTAAAGTTTCGGTATCCAAATGACGCGCTGACAAGGCCCATTACACCGAAAATTAAAATAACGATTCCGCCACCTTTCAGCAATTGCTGATGACCAGTAGCAGGTTGCTTCAATTTCGAAGTCGCACCACAATAGACTGCGAGAATAATCAAGTAAACCGACCAAGTCAGCATTACTGGAAATTCTGGAATTCTGCCCGCTATGTATATGGCAAGCGCAACCATCCCAATCCCCGAAAGATAGCGAACTACTCTAGTATGGTCTGCAGCTAGAGTTCTCAACTTGCCAAATGAAGACAGCAAGTCACCCACGACAATTCCGACAGCCAATGCCATCGCAATGCCAGCGGCCATTAGCAGATCACTGTTAGACAAACTGAACTGGAACAGAAAATCGGGAAAAAGCACGACAAGCCATGCCAGAATAACCGCAGCCAGGATCCCTGCCCTTCTTATCCTTCCAGTCTGCCCCCAAAATTGGTTTCCAATATTTCCATTTCGAATCACACCAATTTGAAGCAAAGCTATTAGAAGCATAACAGCCGCTGAACTGCCCAGCGCAAAGACAGGTGTAAACTGAGATGAAAATGAAACCGCTAGAACGAGCACTAGACCGACGATTACGGGGAGTCTGAATGCACCAACTCCAGCGAACCCGTGAGTTGAGGAACGATCTGTAGGACTAACCGAGTGTTTTCTTTCTGACTCAGTCTCTTGGGGCCTTGAGTCTTTAGAGGTCTGTATCGAATTCGCTAAAAAGACCAAAATTCCAATGACGAGTGAACCCACCACGATCCACCACTCGTGCGCTGATAGCAAAATTTCAGAGTTGTATTCTGTTTGGGCAAAGGTCACTGGCGGCGCCAAAATTGTCAGAGCAAGAAACAAACGGGACTTCATCAAAAGGTTACTCCCATCGTAATTAATGAGGCTTCATATTTTTCGATCTGGAAGTTCCAGTGAATATCAACTAATGGAGCATCCAAATTGCGAAAAACAGAATCAATATAATCGAATTTCACCACATTGACACCGTATTACGAGACCGGCCCCAGTCCCTCCAGTTCGGCGTTGTTTTCGGATTTTACTTATAATATTGAGTTACTTTACTAGTCCTATTGAGTAACTTACCATGATAGTTAACATCTCTCCCATGGGCGGAGTATGGCCGACGAGTTGCTGAAGCGACTGCATGAACCTCGTCGATTCTGTCAAGTAATTTTTGGTCTTCGCCAGCCAAGTAAGACTACGCTAGCCGCGCAAGTCGCTAAGCGATGCCAACTGCCCTATATTCACGCAACTTCGGATGTCCCGGGTTGCAGGACTTGGAGTGGATCGCTCATCAACGGGAGATTTATAGAGCATTGGCAAAAAACTCCCGGAATTCTTCACTACTCATACTGGATGAAGTCCAAAAAGTTCCGCACTGGTCAGAAATGGTGAAATTGTTGCGGGATGAAGTCAGTCTGTTCGGTATTAACAATACGCTGTTAATGACCGATGAGTACAAGGCATACAATGCACTGGACGAAATCTTTTCGAGATCAGTAATAAATTTCACAGTCCGGTATGCGGATGGAATCACACAATTCAATACGATTGAAGTGTTCTGGTCATTATTGAAGCGTACCTGGTATAGCTCGCACCACCATTACGAAACTAATTACACGCCGCTTTACCTGACTGAAGCCTGCTGGAAATACAACAACAGAAAATACGAAAGCGCATTCAGAACATTCTTTCGAGGGTTCTTCCAATGAACAGGCTGTACTATGGCGACTGTCTGACAGTCATGCAAAATATGCCACTGGCAAGTATTGATTTGATCTATCTTGACCCCCCATTCAAATCAAATAGAAATTACAACGCTATTTACAAAGACGAAACTGGTAAGCAATTGCCCGATCAGATAGAGGCGTTTTGCGACACATGGACACTCAACCCTGAACACGAGCGCGCCATTCAACAAACGCCTGTGCTCATGCGTGAAGCAGGAATAGAAGACGAAGTTGCTGAGTTCTGGCGGCTTTGGATGGATGCATTGCGTAGATCTAACCCGAGTTTGTTGGCTTACTTATCGTACATGACGCAGCGATTGTTACTGATGCGAGGTCTGTTAAAACCAACTGCCAGTGTTTTTCTACACTGCGACCCAGAAGCAGGACATTACATCAAGGTTTTGATGGACGCTGTTTTTGGACATAGGAATTTTCGTAATCAGATAATTTGGAAAAGAACCAGTGCTCATAATAGCGCCCGAAAATTTGGTCCGATTCATGACACTATCCTTTTTTATTCTGCAACTGATAGCTACAAATGGAACCGGACTTACCAAGCATACGACCAAGAATACTTTGAAAAAAATTACAGATTTGAAGATAAATATGGTCGTCATCGTCGATCTGACCTAACAGGTCCAGGAATAAGAACTGGGGCATCTGGACAAGCATGGAGGAATTATGACCCAACGATTGCCGGACGTCATTGGCAACTACCACCTGACAGAGCATTACCAAATTGGTTTCGGCGACCAGATGGATATTCTGAAATGTCTGTTCAGGAGCGACTAGATATTCTTGACGATCAAAATCTAATTTACTGGCCACCAAGGGGGAATGTGCCTAATTTCAAACGTTATGCTGATGTAATGTCAGGAATGCCAGCACAGGACATAATTCTTGATATACCTCCTGTGCAGGGAGAAGAGAGGCTTGGTTATGAAACACAAAAACCACTCGCCTTGTTACAACGCATTATCGAAGCGAGCACAGAT
Organism: Arenicellales bacterium; assembly: GCA_965243305.1. Classification (GTDB taxonomy): domain Bacteria; phylum Pseudomonadota; class Gammaproteobacteria; order Arenicellales; family JAJDZL01; genus JAJDZL01. The sequence continues at coordinate 655,664 of CBDEUN010000003.1, forward strand.
GAAGGTGATGTTGTATTTGACCCATTCTGCGGTTGTGCCACCACTCTTGAAGCGGCGCATACTTTGAATAGACAATGGATTGGTGTTGACATTGCTATCCACGCAATAAAGCGAGTAGCCAAACTGAGACTTGAAGATAAATTGAGATTGGTGGAAGGCGTGGATTTTATTATTGAAGGTGTACCTCGAAATATAGAAGGAGCGCAAGACCTATGGAAGCGTGATAAGTATCACTTTCAAAAATGGGCAGTTGAGCAGGTGGATGGTTTTGTTACTACCAAGCGTACTGCTGATGGGGGTATTGATGGACGAATTTATTTTGCTTTCCCGGATACTGAAGAATTACAAAGCATGGTGTTGGAAGTCAAAGGCGGTGCAAATGTAACGATTGCAGATGTACGAGCACTGCACAGCGTACTAGAGCGTGAAGAAGCGTTGATGGCAGGACTTATAACCATGAACAAAATAGAAGGTCGGAAACGACAGAATTTTGAGCGTCTTATTGGAGAAGCAGGCGAATTCGAAGTCATGGGGCGATACTATCCGAAAATACAAATACTTTCAGTTGAAGAAATATTAGCAGGTTGGAATTTCAATATTCCTGGTGCAGTCAAACTTGGTGACACTCAGAATGTAATGTCTTTGCCTATGCCTAATGCAGAATTGCCATTAACTGGCATCAGCACTAGAATTCAAACATAAGCCCAAATCTACCTATTGAGAAAAAATATTGCCTTCACCCGTAATGCCAGCATCTATGAAGATTCAATCGGAGTGTTAATAGAAGTTGATTTTGCCATCTTCTGCCGAGGCAACTTTAGGAACTCCGACACCAGCAAGCAACAGGTCAACAAATCCTCTTGCATAAACAACTGTATCTGGATTGGGTGGAATACTCCCAGAATAACCTCAGCCAGGCTGAAGCAGGAAATTTGATTCAAGTTTTCTGATTAAGATTTTCATTGTTGGTTGTGAGGATAGATGAATTAATCAAATTCTCAATCAATTGAATGTTCCAATCCATCCGCGCCCACCATTAGGGTTCGTAATGCGTGCTTTTGCCGCATCATGAACCCCAAAATATATGCGTGCAGTTATCAGCTAAAATCCAATCATTGTGTCAAAAAGGCGCATCAATCTCATTAAACGCCTTTCCAGCATATTTTGTAGGCACCAGCAATTCCCTCATCTGGTTCAATTTTTCCAACAATTCGTCGAATGTAACAATCTGTACATCTTTAGAGTTACCCCTAAACAGCTCGAACGATTTCTTTTCATCATCTTCATTTGGAGTAGTCCCGATCAACAAGCAACACTGTACAAAATAGGATTCAATGTCATGGAGTTTGTTTTTGTCCTTTATCACAGAAATTTCTCTTTGAAACTGATATCTCTGATCAAGCGCTTGAACAATACCTTCTAAAAGATCAGGGGAAGGAGAAAACACGCCACGACGAATTTCCCTTTTTACGAGTTTCGGGCGAGGCGTCTTTATCTCAATTAACGCTGCATTATTTGTCGCTTTGTTTTTTATCAGGAAGTCAGAAATTTTTTCGCCGCCACCGTGTAGTTTCCGCCCTCCGACAGAAGCCTGCTGTCCAATCTTGATTATTGGATAACCAAAAGCCAAACTCAAAATAAGCGGGTTCGTGTCAAAGAACTTCTGCCATACACATTCTTTGTAATTTGAATCGAGCATTAAACGAAATCGGTCTATGAAGTTCTCGAGATTCACAAGTTCCAAATCATTTTTCAGTCGTATCAGCCTTTCTGGTTTACTCTCAGAAATAGACTTCGCATTCCTTCTTACGATATCTACTAATTCCTCCTGTTCTTCTTCTGACAGATTTGATTTGTCATTGTGTATCGCCTCAGTGAAAGCCTTGCGCAATGGATGGCGACCTACTTTGACAGGGATTGTCTTCTGGCCAAGTACTTCAGCAAAGAAGTTATATGCCTCTCTCTGCTTTACGGTGCGTTTCGCGACTTGAGCCATGCGTGTGGTTCTGTCAAACATTATGCGAATTGATTCGAAGTCGGAACTATTGATGTGAAATACTCGTTTCTCTTCATCTGCGGCAGTGCTGCAGTATTTTGATATCTCTATTTCTTCGCAATTTGTTAGTTCCTCTATTGCTTCCACGATGAATCGGTAAGATTGTTGAAAGCCCAATCCTGAGTTATGGTCTCTCGAAAATACAGGTGGTAAACTCTCAAGAATTTTGAATACCTGTTCTTCAGAATCAGGAGTATTTGAGATATTCTGGACATCTATATCATGTTCAATCGGCACCGTTTCTCCAAATGTCACCGAACGAACATAACCTTCTTCTGAATCAGTTTCGCCTCCAGTTTCAGACAGTACCGGTTTCCCATCAGCGAGTGTAATTTTCCTTATTTGGCTGTATTTTGGTTTTAGAAAATTGTCGTCCTGAATTCTTGTGTTTATTGGGTAAATCGTGAACTTTCCTGAATTGGTATTGAAATCAATTAACTTCTTCTTGTGTTCCTCTGCACTATCGGGATTCATGCCATGCTCAGCCAACAGAATTAGTGATAGGAGATAAAACACTTCTACCTGTCCGCTTGACCTATGCGGTTCGACTACGAGGGTCGCGTCCCATGAGTCGTCTAACTCTGGGAAATCACTTGTGAATTTGTGATTTGGTGAATTACGAACCATTTTTATTCACTCGGTTACAAAGCGCTTTATTTTGTCACTAATCTCAAACAAATTTCAACAGGGCAATTCATCGAATCACCAGACAAATGCATAGAATGGTTGTTCGGTGGAAGTCTATTTGTTGTGATAATAGTTCCAGAAAGTTTCGGTAAGCATTTTGTCATTGGATTGGATGCGAACCACTGATTTCGTTAACTTTTCCTTTAGATGCAGATAGTCTGGTTTCGATTGTTCAAGTTCATATTCCATATTATTTCCAAGAATTCTGTCAAGAAGTTTAGAAACTGTCTCTGTGGAATCTGTTACCATTGCACCGACAGCAACTCCGGATTCGAATTCAATTAAACGGCTTAGTGGATGAACATCTTTGTAGAATCGTTTCCTTTCTTCTTCATCGCAGAGAAATATTACTGGCTTTCCCAAGCTGAGTGCCATAGCCGCTTCAGCATCCTTGCCGAAACTCTCATTCTGTCCCGCGCAATAAACCAATACTTTTGCACACTTGACCATTAAACATTCGATTAATCCCTTGTCTTCATGCCCTTCCGCAGCACTTAAAGTGGGATCAAAATACCTGAGTTTGTATGGTATTAATCTTTCAGATGTGAAAATTTTTTCACACTTGTCCGCCATGTTTCGAAAATCTTCTCTGGTGCGCATGCTAGTTGCTACATATACATCTAACTCACCAACCATTGAAAGGTAGAGTCTAGTATTTTTCAGAGCTGATTCACGAACTTCAAAAAACTTATTTACAATTAATTCGAATTTTTCGTTCAGTTGCTCTTCAGAATCAACAGTTTCTTCTAGAATCTCACCCATAGAGAGATTAATTTGTGTTTGCTCTGCAATGTATTTGGGAGAGTCGCTTCGCTCCAATAAATCTCTAATTCGCACAGGTTGCTTCCCATTTCCTGACTGTTTTTTGTATGAACTAATCAAAATGTCCTTGAGATCACTTGAATTTAGATTGTCCCCGTAAGTTTTACACGCCATTTCTGAAATCAAATATCGATTGTCTTTAGCAATTGAGCAAAGTTCGAGTGCAGAACCGCGATCCTTGATTGCTTTAGTATCAATCCCTTTCGCAGAGAAAAATCGTTCTAAGTATCTAAAATCTTTAGTACGCAACTCGCGATATGCAGCTCTGATATTTCCAAACCATAAGAGCGCATCAGTGTATAGTCGATGTAAGCCCCATGACAATTGATTCAGTGACTCAATTGAGTCAGCATTGGAAAATGAGTCTTCATACTTTGGTAGCTTTGTCACATCGTATGGATGCCTAACTGGTATGTGCAACCAATAAAATTTGAAAAATCCGTCGCTAAGTGGCGCCGCGTGTCCCAATGTCAATAGCTGATTTAATTGTGCTTTACTGAGTGGTTGTTCGGGAATTTTTATTAAACGAGTTGAAATTTCATTCTCCGTGTTCTCTGAAAGCCAGTTTCCAATTCCACCATTGGATAATCGAAACACCTTCAGACATTCAAGATCGTCATTTTTTTCATTCATTTTGAGTAATACTATGTAGAGATTAGAGTGACAAAGCAAATCAGTTTGGCATGAACAGCTGCACAAACCTTATGCCCCGATTCAACTTCCAATGACGAAAAAGAACCTTCCTTTAGTGAAGGCATGATTTCACGTATCAAATGCCGGACGCTAGAGAACTATACGTCCGGTTTGATGAGCGGCTATTGGAACCGTTTAGATGGCGTAGATTGAGGAACTGATATATGGTGCAAGTAACTGACAACAGTCTCCATGCTCCACATACTCCGCACTTCAAACGCGCTGGCAGTCAATTCTACTCTGTCCTTGGTGGGCAAATTGATAGTTGGCTTCAGTGCCAATTTCACCATACTAAATAAACGTACCAGACATTTCCAGGTATATATGGTCCACCTCCGTGGTATCGACATCCGCGCTTTTCAGCTTCAATTTTCTCACGACGTTGGGCTTCGCTATGGGTTAGTCTTTGGGCTAGAATTTTGGAGTGAGTATGACCTTCCTTTTTCTTCCAGTATTCGATACGCTCATATGGGGTTGTAGACATTCCAACTCGACATTTCATGCAATTTACCAAATTTATTAGACAGTTAATGAATTTTCAATCTATACATAGGTACACTCAACAAAATTTCAATAGCATTTTCGAAGTCATTGGAGTGATAGGATGTTGAGCACCCCAACTAACGCTGAATTTTCAGTTGAGTTAGGCCTCTTCTTCCATAAATTACTGCGATAGATACGGCTAATCACTATTCCGGTGACCTTTACTGCTATAGTTTCGAGCGAATCGGTGGATTTCATATCCAACGAACTGGCCGTATTGCTTCCGAGTAGCAACTGACCGCAATCAAGGTGAGTCGGTCTTTTATGCTGGCACTGGATCGAGAGTCGGTCCAAAACTTTCTGTGCTCAAACCGAATGATGCCAAATCTAATGTCGCTCTCGTTAATAGAGTCGATATTCAACACTCAATTGCAAATATGTCTTTTCGTTGTCATTGTCCCCGACCTTAAGAAGAGCTTCAAGCCCTCTTTAACCTGAAACAAAATAAGTGCGACGCTCGGCTTTGCGTACACAATCGTCTTCATCATCGAAATTGCGCATTTCGACCAGCATGGTGAAAAACATCCCGCGCCAGTCACTCACTTCATTCGGGTCACTACGCACTACGATATAGAAAAATTGTCCTCCGCGACATTCTATCTACTGCTCGTGCGCAGCGGGGAGATGCTTGTCGGGACATTCATCGCAATTTACGCTAAACGATTCGGCTTATAGCGCGATTCTATCCACTTCAAAAAAATTGGCAGCATCATCGGAATTGGACTGATTTTCTGTAGCACTTTCCTTTGACACAATCCCATTCTGGTGTTTTCTTGCTATAAGTTCATGTGGAACCCCATGATCTGGTTTTACTGGGACTCTATGCTGCAACTTTTCAGCTAGCATTACTGAGCTGCAAGTTTATTGAAACACCCTTCCGAAATCGCGAAACTATCGGTCGTAACCTATATGGTAACACTCAAAATAACGTAAGGATCGTCAATAAAAATGATCTGTAAAATCTCTCCATTTTCAACGACGGCAAAACAATTCAGATGGTGACATTCATACCAACGATCAACCCTGATCAGATTAAAAATCGGGGAGAGCGAAAAGTCGCTGAAGCACTTGCAGCTCAATTGCCCAAGCGCGTCAGAGCAATGCACAGTCTAAACTGGGTTCAAACGAAAAAATCAGGGCGATTGAAAGAAGGAGAGTGTGATTTTGTCATTCTGGATGAAAAACTTGGTCTACTCTTCGTCGAGGTAAAAGGGGGGATTTTGGGTTATGACCCAGGTGTCAACGATTGGTGGCGGCTAACCGATTCCGAGAACAGAAAGTGGCTAAACAAAGATCCGTTCCAGCAGGCTATTGCCAATATGTATGCACTTGTTCAACATATTAAAGAACGTCTTAAATCTTCTGAATTGTCCTGTACTTACGGTTATGCCGTAGTTTTTCCCGACGGCAAGTTTCAAGGAGAGCTACCGCCGAAGATCGTTCGATCACTCGTTTTGGATATCGATGACCTGGACTATCTTGAACAGCGCATACACCGAATCTTTAGCAGGTTTCGTCGTAATAATCATCAACGTCTGACTCTCGATGAAGTCAAAAAAATTGAGCACTCCCTTTACCCAAAGTTCGACATTGTGCCGGTACTGTGGCGCGAAATTGAAGAAAAGGAACGGGAAATTCACCGACTGACTGAGGAGCAGAAGAACGTACTGTCTATATTGAATAATCAGCGCGTTGCCTTGATTCAGGGAGGGGCTGGTACCGGAAAGACATTGCTGGCACTAGCGAAAGCGCAACAAACGACACAGGCGGGAATGCGCACTCTGATGCTGTGTTACAACCGCCCACTTGCAGACTGGCTGAACAAGACCGCACAAACTGACTTCGACTGCTCACTTACGATCAACAACTATCACGGCCTGGTTCATGACTTCTGCAAAGCCTCAGGAGTCAAATTTGATCCAGACAAATCAAACGATGAGCAAAATTTCTGGAACGAAGAGGCACCGGAATTGCTTATGCAAGCTTGTGAAGCTTTGCCTGCCAGCCAGAAGTTTGACGCTCTGATTGTCGACGAAGGTCAGGATTTTCACGAGTTATGGTGGGATAGCCTAGACTCAGTATTTAAGGACCCCGAGAACAAGAGCTGTTTTTATGTTTTTTTCGATCCCAACCAAAATCTCTATGTTCGTGACGGTCTGCAATTGCCCGACGAACTCGGCGAATCATTTCCGTTAGAGAAAAACTGTAGAAACTCCCCTGATATCGCAGCGTACTGTGATCTTCTGATCACCCCTGATTCAGACATAACTACTCACGATATTGAAGTCTTTGAAGTCGCATCTCGAAATGAGGGATTTCAAAAGATTGCGGAGTTGGTAAACCAACTGAGTTCTTCTAGCACAGGTGGATTAAATACATCGCAAATTGCTGTATTGGTACCCGGATTTCCTATCGATGACTGGCCAACCAAATTCAAACGCATTCATGCAACCCGCGATCTCGATTCCTGGCAAAACAACAAAGGTGTTCTGATTGAGTCTTCCGCACGGTTTAAGGGTCTCGAAGCCGACGCCGTCATCTTTTTGACATCACCCCTGGACAAGAAAAAGGATCGTGATCGAACGCTCAAGTATGTTGCATGCTCAAGGGCTAAGCACATCCTTAAAATCGTGGAAGTCGCCGGGATGTAATCGATGCCACAATTTTCAACTGCACCGTTAACTTTGCCTTTTTTGTAGTGACGAGAGTCTGAATTTCTTCACATTCAGTTGACTCAGTCCAAAAATAACGCGTGAAGTTCATAGCAGACACACAAATAAGATTTTGGAATATTTCGTACCGCAGACTGAAATATATGTAACCCAATCACTAACCACTCTTTGGAATTTTGTTGGTTTTTCATATGAACACTGACACAATGAAGCAAATTGCTGCTGAAGCAGCATTGGACTACATTGAAATCGGCGATGTAGTGGGCGTTGGTACCGGTTCTACGGCCAATGCATTTATCGATCTTCTCCCAAAGATAAAGGGGAAAATCGACGGGACTGTTGCAAGTTCAAAGGCTACGGAAGACCGATTACGCCAGCATGGCTTTCCCATTCTAAATCTCAACCGAACCGGTCCATTGCCCATCTACGTAGACGGTGCGGATGAAGCGACCCGAAACAAACACTTGATTAAAGGTGGGGGTGGTGCACTCACCCGGGAGAAGATTGTCGCAGCTGCCAGTGAAAAATTTGTTTGTATTATCGACGAGACCAAACTCGTTGACGTACTAGGTGAATTCCCACTTGCTATCGAAGTGATACCGCTTGCTCAAAGTCTGGTCAGTCGAACCGTAATCAAACTAGGCGGGCAGCCAGAACTGCGCGCTGGATTCACAACTGATAACGGTAACATCATTATTGATGTCCGCAATCTTGACTTGAAAGATGCGGCGACAGTTGAGTCAACGCTCAACAATATGACCGGTGTTGTTTGCAACGGTATTTTCGCCAAACGGCCCGCTGATGTATTAATAGTCGGAAACAAGGCGCAAGTCGATACCTACTAAAGCGTCAGCAGTGTGGTCGAATTGGATCGTCATTTTGCTTTGAATTGTTCATGAACCAGTGAAGGCACCACGTAATCAAGTGTCTGACGTCAGTACAACCGCATCACCGACGATCTGATGCAAACTGACAATCATATTCATGTCCAAACCATATTTCGGCAGTACCGAACGGAACTGGCTTTTGCAGATTGCACAAATTGCTGCCATATGAGTTACCCCTCGATTTGCAATCACATCCTCTAGTGCGCTAACTCTAGGTGAGGCACCACTCACCCGAACTTCCATCAATTCATCCGTCAAAAGCCCACCGCCTCCGCCGCAACAGAAAGTATGTTCACAAATCGTGTCCGGTGCCATATCGACAAAATTTTCGCAAGCCGCCTGTAACAATGCGCGCGGAATACGATAGATATCTCTGGGATGCTCACCCATTCTCGAACCCCGAGCTACATTGCATGAGTCGTGAAACGTAATGACTTTATTATTGTGCACAGACCTGTCAAGCTGTAGTTGATTTTTTCTAAGTAAATCGTAGGTGAACTCGCAAATATGAAGTGTTTCGAAACCAGGTGCACGCTCATCCCCAAACATGTCCGGCCAATAGCTGCTTGCAACACGCCAGGCGTGACCACACTCGCCAACGACAACCTGTTTAACCCCGAGTTTGAGTGTGGTTTCGCGGACACGTCTCGTCATTTGCTGCATTTGTTCATCATCCCCTATAAACAGTGCAAAATTCGCTGCCTCTGAAGCCTCTGTAGAAAGCGTCCAGCGAATGCCCTGCTGGTGGAAGATTTTCGCACAGCCAATTAGTCCGTCAACATGTGGCTCCGCAAAAAGATCGGCCGATGGAACCAGCAGCAATACATCAGCATCAGGGTCGTCAAGCGGAAATCTCACATTAACCCCAGTCTCTTCAAGCACATCCTCTTCCAACCCTTCCAAGGTGTCAGCGATCGCTGCACCGATCATCCCCAGGTTATTCCCGACTCGATTGACGTTATCCAGAACGGTGTGAATGTAGTTTTGTCTCATTCCGACAGCGTCAAGAATCGATCGACCCACCATCGTGATTTCTGCGGTGTCAATTCCAAATGGACAATAAACTGAACAGCGGCGACATTCAGAGCACTGATAGTAGTAAGTACTCCAATCTTCAAGCAACGACTCGGTGAGATCAAGTGCACCGACAAATTTTGGGAAGAACTTACCAGCTGCAGTAAAGTAGCGTCGGTAAACTCCTCGGATCAGGTCCTGCCGTGCAACCGGCATATTCAACGGATCGCCATCGCCTAGGAAATAATGACACTTGTCGGTGCAGGCACCACATTTCACACAACTGTCCAGAAATACCCGCAACGCCCGATTCGAGCGAACCTCCTCGCCAAGCTTCTCTATAGCAAGCTCCTGCCAATTTTCAACCAGTCCGCCAGACTGACCACCGTCAGAGCAAAAAATTGGTTTGACTGTGTGAGACTTACGCGGTTCGATTTTTCGGGTGCTTACACTGCCCATGGTGTCATTCGCTGAGATTCTTCATTTTCGCGTTAGGGTATTTCTGATTATGGCTGGGACTGAAAAAATACCCAGGAAAATGAACCAATTTACTGAATGGAAAGACAATCACCAAAATCACTACACTAGCCAAATGAAGATAAAGCACTCCATTTCTGGGTAAATCTGACAAATCCAATTTCATCAGCCCTAACATAAACTCTCGAGTTGCCATGATATCTACCGGCACCTTGTAGCGTAAGGCCAAACCAGTGATCCCAATCAACAAGATCAGAATCAGCATGGCATAGTCAGATACAGTCGAAATATAGCGCACCCGATCAACGAAAATTCGTCGGCCCAACAACCCGAGCAACGAACCAATCATCAGCCAGGCGGCAACATCACCAGGGAAAAACAGCATGATCACCCACGGTTCGAGCGACCAGGTAACGAAAAACAAGTGCCGTAGCAATACAACGAGTAATGCATAGTGAAATATCCATCCAAAAAGCCAGGTCCATTTGTTTGCCCTGAACAGACTCTCAAAAAACAAAGCCTCCCTTAGAATTCGAAGTACTACACCACCATATGACTGGGGCGCTGGCGCAATGGGCAGCAAATATCGTACCGGAATCCTGGCGTAAATCACCATCTTCCAAACAATGCCACAAACCAGGATAAGTCCTGCAAGATAGAAGAGTATCGCGAAAGTGGCCGACACGGATTAATTAACTAACTCAAGGTGATACCGCGTGGTTTGCGAATCACCAATATTCTAAATACAGCCTGTCGGTTTCGGTAACCCTGCATAACGACAGGCTTGTTTAGCCGGTCCAAATGGAAAAAGTTCATATAAATATGGACTGTTTGCCTTTTCCTTGCCTAACCGCTTTCCCATATGACGAATCAGAATTCGAATGGGCGGAGCGATGGCAAACTGGGCGTAGTAGTCTCGAAGAATATTGATGGCTTCCCAGTGTTCGGGACTGAGTTGACAGCCATCATCAGCTGCCATTTTTTCTGCCAACTCCACCGACCACTCGTCAGGATTTGATAAAAACCCTTCTGAGTCTGTTTGGTAAATTTTTCCATTAAACTCGATCGGCATAATTCCCCATTCGCTTATAGCCAGGAATGTACGGCCTTGTTGCGCACGGCTAGAGAAACAAAGCCCTTGTAGTCAATCATCTCAACTCCATCAATTAACTGCGATTTTTCCAATCCGCGGCACTCAAGATCCGCTTCCAGTGCATATATCTGATGACTTTTCAGTGAACTTTCCACTAGATTTGAAAATTTTGTATCACTGACCGCGGCATAGACGCCATCTTCAATTAACAGAATATCACTGCCTGCACCGGCCAGCCTCAAACAGCTCTGTAGACTTGGCTTTTCAGATGGCGATTTGTTTACCGTATGAAGCATCGTCATATCTAAAACTGCAAAATGACATCTTGTGAATTCATAACTTTGGACAGTTCACTTGCCGAAATAATGGTTACTGCATCGCTTCCGTCATCGCGAACAACCTCCATCAAATCCAAATCTGAAAGACCTCTGTCAGCCAAGGATTCTTTTTCAACATAGAGATGATCAACGCCAAAATCACTCAAAGCGGCAAAAGTTTTTGTGAAGTTCTTGATACCCAATTTAGCGGGATTTTGCCCTCGTTTTAACTGATAGACGCCATCATCCAAAAATACAGCATTTAAATCTTGATCGAATGCCGAAGCAGCGAGCAGCGCATCAAGAGCTTCCATCCCATACACCGTCCCACCGGGAGCCCTTCGATTAACAAACATTAGTCGCTTTTTCATCAGAATTTTCGTTGCGGATTATTCAATCCCCGAACACAATGGTGCGATCGGCGATAATCGAACCTTCAATGAAAAGTCCGAATCCTGCAACCTTGAAATGTTCGTCAAGGTTGGTCACTGTCTTGCCACTCTGCCGCGCTGATTCTTCACTCAACACGCCTCGTCGCAGCGATGCCGCAACGCATATCGCCAAGTCTACATTATGGTTCTCGGCCAGTTGCACCCAACGATCAATCACATTCCGATCATCCACCGGCGGGCTACTCAGGCGGGTTGCATTGTGAACACCGTCATGATAGAAGAACACGCGACTGACTTCATGACCACTGTCTATTGCCGCCCTGGCAAACTGGTAAGCCGTGTCAGATGCCTGATGTGTATAAGGCGCTTCGGTGACCAGAATATTGAACTTCATAGGTTGAAAGAATGGGGATTATTGAAATTGATTTGACAGGAAACACCCTGAATCAGGGTAAACCATACTATGAATTCAATGATGAAAACCGACACGACAACATAGTCCGTATAAAATTTGATTACGATGGAAAGATTATCGATGAAGCAATTGAACAGTGGCAACAAAAGTAACAACCGCAGCAGGATTTTTCTGGAAGTCCGCTTACCGCTTTTGTACAGCGTTTACCAAATCTTGGATAATTTAGACAGTACAGCATTTCAGGGAAAAGTTCAGCCGGAAATTACCTGGTTAATGAAAAATTAAAGCGCCTTAGGTACGCAATTGGCATCAATTTTGGAAAATAGAATGCGAATTTTTACTGGATTTGGATTGATTGTTGTTCTCACAACCTTCATCGCAATTCAAACACCATACGCAAGTAATGTGGATGCAGACAATGATGATTCGGTGGTCTATAAATCGGGATCGATCTGCGTCGAATCACCGTGGTCATTTGAGTCTTTGGGTAAAAATGTTGGGGCCGTTTTTCTGGCAATCTCGGCTCAGGAAGGATTTTCGGACCGACTGATCAGCGCTCATTCGCCTCAGTCGATGCGAGTGGAAATTCACGACATCTTGATCAAAAGTGGAATCATGGTGATGGAAGAGGCTGAAGCTGAGAAGCTGATGTTTAATTCTGATTCACCACTAGAACTCAAACAGCATGGACTTCATGTTATGCTGATGGGCTTGCAAAATCCTCTGATACCGGAATCAGAGTTGCAATTGTCGCTAGAATTTGAAAAATCAGGGACAATTGAAATGGAAGTGGCTGTCAGAGAATTATCGGACACTCCGATGCAGTACAGTTTGGTTTGTGAATAAGGTTAAATAGTCGGTAAAATTAAAGAGTTATGTCGAAAAAATTCAAAAATCTTCTGCTTGGGTTGACTTGTTTGGTTAGTTTAAGTGTAGTCGGCGCGGTTTCGTACCAACTGCTCAACAGTGATGATCCGGTAGAAATTGAGATCGGAGGACCCTTTGAGTTAACTCATCATACCGGGAAAGTTGTGACCGATGAAGCTTTTCATGGGCAATACCTTTTCATGTACTTTGGTTTTACCCATTGTCCGGCTACCTGCCCTGGAACACTCCTGCAAATGACAAGTATTTTGAATCGATTGGAAGAAGTCAACGCAAATAAAGCCCAACAAATCACACCACTCTTTGTCTCAGTTGATCCAGATCGAGATTCGCCAGAAGTTATAGGCAACTACATCTCGCATTTTCATGATCGTTTCGAAGGACTGACTGGCACAATAGACCAACTCACTGACCTAGTCTATTCGTATGGGAGCTACTTTTCGTACTCACCGACTGAAGGCGATGATTACATGGTCAACCACAGTTCCTATCTTTATCTGATCGGGCCGAATGGAAAGTACGTGACGCACTTTTCACCGGAGGAAACAAGTGATCAGATTTTCGAGAGTATTTCAGAAAAATTGAAATTTGGTTAGAAACAGACTAGCCAGATACTCGACTTCATAAAGGTAACCAGTCCCCACTTCGCCCACAGCAGTATGGACAGGGAGACAAACGCCAGAAATACACTGACTGCTGCAGCTACAACCAGCCACTTCGGTTCCCGCGAATCAGCGGCATAGTATTGTTTATCCAAATGCAAGGTCGGGTCGCAACTGTTATGATTTTGATAAGACTGAAATTCTTGTTAACGGAAATGACTTCCAGCAGGGAATTCTTGCCTTTACAGATTAAAGCATTTAATGAATAGGTGCGAAAATATTTTTGACACCATCTGATAGGACATGCAATAATCATCAATTCAACTTGTCAAAATTTTATTGAGAATTTGAGTAAAACGTTGAATCTATCTGCAACAAAGAGTTTTGAAATATGGATTTAAATTTGAATGCGTTTTACAAAAAGCTCGGTACTAATCCTGATGCTGAATGTCGCGACCAGTTTGGTTTTACTCATTTGCACTGGGCCGCTATTGACAAAAATGTCGATGCCGTGGCGCACCTTTTGACATTAGGTGCTGATCCTCAGGCTGTTGCTTCAAATGAATTCCACCAATTCGCTGAGCCACCCAAATATTTTAGGGACCAGATGAAGCGATTCGAAACCGGATTCGATGATGCCAATTTCTGGGGTGTTCGTGAATTGACACCTCTGCATATCGCTGCAACCCTGAATTCAGTCGAAATCATGAAAATGCTTTTTGAACATGGTGCAGTTTTTGATCCGGCAGCCTATCCCGACCTAAATCCGGTTCATTGTGCGTTATGTGCAGACTCCAGAAAATCGCTGCATGCACTGCTTCGCAATGGCTTTGATGTGGATGGCAAAGACCGAGAGTCCCGGACAATGCTTCACTGGCTATCGATGTATGAAGCAGGCCCTCGGGTTGCAATTTTTCTGGGTGGATTTTCCTCTAGATATGCGATGAAACTGGAAGACCCGGTAGTAGCTGCGAGAACAATACTTGAGGAAGGTGCCAGTGTAGATGTACGCGATGGTGGTGGCCATACGTCATTACACCTTGCAGCGGCAACCAACATGCACGATGTTGCGGAAGTTCTGCTGGAGTACAACGCTGAAGTCAACGCAGAAAACCATTCCGTAGCATCACCGTTGCACCTGGCAGCGTGGTTCAATTCCAAGGAAACTGCGGAACTTCTCGTGGAACAGGGTGCGCAGATTGATTGCAAAGATGCGGCTGGCAACACACCGCTTCATATTGCAATCGCTGACGATTCATTGGATGCGCCGCCAGGTGTCTTCATTCCGCATGGCTCCTGCTGTAGCAGAGACGGAAAAAATGTCGTTCTCAATTTCCTGGTTGAACAAGGTGCAGATATCAGAGCAAGAAATAGTGATGGCCACACGCCATTGTCGATTGCGAAGTCAAAGAGGGCGTCAGACGACACTTTTAAGTTTCTGAGTCAACTATAGAACAATTGAGTAATCCGCTAATCTTAGTCTTAACAAATGGTGGGTAGACCCTCCAAAAAGACCAAACCTGACATACGATTCCTAAATCATTTTTGACGAAGCCAGTCGGTTTCAAACAGACTGCACACAACGAGAATTCTGTTAGCGCAGTCTCTCATCTGTAACAGGTAGAATTTGGCTTGCTGTTAAAATTCGAAACGCTACCAGAACATATCCACTCATATACTCTCTGACTCGACGATCAAACTTTGTGATTAAAGAACTAGAATGATAAACCGAATGAAAAAAATCAAAATTCTGAGCCTCTTGCTGACGTTTGCCTTTTTGTTGCCGGGCATTGAGTTGGATTCTTCTGCATACGCAGCAAATACAGTCGCCGCTGAAAGTCTACAGCGTCAAGCCAGGCAGTTCCTTAGCATTGTTCGCGACACAAAGCAGCTTTCTGATGATCTACAGATTAATGCTTTCGTTATAGATATCGCGAAAAAGCTGGTCGAAGGCGGAGAAATTGACATTGACCTTCTTCATTATTACGTGGTAAAGGATCCCGAAGTCAATGCGTTTGCTGGACCGGGTTCAACCTTTTTCTTGAACTCCGGGTTAATTGAATTGGCAAGTAACGAGGGGGAGTTGGTTTCGGTCATGGCTCACGAACTTGCACACTTCAAGCAAGACCATCTTGAACGTCTGCTGGGGGCATATGAATCAACACAGGCACCCTCAATTCTCGCAGTGCTGGCAGGTATACTGATCGGTGGCGATGCCGGAATCGCGACAATTATTGGTGCACAAGCTGCTCGAATTGATTCCATTATTGCGCATACACTCGCCTACGAGCGCGAAGCAGACAATGTTGCAGTTCGAATGATGGCAAACTCTGGCTACGATCCAAATTATGCCAAAGACTTTATGGAGGCACTTGAGCGTGAAAAGCGACAGCGAGGTGTGATTGAATCGAATATTCACAACACTCACCCCGTAACACCGCAGCGAATCGCCGCAATTAGCGCAAGACTTCGACAATACTCCAATCGACCGTTTCCAGAACTGACATCTGACTTTCTGTACTTTAAAGCTCGAAACCGAGTTTTATTCAACTGGCAGTCCGCTAAGACTTATCTGCACTTTGAAAAAAACTTGACGAATGGAACCGAAGACGAGCAGGCAGCCAATCGCTATGGTTACGCACTTTCACTTGCCAAGGACGGCAACTTGGCAAAGGCTCGGAAGGAGTTAGCTGATCTGGCTTTGCTTCAACCTGAAAATTTGTGGATTTTGCTAGCGCAGGCAGAAATGTCATTGAATGACAACCCTCACATGACCATTTCGATGCTGGAACCATTGGCGACACAGGAACATCCCCATCCAGCAGTCATTGAAATATATACAAAGGCAATGCTTGAATCCGGTCAGGTGGAGCAAGCCAACCGATATCTCAGAAAACATCTTCTGACAAATGTTGAACACATTCAACTTCTAAAGCTCCATGCTAAAACCGCGGCCGAGTCAGGCTCGGTAGGGGAAGCCTACCTTGCTGATGCGGACTATCATTTCAAAATTGGCGATTTAAAAATCGCTTTGAGTCAATTGAAGTATGCTGAACAAAACTCAAGTGATTTTTACACGGTCTCGATTGCACGGGAGAAAATTCGAGTAGTCAGCAACGAACTACGGTGGAGAGCGAACTAAGGCTGCAGGCACTTTCGTACCCTCCAATCTAAGTGATGCCTCGCAAACCCAAGAAAATAAGATTCGCCTGGGCTCTGACCGGATCCGGTCACGACCTCGAAGAGTGCTTGGAGTTTCTGATGGGTTTAGAGGACGTGGATGTTTTTCTTAGCCGAGCGGTCGAAGAAGTACTGGTCATGTACAAGTACACTGAACGACTGCGCCGCGCCAAAATTCGAATGTTTCGTGATTCCACTGCCAGTGCTGTTCCTGTGGGACAGTTTTACGAAAATAACTACCACACTCTAGTGGTTGCCCCAGCGACATCAAACACAGTCGCAAAATGCGTTGCAGGAATTTCAGATACACTGGTTACTAATGTTTTTGCCCAGGCTGGCAAGTGCAAAATACCCATCATCGTTTACGCATGCGATACCAAACCGGTCGTGATAACCCCCGCACCGGGACAGATGGTCACTGTCTATCCGCGTGAGATCGATCTTGAATGTTCGAGAAAGATCGGCGAATTCGAATCCACCACACTGACTACAAACATGGATGAGCTCAAAAGCGCCGTGCTTGACCGTATCAAATGTCTGAACGAATCTTGTTCATAACGGGTCGGCTGGCTGAAACAAGCCTGCAGCGAACTCTGGATCGAATTGAACCGAAAGACTTCTCCTATGACATTCATCAAATCGGAGTGAGTGTCGCGGCGCTTGCTACAACTGCGATGGTCAAGCGACGCTTGAAAATTTCCGCAGGTTTTGACCAGATCATGCTACCGGGGCTTTGTGTCGGAGATGTCAATGAACTCGGTGATCATTTTGGAATCAAGGTGATACGAGGTCCCAACGATCTGAAGGATTTACCGGAGTATTTCGGTTCGCCCGCTCACTTCGCCGAACTCAATGAATACACGGTGCAAATCTTCGCTGAGATTGTTGACGCACCGATTCGAACCACGGACAGCATTATTTCGCTTGCGGAAGACTATCGTAGTTTAGGCGCGGATGTCATCGATTTAGGTTGTCTGCCGGGCCAGAATTTTCCACATCTGGAAGAGGCGGTTCAGGCACTGCACGAATCTGGATTTAAATCCAGCATCGACTCACTCGAAATCAGTGACCTGCTTCGCGGGGGCAAGGCAGGTGCTGATTTTTTACTCAGCCTTTCCGAAGATACACTTTGGATTGCAAATGAAGTTGCAAGCACCCCGATACTGATTCCAGCCGCTGACAAGGGTCAGAAGTCACTTTATCGGGCAATCGATGCCATGCAACGATTGGAACGACCGTTTCTTGCCGATGCAATCTTGAATCCGATACACTTTGGATTTACTGAGTCAGTAACAAACTATTTTGAGCTTCGACATCGATACCCTGATGTACAAATCATGATGGGTACTGGCAACATCACTGAGCTCACTGATGCAGACACCCTTGGCATCACCGCAATCATGATGGGTATTGTTTCAGAACTTGATGTCAGCGCCGTGCTGACAACTCAGGTCAGTCAACATGCTCGGACTGTAATCAAAGAGACGGATCGCGCGAGACGCGTGATGCACGCTGCCAAGTCTGATTCCAGCTTGCCTCGAAATTACAGCGATGGTCTGCTGGCGCTGCACGACAAAAAGCCCTACCCCTCCACAGCTGATGAAATTCGGGAATTCTCCACTCTAATAAAGGATCCCAGTTTCAGAATTCAAGTCAGTGATGAAGGCATCCATATTTTCAACCGCGACGGGCTGTTCGAAGCGACTGACCCCTACGAACTTTACCCAAATATCGACGTGGAAGAAGATGTGGGGCACGCTTTCTATCTCGGCGCAGAGCTGACCAAAGCGCAGATTGCCTGGCAACTTGGAAAGCGCTATGTTCAAGACCAGCAACTCAAGTGGGGTTGCCTGCACACTGAAGAACAGCCGACTGACCAGTATAAGGAGGCTGGTAGTACGCTGAAATCAAAGAATCAACGCGAAAACTGACCGTGATATTTGAAGTCATTGTTTCAACTGTCGACGAACAGGACGTTGTGCATGTCGCCCCGATGGGCATTCGGTATATTGATGACTTTGTAGTGATCGCACCATTTAAACCATCCCAGACACTGTTCAATCTCCAAGCGACGGGTGCAGCAGTTGTCAACATCACCGATGACGTTAGAGTCTATGCCGGATGCATTACTGGACGAACAGATTGGCCAACTCGACCCGCCACCCACACAAAGGGCCGGGTGCTGGAAGCTGCCATCAATCACCAGGAACTCGAAGTAATGAAGGTGGTCGATGATGACCTTAGACCGAAGGTTTATCTATCCCAGGTACACCGCTCGTCCACCAAGCCCTTTCCAGGCTTTAACCGCGCGCAAGCTGCTGTGGTTGAGGCAGCAATCCTCGTGAGTCGTTTGCACATGCTGCCGGAAGAAAAGATCAAAGCTGAAATGGCGTATCTTCAAATTGCGATTGACAAAACTGCGGGGCCGCGGGAACTTGAAGCCTGGCAGTGGCTGACTGACGCAATTGATGAATTTCGAAGTCGCCCCGTAACATTGAATTAACCTTCAGATTTGAGGTTGTCCTCCTCCGTATTGTCGAGTAGATGTGCCCAACTCAAATAAGCCCGGGTATGAGCCTCTACATCGTGAACACGCAAAATGTCAACAGACTGAGCACAAAGATTGAGTGAAGCGCCAATCGTTTCCAAATCAAGTTCTGAACTTTCCAGATTCGAGAATGCCTTCAGAAAGCGTTTTCTTGAGTGACCGATGAGTACTCGATGCCCAAATTTTCGTAGACGCTTAACCGATCGCATTAGATCCAAAGCCTGAAGGCTACTCTTACCAAATCCGATTCCGGGGTCAATCACAATTTTGTCAAGATCGAGTCCCTTTTTTTCCCACAGGCGGCGGCTTTCATCTACCCATGTCTCAAAGACTCGACAGGCGTCCTCCCGAGCACCAATACTGATTTTCGGGTCTACAGGTACAGTAATACTGTGCATCGCGATAAAGGTCTTACCGCTCTCCCTGGCGAGTGCAAGCATATGATCGTCGCGCAGACCACTAACGTCATTGATGATATCAACACCTTGATTCAGGGCTTTTTCAGCGGTTACTGGACGATAGGTATCCACACTGATTTCTGGCGCAAGTAAAGTGTTTGCACAACTTGCTATTACCTGTTCAATAGCCGGAAGCAGCCTCTCCCATTCTCCATCATCGCTTAAAGCCGTGGCGTTGGGTCGAGTAGACTCCGCTCCAATATCGATAATGTTCACTCCATTCTTGATCATGTGATCTGCCTGTGCTCTGACATCTTCGGGAGTCTTGTATCGACCACCGTCAGAAAATGAATCAGGAGTAACATTGAGAATGCCCATCCAAATAGGAATGTGAAGTTCAATAGTTGAACGAACGCTTAATTCTAACGCGGTTAGATCACCCTGATCTGTAACCGGCCAGCCGGGTGCGATGTGTAGAAGTGGATTCAGCACATAAGGTCGTGTGAAGACTGGCAGAATGCCCTCTGTGTGCTGTTGATTTGGAGGCGCTTTTTTCCCCCAATGAACGATATCGATGTCGAGTTCGCGCGGACTCCACTTGCTTATACTCTGCTTACTGTACGCCGTTTGGATTGCCTTGGCATCGCGCTGGAATACATCAAAGTCCTTGTGAGTCTCACCAATTGCGACCAGATTTAAAAATGGTCGATTCCACTCAGAGGGTGACTGGGCTGGTAGTTGTGCTGGTGATTCAACGATTGGAGAAATCTGTCGAATCAGGCAACCGGTACGCTTCAGGCGTTCCAGTCCAGTGTTTAGATGGGCTTTTCGATCACCAAAATTTGATCCTAAACTGAGTAAGACGTCAGTACGCTTCTTCATCAATCGGCGAACTTATTCAGTCTGAATTCAGTTACGCATCGTAGCGAATGTACCGGAATCTTTGGTCCGTCGGCGTTCCTTCCAGTGAACCATCATCAAGACCTGGCTGCCAATGGACCATTTCTTCTATTTTTTTTGCAAGTTCAAAGTCTTTTTCAGTAACACCTTTAGCTGCGTGATTCGTCAACTTCACAATGACAAAGGCATATGAGGCGGTAATATCGGGATGATGCCACGCCGCTTCAGCGAGATGCCCAACCGCGTTGATCACCATCAATGTCCCCTTCCAGCCCATTGTGCGGTACTTGCGGCGAATCCAACCGTTTTCGTAGTACCAGTGTGGCAGTTCTTCTGCCAGTCTTCTCTCAATCGTTGCCTGGTCAAATGTCTCGTCCTGGCGTCGATCGGTTTTTTCGTCAGACATTGAATGCCTCCCATTAAGTCGTTTGTCACAACAGATTATCTGTTCGACAAGTATGATCAGTCACTTCAATGAAGAGTTGTTGGTGCAACTCTTCGTCAGACATCAACAGGTGCCAGGTTATTGAAGCCTGGCACCTGTTGCTCTAACCTAATCAGTCATGTGCTGCAAAAGGATGGGAAGCACCCTTCTGTTCAATCACTTCCTGTGCAGTGGGATGACCCGTCACAGCGCGTCTGATGGCTTCGCGCGTTGCTTCGTAATTGTAGTCCTGGATCTTGGTGTCATCTTCCGCTTCCCAGTGGATGAATACGCCAACGCAAATAAACAGATCATCTGCTTCATCAGCCGGAATGGTACCATCTTCAACACTGTCAATGACAGCCATGGAAACCGCACGCTGGGCGGGACCAAACATCTGCACCGCCTGCTTGGCGCCTTTCATCGTAACCTTGTTGAACATAACCGTGTTCGGCTTTGCAGGTACATTCGGTGAAGCAACCGCCAACAGGCTGGTAAAGCCATCCTTGTTATTGCACAAGGTGTTACAAAATGCAGCTTCTACTGCAGAGCCCCGCGGACCCATAATCAAGTCAATGTGAGCAACCTCGTTGCCGTCACCAACAAGTGATTCGCCTACTCGTACATTATCAATCGCCATTTCGTCTTCTCCATATAGTGAACATTAAATTTTGCTTGCCGATTCGCAATCAGCAGTCGAAATGAACTGCGAAACTTAGAATAGCAAACTGCAATTCTAATTTACTGCATTTTTGATTTGGTAGGCAAATAGAGTTGCAACGGTTAAATCAGCAGAGGTTCCCGGATTCACCTCGCGTGACTTCCAATTTTCATCGTAGTCCATCAGTCTATCGTACATCAACTGTGTCGAATTCAATTTGCAAAATTCAGCATAAAGCGAGTTCGCTTCGGACCGAATATTTTCAGCAACAGCGCTTCCGTACTGCCGTACGATATGTGTATCCGGAAAACGCGATAAAAATCCAAGATAAATTCTCAGCGCTAGATCTCTTTGATTGAGGTTCTGCGCGACACCTTCATCCACTTCATTCAAACCGACTTCGAATACATCGGCAAATCCTGTCACATACTGCCTGGCAATCATGTCATTCGCTTCTGCTGACTTCATAATGGCATAGATGCCTTGTCGAGCGCGTTCCCATACATCGTTTACCTTTGCGGTCGAAAGTCCGGATGGCGCTGCCATTCTAATTGCTTGAAAGATCAATTCGGCCTCCTGTACGTCAGATTCTCTAATGACATCGTCGACAGTCTGCTGTAGCGTGCTTATAGAGGCCTTTTCTGCCGCAATGGCAAGCGGTGCGCACAACAGAATCATGCCGAGATTGGTGTTCATGCTTACAGCATCGCGAGTCGCAATAACAGACTGTAGCGCCCGTTCACCCAAACTCAACTTTGAATCTGTCAACTTGGAGGCGGTGGCGTAGGCACTCGCCAAAAAATGATCGACTGTCATTCCGTGCCCATCTGCATAAAGATGAACATTACCAGGCTTGAGAGCGAGCAGCTCAACTTGGCAGGCTGTCCAATAGTGTACGGCCAAAGGACTTGGATCTGCCTGAGAAAACCGATCATTCCAGTCCTTAAATGTTGATTCTTGCAATAAGTCGGTCAACATTGGAAAGCTTGAAGTTGGAAACCTGCGAGGTTTACAGTACCTTCAGTTTAAGGCTTCACCAGTTTGAAGTTTATCAGTCGTACTCGAAGACCGGGTTTGGCATCTTCAAGGATAAGATCCAAGTTGTGCATACGGGAAACAGCTGCAACAAGACTGAGTCTCAACCCGTTTCCACTCTCCCTATGTTCCAAGATCAAATTGAATTCAGATTCCAATTAAAACTCGGAGACTGGTGAGTATATTGAGTAGCTATGAAACTAGCGTAATAAATTGTTATTCGCGGTCAAAATTGAAACTCCGTCTACCGTGAAGTCTTGATCATCAGTGATTAGCTTTAGGTTCCTGCTCTTACACAGACGTCCAATAACTTGATCATTGAAATCAACGCTACCTTTGGAATACTCATCAAATAAGTCTCTAATATTCAAGGTGTCAAATTTGTGGTCAAGGCGTGAGCAATGCTTCAGTATGCGTGTTATGTTGGACGCTATATCCTGAGCGATAGGTACAAATTGTTGACTGTTGCGAAATGCTTTGAAACTAAGCCCGGATTGACTATGGCGCCAGAGAATTCTTGAATATGTGTTTATGAATTCCGAAACAACAAGAACATCAATGTAAATGTGACAATTGGTTTCCAATATTCGACGGAATGCTGACGAATATACCCCTACTCTAGGCTCATTTGCGGTTTGCGGGCAAAAGATTTTTAGCCAAATATTTGTATCTAAGAACAATTCGTCGTCTGGTAAGAAGTTATAGTCGGTAATCGAATAAACACTATCCGTCATAGTGCCCTAACCCAGTTCATCCTTTATTGCCTGCTCAAATCTTTGAGTATCTCGAAAATATAGTTTGGCTGATTCGACTACGCGTTTAAGCAACTCCATATCGTCTGATTCCATGTCGACAACTTTCAGAAGATTTCGGATATGTTCTTCGTCAAATTGACTGTATAGTTGACCAACAGCTGCATTCAGAAATGCCGAAGTTAGAGCGGATATGTTGCGAAATGAGAGTGCGACTGATTGTTTGTTTTCTAATGCTATAGAGAGACGGTTGTATACTTTTTGACCGTCGTCCGATGCGACGCACAGGGGACTGCCGACTACCTCGAATACAGAAATAACTAACCTATCTGCCATACTTGCGACCTCAAAAAATATCATCAGTTGTAAGTTCAGATTTTAGGGCATAGAAACTCTGGTCTGCGACATCAATTTCTACATTCACGACCGTACCTGGAAATGGGTGATCTAACCGATCCATAGTGGTTTGTTGATTTCTTCGACACCAGTAACCAGCATCAGAAACAATTTGAAGGCAACCATTATTCAAATCAATAAATTCGCGAAGCAGTTTTAGCCCCAGTCCGCCTGGTATGCTTGCCTTTTTAGTCGTGTTGTTGTCGCGTGTAGCCCAATCAATCGCCTTTTCTGGTTGTATATCTATTTGGAGATGGTTTTTGACGTTCTCTTGCATTCCAACTCCCAGATCAGCCACACTAAATGCAAGTCGTTCTATTTTCGGAAAATATTGTCCACAACTGAAGACTCCCAATTGAGTTCTAGAATGAATTACAGCATTACTAAAGATTTCAAAAACACTCTCACGAAATCGTTTAAGTAACCCCGGTGACATTTGTGGAAATTCAGGACGATCGATGAATTGATGCTCAATGTAGTTGGCGAAATACCGACCATCTTCAACTTCAAATCGGTTGTACGGAATTGTTGTACTCCAAACATCAAGAAATTTTTCTCCGCCGTAGTGACTAAGAAACCGATTTTTTGACAGCATTCGTTTCAAATTCGGGGAGATATTGGTGATTTCAACCGTATTCAGATTGTCTCCCAAACGGTATAGCATTGCTCCAAGTGCTGCGCACATATCGGCATCCAACCACGTCGTAAATTCCATGTCAAATTCAATATCAATTAGGAAGCAGTGCTCAGTCTCTGCGTAAAGGCGCGCTAGAGAAGCAAAACCTTCCCGGTCGTGGCGAATTTGTTTTTGTACGTAGACTTTCACATTGATACCTAATCAATCGTTGGGATGTCATTGCAAGGGATATCCAAGAATGCAAGTCCGACTATAAGTCGAACTTGTGGACGGGTAGAATGTGCCCTCTAATTCTAACTGTTGCAACAACGATACATCTACAAAATTTCTAGCGCAGCGGAAGACGTGTAAGCGACGGGAGAATTACAGAATTTAGTCTAAACAAGTTTATTCCTTGTACACTGTTTACGCTGCCTCAGTAATCAACTCCGATTGCACAATCACGCATGATTTGATGCACATTTGCAATCAGGTATGGTCGCGTAGGCACTCGCCAAAAATGATCAACCGTCATTCCGTGCCCACCTGCATAAAGATGAAAATTACCAGGCTTGAGAGCGAACAGTTCAACTTGGCAGGCTGTCCAAAAGTGTACGGCCAAAGGGCTTGGATCTGTCTGAAAAAACGATCATTCCAGTCCTTTAACGTTGATTCTTAAAATGAGTCGGTCAAATTTGGAATGATTGAAGATGGAAACCAGCGACGCTTACAGAATCGTCAGTTTAAGGCTTCACCAGTTTGAAGTTTATCAGTCGTACTCGAAGACCGGGTTTGGCATCTTCAAGGATAAGATCCAAGTTGTGCATACGGGAAACAGCAGCAACAAGACTTAGTCCCAGCCCGTTTCCAGGTGTTGTTCGACTGCTGTCATCCAGTCGAACAAAGCGCTTGAGTACTTCCTGATGATACTCAGCTGGAATGCCTGGCCCATTATCAGAAATTGCAATCTCGAATCCGTTCGCCGAACTTTTCCCCTCTACCACGATCGATCCATGCTGTGGGGTGTATTTAAGCGCATTGTCCACCAGATTAGCCAACGCTTGAGCCAATGCATCCCGGTCGACAAATAGAACGGCTGAGTCACTCTCAATCGATGCGGTCAGAGAGATTGACTGACTATCTGCAATCGGCCCATAAAGATCAATTAATTCTTCAACCAGTTGTCCGACTGATACTTCATTGAATGACTCTCCAAATGGTCGATTCTCCAACCGTGCAATTCGCAGCAACGCTTCAAATGTTCGAAGCAGAGAGTCTGCTTCAAAGATCGCTTCTTCGACCGAATCTTTTGCCTGTTCCATCTCCGGCTCTGGTCGTTCGCTTAGATTTCTGGCAATCTCATCAAGGTCATTTCGCAATCTTGTCAGTGGTGTTCTCAGATCATGTGCTATGTTGTCAGACACACTTCGAATTGCTTCAACCAATGTCTGAATTCTTTCGAGCATCTGGTTTATGTTATCGGCCAGATCATCAAATTGATCGCCGCTGGCATTGAACGCAACGCGCTGTGACAGGTCGCCTGCCATCACGGAACGGCTTAGTGCGTTAACTCTCTCAAGCCGTCGTGATACGATTCGTGAAACCCAGTAGGCGCCAAGAATTGCGAGAAAAACTGTAGCCACAATGCTCCACCAGAACAAGCGCAAATAGCCTTGCCGCAGTGCCTCGATCTCCATGATGTCTCGGCCAACGAGCAAATTGTGTCCAGTATTGCCGAGCCTTACAACAATCGCCCGCACTGGATGGTTCTTTCTGGTATCGTCATCGTAGTAGACCTGTGCGACAAACTCCAGTCGCGATTGATCAACATGGGATAAATCAGACGGCCACTTGTGCAAATTTCCTGCGATGTAGTTTCGATTTTGATCCACGAGCAGATAAACTGATGGATCGCTTTTCGGATGCAGGCGCCTGCGATTTGACAAATAATCCTGAATGTCACGAATGTCAATGGTACGGGTGTCTGTCCAGTCAGTGCTGGCAATAATTCGTAAAACGTCTTCATCAATTCGCTGGTCAGTCTGCGCCCTAAGAAATTGAAAGGCTGAAAAGTAAACTATCGTAAGCACGACAATGATTGACGCGCAAAACAGTGCTGCGTAAATGACCGACAGAACGAAGGTATAACTTTTGAAGTATTTTGGAATTGACAGCGCCACTCGGAGTAATCCTGGGTGACTCGCGTTGAGTCCGTCTGCGTTTTAAGAATCCTCAACAGGTGGATTCATCTGGTAGCCGGATCCGCGAATGGTGTGAATGAGTGGGTATCTGTACGGAATATCAATTTTAGACCTCAGCCTGGAAATGTGTGTATCCACCACATTGGTCTGTGGATCAAAGTTATAGTTCCAGACCCTTTCCAGCAGCATTGTACGAGTAACCAGCTGACCGCTCGAACGCATCAAGACTTCTAGAATACGAAATTCAATCGGTCTTAAGTCAATTTTCTCGCCTTTCATTCTGACTTCCCGTTTGATCAGGTCCATACTCAGTTCGCCGGCTGTAAGTCGGGTTTCAGTTTCTGACTTGTTGACACGTCGAACGATCGATTCAATTCGGGCTAGAAGTTCAGCAAACGAAAACGGTTTTCTGAGGTAATCGTCGCTGCCTGATCTAAGGCCCTCGATACGCTGCTCAACGTCCCCTAGTGCACTCAAGATCAGGATTGGTGTTGAATTGTTTTCCTGGCGCAGATTACGCACCAACTCAAGACCACTCAATTTAGGCAGCATGCGATCAACAATGAGCGCGGTATACTCTTCAGTCCGTGCCCGGTGCAATCCATCGACGCCATTATCGGCCTCCTCTGCAATATGTCCTGATTCCCTCAGTCCCTTTGCAATAAAGCGCCTGGTGTGTTCGTCGTCTTCAACCACCAGAATCCGCATCGTCACCTCTCAATTTCTTGGATCGTGCTTTTCATTGTTCTCAATATAAACAATTTAAGCAGATTGGAGTCTATGCACAGAAATAATCCGGACATCTCGAAAAAGATGCCCGGATACATGCAAAAACCATACTGGTTTTTTAGGAGGAGGAAGTCATCAGGAAATAGCAATCACAATAAACTGTTGTCTACCTTGGCCGTCAGCAACCAATAGCAGTGCACTTGACTTTCCGGTTTCGGTTACCGATTGAATCACTTCACTGGCACTTTCAGATGAATCTACAGACTGATTATTGATGGACACAATTACATCGCCTTCTTCCAGCCCTGCTTTAGCAGCTGGGCTGTCGGCCATCACATCTGTAATCACAACACCCTTGACACCTTGTCTGATGCGATATTTTTTGCGAAGCTCGGGAGTCAGTGTTGCCACTGATGCACCAATTGGCGGTTCCTGCACTTCTTCTGGCGCTGCCATCTTTTCCATTTGCTGCCCGTTCATGGCCAGTAAATCAACAGTACCCTGAAGCTCAATTCGTTCTCCATTTCGCAACACAAAAATCGGAACTTCAGAGCCTGGAACTGTCAGCTTCACAATCTTTGAGAGTGCTTGAATGTCGTCAATCCGCTGTCCATTGAACGAAACAATAATGTCGCCCACTTCAATTCCAGCTCCCTCTGCCGGACTGTCAACTTGCACGCGTGAAACCAAAGCACCGTACGGGTCTGCTTCATCCAGTCCCAGCGCACCAGCTATGTCGGGTGTAACTGTCTGTATCTCGACACCAAGCCAGCCCCTCGTTACGCGGCCCTCAGTTTGAATAGTCGTTACGATGTCCTCAACAATGGATGACGGCACTGCCAGGGCAACACCAGCAGATGATCCACTCGGAGAAATGATCATCGTGTTAATTCCAATGACCTGACCCATCGCGTTGAATAGGGGTCCGCCGGAATTTCCGCGATTGACAGCAGCGTCAACCTGGATTAGAGGCACTTTTGGTGAATCATAGGAAAAATTTCGTCCCATCGCCGAAACGATTCCCAACGAAACTGATTTTTGCAGGCCGAATGGGTCACCGATTGCGATAGCCCAATCACCAACTCGAACCTTATCGGTCTTTCCAAATTCTGCATATTGCAGTTGCTCGTCTGCATTGATTCGCAACACTGCAAGATCTGTAAATTGATCAACACCGACTACTTCAGCATCGAGAACTCTACCGTCGTGTAGCGTGACCCGAATTTCGGCAGCATTGTCGATGACATGATTATTCGTAACGATTAGACCAGATGGGTCAAACACGAGACCCGCGCCGACTCCAGAATATTTCCGTTGAGGTGGAGACTTTCTCCTTTCCTTGTTCCCGAAATTTTCAGGAGCCCAAGGAAATTGCTCCCAAAACCACTCAGGAAATTGACCTGGTCCTTCCTCTCTGAAGTTTTTGAAGGGGTCGAAAGGAATATTTTGACCCTGGTAAGATGTCGGAAGCTTTTGCGTCACCTCCAGTGAAACCACTGCGGGTGTAACGGCTTCAATCATCTCAGCAAAACCTTGGTTGATCACGACGTCGCCAAGTTCAACTCCGACAGGTTTTGCACCCTCAATAGCATGTACAGTTGACTCAGTTCGAAGGACCAGACCAATTGCAACAACTGCAATGGTCAATGTCAATAGAATCGAAACTTTGCTTAGCAGTTTCTTGTTGTTCATTTGCATTATTTGCATGGATTCACCTCTGGTTAAGGAACTGGAAGTTTGAATGAGAACATTCTACTTGGCCGAATATTGACACAAGATTTCAGAAACATTAAATTTTGTTTAGGTTATTCCGACCCTTTCCGACAGGGAAACTTCTTTGATTTGTACGCATTGAATGTCGCACCCGGTCACCACCACCGGTGTGGCTGGTGAATGGTCAGTAAGTGCGGCTGTTAAATACTAACGGGAGTCAGGCAGCAATGCCTAGATTTTCAAGCAGACTTTTTGGCAAGGGGCGGGTAATTCCAGAGTGACCCGGCAAAAGGGACTTTAGATCCTTTAGTGCAGCGTCGAAATTGTCATTCAAAATGACGTGATCAAATTCTGTGTAATGCTTCATATCCTCAATTGCCATTTGCAATCTAGACTGAATGGCGTTTTCCGGATCACGCCTTCGTTTAACCAGCCTGGTTCGTAATGTTCGGATGGATGGAGGCAACAAAAAAACTCTCACCGCACATTCAAACTGACGGGCAACCTGTTGCGCACCTTGCCAGTCAATATCGAGAACCACGCTAAGACCTGATTCCAGATTGTCTGTGATCGTCCTTTTTGAGGTTCCATAGTAGTGGTCGTAGACTTTTGCATGTTCAGCAAATTGGCCTGCTTGAGCCATTTTTTTGAATGATTGCTCTGAAATGAAAAAGTACTCCCGTCCATCAATTTCGCCGCGTCCAATCTTTCGAGTCGTGTGGGAAACTGACAGTACCACCGAAGGTTCTGATTTAACCAAAGCTCTCGCCAAACTGGATTTTCCAGTTCCAGAAGCTGCAGCAATGATCAAAATAACGGGAGCGGTTTCCAACACACCATCCCCTGTCAAATTGAAAACAAAAAGCGCTTGTTATTCAACATTCTGAACCTGTTCTCGAATCTGTTCAAGAATCACCTTCATATCGACAGTTAGTGAATTCAACGGAAAGTACAATGTCTTTGAACCTAACGTATTCACTTCTCGAACAAGTTCCTGGAGTAGAAATCCTAATCGCTTACCAACTACCGAATCTTCAGCCAGCACGCGTTCAAACTCGACAACATGTAAATCTATACGGTCGATTTCTTCTGCCACATCTAGTTTAGTCAGCGCCAATCCAATTTCCTGCTCCAATCGTCCCGGGTCGACTTCAACATCCAAATCCTCCAGCTTTTCGTTAATCCGATCACGAAGACTTTGCTGCGCCTCTGGAACTAATTTCCTGGCTTCATCGCAGCTGGATTTGAACAGTTTTAGTTTGTCTTGAAAAATTTCCTCAACCTGGTCGCCCTCGCGGCGACGATCCATCGCCAACTCTTCAATCGATTCATCTAACAACTGAAGTGTAAGCTCGAAAAAAGCCTCATCCGGTTCTTCATCAATGCAAATGACTCCGGGCCACCTCAATACTTCCGCAATTGAAAGTGAGGCAGCATCTGGACTGTGCTTTTGAACTTCCTCGGCATGGGCAAACAATGACGTCAGTACCGACTGGTCCAACAGATTAGTCTCCGATCTGGCGGTCACTCGATTAAACAGCAGGGAAGCATCAATCCGCCCCCTTTCGAAGCTTTCACTCAATTTACGGCGATATTGTGCTTCGACTGGACGAAATTGGTCAGGAAGATGGATATGGATATCAAGCGAACGTTGATTCAACGAACGTAAGGCCCAAGTCAATTCACCCCAATCCGTTTCTTTTACTTGCCGGGCGTATCCGGTCATACTGGAAATCATGATTTCAATGACGCTCTAGTGAAACTCGATCTTTTGTGATGCTTCTATTCAATGACAACGACAATAGCGGGATGCTTGAGAAAGTTCAAAACTAGTTTTGTTCAACCAACCATCGACGCCAGTAATTCTGTAGCGTAGGAGCGGTGGGTGAATAAACAGCTAACTTTCATTATGATTGCTTTAAGCGTTAGAATTTTGTCATTTGAATGCGGGGAGATTCAGCGAATTGACTTGTGTCCGTTCGACACCAAACCAAACAGAATCAGAAGGCTATTTGAGATTAAACGCTCAGGCATAACTGGCAATATTGCAATAGTCCCAAACTATAATGCTGATTTTTGTTAATCTACCACAACCTGTGGTTTACGGGTAGCAAACTACCAAAATCAATCACAATATTCCGGAGTCTTCAACAGGTTATGGACGAAAGTTTGGAAAACTATCACGCCGTCGCTTCGATGTCAGATCTGGAAGACCGGGTTCCCTACCCGGTTGATGTCGGCGCTGAAGAAATTGCATTGGTACTAATGGACGATAACGTTTATGCCATCAGCAACGTCTGCACCCATGAATATGCGTGCCTCTCTGACGGTTACATCGAGGAGGATCGCATTGTCTGCCCACTACACCTTGCTGAATTTAGTGTCACTACAGGTGAAGTGATTGAAGAACCCGCGGAAGAAGACTTGCAGACATACTCTGTTAAAGTCGTTGACGACCAGGTATACGTCAAAGTCTAAACCAGATTCCGCTGGAATTGTCCAGCGCGTCTAATTCGTGCGCAGCAGCTGATCAATAATTTGAGCTGCTTTCTGGCGTCCATTGGCTCTTTTCATATGTGCGCTGGTTGCCTCAAGTTTGGCATGCATAGCCTTGTCGTTGAGCAAGGTGTGAATCGCTCCAGAAAACTGCTCATCAGTCCAGTTGGCACGGTGCATTTTCAGACCGTGGCCAGTTTCCTGTACACGAGTTGAGTTGTCGTGGCCATCCCAAACATAAGGCATGATCAAAGCCGGTTTACCAAAATACAGACATTCGGTAAAACTGTTGTTGCCGCCATGGTGAATGACAGTATCGCATTGCTCAATCACGGATGGTTGAGGATACCATGAGGCGATATGAACATTGTCGGGTATTGAGTCATAGTCGTCGCCATAGTCCCCGACATTAACCAGAACTCGATAATCGAGTCCACCCAGTACTCCAATCATACGCTTCAGAAGATCTGTGTCACCGGACCCTAGTGAACCGAAGCTCAGATAGATTAGCGGGGCATCGTTATTCTTCTTGAATTCTGGCACCTCATAGTGCTCCTCGGATCTGACGCATCCTTCAAGATACTGAAACTTGTCCGGGTTCAAGGGATGCTTTCGCTTGTATTGAAGCGGCTCTGGGTACAGTAGCAGATTCATATAGGGAGAGGCTTCAAAGAACTGCCCGATAGCGTATGGCTCTTCACCGCAGGCCTTAAGAAAATTATTAAAGTCTTCGTGCACTGGCTTTACGACGTCGTTGAAGTGGTTACGGTACGCCTCAAAACATTCCTGGTCATTCTCACCACAACCCGACAGGTGGGGTGGAATCATTGGATCTTCAATTTCGTTTTCGCTACAGGAGATGATTCGAATCCAAGGCACACCAAACTGTTTGGCAGCCGGAAACAAAATGACGTTGTCGATGCAGATTAAGTCGGGGTCGAGATCACTCAGTACAGAGGGCAAATCCTTCTCTGCCCATATTGCTGTATCGACAATGGCTTCCCAGCACTCCTTCACATAATTGTCGATCTGCTGGTATGGCGTCAGATTGAAATTTGGTATGTGTCCATCAATGAAGTTTGACCAGTACTTGGCCATCTCTTCTGGAGGCATTTCTTCCGACAGCCTGACAGTGCGCTCTTCAAATCCATAATCACTAAATACACCAGCAAATCCCGGATCTGTCAAAAATACACATCGGTGCCCCATTTCGGTACAAGCCTGGGCAATTCCGACAGAGTTCAGTGCTGGACCGAAGGCACCTTCTGGAAAAAAGGCGATAGTTTTCTGTTCATTCATGGACGGTTACTCGTTGATGGCAGTTCGTACAATAACCGATAGTCATTTGACCAACGGAATATATCAGTATATTGAATTCAAACTTGTGGCCTACCACCATTAAAACTCTTAAATTGAATTTGACGTTCAAATGCTCTCCCGTCCATCGTATTTTCGCAATCAAGTTAGAAGTCTAACTACAGCTACCACAGCTGCAATTCAAATCAACCATCGGATTGCCTGCCATACTTTCGCGCTTTTATTACTGTCGTTTACAAGTGTGAATTTCGCCGATGATTCAGCACTTGAAATTCAAGTTGTCTCCGCTGATCAAGCGATTAACCTGCCCGAACGTTCTGAGGCAGAACAACTTGCGGAACGCTTGCTTATGGAAGAATCAAGTGAACCTGTACTGGATTTAAACGAGTTACAGCGACTTTCTGCAGAAATTCAAACCGGTTTGAATGCGGTTCGAGATTTTGAACCGTCGATGTCTCTCATGACTGCACGCGCGCATTTTCGCTCTGATATGCTGATCATAGATCTGCAATCAGACTTGGGAATCAAGGCGAAAAATATCATTGAAGGTGGCTCTGGCAAGGTAGAGTTCATTACCGGTTTCAAAGAATTCGATGAGCTGAACAGGAAACTTGGGCTGTTTGCAATTCAATACTTTAAGCACGTCGACATTTTTCTCTTCTACTTCGAGAATCCGATCAACGTCCCGGCCGCTCTGATCCAATATTCTGAAATTGACGGGGTCGAATTTGCTGAACCTGATGTAAACCTGGTAGAGTGGACTGATATTGAAGTCTACCGGAAAAATGGTAGCTGGATATTCGTCTTCAAACCTCCGCCTAGCCCAGATTTAACAGAACAGTTCGGGCACGAATTGTTTTATTACAGTGTTAAGGATGGTAAGGTTGACAGGCACTGGACTGATTGAGAGTAGAATTCAGGTGAGATATCCTGTCCCTCGGTTGAGCCGCAGCTTTGAACCGTAACACAATAAATCCATAGGCTAAGATTGGGTAATTTTCGAGAACCTGTTTCCGAGTGCGTCTAAAACTAGTCATCCATCGGAAATTCACCAAAATTTCGAGGACCAGCCTCAATGAGCATTAGAGTTTTTCGAATTTGAGCCCGAGCGACCTTAGATTCAATCTCTGTCTCTTAGTATTCGTTTTTCGTCAATTCTTCTGTTTAAAAATTGACTGATACATCAACAGGAATCGAATTAGTTTGCGTGTTCAGTTCCAGTTATTGGCATTGACTTTTTATCTTTCAGCAGCCGCATAACGATCCCGTCATATAGGGTGAGTACAGCAGGAATAAAAAATAGTACCAATAACGATGAGAAACTCAGTCCAAATACAAGAGTTGCCACCATCGGAATCAGAAACTGCGCTTGCGTTGACGTTTCGAACAGCATTGGCAACAATCCCACAATTGTTGTGAGGCTTGCGAGGATCACAGGTCGCAAACGCTGGCACCCTGCATCAATCATTGCCTGCGCGGGTTCTTTGCCGCCTTCGAGATTGTCTTTGTAATAAACAACCAAAACAATGGCGTTGTTAACCACAATTCCAGATAACCCAATGAATCCAAGGATTGTGATGATTGTGATCGGCAGGTCCAGCAGAAAATGTCCCCAGGCAGCTCCGACTATCCCGAAAGGGATGGCCAGCATTACAAACAAGGGCCAACTGTAAGAGCCCAGGATCCACGCGAGCGTGAGGTAGATAAATAGAACTGCAATCAACGCGCCGACCTTCATTGATTGTTCTGTTTGCTTCTGATCAGCTTGGCGAGCGCCGACCTTCCAAGTCACACCGTAAGTCCTGGTAAATTCGGGTTTGACTGCAGTTTCGAGCTGTTCAAGAATCTGTGTGGTGTTTGCAATCAGAGTGTCAACACTGGCGGTTACCTCAATGTGAAACTCACCTTTTGAATGTAACAATCGATCGAACCCTCTGGCAGATTGAATTACGACAACATCAAGTAGCGGAACAGATTCGCCAGAAGGCAGAATGATATGCATGTTTTCGAATTCACTGAGTTGGTTTCTTTCCTCGTCTGGTAAGGACAGGCTCACATCAATATCCTGATAACGTGTTGTGAACGACTGCAGGTCCAAGCCTTCCACCGAGGATCGAAGCTGTCGACTGACTTCATTGATCGTCAATCCCAGTGCGTGACCCAGCGGTGTAAGGGTCAAAATCTGCTGCTGTCGACCATAGTTTGTATTGTCAGTTACTCCGTAAACACCCGGCGTTTCTTCAAGATATTGTGTCAAGGCTAATGCCGCTTCCTTGGTCTCGAATTTCGATGCTCCGCTCAGTCTGACTTCGATATCGCGTCCAGGTGGCCCGGCGTTTGCTGTCAGCACAACCACATTTTCAATTCCTGGTACATACTCCATCCGGTCCCGCCAATTGCGAATAAAAGTACTGGTACGAACTTCTCTTAAATCCGATTGGACAAGTTCCACCACTACCGAGCCTAAATTTGATCCTCTTCTGCTGATTCGACCCGGTTCTTCCTCAAAAATCGCGCCAAGCGTGATAAAAGAACTTGAAATGAGATTGCCGCCCAACTCCCTTTCATTCTCGAAAAGCGCGTCTTCAACTGTCGCAAGGTACGCTTCAACTGTCTCACGTGGCGTTCCTGCATTGAAGGTTACATTAGTCCACACGGAGTTCAGTTCAGGAGTCGGAAAGAAACTGTAATTCACCCGGCCGGAAACAAAGAGCCCAAAGGTCAGGATGAGGCAGGCTACACCAACTGAAATGGTAGTGATCGGATTGTTTATCGCCGCTTCAAGCGTTTTTCGATACCATACATCGCGAAATGTTGCGAAATAACGGTCAATAATCGCGCCTTTCATTGCTCGACCGGAACTTTTTATTTTGTCATATGAGGCGCGTAAATGACCCGGCAAAATAAGAAAAGCTTCAGTCAAAGATGCTGCAACTACACAGATGACAACCACTGCGATACTGCTCAGAACGACACCAATAATCCCATCAACGACAAGCACTGGTAAAAATGCGAAAATTGTCGTTGCTGAAGCAGCCAAAATGGGTAGGAACATTCGTTTTGATGCGCGGTAAACAGCGTCCACCGGTGATTGATCTGCAATGTAGTTGGTCAGCGACTCTTCTCCCACCACAATTGCATCATCGACGATTATGCCGATTGTCATGATGAATGCGAACAATGTAATCATGTTCAGTGTTTCGCCAAGCAGGAACAAAACGGTCACTGCGCCCATCAGCGAGATTGGAATGCCCGCTGCCACCCAAATTGCAATTCGTGTGTTCAGGAACAGATAGAGCACAATCAAAACCAGAATCAGTCCAGCGATTCCGTTGTCGACGAGTACACCAATCCGATCCCTCAACGCGATTGTCGAATCATCAAAGACTACAACTTCAACATCGGGAGGCATGAGTGGTTGGTATTCGTCAATCCATTGGTAAAGTGCTTTGGCACTCTTCAAAGAATCGCGTTCGCCTTGTCGCCGAAGATCCAGAATCACAGCAGGTTTGCCGTTGTAACTCAGCGATACCTGCTCAGTTTTGGGTTGCTTTTTGATGCTTGCGATGTCCGAAAGAACCACAAAACTTCCGTTGGAATCGGCAATGATTGGAACGTTTTCAAACGAAATTTCGGAACGTCGCTGATCGACAATGCGCAGTTCCCGTCCTGCGTCATCACGTCCCAGTACTCCAATCGAACTGTCGCGGGATTGTGAACGAATTCGATCACCAATCTGATTCAAAGACAAACCCAAATCTCGCAGGGTTTGGCCCGAAACCTCGATCGACAACTCTTCGTCCGGCAGTCCAACAATTTCAATTTTTCCAAAGCCTCTGGAAAACAATTCGTCTTTGGCCTGGTTCGCCAAAATTCGTAATTGTTCGATTGAACTTCCGGTAAATATCAGCTTTGCAATTCCTTCATAGTTCACCACTTCGCTTACAACGGGACGTTCTATATCTTCCGGTAAGTCGACAATTAGCCGATCGACTGCGTTTTTGACCTCATCAGTTGATGCACTAATGTCAGTTCCAGCTTCAAACTCAATGAATATCATCGAAATTCCGTACTCGGAAATTGAAGTCATGTCCTTTAGGTTGTCAGTGTTCTTGAGTTCAAGTTCGAGGCGGTTGGTAACTGATCTTTCAACATCTTCAGCAGATGCGCCAGGCCAAGCAACCATCACTCGGGTGAAGTCAAGGGGAATATCAGGGAAGAATTGAATGTTAATGCGCGAACTGACATAGCCACCCACCACCAAAAAGAACACCATGAGTATGTTCATAGCGACAGGATGGGTCACAAATGTCAGTAGAAGACCCTTCCGTTCCATATCAGTGAATTGTGCTGAGGTGAGACAAACTACTTGTCTTGATTCGATATTTTGACTGTGAGGCCGTCATTCGCATTGACCAGCTGGGTGGTTAGAATAAAGTCTCCCTCATTCAGCTGATCACTAACGGCAACGATATAGGTCTCTTGATCTCTTGTAATTTGTCCGAATCGTTCAATTTCAATTCGCTGCAACTGGTTCGATGTGATTTTGAATACATTGTTTGAACCGTAAACAGCTTCATAGGGTAATGCAATCGCATTTTGAACCGGTGACAAAAACATGTGTAGGCTAACTGAACGCCCCAATTCCGGATAGTTAGAATCAGAAACCAATTCAAAATAGGCATCAATTCCACCGCGGCCCGGATCTACAGCGGTACCGAGCCGGTTGAGATTCAGCTCAAGCTTTCGCCCGTCCAGTTCAGCAACGGCTTCAATCGTTCCCTGATGATCAATCGTTTTTCGAACCTGTTCAACGTAGCGATTTGGAATCAGTGTGCGAATCTCAGTTTGAGTGTGGTCGTACATCTCGACAAGCAATGAACCATTTCTAACCCGACTTCCGGTTGCGACATGCACCGCGGTAATTCGTCCGTTGTAAGGTGCGCGAATGACCGTTTCTTCCAAGTCAATAAGTGCCTTGTCCAATGTAGCCTGCGCCCGTGCCAACTCCGCTTCCAGAACCGAAACCCGGCTGTTGTATTCTCTGATCGCCGCCTGGCGAGCGGTTACAGCCAGTCGGGCTTGCTGCTCGGCTTGTTCCGCTGCATCAAATTCGGCTTGGGAGATAACGTTACGGCTCTTCAGTGTTTCAAATCGTTGCAAAGATTCAGTTGCCAACTCCAGCAATCGTTGTTCATGAAAAAGAATCTCTCTGTCCGTCTCCAGTCGCTCTGCCTCCCGGTCAATTGACGCATTGATTCTCGCGACATCAGCTGCGAACTGTCTGATTTGAGTTTCTATGGTTTGTGAGTCGAGTCGCACCAACACATCATCGGTGTTGACTGACTGGCCAGGCAGGACTTTGACTTCAACCACTTTGGCATCGAGAATCGAACTGAGAACAGAGTTGGCTGGTGTGACAACTCGGCCGAAGAGATTTGCGGTCGGAACCAGTGCACTTTTCCTGACGATTTGTGCATCAACTAACCACTGCCTGGTTTGGGGCACATCCGGAGTTACTTCGGGTTGGTCGGATTGAAGCATTCCGAACCCCACTACGGCAATTCCAATGATGCCGACGGGTAGAAGAATACGCAATATCCGCTTAATCATTCTGAATGCTTCAGGTAACTGAAATGATGTCGTTCAATCTAAGTATGAGTGTCGGCTGAGAGTGAAACTGATTGTGCTTCAATTTTATGCGACTTAGGAATTGCCCGTTTGTTGCTCAGAGTACTGTATTTGCGAAGGTTACCTGTGTGCGTCGGAGTGTTGTAAACACACGGTTACAGTTTTTGATAATTTGTTCGGGCGGAACTGACACGTGTTAGCCAATTATATCTTTGATTAAATGAAGGATTCAGGTTCGCTGTTCATCATTATCGTACCAGAAATAGACTCGGTGAACCTTTGCTGTCGATCCGAGTTCCAAATTTTCAGCGATCGGAACGATGGATATATCCGCCACTACCGTACTTATAATTGCGAAAGAGACTTGAGTCTCAAAGTACATTGATTTCTTTGTTGATGGTTTCAATATTTACGAAGAGAATCAACCTTTCCAATTCTTGAAATCTTGCCACACTTACTCCTATAAATCGTTGGGTAAAAATCGGAACATACGCATGCCACCGACAACGAAAAAAATACCGAGTTCTCGCAGCCTTGCGAATCTCGCACCAGAGCGTATCAATTCTGTGGTCAACGAATACTCTGAGCTTAACGAGGCCGACTCAGAGCAAAGAAAAGAACATTATCAGAGGTTCGTTAATCATTTCTACAACCTGGTAACGGATTTTTATGAGTACGGCTGGGGTTCGTCTTTTCACTTTGCCCCTCGGCGAAGAGGTGAAAGTTTCAAGGCGTCTATGCTCAGGCACCAGCAGTTTGTTTCCGATAAACTGCATTTGAAGCCCGGAATGCGGATTCTTGATGTAGGATGCGGAGTTGGCGGTCCAATGACTGCGATGGCTCGCTATTCCGGAGCTAACTTCGTTGGACTGACCATCAATGCATACCAGATTGAACGCGCCAAATTTAACACCCGAGATGTGAAATCTTTGTGCCGATTCATCAACGGTGACTACATGCACATACCTGTCTGTAATGATTCCTTTGATGGAGCCTTCGCGATCGAATCTATGCCTCATGCACCGAACAAAGTAGAGGCGTTTAAGGAGACTTTCCGAATCCTGCGTCCTGGGGCATGTTTCGCGGGCTACGATTGGTGTCTGACAGACCAATTTGATCCGCACAATTTAGAACACTTGCGCATAAAAAAGGGCATTGAGATAGGGAACGGACTACCGGACCTGGTTCACACTTCGGAAGTTTACAATTCACTAGTCTCGGCTGGCTTTGAAGTTCTTGAAGCTCGGGATCTTGCGTTTGAGTCGCACCCCAAAACTCCTTGGTATCGTGCTTTGCAAGGTCGTGATTTGAGCTTGTCGAGTGTCCCACGCATTCCTGCTGGACGCGCTCTGACCCAACTGGTTCTAAGAATCGGCGAACGCTTTGGAGCTTTTCCATCGGGTGCCGCTGAAGTCAGCACCATACTGAATGAAGTGGCAGTCCAATTGGTCGAGGGTGGCAAGTCCGGTATTTTCACCCCAATGTATTATTTCCTAGCTCAAAAAAACCATCAACCGGATAGCTGAATTGAGTTTGTCATCGGTTGGATGACGACAATCAACTGATGCGACTTTATTGGTCTTCTTTGTTTCAAAAATCCGCAGTGATTCATACACAACCGCTTGACCTATAATAATTATTGACGCTCAGCGTCATATTAACCACATATGTTCCAGGAGGGAACAACCACGATTGCGATTATGTTGCAAGTCGGGTGAGTTTAGTTATTGTAAGGAGTACGATGGTGTGGTTACCTAACCGTCAACCCAAATTGACGATACAGAGCCGCAACACTCATAAGATTTAGGCAAAATCCAAGTCAGGTCGGAGTGTCAACCGACTATTACCGTCGGCCCTTTCAAATTTTCACAAGTTGCAACAAAGTTAATCTATAAAAATTCAAAATTGATTAACGGATTCAGTAGTGAACTCGATTGACAACTCACGCTCTGCACCCGTTTTTGTAACCGGTGCAGCCGGGCATGTTGGATCTAATCTCGTGCGACGGCTGCTCAATGATGGCATTCCAATTCGCGTGTTGCTAAGGCACGAGGACAACAACGAAGGACTGGAAAATCTGGATGTTGAGTGCCGCTATGGTGATATTCGAGACTTGAAATCCACCCGGGACGCCATCGAAGGTTGTCAAGGTGTCTATCATGTTGCAGCGAAAATTTCTACAATCGATGGCAATCGTGACCATCGTCGGGAAATTTTCGAGACCAATGTTCTCGGCACCCGGAACGTATTGCAAGCGGCGCGTGAGACCGAAGCGGGTCGAGTGGTGGTTACAGGTTCATTCAGTGCGGTCGGTTACAATCTCGATAATCCCTCTTTACCGAGTAATGAGACGATGCCGTTTTATCCTATGGCACGCACAATGCCTTATGAACGAAGCAAGTCACAAGTCGAGCAGGAGTGCTGGCGAGCGGCCGCTAAAGGTCAGGAAGTCATTGTTGCAACGTGTTGTGCGGTAATTGGTGGAGCCGATTTTTTTCCATCGCGACTCGGGAAAACCCTGTGCGACTATACCAATGGAAAATTGCGTGCCTACATTGATGGCGGATTCGAGTTTGTCGCTGCGCGCGACATTGTTCAAGGGCATCTGTTGTGTATGGAGCATGGACGTTCGGGCGAGAAATACATTTTTAGCAGTGAGTTCAAAACCATCTCAGACATTCTGGATTTGTTCGAGGAGGTTACCGGTATAGCCCGTCCGGCTCGACAGATACCATCGCCCATAATGCTGGTTTTCTCAGAAGTGGCAAGTTTTTACTTGAGTAGGTTTCATCCGGATTTCAATCAGCGCTTTACCCCTGGTGCTATCCGCCTGTTAAGGCTGCGTCGTCATGCCAGCCTCAAAAAAGCCAGGCAGGAACTAGGTTATCAGCCAACCAGTATTCGAGAGGCGATTAATGACGCCTATGCGTTTCACTACAACCGTCCGAACGCAATAACAAATCCTGATGCAAAAATTCCTACAGAGAACTCCAAAATCGCAACGGCGAGTACCATGAATAACAAGAATCTACAGGCAACGCCACAAGGAGGCTCAACTTGAGTACGCTGCATAATCCACCACCAAGTTTTGAGCAAGCTGGAAATTTGCGTCAGAAAGTGCGAGCATCCGGCATGGACCCAGACTATTGGTACGCGGTTGAAGAAGTGCGTCGAATCAAACCTGGAACTGTAGTCGAAGTTATTTTCTGGAAACAGTCTATTGCGCTATATCGCGCCGAAGATGGATCGTTTTACGCACTCGAAAATCGATGCGCACATCGTCAACTCAAGCTCTCACTAGGCAATGTTCAAGGTTGCCGGCTTGTCTGCGCGTATCACGGCTGGGAATATGACCAGACCGGTCGACGGGCGGATATCCCGCTAACGAAGTCGGGTGGAAACAAAGGCCTGAAGCCTTCAATCAGGAGTTATCCTGTCAAGGTTCGCTATGGTCTAGTCTGGCTGTTTCCCGGTAAGGTTGAACGCTCTGAACAACGAGAGATTCCGGATATTCCCGAGCTGGAAGGGCCAAAACGCTGGGCCTGTGTACCCCTCACCTTCACCTGGTCAGCCCATCACTCGATGATTATCGACAACGTCAGCGATTTCACGCATGCCTATCTTCACCGCAAGTATCGTCCGTTTCAGGATGCCGTCCTTACCCATTATGAGACTGTCGGGGATAACGTTCATCTTGCTTATGACACGAAGGTCGGACGCGGGCGGATTTCGGGACTTTTTGTGGAACATGACAAGATTGACACCAACAGCATGACGCTTTGCTTCCAATACCCCTACCAGTGGTCGAATACCGATGAGTGGATAAAACACTGGCTTTTTGTTCTACCAATTGACGAACGTACCACACGAGTTTTTTTTCTGTTTTATTTCAAATCTTTAAAAATACCCTTACTGCCCATAAGAATTCCCCGTTTTGCAATGAGCGCAGTCATGAAAATCTCAAACCGTATGATGATCGCCCCGTTGTTAACTCAGGACAAAGTTGCCGTCGAGGCAGAACAACTGGGTTATGAGACACACTGGGACGCACCTCCCATTGAATTCAATCCGGTTGTACGCGAGTTTCAGAATTTGACTGTTCGCAAGTGGGAAGAGTACTTGGCCCGTGAATCCATGGAAAACAGTATCGATAATGCCTGAACCGAACTTTATTTCAATGTTGACAGAGCTGACGAGCCTGAACTTGCTTGAAGCAGCGGGTATGGTTTTGGTATTTGTTGGGGTGCTGTTTTTGGGATCTGTAGTGGTACCTGGCCGACGAATCAAAGGGCCTGACATGGAGGGCAATACGCGCGAATATAAACTCAACGGCCTCGCGCTGTTTCTGATGACGGCATTTGTGATAGCTCTTGTCCAGTCAATGGGTTGGTTTTCGCTTTCGGTTCTGTATTCGCAATTTGCCGCTTTGTTCGTGGCTGCAAACGTATTTGCATTTTTACTTGCCACTTGGCTTTTTTTCCAGGCTACCCGCATTCAGGAAACCACTACTGGCTTCTGGCGTGGATATTTTGTTGGTGTGCTGTCCAATCCGACTTGGCTCGGAGTGGACATAAAGCTATTCAGCTATCGCCCCTCTCTCATTGGTCTCGCACTCATTAACGCCTCATTCGCCGTCACGCAGTACGAAATTTACGGTGAACTGACGCTGGCAATGATGCTTTATCAGATCTTCACTTTTTTGTATGTATTCAACTATTTCCAGTTTGAACAGGGAATGGTTCACACATGGGACATGATCAGCGAGCGTTTTGGCTGGATGCTGATTTGGGGAGATTA
Source organism: Arenicellales bacterium (assembly GCA_965243305.1). GTDB lineage: Bacteria > Pseudomonadota > Gammaproteobacteria > Arenicellales > JAJDZL01 > JAJDZL01. The sequence goes on from CBDEUN010000003.1 coordinate 699,013, forward strand.
TGTCTTGGTGCCATTTTTCTATTGTTTGGTGGGTTGGTGGCTGGTGCACCCTTCAGATGTACTGCATCCTGTTGCCGCGGCAGCAATTGTGTTGTTATTCGGATTCGGTTTCTGGCTGTTTCGTGGCGCCAATCAGCAAAAGCACCGCTTCAAACGCAACGCTGATATCAGAATTTGGGGGCAACCCGCCCGTACCTTAGAAGGTCGGTTGCTGATCTCCGGTTTTTGGGGTATTGGACGCCACCTAAACTACACGGGTGAAATTTGTGTCTACTTTTCATTTGCCCTGACCACAGGATTCGAGTCTTGGGTACCCTACCTCTTGCCTGCATGGCTGACTGTACTGCTGTGCCATCGCTCACTACGTGATGAGCAACGCTGTCGTGCTAAGTATGGCGATCTGTGGACGCGCTACAAACAACGAGTCCGTTATTCAATGTTACCGTTTGTCTACTAGCGGCAGTTACAAATTAAGGAAACAACCATGACGACCCTTTCCTCAACGCATCACACACCACCACCGGCTAATGACATTCCGATGCTGACGGGTGGATTACCCTTGATTGGCCATCTGACGGAATTCTTAAAGGACCCGGTTTCGATGCTGATTCGTGGGTGGCATGAGCAGGGAGAGTTATTTCAATTTCGTCTCGGTACGCGTGAATTCGTATTGTTTGCTGGACCCGAAGCGCATGATTGTTATTTCAGGGCACCCCGAGATCATATGAGTGCTAAAGACGTCTATCAATTCACAGTACCAATCTTTGGTCGTGGCGTAGCCTACGACGTCTCCCCCGAACTGATGTCTGAGCAGTTAGGATTTCTATACCCGGAATTGCGCGAATCCGCGTTGCGGAAGTTTTCTGACATTATGTTTGAGGAGACAATGATGTTTGCTGATGCAATGGGCCAGCAAGGGGAATTGGATTTACCACAGGCGATGAATCAGCTTACGATCAATATTGCCAGTCACTGCCTCATAGGTCCCGAGGTTCGCAATCAGTTGAACGCTGGATTTGCAGAAAGCTATCACGATTTGCAGAATGGAATCAACACCCTGGGCTTTTTCTTTCCTCATCTACCGACACCGGCGCATCGAAGCCGGGATCGGGCACGAAAATCCATATCCGAGTTGTTTAAACGAATTGTCATGGAGCGACGACGTACAGGGGTTAGGCCGGATGATTTCATGCAAAAAGTTATGGAAAGCCGCTACAAAGATGGTCGCGCGGTAACTGACGAGGAGATTACCGGAATTTTACTGACCGTATTATTCGCAGGTCAGCACACCAGCGCAGTTCTTGCAACCTGGACTTGTCTGGAACTTTTAAATTCGCCGTCGTACATTGACAAATTACGGAACGAGATGCAAGAAGTTTATGCAAATGAAAGCACTTCAAACATTGACACCTTAAAGCAACAATCGTTGATGGAGTACACCATACGCGAAAACGAGCGACTGCACCCACCATTGATTCTGCTGATCCGAAAAGTACTCAAACCCGTGCAATTCGGTGATCATTCCGTACCCGCCGGCACCCTCGCCATGGTATCACCGGCAGCTGCTCACCGCTTGCCTCACCTATTCAACAATCCAGACCGGTTTTATCCGGAAAGATTTGCGTCACCGAACCGCGAAGACAAACAACACCGCTACACCTTGATTGGATTTGGCGGCGGTAAACACATGTGTATGGGGAAGCATTTTGCCTATCTGCAACTTAAAACGATCTGGACTGTACTGCTTGATCGCTTTGATTTTTTTACCGACCGAGACATTCCTGCCCCGAACTATGGCAGTTGGGTGACAGGTCCCAAGGAGCCTTGTCGGGTTCGCTACCAACATCGCTCAAAATCCGGCGTTTTCCATTGAGCAATAGTTTAGGACACTATGACGTCGCCATCGTCGGCGCCGGTCCTGTCGGGTGTGTGTGCGCTCTCGCTTACGCAAAAAAAGGAGCTGATGTTGCTCTATTCGAAGCGAATCCCAAGGCCTCCAAACGACTGGCCGGTGAGTGGTTGCATCCGCCAGCTCTTCGAATTCTGAACGAAGTCGGCGTTGAGATTGAATCGCAAATCGAAAGCGTCCCCGGCAACGGGTTTGCTGTATTTCCGGAAGACGGCTCGGAACCGATTGTACTTCCTTATGCGAACGGGTCTCGTGGTTTGGCATGTGAACATTCAGCACTCGTATCGCTTCTTCATCAAAGCGTACAAAATAATTCAAATATCGACTTTTTTGTTCCAGTTAAGGTTCTTGAAGCCACATCTGGTCAGATATCCATAGCTCTCAACGGAACCAATACCACCGTCAACGCTAACCGAATAGTCGGTGCCGACGGACGCGCATCAACTGTTCGCAAGTCACTGGGATTGCAGACTGGTCGGGCAACCTGCTCGCGTATGGTGGGAGTGATCGTTGAAGGGGAAGACTTGCAACTGAAGGGTTATGGTCATGTTCTGCTGGGTGGGCCAGGTCCAATACTCATGTACCAATTGAGACATGATTGCGTCCGGATAATCGTCGATGTGCCGTTGGATCACTGGATTCCGCGTGATCGCTTGGGGCTGTTGTCAGAAGCTTACACCGAGCGGCTACCTGAACAACTCAGGTCTGGATTTGTCGAAGCCCTCCAGAACGGAAAATTTCATGCAGCAACCAATGAAATTAGAGCGCGAACGACTCATGGGAATTCAAACCTTGTTCTTGTAGGCGACGCAGTCGGAAATTACCATCCTATGACCGCTGTCGGCATGACTCTCGGTTTTGGTGATGCATTCGATCTAGCGATGCACGAGAACTTTCGAGATTTTTCCTCCAAACGTCACTTGGCAACTCGCGGCCCTGAGTTACTGGCGATGGGTTTGTACGAGGTTTTTGCTGACTATCGACGCGAATCGGCGGAACTGAGAAGAGCGATTTATAGCCCCCAACCCCGCTTCTGGCGTGGACACCATCACTGAAGAAACAGGGTTGCCGTGAAATCAAGGCAACGACGATCGAAAGAAAGTATTCTGATGGCAATGCGTCGGAAGTGAGGCCGTTAATTCCATGGTGACCTGGGTCCCGAATTATAGTTTGGTCCGCTCCGCAGTCATTGCCTATCACTGGTGGCGCCGTAAGGCGACCCCGTTTCAAAGATTGTTCGAGACTCAATAGCGGAGTATCCGACGCAGCCATCAAAGTGTTGAATACAACGAAAGGGATTGTAGCATGAAAAAGACGGCGAGGAATTTAATGAGTGTTGTTTATCCGAGAAGTGCCGGTATTGATGTCGCGAAAGATATCCATTATGTGGCGTTGCCGGCGGATGACAAGGGCAGGCAGGATGTCAGATCATTTGGCGGCTTCACCGGGGATTTGCACAAAATGGCTCAATGGTTGAAGAGCCATGGCATTGAGCAGGTTGCGCTTGAGTCGACCGGGGTGTATTGGATCAGTTTGTTTGAGGTTCTTGATGCCGGTGGTTTTGATGTGTGGCTGGTCAATCCGGTTGGATTGGCAAGGCCTGACCGTCGCAAGAGTGATGTGTTGGACTGTCAGTGGATTCAGCAGTTGATGAGTTTGGGGATGCTGAAGCGTTCTCACCGTCCGGTTGACAGGATATGCGAGTTGCGAAGTTATGTGCGCGACCGTCGCCGGGCGATTGAACAGCGAAGTCAGTGTGTGCAGCGCATGCAAAAGGCGTTGGAGCAGATGAATCTGAAACTGGGGACGGTGTTAAGCAACATTGCCGGTAAAACCGGCATGCGAATCATCCATGCGATTGTTGAAGGCGAGCGCAGTGGGGAGGCGTTGGCGAAGATGCGTGATGGTCGGGTCAAGGCTGATGAGGCGGCGATTGCGGCTGCGCTTGAAGGCAACTGGCGCACTGAGCATTTGTTTTCTCTGCAGCAGGCGCTTGACAGTTATCGTCACTACGACAGGCAGATTGAGCAGTTGGAGGTGCGCATTGAACAGCTTGTCAGCAGGATGAATGAGGCAGACGGTGAGGATGACAGTGGTGAAGCTGATGCCGGTGAGGGTTCAGTTGGTGCGGGTCACAGTGGTGTGAATTGGAAGGTGGCGATGAGAAAAAACATGCACGATGCGTTTGGCGTGGATTTAACGAAGGTTCCAGGCGTTGGACTTGAGACGGTGTTAACACTGCTGTCTGAGGTGGGCAGTGATTTTTCAGCGTTCCCGACAGTGGGTCAGTTTGGTCAGTGGCTGGGACTGGCGCCCGGGACCAACATCAGTGGTGCCAAGCGGTTATCGGGGGCCAAGTCCCGCGGCTGTCAGGCAGCCGGTCAGGCGCTTCGCCTGGCAGCGGTGACGCTTCGCAGGGATTCGAGTTTGCTTGGCGCTGCACACCGGCGCCGGTGCATGCGCATGGACCCGCCCCGAGCCATCAAGGCAAGTGCCTATCAGTTGGCCCGCATCATATACGCAATGGTGACCAATGCCCGAGAGTACACTGAAGAGCCGATGCGTGCGGCTGAAGCTGATCGACACCAAAAGAAAGTCGACCGACTCAGGCAGAACGCCTTACGGCTGGGCCTGCAGGTCGTCGATCTGGAATCTGATGATGTTGCACAATTTCAAGCTGTTGCGTGACCGATACTTCTCCCAAAAAAGGGGTGTGCTAAGATTTGTTTCTTCAAAGGGGGTAGAAGCTAGCTATGTCGTAAGATGAATGCTATGTAACGTGAACTAAAATTTCCATTTTTATGTGCTTTGTTAGAAAATAGCAGGTTACCTTGCCAGAATAACTGGATTAGACTGCTTCTCCAGATTGATCATGTCGAAATGGATATTCGGCTGAATTTGCTGAGGAAGTTAAGCAAACCCAGACCGCGATGATGAGTTTTAATTGGTACTTCTTTTTTCGCAAAACAATTAGAATGCTTACTTGACCGAGATTCAAGCCAGTAAACAATGAACTACGATGCCCTTTTTTCTCAATCGATAGGTCGTCTCAAGGACGCGGGAAATTACCGCGAGTTTACGGATCTTCAGCGACGAGCAGGAAGCTACCCGCGCGCCATGAACCATTCAGTTGGTCGAGAAATCACCTTGTGGTGCAGCAATGATTACCTAGGTATGGGTCAGCACCCAGTGATCGCCGATGCCATTTGCGCAACGGTCAGGGAAATTGGTGCCGGTGCTGGCGGCACCCGCAATATTGCCGGTACCAGTCATCCGCTGGTGATGCTGGAAGAAGAACTGGCTGAACTGCACGAAAAAGAAAGTGCGCTGGTGTTCACTTCAGGCTATGTTGCTAATTCAACCGTGCTCAGTACCTTAGGCGGGTTGCCGGACATGGTGCTTTTTTCCGATGCTTTGAATCACGCCTCCATGATTGAAGGAGTTCGGTTTGGTAAATGTGAACGACACATATTTCGGCACAATGATGCGGAACATTTGGAGGAATTGCTCGCGAGTGTTGACATCAATCGTCCCAAACTGATTGCTTTCGAGTCTGTCTATTCAATGGACGGTGATATCGGATTCATTGAGGAGTTTTGCGATTTGGCTGACCGATATAACGCTCTCACTTATCTGGATGAAGTTCATGCCGTCGGTCTATATGGCGAATCCGGTGGTGGAGTCGCGCAGCGCGATGGGTTGTCAGACCAAATTGATGTTATCCAGGGGACATTGGGGAAGGCATTTGGAGTTGTTGGTGGATACATTGCTGCTAGTGCATTGTTGATCGACTACATTCGCTGCTTCGGCAGTGGTTTTATCTTTACCACAGCAATGCCTCCGGCCACAGCAGCTGGAGCACTAGCGAGTGTTCGACACGTAAAGCAGGATGTTCAGGCCCGCATTCGATTGCATCGCAATGTTAATGTTGTCAAATCCAGACTCACTGAAGCCGGCTTACCAGTATTGCCTAACCCTAGTCATATTGTGCCCGTCATGATCTACGATGCAAAACGATGTCGAGAGGCCAGTCACCTGCTGCTTGACAAATACGACATCTTTGTTCAGCATATCAATCACCCTACTGTTCCTGTGGGTACTGAACGTTTGAGGATTACTCCGACTCCGCTGCACACTGATGAAATGATTGACTATCTTATTGATGCGCTGGTCAGCGTATTTGACGAGCTGGATCTGGTTCGACAACCAGTTGGCGAATCCGCAGCTTAGTCTGTTGCATTCAAATTTACTCGATACACTTCCGTCGGATTAATTCCTGATCAGAAAGCATTGCTTTTGTGTAGGGTATAAACGACTATCTGGTTGACAACTCGTTAACTGACCGTTTTCTCGTTGTTTGAAATGGACTTTTGCATTCAGTTGTCAGCAGACTATCCCAATAAGTCATACGGGGGTGATCGAGTCTACAAAGATATGGTGGAGCAGGCGATTCTGGCAGATCAGCTCGGATTTGAATCCATCTCCATGACTGAGCATCATCTGATTAATGTTCTCATGATGCCAGCACCGCTTCAGTTCGCTGTCAAAATTGCTGCGCACACCAAGCACATTAAAATTATCACATCAGTGGTTGTTTTGCCTTTGCATGACATGCGGGTGTTTGCTGGTGAAATCGTCGCTGCAGACATTTTTACTGATCAGCGTCTATTGCTTGGTGTGGGGCGCGGTGCGTACAAGTTTGAAATGGAGCGTCTCGGTGTGCCTATTATTGAAACACAGGAACGTTTTGACGAAGCTTTGGCAGTATTGAAGGCTTTGCTAAGTGAAGAAGAGGTGTCCTGGGATGGTGAGTATTACAAATTCGAACCCTTAACGATTATGCCGCGTCCGGTGAGAAAAGGCGGACCGCCGATGATGGTCGCAGTGGTTAATCCAGATCGGGTATACAGTTATGCGAAGGAGGGCATGCATATTCAAACAACTCCTCTCGCTGGTGGTCAGGGATTGTTGGAAAGACAGGTCAATTCATTTCAGCGGGCAAAAGAGGAACAGTCGGAGGTAGGTGAAAATCTCACCTTAACACTATCAAGGGTTGGTTTTGTTGCGCGAACTGAACACGCTCGTCAGTCTCACCTTGAAACAGCTTATGCGTACTACCGTCGTTTCGATAACGTGTTCACCGGACCAGGCATTGTGGATGCCGGGATGATTCGACCACTGCCGCGCGAACAGTCAATCGAGGAGCTTGGCGAAAACCTCTTGATTTGTTCGCCTGGGGAGATGGTCGATAGACTGATGCCGTATGTTGAACTGGGCATCGATCGCATGGTGCTGAACATTAATTTTGGTGTCAGTCAGGAGGAAACATTGGAGTCTATACAATGTTTTGCTGAAGAGGTGATACCTCAATTGAGGTAATCAAAGGAACCTGAATCGAACAACGCAATGGTTGAAACTTATGATTGCCATCGAATGTGAATTCAGCATTGAAGGTCAGGGGGAGCCTTTGATTCTGATTCACGGCATTGGTGCGGACCGTAGCATTTGGCGTTTCATGACTCCAATATTGAGTCAGCATTTCAAGGTCATCTGCTACGATCTTCGAAATCATGGTCAGTCGCCTATGTCCGAAGCAAACTTTGGCTTGGATGAACTGGTCAATGATCTCGAGTTGGTTTGCCAGCGCAGCAGCGTTGACAAAGCTCACTTTGTGGGTCACTCGTTAGGCGGTATGATAGGTCCGGCCTACGCCAGAGAATACCCAGATCGAGTAATTTCGTTAGGACTGCTGTCAACTGCCGCAGGTCGCACAGAAGATGATAGCATCAAGGTCTGGAATGTGGTTCGTGCGATGGAGCGAGAAGGCATTGCGAATGTACTGGAAACTCTGACCGATCGCTGGTTTACTGACGATTTTATCGAGCAGCATCCGGAAATTGTCGACGCGCGTCTCAAGCAGGTCGTTGAGACTGATGCTGAAAGCTTTCTTAATGTGTTTAGAATCTATGCCGGTACGGAAATGATGCCTTGGCTGCATGAGATTAAGGCACCTGCTTTGGTACTGACCGGTGAAAATGATGGTGGATGCAATCCGCGGCTCAATCGAATGATTGCTAATCAGCTGCCAGATTCTGAACTAGTGATCTTGCCTCGATTAAAGCACTCCATTCTGTTGGAAGCTGGTCCGACAGTGGCCGAACAGATTGTGAATTTTATTAGACTTCGCAAGCCAGAAAATCTGGCTCAATAGATATTATCCAGAATTACCCTAGATCGAAAATGGTAAATACGCTTGAAGCAGACTGGTACGTAGACTCAGAGATTTACGCCAGGGAACGGGATCGGATTTTCCATCCTAGCTGGTGGCTTATGGGTCCATCGCATCTGGTATCGAACCCGGGTGACTATCTGTGCGATCGGATCTGCGGTTGGCCGGTGTTTGTTCTTCGTTCTCAGGACGGGAAACTGCGTGCATTCTTAAATGTCTGCCGGCATCGCGGCGCGACACTGCTTACGAAAGGTTATGGCGGCGGGATTAATTCGGTTCGTTGTCCTTATCACGGCTGGCTTTATGATGACCATGGTCGGTTGCAAAACACGCCTAAATTTGGTGAAGAATTGGGGGATGAAAAGAAATCACTCTCGTTGCATCAAATTGACGTGCATGTCTGGAACGGGCTTGTTTTCGTCAAAATTGCGCGAGATAAGGGAGTGGGTTTTGATGAATGGTTGGGTGAGGTTTCGGGGCTGTGTGCTGATTTCCCGGGTCCGTCCAGCCTTGACTACTATGGTGAGTTTACCGTTGAAGGAGAACTCAACTGGAAAACTTACTGCGACAACACAGTCGAAGGATACCACCTCAATCTCATTCACCCGCGCTTGGGTACGGCTCTGGCTGGTGGAGATGTGCAGCTATTTTCAGTCAATGACGGACGGTCGGTTGCATTTGACATTACGCATGGTGCGAGCGGTGGTGCCCGAGAAGCCAGGGGTGCAAAAGGACTATGGGTTTATCACTTTCCGGGACTTCAGCTGGTTCTGGGTGACAAAATTTTCAAAGCAGAACGTGTAGAGTCAAATAATTCCAACCATCTCCGTTCAATCAACTGGGCCTGGTACGGTGAACTCGATGAGGCTGCCAAACACGAAGCATTTGCCTGGGGTAAGCAGATCGTCGAGGAAGATTTCGGGATTTGCGCCGAGGTTACTAGGAACTTGCGTGCGGGTGTATTTACGCCAGGACCGTTATCACCCTCAATGGAAAAACATGTCGCACGATTTCAACAGATTGTCAAAGACATTCTGCTGAACGGAGAATGAATGCAATAAATTAGGGATTCAGTTTCGAACCAAACAGTTGAGCCTGTTTCGCGCAGAAACTCAACCCATGGTGATGCATCAATCAAAATTTACGATTGCTACGCATTTCATCAAGTTCGCCAATCCATCCCGAGCCACGCATGCGGCGAGCTTCTTCAACACTATAGGGTTCAATTGCAAGCGCGCGGAGCGCAAAGTTTACCGCGTCGCGTTTAGTGGAAAGACGAAATCTACGCATTACAGCGGTACAAGCCTTGTCGTCGATTTCAATAGTTGTGCGTGCCATACACCTAGCATACGTTAGCTGCTACAAGATGAAGAAGAACTTTATCTGCGACATCACCGATGAATCATTTGAGTTTTCCAGGTACTCAAGTGAAGTTTATCGACCACCGGTGACATCCAGAATTGTACCAGTGCAATAGGACGATCTGTCTGATAGCAGCCACAAAATTGCTTCAGCAATTTCCTCTGGAAGACCAACTCTCTGCATCGCAATGGTGTGTTTCAAACTTTCAAATCTCTCTCTTCCGCCTACGCTTTGATGCATTTCAGTCTTGATGAAACCAGCGCGAACCGCATTAACACGAATGCCCTGGGTTGCAACTTCTTTCGCCAGTCCAACTGTAAAGGTGTCGATTGCTGCTTTTGATGCAGCATAGTCAACGTAGTCATTTGCCGCGCCGAGACGCGCAGCACCTGAAGTAAGGTTGATAATTGAACCACCTTGACCGTTATGGTCAGTCGACATTCGCCGAATTGCTTCTCGCGCACAAATAAATGACCCAACCACATTAACATCAAAAATCCTTCTGATTCGTTGCGAGTCTATGTTTACAACAGGGGAGAGAGGGGCAAGAACACCGGCGTTGTTGACGAGCGCGTCAATTGTGCCAAAGTGCTCATCAAGTTGACTAAACATTTGCATTACCTGTTGCTCATCGGAAACGTCAGCCTGCAATGTTATGGCATCGCCCCCAGCTGATCGAACTTGATCAACAACCTCCTCAGCACGGCGTTTATGCGCCACATAGTTCACTGCCACCCTGTAGCCATTTTGAGCAGCCAATTTTGCTGTAGCCGCACCTATACCTCTGCTACCGCCAGTAATCAGTATTACCTTAGCCATTTTGAGCTCCTATTGTCATGTGCTGTTGTCGGAGTCAGTGAGATTCCAAGATTCGGAAAATTTTGCCACAATTCAGAAGCTTCGGGTAAGTGAATAGAATACCCTGATCCGCAAATAAAAAGTTGCAGAAAATGATAAAGCCCTGTAAAATCAGAGAGATATTGAAAAAAACGCCCAATTCGGCATTCACCCAATGGGTGAATTCGAAACGGCTCTCAGATTTCGCAAGGCTTATGAAGATTCTACCATACAACACTGCGGCAAGCTGCCACAATTTCACCTCCAGAGCCGGTCTGGTGGTGCCAGCCGAACTGCTCAAGCGCCTTGAGCTGTCACAGCTCATTGATTCGTCAATGCCCACACCCGGCAGCAATCGAGGCTACCGGCACAGCGCCATTTTCAATACCTTCATGCTGATGTTCCACGAAGGTGCGGGGTGCATCGACGATGTGCGCCACCTGCGCAGTGAACCGGCGCTGATGAAGCTGTTGGGTTTTGGGACGATTCCCTGTGCCACGACGCTGGGTGGATGGCTTCACAGAGTCGGCGACAGTCGACAGATGATCTCGGTTCTCGAGCAGGTCAACCGCGCGGTGATGAAAGCGACGCTGGGTGATCGAAAGTGCGTCACTTTGGACATTGACGCATCGGCGATTCGGTCGAAGAAAAAAGACGCGAAGTGGACGTATAAGAAGCATCGCGGGTACATGCCGATGTTCGGTCACATTGCCGAGACCGGTCAGGTGGCTGCGGCTGAGCTTCGCGAGGGCAATGTGCCGCCTGGGGCTGAGAATGTTGAGTTTTTCCGGCGCTGCCGCGCGGCGCTGCCCGAAGGGGTGGGTGTCACTCGCTTCCGGGCCGATGCCGCCTCCTATCAGGCGGGCATCATCAATGATTGCCGCGCACACGGCATCCGTTTTGCGATTCGGGCGAAGATGGACAGTGCGGTGAAGAAAACGGTACTGGACATTAAGGATGAGGATTGGAATGCGGTTGTGAATGCCGACGGTGCGGTATTGGAAGGCGAGTATCTGGCCCGTACGCTGCATGTGATGGAAGATGTGCCTGAGGCTTTCTGTCTGGTGGTGCAGAAAAAACGGGTGCGGGACAAGCTGCCGGCCGACGCTGGGATGCCTGACGGGACTGAGCAGCTGAAGATGGTTTTCAAAAATGAAGGCCTGCACCAGGTCGATGTGCAAAGTGCGGTCAGCGGCAGGTACATCTACCGGGCGATTGCGACCGATCTGGACCTGGACCGCTTCAGTGACGGCGAGATTGTATGGTGGTACAACCAGAGAGGGGACAGCTCGGAAAACCGGCTCAAGGAAATTCGCAGTGACTTCAGCGCGGCGCATCTGCCGTGCGGCGAGTTCAAAGCCAATGTCGCGTACCTGCTTCTGTCTTCGATTGCCTTCAATCTGCTTGCGCTGATGCGCATGAAACTGCCGCAGGAGTGGTATGGCGTGCGGGCGATCAGTTTCCGTCACCGACTGTATGCGATGGCCGGACAGGTGGTTCGCCATGCGCGGCAGTGGACCCTGAAAGTCAGTGCGGCCAAACTTCCTGTCCTGGAACAGTCGCTTTGGGCCATCCGCCGCTGCAGCCTGTCCTGACTTCTCATTCGTTCTGAAACGGCTTTACACTACAGATCATGGCAGTCAGTCTACTGTCAGGGACAGGCTTGCGCCGGATTTGCTGCTGAGCCGCCAGATTCGCTTCGCAGTGGGTTCAGCCGGGTAAAATGGTCACCGATTTCGGTGTGTGGCTTGATGGTTTGGAAAATCCTGGCGCTTCGAACCGCCAGAGTGCCGAAAATCTCGCCTTAGCCGCCGCTGGCAGTCTCTAACTGAGGATTAGGGGAATAACCAGTTCATCTATCCAAGTTTACCTCATCATCTGACGGGTGCGATTTGACAGCGAATAGACAATTCAATGTGCCATTTCTGTGCACTGGCCGCGCGAGCTAATTCGATTTCACTGTTACCGTCTTGAATGTTGCCCGCTGGTTGCAGCCAGTTGAGAGGAGGGTTGACAGTGGTTAATCTCAAGGTTAAATTCAGTTTGATGATTTGTCGTTAAATCGCGGGAATCGGGAATTTGTCGCCATGTCTATCCAGGTTTTATGTGTTCTGACATAAGCCTGTGACGCATCTTGGTAGGGCTGATAGTCCCAAGACAATTTCGGATTCTTTTTCATGGATGCGTGAATCAGAATCCTTGCCCTCTGATTTGCCATGATTTCGCTTCTTATTTGCCCAAGATCCCAGCAGGCAAGAACTTCATCACGAAATGAATCGGCTATTTCCTGATGTGACGGGCTTTGTGCCAGATTATTCAGTTCGTTCGGATCGAGTTCTAAATCGAATAACTGGGGAGGATCAATTTCGCATTGAACGTACTTATATTGGTCTCTGCGAATCATTACCATCGGGTGGGAGGCGCATTCGGCTGAATACTCACTGACAGCAAAACTCTTATCGTCTGCTCCGTCGCGCGTCAGTAGCTTGTGCAAACTGCGACCGTCAATCGAATCATCCAGATCTGCAGTGCGGTCAGTGCCACCTGATGCCAGTTCCAACAAAGTTGGCATCAGGTCTAATGTCGAACACGCATTTGGAATCGAGGCTTGCTGAATGTCAGGTCCCGCCACTATTAACGGCACCCGGACCGACTGTTCAAAGAAACACATTTTGTACCACAAGCCCCGTTCACCCAGCATATCGCCGTGATCAGCAGTAACGATCACAATGGTATTGTCCAGCATTCGCGTTTGTTCAAGTGTGTCGATAAACTGTCCCACCCAATCATCGATATAGGAAGTATTTGCGTAGTAAGCGCGGCGGGAATTGAGTATTGACAATTCAGAAGGTGGTGACACATCTGCCTGCATACCAACCAGCAGACGCTGGCTATGTGGATCTTGTGGAACTGAATTTATGTCAAATTGAGGCATGTCAATGCTGTCTTGCGAATAAAGATCCCACCATTTGCGTCTGGCAACATAGGGGTCATGTGGATGGGTGAATGAGGCGACCAGCATGAATGGTTGAGTTCCAGGATTACGCGCATATTCCCATATTTTTCGGATACCTTGATATGCTGTTTCGTCGTCAAACTCCAGTTGAAAAGTCATATCGGCAACGCCAGCCTCGTGAACGCTGTCCATATTGTGATACCAAGTGTCATCTCGCAGATCAGCAACCTCCCAGTTCGGTGTCCATGCATAGTCAACCGGATAGATGTCGGTTGTTAGCCGTTCTGTAAATCCGTGCAACTGGTCGGGTCCGACAAAGTGCATTTTTCCAGAAAGGGTGGTGTGATAACCCATGCGTCCCAGATAATGGCAGACGGTTGGAATGGATGAAGAAAACTCAGCAGCATTGTCATATGCTCTGATGCTCCAGGATTGTTGCCCCGATAGCATTGAAAATCGGGCCGGCGCGCATTGCGGATAAGGGGTGTATGCTGCATCGAATCGACAGCCGCGTTCCGCTAAGCGGTCCATGTTGGGGGTTTTTACGACCTGGTGACCATAGGTACTCGTGAAGTGCGGAGCCAATTGATCAGCCATTAGAATCAGTATGTTTGGAGCCTTCATTCTGTTGTTGCCTCGTTCCAGATTACAAAGGTGAAAAGCCTTGGATATGAACGCGATTTATACAGAATTCAAAGCGTCTGCAGACTGAAAATATTGCCACCTTAGTCCAAAAGTATCGGTACGAAAACAGTTGCCGAAATTCAGAATAATTTGAAGTATAGAAACTAAATTAGCTTAATCTATCGAATAAAGGTTCTGAGAATTAGAAAGACTTTAAAAAAGAAATTTGTCGACACTTCTCGATTTACGAGTTGCGCACTCAGGTAGATTGGTGTATGCTAATTGCCTCTGCTCTGTTGTGACAATTTGATTCTAGTTTACGCTAGATTCTGATTTCAGTGAATGGCCCAAAATCCGATTCGTTTCCCTATGTTAACGGATACGCCAATTTGAGTCGTTTTGCTATTGAATTTGTAAGAAAGTAAGGAGATAAAGCTTAAACCAACTTATGTACGAACTAACAAATGTGATGGCTGTATAGAGCAGAACAATACAGCCTGCATGAGTTGACCGAAGATCTGATTAAACAGTCGAATTCCTTCAATGTCGAGATTCTGAATGTGCTGAACATGGTGAAAAATCATAGACTGGCGTGTGGACGGTATGGAAGGAGTCCTGTGTTCAGATGATCAAATATGCGGATGATGAGCCTATAGGAATTTCAAACCCCGCGGCGAATGTCTGAAATTGAGTATAAAGAGGGGAAACACAACCCCTTTTTTTCGGATGAGTTTCCAAATTTAGATTGGCAGGTAACAGTTGGAATCAGGCAGCGGATTGCTTCTTCTCATTGTAGGTGTGATAGTTGGCGTCATCGCCGGTTTTGTTTATTCCAACTATCGAAACCGCAAGAATAACAGTGATGCCAAATTGGCTGCACTACGTAAAGAGTATGACGACTATCGCGCCAATGTTCGTAGTCACTTTATCGACACGGTTTCCGCCATCAGCAAGATAGACGAACAGCAAAGAGAGTTGTATCGTTCAGTCGCTCACGGTGTGAATGAGTTGTGTCGGCCGGAAGACGGAAAAGAAGATTACTTTCTTGAGCAGACGATACAGACTTTGGGTGAGTTGGAGCCGCCAAAAAAAGACGAAAAAGACTCACCAAAATTCAACTGAATCAATACGCCGTGTATTGGCTTCACAACTGAAGCCAAGTTTTCAATCAGTCGCTCGAAACCCCTTCAGGCGGCTTATAGTGAATCGGGAAAGGGGTTACAACGCCCTTTTCGTCGGTCAGGTGTACTTTTGCCGCACCTTCTTTTTCAACTTCGTCAACCCGAATCACCGAATGAATGGGAATGAAAGTTCGGCTGACCCCACCAAATTGACTCTTGAGTTGTTCTTCTCCAGGATTGACAACGAGTTGTGACTGTTCACCGAAGACGAGGTCCGCAATCTCGATAAATGCATACATATCGCTTTGAAACACCTGCCGGGCATACAGTTCGTACACTTTCGACTGGTTGTGAAAAACGACACGGTACATCTTTTTCTTTTTTGCTGCCATAACCTCAATTTCGGACTTAAACTCAGGTAGATTGGGTATTTCAATTATATATGGACACCATAAATCCGAATTCAAGTGAGTTGCGGCCTGCGGTGGCTTAGGGGTATCGTTCGCTATTGAGTGATTCCAAACCAAAGGAAAATTAAGTCGATTCAGCAAAAAATCCAAACCAAATGACTGCCGCTGGAACGATTATCCACAGTAGACCCTTTATCAGAAAAAAAAGAAATACGGCGATCCCAAGTTTCCTGAAGCGACCTCTGCCAATGCGTTTGAACAGTGCTTTCACTTACCTCTTCCTGTTGAATTCAAAATTAACGACCTTTGGTGCGAATTTAGCTTAGGCGATTGCGTGAGTTTTCAGAATTCTAAAATTATGTACGATTGAGGAAAGGAGACAAATGTTTGGCTACATTTTCAGGATTATCCATATGACAGTGATGGCCCCCTTCAATATCGATGATTCTTGCAGTTGGCAAAAATGATTCCCGTCCAGCGAAATGTGGCAGCTGCTTAAATATTCCTTTGCTTGATCGGATCAGCAAGGATTCGCACTTGACCTTACCCAAATAGGCGCGGACATGGTCTTCCGTGAGGTAGACTGGAGATGGCATGGTGAGTCGTCGATCCGTTCGCCAGATATAGCCCTCCGGTGTTTCAACTATGTTACGCGTTACGATAAGTGACGCAGCAGAATTTGATAGATCACCTGCCTGTCTTCGGGCGACGGCAGCCTCTTCAATGGTGGCATAAATTCTAGGAGCCGATGCTGATTTACTTGTGCCAGTGATATGACGTCTAAGTTGGTCAGATATATTCTCTGGCGGCGCTGTAACCGGAATAAGCCCTTCGATCATGGCAAGACGCTTAATCCTTTCGGGTACAGTGGCAGCGATCATCGATGCCACCCCAGCTCCTAATGAGTGACCCAGTAAAGTAAACTTTTCGAGTCCTAATGCATCTGCTGCCAGAATGATGTCAGCAGCATAGTCTACAAAATGATAGGCATTTGCACCAGTACGGTGCTCGGACTTGCCGTGTCCCGGAAAATCGATCGCTATTAGTTGAATGTCGGATAAGATTTTCGCTAACGGAGTAAAGCTCGCTGCGTTGTCGAGCCAACCGTGCAACGCGATCACCGGTGGATCTTCACGATTATCAGAAATCAGTGCAGCAAGCCTTAGGTTTGCTGTATCGATGAACTCTTCTTTCAGGTTCAAACTCATTGAAACAGAAAGGTGAAAGAATTGATTCGTTGCAGATAAAGGTGTATAGCCATGTTCGGTGAAAATTCCCTGTTGAAAAAGATTAAAGAGAATTATGAGCCAAACCGTGACTTGCTTGCAACCTATACCAAGTTTCCACTCCACCACCAAATGCCTTATGAAGGCAAATCGCCATCACGGGTGAGATTCCAGCGCGGCTGTTTACAATTTCTGATAGTGGTTTTCTGCTAACGCCCAGTCGGCGCGTTAATGGAGGCATTTTTTGTCCGAAGGTTTTCGAATCTGTCTGTACGTTAGCGATTTCCAGAGACCGCTAGGTGCTCGGAAACAACCCGTATCGCCCTGCGAGGTATCCGGCCGTCAATAAACAACAGCCCCAAGTCGATTAGTTACCACACCGGCGAGTTCGTACATGAGGATTGGTTCGTCGAGGAACAAGTTACCCAGTAGCAGCGCCGTCACCGGTATCAGCAAAGTGACGAGCATTGCGTTGCTGGCACCGGCACGCGAGAGAATCTCGAAGAACACTACATAGGCGACAGCTGTTCCGAACAAGGCTAGACCGCACAGGCCATCCAGACTTCAGTGCTGGGCATCTCCAGAGTTCACGGCCGATCAATGATTGCGACCACCACCGTCATGATGAGGGTCGATGAAACCAGCAGCTAGCAGGCTGCCGATGTCAGCGGCGGCAACTCGACCACTGCGACGCCGACGAAGAAGAACGCGCCACCCCATAGCATGGAAAGCTGCACCAGCAGAGCCCACACCGCGGGGGTCATGATTTCGGGTTGTTGCACAGGAGACTTCGGTTCCAGTCGCAGCGAAGTCGGCATCGGCAAGTTCAACCATCCATGATCAAGTATCTGAACTTATCGGACACTCCTGTCCATTTTTCCGCATCTGGCGGAGGTTCGCGGTATTTAGCGATCGGCCAATGTTTCGCTAAATTGAGATTCAGGTCTCTAAATTTGGGAATAATCGTTTATAGTTGACAAGTGTAAAATCAATCCGATTTTTTCGATTTTTTGGAAGATTTCTGTCGGTCCGGGTTCTGCATGGATTTCGGCTTCACACCCATCAGAATGGATACGACATCGTCAATTTCGAAGTCGGTCATGGGCGGAACATCGCCTGGCGGAGCCGGTTTTCGAGACTGCTTTGACACGATTGAATGCCGGTCAGTGAATGCGGCCATCCATTCCGTCGATCAGCTCGACGTACTTCAACCGTTTGCCGAACAGTCCGCAGATGGTGGTGTCGATCTGGACCATGGTATCCAGTTCACGAACATTCTGCCGGGCGCTGAACTCGTCCACATACTTCTGCAGGTGCTTGGGACTCATTTTGTGATACACGCCGTAGTAGCCGCGCTTCAGACATGACCAGAACGATTCGGCGCCATTGGTATGCGCCTGACCCCTGACATATTCACCAACCGAATGTCTGACTGTCTCATGCCTGTAGCCATGCTGCTGAAGTCCTTCATAGGCGCTCGCATCATCCGTATAGACCGTTGAGCCTTCTGAAACGCTGTCACAGACAATCTGGTGCAGCGTGATGGCCTTGGTATCGGCCACCCTGAATGACTTGATCTGCCTGCTGGTGCGTTCCTTGATGCCAACCACCGCAGTTTTGCCGACCACCCCTCGCCCAGCGTTGAGCTTCTTATCCTTATGTTTGTTCTTCTCCCGGCCACCCAGATAAGTCTCGTCCACTTCCACCTGACAGCCAAACAGCTGTGATGCATTGTTCGCCCAGGCCGTTCTGATCCGGTGGGCCATGAACCAGGCATTCGACTGATGCATGCCGATGTCGTTGGCCAGCTTGTAACTCGAAACCCCTTTCAGTGACGTCGACAGCAGATAAATGCCCATCAGCCATTTCCGATACGTGATGTTGCTGCCTTCCATGAGTGTTCCGGTCTTGACGCTGAAATATTTGCGGCACGGTCTGCACCAGTAGGGCATGGTCTTATGACTGGCCTGACGGGTCTTTGTCGATTCGCACCGCGGACAGATGCGCCCGTCTTTCCAGCGCAGCGATTCGATGTATTCCATCGCATCGGACTCCGTCGCAAACTGTTCCAGAAACTCGTAAAGGCTGACACGCTTTCGGTCTTTTCTGCTCTTGTGCATGAAATATACTTCCCACCTGATTTTTCTACGTTGGAAAGTATATTTCAAAAAGTTGGTTTTGTCAACTATTAACGATTATTCCCCTAAATTTTTCTTGCCCTTTCGGTAGAGCATAGTCGGCGAAAATTGCATTAACAGGGCATACCATCTCACACAGCGCACAGTTCGCGCACGTGTCAGGGTCAATAACAACAAAATTGATGCCTTCGTGAAATGCGCCTTGCGGACAGACCTCAATGCATTCGGCGAACTTGCACCGTATGCACGCTTCGGTAACAACGTATGCCATAAGTGCCCGAGTCAAGCTTTCGCTTGAAATCCTGCGGAGTTGAAGAATATGTTGGGCTTTCGATAAATTGCAAGAAGAATGCATCCCTCGTCAGATTTGGTTTCATGCATTGATCCCGGATGCCTGTAGACAAATTCCCCCGCGCGACAAATTCCGTCATGGTCGTAGAACGACCCTTCAATCACGTAGCTTTGTTCGATCTCAGGGTGCTTGTGAAACGGAAGAGTTGCACCTGGCTCCCATTTCAAGAGAACTGTCATCGAGCCCTCTTCATCGTCACGATGGAGTACTTTCATTGCAATGTTTTCAAACTGTGATGGAACCCATTCCATTTGTTTCGGATTAACATAAACGGACCCATTGGGAGTCGGTTCCAATTTCCCTTTCAGTCGCTCATTAAAGGGCGTCCTTTTGATTGCTTCAGCCATTGTTGACCTCCTTGTTTTAGAGTAAAAGTTTAAGTTGAGATTTGTGCTACTTATGCTGCTGAATTCGTCCAAACAGATCATTTTGGATTTTAAAGAAGCAATTCGAAATTGATCTTCAACTTCCGTAGCGAACTGACCCGTAATTATTCAGTTCTTCATGTTATCTTCGTTGTCTATACAAATTTTCCTGGTGGTCTATTGCTCGTCGAACGGTCATTTTGATACTGTGGATTCAGCGCCGGATCAACTTCACAGGAAATCACCAGTGCTTTGGCCTCTTTGCCAAGCGCGTACCCGCGATGTGGTAGAGATGCATCAAAGTAAATGCTATCTCCAGCTCCGAGCACCCATTCCTGGTCTCCAACTGTGAAATTCACCCGTCCACTGAGAATGAACAAGAATTCCTGGCCCTCGTGTTCAAAATACACATCCTCGCTAATGTTTTCGGGAAAGGTAAACACGAAAGGGGTCATCCAGCCATTTGCAAACCCGCCAATCAAGCTTTCGTAATCGTATCCAAATGTTGTTCCACCGCGAACAATCGATGGTCGTTCGTTGGCCAAGACTACTGCAACTTTATTCTGTTCCGGCTGACCGTTGGTACCCGCTTCTGCAAAGAAATCCGAAAGCGGTACGTCGAGTGCGGCAGATATGCGGGCTAATGTTCCGATCGGGGGAACTTTCCCGGCGTTTTCGATTTTAGACAGATAGCCTTTTGTGAATCCCGTTGCGCTAGCCAATTCCGTCAAAGACAAACTGCGCTCAATGCGGAATTGCTTGAGCTTGACACTGATTTGAGAGATAACGTTGTTCATGCTAACAAATCACAGCTTGCAGGCGTTGTTCGTTCGCTTGCGCTGCGCTTGAATATTCAATAATTCGGGCTGTTTCCTCTGCAATTGCTTTATCGCACATTTTTTCGATCAGATGCAGTGTGACATCGATCGCCAAGCTGACTCCACCGCCGGTAATAACCTGACCCGTATCAACCAGTCTGGCGGAAACGGCGTTGATATCGGAGTAAGTTTTCTCCATCACAAGAAGAGGTGAACGCTCGTCTCCAAAAACTTCACTCTTTGTGGTCGCAGTCAAGCCGTCAAGAGTCCCAGCCGCCGCCAGTAACATGCCACCGGTGCAAACTGACGCGATCGTCATACGGGTTGCACAAGCGCGAAAGAACTCAAGCACTTTTGAATTTTCAGTCTGGTTTTTCCAGCCTGCGCCTCCCGTTACAATAAGAACGTCCGCCTCAGGACAATTGTCAATTCCGAAATGCGCTTGTACGATCAGCCCGTTGGTCAAATGTACGGATCCAGCATTCTCCGCAACCAAAAACATCTCGATGGATGGCGATACTCTTTTTGCCATCGACAACACGCCGAACGTTGCGCCAATATCAATTGGTTCTACTTCGTCGTAGATAAATATTGCGAATCTGACTGGTTTTGACATCGTTCCATTTCGACATATAGAGATACGTTGATCACTATGATGATTATGAAACAAAGTTTCCTAATTGTCAACATATAAATTGATAAATGGAAACAATACTGATATAACAAGGATAATTACTTGTTATATGATCTATATGTTGTCTAATAAGAAACATTGAATTCAAAAAATAAGTCTAGCCGGTATCAAAATTACGATCTGTTAGTTCACTTGCTCACTGTTCCGTGGTCTTGCTTTGATGAGTCACCTGAACAGCGGTACATTCGGTAATTGGCCCGAGGAATTTATGATGACTCGAATACTGACGCTGAATTAGGCATGTTGCAGCCCTTGATGGATGACATTGCAAAAGCCATCGCAGGGTGGAATGCTACCCCATAGCACGGCAAGTAGCACCGGCAGAGCCCACACCGTGGGGGGTCATGATCTTGGGTTGTTGCTCAGGAGACCTCGATTCCAGTCATTGCGAAGTCGGCATCGGCAAGTTCAACCCTCCATTCTCAAGTATCTGAACTTATCGGATACTCCTGTCCATTTTTCAGCATCTGGCGGAGGTTCACGGTATTCAGCGATTGGTCAATGTTTCGCTAAATTGAGATTCAAAGCTTTAAATTTTTTGTTACTCTCTATTCACTCAATTGAATTGGGTCACATTCACGTGCAAAATTATGCAAAGCAACCAAACCGTAATCGCTAATGATCATGTGAAAATTTGATTCACCTCTTTAAAATGAGAAAAAGCAGTAGGCAAATGTGACTCTTGTCGACCTGATCTTCGACAAGGTTAACTGTCGCAAAACTTATGAAGCGTGTGTATGGTCGATTAAGACTTTAGCCGTTATTTTCAGCGGGGGTGATCAATGAAGTGGCTAGAATCTATCGCCCTCGCATCACACATCGCACCCACAGGCGAAAACTCCTGTCTGGAGTTCTGGTAAGAATATTACCGACCTCGACAATTGGCAAAGCGATTTAATTGGTATGTCAGCTATATAGAACTCGCACCTCGTCCACGTCGGGGTTCGTCTCTATCGATTGTTCGAAGCGATTTTGAACCGATTCTAGGTTTTCACGTCCGATCACAAGCTTGAGCGGTAGCTCAATTTCGACCTGAATTTTACCATTGAGGTAATGCAATGTAATGCGGCGGATTTCTTGTGCCTCCGGAATATCAGACCAATCTGCTCGCAATCTTGCCTCGATTTCGCGACGCAGTCCAAGTTCGCGTCCCAATACTATCTTCTCGTCGTCCTCAGGGTCGATGTGGACTGTCACGTCTTCAATATCCTCAAATTGACGTATGAGTTTTGCCCGTGCCGTTTCACTAATCTGGTGCCCTTCCGAGACGCTGAGTTTCGGGTTATCAATTAGGATGTGCACGTCGACAAGCGATTTCGGGCCCATTTGGCGTGTGCGTAGCATGTGCACATCGTTTACCCCATCGATCTCCATCAACGCTGTGCGGATTAATTTAACTTTCTCCGGCGCAAGCCCAGCGTCGATTAACTCCTCTACGCCTTGGCGGGCTAGGCGATAACCAATTCTTCCAATCATCCAGGAAACCACTACCGCAGCAATTGCGTCCAGATAAACGAGTCCAAGGAGTGTACCTCCAACCCCGACGATGACGACGAGCGAACTGGCCGCATCGCTGCGTGCATGCCAGGCATTTGCCTCGAGAAGCTTCGAGCGGTACCTACGTGCAGCACGAACCGTATAGTGATAAAGCCCTTCTTTGAATACAACTGAAACGGCCGCGACAGCCATGGCCCACCACGCGGGTGTCTGAAGTGTTACTGGGTTGAAAAGTCTCGAGAAGGAATCAAATGCGATTCCTACACCGATCAAAATCAACACGATACCGAGCGCAACGGTTGCAACTGTTTCAATACGTTCGTGGCCGTAAGGGTGCCCGGCATCAGGCTTTCCCTGCGCAAACTTTGCCGCAACCAGCACCAGCACGTCCGTGACGAGGTCTGATAATGAGTGTACGCCGTCGGCGACCAGCGATTGGGAATGCGCTGCCACACCGCCGCCGATCTTTCCAATTGCTAAAATCAGGTCGACTGCCGCCCCAACTAGAACGACGCGGCGAATATTGGCAAAGCGCTCAAATGTTGGATCACCCAACTGTGTGATGCGAGTCGGTTCGTTGCCGTCAGATTCTACTGGTTCAGTCATCATCGTCGCCTATTACGTAAAGTCGATGACTAAGGCTTGAACCCTGCAACCAACTCTCCCGCCAAAATAAAACCTCGCAGCTTAACTTTTAACTTTCCTTTCGGAAACACAATATCGAAAACCAAGACATGGTTTCCGGCAAAAACCGAGATTTTGTATTAATCTGGCTACTATGTCGATTACAGCTACCTGCCTGTGTAGATTCCGATTCAGAAGGCGAAAACCGTTTTCGCTTCCAAACGAAAACGGTTTTCTTATTGAATAATCAGTTCCTTTTGAGATTCAAGCGATTGCTTTGAATTCTATTTTTCAAAGGGCTGCAATTTATGGATTATTCAAATGCCTGCAAGAATGGGTTCTCCGTACCGCGGTCGACTATCTTGATGAAGCCGTGTTCAGTCGCCAAGTGACAGGCATTACAGGCATTGATCATGTTGTTGTAGGCTTCCAATGCTCCTTCCATGTCACCTTCGTCGAGATGAGATCCAACATTCTCTACCGCAGGTGTTAACATGCCAAGCGCCAGTTCACCCACTGGATGACCGTCATATTCTTCAATTTCCCCCGTCAATTCAAGATTTTCCTCAATTTCGTGCATATAGAAATCAGCTAACTCTGGATTTCCGGCTCTAATCGAAAGTCCTGCCTTGTGAGTAAATGTTTGAAAGTTACCCATAAGGTCAATAAGACCAACATCACCGTCAGCGACGCTTGCTGGCGGGGACAAGAATAGAACTGCTACAGAAAGCAGCAAACTAGTTTTAATTCTCTTCATAATAATTTTCTCCACCAAACAATAATGATCTAGGTAGGAGTAACAATACCAAAACTTGATTGATATTACAATTCTTTGTGCTGGTTCAGTACATGTGAGACAATCAGGCGGCGAGTGCGGATTGATTGACAAGTTGATTATAGTTTTCCATGGGGGTGAGTTGTCCGAGCGCCTGATGCGGTCGGTAATGGTTGTACTGATGCTGGTAGCGTTCAAGTTCCAGATTGAGCGAGCTGACATTCAGATCGCCGCCGTAAAACGGATAAAACTCGTAGCGGCTGGTGCCATTGGCGCGTTCCACACAACCGTTCAGTTTGGGCGATCTGGGCGGCAGCACATACAGCGGGATGTTGAGTTTTTGACAGGCGGCTTCGAACTCGGCCATGAACTCGCTGCCGCCATCGACCTGGATCGATTGGATCTGGAACGGCAGCTGCTGTTGGAGATATTGCAAAAAGCGCGTGGCGCAAAGTGCAGTGGCTCTGGAATAGGTGCGCATGAAGCACAGTCTGGTGGTCGGACAGGTGGCTTTGAACTCCTTGACCGTAAAGCCGGCGTCGACATGCACGCTCATGTGATCGATCTGGATCATCTGTCCGGGTGTCTGGGCTTTGTCGGTGTGGCGCCAGCGCTTTGCGTGACGGTCGAAGATGCGCGGTTTTTTGTGTCCGGTGCGACCCTGGTAGAAGGCGGCCGGCA
This sequence comes from Arenicellales bacterium, assembly GCA_965243305.1. Lineage (GTDB taxonomy): Bacteria > Pseudomonadota > Gammaproteobacteria > Arenicellales > JAJDZL01 > JAJDZL01. The sequence continues at coordinate 723,631 of CBDEUN010000003.1, forward strand.
GGACCTGTCTGCGTCGGATCCATTCACTGAGCATGCGACCGACGGTGCTTTCGCTCAGCCTGATGCCGTACTCGCGTGCCAGAATGGTGCGGATTTTGGCCCGCCCCCAGAGCGGATGAGCCAGACGAATCTCGCGTACCCATTCAAAGTGTTGCGCATTCCATTGCCGGCGACGCACCCGGCGCGGTCTGCGGCTGCGCGACTCAAGACCGCGCGGGCCCTGTTGCGCAAGGCGTTTGCGCCATCGGTAGTAGCTGGACCTGGACCAGCCGATGGCTTCAAGCGCGGTGGTTTCGCTGCAGCCTTCCGATCGCAGCTGCTGGTACAGGTTCAGTTGCTGCCAGCGTCGCTGGGCATCATCAGAAAGTCTGGCAACGGTTTTGCTGACGCGGTAAAATTTCGGGTGCAGATGAATCGTTTGCATCGGGTAGCCTCCTGTGCGTTTTGTTTTCGGTAATACGCACTATGCTACCCGATTTTTTTGCGTTTTTCAGTCTGTTCCCCTTCGGACTACGTCCTTCGGAGAACAGACTGAAAGTCTCACATGTATGTGAACTACCTCATTCTTGGGTTTTAAAAGGGACTTTCTCTCTTAGTTTCCGGATAAATTCCGTACCACTGGAATGCGGGATGTGGGTTCATTGAAAAGTCTCGTAGTACAATAGTTCGTCCGCGAATGCGTCAAGTGGAATGATTGCCAGATATTGGTGAAACTATGGCTCAAAAACAAAAAAATGTCGTCACTCTACCCGCGAAGGCAGTTGACAAAAAATCCGTAACCATGACTGACAATCGCAATGGTCAGTCGTACGAATTTCCGATTCTTGACGGCACGGAAGGCCCGAGTCTTATTGATATATCAAAAATGTATTCCAAGACGGGTATGTTTACGTACGATCCCGGATTTACATCAACGGGATCATGCCAGTCAGGTATCACTTTTATCGATGGAGAAAAAGGAATCTTGCTTCATCGAGGCTATCCCATCGAACAACTGGTGGACAAAGCCACATATTTGGATGTCTGCTATCTGCTGTTGCACGGAGAATTGCCTGCCCCGATCGAAAAACGCGAATTTGAAAACTCAATCACGATGCATACGATGCTGCATGAGCAATTGACGTCATTCTATCGCGGCTTCAAACGTTCCGCTCACCCAATGGCAGTCATGGTTGGTGTGGTTGGGGCTTTATCTGCGTTTTATCATGAAGATACGGATATTCATGATCCACTTCAGAGAATGATTGCGGCCCACAGACTGATTGCGAAAATGCCAACCATTGGTGCCTTTGCATTCAAATATTCGCTGGGTCAGCCATTCATGTATCCAAAGAATGATTTGAGCTACGCGGAAAACCTGCTACGAATGATGTTTGCAGTACCAACAGAAGATTATGAAGTCAACCCCATTCTTGCACAGGCAGTCGACCGAATTCTGATTCTACACGCCGATCATGAACAGAATGCTTCAACTTCGACAGTTCGTCTGGCAGGTTCGTCAGGTGCCAATCCATTTGCATGTGTCGCTTCAGGTATTGCATCGCTGTGGGGCCCGGCTCATGGTGGGGCAAACGAAGCAGTGCTCAACATGTTGAGCGATATAGGTCATACACGAAACATCCCTAAATTCATTGCCAGGGCAAAAGATAAGGATGACAGTTTTCGTTTGATGGGTTTCGGGCACCGGGTTTACAAGAACTTTGACCCACGTGCGAAAGTCATGAAAGAAACATGTCACGAAGTGCTGAACGAATTGGGAATAAAAGATCCAGTATTGCCAATCGCTCTGGAATTGGAGCGCATTGCTTTGGAAGATGACTATTTCATCGAGAAAAAGCTCTATCCGAATGTTGATTTTTACTCTGGCATCATATTGCGAGCAATCGGTTTTCCAACACAGATGTTCACAGTGCTGTTTGCCATTGCCCGAACAACGGGCTGGATTGCACACTGGAAGGAAATGTTTACCGGTGATGAGAGTCAAAGAATCGGCCGCCCGCGTCAGCTCTACATCGGACCCAAGAAACGGAATTACGTAAAAGTCGAAAACCGTAAAAAATCCGTGCCGGATTGGCTGAAAATGTGGGGAGGCAGAAACGGTTGAGTCCGTTCTATCACCTAAGTGGCGGCGAGTCCGTGAGCCTTTAAGGATTTTACGATCAGGCGCCGAAAACGATAAACCATCATAAAGATTGCGACTAAGCAAGCCACACCCACTGACCACATGAGCCCGGTTGGGCCAGCACCCATGTGAATTCCGAATAGCCATGCTAATGGGATCATCACTACCCAAAACGCGGTAATCAGGGCGCGTGTAATGAACCACATATCCTGGTATCCCCTCAGCACACCAACACAGACTGCTTGAAGGCCATCTAGTACCAAAATAAATGCTGCTGCAATGACCATTGGAACGGCAATGATCAACACCTCTGGGTCCTGGCTGTAAAGCCGGGATAGGAATTCAGGTGCACCAAAAAATAACGTTGCAATCAAACTCAGAGAAATCGCACCTAGAATCATCGCTGTCCAACCGGATAAAGCCGCTTTTTGCGGACTGCTCTGACCCAGAAAATTAGCCACGCGAACACTGGCAGCCATCGAATAGCCCAATCCGATCATAAACGCAATGGTAATAAGGTTCATTCCGATTGTCCAGGCTGCGGTTTCGAGCACACCCATATATCCGGCAAACAGTGTCAGAACCAGAAATGATGCGGATTCCATACCATGGCCAAGTGCTGTTGGATAGCCAAGTTGGCGAAGATTCTTTGAAAATTCTCGAAACTGACGCAACTTCCCTACAATGCCGTAGCGAATTCTATCGACAGCGTAAAACACATAAACCAATAGAATCAGAAAGCCAGCCCACCGAACAATACTGGTTGCGAGTGCGGCGCCTTCTGCACCCATTGCCGGTGCACCATGATTGCCAAAGATAAACACCCAGTTCAGATAAAGGTTCAGAACGTTAGATCCCAATGTGACAACCATTGCAGGAATTGGCCGTTGCAAACCTTCAAGCAGCAAAGAGGTTGTGATGAAGCAAAGAAGTCCAGCCAGCCCCAAACCGTGCATGGCCAGTACGCGTCCGGCTCCGACTGATAACTCTTCACTTTGACCGACCAGACGGAAGAAGTACTCGCCATACAGCATGAGAATTCCGAGCGAAATTCCGATAGCAAGCGCGTGCACCATTCCGACACGCCAGATCGCTCCGCAATTTGCGAAATTTCCATTCCCCTCATAACTTGCCGTCAGTATTGCAACAGGCAGTACCGAGCCAATTCCGATGAGAATCAGTGATACATGAAGCCCGTTTGCAAGTCCATAAAATGCAATTTCCTTGGTACCTGCATAGCCACACATAGCAACATCAACGGTGATGATGAGTATTGCGCCTGCGCGGGCTAGTAGGACAGGTGCAGCAAGGCGAATGATCGGCCAGATTTCGTGTTTGGAAACAACCAAAACAGCGGTTCTAATTTTGTACGATGTGAATTTAGTGCGAGAATTACGCAAAAACGCACATTGTACGACTTATTACAGGTGGGATAAACTGACAGAATCGCAAGCTCGACTTGTGGGTGAGGCTTGCTTGTCGATTCTCCTGAAAGCTTAGTTCAACACCCGCGGAACCGCAGAAGTTGACGTCAAACGGTGCTTGAACTCTTTGTGTGTACTGAGCGGAATTTGTGATTGCCTAGAAATTTTCGGATCACTGGTTGATGCAATTTATAGCCCCCAACCCCGCTTCTGGCGTGGACACCATCACTGAAGAAACAGGGTTGCCGTGAAATCAAGGCAACGACGATCGAAAGAAAGTATTCTGATGGCAATGCGTCGGAAGTGAGGCCGTTAATTCCATGGTGACCTGGGTCCCGAATTATAGTTTGGTCCGCTCCGCAGTCATTGCCTATCACTGGTGGCGCCGTAAGGCGACCCCGTTTCAAAGATTGTTCGAGACTCAATAGCGGAGTATCCGACGCAGCCATCAAAGTGTTGAATACAACGAAAGGGATTGTAGCATGAAAAAGACGGCGAGGAATTTAATGAGTGTTGTTTATCCGAGAAGTGCCGGTATTGATGTCGCGAAAGATATCCATTATGTGGCGTTGCCGGCGGATGACAAGGGCAGGCAGGATGTCAGATCATTTGGCGGCTTCACCGGGGATTTGCACAAAATGGCTCAATGGTTGAAGAGCCATGGCATTGAGCAGGTTGCGCTTGAGTCGACCGGGGTGTATTGGATCAGTTTGTTTGAGGTTCTTGATGCCGGTGGTTTTGATGTGTGGCTGGTCAATCCGGTTGGATTGGCAAGGCCTGACCGTCGCAAGAGTGATGTGTTGGACTGTCAGTGGATTCAGCAGTTGATGAGTTTGGGGATGCTGAAGCGTTCTCACCGTCCGGTTGACAGGATATGCGAGTTGCGAAGTTATGTGCGCGACCGTCGCCGGGCGATTGAACAGCGAAGTCAGTGTGTGCAGCGCATGCAAAAGGCGTTGGAGCAGATGAATCTGAAACTGGGGACGGTGTTAAGCAACATTGCCGGTAAAACCGGCATGCGAATCATCCATGCGATTGTTGAAGGCGAGCGCAGTGGGGAGGCGTTGGCGAAGATGCGTGATGGTCGGGTCAAGGCTGATGAGGCGGCGATTGCGGCTGCGCTTGAAGGCAACTGGCGCACTGAGCATTTGTTTTCTCTGCAGCAGGCGCTTGACAGTTATCGTCACTACGACAGGCAGATTGAGCAGTTGGAGGTGCGCATTGAACAGCTTGTCAGCAGGATGAATGAGGCAGACGGTGAGGATGACAGTGGTGAAGCTGATGCCGGTGAGGGTTCAGTTGGTGCGGGTCACAGTGGTGTGAATTGGAAGGTGGCGATGAGAAAAAACATGCACGATGCGTTTGGCGTGGATTTAACGAAGGTTCCAGGCGTTGGACTTGAGACGGTGTTAACACTGCTGTCTGAGGTGGGCAGTGATTTTTCAGCGTTCCCGACAGTGGGTCAGTTTGGTCAGTGGCTGGGACTGGCGCCCGGGACCAACATCAGTGGTGCCAAGCGGTTATCGGGGGCCAAGTCCCGCGGCTGTCAGGCAGCCGGTCAGGCGCTTCGCCTGGCAGCGGTGACGCTTCGCAGGGATTCGAGTTTGCTTGGCGCTGCACACCGGCGCCGGTGCATGCGCATGGACCCGCCCCGAGCCATCAAGGCAAGTGCCTATCAGTTGGCCCGCATCATATACGCAATGGTGACCAATGCCCGAGAGTACACTGAAGAGCCGATGCGTGCGGCTGAAGCTGATCGACACCAAAAGAAAGTCGACCGACTCAGGCAGAACGCCTTACGGCTGGGCCTGCAGGTCGTCGATCTGGAATCTGATGATGTTGCACAATTTCAAGCTGTTGCGTGACCGATACTTCTCCCAAAAAAGGGGTGTGCTAAGATTTGTTTCTTCAAAGGCTACTATAGATTTCCGACTCTGGGTGAAAAGCCAACCAGGCAAATGCAAAGTGCACACCATTGGTGACATCGACTAGTTCCTTGCCGTGTAGCGGCCCGGCGACAGCCTGTCCAAAAAGATTCCATTGCGACCCAGTCTGAACGTCATAAAAGTTCCCGTCGTCCCGTTTTTCAAAATCAAGCAGGAGATCATCTAACTGACGCCTGAAGACGGTGGCAGAAGGGATGATCCGTGAGTCTGCAATACTGCGTTCATCGAGTGCAGAGGCCGCATCGTCCATGCTGAAAATTACAATTGAAACACCGTTAAACTTATCATTAATGACCGGCTCTTCATCAAAGACTGAAAACGGATAAACCCGATGTTTACCATTGACTGATATATTGACAACTCTTTCCATAGCGGGTAGACGCGGGTCGGCGGGATCGCTGAGTAAAAAAGGAACGTTGTTGATGTCATCGTAGCCGCGGTATGGGTTGTCTCCATAGTTTCTTCTAAAGCCTGTGTCCCTGGACAGTACCTGACCTTCAGGATAGGCTAGGGCAAACTGTTCAAAGGACGTGATTTGAGATGGCAGTAAATCCAGATCAACTCCAGCATAGTGCCCAACGATGCCACTACCTGTTAGTTGCTGCCACCAGGACTCAGTCTGCCGGTCATACATTACCAGATCACTTTTGCGCAGATTTCCAGTTGTACCGAAGTCAAGTATTTCACCATCGAGATTTCGGTCAAATACGATGGATGCATTACAAAGTGGGCAGAAAGTCACGGCGACGAATCGGTCGTTTAGCATGTCATTAACGATCTCGTGCCAGATCAGGATCTGTAAAGGATAAGCTTTGGCCTCACCCAAAATATCCAAAACAATGACCGGTTCTCTAAGATTCAACCATTTTATTGCGGACTCAACTGACACAAATTCCGGGTGATCAATTGATGGAATGCCATCTTTCGGAGGACCGCCCGATCGAATTTCGGACAGGTCGATGACACTGTTTTCGAAGTCCGTATCTGGCCAGTCCTTGAATCTAGGAGAACTCTGTGCCTCAAGGGTGGGTATCGCAATCCAGAACAGTGCGAAAGTCAGGATCAACGACAGAATGTGAGCAGGGTGCAATAGTCTGAGATCGGTTTTCTTGTTCATCTTAGATTTCCAGAAATTAGGTGGCTAGTAGAACAGACTGGTTTTTTGTCTAAATGTTCTGTTATTCTCACATTGTTCTGCAAAATTTATTTTCGCGCAGTTCAAACCGGTTCGCGGTTCGACATTTTTAGCATCGCCAGTGGGCCAATCATAACGATAACACCGAGTGTTAGAAATGCCGCACCCCAGGCGACTGGATTATGTCCCCCGCCGGTCAGGTCAAGTACCACGCCAAAAATGATGGGACCGATGAATGCACCAACAAATCCAATCAGAGTGTGTACAGCCATGGTTGTGCCTCGGACTCTAGCATCTGCTGAAGCAATGACTGCGGATGAAATTGATGCAGAATCAGCAATCGACAGGATCGCATAAAGACACACCAGACACAGAATCACAATCATTGAGAGTTGGCTGGAGAAACCAAGCGCGATTCCGGTCAGTGCGGCTAGCAGCATAACCGAAATGATGACCTTGATACGATTTATCCGACCCGCAATTTCATTGACAATCACGCTGAACGGTTGGGCGATAAACGTAGCACACGCGACAATAAATGCCGGATTCCAGCTACTACCAAAAGCCAGCAAATCTCGACCCGACATCGCAAAAACCAGAAAAGTAACCGTCCATGACCGAAATACAAACAACTCCATGTTGTGTACGCTGTAGGCAATGCTGAATCCAATTGCCTTACGATTTTCAAACACCGGTTTGAGGTCTGGCAGCAAAGTAAACTTTTCGTTGGCCCGAAGTGGTGACGACTGTGGTAGAAACAAAAGTGCGATGAAAAACGCCAGCAATGCTCCGATTGAGGAAGCAGCAAAGCTGTGCTGCCAAGTCATCATGTCCGCCAAAAAACCGGCAGTTAGAAATGACACAGCAACACCAATACCAAAACACATGGTGTAGACTGCGACGGTTCTACTTTGAAGGTGATTAGGCACTGCATCGACCAGAGACTTTAGTCCTGGCATGTAGGTACCAGCTAATGCGACTCCCTGAACAAAACGCCAAATGCTAGCGGTGGTGACACCCGTATTAAGAAACGCAAATCCCAAAGGCGCAAGCATGGTCAACGCCATCGAATAGAGATAAATTTTGCGGGCATCGATGCGATCTGTTAGCGGCACGAGCAGAAAAACACCGAGCAGGTAGCCTCCAAAGTAAATCCCTGCCACCCAACCGATTTCAGTGTTAGTGGCTGCCCACTCAATCTGTAGGGTCGGAATCTGTGTGGGATATACCGCAAACGGTACCATACCTAGAACGTGAGCAACACAAATTAACGCGATCGTGATTTTTAACCGCTGCATGGAAGGTGCTTGCCTGAACAGTATGAGTGAAGTCGCGGGCTATTGATCGGAGCGAATTCTGAAGTCATGGAATGGAATCAAAATTGTTAGCGTAATTATCCTACGCTTTGTTACCGTTTGAGGACTATGGATTGCTGGTCAGGTTTCGCTCTTGCAGAACGATTGACAAAGTCGATTGTCATAAAATAGAAGAAAGCCAGTCCGCCCGGTTTTTTGTCTGAATCCAAATGTCTGAACTTTCATGTTAACGAAAATCCTGTTTACGATCGCGGTGATCGTGGTTGTTTTGCTGGTTTACCAGGCTCGATTCAGACCCGTATCCCAAGCTGTACAGAAAGCGAAACACAACACTGCTTTTCCGAACAAGCCCTCAAAATGGGTGGTCTATACAGTGGCGGGTATCCTAGCTGTGTCCTCCGGAATTGTCTACTTCTTCAAGTGGCAATCTGATAACACAATACTCACCATACGCGTAATTAACGCCCAACAGGAAGAACCATTCAGCTACAAGGCACGTCAAAAAGACATCAAGGGCCGAACATTTACTACTCTTGACGGCCGGGTCGTGACATTGGGGGCCTCAGACAGAATCGAATTGATTGATGATTGAGTCTAATTCGACAATTCGGATTTAGGTAAAGACATGCAAATCACTATTGGCTTGATTGGAATGTCGATTTTTGTCACTCTATTGAGTGGCTTTGGTGAGTCTGCCGTGATTGTAACCAAGACGCTGATCACCGCTTCATCATTCGGGGTGTTGGATGAAATTCGATCAGGCGAACTGTGGCGATTAATAACGCCCGCATTTATTCATTTCGACATCTATCACCTGGTTTTCAATTTACTGTGGGTCTGGGTTTGTGGTGGAGCAATCGAAAAGCGGCGCGGCTGGTTGGTTTACCTGTTCATTTTTGCAGTCGCTGCATCAGTTTCCAATTTGGCGCAATATTGGTATTCCGGACCGGCATTCGGTGGTATGTCTGGCGTTGTGTACGCATTCGTGGGCTATATCTGGATGCAGATGAAGTTCAATCCCATCGGCTATGCTGGCGTGATACCAAGAGCTGTCATTCCGTTGATGATGATCTGGTTTATTGCCTGTTGGCTCCATCTCATCCCGAATGTCGCCAATATTGCACACACAACAGGACTGATTCTAGGGGTAATTTGGGGGCGAGTTGATGCCATGATTGCGTTTAATCGCTATCGGGCTCTCTGACAATGCGTTTTGTTTTTCTACGGTCAGGACGTTCTGGCCTGGTCCCTCTGTTCGGGTTATTGTGGTCTTTTTCCGCACTAGCCAATTCTCAATTTCTACCACTGCCAGGCGCTCCGGATATGCCGATGGAAGTTCGACAGGCCATTGATCAGGTTTGGGAATCCCGAAGTGCGGACCACGAAATTCGAACCAAGCACCTTCAGAAGGATGGTACGCCCCACTACGCCAATCGTCTGATTTTGGAATTGTCCCCCTATTTGAATCAGCACGCCCATAACCCCGTCAACTGGCATGCCTGGGGTAAAGAAGCTTTCGAGTTGGCTAGACAGCTTGATCGACCGGTGCTAGTATCGATTGGTTATTCTTCTTGCCATTGGTGCCATGTGATGGAAGAGGAAAGCTATGACAATCTAAAGATTGCCAAGCTGTTAAATGAGCACTATATCGCTATCAAGGTGGACCGGGAAATCAACCCGGATATCGATGAACTTTATTTGCTTGCCGTCCAAATTATGGGGGGCAATGGAGGCTGGCCTCTGCATATGTTTGTCACACCCGAGGGCAAACCGTTTCTCGGACTGGTTTATGTACCACCTGAAGATTTCGAAGTGTTGCTGAATGAGGTACATTTGGTTTGGAAGAATGACAAGGCGGAGCTCGAAAGAATCGCCAACCAGGTAACCGAGGCAGTCCAGTCGTTTGGTGCGGCATCAAATCAGGATATAGAAATTGGAAAACTGCAAATCGACCATTTTGTTACCGAACTCTATTTGGAGGACCAGGCGCTTGATGAGTTTTCGCCGCCAAGCTCAAAATTCCCATTGGAATCAGAACTGCTTCTGTTGTTGGATGTTGCAATTCGGGACAACAATGAAACTGCGTTGCAATTGGCAGAAAACAGGCTGACTGCGATGGCAATGGGCGGCATCCGCGATCATGTTGGAGGCGGGTTTCATCGCTATTCGGTTGACAATGAGTGGCTGGTGCCGCATTTTGAAAAAATGCTCTACAACCAGGCGCATCTGGCCCGAGCTTACCTTAAAGCTTATGAAAGGACTGGAAAGAACTTGTACAGACGGGTTGCGGAGCAGACTCTGGAATATGTGCTACGCGACATGCGAAGCGAAGAGGGACTGTTTTGGTCAGCAACCGATGCAGACAGCGAGGGAGGTGAAGGCACATTTTTTCTTTGGTCAGCAGATGAAATCGTCGAATCGGTTGGCACCGATGCTGAATTAATTCTCAATCACTATGGTGTGACTGAAGCTGGCAACTTTGAGGGAAAAAATATTCTTTTTCTCTCCGAATTTCCAGAAGATCGTGCGCTTGCGGCTGAAATCAGTGTCGATTCCTATCTTGAAAAACTATCGGTAGGCGTTGAAAAACTGCGAGCGTCTCGAGAACTTAGGCCTAAACCCTATCTTGACGACAAGGTGATTACGGCCTGGAACGCCATGATGATCACGACGCTTGGCCAGGCTGGATCAATTTTGGAAGAATCGCGATACCTAGATGTCGCAATCACAGCTGCAGAACGTCTCTGGATGCAGGTTTGGGACCCGAATGAAAAGCATCTATTTCGGATTTTGCGCGGCGGCAAATTAAGCGAATCCGGCAAACTTCGAGACTATGCTTATTTATCCCAGTCCATGCTTACCCTGTATGATGAAACTGGCGACGAATTGTGGCTCAAACGGAGTCAGTCTTTAGTCGACTCCATGGTGGAAAAATTCTGGGACCGACAGCAAGGTGGCTTTTTTTCCGTTACAGAAAACGATGCGGCGGATTTGATCGCCAGACACAAAGATCGCTTTGATGAATCGCTACCATCGGGCAATTCTGTTGCGGCAAGTTCGCTATCCAAGCTGTATCGCCGTACGGGCCAGCATATTTACGCCCGACTTGCGGATCAGCTATTCCAGACATTCGCAGCAGAAATCGTACAGATTCCAACGAGTTACGGGTATACACTGAAAGCCTTGCAGGATCATCGGGATGGGTCAATTGGCCCTCTGGAATTTGCTGGTTCTGGCAGTGTCAGGGTTTCGGTTCGAGTAGCAGGTCGGAGCGACAACCGAATTCAAACGATTGTCGAAGTGACCCTTGCAGATGGCTGGCATGTTCAGTCCAATCAGCCATTGGCTGATAACCTGATAGCCACAAAGATCTCAAGTGTGTCTGAAGACTGGCAGTTTGAAAATGCGACTTATCCACCAGCAGATGAAGCTTATCTGTCGTTTCAAACAGACCCGCTATCGGTCTGGAGCGGGACAGTGCAGATTCCGGTTGAATTCAAAACAGCTGGCGAGCCTGACAGTGCTCTGCAGCTGAATCTTCAACTGCAGGCTTGTAATGATGAGTTATGTCTGTTGCCAGAAAACGTGCAACTGGAATTACCACTGGGTTTAGTCACGGGCTAAGGGCAACCAGACCGCCGTCGATCAATATGTTCTGCCCGGTAATATAACCCGCGTGAGTACTGCAAAGAAAGGCGCATAGTGCACCAAATTCGTCCGGTGAACCGAAGCGTCTAGCTGGTATGTGCTGTTTGCCCTTTTCCAGTAGGTCTTCTATTGATTCGTTAGCTTCAGTGGCAGCTCGCGTCATGCTGGTACGAAGTCGGTCGGTGTCAAAGCGGCCTGGCAGGATTGCATTAACAGTCACATTGAAAGGAGCAACCTGCCGCGATGCGCCAGCGAAAAAGCCAGTCAGGCCTGAGCGAGCGCCATTGGAAAGATCAAGGTGTTGTATTGGCGCTTTCACAGATGATGATGTTACATTGATGACCCGTCCGAATCGTCTTTCAATCATGCCGTCAATTAAGCGCTGGAACAGATCAATCGGCGTGAGCATATTGTTGTTGAGGGCAGAACGCCAGTCATCCAGAGTCCATTCCCGAAAGTCGCCAACTGGCGGCCCACCGGCATTATTGACGAGGATATCAAGATCAGGTGTTTCACTCAAGGCCTTGTCGCGGCCTGATTCGGTCGTGATATCGCAGCAAATGCTGGCAACGTCTCCCTTGGCGATGGCTTCAATTTCACGCTGGGTTGCTTCCAGAGTATTCGGGTCTCGGCCATTAAGCCAGACGTTTGCGCCTTCTGAGGCTAGTGCACGCGCACAACCCTTGCCAATGCCTTTACTAGAGGCACACACTAGTGCGTTTTTTCCTTTGAGACCGAGTTCCATTTTGAAATTCTCCTGTGATGTCAGGGACTGAAGTGACTGATTAAATGGCTAGTGCTGCCAACAATCTACGGGGAGCCACCTGGATCGTCGGGTCTGCCGTAGTTGCAACAATCATGAGTTCCGGCATTCATGAACTCGCCGGGTCGATACACTCCGCGCAGGCGGTATTCATACGCGGCGTCATCGGTTCACTCCTTATTCTTGCGTTCTGGTTGCCACACTCAGATTTCAGTATACGCACCAAGCGGCTTAAACAGCATATTGTAAGAGGGGTGATTGGTGTTGTCGCCATAAACCTGGGGTTTTATTCAGTCCAAATTCTACCTCTAGCAACTGTTACAGCGCTCTTTTTTACAACGCCACTGTTTGTGACCGCACTAAGCGTTCCAATGCTGAAAGAAAAAGTTGGCATTCGGCGAGTCATGGCATCAATAATCGGATTTTTAGGTGCAATGCTGGTGATTGGCTATCTACCAGAGCCACTAAGTATCAAGTGGTTCGCACCAATTTTTGCGTCTGTTGCGTTTTCGCTGACTTTGGTTACGGGCAAACAATTGTCTTCGACCGAAAGACCTGGCACGATCGTGCTTTATTTCTCCACTATTTTGGCACTGGGCAGCTTACCACCTGCCATGATTGTCTGGCAGACTCCCAACTGGACTGAGTGGGGACTTCTCACCATGATTGCGGTAATGTCGTCACTTCGAAACTATATGGACGTACGGGCCTATGCGTTTGGTGATGCACAATTTGTCTCACCTTTTTTGTATACCCGAATCATTTTCATGGTGATCGCTGGCTACTTTCTATTTGATGAAATCCCACAGATTTCGGCACTGATCGGTGCATCGATCATCATTATGAGCACGCTCTACATTCTTCACCGGGAAGTAAAAATTGGAAGGCGGCAACAGGCATAAGATACGTGGATTGATTGTTAGCAGATGTGATTAACCTATGACAATTAGTAATGTTGTTAATGATAATTAGAAGATAAAACGGTCATAAGAGAAATGAAATTCATATTTATCCTAAGTAAAACAACACGATAAAAACAAATCTCTAAATCGAAAGTGGTGTTTAGTGATTTGTCTGAATAAGATAGCAACAATAAGTTCGTATGTAAGTTGACATGAAATAATGGATTGACATTTGACAGAACCGCGAATCTGGTTTCGAGCCATCCCCTTAGTGTCGTAATAAACTAATTTGTACTCGTTGATATTTTCAATTGTGAGGCCAGTTTGATGGAAAGATATGTGACGATGCTGACCCAATCAGAGAGAGATGAGTTGACGGAATTGACCCGCAAAAATTCATCGAAAACACAGAAAATTACCAATTCGCCAATTCTGTGCGCGTCGTAGGTTATGAACTGAATGTGAATGACCGGAGTTGACTATGGGAAGAAGTCTATCTCGGGCCTAAAGCAGCCTCTGGACCGTGTCAGGACTGATTGGATTGATTCTGAGTCAAGATTTGTACACCGAGTCACGTTTGTCAATCCCGATCTCAGTATTATCAAATGAGATTCAGCATGGAATCTAAGAGGTTTTCAGAAACTTGCAGTCTCGCAGAATAATCATCAAGCCAACGTAAATTCTTCAAGCTTTGTGTACATTTGGTCATGGTCGTGCATGCTATACTTTTTGAAGCATGTCAGCCATTCAACAACAGAAAAACAGAATAACAGAATGCAGAACATCGGCAATCCAATGCAGATACCCAGCGGGCGAGAAGGCCTTGCGAGATATGTTCGATCCACCGACCGCAGCGCGCCGCCCTATTATGCGGGACGCGAGCGGCTTCTTTCCGGCATTGAGGACATCTGTGCAGATATCTGGCAGCAGCATGAAAACAATCTGCCGCAGGAAAAAGGGTTGACCCGAGTGATCTATGGTGCGCCGGGGGCTGGCAAGTCATCGACACTAATGTATTTGCAGCACGCATGGCAGCAGGGCGTTCATATGACAGCCGATGCAGCCGGGTGCGAGCGCATGGGCCCAGCCCCAGTGATGCTGTACAGCGGTAGCGGTGGCATCCTGCATTCATTGCCGATGTTGTGTGAGGACTTGGTTGATCTAGTGGCACCAGAGCGGAGCAAGGACTTGTTTGCGGCGTTCAGCGAAACCACTCGCGTCAGCGGCGGTGGCAGTGCGGGGTTTGTCAAGGGCGGTATTGAGCGCGAGAAAACGACGCATTATGAAGCGGTCACAGCTGGGCTGAAGACGGTGGCGAAATTGTTACCGCCCGAGCAGTGGAAGCGGCCTGTAGTGATTGGTGTTGATGAGGCGCAGAATCTGCCCGGCGACCGACACTCTCCAGTTGGAGAGTTGCTTCAGGCCTTGCATGCAAACGATGTCAACCTGTCAGTACTGGTGGTGCTGGCGGGGCTGTCGGATTCAAGGGGGCGGATCAGCGAGCTGGGACTGTCCCGACTTTCAAAACACAGCATCTATTCAATGAATGGCCTGGATGCGGCTGAGATTGAGGAGTTGAAAGAGGGATTCTGTAGATATTTTGAGATTGATCTGGGCTGCCGCGCTGATGAGTTTGATGCATTGCTGCAACGAACAGACGGCTGGGCAGCACACCTGCAGAACGGTTTGCAGGCGTTCGCAGAGGTGTATCTGGAGGCTGGGTGTGAGATTGAGGCGGTGGATTTTGCCAGAGTCGAGCAGCTCAGCCTGGAGACGCGCATGGAATACTATTACGCCCGCCTAAGCGATGCGATGCTAACTTCTTCGGGAGTGGTAGGCCTGCTGATGAAGCGGATGAAAGGAGGCGAAGAAAGCAGAGACATTTTGAGCATGATTCAGCGGATTGACGATGACAACGCAGGGAGCAGGGATGTGGGTCTGCGTTTGCCGGATGGCATGACGGCGCGGGAGTTTTACAATGATCTGATTCACCGCGGCGCGCTGCAGGAGCGCGACGACAAAACTGTGATCTGTCCGATTCCAAGTTTTCGTCAGTTTCTGATCGAGATAGGCAGAGTGGGTGAAGATGACTATTCAATGCGGCGCGAGGTGCCACAACAACGTTATTTCGGCTTGACTTGGGATGCGCTGCAGCGCGTCGAGGCGGCGCATGAAGTCAGACCCGCGCATTGAGGCAGATCCCCTAATCCCTACACGCAGAGATACCCATTACAGAAATAGCCTGATATAGTCACACCGTTGTGGTTTAGGGCTCGCTTTATCGGAACTTATAGTTCGGTTAACCATGCTACTGAAACCATGTGCTCTCGAAGCATTGTCGGTTCTGCGGATTAACCGAAATTTCTAGTCGCCCTGATTGGTGATTTCTCGAAGTGGGGTTTCAGTTGGCAGATTGACGGTTGTTGTCGGAAATGCAATTTCAGCACCGTGTGAGGTGATGATGTCCATCGCTTTCACCAGCACATCCTGCTTGACAGCATGGTATTCGGCCCAGACTGTTGTCCGAGTGAAACAGTAAATGAATATATCGAGAGAGGACGCAGCGAACCGATCGAAATTTACCATGATTGAGTTGCTCTGGTCAATTTCAGGATGTTTCTCCACCATAGATTTGATGTCTGAAACAATTGCCTCAAGTTGAGCAGAGTCGTTATACCGGATTCCCACATATTCATAGATTCGTCGATTTATCTGACGGGTGTGATTGCGCACAGAGATGGTGGCAAATGCAGCGTTTGGAACGTAGAGTGTACGTGTATCGAAGCGTTGAATGATCGTTTGACGCCAGCCGATTTCCAAAACAGTCCCTTCAATTTCTCTTTCTGGTGAAGTAATGGTGTCTCCAACCTGGAAAGGTTTATCCAGAAAGAGCATGATTGCACCGAAGTAATTGGCAACCAGTTCACGGGCAGCAAATCCTATGGCAATACCGCCGACCCCGCCGAATGCCACGATTCCTGCAATGCTCAAGCCTAAACTTTGCATGGCAACCAGTGCGCCTAAAACAACAGCGGATGCCCGCAATATTTTGCCGACAAATACGACTGTCGTTCGATCGTAGCTCGGATTTTCAGCGACTTTATTCTCAATATAGTGGCGCTCATAAAAACGACCGAGTTTCATCAGGAACCAGGTCAGTGTTGCGATGACTGCGATAATTCTGAGAGTAGGAACCGAATCAAAAATTGGGGTTTGATATTCAGTTCGAACGAGATCTAGAGAGAAAGAGACACCGGCAATCCATATGAGTAATGCAGCAGGCTGACGAAGCGCTTCGACAATCGAAGTACTCCAAATTTGTTCGGTTGCCGAGAGCTTTCGTTCGACACCTTTGATGATCACATGGCGAATGCGACTGGCAATTAACGTAATGACCAGCACAATAATGATCTGTACCCAAATTTGAGTTACCCAGTTTGAGATTACGGAGAGGGTGTTTTCCATGATCAGTTGAAAGGGTTGAGTGGAGGTTCCAGATTAAACAATCTTGATCAAGCAATCAAGTAATGCATCAGGTTTTTCGGACATGATGGTGTGTCCCGTTTTTTCGAGTACAACGGTTGTCGAATCCTCCATTTGCGCGGCCAAAGATTTGGCTGCTCTTGCAGGTGTCAGCATGTCATGTTGTCCTAATATCAGCATTGTAGGACATTTCACCTGGTGTGCCGCTTCCATACCGTTTGTGTAATTGTTGCAAGCCAAAAGATCGTTGTGCAGGACACCAATTCCGCCTCGTTCAAAAAGACGAATCAGCCCGCCAATCATCCACATACCGGGCGTTTCATTGCCTCCAAAATGGGCACCAGGGCTGTGTCCCCAGGCTGTAAGCATATCAATAGCCTCATGTACATTATTTTTGGCGGCATCCAACAACTGGTCGGTGACTGGCATTGGAACTGCGGTGCCAACCAGTACCAGGGCTCGAATTCGATCGCGGTAGCGTCCAGCACAATCCAAAGTGATCAGTGAGCCCATGCTGTGACCAACCAGTGCCGTCTTATCAATTCCTGTCGCATCCAGAAAATCAATCAGCCAGTCAGCATAACCTGAAATTTCAGGTAGGCAATCACCCTCGGAGAGGCCATGCCCTGGCAGATCGACAGCCAGCACATTGTAGCCTCGCCGTGCAAAATGCCGCGCCGGCAAAGTCCAAACCGTGTGATCTAACGAAGCGCCGTGCACAAAGAGTACAGTCGGACACTCTGGGTTAATTTCGCGGCCGCCAGTAAATGCATAGGCCGACGAGTTGTTCACCTCAACTTGCATGACTGAATCAATATCTGTGTGATCTGATTACTGTCAATCAAAGATTGCGCTGGGAAGCTTTGAGGCCTGCATTCAAATCAGAGATCAGGTCATCAGGGTCTTCAAGTCCGACTGACAGGCGCACCAGGCCTTCCGAAATGCCTGCCGCCTCTAAGGCCTGCGCATCCATTCGATGGTGGGTGGTTGAAGCGGGATGGATGACGAGCGATTTTGCATCGCCAACATTAGCGAGATGGGAAAAGAGTTTCAGTTTTGAAATTAATTGATGTCCCGCCTGACGGCCGCCTTTGACACCGAATGCAAAGACTGCTCCGGCTCCCTTTGGTAGTTGTCGTTTTGTCAGTTCATAGTCCGGATGTTCCGAAAGTTCGGGATAACTCACCCAGTCAACAGCCGGATGTGACGTTAAAAATTCAACAATCTTTCGAGTGTTTGAAACATGCTTTTCCATCCTGAGTGGCAGAGTTTCGAGGCCCTGCAATACATAAAAGGCAGTGGTAGCACTCATACAAGCACCGAAATCTCTCGCACCTTCCTTACGCGCTCTTGTGATGTAGGCAGCAGGCCCAAATTCTTCGGCAAAATTAAGTCCGTGAAATCCATCATAAGGATCAGTCAATGTGGGGAATTTTCCAGACTTGATCCAATCAAATTTACCGCCGTCAACTAGCAGTCCCCCGATCACAACGCCGTGGCCACTCAAAAATTTGGTGGCAGAATGGAACACGATATCGGCACCTAAATCAAATGGCTTGCAAAGATATGGTGTGGTGAATGTAGAGTCAATTAATAGCGGGATCCCATGCTCATGTGCTAATTCGGAAACTTTTTCTACATCCAGAATTTCACAGCCAGGATTACCGACAACTTCACCAAATATCAGGTGAGTGTTCGGTCGAATGGCATTTCGAATTGCATCAACATCTCGTGGGTGTACAAAAGTTGTTTCTACACCGAAGCGCGGCATGGTGTAGCTTAGAAGATTGTGTGAGCCTCCGTAAATTGATTGAGAGGAAACAACATGAGAGCCCGAAGAAAGAATGGTGGCCAGTGCGAGGTGAAATGCAGCCTGACCACTCGCTGTTGCAATCGCACCTACACCTCCTTCCAATGCGCAGATGCGTTCCTCCAAAACCGCATTGGTGGGATTGGAAATCCGTGAGTAAACGTGTCCGGTACGTTCAATATTGAACACCGAGGCTGCGTGGTCGGCGTCCTGAAATACATAGGAAGCGGTCTGATAAATGGGTGTGGCACGTGCTCGAGTTGCGGAATCTGGATGCTGTCCGGCATGAAGGGACAGCGTATCGAACTTCATGAACTTATTTGTCATGGTCTAGAGGAATTCAGTCAGATAGTTGATTACATTCAAATGTGGCAGAATTGCCACTGTATCGGGGGTATTCTTTCGAATTGTGAATTTTAGCGTATGGCGCGTGTCGGGATGCAGTTTGTCGCCAACTGGAATTTCAGCCTTTGTCATACGACAACATGGGTCCTGCTTTCCCAAAATGGCTGTTAAATCCCGTTGGTTGGTGATTCAGCTCTGGATTGATTCATTTGCCGCCATGACTTATCACTGGCTCCTCTAGCGTTTCTAATTTTTTGATCCGACTAACTATAATTTGCCCCATCGCATCGTAATTAACCACACCTTTTGTCTCTCGCCGTCAGGCTTCGTAATTTTTCGTTGATGACGGGTTGATGTTTATTCCCGGCTTACATATCAGCGAAAAAATTGCCTCTATTCAACCGAACACGAGTTAATGGATACCAATAAACCCCAATTCAACTGGGTTCATCCACTTGTTATTGTGACTTGTGGCTGTCTGGTTATTCTTGTCGGGTTCGGGATTCGTTCCACGATGGGCGTGTTTCTTGTTCCGATTACCGAGCAGTACGACTGGGGACGGAGTATCTTCGCGTTCGCGGCTGCGGTTCAGAATATCGTTTGGGGGTTTTCCCAACCATTATTTGGAGCGATTGCAGACCGGTACGGTTCAGGTCGAGTGATAGTGGTTGGCGGTCTTTGTTATGTGGCCGGTCTGGGGCTGATGATATTCGCTTCGACTCCACTCGGATTCTATATCACGAATGGCGCATTGATCGGCTTCGGCCTTTCAGGCACTACCTTTGCCATTGTTCTCGCAGTGGTTTCCCGCTCCGTTCAAGAACGACATCGATCATTGGCATTGGGTGTAGTCTCCGCAGCTGGTTCAATCGGTCAGTTTTTGCTGGTACCCATTAGCAATATGCTGATTTTGAATTATGGCTGGCAGCATACGCTGTTTCTGTTGGCCTGTCTGGTCCTGGCAGTGCTATCCCTGGTATTTTTTCTGTCGGGAAAACCAGAAGTTTCGGGGCCCGATCAAACACTGCGAGAAGCACTGACTCAAGCATCCCGACATTCTGGATATGTCTATCTGACAGCGGGGTTCTTTGTCTGCGGATTTCAGGTCACATTCATTGGTATTCACCTCCCAGCTTATCTGACAGATATTGGTTTATCTTCCAATATCGGCGCGTGGGCGTTATCGCTAGTCGGTCTTTTCAATCTGTTTGGCACGCTGATTGCAGGCTACCTGGGAGGCAAGACAACCAAGAAAAACATTTTGAGTTTCATCTATTTTGGACGCGCCGTTGTTATCTCCGTTTTCGTGTTGCTGCCGCCATCACCGGTCAGTGCATTAATTTTTGCTTCAGCGATGGGTATACTTTGGCTGGCAACTGTTCCACTGACATCGGGTATCGTTAGTCAGGTTTTCGGACCACGCTACATGGGAACGTTGTTCGGAATTGTTTTTCTAAGTCACCAAGTTGGAAGTTTCCTTGGAGTTTGGCTTGGTGGGGCACTGTTTGATGCCACCCAATCCTATGATTTGGTCTGGTGGATTTGTGTTGCACTGGGTGTCATCGCAGCAATTCTTCACTGGCCGATTGATGAACGGCCCGTATGGAAAATACAAAAGCCAATTTCGGAGTCGGCTTGATCATTAATCAACATTCATACAATTGAGGTAAAGTGTGAGCATTCGAGAAATTAACTCAGTTACTGTTTTAGGCGCTGGTACGATGGGAAGCGGCATCGCCGCCGCTTGTGCATCTGCCGGTTGTAAGACCAACCT
The DNA here is from genome assembly GCA_965243305.1 of Arenicellales bacterium. Taxonomy (GTDB): domain Bacteria; phylum Pseudomonadota; class Gammaproteobacteria; order Arenicellales; family JAJDZL01; genus JAJDZL01. The sequence continues at coordinate 744,299 of CBDEUN010000003.1, forward strand.
TCTGGATATCTCTCAGGAATTGGCCGACCGAGGTAAGGGGAATATGCTGTTGGGCCGCGCACCCATGCTGGATGATCCAGGTGCAGCGGATCTCATCACAACCGGTAACTTTGATGAATCCCTTAAACTCGCTGCTGAGTCTGACTGGATCTGCGAAGCAATTGTTGAAGACCTTGAAGCGAAGCGCAGCATGTTTAGCCGCATTGAGTCAATCAGAAAAGACAATTCAATCGTCACAACAAATACCTCAGGCATTCCACTTCATTCAATCTGTGAAGGCATGTCGGAGCGGTTCCGAAAAGATGTAGCGGTTACGCACTTCTTTAACCCAGTCAAAGTCATGCGGCTGCTCGAAGTTGTACCGAGTGAGGATACGGAGCCCGATGTGATTGATTCATTGGCAGTGTTCGCCAGAAATCAGTTGGGCAAAGGGGTGGTGTATGCCAAGGATACCGTCAACTTCATTGGCAATCGTATCGGATGTTTTTGGATGCTGGCTGGTTTTCACAAAGGTCGCGAAGCCCGTCAGAATGGAGTTTCAGTTGAGCGAATTGATGCACTGATGTCAACCGCACTCGGTATTCCATCAACCGGTCTGTATGGATTGATCGATCTGGTTGGCTTGGATGTCATGCACCTGGTTGCCGCTAACCTTGACAATAATCTCCCTGCAGATGATACCGGACGGAAATACCTCGCTTTCCCGCCGGAAGAGCGTGCGATGTACGACTCAGGGCAGTTGGGTCGAAAAACTGGCGGTGGGTTCTATCGAATGCTGAAAAACGATGATGGTAGTCGATTGAAGCAGATGTACGACCCAGCCAGCGGGGATTGGAGTGATGCTGCTGGAACGTCAGTTGATCAGGACGCTGCGGAACTGATGTTCAATTCTGATGCTGAAGGTAGTTTTGTGTGGAATCTGGTTTCTGAAACGCTTTGCTATGCTGCTGACCTGGTACCGGATATTTCAAACGATATTGTCAATGTTGACCGAGCAATGCGCTGGGGTTTCAACTGGAAAATGGGTCCATTTGAACTGCTTGATTACTTTGGTCCAAACGAAGTCGCTGAACGACTGCAGAGCGAGGGTCGTAAAGTGCCCAATATGCTCAATGTTTTGCGCTCAAGCAGTCAGTCTACTTTTTACTCTGGGTCAGGCAGCCAATTTCTGGCAGTGGATGGCACACTGCAGGATGTCCCTGAAGAGTGAGAATACCCGAGAAATTCAGGAATTGTGTTGGTAGATGAACACCGATGCAAGCTTTGAAAGGCGAGGAAATCGACTGCGAATTTTTGGCACCGATAAAGACAGATTAGTCTGTGTGACCTTTACTTTGATGCAATAGCATCAGAAGAGTGCTGATACGATCATCGATTGATTTGACGTAAGGCTGACGAAGGCCGTTACACCCAGTAACTCAATCCAGTCATTACTTTCGACATCGCGCGCATAGCACCCTTGACAGGTTTTGGCAGTGGAATAGTGCCCGCCTGCTCTGCGGTCTTTGCATGTTCCAGTTCATCATCTCGCATTTGAGAGAGGATGCTTCGGCTGCTGCTGTCTTGAACGGGCAGTCGATTCAAATGCCGGTCTAGATGTTCAACGACTTGATATTCGGTTTCTGCCAGAAAAGCCGCGCTGACCCTATCGCCCAGAATACCTGCAAATGCACCGATCGCGTAAGCACCTGCGTAAAAGAACGGATTCAGTCGGCTGGTTTTCCCGTTCATCTCCTTGATTCGATCCGCACACCAGGAAAGGTGATCATTTTCCTCTTTGGCAGCCTGTTGAAACGTATTTCGCAATTCGGTAGATCGTGCAGTTAATGACTGCCCCTGATACAGTGCCTGGGCACAGACTTCGCCAGTGTGATTGACCCGCATCAGCCGAACTGACTCTTTTTGTTCGGTGGGATTTAAACTTTCTTTTCTCATGTCAGCCGCGGGAGAGGGGCGAGACGGTTGTGGTTTTGTGCCAAGCGTTTGCAGCATGCTGTCAGCATGTCCGATTAAGCGATCAGTTAGTGTATACCTTCGTTGCATGTCGCCAATTCATCAGTTGGTGGAGCAGATTGGAATGATACCTCATGGTTATAATTAATTCCCCCATGCTACCCTTGTCTATGGTTTACAAATGGCTGTTGCAACAGAAATAAACGATTCTTCGGATCAACTCGCGGCTGAACTGGTTTCTATCGTCGGTACAGATGCAGTTTTGACTGAAACCGAAGCACTCAGACCATTTGAGTGCGATGGATTGACTGCCTACCGTGAACTTCCACTCATGGTTGTCTTGCCATCCAGCATTTCGCAGGTTCAGGATGTGATGAAAGCCTGCTCGCGTCGAAAAGTTCCAGTCGTAACCCGTGGCGCTGGCACTGGGTTATCAGGCGGTGCACTGCCTCTGCCAAATGGTATTCTGCTCAGCCTGACGCGAATGAACAACATATTGGAAGTTGACGCTGCTGCAAGAACTGCAAGGGTTCAGCCCGGAGTTACCAATCTATCAATTTCCGATGCGGTACGCCATTTGGGATTTTATTATGCGCCTGATCCGTCATCTCAGATTGCCTGTTCAATTGGTGGTAATGTTGCTGAAAATTCCGGCGGTGTTCATTGCCTGAAGTACGGCTTAACCGTCCACAATATTTTGCAGCTGAAGGTGGTGACTGTCGATGGACAATTGATGACTGTCGGCAGCGAAGGTTTGGATTCACCCGGTTTTGACTTGCTCGCTCTGATGACAGGGTCCGAAGGCATGCTCGGTGTAGTTGTTGAAGTGCTGGTTAAATTGTTACCCATACCGCCGGTGGCCCAGGTTGTAATGGCTGCGTTTGACGAGGTGGAAAATGCAGGAGATGCGGTTGCAACTGTCATTGGCGCTGGAATTCTGCCGGCTGGCCTTGAAATGATGGATAACTATGCGATAACCGCAGTCGAAGACTTTGTACATGCAGGCTATCCGGTCGATGCTGCAGCTATTCTGCTATGTGAGTTGGATGGGACAGCTGAAGAAGTCACAGATCAAATTGGTCAAGTTGAAAAAATTTTCCGCACACAAGGTGCGACAGGCACTTGGGTAGCCGAGGATGCAGAGACTCGCGATCGATTCTGGTCAGGTCGTAAGGCTGCATTTCCAGCTGTTGGACGAATTTCTCCTGACTATTACTGCATAGATGGAACCATACCACGACGCGAACTCGGTCAAGTGCTGGTTAGGACAGCCGAACTTTCAAAGGAATTTGGACTGCGTGTGGCAAATGTGTTTCACGCAGGGGACGGAAATCTTCACCCGCTGATTCTGTATGATGCAAACAACGAGGGTGAGCTTGAAAAAACTGAAGAATTAGGCAATCGAATTCTCGAACTTTGTGTTGAAGTCGGCGGCACCGTTACCGGTGAACACGGCGTAGGCGTTGAAAAGTTGCGACCAATGTGTCTGCAGTTCGAAGATGCTGTGCTTGAGCAATTTCATCAAGTCAAGGCGGCGTTAGATCCTGAGACGCTTCTCAATCCTGGCAAGGCGGTACCCACGTTGGCACGCTGTGCGGAATTCGGCGCTATGCATGTTCACAAGGGCAATCTACCGCATAGTGATCTTGAGAGATTTTGAAGTGGCAGGAAACGATGTTTCTGGCGAGCTGATTGAGGCGGTTAGCGCCGCTTACCAAAACTCAGAGCAAATTCGGATACGAGGTGGTGGGACGAAGTTTTTCTATGGTAATCCCGTCATCGGAACAACGCTTGACGTCAGTAAACACACCGGGGTTACCTCATATGAACCGTCAGAGTTGGTGATCACAGCAAGAGCTGGGACACGGTTATCCGAGATCGAAAAAGTATTAGCCGAGGAGCGGCAAATTCTTGCGTTTGAGCCACCATGGTTTGGAGAAGTTGCTACATTGGGCGGAACTATAGCTTGTGGATTTTCCGGTCCTAGGCGACCATTTTCAGGTTCTGCCCGAGACTTTGTTTTGGGCATCAACTGCATTAACGGCAAGGGAGAATACCTTTCATTTGGCGGTCAAGTGATCAAAAATGTAGCTGGCTACGATGTATCTCGCTTGATGGTCGGTGGGCTTGGTGCTCTAGGTGTCATCTGTGAAGCTTCGCTGAAAGTTTTGCCCCAGCCGGAGGTAGAGACGACACGGGTGCTTGAACTCGATAAACGCACAGCACATGTCGAAATGATACGCCTGATGGGACTGCCGTTGCCAATTTCGGGTCTAAGTCACTGCACAGGTTTACTTAGGATCCGACTTTCAGGTACGGAAAACGGAGTTCGTGCAGCTACCTCTGAGTTAGGTGGTGAAACGGATCAAGATGGTGCAGAATACTGGCAACAGTTGAAGGAACATCAGCTCAACTTCTTTAACCGCAATCAATCGCTCTGGAGAGTGTCGGTTAGTGCGACCGCCCCTTCTTTGGAGCTGGGTGGCGAGTGTTTGTTGGATTGGGGTGGTGCACTGCGCTGGATTTACAACGACAGCAGCCCCGAATCAATGTTTGATGCTGCGCGGAGAGTTGGTGGTCACGCAACAATGTTCAGACCAGATTCAGATTGGCCAGCAGGTCGTTTCGCCCCGGTCGAAGAACCCGCAATGGGCATTCACACAAGATTGAAATCTGCCTTTGATCCGAAGAGAATTCTGAACCCCGGAATTCTGTATGCGAACTGCTAAACTCAAACGGCTTCGACTGATACTATGCAAACGCACCTGACAGATGCTATTTTGAATACCCCACAGGGGCAGGAAGCAGAAGCCATTCTTCGAAAATGCGTGCACTGTGGATTCTGCACAGCAACTTGTCCGACTTATCTGCTATTGGGCAATGAGCTTGATAGCCCGCGCGGGCGAATTTACCTGATGAAGCAGGTTTTGGAGGGAGAACAGGCTACTGAGCGAACGCAGCTTCATCTGGACCGTTGTCTGACCTGTCGGGCATGTGAAACAACCTGTCCTTCAGGTGTAGAGTATGGGAAACTGCTGGATATCGGACGCGAGTTGGTTGATCGCGAGGTCAGTCGTAAGTTTTATGACCGAACGATGAGGGCCATACTTCAACTGGTCGTGCCCAATACCATTCTGCTGAAGGTGATGATGTACTTTGCGTGGTTAATCCGCCCGATACTGCCGGTAAGTCTGCGAATGAAAATTCCTTCCAAAGAGTCGGTCGGACGATGGCCAGCAACAACTCATTTACGCAGATTGATCATTCACCAGGGCTGTGTACAGCGAGTGACCAAACCTGGTATTAACGCAGCCGCAGCGCGTTATCTGGATGCGAACTCGATCAGTGCCATTCGAACGAATGATGCCTGCTGCGGTGCCTTGGGACTTCACTTGGGAAATCGAAAGTTTTTTGAACGATACGCCCGCAAAAATATTGATGCCTGGTGGCCACAAATTGAATCGGGTGCTGAAGCGATTGTTTCAACTGCGAGTGGTTGTGGTGTGACGATTAAAGATTACGGCGATCTATTGAAGCGCGATCCAGACTATGCAGAAAAGGCGAGGCGCGTATCCGAGTTGACTGTAGATCTTTCGGAGGTCGCGGTTGGCGCGGTTGTACCTTCCGAAAGGAAACGGTTTGGAAAAGTCGCATTCCAATCTCCCTGCACCCTGCAGCATGGTCAAAAAAACGTCAATACGGTTGAAAAAATTCTAAATCAGCATGGGGTGCATACAACGCACGTTGCAAATAGTCATCTTTGCTGCGGTTCGGCTGGTGTCTACTCTTTGATGCAGCGGGAAATCTCACAACAACTATTGAACAACAAACTCACTGCGTTAAAAAATGGGCAACCAGAGTGCATAGTCACCGCAAATATTGGCTGTCTGATGCATTTGGAATCTAAATCAGAGATACCTGTAAAGCACTGGGTTCAGGTCATTGCACCGGACTAATGAACAAACATAACATTAAGGTCTTCAATACCTTTCGGATGAGGTGGTCATGAAATTCAACCAAATCAAATGGACAGATACGTTTTTGGACGATTTTGAATCTGGCCGCAAGTTTTACTCTGGAATTTTCGGTTGGCAATACGTCGATCAGCACGACAATGGACAATTGGTTTATTCACTCGCCTGCCTGAATACAACCGATAAAACTCTGAACTGGGCGCCGGTTGCGGGGGTGGGTCCCTGCAATTTCCCAAAGCCTGAGGGCATTCCCTGGAATTGGGGTGTGTACATTCTGGTACCTAATGTTGAAGAAGCGATTGATAAAGTGACTGCTGCTGGCGGAAGTAGTTGCAGGGAGCCGATGGATGTCATGACTGCTGGGCGTATGGGTGTTTGTATGGACTCAAACGGTGCAGTGATTCATTTGTGGCAACCCCTGGAGCATGTTGGTTCGGAAGTTGAGAAAGTTCCTGGTGCAGTCTGCTGGGTTGAATTAGTCAGCAGAGATGTGCAAAAGTCGATTGACTTTTATGGCGAAGCGTTCGGATGGGAAGCAAAGACCTCCGAGCAGATAGAGTCGTATTGGTATTTCAAGGATGGTGAAGACATGGTGGGTGGTTTGCACGACCACATCGAAGAGACGGGCGGTCAGGAAGTGTGGGTGCCTTATTTTCATGTCGAACAGCTACACAAAAAGGTGGATATATGTAAACAGTTGGGTGGAAGTGTCGTACATGGACCAATTCAAGAACCAGGTATTGGAACCTTTGCTATCCTGTCAGATTTGGAAACCAATTTGTTCGGTGTGGCGACTTTCGAGTAGTTCTGGAACTTTGCCATGTTCATATTTCAGCGAATCGTTACTGGCTCACTCTCAGGACAATCGATATGAAGTTTATGACGTACAACATTCAGTTCGGACGCGGATTGGATGGAGTTTACGATTTGGATCGCATTGCTCATGCCGTGGAAAGTGCTGACGTAATCGCCCTTCAGGAAGTAGAGCGATTTTTTCCTCGTTCAGGTAATGTTGATCAGGTCAAGGAACTGGCCAAACGGCTCAAATATCACCACTGGGTCTATGGTGCTGGTGTTGATATTTCTGCTGACAATGTACTCCCGGATGGAGAGGTGATCAATCGGCGTCAGCAGTTTGGCAACATGCTCCTAGCACGAAGTCCAATCATCACCTCAAGAAATCATCTTTTACCCAAATTTGCCTCAGTTGGTCCACTCAGTATCCAGAGAAGTGCACTGGAGGGAGTTGTCGAATGCAACGGTCATCGGGTTAGAGTTTATTCGGTTCATCTTACGCACATTAGTGCCGATGTGCGATTACAACAAATTGAGAAGCTGCTAGATATTGATCAAAATGCGGTAAGAGAAGGTGGACCAATTGCCGGTAAATCAGCAAATACCGATTTTGCCGGGCAGACTGATGTATCTACGCTACCCCGGGAATCGATTTTGATGGGTGACTTTAACTTCACACCAGATTCTGCAGAGTACTCCAGAGTTGTCGGAATTAAATCTGATTATGGTGGGCGTGTGATCAATCCGGAGGGCTTTGTCGATGCCTGGAAAGTGGCGGGTAACTCGGAGATGTCTGGAGTGACAGCGGAGCGACGCGGGAAAGATGTGCGGATGGATTATTTTTTTGTTCGATACTCGCTGAGCGATCGAATCAAGTCCGTAAAAATCCATTCGAAAGAAGTAGGCTCCGATCACAAACCAGTTTCAATGGTCATTGATTTTGATTGACCGCGGCGCTTTTTGAATTGCAAGTGAAAATCAGTTGCTTATCCATCGTCAGAATTGCTGGAATGCACAATAGAGCCATCAAATTCAACAGGGTGCTTGAGTTCGCCGAACACAGTTAGCACTCGGTAGAGTGGCGAGACATCGACACCGGTTGGAAAGCCTATGGCTGGAACTTAACCTTCAAACCTACGATTGACTCTGAGTATTCAGATAAATTCGGACACGAGAGTTAATTATTAGAACGATTGCGGTCCGATTTGGAATTTGCTTTGCGGTCGTTTCGGGTCTCGGTTCAAATGAACAATTCGGGTAATTTGTTGAGTCTCGAGCGCGGACGACAGCACTGGAACCTTCGTTGAGAGTCTCTACTGCACTTTAGAAAAAAGACTGCATACTTCATCAATCAATGAAACGATCAGTAAATTGATATTCTCGATTCCTGGTAAGTATCTTATCTTGTAGAAACCAATAATCGGACTATCGTAATGCCTTGAATTTGAATAAGTTACGAGTAATCCAACAGGAGTATAATTTTAATGAATTCTCGTCTTTGCTGTTTAGAGTGAGATTAGAGCCCTACAAAATGATCAACGACTGGTTGTAACACTATGGCAACACAACGACAGTTGAATTTGCCTGACGAGTTGATTTTGATGCTTCTAAACGAGCAGACCGGGTACTTTTATCAAGTACCCGGATGGTCTTTGAATTGCGCTGTCATTGGAGCCGCACTCGCAGACCTTTCCCTACAGTCGAGAATTGATACGGACATTGAATCACTTGTCGTATTGGACCCGACAGAAACTGGCGATCCAGTTTTGGATCTTTGTCTGAAGGCAATTTCGAAGGACAAGACTCCTCACAATGCCCGCTACTGGATCGAACGGCTCGCTGTCCACGCGGAGGACATAATCGATTCCACGCTTGACCGTCTGGTCAAATTGGAAATTCTGAAGCATCATGAAGGCGAGTTCTGGACACTGGCTCCCGCGATGTGGCATGCACAGTTGCATGGATACTCTCATGAACATACGGCTAGTCAGTTCATCAAGTCGCGAATTAGCGACGCTATTTTTTCTGACACAATTCCCTTCCCGAGAGACATCATCATTGTCGGCCTCGTTCACTCGTGTGGTTTGTTTCACTTCATGTTTGAAATTGATGAGAAAGCAGAAAAACGAATTGAGCAAATCTGTCAGATGGAGCTGATCGGCCGCTCAATTGCTGCTGCAGTCAAAGAATCTATTGCTGTTCCGTTACTGCGCCGCCCCAGTTTCAAGAAGAAAATTCCGACCGTTCCACTGTTTAAGATTCTATCGAATCGACACGTTCGGAACGGTAATATACCTGCGATGCTTGCAGAATTCGCCAAAGAGTATGGTTCGGTTTTTCGGTTTAAGATACCTTTAATTGAGCCTTTGACTTTCCTTGCCGGTGTCGATATCAACCGCTGGGTTCATCGTAATGGACGCCTGTACCTGACATCGAAGAAGTTTTATCAAGGTGTGGAAAATGCATACGGCGGAATCGGGGTGCTAGTCAGTCTTGACGGATCCGACCACTTCACTTTGCGTAGAGCTTTGCAACGAGCCTATTCGGTCAAGAAACTTGAGAGTGAGATGAATTCTGTTTTCGATATGATTCGTAACCACATGAAGAGTTATTGGAAAGTGGGCTCACACGTGCAAGTGTATGACACGTCGCGGAAGTTGTCTAATGCTCAAATCATGCCACTTCTTACGAGTACGGAAACGAACGATATTTTTGAGGATGTAATGACGTGGAAGAATGCGGTTCAAATGATCCACATCGTCTTTAATCCACCCAAGTTTGTGACAAGATTGTTGTTCAATTCTTCGCGAATGAAGCGTGGTCGAAAAGCTGTTGATGATGCTGTCAAAAGAGTTCAACAGAACCATACGCCTGAACAACGGGTTGGTCAACCTTGGGAACTTGCTGATGAAACACTTTCTTTGTACGCCAGCGATCCGCAATTTTTCCCCGAGGCGAATTTGAGGTTCATGATGTCGTCGCCGATGCTTGCAAGCCAGTACTTTTCCGATCTCATGGGCTGCGCCATTTACGCCATGGTAACACAGCCCGACTTGTATGAAAAAATTCGGAGCGAAGCCGATGCCATTTTTTCCAATGGTGATCCAGACCCAGAGAACTTGGAATTATCGGATATCGACGTTACTCACCGCTTTGTGCTTGAGTGTCAGCGAATTTACCCTGTTGTTTATCTAATTCCTCGAAATGTGTCAAATTCATGGTTGGTCGATGACATCGAGTTACCCGTTGGAGAACGGGTGTTCATTGTTATGGGAGCCACACATTTTATGGAAGAGGCCTTCCCAGAACCATTCAAATTCGACATTGACCGTTATCTTCCGCCAACCAGCGCGCATCGCAGTACCTCATTCGCTCCAGTTGGACTGGGCACCCATATGTGCCTCGGAATACGCTGGGTAGTGAAGCACATGGCTGTCAATCTATTGACGATTGCACATCACTACAGGCTGGAACTCTCAGACCCGAATTTCAAGTTTAAATTCAATGCCTATGCCTCTCTGTCAGTCAGCAAAAAACTAAAAGTCCATATTGCTGAACAATTGAATGATTTCCCTTCCTGAGTGAAGTGGTTGTCATTCAGTCGAGAATAATTCTCGATTTGACATTACATAGAGTTTCGATTCGAAAAAACCTCGTCGAGCCTGACATCTGCTCTCGAAATGAACTAGAGTGCAGCAAGAAGCACTTTTGAAGTGTGTGCCTCATCTCCAAATCGAATGTGTAATTTCGATGTGAGCGCGGCAAAATTCTGCAAATTGCGCTAAAGTTCTGCTAGCGCGCGTGATGAGAAGACCCTTCCTTAATATCACTCAGTTTACCCTTGGTTTTGTCCAAGGCCATCAGCAACGGTGGAAACAACAGTAAATCCGCTGCCAGCGCAATTACAACAGTTAGTCCAACTAGTACGCCGAGTGTCTGATTAGCAGACAGCGCTGACGTTCCAAACACCATGAATCCCAAGGCAAAAATTGCTGTTGTTGTCAATAGTGGACGGCCTACTATTCGAAATACTGGCTGGATAGCATCCTCGGGTGACTTCCCGCTAGCCCGCGCTCTTAGGTATTTTGTCATAAGATGTATCGTATCATCCACGATGATACCAAAAGCAATTGCGGTAACAACCGAAGCCGATATATCAACCTGTCCGACGAAGTATCCCCATACCCCCATAGCCATGATGGCGGGAACGAAATTGGGTATCAGACTTATCAGACCAAACCGGAAACTTCTGAAGACAAATATTAGTAGCAACGAAACGATTGACATCGCAATAATAGTGCCAATCAGCATTCTTTCTATGTTTCGCATAATTGAATACGCACCGACTATCGTGACTCCGGTTGCTCCGGTTTCCATTCCAGGAGCATTTTGATGCAGCCAGGATTTCGCACGCTCGTCGAGTTCAATCTTCTCACCAATCGAAATACCTTTTATGACAGCCGTTAAACGAGTTTTGGAACGTTCAACATCAATGACATTGTTTAGATCACGTCCAACTGGCAAAGAGAATTCGTAAAGCAGCAGGTATTGCGCGGCAAGTTCAGAATCCTCCGGCAGCTTATAAAAATTAGGATCGTCACCATGCAGGTTTTCATTCAGCCGTTTAAGAACGTCAGTAAATGACACGACATAAGAAACTTCCGGTTGCATTCGAAGCCACTCTGCAAAGGCATCGACATTGCGCAGAAATTCAACATCAGTAACACCGCTATCGCGACCTGAATTAAGCGAATACTCGAATGGCTCCAATGCAGAGAAATTCTCCACTATGAAATCGGTGGACCGTCGAAACTCGTAACTTTCATCTAGAATTTCCAAATGATTTTCGTTGAGATCGATGCGCGTAATTCCGACAACGAGTACGGTTGTTAAGATTACAAAAGTCCACAGCAATCGGGTACTATTGGAAACAACAAATTTTGCCAGATGATCAAAAAAGTATAGTTGTCCTGTTGGTGCAACCCGAGTTCTCATGGGCATAACCGACAACAATGCAGGCAAAAGAGTGACCGAAAATACGAATGCGCACATCGCTCCGAATGCGACGATGTTGCCCATGACTCGAAACGGGGGCATTTCCGAGAAATTCAGGCTGAGAAAACCGATTGCGGTGGTCAGTGAAGTCAGAAATACAGGCCACGCGTTGAGTTGCAAGGAATGAATTGCGGCGGTCCTGCGTGACATCCCTGAGCGCATACCATCTGCCATCACCTCAATTACATGAACCGAATGAGCGATGGCAATCGCCATTAATACAAACAACGCTGCACCACTCTCTCCAAACAATGGCATACCCGTCCAACCAGTAAATCCAAGCGCAGAAAGCAACACGGTAAGCAACATCGCAACGATCGCAATCACTCCCCAAATTGATCGAAGTACTATTACCGCGACCAGCAGCATTGTGCCAAATGCAATTGGTGCTAGAACGGATATATCGTTATTGATCGCGTCACGGACGGCGCGATTAAGGAAGAGATCGCCATAGAGGTGATATTCAAATTCAGGATTGCTGGCGCGAGCCTCAACAGCAAGGCCATTTAAAAAATCGACAACTTCAATTTTTGCTGATTCTCGATCACTATCGGGGAGTGCAAGACTAACAGCAAAGCCACCGAGACGACCGTCCCGGGAAATAAAACGACCAGCAATTTCCGTCGTATCGAGTGCGATCCTCTGAACTCGCTCCAATTCTTCGTCGCTAAGTGATACTGCATCTTCGAATAGCGGCTCAACGATTAGTTCGTCTTCGAGTCCTTCGCTATGTGAGTAGTTTGCTAGAGAATCCACACGAACTACATACGGAGTCTGCCAAAGCTGTTCGGTCAACTGTTCGATTGCAGCAAGTGCCTCACGGGTAAAAATGGTTTCAGTCGAGGGTGCGATTACTACAAGTGCACTATCTGAAAGCGCGAACAGATCCTCCATTTCTTCGAGCTTAACCAAGTGCGGATCATCTTTGTTGAAGTGGTTTCGAAAATCAACGTCGACAGTAACGATTCGCGTAACTCCCGTAGCGAACACCGCCACAATCAGCAACGAAAGAAAAATGGTTAACCAGCGGTATCTGACTACCAAGTTGAAAAATTCATACACATTCATTTCAAAATTTCACTCGAAAAATGATTGTCATCAAAGCTCGGTTGTGTGGATTACCTATTTAGAAAGAATATTCTAACTTTAGGTTGCAGGCAATTACCAACGAAATCATAAGCATCAGTCAAAATTGTAATGATCAATTTGTACCAAAGAGGAGCGCCAGATGAACAAATTCGTCAATGAAAGAAACTGGTGGGCCGTCAGGGATTCGAACCCCGGACCAATTGATTAAGAGTCAACTGCTCTGCCAACTGAGCTAACGGCCCAAACCAACAATCGATCAATGCAGATTAAAGAGAGAAAATGAAAATTTTATCCGAACCTGTCAATGACAAAGAAATGTGTTCGATCCTGCAAAGTTCCAATGTAAAGTGTCTTGGTAGAACAACTGACATATTGGTATGACGAAATTTATCGCTAGATGCGCCACCAAAGGTGGAGTTGGAACAACATTTTTGCTAACCTGTCTGCAATTTTAGTAAATTAGATTTGCGGTCCGGGTGTTGACGATCGACGCCGGTCCCTAAACGTCGTTATCCAGCTTTCTCCCACTTACACCCGTTACCACCAGCAATCCAACAGGACTGGTGGTTCATCTCACATCCGTCGATTTGCCAACTCCCATCCCAACGACTCTTCCAAATCTCGAAATCATCACTTGCTCCCTGCATTCTTTTCGCTGTCAATTTCACCACTATCAGAAACTGCTGAAATAGTCTTAGACTTCTTTGGATCGACGAAACACCAAACTAGTGAGACTAGCCAGCAGATCGCCGCACCGGCCGCGACTAATAGAAAAATTCTGATGTTAATTTCAACGAGAGTAGATGATTCTTTAAGAGCAATCCAACCAGCAACGGTATGCCAAAGTGCGATCCCACCGACGAAGTTAATTGAAAGAATTGCAATTCTATGAGAGTGTTTTTTCATTAGCGCAATGAAGATTGGAACATAAAAAATCAACACCACGAATGTATAAAGCGCAATTTGTGGAATGTCCTCAATTCTCATAGTATTCCCACCAAATTATGTTGCTTCGAATTGACTCACGCCGTCTCTGGTAACGTATTTTACTTTGACCAAACTGATGAGACGCACAGGACCCGCAACTCCTGCACCGAGTGTTGCAGGAAAAGCTGACATCACGAACAGTGCCTGTTTCATTGCACCGATTCGCGTACGATCGATTTGGAGAAATCGAATCTAGTCGACAGGCAGAATACAAATTCTTGTAGATACTAAAGGAGTAATTTTCAGACTATGTCAGGGCAAATCAACTTATGGCTGCTATCGTTGCGGCGAACGCAGTATCGGAAAGTGTGCCATGGGATAAAATCCATCGCTTGAGTGAAAGCCAGCTTGCCAGCCTACATGTCGTGTTATCCGCCACATCAGAATTTCATACAGATGCCGGAGGTGTTGATGAAATTTGCTGGGGCTGTCAGGTCTGTGACAGACAATCAAAATCAATTATATTAGTAATAACAATACAATAGAGAGTTATTTGATGACAAAGTTGGGGCAGCAGCACCCTGTTTTCAACTTTCTAGAATTCTTGATTAAATTGTTTCGAAGTGTCAACTCAGGGAGGAGATGTGGCTACTGATCAAAATAAACCTTCGTCACCATCACCTAAAAAAGCGATGGATTCTTCCAGTTTGTTTGGAGACCTGTCTAACGACGAGATTAATTCCGTGGCCAATGAATACCAACAGATTTATGAGTCTGGTGAGGAACATCGGAAAGAGACATATCAGAAATATGTCAATCACTATTACGACCTGGTAACTGGATTATTCGAGTTCGTCTGGGGCAAATCTCTTCATTTCGCACCTCGACGACCAGGTGAGAGTCTTAAGTCGTCGAAATGTCGATATCAGCACTTTATTGCAGACCAAATGTCCCTGAAACCGGGAATGCACATACTCGATGTGGGGTGCGGAATAGGAGCTCCAATGGCTGAATTGGCCCGCTATTCCGGGGCTAGTTTTGTGGGACTTAACAATAACGCGTACCAGATTAAACGTGCAAGAGAAATCACGCAAGCTGAGGATGTTGAGTCGTTGTGCAGTTTTATTCATGGCGATTACATGCAGATACCTGAAGACAGCGATTGCTTTGATGGTGCAATCGCCATCGAGTCCATGCAGCATGCGCCAGACAAAACAGCAGCCTTCCGGGAAGTTTTTCGTGTATTACGTCCGGGGGCTTGTTTTGCAGGCCACGATTGGTGTGTAACCGATTATTTCGATTCGCAGAATGCTGAACACACGCGGATTATTGAAGACATTGAGATTGGGACCGCACTACCCAAAATTTCCACCGCAGCAGAGATTTGTGAAGCATTGCGCGAGGCTGGATTCGAAGTTCTCGATGCGCGTGACCTTGCTCACATATCTGATTCCGATATACCATGGTTTAACATCTTTAAAGGTCGTCATTTCACACTTCGAAATATCCTAATCACACCTACCGGTCGTGCAGTCACCAAATGGGTGTTAAGGCTAGGTGAAAAATTACGGGGAGTTCCGAAAGGGACTCACAAAATCACCACATTTCTTGGCAGGGCGGGGAATGCATTCGTCGAAGCAGGTGAGACCGGAATATTTACACCACTATTTTATTTCCAGGCGCGTAAACCCCATCATCCAGACAGTTGAATCGGAATTTTTATCGCATTCCCCAACTTGAATAATTCACCAAACTAAAACAGGCTTCCATTTGTGGTAATATCCAAACATAATCAATAACATAAAACTACCACAAAGACAGAAAGGCCATGTCCGCACATTAGAATTCCTCCAAGCTTGAATTTTCCCCTTTTCTCACGCGCCAGGTCCCGGTCCGTTGTAACTGACATAGCCTAGCGATGAAAGCAACCGTCTGACATAGTATTCACCATCAACTTACGATCATAGCTAACAGAGCGGCTACAATGTCGCATTTACTTGCAAATTTCGCACTTTTTTCAGTGTCAAATTGAATCCGTCGAATTATTTGGCAATTCATCTCCGGATTCGCTTACCATCGACCCCACAGCAACTGCAAAAATGCAGGTGGCAAGATTCTTCGTCTCCGCCACATCGTTAGGAATCATCGAAGGTGATACAATTGAAACTATGCCAAAGATATTTGAGTTCGTACCGATTTTTAGTCACCGTCGGATAGTTTTGGCGAATTATTTCTGATGGTTGACACCATTAGTTGTGGCTTTTGACTGGATAACATCACCAATAGTACCAATGGTGAAAAATGGCGTTGATGACTTAAACGAGTGAACACTGTTTCACGGCCGAGGATGGAAACAAAAGTTCAACTTCAAGTTAATCGTACACACGTCAGGCCATTATTCACGCAAACTATGCTCCAGAATCGGCTAGTAGTCAGCAACTTCCTTATACCCTACACCTTTGCCACTCTTCTGTTGTAGTGATTAGGAGATAAAAATGCAAAATCTTTCTCATCGCAATGTCAATCTTGGATCTCTTAGCATCTATTTTGCTGTATTTGCCTTAGTCATTGCGCCGTTAACTGCGAATGCACAGAGTGCTGAAGAAATTGGGCTTCAAATTGCGACCGAAGCCCGCCAAAAACAGTATGGATTTGTCAATTACACGGCAAGCCTTACCATGATATTGCGAAACAAACAGGGTAAGGAATCTACGCGCAAAGTGCGGCTGAAAGTGCTGGAAGTTGAAGAAGATGGCGACTTCTCCCTGTTTGTGTTTGATCAGCCGCGCGACGTTAAAGGCACTGCCTTTCTAGTTCATGCCCACAAGTTCGAGCCTGATGAACAATGGCTTTATCTGC
Source organism: Arenicellales bacterium (assembly GCA_965243305.1). Classification (GTDB taxonomy): domain Bacteria; phylum Pseudomonadota; class Gammaproteobacteria; order Arenicellales; family JAJDZL01; genus JAJDZL01. Next base: position 760,951 of record CBDEUN010000003.1, read on the forward strand.
CCGCACTCAAACGAGTAAAACGGATCAGTTCGTCAAAACAGTCCGGCTCCTTTATGGGTAGTGAGTTTGCTTATGAGGACCTTGGTGCGGTTGAAGTTGAGAAATATACGTATACATTCTTGCGCGACGAACCCTGCGGAGAATTGCAGTGCGCAGTATTGGAGCGTGTCCCGGTTAGCGCCGATTCAGGATATTCGCGTCACCTGGTTTGGTACGATCGGGAAGAGCTTCGTGTACAGCAGGTTCATTTCTTCGACCGCAGGAATGCACACCTAAAAACGATGGCTCTTGAGAACTACGAAAAGTATCTCGAAAATTACTGGCAAGCTAGCAAAATCACGATGGTGAACCACCTTACCGGTAAGAGCACCGACATGCTTTGGTCAGACTTGGAGTTCAAAACTGACCTTGATGAAAGCAACTTTACGCAAACAGCGATCAAGCGTATCCGGTAGAGGTGAGTAGAATTGTTGAAACTGAACCGCCTCTGAAAAATAGAATTTCGACCGAGTATGGATTAGATTAAATTTGAGAAGTTGATTGAGCAATAATTTGGTGAGTTGTGAATGAGAACCGTAAAGCACTGCAGTTGAGCTTGCTGCAGTGAGTTAAAAAATTATGGGTACCTGCAATTCACTAACCTCGAATCTGTCTCATTGAATTTCGCTTTGGTTCAGTTGTTGCACGATTCCAATGTACACAGGAACTTACCCAATACTGTCTGACGACGCATTATTCAATTGCCCTGAAGATTCAAGTGTTAGGCTTATGAATTCTGCAGTGAATGAGCAATTTGCAAATCAATGCAAAGGTTGCCACTCAACTGCAAATTAACCCGTTGATAGCCTTCTAGTAATTTTGATCAATGACTTTCGCCATTTCAACTCAGTAGAATCATTTGCCTGCTGAAGAAAACAAAGATCTGCCATCCGTGTCTGACAAACAACTGAATTCTTCTGGGCTGCTCGGTGCCTTGTCCGATGATGAAGTTGATTCTGTGGTCAACGAATACGAACAGATCTATGAGTCTGGGGAGGAACGTCGAAAAGAAACTTATCAGAAATTTGTCAATCACTACTACAACTTGGCAACTGACTTTTACGAGTTTGGCTGGGGCAATTCATTTCACTTTGCACCTCGACGACGGGGTGAGAGTTTTAAGGCGTCATTACTGAGGCACCAGCATTTCATTGCGGACCAAATGTCCCTGAAACCTGGAATGCATATTCTCGATGTGGGATGCGGAGTAGGGGGACCAATGGTTGAATTGGCTCGGTATTCAGGGGCTAATTTTGTAGGACTTAACAACAACGAGTACCAAATTAAGCGCGCCAAAGAAATTACACAGGCTGAGGGCATCAAGTCGTTGTGCCGTTTCATTCACGGCGATTACATGCAGATACCTGAAGACAATGATAGCTTTGATGGTGCTTTCGCCATCGAGTCCATGCCCCATGCGCCAGACAAGACAGCGGCGTTTCGGGAAATAATGCGTGTTCTTCGCCCAGGAGCGTGTTTTGGCGGGTACGATTGGTGCGTAACTGAATTGTTCGATTCGCAAAATACAGAACACAGGCGAATTGTCAGAGACATTGAGATTGGAAATGCCCTGCCCAGAATATCCACCACGACAGGGGTATATGAAGCATTGTGCGAGGCTGGATTCGAGGTTCTTGATGCGCGCGACTTGGCTAGTGCATCGAACTCTGATATACCTTGGTACCGCCCCTTGCAAGGCCGTGACATCACACTCCGGAGTATTCCCCGAACACCTGCGGGGCGCGCGATTACCAATCTGGTGTTAAGAATCGGCGAGAGAGTACGACTGTTTCCTAAAGGCGCTCGCATGGTCAGCACCATTTTGAACAGAGCGGCTGATGCAATTGTCAAAGGCGGTGAAACCGGTACATTTACGACAGTGTATTACTTTTTGGCACGTAAACCCAATCATTCAAACAGTTGAGTCAGCTTTTTACAATCCCGACTGATGCGTCGTACCGAATAGGCCGACCCCAATCTCGAAATTAGTGTTCTGGTCAATTTGAGGTCAGTCACCCGCTGTGGAGCAATCAGTACCGGTCTTCACCGACTGACGCAGCTTACGTCGTTGCTGGTAGAGGCACAATGCATGCAAAGGAAAATACTGTCGATACAGGACATAGTCCAACAGAGCCGTGCGAAAAAACACACCAACCATATTTTGCTTTGGCCATGTTCCATCCGCATTTTGGGTGTTGAGTAAATAGCCAATTCCATTGGAAATCGCATGCCAGTTGGAGTCACCTGCTTCAAGCAGTGCGATGAGTGCTAACGCGGTCTGGATAACTTGACTTTCCACAAGCCCGACGTATTGTCCAGTTACGCAGCCTCGGTGACTTTCTCCCCAACCGCCATCATCACGTTGGCGCTCTAAAAGCCAGTGGCAGGCCAGTCGCAGTGCCGGATCACCTGCATTCGCTCCTGCCGCAAGCAACCCCCGAATCCCAAACAAAGTGCCGTAAATATACTGAACGCCCCACACGCCGCGCCATGATCCGTCATTCGCCTGAGACATGCGAAGCCAAGCCTCGCCTCGAGAAATGGCGTTTGTTACAGTCTGGTCTGCAAGTTGTGGAAAATGATTCTTGAATTCACTAAGTGCGCTAATGCACGATGCAGTACATTCAACAAAGGAGTGCTCGGTCATTGATTCGCCAAACATCTCAGCTGGATTGAGCCACTCCAGCCCAAGTATTGAACGTTTTGATTCATAACTGCCAAATCCACCATTTCGATTTTGGCTCCGCAACATGAACTGTACGGCTTCACCCAACGTGCTGGTGTCAGCATTTTTACCATGGACAGCAAGAATTCCAAGTGCAGCCTCTGCAGTACAGTCGGACACCGGCCAGCCATGCCATCCTCCAGCAAAACACCAGCCGCCTTTAGGGTCGGCACGATTAGCCTCTTGATATCCCTGAAAACTGTTGACAATTTGCTCTTGGCTTAAATATTCAGAGCCATGTGTGAGTGCATTGTGAACCCTATCTAAATCAGGCACTTTCGCCAGCGCCTGGAGCGCAAACCCAGTATCCCACGAAGCACTCCTTGCACCGGTTACACGCGTACCTTGTTCCTCGTCCTCCCAAATCCAACCATCCAACTGCGATAGCGCCTGCAACATGTCAGAGTCATTCCGATCATGTAACCACAATGCAAGAATATTGAGCAAACCGCTGACCGGAGATATGCTTGTGTGGTTAGTAGTTTGCAACTCCCACTTGATTAGTTTGAGCAGTTTGTCGACAGTTTGAATACGCTGGTTCTTTAGATGAACTTTTTCATATGCTCTTGTCAGGCAATACCCGGCTCGAAGCCACAGACTCGGTCGGCAAAATAAATCAGCTTCTCGCAAACTGTTTCGGGATTCGGAAAAATTCACGTTGTCAAAACCCTGGGGATAGAGTTCTTCTCGTAAAGAGGCGATCGTGGATGTAATCGGTACTTTGTATCGATGCGAGTAAACTGTTGCCATAGCCATGTAAATTAGCCTGGTGTGACAATACCACTTAGAGGGATGAAGTGCAAACCAGCGCGGCAGTCGCCACAATTCTGGCAGTACAGCATGGACTCCGTTCCAGTCGTAGAGATTAAGCAGTGCCAGCCAAAATTTGCCCCAGCTTGGAATATCAACAACTCCTTCTGCTTGCAAGAACTGCCTCGCCGGTTCGATCAAAGGATCATCTTGATTGACTCCAAGCAGTCTCGATGCGACATACACAAGGGTGGTAACGAAAAGATGAGGTGAGGAATGTTCGTGCATACCCCATACCCCTTGATCAAGACGAGTCTTCTCGAAATTAAGCAGTATGAGTTGTCGCCGTTTTGACTCCAGTGGCTGATCGAGAATGTAGTGTAGCAGTGCGTATTGGGCGGTGAGCATGGGACACCAAACCATTTCTCCTTCCCAGCTGCCATTGTCATTCTGGAGACTCAACAAACGTTCTGTAGCCCTCTCCAAGGCAAGACCAACATCGGGAGAATTAATCTTTTGTGGAATTGACCTGGAATCTTCGGATCTCGTTGGAATGGAAACTAGGAATGCGCGGGCTAATGAATCACGAGCAAGAAAGTCTTTTTCACCACCTCGATTTCGGTCTCTACGTTGGGCGATAATGCCGCGCACCAGCCATACCAACCTTCCAGTGGTAGCATACATGACTTTGAATGCACGGTTCCAGGGTAGTCTTTCTAAGTTGTGCGGGAGTTGTCTAAGGAGCGTAAGGGCGACTATCGTGGAAAAAGTGAAAGAAAGATGAACAACCGAAGTGTTTTCACAAGCAAGTAGACTTACGGTTCCTTTGCGCGCTAAAGGATGTTTTCGCCAATTACTTTGAAGAAACAAATCTTAGCACACCCCTTTTTTGGGAGAAGTATCGGTCACGCAACAGCTTGAAATTGTGCAACATCATCAGATTCCAGATCGACGACCTGCAGGCCCAGCCGTAAGGCGTTCTGCCTGAGTCGGTCGACTTTCTTTTGGTGTCGATCAGCTTCAGCCGCACGCATCGGCTCTTCAGTGTACTCTCGGGCATTGGTCACCATTGCGTATATGATGCGGGCCAACTGATAGGCACTTGCCTTGATGGCTCGGGGCGGGTCCATGCGCATGCACCGGCGCCGGTGTGCAGCGCCAAGCAAACTCGAATCCCTGCGAAGCGTCACCGCTGCCAGGCGAAGCGCCTGACCGGCTGCCTGACAGCCGCGGGACTTGGCCCCCGATAACCGCTTGGCACCACTGATGTTGGTCCCGGGCGCCAGTCCCAGCCACTGACCAAACTGACCCACTGTCGGGAACGCTGAAAAATCACTGCCCACCTCAGACAGCAGTGTTAACACCGTCTCAAGTCCAACGCCTGGAACCTTCGTTAAATCCACGCCAAACGCATCGTGCATGTTTTTTCTCATCGCCACCTTCCAATTCACACCACTGTGACCCGCACCAACTGAACCCTCACCGGCATCAGCTTCACCACTGTCATCCTCACCGTCTGCCTCATTCATCCTGCTGACAAGCTGTTCAATGCGCACCTCCAACTGCTCAATCTGCCTGTCGTAGTGACGATAACTGTCAAGCGCCTGCTGCAGAGAAAACAAATGCTCAGTGCGCCAGTTGCCTTCAAGCGCAGCCGCAATCGCCGCCTCATCAGCCTTGACCCGACCATCACGCATCTTCGCCAACGCCTCCCCACTGCGCTCGCCTTCAACAATCGCATGGATGATTCGCATGCCGGTTTTACCGGCAATGTTGCTTAACACCGTCCCCAGTTTCAGATTCATCTGCTCCAACGCCTTTTGCATGCGCTGCACACACTGACTTCGCTGTTCAATCGCCCGGCGACGGTCGCGCACATAACTTCGCAACTCGCATATCCTGTCAACCGGACGGTGAGAACGCTTCAGCATCCCCAAACTCATCAACTGCTGAATCCACTGACAGTCCAACACATCACTCTTGCGACGGTCAGGCCTTGCCAATCCAACCGGATTGACCAGCCACACATCAAAACCACCGGCATCAAGAACCTCAAACAAACTGATCCAATACACCCCGGTCGACTCAAGCGCAACCTGCTCAATGCCATGGCTCTTCAACCATTGAGCCATTTTGTGCAAATCCCCGGTGAAGCCGCCAAATGATCTGACATCCTGCCTGCCCTTGTCATCCGCCGGCAACGCCACATAATGGATATCTTTCGCGACATCAATACCGGCACTTCTCGGATAAACAACACTCATTAAATTCCTCGCCGTCTTTTTCATGCTACAATCCCTTTCGTTGTATTCAACACTTTGATGGCTGCGTCGGATACTCCGCTATTGAGTCTCGAACAATCTTTGAAACGGGGTCGCCTTACGGCGCCACCAGTGATAGGCAATGACTGCGGAGCGGACCAAACTATAATTCGGGACCCAGGTCACCATGGAATTAACGGCCTCACTTCCGACGCATTGCCATCAGAATACTTTCTTTCGATCGTCGTTGCCTTGATTTCACGGCAACCCTGTTTCTTCAGTGATGGTGTCCACGCCAGAAGCGGGGTTGGGGGCTATAAAACGAAAGTGTTTTTTTACAATTTGAGTATCAACTTCAAGAATTATGTAAGAGTATTGGAGTCTTTGAGATAGTGGATTAGACGTGTAAATCAGGTAGAATAGCGACCTTGCTTGATCAAAATGTACACTTATTCATTCAAACCGACTGCAATTGGAACGATTCATGCAACCTCTCAACCCAGTCCGTTTTGTAATTTTTGATGTCGACGGTTTACTACTGGATACAGAACCGGTCTACACACAGGTTACACAAGAAATAGTTGCCCGATTTGGCAAAACATTTGACTGGTCGATCAAGGGGAATATGATCGGTCTGGCAGAATTGGAAGCAGCTCGTTATCTAGTCGAAGCGCTTGATCTTCCTATAACGCCTGAAGAATATCTTTCTGAGCGCAATGGAATGCTCAGAAAGGGATTTGCGGAATGTGATGCCATGCCTGGAGCTGAGTCGCTGGTCCGACATCTTCATCGGCATGAGATTCCAATCGCAGTCGCAACCAGTTCCTCCGAAGAGTTGTTTCAGGTCAAAATTTCTCGACACACTGCGTGGTTTAATTTATTTCCGGTTATGGTGACCGGTGATGATCCAGCAATCCGTCATGCCAAACCCGCGCCAGATCTCTTTCTGACTGCAGCGAGCAGACTGGGAGCCGATGCGAAGTCTGTTCTCGTTTTTGAGGACGCTCCATCCGGTTTGGCAGCGGGAATGGCTGCGGGTATGCGGGTGATCGCCGTACCCGACCCGAACATGGACCGATCGCGTTATAAAGGCGCAGAGGAAATATTGGGTAGTCTGAACGCCTTCGTACCGGGAAAATATGGACTCCCTGAAATGAACTCCTGAGCGGCTAATCACACCGTTTTTTCAGTCTTCTACCGACTACTGACGAATTTCACCGCTGCCACTATGCCAAGCAGTGCGAATGGAAGGCAGGAAATAAATACACTTCTAGCAACAAATTCAATCGTCTCCACAGGAGCACCCGTAGTCAGTCCAGCGGCATTCGCAACAATCCCTATCCAAGCTGCACCAAGCGCAAATCCCAGCCGATGAACGGTTGGAATCGCGGCGGAGGTTCGTTCGCGATCATCCGAAGAGACCAGTGTCAGCATTCGGCGAAGAATGCTCGACCAAGCTAAACCAAAACCAAATCCTTCCATGATTACAAGTAAGCCCAGCAGGAGCAATGGCCCTTCGGTGATGGCATAAACAAATCCAACGATACCCACTGTCAGAATCGACATGCCCAGCATTATGACCCGGGTATCCAAAGACACCGGAACTCCTGATACCAACATTGCTGCAACACTCCAGCCGACGGCAGTCAAGGCAACGACATACCCAGCAGCGATAATGGAAAACTGATGGATGTTGACCATGAACAGCGGTCCATACACGGTGATCGCCATTGCGCCCATCGCAAAACAGAGAATCATGGTTAAGCCAGCACTCGATCTTTTCGTAAGACCTATCGGGCGTTTGGGTAGAAGCCGATTGTCCTCAGCCTTGGCGTCCATTCTGAGAAACAGCCATAGAAGTGCGACTCCTGCCAATACCAGAGCGGGTGTCTTAGTGGTAGAAACATTAATTCCTGCTGCGGCAATCAACAATACACCAAGACACAGAACCAAGAGTCTACGAACGGGGAATCGACCCTCTGACTTTCCAATTTCGCCACTTGAAAGACCCGAAAAACCGAAGCGAATCCAGGTAGCAAGAACGACTGACAAAATTGTGAAGTACCAGAAGGCACTCTGCCAGGAAAGGTGCTCCACGAACAGCGCTCCGATTAGTGGTCCGAGAAATGCTGACGTACCCCAAATTGCAGAGATGATCGCCATAGCCCTTGGCATTAGATGTGAGGGGAAAAGGGTGCCGATTGCAACAAAAGACATCGCAACCAGTCCGCCCCCACCGAGTCCCTGAAAAAGACGCCCGACGAGCATCACCGGCATAATGTTCGCAAGAGCGCATATCATGCTGCCCAAAGTAAAGACCAAGGCGGCTATGCTCATGGGGTTGCGCAAGCCATAGCGGTAAACAATCAGACCACTTCCTGCCCCTACGAGAATGGACCCTAATTCATAAAGTGCGAATGTCCAAGGAACGAGTGATATACCGCCGATGTTCTCGACGATATTCGGAATCATCGTCGACATCGCGGTCACCATTGAAGCATGTAGCCAGACCGAAAGACAGATAAAGGCCATTGACCGTCGGTAGTCTTTCTGCAGGATTTCTTTCCACCCAGATTTCGCAGGAACTGAGGAATGTTGGGGATTCACGGTCTTGACTCACAAATTAGGGAATGCATCGTGTTGGCAATATGCTGAACTGAAGTCTGCTTGGCTGTCATAACTTCTGAAGATACTCCTACATTTGTGAAATGTGGTTAGGTTCTTCCTCGGTCAATTACGACAACGATATTTTCTCTCTCAAATAACGAGTACTCCTGCCCACAGCAAAATGAAATCAATCGACCTATCAACTTGGATGCAACGATATATGTTCCGACTCCCATACTAGTTCTCTAGGCACAAACTACCGACAGAACTTCCATCGCGACCAACATTCAAGACACAAGCCTTCACTAAGGTGCTCTAAGAAGCTGGCAGTTATAGTTATTCTCTACTGTTTGCCTTGCTACAATGAGTCTTTCGACATATTGAACTGATTACATTAGGCGATATATTCACTGCCGAGAGTGAGCCTATTCTTTTGCTACAGTTTTCGAACGATGGAGATAGATTATGATTGATGATGTCATAAATCGAGACCCGGAAATTATGGGTGGCACTCCTGTCTTTTGTGGCACTCGAGTTCCAATCCGAACTTTATGGGACCACCTAGAAGCAGGGATTCCCCTCGCCGAATTTTTAGCTGATTACCCCACGGTACAACGAGAACAGGCAACTGCGGTACTGAAACATGCAGCAGACATTCTCTTGGGCGAGTCAAGTAAAACTTCTGCTTGATGAATCTATTGCTCGGCAACTAAGTCGATTTTTCCGGACAATTATGAGGTCTACACCGTCCAACAAATGGGTTGAGTAGGAAGTAAAAACGGTGAATAACGCCAATGCCTTCTCACCCACCTTGAACGCCTCGTATGCAATTTCTGTTCATCAGCTCAGTGGTTTACCTTCGCCTTCCTTCAAATTCCACTTCTCTACGGACACCCTTACCGTTCGGCTAACAGTTCCCTTATCGGGCCGGTAGCAGACCGCACCGCTAAGTCATCCGATCTCCACCACGTGAAATCGGAATAGCGCCTGTCACGGGGCTGCGCGCCATTCCTAACGCACCAACAAAAAAGCGGCCCGCAGGCCGCTTTTTTAATGTTGCGAAATCTCACTTGTTAATCTCAGCAGTGAGACCTCATTTCCCTAACGAGCATTTTATACCATCTCAAAGCATGTAATCATATTGTTAGTCGATAATTCATTTGATTCACTAGTGTCCCGTTAAATTATCGAATAAATTCAATTGTTTAAGAGACGGCCTCGGTTCTGGTTTGGGATTGTAATTTGCAAGTAGTTGAATTAGTGTCATTTTCTCAAATAAAGTCGTATCAAGAACCTGGCAGAAAGTGTAGAGATTTTCCTTGAAATTCACTCGTTTCCTGATGATCGCAAGTAACACATAAACCGAAACAGCAATCCAGATTTGTGTTTTGACGGCATTTTCGCTGGTACCGTAGAACGATTTGATTCGCAGGTGCTGTTTGATCCACTTAAAGAAAAGCTCCACCTGCCATCTGTTCCTGTATAGTTCAGCAATAGTCAGCGCCGGCAGATATGTATTGTTGGTCAGGAAAATCAGACTCTTGTCCCGCTCGCGGTCGACATACCTGATGCGTCTGAGTTTATCCGGATAACGCTTCGCACTTTTGGTCCCGGTCAGCACACCGCTCTGATCATAGATCAACCCTTCATTCCTGTCGTTTGCATGCGAGTACAGGCGGCGGAATTGGGTGTTGGATTTGGCACGCACCACAAAGTAGCTGCCGTAGCGGTGAAACGTGTGCAGGCGCTCGTAATCAAGGTATGCCCGATCCATCACATAGATGGCGCCGGGTTCTGGCAGCAGGGCATCAAGAACGTTGACATCATTGAGCTTCGCTTCGGTGATTTCGATGAATGAGGGGATGTTTCCCTGTAAATCCAATAATGTATGCAGCTTGATGCCGGATTTGGTTTTGCGAAACCGTGCCCACGGAAACACCGACAGGCACAGATCGATGGTTGAGGAGTCGAGGGCATAGATGGTTTCCTGAAGATTCAGCCCGCTGTCTTGCGGGCCATACAGTGGCCGAGCTTGTGCGATCAGGTGTTGCGCAAAGTCGGCATACAGGCGCCAGTCGCGATTTTCATTCGCTTTGGCCAGCGTGCTTCTCGACACCCCGCCGGGCAAACCCAAGTGGTACAGTTTGTCGTGATGGGTACGCAGGCAAACCACCAGATCGCGTAAACTGCTGCGGCGATTCAACTGCGCAATGGCCATGGCCCGGTATTGTTGTGAGCAATAAAAGGATTGAACTTTGTGATCGCCCCGGTAGCGATCCACACAGCGGTGAAACGATTTCCATGGCAGGTGGGCCATAAGCTGCGAAAAAATGAACTTTCCCTCGTACATGATGGGTATACTCCTGATTGATAATAACTCGGTTTGGAGGGTTATTCGAGACCACTGCTTTCGCTGAAGTCTCGGACACCCTCCAACAGGGGTTTATATTATTGAAATCAATCAGATACACCACTGTTTTCTCAAAACAACGGGACACTAGTGCATTTGATTTGTTAATTTGTTTGCAACGCTAGGTCGCTAGCTGCGGATCAATGAACCGGATAATGATCGTCTATGAGAGGTTATTCTTTTTGATGTAATATAACAAACATCATAAATCTAAATCTAAAATTTCGACCATCAAATACAGCACTTTCAATTTGATTTCACCACTGTAGGCGTTCTTTCACCTGCTTCGATTAGGTACTTTATGATGCAATATAGACTGGGACTTGATATCGGCACTAACTCAATAGGATGGGCAGTTTTGGAAATTGGGGATGACGGTGAATTTCACAGCATTGTTTCGAGCGGAGTAAGAGTTTTTTCTGACGGCAGAGACCCAAAATCCAATTCCACTCTCAAAGCTACTCGTCGCGAGGCTAGATCAATGCGACGACGCAGAGACCGTTATCTTCAGAGACGAACCTATCTGTTGAACGAACTGACTAAATGTGGACTGTTCCCTAGCGAGACGGATGAACGATTGAAACTTCAAACTTTAAATCCACTGGAATTGAGAGCGAAGGCACTGGAAACTAAGTTACCGCTGTATCACATTGGTCGTGCTCTGTTTCACATTAACCAGCGGCGCGGGTTCAAAAGTAATCGAAAGGACAAAAGCAAAGAAGTAAAAACTGGAAAAATCGCAGAGTCCTCTCGAAAACTACTTGAACAGATGGAATTAATTGAAACTGAGACAAACCAATCACTCTCTAGTGAAAAGAAATCGTCCACTGGAGAAAGAGTAGCGAGCAAGCGTCAATGCGCGATGGAACAACTAAAAAACAGAAAGGATCTATCGTTTGGATCATTCTTATGGAAACGCCAACAAATGGGATTGCCCACAAGAGCGAGACCAAACAGTGACAGCAAACTTTATGACGTTTATCCGACCCGGGAAATGTTGGAAGATGAATTCCACAAAATTTGGGATGCATAAGCAAATAATTACTCTGTTGAACTTACAAATGAATTGAAAGATAGACTGTTTCAGGTGATATTTCACCAAAGAAATCTTAAATCTCAGCCGATTGGCAAGTGTGTATATCTTCCTAGCGAATTTCGAGTACATCGTGCCATGCCGAGCTTCCAGCGCTATCGAATTTATCAAGAAGTCAACTATCTAGAATGGCAAAGTAGTTTGGGTAGAGTCAAACTGATCGAAAATCGGCTTGATCGAGACAGAGTAATTGAAATGCTTGAACGACCTTCGGTAGGAAAAAAACCATCTAGTAGGAATTCTCGGATTTCGTTTAATGCTATCAGAAAAGAACTGAAAACAAGGGAAACAATGCTCGAAGATTGCGAATTCAACCTTGAATCAGAAAATCGTAAAGAACTCGATGGAAATCAGACATCAATCTTCATGCAACATAGGGAATATGTCGGTTCCGATTGGCATGACTGGTCGCTTGACAAACAAGACAGATTTATTGCAATAATTTTGGATGATCAGCTTACTGATCAGGAAGTTTGTGACAGGCTAGTGAATGAGTATGGTTTATCGCCCGAGTCAGCTGAAAATTGCCTGAACGCCAATCTGACTGAAGGAACTGCCAACATTTCGGTTCGGGCAGCTCGCATATTGGCCAAGATTATGGAAGTGGATATGTTCTCTCAGTCAGAAGCTGTGCAAAAAGCATGCGAACTCAATCCGGATTTCCAGAATCCATATGTAAGTCGTCGACGCGGTGAGGTTTTGAAGCAGCTTCCGTATTACGGGGAAGTTGTTCAAGGTCACATTATTCCAGGTGTGGGAACTGAGGACAATTATCAAGCTCGAATTGGAATGGTTTCAAACCCTACAGTACACATCGCGCTGAACCAACTTCGCCTTGTAGTTAATGAACTGATGAGCAGATATGGAAATCCTCAATCAATATCGATTGAATTGGCCCGTGACTTACCGGTTGGACAAGAAGGCCGTAGTGAAATTTTAAGAAGGCAACGAGAGAATCAAAATCGGAATGAACGCTATAACGAAATTCTAGATGAGTATAACCAGAAGAAAAATCGAGCAAATCGCCTTCGAATTCAATTATGGGAGGAACAGGGGAAGAAATGTGTATTTACTGGAAAGTCTATCGGAATTTCGAAGTTGTTCAGTGATGCAGTTGAAATTGAACATTTGATCCCGTTTAGCCAATCGCTAGATGACAGTTTGTCCAATAAGGTAGTTTGTATCCGAGAGGCGAATCGATACAAGAAAAACAGAACCCCATTTGAGGCATTTTCAAATAGTGTAGATTACAACTGGAACGAAATTGGAAACCGCGTTAGAGAGTTGCCTAAACCAAAACGATGGCGATTTGATGAAGATGCACTAGAAAAATGGCACAAGAATGAGCAGGGCAATTTTAGTTCGAGACATTTGAATGATACACGCTACATCAGCCGATTAGCTAGAGAGTATTTGGAGAACATTTGTGATTTCAACAAAATTGATGTTGTCACGGGACGACTCACATCCTTATTGAGAGCCACTTGGGGATTAAATTCAGTATTGGGTGAAATTCGCAATGAAACCGATGGGGGGAATATCAAGAACAGAGATGATCACCGGCATCACGCGATTGATGCAATCGTAGTGGGTATGACTTCAAAATCCATCATTCAACGCGTATCGACTGAAGCAAAACATGCTGAAGAACAATTTGACATGTCAAGACTTTTTCCAAAGAAGAAAGGTACAAGTGCCATAGACCCCTGGTATGGGTTTCGTGCAGATGTCATTAAATCTGTGAGTGAGATAGTTGTGTCTCATAAAGTAAGACAGAAAAATTTAACTCCCAAGTCGGCAGAAGGAAAAAACCGACGAGTAACTGACGGGCAACTTCACAACGACACCGCATATGGAATTATCGAAGGACCAAACGATAAAGATGTAAGCAAAGTAGTTGTTCGCAAACCAATAGAATACTTCGATTCGAAGAAAAGGCTACAAAGTATCCGCGACAATTACTTGAAGAGGCGGTTTTTACGAGCGTTTGATAACGATGGCAAGCAAGGAGTGATAGATTTTGCAGGCAAAAGAGGAATTCGGAGTTTACGGACCATAGAAAACTTATCGGTTATACCCGTAGCAGACTGCAATGGCAAACAATACAAAGCGCACAAAGGAGATTCAAATTGGGGAATTGAAATATTTTCCTTTCCTAAAGGACAAAAAAATTTCGGAAAATGGCAAGGAGTTGTTATTTCCAGTTTTGAAGCGAATCAAGAGAATTTTAGACCAGGGTTTAGTCGTAGACCACACCCCGCTGCGAAACTCATCATGAGACTTCAGACAAACGAGTGCATTGAAATAGAGGAACAGGGAGAAGTTCGAATAATGAGACTGCAGAAGTTCACAAAAAGTGGAGAGATGAATTTCGCACCTGTGAATGAAGCTAATGTCGATTCCAGAAGCAGAGACAAAACATTTCAGTACTTGAGTAAGACTGCGAATACACTAAGAAAGGCTGAAGCACGTAAAGTACACATCAGTCCTACTGGTTTGGTCGCTCCTGCGCGTGTTTGACTTGATATTGAGTACAACCAGTTCACCATTATGGTCGGTCAAATTGTTGAAATTACCAAGCCCGGTCAAAGTCTGAAAAAGTTTTACGGATTTCTTGATGTCCGTGCGAGCGGAGAGAGTGCTGGGAGGGTTCCGCTTGACGACATTGTTACAGTCATTATCTCGGTACCAGGTTGTTCAATTTCCACAGTGCTAATTCATGAACTCTGTAAACGGAACATTCCATTGGTTATTTGTGGCGAAAATTTCTTGCCTTCGTCTTTTACTTTGCCTGTGGTTGGATATGGTCGACAGTTTCAAGTAATGCAAGCTCAGATCAACCTAAAACTGCCTCAGAAGAAACGAGCCTGGCAACAAATCGTTCGTGCAAAAATTAATAATCAGGCAAAAGTGCTTTCCAATATTGGCGAAGACAGTACACAACTAGAACGTTTCGCCAAAAACGTACAATCCGGTGACAAAGGTAATTTGGAGGCGCAAGCAGCACGTTACTATTGGCAAAGACTTTTTGGCCGTCAGTTTCGCAGAAGGCAAGATTCAGCCGGAATAAATTCTGCCTTAAATTACGCATATACCATAGTTCGTGCATGTACTGCGAGAAGTGTTGTTGCAGCCGGATTACACCCAACTCTTGGCATACAACATCGCTCTCCTACGAATCCAATGAACTTGGTAGACGACTTGGTAGAACCGTTTCGACCGATTGTCGATTACATGGTTTGGAATATCGGCGAAGACAAGCTGAGAGAGCTTAGCCCAGATATGAAATTGAAACTAGCATCAATTACAACCCTCAGAATCCCAATAAAACTGGGGAAAAAGGTAACAGACGAATCTCCACTGTCTCTAGCTTCGGTAAAAATTTGCAAATCATTTGCGAATTATTGTGATGCAAGTTCAAAAGAGTTGTTGGTTCCTGATCTACCGGGTCCTATGGACTATTTGTATCTGTGACCAGAAGATTTGAACTTAGCCCATATCGAATAATGTGGCTTTTTGTGATGTTTGATTTACCAGTTGGAACGAAACAGGAACGCAAGGAAGCGACTTTATTTCGTAAAAAGTTGCTGAAGCGAGGTTTTGAAATGTCACAGTTTTCCGTTTATCTAAAGTACTGTGCATCTAAAGAAAAAGCTGAATCTGTTGGTAATCAAGTAGCAGAAATACTCCCAACCGGAGGCAAAGTCGATGTATTAACAATCACCGACAAACAATTTTCAAACATGCGGCGTTTCTACGCAAAAAATAAAGTTAAAAATGACCCTCAACCTCGACAATTACATCTATTCTAAGGGTTATTTCCAAAGCAGTTTGAGAAATAACCCTAGCAATATCAATCACTTCTCAGCGATAAGATTATATCTGGGGGGAAATGAGGCGCTGAGACAACTTTCAATCGACTCATGTTTGGCCTGCTTATGGATTATATCTGGGGGGAAATGAGGCGCTGAGACAACATTATCGGCATCGTGTGCGAGAAGTGAAAAGATTATATCTGGGGGGAAATGAGGCGCTGAGACAACCCTCATAATCGGCTGCAGAATCGAATAAGTGATTATATCTGGGGGGAAATGAGGCGCTGAGACAACGATCATCCAGCTCATCCTGCAGCTCGCCGAGATTATATCTGGGGGGAAATGAGGCGCTGAGACAACTAGCTGAATCCTCGATTGAGGCCAGTTTGTGATTATATCTGGGGGGAAATGAGGCGCTGAGACAACTTTCGACCGGCTCGGCAAGCCGCGGATCAGGATTATATCTGGGGGGAAATGAGGCGCTGAGACAACGAGCAGCGTAAAAACGCTAACACGGGCTTTCGATTATATCTGGGGGGAAATGAGGCGCTGAGACAACGAGTAGGTGTATCTCCGTGAGATATTTCTCGATTATATCTGGGGGGAAATGAGGCGCTGAGACAACCGGATCGGGGTGGACATGCCGATGGTCGAGGATTATATCTGGGGGGAAATGAGGCGCTGAGACAACATTCTGTTGGCTGTTCCTGATGCGCCTGGAGATTATATCTGGGGGGAAATGAGGCGCTGAGACAACACTTTCGTCCAGTGTGATTTTCTGTTTGCGGATTATATCTGGGGGGAAATGAGGCGCTGAGACAACTGATATCCTCAGCCTCGGCGAC
The DNA here is from genome assembly GCA_965243305.1 of Arenicellales bacterium. Classification (GTDB taxonomy): domain Bacteria; phylum Pseudomonadota; class Gammaproteobacteria; order Arenicellales; family JAJDZL01; genus JAJDZL01. The sequence continues at coordinate 777,496 of CBDEUN010000003.1, forward strand.
CGACGCGCGATTATATCTGGGGGGAAATGAGGCGCTGAGACAACTGAACACGCTGGGCACTGGCCGGACGCGTAGATTATATCTGGGGGGAAATGAGGCGCTGAGACAACTAAATACCCTTTCTTCTTTGCGGTGTCATCGATTATATCTGGGGGGAAATGAGGCGCTGAGACAACTTGTTTGAGGTTTTTCCTATTTCGTTGTCAGATTATATCTGGGGGGAAATGAGGCGCTGAGACAACTCCACGCCGCCGCGCTCGAAAACGACTTTGGATTATATCTGGGGGGAAATGAGGCGCTGAGACAACTCCTTCAGCTGCTTGGCCGTCTTGTCGTAGGATTATATCTGGGGGAAATGAGGCGCTGAGACAACCACTGCCGATCGGGCGAAAATCAGGATCCGGATTATATCTGGGGGGAAATGAGGCGCTGAGACAACTCCCGGACGGGAGTGGGACCATGCTGCATCAGATTATATCTGGGGGGAAATGAGGCGCTGAGACAACATTCAAGCTGAGCCATACAATCTGATCCTGGATTATATCTGGGGGGAAATGAGGCGCTGAGACAACTTATAGTTGACTGCATCGCCGTTGAACGGGGATTATATCTGGGGGGAAATGAGGCGCTGAGACAACTCCGGGAGGGTGGTGATGTAATCTTTGTAGGATTATATCTGGGGGGAAATGAGGCGCTGAGACAACGCAACCTTGTCGACAACCGTCTCGCGGATCGATTATATCTGGGGGGAAATGAGGCGCTGAGACAACTCAGTTAATATTCAATTAGTGCGATTGACCGATTATATCTGGGGGAAATGAGGCGCTGAGACAACTATCCATCCTTCAACACTGGAATTAAATGCGATTATATCTGGGGGGAAATGAGGCGCTGAGACAACGCATCCTTTCGAGTGCTGGTCCGCTTTTCAGATTATATCTGGGGGGAAATGAGGCGCTGAGACAACTCAGATCAGCCCACAATCACGTATTCGGTAGATTATATCTGGGGGGAAATGAGGCGCTGAGACAACATCCAATCTGAGCCATACAATCTGATCCTGGATTATATCTGGGGGGAAATGAGGCGCTGAGACAACGCTTTCTGCAGTTTGATTTTCGTCCTGTTCGATTATATCTGGGGGGAAATGAGGCGCTGAGACAACTGAAAAGCGTATCCAGAGCATTTGAAAAAAGATTATATCTGGGGGGAAATGAGGCGCTGAGACAACGATCGTCCAGCTCATCCTGCAGCTCGCCGAGGATTATATCTGGGGGGAAATGAGGCGCTGAGACAACTCTTTTTTCATCACTTTCCTGTTGATGAGAGATTATATCTGGGGGGAAATGAGGCGCTGAGACAACGCACCTCCGCCAGTCTTGCTATAGAAATTAGATTATATCTGGGGGGAAATGAGGCGCTGAGACAACTATTTCAGTCCCCTCGACGTATAGCTCACGGATTATATCTGGGGGGAAATGAGGCGCTGAGACAACCCGGCAACATTCGTCTAATCGCCCGCTGTAGATTATATCTGGGGGGAAATGAGGCGCTGAGACAACCGTCCTTTGTCCTGTAAGGTACGACCGAACGATTATATCTGGGGGGAAATGAGGCGCTGAGACAACCGTCCTTTGTCCTGTAAGGTACGACCGAACGATTATATCTGGGGGGAAATGAGGCGCTGAGACAACTATGTGATTGAACGATATGAGCTAGGTATGGATTATATCTGGGGGGAAATGAGGCGCTGAGACAACCTACAACCCTAATCCTCAGTTAGAGACTGCCAGCGGCGGCTAAGGCGAGATTTTCGGCACTCTGGCGGTTCGAAGCGCCAGGATTTTCCAAACCATCAAGCCACACACCGAAATCGGTGACCATTTTACCCGGCTGAACCCACTGCGAAGCGAATCTGGCGGCTCAGCAGCAAATCCGGCGCAAGCCTGTCCCTGACAGTAGACTGACTGCCATGATCTGTAGTGTAAAGCCGTTTCAGAACGAATGAGAAGTCAGGACAGGCTGCAGCGGCGGATGGCCCAAAGCGACTGTTCCAGGACAGGAAGTTTGGCCGCACTGACTTTCAGGGTCCACTGCCGCGCATGGCGAACCACCTGTCCGGCCATCGCATACAGTCGGTGACGGAAACTGATCGCCCGCACGCCATACCACTCCTGCGGCAGTTTCATGCGCATCAGCGCAAGCAGATTGAAGGCAATCGAAGACAGAAGCAGGTACGCGACATTGGCTTTGAACTCGCCGCACGGCAGATGCGCCGCGCTGAAGTCACTGCGAATTTCCTTGAGCCGGTTTTCCGAGCTGTCCCCTCTCTGGTTGTACCACCATACAATCTCGCCGTCACTGAAGCGGTCCAGGTCCAGATCGGTCGCAATCGCCCGGTAGATGTACCTGCCGCTGACCGCACTTTGCACATCGACCTGGTGCAGGCCTTCATTTTTGAAAACCATCTTCAGCTGCTCAGTCCCGTCAGGCATCCCAGCGTCGGCCGGCAGCTTGTCCCGCACCCATTTTTTCTGCACCACCAGACAGAAAGCCTCAGGCACATCTTCCATCACATGCAGCGTACGGGCCAGATACTCGCCTTCCAATACCGCACCGTCGGCATTCACAACCGCATTCCAATCCTCATCCTTAATGTCCAGTACCGTTTTCTTCACCGCACTGTCCATCTTCGCCCGAATCGCAAAACGGATGCCGTGTGCGCGGCAATCATTGATGATGCCCGCCTGATAGGAGGCGGCATCGGCCCGGAAGCGAGTGACACCCACCCCTTCGGGCAGCGCCGCGCGGCAGCGCCGGAAAAACTCAACATTCTCAGCCCCAGGCGGCACATTGCCCTCGCGAAGCTCAGCCGCAGCCACCTGACCGGTCTCGGCAATGTGACCGAACATCGGCATGTACCCGCGATGCTTCTTATACGTCCACTTCGCGTCTTTTTTCTTCGACCGAATCGCCGATGCGTCAATGTCCAAAGTGACGCACTTTCGATCACCCAGCGTCGCTTTCATCACCGCGCGGTTGACCTGCTCGAGAACCGAGATCATCTGTCGACTGTCGCCGACTCTGTGAAGCCATCCACCCAGCGTCGTGGCACAGGGAATCGTCCCAAAACCCAACAGCTTCATCAGCGCCGGTTCACTGCGCAGGTGGCGCACATCGTCGATGCACCCCGCACCTTCGTGGAACATCAGCATGAAGGTATTGAAAATGGCGCTGTGCCGGTAGCCTCGATTGCTGCCGGGTGTGGGCATTGACGAATCAATGAGCTGTGACAGCTCAAGGCGCTTGAGCAGTTCGGCTGGCACCACCAGACCGGCTCTGGAGGTGAAATTGTGGCAGCTTGCCGCAGTGTTGTATGGTAGAATCTTCATAAGCCTTGCGAAATCTGAGAGCCGTTTCGAATTCACCCATTGGGTGAATGCCGAATTGGGCGTTTTTTTCAATATCTCTCTGATTTTACAGGGCTTTATCATTTTCTGCAACTTTTTATTTGCGGATCAGGGTACAAGCGCATTATTCATAGCGCGTCTCTGATTATATCTGGGGGGAAATGAGGCGCTGAGACAACTAAGTCACACCTATCACCGAAAAAAGATCAGATTATATCTGGGGGAAATGAGGCGCTGAGACAACTCTGGCCCAGGGCGGCTCCGCGTTGGAGGTGATTATATCTGGGGGGAAATGAGGCGCTGAGACAACCACTCGACATCAACAGTGTAGTCGGCGGAGGATTATATCTGGGGGGAAATGAGGCGCTGAGACAACGCTGCCACTGTGGTGCACCGCCAGTGCTTGAGATTATATCTGGGGGGAAATGAGGCGCTGAGACAACTAAGGCGGCTGCATCACCCGTCGGGGTTTCGATTATATCTGGGGGGAAATGAGGCGCTGAGACAACTTATTCATATTTGTCTGACATTGCAGTCGGGATTATATCTGGAGGGAGGGGGAATGAGGCGCTGAGACAACCAGAATAGATTTTCTACTCTGTAATTGTCAGCGTGATACTTCTAGAATGAGTTTATCAGGAATGATGCAATAGCATTAAAACTTCTTCTACAACGTCATGTAATCCAAAGATCAGTTAGTGTTATCATTTCGTTGACCTACAAGTGCGCCCCACTCACCCATACACTCAGTAAAAAAACTAAAGGTATGCGCGTATGTGTTGCATACCTGGTCGATTTGCGATTGTAGAAAGCCGGACAAAATCAACCAGCCAACAGGCCGGGTTAACCGAATCAATTCATCACTCAAACCAACTAGTGCATCTGCAAATATGTTCGCAACAACGATGTCCGCCTGAAATGAGTTTGGAAGTTCTGCGGGTAAACTGCACCGATATTTGCCATCGACACCGTTTAGCACCGCATTATCCCGACTGTCTGTCAGTGCATCTGGATCAATATCAATGCCCCATGCAAACTCCGCACCTAGTTGCAATGCAGCTATCGCCAGAACCCCGCTACCGCAACCATAGTCAATAACGCTGCATCCCTTAAGTTCCATACCCGAAAGTAGCTTTGCACACAACCAGGTCGTTTCATGATGACCGGTACCGAAAGAAGTTCCAGGGTTGATAATTATGCTCATCCGATCATCTTCAGAGATGTCATGCCAGGGAGCGATAATTCTTAAGTATTGACCTACCTCAACAGGTTCCAGATTCTGCTGTGATTCGCCAACCCAATCCCGATCAGCGAGCAGAGCTTGAGTGACTTGAAAGTTTTGATCCTTAGATCTGAACTTTTCTACTTCCGCCTGAACCGACGGCAACCCCTCGAAATCCGGACTGTACAAAGCTTCAACACCTGTACGTTTAGAATCTGAAACCAGGGTGGATACTGAAAGTGCACCCGAATCCTCCAGGACTGCGCTAATCAAATCGGCTTGCTCACTGAGACAATCGATATAGATTTTCACCCAACCGGGATTGCCCGAAATCGCTGTCAATTGTTCAGGGAACGCTCCAGGTAGTTGATATCAACGATACCACGCCGAAATTTATTTTTTCCAAGGACTTTCTGATGCAGTGCCGTTGTTGTCTCAACCCCTTCAATCACCAGTTCTTCCAAAGCACCTCGCATCCTAGCGAGTGCTTCATTTCGATCGCTTCCATAAGTAATAATCTTTGCGATCAATGAATCGTAATGCGTGGTGATCTCGAAATTGGTGTAAATATGAGAGTCAATTCGCACACCTGGTCCACCTGGTGGATGGTAACGGGTGATGACACCCGGGGAAGGCATCAGCGATTCGGGGTGCTCAGCGTTGATCCGACATTCAATAGAATGGCCGGTAATCTTGACTTCGTCCTGAGTCATTCGCAACGGTTCTGAAGCTGCAATTCGAATCTGTTCCTTGACAATATCAATGCCTGTTACAAATTCGGTCACTGTATGCTCAACCTGTACGCGGGTGTTCATCTCAATAAAGAAAAACTGCTCACCATCGTACAGAAACTCAAATGTTCCCGCACCAAGATAGCCAATTTCTTTACACGCTGCAACACAGCTTTCTCCCAACTGACGGCGTTGTTCGTCGGGGATTCCAAATGCTGGCGCTTCCTCAATGAGTTTCTGTCGACGTCTCTGAATGGAGCAGTCCCGGTCACCAAGATAAATGGCATCTCCATAGCTGTCTGCTAGTACCTGAATCTCAATGTGCCGGGGATTATTCAAGAATTTTTCCATATAGAGTGTTGAGTCTCCGAATCCGTGACTCGACTCACCTTGTGAAATCGCAAGCGCGTTTTCGAGTTGTGATTCGTCTTCAACCAAACGCAGTCCCTTGCCTCCACCTCCAGCAGCAGCCTTGATCAGAATTGGGTATCCGATCGCTTTGGCTTGCGCTTTAATCTCATCAAGATCGTTGCCTAGTGCACCACCCGAACCGGGCACACACTGCAGTCCTGATTTTTCCATGGTTTTGATCGCCGCGATTTTGTCACCCATGAGACTAATCGAAGCGGCTGAGGGGCCGATAAAAATGAAACCGCTTTGTTGAACGCGCTCCGCAAAGTCTGAATTTTCGGCCAAGAACCCATAGCCGGGATGAATGGCACTGGCATTCGTCACTTCTGCTGCGGCAATGACTGCAGGAATATTCAGATAGCTCTGAGTTGCCGAAGCTGGACCAATGCAAACCGATTCATCAGCAAGTTTTACATATTTGGCATCCCGGTCAATCTCCGAGTGCAGAGCAACGGTGGCAATTCCAAGATCGCGGCAGGCGCGCAGGATACGAAGGGCAATCTCGCCACGATTGGCGATAACAACTTTTTCGATCATTCACTCAAAATGAACAGCGGTTCACCATACTCAACCGGGTCGCCATTGTCTTTCAGAATTTTTAGAATGGTTCCGCTGTGCTCAGCTTCAATCTGATTGAAGATTTTCATCGCTTCAATCAGACACAATGGCTGGCCTACAGTTACCGAATCCCCAACTTTCACAAAGGCGTCATCCGTAGGTGAAGGAGAGGAAAAAAACGTTCCAACCATGGGCGAAAGAACCGAAATGGTGTGCTCATCTTCAACTTCGTCGTCATCCACATGAATTTCACTCAATGACTGAGTATCTGGCATCGGAACATGAACAACCTGCTGTTGGGGTGAACCCGGCAGTGTCGACGTCGCCCGTGAAAGCCGGATGGATTCTTCGCCTTCGTGAATCTCAATCTCGGTTAAATTGGTATGATTGAATATCTCAATTAGCTTTCTTATTTTTCGAAGATCCATATAGATCAACCATTGGCTTTTTCTGCTATATACGAAATGGCAGCCTGTACACCAAACTCGTAGCCCTGGGCACCTAGACCGCAGATGACCCCGACTGCAATGTCTGATAAAAATGAATGATGACGAAATTCTTCTCTACTAAAGACATTTGACAGGTGGACTTCGATAAAAGGAACTTCAGCAGCAATCATGGCATCCCGTAGCGCCACACTGGTGTGTGTGAATGCAGCGGGATTGATTACGATAAAGTCGGTACCATCTATCGCGGCTGACTGTATGAAGTCAACCAATTCATGCTCCGCATTGCTCTGTCTGGAAATTAACTCATGCCCTGCCTTCGACGCGATGTCAGTTATGCGCTGATTGATCTCGCCAAGTGTGAGCCCACCGTAAAGGTGCGGTTCTCTTGTACCGAGTAAGTTGAGATTGGGTCCATGCAGAACCAGAATTTGAGACATAACTGTATGCAGAAGTTGTAGATAGTATTATTTTAGCCGAAGTTGGACGCTTTTCTTATAATTTTAAATGCAATAGATTGCATTTTTGTTATTTTTGAAACCGATGGATTAACTAAATCCGGTTCAATTTCATTCAATCAGATATTCCAGATCCCGCTCATCTAGTGGACCAGCCTTGGTGAAGAATCGTTTCCCGGACTTGTCAAAGGCAACTGAGTACGGCAGTACCGAATCTGTATTCTGGTAATCGACCAGCAATTCATTTACAAACGTCTGGTTTAACATTAAAGATGGAAATCTGATCTCGTGTTTCTTCAGAAATAACTTAGCGGGTCCTTCCTGATCGATTACGATTCCAATGATCTGAATGGAATTGTGTTCCGAGTTGAATCGGTCTAGAAGTGGCATTTCTTCGACGCAAGGTGGACACCAGCTACCCCAGAAATTGAGCAGTACCACTTTGTTTGCCCAGTCGTCAACCGTTACCGGACCTGAGTTTAAGACTTTCCAATGTTCTTCAAATTTTCGTAATTGATCAATGGACTGACCAGGTTTGGCAGGTTCCATTATCCATTTGTGCCAAGTGAGTCCGGCCGCAAGCGACGTCAGTGCGACGCAAAAGACTAGAGCAACGACGATGATTCGCCTTCTGGAAGAACCTGCACTGGTAGGACCAGACAAAACTGTGAGACCGGATAAGAGTGGTTACTGGTCAGTCTGGAATCAGACTATTGTCTCGACAACCGAGCTATATGCAGCAATCTGTGGTAATGGCTGAAAAACATCTCGATTACCGAGCATGCCACCAATCAGGCAAAGTATGCCCCAAATCAGCAATACAACACCTACACCTTTCCAAAAATAACGCCAGCCACCAGCGTCCGCCGGCAACTCTTGAGATGCGCCAAGATAGACGCCAGTGACAATGAATAGTGCGCCCCAAAGCAACAGAACCGGTACATCCGGTAGGTTGCCTAGTAAATAAATGGCAACGGCCAGCAGTAATACGCCAAATCCCTGTTTTAAACGGTCCATCCATGGACCGGCTTTCGGCAGTGCGATGCCAACACCAAACCCAATGGCAATGAGTATTGCGCCCATTCCCAAAGCCATGGAAGTCATCATGGCCGCACCAAGATATGGATCGGCTCTAGCGATTGCAATACCAAGTGCTGAAATCAAAAGCGGAGAAACACAGGCGCTGACAACCAGAGCTGACAAGACTCCCAATACGAAAACTGCACCAACTTTACCGCCGCCAATTTTCATGCTACTTTCCTGGATTCGTGATTCCAGAACTGCAGGCATTGTGATCTCATAGAGTCCAAACAGCGACAGCGACATAAGAACAAATACTGCACTCATAATGCCAATCGCCCACGCATTCTGAAAGTAAGCGTTCAGTTGATCACCGGTTGCACCGGCAACAGCTCCGATGAATGCATAAGCAACGACCGTTCCGAATACGTAAATGATCGACAGTGTACCGCCGCGCATTCGACTCTCCCCGCCTTGTCCAATGACGATGGAAGACAGTATTGGAATGAGCGGTAAAACGCATGGTGTAAATGTCAGAAGCAGCCCGGTACCGAATGCTGAAATGACCAACCACCAAAAACTGAGATCCTGGAAGCTTGAGGATTCGTCAGAGGACCCGGTTTGCACTATCCCGGTAGACGCACTGGCGCTGTCGATCAAGCTTGGAAGACTAATATTGAAAGTCTTGCTGACCGGCGGATAGCAAATCAGATCTTTGGCACAGCCCTGATAGAACGCGGTTAACATCAATTCAGATGCTTCAGGTGTGGCGCGAATAAACGGTAATTCGATCTGAAAGTCCCTGGGGTAGATGACAACATCACCAAAATATTCATCCGTGAATGCTTCGCCGGGTGGAAATTTCGGCTCCTGTGGCTGAACGTCTCCAGTAGTTTCGAAGTTCAGTTTGTCTTGGTAAAGATAGTAGCCTTCAGCAACCTGGACGGATACCAGGAGGCTGGACTCGCTGACCGGGACAACGTCAAATTGAAATGCCTGATCAACTTCAAGCAGGTCATCCGCGGTCACGCTCGGCAAATCTGATAGCAAATCTGACAGAGAACTGATCCCACCAGCAGACTCAGTTGGTTCGGTTGCGGAAAGTTCCTGTGCCTGTGCTGTCGATATCAACGCCAACGGATTTGAGACTTCGTATTTTGTGGGTGGATAGCAGATGCCAACGGGTTCATTGCACCCCTGTCCCCAAACCGCCAGTGAAACACCGGTGACCGGTGTTTCAGCAATCAGAGGAATCTGAACTTCAGCATGATCGGTGTAAATGACAACCTCGCCAAAGAACGGATCGTCTTTCACAGTCCCTGGTGATGTAACTAACTCACCTATCTCGACGCCTTCAGTTTGAGACTCAACCGCAAACTTGTCCTCATACATGTAGTAGCCGTCCGCAATCTGCCAACGGGCGATCAGGACATTGTCCGTCCACTCACCGGTGAACGCAAAAGCTTCCTCTGGTGGCAGCAGTTCTTCATCGCTTTGCGCAAGCACACTGGTTGAACTGCACAGTAGGAGCATAACTGTCAGTGCACCAGTTATCAGTTTGGCAATAGACTGAATGGTTTTTGCTTTCTGCATGTCAGACAACTATCGAGTGAGAGATTAGGGATGCACACCGCGTTCGCATGCGCGGTTACGTATGATTGCGATTTTTATAACAGGTTTCATTTTATTGAACACTTCACTCAATCAACAAAAATAAAAAAAGTTGCAAAAAAGAATGATAATGGTTATCATTAACGCCGCAATTGATAATAATTATCATTTACAAAAACAAATCGAACACAAATTGTCGAGAGTACGGACATGAAATTTAATTTAAAAACCTTGATTGCTTTCACTGTCGCCGGATTTCTTTTGTCAGCAGGCGGTATTATCGTTAACGCCAGTGATGAGGTGGTGAATGTCTATTCCGCAAGAAAGGAAGCCTTAGTCCTTCCCATTCTTGAGCGATTCAAAGAAGATACCGGAATTGAGTTTAACCTGGTAACTGGAAAAGCAGATGAACTTCTGAAACGCATCGAACTCGAAGGTGAAGCAACACCTGCCGATCTATTTATCACCGTAGATGCCGGACGCTTGTATCGAGCAAAGGAATCTGGAGTGCTGCAAGCAATTCCAAGCGCTTCAATAGCACTAGCGCCAGAACACCTTCGGGATGCAGACAACCTGTGGGTTGGACTCTCTATGCGTGCGAGACCCATTTTTTACGCTTTAGACCGTGTAAATCCAGACGAGCTTAGCACCTACGAACAACTTGCAGATGAAAGTTGGCAAGGTCGTGTATGTATCCGCTCTTCTTCCAATATTTACAACCAGTCCCTTCTTGCTTCGATGATCGAATCAAACGGTCCTGATATAACCTTGGAATGGGCAACTACATTTGTCAAGAATTTTGCCAGACCACCGTCTGGCGGAGATACGGATCAAATCAAAGCTGTAGCAGCCGGACTTTGTGATGTGGCAATCGCCAACACATATTACTACGGAAGGCTCGCGGCCAGCGATAAGGATGCCGATAATGAAGTCGCTGCAAGCGTCGGTGTTTTTTGGCCAAATCAAGGCGATGGTGATCGAGGCACTCATGTAAATGTCAGCGGTGGTGGGATCGTTAAGCATTCAAAGAATGCTGGTAATGCAGTCCGTTTGATTGAATATCTGCTCACCACCGACTCACAAAGCTGGTATGCCAATGTCAACCACGAATACCCAGTTGTTCCCAGTGTACCCGTCTCAAGCGTTCTTGAGGGAATTGGCAGTTTCAGAGCAGACGATGTCAACATGACAGTCCTTGGAAAGAACAATCGAAAAGCAGTCGAGTTGATGGACAAAGCTGGCTGGAGATGAAACGACGTCACAAGATTATTTCCATACACAATTTCCTTCTCTTGCAAAATTGCAGACAGCTAAACAGCGTGTACTCCGTTTGACACACAAGGTTTAGTTTATGCACCTCACTTCGGGGCACAACCCGAAGTGAGGTTATTTTTCTTCTCGGACCGAACAGTAGTCCTTCCTACATTCTTCGCATCTGCCTGAGCAGTCAACCTTTCGGCTCCGGCGCAAAGTTTTCAGAATCACCTGTACCTCAAATTGCTACTACTCAACCGCTCCTCAAACATCTGTTAGAATTCCGTTAAATGTTACTTCCCTAATCCTCAGTTAGAGACTGCCAGCGGCGGCTAAGGCGAGATTTTCGGCACTCTGGCGGTTCGAAGCGCCAGGATTTTCCAAACCATCAAGCCACACACCGAAATCGGTGACCATTTTACCCGGCTGAACCCACTGCGAAGCGAATCTGGCGGCTCAGCAGCAAATCCGGCGCAAGCCTGTCCCTGACAGTAGACTGACTGCCATGATCTGTAGTGTAAAGCCGTTTCAGAACGAATGAGAAGTCAGGACAGGCTGCAGCGGCGGATGGCCCAAAGCGACTGTTCCAGGACAGGAAGTTTGGCCGCACTGACTTTCAGGGTCCACTGCCGCGCATGGCGAACCACCTGTCCGGCCATCGCATACAGTCGGTGACGGAAACTGATCGCCCGCACGCCATACCACTCCTGCGGCAGTTTCATGCGCATCAGCGCAAGCAGATTGAAGGCAATCGAAGACAGAAGCAGGTACGCGACATTGGCTTTGAACTCGCCGCACGGCAGATGCGCCGCGCTGAAGTCACTGCGAATTTCCTTGAGCCGGTTTTCCGAGCTGTCCCCTCTCTGGTTGTACCACCATACAATCTCGCCGTCACTGAAGCGGTCCAGGTCCAGATCGGTCGCAATCGCCCGGTAGATGTACCTGCCGCTGACCGCACTTTGCACATCGACCTGGTGCAGGCCTTCATTTTTGAAAACCATCTTCAGCTGCTCAGTCCCGTCAGGCATCCCAGCGTCGGCCGGCAGCTTGTCCCGCACCCGTTTTTTCTGCACCACCAGACAGAAAGCCTCAGGCACATCTTCCATCACATGCAGCGTACGGGCCAGATACTCGCCTTCCAATACCGCACCGTCGGCATTCACAACCGCATTCCAATCCTCATCCTTAATGTCCAGTACCGTTTTCTTCACCGCACTGTCCATCTTCGCCCGAATCGCAAAACGGATGCCGTGTGCGCGGCAATCATTGATGATGCCCGCCTGATAGGAGGCGGCATCGGCCCGGAAGCGAGTGACACCCACCCCTTCGGGCAGCGCCGCGCGGCAGCGCCGGAAAAACTCAACATTCTCAGCCCCAGGCGGCACATTGCCCTCGCGAAGCTCAGCCGCAGCCACCTGACCGGTCTCGGCAATGTGACCGAACATCGGCATGTACCCGCGATGCTTCTTATACGTCCACTTCGCGTCTTTTTTCTTCGACCGAATCGCCGATGCGTCAATGTCCAAAGTGACGCACTTTCGATCACCCAGCGTCGCTTTCATCACCGCGCGGTTGACCTGCTCGAGAACCGAGATCATCTGTCGACTGTCGCCGACTCTGTGAAGCCATCCACCCAGCGTCGTGGCACAGGGAATCGTCCCAAAACCCAACAGCTTCATCAGCGCCGGTTCACTGCGCAGGTGGCGCACATCGTCGATGCACCCCGCACCTTCGTGGAACATCAGCATGAAGGTATTGAAAATGGCGCTGTGCCGGTAGCCTCGATTGCTGCCGGGTGTGGGCATTGACGAATCAATGAGCTGTGACAGCTCAAGGCGCTTGAGCAGTTCGGCTGGCACCACCAGACCGGCTCTGGAGGTGAAATTGTGGCAGCTTGCCGCAGTGTTGTATGGTAGAATCTTCATAAGCCTTGCGAAATCTGAGAGCCGTTTCGAATTCACCCATTGGGTGAATGCCGAATTGGGCGTTTTTTTCAATATCTCTCTGATTTTACAGGGCTTTATCATTTTCTGCAACTTTTTATTTGCGGATCAGGGTACTTGCTTCCCATCACGTAAGCATTATCCAATTGATATAACTTGATGTCAGTCACAGCATGGACAGTCCATCATTTGAGCGTTGAAACTTTCACCGCTTCCTGAATATCTATTTATGACACCACTTCGCACCTGGAAATTCAGCGGATTGGGGGTCGCTGCCCCACTAGCCGCCCTCATCGTCATTTCACCTCTAATTACAATTGCAGCGTCGATATTTGAAACCGAAAGCAGTGAAATTCTGACTCATTTGTGGGACACCGTTCTCACAGAGTATGTCATTAATTCTTTACTGCTGGTGGCGGGTGTCAGCGTGCTGACCCTGGTTCTCGGCGTTCCCGCAGCCTGGTTTACGAGTGTTTGCTCTTTTCCTGGACAACGTGTATTTGTCTGGATGCTTCTTTTGCCGCTGGCGTTTCCGGCATACATCATCGCATATACCTATACTGGCGTCCTGGACTATGCCGGTCCAGTCTATACATTCCTTCGCGAAGTTTTAGGTAAGTCTATAGCCGATCAGCTTTACTTCTCTATTCGAACTGTATCTGGCGCAGTATTCATGCTCGGACTTGTGCTCTACCCATATGTGTATCTTTTGACACGCGCGGCGTTTTTGGAGCAATCCGTGAGTTTCCTTGAGGTTGGTCGGACACTTGGGTACAGCACCACTCAAGGATTTTTCAGACTGGCCATACCTCTGGCTCGCCCGGCAATTATTACTGGATTGTCTCTTGCCTTAATGGAAACACTGGCTGATTACGGGACCGTTGCGTACTTCAGCATCAGCACATTCACCACCGGAATTTTTCGCGCTTTTTATGGGTTTGGCGATCTCACTGCAGCAGCACAGTTGTCCACCATTCTGTTGTTGTTTGTCGCTTTGCTGATCTTCACCGAAAGATACTCGCGTCGACAGGCGAAGTATCACGAAACGGCCGGTCGCAAAACGCATCAGACTCGCATCATCCTGCGCGGTGCAAATGTATTTTGGGCATGGCTGTTCTGCCTGGTCCCGGTATTGTTTGGCTTCATCATTCCTGCACTCATTCTCACCAAGTGGTCGATTTTTGACGCCGAATGGGATATTCAATCTTTCATCAGTCTGAGTTGGCACTCTTTTGAATTGGCGATTCTGGCAGCGCTGATTGCCGTCGCACTTGCAATTTTGTTAAGCTATGCCAGACGCCAGAGTGAAGCTATTGTGGTTCACGGATTCATCAGTATCGCTGGCTTGGGTTATGCCATTCCAGGTGCAATTATTGCGGTCGGTGTCATTGTCCCGCTAGCATGGATGGATCACCGTTTGATTGCACTTTTCAGGAGTGTGTTTGAAGTTGACACTGGATTAATTTTATCGGGTTCGATTTTCGCACTACTGTTTGCGTATACGGTACGGTTTTTGGCGATCTCATTGAATGCGGTCCAGACTGGACTTGACAAAATTAAACCTAGCATGGATCAAACTGCCCGCTGCCTGGGTTATAGAAAAATGGAAGTGCTGGGAAAAGTACACATACCATTGATGCGTGCATCGCTTTTGACGGCGTTTCTGATCGTGTTTGTTGATGTGCTAAAGGAACTGCCCGCCACACTGATACTGCGACCCTTTAACTTCAATACTCTGGCAGTCCGAGCTTATGAACTTGCCTCTGATGAAAGACTCTATGATGCAGCCCTCCCATCAATACTGATTGTGCTCACCGGCATCATTCCCGTTATACTTTTGAATCGAACAATGACAGCGCGACATAGTTAACAATGCCTGAAGCCGTACTCGCAACCGCCGCTAGCCCGGAAATACAGACACGTCCACCTCTTTTGGACATACAAGATGTTTCTTTCAAGTACAAAGATAAAACTGCTGTGTCCGGTGTCACACTGACACTTGACGACGGTGAAATTGGAGCCATTGTCGGCCCAAGTGGCTGTGGAAAATCCACTTTGATGCGCGGAATTGCGGGGTTTGAGACACCAATTCAAGGTAGTATTGCGATGAATGGTTCGGTGATCTCAACACCTGACGGGGTTGTCGAACCGGAAAACCGCGGAGTCGGTATGGTGTTTCAGGATGTAACGCTCTTCCCGCACCTTGATGTTGCACAAAACATTAAATTTGGAATTCGTAAATGGCACCCCGATTCTCAACTGCAACGCATCAAAGAACTTCTTGATCTGTTCAATCTTCCAAATTTTGAAGATCGTCACCCCCACTCCCTGTCCGGTGGTGAACAGCAGCGCATCGCGCTTGCTCGCGCCATGGCACCGAGACCCAAACTGTTACTAATGGACGAAACATTTTCAAGCCTAGACACCGAGCATCGACAACAACTCGTACCAAAAGTCCGAGAAGTCCTGAAATCGGAGAAAATCAGTGCCATCTTGGTAACTCACGATCAGAATGTAGGATTCGCTCTTGCAGATCGCATTGGTGTGATGGAATCAGGTCAACTGCATCAGTGGGATACTCCGTTCAATATCTATCACCAGCCGTGTAATCGATTCACCGCACGTTTTGTTGGTGAAGGTACACTGATTTCTGCAACAGTACTAAGCGAGAGAAAATTGCGCACCGCATTCGGTACACATTACTTCGAAAATAACGAGCGTCTGCAGGTCGGCGATCAAGTAGACATCATGCTGCGTCCTGACGATATTCTTCATGACGATGAAAGCGATATTAGAGGCAAAGTAGAGCACAAGGCATTTCGGGGCTCGCATTTTCTCTATCGTATTCGACTTGCAAGCGAGGAATTGCTCTATTGCCTCGCCGACTCGCACCACAATCACCACATTGGAGAGTGGATTGGAATCATTCCAAATATCGAACACATCGTGATTTTTGACAAGAAAAATGGTGAGTATCGCAAGTGATTTGATTTGGTGAAGGTTGAATTTGGCCCTACCTACCCCAAATTGTGAATTGAGGAACCTGATTTGAGTGGAACAGTTCAAACGTTCGAACTGCCTGCGCGGGATGGGCAGTTGGTACGTGGCCTCAGCCGCGACACTGGTTCAGGACCAGTTGGACTCTTCTTACACGGACTTTTGTCGGACGCCGAAGGTGACAAGTCGATCACACTCTGGAATCAAGCAGAGCAGCATCACCGATCCTGGGTTCGGTTCGATATGCGGGCCCATGGCAGATCTGATGGCACCTTCGATGAGTTCACGATCTCCCGGGCACTCGAAGATGTCAAACTCGTATTCAGCCTGTTTCCCGACCGACCAAAGATCCTGGTTGGTTCCAGTATGGGTGGATGGGTCGCTGCACAGCTTGCTACTGAAAAACAGTTGAACATAGCCGGGGCTGTTTTGATTGCGCCTGCATTTTCATTCATTATGCAGTTGTTCTTTCATGTTGAGCCGCATGAAAGACTACAGTGGACCGAACAAGGGCACTGGACATTCAAGAGCGATGAGATGGAAGACGATTTCACCATCTCCTACAATGCAGTAGTCGATTCAAAGCCGTACGATCTATTGGGGAAACGGGTGAATTACGAATGCCCGATTAGAATTTTGCATGGCAGACTTGATGATGTTGTACCGGCAAAGCAGAGTGTCGAGTTTATGGGGCACATGCCATCCTATTCGGATGTAGAACTCCAGATATTACCCAATGCAGATCATCGACTCTCGGGGCATATTGAACACATTACCAACTCAGTCGATGAAATCTGGCCGTAAACATAACATGAGATATTGAACAAATGAAACCTTTCACGATTATTTTTCTTTGCTTTCTGGTGATTCCAACAGCAGAGATTTACCTTCTGATCCAAATTGGTCAGTTTATCGGGGCAGGTTGGACGATTTTTGGTGTTGTCGCAACCGCCGTAATTGGCGCCTGGCTGATCAGGATTCAGGGCATACTGACCCTTCACCGGGGTCTTGAGTCATTACGCAGAAAAGAAGTGCCTGCAATTGAACTGATTGAAGGTCTGTTTCTGCTAATCTGTGCAGCACTTTTAATCACACCTGGATTTGTAACCGATTCAATTGGATTTTTGTGCCTGGTGACCCCTGTGCGTCGCGCGTTGGCTGCGATGGTGCTACAGTACGGTATCGCGAACATGAAGAAGAAACAGGGTGACGAAAGTCAAACGACATTCGAGACCAAATTCAGAGAGATTAAATAACAGACCGTCCGTATCGCAAGTCTGGAAGATGGGTAAACTTCATTTTCCAGATGATTTCATACCCGGGTCCACCAATTCATGACTGCAACTCAGCAGGCCAGTTTCGGAATCTGTATGTGCCTGTTCCTGCAATTCAAATGTTCGTCTAGTGGTTTGGAATTGAACTCCTGTTAATCAATGGTTGAAACGTCTCAAAACGTACTGATTCGTGCTCTGAGTAAGTCCTATCTCGAAGGCGACCACAATCATGTTGTCCTAAATAATATAAATGCAGAATTCGAAACCGGATTGATGCATGCTGTAACCGGGCGCAGTGGTTCAGGAAAATCAACTCTGCTGAATCTCATCGCTGGTATCGATTTGCCTGACAGCGGTACAGTTTCCATTGCTGGACACAATGTTTCAGGATTGAACGAAAGACAGCGAACTTTGCTCAGGAGACAAAAAATTGGAATTGTTTTTCAGTTTTTTAATCTGATTGAATCCTTGACAGTCGCAGAAAACGTCATGCTGCCACTGGAACTAAACGGTGAACCTGATCGTACACTACGAACCAATGAAGCACTCGACCGTGTCGAACTTGGTAAGCTCAGCCAAAGATTTCCCGCAGGACTCTCAGGTGGTGAGCAGCAGCGGGTCGCAATCGCACGCGCGATCGTTCATAAGCCAAGCCTGATTCTGGCTGATGAACCGACTGGCAATCTGGATGATGACTCGGCTCAGCAGGTCATTTCTACACTGGATGAATCGCGGGGTGAATCGACGGTTATTGTCGTGACGCACAGTATGGAACTGGCTGAAAGATGTGACCGACAGTGGGAGTTGCGATCCGGACAAATTGATATGCGCCAATCTTAATTGAAAACTGCTCTGCTTGCCTGGGTGCGCGAGGTTATCCGTGCGCCGTTACAATCGACTCTCTCCGTCATTGGTGTCGCGCTTGGTGTCACCGCAATCGTCGCAGTCAACATCACCAACCACAGCGCCCGCGAAAGTTTTCTTGCTGCCAGTAATGCATTGGCCGAGTCGGCGACACACAGCATCACAGGAGAGCCAAGCGATCAACTCTATCGCGAGTTGAGACTCAAAACAAACCATCCCATACAACCCGTTGTTCAGGGTCGAGTTCGACTCAGCGACATAAATAACACCTCGGCAACCGTCTATGGAATTGATCCGATTGCCTACTATCGGTTCAACAGTGGATCGAACACCACCCCTTCAAGTTCAGAAGACATCAACGAACTAATGGCTGAAACGTTCAGTACGTTCGCAACTGCGGATACACTGCATCAATTGGGTGTCAAACTCGGAGACAGCATCAAATTACGCTATGGACGCAAAAGCCATGAGCTTCGAATTACCGGACTGATCGAGACCAGCACACCTTTACAGCAACAGTCATTCAGACTGCTTTTTTTAACTGATATTGCAACTGCGCAAACCATACTTGGCATGCGAGGTCAACTCTCCTCAATTCAGTTGCGACTAACACCAGAAGATAAGGTGCTGCAGGTAATTGAAGATCTGCTGCCCCAAGGTACACATCTGGAGGGTCGACTCAATCGGCAGCGCGCTCTCACATCAATCACCGATGCGTTTCAGACCAATCTAACCGCGATGAGCCTGCTCGCACTACTGGTCGCAATATTTCTAATCTACAACACCATGTCGTTTCTTGTGATGAGGCGTAGACCGACCATTGAGATTCTTCGGGCATTGGGATTTTCGCGGTCTGGGATAACGGTTTGTCTGGTACTGGAGGCAGCTGCCATTGGTCTGGCTGCATCGATCATCGGAATTTTGATTGGCAGTCAACTCGCAAAGCTTCTGCTCGCTTTAGTTGAGCGCTCAATCAACAATCTGTACTTTCCGATTGTAGCTGACATTACGATTCTGACACCAACGGTCATATTCCTGGCGGTGTGCCTGGGAATCGGTTCAACTATTTTGGCAGCTCTGCCCGCTCTACATGAGGCGCAAAACCTGATGCCATCGTTTGGCACTGAATTTCGCCACCCACCGTCTTCTACCCGAAAACGGGTGTTTGTATTTTTGATCTCATGCACTGGGTTTGTTGTTGCCGGGGTCTCGTTGATGCGACTGTACCCGACCAGCATTGCTTTAGGTTTTGTCAGCATTAACCTCATCGTACTTGGGTACTTTTGCCTGGTTCCACTACTATCTCAGGCTTTGGGACGAATTTTCCGGGTGGTCTCAAAACAATTCTTTGGCCTTCGTGGCGTACTGTCAAGTCGCGCACTGTCAATGTCTGGCGGAAGATCGTCAATCGCCATTTGCGCGCTGTGTGTTGCCATTTCGGCAACTGTTGGCGTTGGCGTTATGATCAGCAGTTTTCGTACTGCGGTAGACGACTGGCTTAGCGACCGCTTGCGTGCAGATATTTACGTCTCGACTCAAGGTTATGGTGGCCAGTTGAGCAAAATTGAAATCAATCGTCTGAAATTGATTCCGGGAGTCGAGTCAGTCGGCGTTGCGAAGTGGGACTGGCTGCAGGGACCTGATGGCCGATCCCGTATCTTCGCAGTTGACTACGGTGAACACGCATTTGGTGGATATCGGTTTAAGTCAAAAACGCCTGAGGTTTGGAATCGATTTCAGAGCGGAGGTGTCATCATCAGCGAACCTTATGCCTGGAAGCATAAACTTTCGCTCGGTGATACAGTTGAGTTCTTTAGTGACAGTGGTGTCATTCAAATGCCAGTTGTCGGGGTGTTTTTCGGTTACGGTTCCGATCGCGGTGTTGTGGTTATCCATCGGGACGTCTATGTTTCGAAATTTAACGACTACGCGATCACCACTGCTGCTCTTTTCGGTTATCCGGATGCTAATCTACAGACTCTGGAACATGAAGCTAATCAATCGATTTCCTCGGCCGGAGTGAGAGTTTGGACAGCGGGCGGCTTACACGGCGCAGCGATGGAGATATTTGATCAGACTTTTGCAATTACAGCAGTATTGAGAAGTCTTGCAGTCATTGTCGCGATCATTGCGGTTGTGTCAATTCTGGCTATGATTCAGATCGATCGCGGACGCGAACTTCGAATTCAAAATGCAATCGGGTTCACTTCCCGCGAAATTTGGGCCTCGGCAAGCATCGAAGCCGGAGTAATGGGGTTGATTGCCGGAGTGCTATCACTTCCGGTTGGTCTGCTGCTGTCATGGCTTTTGATTTGGGTTGTCAATCAGCGATCATACGGTTGGACGATGCAAATGCTGATTGATGGCAAAATTCTTATCGAAGCAGTTTTGCTTGCGGTCATCGCAGCCCTGTTAGTTGGAGTTTTGCCGGCATGGTGGTTTGCAAACCGCACACCAAAGCAAAAGCTACAGGTGGAATAGTCCATGGGAACGAAAACAAGACTCGGAATTGCTGCATTCATTGTGCTGTCAATCGGCTTTGCCGTCTGGCTGATGAATCGGTCTTCCAATCTGGTAGTTCCCGGTACACAAATTCAGCAACCGGTGTTGGGAAATGTCCTGCTTGAAGGTTCTGACAATCAGTTTGAATCTGTCACAACGTCCAGACAGCTTGAGTTTCCACGAGATCACGGATCTCACCCCGATTTTCAAACAGAGTGGTGGTACTTCACTGGCAACCTCAAGAACAACGAGGGTAGACGGTTCGGCTATCAGTTCACGATTTTTCGTCGTGCACTCTCTAGAGACTTACCAGAACTCGATTCTGACTGGGCAACTTCACAGGCTTACCTGGCGCATGCCGGTATAACGGATGTGCAATCGAAGAGGTATTTGGTTGATGAGATCTACAGCCGTGGTGCGCTGAATTTGGCAGGCGTAAAAGCGGAACCTTTTTCAGTTTGGGTCGAAAACTGGAGGGCTGACGGCTCTGTGGGACAATGCACAGGCTGCTTGACACTTAGAATCAAAGTCGAGTCTGATGATTTTTCTTTTAGTCTTGAACTAGACAGCGTCAAACCCGCTGTGCTTCATGGAGAACGCGGTGTTAGCCGAAGAAGCACGATACCTGGAAACGCGTCTTACTACTATTCGCTGTCAAGACTTCGAACCAGTGGCACGCTCACAATTCAGGGCGAGAACACACCGGTATCAGGCGATAGTTGGATGGACCATGAATGGTTCTCGTCAGTCCTTGACGAGGGACAGTCTGGCTGGGACTGGTTTTCGCTACAGTTTGATGACGAGCGCGAGATGATGCTGTTCCAGATTCGAAATCATGATCCTGACGTGGAACCGTTCAAATACGGTGTCATGATTGATCAGCGCGGTCAATCTGAACTGATACCACCTGACCAGATCACTCTGATTCCGGTGAGAGTGTGGAAAAGTAATCTCAATCTTTCTGAGTATCCCGTACACTGGAAAATTGAAATTCCATCACACAATATACGACTCGACGTCGAGTCTCTGATTGATGCACAGGAAATGGACGATTCATTTCGTTATTGGGAAGGTGCGATAAGGGTGAGTGGGATGGAAAGTACCCGGCCAATAAACGGTTTGGGTTACCTAGAGATGACGGGATACTGAGCATTACCCGTTCAACCTGTATCATATGCATTGCAATTCATTCAAAAGTATTTTTCTCGCATAGCGGCTTTCAGCGCCATCAATACAGACATTTATGCACGATTTCACATACCGAAAAAAATTGCTTGAGCCCGCGCTGATTCGACAACTCAGCCAACGCTCAAACAAGGATGCGACTGTCCGTCTCATTATTCACATTGCACTGATTGGTATCGGGGCAACGATGGTTTGGCTTACAGAATTCAGCTGGTGGCTATTGCCCGCGTGGTTCTTCTACGGAACAGTACTTATGTTTTTGTTCTCACCTCTGCATGAGTGCATTCATAGAACTGCTTTTCGAAACCGAACTGCAAATGATCTGGTGGCAAGAGTCATCGGATTTCTGATCATGTTGCCTGCGGATTACTTTCGTAGTTTTCACTTTGCACATCACCGGTACACAAACGACTCGAAGCGTGATCCGGAACTCCTCACTCCCAAGCCCTCAAGCTTTCCACAGTACTTATGGGCGATGTGTGGACTAGGTGCCTATTGGTGGGTACAGTTACGCACAATCGTCCGACACTCTCTAGGTAGAATTTCGGGAGATTTCATCGCTGAATCGAATCACAGAACGATCATTCTTGAAGCGCGGTTGCATTTGGTCCTCTATCTTGCTGTAATTGGCGCCTCAATTCTGTTCGAGACGACAATATTCCTCTTTTACTGGCTCATACCAGCAATATTAGGTACAGTTAGCCTACGCCTATTCTTACACGCCGAACACGCCGGTTGCGAATTGTCGGACAACATGCTGCGCAATACCCGCACGACCCTGACCAATCCAGCAATCAAACTGCTGAGCTGGAATATGCCCTTTCACTGCGAACACCACGCATTTCCGGCGGTTCCATTCCATCAACTTCCAGCGCTTCATCAGCACCTAAAAAGCCACTTGGCGGTTGTGTCAAACGGCTATTACCGATTTCACCGCGAATTCGTCGACTCGATCTGAATTGCTCAACTGAATTTGGCATCATTCAAAAGCGCATCGATGTCCAATGCGTTTTCCAGATCCTCAGCCAAGTTGTCAAGTGCGATCTCTACGGTATCGCGATAGTGCAAATCTGACGCCGTTCCCTGCTGAAGCTGGTTCAACCAGGCTGCGCGAAATGCATCGCTCCAAAACAGGCCGTGAACATAGCACCCCACTACATTTCGTTCCATATTAATCGCACCATCTTCGCCATTTGCGGTTCGAATGTATCTGCGATGTGTATCCTTACCAGCTGTATCTCCCATATGGATTTCATAACCAATGACAGGCTGACGGTTTGCTAGACACTCACCATTTAGAGAACGCACTGTTTTACTGGTCAGCATGTCAGTTTCAACTTCCAGCAGACCTAAACCTTCCGCTTCTTCCGGAGGGCCTTCGACTCCGTGCAGATCACGAATTTTCCGACCCAGAATTTGATAGCCACCGCACAAACCGACAACCGCACCACCTGCTCTGGCGTGGGCGATGATGTCGTGATCCCATCCCTGCTCTTTCAGGAAACGCAGATCAGCCAGAGTGGACTTTGTTCCTGGAATGATAATGACATCTGAATCCCGCGGAATCGAGTTGCCTGGAGGCACAAAATGGAGATCAACATTGCGCTCCAGGCGCAAGGGATCAAAGTCGTCGGAATTTGCAATTCGAGAGAGCATAGGTACCGAAATTTTCAGTACCCTGACTCCAGAATTCGGCTCACTTTCTGATAGTTGAGATCTCACAACGGCATCTTCCTGAGGCAATTTTTGGGCGGATTTCAACCATGGAATCACGCCGCGACAAGGCCATGCCGTTCGAAATTCAATGTCCCGCCAGCCATCGTCAAAAAGGGAAACATCTCCTCTAAACTTGTTGATGATGAAACTTCTAACCAGAGACGAATCTGCAGTCTCCAATACAGCCTTGGTACCCACTAGAGATGCAATGACCCCACCGCGTTCTATATCTGCCAATAAACAAACGGGTAAATTTGCGGCTCGGGCAAACCCCATGTTGGCAATGTCTCCTTCTCGTAGATTAGTTTCCGCTGGACTGCCTGCGCCTTCTACAAGAACCAGTTCAAATGTTTCAGTCAATTTTCGAAAACTCTCCATCACTGGAGTTAAAAACGACAATCGATGGGTAATGTAGTTTTTCGCCTCCAATTTAGAAACAACCTTGCCTTGTACCACAACCTGAGACACCTTATCTGACTGCGGTTTAAGAAGCACTGGATTCAGGTCTACTGACATTTCAATTTCGGCCGCTTGAGCTTGAAGCGCCTGGGCACGCCCGATCTCGCCACCCGTTGGACAAGCGGCGGCATTATTCGACATGTTCTGAGGTTTGAACGGTGCCACGCGAATCCCGCGTCGCTTCGCAGCCCGACACAAACCAGCAACGACGACAGATTTTCCGACATCTGAGCCGGTTCCCTGAATCATTAATGAGGCAGCTTTCAAACCTAGGCGACTCCTATGAGAAACAGATTTAGAATTAATTTGGAATGTAGTGCAGGAAAAGTTTGCGTCATTATGGTTCAAGCGTGCGCACACTACTAACTACCCTCTATTTAAAACGGGGCTTAGTGGGTTGTTTCAGAAAACTCTGAGCATCAACTTGATTGTCTGGCTAAGTCTATAAAATTACACATTTTTTCTGCCCCATCCAAAATTCTGACTGTGTGACGCTGCAGTATATCTGGGGGAATGAAATAGAGATGTCCATGCTGAACAGCTGAAATGGAAGGCCACTGCAGCCATTCATCAAGCCAGTCCGGTCTCTGTTCTCCGTGTCCACTCGCGATAATCACATCCGGGTCTCGTCGAATGACAGTCTCGACATTGATTCTTGGTGCCATCGGAATTGCATCAGAAAAAATATTTTCTCCGCCACATAAACGCATAACGCTTGAAATTAAGTGTTTCCCATTAATTGTGATGAGCGGTTCATTCCATACCACGTAGAACACATGCATGGTCTTGGCGTCGCTATAACTGTGCTTCAATTCACGCAACCGTCTATTGAAGCGTTGAACTTCTAATTCAGTGCTGTCTTGTGTGCCAAGCAACTTACCAATTCGATCCAGAGCTGATGCGACATCTTCCAGTTCGCGAGGTTCGTCAACATAGACCGTGTAACCCAATGTCCGTAGACGATTAATCATCTCCAATCCATTGCCACCAGTTGCCAAAATTAAGTCTGGATTCAATCCGACGACCATTTCATAACTAATTTTTTTATAGCTGCCAATGTTCAGAATTTTCGATGCGGCTTCAGGGAAATTACTATAGTTCACCGTAGCAACGATTCTGTCGCCACCGTCTGCTGTAAAGACCTGCTCCGTCAAATGAGGTGCCAGTGTGATTATTCGTTGTGCTGGTTCCTCAAGAACAATCGTTTCACCACTATCGTCCACAACGGAAATTGTGCTACCAACTGTCGGCGAAGCACAAAGTTGAACCGCGATGCCACAAACAATCGCGATTGTTCCTGAAAGTAAATTTGCTCGGACTAATACTTGCATATTCAATTTCAGTAAGATGAGTTTAGATAGTGATAAGAAGTTTCAATCAATCATTTGTGAGGCTAAATCAAAATATCGACCCAATACCAGAGCGTGTAAACAATCGCCAGGACTAGCAGCCAAAATCCTATGGTTCGCCCCAACAGTCGAATTGATCGAACTATATCCCGAACTTCAACTTCCCGCCCAGCCCCTAGAACCGGACGAACATCGAGTTTTCCGTGATAGATCGCAGGTCCACCAAGTTTTATTTCCAACGCTCCGCCTCCGGCTGCCATAACCAGTCCAGCATTGGGTCCCTCGGATTCAGCCTTTTGGTTATTCATACACCACCAGGCACAGGCGAATTTTCCGCAAATCGCATATCCAATTGCAGTCAGACGAGCGGGAATCCAATTGAGAATGTCATCAATTCTTGCCGAAGCGCGGCCGAATTCGACGTATCGGTCAGTTTTATTGCCCCACATGGCGTCAAGGGTATTGGCAAGTCGAAACATCAGCGCGCCGGGTGCACCAAGTAACAAATACCAGAAAATTGGTGATAGCACACAATCGCTACCGTTTTCGATCACTGCCTCAACTGCACCCTTTGCGATTTCTCGTTCGTCGAGTTCGTCGGTCTTACGACTAACAATCTTGCTGACCGATACGCGTGCTTTGTCAATTTCTTTGGCGACTAAATATTTATGTACCTCGTAGGCATGTTCCTGCATACTTTTCCAACCGATCGAGAAGTAAACAATTAGACACTCCAGAACCCACTGCGCTGGACTCGGTAACCAAATGAGCAACAGCCATATGGCTACCGTAGGTGGCAATACCAGAATTAGCCAACAACAAAAACCTCGGGCGAAGGGTGATATTCGTTCAAATTCAGGGTGTTCATTAATTTGTTCGATTCGGTCAGAGACTCCACCAAACCAAACCAAAGGATGATATCGTCTGGGCTCTCCTAAAACCCAGTCAAGTACAATCGCTGCAACAATAACGCCAAGTGTGATCAAGTTGTCCACACATATGCTACAAAAGCAACCGCCAGCACCACCTCTGACAGTTCAATCAGCAACCCGATGCAATCTCCAGTAAAGCCCTGCAGTCGCTTGATCATCACGAAACGCCACAGCAGGAATGTAGTCACTAAAACCACCAGCAGCAGAAGCCACAACTCGATTGAAATCAGAACCAAAGGCAAAACCACGATGACAGCAATAATCACCTTGCATAGGCTTCTTTTCTGCTGCGAAAGGGCTTGCTGAATTTCACCGGCCAAACCAAATTCCCTGGCATACGGCAACCACAAGAATGCCGGGATAATCATGAGTCTGGCCAATATCGGAATTAGCAGCAGCATGACCCAGTTTTGAAATGATGCCAGTGCCGCGAATTTCATAATCAGCGTCAAAGTGACAGCAATCACCGCGATAGTCCCACTTCGCGGGTCATCCATAATATTTAGAGTCTTTTCCCGGTCACCTAATCCACCGACCCAAGCGTCCGCACAGTCTGCTAATCCATCCAAATGCAGTCCCCCAGTCACTACAACCCAGATGGTCAACAGCAGTGCTGCCTGCATAAAATCATTCAATGGTGAAGAAAGCCACTCACCAAGAATCAGAATAACGCCAATGATGGCCCCTACTGCGGGATACCAAATCAACATGTCATTGCGCGCCGCAGGTGAGATGTCATCAACCGATCCTGCTGGTATGCAAGTCATGAATTGCATCGCAGCTCGAAACGATCGGAGATGATGAGATAGCTCAGAAAGCATCAGTCGGCAGAAGGTTCTGGAATATGGGCAAGCAACACCGGATAATTGTTTTCCTGCGTGTGATAAACGCGAATCCGTGTCAGGCATGCATAGGGAATTACAATTCGGATGGCAGCTGATAGCGGTGCTTTCAATATATGAGCCAAAAGCACGCGTGCGGTGCCACCATGCTGAACAACGAGTAGATGTTCACCTCGATATTGATCGAACAATTGTTTGAATGCGCTTACTACCCGTTCTTGAAATTCCAAAATCGGCTCCCCTGCCGGCGGCGTAAATTCTGTAGGCTGGTTGTAGTACAACTCCGACTCTTTCGGGTAATTGGCGCGTATTGACTCAATTTCCAATCCGTCCCAATCTCCAAAATCGACTTCACACCATCTGTCATCCAGATGTAAGGGGATATTTCGCTGCGCAGCGATGCGTTCAGCGAATTCCCGACAGCGTTTTAATGGCGATGATATCACCCGGTTCCAGTGTGGTTGGTGACGGGCGACTTCATCCATCTGATCCAGACCTTCAGGTAGCAAAGCGAAATCTGTAGAACCCCGTAAAGTATCACCCCCTTCGCAGACACCATGGCGAAGCAAGTCGATTGTTGTGTAGCCGATGGAATCAGATTGGTTTGTTGCTGACACTAGCCTGTTCGAAAGTTGCCATTTCAGCGTGAAGCCTTAATGCGGATTGTAATATTGGATAGACAACTGCGGCACCACTACCTTCACCGAGTCGCATTCCAATACTCAGCAGCGGTGTCACGTTCATCATTGACAACGCTTGTTTGTGACCTTGTTCATCTGAACAATGAGCGAATAGCAGCCAGTCTCGTACACCTTCGTTGAGTCTGATCGCAACCAGAGCCGCTGCAGTAGAAATAAATCCATCAACCAGACTTGGAATACCACGCTGCGCACAGGTGATGTAAGCACCTGCTAATGCAGCAATTTCCAAACCACCAACACATCGCAACGTTTCCAAAGCACCACTGGCAATGTGTTCACGATGAAGATTCAAGGCTGCCTGAACAGTTTCAGCTTTTCGTTTCAATCCCGTGTCATCAATTCCAGTACCGCGACCTGTCATTTCCTGGACCGATGCACCGAGCAGTGCACAGAATATTGCCGTTGCGGATGTTGTATTGCCGATGCCCATTTCGCCGCCGATAAATAGATCTGATTCTTGTGGGCTGTTGTTGCGGCCTACGTCCAAAGCCCGAATGACTGTCTCCCCAGTCATTGCAGGTTGTTTGCAGAAATTGGCGGTACCATTTGTCAGTTGCACGTTCGCCACACCGGGCAGATCTTCCAATGGCATGACAGTCCCGACATTCACAACCGAGAATTCCGCATTGTGTATTTTTGAGAGAACGCAGATTGCGGCACCACCGGCAGCAAAATTTCGAACCATCTCACCGGTAACGACTTGTGGATAAGCAGACACTCCTTCTTCTACCACGCCGTGGTCCGCGGCAAAGATTCGAACACATACACAATTCAGTTGAGGAATTTCCTGACTCTGCCAGCCAGCAAACGCAATTGCCACGTTTTCTAATTCCCCGAGAGAACCCGGTGGTTTCGTCAGTTGCTGTTGACGCAAAGTTGCTTGTTCTCGACTCTCTAGGTCTATGGCTTGAGTTGGTTGAGTCCACCAGTTCATTGGCTGTTAACACTCCCTGCTTAACTGATAGTAGGATTTGCGGTCTTCAGTTCTACGGATAGACCGGCAACCGTCAAGGTGACACGCTGGCAGATCGCGGCAAGTTCCTGGTGCAGTTGACCACTGGTGTCAACGAATTGACGTGTCAATTCCCCCATCGGCACAATGCCTGTTCCCACTTCATTACTCACGAAAATGATTCTTCCTTCTGAGTTTGGTAAATATGTAAATATTTTGGCGCGCTCCGATAACCAGCAGTCTTTATGAAGACAGTTGCTAACCCAAAGTGTGAGGCAATCCACCAGAATACATGTACCAGCGTCATGAACCGACTGTAATGCTTCTGACAGATGAACGGGTTCCTCAATTAGGTGCCAATCTTCGTCTCCCTCAGACTTTTGACGGCGTTGACGGTGCTGTTCGATCCGCACTGCCATTTCATCGTCGTCAGCAGTTGCAGTGGCAACATACACCTTATTCATGCCACTGTCTAGCACGCGTTGCTCGGCTAAACGACTCTTTCCCGATCGGGCCCCACCAAGAATCAGTTCCAATTGCGCAGCCAACTGATAGTCCTCACTTGAATATTACGATGGGTTTACCCGTAACCGGATGTGAAATGAACTCAAGATTGACCCCAAACACCGTTTGAAGCAAATCATTTTGCATCATTTCGGTTGGCGTACCTTGTGCTACCAATCGCCCTTGCGACATCAAAATTAGTTGACTGGCACAGTAAAAAGCAAAATTAAGGTCGTGAACCACCAGTACAACGACTACACCCTGCTTCGCCATACTTAGCACAATTTTCTGCAACAATTGTTGATGGGCAATATCAAGTGATGACGATGGCTCATCCAGTAGCAGAACTCGATTTTTGTTTTCCCCACTAACATTCGTCGGTTGCCAGACTTGAGCCAGAACACGAGCTAGTTGTACTCTCTGTTTTTCTCCACCGGAAAGTTCAGTGTAGTTTCTGTGCACCAAATGCCAACTGTCAACCGCGTCCAGTGTTTGTCGAACAATTTCGAGATCGATTACGGTACCGGTATCGTAAGGAATTCTGCCCATCAATACCACTTCTTCTACTGTAAATGGAAAATTCAGGGTTGATTGCTGGGGTAGACATGCGAGCATTTTTGCCCGATCGATCGGCTTCCACTCATGAATCTGTCGCTCGTTGAGCCACAATTCTCCCGAATCTGCCTTCAGTTCACCAGATAGCAGTTTTAGAAGGCTAGTTTTGCCCGCACCATTCGGTCCAAGCAGAGCTGTTACCAATCCTGGTTCACAGCTCAGATTAAAGTCCTTAACGCGCAGGATATTTCCGCTCGTAAGCGATGCAGAACTTGCTCTAAGCATAGACCCTGTTCCGTTGTCGAATCAGAATGGAAATGAAAAATGGTACACCAAGCAGCGCGGTAACCACACCAATTGGCAGCTCAGCCGGAGCGACTGCAACTCGGGAAACCGCGTCTGCTGAAACCAGCAGTAGTCCACCGAGTAATGCCGATGCCGGTAACAGGTACCGATGGTTTGGTCCAATCAGAAGTCGAATCAGATGGGGAACCACAAGGCCCACAAATGCGATTGTTCCCGCAACAGCAACTGCAATACCAACGCCTAACGAGGTGTAGATGATCAGGCGACGTTTCAGCCATTCGACACCGATTCCCAAGTGTCGTGCTTCCGACTCGCCGAGTAGCATGGCATTCAATGCGCGACTCTCGCGCGGCAAGAGAATCATCAGTACCCCGGTTGTCAGTGCACAATAAGTTATCTGCTGCCAGTCCGCTGACTCAAGTGAGCCCATTTGCCACAGACTGATCCGCCTCAGCATATCGTTGTCTGCCAAAAAGCTGAACAGTTGATTCAATGCACCTGCCAATGCGCTAATTGCAATTCCAGCCAGAAGCATGGTGGCAACCGATGTACCTTCACTGCTACTTGCCAGTCGATACACAACCCAAGCTGCCAATAACCCGCCAGCAAAAGCACCGATGGAAACCACTGACAAACCTAGTACAGAAGTCGGAAACAGAATTGCGCCGAAGACAATGACAAAACTCGCGCCAGCTGATGCACCAGCCGATACGCCGATCAGCGATGGGTCCGCCAGGGAGTTTCTAAACAGCCCCTGCATCACTGCACCACAGATTGCCAATACGGCACCGATTAGGAAACTAAGCAGCATTCGTGGCAATCGAATGACCTGAATGATCATTTCGTCGCGAGTCTGATCATGATCAGAAAACAGCATGTCGATCAGCACGACTGGTGAAATCTGAACGGGTCCGACCAGAAGTCCAACAATAGCCGCTATAACTGACAAAACGGCTAACAGAACAAAGCAGGACTTGGGCAGCATTAATCGCATCAGATTAATTCAGATGTTGTGAGGTTAGAAATGGGCGGAAGACTCGTGGAGCTGTTGCTGTCGATCAGACTGATGTTGAGAGTAGTTACCTCCAATCCGACAGAGTCAACAATCGCGGTTGCATATGAGGAAAGACGATATAAGCAAACTCAATCTGTCGTACCAAGAGTCACTAGAGATCGACACCTGGGCGCGCTTTGATCCCGGATTTGAATGCATGCTTGATTTCTTTAACTTCTGATACGGTGTCTGCCAGTTCTCTAAGTTTGGCACCTCCCCCGCGGCCTGTTACGATGACGCTCTGCTCGACCGGGCGGTTCTTGATGGCATCCAAAACTTTTTCGATATTCAGGTATTTGTAGCCGAGCATATAAGTTAGCTCATCCAATAAAACGAGGTCATATGAATCGTCTGACAGCATTCGGCTTGCGACTTCCCAGGTTTTTTCAGCAGCTGCAATATCGCGTTCACGGTCCTGACTGTCCCAGGTAAATCCGGTCCCCATCTGGTAGTGATCCACATCCTGGCGCAGTTCGCTGAAAAACAGGCTTTCGCCTGTAGTACGGTTGCCCTTGATAAACTGAATCACCCCAACTTTCTGTCCATAGCCAAGAGCTCTCAATACCATGCCAAATGCTGAGCTGCTTTTTCCTTTGCCGCTACCGGTCAAAAATACAAAAACGCCTCGTTCGGTTGTCGCCTCTTTAATACCGGCATCAACTCTCTCTTTTTGTTTCTGCATTTTTTGTCTATGTCTTTCATTTATATCGATATCACTCATTTCACACATTCCTCCTGAGCAGTAGGCAATTCTGATTATCTGCTCGAATTAGAGTACCTTCAGCACAAAAATTACAAGATGTGAAACCCAGATCTCAGGTTTGCTAGACTGAAACAACTCACTCATAGAATCAGAAAGGTCGCTGATTTGTTCAAATTCTGACATCTCACATAAGATTTGTCGCAGGCACCGTACTAAAACCTATACTCAAGCGACAATTCAATCGTTCGCCCCTCGTTTTGATAGGCGTTATCGCTACTTGCCAAATTTGTGACATATTCTTTGTCGAACAGATTGTCGATATGACCTGATATCGACAAGTTTTCTGAAATTTCATAGCGGCTGTTGATTCCCCAGAGTGCGTAGCCCGGCAATTGTGTTGAGCCGTCAAAGCGAGCATGCTCAAAATAGGCATTCGCACCAATGTAGAGATTGTCAATTTGTCTTCCCAGCTCAAACGATGCTGAAGCTCGGGCTCTGCCATCTAAAAATCTTCCTGTATTATCGTCTTGAGCATCCAGGTATTCCATGCTCGTGTTGAAAATATAGTCATTCCATTCGCTGGTCAAATCAAATTCAATTCCTTTCATTGTTGCATTATTGATATTGCTTGGCTGCCTACGATTATCCGGATCATTCGGGATAGGTGCCCAAGCAATCAGGTTTGTTACCTTAGTCTGATATGCATTCACCTGCCAGAACAAGTCTCCATAATTCGCCCTCAATGACAGTTCAGCTGATTTGCTTTCTTCCGGCATCAGATCTGGATTACCACCATCTGGCCAAAACAGATCATTGAAAGTTGGGGCTTTAAACGCTGTTCCGTAGCTGGCTACGAGTTGGAATTGATCCGAAATGTCGTACGATTGCTGAATGCTGTAGTTTGAAACCGAGCCAAACACATCATTTTTGTCGTAGCGGGCATTGATGACAGTACTTGATTGCTCGCCCCGGCGTTGCCACAGTGCAAAAACTCCCTTGTTGTCCCGTTTCTTGACGTCATAGTCGGTCGTTGAATCGACTTTGTCTTTCTGATAGTCAACACCAAGTGACAATCTGTTTTGTGCGGATAAATTTAAATTTGCTTGAATTGAGAAATCAGTTTTCTTTGTTTCAAAGTGTGTAATTCGGCTGTCAGCCGTTGTATGATCAAGTTTGATATCTCGATAGAAGTCAGTCGCAGCTCCAAGAATTCCAGAGATGCTTAATTTTTCAGAATGATCGTAGTCGATACGTGCAGATGTAGTCTCTAATTTAGTGCGGCTATGCCAGTCTTCACCGATATTAGCCCTGCTAGACGAGCCAAACGTGCTTGTATTGTCGTATTCCACCCTGCCAGAACTTCGGACATGACTGATCCTTAGATCCAAGCGGTCCTGCAGACTTGTTGCAAAAGAAAAATTACGCACAGACTGTTCAAATCCGTCTCGATCTTCGTTGCCTCCGCCTTTAAATGCCGTTCGATCTATCCCTTCAGTTGATTCTTTTGACAGTGACACAGATACGTTGTAACCATCATCTCCATAACCTGCTTGGGCAGTGAATTGGCGAAATCGATTGCTGCCAGCAGTTCCCTCAATTATGGCGAACGAACCGATGTCGTGGTACTGTTTAGTAAAGATCTGGATTACTCCGCCAATGGCATTCGCCCCATAAACACCGGACATTGGGCCTTTGACAATTTCAATACGCTCAATTGATTCTAGTGGAATACGCTGAATCGCTGTCCCGCCCAAGGTTGCGCTTGCAGTTCGTACGCCGTCTATCAGAAAAATTAATTGGTCGCTATTGGATCCACGAAGAAAGATACTACCGCTCGAACCCCTGCCACCTCTGTCGCTGAAGGTCAAACCGCTCTTTCGAGACAGCAAGTCTCCAAGATCTCGGGGCTTAAGCCGCTCAATTTCTTCGGCAGTTATGACTTGAGTAGATGGCAAAGTGTCAGCAAGTGGTGTCGCAATTCGTGTAGCTGTTACGACAATCTCGTCGAGCAGATTTTCCTCATCTTCTGGCTGTTGCGCAAAGGACAATGGTGCTGAAAGCATCAACATGATGCCGATAATTCGAGACAGTTTCATTAGATGTTCCTCATCAATTAGTCAAAGAGAAACAGATTTTGAAGAGAATTTTTATTCAATTGAAAAATCAGTTTCGGCATTGAAGTCTTCCGCGAAATCAATCGTCGTTGGCTTGCATGAGGGCGACTCCGTGTTTGCGGCGTGCTACTCGACTATAACTTCGGGAACAGTGATGCGAGTGTTGCAACCAGTACCGCAAGGGCAACGCACAAGATTCGCGGCCATCTAATCGAGAGGCGTACCGCTGAATAATTCTTTGCATGAAACTCTTCCATTGGTATCAACACTACAAAGGGAGGAGTTCAGGTGGTGGGATATTTTGCGCCACGTTGAAGCCCTCCGCTAAAACGAATGTTTTGGCCTGAAAGAGGGCGGTTCCGGACTAACAGCACTATGGCTGATTACCGTTGCGGGGGCAGCGCTGGAATTGCGAAGTAGAGAACCGGTTGAACGACTTCGCGCACCAAACTTCCCATTTAAAGTGTTGCCTTGAATTCGGATCAATTCGGCAACAAACACCTCAAACAGCAGTGCGTCATTATACGGCTACATTTTTCAGTGCAATAATTAATTTTCACTTAGAATCAATAAATCGAGTAGTCGAAGATCACATTCGGAGGAACACTTTCCGATGTTGCCACCATTCAGGCGCTTGCCACATTAAAACTGTACCTGGCTTTACACAGATTGAACACTGCAGCATTAATGATTCAGGGCACTGGTTCCGATGCCGGCAAATCTGTCATTGTTGTCGGATTGTGTCGAGCGGTCAGAAAGCGCTGAATTCGCGTCGCACCCCTCAAACCTCAAAATATGTCCAATAACGCGGCTGCTAGTCCAAGTGGTGGTGAAATTGGTCGTGCACAAGCACTTCAAGCCCAAGCAGCAGAGATTGAACTTTCGATTGAATTGAATCCAGTACTGCCTAATCCCCAGTCAGACCGGGAATCTCAGGTCGTTGTGCACGGGAAAGCGGTTTCTAACCTTGATGCGAAAGACTATTTCATTCAACGTCATTCGTTGATGGAACCCGACATGCAGCGGTTTCGGAATTTGGCAGAAGAATATGACCTGGTTCTAATTGAAGGCGCTGGAAGTTCAGCAGAAACCAACCTTCGCGACAGAGACATTACCGATATGGGATTTGCCAGAAAGGCATAGGTACCTGTCTGCCTTTTGGCTGATATCGAACGTGGTGGCGTTAGAGCATCTATAGTCGGTACCAGAGAAGTCTTGGGCCCTGATGATTCAGCACTCATAAAAAGGTTTATGATCAACAAGTTTCGTGGCGACGTTTCGCTGTTCGACAACGGCAGACGCGACATTGAATTTCGCACACCCTGGCCGTGTCGTGGTGTCATTCCATATCTGAACATCGTTAGAAGATTACCGTACGAAGACTCAGTTGCTATGGAAGGAATTTCAAAAGAAATGTCAACAGCGGGTCGTGGTCAGTTAAAGGTCGCTGTACCAATCCTATCTAGAATCAACAAATTCCAAGTTTTTGAAAAGGCTTCGTAATTTGACATTCTTTAACAGTTGCGTTCAGAAGCTTTGAAAAATTTTCCAGTCACATCCATAATGTGGCCTCGGGCATGGAGTCTACCCTCGAATGCGTAGCAAAGTATGAGATGGATGCCGAGGACTGGCAACTGAAGAAGTTTTTCGTTGAGGCGTTGTACTTGGAATCAAGAATTATTCAGCACGTACATTGCCCTGATGCGTTTCCGAGTGGCCAACACTGCAGGAAATGACCCCCGAAACTTGATTTATAATCCGATTTTTGATCTCCGATCTGCATGCATCCATATGAAATTTTGGCATGCAAACAGCGCAGCAGGGCGTAAGTGCATTTCCGTTCCGCGGTGGTTCCTCAGTCTGTATATCAAGGGAGAAAGGAGGTCTTCTTAATCATTCATATCAATAGATCAAATCGGCATTTTGGCGATTTTCGAACTGCGAAATTTGAGTGTTCAATCAGGGAGATTGGTTAAGTGTGGGGAAATGATAGAATCAAGACCGATACGAAACCGCGTCGTCATACGGCTAGTCAGTGCATGGGGAGCTGACCGAACAACAACCAAAACACCGCACCATCATAATTGGATCGCAACGATTCTGAGATGGACGCGATTGACATGACAGCCGTGGACAGTACTGATGGACGATGAAGCAAAACACAAGCACAACGTCACTCTGAAGCGCAAGAAGCTGGTGATCGATGAGCAGATTGCCCTCGCACAGGAAAATCGCGGGGTGCTGGTCTTGATTACTGGCGATGGCAAGGGTAAAACCACCTCCGCCTTCGGTACCGCATTCCGTGCTCTAGGGCACGGAATGAGGGTAGGAATCATACAGTTTATCAAAGGTACTCAGGCAACAGGCGAAGTCATTTATCTTACGCAACAGCATCCACAACTGGCTTACCATGCCATGGCGACTGGCTTTACCTGGGACACCCGAGACTGGGACAAGGACAAAACCGCCGCAGAGGAGACTTGGGTTTACGCCAGACGCATGCTGACGGACCCCGAAATTCAACTGGTGGTGCTGGACGAATTGACCTATATGCTTACGTATGAGTACCTGAGCATGGCCGATGTGATACAGGCTATGCGTCAACGCCCAACAAGACAGAATGTGATTGTCACTGGCCGCGACGCGAAACCGGAACTGATTGCAATTGCTGATACCGTCAGCGAAATCGCTGCGGTCAAGCACGCATTCAAAGACGGCGTGAAAGCCCAGCCTGGTATGGATTTCTGATGCTCAGGGGTGTGTTTCGAACCGGTTTGCTATGTTGTATTCTGAGTGCGGTCGCGAGTGCAGAGCAAACCGCCGCGTTGCCAACCATCGTTTCGACTCATCTTTGTGCTGACCAACTGGCACTGAGTCTGGCAGTACCGGAGCAGATTCTTTCGCTCAGCTATAAGAGCCAGGACCCCCTTCGGTCTCGCCATGCCGCGCGAGCATTGGCCTATCCCGCCAATAGTGGCAGCAGCGAAGAAGTTATCCAGTTCAAACCGGATATTGTGCTGGCTTCGCGACGTTGGCGAAACCATCCGCAGCAACGACAGTTCGACACGCTGAATATTCGTGTGGTGGTGGTCCCGCTGTCTAACAGTTGGATGGAGATATTTGCCAACACCCAATGGATGGCCGATCAGCTCGGTCAACCAGAACGCGGTCATGCCTTGGTTTCGGATGTGCAACGTCGCCTACGCGCCTTGCAGGAGTCCGTGACAATTTCGGGCGAACCCGAGCAGAGTCTGCTGTACCTACGCCCCAATGGCGGCAGTAGCGGCGAGGGTACCTACATCGATATGCTAATCCGGGCTCTGGGCTTTCGCAATCATGCGTCGACATTGGGGCTCAAAGGCTGGGGTCAACTGGCACTGGAAAGCATCGTGATGAATCCACCGGATTATTTTTTACTCAGCGGCCACGTGCGCGATAACACTCGCGGCAACAGCCGACTGTCTCGTCATCCGTTGCTACAGCAACTACTGGACGAGCAGACGGTTCTATCGCTACCACCCGACACTGGCTATTGTGCCGACTGGCAGATTATCGACACCGCAGAATACCTTGCCGGGCAATTGATGGCAGCAGCGAATGGAGAAGGACGATGAACGGACAGACAGTTTATCGACGTTATCCTCTGTTGAACGGCGGTCTGCTAATCCTGTTACTGTTGTTGGCGCTGATCTCACTTCGTATCGGTCCCGTACCGATATCCACTGGTGAGTTGATCAACGCCCTGATGCAGAGCGACAGTTCCGACCAGGCGTTGCGCCATGGCATGATTCTCAGCGAATTGCGTCTGCCGCGACTTCTTTTGGCGATACTGGTAGGCGCTTCATTGGGGGTTTCGGGTGCGGCGCTACAGGGGCTTTTGCGTAATCCGTTAGCCGAGCCAGGCTTGCTCGGCGTTTCCTCATGTGCCGGGCTAGGCGCGGTGATCTGCCTCTACTTCGGCCTCAGTGTGTTGAGTATCTGGCTGCTACCGGTCATGGCTATGGCCGGCGCCACGCTGGCGACTCTGTTGCTGTGCTGGATAGGTCGCCACCGTGCTGGCAACCTGACCCTGATTCTGAGCGGTATCGCGCTGTCATCACTCGCCGCTGCATTGACTTCGCTGGCCCTGAATCTAGCGCCTACCCCAGCTGATGTGCGGGATATGGTACTGTGGTTGCTGGGATCACTGAACTACCGCAGTTTCTCCGACATTCAATTATGCCTGCCATTCGTGATCACAGGCCTAGCTCTGTTACTTAGCTGCGGTGCCAAGTTAGATGCACTAACCCTGGGCGAGGGCGAAGCGCAGAGTCTCGGTGTTAATCTACCTGCCTTACAACGACAGATCATACTCGGTACCGCTCTATGCGTTGGCTCCTGTGTTGCAGTGACCGGTTCAATCGGTTTTGTCGGGCTCGTGGTGCCTCACCTGTTGCGCCGCTGGGTGGACTACCATCCGTCGCGGCTGCTTTTGAGTAGTGCTGTGGGAGGCGCAGTGCTGTTGCTGACTGCCGATATCGCCCTGCGTTTGCTCAGCAGTACCCAGGAAATCATGCTTGGTGTGGTCACCGCGCTGATTGGCGCACCGTTCTTTCTACTTTTGGTGCTGCAACAAAAGCGGGAGGCCGTATGAGCGAGATGCCACTGCTGACCGTCAACAACGTGTTCGTAGAGCGGCAACAGCGTGTGCTGCTCGGAGACATATCGCTAAGTCTCCAACAGGGCGAATTGTTGGGACTACTTGGTCCCAATGGGGCTGGTAAGAGTACGTTGATGAAAGCCTTGGTTCAATTACTGCCATATCGCGGTGAGATTCGCTGTCAGGGAAAGTCACTACAACAGGTTTCTGCTGCCGAGCGCGCCAGGTTGATAGCATATCTGGAACAGTCTGTCCAGACCGGTTGGCCAATCGCGGTGCGTGACTATGTCGCGCTGGGACGCCTGCCTCACCGCCGATTCTGGTTTCGCAACTCGCATCAGCATCGTGACTGGAAGGCTGTTGAAACGGCCATTGCACAGGCCGACCTCGGTGGTCTGGACGACCGGCCCGTGGCAGAACTGTCCGGCGGAGAGTTTGCCCGCGTACGGCTTGCTCGAGCACTGGCAGTACAAGCTCCCTTGTTGCTGGCCGATGAACCAGTGTCGGTACTCGATCCCTTTCACCAGTTGCAAGTAATGGAATTGCTACGGCAGCAATGCCGTGACGGCAAAGCTGGTATCGTCGTGCTGCATGACCTCACCCTAGCCAGTCGTTTCTGCGACCGCCTCATGTTGCTGGACAAAGGCCGCCCGGTCGCAGCAGGTGTACCAAAACAGGTTCTCACACCAGCTAATTTGCAACAGGTCTATCAGGTGCAGGCCATGGTTGGCGAGCACCAACAGCAACCCTACATTTTGCCATGGACCCGCCATACCACCGAGTCCCCAGGCGAATGAGAAGTCGATGCCGACCAAGTTTATTTGAGATACCTGTAACGATGACATTCATCATCCCGCAGTTGCTAACCGGGTACCGCAATACCATTGACTTTAGGTATAAAGCAACCAATTTGGATCAATTTATGCAGGTTAATGCACAGAATTGGCTAAATTTGCAACGATATTTTGGAAAATGATAGGATTAACAACTTTTAGAATGCAAATGACTATAGATAGCGACATGACGGGGCGCCGACGCTCCGTTACCGACCAGGAACGGAACCCACGCAGCAGAAATGCATCACCCATCTACCGGCACGGTTTTCCCGGATTCACTTCGAAGGCACCTGACCATGTACAGTAAAAATCATCACAAAATTCCGGCAACGGTAGTTACCGGCTTTCTGGGTAGCGGCAAGACTACGTTGCTGAGAAACCTGCTCAATCATGCAGGGGGCAGACGCATCGCAGTCATTGTTAACGAGTTCGGCGAGCTAGGAATCGATGGCGAGATTCTCAAGGGTTGTGGAATCGGCTGTGAGGAAGAAGGCAGTGAAGCTGGAAACCTGTACGAACTGGCCAACGGCTGTCTGTGCTGCACGGTACAGGAAGAGTTTTTCCCAGTGATGCAGGAACTGATTAAGCGCCGCGATCAGATTGACCATATTCTGATTGAAACTTCCGGGTTAGCGCTCCCAAAACCACTGGTTCAAGCCTTCCGCTGGCCGGAGATCAGAAATGCCTGCACCGTGGATGCGGTGATATGCGTGGTCGATACCCCAGCGGTGGCAGCGGGTCGATTTGCCGCCAACCCTGATGCTGTCCAGTTGCAGCGTGAGGCCGACGACAACCTGGACCACCAATCGTCATTGCACGAGTTGTTCGAAGATCAGCTCAGCGCCGCCGACCTAGTAATACTTAGCAAAACCGACTTGGTGGATGAAGCGGCCATCGCCGCGGTCACAGAGGATGTCGGAAACGAAGTGCCGGAACAGGTGAAGCTCATTCGCAGCACTACTGACGGTGTCGACATAAGCCTGCTGTTGGGGCTGGATCGTTCCTCTGAAGAGACTATACACCTGCGTGCGAGTCACCACGATCATGCGCATGGCGATGATGACGAGGATCACCATCATGATCATGGTCACGACCAGTTCGACTCAATTGTGGTCGAGTTGGCGGCGGTAGAGAAAGTGCCGCTGTTCACAGCGCTGGAGCAATTGGTGAAAGACAATGCCCTATACCGCATCAAGGGCTTCGTCGCCTTGCCAGGCAAGCCGATGCGTCTGGTAGTGCACGGTGTTGGTACCCGCTTCGATAGTTATTTCGATCGTCGTTGGCCGACCGATACAGTACCCAGCACCCGTCTGGTTCTGATTGGCAAAGATCTCGACCCCACAGACATGCAGCAACAGCTCGAAACCAAACTGGGCTGCTAAGGGAAATCGGGATGCATATGCTTGCGGCACAGCCTGGTGGTTTTGTCGATGATGACTCGATCATCATGCGCTTGGATCAGACACCCGCCGATCTCGTGATCCTCAGTGCCGCTGACACCACCCTTGCTTTACTCGCTGCCCAGCACCCGCGTGTAAGCGACGACTGGATGCTACCGGACTATCCCGAAGTGCGCCTGGCCAATCTACTGCACCTGCGTCAACACGCCTCCATCGACCTATATATTGATGAAGTGCTTCAGCACGCCAAAGTAATCGTGATTGATCATCTGGGAGGGGAAAGTTACTGGCCCTATGGCACCCAGCGCGTTGTCGAGCTATGCCATAACCGTGGGATTGTCCTGCTGATGTTTTCTGGTGACAATAGCGAAGACCTCATGCTGCTACAGAAAAGCACAGCGGCGATGGATGTATGCCGCCAGTGCTGGCGCTACCTGCGCGAAGGTGGTGCCGACAATGCACAACAACTGTACCGTTATCTGGCACAGCAGTTCTTCGACCAGGATATCCCTGTGTTGCCGCCAAAACCGATTCCGGCAATAACCGTTTTTCATCCACACAAGCCCATAGCCACCAGTGATGACTGGCACAGAGACTGGGACGACACGCATGCCATCATAGTCGTAGTTTTCTATCGTTCCCATTTGCAGGCCGGAAACACCAAGGCTTTCAGTGCATTGTGTGATGAACTGCTGCGACAGGGATTCAATCCACTGCCGGTGGCGCTGAGTTCACTGAAAGACGAGCTTTGCCTGGAAACCCTGCGACAGCTCTGCCGTGAGCACAATGCCCAACTGCTGTTGAATACCACTGCCTTTGCAATCTCTTCGGTGAATACCGAAGGCGGTTCGTATCAGGCACTGGTGGATGATCTACCAGTGTTGCAATTGATCATGAGCGGCGACAACCAGCAACGGTGGCAGGAAGATGCCCACGGTCTGCGCCCCCGGGACATGGCCATGCATGTAGCCCTGCCCGAAGTGGACGGGCGCATTATCAGCCGTGCGATCAGTTTCAAAGGTCTCAACTATCACTGCGAACAGACTCAGACTGATGTGGTGCAGTATCAGCCACATCGCGAACGCATCGCTTTTGTCGCTCAGCTGGCTGCTAGCTGGTGCCGACTGCGGGCGAAAGCCAACAGTGAGAAACGGATTGCCTTCATTCTAGCCAACTATCCAACCCGCGAAGGGCGGCTCGGTAATGGTGTCGGGCTGGATACGCCGGCTTCGGTGATCACGATACTGCACGCACTACAGCAGCAGGGTTACTCGATCGATAGTCCGCCGCCGGATGGCGATACGTTAATGCATGAATTACAACAGGGTATCACCAACGATCCGAGCAACTGGTCACTGCGCCTCGCACGGCAAAGCCTGGCGATGGCTGACTACTTGGAATTTTTAGCGCAATTGCCGAAGGCAAGCCGCGAAGCGGTCAATGCCCGCTGGGGGCCGCCACACAGCGATCCGATGCTGAGGCAGAATCGCTTCATGATCGCCGGCTTGCGCTGTGGTCAAATTTTTATTGGCATCCAGCCGGCTCGAGGCTATCACCTCGACCCGATGGCCAGTTATCACGACCCGGATCTTATTCCACCTCACTGCTACCTGGCCTTCTACTGCTGGTTGCGCCATCACTACCACTGTGACGCAATCGTACATGTTGGCAAGCACGGCAATCTCGAATGGTTGCCTGGTAAGAGTGTGGCGCTCAGTACGGAATGCTGGCCGGATCTGATTTTTGGTCCCATGCCTCATCTCTACCCGTTTATTGTCAACGACCCCGGTGAAGGTGCCCAGGCCAAACGCCGCGCACAGGCAGTGATCATCGACCACCTTATGCCGCCGCTGACGCGCGCGGAAAACTATGGTCCATTGCAGGATCTGGAGCGGTTGCTGGATGAATTTTATGAAGCAAGAACGATGGACCCCAAACGCGAAAAGCTTTTGCGCACGGAGGTTCTGAAGCACATCCTAACGCAGGACCTGCACCGTGATCTGGGCATTGCACAACCGCAGAATGAAGAGGAAGAACAGGCGTTGCTGAACAGTACAGATGCCTATCTTTGTGAATTGAAAGAGAGCCAGATCCGCGATGGACTGCATATATTCGGCCATTCCCCGGCTGGCCAACAGGCCAGCGATACTTTAGTGGCACTAGCGCGTTACCCAGTAGGTCGGGGTGAAGGATCTCACAACAGCCTGATTCGTGCCCTGGCTGAGGATCTACTGCATACGGGGGAAACAGGTGATCAGGACGAATTCGATCCCCTGGATGCAGACTGGCAGCAAAGCTGGCAAGGAGTACGCCCGGCCCGCTTGCAGCAAGTGAGCGAGGAACCGTGGCGTAGTTGTGGCGACACCCGCGAGCGACTCGAGTGGCTCGCCCTAGACCTGTTGCAACAACGCGTAGCGCCGAATGATTTGCAACTTCAGGGGCTGACGGCTACTGCCCTAGTGATGTCGCGCGTTTATGACGATCTGCAGCCGCGGCTAAACGCCTGTGGCGAAGAGGAAGTCCATCAACTGATGCAAGGGCTGAACGGACGCTTTGTTCCTCCCGGACCTAGCGGCGCGCCTTCGCGCGGTCGCCCTGATGTCTTGCCGACCGGAAAAAATTTTTTCTCCGTTGATACACGAAGCATCCCAACTCAGGCCAGCTGGACTTTGGGCTGGCGCTCGGCGGAGTTGTTGGTGGAAAAATAT
The DNA here is from genome assembly GCA_965243305.1 of Arenicellales bacterium. Taxonomy (GTDB): domain Bacteria; phylum Pseudomonadota; class Gammaproteobacteria; order Arenicellales; family JAJDZL01; genus JAJDZL01. Next base: position 821,152 of record CBDEUN010000003.1, read on the forward strand.
CTGCTTGAGGAGGGAGATTATCCCAGTGCGATCGGCTTGTCGGTTTGGGGCACTGCAACCATGCGCACCGGTGGCGATGACATTGCCCAGGCCTTTGCCCTGATTGGTGTGAGGCCGAAGTGGGCGGAGGGTAGCCATCGGGTTACTGATTTCGAAATTCTTCCGCTGATGTTTCTCGACCGTCCCCGGGTGGATGTCACGCTACGAGTTTCAGGTTTTTTCCGCGATGCATTTCAAGGTCTAATCCATCTGTTTGATGCTGCGATTCAGGCCGTTGCCGAACTGGATGAACCCGCGGAAATGAATCCGATTCGCGATCGGGTCCAACGCGAGACACGAACCCTGTTGGAGCAAGGGCATAGTGCGAAACAAGCACGACAACTGGCGGGCTACCGTATCTTTGGCGCCAAGCCAGGCGCATATGGTGCTGGGCTTCAGGGGCTGATCGACGGCGGACATTGGCAGGATGATGAGGACCTTGCGACGGCGTACCGCAATTGGGGTGGTTATGCCTATGGCCAACAAACTTATGGAGAAGCGGCTCACGAACGATTCAGTGAGCGCCTGACCCAAGTGGAACTGGTAATACAAAATCAGGATAACCGCGAGCATGATCTGCTTGATTCCGATGACTACTACCAGTTCCAAGGCGGAATGACCGCTGCAATACGTCACTATAGGGGACAGCAGCCGATAGCCTATTTTGGGGATCACAGCAATCCGCAAGCGCCGAAAATGCGCAGCCTGGAACAGGAGATCAGCCGCGTGATGCGTGCTCGGGTGACCAATCCGAAGTGGATCGACGGCGTCAAACGCCACGGGTACAAAGGCGCTTTCGAAATGGCAGCAACCGTGGACTACCTGTTTGCCTATGACGCCACCGCACGCGTGGTGCGCGATGACCAGTATGCACAGCTTGCGGATGCCTACTTGCACAACCCGGACCGTCGCGAATTTTTGCAACAGCACAATCCTGCCGCATTGCATGACATCTGTGAGCGCTTACTGGAAGCCATGCAGCGCGGACTGTGGCAGGAACCCGCGGATCACCAACCGCGAATTGAAGAATACCTGCTTGATAATGAACAACGGATGGAAGGTTAGATATCATACCTGTCGAAATAGCAAGCGCAGAGTCCTTACGGAGACGAGACTCATCATGAATCAAGTCAAGGAATACCATTTCCCATTCAGTGCACTGGAAGGCCAGCAGTCTTTGCAGACCGCCCTTTTACTGAGTGCGATCGACCCGCTAATCGGTGGCGTGCTGATTGACGGTCCACGAGGTACAGCCAAATCCACGGCAGCGCGCGGACTGGCGGATCTGCTGAACGAAGCCAAGCTGGTGAACCTGCCACTGGCGGCTAGCGAGGAACAGTTAATCGGTTCGCTGAATATCGAAGCGGCGCTGCAGGATGGCCGAGTGGATTTCAAGCCAGGGTTACTGGCGGCAGCCCATAACGGCGTACTCTATGTGGATGAAGTCAACTTGCTGCCAGATCATCTGGTGGATGCCTTGTTGGATGTGTCAGCTAGCGGCATCAATCGTATTGAGCGCGATGGCATTTCCCATCAGCATCCGGCGCGGTTCGTCCTGATTGGCACCATGAATCCTGAAGAAGGACATTTGCGTCCACAGCTGCTGGACCGATTCGGCCTCTATCTGCAGCTGCCTCCCCGAATTGAGCCTTCTGTTCGCCAGCGTATTGTCCAGATTCGCCTGGATTTCGATCACGATCCAAAGGCTTTCACTGTCCGATTTCAGGCCGCGCAGCAGGCAATGCGGCAGCGACTGCAACAAGCCCGCGAGCGATTGGAGGAGATCGATTTTTCCGAGGCGCTTGCAAGCAGGGTGGCTGAGATCTGTTACCAGGCTCATGTGGAAGGCGTGCGTGCCGATTTGACACTGCTGCGAGCGGCGCGGGCTCACGCCGCCTGGCAGGAGCGTGATGACATCACCGATGAGGATTTGGAGGCGGTAAAAGGCTGGGTATTGGCGCACCGTCTGCGGGAACCTGAGACGGCTCCGGCAGATGCAATGTCCCCGACTTTCCCTGTGTTCGATCCCTCACATAAATCAACCTCAAGCGAGTATTTGGATTCAGACCAACCCGAACAAGATCAAGCAGAGCCGGGTGGGGATCAGGACTGGGGAGCAATGCCACCAGAAACACCGGATATTGCCATGGTGAAGTCAATAAAACCACTGTGGTCAAAAAAAAAACTAAAAAAGTAACCGGTCAACAGCGGAGCCAGCGGAAACAAACTGCTATACGAATACCGACGGAACGTCGCGTAACGAACACGACTCCCGTTTCCTCCACCACTTCCAGCACGGCCAATGCTCCTTATGGTCAACTCAGCCAGACAGTGCGCTGGCCGCGAACCTTGATCCAGAAAGCCAATCAACCTTTATCAGAACAACATTTGTGTTACCAGATCCGCCGCCCAGCCGCGAATCGGATGTGCTGCCTGTTACTCGATTGCTCTGCTTCCATGCTGCGACAACGCAAGTTGTCCCTAGCCAAAGGATTGATTCTGCAACTCGCGCAGCAAATCCATCAGAAGCGTGGACAGTTGGCGGTGATCGGTTTTCGTGGCGATCAGGCCTCCATCCTGAAACATCCCAATCAACTCACTAGCATGAATGAGCACTGGATTCGCAGTATTCAGGGCGGCGGCGGTACTCCGCTTCGCCAAGGTATTGAGGCTGCAGAGCGGTTTCTCCAGCGTTATCTGCAACAGTTTCCCGGGTTGACCGTTGATTGCTGGCTACTGACCGATGGACGATTTCGTGAAATTCCTGAAGCCCCACCGGGGGCAAGTCATTACACTGTGATAGATTTTGAAGATGGGAGGCTGCGCCTTGCCAGAGCGCAGCAACTCGCATATCGATGGCACGCGGACTACCTGCGGGCGGCCGATGTGTTGGAAATGGATGAGTATGTCTAATCGCTCACCAGTGATCGTCGATGAACAGGCAGCCGCTTTGATCGGCATCTGAAGGCCAGTGGATCTAGCAGCTGATGAGTCTGTAAATATCGATATTTAAGACCGATACATTTATGGATTTTGTCGGCTTTTTCACTGGCACCATGTCGTGTGCTTAAGTCGTTTCAATCGTTGAATACTGGTCGCGATTCGGTCTTTGATTATCTCTTGCAGCGACCTTTAGTCTGGCTGGCGTATCGAGAAGACAATTTGGTTTGCTGACCTAGTCAGGATCATAGCGTGTTCCTGTGGCTAACGGCACCCAGGCAATCCGGGAATTAGTGTTCACCATTAACGTATTATTTCTTGCGGTATAGAATATTTAATGTTATAATATAACATTTCTTGATTAGAATAAACCAAGTATCCCGAGATGAAAGGTTACCGCCTCAACCACGACGGCCAGAAGAACTGTATTCCTGATTGAACCAGAAGAGGAATTCGATGACCCTGAAAGAACAAACCAGATTCAACCATCCACGCCTCCCTGTAACCGTTCTGTCGGGTTTTCTCGGGGCGGGGAAGACAACGCTCCTCAATCAAGTACTCAACAACCGACAGGGGCGGCGAGTCGCGCTAATTGTGAACGATATGAGCGAGATTAACATCGACGCAACGCTCGTAGAGCGCGGCGGCTCGGAACTCTCGCGCACCGAGGAGAAGCTGGTCGAGATGTCGAATGGGTGCATCTGCTGCACTCTTCGTGATGACCTTCTTGCGGAGGTGTCACGGCTTGCTCAGGAGCGACGCTTCGACTACCTGCTCATTGAGTCCACGGGGATCTCGGAGCCTATCCCCGTGGCACAGACTTTCACCTTTGAGGACGAGAACGGGGTGAGTTTGAGCCAGTTGTCACGCCTTGATACGATGATCACCGTCGTGGATACGGCCAACTTCTTGCGAGACTACAACGCTGCCGAGGACCTCAAGGATCGCGGCGAATCGCTGGGGGAAGAGGATTACCGCACGGTTACACACCTGCTCATCGACCAAATCGAGTTTGCCGATGTCATTGTGCTGAACAAGCTCGATCTCGTCAGCAATGAACATGCGCTTGAAGTCGAAGCTATCGTCAAAGCGCTCAACCCCGGCGCAAAAATCATCATGGCGACGCGTGGTCAAGTGCCACTGGAATGCGTGTTCAACACGGGCCTGTTTGACTACGACAAGGCAGCGAACTCCGCTGGCTGGATGCGGGAACTCCAGAACGAGCACACGCCGGAGACCGAGGAGTACGGGATATCGAGTTTCACCTACCACACGTCACTGCCCTTTGACGCTGAGAAACTGTGGGCATTTCTGCACTACGGCGAGAACTGGCGCGGCGTGCTCCGCTCGAAGGGTGTATTTTGGGTCGCGGCTGATCATCGGGTCGCTTACGAGTGGGCTCAAGCTGGTGGTGTCAGCGATGTAAACCCCATGGGAATGTGGTGGGCAGCTGTACCTCGCGACCACTGGGGACATCCCGAGGGTCAACGACCTGACCAGCACCCTGGCTGGCATCCTCGCTTCGGTGATCGCGCGCAGAAACTCGTCTTCATCGGTCAGCGGATGGATGAGGCGACGATGCGAACTCGCCTAGACGAGTGTCTGCTCGACAAGCATTTGGCCGACGCCGACAGTGAAGTCTGGGTGGAGCTAAAGAATCCGTTTCCAGCGCTCACGATGACTGAGGAGTCAGCATGACCAACGCTATCTTATCTGGAATGATATTCAGTTTAATCACTCAGCCGGGCGGGCGAGTGGTTGTAGTGGTGAGGTAGAAAGCGCAAATTTCGCTCCAATTCGGTCGAAACGCGGTTTTATTTGTGGATTATTTGGGGTAAATGAAATTTAGGCTGTGCTTAAATCCCTGCTACTACGACAGATTTGCGCTAACAAAGTTGCCTCTTATTTGACATGAGTCACGACCAACCAATCCAATTGTTTTGTACGACCTGCCAAGACAGCTATGGAACTGTCCAGAGAGATATCTATGGAGACATGCGTCTCGTCACTTCATTTGAACCGAAATTAGTGCACTCTGCATTTTCCGTTCGTAACTGAATTTAACGCTGTAGCGCACGCTTCGACAAAGGAAATCCAGCTCTTGAAAAAATTTGCCACCCTTGAGTCAACCCAGTACCCAAAGACGGCATCCCCGCAAGAAACGCACACCCTTTCCCCGCCGAGGATAAAGGGTCAAACAACCGATCAGTCGTTTCTTGTCGTCGAAAAGCTGTGTTATGAATCAGCAAGCGGCACCGCACTGGTACAAGACGTGTCCTTCAGTGTGGATGAGGGAACTATTCTTGCCATCGCCGGCCCGAACGGTGCCGGGAAAACCACTCTGCTTCGACTTTTGAGTGGCTCTGAAGCGCCGACAGGCGGTGATGTACTGATCAACGGACGCAATCTAAAACACCTTTCCGCCACGGAGCGCGCCCGCATAATTGCCGTAGTCAGCCAGCAAGAACTACCCGATGGACGACTTTTCCTGCGCGATTACGTGGCCCTCGGGCAAATCCCAATACTGGCGGACCGGTCAAACCAGGTGCATGCGGAAGACTTGCAACGAATTCTGTACCTCACAAGTCTCACTGACTTGGCCGAAAAGCGGATGGCCGTGCTGTCGGGTGGCGAACGCCAGCGAGCGCATATCGCACGGGCCTTGGCACAGAACCCGTCGCTTCTATTTCTGGATGAACCCACCAATCACCTCGACCCGGATGCCAAGGGTCGTATGCTTTCACTGGTTACTGAACTGGGAATCACGGTGGTAATGGTTGTCCACGATCTGGTAATGATCCCCGAATTTGCCAGCCATGTCGCCCTGATGAACGCGACCCGGATAACCGGAGTAGGTCCCGTCAACGAGGTACTGACCCCCGACTGTGTACAAGAAATTTTCGGTGTCACCTACCTGCACTTTGCACATCGAGGTCGCCTGGTTCCCGCGCTAGATATCCGCAGAAATGTAATCTCAAAGGAAAGGAGAAATCTATGAAAAATACTATGATCCGATACCTCTTTCTGGTATGTGTGTTTACCGTCTTTGATAGCGCCGCTGTCGCTGACATCACTGTCGACAATTGCGGTGAGCCGCTGACCTTCAATACCACGCCTGAGCGGATTGTGGTGCACGACATGAACATGACGGACATGGCCTTCGCACTAGAACTTCAGGGCAATATAGTCGGGTTGACAGGCATTACTGGCTGGTACAAAACCAGTCCTGAATTCGATTATCTGCGCGGCGACATACCTGAGCTGGCACCGAAGTATCCAACCATCGAAAATCTGATTTCAGCGGATCCGGATCTGTTCTTTGCTGGATGGTACTATGGTATGCGCCCTGGCGGCGATGTCACACCCGATACACTCGCGGAATTTGGTATCAAGACCATGATTCTGACCGAAAGCTGCGTACACCTCGACAAGAACCGCCCCGTAGCCAGCATGAACCTGCTGTTTGACGACGTTTTGCGTCTTGGTAAAGTCATGAATGTTGAAGACCGGGCCAAAATGCTCGTGGCTGGCTGGAAAGCAGAACTCGCTGCTATTGAAACGCGGACTGCTGACCTGGAAAGCCTGCGCGTCTTCCTGTTAGACGGCCCCGCCGATGCGCCTTTTACCGCTGGCAAGTTTGCCATTCCCGATGCAATGATCTCGGCTGCGGGCGGTGAGAATGTCACTCATGATCTTAATATAAGCTGGGGTCGAACTTCATGGGAGAAGGTAGCCGCGGCCAATCCTCAGTTCCTGGTACTGCTCGACTATCAGACAGGAAACGGCGCGGCAGATACTTTCAAGTTCCTGCAAGAGCACCCAGTGATGTCTCAAATCGACGCGGTGAAGAACCAACGCTGGGTCGGCTTAAGATACGAAGAATTGACGCCCGGTCCGGCAAACATCCGCGCCATCGTAAAAATGGCGCAAGCAATGCATCCAGAATTGAACTGACTTGACCCGATTGGATTTAGCTAATTTCACGGGGTTGGTTGTTCTAACCGCCCTTTTGCTGGTGTCGACACTTTATGGCACAACGCAGATTCCGCTATCCGACATTGCCGAGGCGGTTGCATTGAACAGTGGGTTCGTTGAGGGCGACATGTCTCCATTGCATCGGATCGTGTTCGATCTGCGCTTGCCACGTGCGTTATTTGCAGCTGCGATTGGTGCCGGATTGGGCATCGTCGGTGTGGTATTGCAGACAACCACACACAATGATCTGGCCGATCCGTTTCTGTTCGGGTTGTCATCGGGCGCGGCTGCAGGTGCTGTTTTTGTCATCACTGTGACAGGTGATATTCTGGGCATCTGGACGCTTCCGCTGGCGGCGTTCTGTGGTGGCCTCGTCGCCTCAGGTATTGTTCTGGCGCTTGTCCACGGTCTGCACACCAGTGCGCCAGAAAAGCTGATCCTTGCCGGATTGGCAGTGTCTTTCCTCTTCGAGGCAGTCGTCAACTATCTCATTTTTGCAGGCGACAGCCGTGCTGCGCATTCGGTGATTTTCTGGATGTTGGGTGGCCTCGGTCTGGCCCGATGGGAGACTTTCCCGTTGGTCTGTATTGGGCTGGTTCTAATCTTGGCCTATTCCCTTTTTCGTAGCCGATGGCTGGATGCGCTATTGACCGGGGATGTCACAGCATCGACCCTTGGTGTGCCTGTGAAGCGCTTGCGGTTCAGCATGTTCTTCGTGGCCGCATTGGCCACGGCTGTTTTTGTGTGTGTCGCTGGTGTGATCGGCTTTGTGGGCTTGATGGTACCGCATCTAGCGCGCGGAATTGCAGGGCCGTTGCACCGTCATCTTCTGCCAACGGCAGCCATTGTGGGTGCTGTTTTGCTCACCGTCTCGGATTTACTGTCCAGGCTTCTTCTTGCACCGCAAGAATTGCCGGTGGGGATCGTGACCACATCCATCGGCTCTGTGTTTGTATTCCTGTTGCTGCTCAGAACACGGAAATTACAACGATAGCGGTGCTAAAGATTGGGGCGGTATAAACTTAACTTACCCATTGAAATTTTTGTAAATCAAAAAATGAATTAGAAACATATTTCGTACGAGTCTATCGATTTAGTTCAAGCTTAGGTCTACCGCAAGAGCGCACCGGCAAGCGATCACACGGACGTAATTGTTTGAGATGTTCACGGACGAATCGACTGTAAGAATGTGGATTGAGTCAATGATCTGAGAAGATGCGGCGGCAAATTATGCTATGCAACTGAGACGGGGCCCGAGCAGGTTCTCTCGCTGGTGCTGTCTTTGGCAGCATGAACCGGTTCTTGGACGGGGGTGTTCATTCCAATCACTGAATGATCTCCGTACCGCAGGGATTCGCACGGATGAATTTCGGCGCTATATCGTATCAGAGCGGATTACTTAGGCCAGAGCCGCTGAAGGGGGTCAAATCGCCAACAAATTCGCTGCAATCCTGGATAATGGACCGTATCGGTAACCAAAGTCCACCATACAGAAAATCGGAACAAGGCTCCAACGTAAATACATTGATCCGTGGATGGATCGGTACGCAAGTTATCGCCGGAACGGCACCAATCAATCGATCGAAGGTTGATTGCGCGGGGAACTCCCAAAACTGTTCGATATTAAGCGCTAGACAGCCGCAGTGGCGTTCATTCCGCAAACTACCACCTGTCAGAGCATTTTGACAAATCAATTAACGTGAGAAACGCTTAGGCAATAATTGCTCACGCCTGCGTGCCAAGAGTTCGTTTTCAGTAGTTGCCGATAATGTGCCGGTTATGCAGAAGCATACCGCTCCGCATCTTCTACGCTCTGGTTGATACGAACACAGAACCAGGTAACTAGCGAACCCAGCGTCACCCAGAACACGGCATTCGCGATGGCGGTGGCATAGACAAACTGGCCAGCAAGCGCTTCGAGTGCCTTTGCCGCTTCCGGGCTTTGGTCAAGAAACATGGGGCCTTCCGGATGCGGTGCGCCAATAAGATACGGGACCACGATGATCAACGGGGCGATCCATCGCCAGGGTGCAGGGGCGAAAGCAAGTCCTCCAACCCCAACTATCGCACAGACCACGCAGATCACCCACCAGACCTGGCGGTCCTGGAGTTCGGCGGCATTCTGCAGCGGAATTTCCGGCGGCAGGCCAAGTGCGGGGGCCAGCCAGAACACGGCGTATCCCGCCAAGCTCCAGCCAACAGCCCTCTTCCAGGTAAAGCGTAATAGTCTTTCACCCGACCAGATTTGCGTCACCAGCATCGCGGACAGCATCACCAGAGCGAATCCAATTGCAGTCAGCGCATTGGATAATGCGGTGAATGCGGTTCGCTCGAATCCGTCCTCTGGGCCCCAGTGCACATGGTCATGGCCGTCATCTCCTGCCGATGCAACATCTATCGATGCGCTTTCGAATGCTTCCGCTCCAAAGATGATCGGTACGACCTGTAGGCGCTGTACTGCTGTCAGAATAATGCCAGCTACAATCCCAGCGAGAAGGGAATAATAGAATACTCTCGTGAAAATCATGTCATCAATCTGAAATCAGTGGCAATCAATGGCAGGGGAAGCCCTGTGAATGACGGGTGTCGTGCGCAGCATTGTGCGCAGCATCCATATTCGCGAATCCCGCACCATAGATGATCACTACACCCAGAAAGAGCGCCGCAAGCAGCTGTGTCAGCAGGCGGAAACCGGTTTTGGGCAGGCTAATTGCCTTGGTTGTTGCTGAATTGCTAATTTTGCTTCTCCTTGTTTTAACTCATCGGAATTTGCATCGTCTCGCATACGTAGTGCGAAACCAATAGTATATTGCAGTACCGAGCGAGGCAATTTCGAAAGTTCTAATGTATTGAAGTTACGCGTCAAAGCCGGCATCCGAAAAGCTCGTTTACCCCAAGAAACTACTTCCAAACGGCCTCCAATTTACTGTTTGGGGTCAAAATCGCGAATTTCCATCCCCATTTCCAGAGTCCTCCCCGTGAGACGCTCGGGTGAATTTCAGCGCCATATCGTATCAGAGTGGATAACTTGGACGGGAGTTGGTGAAAGGGTTCGAACCGCCAACAAATTCGCTGGAATCCCGGGTGATGAACTTTATCGGTAACCAAAGCCCACCATACAGAATATCGGAACAAGACTCCAACGCAAATACCTCTTTGAATTCATAAATTCATCAATACATTAACTTATGGTTAATTTAATTTGATTCGAGATGGCAGTTAAATTTGTCGCTCCGATCTGACGATTTTGGTGAAACACGCAAATCAAACAGCGATTCACCGAATGATTAGAGAATCTGCACCAGCGAAATATCCTCTCAAATCCCGAATCCGGATTTAGGACAGATTGATGCTACTTGAACTGAAACACTGTCTCAGTATAATTCGAATCAGCAATGGTTCCCTTGATTGGGAAGCGATAAGGAACAAGGTCAGGCAAACTGCTGATTCCTTGGCTGCCCCCGCAACTGTATGCGGAGAGCAACTGCTCACTGAAGCCACTGGGAAACTGGGAAGGCAGAGCACAAGCATCGACCCGCAAGCCAGGAAACCTGCCATTGCCAGCGTTACCCAACCACCGAACGGGGTGTTCTGGTGGGGCGGATACCCGTTTTCGGTGGCGCGCCAGTTTGTGTTAACTGCAAAAGGGCACCGAAATATGGGACTCCTTTCCGAATTCAACATCGTAATAACTGTCAGTCAACCTACTGGGTTCAAGGTGAATGTTCGCGCTGAACCTATGGTTTACCGCTTTTGCGATCACTCTTCAGCTATCACAGAGAGACGATCCAATGTCCTATTTCTATCAAGTGTTTTATCGCATTTGGCCAGAATAGTCATCGGGGTTGTAACCGACCTTGGTTTAACACTAACCTGCCTTTCAATCCCAATCCGGAACGAGTCCTCTGAATCTCAGAAAGTCAATATACAGTCCAAATCTTCCACCTCCGTTCCAACAAATCAGAAGATCGTAGCTTCGACTAATCAGGATTTCATTCTTATCGAAGATGATGCGGAAACAGTGCTGGCTGCTAAAAATCTGAAGCAGTTTTATGGAAGCGAGGCGCGTTTGGGGAAGTTCAACGATGAACTTTTTGTGATTCCTGGAATCAGGGTATGAAACACGTGCAGAACAAACGTACCCAACGACTACTGCTATGCGTACTGCTGTCTTTAGTGGTACACGTCGGACTTGCGGCATCTTTCGTATCAGTCATTCAACCGAAGTCGGTGCATTTGGAAATTGTCAATCCAATTCAGGTATCTCTGGTTCAAGACGTTTCCGATGCAATCGGAACGACAGTAAGTCAATCAATTGAGTCTAATCAAAATCAATTTCCATATACAGGGACTCAACGTAGTTCCATTGATCTAAACCAACCCACTGACAATGCTTTCGATTCAGATAACGAAGTATCCAATGAATTGGATTTAGCAGTAGTCGTGAATTTAGACACGCATCAATCAACTGAATTTGCCGAGATTGAGCAACCGTCAACCCCTCTGCCTGTCGTTGAAGAGGAGATGAAAAATAAGCTCTCCGAACCTGAAGTTCAGCCAACCAGTACCAAATTCAGTGATTTCTCTTCGAATACAGGGCACTCGTCTGAACCAAATGAGTTGGAATCAAATGAGTCAAAAATTGTGAAGGCTGTGACGGAACCTATACCTTCAGAGCATGTAAGTGAGCAACTTACTCGTATTGCCGAAACGGTCACGAAACCTACCAATCAAATGGCCTACATAAGTGTCGAAGATGAGTTTGAGAGTCGGATAGAGTCAGTTAATGAACCGGTTTCAGACATTCTACAAGATGGTGATTCAAACTTACTATTGCCAACAAGTTCAGAAATTATTACTGATGTGTCAGATGCCGATGAGCTTGCAGGAATTTGGTCTTCTGAAACAATTGAGTCCGTATCTGTCTATTTTGAGCAACTGCCATCGAATAAATCTACGTCTGAAGAAATCGCAGAGCCTGCGGTTCAAGTTAAGGCTGCTGGCGGCGTAGAATTGCCTGAACCAGTTTCGATACAGAAAACTGAGATTGCACAGGTCACACCACCGAATGTCATTGATATCGAATTTCTCGAAAGCGAAATATCTTCGACTACCAGCATTGAACATAAAACTAATTTTGACGAACAATTCACTAACTACGCGCCTTCAAACCCCATTCAAACTGCCTACTCAAGAATTGACGATGGGCTTGATCACTTAACAAACTCTGAATTTCAACCAGTTTCGGAAATCACTCCTACCGAAAACTCAATCCTCCCGGAACAAAAGAGTGCCGAACATTTTTCTGAAGTTTCAGATGCTGATGAACTTGCAGGTATCTGGTCCACCGAAGCAATAGAACCGGCAACCTTGGTATTTGATCAACCACCATCGAACGAACCCACATCGGAAAAAAACGCAGATTTTGAGATTCAAGTCGCGAGCATCTCTGAATTACCAAATTCAGTTGAGAATCTGACAAAGAAAACTTCACAAATCTCACCAACGAATTTCCTTGTTACCGAGCACGTCACTGAGCAGGTGTCTACAAATTTTGATCAGACAGTCTACTTTGAAATCGACAGTGAAACTGAGATCATGGCAGAGTCGGATTATCAATTGGAATCGGACATCACCCCAGTTGAAATCCCGAGTGTACCGGAATTGGTAAATGCAGAACTTGCTGTTGAAATACCAGATGCCGATGAGCTTGCGGGAATTTGGCCCACAGAAGCGATAGAACCCGCAGTTTTAGATTCTGATCAATTGCTGTCGAGCGAGGTGAAACCAGAGGAGATCGTAGCGTCTCAGACTCACGTCGCGAGCGCTACTGACTTGATTGAACCAGTTCAGCACGACGCTAATCAGGTAGAGCCAGAATACCTATCTGCACCAACTATTCTCGCATCGGGAGTCAACCAGATCACATCAGATTTGGATAAAGAGATTACAAACGAAAATACTGTCGATCTGAATGACTCACGGCTCACTGATCAAGCGCTTACAGCCACAGACCAACTAGCTTATGCCATACCACAACTAGAGCCAACTCCAACGCGAGAGGAAATTTTTACTAGCGAAAATGCACCATCAATTGATGGCATTCAATTGGAGAACAGTCCAACCGAAAATTTAACCGAAGCGAAAGGAACCGAACCAAAAGTAGATGAACTAATAACAAAACAGCAAGCAAGAATTCCAGAAACAATACAGGAGAATCAGCCGGAAGTCGATGATTCCAGTCCCTCAAATTCCCAAGTATCTCCCGATCTTCGTGAAGTCACCGAAAATGAAAGAATTACAATCCTGAAAGAAAGGCAACAAGTCGCGTCCGTCGACCCAATTCGGCAAGCGGTGAAGAGCAATGATCAGGGTACGGCGAACCACGTCACACAGGAAGCCAGTCTTGGCGGCATTTCAACTGATGAGAGACCAAAATACGGGGTTGAAGGTCTGCCCAACCAAGCACCTCGATATCCTTATCGCTCGCGCGCAAATAATGAGCAAGGAAGAGTCATCCTTCGCGTCGTTGTCGATCGGAAAGGTAAACCAAAAGAAGTTTCAGTTCTTGAATCGAGCGGCTACTCAAGGCTTGATAAAGCTGCAAGAAAAGCAGTGAAGCGTTGGAGATTTCAGCCCGCTCAGAAGGACGGACACTCAATTCAAGGGGTTGTCCAGGTTCCAATCAATTTTGTACTCGACAGTTCCTGACAATCGCTTATTGCTTTGCTCGTCTTTGACAAAGCAGATGGTCGCAATTGAGCGCGTAGACTGTTGTGCTGATTCAGCCAATCATGGTCAATTGAAAATTATTGAATCAGCTTTAAATTCCTCGGTCGTCCGCAAAGCAATATCGATCAAAGAATAATGGACTATTCGCTCAGTTGAAGCTGAATCAGCATCTGCTTTAATCGGCGTAGCCGTAAAAATTCCCTTTCAAGTCACCCGACCCCACCATTACCATTGGCAACGCAGTCAATGATGATGCGGCTTGACAGTGTGTCGGGAAATCTTGCAATTTTTTCGACATTTTCCAGTCCTTATAAAAACGACGAATTTGACTGGCAACTCCGCTGAAACAGCCTGCTAATAACGACTCTATCTCTTGCAAATCAATATTGCTGGTAGTCAATTCAACTCAATCTCCTTAATCGAAGTTTTTAGGTTGTAGAAAGGAATATATCTATGTAAAAACAATGCTTTCGACATTGCAGTAATGCTATCGATAGACTACTAATTTGGTATTTCACAAAAGCGTTTCAGGTATTTATATTGTTCTCGACGAATCGCAAACGCTAAAAATTATCAACTAACGGCATTACATCTCAAATTGCCTAGTTTCAGTGGAAGAAACTAATTCATCGCTTGTCGACTTTAACCTGATCACTATTCGGATAACGATCGCGTTAGTCGTATTTTTTTGGGGAGGGGAGAGGGAACTATATAGCAGCGACTCCCTGATGCTAGTCGAAAGGTCTTCACTACGGAATAGTCTATCGACACCAAACCATGTCATCGACCGCCGGCAAATTGAATTATCCGGAAAACAAAGTTTGCTTGATTTCTGGGACGAGACGATTTACGCATTCACAATTGGTTCGAGTCAAATGTATATCAATGGTCGTCGGACATTGATCGATATTGATACTATTCCACTTGCTGCAATTGAAAGGATAGAAATAAATTTCAACAGTTCGCCTATTTCAACAAATAGCATGAAGGCAAGTGGTTACGTCAATTTCATTCTCAGAGAAAGCTATGAAGGAACTTTGGTTCAACTAGGCGTCGAACGCCCAGAACAAAAAGGGTTCGATAGTGAACAGTTCACTCTTTTGTGGGGTGATGTATCTGAAGATGATGTCATCTTATTGACAGCTGAACACAAAACTCTAAAAGAGGGTCGATACGATGATCGCGGATATTCCAGATCCTTGTGGAAATCAGGTGGAAATTTTGCAGAGACTCGAAATGTATCGTTTGTGGGAAATACTGTATTTGCATTAGGAGGTAACTTTCAGGATGCAAATGGCAACTTGACGAAAGCAGTAGCGATTGGAAATTGCAGAGTCGAAGACGGATATACGGGTAAGTTAAAGAATCCATTCGGAGTGACAGGTGATGGATGTGGATTTCCTTGGGCAAACAGTGAGTGGCTGACAGACCGAACGGAAAAAAATAGCGTGCATTTGATATCCACTTCTTTACTTGATGATACGCGTCAATTCTCAATTGAAACCAGGTTCAGCAACGTGTCTTCTGCTCGCATCAAGGCTCCGGCGTATGGTAATTTTTTACTTAGTGCGAATTCTCCAGCATTTACCAATTTTCCGTTGAATATTCCAACCGGATCAACCGTCGACGTTGTTGATGTCTATCACCAATTTATCGCCAACGGAAATCGAGAAGACCTGTCCGATACAGAAGAGTTTAGCTTGAATCTTGGATTGACCCAGCAGCTAAAGGACAACTTATCTTGGAACACAGAGTTTCAGTACTTTTCGCGCCGCTCCAATGAAATTGGGAACAACTACGTTAACAGAAGTGCTGCAATTGCAGCTGTTTCCTCGGGAAGATACGATCTACATAATCCACTTTCACAAGCGCAAACTCATCGTCAAGCTGTTGAACAAATCAGATTGCAACTGGACCGTCGAAAAATACTGTCTGAAAAATTTTTTCGAACGGAACTCGCTGGACAAAATTTACCCTTGAATGACTATGATTTAAATTGGAAAGTTGGAGTTGAAGTCGAGATTCGCAAACTACGGGATATTTATGATGAGCATCTGTATAACCAAAATGTATTCGGATCAGGGTTTGAAGATTTGTATGCACCCAAAGGCGAACTACGACGTCAAACCGTATTTGCTGAATTGGGGCTTCAAACAAGCGACCGTATAGAAACGCGGCTTAATTTCAGGACTCATCGTTATGCTCAATTTGATCTTAGTCTTGAGGGAGGATTGGAAGGCAGATACCAACTCTCCGACAAAATTAACTTTCGAGCATCCTGGATAAAAGGTTCGCGCCCACCTGAATTTTTCTATACAAACGGGATTCTCTTTGATATCGTCAACCTGACACCTGCATCAGGTTTATGCATCCAGGGCAAATCTATATGCCAGTTCAATGCATTGTTTACAGGAAATCCAAATCTTCACCTGATTGATGTTGAAAATTTTGGATTAGGCGCCTCCGTTACTTTTGGGTCTATCAAGCTTTTTGCTGACTATCTGAGAACAAAATACAGCGGCTTGCCTGTGTTCGGCTTCAGACTTAGTGAATTACAGGGAGCCTCTCAAGAAAACTCTTACAACGTTGCTTTACCAAGTACATATTTCAATGCCGAGCGAATGCAGACAGACAAATTTTACTTGAATGCGATGTGGACAAAAAAACACCGAAATTGGGATAGTGTTTACAGGTTCAATTGGTCACGGGTTGCAAGGTTCAAACGTTCCACATATACGGAAGATACACCATCAGACATAATACTGAATCCATCACTTTCACCACGTTCAACTCCTCGCGATCAAGTCAGTGCTTCTGTTACTTTGACAAAAGGCAACTTTGCTGCTAACTGGTCAATTTTTCATCAATCAGGCTATCACATAAGAAGCCCATATTACTCACTGAATAATTGGACATCTCATAATTTAACATTTGAATTCAATCAGCTATCCGGTAAAGAAAACTTAACTCTAAGCGGTGGCGTGCTGAATGCAACCAATTCGAAACCATCCATTGCAACTACGGGCACAATAGGGTTTAATTTTGCTAAAAACTATGTCTTAAAAGGCCGAACCTATTTTGTTCGTTTGCGGTATGCATTTTGAACAAAGAGGCAACTCACCCGATGCTGGAATCTGATAACTGGCAGCGATCCTGCCAACATCATTTTTGGTATCGCTTCACCATTGGCATCGGAATATTAACCGAAGTGGAGCACGAACGCGTTTACTGGAAGGGGTTTTGAGATTGCGGTCGATCGCGGTCGATTAATCGTGAAAAAGGAATGGAAAAAGATAATCCTTCAACTAGACTGGAGAAATTCGAAAGTTAAGTTATCCCTGTCTTTAAACTGTTGGAAGTGTATCGAGAGCGGTTCACATTTTCAAATTCAGATGCAAGAATACAACTGAATCTACTCTTCTTCGACCATATAGATACCAGGTTCACTTTCTTTTGGCATCGAGCATTTATCAGAGTGTTGCATGCCTTCACAGACTCCGTACAAACACAGCGAGTGATCCTGCAAGACAAAACCTGCCGCACTCGCCACCTCCCGCTGACGTTGTTCAATTGCATCGTCGATAAACTCAAAAACGCGACCACACTCGACACACACCATGTGATCATGATGCTCTTCATCATTGAGTTCGTAATAGGCCTTATCACCATCAAAGCGGTGTCTGATTACGATACCCGACTGTTCAAACTGCGTCAGCACACGATATACAGTCGCAATACCAACCTCTTCACCAGATTCGTGGAGCGCGCGATATATGTCTTCCGCACCCAGATGGCGTTGCGCTGAATTTTCCATAATATTGAGGATCAGTCTTCGCGGAAGCGTCGTTCGTAATCCCGCATCGGCCAAACTGGACTCATCCAAAACTGCTTTCCTCCTCTAAAGTACCCAAAGTCATTTTAGCCCATTCTGGTATCGCTTGGATATAGCTTGGCTTTAATTGACAAATGTGATCTGCTTGCCAGAAAAAATCTCTGTCGATAATCGCTTCTGTATGTTGCTCTTCCATCATCTCTCGAAACATGCGAGTCTCAAGATTGGTCAATCGCTAGTCTTGAAATACGAGAGAGTTTGCCAGAATTCGATGAAGCACTGGAACTCGTCTTTGTGTACCTGTTTCCGAAGTCAAGCGTTGGCATAGCAGAACAGCCGACTCTCACAACGAAGCCAAAATTCTCCTCAGCCAGAGTCTCCACACCCACGGTGGTTTCTCCTTCAATATCTATTCCAGCAATTGTTGTGAGCCCAAACTCCCTGACTGGCGCGGTAGGTTGAATAACTGCTCATCGGCACTTGTATAATTTGCTTACATATTTGATAATGAAA
The DNA here is from genome assembly GCA_965243305.1 of Arenicellales bacterium. GTDB lineage: Bacteria > Pseudomonadota > Gammaproteobacteria > Arenicellales > JAJDZL01 > JAJDZL01. The sequence continues at coordinate 839,183 of CBDEUN010000003.1, forward strand.
GCATTGAAATCATAATGAGGAACTGACTATGGCCACACTAACCGTGCGCAACGTGCCCGACGAAGTGCATCGCGCTTTACGCGTACGTGCAGCCCTACACGGTCGCAGTACGGAAGCAGAAGTGCGCATTATTCTTGAAGAATCAACTCAACCGGAGGGACGGATACGGTTGGGATCGATGCTGTCCTCCATTGGTCGGATTTCGAACCTGACGAATGAGGAGTTTGCCAATTTTGCAAAACGCGAAACTACACCGGGCAAACCTATCAATCTCGAATGATCATTCTAGACACCAATGTGGTTTCGGAACCGTTACGCAGAGACCCAGAACCCCGTGTTGTCGAATGGCTCGATGGCCAAACATTGGAAACTCTGTATCTGTCCGCAATAACCGTCGCTGAGTTGCGGTTTGGAGTCCAGTCGCTACCAGTCGGTCAACGCCGTGATCGACTGCACGAGAATTTGGAACAAAAAGTGTTACCAATTTTTGTCGGACGCGTGTTAGCATTCGACCTATCAGCTTCACAATCCTATGCGAATATTATGGCGAGAGCGCGATCTATAGGGCGGGCAATTTCGGTGGCCGACGGATACATTGCGGCGACTGCGGCAGCCAACTCAATGATAGTGGCGACTCGTGATACGGCTCCATTCGATGCTGCTGAATTGAAAACCATCAATCCATGGTTGGCATAATAAAAATATATGCCTCTGCACTTAAGTCAGGATAAGCCGCATCGGCGACGTGTCGACTGCGGCCTGCAGAAGTCGCAATGGGATTTGCTTTTCCCACCGCCGCCGATTGAATCGATAAACAAACTCGTCCACATATTCCTGCATGTACTGATGCGACACGCCATGAAAGGTGCCCAGCAGAAATGTTTTCAAGTTGCTGATGACGATATGCACCAGCGGCAGCCAGTCGGCGACCTGGTCGGGTGGCGTGACTTTAGGGTAGTGTTCATGGCTTTTGGAAATCACCCGCAAGCCGCTGAACGCATCGGATCGAACGCTGGCGCCGGCACAGAGTCTGGAACAGAACTGTTCCACCGTCTGGGAATTGACCGAATCCACCACGCGGGCGTGCATGAAGCCGGCGCCCTGGCCGTTATTCTGCACCGCAAACAACACCGGTTTGCGCCCTTGTGCGCCGCGTCCGCGCTTTCCCGGGCGCTTACCTCCCACATAGGCATCATCCAGTTCGATCAGTCCGTCCAGCAGATAGCGGCGATCACGGTCAGCCATGGCGGCTCTGAGCTTTTGCAGCATCAGCCGTGCGGTTCTCCATTCGACGCCGATCATCTTCGACAGCCGAAGTGCGGAGATGCCGCCTTTGTCGGTGCCAACCAGGTAAATGGCGGCAAACCACTTGGTCAGCGGCACCCGGCTGCGGTCGAACATGGTGCCGGCCGTGACCGAGGTTTGACGCCGGCAGCGCTTGCACTCGTGCAATGCGCGACTTTTGACATGGTAAGCCTGGTCATGATCACATCTCGGGCAGCGGAAGCCGTCCCTGCCCCAGCGAACCTGTTCCAGCAGCCTTCTGCAGGCCTGCTCAGTGGCGAATTTTCGGGTCCATTCAAAATAACTGATTTCGTCTTGTTTCATGTTAATCTTTATTACATAATATCAATGGTTTATGACATGAAATTATACTTCATCCAATCTCGGAATTCTGAGTTAAATGCAGAGGCATATAAAAATATTAGTTTGCATAGTTGACTTTCGCTAAATTTTCAAGACGAATTGTATTAAGCAAAGTAGAGACGATATACAACATATATCGAAAATGAGTCACAATCGCCAGAATTGCGCGCGACCCGAACGATTGAAACTCCTAACTCAGTTTAATTGCGACAATAAACGACGTTGAATACTCTTCCCCGTTCAAACAATTTCAATCGAAAACAATCATTGATCGAGCGACATTGCTCCGTTTCATATATTCAAAACCTTCAATGACTTCATAGCGCTAGTAGCCATCGCGAGTTTGCAAAAACTTTCGCTTTGAGGACTGCTGGAACTGCAGAGGATTGAAACCGCAAACTTCGGTTAAAAGTGAATTGCTGTGAAGGTCGCGCAAAAGATCCGTCGCAGATAGGGGCTGCAGAACGTTGCCTGAGTCCAGCAGCCGATACATGGCACCGACCAGAAAGTCATTTCAGCTGTGTCGGTTTCGTTGTGCCAACTCCTCGACAAACGTCTGGTAGGATAATACTTCCAGTTGCAGTATTTCCGGAATTTTCACTTGGTACGAATATTGAATCGACCTGATCAGCAGGTTATTGGGCTTCGTCTGCGGACAAAACCTAATATACTCATTGTTTCAGTCGACCGGGAAAGGTCGACTTATCTTACCCAACTAATTTAACTTTGTAAGCTAGCAGAAGTGAATAGAGTGGTTTCTGCCTTTTTTTAATTCAATTCACTAACCTAAATTATGGAGATTGAACATGAAAAGAACTCTAATTGCTACAATTGCTGCGTTTCTTTTAACCGGTACGGCTCAAGCCGCCGATGAGGTCAACGTTGCATTCTTTCTGGAATGGGCGACACCAAATCAGGTTGCTAAGGTTGAAAAGTTATATGACGACGCTTTGGGCGTTCCCGTAAACTGGACCAACTTCGACGCGGGGACGCAAATGACAGAAGCGATGCTTGCTGGAGATATCGACATTTCCTACAGCCAGGGTCTCGCACCCTTCATCAATGCTGTCAATGCTAATGCACCAATCAAACTCGTCGCGATTGCCGTTCAGTATCCCGCCAATGATTGCGTAGTACGTGAAGGTGAAGGTATTGACAAAACCAATGCGACAGAACTTGAAGGAAAGTCTGTAGCGGTGCCCGTTGCAACAATGGCAGACTATAGTTTCAGAATGATGATGCGCGCTCTCGATGTAGACGTTGACAAAATCAATGTTGTCGACCAGGTTCCCGCAGATGCGGCCGTTTCACTTGCTGACGGAGCCGTTTCCATGTCCTGTGGATTCGGCGCTGATTCAATGGCCAAAATGTATGAGGTTGGCGAACCGCTGTTGTCACCGGAAGACAAAGAAGCTGCTGGAATCATCAGCTTTGACGTTATTTCTGTAACGGAGACATTCGCTCAGGAAAATCCAGATCAGCTGAGAACTTTCCTGAGTGTGACGGATGAAGCGAACAAGACATTTGCAGCCGATCAATCCAAGATTGATGTGATTGCAATGGACGCCGGTCTCAGTGTTGAGATGGCAACCAACCAGATGTCAGAAATGTACTTCCCCACTGCGGAAGAACAGCTGGCAAACTACTTCAATGAAGGCGGTTTGGCAGATGTAGCCATCGCTGTCGTTGGTGGAGCCTTCGCCACTCCGGAAAATCCCGCGCTTGATGATTACAGTGCAGTCGTAGATACTTCTTTCCTGCAGTAATCAAGATTAAGCCAACAGGAGTCAGACCCTTCTGGTCTGACTCCTGTTGCATCGTTACCCAACTCTTTCTGCTCACAAGTTCAAAGCTTACGAAATAAGAAGATGAGTGACTTGGTGGCAACAAATCTCGACATGGTGTTCTCCTTACCGGACGAGACTGCAGTCCATGCGCTAAAGGATGTCAATTTCACCCTGAAAAAGGGCGAAATGCTTGCTGTTCTTGGACCATCAGGATGCGGAAAAACTACTTTGCTCAATATCATCGCCGGCTTTTTGCACCCCACCGGCGGCAGCATCACTCTAGGTGGCAACATTATCGAAAAACCGGGTGTAGACCGAGGAATGGTGTTTCAACAAGGTGCGCTATTTGAATGGCTGACAGTAGCCGACAACGTCAATTTTGGACTTCGCATGAAAAATGCTGAACAAAGTGAAATTGTCGAAAAAGTTGAAGAGTGGCTTGAAATCGTCGGACTTCAGGGATTTGGTGATACACCTACTTATCAGTTGTCAGGTGGCATGCAGCAGAGGGTGGCCCTGGCGCGCTGTCTGATCAACAATCCAGATCTCATCCTGATGGATGAACCATTGGGAGCGCTTGATGCACTGACGCGAGAAAAGATGCAGTCGCTGGTGCTGAAAATCTGGAAGGAGACGGGTAAAACCATCATGATTATCACACATTCAGTCGAAGAAGCGTTGCTGTTAGGGGAACGTCTGTTTGTGATGGCTCCCAGGCCGGGAAGACTGCACAAGGAATATCGACTGCCATTTTCAGAGATGGGTCTTACCGGCGACCCGCGAGAAATCAAGAACGATGACAAATTCGTTGAAACTAGGGAAGAAATTCTCGAAATGATCTGGAACATGGAAGAAGAGATCATGGGTAAAGTCGAGACCAACTAGTCGGATACGACCAGCAACCATGACCATAGTCGGTGTACTTTACATTATTTTGGCGGCAATGTTCGTCTGGTCAATCATTCACGGCCAGAAAGTCATTCGCACCGAGAGGACAGACGCAGTATTTGGTAATCCCATCCGAACGATGGGAGGCTGGCATTGGGTCATTTGCGGGGTGTCGAGTCTGATGCTGTTCTGGCTTACCTTTTCATGGGACGCTGGCAAGGCATTTTTTCCAGAAGCCGCGAACGAATTGTGCCAGGTTGCAAAGCTGAATCGAGCAGTAAAGCCGATTCGATCGGCTTATCCTCTGGATAATCGATACCTGTTGAGCACTCGACTGCTGGAACGAGATTTCAAACAAATCGATCTGCTTTACGTAAGACTGTCTGGAACTGACTTCAACAGTGATGATCGCGAAGAGCTTAATGACATCATCAACCTGATGCGCGACGTACTCGCAGCACAAGCCGATCCAAAATTCATTTCTCCCGACACTGAGGGTCGGTTCAAAGAAATCGCCGACCGAATCAATCGGGTCGCAGATGACCTGTTGGACGAAGGCTACCCGGGACCCGCAGACCCAAAACTCCTGGAAGAAGCATTGGCTCAACCGGGATGGGGTGAATCCAGTACTGAAATTCCCCCCTTGCCCAAATCCGACCGTGGGCGCGGATTTGATGCGGCGGCAGTCGTGATGGAGCAAATCGCAAAAGACTACGGCAAAATTCGTAACGACAGTCCTCACATTACCTCCATGATCGAAGAGATCAAATCCAGAATAGATGGATTTGTCATTGATGACAGTGGGTCTGCACACACCATTGAACGTCGAGCAGAATTACTGAAACAAATTGAAAAAATATCAAAAAGAGTCGACAACTTAAAAATATTCCCGGCGCAGATTACCAATGAAGTGGAAACAGCACTCATCAATCTGGAAAATGCGATGGACATAAGACAGGGCTCGTTGAAGATGATCGACACCTGGGCTATGCCGGGCGGTTCCATCTTAGCCGGCAATAATGCATGCTCCGAGCAGGGGTCCGGTCGATGGCTGCCAAAACCGTCCGATACGCTGGCGACCTTCCTGCACATGGCGAACCCTGACCAAGGCTACAAAGGATTTCCACTGCTATGGTTCAAGATGAAACCTGTCGCTGAAATGGTTGGATTTCTAACGCCTGATTGGATAACCGTGGTGATACCAGGCGAACATGCTCGCCACAACGACCTGGGGCAGATTGAACCGAGTTTCAAAGACAAGGTCTACAACATCGCCACCGGCAATTTCAATTCATTTTCGATCCCTGTACCAACCGGACATATCTGGGATTCGATCATGCGTGTTCTGGCAGGCTTGTTTTTGGGAATATTGCTGGGTGTTCCATTGGGAATCTTTATGGGACTTTCCAGATTTGTAAAAGGATTTTTTGACCCGTTAATCGAACTGTATAGACCAGTCCCACCACTGGCGTGGGCACCGCTGATTCTGACCATTTTTGGAATTCAGGATGATGGAAAGATTTTCCTGCTATTCATGGTGGCTTTTGCAATCATGGTTATTTCTGCCAGAACTGGCGCAACCGGTACTCAACTATCAAAGATTCACGCGGCACACTCTTTGGGTGCTTCGAATCGTCAGATTATCCGACAGGTCATCCTGCCAAACTCCCTGCCGGAGATTCTAACCGGAATCAGAATTTCAATTGGTGTCTGCTGGGGTACACTTGTGGCAGCCGAAATGCTCGCCGGCACCACAGGAATCGGATTTGTTGAGAATGTCGCAAGAAAACAATCCGATTACGAGATTATCTGGATGACGATCATTGTGATGGGATTGCTTGGCCTGATTTTTGACATGATCATGCGTTTTGTCATTGACAAGGCCATTCCCTGGCGAGGAAAGGGATAAACCATTTTCATTTTTTAGCCATTCTCTAGCGATTGGCTGCTGGACGACTTAGACACCAAGCAACTGGTTCGCCTGGGCCTTCAGCGAATAGCACCCCTTCGACCCACACATTCCCGGGAGCCTTCAAGCGCGCTCGTACCCTGCTCTGGTAGCGTCCTGAGCATCAACGCAGGCAACTTCCTTTGCGACCGGTTAGCATGTCGTCCTGACCGGTTCTGCCGCATCAATTATCCGATTTCACAAAACGTATGTTTGCGCGCTCTGCCCATTGCAATTGGAGCATTTTTGAAAAAATACTAAAACATACTTTTGTCTGTTATCATATTGAACAGTTCAACAACCAGGTTCAAGCCATGGCCTATACAAAACCCGGCGTAACACGCAACCGAATCTACCAATTCGTGCGCCAGCGACTGCTGGACGGTGAACCACCAACCGTACGTGAAGTTCAGACAGCTTTTCACATGCGGGCGGCCCAGTCTGCCAAAAGCCATTTGGATGCACTGGTCAAAGAAGGACGGTTGGTGAAGATGCCCGGCAAGTCCCGCGGTTACCGGCTACCCGGCACAGCACATTCAAGCCGTCTGGCCCCCATTCTCGGGCGCGTTCCTGCCGGTCCCTTTAACATCGCAGTCGAGGAAATCGAAGGCTATATCCCAGTTCGGTTCAACTCTGAAGAACAGACCGTCTTTGGACTTCGCGTCAACGGGGACAGTATGATGAGTGCAGGCATTTTGCACGGTGACATTGTGCTGGTTCGCTCTGAATCCGAAATCCATCAGGGTGACATCGTTGTAGCAATGATTGACGGTGAGGCAACCGTCAAAGAATTTCGTCGCGTCAGAAACCGGATTCAACTACGGCCTCACAATGATGCCTACCCAATTCTTTCACCCAAACCGGAAGACCTGATAATCATCGGTAAAGTCATTGAGGTGCGACGCTATCTGGAAGCCATCAGTTTGATTGACGAGGAACTGAATGGCTAAGCCTTTGCTACAGCCGCTTTCGCAACTGACTCAGCCGAACCTCTCCAACCAACCGCAGTGGAATCTGCAAGAGGTATCCGGCAGGCTGGTTGAAATTTCAGAACCACAGCCAGTTGCAGCACTCAGCCTCGTATTTCTGCTGGTGTGCGAGGCGCAGGCCAGTGGTGAATGTGCCGCCTGGGTCGGGATGCTGGACAGTGTGTTTTACCCGCCTGATGCGGAACGAAACGGTATTGATCTGGATAATTTCCCAGTACTGCGAATGCCCGACTGCCGGAATGCCGGTCGAAGTGCCGAGATACTGATTCGAAGCGGCGCTTTTCGACTGGTCATACTTGATCTCGGTACCAATCACGCCTTGCCAGCTGCACGGCTCTCTCAACTGAATGCCCTGGTTCGCAAACACGATGCATGCGTCCTGTTTGTGACACAAAAAAAGATTGATGAACCGTCGCTTGGTTCACTGGTGTCCTTGCGTGCCCATACCACGCGCAAACGCGTCAGGGAGGATGAGTTTTTGTGCAAGATTCACATCCTGCGTGACAAAAGACGCAGTACTCACTGGTACTGGAGTACATGTTTTACCGGCGTTGCCGGATACTATTGATTTTGGGCGATGTTGTGACTTACACACCCCAGCCAAACCAGATTGCCTGCGTCTACGTGCCCGATCTGCTCTTTCAGTTATCGCGTCGCGAACTGCCCGAAGATTTTCAGTTCCCCATCGCACTGGTCGATCGCAGTGACAGCCATGCAATCATAATGGCGGTTGACCGGCGCGCAGCAAAGCGTGGTATTTTTCCAGGCCTATCCTACGCCAACGCTATTGGCCTTTGTCCTGACCTGCATGCAACCTACCCCCACCCACACGAGGTCAGTCAGGTTCACAAACGGCTCACTAAATTGCTCGGTCTTTTCAGCCCTGCAGTTGAACCAGTCGTCGAGCTGTTTGGTGCCTATTACCTCAACGTCAACGGCATGACGCGTCTTGAGCCAGATCTTAGTGACTGGGGACTTCGCCTGCAAGACACCTTGCTGGAAAAGGAGAACCTGAAGACAGCCATTGTGATCGGGTTTACCCGTTTTGGCACCCGAACTGCAGTCAGTGCGATGAGTGGAGTTGTTCTATTCCAGACCCCAAAAAGTGAGTTGGATGCAGCCTTTGCCACACCACTTAAGAAACTTGGACTGCCGATGAAACCACTCAAGGAGCTTGAAAAACTGAAGATACACACCGTTGGCGACCTTGAAGCCTTTCCAGACTGGGAAGTACGATCCAGATTTGCCGAACCCATGTTCGAACTGGTTCGAAAGGCAAAGGAACGGGACAGCACAGTACGCGGCACCAGTTTCCCCGAGCCTTATACAGCCCAGGCGGAATTCGACTATACAGAAAGCGACGCGGAACGCCTTATCGCGGTCATTCTAACCCTGTTCGAACCGTTGCTTGAAAGAATGAAAACTCACGCCCAAGGCGTCAGCACAATCCACCTCCGCCTGACCCGAGACGACGGAGGGGTTAGTCGTGAAAAACTACAAACCGCAAAACCAACCCTGACCATAACGACGCTGACTGACCTTCTGCGCCTGCGTCTTCACGCAATCAAATTGAATGAAGGTGTCATAAAACTCGCAATACACCTCATTCCCGGAGCACTGCCAGACCCGCAGCTCAATCTCCTCCCGGCTCTGGCCAAAACCGGGCAAATCATCTTCAAGGCCAATCGCGCCATTGCCCGCATTGAAGCTGAATTTGGAACGGGAGCGGTTTTTCGGGCAAAATGCCGCAAATCACATCTACCCGAAGATTCTTTCCGGTGGGAGTGTTTTGACGAATTGCGGCATAGCACACCATCACAGCCAGCCAGCACTGCCATGATGCGACGCTTTCTGGACCATCCGCGACGCATTTCGGTGCCTCACCAGACTTCACAACAACGGATTTTTGGACCTTATTCAATCTCCGGTTTCTGGTGGCGCGAAAACAGTGTTCAACGCAACGACTATTTTGTCGAAACCTCGTCGGGAAATGCACAATGGATTTTCTACGATAGATTGAGCCGTCAGTGGTATGCACAGGGATTCGTTCAATAGCCATGTCTTCATCTGTCTACACACCCTTGTGGTGCAAGAGCAACTATTCCTTTCTGGAAGGCGCAAGTTTTCCTGAACAGTACATCAGCAAGGCTGCGGAACTTGGTCTGCAATCCATCGCACTGACTGATCGCGATGGTGTCTATGGAATCGTAAAGGCGCACCTCGCAGCACTCGAACACAATGTTCATCTGATTATCGGCTCGCAAGTCACCATTTCAGAAATCGGCTTTTTGCCGTTCAGTATTGTGCTGCTCGTCCGGGACAAAACGGGTTATAGCAATTTGTGCAAACTCATCACACTCGGACGACGTAGATGCGAAAAAGGTGAAAGTGCCGTCACACTCGAGGAGTGCTGTCTCCATGCGCCAGGACTGTATGCCATCTGGCCACCGGAAAATGCAGTAATCTTCGAAGAACGGTCCCCGGATGATATTTTCGGCAAATTAAGCGAAGCCTTTGGCAACCGGCTTTTCATCATGATCTGCCGCCATCAGGAATCACAGGACCCTTTGCTTGAGGTACGCGCCAGACGTTATGCAAAGCGCTACGGTGTTCGCACCGTTGCCGTATTGGAAACCCTCTACCACTCGGCGAGGCAGCGTCCAATCCAGGATTTGCTCAGTTGCATTCGATTGAAACGAAGTTTTGCCAACTGCGAAAATCTGCTCAAGCCCAATGCTTTACACCAGTTGGTGGATGCAAAAAACTTTGCCAGCATTTATGCCGATAGTCAGTCTTCCGTTCAGGCCACGATGGAGATTGCTGAAGGGTGCAGATTCAGGCTGGATGAACTTCATTACGTTTATCCGGATGAAAAAAATGCCAACGGCCTGACTGTAGCTGAAACACTTCATGAACTCACCTGGCAAGGTGCTGTTGAACGCTATTCCGAACGCATCCCCAAGGTCGTTAGTAATCAGATTGACCGCGAGCTTCAGCTGATCAAGGAACTTGGCTATGGCAGTTATTTTTTGACCATGCATCGCATCGTCAAGTGGTGCAAACAACAGGACATTCTGTGCCAGGGACGCGGTTCAGCGGCAAATTCGGCTGTCTGCTTTTGTCTCGGAATCACCAATATCGATCCAGTCAACATGGACCTTTTGTTTGAAAGGTTTCTGTCTCGGGAACGCAACGAACCACCAGATATCGACCTTGATATTGAACATCAGCGGCGCGAAGAAGTCATTCAGCACGTTTACTCAGCTTATGGAAGAAGTCACGCTGCAATGGTGGCTGTTGTCATCCGCTATCGAAGCCGTTCTGCGGTGCGTGATGTCGGCTCGGTACTCGATTTGCCTGAACTTGAACTACAGCGACTTTCCAAACAGATCAATTCATATGGACAGGTGACCGAAAGTGACTTCGTAAAAGCCGGTCTCAACCCCTCGCTTCAAACCTATCAGCTGTTGATGACTCTCGCTAATTCAATCATTGACTATCCCCGGCATCTGTCGATTCACCCTGGTGGATTCGTGTTTACCGTTGACGATATCCATGAAATGGTTCCGGTTGAAAATGCTACGATGGCTGATCGCACCGTCATTCAGTGGGAGAAGGATGATATTCAGGCCATGAAAATATTCAAGGTTGATCTGCTGGGACTGGGGGCACTCACCCAACTGCACCAATGCTTTGATCTGGTCTTGCAGCACCGGGGCGTCAAACTGAATATGAGCGTTATTCCTAAAGATGATGCTGCAACATTTGCAATGCTGCAGAAGGCGGATACCACCGGCGTCTTTCAGATTGAGAGCCGTGCACAGATGAGCATGCTGCCCCGGCTTAAGCCGGAAAAGTGGTATGACTTGGTCGTACAGATTGCGATTGTCCGTCCCGGACCGATATCAGGCGGAATGGTACACCCCTATCTTCGAAGACGAAGTGGTCAAGAATCGGTTACCTACCCACATCCATCGCTGGAATCAGTGCTGGGTAAAACGCTCGGGATTCCTATTTTTCAGGAACAAGTGATCAAACTGGCCATGGTAGCAGCTGATTATGAGCCGGGCGAGGCGGATCAGCTGCGCCGTGACATGGCCGCCTGGCGCAGAGTTGATCGTTTGGAAAGGCATCGGGAAAAACTGATCAGTCGCATGGTGGCTAAAGGCATCTCACAACAATTTGCCGAACAGGTGTTCGAACAGGTTCGGGGATTTGGTGAGTACGGGTTTCCGGAGTCTCACTCAGCCAGCTTCGCATTAATCGCTTATGCGGCATCTTATCTTAAGTGTCACTACCCTACAGAATTTGCCTGCTCGCTATTGAATTCCCAGCCTATGGGATTTTATTCTCCTTCAACTATTATTGAAGATGCGCGCAGACATGGTGTGGAGATCCTGCCGATTGACATCAGATTCAGCCGACACGATTGCACCATTGAGCTCGATTCAAGGAGCATTGGCGGATATGCGCTAAGGATAGGATTGCGTTATGTGAAAGGGTTAAGCGACAAGGATCTCCAGTTGCTTGAATCCGCGTCCAATAATTTTTTATCCATTCAGGATCTGGTCTACAAGACTGGCATCTCAAAAAATGCGGTACGAAAACTGGCTGAAGCCGGCGCGCTACGAGGGCTGGCAAACAACCGCAGGACTGCCGTGTGGGAAGCCCACGGTGTGAACAGCCAGAAAGACCTGATCACAGCCCCTGAATTTCAGGTTCAATTCGAAGCTTTGAGCGATGAGGAATCCACCGCCTGGGACTATCAAAGCACTGGAGTGAGCAGTCGTGGACATATGCTGATGCATTACCGGGATCAAATGCGCACGATGGGGCTTCCAACTGCGAAGGCCGTCAGTCAAATGCCTGACGGGTGCAGGATACGTTATGTTGGAGCGGTGATCTGCAGACAAAGACCGGCAAGTGCATCCAGTGTGGTGTTTATGACACTAGAGGATGAAACAGGCTACGTCAACGCAGTATTCTGGCCAAAATACTTTGAACGCTATTCGACACTGGCAAAATCTCTTTCTCTTTTAGGGGTTGAAGGCAGGCTACAGGTTGCCAGCAATGTTGTTCACCTGATTGTTGACCACGTATGGGAGCCAACCGACCTGATTTTGTGGAAAAATTTTAAATCAAGGGATTTTCATTAAAAAAAATTGAAAAAAAGCGAAACCAAGAGGAGCATTTCGTGTCAAAATATTGCAAAGCTCATTTGTCTCCATTTGGAAGCCCAAAACTTGAGCCTTCAAAAGTTCGAGTTTTGCGGTTTCAGTTTAGGCAGGCCACCTTGGCCTGCCTTTTTTCTTAGAATCAAGTGGTACGTAAAACATCGGAACTGATGAAACATTTGAAGATCAATATGAAGATCGATTGGCATCTATAACATTTGTGATAGCAGAAACTCACGCGCAGGTTCTTTATGAATCTACTTGAGTGAAATTGAACAAAAAAACACATAAGTATTGCTAAATTCAGCTATTGAGTTGATAATCCAAGTCACAAATTCAAAACATTTTTAATCCCCATACGGTGAATACCCGACTAATCTCAACAATCACAAATGCGACTAATCCTTACAAGACATGCCAAATCCAGTTGGAATGAACCCTACCTCAGCGATCACGACCGACCACTCTCCAAACGCGGACGCAAATCCAGTGATGCAATTGGCAGATGGCTTGTAAAAAACGGCCACATTCCTAAGACTGTACTGTGCTCCACATCAGCAAGGACTACGGAAACCTGGGATAGAATTCAGAAGTTCATGCCACATCCTTGCGAAGTTCGATACGAATCAGACCTGTACCACGGTTCCACTCACTCTATTTTGGATGTTTTGGCACAAGCCACTGAATCGCCAGTATTGATATTGGGACACAATCCGGGCATTGGTATTTTTGCTGAATCCATGCTGCGGGTATTGCCGCGCCATCATGCCTTTATGCAGTATCCAACCGCAGCTACTCTGATATGTGATGTGCCGGTGGAAAACTGGACAGAAGTCAGAATGAACACCGCTCAATTTGTAGACTTCGTCATTCCGCGCGAACTGGTTTGAATCTCGTAATTTCGTCACTATCTATATGAACGATAGGCAACTGATATTGCACAGCGTAGCGTCCGCAAACGTAGCGTGAAGTTCGCCGATCGTTCAATTTGAACATACTAAGCAAGTAAAATGCTTGAGTTTCGCAGCCAGAAACTTCTGTACTGATTTGATATGGGAGAAGAACTCGCCACTTGGGAAATGATTGTCGTTGGCGTTTTGGCCGTTGGCTTGCTCTTCTTTGTATTGCCAGGGCTCAAACGGCTGAATGAAGAAGCCCGCAAAGCTGAGAAAGATTGGCCCGGTTTCCTGCTACCCATCGGTGCAGTCGTTTTGCTGATTGTCGTGCTGATCCTGTTTGTCGTCTGATCAGCATTTGAAGTCCGACTGGATTTTACACACTTCATTTATGAGTCTTGATTGGGATTGAATATGTCTAAAAAAAGAGTTTTGACTGTCAGACACATGGAAGACGTCAGGGATGACCATGTGGCGAAATATTTCAGCGAGAACGGATTCGAGCAAACTCATGTCAATCCCGCACTCGGAATCCCCATGCCCAATGATCCCGATGAATATGATGCACTTTTGATTTACGGTGGAATCCAAAGTGCTAATGACGGTCCTGACAGGCCCTACATTGATGAGGAACTTGAATGGCTCTCAAATTGGCTTTCCGATAAACGCCCGACACTTGGTATTTGTCTTGGTGCACAACTGATCGCAAAAAGTTTAGGGGCAACTGTCGCTCCACACCCGCGCGAGCTTCGAGAAATAGGATTTCATGAAGTTACTCCAACCGCCGCGGCACAAGACTTTCTACCAGCACCATCGTATTTCTATCAGTGGCACAGAGAAGGATTTACATTGCCGGACAACTGTGAGTTGCTGGCTAGAGGCAAGCTATTTCCAAACCAGGCGTTTCGCTATCACTCCAATACCTACGGTATTCAGTTTCATCCAGAGGTGACACGCCCGGTCATGAAAGACTGGTTGAACCACGGAAGTACATCTCTTATTGGGGACGGTATTCCGTCTGCCGAGCGTCAACTTGAAGATGAATCCCGTTACGGAGAGAAGATGGGTAGCTGGTGTCGTAATTTTGTGAGCAACTGGGTCGCCAACTGGTAGTTTCAGATAAGCCAGTCGGATTTGCACCCGGCACCATTGGAATCGATGTCAACCGATCAGCTTCAACGCACCTATCTTGCGGACTATCGATCTGCACCTTTTTCTGTTTCGGAAGTCTCCCTGGAAATTGATCTCCATGAGTCGAATACCTATGTTCAATCAAAACTTTCAGTTAATAGAAATTCCTGCGCTGGTGAGAAGGAGGCATTTTTTCTCAACGGTGTAAATCTCAATCTGGTTTCAATCCAACTCAATGGTCAAACGCTCACGACTGACGAGTACACAGTAGGGGAAAGGGGAATATCGATTGCCAGCCCCCCTGACGAGTTTGAACTCGGCGTCTGCAACACCATCGATCCTTCCAGCAACCTTGCCTTGTCCGGCATGTATATCTCAGACGGAATCATCTGCACTCAATGCGAAGCAGAAGGGTTTCGCAATATTACTTACTTTCCGGATCGACCAGATATTCTTAGTCGCTACTCAGTCTCGATCAAAGCACGTAAGTCCGATTTTCCAGTTCTGCTGTCAAATGGAGAGTTAGTTGATCAGGGTGATCTGTCAGACGGCATGCATTTCGTCAAGTGGCATGATCCACACCCAAAACCGAGTTATTTGTTTGCTCTGGTTGCTGGAAATTTGGCGGTTCTTGAAGACGAATTTCAAACGCAGTCAAATCGACGCGTTAGACTTGAGTTTTACGTTACAGAAGCGCACCTCGATAAATGCAGACATGCAATGGACTGTCTGAAACGGGCTATGGCATGGGATGAGAAGGTCTATGGCCGAGAGTATGACCTGAATCGATACATGATTGTCGCAGTGGATCATTTCAACATGGGGGCAATGGAAAACAAGGGTCTCAATATTTTCAATTCGAAATACGTCTATGCAAATCCGCAAACCGCGACAGATCAGGATTTTCATGCCATCGAGAGCGTAATCGCACATGAATACTTTCACAACTGGTCTGGAAACCGGGTAACGCTGCGCGACTGGTTTCAGCTGAGTCTGAAGGAAGGCTTCACCATTTTCAGAGACCAACAGTTCAGCGCTGACATGGGGTCGGCCGCAGTACAGCGCATTCACGACGTTCATCTCGTGAAACTTCACCAGTTCCGAGAGGATGCCAGTCCCAAAAGACATGCAGTTCAGCCGGATTCGTATCTCACAATTGACAACTTCTACAACATAACGGTGTACAACAAAGGCGCTGAACTTATCCGTATGCTGTACCTCCTGCTTGGCCCGAAACAATATCGGGCGGCAACCGACCTATATTTTGAACGGTATGATGGTTGTGCGGTAACAATCGAAGAATTCATTCAATCAATGGAAGAGGCGAGCGGTCGTAATCTTCAGCAGTTTCGTCGATGGTATTACGTTGCTGGTACACCGAAAGTTCGTGTGCATCGAAACTACAACTCGAAAAATTCGTCCTTTCAATTGACACTGGAACAAATTCCACCCGATTCGTCATCCGAAGTGCCAGGTATGCCGATGCACATTCCAATCCAGTTGTCTTTGCTGAACGAGAGCGGTCGGCAAAAATGCCAGTTTCTGAACGGAGGTACAACCGCTGAGGCCGATGAGTTTCTACTTGAGTTGACAGAACATGAGCAGACCTTTGAATTTTCGAGTGTCAAAGAATCTCCAACACTGTCTCTGCTGCGCGGCTTTAGTGCACCGATTGTGGTCGAGGATTCTCAGGCTGACGAGGAACTTCACGCATTGCTCGCAAATGATGACGATCCATTTTGCCGCTGGGACGCATGGCAGCGAATTGCAAAATCCAGCCTGCTTAAGATGATCGATGTATTTCAGAAGAATCAAACACCGCAGGTAGACGACGCCTTCCTTGACACCTATTCCTCTGTACTTGACGATGCCCTGATTGATCCACAATTTAGTGTGCTGCTACTGGAACCACCGTCCGAAATCGCAATAGCACAAGTGATGGATGTAATTGATCCAGTCGCCATCCATCATACTCGGCGATTGCTGATTCGAACTGTTGCGGAGAGATTTTTTGACCACTTAATTAACCTGTACCAAAGTCTTGATCCGCCGGCGGGTTTAAGTGCAAATGCAATTGGCAAAAGAAGTCTGCGCAATCTATGCTTGGGAATGATGATTGAGCTTGACAACGATGTTGTCCATCAACTTGCAGTTGACCAATTCAGATTCGGTAAAAACATGACCGATCTTTCCGCCGCGCTGAAGGCATTGGTCAATTCAAACAGTGCCTTTCGAGAAACAGCGTTGGCCGCGTTCTACGACAAGTGGAAAGAACACTCAGGTGTGGTCGACAAGTGGTTCCGAATTCAAGCAAGTGCTGCCCGAGATGATACCCTGCGCAATGTCATTCGTCTGTCTTCTCACCAGTCGTTTAGTTACCACACCCCAAACCGGGTATATTCATTGATAGGTGCATTTTGTCATGCAAATCCATACTGTTTTCACGTGTCTGATGGCAGCGGTTATGAACTATTGAAGAACAATATTCTCAATATTGACAAGTACAACCCACTCGGTGCAGCTCAGTTGGCGGAGGCCTTTTCAGAAATCGGACGCTATGACGAAAGTCGACAAAAGGCTATGTACGATCGACTGGAAGTCATTGCGAATACCGATAATCTTTCGGTTAATGCATTTGAAGTTGTTGACCGAATTATGAAATATAAAAATCAGTAGGTTCGTAATTCTGGTTTAATCGCAAGCGTGGCGCAGAATGCCAAAGTCAAAAAACACCGAGTTGACCAAATCAACGAGTTCTGAGGTCGATGCTTTCCTCAAGCAGGTGGAGTTAGCACCCCGACCTGTGGCAAGTTCCAGCCGCGGCCGTCTGATTTTTGGAATGGATGCCACTGCCAGCCGCGAGCCGATGTGGGACCAGGCCTGTCACATTCAGTCAGAGATGTTTACCGCGACAGCGTCTCAAGGAGGACTCGATGTTCAAATGTGTTTTTACCGCGGCTTTCATCAGTTTTTCGCGAGTAAGTGGGTAAGTTCAGCAACAGCTCTTCATCGGCTCATGAGCAGTGTCAAGTGTATAGGAGGACTGACTCAGGTCGGTCGATTGCTAGACCACACCCTGCGAGAAACTCGAAAGCAGCGTGTCAACGCACTGGTGTTCGTCGGTGATGCCATGGAAGAGGATATCGATCGGCTTTCTGAGAAAGCCGGACATCTAGGGCTGAACGGTGTTCCTGCATTCATGTTCCACGAAGGATACGACCCGAATGCAGCACGAGCTTTCCGCGAAATTGCCAAATTGAGTGGTGGCGCATACTGTAGATTTGACGCATCCAGTGCCCAGCAACTCAAGGATCTTCTGGCAGCAGTTGCAGTTTATGCGACGGGTGGACGCAAAGCGCTGGAACAGCTGAGCAGCAGGCGAAAGGGTGTAGTCGCACAACTGACACATCAGATTAAGGGCAACTGAAATAATGGCGCGTCTGTTTTTGATTCTGGTCCTGGTCATCGGATTGATGTGGATTGTGAGCAAGATTGGCAGCAGCGCAAGCCAGGTCAATCGCCAAAAATACTTCAAACTTGCTTTGCTGTACGGTGCAGTCGGCATCCTACTGGTGCTGATATTGACGGCAAAGCTGCCCGCGTTTTTTGCATTGATTCTCGCCGCTGTCCCCTGGATTCAGCGCATTATCATGCTTCGAAGCGCCTACAACATGTTCAAGTCCTGGCAGGGCGGCCCTGTACCCGGATCGAAACCCGGTCAGACTTCAGATGTCAAGACAAAATTCCTTGAAATGACGCTGGATCATGACAGCGGAGAAATTCAGGGCGAAGTAATCTACGGGAATTTCAAGGGTCAGAGACTGGATGAACTGAGTATTGACCAACTCGCTGAACTGCTGGTTGAATGTCAACGTAAAGACCAGCAATCTTATTCACTTCTTGAAACCTACCTGAGTCGCATGCGTCCAGATGAATGGCAAGAATACGTGAAAGAACACGCTGGGGAACAGGCCCCGCCGCCTGGCGCAGATGAAATGACCCGCGAGGAAGCACTGGAAATATTAGGACTTGATGAATCAGCTTCGAAACAGGACATCATTGAGGCACATAGAATTTTGATGCAACGCAATCACCCAGATCGAGGCGGATCAACCTGGGTAGCTGCAAGAATAAATCGCGCCAAGGATGTACTGCTGGCATGAGACGTTTCCCGCTAAAAATAAAAATACTCCTGCCCACACTCCTGGTATTGTTATTTTTTGTACCTGCCCATGCCAATGAAATCGCTCTCCAGTATCAATTGCTCGATCATCCAAGTTTTGGCCTGGTTAATATTAAAGTACCAACTGGCTATCAGCTTGAACTGCTACCTGCAGAGCTGAACTATCCTCGTATGATCGAGTTTGCACCAAATGGGGATATGTACATCGGTTCAGGACAGCACGTGTATAAGTTGAATCCACCCTATATCAACGCGATGACATTTCTGTGGCTCCCCTCCTATCCACACAGTATCGCTATAAGGGACGATGAGTTGTTCGTCGCAACAACGCCGCAGCTTCTCAAACTACCTTATGTTTCTGATGCTGAGCAAGCGAATGTAGATTCAATTGAGGTGGTTACACCGCTACCGGGTGGAGCCGGGCACGCTTCGCGAACTGTCAGAGTCGGTCCGGATGGAGCGCTTTATGTCAGTGTCGGTATATCGGGAAATTGTTCTGATCAGTTGATTTCTAATGACTACCCCTTTCGTCATCGACGAGGCGGAATGTTTCGCATTAACGAATCTGGTACCGTTGCTTTTTTAGAGCCTTTCGCTTCGGGTCTCAGAAATCCGGTTGATTTTGACTGGCATCCGACCTCTGATGTCATGTATGCCGCAAACAATGGTCCCGACCATCACGGTTTTGAATTGCCACCGGAGTATTTTTCGAAAATAACACCGGGCTCGTTTCATGGCATGCCCTGGTTTCAATTCGATGGAAAGCACGTCTATCGTGATGACTGCATCGATTCGGACCCGCCATTCTCAAAGGATACAGTGGAAATACCGGTTGCCACATTCCCGGCACGCAATGCACCACTTGGTATGACATTTGTCCCCGAAGGTGGGCTGGATAAACGCTTCGTCAACAGCGCTGTAGTCGCATTGCACGGATCATGGGGCACTCAGCCGGATGGCGGTTTTAGCGGCCCACCCGAGAGTCGTCGGCCGCCTGCAGTGGTGCTGGTTCGGTTCGACGGTGAGGAGGCAGTTGGTGTGGAACCGGTAGTTACCGGATTCCAAGACGAGGCGGGGAGTCGCTGGGCACGTCCTGCAGGAGTGGCGGTGGGTCCTGATGGATGGCTCTACATTACCAGTGATGGCGGATTATTTGAAGGTTTGATGCGCCTGAGACCACAAGGCTCATAATCACTTTCATACCGACCTCGACTTTCGCGGTCACCTCTTATCTCAGATCTACAATCGTTAGGACTTTCTATAGCGCCGCCAACCTGGATTTGGCGATCTGCACGTATTCCAATGAAGTGTCATAGCCAATATAGGATCTATCAGATTGAACCGAGGCGACAGCAGTTGTTCCCGACCCCATAAATGGGTCAAGAACAATATCGTTTTCAAACGTGTAGAGCTGAATTAGCCTTCTCGGCAACTCGACGGGGAATGGTGCAGGGTGATTGACACGTTTGGCTGATTCTGCAGGAAATGCCCAAATGCTTTTGGTAAGTTCCAGAAATTCTTCTCTGCTGATCGTGGAAGTTTTGTCTTTTGCTTCACGGTTATATTTCCCTTTAGAAAAGACAAGAATGTATTCATGCGTGTCTCTCAAAACTGGATTCGACGCGGATTTCCAACTTCCCCATGCACAAGACGTTCCAGCACTGGCAGACTTGTCCCAAATGATCTCCCCACGCATTAAGAATCCATTTTCAGTCATTTGATCGGAGATCTTTGCGTTGAGCGGAATGTACGGCTTACGTCCCAAATTGGCGATGTTGACGCACGCCCGACCACCTGGAACAAGAACCCGGTGGACTTCTTTCCAGACAGAGTTCAGCAGTTGAAAATATTCAGCTTCCGACAGGTCATCGTCATACGCTTTGCCAACGTTATATGGCGGTGACGTTACCATCAGATGTATGCAATTGTCAGGCAACTCATGCATGTTGGTACTTGAGTGGCTAAAGATCCTGTTCACTACGTCTGCACTGCATTCGTTTTCATGTTCTGACTGTGAGTTGCTGACTTCTCGTACACTGTTATAGATTTTGCGCTCATAAAACACGCTTGAGTCGTGACTGATGCGGCTTGATGTTCCAAAAGTCTGCATCGTGGATTTACGCGACTGGTTATGTGCTGATACCATTGGTGACCATTTTGAAGATAAAGAATAGAGTGACTACTTCGACAGTTTGATGGGATGTTTTCAAGGCGTTACATCCTAGTCAATCACTCAAACAAAACATTGCCTAAGTCACTAATTTCTTACTAACCGCGTATTTATTGAATCGGGTGCAACAATTTTTTTTATGGTACGCCCACGACTCTTCGCCACAGTCGTATCAAGCAAATTTAGATCAATTAGGTACTTGACATCCTTATATACACTGGAATAGTTCCGATTTTGCCTTTTTGCCAAGCTGTAAATAGAGATGCCAGGTTCGTTAATGGCCAAGCGCATAATGTGCTTTCGGCGTTTACTAAGTCGTGCAACCGCGGAGGATACTGGGTACTGACTGTCACCAACACACCAAAGACCCCAAATCGCATCATATGTTTCTAAAGGTTTTTGATCTAACGGTTGATCAAAGTTGAACTCGCTTCGAATTTTCGGCCAGTCCCTGATAAATCGATCTTTTCCGTATTCCTCCAAAATGAAGTTCATAGGTAAATGCCGAAACGATGTTGCCACAATTTTCTTATGTGTTTCTACATCTCGCAAGTATCCACGAAACTGTCGGTATGTCGGTGCTCCCGACCAAAATGCCTGTCTTAAAATTTCTAATTTGTCCATTTTCGATTGATTCAAGGGGTACTCAATGCACTGAGAACCGCATCGAAATATCGCTTTGCATCGTAAGCTGTTATTTTGTGAAAATCAGGCAACGTTTCCAACAACTCGAATTCATCAAGCAGTTCAATCCACGGCATCCGAGAAATTCCCCGAATAAAGCCGTCAACGGGAAAATTTGCACCCTGACGATTTATGCGCTCAACAAACTGATTGATCGATTCTTGTTGACTATCCAATACGTACAAATCAAAAACGTCCCGTGCATTTTGCCGACCACCGTGTAATTGATTCTGCCCAACGGTGTTGACTGAATATCCAGTTCCAGTAATGGTACGCAGTTTACGGTGATAAAGCCCATCAATCACTTCCGTACGTACATTATTGATGACTGTCACATCAAACATATCTGCAAATAAATCCTCAATCACACTGACTTTAATTCTTTGTCCATTGATTTGAGACCAACCATGAAGTTGAGTAACAAATCGACCACTGGGAATTCGAGTGACGTCAAATAACGGTATACCTAAATTGCTAAATTGCTTTTCCACAATGGCAGGATCAAAGTTGCCAGGCAGGAAAAAATCCAGATCCCTGCTTATTCGATGATTAAGGTAATAACGAGCTAATGCTGTCCCACCGGCCAAAATTATCTGGGGAAAAAATGAGTCCTCACTGTTCATAATTCTTGTGAGAATCTCGTCCTGAGCCTTATATATTTGAAAAAACGTCATATATGATATTTTATGCAATAATGCTTCATAATTTCGCCTGTTTCATTACTTTGAAACTTGATTACATGAAACTTCGCTTAGTTCAGGCGAAAATTACACAAGTAATTCTAGTGGCCATCGACCATAGCCCAGTTTGTCTCAATACTAAATTACGTGTAGACGCATGTCAAATAAGTACCTTTTGACGCAAAGAGTAGCATAATTTGTCAGTATTCCCTGACTCTGAATATTCAGAGTAATCTCCGATTCAAACGCATCAAGGTAATTCGAAATGCCAAATCCAAACCCAAGTTTCACACAAGCCGAGTACGACGACCGCATCAGGAAGACACGCGCTGCAATGGAGCAAAAGGGTGTTGAACTTCTTATTACCGTTGATCCATCGAATATGGCGTGGCTCACAGGTTACGATGGCTGGTCGTTTTACACCCCACAATGTGTGTTGCTTACTCTGTCCGACGGACCATTTTGGTATGGTCGTGCCATGGATGCAAAAGGTGCATACCGAACGGTGCATATGCCTGATTCAAGTGTACTTTTCTATACGGATGACTACGTCATGACCCCGGATCGACACGCAATGGATCTGCTCTCTAAGATCATCGTTGACCGCGGTTGGGGAAGTCTGCGAATCGGGGTCGAGATGGACAATTATTACTTCTCTGCTGCAACTTTGGCCTCCTTGCAAGCCGGATTGCCCAGTGCAACTTTTGTCGATGCCAATACACTGGTCAACTGGCAACGCACGGTTAAATCGGAACAGGAACTGATTTACATGAAGCGTGCCGGCCGGATCGTTGAAGAAATGCACAAAAAGATTCTTGAGATTATTGAACCCGGCATGCGCAAGAATGAACTGATTGCAGAAATTTACCACACCGCGATGATGGGTGCGGATGGCCATGGTGGCGACTACCCGGCCATTGTGCCTATGGTTCCGTCCGGTCCAGATGCCGCGGCTGCGCACCTGACCTGGAATGACTTGCCGCTCAAGCGGGATGAAGGTACGTTCTTTGAAATAGCCGGATGTCATCGACGCTATCACTGCCCACTTTGTCGGACAATCTACCTAGGCAACCCGCCCGACAAGTTTTTCAACACCGAAAAAGCGGTTCTTGATGGTATGGCAGCGGGACTCGAAGCGGCCAAACCCGGTAATGTGGCAGAAGACATCATCATTGCATTCAACAAGGCACTGAACAAATATGGCATCAGCAAAGATGGTCGGTCTGGCTACCCGATAGGAATCAGTTATCCACCCGACTGGGGTGAGAGGACAATCAGCTTGCGACTTGGAGACACCAGTGAACTCAAAGAAAACATGACGTTTCATTTCATGACCGCAATCTGGGGAGATGATTGGGGATTTGAGATTACCGAGAGCCTTGTGATCAAAGAGAACGGTCCGGAACTGCTTGCGAATTATCCACGTCAACTTTTCGTCAAAAATTAAGATTTAACCCGAGAGAGACTCAATGTCCAGTTTAAAAATTCAGTTATTCACCTGGGGGACACCCAACGGAAGAAAAATTTCAATTGCACTTGAGGAAATGAACATCCCCTACGATGTTCATGAAATCAACCTTGGCAAAGGCGAACAGTTCGATGAATCATTCTTAGTAACCAGTCCGGCAAACAAGATTCCGGCCATTATTGATCCTGAGGGGAATGATGGCAAATCGCTGCCAATATTTGAGTCAGGCGCAATTCTCATTCATCTTGCACAGAAAACCGGCCAATTCTGGAGTACGGTTCCGAGTAGACAGTCTGTCATTCTGCAGTGGCTGATGTGGCAGGTGGGAAATTTCGGACCTAGTCTTGGGCAGTTGCATCACTTTCGTAAATTTGCAAAGACCAAAGTTCCCTACGCCATTGGTCGTTTTGATGGAATAGCAGATCAAGTCTACAAGGTCCTCGACCGGCGATTGGCGACAGTAGAATACGTTGCGGAAGATTACTCGATTGCGGATATGTCAATTTATCCCTGGGCCGCGCGCTTTGAGTGGCAGTCAATTGATCTTGCAACTTACCCAAATGTAAAGCGGTGGTTTGATGAACTCTCTGAGCGACCAGCCGTTAGAAGAGGCATGAGCGTGCCATTTCTGAACTAATTTGACAGACTTGCAGACGTGGGGGTCGAAAGCAACAGTATTGTCCTGTTTGGGTCTCTCAGTCAATTCACACACATCACCCTCAAGTGCCTGATTCGCCAGAATCTTCCACTGCGGGCGATCGTTTTAGCTGCATACTCACCTTCAGATGACCATCCGTCTGCTGAAAAATCTTCCATTTTTTATACCCGCTCGCACCCGATTGTTGAACTCGCCAATAGCAATGATTTACCGATCTGCTATTTCGTTGGCGACAATGCACAACTAATCACTTTCCTTCACTTGCATGCGGCATCCATATTCCTGTTATCGTGCTATCCGAAAAAACTGCCGCAGTCGATCACTCAATTGCCAGCGCGCTGCATGAACATCCATCCCTCAAAATTGCCAAAATTCAGGGGTGCGGACCCGATATTTTGGCAGTTGCGTTCGGGAGAGACCGAAACGGGTGTTACGCTTCACGAAGTAACTGACTCAATCGATGCCGGAGCAATATTGTGGTTTACACCGGTTACTTACCCTGCAGGTGCGAGATTAAAGACAATTCAATTGATTCTGCTGAAGGAAGCTATCGCCGGTTTGGAACAACTTCTGACTACTCCTTTGGAAGACTGGCGCGCTCAACCACAAATCCACTCAAACGCCAGCTTGCACCCAGCCCCATGCAGGGAAGACTACACGATCAATTGTGAGTTCAGTGCTCAATTGGCATTCAATTTTATCTGCGCCTACTCCGAATCAAGTTTTCCTATCGCAATTGATGACGGGAACACAACTTTCCGCGTAAAAGATGCCATTCATATCATTCCTATTGACGCCCCTCTCGGGTCAATCAATGCTTCAGAAAGCATATCAGTGCAATTTGTTGATGGAACAGTCATTTTTTTGTTAAATGACAAGGTGTAGTTCAAGTAAAATTTTTAGGATAATTTCTGCCATTAGAACTTTCAGTGTTGAGTTTTTGCAACCGCATTTCAAATGCCACGCAAACATAACCCAAATTTACCTCGGGGGTACGGACACAGTCAGTCGTACAGTCGACCCTCAACACAACCCATCTATGCCAGATCATCCGATCGAATAGATCCGCGGTCGCTGTCTCGAAGAATTCTGGCCTGGATTCCAAAACTAATTCTGGCAGGTGTGGTTTTGGTGGCATTTTCGCTATACCCCGAGTCCCGACTCGAAACCAGCCGCGACTTTGGTGAGGTATGGGGAATTCAAAAACACCACTTGTCAAATTCGATTTCAGAGGAAATTATCGCCAACGAATTTCCAAGCATCGTCACCATTAATAGTGACCAATCGAATTTTGATGCAATTGTTCATTACAACATCAAACCTGACCTGAACTCATTTATTGACGATACCATTGCACGCTATGGTCCGGATTACGCAGCGGTTGTTGTCTTGCAACCGCACACAGGCCGAATTCTGGCAATGTCAAGTTTTGTCAAAGACAACAGCCTGAATCATAATCTGGCTGTGCATTCTGGATTTCCGGCAGCGTCACTGTTCAAAATCGTTACTGCCGCTGCGGCTATTGATACCGGGGTTGCCCGACCGGGATCAATCTATCAATACAACGGAAAGAATTCATCTTTGTACAAATCCAATGTACTGCGGCACAAGACCAACAAATGGACCAGAAACACCTCGCTTAGCAAAGCATTTGCACTATCGATCAACACTGTTTTCGGCAGAATCGGTGTTTATGATGTTGGGGCGGAAACTCTACAGACCTATGCAGATGTTTTCGGTTTCAACCGTCCTGTACCAGTTGACTTCTCCATTGAATCGAGTAAAACGGGATTTCATTCTGGTGACGAATGGTCGATAGCGGAAGCGGCTTCAGGCTATACGCTGGATACAACCATCTCTCCCGTTCATGCTGCTATGCTGGCATCTGTGATTGCCAACGACGGTGTACTGGTTGAACCCAGTCTGATTGACTTTGCAGTAGATACTTCCGGCCCCTTGCTCTATAAGTCTGAACCAGACTCTGCTCGGGTGTTCGATAAGAAGACTTCAGATGAATTGCGGGTTCTGATGAGGGCCACTGTAAAAAAAGGTTCAGCAAAGAAGCATTTCAGAACATTCTTTAGAGGGCCTTATGTCAATCTGGATGTCGGTGGAAAAACCGGATCATTGACGGGTCATAATCCAAAGGGTAAGACAGAATGGTTCGTTGGTTACGGTGACTCAGGTAAAGACAAAGTTGCAATCGCAGCAGTGGTGGTGAACAAAGAAAAGTGGTACATCAAACCTGCGAGGCTCGCCCGCTTCGTTCTTGAAGAATACTTCAAACATGAAGCTACACAGGGCTAGCAATTTAATCGATGCGACAAACTTTCAACCTAGTTCCCACATCAACAACAGTACATCAGGGTGTTTGAAGTTTCTGAATTATTTACCGATTGGAGCTTAATCACAGAGCGATTTCAGTGCGCCTACTTTTGAAACAGAAATGAAGCAATATCTGGATGCTGTACGTCACGTGCTTGAACACGGTCGACGCAAGGAAAATCGCACCGGCGTTGATACCCTGTCAACGTTTAACTACAACTACCAAATCGACCTTCGCGACGGATTTCCTCTGCTGACCACCAAGGAAATTTCCTGGAAGAACATCGTCATTGAAAATTTATGGTTTTTGTCCGGAAACACCAATATCGGACTGCTTCGCAAACACGGCTGTAAATTTTGGGATCCTTGGGCAGACGAGGATGGCAATGTTCCAAGCGCCTACGGAAACTTCTGGCGTTCATTTCCAATGCCTGGAGGTGTGAATGGTAAGTCCAATGACCAAATCATCTGGATTCTCGATCAGATCAAGAAAAATCCGATGAGTCGCCGACATGTCGTTTCAGCATGGGCACCTTCCAACGCTCAGAGCAGCTATTTGCCACCATGCCACGCGTTTTGGGTGATGAATGTTCAGTTCGATGAAAATGAAGAACCAATTTTGTGTTTGCATCTGACACAGCGCAGTGCAGATATCGCCCTTGGTGTTCCATACAACATTGCCGGCTACGCACTGATTCTTGAACTGTTTTCTCACTTAACCGGTATTCGCGCAGGAGTTTTTGGACATACTCTTGTGGACGCACATGTTTACACCTGCAAACCTGACGGTTCAGATAGCGAATATGACCACGTGCCAAGATTGCTTGAACAGCTAGAGCGAGTACCGCGCAAACTGCCGCAGATCAAAATTTCCGATTCGATTAAGTCGCTGGATGATATTGAAGACATCTTGGATGCATCCACCGAGCAGATTCTGGACATTTTTCAGATTTCCAACTACAGGCCCTACGAGGCGATCAAATTTCGCGTGGCGGTTTGACCGATAAGTCCCGGTGAAACATAAAGCCAGGATTATCGTAGCCATGACTGCTGACGGGGTGATTGGATTAAACGGCAAAATTCCCTGGCACTACTCCGCCGATTTGCGTCGCTTCAAGCAGTTGACACTCAATTCCACTGTAATCATGGGACGGAAGACTTGGGAATCGCTGCCTATAAAACCTCTGCCAGAGCGACAGAATATCGTCGTTACGAGCACCAGCCATCCCAATACTGATCACTATCCAGAATTGGTACAGGCGCTGAAAAATGCACAATACAAAGATGTCTGGATTATCGGTGGGGCTGCACTTTATCGTGAGGCCATCAATTACTGTACCGTCCTCGACATCACTTATGTTCCGGATCAAATAGAAGATGAATCAGCGGTTCGATTTCCTAAAATCGATTGGTCTCGCTGGGTCGCTGGCCCCAAGATTCAATTTCAAGAGAATGAACACCTGTTTCGTCAACAGTTTACACTTCGACAAATATTAACGCCGACATGAAAATAGAAACCAACGAAATCACAACAAACTACGAAACTAGCGGTCGATCAGAGGGTGATACTGTGGTACTCAGCCATTCACTCGGGTCGAGCCTGATCATGTGGGAACCGCAAATCGATGAATTTTCAAAGAATTTTCAAATTCTGCGTTATGACACCCGCGGGCATGGAAATTCTTCAGCACCGCCTAGCTCGTATACGATGGAGTTGTTGGTTGATGATGCAGTCGCACTCCTTGATGCACTAGGCATCGAAAAAGTGCATTGGGTTGGACTGTCGATGGGTGGCATGATTGGCCAGGGATTGGCTCTGAAATCTCCAGAACGACTCAAAAGTCTGACACTTTGTAACACAATGTCTGTGATTCGGGAGGAAATGAAGGAGGTGTGGAAGAACCGAATCAAGACCGGTGAGCGCTTTGGGATACATCACCTGGTTGATTTCACAATGGAAAGGTGGTTTACAGAAAGCTATCGAGAAATGGGGACGGAGGACTACCAAAGAATTCGCGCTCAGTTTTTGGATACAGCCGTCTACGGTTATGTGGGCTGCTGTCATGCAATCTATAACCTGAACTACGTTGAACAACTCAACCAAATTTCTGTTCCAACGCACATCATTGCCGGTGATCAGGACCTTGCTACACCTGTCGCTGAGTCGCGCGTCATGCGTGATCAGATTGCCGGATCAAGTTTGACCGTCATTGAAGGTGCAGCCCATCTTTCCAATGTTGAAAAAACTGAAGCCTTCAACGCATCGTTGGCAACATTTCTCCAATCGCAGTAAATTGAAATTTCACATCGATTTCCCCACCCTATCTTTCTACTAAATCTAACATTCTCAAAGCGTTAGTCTGTCAGGCCGGAACACTCCCGTTTGTCGACAATCCTCTTGTTGAAGCTACTCGTCGATTTGCGACAAAGGTCTTTCAACAGGCCGGACTGTCTATGGCGTAACATTCCGAACCCGGAATTTTGTCGCACTAAATTTGCACCATTTATGTGAATTCGCACCATTTCGGTGCATATTCAGCGAAAATTACCTAGAATTCAATTAGTTTAACTGGCATGAAAATTGCTGTATTAAAAGTTAAGTACAAATTGTGGAGGTACCACATGAAACTCGTCACTGCCATTATCAAACCGTTCAAATTGGACGATATCAGGGAAGCACTTTCGGATATTGGAATTCAAGGAATGACTGTATCGGAAGTCAAAGGCTTCGGGCGACAAAAGGGACATACTGAACTTTACAGAGGCGCAGAGTATGTTGTCGATTTTGTTCCGAAAATCAAACTGGAAATAGCAGTATCAGCCAACCGGGTCGATGATGTGATCGACACCGTTAGAAGAATCGCGCTGACTGGGCAAATTGGGGATGGCAAGATTTTTGTATCCGAACTCGAAAACGTCATCCGTATCCGTACCGGAGAAATGGATGAAAGCGCGATTTGACTACCAACCTTAACCGAACGATGAAGTTAAAAATACTGATATTTACCCTGCTGTCCCTGGCATATTGCCCCGTAGCATTCGCCGAGGACACACTCAGCCCCGGTAATACAGCGTGGCTGCTCACCTCAACTGCCCTGGTACTGATGATGACAATACCAGGACTCTCCCTGTTCTACGCTGGCCTCGTGCGAAGTAAAAATGTCCTGTCAATTCTGATGCAATGCTTCACCATCACCTGTGTGGTCAGCGTCGTTTGGCTTTTTGCCGGATACTCATTGGCCTTTGATGATCTAGGTAATAACTTCATCGGCGGACTTGGAAAATTTCTTTTTGCCGGCGTGGTCGAAGAAAGTATGTCCGGTGATGTGCCAGAATCAGCTTTTGCACTTTTTCAGGCAACTTTCGCCATCATTGCAGTCGCACTGATAGTCGGTGGCTTTGCAGAAAGAATTAAATTCTCAGCGGTTGTCGTTTTCGCAATTCTTTGGATACTGCTGGTTTATGCACCGATCGCGCACTGGGTGTGGGGCGGTGGCTGGCTCGGTTCACTCGGTGTACTTGATTTTGCCGGCGGTAATGTTGTCCATATTGCGGCGGGAATCTCCGCGCTCGTGGGTGCCTTCGTATTGGGTAATCGGAAGGGTTTTCCCAGTGGCTCCATGATGCCACACAACATGACTCTAACCATGATCGGTGCTGGAATGCTGTGGGTTGGATGGTTTGGATTCAATGGCGGCAGTGCCGTTGCAGCCAATCAGGATGCTGCTATGGCCATGCTGGTCACACACATTTGTGCTGCTTCTGCAGCACTTTCATTTGTTGTTACCGAGTATTTCTTTCGTAAGTCCGCTACTGCACTTGCAGCAGCGACCGGCATGGTCGCAGGGCTGGTTGCAATTACCCCCGCTTCCGGTTTTGTAGGGCCAGCTGGTTCACTGGTCATTGGAATAGTGACCGGACCGATTTCATACCTCGCAGTCCAAGTGGTCAAGCAGAGACTGCAGTTTGATGACTCTCTGGATGTATTTCCGGTTCATGGAATTGCCGGAATTGTCGGCACAATTTTGACTGGTATTTTTGCATCAGCAAACCTCGGTGTTTTTAGTGGCCAGGGCATGGACAATGCAATCGGTGCCCAGGTCATGATTCAGTTTGTCGGGGTCGTTGCGACTGTGGCTTATACCCTGGTAGTCACTTACATTGTTTTCAAAATTACCGGGCTTCTCGTTGGTGGGTTGCGAGTAAGTTCGGAAAGTGAAGTACAGGGACTTGATGTATCAACTCATGATGAACGCGGGTATCACTTCTAAATTTAGCATCAGTTCACATACAACCAAAACAGCAATTCACCTCGCGGCTATTGCCGTTTGGGCCTGATTCACACGCCTCAGCAATCAGGCCCACTTTTTTCCAGTCAATTCCCATGCAGTTTTGACCTTGCTATATCATTTAACGCCTGAACTGACGTAAATATTTGTAATTGCAGTGTGACTGTTAAAATTCTCGCTTTCGCCGGTAGCACCAGAACCCGGTCATACAACAAAATGCTGATTCAGAACGCGGCTCAGTTTGCTGAACAACACGGTGCCGACGTTAAATTGATTGACCTTCGCGACTATCCAATGCCGTTGTATGACGGTGATTTAGAGGAAAGCAATGGGGTTCCTGAAAGCGCACTTGAACTTAGAAGGACAATGTGCCAGCATCACGGTCTACTGCTCAGTTGTCCTGAATACAACAGTGCAATCACTGCAGTTCTGAAGAATTCTATTGATTGGGTTTCTCGACCGGTTCCAGATGAACCATCGCTCGCTGCATTTACGGGAAAGACAGTCTCACTTCTGGCTACCTCCCCTGGCGCACTCGGTGGATTGAGAACCCTGGTCAGCATCCGCACGATTCTTGGAAATCTTGGCATGATTGTCCTGCCAAAACAGTTTGCATTACCGAATGCCCAACAAGCATTTGACACAGATGGAACTCTAGTTGATGAAGCAGCCCGAAAGCAGGTATCTGCTGTCAGCGGGCAACTGGTTTCATTCACATCCAGACTTGTGCAACAGGCTGGATAACTTCAAGCGATCATGCACACAGCTTTTGCTGACTCCTATCCTGTCCGCCGAGACCGATTGGCGCAGCAAATGCAAAGCACAGCCAACGCTGCAGTTCGGTTAAAGAAGGATACATCCAACCTCTTTCGCGATCGCGTTGATGGACAAAAGCAGGAACTGTCAGTACGCGACTTCAACCACCTGCTTGAAATTGACATTGAAAACCAGACGCTGGTTTCCGAAGGAATGAATCCTTATGGTGAATTGGTTGATGCAACACTCCAATACGGATTTATGCCAATGGTCGTTCCGCAACTTAGCACCATTACGATCGGTGGTGCAGTCGCAGGCATCGGAATTGAGTCCACATCTTTTAAGTTCGGTCTACCCCACGAAACTGTCATAGAAATGGAGGTTCTGCTGGCTGACGGGTCAATTGTCAACTGTACGCCAACCAATGAGCACGCCGATCTATATTTTGGACTGCCAAATTCATATGGTACTTTGGGTTATGTCCTAAAACTGAAAACCCCAGCTCTGCCAGTCAAACGTTTCGTCAAACTCGACCACAAACTTTATCGGGACGCAGAAGAATTTTTTGGCGTAATCGCAGCGCTTCGCAACTCCGACATCGACTTTTTGGATGGCAGTGTATTTGGTCGAAATGAGTATTACCTGACTATTGGACAGTTCACAGACACAGCTCCTTTTACCAGTGACTACACTTATCTCGACATCTACTACAAATCCATTCCCGAAAAACAGATCGACTATCTGACTGTTAAGGACTACATCTGGCGATGGGATACCGATTGGTTTTGGTGCTCTAAAAATCTATACGTCCAAAACGGCTTTATGAGAAGATTGGTGGGGAAAAAAAGACTGAACTCCCGCACTTATACCAAAGTCATGCGCTGGAATTCAAAATGGGGGATCACGAAATTTCTAAATCGAATGGGCGGTTATCATCCTGAGTCAGTCATCCAGGATATTGATATTCCGATTGAAAACGCGACGGAGTTTCTCGAATTTCTGCTGCGCGAAATTGGTATTTTACCAATTTGGATTTGTCCTGTCGGAACCAGTGACAAATCTGATCAGTTTCCATTATTTCCCATGAACCCGAACTCAACTTACATCAACTTCGGTTTTTGGGATTCTGCTAAGTCTAGACAGAAGAACCCTCCAGGTTATCTCAATCGCAAAATTGAGCGAAAAACGGCAGATCTTGGCGGAATTAAATCGCTATATTCTGATGCGTACTATGAAGAAGATGAATTCTGGACGATTTACCGTAGTGAAAACTACTGGGCACTCAAGGAACGATATGATCCGAACGGCAAGTTTCTAAATTTGTATGAAAAAAGTGTACTTCGTAAATAATTGGACTTCAGTCTGGATAGTTGGACTGATTTTGGTTTTTCTCGCTGCCAATGCTGCCAGCGCAGAAACAATCAAAGTCAATACTACAGAATTACAACAACTCATTGAAGAAGGCATTCCGGTAATTGACGTGCGTACCCCCGAAG
The DNA here is from genome assembly GCA_965243305.1 of Arenicellales bacterium. Classification (GTDB taxonomy): domain Bacteria; phylum Pseudomonadota; class Gammaproteobacteria; order Arenicellales; family JAJDZL01; genus JAJDZL01. Next base: position 872,352 of record CBDEUN010000003.1, read on the forward strand.
AATGGCGATATACCGGAGTCATTCCAGACAGCCATCTAATCACCTTTTTTGACAGCAGGGGCAATTATGACTTGAATGGCTGGCTTGCCAAATTGTTTGAAGTTGTCACTCCAAGAAAACCGGTTGTAATCATTTGTGAAATTGGCAATCGGTCGCACTTGATCAGCAATTTTCTTTCCGCCGGGGTGGGTTTTGAACGGGTTTTTGATGCAACAGGCGGCATAAGCGCTTGGAATGCGCAATCGATGCCAATACGTCGCTGGCCTTAATTCAAAGTGCTTTACTGGCTAGTTCGCACCAAGTCCATCAATTCGCTGTATATCGGCATCGCTCATCTGAATGTGCACCGCATGGGCGCTGCTGACTGCGCTGGAAATTCGACTGGCGCCTGGAATGGGCAGAATATTTTCACCTTTCTGCAATAGCCAAGCCAATACGACCTGATAGACAGTAGTCTCGTGCTTTTCAGCGAGTTCGGACAGTAAAGCTACATCGTGAAGTGCCGTGTGGCCACTGCCACCTCCCATCGGACTATAGGCAATATAGGTAATTGAATTTTCTTTGCAATAGGTGATAAACCCATTTGTAATATCAACTCGAAAATTAATATTGCAACGATTCTGGACCGATGTGATCGTCGTAATGTCCATGGCCTCATCGAGTTCTTCGTGACCGACATTCGACAAACCAATATTCAGCACCTTTCCCTCAGATTGAAGCCTTGCGAGTTCGCCGACTGAATCGGCGAAAGGCACAAGGGGATCAGGGGCGTGTAGCTGATACAAGGTGATAACTTCAACGTCCAGATCTTGCAGACTCTTCTCACAGGCGCTGCGCAGGTGTTGAGGAGAACCTCGGCGTTCCCAGCGCCCCTGTGGGCGTACCAGACCACCCTTGGTTGCGACCACAATGTCATTGCGATTGATGGACTTGAGTGCTTGAGCAATCGTCCGCTCATTCAAGCCGATGTCCTGATTATCTGTACAGTAGACGTTTGCTGTATCGATGAAATTCATGCCCGCATCAATCGCTGCATGAATGACATCAACCGCGTCTTGAAGAGGTAGGCTTCCGCGTATGCCAAGTGGCATTGCACCAAGCCCGATGGGAAAGACTTCAATGTCTGTGTTACCGAGAGTTCGTCTCATCATTTCATAGTTTGTGGGAAAATTGATTCGCTAATGTTATTTGATTTGAAAGCGGGTTTCACAGGCAATATGCATTAGAAGGATACCAGTTGAATTCGGTCAATGGGTTAGCCGACGCGTTATTACCGAACACTATAATCCGTCTGACAACAAAGGCGAGTTACACTGAGAATTTAGAGATATGGCGACAATTTTCGCAAATGATTTCCAAGACATGCCTTACTGGTGGGAGGCGGCACCAAGGCAGCCGCTCACTCACTCTGATTTACCACGCACGGTTGATGTTGCTGTCATCGGGTCCGGGTATACAGGTTTAAATGCCGCACTGCAAACTGCCCGAGGTGGCAGATCAACGCTGGTTCTGGAAAAGGATCTGACAGGCTACGGCTGTAGCAGTCGAAACGGAGGTCAGGCCGGAACCAGTTACAAGCCCAAGTTCGATCGTTTGGCCAAACGATTCGGAAAACAGACCGCCCTGCTGATGGTGCAGGAAGGGCACCGAGCATTAGCCTATCTTAAGCATCTGATTGCGGAGGAAAAACTTGACTGCGACTGGAATCCCTGCGGTCGCTTCCTTGGTGTGCACTCGAAAGGTGCTTTTGACAAGATGGCAAGGGAGTATGCAAAAACTCCACAAGAAATTGCATTCGAATACCACATGGTGCCAAAGTCGGAGCAAAGGTCCGAGATCGGTTCTGACTTGTTTCAAGGTGGATGCGTGCTACCGGCACACGGTAGCATTCATCCAGGTAAATATCATCTGGAACTGCTTAAACGGGTGATTGATGCCGGTGCATTGGTGGCGGATCTCTGTCCTGTCAAATCAATTGAACGAAGATCCGGCTCGTTTCGGCTGCAGACAGACCGAGGTACGGTCGATGCAGCTGACGTTGTACTGGCTACGAATGGCTACACGGATCAACAATTTGCCTGGCACGATCAGCGTATTTTGCCGATTGGAAGTTTCCAAATTGCAACTGAGGTTTTATCGGACGATCTGATCGCTACTCTGATTCCAAATGCGCGAGTCATTTCAGATACGCGGCTCATTGGAAATTACTTCCGTCTTTCGCCAGACTACAAGCGATTGCTGTTCGGCGGGCGCGTCACATTTACTGAAGCCACTTCCACAGCTGGCAGTGAGACCCTATACAAGCAGATGGTTACCGTTTATCCGCAGCTAGCGGACGTTGAAGTAGCATATGCTTGGGTTGGCTACGTCGCCTATACAACGGACATTAGCCCACATCTTGGTGTACAAGATAATCTTTTCTATGCAATGGGGTATTGCGGTTCTGGAATTACCCTATCCAGTTATTTCGGAATGAAGGTCGGTCAGAAGGTGCTTGGGAGCAGCGAAGGCAATACTGCACTAGATGGTTTGCCATTCAAACCATGGCCAAAAATCATAAAGTTTCCTGGTGTTTTATCAAATGTCACCCGGCTGGCGCGTGTTGCCGAGAGCATGGGGTTCTGATCACTGCCTTTCAGAAGGCCCAATCGTTCGGTCGACGAAATCAGTATTTGAGCTTCGAGTCGAAAGTTTCCGCTACTTTCTCTATGCCATGCTTCTTGATTTCGGAGTTTAGGATGGCTCGGTAATTGATTGCAAAACTGATCTCCTGAACAATCACATCGTAGGCCTGCCACTGTCCATTATTGCGACCCATTCGAAAATCAATTTTGACCGTTTGACCATCACTGGTATTGATCACAACAGAAACTATGGCTCGATCTTCATTACGCCCAGGCTTTGCATCCATAACCTTAATATGTTCCTGATACGAAACGAGCGTTTGATGGTGCTCAGTAATTGCCTTTGTCAATGTTCTGAACAAAAATCCCTTCAAAATGCTGGTGAATCGAGCCCGTTGCTCGTCAGATGCGGTTTTCCAGTGCTTAGCAAGTATTAGTTTGGTAAACTTTTCGAAATCAAGAACTGGTGTCAAATGTCGCTCCACACTTTGCTCAACGCTAGTTTGCAACGCTTCGTCGTTATCATAATCAGTAGAAACATCACTGTAGAGTTGGTTGATCGTTGCAAGAACAACGTTATGTGCACCTGAAATATCGGCCCGCAACGAATTAAAGCATCCGAAAACTAAGATCAAACAAATTGGTGTAATCAATAACCTTGTGACTTTCATCAACACAATCTCGATTTGTGTCTAGCAGATTGCCCTATTATGACTGAACACCACCGTTAAACGCCAAAGGAATAAGAAGCTATGTATCAAAAGTACCTGGAATTTCTAGATCTTGTTTTCGAAATGCAGGCATCGAACGATGGAATTGGTTACGAGGATATTACAAGCAAACTGAAAGTATCACGCAGAACTGCCGAACGCATGATGGAGGCAATTGTTTCTTCATACAAGGACAATATCGAGGTCATCCAACGCCGGCCGAAACGATGGCGAATTGTCAAGAAAATTGAGGCACCCAGTCCCACTGTTGAAGAACTCGCTGTATTAAATACTGCAGCCGATCTGTTTGAACGGGAAGGCATGCACCAGTATCAGCAATACGTAAAAAGTCTACAAAGAAATCTCAAAGCAAATATTGAGCACACGAAACTTACCCGTCTTGATCCCGACATTGAAACACTGGAGGCAGCAGAGGTCTTTTCGCATCGACCGGGACCCGTGCAAATTCTTGAAGAAGGGTTATACGAACAGCTGCAAGACGCAATCAAAGGTTTTAATCCAGTCAGTTTCGACTACACGAATGTCGAAGGAGAAACGAAGCGTCACTATTACGTTCACCCTTACGGATTTTTACACGGAAATAACACTCGCAGCTACCTTCTCGCGAACATTAATCAAGCTACTTTTCCTGGGCTTACCGTATTCATTCTAACCAACATGTCAAAACTGGTTGTCTATAAAAATAAAGGGTTCAAAAAAATCGAAGAAAACTTAGTGGAAAACTATCTTAAGGACTGCTTTGGGGTATTTCAAGACAAAAGGGTCTACACTGTGGTCTGGCGATTCAATGCTGAATGCGCTGATCATGTCGAAAAATGGGTATTTCATCCAACACAGACAATGAAAAAACGTCGTGATGGACGCATTGAGGTGCAATTCAAAGCAGGCGGGCTCTACGAAATGGCCTGGCATGTTGTCACTTGGGGTGACCTGATTGAAGTGGTCAAGCCCAAAAAATTGATCGACGTCCTCAGAGAGGTTAGGGATTCAATTCGTCTACCTGATTGACAGCATCCAGGCTAAGAATGGGGCACCTTTGCCATTCGACGATACTTGTGCAGCAACGGTTCCGTATAACCATTTGGCGACTCAACTCCTTGAAATACGAGTTCCAATGCAGCCTCGAAACCAACACTAGCCCCGTGATTCTTGGCCATTGGGCGATAGCCTTCAGTTTCCAGGTTCTGATTATCGACAATGACAGCAACTCGTTTGAAGATGTCCTGCACTTGATCGCGTGTAGTCAGTCCGTGCTTGAGCCAACTCGCAATTAGTTGGCTCGAAATTCTGAGCGTTGCCCGGTCTTCCATCAGGTTAATTTCATTGATATCCGGAATTTTTGAACAGCCAATGCCCTCTTCAACCCAGTGAACAACATAGCCCAGGATACTCTGAGCGTTGTTTTCAAGTTCTTTGATTATCTCTTCATCAGATAACTCTTCACGCAACACTGGGGGTTGCAATATTGTTTCAAGATTTGTATTTCCCTTAGAAACCTTGGCTCTTTGGATCGAAACAACATTGACTTCGTGGTAATGCAGTGCGTGCAGCACCGCTAAGGTTGGTGAGGGAACCCATGCGGTATTAGCCCCAGCTTCAGGGTGAACAGACTTCACCCTGTACATTGCTTTCATCAGGTCTGGCATAGTCCACATACCCTTGCCGATTTGGCCCACACTGTAGACCCCGGTGTTGACACCCACCTCGACATTCCAGTCCTCATACGCATGCAACCATGATTCCTGCTTCATCTGATCCTTGGTGGTTGACGGTCCAAGATTCATCATCGTATGGATTTCATCACCCGTCCGGTCCAGAAAACCAGTATTAATGAAGATTACGCGATTACGAGCTTCACGGATACACTCTTTGAGATTCGCAGTGGTGCGTCTCTCCTCGTCCATAATTCCGATCTTGAGTGTGTTCCGTTTCAACCTCAGTTCATCTTCGACCCGAGCAAACAGTTCCACTGTCGCGGCTACTTCTTCAGGACCGTGCAACTTGGGCTTAACCACATAGATGCTTCCGCAGCGGCTGTTTGCAAAAGACTTTGCTCCTTCACCTGAAAGATTGTGTATTGCACAAAGACTGATCACCATCGCATCTAGAAATCCTTCAGGAATTTCATCACCGTCCTTGGTAAGAACCGCATCGGTATACATATGAATTCCAACATGCCGAACCAGCATCATACTCCTCGCAGACACTGTCGTTAGCATACCGTAGGGATTAGTAAACTCCATGTCTGCATTGAGCGACCGTTTAATCTTTTTGCCGCCTTTCTCAAACTCCGCTGTCAAAGTACCCTTCATCAAATTCAGCCAGTTTCGATAGGCAAGAGTTTTATCTTCAGCATCCACCGCCGAAACTGCATCTTCAAAATCCTGAATGGTAGTAACTGCAGCTTCCATACTGATATCGTAGATACCCGCAAGATCCTTTTTGCCGACGAAGGAGTTTCGATCAAACTGCAGTCGCATAAATAGACCGTTGTTGTAGAGCAAGATTTCAGAAGGCTCGTACATGAGCCCACGAAATCCAGCAAACTGTCCTTGTGACTTAAGCGTCGTGTGCTCCCCACTTTTCAAAGTAGCGTGTACGCGAAGTGTACGGCGGCCAGCTGGAACAATCGCGTACTGAACAACATCCGCGTGACTACCATCTTCCAACGGTACGACCCGGTCCAGAAAGTCGCGTACCCACTGAATGACCCGTTTAGCGCGTTGCCAGTCAAACTTTTTGGGAGGTGACGCAGGTTCATCTTCGGGTTCAGCAACTCCGGAGGTATAAAGAGCGTCGTACAAGCTGCCCCAACGGGCGTTGGCAGCATTGAGTGCGTAACGGGCATTATCAACTGGCACTACCAGTTGCGGGGCACTCACATCGGAAATCTCACGGTCAACATCCTCTACTTCAACCTTGAATGCCGGACCTTCTTTAACCAAATACCCAATTTCTCTCAGAAATTTTCGACTGTCACCAGAATTGGCTGATTTACCTGCGTCGGAAGCATACCAATCATCGATTTTGGCCTGCAGTTGATCTCGTTTCAAGAGCAGCTGCTTGTTATTCTCACCAAAGTCTTCGACAATTCTGGCAAGTGATTTCCAAAACGAGTCCGGTGATATTCCTGTTCCAGGAGTGATTTCCTGCGCGACCAAATCATGCAGACATTGGCTAATTTTCAGTGTACCTTCGTGGACGTATTGACTGTTTTGTTTAGACATTGGGAAAATCTAATGGTGAAGTTTCAGCTGTTGACATCTCTGCTACCCAACAAGAGACTGGATCTCGCTGCACGGTTCAGTATTCGCCAATACATTATGATCGGCGTCCAACTCAGGAATTATGCAACATCGTTGTTACATAATCACCCAGTATGAAAACTGTTTGAAGAATTGAGGCAATTTTATCCGTTGTTCATGAGGATATTTACCGCTTGGTTTTCAGTGTGAGCGGAAAGGCAGTAAGCGTCAGCAAAATTTGCCGAACGAAATAATCCCGCAACTTGAAATATGTGTCGTGATTTGTGTTTAATACCCACAGGGTAACACATGCGCTCTACTTCACACAAATACCTCCATTGGTAAGCTTATCAACCCATTACGACGGTTCCCGCTAGAATGCCGCATTCTACCTATCTCCCCCACAAAATGGGGTCTGCAAGGATTTTCCCTGAAGGTCGATTTGAAGCAGGATCATTTCAGGAGTTTACGCTCGTTTATACGGCCGGATATTTTGGAATCGACGATACAGGGTCCATTAAGGTCGTCCATAGATTTGCTTCAGATATGGGCAGGCCTCAGTTCGACAACCCCGCTGCGCCAAATTACACGACAGTTGAAGCCTCGAACGGAGCTGTTCTGCATGTTGAATATGATCCCAAAAGGAATATACGTCCATGGGACAAGACACTTTACATCAAGGTTGTACGAGGTTTCCTAAGAGAGGGAGATCAGATAACTGTAAGGTTTGGTGACCGTCGCCAGGGAAGCCCAGGAATAAGGGTCCAGACGTTTTGTGAAAAGACTTTCGAATTCCGAGTCTTGGTCGATGCCATTGCTACCTACGACTACGTTGTTCTGCCTCACCAGCCGGTCATTGAAATTGTTTCAGGTCCGCCAGTTGTCTACCAAGCTGTTCTTCCAACACTAAGACGACAATCCCAAGCATTTCGGCTCTGCATAAAGGGGGTTGATCGTTGGGGGAATCCTTCAGATCAGTGTGATACACAATTCAAGATTCGTTCAAATCTCAAAATCAACGGACTGCCATCCAACATTTGCTTGAACAAGGGAAAATTCGCCCAAATCATCGAGAATCTAGAAGCCCGGGAAACCGGAGATTTAATCATTGAACTGTTGGATGAAAATGACAGAACTGTCGCTAGCAGCAATCCTTGTAGAATTGTCGATAGCAGTGACTTGCTACCTTTTTGGGGTGATTTGCATGGGCAATCTGAAGAAACCATCGGAACAAACTCAGCGCGCGAATTTTATGAATTTGCTCGTGACAAGGCTTTTCTTGACGTATGCGTCCACCAAGGGAATGATTTTCAGATTACTACCGAATTCTGGGATCACCTGAACGAACTTTCATCTGAATTTACGGAAAATGACCGGTTCATCACATTTCCAGGATGGGAGTGGTCAGGAAATACCGGACTCGGCGGTGATCGAAATGTTCTGCATATGCGAGAAGGACGTCAGATTCATCGTTCGTCGCATGCCTTGGTCGACGACCATTCAGATATTGAAACAGATGCGAACTCTGCGAATGACTTGTTTGATGTATTGAAAGACGAAGACTGTGTGGTTTTTGCCCACATTGGCGGTCGTTATGCGGACATAAAAATTGCCCACGACAAACGACAAGAAAAGGCGGTTGAGGTTCATTCGGCATGGGGCACGTTCGAGTGGCTCATTCAAGACGCACTCGAACAAGGGTATCGAGTGGGGATTGTGTCGAATTCAGACGGACATAAAGGTCGTCCTGGTGCATCGCATCCAGGTGCGACCAAATTCGGAGCCTACGGAGGGTTGACTTGCGTGTTAGCTCCCGAGTTTACTCGGGCGGGCATCATGGAAGGGCTAAGAAGAAGGCATCACTACGGGACGACTGGAAACAGAATAATTTTGAATACGCATGTTGTCTTTGATCAGAGTGCTGAACTTATTCTGGAAGACCCTGATGGAAAGGAGCAGGCAAAACCGTGCACCACGGCGATGATGGGCGACATTGTTTGGTGTGATCAAGAAGTGGTTACTTTTGAAATCGACCTGCATAGCCCATCACCGATTGAGAGGATAGATATTCGAAACGGATTGGAGACACTTGAAGTCTATAGACCTTATGATGAACAAAGTCTTGGAAGACGCATTCGCGTATTGTGGGAGGGGTCGGAATATCGAGGTCGAGGTCGCGAAACTGTTTGGGATGGATTTGCTCAATTGACCGATAACGAGTTTGAATCGCTAACCCCAATCAATCGTTACAATCTTGATAAGAAATTCGAGCAGACAGAGAACGGGCGAGTTGAATGGACTGCTTTGACGACGGGTGGATTCGGAGGGTTTGATGCCATACTAAAGTCACCGTATGCAGGAACTTTGGAGATCAATACTCATCTTGTAAAGGAATCGATATCGATTGAGGATATTGGACGCGATGAGTTGGTCTTTGCTAATGGTGGTATCGACCGTAGAATCAGGATATTTCGATTACCTGATGTCAATCCGCATTATCGAGAATCATTGAAACGAAAAATTGAACTGGTTGATCACCGCGATAATGCACTCTATGTGCGAATTACCCACGAAGATGGGCATTTCACATGGTCCAGTCCAATCTACATATATCGTTGAAGCCTTTTTGAAATGACAAGTGTTCCCCTGCAATACGCTGACCTTTCCATGTAGTGAAAGCCGCTCCGGTTATTCAATTTCCATGTTCACTTAATGACGGGGTCTTGATCGCAGGCTGATCGTTGGTATGGCAGTGTGCACCGCCACCTGAGGCCCACGAGCTTAGCATTTCAACAATATGAACATCGCGCCTTGGGAAATATGACTCAACTCGGGCTTTCGCAGCCTGATCCGTTTCTGGATTATCGAATCCCACGAGCAGTACAAATCCATTGCCCACTGTCCAATTCGCATAATTGGTATCGAAAGTCTTGCCGCCGTACTCAACAGTCGCTTCCATCGGATCACGAATGACCCGAAATCCCGCGTCGGCGATCGTTTTCGCGGCGTTGTTATAGACAGCGTCGTCACGACCATCTCCTGGTTTACACCTTGATGCGTATGTACACTCAGGCACGACCACAGTATTTGCATCAATAAATCTCGCAATGCCGTCAACATGCCCCTTTGTGAGGTCAGTTTCTGGTATGCCTTCAATAAAGATCACCTTTGACACTCCAAACCAGCGTTTTAAGTCGCTCGTCGCCTGTTCCTTGATATAGCCTGTATTTCGGTCGGGATCACCTAGCGCACTCCAATTCAGAATGACGGTGTCAACACCATTGAACTCCAAATTACCCCGCTCGTGCACAATATCTACCTGCTCAACCGGCATGTCCAGATACTCCGCGACCTTATCAGGAACACGGTTGTCTTTGGCGTATGGGACGTACGATCCAAATGCACCACCCCAAGCATCAAATTCCCAGTTCTGCATTCTCTTCTCGTTCCCGACCATGACATAGACAGGTCCGTTGTCGCGCATCCACGCGTTATCGTTAGGTAGAATGTGCCAGGTAATGTTTGGATGGTCCGGATCCAAACCCACCTCTTCGATTGCAGCACGTGCCTCATTTTTGATACGCTCTGTATCACATAGCAGGTGCAATTTCTGGTATTGGACAATGACGCTTGCCATTTTGGCGAAAGCGACTTCAAATGCTTTTTCGTAAGGCCCGGGCCACTGCAGCCAAATTGCCTCTTGGGGTTCCCATTCGGCGGGTACCCGCCGTTGAGATAAGTTATCAGCCATTGTTGGTGAGGAGAGCGATATTGCGGTCAGCAGCAGAATGATTGAAACAAGATTGGATCGAAATGTTGACTGTGCAGCCTTCAAAACAGATGGACTTAAAACATACACAGATGAGTCATTCCGAATGAACTGTCGCTGAGCTACAGCACTTCACCACTTGCGCTTTCGGACCCTCTTGGTTGCTTCATCGGTACCATCATGAAATGAACCAAACCACCGGTCCCATGGCATTTCTATCGTTCCGTAGTTGCACTTGATATGTTTATGGTGCAGTTGATGGAAAAAATTTCCGAGATCTACTCTTTTCTTGCCGCCAACTTGCAGTCCCTCAAAACCACAATGTGAAGCACTTGCCCCAATGCTGTTGTAGTATGCATGAAACAAAAAGTGCAACGGGTGCGACAGAACGACAAAGTGAATCAAAAAACTGGAAAAGTACAGAATATGCTCTATGGGATGCATGGAAATTCCGGACCAGGGGCCGATATTCACATTTCTGTGATGGAGTGCATGAGCGACCCTGTATAGCGGCGGCCAGTGAAGCCAACGATGAATCCAGTAAAAGTGCATTGATGACCAAATCGGAATCAGCACAAACATTGCCACGAACCACACCGGATTGTCCACAATGGCGAGCATTGGCAGATGTCCGTTAGCGCTCAGCCAAAAATAAAGTACTTCATAGGCACTCCAGATCAAAACGCCACTGCCCAGTGTCCAGAACATGTTGTCCAGCACCTGATTGCCAAAGTTGTGAACCTTGCTGTTCCGTTTCTGACCCTGCTCTTCATACTTCAAGTCGCTTCCCTGCTTGCTGAACGTGTAGAAATAAAGATGCAGCAACCCCGCAACTGACAGCATGATGATAAGATTACGCAGCCAAATGGACGCAATCCAGCCAAAAGACAGATTTTTCATTTCGTCCACAGTCGGCTGGAATACGAAGTAAACAACGAATGCCAAAGCCAGGCAGAAAAGCTGCATGCTGATGTTGAGCCAGGATGCCGCAAGCCATCGCACGATGCCGATGAGGTTGGGCGGCCAATCAAATATCGGGTTTAGCTGAACCGGAATTTCGGGCGTATATTGAAATCGGGCACTGTGTTTTGCAGAGATCACATCCATCTATGTCACCGTAAAATCGATGTGCAGTTTCACATTGAAACAGGCTTTTTATATTCAGTGCGCGTTATTTTAGCCGAGATAGATTCGGCTGGATTTTGATTGTTGGAATTTGGCAGAAGATGCCTAAGGATTTTTGGTAGTCTAGAAATATTATGCCCGGCAGTACCTACTTTCACACGGAATTTCTCCGCACTATCATCGGCGCGAAACGTTTTCACTTCTGAGTTCGAGATGGATTCAGGTGGTACCCGTTTGCTATTGCCGCCGGGCAAATCGATTGACCCAGCATCATTTGAGAACTTCTGGATCAGAAAATAAATTGGTAGTCAAAGTGCGGTATGCACTTGTGAACATACAACCCTCGAACAGCTCGAGTGTTATATGGTCAAGCCTCACGGGCAATTAGTACGGGTTAGCTTAATGCATTACTGCACTTCCACATCCCGCCTATCAACGTTGTAGTCTTCAACGACCCTTCAGGGACCTCACGGGTCCAGGGAGACCTAATCTTGAGGGAGGCTTCCCGCTTAGATGCTTTCAGCGGTTATCCCGTCCATACATAGCTACCCAGCAATGCCACTGGCGTGACAACTGGAACACCAGAGGTATGTCCACTCCGGTCCTTTCGTACTAGGAGCAGCTCCTCTCAAGTCTCCAGCGCCCACAGCAGATAGGGACCAAACTGTCTCACGACGTTCTAAACCCAGCTCGCGTACCTCTTTAAATGGCGAACAGCCATACCCTTGGGACCGGCTCCAGCCCCAGGATGAGATGAGCCGACATCGAGGTGCCAAACACCCCCGTCGATATGGACTCTTGGGGGGTATCAGCCTGTTATCCCCGGAGTACCTTTTATCCGATTAGCGATGGCCTTTCCATACAGAACCACCGGATCACTAAGACCTGCTTTCGCACCTGCTCGACGTGTCTGTCTCGCAGTCAAGCATCCTTATGCCTTTACACTATCCGCACGATTTCCGACCGTACTTAGGATACCTTTGCGCTCCTCCGTTACTCTTTGGGAGGAAACCGCCCCAGTTAAACTACCCACCACACACTGTCCCGGATCCGGATAACGGACCTCGGTTAGAACCCCAAATATATCAGGGTGGTATTCCTCATTTTGGCTCCACCAGAACTAGCGTCCTGGCTTCAAAGCCTCCCACCTATTCAGTACAAACATATTCAAGATCCAGTATGAAGCTGTAGTAAAGGTTCACGGGGTCTTTCCGTCTAGCTGCGGGTACGCTGCATCTTCACAGCGAGTTCAATTTCGCTGAGTCCCGGGTGGAGACAGTGTGGCCATCGTTACGCCATTCGTGCAGGTCGGAACTTACCCGACAAGGAATTTCGCTACCTTAGGACCGTTATAGTTACGGCCGCCGTTCACCGGGGCTTCGATTGAAAGCTTCGCCCTAGAGCTAACCTCCGCACTTAACCTTCCGGCACCGGGCAGGCGTCACACCCTATACGTCCTCTTGCGAGTTTGCAGAGTGCTATGTTTTTAGTAAACAGTCGCAGCCACCTCTTTGTTGCAACCTCCTTCTGCTCCAGCCGCAGGGCTTTCACATACCAGAGGCACACCTTCTCCCGAAGTTACGGTGTCATTTTGCCGAGTTCCTTCACCCGAGTTCTCTCAAGCGCCTTGGGCTTCTCGCCCCGCCCACCTGTGTCGGTTTGGGGTACGGTCGCGTATAACATAAGTTTAGAGGCTTTTCCTGGAAGCATGGCATCAATCACTTCGCATCGTAATGTGCTCGTCATCACGCCTCAGAATATGCACTTCCGGATTTTCCTGGAAATGCTTCCTACACGCTTAAACCGGGATGTCCAACACCCGGCTGATCTAGCCTTCTCCGTCCCCCCATCACTGTTATACACGGTTCAGGAATATTAACCTGATTCCCATCGACTACGCCTTTCGGCCTCGCCTTAGGGTCCGACTCACCCTGCGCCGATTAACGTGGCGCAGGAAACCTTGGGCTTCCGGCGAGGGGGTTTTTCACCCCCTTTATCGCTACTCATGTCAGCATTCGCACTTCTGATACCTCCAGCATGCCTTACAGCACACCTTCGACAGCTTACAGAACGCTCCCCTACCATGCGTGATAAACACGCATCCGCAGCTTCGGTACATTGCTTAAGCCCCGTTGAATCTTCCGCGCAGGCCGACTCGACCAGTGAGCTGTTACGCTTTCTTTAAAGGATGGCTGCTTCTAAGCCAACCTCCTGGCTGTCTGGGCCTTCCCACATCGTTTCCCACTGAGCAATGATTTAAGGACCTTAGCTGGCGGTCTGGGCTGTTTCCCTTTCGACCACGGAACTTATCTCCCGTAGTCTGTCTCCCGTGATTGCACTTCTCGGTATTCGGAGTTTGCAATGGGTTGGTACCGCTGGATGCAGCCCTAGCCATAACAGTGCTCTACCCCCGAGAGTGAGACACGAGGCGCTACCTAAATAGCTTTCGGGGAGAACCAGCTATCTCCGAACTTGATTAGCCTTTCACTCCTACCCACAGCTCATCCACTAATTTTTCAACATTAGTTGGTTCGGTCCTCCAGCACGTGTTACCGCGCCTTCAACCTGGCCATAGGTAGATCGTCCGGTTTCGGGTCTACTCCCAGAGACTCAATCGCCCTATTCAGACTCGGTTTCCCTACGGCTCCCCTAAACGGTTAACCTTGCCACTGAGAAGTAAGTCGCTGACCCATTATACAAAAGGTACGCCGTCACCCCGGTCAGACCGAGGCTCCGACTGCTTGTACGCATACGGTTTCAGGTTCTATTTCACTCCCCTAACAGGGGTTCTTTTCGCCTTTCCCTCACGGTACTGGTTCACTATCGGTCGGTAGGTAGTATTTAGCCTTGGAGGATGGTCCCCCCATCTTCAAACAGGATTTCTCGTGTCCCGCCCTACTTGTCGCACACTTAGTTCCACACACAACCTTTCGTTTACAGGGCTATCACCTACTATGGCCGGACTTTCCAGACCGTTCAACTAGGCCGCGTGCTAAAGAGTGCTGGCTGATCCCATTTCGCTCGCCACTACTCAGGGAATCTCGGTTGATTTCTTTTCCTCCGGTTACTTAGATGTTTCAGTTCACCGGGTTCGCCTTTACATCCTATGTATTCAGATGTAAATACCGCCGAAGCAGTGGGTTTCCCCATTCGGACATCCCCGGATCAAAGCCTGTTTGCCGACTCCCCGAGGCTTATCGCAGACTACCACGTCCTTCATCGCCTCCTACCGCCAAGGCATCCACCGTACGCGCTTACTCGCTTGACCACATAACCTCGAGATGTTCGAATGAACTTCCTTCGATTTAATGATCACTTTTGAATGCTGCATACCCAATGCGTCATACATGATTGCTCATGTATGCGCATTCGCGCCTTTGACTACCAAATTTTAAAAGAACACTAGACCCTGAACATGCGCGTAGCATGATCAGGAAATAACTGGTGGAGCTGATCGGGTTCGAACCGACGACCTCCGGCTTGCAAAGCCGGCGCTCTCCCGACTGAGCTACAGCCCCGACTGATCGGTATTTTTCAAACCGGCCATCGCAATGATTCACCGTTTAACCGTATCCTGGTGGGTCTGGAGAGAATCGAACTCCCGACCTCACCCTTATCAGGGGTGCGCTCTAAACCTACTGAGCTACAGACCCGA
>CBDEUN010000003.1:890000-2343571 GCA_965243305.1 Arenicellales bacterium
ATGATGCAACATTGCCTGGTAAATCGCAGCCATCACATCTCGCTGATGTACACCTGGCCCAGCAGTCGCGATACCAGACATCATCATTGCATCAGTAATTTTTGCAGCTCGTCTGGCGTATTCGATCTCCTGTGGTGATTTAACAAGTCGGCATTCACTGACTACGTCGGAAGCATCGACAAATTCTGAATTGGTCAATGAGTCCTGAACACGCTGTGCAATACCGTAAGGAAAATAGGAACTGTTCGCCTCAAAACCAATCCGGGCACTTGAAAGGCCTTCCTCTGACATAGTTTGTACGGTCGTGTTGACGGGTTCAACATACTGTTCAGACACATCGCCACCCGAACCAGCACTGTCTGAATATGGGCAGTGGCGAACATTCGGTACCTCATCACGAATCGTTGGTCCTTCCATTGCTCTTGTGATCAAGCATGGTTGACCGGACTGTGGGATTACCAGCAGTTGGTAGGCGAAATAACCGTGATAACTGAGTCCAGTGAGATAGCAGATGTTGTCTGGGCTGGAGATGAGCATGCCATCCAATCCGCGTTTGACCATATTGGCACGAACTCGCGAAAGGCGCTCATCATACTCCTCGTGAGAAAACGGTTGCACATGAGTCGAGGTACCAGATTCATCGTTACCAGGCTTCATTACTAGTCCTCCGGGAGTATGTATACAAAAAGGCGAAATTTGAAAGCGATAATTTAATCTGAAGCCAACACTTTGTGCAAGAAATTTCCAAGAATTGATCGGTCGCCGGAAAACTGCCTCAGAGTGTTGTTTACCGAGACCGAAAGGTAGGAAAATCGCCAGTTCTGATTCGATTTAGTGCTGGTATGAATGTCGATTGAACATAGCGTGCGAAAGAAGCATCACGAATATGACAAGAACAAAGACCTTATTTACGAACCAGTTCATCGTCCATATGGTCCATTCAGGATCAGGAAGAAACAAAACAAACTTGGTTACAACAATGCCAATTTCAAGCACTGAAACGATCATCACAAAACTGAATAAAAATCGAAAGCCATGGATAAGCGCCACGCCAAGTGCGATGTGTATTACCCACCAAAAATCCCACCAGATGTAAGTACTGATTGCAACATTCTCATTGAGTGCCCAGACAACAGGCAGAATCCACTTGATAGTGAGTGTCCAGGCTGCTAGTACAATCAGGAAGTGTGCAAAGAATTGTCTCACGCCAAGCTGAAACGCTGCGCGGCATCCCGTGTAAATGATGCGATTGGAATGTTGTTAGGGCAGGCCCCCAGACAGGTTTGTTCTACGCAGTTCAGACACGCAGTCGCTCCGCCGTCCAGATTCGCGTAACTATCCATAGCGAGTTGCACATCTTGATAGTCGACTGCATACATACGCGTTCTAAGCACGTCTGAAATCGGTACTCCATAGGTACAGGAATCTGCACACGTACCACAGCCCTGCTGGCAGTACTGTGAACCCTGCACAGCGACATAACGAGTTAACAGATCTTCATCCAATTCTGCAACTGGATAAGCACCAGAGGCACCAAGATATTCATCAATGTCGTATTCATCAGTCATTGAAATTAAAGCAACATCAACGCGACCGCTATTCAGCACCCATTTCAGTGCTGCCTGTGCGAATGTAGCACCGTGCGATTCATACTTTCGCATATCGTTCAACCGCGCACCCATCAGTGTTTTCATCGCGGCCACTCCAACACCTTTACTGCGCGCTCTATCCAGCACCTCAACCAAACCAGGCTGCAACGAAACGTAGTGAAACTTGTGTTTAATCTTTTCAACAAATGTCGGGTCCTGTGCGAAATTAAATGCAACCAACACAACGTCGACCATGTCTTGATCCAGCGCATAGTCCAGACATTGAACCAACTTTGAACCGTGCCCAGACATGCCGCGAAACCTGATCTTTCCCTGTTCAATCGCCCGATCGGTAAATTCACCCCATTCGGGGTTCTCAAGACGATCAAGACTGTTAACTGCATGAATGTAATACAGGTCAACATAGTCGGTTCGAAGGCGCCGCAGGCTGTTTTCCAACGCAGACATGATCTGCTTTTGATCCTGCCCGGCTCTGGCTCTGGTTTTAGATGCGATGATGACCTTGTCACGCACTCCAGAAAGGGCCGTTCCAACAGCACTTTCCGAAGCCCCGCCGCGGTAGCTTTCTGCAGTATCAAAATAGGTAACACCGCGATCGTAGGCGTAGCTTACAAGTGATGAGTCAGATAACCGGCTACCGCCAAAGGAAATATCTGAAACCGTGAGTCCGGTTGAACCAAGTGGCACATAACGCTGAATTCGTGGTTCAACGGTCGAGGCAAATGTTGGTGTGCGCCTGGAAGACGCATAGATCGCACCAGCAGCTGCACCTAATTTGAGAAAAGATCGTCGTTTCACTTTACCTACACGTCAGAGTGAAATTCTTCAATGAATTGATTTCATAGATAGAGTTTATCATGAATGAGCTTAACGCAACACTTCGTTAGATTCGAAAATCAAGACAGATAGCAAGAGTCATCCCGCATCTGAGTGGACTAGACCACGTATTTCCAAATATTTTTCGTCACTTTTCAACCAGTTTGTGACGTCGGCTATCAACTCCTCAAATTCGAGTCTGCCTTTACCCCTTGTACTACACTCCCAAACGATTAGAACCCGCCAGTTTTGCTCCAACAGAAGGTCTCTATTCTTAGTATCCCGAGCCCGATTAGTTGTGATCTTTGTTTCCCAAAATTCTCGATTTGTGGCTGGCACTTTAAACAATTGGCAATCATGTCCGTGCCAAAAACAGCCGTTAACGAATACAACAGCGTTAAGTCCACGAAATACTAAATCCGGCTTTCCAGGCAAGCTTTTGTCGTGAAGTCTATATCGGAAACCCTTGCGGTGCAAAGCCTTTCGTAACAACAATTCTGGTTTGGTGTTCTTCGCAGAAATCGAAGCCATAACCTCTCTTCGTTTCTGCAAACTGAAAACATCTGCCATAGTGTGGAATGACTTCAGTCAGTATGTAGGTTTTGACGTAGCCGACTCTGAACTACAGTAAGTGACATAGATGTTCTAGTGAACAATCAAATGTCACATCATCAAGAAATATCGCTCAATTTTACTCAGCAAGAACAGCCGTCTCCGTCTCATTAATGTCTTCGAATGTCTGCAGGATATCCGTTATTTCCGCCAGAACTTTCGTCAAATCGGTACTTTGTAGGTCTGCATCGTTCAGTATGTCTTGTAACAAGCCTATACGCTGCTCAAGCAGCATGAACAGTTTTTTATTCTGCTCTAGTCGTTCTTCAAGAAGCTGATTTAATTCGCGCAATGTATCCTCGAAATTACTCCGTTCTTCAATATAAGCATCTATAGACTGTCCTAAACCATCGATCTCATCCGATAGTGCAGTCATTTCTTGATCAAGCTGGTCAAGCTGTTCCGAACTATTGTCGAACCAGAATGTACTACTCCAGACAATAAAGACAAAAACGAGAGTATAAACAACTATAAATTTGATATTGTTTTTCAATGACTTAAACATAATGACACCTTAAGCTGTCGACTCTGTCAATGAGCGAGAACTACCCAACTTTCGAATACTGGAATTGATCAGTGATTTGAGTAGATTTAGCCCTTGAATTGGTGGTATTGACCGATTGGGCACAATTTGCTTTCCTGATGAGTTTCTTTAATTGTATGTGCACTTCAAAGAGCTGAGTTTGTCCACCATTCCAAATGATTTCAAGTATCGCAGCAATACTCAATTTTGGATTTCTCCGATTTGTTGCAACATTCGCTATTCGCTCTCGGACAATGGATTCTCAACTGGAAAGTCCAAGGGCTCCGCCACCTGAGCCATGCGTACAAGCCGAATAAATTCGCTACGATAGCCGAAACGGTCATCGCCACGCGCATCGTTCGCCAGAGCGATCACGTCTTCATATCCGAACTCGCCTGTATAGCGTCCACCATGCAGAAGCTCACCAAAAGCAGCCACCGCTGTGGCAAATCGCGCATCACGCGGTGCCGAATCCATCATTTCGTAGTAGTCGTCGACAGTTACTGGCTGAGCAATCAAAGTGCTCGACTGTGCATCGGGAAGCTTGTACCGGATTTTCAAAAATGCGAATTCATTGTCGAAACCGTTACCCGAATTTGAATCTTCTTCCTGATATCGGCTTGGAGCAATGAGACCTGCATCCGTGTTTGCAGGCGTAAATTCGTAGATTGCCGTAACTGAATGTCCTGCGCCAACTTCACCCGCATCGACCTTGTCGTTGCGAAAATCTTCTCGATTAAGCATTCGAGTCTCATAACCGATCAGTCGGTATTCGCTGACCAGTGCAGGATTGAATTCCACCTGGATCTTCACGTCCTTTGCGATTGTTATAAGGGTTGAAGCGACTTGCTCGACTAGCACTTTGCGTGCCTCTGATATCGAATCAATATATGCGGCATTACCATTGCCGCTCTGGGCGAGATGCTGCATCAAGTCGTCGTTATAGTTGTCCAACCCGAATCCCAAAACTGAAAGAAACACCCCGCTTGAACGTTTGCGCGATATGAATTCTTCAAGCTCCTCAACATCGGTCATGCCGACATTAAAATCTCCGTCGGTTGCAAGGATTACCCGATTGACACCGCCCGCTGTCAGGTGCTGTTCAGCAAGACTGTATGCCAAGCGAATTCCTTCCCCGCCAGCGGTTGAACCACCCGCGTAAAGATTTTCAAGACTAGCCAGAATTTTGCTTCGTTGTGATACCGGTGTCGGTTCCAATACCACACCGGCAGAACCTGCGTAGGCTACGATCGCAACCTTGTCGTCCGCTGCCAGACAGGACAGTAGTAACTTGAAGGAACGAATCAGCAGTGGCAGCTTGTTGGGTTGGTCCATCGAACCCGAAGTATCGACCAGAAACACTAGATTCGCAGGAGATGTAGCGCTTAAATCCGGTTCAAGCGCCTTGATGCCAATGTGCATGATTAGAGATGCATCGTTCCAAGGTGCCGGCATCAAGGAGACATGCGCGGCAAACGGTTGATCCCGCTTTTCAGGTGGCGCATAATCGTATGGGAAATAGTTGACCAGCTCTTCGGTACGAATCGCATCCTTTGAAGGCAAAATACCCTGATTCAGCATTGCACGCAGGTATGCGTAGGATGTAGTGTCCACATCAACTGAAAAAGTTGAAACCGGTTCTTCGGTAACGAGTTTTACCGCGTTGGGCTCGAATTCCGTGAACCGAGCGCGGCTTTGATTTTCATCGAGACGCGTGTAACGGTCTATGAGCAGGAGATTTTCCAAATTCATTGGCTGCTCTATGTGCATCATCAAGCCACCTGTCCCATTCGCAGATCCTGCGGAAATTCCGCCGTTGGACAAACTTTGTTCAGTCGCCACCATCGATTTATTCCTGGCTGATTCTGCACGCTGCTGACTTTCAATCTGAACTGAGTTCAGGTATTTTGAATAATCATTCGTGACACCTTGTGTAGGTGGTAAAAATACGACGGATTCATCTAAAGACTGAGGGATTTCAGTCGTTCGATATGTCGTTACCACAATCTGATAGGAAACGATTCCGATTGCTAGGGCAAAGGCACCGCCAACGAGTGCCAGAGAAGGTCGTGAAAATTGCATGACTAGCCTCTTTATGTATGAACTGAGTGCGCTGAAATTCAACGCTTTATCCATGTGACGCTTCTCATTACCCTTTCCTTTGATATGACGATCGAATTCTCCCTTGGCAGTGGTAATTGCCTGCTCGCGAACAGCGGCAGACGGCTTTGGAGATGTAGTTTGAAACGCCGACTTCAGCACTGCAAGTTCATCGTCTGATGTGATTTCGACTTGATTTTGCAGATCAAATTGTTCCTTCGCAGTGGTAATTGCCTGCTCGCGAACATCTATAGGCGCTTGCGGTGTGTTGGCGTGAAGCGTTGTTTTTAGCCTTTTGAGATCGTTATTCATCGCTTCAACTTCTCGCTGTTGGCCATTGCACGCAGTTGTTTGCGAACCTCGTGCATTCGCCAGGACACGGTCTTCTCAGGAATCTGCAGCACCTTACCGGCTTCGGCGTGGGTCAACTCTTCCTCCAGTACAAGAAACACGGTACTGCGTAATTTGTCGGACAACTGACTCAGAGCCCTATACAGCCAGGCCGAATCGTCTGATTCTGCATTGTGATCAGTGTGTGAAAGTGCTACGGTTTCAGCGTAGTTCCGTTCAATTCGCTGACGAACAGAATTGTTACGCAATGCATCATAGGCAGTGTTTACAACGATCCGATAGAGCCACGTTGTGAATTGGCTGTCGCCCCGAAATTTCGCAAGATTGTCCTTCAGCTTCAAACACACATCCTGCGCAACGTCCGCCGCCAACTCACTTTCGCCGAACAGCACGCGCGCGCTCACTCGGTAAATCCGATCGTAGTGGCGTTCAAGCAATTCAGCGAATGCTTCCGAATCACCTGCGGCAGCTTGAAAAGCTAGTGAATTGTCAGATTTGTCATCCATGCGAATTAGCAGCTAACCGTTTGACGGAGAATTTATGCGATTTTCATGTGTGACGGACGACGACATAAAATCCTTTGGTTTTCGTTGAATAAGGTCTCATGCGTTAATCAAACCAAGTGAACACTGTTTCGTCTAATCTGATCATGGTAAAGCACATAAAGATGGTTTTCAAGAATGTCTAATTCAGACCGAGCGCCACTGTCTTTCAAGGAGATTTTTGCGAGTCGGAAAGAGCACACAGTCGACGCGCCCGGCTTCAATCGGAGTCGAATTATCTGTGATGGCCGCCCAGAGTAGTTCTCCCCACCTTACTTCGATCAATTCCGGCGACCCGCCGCAAATGTGAACCGCCGCCTACTTTTTACTGAACAGGATTTTTGGGGGGTGAATATTGTGCTCGTGGAAGTGTCTATGAACTTTAGCGCTTAGTGGCGCACTGATCGAATAGAATTTAACCACTACGCCATAAACATTGACGCTTTCAAGGCGCAATGAAAAAATCAACATCAGCAAAACCCGAATCAGCTTCAGTTCGCGCAACCTATCAGGATGTGCTCGATGCGCCGCCACATATGGTTGCAGAAATTGTCGCCGGTCGGTTGTACACTTTTCCTAGACCATCTCCTGCTAATGCAGTAGCCCGTTCAGGGCTTGGAGGGTTGCTCAATCCGTCATTTCAATACGGTCGAGGTGGACCCGGAGGCTGGTGGATTCTCAACGAGCCAGAACTCCACTTGAGCGAGGACATTGTAGTACCAGACCTGGCAGGATGGCGACGCGAGCGAATGCCAGGGATACCTTCGACCGCTTACTTCACATTGGTCCCGGACTGGGTGTGCGAGGTACTTTCCCCTTCCACCCGTAGACTTGACCTAGGCGGTAAAAGTGAGATCTATGCTCGTGAAAGTGTTCGCCATTTTTGGTTGGTGGACCCTGACGCCCGATCACTGGAAGCATATGCGTTGCGTGATGCAGCATGGTTACATATCGACACACTGTTCGAAGATGCATCTGTTTCGCTACCGCCATTTGAGGCTGGCACTTTCAATCTCGGAGATTTGTGGCCACCGCCTGCTGTTCACAAAGACCTACCAAGTAAAGTGCGACCGCGCGAGTCAAAATCTCATTCTGAGCCGGAATTGGCTGAAAGCTCAAAGTGAAGTTCAGTAGCTAAATGAGCTACTGTCTGATTTAGAATCGAATTATCTTCGACAACTGGCCAGAATAGTTCTTCTCACCTAACTTCGAGCAATTCCCGCTACCCACCGCGAATGTATTGACGGTCTGTCTGCTGATGCTCACTTTATACTGGACATGTTCGTCGTTTACTTTCAGCAATTGTGCCCGTGGGAGTAGTCATGGCGAATCTGGTTGCCTAGATGCATGGTGTTCCTAGCCCAAACTACTTACTGGGTTTCCATTGCGACCAACTATCGAGGCACAGGTCCTCATTCCGAACTCTGCGGTACTGGGATTTTTGGTGACTCCCAATTATCTGCCTGGCTTCAATGGGTCTTTCGACTTCATGAATGGGTTAAACGGGGGTGAATAAACCACCGCCGATTAATTCGCTTCCGTGTACGAAGGGTAATACTAATAGAATTGTTCAAGAGCAGCAATTGTGGACAGATAAATTTCGGCAGCAACTGAACACTTCCTAGCCTGGAATGCTTTCTCAGCCAACTACTAATGTTTCTAGTTCATTGCCGTGAATCCTCTGACTGACTTTTCATTTATTTTGGCACTGATGTTCGCCATCACAGGGGCGATCTGGTTACTGAACATAATCTGGCGATTATTAGAGAAATACGTTACCACTGTAAGCCAAATAGGTGAAACTCGCAGGAGATTGAAAGGGGTAGTTGAATTTTCCAAGGTGTTTTTTTTGCTCATGCTGATTGTGTACGCATTCGCCCTTCAGTCATTTAGAATTCCATCCGGTTCAATGCTCCCCACCCTTGAAATTGGAGATTTCATTCTGGTCAACCAGTATCAGTACGCGATACGAATACCGATACTCAATAAAAAAGTCATTGACGTGAATGAGCCCGACTACGGTGACGTGATGGTATTTAGATTTCCGAAAGATGAAACCGAAAATTACATCAAGCGTGTCGTAGGATTACCGGGAGATTCCGTCGTCTATGAAAACAAGACAATTTCTATCAATGGGCAACTGGTTGCCCAAAATGTTGTAGACGATTACGTAATTGAATTCGACCCAAACCGGAAGACTCAGACAAAACTATTGTCCGTATCACTTGAAAGTGGAGAGTCTTATCAGATTCTCCATGATGAACGACAAAATTCGCGCACCTTTATATTCAAAGTTCCAGAGAACACCTATTTTGTGCTGGGAGACAATCGGGATTACAGCAAAGATAGTCGAAGTTGGGGGTTTGTTCCTGAGGAGAACATACTGGGAAAGGCATTCTTTATCTGGTTCAGTTGGAGTTCATCAGGAAAAACGGGAGTCAACTGGAATCGTATCGCTACAGCGATCGAATAACTCAAGCAACGAACGGCGCATCGAGGGTATTTTCGCCTGAGCACATTTGACGCGTCAAATGTGCTGCGGCAGATCGAACAGACCACTACCGTTGGCAAGCGTGTTTTGAAGCTTTGTCCGAACTTTCACGAAACGCCAGATTGAGGCACGCAATATTTGCAAAAAAACGAAACCGCCCTTGTACATGATAGAATTGAGTTAAATGTGGTGCTTTAGGCAATGTCACAGGATATCTGAGAAGAGTCCTGGTCTTTTTCAAGCATCTTACACCTCGATTGAGTTATTGATTTCATCTCAAACGATAATCTTGATGACTAGTTTCAGAAATGGTTGAAACAGAAATGGCAGTGGAAATTAGCTGCGCACCAATCAATCCCAACTCATATCCTCAATTGCGAAGAAAGTATTACTTCTTTGGGACATTTTGTGCAGTTCTGTTTTTATTGTTGTTTTCATTTGATATTCATGCCGATGATTGGTTGGAAAATAGAATGAAAGAGGCTGAACAGGGAGACGCTACGGCACAGTTTCATCTTGGCTTAATTTATGACCTCGGCGATGGCATCCAGGAAGATAACACTACGGCAATGCATTGGTACCAGAAAGCCGCTGAACAGGGAGAGGTCCGTGCTCAGGTCAATCTCGGTTCAATGTATGCACGCGGTGACGGTGTTTTGAAAGACGACATGGCAGCGTTTAACTGGTACCAAAAAGCTGCAGAACTGGGATTTGCTATGGCACAGTACAATGTCGGGGTAATGTATGATTTCGGTAGAGGTGTCCCAGAAAATGAAGTCATGGCAGTGCACTGGTACCAAAAATCCGCCAAACAAGGGGACTTTTTTGCGCAGTGGAATCTCGCTGTAAAACTCTACAATGGAGAAGGCGTTGCTGAGGATAAAGTACAGGCATACGCGTGGATAGATATCGCTGCTGAGCGAAGCAACAATTCCGAAATCATAGATGTAAAGGAGATTATTGCCGGCACGTTGACGCAAGCTGAGATTGCAGCAGCAGAGAACCTGTCAATTGAACTATCGAAAACGTCTGATCGTAAAGCCGAATAGTGATTGACAATTGGGATTTGCGGAAGGTAATTGCGTTAACCGACTCCCCTCTTACCATAAACTGAAATCTGATTACCTACAATTGTTATACAGTTGAGTGTAAACGAAATCACTTTGAGCGAAGTGACATGAATGAAACGAAAAGCGATTTCGTTCGGGAAAATTTAGCGGTTCTGTTATCAGCCAGACTCATTGAGTTGTAGGATCAGGTTAAGTAATATTGCATGCGCGACTTCACATTGCCATTTTGCTGAAACTACTCCGAAATTAGCAATAAAATACTGATTTCGACCACCAATGCACACTTGGATTGTGCCGGTACAATTTATCACCTCGAATTTCCAAAACCAGACGTGTATCTATTGGGGTGTAGCCAAGTGGTAAGGCACCGGACTTTGACTCCGGCACTCCCAGGTTCGAATCCTGGCACCCCAGCCAATTCTTTCGACTCAGAATTAACAGTCATCACCAAAGCCCAAAATCGTCTGAAACGCCGATCGAAGCCACTGTACCATGATTGACAATATGATGATCCTGGCTGGCAATGCCAACCGGGACCTTGCAAACAAAATCGCAGACTACCTTACTGTTCCACTGGGCAATGCTACGGTGGGCCGATTTAGCGACGGAGAAATTTCAGTCGAAATCGGTGAGAACATTCGTAATATGGATGTCTTTATCGTCCAGCCAACCTGTGAGCCAACGAATGACAACCTCATGGAACTGCTGGTCATCATTGATGCAGCAAAACGATCGTCGGCAGGTCGTATCACTTCAGTTATCCCATATCTGGGATATGCTAGACAGGACCGCCGCCCGCGAAATTCAAGAGTGCCAATTACCGCCAAACTGGTCGCCTCTCTTATCGATCAGGCTGGTGCTGATCGTGTTCTGACGATGGACCTGCACGCAGACCAGATTCAGGGATTTTTTGACATTCCCACAGATAACGTGTACGCACGTCCTGTCATCATTGGCGATATCTGGAAGCAGAAATTCAAAAAACTAACAATTTGCGCTCCTGATGTCGGCGCAGTGGTCAGAGCAAGGTCGATCGCAGAACAGCTTGGATCGCAATTTGCAATCATCGATAAACGGCGACCTCGCCCGAACGTTGCTGAAGTCATGAATGTCATCGGTAGCATTGAAAAGCGTACTTGTGTATTTATAGATGACATTGTGGATACCGCTAATACACTGTGCCAGGCTGCCACCGCCTTAAAGGGGCAAGGTGCCCGCGCGGTAATGGCTTACTGCACACACCCAGTACTCTCCGGTAGAGCAATTGAAAGCATCGAAAATTCCGATCTGGACGAATTAGTGGTCTGTAATACAATAAAACTCTCCGATGAAGCGCAGTTTTGCAATAAAATTCGCCAACTTGATGTGTCACAGTTAATCGGAGAAGCCATGCGTCGAATCTCAATCGGCGACTCCGTCAGCTCTATCTTCGTCGACTGATACCTGCCGCTGTCGGTCGCCTAAGGAGGACAATGAATCCAATGAGTACCAATTTTTCAATTGAACTTGAACCGCGTGAGGAGATTGGCTCTTCACACAGTCGCAGACTCAGACGCCAGGGACGGGTTCCTGTTGTGGTGTACGGCGCGAACAAAAAGAACGCTTACTACTCCGCAGATCACAACAGTATGATCCATAACCTTGAAGTCGAGGCTTTCCATTCCGCGATCATTGACGTCAAGGAAAACGGCAAGAAACAGGGTACGATTCTTCGCGAAGTCCAAATGCACGCCTACAAGACTCAGATTTTGCATGTCGACCTGCTACGAGTTAGAGCATCTGAACAGATTACCCTGCGCGTACCACTCCATTTCGAAGGCGATGAGATGGCACCTGGAACCAAAGTGCAGGGCGGAATTTTCACACGGCTGGTTACCGATGTTGAAATTCAGTGCCTGCCGAAAGACCTGCCTGAATATTTGACTGTAGATGTCAGCGAACTTGAAATGAACCAAGCTGTCCACCTGTCAGATGTCCAGCTTCCGGAAGGGGTTGAGATGACTGCCATGTTGCACGAAGGTGATGACTTCGCAATTGCATCGATCTCACCGTCGAGAATTTCTGCAGAAATTGAAGAAGAAGATGAAGTCGATGAAGAGGAAATCCTAGCGGAACCAGAGGTTGAAGAGGAGAGCGATCAATAACACGGTTGTTCAACACCTGTCCAAATTTTCTGCATATCACCTTGCGCATTTAATTGATTTCTGTCAGAGTGAGCCGTGACCGACACCCGTGTCATTTTTGGTCTCGGCAATCCTGGCGCACAGTATCGTAATACCCGCCATAACTGCGGTTTTCGATTCGTCGAACAAATCGCCAGTGAGCACCAAGCCCAACTGAAAGCGAATCCCCGTCTTCAATCTGACTTGGTGCGGGTAACCATCAATGGAGCACCTGTATGGCTGGTGCAGCCAATGACTTACATGAATCGAAGCGGTCACGCTTTTCACCTGGTCACCCGCTACTATGACATTGATCCTGGCAATGCAGTGGTGGTCTATGATGACCTGGACCTTCCGGTTGGCAGCGTACGAATCAGGCGAAGTGGCGGAGCAGGCGGACACAACGGTGTCAGCGATATCATTGCACACAGTGCAACCTGCAAATTCTTGCGCGTTCGCCTGGGAATAGGACGGCCCCATCGAAACGCCAACACAATTCCATACGTACTGAGTGTCCCATCCGCAGCAGATCAGATTCTAATCAATCAGGCTATTGAAGATACGATTGATGCCTTGCCTGAAATGCTCACAGGCAACCTCGAAAAAGCCATGACAATACTACATAGTCGAGGCAGCCAGAAAGGTTCAGATGAGCAGTCAGCTACGTGAGGTGCCAAGCTAATCCATGAGCGTTCGGTGTGGAATAATCGGAACACCCAATGCCGGTAAATCAACCCTTTTCAACGCCCTTACCCTCTCGAATGTTCCGGCAGAGAGCTTTCCCTTTTGTACGATAGAACCAAATACCGGTATCGCTGCTGTACGTGACGCAAGGCTGCTGGCAATTGCACAGGTGGCTGGTGTGGAAACACAAATTCCCGTCACGCTTGAATTTGTTGACATCGCAGGACTGGTTGAAGGCGCATCTCGTGGCGAAGGGCTTGGCAATCGTTTTTTGTCACACATTCGAGAGATGGATGTTATCGCTCACGTTGTTGGATGCTTTGCCAGTCAATCTGACTGGCGATCAGATATCGATGTGGTTAATCTCGAACTGATCCTCGCTGATCATGCAACGGTAGGTAAAGCCCTGGACAAAGCAGGCAGACGTGCGCGTATCGGCGAGAAGAGTCAAAAGATCGCCGTTAGCGCATTAACAAGAGTCCTATCAGCGCTTGAGAGTGAAACATCAGTCAATGAACTTGAATTCGATCCCGAAGAAAAGGAATTTGTCGACCAACTTCACTTGTTGACTGCGAAGCGAAAGTTCTACGTGATGAATATCAACGAGGGCCAGCTTGATAGGAATGTTTCACTTCAAGAAGTTCCGCAAAGCTCCGTTCCCGTCATCGCGATTTGTGCCGAACTCGAATCTGAACTCGCTAAAATGCCAGAACAGGATCAGGAATCTTTCAGGATTGAAATGGGAGGTGACCGCTCCGCAATCGACCGAGTTGTGCAGGCTGCCTATTCGGTGCTTGAACTTGTTACTTTCTTTACTTTTAACGAAAGTGAAGTGCGGGCATGGGCCATTCCGAGAGGAACCACCGCCCAGCAGGCAGCTGGCCGAATTCATACCGATATGGAAACTGGATTTATCCGTGTGGAGGTGATTGAGTGCAACGATTTGGTCGAACTAGGGAGTGAGCAGGCGGTTAAGAAAGCCGGTAAACTGCGTATTGAAGGAAAAACATATTTACCTCAAGACGGTGAAATTCTTCGAGTTCGATTTAATTCCTGAAATCCCCTGATTGCACAGGGTATGAAAGTGCATTCAAAACTTCAAGATTGCAGGGAAAAAATCTGGTCGCATCAATTTGCGTCAGAAACAGAAGTTGTGAATTCACTTCTCAGCGATATCCGCCTTGAGGAAAATTCGCGAAACCGCATCAAGAATGATGCAATACACATCGCCCGCGAGGTCCGCAAAAACCCACCCTCTGGATTAATGTCCCCCTTTTTGGTGGAATACGGTCTAACGTCTGAAGAGGGTATCGCGTTGATGTGCCTGGCCGAAGCACTATTGCGGGTACCTGATGTAGACACGGTCGACACACTCATCAGTGACAAGTTGGCGCCTGCTGACTGGGGCAGGCATCTTGGAAATTCCTCATCCTCTCTGGTCAATGCCTCAACCTGGGCGCTGATGCTCACCGGAAAAATTCTGAAGAGCGACAAAACCGACGATGTCGCCAACGTCATGCGACAGGTTGTCAAACGGCTTGGAGAACCCGTTGTCCGCCTCGCGGTAGCTAAGGCCATCAAATTAATCGCAGATCAATACATTCTCGGATCTGATATTGAGTCTGCCGAACTGCGTGGTCAAGAATTCGTCGAACAGGGTTACCGGTATTCCTACGACATGCTCGGAGAGTCAGCACTGACCTGGAGTGATGCGAGACGCTACAAGGACGCCTATGCCAGTGCGATCAAATTCCTCGCCGACCATTGCCACTCAGATGATGTGAGGGACAACCCTGGAATCTCAGTAAAACTCTCTGCTATACATCCCCGCTACCAGGCTACGCACCGCACACTAAATCTGGACGAACTCGTTGATTCAACCCTGGAGTTGGCGACGCTTGCCATGCAGTCAAATATGGGTTTCAACATCGACGCTGAAGAATCCGACAAGCTTGATCTGTCGCTTGACATCATTGAACATGTCTTGAGAAAGCCCCAGTTTGAAAACTGGGAGGGGTTCGGAGTTGTAGTACAAGCTTACGGCCAACGCGCACTGCCCGTAATCGAGTGGCTGCACACATTGGCAAGAAAACTTGATCGGAAGTTAATGCTCCGCCTGGTCAAGGGAGCGTACTGGGACACTGAAATCAAGCGTGCACAAGTTTTGGGACTTTCAACCTATCCGGTATTCACCCGCAAAAGTTCAACCGACCTTTCCTATCTTGCCTGTGCACAACGTCTATTTGAACTGAACGACCATATCTATCCACAGTTCGCCACTCACAACATTCACACGATCCGTTCCGTTCTGGAATTGGCGTCAGATTCAAGTGACTTTGAATTTCAAAGGCTGCACGGCATGGGTGAAGAGGTCCACCAATTTGCCAAAACTACTTTCGGCTACCGGTGCCGGATCTATGCACCTGTTGGTGCACACGAAGACCTGCTCGCCTACCTTGTCAGACGAATTCTGGAAAATGGCGCGAACAGTTCATTTGTCAATCAATTGATGGACCGGCGCGTCCCCGTGAGCCATATTGTTTCAGATCCTATCGAGCAGACAAAAAGCCTCAATCATCAGATTCGAAACCCCAGCATTCCTCAGCCGAGCGGAATATATAGTGAATCACGTCAAAATTCCAACGGCCTGGATTTGGAAAGTGACCCAGATTGGCTTCAACTCAAAAATGCGATGGATGAGTATTCAAATCGCGAATGGACCGCGATAACAACTGATGTCGTAAAGGTAAGCAAGCGTCAGTTGGAAACACGATTCAACCCTGTGTATCCCGATAGACCGGTTGGAAGGGTACTTCACTCGAACCCGGCTGTCATAACGCAAGTGATCTCTGATGCTTATCGTGCCTCGAATACATGGCAGAACAAATCTGCGGAGGAGCGCTCGACAATTTTGCTGCGAATTGCCAAAGAATATGAAGCAAACCATGTCGAATTGATCGCCTTGATGGTCAGAGAAACCGGAAAGTCGATTCCAGATGCAGTGTCTGAAGTGAGAGAAGCGGTCGATTTCTGTCGCTACTACGCCAATGAGGCAACCCGTTTAGCAACGCTACCACAAAACAATAAACCTCGTGGTGTCATTTTGTGCATTTCCCCATGGAATTTTCCACTCGCAATCTTTACTGGCCAAATTACCGGTGCGTTAGCTGCCGGAAACTCAGTCATTGCCAAACCGGCGGAACAATCTCCACTGATCGCTTCGAGGGCAATCGATTTGATGTATCAGGCGGGCGTTCCAAAGGAAGCATGTGTTGCTGTATATGGAACCGGCGAAACCGTTGGTCCCCACCTAGTGTCAGATCCAAGAATCGCTGGAGTGAATTTCACCGGTTCATCCGAAGTCGCTCAAATAATTCATCGCACCATGGCAGAAAATGGAAATCCATTGGGCAAACTGGTTGCCGAGACCGGCGGCCTTAATGCGATGATCATTGACTCCACCGCGCTTCCAGAACAGGCTGTTCGGGACATCATCGTATCGGCTTTTCAGAGCGCGGGGCAACGTTGTTCAGCATTGCGCATGCTGTATGTCCAGGAAGACATGAAAACGAGAATCTGTGACATGCTATTCGGCGCGATGGATACACTCGTCGTCGGTGATCCCTGGAACATCGAAACAGATGTTGGACCAGTTATTGACGTTGAAGCAAAGCAAAACATTGATGCATACATTAATCGAATGGAAGCAAAGGGACTGCTTCGTCACCAAGCACCTGTACCGGATGGCCTAGGCGGGCATTTTGTGTCACCGAGTGTATTTGAAGTGTCAGGAATTGAAGAGCTGGAAGGTGAAATATTCGGACCGGTGCTGCATTTCTCAAGTTATCGTGCACATGAACTACCCGCGGTGATACAGTCGATTAACCGGTCCAGATATGGGCTCACGTTCGGGCTTCATTCGCGAATCGATCAGCGGGTTCAGCAAATGACCGAATCTGTGAATGCCGGCAACATTTATGTTAACCGGAATCAGATCGGTGCAATTGTCGGATGTCAACCGTTTGGAGGCAGAGGCCTTTCAGGGACTGGACCCAAGGCGGGCGGCCCTAACTACGTTCCAAATTTATGTGAGTTTCGTGATTCGTCAGCCGAGGTTTTCAGCGACAGTAATTATCAGCGAGGTGATGTACGCAAGGAGCTTTTTAAACTAAGTAGAGCACAGAAAGCCTGGGCTGAACTCACTGACCGGGCAGCGATATTCAACGCTACAGTTGAAGTTGACCCGAAACTAAAATCGACGCTCCACAGTGCAATTGAATTTCTAAAGTCACCGATTGATTTAGACGCACCAACCGGTGAAAGCAATCGTCTTTACTTTCAGGCAAAAGGTGTTTTTGTCTGTATCGGTTCCTCAGTACATGTCCTTCAGGCACTGCTAAGTGGAAACGCAGTGCTCGCAGTTGGAGTCAACTCCAGACTTACCGATGCGCTGATTCGCGCCAAAATGCCTTTGATTGCCAGCAAACTGGTACCCAATGCTGCAAGTCTTGCATCGTGTGAATCTCTCGCAGGTGTCACGTTTGAACGCTTGGACCGCAATCTGGCAGTCACATTGCGACAAGAACTGGCCCGCTCCGACGGTCCTATCGTGCAGTTCATCACGGATGTCTGGACACCTTGGAGCTTTATTGCAGAAAAAACGCTTTGCATCGACACCACCGCGGCCGGCGGAAACGCCCAACTGTTGATTGAAGCCGAAGCGTAGTGAAATTGCAATAACATTTGCAACGGCTACAAACTCAACACAATACTTCTGGAGAGAAACGAATATGGATTTTGACTTAATTGTCATTGGCGGAGGTAGTGGCGGTTTAGCTGCTGCCCGTCGAGCGAGCGAGTATGGTGCTAAAAGCGCAGTTATCGAGAGTCACAAGCTAGGCGGCACTTGTGTCAATGTAGGTTGCGTTCCAAAGAAAGTCATGTGGACGACTTCACGAATCGCTGAAGTACTGCATGATGCACCCGACTATGGCTTTAATGTTGACTGCAAGGGATTTGAATGGAGCAAAATCAAAAGCGCTCGAGATTCATACATCACCAGGCTGAACGGAATCTATGAGACCAATCTTGAAAGAGCCAGCGTTACTTATCTCAGTGGACAGGCGCGTTTCGAATCATCCGACACGGTTCGAGTCGGTGAAAAAGTCTTTAGAGCCTCTTACATTCTGATTGCAACCGGTAGTGAGCCGGTTGTACCGCAGATTCCGGGTGCAGAGTTTGCGATCACCAGCGACGGTTTCTTCGAGATGGAACGCTTGCCAGAAAAGGTGGTGATCACCGGAGCAGGATACATCGCCACTGAATTTGCCGGTATGCTGCACGGGCTGGGTAGCGAAGTGATCATGGTACTTAGAAAGGATCAATTGCTACGCGGATTTGATTCGTCCATCACAGAGGTCGTGATGTCAGAAATGAAGCGTAGCGGTGTACAGTTCATATTGCAAAACTCAGCCACTGAGATCACCAGACAAGGCTCAAAACTGCGTATTGAACTGAACAATGCACCGGCCATTGATGACGTTGACGAGTTCATTTTCGCAATCGGTCGAAAACCCAACACCAAAGGATTGAATGTGGAAGTGGCGGGGGTTGAACTCGACTCCAGAGGCTTTGTCGTTACCGATAAGTACCAGGTCACTTCGACTAAAACTATTCTTGCCGTCGGTGACGTTACCGGGCGAGTTGCCCTGACTCCAGTTGCCATCGCGGCAGGGCGAAAACTTTCCGACCGAATATTCGGCGGACACAGTGGAGCTCACCTGGAGTATGAAAATATTCCATCGGTCATTTTCAGCCATCCACCGATCGGTACGATTGGACTCAGTGAAGCGGCAGCTCGGGAGAAGTTTGGCGATGACATCAAAATCTACACCAGTTCGTTCAAGAATATGTACTACCAGATCACCTCACGAACATCACCCACTCTGATGAAGTTAATCACCATCGGCGAGGACGAGAAGGTAATTGGTTGTCACATCGTTGGCGACTTTGCGGACGAAATCATTCAAGGATTTTCTGTGGCAGTGAAAATGGGTGCGCGAAAACGCGATTTCGACAATACGGTGGCCATTCACCCCACTGTTTCAGAAGAGTTTGTCACGATGCGATAAGCACTTGAATGTTTCGACCGAACTTTCGAGAAAAAAATTGAAAGCGAGCACAATCTTGTGCAATCAATCTGTTAGAATCTAGCAATCGCTATCTGAAAAGTACAAGTATGTGCATATTGAACTTTGAAAAAATATGCGAATTGTTCCTCAATATTGGAGACGGTAAACAATTGACCGATGACAGAAGAAGCACCGGAAATTACCGATATAACAGATGAGTTAATCGCCGAGCGTCGCTCGGGAGATCTATCCAAGCTACCAGACGATATGCCGCCGTGGATGGCGTTTTTAATTCGCTGGATCGATACCACGAGTCTTTGGATCGGGCGAATCGTCTGTTTCCTTACGCTTCCGCTGTTCTCAGTCATGGTCTACGAAGTCTTCATGCGGTATGTGTTTGTCGCGCCAACCATGTGGGCCTACGATCTGAGTCGCATGATGTCTGGCGCGTTATTTATGCTTGGTGCCGGGTACGCGTTATCAAAAGGTGTTCATATTCGCGCTGATTTCATCTACCGTAACTTTCCTGTCAAAGTCCAGGGAACGGTTGATGCCGCGCTATACATACTGTTCTACTTTCCTGGCATGCTGGTCTTCCTGTGGACCGCAATGGATTTTGCCGGGGTGTCATGGGTACGACTCGAAAAAGGTATGGACACAGCCTGGATGCCGTATGTTGCACCGATCAAATCTGCTCTCCCAGTCGGTGTCGCCTTTCTTCTCCTTCAAGGCGTGTCTGAATTGCTGAAGAGTATTTACGCGGCCACCCGCGGACGCTGGCCAGTCTGATGGCACCAGAAATTCTCGGTCTCCTACTGATTGGCGTAATGCTGCTGGCAATCTTTGTCGGCTTTCCGATCTCATTTACTCTGATTTTTCTCGGATTTGTGTTCGGCTACATAGGATTCGGACAAGTCGTCTTTTATCTGATGACCTTCCAGTTCTACTCCGTAATGATGGAGCAAACGCTCGCGGCTGTACCGCTGTTCATATTTATGGGCATCATGATGGAACAGGCTGGCTTAATGGAACGCCTGTTCTCGTCTGTACAGTTGATGCTGTCACGCGTGCGCGGCTCGCTGTTCGTCGCAGTGCTGTTTGTATCAACAATTTTTGCGGCCGCAACGGGTATCGTTGGTGCCTCGGTAACCATTCTCGGCATCATGGCCGCCAAGACCATGAATCGATCCAACTATGATGTTCGACTGGCATCCGGAACAATCACCGCCGGTGGTACGCTGGGCATCCTGATTCCACCAAGCATCATGCTGGTCGTCATGGGGCCGGTAATGGAGATTCCGGTGACCGATCTTTTTTCAGCTGCCGTCATTCCGGGCATTATGCTGGCATTGATCTACACCGCATATTCGCTGATACGCTGTTGGTTAAACCCGAGTTTGGGTCCGGTGTTGCCGGAATCAGAACGACCGAAGAACATGGCGGAGGTTTGGAGAGAATTTCTGCTCGGCCTGATTCCACCTTCTGCACTGGTGTTTTCAGCGCTCGGCAGCATTATGTTTGGACTGGCCACACCTACAGAAGGTGCCGCTTGTGGTGCGGTTGGTGCGCTGCTTCTTTCGGCCGCCTATCGCAAGCTGAATTGGGAACGCCTGTTTAATGCACTGATCAAGACTCTTGAAATTACAGCCCTGATCATGGTGTTGGTCGCCGCATCAAATTTCTTCGGCGCTGTCTTTTCACGACTGGGCACACCGACCATGTTGACCGAGTTTCTGCTTGATTTGGAAGTCAACCGCTATGTCGTGCTGCTCATGGTGATGGCACTGATATTTCTGCTCGGTTGGCCACTGGAGTGGGTACCAATCGTTCTAATCATTGTCCCGATCCTGATTCCGCTGATTGATCAACTGCAGTTCAACCTGACCTGGTTTGCGATTCTGGTCGCAGTCAATCTGCAAACCGCATGGCTATCGCCACCGGTTGCGTTATCCGCGTATTTCCTCAAGGGGGTAGTCCCTGAATGGGACCTTAAGGACATTTATTTCGGCATGATGCAGTTTATGGTACTGCAACTCTTCGGACTAGCCCTGATCATCACCTTCCCACAGCTGGTGCTGTGGCTGCCAAGGGTTATTTACGGCCCCTAGGACGAACCGTCTGCCGCGAGCGCTTTCATTCTGGCGTTCATTCGCCTCTTAAGCCTTGCCGCCTTGTTCTTGTGTTGCAGACCCTTGCGCACACTTCGATCGATTTTCGAACAGGCAACACGATATGATTCCTGCGACGCTTCAAGATCATTGGATTCCAGCGCACTGTAAAATTTCTTGATATAGGTGCGCACTGATGCGCGTTCACTCATGTTACGCGCGCGGCGTTTTACGTTCTGTCTGGCTCTTTTGCGAGCTTGAGGAGAGTTAGCCAACGTTATATATTCCTTGTCTGAAAGTTGGATATCAAATTAAAGCGCAAAATATGCTACTTTTGGCGTTCAATGTCAATAGGAATTGCCAAGATTTTGGCAGATTAGTCGATCGACTTCCCATATTATCGCGTCATTTGCAGGAATTTGTCAAAAATGAGTCTCTGAGCACGTGAACACCAGTCAATTCATCGATCAACTGCACGCAATCAAAATCGATTGTGTGTTCAATCCTTACTCGGAGCGTTGTTCAATTTTCGATCTGAAAAATGCACCAAAGATTCGTTCTGAAGCGCTGCGAAAAGTACTTGAGAAAGCGGATGCCGCGAAACTTGACTCCCTATGGATAGGACGCGATCTTGGCTACCGCGGCGGTCGTAGAACCGGCCTGGCTTTTACCGATGATCGACATCTTAAGACACATGCCAACCGTTGGGGCGTTGAGTTGCGGCGATCAACGCATGGTGACGAAGTTGCCGAACGAAGCGCAACTGTTCTTTGGCAGGCGCTGAGTAGAGTCCATACATCAGTTTTTCTTTGGAACGTTTTTCCGTTTCATCCTTTTGTGGCAGAGCGCCCTCTTTCCAACCGATCACATAATGCCGTAGAGCGGAACATTGGCACTGAACTGCTGGTTGAACTAATCGATCTGCTACAACCACGCAAACTACATCCTATCGGAAAAGAAGCAACACACATTGCACTTAAGGTATCTGGCAAGCGGCAAGTGCTGCCGGTTCGTCATCCGAGCTACGGCGGCCAGCGTGAATTTCTGGAACAGGTTTCAAAGCACACTGGCACCGACCATGACTGATCAACCAGACCCAAAGCAGCCACTCACAGCACGCGGCACCAAAGTTCTGCTGCGATCCACAGCCACATTCGGTTCGATGACGGTACTTTCCCGAATCACAGGGCTGGTTCGAGACATTCTTTTTGCACAGCTCATGGGTAGCACACTGGTTGCTGATGCGTTTTTTGTCGCCTTCCGTATCCCCAACTTCTTTCGTCGAATTTTTGGTGAAGGCGCCTTGTCCGCGGCATTTGTGCCGGTCTATACCCAGCAACGAGTCTCGTCTAGTGCTCAGGAAGTACGGGGCTTTGTCGATATCGTCAGTGGCCGCTTGACTTTGGCTCTCGTCATTCTGACGATAGCTGGCATTATTCTGTCGCCAGTTATCGTCACTGCACTCGCACCTGGCTTTCGCGCGGATGCAGACAAATTTCAACTGACAGTCGAGTGTCTCAGAATCACCTTTCCTTATGCGCTCTTTGTTTGTCTGGTTGCCTTAAGTGCAGCAATCCTGAATACTCATGGACGGTTTGCACTACCAGCTGCAACCCCGATCTTGCTGAATATCTGCCTGATTGCAGCTGCTCTATGGATTACAGATCTGACTGGGAATGTCGCGATTGCTGTGTCTATTGGCGTCTTTATTGCCGGAATCGTTCAACTCGCATTTCAGCTGCCTTCACTCAAGAAGGTGGAGGCACTCCCTCGTCCAAAACTTAAGCGAAAGCAAAAGGGTGAGGCGGAAGAAGCGGCAAATAAAGTCTATCGGCTGATGCTGCCTGCAGTGTTCGGTGCGTCGATCGCACAAATTAACCTGATGATTAACACGCTGATTGCCTCATTTCTGGTAACTGGAAGTGTGTCCTGGCTCTATTATTCCGATCGGTTGATGGAGTTTCCACTCGGTGTCTTTGGCGTTGCGCTGGGCTCAGTTCTCCTGCCGCGACTTTCAAAAGAACATGCTCTTGAATCCCTGGATGAATTTTCACGACTGCTAGACTGGGGAATGCGCTGGTGTCTACTGATCTCGTTGCCTGCAACGGCTGGACTGATCGTCCTGTCAGAAACACTGGTGGCAACACTCTTCTACCACGGTGCCTTTACACTAACCGACGTTACTATGTCAGCCCGGGCGCTCGTGGCGTTTTCCATTGGCCTCACTGCACTGGTGAGCGTTCGAGTGCTGTCTCCAGGATTCTTTTCCCGCGACGATACTAAACGACCGGTAAAAGCTGGCGCCATCGCCATGGTGGTGAATGCGATCGCTGCGATTGTCCTGGTGTTTCCATTTCAGCATGTCGGACTCGCGGCGGCAACATCTTTGGCTGCCTTTGTCAATGCCGGGCTTTTGCTTTTTTGGCTGATCAAAGACCGTGTATTTATCTTTCGACCAGGCTGGCTACCCTTTTTGATCAGAGTGGTAGCAGCGACACTTATAATGTGGTATGTACTGGCTGAATTTCTTGTTTCACCATTAGAAATGTGGATTGAAAACAGTATTTTGGTGAGAATTTTCTTGCTGTTGGGCTACATTCTGGCAGGTGCTGTCATCTACAGTGCCTGTTTGTTGGTATCAGGAATTCGGCCTAGACAGTTAATTTCGCGATGACCCAATCCAACAACAACATCATACAAATTGGCTTTTCTGACGCACCGCGGTGTTTCACGCTGAGCGAAGCGAGAGAGACACTGAAATTGATCAAACCGATCACCGCCAAAGCTCACCAGGAGCTTGAAGAGGTGAAAGCACGACTTCATCACCTGCTGCCGAGCGACCCCCGTATCGCGTCCGTTGAACAGGATTATGAAGCCATCGTACGAGCATGGATTTCCAAAATGCATAGACTTGGACTGATTGTTCGAGGCCTTTGGCTGTTGGATTTTGATTCTGGTGATGGCTATTTTTGTTGGAAGTACCCAGAACTCACCATCAATCACTACCACTCGTATAACGGCGGCTTTGTTGAGCGAAGACCAATCGCAGAAGTGATCGAAGAAATGCATCCGGACTGGGCGGACGTCGAAGCGGAACCGAGTATTGCAAGCAAAGCAACAAAGATGCAGACTCCACACCGCCTGTCCTGATACCTTGGACTAATTTCATGGAATACGTGCGCGGCGCGGAGAATATTGCAGCCGATCATCGCGGTTGTGTGGCATCCGTTGGAAACTATGACGGTCTTCACCCAGGTCATAGGAAAGTCATCCGCTCTTTAGTCGAACGCGGCCGAGAATTGAATCTGCCCGTCGCAATCGTCAGCTTCGACCCTCATCCGATGGAATTTTTTGTTCCAGATGCGGCACCACCACGACTGATGACTACGCAGGAAAAGTGTGAAGCGATGCAGGGCCTGGATGTTGACATCTTTTGTTGTCTTGAGTTCAATCACGAATTGGCAAATACGGAACCGGAAGAGTTTATTGAGAACCTGCTGATCGAAAAACTAAAAGTGCAGTATGTGGTTGTTGGCGATGATTTTCGATTCGGTAGAAACCGCCGTGGGAACTTTCAGATGCTTCGTTCAATCTGTCAACGATATGGCATCGAAGTCGCAAAAACTGAAACGCTTGAAATGGGTGGTGAAAGGGTGAGCAGTACGCGTATTCGAGAATGTTTGGCTGCTGGAGATGTCGCCAGAGCCAACCGTCTACTGGGTCGGGAATTTTCAATGTCTGGAAACATCATACGCGGTGATGGAAATGCCAAGAATTGGGGATTCGCAACAGCCAACGTTCAGGTTAAAGTACCAAAACCCGCGTTAACTGGCGTATTTGTCGTGGAGGCAGACTTGCCTGGCAATGCGTCCTTACCCGCAGTGGCAAGCCTTGGAACGCGACCGACTGTTGGTGGAACGAAACCTGTTCTGGAAGTTCATTTGCTTGATTTTGATGACGATATCTATGATGAACATATTCGAGTCCGATTTCTGAAGAAACTGCGAGACGAGGTTAAGTTCGCCTCAATCGAAACAATGTGTGAACAAATTCAGCAGGACATTACGCGGACTCGCGAGTACTTTGGTCAGAAGCACTCTCGGATTGCGTCGTAATTCAACACCCGTCCACCTCAATATTTCAGATTAAAATATTCGGTTTAGCCGCCGAATCAGGCCACTATCAGTCAGGATAGCTGACTGAATGCACAACCTTACTTCCTCGCTTTTGAATTAACGGTTATTTCGCGATTTGATTCCATGACCAATTACAAGCACACAATCAATCTTCCAAAAACTAAATTTCCCATGCGGGCCAATCTGGCGAAGCGCGAACCCGACATTCTTGCATTTTGGGATGAGATCAATATTTATCAGAAACTTCGAGAAATCGGTGAAGGGAAGGAAAGGTGGGTACTGCACGATGGCCCTCCCTACGCTAACGGAGCACTCCACATCGGGCACGCTGTTAACAAAATCCTGAAGGATGTTATCGTCAAGTCCAAAACGATGGCTGGCTACGATTCACCTTATGTACCCGGCTGGGACTGTCACGGGCTCCCGATTGAACATGAAGTGGAAAAGACGCTGGGAAGGGAAGCCTATCGAAAGGACCCGGCTGCATTTCGTAAAGCCTGTCGTGCCTTTGCAACGGAGCAGATTGATATTCAGCGCCAGGGATTCATTCGCATGGGTGTGATCGGAGATTGGTTTAATCCTTACCTCACCATGAACTTCAGAACTGAAGCCGACACAGTTCGAGCACTTGCGCGGATTCTGGAAAACGGCCACATGATGCACGATCTGATGACCGTCTACTGGTGTGCAGACTGCGCATCGGCGTTAGCTGAAGCGGAGGTTGAGTATTTTGACAAAACCTCAACCACAGTTGATGTTCGTATGGAAGCTGCTGACCGGCAGGCTGTCCTTGACGTATTCGGAGTCGAAGACGCGATAAGCGATGCACCGGTCAGTTGTGTGATCTGGACGACAACGCCCTGGACTTTGCCGGCTAACCGAGCTGTCTCAGTTCACGCGGCCTTTGAGTACAGTCTAATCAAGTCAACCGCGACTGGAGGTGGATTCGAGTACCTGATCATTGCATCACAAATGGCTGAGTCCTGCTTTGAACGGTATGGGACCAGCAGCTACGAAGTGGTCGCTGAAATAGAAGGTCGGGAACTTTTGGGCCTGCAATTTGGCCACCCAATTGAAAAACATAGCCGATATGTACCCATGATTCCAAGTGAACATGTCACACTCGACGCAGGAACCGGGCTTGTACATACCGCTCCAGGTCATGGACATGAAGACTTCGCACTCGGAAAAGAACACAATCTGGAAATTTACAACCCAGTCGGTCCGACAGGGCACTTTCTGCCTGATGTACCACATGTTGGGGGTAAATCCGTTGATGAAGGCGGAAAGATTCTGATCGAAATTTTATCGTCGCGCGGTGATCTAGTTGCTAGCGACGTCCTTGAACACAGCTACGCTCATTGCTGGCGACATAAGTCACCAATACTTTACCGTGCCACCCCTCAATGGTTTATCAGCATGGACCGGACAGGGCTGCGCGATCGTGCACTGGACGTAATCAAATCAGTTCAGTGGGTCCCAGACTGGGGTGAAGCCCGAATTGATGGCATGGTGCGGAATCGACCCGACTGGTGCCTGTCCCGTCAGCGGGTATGGGGTACACCGATTGCCATGTTTACACATAAAGAGACAGGCGAATTGCATCCGGACACCTTGGGTATTTTCGAAAAAGTTGCGAAAAAAATTGAACAAGGCGGAATTGATGCGTGGTTTGACACCGACTCGTCGGAGTTCATTGGTGCCGATAGTGAAGACTACCAGAAAATCACTGATGTGCTGGATGTCTGGTTTGATTCTGGTGCAACGCACTACAGCGTCTTGAATCATCGCGGTGACATGACCAATCCTGCAGGAATGTACCTG
Source organism: Arenicellales bacterium (assembly GCA_965243305.1). Classification (GTDB taxonomy): domain Bacteria; phylum Pseudomonadota; class Gammaproteobacteria; order Arenicellales; family JAJDZL01; genus JAJDZL01. The sequence continues at coordinate 917,161 of CBDEUN010000003.1, forward strand.
GAGGGTTCAGACCAGCATCGAGGCTGGTTTCAGTCGAGCCTCTTAGTCAGTACCGCAGTGACCGGCAACGCGCCGTATCGGTCGGTGTTAACCCATGGATTCACAGTGGATGGCGAAGGGCGCAAAATGTCCAAGTCAGTCGGAAATGTCATTGGGCCACAGGAAATTATTGATACGCTAGGCGCTGATGTCTTGCGACTTTGGGTGGCATCAACCGAGTATGAAGCAGAGATGGGAATTTCGGATGAGATTCTGACTCGCACGACGGACTCCTATCGTCGCATAAGAAACACCGCCCGATTCCTGGTTGGAAATTTATACGAATTTGAACCGACTGACTGTTTGCCGTGGAAGGATATGCTTGAACTGGACCAGTGGGCAGTCCATACAGCGAAACAGTTGGACGCGGATATTGTCAAGGCCTACGACGAATATCGATTTCACTTGATTTGCCAGAGAATTCATCGCTTCTGTATTGTTGAAATGGGTGGTTTTTACCTGGATGTGATCAAAGACCGGTTGTACACGATGCAGCAAGCGAGCCGTGGACGTCGGTCTGCACAAACTGCGATTTTCCACATCCTCAATGCGCTGGTTCGCTGGCTTACACCAGTATTGAGTTTTACTGCTGAGGAAATTTGGAAGTACGTACCTGGGAGAGTTGAAGAATCAGTTTTATTGGCAACATGGTACGAAGGCTGGCCAACTGAGTGCTCTGAAGATGATGCAGTTGATTCTGAGTTCTGGTCTCGGGTCATCGCGGTTAGAGAAAGTGTCAACCGTGAGATTGAAAATCAACGTAATGATGGCGTCGTAGGTTCGTCTCTTGACGCGGACGTCATCATTTTCAGTACCGATTCTACGCGCAATATGCTTGAAAGGCTAGGTGATGAGCTTAAGTTTTTGACGATTACGTCAAGCGCGAAATTGGAACCACTGATTGAAAATCCGGACGATAACGACAAGGAATCCGACAAAATCGTGGTTCGAGTCGAAAAATCTGAACATCAAAAGTGTATTCGCTGCTGGCATCAGACAGCCGATGTGGGATCAAATCCGGCTCATCCTGAGATTTGCCTTCGATGTGTTGAGAATATAGAAGGCTCCGGAGAGGTAAGGGAATTTGCCTGACAGTACGGGATGGTAGAACCAAGTCTTTCGTAAATTGAAATATCTACAGTGGTGAAAGGCGAACCATTCAAATTTAGCGAACGAATTGTTCAGATTCACTGTGGCATCGCATTGCTCATCGTAATCGTTGATCAGATCACGAAATGGGCTATCCTATCTAACCTGGAACCCTATAGTTCTACTGCGGTCACCAGTTTTTTCAATTTGGTGTTGGTCTACAACAAAGGCGCTGCCTTTGGATTTCTAGCCAATTCCAACTTTGACGTGAATCTGTTTTTCCTGATTGCCAACTTCGTTATTCTTCTCGTGCTGTTGATTGCACTGCGAACTCTATGTCCCCCACGAAGTCAGACTGCGACGGCAATCTGGCTGATCATTGGTGGGGCGATCGGGAATATGATTGACCGACTGGTTCACGGTCACGTGATAGACTTTCTGGATTTTCATTACGCAGGATGGCACTATAGCGCCTTCAATGTTGCAGACTCCGCAATTACTGTCGGAGCGATACTGATCGCCATGGAGATTCTTGGGCTTAGAGTGATATTTCGGAAAAGCGATTCTGCGAAACCAGATTCACTCATCTAGATTCATGACATACAAGGACTAAAGAGGTCATCAAGATGAATCGCCGCGTCCTATTGATCCCATTTTAGTGAGACGGAACGCGCATACCGTCCGAACAAACTCCCATCTTTATGTTTACAAAACCGACGAACACCCCTTTTATGAAGCGTCACCACCCGTTTTGACGGCGGCTCGCGTTTAACAGCATAGAGGCAAAACGAACCAGATGCCAGTTCAAGGCGCCGGCAGAATCTCATGCGCTGCTTCAATGCGCTGAATCGCATCCCAAGTGAAACCGTAATGAAGTTGCGGCGGCACATCTCGCAGTGATTGTCCTGCACCATCCGCTGAACCATCGCCTTCGACCTGTCTGAACACCTCGATCAGATACTGGCGAAAACTCGGAATCGGACACACCACTTTTCCGTCATTGCGCTCCTGCAGTGCACCACTGTGAATCAGGTCGTTATAGTAATCATCCTCACTCATACCGCGCGGCAATCGCATAAAGAGTTCCGGGCTGTCAACATTGCCATCTGATATTCGTCGAATCATACTCACAATTTTTCCTCGCTCCTCACTTCCCGTCAGTTGCTCCATCAGCATACCCAACAGTCCCAGAGAGTCTTTCATTGCATTGCTTCTGCGAGCGTGATAGTACTCCATGCGCGTTGCCAGACTCAGCTGTTCAACTTTGGCAAAGTCCACCGCCTCAATCTCGCACTGCGTCTCCAGATACACTTCACTGAACGCCTGTAGACAGTTCTGCAGGTGTGCCGCCCACCCGTCCGTCCGCTGCAACAGCGCATCGAACTCATCGGAATGTCTGCCCAGATCAATCTCAAAATGGGTACAGAAACCAGCCTTCAGCTCCGCCACCTCAGCCGCATCCAAACCATTCAGTGAACAGACTCTGTTTTTCGAAAGCCGAGACAGTCCCAGTTCCCTGACCCGCATCTTCGTGTCCGACAGCCCCGCCAGCAACACAATCACCGGCAGTTGGGACTGGTTTTCTTGCATCGCCCGAAGAAATCGTCCCTCTGGCGAGCGCGGATCGCCAGGTAGATTCTGCGCCTCATCAATGGCGATCACCACAGGACGCTTCCACTTGCTGTGCGACAGCACTTTAACTAGCACCGACAGACTGGCCCTGTCGGCATCATGCTGTTTTGTGCTCTCATGTTCAATGGATCCTTTGACAATTCCCACACTCCCGCTGCCGCTGACGCGCATAGTCTTGCTGATTTGTGCAAACAGGTTTTTTGCCTGATCTCGTGATACGAAAGCAGCCAACTTTTCGCAGAACTCCTCCAGTGAATACAACTCGCTGCTGTCGCAGTACAGCATCGCCGGAGTCGGTGTGGGCCGCTCGCGGCCAGCCGCATCCAAAGTCATGAATGCGCCCTGCTGCCAAGCGTACCGCAGATATTTCAGAACCGATGACTTGCCCGCTCCGGGCGCACCGTAAATCATCCAAGTTGAACCTTCAATCTGCGCCAGCCTGTTTTCATGACGGCGCCACACCGCCATGCAGGCATCCTCAATGTCCGACAGCAACCGCTTGCGCCCCGCGAAATAAGGCGGCGCACTGCGGTCTAATGTCTGGATATAGTCCGCAAGGCCCTCTCGCCCTGCGGGAATCTGCATAGGGTTGCCTTTGACTATCGGCATGCCGTCCCTCCTACTGTCGGTTTTCTGCAGCTGAGCCCCGCGCCAGCAAAAAACTGGAACGCAGCTAGCGTTAATTATTTCTCCAACTTAACAGCTCGTAATCTTTTCGGTATGATAATTCGTTCAGTAGCAGTTGCAAAAATATTCGTTCGCAGCGGATTTTGGCGATTAGCTGGGGCTAACTGACGCGGCCGCATGTGAACTCAAGCGTATCCTTGGCTGTGTTACGATATTTGATTCAATTTTCGCTAGCCGAAAATTCTCTCCAGCCTGCCTAGTGCACATTCGATCTGAATTAGGACACTTCGGAATGAATTATGAAAATTATCGCGAAAAATTGGACCGCTCGGTGAAAGCCAATCCGGCAGGACTTACGAGGTAATTGCTGGTGGATGATAGAGGTTTTGGGAACATGGTGCGCCAGTGTCTGAATAGTAGAATTGACTTTGTGCAGAATATTGCACAGAAAGTTGCCACATGGCAAGCCGACCGTAGTTATTGGAAGCGAAAGTGGATTGGTAGCTCACCACTGAAGATGCGCGTATTGAGCGAAAACAAGTTAATCCGAATGCAGACTATTAACAAATCAATGGTTTTGCTGCATCAGACGGACAATTTCTGTTCGAACTGATCCTGATATCCGTATATACCGGGAGTCCCGCCTGTATGAATGAAAAGCATATTCCGAGGCGCATTTTCGGATCTGGCACGCTTCAGCAAGGCAGCCATTGACTTCCCCGAATAGGTTGGGTCCAAAATCAACGCTTCTTTGCGTGCGGCGAGAAGTATCCCATCCCACACCTCAGAATTTGCTTCACCGTATCCCGGAAAAAAATGTTCGTCTGAAACAACGATGTCATCATCTTCAACTGAAGATTTCACTTGCAGCAAATTTGCTATTTCATGGCACCTTACTCTAATCCGCTCCCATTGCAGGTTGCTTTCCCGACGAACGCAGACCCCGACCACCTTAACTGGCATTCCTATTGCTTGAAGTCCGAACAGCAAGCCTGCGTGAGTGTTGCCACTGCCTGAAGCGACGTAAATTTCATCAATCTCCAGATTTCGCTGCGACAGTTGCTCTTTCAGTTCAATTGCTGCACGCACATAACCCAAAGCACCTAGTGGTTTGTGTCCAGGTGCCAAGGGAATAATGTAAGGTCTAAGCCCTGAGTTCTTAAGATCCTCTGCGATCTCACGTAGCCTCGCATCCGCGCCAAACTCATCCTCTCCTTCATCATAGTAATACAGCTTTGCACCGAACAGTCGGTCCAACAATACGTTGCCGGAGGAATGGTAGTGTGAGGAATCATTCGCTACCCGCGATTCAAGTTGAATGTGGCACTTCATCCCTAATTTTGCAGCGAGTGCTGCTGTGATACGGACAAAGTTCGACTGGACAGCGCCTGTAATCATGACGGTATCTGCCCCTTGCGCCTTGGCATCACCAAAATAGTATTCGACCTGCCTGACTTTATTTCCACCGAATGCAAGATTGTTGCAGTCATCTCGTTTAACGTACAGTTGCGAAATGCCTGACCACTTGGACAGGTTCTTCATGTACTCAATCTCAGTCGGATGATCAAATACCGCTACACGGGGATAACTTGGAAAAAGGCCAAGTCCTTGACCGCCAAATTCTTGATTCAACTTAACTTCCTTTCGATTAAATTTCGCTTCCAGGCGAGACTGTTCCGTTTCAATTCACTAGAAAACAGCCTGTTCAAAAAAGACGTTGCCAACGGATTGTCAGTTTACCAGAGTCCTTAAAAAGACTGTCCGTCTCATGAAGTCTTCAAATGTGTCACATTCAGACTGTACTGCCTGCAGCGCGACAGTGTCCAAGGCACAGGTTCAAAGGCAGTGCTGATGAGAAACCAACGCAAAAGCCTGCCGAAAGCACGCGCCAACAGGTTCTAATTTTATGCCTGTGAGCACCACAGAATGCGCAGATCAGAAACACAACTAACACAATGATTACACTGCCGATTGCCCTCTATTGTCGATTAGGGATACAGGTAGGACTGAGTTCCTGAGTTCGCAATTGAGTGAAAGATCCGATCAGTGTTGCAGAGTCTATAATTGGACTGATCTAGTAGATATGTCCATATATAAATTAACATTATGAATCAAAAAAGATCCATACAAGTGGACATCGACCGTGAAAGTTTGTCGGGTCCGGCTTTACGAACATTTTTTCGAATAGCACAACTTTGGAACTTGTCAAATGATGAGCAAATGATTCTACTCGGGATCAGTGCAAGGTCAACATACTACAAGTGGAAAAAAAATACTGATGTGGTCCTGTCGAGAGACACACTGGAGCGCATTTCTTATATTCTTGGAATCTACAAATCTCTTCAGATATTACTGCCAGACAAGAAACTTGCTGATGAATGGATAAAACGACCCAACTCCGCACCTTTATTTGACGGGCGATCAGCGCTTGACTTGATGATGTCAGGTCGGGTGGCAGACCTGTTCATCGTGCGTCAGTATCTTGATGCGGAGCGTGGAGGCTGGGCTTGATTTCCCAAGTGGTTCCCATATCATGGAATCCAAGTTGGCGCATCATTCCCAGTCGGTTTCTACCCATTCAGCTGTTTGAACGGGTTACCGATTCGAGAGACCTGGAAGCAGTATTTGCATTAGACGCATTGACAAATCCAGGACTCCACGAGGAGGTCGGTGACCTGAACTTGGTATTACCTCAGGATCGCATGAATGGGCCGGAAACCAGTGTGATAATGGCACCGTTCACACACCCAAACCCAAGTGGCAGTCGATTTTCTAATGGACTATTCGGCGTGCTTTATTGCGCTGGTAGTCTCGAAACCGCAATTGCAGAGACCTGCTACCATCGTGAACGCTTCATGCTCAGTACAAATCAGCCTGGCATAGAACTCGATATGCGAGTCTGCTGCATTGATCTGTTTGGGGAACTACATGACTTACGCGGTAAGAAAGAGGAGTTGCCCCTTATTAATGACGAAAATGATTACACCGCGGCGCAGGTCTATGGAACGAACCTGCGTAAAGCCGGCTCAAACGGAATTGTTTATGATAGCGTTCGCAAAATTGGTGGTGAATGTGCTGCTGTGTTTCGACCATCGCTGCTTTCCAACGTGCGACAAGAGCGTCATCTGTGCTATGTTTGGGACGGTCAAAAAATTGCTACCGTATATGAAAAGCAAAAATTCCTCAGTGGATAGAGACTCTATTCTAATACGTCATCTCATATATGACATCACATTGGTAGTCGTGTCACATTCAGAGTGAGTTGCCTGTCGCTCGATCGTGTCTAAGGTACAGATACAATGGCAGTGCTAACGACAAGCCAACGCAGAAACCTGCCGGGAGCACGAGCCACCAGGTTCTGACTTTATGCTGGTGAGCATCATAGAAACACCAGACCAGAAACACAACAAATGAAATGATTACATCGACTGCGAATCCACTCGCTGCTCCGTTCGTGAAGACTCCAGAAACAAAAACAACCAGATCTAGTCCATTGGCAGCGAAAAATGAACCAACAAAATACCAAGGTGCGATAGTGCCCAGCAAAGCTGCGCCAAGGTAAAAGACCTTTAAATTCATATCACAAATAGGTCGGTAACCGATGTCAAGCGGCAGCAGCTTCCAACCGATTTTTTCTTCGTCTTTGAATCAGGAGAATACCCGCTAGAACTACGATTGCAGGTATGTAAAACACCTCTTTTGGCATACGGTCCGCAGGCTGTTGAATGTGGTCAATGACAACCGGCTGGTCTGCATAGTAGTCAAACAAGTCACCTATTTTGATGAACAGATCGGTGCCAACAAATGGTTCTTCAATTCTCATCTGCCCATCTTCTGAGATGACAGTCAAACCGGCCGTCTCTAGCCGTTTTTCTGCTTCCGGTAGATTACCAAGCGGAATTAGGACCGTCGTACTGGTAATTTCGCCTGAGTCAAAATCGGGCCCACTCACAACGATCGTCATCACCCCGTCCTGAGGAATGTCATCAACAATCTGGTAGACTTTGCTTGGTTCAACTTTCTCAAACGGTTCGTGAAACTGATCTAGCCAGTATCCTGGACGAAATAGTGTGAATGCAACCAGCAAAAGCACGGCCGACTCCCACAGCCGATTACGCGTGAGGAGGAAACCCTGGGTCGCTGAAGCAAAAAGCATCATCGCGATGACAGCCACAACAAACACAATAAACGCCTTGCCAATCGATACATCGATCAGCAAAAGATCGGTATTAAAGATGAACAGGAACGGCAGTAATGCAGTGCGAATATCGTATGCAAATCCCTGAATTCCTGTCTTGATCGGGTCTCCCTTGGAGATGGCTGCAGCAGCAAAGGCCGCTAGCCCAACCGGTGGTGTATCGTCCGCCAGAATTCCGAAGTAAAACACAAACAGGTGCACTGCAATCACTGGGACAACCAATCCATTCTGTGCGCCTAACAACAGAATGACCGGGGCCATCAGTGACGACACTACAATGTAATTTGCAGTGGTCGGTAATCCCATTCCCAGAATCAGGCTCATCACTGCAACCAGCAGCAGCATGGCAATCAGGCTTCCACCTGAGAGAAATTCGACAAACTCACCAACGACCTGATGAGCGCCTGTCAAAGAAATAGTACCAACAATTATTCCTGCAGCGCCTGTGGCTACTGCAATTGCAACCATGTTGGATGACCCGGCAATCATGCCATCCTTCCATTCAACTACGCCCTTGCGAAATTCAGTACCGAAATCACCTGTATTTCTGAAGAACGCCTTGATGGGGTGCTGAGTCAACGCGACGACAGTAATTGCAATCATCGCCCAAAACGCCGAAAACGCTGGCGACAACCGCTCAAGCACAATACACCAGATCAGAATGACGATCGGAATAACGTAATAGAGTCCGGTGATTGTTGTTTCGCCCGCACGAGGCAGTTCGGTAATTGGGGCGTCAGGTGCATCGACAACCAAATCTGGTCGTTTTGAAGACAGCCACAATAGATAGAGGTAGACTCCGGAACACAAAATGATAACGATCGTAAATGCAGCGGACGGGAAAACAACCTTGATCCAACCCATACCGTAATAAACAATCAGACCTAGAATCGCAATACCAATGAATCCGCCCAGGAATCCAATGATTTTGCGCATGAATGTCAACGATGATGGTGGTTTCGGCAGTCCCTTGAGATTCAGTTTCAGGGCTTCAAGATGAACGATGTAAACCAGTGCGATATAGGACACCAGTGCTGGAACCAAGGCATGTTTGATGATGTCCGTATAAGAGATGCCGGTAAATTCAGCAATTAGAAACGCCGCGGCTCCCATCACCGGCGGAGTTAACTGTCCGTTGGTGGAAGAAGCGACTTCAACCGCCCCAGCCTTTTCGGCAGTCAGCCCAGTTCGCTTCATCAGTGGGATGGTAAAAGTCCCTGTCGTAACCGTATTTGCAATAGAGGAACCGGAGTACAAACCGCTCATTGCAGATGCCATCACGGCAGCCTTAGCGGGCCCGCCCCTCAGGTGTCCCAAGAGCGCGAATGCAACTTTGATGAAAAAATTTCCGGCGCCGGTTTTTTCCAAGATCGAACCAAATAAGACAAATAGAAAAATGAGCGATGCAGAAACCCCCAGTGCAACACCAAACACACCTTCATTCTGCATCCAATAGTGCCACATGGCTTTACCAAAGGACGCACCTTTCCATTGCACCGTTTCTGGGAGAAAGTCAGCATGACCAAAAAAGACATAAAACACGAACACAGACGCGACGATCAGTAAGGGCAGTCCCAAAGCACGAAATACAGTGATTGCCAAAACAATCATGCCGATTGATGAAATGATCAGATCACCAGTGGTGGGCAAGCCAGCTCGGACTGCAATTTCATTTCTTAATACCACAATATAGAGAGTGGAAATCAATCCTAGAGCAATGAGTATCCAATCGTACCAAGGGATATGATTTTTCGGACTGGACTTCAACAGGGGAAATGACATCGTCGCCAGAACAAATGCAAATGCAAGATGAATCAAACGCGCATTGGCGCTTGTGACTACCAGTGGCAGCCCAGTAATTTCAGTGACAAAAAATGGAATGTTGGAAGAAATGTAGATTTGGAACAATGCCCAAATGAAGGCAATGACCAGAATCATTTTTCCCTGCCAACCGAATGCGGTCCTAGAACCAGTATCTACATTGGCTAAGAGTTCTTCGGCTGATGGTCTAGCGGGTGTTTGTTCTTCTTTCACGTATTTTGCACCTGCAAGAGGCGGAGGGAGGCGAGAAGGCGTTTGAGGGAGAGGTGCACTCTCCCTCAAACTTCACAAAAATAGATTGTTTTTACATCCAACCTCTTTCCTTGTAATATCGTTCCGCGCCTTCATGAAGCGGTGCAGATAGGGAATCAGAGATCATCTCCTCAGGCTTCAGATTGCCAAACGCGGGATGCAGCTTCTTGAAATTGTCAAAATTATCAAAGACAGCCTTCACAACGATGTAAACAACATCAGCAGGAACATCAGCACTGGTCACGAAAGTCGCACCAACACCAAAAGTTTGAATGTCGTTTTCATTGTTGTACATACCAGCTGGAATTGTCGCCGTTCGATAATAGGAATTATCAGCAACGAGTTTTTCAATTGCGTCGCCGGTTGCGTTAACCAAGTGCGCATCACAAGTAGAAAGTGACTCCTGGGTTAACGCTGACGGATGTCCGACCAGCCAAAAATATGCGTCTATCTTTCCGTCGCAAACTGCTTGGCCGGTTTCTGCCGATTTCATCTCGGCAGCCAACTTCAAATCACTACGTTCCCAACCCAACGCTGCTTCAATGACTTCCCAAGTTCCGCGCTGCCCCGATCCGGGGTTACCGATGTTAATCCGCTTACCTTTGAAGTCAGTAATGTTCTCAATGCCTGAATCATCATGCGCAATGATGGTTACAGGTTCCGGATGAACGGAAAAAATGGCACGCAGATTTTCAAACGCCCCTTGATCTTCAAATTTTGAAGTGCCGTGGTAGGCGTGATACTGCCAGTCAGATTGCGCGACACCAAACTCAAGTTCACCGGCGCGAATGGTATTAATGTTGTAGACTGAGCCACCGGTTGATTCCGCAGAACATCGGATGCCGTGTTCTTTACGGTCCTTGTTTACAAGTCGGCAGATGGCTCCGCCAGTTGGATAATACACACCTGTTACGCCGCCCGTGCCAATGCTGATGAACTGCTGTTGGCTTTGTGCTGGCGTGATGCCGCCAACCAAAGTTACAAGGCAGGCAGATGCTAATGCTATTAGTGTTTTCTTCATGTCGTGTTTCTCCTTCAAGAGGTTCATGAATTTAAATCAGTGTGTTCAAGTTGAGTTATAACAATTTCCGATAGCCAATTTAGTTGAAATTCCGAAATGCGCAGATTGGTATCGAATTATGTGAACAAACAGTGTGTCTGGCTCTCTGAAATCTGTCAGAGTTTATGCAAACGAGCCATGTTTACTTGAAGGTAGCCCGTAAAGAAATTAAGAGCGATTTGTCGGAGGATCAAACGGTAGGTGTCTGCCTAGCATCGTCAATCATCCCCCGGTCATCTCGCTATCGATCGCTGTTTTGGCATTCTCGGTTCAATGGATGTTGATCTGCTGGACATAAGATCAAAGAGAATTAATGCCATACATTTCAGTCTTCAATTTACGTTGTCGTGTTTGAGGTGTTTGCGGTTTGAGTCATCCCTTTTCGCCATCTCGTCAATACAAAAAGATTGGAGTGGAAATTCAGAAAAGTCTGTCGAAATAAGTACACGACACTGTCAAACAATTTTCATATACAGGGATTGATTCCAGCGATATATTGTGCATTTGATTTTTCGCCACACCAATTGAACCATAGTCAACAATCATGAATGCAGTTCTAAGTCAGCAGCAATTCAATTTTCTAAGAAAGGGATTTGATCCGGTACCCCAACGCTCCAGTTCAATCAACAAAATTTGCTATACCGAACCTCACTTTCTCGAAGTCGAAAAGGAGCAGATTTTCCAGAAGAGTTGGCAGTTTGTTTGTCACGAAGAAAAACTGAGTAAAGTTGGTGACTTCGTCACCGTTGATATTCAAGGCCAAAGTATTTTTGCCGTTCGAACAGATGATGAGATCAAAGCTTTCTACAATGTTTGCAAACACCGGGCTCACGAACTGCTGCAAGGCGAAGGGACCACACAACGAATTGTCTGCCCCTATCACGCCTGGACCTATAAACTGGACGGCTCGCTTTTCAAAGCTCGAAGGAGTGAATATCTGGAGAACTTTGATGCCGGCAAAATCTGTCTTACATCAGTGCGACTTGAGATCTTCTGCCACTTTGTTTTCGTTAATCTTGACCCCGATGCACACTCACTCAAAGATCAATCCGGTAATCTGGAACAGGAGATCAGAAATTTCGCGCCGGATATTGCCAATCTAACCTTTGCTCACCAATTGACCTATCGAGTACAGGCAAACTGGAAAGCGGTGGTGGATAACTTTCTCGAGTGTTATCACTGTCCAGTTGCGCACCGCGATTTTTGCTCGCTTATTGACATGCAAACTTACAAAGTGAGGACGCATGAAATCTACTCTAGCCATATGGCCAAAGCCAAAAGCGTCAATAACAATGCCTACAACATCGACAACGCAAGCGTTACTGATCATGCGGTGTGGTATCTTTGGCCCAACATGACACTAATGCGATACCCAGGCCGAGGTAATTTCATGGCTTGGCGTTTCTATCCGGTCAGCGAAACTGAAACCTATGAAGTTTTCGACTTTTATCTCGAAACTTCACAGCCCAATGATGATGAAGAGGAAGCAATTCGATTTATAGACGAAGTGCTACAACCTGAAGACATCGCGCTTGTAGAAAGCGTGCAACGGGGGATGCGTACACCGGCATTCGAACAGGGTCGTTATCTGGTGGACCCCGAAGGCAGTGGATTCAGCGAGCATGCCGTTCATCATTTCCACAGCCTTCTGCTTAAAGCTTATGAACAAGCAAAGACAGCATGAATTCTGACACAGACAACCAGTTCGAAACGGTTGCTGTGTTGGGTGCAGGGGTAATTGGTGCGAGTTGGACAGCCTTGTACCTGGCAGCAGGGCTTCGGGTAAAGGTTTTCGACATCACGGATAACGTTGAAGCGAGGGTCGACGCATATGTGAGGAACGCATGGCCGACTCTTGAGCAACTGGGTTTGACCGATTCGAGAGACTGCCGCCGTATTAGCTTTCACAAGAGCGCATCTGATGCCGTGCGGGATGCCAACTTCATTCAAGAGAACGTACCCGAGTGCATTGAGACCAAGCACGCTCTGTATCGCGAAATTGAACCTGAATTATCTCAGGGATCAATTGTTGCATCATCCGCTTCTGGTTTGATGCTAAAAGAACTGCAGTGTGGTTGGAAAGATCCGAGTCGATTTATTTTGGGCCATCCGTTTAACCCGCCTCATTTGATTCCGCTTGTAGAGTTGCTCGGGAACGACCATACCGCAGAAGGTGTGCTCGACGTAGCTGAAAAATTTTACGAGCGTGTAGGGAAAGTCACTATTCGGATCAGGAAAGAAGTACCGGCCCATGTTGCCAACCGTCTGCAAGCCGCGCTGTGGAAGGAAGCCATCCATTTGGTGCAAAGCGAAGTCGCCTCAGTTGAAGATGTCGATAAAGCAATGTGGGCGGGACCTGGGCTGCGTTGGGCTGCAATGGGACCTCACATGTTGTTTCATTTGGGTGCGGGTTCGGGTGGCATGCGTGAGTTCTGTTCGCGCTATTCAGACAGCTTCCATCGTTGGTGGGGATCTCTCGGGGAAGTACAAATCGACCAGAATACGATTGAAGAGCTAGTTAAAGGCATTGATGGCGAAGCGGCGGGTCGAAGCACTGACTCACTAGCCAATGAACGAGATGCTTTAATTTTAGAATTCCTCAAGGGCCGCAAGCAGGTATTGAGCAGTCAGTAAGTCAGCTGGCTGTGACTACGAAAACATCTAATTCGTTAAATTGGAGAAACTGGAAATGAGTCAAATGCTTGAGGGGAAAACCGCAGTAGTTACTGGCGGTGAAGGAGGCATCGGCCAGGCAATCTGCAGTCGATTTGCAAGCGAAGGTGCGATGGTGGTGTCAGCGGATTTAGTCCAACGCATTGCACCGAAGAAGAGTATTCGTTTCGTGGAATACGACGTTACTTGCGAAGAACATGCTTCTTCGCTCTTTGGGGCATTGAGTGAAGAATGGGAGCGGCTTGATATCCTGGTCAACGCAGCAGGTATTGAAATTGAAAAAACTATTGAGGAAACCTCACTGGAAGAATGGAATCGGATATTTGCCATCAATGTTACCGGTACCTTTTTGACATCCAAGTACGCCCTTCCCATGCTCCGAAATTCAAAGTGTGCCAGCGTAGTAAATTTTGGTTCTTACGATGGATTTATTGCCGATCCTGATTTAGCGGCTTACTGTGCGACCAAAGGTGCCGTTCATGCGTTGACCCGAGCAATGGCCTGCGATCATGGACCGGAGGGCATTCGAGTAAACGCCATTTGCCCAGGCTACGTAGATACTCCAATGTTAGCCAGTTTTTTCGACAATCGTGAAGATTCGGAAGAGGGAAATTCAGCTTCAGAAAATCGAAAACAAGCTGCTCGGGATATTCATCCGACGCGAACTTATGGTCAGCCAGAAGATATAGCTAATCTCGTTAACTGGCTGGCGTCAGATGAGGCTCGCTATGCTTCCGGACAGTTGTGGGTCATCGACGGTGGTCTGAGTGCTCAGGTGCAGCAAATGCGCTTGTGAGTTAGTCGAAAACCCGCTTTTCAACATCTAACTCAACTCTCATTACTGGACACCTGTTTTGACAAACAAAAGTGTAATCATTACCTGCGCAGTGACAGGGGGAATCCATACCCCAACAATGTCACCCTATCTGCCAATCACACCGGCTCAGATTGCTGATGCAGCCATTGGAGCGGCACAGGCTGGGGCAGCCATTGTTCACCTTCATGCCAGGGACCCGGAGGTTGGTCGCCCGGATTATCGACCAGAAACATTTATGCAATTCCTACCAGTCATTAGGGAGCGAAGCGATGTGGTCGTTAATGTATCAACGGGAGGGGGTCTTGGCATGACAATTGAAGAGCGTCTCGCTGCGGCGCTACATGCCAGTCCGGAGATGGCATCGCTCAATATGGGATCGTTGAACTTCGGTATATTTCCGATGGCACAGAAGTACACGGACTGGAAATTTGACTGGGAAGAACCTTTCCTGGAAATGACAAGAGACTTCATATTTCCCAACACCTTCAAAACAATTGAACACGCGCTGAACGAACTAGGCGAAGGGCATGGAACGCGATTTGAATTTGAATGTTATGATCTCGGACACCTCTATAACCTAGCTTATTTCGTTGACACAGGCAAGATCAAACCGCCATTTTTCATTCAACTAATATTTGGAATCTTGGGCGGCGCCGGTCCAGACCCAGATAATTTGACACATATGCACTCGATTGCTCAGAAACTGTTTGGAGATGACTTCGAATGGTCTGTTTTGGCTGCTGGCCGATTCCAAATGCCCTTTGCTACTCAGGCTGCCACTATGGGTGGTAATCTTCGCGTAGGCTTGGAAGACAGTCTTTGGATTGGAAAAGGCGAGTTGGCCAAATCCAACGCCGCACAGGTCACGAAAATTCGTACGATTATCGAGTCACTCGGTCACAACGTCGCAACACCTGATGAAGCGAGATCAAGACTAGCGCTCAAAGGTAAAGACAAAGTCAAGTTCTAGAAGCGCTGCTGAGTAATCGTTCATATAAGCAAACAAATGCATGGATTTCTCTGCGAAGGTGCGGCGCAGAAATCAGCAGTGCATTCCGACGACTCTAAGAATACTAAGGTTTTGGTTGACTGTGAGCAACGAGGACAAGAATTCCAGTGGTAATTTTTCCGGTGGAGACAACAGCATCGAGAGATTTTGGTCGATGCTCAAGCGAATTCACAAAAGAACTTACCACGATGTGCAAAAAATCCTAGTCGCTATGCGAGTGAAATTGTCGGGCGACACCATCTTCGGGAGTTGGATGTTGTTAAGCAGGTGGACGTGGTTACAAATTATTCCAACCCTGTCCGTGCTACATCTGGAGTTCAGTCTCACTATCGAATAACTTCTCTCCTTCGTCCCAATTGCTTCCACCTTTTTTCAACATTGATCTCATTCCAACAAATTTGTTGGCAACTATTTTGTTGGCAAATCAAATCTATTAAAGGGAAAATGCAGCGCATCGGTAAAACAGCAACATCAGGGAAGAGATGAACAACCTTCGGAATTAATGAGATTGGAAAACAATTCCAATGTGGAAGCTAAGTTTTTGATCCCCTAATTTTTGGTCTTTGCTTGATATACAAGATTCCAAGCGCAATCCACGCTGGTATTGACACGAAAGTAACATAACCAAATACTCCCAAGGGTCCTAGCAGTCCGCCAATGGTTGCGGCCAAAGCGGATATGGGGATGAGAAAGACTCCGAGAATGTATGCAGTTATGCGGTTGCGGCGAAAGGTTTTCTGGAGTGCAACCGTCAAAGGGATTCCGCTGGGCCACGCAACCAAAAAAAGCAGGCCGATTTGAAAAATGAGCGTGCCGATTTGGCAGATGTGGAAACCTAAGCCATCAGAACCGGTCCATAATTCGATGCCGAAGCGAAGCACAAACAACACCAGAACTGAAATGGGTAGCCAAATAGAAAGTAAAAGTGTTCTGACAATTGGGTGTGTGGGTAATTGAAACTTCATAGGAGTCAAATTGATTGGTTTAGGTCTTCCAGCAAAGAGGCTTCAAAAATATGCCAATAATTATCAGACGGCCGATTCCTTCAGCAGAAATTTATCCGATTGTTTGAGATCAGTGTCTGAAAACTCTGCCTACTATGAGGCTGAGTTCATATACGAAGTACACTTTAATGTTGTCAAAAAATCCCATCAAAGTCATACAGCGATTATGAGGAAAGTTGAAGAGGCGAGTTAGCCAATCCCGACGTTGATCAGGTCACAAAAATTCGTACGATTATCGATTCACTTGGTAACTACGTTGCAACACCTTATGAAGCGAGGTCAAGATTGGTTCTCAAAGGTAAAGACAACGTCAGCGTTTAGAAGCGCTGCTTCTCTATGGCCAATCTCCAATACACAACCCAGTTTCGCTGAAAATTATGTTTATTGACTGAAACTACGTTCATAGGACATCATTCTGCAACGTGCCAGTCTTCAATCCACATTGTCGTAGTTGAGGTGTTACCCGTCGGATTAATCCCCTTTAGCCATTTCGGAAACACAAACGGACTGGAGCGGTAATACAGCGGAATAATGGGCAAGTCTGTCGCATATAAGTGTTGAATCTTTGACCACAGTTCCTGCCGTTCAGCTTTGTCCAGAGTAACTTCAACCTTATCAATCAATGCATCCATCTGTTCACTTCTATATCCAGGATAGTTGCTTCCCTGCCAGTTGTTCTCAGCGGTCGGAATTTCAGTCGAATGTAATGTACCTCGCGGCGAACTTTCAGGGTCACTTATCCAAGCATACATGGCCATACCAGAAAACTGACGTTTAGTAACAGTTTCGCCAAAATACACGCGCGCAGGTTCATTTCGAATTTTGACTTCGATACCAACTTCTCGCCACTGAGCCTGCAATACCTGCTGCACAGTCTCTCTAATCCGGGACCCGGCAGTCGTCCCAATTTCCAAAGTCAGAGGCTCCCCACTCTCATTGTGGCGAACGCCATCGACAATTTTGCTCCATCCAGCTTCATCCAATAGTTCTCGAGCCAGTTCCGGATCATAGGAATATTTTGGAATGGTTGTGTCATAAATCGAATCCAGCGGACTGACAAATGAATTGGCGACGGGTTGCTTCCCTTCAAATAACTGTTCGCTGATTGCATGGCGGTCGATTGAGTGAATCAACGCCTGCCGCACTCTCAGATCAGCAAGAATTGGGTTATCCTGGTTTAGATCGATGTGTTCGTAAATCAAGCCTGGTTGATAATGAAATTTAAAGGTTGAACCATGTCTCTTTTCCATAGTAAGAGCCTGATCGAGTGTTATTCCAAGCGTACCAGACATGTGATCAATGGAATTTGACAGAAGATTCGCTTCCAAAGCAGCGGTATTTTCAATTGTTCGTATCACAATCCTGTCAAAGTATGGCTGACGTCCCCACCATGTTTCATTTCTCGCATACTCAACGTGTGAACCAGGTTCTACATTAACAATTCTGTAGGGCCCAAAGTACAGTCCAAGATTGTAGGTGTCTGTGTCGTATGAGTTACGATGGCGATACTCTTCCGGCTCAGCAAATGCGGGGCGATCAATATGTTCTGGAACCAAATACAGATCAAGTTCGTTGTATTTGTAGTCCAGTCGGTCCATATTCAAGGTAAATGTTTTATCATCGACGACGTCGACTGATAGCACCCGTCGATAGAATTCAGCTCCAAGAATGCCACTTTGTGGATGCTTCCCGATTTCGATGGTATATTCAACGTCCTTTGTAGTGATTGGGACACCATCACCCCATCGCGCTTCAGGCTGAATTGTGTAGGTGACTGCGACACCTACTTTTCCTTCTCCAAGATCTGTTTCCACTGCACCACCGTTTTCGATGGTCGGCAATTCTGTGCACAGCATGCAGATGAGATTCCAATTTGCATCATAGGCTGTAAACGGTCGCATGGTGAGATTCAAAACGTAGTACTTGGCCACCATCGAATCAATGCCGGGATGAAATGTTGAAGGGAACTGGGTAACGCCAATTACCAAAGTGTCTTTTGCCTGCGCAACATTTGATAATGGCAACAACAATACAAACAGTACTGTAAGAATTCGTTTAATCATCTGATCTCTCCCTAGTCATGATTTTGTCCCCTACTTGAATTCGTGAAACACTATGTCTACTGATCTACGACAAGTGCCTTGTCAATCGATTATAGGTAGTAAATCAGACCTTTGATTAGTCTGGAGAGGTTATTTCAATTCAAAAAGAACAACCGACATTTCAGTTCATCTGGGCTGCAGATACACAATGTTCTCTCGACAAATATCGATCGGTCTGCATTTCATGCAATCTGCTGGTGGTTCGCTCGAATTCCTTCACTAAGCGCTTACCCGTATATAGTGAATTGATTGAGGATTGAGCTGAGATTATCAGATGTACACCGCGGTCATAGAACTCATCGACAAGTTCGATAAATCTGCGCGCCTGGTTTTCCAACTCCCAATTCAATTCTGGAATGTCGGAGATCATCACGGTTCGGTATAGACTGGCAATTTCAATGTAGTCGGCTTTAGAACGCGGACCATCACAAATTTCCGAAAATTCAAACCAGGCAAGGTGGTCCGAGTGACTTACGGTCTGGATAGTCCGTTTCAATACTTCCAGTGAATTTGAGTGCGTGGGCGAGCCAGCGCTTAGTTCTGTGAATAATCTTTTGAATTCTGCATCCGTCTCAGGCGATAGCGAATCGTAGTAGAGTTTTTTTCCAGCCAGTGTCTGTAGACGGAAGTCGGTCCCGTCATCGATCTGAACCACATCCATTTGCGAATTTATCAGCCGAATTGCGGCCATAAAGCGATCTCTTTGTATCCCTCCGAGGTAAAGATTATCCGGGCTGGTATTTGAAGTGACCACAATCACGACGCCATTTTCGAGTAGCGAACGAAGCAGGCCTGAAAGAATTACGGCATCACCAATATCGAGGACAAAAAACTCATCAAGACACAAGAGTTTGCAACGTTTCGAGAACTTCCGACCAATTTTTTCGAGGGGGTCAGTCGTATCCCTGAGCTCTTTCATTTCGTGGTGAACTGACTGCATGAAGCGGTGGAAATGCGTACGCACTTTCAGGTCAACCGGCGCAGAGCTGAAAAACAAGTCCATCAGGAAAGTTTTTCCGCGACCGACACCTCCCCAGATGTAAATTCCTTTCATCAAATCTTCGTCAGGTCGGAATAATCGCTTTAACAGTCTGCTGTTACGAATCGAACCGGTGTTCGACAGCTGGTCCAGCAGGCGCTGAAGGTGCTCTATAATTTTTTGCTGACCAGGGTCTGCCGCAATCCCATCTTCTTGAACCGCCTGCCTGTAGCGATCAATCAGCAACGAGTCCGACACAATGGCGCTCCAAAATTTGAATTCGTAGTGAGGTGACTTTAGGAATTACCGTGATCATCAATCAACAGTAAATTGCTTGAATAATTCACGATATAAGTATTTGATAATCAATAATTATATTAGTTAACCGTGTTAATACCTGATGATTGGTAGTGCGTTTATCTGACCTATATTTCTACAAACTGTGCTATTTTGACCAAACTTAAAGTATTGAAATTTTTAGTAGCAGCATCACCCGATACTTGGATATTTGATTTATCGAATGCCCAAACAGATTTAAATGATAGACTTGACGTGAGCAAATCAGACAAATGACAATAACCGAACCTATAGATTTGGAATCAATCGTTAGTGACGTTACCAATATTTCAATTCAGGCCGGGCACGAAATTCTTCGGTATTACAAATCTGACTACAGTATCCGGAACAAATCAAATAACAGTCCGGTAACTGAAGCGGATATTGCAGCCAATGAGATCATTGTCTCAAGTCTTGCAAATCTCACACCTGAAATTCCGATCATCTCAGAAGAATCCGACATAGCGGATTACTCAGTTCGATCTCATTGGCAGCTTTACTGGTTGATCGACCCACTCGACGGCACGCGTTCGTTTGTTCAAGGTACCGACGAGTTCACGGTTAATATCGCGCTGATCGAAAGCCACTATCCAATTCTCGGTGTGGTCCACAGCCCAGTCGAAAAAAGTACTTACTGGGGTGCCGTCGGTGTCGGCGCTTACCGTTCATTGGCCGAATTTGACGAACCAACATCGATAAATGCAGGACAGTTGAACAACAGTTACATCAGAATGTTGATTTCAAGGTCTGGAATGAATGATGGAGTTGAGGCGTTCAAACGCAATCTTGAAGCGGACTCATTTACCTGTGAGGTTTTGCGAAGTTCAAGCTCAATCAAGTTCTGCAGGGCTGCTGAGGGCACAGTTGATGTATTTTTGAGATTTGGTACAACTTCTGAATGGGATACCGCAGCCGGACAATGCGTCCTAGAGTGTGCAGGTGGATCGGTAATCGATCTGGACAATAACCGGCTCAAATACAACAAGGCCGATACGAAACTTAGAAACCCAAAGTTTCTCGCGATAGGCTCAGGTGGGTTGGATTGGGCGCGCTACCTGCCAGAAAAGTAACGGCTAAATCCGGGGCTTGGGACAGCCACTCAATATTTCTAAATCGCCCTCAATCAGAACGAAATTTCCTACATATTCCTCTTGCTGACCGGCACAAAAGAGGCAGAAACTTCACTCTATCGCATCGGTCAGTTGCGTATGTATATTGCCGCTTTAGACTAGGTTACGGCCCTAGTACTCTCTGAAGCAGTGCGAGACTACGCGAATTGGCTGTAGTAGCAGAAGCTTCATCATAACTATCTCTACCAGGAGTTGCAAACGCATGATCAAGACCCGGATAGCTGTAGATTTCGATATCTTCGCAGTCTTTGAATTTTTCACTGATTTGCTCAACTGCTTCAGGTGGTACAAAACCATCCGCTCCTGCGAAGTGCATAACCATCGGACAGTCGATGTTGTCAGCTTCATCCAGTGAATTTTCGATCGAAACACCATAGTAACTGATTGAACAGTCTGCATCAGTTCTTGCTGCAGTCAAATAGGCCAAATACCCACCGAGACAGTAGCCGAGTGCGCCAACTTTTCCAGTACTGCACTGCGGCAGTTGCCTGACTGCGGCAATTGTGGCAGCAATATCATTGATACCACTATCGACATCAAACCGGCCGTAATAATCAAAAGCCTTCGCGAAATCTTCATCGTGATAGCCAAGCACGATTCCGGGTTCAAATCGCCAGAACAGGTCCGGCACCACAGCAACATATCCTTTATTGGCAAAATCTTGTGCTGTCTCACGAAGAAACGAGTTGATTCCGAAAATTTCCTGTATCAGAACAAGCCCTGGCCCAGAACCGCTTTCTGGTGCGACCATGTAGGCATCGAATTGGCCTCCATCTGATGAATATATGGTGATCATTGATCCTGACATGATTTACCTCCCTATTTGTCCAGCTGATATTAAAAGTAGTGTTAAGGAAACAATTTTAGCGAAGTCCCTTGTTCAAGCCAAAGTTGATTCCCCTATGCTCTGCCGACTATTCGGTGGTCGGTGAATGTTTCAGATGAGCGAAAAGTCCTGTCTTATCTGAAGCAGCATCTAAGAAATTCAAGCCAGAACCAACACTCAACTCGTTCGGGCACGGGCGGCTCGCCTTCTTTTTTTCTTGAAACGATGAATCAGCAAACGGGACCTGACATAAATGGAGCGTGCAAACCGATAATCCGCTGAGAGTACAATAAGGCCAAGCGGAATCATCCAAAATCCGATAATCGGTAAGAACCCCAGAAAACCTAAAAATATCAGCGATATCCCAATTAATTTGCGTAACCATGCCGGAAAGGAATGGAGCAAACTAATGAATTTCTTAGTTCGGGATACTGACATTTCCTTGTTGCTTACCAGTTGACCATACCATGTTCGAATTCACAAAAATGCACGCATTGGGTAATGATTTCGTGATCATTGACGGTGTTGAAAAAGTTGTCTCTTTTGACCCAACACAGGCAAAAATCATTGCTGACCGGCACACTGGGATCGGATGCGATCAAATTTTACTTGTGAATAACGCCAGTGAGAATAGTTTTAATTTCAGAATATACAATGCAGATGGGTCCGAATCCGCACAATGCGGCAACGGCGCTCGCTGTGTGGGCCGATTATTACATGATCGTGGCTACTTGACGGGGGAAAAGTTTTTCCTCAGAACATCTGCTGAAGATATGTTGTGTCATGTGAACGGCTCTGAAATTACGGTCGCCCTTGGAGTGCCTAAATTCAAACCGTCTGACGTTCCATTTATCTCGGAATTTGAGCAACCAACCTATAAACTTGAAGTCAATGGCGACAACATTCAGTTTTCAGCGCTCTCCATCGGCAATCCTCATGCTGTGATTCTCGTTGAGGATGTTAAGACAGCCCCTGTCGCTAAAACTGGACCCCAAATTGAATCACATCCCCGGTTTCCTGAACGCACCAATGTCGGTTACCTCCAGGTTGTCAGCAAAAGCGTAGCCCGTCTTCGAGTATTCGAACGCGGTGTGGGAGAAACGTTTGCCTGTGGAAGTGGCGCAGGCGCTGCGGTCGTCGCTGGAATCCGACTGGGACTTCTAGATCATTCGGTCGAAGTGAAACTCACCGCCGGATCACTGTTCGTCGAGTGGCAAGGTAGTGATAGACCCGTTCACTTGTCAGGCCCGGCTTCATATGTCTATGAAGGCCGATGGAATTCAACCTGAGTACTAATTGAACAGCTTAACTCACTCCAATGCCAGAACAGAATCTGATTGATGACTTTGTACTGCACCTGGAAAAAGAACGCCGGGTATCCCCTCATACAATTCTCAATTACCGACGCGATCTGGAAAGATTAAACGAATACCTGGAAAATCACAGCATTCGATGTTGGAACGAAGTACAGGTTGTTATGGCAAGAGGTTTTGCAGGTGAAAGCTATCGCAAGGGTCTATCCGGCAGTAGCATTGCACGTATGCTGTCCGCGGCGCGTACCTTCTTTCGCTACCTGATTCGCGAGAAACTGGCTCAAAACAATCCCTTTGATGGCGTTTCCGCACCGAAGTCAAAGCGAAAACTTCCAAAAATCCTGACCGCTGAACAGGCAATCAAATTGGTCGACATCCCTGGGGATGATTTACTCGACGTTCGCGACCGCGCAATTCTTGAACTTTTTTACACATCTGGAATTCGTTTACAGGAACTTGTAGGACTCAACCTGACAGATGTAAATTTACAGGAAGGCATCATGCGAGTACTGGGCAAGGGGTCGAAGACCCGAATCGTACCGATTGGTAGTTACGCGGTTGACGCCCTGAAGGACTGGCTGGCCTGTCGTGGCAACTGGGCGGCGGCTGAGGAGACTGCATTTTTCGTAACTCGACGAGGCACGAGACCCACTACCCGTGCGATACAGCAGCGAATTCAGGTAAGAGCTGTTCAACAGGGTATGCCGACAGGCGTGCACCCTCACATGCTAAGGCATTCGTTTGCGACACATGTGCTGGAATCAAGTGGTGATATCCGCGCAGTACAGGAGTTTTTGGGACACTCCAATATATCGACGACACAGATTTATACTCATCTGGATTTTGGACATTTATCCAGAGAGTACGACCGGGCTCACCCTCGGGCCAAACGAAAGTCAAAAAAATAAGATCTTCAGTGATTCACGTGCTTTTTTCGATGACTTAATTCGATGAATCTTGCACCACCAACCATTGGACAAGTTGTAAGCCTCACGTGCGGCTTCAACCGGAAAACTGTAGTGGGTGTTACGTGAAACACGTGCTCAACGACTTAGCACCGACCGACTGTCAGACTGAATTCGATATGACAGGAGAGTAGAAGTGACAAGTACATCAGCCAGTAACCCACAACGACTGGACTCAAACTCTGATAGAACAAGCGTTGCCGCATGGATCGCACACCTACTTAAAGAGCGAAGTGTGAATCGGGTGTACGGACTTCAGGGTGGACATATTCAGCCACTCTGGGACCATGTCGCTCAGGAAGGGATTCAAATAATTGATGTTCGAGATGAGCGCGCTGCTGTACATATGGCTCACGCTCACTCTGAACTGACTGGCTGTCTGGGTGTTGCGCTGGCAACCGCCGGTCCCGGAGTCACAAATACCGTCACTGCAATCGCAAATGCCTATCTCTCACGAATACCGGTGCTTCTAATCGGCGGATGTCCTACCACGATGCAAGCAAACATGGGAGGGCTTCAGGAAATATCACACACAGAGATAATGCAACCGATTACGCGCTATTCAAACACTGCCAGAGTAGCAGATCAGGCGATTCGGGAACTGAACAATGCAATTGCGCGCGCAAACGGTGATGCCGGTGAACCAGGTCCAGCCTATATTGAAATTCCACCGGACGTTTTGCGCCAAACTGTAAGTCCGAATCTGATTCTCGAGGATTGGCTCAAACCCACTCCACCACGCCGCCTCCTGCCCGACCCAGAAAGAGTCACCGATGCAATTGCCGTCATTCGAGCGGCGAAACGTCCACTCGTCATCAGTGGACGCGGTGCACGCAAAGCGAGCGAATCATTGCCACGTTTTCTTGTTGCCGTTGACGCGCTCTATCTTGACACCCAGGAAAGTCGCGGACTGATTCCGGCAGACCATGTATCAGTAGTCGGTGCAGTGCGAGGCGCTGCCATGGCTCAAGCTGACCTCGTGATTACTCTTGGGCGCAAACTTGACTACCAACTCGGATTTGGATCACCAGCAGCATTTCCGAATGCTCGATTCCTGCGCATTGCAGATAATGCGAGCGAACTTATTGATAATCGACGAGGATCACCCGAAATCCTTGCTGACGTAGCCCTTACCCTTGACGCTATTGTCCATGAGTTGGGAGATGATCAAGGAACTCGCGACACGAACTGGCTGGACGCACTTCGCCACAAACATCGCGAGCGAATTGCCCGAGGTCAGAAAAGCGCACCCCCAGCACTTGGAGCGGATGGAAAAATTCATCCGATGGCGATATTTGAGGCGATTAAGGAGGTCGCAGACCCTGACTACATCGGTATTGCTGATGGCGGGGACCTTCTGAGTTTCGCTCGAATTGGACTCCAAGCGCGCACGTACATGGATGCTGGAGCGTTTGGCTGTCTTGGAGTTGGTGTCCCGTTTGGAGTCGCCGCAGCGTTGCTCTATCCAGACCGTCAGGTGATATCTGTAAACGGAGACGGATCATTTGGATTGAATGCAATGGAGGTCGACACTGCAGTACGTCACGGCGCAAAAGCTGTATTTATCGTTTCAAACAATGCTGCTTGGAATATCGAGCGAATTGATCAAGACATCAACTACGGAGGTCGAATCGTAGGAACCCTGCTGAGGCACTGCGATTATGCAGCAATGGCGCGCGGCCTCGGTGCTTATGGCGAAAGGGTCGAAGACCCGGATGAACTCGTTGGCGCCATTACTCGAGGGCTGGAAAATGCACCCGCAGTCATTGATGTTGTTACCTCACAGGAGGCAGTATCTTCGGATTCACAAAAAGGGCTGGGCTTTGTACCAAATTACCAACCACTTCTGGCTTGGGATGAGGCAGAGAAAACGAGACGTGATAACAAAACGCACTAGCAAAGGTATAGGTGAATACTCACTGTTGTCGAAAGGTTTGGAGATCCAGATGTATCTTCATCTAGATGTTCAAGATAAGGGTGTACTGAAAGCACAGGGGATATTGACTTTGAATTTTCTGTCGTAATCGCTGAGCGCATCTGGCACAGATTACCGCTCAATTTGATTTCTTTCCTAAAAAACAGGATAACCTACAATAGCAATACTGTTTTACCCTGATCCGCAAATAAAAAGTTGCAGAAAATGATAAAGCCCTGTAAAATCAGAGAGATATTGAAAAAAACGCCCAATTCGGCATTCACCCAATGGGTGAATTCGAAACGGCTCTCAGATTTCGCAAGGCTTATGAAGATTCTACCATACAACACTGCGGCAAGCTGCCACAATTTCACCTCCAGAGCCGGTCTGGTGGTGCCAGCCGAACTGCTCAAGCGCCTTGAGCTGTCACAGCTCATTGATTCGTCAATGCCCACACCCGGCAGCAATCGAGGCTACCGGCACAGCGCCATTTTCAATACCTTCATGCTGATGTTCCACGAAGGTGCGGGGTGCATCGACGATGTGCGCCACCTGCGCAGTGAACCGGCGCTGATGAAGCTGTTGGGTTTTGGGACGATTCCCTGTGCCACGACGCTGGGTGGATGGCTTCACAGAGTCGGCGACAGTCGACAGATGATCTCGGTTCTCGAGCAGGTCAACCGCGCGGTGATGAAAGCGACGCTGGGTGATCGAAAGTGCGTCACTTTGGACATTGACGCATCGGCGATTCGGTCGAAGAAAAAAGACGCAAAGTGGACGTATAAGAAGCATCGCGGGTACATGCCGATGTTCGGTCACATTGCCGAGACCGGTCAGGTGGCTGCGGCTGAGCTTCGCGAGGGCAATGTGCCGCCTGGGGCTGAGAATGTTGAGTTTTTCCGGCGCTGCCGCGCGGCGCTGCCCGAAGGGGTGGGTGTCACTCGCTTCCGGGCCGATGCCGCCTCCTATCAGGCGGGCATCATCAATGATTGCCGCGCACACGGCATCCGTTTTGCGATTCGGGCGAAGATGGACAGTGCGGTGAAGAAAACGGTACTGGACATTAAGGATGAGGATTGGAATGCGGTTGTGAATGCCGACGGTGCGGTATTGGAAGGCGAGTATCTGGCCCGTACGCTGCATGTGATGGAAGATGTGCCTGAGGCTTTCTGTCTGGTGGTGCAGAAAAAACGGGTGCGGGACAAGCTGCCGGCCGACGCTGGGATGCCTGACGGGACTGAGCAGCTGAAGATGGTTTTCAAAAATGAAGGCCTGCACCAGGTCGATGTGCAAAGTGCGGTCAGCGGCAGGTACATCTACCGGGCGATTGCGACCGATCTGGACCTGGACCGCTTCAGTGACGGCGAGATTGTATGGTGGTACAACCAGAGAGGGGACAGCTCGGAAAACCGGCTCAAGGAAATTCGCAGTGACTTCAGCGCGGCGCATCTGCCGTGCGGCGAGTTCAAAGCCAATGTCGCGTACCTGCTTCTGTCTTCGATTGCCTTCAATCTGCTTGCGCTGATGCGCATGAAACTGCCGCAGGAGTGGTATGGCGTGCGGGCGATCAGTTTCCGTCACCGACTGTATGCGATGGCCGGACAGGTGGTTCGCCATGCGCGGCAGTGGACCCTGAAAGTCAGTGCGGCCAAACTTCCTGTCCTGGAACAGTCGCTTTGGGCCATCCGCCGCTGCAGCCTGTCCTGACTTCTCATTCGTTCTGAAACGGCTTTACACTACAGATCATGGCAGTCAGTCTACTGTCAGGGACAGGCTTGCGCCGGATTTGCTGCTGAGCCGCCAGATTCGCTTCGCAGTGGGTTCAGCCGGGTAAAATGGTCACCGATTTCGGTGTGTGGCTTGATGGTTTGGAAAATCCTGGCGCTTCGAACCGCCAGAGTGCCGAAAATCTCGCCTTAGCCGCCGCTGGCAGTCTCTAACTGAGGATTAGGGTATCTACACCCCGCTATATGAAGGCGGCGTGAATTCCAAGCACGTTTGTTGCATTGGCGAAACGCCGCAAACTCAACTGTTTCCGGCAATATCATGGTTTCTGACCCAACATCATTCGCAACGCTGGGCCCTGATCGGCAACGATTACGTTTGGCCACATCGTAGCCATAAACTCACTCATCGTCTTCTTGAGTTATTTGGGGCGAGTGTGGTGTTTGAAACGTACCATCCCTTAGGCACTAAAAAATTTGAAAAATCTCTTCAAGGGCTAGAAGAACATCGACCCGACGTTGTGCTTTTGTCTCTAGTGGGTGACGATAGCGTGAGATTTAATCGGGAATTCTCTCGTGCAGGATTCGCAACACATACGATTCGTCTATCGTGCGCTGTTGAAGAGAATATGCTGCTTGGAATTGGCGCAGACCATACAGAGAGATTATTCTGTTCATCAGGATATTTCAATCAGATTCCATCCACATCCAATGAAAAATTCAAAGAGTCTTACCATCAGCATTTTGGAGATTCCGCCCCGACTCTGAATGCACTCGCTGAATCAGTTTACGAGGGTACCCATTTTCTTGCCAAATGCATTCAGGACGGCAGATACCAGATGAGCGCAAGACAAACGGCAAGTTCAAGTTCTGATTCCAGGTATGAGCTTTCAGTACCCGGACCAAGGCAGGCACGCTGGCAAAGTCAGAAGAGGTCAGTAAGTTGCCCTGTCTACCTTGCTGAAGCCGAAGGTTATGAATTTGCAGTACAAGGGGTGCTGAACCCATAATTCCGCATCGGTAGCGAGTCCGATTCAAAGTGAAGATCTGTCTTCGCTCGGCAGATGCACCCTTCAAGAGGCTGCAGTCTGGCGACCCTGTTTGAAGAAGGGACCTGTCAATGAAGACTTCCTCACCTTAACTCCCCAACCCCAAAAGATTCTCAAAACAAGCTCAAACTAATTCTGACAGAAGCGTTCAGATTCTGAGGAGCATCCGTTCCACACTGAACAACTTCAGAATACAAAAGCTGTGGTTTTGCAAGCAGTTTTCGCTTTTGTGAATCGAATTCTGTGCTCTGGCAAAAATCAAAAATCGCTTACTCTCCACTACGACAGTTCTGACGCCGACACAGGCTGAAGGCAATGGCCTTTCGCTACGCCAGATTCAGTCATCAGTTGACGTACTGACAGTCAACCCAGTTTGCACGTGCACATTACAAGCTTGTGGTAGACGTTCACTGGTTCTTCAAAATTTCAACGCGAAATTGAGCAACCAATAATTGCTGAAAGATTAAATCAAATATTAATTGAAATGGAAATAATATATAAAGCAACTAAAATGCTCAAATACTAAATTCATGATGAAGATCAATCTTTTCAAACCTTATTACAGGGGTTGATATTCAGAGTCGCCACCAATTCTTCGGACGATTATTACGGGCGGCGGGAGGAAAACAAATATGGAGTGGGTAATTGCTGTCGTTCTGACTTTACTCTTTGTTGTGATTGCAATCGTTGTTCTAAATCGGTTCTATCACAAAGGGTCGCGGGACCGCGCATTGATTCGAACGGGCGCGGGTGGTCAGAAGACAGTGATGGACGCAGGATGCTTGGTTCTACCTTTTCTTCATCAGGTAGAAGTAGTAGATATGCGCACATTCTATGTCGATATCTCCAGGCGGGGTGAGCACTCCCTGTTGACTAGCGATCGACTAAGGGTCGATGTCAATGTTGCGTTTCATGTACGGGTGATTCCCACCCAGGATGGAATAGCGACGGCCGCTCAAACCATTGGTGCACGGTCACTTTCAACAGAGCGCCTCAGCGAATTTCTGCGTGGGCGTTTCTTTGATGCCATGCAGGCCGTTGCAGCGACGCGGACGATGGACGAACTTCATGAAAATCGGCCTTTATTTGCCAGTGAAGTAGCGGACTTGCTGCGGCCTGGTATTGAAAGCATAGGACTACAGCTTGAATCTGTATCTGTAACGGAACTAGACCAAACCCCATTCTCAGCTCTGGATGAAAACAACGCGTTCAATGCCGTTGGAATGCGGCGGCTCGCCGAAATAATCACGACAAACCGTCGTAAGCGTAAGGAAATCGAAGCAAATGCGGAGACAGCCATTCGACGTACCGAACTGGAAACCACCAAAACCCGCTTGACTTTGGAACTGGAACAGGAGCAGGCGGAGTCTGAAAAATCGATCAAGTCGGAACAATTGAATTCCGAAAATTCACGTCGTACCTCGGAAGAGCGAGAACGCGCGCAATCCGCGGCTGGACTGGCTCGTCTGGCCAGGGAATCAGAGGTGCGACGCGCAGAGATTGAACGGGACCGCGAATTGAGAACAGAAGAAATTCATTCTCTCAAGGTTGTAGAAGAGAACAGAATCAATAGCCAGATCGAGTTGGCTACCCGTCGTAGTGAAGAATCAGCGGCACTAGCACAGACAGAACTCAGTAAAAGAGCTGTTGTTGCCGCGGAGGAGGAGACTAAGCGTGAGAGACGCAGACTGGCTACTGAAAGTGAAGGAATCATTGAGGCACTGAAAGCTGAACAGGAAGCTGCAGTTGAAATTGAACGTGCCAAATCCAGTGCAGCAGCAGCAATGATCACAGCGGAAAATCAGGACAGAATTGCTGACCTCCAGACTGAAAGAGAGAGAAAGAAAACACAGGTACAAGTTGAGAAGCGCAATGCAATGATTGCAGCTGAAAATGCAATTAGCGCTCCTCTACAGGCCATGAAATTAGAGGAGCAGCGTCTGCAGATCTTGCCAGAGATGGCAGCACGGATGGCCCAGCCTCTTGAGAAGATCGGAAAAATTAATATCAACCAGATTTCTGGTCTATCAAGGGAATCGTCAGCTGGAGAGCGTACCGGCGGATTAGGTTCAGCCGTAGACGATGTGTTGGACTTGGCTTTTCGCATGCCGGCAATTCGCAAACTAGGTGAGGCTGTTGGAACTGAAATTTCAACTGATCTAACTAAAGAATCCGATAACGACGAGAAGAATCAAACCTAAATCAATCTTAACCAATCATTTACACATTTCGGAGGAACGATGAATATTAATCGACGAAATTTTTTGGTCGGTACTGGCTCAGCGGTTGGTGCATTGATGGCAGTACCGTATATATCTCATGCACAATCCAATCCAATCCGGTTGGGGATGTTGCTTGACACTTCCGGGCCATTCAGTGCATATGGTATTCCGATGGAAAAGGCATCTCAATTGGCTGTTGATTCCATCAATGAGGGCGGAGGACTGCTGGGAAGAGAAGTAGAAATCGTATTTCGAGACACCCAGTCAGATATGGCCAACTATACGACATTCGCTAATCAAATGGTGAGACAGGGGTTGGACGTATTTCATGGTGGAATACTGTCTGCTTCGCGAGAGGCTATTCGACAGACACTACGGCAGCGAGAGATTCCTTACTTCTATAACGTTCTGTATGAGGGTGGAGTTTGTGACGGAAACACCTTTGTGACTGGCACAACGCCAGCTCAGCAGGTTGAAGCCTTAATCCCCCACGCCATGAATGCGTATGGAGCAAAAAAACTGTACGTGCTCGCAGCAAACTACAACTATGGCCAAATTACTGCTGCCTGGGTCAAGAGATATGCGGAACAAAACGGTGCAACTGATGTTGAGGTTGAGTTTTTCGATTTAAGCGACGGTGAATTTGGCCCTGCTGCAATTGCAAAAATTCAGGAGTCGGGAAGTGAATTGGTTGTATCGGTACTGGTAGGCGCTGCTCAACTGAGTTTCTACAGCGAGTGGTTAGGTTCCGGTATGCTTGCTAATCCTGATGCTCACTTGATTTCGACTACATTTGGTGTTGGCAACGAACACAAGGTGTTGCCCGCGGTACAAAGTAATGGCATGCTTGTCGCCAATAACTGGGCTCCTCAAAATGAATCTGCTGAAAACAAAGCGTTTCTTGAGGCATGGACGGCAAAACACGGAAACACGGATGATATTCATGAAATTGCTGTATCTCAATACCAGGGCATTTTGTTATGGGCACATGCAGTCGAACAAGCTGGATCTGTTGAACGTTCCGCCATTACCAAGGTACTGGAAAGTGGAGCTTCAATTGTCGGGCCATCTGGAAGAGTGGAAATGGACCCCGCCACTCACCACTGTAAACTGGACATTCATGTCATGGAGATCCAAGATCAGCAGATGAATATTGTTAAGAGTTTTGCGCAAAGAGAGCCGGTGGATACCCAGAGTGTCTGCAATCTGACTGAAAATCCTGACTCAAATGTCCAATATGAAATAACTCTTTAACACGATTGAGTGAAGAAGGCGGCGATTTACGCCGCCTTCAACTCGTTAATCAATTTAAAGAGCGTGATTCTTGCGACGCCATTCCTGGGTGTTTCATCAAACCAATGTTACACCAGTATTTGTTTTCGGTGAAACTTCTCTCAATGCCGAAGCGTTGAGAGTGTAATCAGTCGTTCTGAATTTTCAGGTTTTTTTTACTGTGGATATTGCATTCATCTTTGCTATTCAGATCATTTATGCGGTAGCGGTATTGACGTTGATATCGCTCGGCCTCGCTCTGGTATTCGGCATGATGCGAATCATTAATCTCGCTCATGGTGAGTTCATAACACTTGGGGGTTATGCGACGATTATGGCAACCAAAGCCGGGTTTAACATTTGGGTTGCGATGCTGGTGATGGCACCACTTGTAGTTGGTGTCTGGAGTCTCTTTATTGAGCGAGTGATCATCCGATTTCTATATGGGAGGCTAATCTATACCATGCTGGCAACATGGGGATTGAGTCTTGCTATGACTGGTGGTCTGACCATGATATTTGGCAATACAACTGAAGGAGTTGCTCTCGATATAGGTTCAATCCCCATAGGAGTTTACCAGGTCAATGGATACAACCTGTTTTTGATTTTTTCGGCCACAGTCACATCAATCCTGGTTGCTTGGATACTTTACGGAACTGTTTATGGTCGAATTGCCAGAGCTGCCATGCAAAATCGCGATATGACCCAAGCATTTGGCTATCCGGTTAAACGAATTTCCATGGTGACGTTTGTCGTCGGTGGGATGCTCGCGGGACTAGCAGGCGGAATATTGGCACCAACAACTGGCGTCTCACCATTCAGCGGCGCCACCTGGATAGCTGATGCGTTCATCACAGTAATAACTGGAGGTACCGCTCCATTGCTGGGAACCTTGGCAAGCGCTGGAATTCTTGGGGTTGTATCGACGTCAACTGTTTTGATCTTCAGTTCCGCTGCTGGAGGTATTGCATTGTTAATTGTAGCCCTGATTTTGCTTCGACTGTTTCCACTAGGGATATCAAGCATATGGCAAAGGAGTGGGAAGTGACGTCTCAACACACAGGTGGATTTACTCACATCTTTTTCGTGCCAATCGTATGTGGTACGCCGGTATTTCTACTCGCTCCAGCACTGGCGAGTACCTATACGCTTTCACTTTTGTGTGTTTATGCCTTGCTTGCAATGAGCTTAGGACTAATTTGGGGTTTCGGAGGAATTCTGTGTTTTGGACAAGGCGCTTTTTTTGGAATCGGTGCCTACAGTTACGTGATTTTCTCTATCAACTTCGGACTACCGTGGACATCTGTTTTGTTTGCCATCGCTTTTACTGTGCTGGTTACCACCTGCTTTGGGGCAGCCATGTTTTACGGCCGATTGGGCGATGTGTATCTGGCAGTAGTTACGCTTGTATTTACTTTGATCTTGAATCGCTTCTTGAATTCAACCGCAGGGCCAGAGTATCAGATTGGGTCAGCGCGCCTAGGGGGCTTTAATGGTATACCAGGTTTTCCAACCCTAAAATTTCCATGGAGTGACGCGGCCTTTCTATCAGACATGGTGTTTTACATACTATGTTGTGTCGTCTTGGTGATTTCGTGGGTGTTCTGTCGTTGGATCTTGCGTTCCCACTTTGGTCGAGTGTTGGTTGCCATTCGAGAAAATGAAGAGCGCGTCGAACTTACTGGGTATGATGTTCGGCTCTACAAAACGGCTGCATTCTCTATTTCAGGAGGACTTGCCGCAATGGCAGGTGTGCTCTATGCAAACTGGGCTGGGATTGTTACTCCCAATCTTTTCAGCTTGACGCTATCAGCAGAAATCATCATCTGGACAGTAGTCGGTGGGCTCGGCACACTGTTTGGTCCAATGATTGGGTCGGCCGTACTAACAGCCCTGAAGCTCGGGTTGGGCCATCAAACGGTGGTTGACAATTTTTTTGTCATGGGAATTTTGCTGATTGCAGCGGTTTTGGTATTCCCAAGGGGTATTGCTGGTGCATTTACGGGACGTCGAGTTTCATTTCTCGGTTCCAAAAAGAAAGGTAAATGGCAAACCCGCTCCAATCGTACCCAAGAAAATTTGAGTAACGAATAACTCATTAATCGAGAATCTGACGGTGGTAGAGACAGTACTATCAGTAGAGGGGCTTAGCGTCAGTTTCGGTGGAGTATTGGCGGTAGACAATGTAAGTTTTTCGTTAAAACGTCAAGAATTGCATTGTCTAATCGGACCCAATGGTGCGGGGAAAAGCACTTTCTTTAAAGCTATATCCGGTGTTGTTCGCCCTTCTTCAGGTCGGGTGTGGATTAATGGCTACGAAGCAACACGGCTCCCCGCCCACCGAGTTGCGCGTCTCGGTGTAGGAATCAAAATGCAGGTGCCCAATCTACTTGAAGGCCTGAGTGTCGAAGAAAATTTGTGGATAGCCGCTCGATGTCGCCACACGGCTAGAGAAGCAGAGGACATTGTTGAAAAACTGATGAATCTCACTGGAATTGAAAAGAATCGAATTGCTTTGGTTTCAGACCTGGCACATGGACATCGACAGTATGTCGAACTTGCCTCCGCTTTAGCGACCAAGCCTTCCATTTTGTTGCTGGACGAACCGGCTGCCGGGTTATCTGAAACGGAAGTGGATGAACTCAGTTCGATTTTGCAGCAACTCAAAAACCAAACAGCGATTCTTGTCGTTGAGCACAACACGCGATTTGTACGAATGATTGCCGAGTCCGTAACAGTGTTTCACAAGGGACGTATTTTGGCAGTGGGTTCACCTGATCAGGTATTCAAGAACGAGAGTGTAAAAAAGGTATATCTCGGCAGCAATTAAGCGCGATGGCTCAAGTTAACGCAAACTACATACTATCGGCTCAAGGCATCAGAGCAGGTTACCACGGGGTCCCGGTCTTGCATGATGTCAACCTTCAAGTCGACGAAGGGGCATGTATCGGAATACTTGGGCTTAACGGAATGGGAAAAACAACGTTACTGCGAACTTTGATGGGATTCATCCCACTGTTCAGTGGCTCAGTTCGATTTGACGACAAGGACATATCGAATCTTGAACCGTGGCAGAGAGCCCGATTGGGAATTGGCTATTTGCCGCAGGGACGGGGAATTTTCAGTGACTTAACCGTGCAAGACAACCTTTGTATGGCGCACAACCCGGATACATCAGACAGTAGTGAGCAAGTCGCTGTAAAAAACGCAGTTTATCGGTTTCCGATTTTGGAGCCTTTGCTGAAAAAAACCGGCGGTACACTCAGTGGTGGTGAACAACAGATATTAGCACTCGCACGAGCGTTAATCGCTGAGCCGGTGCTACTCCTGCTGGATGAACCTACTGAAGGAATTCAGCCATCGCTCGTGAAACAGATTTCCAACATCCTTTCCGAAATTCGTGCTGATACAGGACTTACCATCGTTCTGGTAGAGCAAAATTCTGATTTCATTCGTTCTTTGGCTGACCAGGTAATTCGCATCGAAAACGGTGCAATTGTTGAGCAGGAGGAAATGGGAAATCCAGTGCTGGCAAGACCAAAAGCAATGCCAGTTGCTTCAGACCCCAAAAGATCGCATCAGCCTAATCCCAATTCCACGATAAGTTCTCTCTCTGAAATACAAGAGCAAGAGTCCACGGAGAAGCCAATGACAGTAAAACGTCCTACTTTTAATCAAGTTCGTACCATTGCAAGTGAACTCCACATGAACATGGATGATTCTGAAGTTGAAGATTATCTGAAACTGATGCAGGGTACACTCGATGCCTACGATATCGTCGATTCCTTACCTGATGAACTCCCCAACGTGCAATATCCAAGAACCAGTGGTTATCAGCCTGATACAGCTGACAACCCTTTAAATGCCTGGTATATGAAATGTGAAGTACGTGGAGAACCCAGTGGACCGCTCTCGGGCAAAGAGGTGGTTTTGAAAGATACCATTTGTCTTGCTGGTGTACGCATGATGAACGGTACCTCTGTTCTTGAAGGATACGTTCCCGATGTTGATGCCACGGTGGTTTCAAGAATTCTTAATGCTGGCGGCACAATTGTCGGAAAGGCGCACTGTGAGAGTCTTTGCCTGTCCGGAGGAAGTCATACGAATTCAACGGGGCCTGTTCGAAATCCTTGGAAACCTACACATTCATCAGGTGGATCTTCATCAGGATGCGGTGCACTGGTCGGTTCAGGAGAGGTTCCCATGGCAATTGGGGGTGATCAAGGGGGGTCCATTCGTATCCCATCATCTTGGTCGGGGTGTTATGGAATGAAACCAACGCACGGACTTGTACCATACACCGGTGTCATGTCGATAGAAGCAACAATTGACACCATTGGTCCAATGACGGGAACCGTTTTTGACAACGCCATGTTACTTGAAGCAATAGCAGGCAGTGATGACATGCTCGACCCACGTCAATATGCTCCTCGGACGGATAACTACACCGGGCAGATTTCGCGAGGAATTTCAGACTTGCGAATTGGAATTGTTTCGGAAGCGTTTGATTGGCCCACAAGTGAGCGCGATGTCAGCGATTCTGTACGCCTGGCAGGAGAATCACTAAAGAAATTAGGCGCCGAAGTCGATGAGATCTCCATACCTATGCACAAACTTGGCGGTGCAATATGGACTCCAATTGCTGTTGAAGGTTTAACGGACTTCATGATGCATGGAAATTCATTCGGTACTAACTATCGCGGGCTCTTTATTACGAGCTTAATCGACTTTTATGGGAACTGGAGATCTAGAGCAGACGAACTTTCCCCAAGCCTGAAAATAAATATGCTCATCGGAGAATATTTTCAGAAACACTACCGTGGTCGATACTACGGAAAGGCACAGAATATTTCCCGAAGGCTCAGACGTGCCTACGACACTGAACTGCAGCGGTATGACCTTTTGTTGATGCCTACCCTACCGATGAAAGCGACTCTGCTCCCTCCGCCAGATGCGCCACTTTCACTCTATATTCAGCGTGCCTTCGAAATGATTCCGAATACTACGCCATTTAGTTGCACCGGGCATCCAGCAATGAATGTTCCGTGCGCACTGCGAGAAGGATTGCCAATAGGAATGATGTTGATTGGCAGACACTACGAAGAATCAACAGTTTATCGCGCCGCGTATGCATTCGAGCAGCAGAAAGACTGGCAAGATCGGTAATGCGGTTAATTTGAACCAATGAGGTGGAGAAAAGATGGGTGGACTTGACACACCGATTACAGATCTGAATAAGTCATTATTCGACGTAAATTTTGCTTTGAGTTCTGACCTGGATAATGAAAATTCACAACAGCAGCAAGAACGACATTTTGTAGAACCGGGAGTCTCTCATGTTGTAGGGGACAAACGACAGCCACTGATTGAAACCACCATCCCAGTTTTCTTCTCTGAAACTGTTGATGAGTACTCTCATCGTGATGCCGTAGCATTTCCTGCCTGTGGCATTCACTGGAGTTGGCGAACTCTTTCAAAAAAAATAGATGCACTTGCGGCGGGGTTTCTAGCAATTGGACTAAAACGCGGTGATCGAGTCGGTATTTGGTCTCCCAATCGGCCTGAGTGGCTTCTCACTCAGTTCGCTACAGCCCGAATTGGAGCAATCTTGGTCACGATAAATCCAGCTTATAGACTGGCTGAACTTGAACATGTCCTAAATTCATCGGGATGCGTTGCCCTGATAACCGCACAAGAGTTTAAATCCAGTAATTACCTGGACATGATTCTCTCACTCATTCAAAGTAGTGAAGGAGCAGGTAACTTGAATATTCGTTCTGATCGAGTACCGGCATTAAAAATGGTTGCTTGTATGGCAACAGACACAGACAAATCTGTTCCTGATAAACTGCTGAATTTCAACGAAATAATGTCCATGGCGGGGCCGGCACATCAGAGTCGGCTCGATGTTATCAGTGCTGGATTGGACCCTGATGATGCCATCAACATTCAATTCACCAGTGGCACAACTGGCGCGCCAAAAGGCGCTACGTTGACACACAGGAACATATTAAACAATGCTCACTTCACGACCGCAATTATGGAATTTTCGCATGTTGATCGACTCTGCATTCCCGTACCGCTTTACCATTGCTTTGGCATGGTAATGGGCACTCTGGGTTGCGTAACCAAAGGTGCAACGATGGTATTCCCGGGTGAGGGTTTTGATCCAGTTCAAACATTGACAGCTATCGAAAAGGAAAAGTGTACCGCGCTCTACGGTGTGCCGACTATGTTTAACGCAATCCTGGCAGAAAAAACATTCTCTGAATTCGATCTATCTTCACTAAGGACAGGTGTCATGGCAGGAGCGCCCTGTCCCATTGAAACGATGAATAACGTCGTTAGTGAAATGCATATGAAGGACGTAACGATCGCTTACGGAATGACGGAGACGAGTCCAGTGTCTTTTCAAAGCAATTTAGATGATTCATTGGATAAACGAGTTTCCACAGTTGGACGGGTTCATCCTCATGTGGAGTGCTGTATTCGAGATAGTGAAGGCAATGTTGTACCTGTTGGACAAACTGGCGAACTCTGTACACGTGGGTATTCTGTGATGCAGGGATACTGGGGAGACGAAGAACGAACGAGTGAGTCAATAGATTCCCACGGATGGATGCACTCCGGAGATTTGGCAGTGCTCGA
This sequence comes from Arenicellales bacterium, assembly GCA_965243305.1. Lineage (GTDB taxonomy): Bacteria > Pseudomonadota > Gammaproteobacteria > Arenicellales > JAJDZL01 > JAJDZL01. Next base: position 955,863 of record CBDEUN010000003.1, read on the forward strand.
TGACGAAGGCTTCTGTAATGTGGTGGGTCGCGTTAAGGATATGGTGATTCGTGGTGGTGAGAATGTCTATCCAAAAGAAATTGAAGAATTTTTCTATAAGAATCAAAAGATTCAAGATGTTCAGGTATTTGGAGTTCCGGACAATAAATTTGGAGAAGAAATTTGTGCGTGGGTTGTACCCAAAGAGGGTTGTAAATTAACTGAAGAAGAACTAAGGAGCTTTTGCAATGATCAAATCGCTCACTACAAGATTCCTCGCTATATCCGAATCAAACGAGAGTTGCCGATGACAGTTTCAGGCAAAGCGCAAAAATTCAAGATGCGGCAAGAAATGATGAAGGAGTTAAATTTTGAGCAGACTGCGACTGCTTAAGTAGTCAGTTGAAAGGGCAACCGAGCGAATCTGACAGACGAAGTTTTCAAGAATCCCAAACAAAAAAATTCTTGGAGTTTTAGACAATAATCTAAGTCTGCGCTAGAAATTTAAACAAAGGGTGAGTGGCACCACTCCAAGAAGAGAGTCAACTGGCTCCCAATTGAGTTGATTAGAGTGCGGCCTTAGTGAACGCGGTGTGATCGTATCGTGTATTCCCCGTCCTGAATGTCGTCGAACATTTCATTCAATGCAGGGTGCTCAACCGGACCGGCAGCTCCATCTGGAACCAAATTCTGTTCCGAGACATAGGCCACATAACTGCTTCGATCGTTTTCTGCAAGCAGATGGTAAAACGGCTGGTCCTTTCGCGGTCGAATATCCTCCGGAATGGACTCATACCATTCCTCAGTATTGTTGAATTCAGGATCGACGTCAAACACAACACCACGAAACGGAAAAAAACGATGACGCACAATCTGACCAATCTTGTACTTGGCTATTATCGACATAACACTTCAAATTTACTGGATAATGACTTTAATCAAAAAATAGTCTTTTTTTGATCAGTTTTCAAGTGCAATGAAGCGAATTTTCTCCTTCATCTAACGCTGAGTTGCATGGGTATTTGTCTTTGATTATAGATTGCAGAGAGACCTGAATTTGAACGGTATTGAAGAACGTCTTGCCGCACTAAATCCTCGTCAGAGGGAGGCAGTTACTGCACCAGACGGACCTTTGCTGGTCACGGCAGGCGCTGGGAGCGGAAAAACCGCAGTGCTTGTCAATCGCATCGCCTGGCTAATCGGCGTTAAGTCTGTTCCGGCTGATCGCATCATTGCCGTCACTTTTACTAACAAGGCGGCACGAGAAATGAAACGGCGAGTGCAGGAAATACTTCAGGGCGAAGAAGTCAATCCAGTCGTCGGCACCTTCCATGGATTGTGCAATCAGTTCCTTCGCACGCGTCATCAAGCCGCTGGCTTGGACCGATACTTCAACATCATGGATCAGGACGATCAGAAATCGTTCCTATCAAATCTGATGAAAGAGCGCAACCTGCGGTACGCAGAATTAACACCATCAGGAGTCCAATCCTATATCAATAAGTGTAAAGAATCGAAGAAGCGTGCCGGAGAAAGCGAAGTCTATAACCACCGTTCAGAACTGCTTGAACACATGTATGAGATTTACGAGCGCGAGTGTGAAGAACAGGGATTGGTCGATTTTGCTGAATTGATTCTCAGAACTGTCGAAGTGATGGAACACAATGCCGAAGTTCGAGATCACATTCAACAACGAATCGTGCATGTTCTGATTGACGAGTTTCAGGACACAAACGAACTGCAGTATCAGTGGATGGAATTTTTTGGAGGATGGCGCCGCAACATCTCTGCCGTCGGTGACGAAGATCAATCAATTTACAGTTGGCGAGGCGCTCTTTCCGGAAATCTAAAGCGATTCGAGAGGCAGTATGACGACGCGCTGGTAGTCCGACTGGAGCAAAACTACCGATCCACGAAACAGATACTGGATGCCGCTAACGCACTGATTAAGCAGAACACCAACAGATTCGAGAAAAAACTCTGGACAGGAAACTCTGGAGGAAGTCGAATCAAGTACATGAGTGCAGGAGATAGTAACGAAGAAGCTGAGTTCATTGTGGATCAGATTAGAGCGTTTGCTGATAAAGGAAGATCTCTTTCTGAGTTCGCAGTACTGTATCGAACCAATGCTCAGTCCCGAAATTTTGAAGAAGCGTTTGGAGCTGAAGGAGTCCCCTTTAGGGTTTATGGCGGCGTTCGATTCTATCAGCGAAAAGAGGTGAAAGAGATACTGAGTTATTTGAGGCTGGTCGCCAATTCAGATGCAAATAATGCTTCTTTGGTGAAGGCGATTAACTGCCCACCCCGTGGAGTTGGTGAGGTCGCAAGGCGATCTATTGCTGAAATGGCTGCTGATCGGGAAATTTCTTACTGGGAAGCAACTTGCGCGCTCGCAGATACAGGTCGTAGATGGGCAAGGGTAAGGCCGTTTATAAAATTGATCAATGATCTTCAAAGCCTGAAAGCTACGCATTCCCTTAGTGCATTGATGGAGTTGACAATTCAACTCAGTGGTTTACGTGAGCACTACGAGCAGCATACTGATCCTATCGAGCAGAATAGAGTCGTCAATCTGGAAGAGCTCATAAACGCTGCAGCTGGATTTGAGCAATCACAAGAGCCCACTAGCAGTTCTGAAACTCTTGACAGGTATCTCGATTCTGTAGTACTGGACCCTGGTGATACGCATGATGATAATCCCGAAGAGAAAGTTCAGATGATGACGCTACACACGGCGAAAGGATTGGAATTTCCGGTTGTATTCTTAACGGGACTTGATGAAACGATTCTGCCTCATTTCCACTCATTTGGAAGTTGGCAGTCATCTACTTTCAGAAAAAGTAAGGAACAGGAGGAAATGCAGGAAGAACGGCGGTTATGTTATGTTGGAATGACGCGGGCAAAAGAACTTCTTTATTTCACGCGCGCTAATCGACGAATGCTCAGAGGGCAGTGGGAGAATTTCCACCAATCAAGATTTGTTCAGGAGGTTCCAAGAGATTTAATTGAGCTTGTTCACTCAACGGAAGTGCCTGAGCCAGCCGTCATACATGATGCCAAGTTTGTTGATTGGCTGGGAAAATCTGTTTCACACAGAAAATTTGGAGAGGGAGTAGTAACCGATGTCGAAGCAAATGTTGGCATCCTTTACTTGACCATTGATTTTGAAACTGTGGGCACAAAAGTCATTCTTTCGGAATTTGTCAGTATTGATTCCTAGCGCCCAACTCAGTCTTGCAATACGTTGAAGTTCACAATTCAATCTGTCTTTACATCCGCATGAAATTGGCTGGCACAATTACGCAAATTCAGCGTGAATATTGCATGTTGTGCATTAACATATTAGATTTTGAGCGGAATTAGACGATCTGTTATCACGCGTTAATCAGATATGGATACATCGGATAAAACAGTTGAGTTCATCCAGATGAAGGATGGAACTTATGAAGATTACCAGTTGCTCCAGCAATATGAAGACGAATTTATTGCAGGGACGGCTGATCGCGTTCTCAGCCATTTATTGAGCTTGGAGAACAGTATGGGCGGGTACAAGGTCAGTCGCTTGGAACACGCTTTACAGTGCGCAACCCGCGCCTGGCGAGACGGAGCGGGGGAAGAGATGACAGTTGCAGCCCTGTTGCATGATATTGGAGACCACTTGGCGCCTGAAAATCACAGCGAACTGGCGGCAGCAGTATTGCGTCCCTATGTATCGGAAAGAACTTACTGGATACTCAAGCATCATGGTGTTTTTCAGGGGTATTATTTTTTCCACCATTTAGGCGGGGATCGTAACGCCCGCGAGCAGTATCGCACATCCGAACATTATCAGGCCTGTGTTGATTTCTGCGAAAAGTGGGATCAGTCTGCTTTTGATCCTGAATACGATACGTTACCGCTTGAGTTTTTCGATCCCATGGTCCGCAGAATATTTGATCGTGAGCCTTTCGGACCACATACGACCTGAACAGCCTCAAATACAGAACTCATTGATTTTTCTCCCATTTTTCATTTGCAACACTTCAAAACATGACAACATCCTTTAGCGACAGAGACGGATTTATCTGGAATGATGGCGAACTTGTGCCGTGGCGAGAGGCCACTGTTCATATTCTCACGCATTCGCTTCACTATGGTCTGGCAGCATTTGAAGGCTTACGCGCCTACAAGACTGATAAGGGTCCCGCTATTTTTCGTCTTCAGGAACACACGAATCGACTATTTGAATCCGCTCACATTTTGCGCATGAAGCCGACATTTGATCGCGACACGATCAATCAGGCGCAGTGTGAAGTTCTGCGCGCGAACAAACTTGTGAGTGGCTATGTTCGTCCGATCATCTTTTATGGTTCAGAAGGGATGGGTCTGCGGGCTGATAATCTGTCGACACATATCATGATTGCTGCCTGGGACTGGGGTGCTTATCTTGGTGCTGACGGCATCAAGAACGGTATCAAAGTCAAGACTTCATCATTTTCTCGACTTCATGTCAATGTGGCCATGTGCCGTGCAAAGGCATGTGGTCACTACACGAATTCCATACTTGCACTTCAGGAAGCACTTGACAACGGTGCTGATGAAGCTCTTCTCCTTGACACCAATGGTTATGTCATGGAAGGTTCCGGGGAGAACATCTTTGTGGTGCAAAATGGTAAGGTGATTACCCCCAATCTAACTTCCGCCCTGGATGGAATCACACGGCGGACGGTGTTTGAACTGCTCGCTGAAATGGGCTATGAAGTGCAGGAGAGAGTCATCACACGTGATGAGATTTACATTTCCGATGAGGCATTTTTTACCGGTACCGCAGCTGAAGTAACCCCAATTCGAGAATTGGACAGCCGTTTAATTGGAGATGGCACTCCGGGGCCAATTACCAGAGAACTACAATCCAAGTATTTTGATGTTGTGGAAGGACGAAGTGAAGCCCATATGGACTGGCTGACATTTGTGTGAACCAAAACGATGAGTGAGCAAGCTTATCAACCCAAACATGGTGATACACCCAACGATCAGGTTTATGTCAATGTAACAAAGGATGATCTCCCGTTGCATTGCCCACTTGACCGAATGCGACTTTGGGACTCTCACCCGCGCGTCTACTTGCCGCTGGAAAAGGATGGTACTGTAAGGTGCCCCTATTGCGGTACTCTATTTGTTTTGGTTGAGAATTTGTAGGCGCTTGATTCGGGTCACACAATTCGAACGGCTGCTGATCGACCGTCGGGTTTGCTCGAGAATCTTCGAAAACTCCTTTGATCTTTGGTCCGAGGCGGGTGTCGATACCGTCCTTGGAGAGCGGTGTTTTGATTGGACGCGATTTTCCTTTCCAGATACCATCGATGCTTTACCTCTGCTACCCAATGCTTCGACATTGGTGCTTGTTGGGATGGGTGGTGCCACACTCTCCGCTACTGCTTATGAGTGCGTTTCCCACCGTTCGTCCGGGCCCTCCCTTCACCAACTAAGCAGTACAGCACCTGAATCACTGGCCTACTATCTCGCGGTCCCGCCGCGGGAAGATTGTCACTTTGTGATTGCGAGTAAATCAGGGGAAACTCTGGAGACTCTGGTTATGGCAGAATCATTATTCGAACACGAGAACTCACCACAAAAGTTCACTGTAATTACGGACCCAAGACAAAGTACGCTGCGCGAATGGGCATTTTCGAAAGGGATTCGGACTCTCAATTCAGATCCGGGTGTACTCGGCAGATTCTCTGGTGTCTGCAGTTTAGCGTTGATACCGACAGCAATGTTGGGCATCGACCTGACAACACTAAAGTCCACAAGAAATAACTTTGTCAAATCGGTAATTGTGGATACTGGAGAAGTCTCGAATCAGGTCCACAGACTGGCAGCAGAATTAGCGTTGGCCTCCTTAAATGGAGGTGAGTTGCAAATCGATGCACCACACAGACTGTTGCCGGTTGCGAGATGGATTGAGCAGATTGTTGCCGAAAGCTTGGGTAAGGCTGGCTTAGGCGTACTACCGACCGTCAATTGTAGAGATGGAGAACTGGACCGATTTGGGGAGATTCGAGTTTGTGTGCCTGCCACTGAACAGGAGTTTAGTTTTGAGTATTGGGAAAGAGGGACTTGTTCGGCAAGCCTTGCCAGAATTTTCCTCACCTGGCAGACTGCTGTTTCAATGGCTGCGTATTTGATTGGAGTTGACCCATACAGTCAACCTGAACTTGAGGAGTTCAAATTGAAAGGACTTGATTGTGAAAATTGTGGTGTAGTCAGATTAGCCGCCGATATAAATCTGCCATTTCAAAATGTAATCAAAATAGATTCAGAGTATCTCTTTCAAATGGCCGCAGATTTTGCAGACGACTTGAAGTCTTCGCTTCGAATCAACGACTACATTGTGCTCTTTGCTTATGTCAATCCAACGGCTGAAACGGAAGCAGAGCTTGCCAATTTTGCTCAGTTACTGGAATCCCTTTTTAGTGGGTATCAGGTTCGCGTTGTGTTTAACTTCGGCCCCCAGTATCTTCACTCCACCTTTCAGTTTCACAAGGCGAAAGTTAACGCAGGAATTACGAGGGAATTGGTAACAGAGAAAAAAGTTAATCAGTTGGATTGGTTAAGATCACAGAACCTATTAACGGACGTGTCATTCGACGATAAAGCAATAAATATAGGTCACTTTCTGTTCATCACGGCAGATGACACATGTGACTTTGATATCCCCGGGCACCCATTTACGTTTGGGTGGTTGATTAAGCGCCAGGCACAACTTGACGCCAAGGCACTGTCTCGCTCAGATCAATTTGCGCAAGAGGCGCCGAGTCTTGTCAAGTGCAGTACTGACGTCGTTGACAGTCTGCAGCAGTTAGGTGCAGTGCTTCGCAGCTTGCGGAAGATAAACTAACTGAATTAATCCAATGCTTGCATATAGAGGGCTAGGTCCTCAATCTGCTGTGCTGATAGTCGGAACGCAATGGTGTTCATTTCTTCGTTTACCCGAACTCCAGACTTAAACTCTGTCAGAGCAGCGACGAGATATTCCTTGAATTGCCCGGAAACTTTCGGGTAGCGGGAAGGAATTCCATGACCTGAAGGTCCGTGGCAGGCCATACACGCCGGAACTGAATACTGACTCAGTCCGTGGCGGTATATTTCTTGACCGCGATTTGCTGCGACAAGTTCGGATTCATCGATACTGGCTTTACTGCCTTCAAACTGTGCGTAGTAAGCGTCAATGTCCAGCATATCCTGTTCGGTCATAGCGAGTACCAGCCCAGCCATAATGGCGTTTGCCCGTTCGCCGGTTTTGTAAGCGGCAAGCTGTTTAGCGACGTAGCCAGGAATCTGACCCGCAATTTTTGGAAATTCGGCAATTGTACTGTTCCCATCTGGACCGTGGCAGGCAGTACAGACGGCCGCTTTTGATTTGCCAGCTTCAGCGTTACCTGCGCCGAAAACAGGTTTTCCGAAAATGGTTATACAAAGTCCCAAAATGAGACCGAAAGTCATAATTTTCCGAATAGTCGAAATATCCATTGTCCAATATCCAAATGAATCGCAGAAAAAGTGACCGGAACCGATCTGACCGAGTTAGTCAAGAAAACGCTAATATATCAGATTTGAAATAGTAATCTAAGTCTGTTCGCAGGAGAAATCTATGGAAACGCAAATTGAGGTAGCCGCAAATTTAGAAGCGAGCCCCAGCATCCGAGTGTTCAATGTTAGTAGTTGCTCTGTTGCTGCTGCACCATGATTTCACCGTGTGAAATATTGATTCTATGCACAGATCCGGAATGATCATGAAGTCAAAAGAGCATAGTGTCAATATTTAGGTGGCCATTTAATAAAATCAATAACATATGTACGATATAGCGTTAAAGCCTGGATTGAAAAATTTGATGAGTCACACAGGATAATTGAGTGAGTTTTCAACTTAACAGCGCACAGTTCATCGTTGCGGCCCACAAACCCTCACAGTGGCTGCCCGATCAAGGGAGTGAAATTGCGTTTGCTGGCCGCTCTAACAGTGGCAAGTCAAGCGCAATCAACGCAATTACCGGAAGAAAAGGGCTGGCGATTGCCAGCAAGACGCCTGGTCGAACCCAACAAATCGTTTTTTTTGAGGTTACACCAGAAATCAGACTGGTTGATTTACCCGGCTACGGATACTCCAAAGTTCCGAAGCAGTTGCGGGTTCACTGGTCAAATGTCATCGAACAGTATTTTGAATCCCGTGAATGTTTGCGTGCACTGGTTCTGATGATGGACATTCGCCACCCGCTCAAGCCACTCGATCGGCAGTTACTTGACTGGTGCCAAGAAAGTACCCTTCACGCACACATTCTGTTGACAAAGTCGGACAAAATTTCAAAATCCAAAGCTCTGGCAACAATGGCCACGGTAAAGAAAGATCTCGCTGATCGGGACAAACTGTCGATGCAGACTTTTTCCGCGCTTTCAGGCTTGGGAGTGGCTGACGCCCGACAACGCGTTATTGAACTGCTCAATCAATCGTGAGCAAGTGCCCAGTTTGCGCCGATTCCCGCATCAGCTACCAATGGAACATAGAGCTTTGCGGCGTTCTCCATTAGGCGTTTGACGTTGTCCAGAACCCGGTCGGTTTGCCCGTGCGGGACTTCCAGAACCAGTTCATCGTGAACCTGTAAAATCATACGCGCGCCGCTGTCTGAGCTTACCAGCCATGCATCGACACCAATCATTGCGAGTTTCATGATGTCGGCAGCTGACCCCTGAAGTGGCGCGTTGATTGCAGCTCGTTCTGAATGCTGTCTTCGTCCATAGTGACTGGCGTTAATATCGGGTAGAAACACGCGTCTTCCAAAAATGGTATCGACATACTTGTGTTCACGCGCCTGTTCGCGTACGTTATCCATGAACTCCCGCACACTGGGATAGCGGGTGAAATACTGTTCGATGTAATCGCGGGCCTGATGAACTTCAATCTGCAGCGTTCGAGCCAGTCCGAATGCAGACATTCCGTACATCAAACCAAAATTGATCGCTTTGGCATGCCGTCTCTGATCAGATGTAACATCGTCCGGTGAGCAGTCGAATACCTCTGATGCGGTAAAACGATGTACATCTTCACCTCTCGAGAAAGCATCAAGAAGGCCGGGGTCGCTGGACAGATGGGCCATAAGGCGAAGTTCGATTTGAGAATAGTCAATCGAAACTAGTGTTGAACCAGAATCTGGTATGAACGCCTCACGAATTCGTTTTCCTTCTGCTGTGCGAATCGGAATGTTCTGCAAGTTAGGGTCTGCTGAGGAAAGTCGCCCAGTCGAAGCGACTGCCTGATTGAACGAAGTGTGCACTCGACCTGTATTGCTGTTGATTAATTCCGGCAGCTTGTCCGTGTAGGTGGATTTGATCTTGAACAGACTTCGATGTTCAAGCAGCATTCTAGGAACTTCGTGATCAATCGCTAGTTCAGTTAATACCGATTCGGAAGTCGACATCACGCCTGAGGCGGTTTTAGTTGATGTGGTCAGACCAAGCTGGTCAAATAAAACCTCTCGAATCTGTTTGGGTGAAGACAAATTAAATACACACCCGGAGCTTTGGTATATCGCGTCTTCAATCTTTTGAATCCTTTCCTGCAATTCAGCGCTATGTTGTCTGAGAGCGGTTTCGTCGAGTAGTACGCCATTGTCCTCAACTCGCATTAACACCGGCACCAGTGGCATATCAATATTCTCAAATACATTCTGCAACTGCTCTTCCTGCTCTATTTGTGGCCACAACGTGTTATGTAAAGCCAGAGCCACATCAGCGTCCTCGGCAGCGTATTCAGTTGCATTTTCGATGTCAACGAGATCAAAAGTGATCTGATTCTTACCCTTGCCTACGACTTCTTCGTATTTTGTGGTAGCAGTGTTCAGGTATTTGAGGGCCAGTCTGTCTAGCCCATGTTGCGGTACGGCGGAACTGTTCAGCACGTAAGACTCCAGCATGGTGTCGTATATCGGGCCGGTAATTTCGATGCCAACTTTGGACAAAATGCTGGCATCGAACTTAAGATTGTGGGCAATCTTGCTAATTTGCGAATCATCCATTACAGACTTCAGCTTTGCGAAAACCAGGTCCTCGTCCAATTGTTGTGGTACGCCCAGATACCGATGTGCCAGTGGAATGTAAAACGCTTCTCTCTCCTGGATGCTGATTGAAATTCCAACCAGGTGGTCTTTTCGAACATCCAGACCGGTTGTTTCAGTATCAAAGGCAACGAAGCCACAGGCTTGTATTCGCTCAATCAGAGCATCAAGATCGGATTCTTCGGTAATTGTCGAGTATTTCAGAGGCTCGACTTCAGATTCGGATTTTTCGCCTTCCAGCGCATTGATCCAGCTGAAAAATTCAAGCCGAGTGTAGAGTTCACGTAGTTCGTCTACCTTAGGCGGTGCAATTTTAAAGTCCTCAAGATCAAGCTCAACATCAACATCGAGTTTCAGAGAAACCAGATCTTTTGACATCTGAAGTTGCGGAATAGCGTTCCTAAAGTTCTCTCCAGCTTTCCCTGGCAGTGTGTCTGAAATATTAATGATGTTGTCGACTGAATCATATGCAGATAACCACTTTGCAGCTGTTTTCGGACCAACCAGCGGAACTCCTGGTATGTTGTCGGAAGTGTCCCCAACGAGCGAAAGGTAGTCGATGATTTGATCTGGTCGCACTCCAAACTTCTCCTTAACCTGGTTAGGTCCCATCTCGGTGCCGCGCATGTCGTCGATCACGGAAACTCGTTCGTTGACAAGTTGAGTCAGGTCTTTGTCACTGCTCGAAATGTAGGTTGTCAAACCAGCCTCGCACGCCGCGGTTGCAAGTGTGCCAATGACATCGTCTGCTTCAACACCGGGGATGGAGATGGATTTGATTCCCATCGCCACAACCATCTCTTTGATCAGGTCGTACTGGCTTCTTAAGTCGTCCGGCATGGGTGGGCGATTTGCCTTGTATTCCTCATATAGGTCATGACGGAACGTCTTACCTTTGGCATCGAAAACTGCGACTAGATAATCTGGTTCGTGCTCCCGAATGACTCGCCTGAGCATGTTGCCAACACCGTAGACCGCACCTGTAGGCTCACCGCTAGAAGTCGAAAGATCGGTGGAGTGGAAGGCACGATAGACATACGCAGTGCCATCGATCAGGTAAAGGGATTTACTCGGTGTGTTCATATGGAACAGTTCAACAGTTTCAAGTTAGGCAATGTCAAATTCTATATTCAGACAGACGATAAAATTGAACTCATTCACATTCACCGGGAATTGCGGCTGCAGAATTAAACACCAATGATCGAAGTTTCAGGACTCACCAAGCGCTTCGGCGACACCGTCGCAGTCAACAATCTCTCTTTTGCTGTTAAGCAGGGTGAAGTGTTGGGTTTTTTAGGCCCAAATGGTGCTGGCAAGTCAACCACAATGAAAATGATATCCGGCTTTCTCACCCCGGATCATGGCATAGTTAAGATTAATGGTATCGACATTGAGCATGAACCGATCAAAGCAAAATCCTGCTTGGGCTATTTACCGGAGGGCATGCCGCTTTATGGAGATATGCCAGTTCACAGTTTTCTCGCGTTTGTTGGCAGAATAAGATCTATTCGGCCGTCAGACCTTGCGGCTCGCATCTCCGCAGTGGTTGAGGATGTGCAGTTAGGCGATGTGCTGACTGAATCAATCGCCAGTCTGTCAAAGGGCTATAAGCGGCGTGTCGGAATTGCTCAGGCGCTGATTCACGACCCACCGGTATTGGTGCTTGATGAGCCGACAGACGGACTGGATCCCAATCAAAAGGATCAGGTGCGCAGTCTGATTGAAAACATTGCGCGAAGCAAGGCTATCATTCTGTCAACTCACATTTTGGATGAGGTGGAGGCTGTCTGCTCCCGTGTCATCATCATTGACCGCGGTGAAATCGTGGTAGACAGTGAACCGCGCTTACTGGCAAAACGTTCTAGCAAACACAACACGATACATCTCAGTCTCTATGAAATAGACCCTGAAACCGCCACATCACAACTGCACCAAATTGAAGGTATCAGACGCGTACAATATAAGGAAAAGGAAAAATCCTTTGAACTTATCCCGATGGACGGTCAAAGCATCGTCCATTCCGTATGGCAGAAGGTGACTTCAAATGGTTGGAAAATCAAGACTATTTCGGAGCAGGGAGGACGATTGGATGATGTTTTTCGACAACTCACGCGTAATGAAATCTGAATTTGTTTCGTATTTGTCAGGCAGAAGCTGTATGACGATTGTCGGTGCTGTACTGTTGATGCTTGCCTGTCCCAATGTCAGTGCTCAGACTTTGGTTGAAGAAGTTGAGCTGCCAAATTCTGTCGTATTACAATCGGGAGTCCCTATTCCGGAATTGGGGGAGGCCGTCCAACGTGCGATTGTGATTGATTCGGAAGTTCAATCAGAGCAACTTCCAAAACCTGGAATCAAAGAATATAGACTCGGCACCAAAACGGTCCGAGAGTATCACGTGGGCAAGCAACTGCAGCATGTAGAGATCATTGATGCCTCTGGTGCAATCTACATCGTAGATCACAATCGTCTTTCTACATCCACTGAAAGCAACTCACGCTCCGGCGTTCTCGTTTCCACATGGTAATCCGATGAGTGGTGTGAGTTCCGGCGTTGGTGTCTATATTGGCGATGGGTTGCGTCAGTACGGATTTGGTGACGGTCACCCGTTCGGAACAGATCGACTTGATGCATTCTGGAATGAAGCAATCAAGACCGATTTGGCTAAAGAGGTGCAGGTGCTGGACCCCGTTTCCTGTCTGGACAACGATCTTTCCCGTTTCCATGATGAAGACTACATTCAGTTTTTGAAGGAGAAATCGCGCGACGGATCTGGTTATTTGGATGGTGGAGACACTCCAGCGGTACCGGGTGTCTATGAAGCGGCGTCATTTGTAGTCGGTTCTGATCTTGATGCACTCGACAGAATATATCGTGGTGAACTGAGCCGGATTTTCATTCCGATTGCTGGACTTCATCATGCCGGTCGACAGCGCGCTGCTGGGTTTTGTGCGGTCAGTGATCTCGGTGTCCTGATCGAGACCGTAAGAGAACGGTATGGTGTTAAACGGGTAGCCTATGTTGACATAGATGCACATCACGGAGACGGTGTGTTTTATGCCTTTGAATCAGACCCTGATGTCATCATTGCTGACATTCACGAAGATGGCAGATTTCTTTATCCTGGCACCGGATTTGTTCAAGAAACCGGAAGGGGTGATGCAAGGGGCACAAAAATGAATTTTCCGGTGATGCCTGAGAGTGGTGATGCCGTATTTTTTGCGATTTGGCCGAGATTGGAAGAGTTTCTTCGGTCGTTTAAGCCAGAGTTCATTATTCTGCAGGCCGGTGCTGACAGCATAGATGGTGATCCGATTACCCACATGCGATTTTCACCCAAGGCACACGGACATGCTGCCACCCAACTTTGCAAAATGGCTGAAGAGTTTTGTAATGGCAGATTTATCGCTACGGGCGGTGGCGGCTACAACCGTAGAAATATTGCACTTGGCTGGTGTGAAGTTCTAAAGGCGATGATTGAGACCGCCTGAGTTAGTGGGCAATCAGACAGACTGCTCCATTCTAGATTTGGCAAAAACGTTTGGAAGTAAACTGAATTTTTCAGTTTACTTAATGAGACTGAAAGCCTAGTCAGCCAACTAGGTGTGATGCTATTTGCACAATTTTGAGACATTCTCGCACCCGAAGTTGACGCAATACCTTTTCACATAGGACAGCCGTTACAAAAGACTGACTTTTGTTACCTTGTCACCGGCACCGCGCGAGAAACTTCCTCCATATTTCAAGCAAGCATAACGACCTGAGCTGACTGACTGCAGGTGAACATTACAAACAGATTTACGCTATCGCCACTACAGAGAGAATTCTTCGAACGCGTTAGACGTGTTCAAAATAACTGCTTAAGTCGATCAAGGAATTTAATGCTGGAAGTTCTAGTTTACGCGTCTGTTATAAAGAATTTACATAGTTAACGCCTCAATTCCCTGAAACAACTTTTGACTGATAGATTAGTCAACTCTACTTGAAAGCTGTGTTTGTAATGTTGGTTATCGATTTACCTGTTTTAGTCTAACCTTCTTTTTAAACCCATTGCTCCGAATCACAAAGAAACGCCAATTCCATGGTTTAGTTTTTTCTTCATACGCGGCAAGTAGATATACATCACCTTTCGTTGATCCTCTAAACAACCTAACCCATTCACAGAGTTTGTCCGCGATTAATTCTGACGTACTGCCATCATTCCATTGAGCTGCGTCTATGATCATTACCCGAACATCCGCCCTAGCTTGTAGTAGTTTCTCAAAATCCTCCTGAATATACCCTAGATCGTTAGCCCATTCGCATTCAGCAATCATCGGTATTGACCATCCATTTTTAGTCCAATTATCGGAATCGGGATATGTCCAAGTTTGGTCATATAGCCACTCCCCTCCATCCGCTCCTCGGGGATTCCCCGTAGTCCACACCCTGCAACCGAATTTTTTTCCTACAGCACACAACTCGTTAAGAACATTCCTTGTCCAATCACTAGTTTTCCAATTTTCCCAATCAGTTACGTAATTTGGATTGATATTTGAACTCAGTCCTTTGACAATTTTGCGAATAATTTCTTTTTGTTTCATTTGGGACACCTCTTCAGCTGTGAATATTCCAATTGCACTTTGCAACACCAAAACTTTTCGAGTTTGACGGTTTATTCAGTATTATCTTCGTCTAGAAGATCTTGAGACTGTAACAGACTCGGATGATCATTTAATTCTGACTAAATTCGGAGGTGTGTTTCAAAATGGAACGCAGACAATTCTTAAAGACAGGTGCGGTTGCCGGAACGGCAGCTGCGGCCACAACTTTGGCGGCACCCGCAATTTCACAAGGAATGAGGGAATTCACCATGGTAACCTCATGGCCCAAGAACTTCCCTGGTCTCGGTACTGCAGCAGCTCGATTTGGTGAGCGAATTACGCAGATGTCCGAAGGTAGAATGACAGTTAAACTGTTCGCTGGCGGTGAGTTGGTTCATCCCCTCAAGTGCCACGACGCAGTCCAGGAAGGTACTGCTGATATGTATCACTCAGCTGAATATTACTATTTGGGTAAAGCAGTCGGTTATGCGTTTTTTGCTGCCGTTCCACTCGGATTCACAGCCAATGAAATGGATGCGTGGATTCACCATGGAGGCGGACAGCAGTTATGGGATGATTTGAGCGCACAGTTCGGTGTCAAGTCATTCGCTTGTGGAAATACCGGTGTTCAGATGGGTGGTTGGTTTGCCAAGCCTATGCTTTCGATTGAAGATTTCAAGGGTCTGAGAATGCGTATTCCTGGATTAGGTGGTAACGTGATTGAAGCACTGGGCGGTACACCCGTTACGCTGGCCGGTGGTGAAATCATGCCCGCACTTCAGGCCGGAACTGTTGATGCAACAGAGTGGGTTGGTCCGTGGAATGATTTGGCGTTTGGTTTCTATAAGGTTGTCAAACACTATCATCACCCGGGATTCCATGAGCCGGGCACGGTATTGAGCTGCGGCATTAATAAGGGTGTCTGGGACAGTTTGAGTGTCAATGATCAGGCCATCATTCAAACTGCCGCCGCCGCGGAAAATAACTACAACCTAGCTGAGTTTAATGCTCATAGCAGTTCAGCGCTGGCTACGTTACTGAATGAGCACGGTGTAGAACTTGTTGAATTCAGTGATGAAATTTTTACAGAGATCGCTACTGCCGCAAAAGATGTTCTTACAGCTACCGGTGGATCTGATCCAGAAACCAAGAAGATATACGATAGCTTCCTAGCGTTTCGAAAGGACGCAACTGGTTGGAGCAGATTGTCCGAACAGGGATACATGAACAAGCGTGCTTTGGTAGATTTTCACTGATCACAAACTCAGATTACACCACTTAGACTCAATGGTGGCTTCGCCAGTCATTCACCGGTGAAGCCACCATTCTGTCTTGACTGACCCCAATTCTGTTTTAGTCAACTGCTCGTATATTGATCTTGAACACAGCAGTTGATCAACACGTCCAGCCTCTCGGAAACATTGCAGCTATCAACATATGAATATTGACTTTATCGAGCTGTGGCATTCCCTTGAGCGACTACCATTTCTATTCAGTCTTACTATATATGGTCTGGTAGTTCTGACCGTCCTCGCGTTTTTTATTTTGCCCACCGTACTGCTGTTCGCTTCTGAACCACGGCAGATTCTCAAGTCAACTCGTAATCGATTAAATGAATTGTCTGGTCGCTCCGGCTGGCGAAGATCACTGAATCTCATCGCAAATTGGCTCACTGTATTTAACTCAGTGATTGGTCGCGTTGTGGCATGGCTGGTACTCTATATGACGCTCATGCAATTCGTTGTGGTCATCATGCGCTACGTATTTTCGTATGGTTCGATTCAGATGCAGGAATCTATCTGGTATATGCATGGCTTGTTGTTCATGCTTGGTGCTGGTTATACCTTGGTGAAAGAAGGACATGTCAGACTGGATGTGTTCTATCGCGAGGCATCTGAGAGGACAAAGGCATGGATAAATCTGATCGGTTCTTTGGTGTTTCTACTGCCGTTCTGTATCGTTAATTTCGATTATGCATGGTCGCTGGTGCTCAATTCTTGGGCTGTTCGGGAAGGGTCAATTGAAACCACGGGTCTGCCGTACATTTATTTGTTCAAGACAGTTATTCTGGTATTTTCAATTCTGGTTGTAATGGAAGGTCTCGCACTGGCCATTCGAAGTCTACTAACCTTAACTGAACGCAGCCAGTCAGGTAAAACGGCCGAGGCATAGTGGCATGGAATTTTTAGCCACGCCCGAATTTCTCTGCGCGGCACTCTTTGTGTCAGTTATTGCCCTGCTGATGTTTGGGTTTCCAGTTGCCTTCACACTAGCTGGAAGTTCTTTGGTTTTCGCGATTGTTGCGAGTGCGTTTGGCCTGTTTGAAGTGGCATTCTTATCGGCCTTACCGCAGCGGATATTTTCAATTATGCGAAACGAAGTCCTGGTTGCAGTCCCGCTGTTTGTCTTTATGGGTGTGACACTGGAGCGGTCCAAGATTGCCGAGGAGTTGCTCGACAACATGGGTAAACTGTTTGGTCGGATTCGGGGAGGATTGGGTTATTCGGTCTGTATCGTGGGTGCGCTGCTTGCAGCATCAACAGGCATTGTCGGTGCCACGGTCGTTACCATGGGTCTGTTGTCGCTCCCAACCATGTTGCGCCGAGGTTACAACCCAGCTTTGGCCTGTGGATCGATCTGTGCATCCGGGACTCTGGGTCAGGTCATTCCACCGTCGATTGTGCTGATCTTGCTGGGTGATCAACTATCCACCGCTTTCCAGCAGGCACAGTTTGCGATGGGCAATTTTTCACCTGATGCAGTATCGGTGAACGATCTCTTTGCTGGCGCACTGATACCCGGTCTGGTGCTGGTGGGTATGTACATCCTCTATCAGGTCGTGATTGCAATCATTCGGCCTGACGCGAGTCCTGCCATTCCGAAGGATGAAGAGGACCTGCGGACGGATGGGCGATCATTTGCTTGGACCATGATTTCCACGTTGTTTGCACCGCTTGCGCTGATTGTTGCTGTGCTTGGATCAATACTTGCAGGGCTTGCGTCACCGACTGAATCGGCAGCGATGGGAGGGACAGGGGCTTTGATGATGGCTGGTTATCGCGTCAATCCCGATCGCGGACGGCCCATTGTGATCGGACTCGTGTGTCTAGTCGTGATGCTGGCGATTACGTCTATGTTTGACCTTCGTATGCAGCGCGACGAAATTTCAACAATTGAGTGGGCAGCGATTTTTGTGGCTCTGGTGAGCGCGATCGGGTTGGTGTTTGGAATTGCGACAGCAATTTTAAGGATGTATTCGACTAAAGATGCCAGTGGCGAATCGATTTTACCGCAAATCATGCGTCAAACTCTCTTGGTTTCGACCATGGTCTTCGTCATATTGATTGGTGCATCAATGTTTTCTTTGGTGTTTCGCGGACTTAATGGCGATGCTGTTGTTGAAAACGTGTTACACAATTTACCGGGCGGCACGTTAACTGTATTACTGTTGATCATGTTGATCATGTTTCTGCTTGGATTTATTCTTGACTTTCTGGAAATCATCTTCATCGTCGTTCCAATTGTCGGTCCAGTGCTGCTTCAACTGGAGATTGCACCTGGTGTTCCGATGAGTCCAGTGTGGCTAGGGGTCATGATGGCGGTTAATTTGCAGACTTCGTTTCTGACACCACCATTCGGATTTTCACTGTTCTATTTGCGCGGCGTCGCGCCGAAGTCAATCCAAACGATTGAAATTTACAAAGGCGTCATACCCTTTGTGTGCATTCAGTTGCTCATGTTGGTGGTGCTGTGGTTCATTCCTGAACTAGCCACTTGGCTGCCACAAGCTATCTATGGGCCATAAGGGTGGAGTTCGTAACCTACCAATTCTCAGTTTATGGGTGTATTGCATCGTTCTATATAAAGCAAAGCTGTCTTTTTGGATATCCGCTAGAGTCTCCCATATGTCTTGAAGATTGGTGTCTGCCTGATTTGTAGGCACTAGTAATTCTTTGAGTAGGGCTTCTATGGGTTCTAATGCTCTGGATTTTTTGAGCACTAATTTCTTATGTTGAAGTTAGTCGAAATTCTAGGAATTTCGCTTCGCAGCGGACACCCTTGTCAGGTCGGTAGAGCACTCCCCTCCTAGTCATCCAACCGCCACGCGTGCAAGAGTGGTGCTATGCACTGGCACAAGAAAAGAAACGCCCCTTACGGAGCGTCGGACCAGCGGTACTAGCGCTGGTGGGGTGAATACCTGTTAATATAATGCGAAATTTGTCTAGTGAATCCGATTTCTGCAGATAACTTTGTCAGTTTGAATGTGCTAATTTCAGACGATTTTTTTGACCGATACCTCACCTGGCAATGCGCTATATTTAGTCTAGGAATAGTATTTCGGGTGAGATGGCTATGAACAAAATGCAGACGTCTAAAGTTGAGACAAGTTCGCGTCGAGCAACTTATCAAGACGTGCTGGATGCGCCTCCACACATGGTCGCAGAAGTCGTTGACGGAACACTCTACACTTTTCCAAGACCTGCAATGACTCATGCGATTGCCACTTCGGTTCTCGGGGGCATTATTAACCCGTCATTTCAGTTCGGCCGCGGGGGACCAGGCGGCTGGTGGATTCTTAATGAACCTGAACTCCACTTTGGTGAAGAAATCGTGGTGCCTGATATTGCAGGTTGGCGGCGTGAGCGGATGCCTGAGTTTCCAACTGGAGCATTCTGTACACTGGCTCCAGATTGGGTATGTGAAGTGCTGTCTCCCTCCACGCGTAAACTTGATCTTGGTGGCAAGTGGGCAGTCTATGCCCGTGCCGGTGTTTGTTACCACTGGTTTGTCGATCCTGATGCCCGGTTGCTGGAGGCTTATGTATTGCGAGGTACTGAGTGGGTACTGGTTGATCGGCTTTACGGCGAGGTCACGGTATCGCTACCGCCGTTTGACGCAATACAATTCAATCTCGGTGATTTGTGGCCACCACCCACCGCCCACAGAGAAACACCGCGTGTGCAATCTGATTTAGAGTCGGCTGAAGTGTTGAAGTGAGCGCTCGTTACTTCGGGTCCGTCATCTACCCTCGGATGAACACCTGTTCGAGACAGTTAACAATTTGGTCTCCAAATCAATAATATCCTCAGCGTAAAGCCGACCGAACCAGGTTGCAAATTGAATTTGTAAGGACCGAAAATGGCCCGAGCTCTTCAGAAGAGTGGTGCGTGGGTTGCGACTAGGGCAACCTGAATTTCACGGATCAGTTTGGTCGTCGCCTGACCGATTAGGTCAAGTTTGGAAATGTCAGAAATTCTGGGTCGCATGCGATTGAGTTCGACTGGTCCCAGAAGAGTGCGAAACATGTCACAGGCATCCATCAGGCAGAATATAACGACATCTCTCTGGTCGGGAATTTCATCACTGTACAGAATATTCATAATTCTGAGCTTGACTTCCCGCTCGACCGAACCATCAATCATCGGATACGAGCGTGTTTTCATGACCCAGAGAAACCGCTTTTCAGATTCTCCCAGAATCCCCCGTTCGACTAAACGTTTGAAGCCTTGATCAACGATTTCGGCTCCGTCATCAGCAATGGAGTTAATCCAGTACTTAACATCCTGATGCTCGGGATGTGCACAGATTTTTTCGAGATACTGATCCAAAATTGGATCGTTTAGTGGCTCTGAATCAACGATATCGAGTGTTTCAATGTGACTGTCAATGCGATTGTTGATCGCAAGTTCCATCAACACCCCGCCTGCCAATACAAAGTGTAGTGTCAACTGTGGTACAGGCGGCAAAGTCCCTTTTTCGTCGTCCAGCAGGAGCAGTAGTATCTCTTCAACCAGTGTTAGATTCATACATAACTTCTTGTTGTACAAATTTGGGTGTAAATAGCATTTTAAGTGTATTTGTTCCGATTTTGCAAATTGTTCCCCAAAATCCACCTTCTAATGTCGCAGCGGGCTTAAAAATTCGAGATTTCTCAAATTTGCCGACCAAGAGCGAATTTGGGTAAAATTAGAATTCTTCACACTTTTGTGGTTAGAGATGAATGACATGGCTGAAGTCGAGTCCGGTATCGATGACGTAGTAAATGGCACGCTATCGATTATTAACGGTGAACAGCGAATCTATTATTACGGCTACTGGATTCTTTATTACGAACCCCCTGCCGAAACATGGACTGCGAGAATAAGGCTGATCGAAGGGCTGACTCGCAGAACCTTTCATCACACAGAGGCGGGGATCAATACACCGGGTGACAAACTCGACCTCGCGAGAAAATGCTACGAAGAGGCATCTAACGAACAGGAAAAGCGAGTGAATGGTGCGATGCTTGCCGGAGCACTGTTCAACCGTGCGACGGACATCTTCAAGATCATTGTAGAACTCGAGGACAAAGGCGTGCATCTCAGTCTTGAAAACGAACTGATGCAGGAGTGTAACGAATGTCTGCTAGAAGCCATGACGCTTGGAAAAATGGTGCGTCATGTCAGCGGGGTAGAGGGCATTGACGAGTTGTGGGGCGAGCCGCTCAAGGCATTCACAATGCCGCTTGAAATGTTTTACGAAACTCGCTACGTCAAAATCAGCAATACCATGCGGGACATTGACCGTATTGTTGGTGAATTACGCGAATGTCTGTCAAATTGCCCCGACTTCAAACCGCTATGGCCAATTTTGGATGAATTCTCAAACTATGCAAAATTGAATAGTGAAACCATCAAGCGCGACCCCCGATGGTATGCAATCTGGCCTAAGTTCGTTACCAACTCCGAAAATATTGAAGCGCTGGTCTCGCAGCTGCAGGACTCTGTCGATTCTGACTCTCGCTCATTCATCATAGCGGGCTGTAAACTCATTGAAGATGGAAAAAACCTGATCAGACATATCTCAGGTGCAAGGGTACCGATGCCTGAAACTACCAAGCGGTTTATGAAGCAGTGTGAGCAGTACAAACTGATATTCAAAAATTCCAATGGAAATAGCCATGACACTTAACGAAGAACGAAGCAATGCTGTGAGAAGCACCATTGAAGCAATTCGCAATATTGAAGCTGCTCACGGAATAACAATGATTGCGCTAGGCGAAATCAAGACGCAGTTGATTCAACTTGCTGCAAATGCCGAATGGTTTACCGAATCCGACTTCCCCGCACCTGAAGATTCGAAAGATACCTCCCGCGTCTATCGTATTTCGCAGGACGCTGTAGACAATCGGTTTGCACTTTATGTGCAGGTTGCTCGCGCTATAACCGATACACCACCGCACAATCATGACACGTGGGCTGTAATCACGGGAATTCGGGGAGATGAACTGAACAGGTTTTACCGACGAACGGAGAATGGCGTGGAACAGACCGGTTCACACATGGTTCAACCGGGAACTGGCGTTACCTTGTTGCCTGATGATCTGCATTCCATTCATATCGAAGATGAACAAGCCGTCATCAACTTTCACATGTATGGTCTTGCCCTGGAGTGTCTGACTGAGCGGGTTTACTACGACCGCAAGAATAACGACTGGAAGATTTTTCAATCCGACAGCAACATCATTGATGCATCTCACATAGTTCAGTGATGCAGGAAGTCAGTGCTGCCAAACTAAAGTCCCTGATACTGGCGCGGCAGGAACTCGCGATAGTTGATGTACGCGAGGAGGGCATCTACTTTGACAGTCATCTACTGTGGGCGTCAAATATTCCCTTAAGTCAGCTTGAACTTGAAGTAGACGCGCTTCTACCTCGCCGCACGGTTCCAATTGTTGTTTATGACAGTGGTCCCGCTGGTCAGGAATTGGCCGCACGCAGGGCGAAAAAAAGGCTGGAAGAACTCGGTTATTCCGACGTGTCCACTCTCATCGGTGGCACCGCTGGCTGGAAAGATGCAGGTTTTGAATTGTTTTCAGGACTCAATGTACCGAGCAAAACTTTCGGTGAATATCTGCTCCAGCAGCGTAAACCTCCTGAAATTCTGGCTAATGATCTGTACGACCGTTTACAGAGACAGGATAGTATGGTCGTACTTGACAGTCGCCCAATGGATGAATATCACGCGATGAGTATTCCGACCGCCGTTGATGTGCCCGGCGCAGAATTGGTTTACCGCATATTTGAAATCGCACCCGATCCTAAGACGGATGTCGTTGTCAATTGTGCTGGTAGGACGCGTAGCATTGTGGGTGCCATGTCACTGATTAACGCAGAAATTTCCAATCGCGTAATGCTACTCAAAGATGGTACCATGGGCTGGCACCTCGCCGGTTTGAAGTTGGACCATTCCCAGACCCGCGTTGCTCCAACACCTTCACCGGATAGTTATGAGAAGGCCAGCGTAGCGGCGGCCCGAGTTGCCAGAAGATTCGATGTGAAGACAGTTGATCGTGAAACTCTTGAAGAGTGGCAGCGCGACGAATCTCACACGCTTTATGTCTTTGATGTTCGCACTCCAGAAGAGTTTGAAAACAAACATCTGCCTGGATCACATCATGTACCTGGCGGTCAGTTAGTGCAGACAACCGACGAGTTTGTCGCAGTTCAAAACGCACGAATCGTTCTGGTGGACGACCACCGTGTGCGTGCAATAATGACGGCGTCATGGTTGCTACAAATGGGCCATCGCCATGTTTATGTGCTGGAAGAGCCATTTGAAGGTGTGGACCTGGAAACCGGAAAAGAGCAACGTACGATTCTCGGATACGAACAATGTGAGACGCTCGAATGCGGCGAACTCAAGGCCGTCATGCAGTCAGGAGAACCAATGCTATTGGTTGATCTGTCTTCAAGCCGAAATTTCCGCATCAGGCATATTGAAAACGCCATCTGGTGCATTCGTCAGCGCCTTGAGTCCGCACTGACTTTACGTCAACCCATCGGGCTTTTGGTTCTGACATCAGAAGACGGAGTGCTGGCACATCTGGCTGCTGCTGATTTAGCAAAGTCGGATGGCCGTCAAATTGTGCGGGTGCTAAACGGCGGCAACCAGGCATGGCAGTCCGCTGGCTATCCGATGACTGACGGTATGGAACCGCGCCTTACTGAGGTGGATGACATCTGGGAACGCCCCTATGACAATGAAATTGGTCAGGAACAACGGATGAAAAATTACCTGGAGTGGGAAGTTCAGTTGATGGATCAGGCAATTCGAGATGGAACTGTTCATTTCCAATGTTGACTAATACATTATGGTTAACGGAATTTACTTTGATTTCGCAATCAAATTTCAGAGAAAATCAAGGCTCGTTAAATCATTGAGTTAGTTTTACTGTTGGCTCATATACGTATAATCAGAGTATTACTCCCCTTTTTATCAGATGAACGTGCCAGAATGAAATTCGCAAGAGTTGGAGCCTTTTGCAAGTTCGTGATCAATCAAATTTTTAGGCAGTAGCATGTACAGTTCACCCCTACCTCGACTTTTAACGGCAACGCTTGCCTTGGTGATCATTGCGTCGTTTACTACACGATATTCCCAAGCCAACCAGGATCCGTTGCCATTGGCAGAAATCTCCACCTTTGCCAAAGTGTTTGAAACGATCAAAAACAACTATGTGGAGGACATTTCTGACGAAGAACTTCTGCAGGCTGCAGTTCGCGGCATGCTTTCCGGACTTGATCCTCATTCTGCATTGCTAGATAACAGACTGGATGACGTTAGAAGCGAGACATCAGGCCGGTATGGCGGCCTCGGAATTGAAGTTACCAAAGATAACGGTGGAATCCGAGTCATTTCGCCGATAGATGACACTCCCGCGCAGGCCGCAGGAATTCTGCCAAATGATTTGATTGTGCGACTGGATGACCGACCAGTCAACCGGATGTCATTGGCCGATGCAGTCGGAATCATGCGCGGTGAACCCGGTACGAAAATTAAACTGACGATTGTCCGTCAGGGATCAGATGTTCCACTGGTTTTTACCTTGACTCGGGCAGTGATCAGGATCAGAAGCGTCCGAAGTTATTTTTTAGATGACAACTTCGGATATCTGCGAGTCACACAATTTCAAACACCGACTCCAGAATTGGCGCGCGAACAAATACATGAATTGTTCAAAGAGTCAAATGCAATGGAGGGACTGGTATTGGATCTCAGAAATAATCCAGGCGGAGAACTGCAGAGTGCTGTCGGTGTATCTGACCTCTTTATTGATCAGGGCGTTATCGTGAAAACCAGAGCCCGAAACAATACCAATGAGCAGGTCTTTAACGCCACACCTGGGGATCTCGCGAAAGGCATACCCATTGTGGTGCTGGTCAATGAAGGCTCGGCATCAGCATCAGAAATCGTTGCCGGTGCCTTGCAGGACCATAACCGTGCAATCATCATGGGCACCCAGACATTCGGAAAAGGTTCCGTACAGACAATTTGGTCTCTCGACAAAGAAACGACGCTCAAATTAACCACGCATCTGTATTACACTCCATCGGATCGTTCAATTCAGGCACTTGGTATCGTTCCGGATATCACCATCGAGAGTAGGGATTTGCCGGCGTTAGAGCAGGAAGAGGTCGGACGTTTACGTGAAGCTGATCTTGAGGGGTCTTTGGATGGCGAGGATCTGGATGATGGTTTGGAGGAGGAGAACGGATCGAGCCTGAATCCAGCAGTGAAGGAGGACTACCAACTTCAGGAAGCCCTTAATTTATTGAAGGGATTGAGCATCGCACGACGGCAGATCGGTTAATTCGTCAAAAAAGCAGATTCACTGCAAAACTGCAATTAAATAGTGCGGTTGTAATAGTCAGATTGACCAGTGTTGATTCTGGTTGATTTCCCCATAACACTTGTCGGCTAACTGTGGGTACCTCTTTTATTCGATAGGAATGAGTAATGTCCAATAAAGCGTTAGTTGTCCATGAGTTGGGTCCGCCAGAGAACATGCTGTGGGAGGATTGGCTCGTTCCTGATCCCGGACCTACAGAAGTACGGCTCCGTCAAACTGCCATCGGTCTAAATTTTGCGGACACCTATCATCGAGCGGGGATTCCACACCCGTGGCTCGTACCGCCTTGCCCAGTTGTAATCGGATTTGAAGCTGTTGGAGTGGTGGAGGCTGTTGGACGTGAAGTGACTACCCTTGATGTTGGTGATCGCGTCGGATACGCAATTCCGCCGCTTGGTAGTTATTCACAGTATCGAAATTACCCCGCGGCGAGTCTGGTGCGAATTCCTGATGATTTAGAAGACCGCCAGGTGGCTGCGTTATTGCTCAAGGGTATGACAGCGCACTATCTGTTGCACCGTACTTATGCAGTACAAGCAGGTGATACGATCGTTGTTCACGCTGCATCGGGTGGCATGGGCTTGATTCTGTGTTCATGGGCTAATGCGATGGGAGCCACGATAGTCGGTACGGTAAGTACCGATGAAAAGGCTGAACTGGCTCACG
This sequence comes from Arenicellales bacterium, assembly GCA_965243305.1. Lineage (GTDB taxonomy): Bacteria > Pseudomonadota > Gammaproteobacteria > Arenicellales > JAJDZL01 > JAJDZL01. The sequence continues at coordinate 981,854 of CBDEUN010000003.1, forward strand.
AGGCCGGCTGTCAACACCCAATCGTGCGCTCGAAAGAGAGCTTTGTTGATAAAGTCATGGAAGTCTCAGATGGAGAAGGTGCAGCAGTGGTCTATGAATCGATTGGAAAAGATACTCTGCAACAGTCACTTGACTGTTTGCGGCCGATGGGCATGTGCGCGGCTTATGGTCACGTTTCTGGTCCTCCAGAACCAGTCGATATCATCAAAGACTTGGGTCAGCGGGGCTCACTCTTCATAACCCGTCCAGCAATCATGCATTACATCGCCAAACGCAAAGATCTGTTGGAAACTGCTGATGGTCTTTTCAGCGCTATTCGAAGTGGCTTCGTGAGTGCCCAGATCAATTACGAATATCCTCTGAAAGATGCCCCCCAGGCACACCGTGCAATAGAAAGCGGGACAACAACTGGGGCAACAGTTTTGATTCCGTAGAACAAAAAGCGGTCAGTACCGCGTGGCAAGTCAGTGATTAGACAGCGGGTATTGTTGCAGTACTGATTTGAGACATTTGAAGGGCAGTCGGTTCTGCACAGCAGTACCAGGGTTCGGACATTTGCGGCGCGTGAGGTTGTACGCCCTGAATCAGTGCTGGAGGTTGCGATCCGTTTATGCTGTGTGCCAGCTTCCAGACACCGGAAAATATTTTCTGTCGACCAAGACCGTCTTGTTCAGCATCCATTACCCAATCCTGAATACGCACCTGAAGCTCGTCAACCAGCGGGTCTGGGTGCATCCACTGATACCCCAGCATCTGAGAATCAAATTCACCCAACCAGTCGGCTTGACGATGTTCGGACTCCAAAAGCCGCGTACCATGCGGTAGTAGCAAGCGAATGCTCAGTTGAACGGGGGCGACGCAATTAACCAGTCTCAGTCGAACGATTTCATTCAACAGTTGCAAATAGCCTTCGATTGTAGTCCATGGTGTAAATGGAACAAAAGTAGGCAGCATTGAGATCTCTAATGATCTCAATAACTCCAGCGCCTGGAAAAAATCTGCCGCATCGTGGCCTTTTTCCAGCTCTTCTAGTACGTGATTTTCAATGGACTCAACAGCACTGGTGATAAAGAGGCAGTGGTTGTTCGCAAAATATTCAATGTGTTTTGCGTGTTCCAAAAGGTGCTCAACCTTGATGGTCGCATCCCAGCTTGTACCTGGAAATTCAGTCTGAAATCGCTCAATAATGCGACGTGCATGCCCCGGTCCATTTAAAAAATCAGGATCGCCAAAGGAAATATGTTGTGCACCTGCCGCCATCTGTTGACGGATGTCTTGCATCACCACATCGGCTGAAATCACTCGAAATACGCCCGCATAAACTGGTACGATGGGGCAATGTCGACATAGGTGTTTGCAGCCACGTGTAGTTTCTACAAAGCCGACTGTCTTTTCACTACCATCGGCTAACCTTAGCGAGGCGTACTGATCGAGCGCGGGCAGACTCGAACGGTCCGGCGTGATGAATTCCTGTTTATCCAGTGAGTTTCGGGTCAGTCTAAACTCATCGGTCGGGCAATTTTCGCGAAGTGCCTGACAGAGTGAACGCAAGTCGGATTCTGCTTCACCACCGAAGACGTATTCACAACCAAGCGAGCGAAAATAAGCATCATTGACTGGTGCATACAGCCCATAAACACAGATGGATGCACTTGGTGCTGCCGTTCTGATTTGTGGAATAATTTCGGCTGCGAGGCGCGCACCTGCATGCATGATGAGATGTATCGCAACCAGACGCGCATCAGTAAATCTGGTCGGTTCAAAAGGCTGGTTGGCGAGATCAATACACGCCACATCAAATCCTTCCTGTTTCAGCCAGGCTGCCGGTTCAGCCAGAGCAAACGGCTGACGACCGATTTCATAAGGGCTGACCAGGGCGACTTTCACAGGCTCAGCGGTACTGAATAGCTACAAAAGCCCCAGACTCAATAATGCGTCCTCGGACATCCGATCTTTTGTCCAGGGTGGGTCCCAAACCAGTTCGACATGAACATCTTCGACACCATCGACACACTTGATCGCACACTCGACCGTGCCCGGAAACGTCTGTGCAACGGGACAACCCGGGGTCGTGAGAGTCATCTCAATATCGACTGATCGGTTGTCAGAAATGTTGATCGAGTAAATCAGGCCTAGGTCATAAATGTTGATTGGAATTTCCGGATCGTAGACATTACGCAGTGCATCGACAATTTGTTGTTCCAATACCATGTCGGTAATGGATGTTTGCTGATCAAGTTCCGGTAGATCCTGATTTTCAGAATCAGAGTGATCTGACTTTAGGAAGTCGGCGAAAAAATCATCAGCGGAGATGCCTGATTCGCTAGGGGGTTTGTTACCACTCATTGTCTCATTACTCTGTAGTGACTTGTTCTTCACTGCGGTTGATCGCCGCAATTGCCGTATGCCAAGGGAGTGTGGCACACTTGACTCGAGTTGGAAACTCCCGCACCCCGCTCAGTACTTCAAGTTTGCCAATGTCGTTAGATCGTACCTCGTCCAGCCCCGTCACTCGCGCTCGAAAGTTTTCAAACAAACTCTCAGCATCTGATTTTGTGAGACCTTTGAGCATTTCGGTCATGATGGACGCCGACGCGATTGAAATTGCACAGCCGTGTCCAACAAATTTCACATCCTGTATCACATCGTTATCATCGAGCCAGCATTGAAGTGTCAGTTCATCACCGCAGAGTGGATTAACGCCTTCTGCTGAACAGTTGGCTGACTCCAATACACCGAAGTTACGCGGATTTCGGCTGTGGTCAATGATGACCTCTTGATAGAGCGCCTTTAGATCGTCCATCATCAGCCAAAGAGCTCCCTTACGACGTTCAGTGCATCGAACATGCGGTCGATTTCATCATGTGTGTTGTAGACTGCAAACGAAGCACGTGCAGTCGCAGCAACATTAAAGTGCTGCATCACAGGCATGGCACAGTGGTGTCCGACTCTGATCGCCACACCTTGTCGATCAAGAATGGTTCCTAGATCGTGTGCATGAACATTGTCCAGAGTGAAAGCGAACACTCCGGCCTTGTGTTTTGCATTGCCGTAGACTCGTAAGTCTTCGTGTTGCTCTGCGCACTCGTGCACGTAGTCAAGCAGTTCTTGTTCATGAGCTGCAATCGTATCAATACCAATGTTCCACATAAAATTACACGCAGCACCGAATCCAACCGCATCTGCGATGTTTGGTGTGCCCGCTTCAAAACGGTGAGGGATATTTGCATAAGTCGTGCCTTCGAACGAAACTCGTCGAATCATTTCGCCGCCACCTTGGTATGGCGGCATTGCCTCAAGAAGCTCTCCTTTGCCATACAAAACTCCGATACCGGTTGGCGCGTACATTTTGTGTCCTGAAAGCGCGAGAAAATCACAGTCAAGATCAATAACATCAATGCTGATGTGAGGTGCAGCCTGAGCAGCGTCAACAACAACAACTGCACCGGCATCGTGTGCCGTTCGCACCATTTCCTTGATCGGGTTAACCGTACCTAAAGAGTTCGCCACATAGGTGATGGCCACGATCTGTGTTTTGTCGTTCAGCAGGTTCTGATAGTATTCTTGAATGATTTCGCCGTTGTCATTCATCGGAATCATTCGAACGATGCTACCAGTACGTTCTGCAATGAGTTGCCAGGGCACGATATTGGAATGATGTTCCATCTCACTGACCAAAATTTCATCGCCTGGCTTCAGTTTCCAGCGGCCATAAGCTTCTGCAACCAGATTCAGACCTTCAGTCGTACCTCGAACAAAAATGATCTCCTCGCTACGATTTGCATTGACAAATTTGCGGGCGGTTTTACGCGCTGACTCATAGGCTTCAGTTGCACGATCACTTAACTCATGCACGCCGCGATGAACGTTGGCGTGCTGTGTAGCATAGTACCGTTCCAAAGTTTCAGTAACTGCAATCGGCTTTTGGGAACTTGCTCCATTGTCCAGGTAGGCCAGCGTGTTGCCGTGCACCATCTCTTCCAGAATGGGAAATTGAGCGCGAATTTCTTGAATATCCAGTACGTTTCCGGACTGATACTCTGTTGGAGTCTTGAGTGCAACTTCACTCATGCCGCCTCCTTAAAATTGTGGTCGCCAACAAGTTTGTCACGCACGAGTTCGAGAAGGTATTCCCGAACGGGTACCAGTTCAATTTGATCCAGAATTTCCGAAGCGAATGCTTCTGTAAGGATCGTTCGAGCTTCCGCTTCGCTCAGACCGCGGCTTCGAAGGTAAAAGATCGCATCGGCTTCCAGGTATCCGACTGTCGCACCGTGAGAGCATTTGACATCATCCGCATATATTTCTAGCTGCGGCTTGGTATCCGCTTCGGCGTCAGTTGACAGCAGCAGGTTTCGATTTTGCTGTTGAGCGTCGGTATGCTGTGCATCTGGATCAACCCTGATTCTGCCGTGAAACACAGCCCGAGATCGATCATTCAGAATGCCTTTGTAAAATTCGTTGCTGCGGGCATCCGGTGAAGCATGCACGACGGTAGTGTAGTTATCGATGTGCTGTCTACCGCGACCGATATAGAGTCCCTTCATTTCGCAGTGCGCGTCGGCACCTTCCAGGCTTTGACTGACTTCGTGACGGTCAAGCAACGAGCCTAGCGAAATGGAGAAAATCTGGTAACGGCTGCCAGAGTCTTGTCTGGCGGTGGCATAGCCGATATGCATTGAAGCACCACTTTCATCTTGAATTCGGTAATGGCTGAGTTCGGCGGATTCAGCAAGATCAATACGAATTGATGCATTCGTCATGTGTCGGGTTTCAGCCATTGAGACGTAACGTTCGATCAGGTTTAGTTTGGCACCTTTTTCCAGTTTGATACTGTGATTGATATTGGCAAGACGTGAATTGGCATCATTTTGAGTAATGTGCAATATTTCGAGAGGCTTGTCGAGCTTAAGTCCGGCTCGCAGTCGCAATACCACGCCATCTGCCAAAAAAGCAGAGTTCAACGCTTCGAATCCGTGAGCGGCGCGATTCGTTCGATCTTCAAGGATCTGAATTGTCTCCGAATCAGCGTTTCCTTCAAGCTCACTTTTAAGGGATCTAAATTCTAAGCCTTCTGGCAATTCATCAAGGGTGCTATGTACCTCGCTAACCCAGCCATCCAGAACAACGATGCGATATCGGTTTAACGATGGAATTTTCAGTGCTGCAATATCCAGTTGCGTCAGTGCAGCATTGGGTTCAGCAGTAGGTCTGAATGCAACTTTGTCAAACGTACGGATGTTGGTATAGCGCCAAGCTTCGTCGGTTATTTTGGGCAGACCGATTTCAGTCAGTCGAGCAATGGCGCGTTGACGCATTGCGACGACCGTCGCGTCTTGGGCTCCTGGCAATCCACCCGAAATTTCCTCATGAAGCCCGATCAGGTGGCCAGTCAGCGGGCTTTCTCTCATGCAACAGCCTCAGTCGGATTGTTGACCCTCTCGGATACCCAGGTGTAACCATACTTTTCTAGATCATGTGCGGTGCCCTTGTCGCCTGAGTGCACAATCTTCCCGTTCAGCAGGACATGGACGCGGTCGGGAACTATGTATTCTAGAATTCTCGGGAAGTGAGTAACAATAATGATTGAGCGGCCGTCATCAGCCAGAGAGTTGACGCCGCGAGATACCACTTTGAGCGCATCAATATCGAGTCCTGAATCTGTTTCGTCGAGCAGCGCGAGTTGTGGTTCCAGCATTAGCATCTGGAGAATTTCGTTTCTTTTTTTCTCACCACCAGAAAATCCGTCATTGACCGACCGGTATAGAAATGATTCGTTGATTTCGAGAAGTTTCATCTTTGCTCGAATCAGTTTCAGAAAATCAATTGCATCCACCTCCGGTTCGCCGCGGTGTTTGCGCATTGCGTTGACTGCCGCCTTGATGAGATAAATATTGTTCACACCAGGAATTTCAGTTGGATGTTGAAAGGCGAGAAATATGCCTTCCCGGGCACGTTCTTCAGGATCAAGTTCCAGCAGATCGTAACCCTGGTACTCAACGCTGCCGGAGATGTCTTCCTCCATCTTGCCGGTAATCACATTGGCCAGGGTACTTTTTCCGGACCCGTTGGGTCCCATAATGGCATGAATCTCGCCAGCGTTGACGGATAGATCAATACCATTCAGAATTTTCTTGTCTCCGATTTCAACTTCTAAATTTCGAATAGACAGCATTCTTCTCAAGCCTCTTGCATTGTTGTTGTTGTATTCTTGAGAAAGGCGGGCGGCTGGTTAACCGACTGCGCCTTCCAAACTGATGCCCAGCAGTTTCTGCGCTTCGACTGCAAACTCCATCGGCAATTCTTTGAAGACTTCCTTGCAGAATCCATTGACGATCATGGACACCGAGTCCTCTTCTGAAAGTCCGCGCTGCTTGCAGTAAAACAGTTGGTCGTCGCTGATTCGCGAAGTTGTTGCTTCATGTTCGACTTTGGCGCTTGGATTCTTGACCTCAATATATGGAAACGTGTGTGCCCCACACTTGTCTCCCATCAACAGTGAGTCGCACTGTGAATAATTGCGGGCATTGTCCGCACCTTTCAAGATACGCACGAGCCCGCGATACGAATTTTGGCCTTTGCCGGCCGAGACTCCTTTGGAGATAATCGTGCTTGAAGTGTCTTTCCCGATATGGACCATTTTGGTACCGGTATCGGCCTGTTGGTAATTATTGGTGAGTGCCACGGAATAGAATTCACCGATAGAGCGGTCACCTTCAAGCATCACACTCGGGTATTTCCAGGTAATTGCTGAGCCTGTTTCGACTTGGGTCCAGGAAATTTTCGAATTTTCACCGCGACAGGCCCCACGTTTGGTGACAAAGTTGTAGATGCCACCGCGACCTTCTTCGTCACCTGGGTACCAGTTCTGCACGGTCGAATACTTAATTTCCGCATCTTTCAAGGCGACCAGTTCAACGACTGCAGCATGCAGTTGATTTTCGTCTCGCATCGGTGCGGTGCAGCCTTCGAGGTAACTGACATAACTGCCTTCTTCGGCGACGATCAGAGTTCTTTCAAACTGACCGGTGTTCATTGCATTGATTCGAAAGTAGGTCGAAAGTTCCATTGGGCAGCGTACACCTTTCGGAATATAGACAAATGATCCATCGCTAAATACCGCCGAATTTAATGCTGCAAAGAAATTGTCTCCCGACGGAACGACTGAACCCAGATATTCCTTAACAAGTTCCGGATATTCCTGAACCGCTTCAGAAAAAGAGCAGAAAATTACTCTGGCATCTGCCAGCGTTTTCTTGAATGTGGTTGCTACTGAAACACTGTCGAACACCGCATCAACTGCAACACCCGCCAGCATTTTTTGTTCTGATAGCGGAATTCCGAGCTTTTCGTAGGTCTCAAGCAGTTTCGGATCCACTTCATCCAGGCTTTTAGGACGGTCGGCATCAGACTTGGGGGCAGAATAATAGCTGATCGCTTGATAGTCGATCGGGGTGTAATTCACGTGCGCCCAGACCGGTTCCTGCATCTTTTTCCAGCGAGTAAACGCTTTCAGTCGCCAGTCCGTCATGAACCGGGGTTCATTTTTCTTTTCTGATAGTGCGATGACAACGTCTTCATCCAGTCCGGGTGGAAAGGTATCAGATTCAATATCTGTCGTAAAGCCTTCCTTGTACTTACGACCGACAAATTCGCTAATGTCTTGAGCGGTTGATGTTTTCACTGTGTAATCCTTGTGAAATATTGAAAAAATTCAGGTAAATGACACGCGTTGTGTCTGTTGCGCTTCCGTACAGCGCATTGACTGACGTGCGGCAACTTTTCGCACTCGTTCAGTCTGTACAATTTCTCCCAGTTTGATTTGATTTAAAAACGATGAAATCTGGTTGCTGAGGTCAGTCCACAGTTCGTGGGTGAGACAAATTTCCCCATCCTGACAATCTTTCCTACCATGACAGCGGGTGACGTCAATCGGTTCATCAACTGCATCAATGATCTCAAAGATCGAGATGGTTTCAGCAGGTCGTGAAAGACGGTATCCGCCATTTGGTCCTCGAGTACTATTGACCAAACCACCAGCCTTAAGCTTGGAGAATATCTGCTCAAGATATGCGACAGAAATTTCCTGATGATTTGCAATTGACTTGAGTGAGACATGTTCATTTTCTGACTGGTACAGCGCCAGGTCCATCATTGCAGTTACGGCATAACGGCCTTTTGTTGTCAATTTCATCGATGATCACTCAATCTGATAGTATTTCCGAGTATTTTACTTGGTTATTATTCAAGCAGAATAGTTTTTTGTAATGTGGGGTTAATTTCTCTTTAATCATAAATTTCGCCTCAAACATCGATGAAACAAATTTTGAGTGTATCTCTGTTCGGGATTAGGCTGGTTCGTGTTACCATGGCGTTGTCTGGTGAGTGATAAAATTTCGCGCTCAGTTTGTTGAGGCGAGTGCAACTAAATTGTTTTTGATCACCAAAAAATCCTCGAAACTTCCTAAGTTCTGGCATGATTTTTGAATTGTCACCCTGGATCATAGCGTGGTGTGCGCTCGCCATGACATGCGGTGGATTGATCAAAGGGCTGCTGGGTATAGGTACACCGCTTTTGACTGTACCCATGATGGCGCTGGTTCTCCCGGCTCACCATGCTGTGGTAATCATGGCATTTCCGGTTGTTGTTGCGAACCTCTGGCAAGTTTATGATGCAGACCAGCCCGTTGCTACGATCAAGCGCTTCTGGCCTGCTTTCGCTGCGCTTCTGATTGGGACGTGGATCGGGGTTGAGGTTCTCACCGGAATCGACGAGAAGACTCTACTATTTTTAGTGGGTATTCTAGTGATCTGCTTTACACTCGTACAAGCCTCACCACGAAAGATTACCATTCCGTCCGCCATGGAGAAGCCTGCTGGCGCAGCATTTTGTGGTACCGCGGGAGTTATTGGGGGTCTGTCGTCTATGTTCGGTCCGATGCTGATTCTCTATCTGGTTTCGCTTCCCACCTTAGACAAGAACCGATTTGTCAACACCATCAGCTTTCTTTACATTGGCGCGGTTGTTCCATGGGTCATTATCATGATTTTGGTTGGAGTACTCGATGGACGGCTGGCCATCATGTCAGCATTGGCGGTTATTCCGCTAGCGATTGGATTGGCCGCGGGCCGAGCTCTAAGAAAACGCGTTGAAGATACAATCTTTTATCGCCTGGTGCTAGGCGTGTTGATAGTTTCAGGAATCAGCATGATATGGCGCGCCTGGCAATTCGGAGCAACTGCTGCGGTCACCGGCTAATTCGTACTGCAGTGAACGGTCAGTATCCAGCAAACTGCCGAGGTTTCTGATCAATTTCGAGCTGGCTTGTCTCTCTGAACAAAAATTGAAAATTTCGCCAAAAGTCCAGAGCCGACCAAGAACAGGGTGGCTTTGAAATTCGAATGTTGGACTCAGCAATCAACCATTGCAAATTACATTAAAATCGATTTTAGTAACTTAAAAGATTGTTTGCCCTCCCATTAATAGCACAGAAAATCTGCCTCATTCGATGGGATGCGCAATTGAATGCTTGAAACTTAACAACTCCACACCGCACGCATTCCTTTATCAGTTCATTCACTTCAGTACAGATGGAACAACCGGTAACTGATCAACATTCCGTATCTCCGATTCAGGACCCAGTGTGTGGGATGCGAGTCGACCCGGAAACCTCAGAGCATTATTTTGTGTACGACAGCGAAACCTACTGGTTTTGTTGCCGCGGATGCCTCGAACTATTCCAAAGTGATCCTGAAAAGTATCTGAATCCTGGCTTCAAAGAAGAAGACAGCTTCGAATCTGCTCCGCCCGGCACGAAATTTACCTGCCCCATGCACCCGGAAATTGTTCAGGAAGGACCTGGTGAGTGTCCGAGTTGCGGTATGGCGCTACAGCCAATGGATCCGCTGCTTGCAGCCGATGAACCAAATTATGAACTGATTGACTTCACGAGACGTTTTCGAGTCGGTTTAGTGTTTGGCCTGCCGGTGCTGATTCTGGCGATGGCACCGCATCTAGGAATTCCACTTCACCAGATCATGGAAGAACGAACTTCCGATTGGCTGCAATTGCTGCTCGCGTCCCCAGTATTTTTGTGGTGCGGTTGGCCGTTCCTTCAGCGTGGTTGGTCATCTATCAGGAACCGCGCATTGAACATGTTCACTCTTATTGCACTCGGCACGAGCGCAGCATATCTCTACAGTCTGGTGCTTGTGCTTTTTCCAGGCTGGTTTGAACTTGTATTTGGCAACGCAGTGACCAATGCTGGTGTTTACTTTGAAGTTTCAGCAGCCATCATTGTCTTGGTGCTGATTGGGCAGATACTAGAACTAAGAGGGCGAGAGAGAACTGGCAAAGCAATCCGCTCTTTGATGAAGCTCATGCCACAGACTGCGAGGCGTCTCACCAGCTCGGGAAAACTTGAAGAAGTTGATATCAACCAGATCCACACAGGTGATCGGTTGCGGGTACGCCCGGGCGAAAACATTCCCCTGGATGGTGTTGTTGTTTACGGTACATCTGAAGTCGATGAATCGCTTCTGACAGGAGAATCAATGCCGGTAGCAAAGACCGTGGGTGACGCGGTAAAAGCGGGAACACTGAACGGCAGCGGAGCGTTTGATATGCAAGTTGACAGAGTGATGTCTGACACAACTCTGTCACAAATCATTCGTATGGTCAGCAATGCTCAGCTTAGCCGCGCCCCCATTCAGAGAACCGCTGATATCGTTGCTGCCTGGTTTGTGCCAATCGTAGTGTCGGTTGCTGTCATTGCATTGATTAGCTGGTTGACTTGGGGGCCACCCGGAGATTTCAGTTTCGCACTGATTGCATTCGTTTCGGTTCTGATCATCGCTTGTCCTTGCGCACTCGGTTTGGCGACACCAATGTCGATCACGGTTGGTGTTGGGCAGGCAGTTTTGTCGGGAGTTTTGGTCAAGGAAGCTGAGGCACTTGAGGTGCTGCCGAAAATTGACACCTTGATTATTGACAAGACAGGAACAATCACCATAGGAAAACCGTCAGTCGTTCAGGTCCATTGCCACAACATTTCAGAAACAAGTGTATTGGCGTATGCCGCTGCAGTTTCGCGCCTGAGTGGTCATCCGATTGCAGTTGCAATTGTTGATGAGTCGGAGAGGCGAGATGCACAGGTGTACGAAGCAGTCGATTTTGAGTCTGTGGCTGGTCAAGGTGTAAAGGCTCTAGTCAAGGAATTGAATGTCGCAGTGGGAAGCAAAAAGTTTATGGAATCAATGAACGTTCTAAATTTGGACTCTGCCACGACATTTGAGAACTTACAGCAGGACAGTAATTCTGTTGTTTACGTTGCTATAGGAAGCGAACTTGCGGCCGCGATAGAACTAGAAGAAACCATCCGGGTCGATAGTCCGGCCGCGGTCAGCCAATTACAAAAACGTGGTGTGAACGTCATTATGGCGACAGGCGATCGTCAGGCAGCCGCGAAGTCAATTGCAAATAAATGCGGTATCACCGAAGTCTACTCTGAATTGTCACCGCTGGACAAACTGGACCTTGTCAAATCACTTCAGACAAATAATAAACTCGTCGCGATGGCAGGTGATGGGATCAATGACGCTCCGGCTCTGGCTCAGGCGGATGTGGGAATTGCGATGGGTGGTGGTGCAGATGTTGCTATGGAATGTGCTGGCATGACCATTCTGAGTGAAGATTTAAATGCCATTGTTCGAGCCCATTCCATCGCCCAGTCTACCATGACCAATGTCAGGCAAAATCTTTTTTTCGCATTTTGCTACAACGCGATTGGGGTACCGGTCGCCGCTGGAGTACTCTACCCAGCCTTTGGTATCCTTTTGTCACCCATCTTTGCAGCCGCCGCTATGAGCCTGTCTTCGGTGTCGGTAATCGGCAATGCCCTTCGATTACGTGGTTTCACACCTTAATGGAAATGGGCTAAGTGTTGCGACGCGGCCATGCCTCACTCAGACAGACTGCACCAATGAAAATTAGCAGAATTCCGAGTGGGCTGAACCCGCTTATCAGCCATTCGATCAATGGTGCCAATAGTGCAATGAACCCGATTACCAGAAAAAACAGACTCCGGTACAACTGATTTGCACCGGTAGATACTCCGGTATTCCTGATACTGCGTTCTCGAATTTGCTGATGGTGCATATCGGTAAGTACTGTATGAAATAGTCTTGGCAGGTCGGGACTGTCGGCAATCCAGTGAGGGATTTCATCCTTTATTTTCTTCCCAAGGCTACGCAGTGTATATCTATCTTTTACCCAGTTTTCCAGAATGGGGCGAACAGTATCGGGTATGTTGAGTTCGGGACTCAGCATCCGAGTCAAGCCTTCAAGGCTCAGGTAAGTTTTTTGAAACAGCATCAATTGAGGCTGAATGACGATGTTGAACTCCCTTGTCATCAGAAATAGTCGACCCATCAGCGTTCCGAACGACAGTTCACCAACTGGTTGGTCATTGAACGGTTCGCAGATCGTTCGAACCGCAACTTCAAAACGCTCAGGGGAAATATCGGGTGGCGCCCAGCCTGAACGAATGTGCGCATTGACCACTTCGCGGTAGTCACGATTCAAAATTGCGGTAATGTTTTCAACGAGGTAATTGCGATCGAGATTTGAAAGGGATCCGGTGATTCCAAAATCAACAATATTGAGCACTCCAGATTCGGAAACGAACATATTGCCCGGATGAAGATCGCCATGGAAGAATCCATCGTCAAACACCTGTGTAAAGAACATCTTGACCAGATTTTCTGAGAGTCTACCAGTATCAATTCCTGCCTCTTTCAGGGCATTGATTTCGCGAATCGGGATACCGCCAACGCGTTCCATGACCATAATCGAGGAACGACTGTAGTTCCAGTAAACGCGCGGTACATTAAGGAACGCGTCATTGGTGTATTGAACACGGAAGCGATTACAACTTGCAGCCTCAATGGTAAGATCAAGGCTGTCTGTTATTGTCTGTGCGTAACTTTGCACCACTTCGACGGGGTTATAGTTTTTGGCCCCTGGCAAAATCACTCTAACGATTTTCGCGAATGTCATCATTACCTGAATATCGCGACGAACCTGGACTTCTATACCCGGACGCAGCACCTTGACAACCACTTCATCCCCGGATTTTAGTACTGCATTGTGAACCTGCGCCACCGATGCGGATGCAACCGGGACATCATCGAACTGGCTGAATACATCTGAGATCTGTTTGCCAATTGCTTTTTCGATCCTGTCGCGAGCCGCTTCGCTGGGAAATGGTTCCACCCTGTCCTGTAGCGGTCGCAGTTCTTCGACGATATGATCGGGAAACACATCCGGACGCATTGACATCATTTGTCCGAATTTAATGAAAATTGGCCCAAGATCCTGAAGAGCTTCCCGCAGTCTGGCACCATAAGTTTTATGTGGGTCGAAGCTCGGTCTGCCAAATAGCAGATTAACTGCGAACCTGATGATGCGAAATCTCAGATAAGTTTCAAGTTCCTCATCAAGTCCATGGCGACGCGCTGTTCTGGCGATTTGCAATAATCGTCCAGACTGGGAGAAAAGGTTCATTCGGCTGTTTGTCTCTCGAGTCGTTCTACGCGTTTTTCAAGCCTATCGATATTGGCTTGCAAACTGTCGACATCATTCAGAAATGTCTCGATTCTTCGGTAATCCGGTACCAGATAGTGTTCATCAACAAGTGCTTCTCGGGTTCGTTCCCGAAGCGTTTCACTGAACTCTGATGCCTGCACCTTCCCCCAACGAAATAAGTTGCCAGCCTGCCGCGCTGGAATGTCTCCGATTCGCTTCGACAGTTCATCTTCCCAGTCAAATTCAAGATTGGTGAAAATCTGATAGAACTGTTGAATCAGATGGGCATCGCCTATGATCTTGACTTCTTGGAGAATGGTTGGATCAACCTTTCCCCGAGCTAGAAGTTTGACTAAAACTGGTAATGTGGTTTGTACAACAACATCTTCTGGAATACTGGCTTCGCTGTCAATCAGTACAGTTTGATTTACAACACTCAGGACGAATTGATAATTGAAGTCAGTCAGTTCAAAGCGAATGGACTTGGCTTCAAACTGATCAAGTACTTCACGAACTGCGGGGGATGCATTCGCTCCTTGATTAATCGCTTTTGCGAGCGAGTCTGAGAACGTTGCGCCGACTAATTTGAAATATGGATTACGGATCATGCGACAAAACTTAAAGTTTCCAAGCCACGTGCATGGCGACAATACCACCCGTCAGGTTGAAATACTCAACGCGTTCAAATCCCGCTTGAGCCATCATATCAGCCAGAGTTTCCTGGTCCGGATGCTGACGAATTGACTCAACCAGGTACTGATAACTATCCCGGTCGCGTGCGACGATTTTCCCGATTGTAGGTATGACTCTGAACGAATATTCGTGATAGATTTTTTCAAGAAGCGGGATTACCGGTTTGGAGAACTCAAGCACCAGCAGTCTGCTACCGGGTCGCATTACCTGATACATGGATTCCAGTGCCTGATTTATTCGAGTGACATTTCTTAGTCCAAATGAAATGATGACCCGATCAAAACTGCTTTCGGCAAAGGCCAAATTTTCCGCGTCAGACTGAACGTAGCTAAAGCGGGTAAGATGACCGTGATCAAGCATGCGGTTGCGGCCGAGTCTAAGCATTGATGAATTAATGTCAGTCAGAACAAGCCTGCCACTCGGTCCCAATTTTTTTGCAATTGCGAGGCTTATGTCAGCGGTGCCACAGGCGACATCCAAAACTGAACTGTTGTGTCGAACGCCAAGGTGTAAAACAGCCAAGCGCTTCCAGACCCGATGTACTCCGAGAGACATCAGGTCGTTCATCAGGTCATAGTTCTCAGCGACCGATTTGAAAACCCGATCTACCAGCTGATCCTTTTCAGACTCAATTACCTTTCGAAAGCCGAATTGAGTTTCTGCATCCCTTCTATCGTGAATTTCCATCGTTCACTCAGTCGTCAACTTCCCTGCGTTCATAACCTGCTGCACTCAGGCGATCCAAATAGGCTTGCCAGTACTTTTGCTGATTGATGCCCATCTCATAAAGCAGATCCCAGGAATAAATTCCAGTGTCATGATTGTCGTCGAACTTGAAGACGACTGCGTAATTGCCCACTGGCTCGATTGCCCAGATATTTACGCGCTCCTTGCCATACTGGAGCACTTCCTGCCCCGGCCCATGCCCCTGCACCTCGGCTGATGGTGAATAGACACGGAGGTACTCGCAGGGAAACTCAAATGTTTTTCCGTCTTCGAATGAAATTTCAACCACGCGAGACTGCTTGTGGAGCTTAATCTCTGTGGGCCTGACGCGCCTGATCACAAGATTCTATTTGGTGAAATTGGGGTTTACTGCAGCCACTCGGCGACGCGCTCTGAAAAGTAGCTGAGCACACCGTCCGCACCGGCTCGTTTGAAGCCAGTGAGAGACTCTAGAATAACGGATTTTTCGCTCAACCATTGGTTCTCAATAGCGGCCATCAGCATCGAATACTCGCCGCTGACCTGATAAACAAATGTCGGCATGGCAAATTCAGCCTTGACCCGCTGCAATACATCAAGATATGGCATACCGGGCTTTACCATAACCATGTCGGCTCCTTCAGAAATATCCAGCGCCACTTCGCGCAGGGCTTCATTGCTGTTTGCGGGATCCATCTGGTAAGTTCGTTTGTCGCGTCTTGCTAGTTCGGACGCTGAGCCTACTGCATCTCGAAATGGGCCATAAAACGCAGAAGCGTATTTGGCTGCATAAGACATGATCAATACATTCTGATAACCTTCCGATTCGAGCGCACTGCGAATGACGCCGATGCGTCCGTCCATCATTTCGGATGGAGCAACAATCGAAACGCCGCTCCGTGCTTGTGAGATCGCCTGCTTTACGATGACTTCGAGTGTTTCATCATTGAGTACGTATCCAGAGTCATCAGAAATTCCGTCCTGTCCGTCGTGTGTGAAAGGATCAAGTGCAACATCGGCCATCACACCAATGTCGGGTACCGCTTCGCGCAATGCAGCGATGGCTCGCTGTGCAAGTCCGTCAGGGTTGTAAGACTCCTCGGCGCTGGGTGATTTTTTCTCCTTTGGCACAACCGGGAATATTGCCATTGCAGGGATGCCAAGGTCCCGTAGCCGTTTCCCCTTTTGAACTAACAGATCAATGCTGAGACGCTCTATGCCAGGCATCGATGCGACAGGTTCTCTGTAGTTGGAACCTTCGCACACGAATACCGGTTGAATCAGGTCTGCTGGCGTAAGCATCGATTCGCGCATCATTGAACGGCTGAATTCATGCCTTCGCATTCTTCGCATACGAGTCGCTGGAAACTTGGGGTTTGTCATATTGGTTCCTTCAGGCAAAAGTCCCATCAGGGTTAGCCCTGCTGTCGCGTCAAGTCTTGCTAAGTTCTGTCCGAATCACCTGCCGGACCGCCTCAGCAACTTCATCAAGATCTCCAGAGGCATCGACTGTGACCAATAGTTCGGCTCTTTCATAGTATTCGAGCAATGGGGCAGTTTCAGATTCATAGACGTCCAATCGGTTTCGAATTGACGCTTCGTTATCATCTGCACGTTGAAACAAAACACCTGTACTTCCACAGTCGTCGCATTGCCCTTCAACCTGCGGTGGGTCAAAATAAATATTATAGATTCGGCCGCAATTGCTACAGTTTCGTCGACCAGACAAACGCTTGACGACGGCTGTCGGGTCAACCTGCAGATGCAGTACAAACAATAGTGGCACATTACGCTCTGCCAGAATCACCTGCAGTTGCTCAGCCTGATTCGAGTTTCTGGGGAAGCCATCGAACAGGAAGCCCTTTGATAAATCACTTGAATCCAGATAGTCCGATATCAACTGCAGTACGATTTGATCCGGTACCAGTCCGCCTTGCTGCATGATGTCAGCAATCTGGTTGCCGAGACTGGTTCCTTCGCTGACTGCACTTCTGAGCAACTCTCCAGTTGAAATATGATCAATTGCATATTCATCAATGACATACTTTGCCTGACTGCCCTTGCCCGATCCGGGTGGGCCCAAGAACACCACTCTTAACATGTCAGTTTCTCGTACTCCCTAAAGCAATAATTTTCATTTTATTCGTAATCCGTCAGCAGAACAGTAATTTGGGAGTAGTGGGGTTGCTGAATTAAACTTGATGCGCATACATAGAAAGGACTTCTTGAAATCATTTAACCACAGTTGAACACAGATTCTACAACCTTATAATTTTTTACTATGATCGATTACACAGAGCAGGAAAGTCAGGCAGTTCAGCAGTTGCTAAACGAGCGCTACAAGTCGCCCGTCGAAATCCATCTCGCAGATTGTGAAGTTCAACCCGACAAGCAGCGTAATGAACGGGTTGAGCGTCCAGCAATGTTTTGGAATGCTCTGGATTGCAATTTTGTGCTCATTAAAATGGCGGATGACGAATTTCAGGGTTTCTTTTTCTATCAGCCCGATGAACACTTTGCCAGTGCGCAGCAAACCTATTCGAATGCAGTGAACTGTGTCATTGCAATTTTGCAATCTCAGGCAGACCAGTTTGGTGAGTCTCAAGGATATTTGTCCGGTGCAACCGCCGCCGATTTTGATTTAAACAAATTCATACCTTGCATGGTGAGAAATGACGATTAAAGGAAATCTACTTTACGCCCAATCGGGTGGCGTAACTTCTGTAATTAATGTCAGCGCGGCTGCGATTATTGACGCTAGCGCCCAGCACCCGGAAGCCATTGACAACGTTTATGCTGCCAAGAATGGAATTCTCGGTGTGCTGAATGAGGAGTTGATTGATGTCGGCCGTGAGTCGCCCGAAGCGATTCGCGCACTCCGTCATACGCCATCAGGTGCATTCGGTTCATGCCGCTACAAGTTACAGGACCCCGACCGTCAGCAGAGAGAGTTCGAACGAATATTTGAGGTGTTTGAACAGCACAACATCCGACACTTCCTGTACAACGGCGGCGGCGACTCAGCAGATACCTGTCTCAAACTAGCCTTGCAGGCGAAAGCCCGTAGTCTGGAAATGACGGTTAATCATGTTCCCAAAACGGTTGATAACGATCTTCCCATTACCGATTGCTGTCCAGGATTCGGATCGGTTGCCAAATATATTGCCATTTCAACTCGTGAGGCTAGTTTCGATGTTGCGGCAATGGCGCTGACTTCCACCAAGGTCTTCGTGATTGAGGTCATGGGACGACACGCTGGCTGGATTGCGGCAGCAGGTGGCTTGGCATCTGATGCTGAAACCGATATTCCGATCATTATTCTTTTTCCAGAAATCCCGTTTGAAAGACAAAAGTTTATGGAACGGGTGAAGACGAGTGTTGAACAGTCAGGCTATGTATCGGTGGTGGTATCAGAGGGTGCGCGTTACGACGACGGGTCATTCTTGGCAGACCAAGGGACTCGAGATGCGTTCGGACATGCGCAACTAGGTGGTGTTGGGCCTGTTGTTGCCAACATGATTAGAGAAGATCTAGGCTTCAAATTTCATTATGCGGTGGCAGATTATCTGCAGCGGTCAGCTCGGCACATTGCATCCAAAACCGATTTTGAGCAAGCCTATGCCTTGGGTAAGCGAGCGGTTGAATATGCGAGTGAGGGTAGAACCACTCTCATGCCGGCAATTCGAAGGCTGGCGGATGCTCCGTACGAATGGGATATCGTGCCTGCGGATCTTAATCAAGTCGCAAATGTCGAAAAAACACTACCGCGTGACTACATCACAGAAGATGGCTACGGCATTACTGAAAAAGCGCGTCGCTATCTCGCTCCGTTGATAGAGGGTGAAGACTACCCGCCGTATTCCAACGGGATGCCAAAGTATGTTCGGCTCAAGAATGTTCTGGTGCCCAGAAAACTGCCATCTGACTGGAAAAATGGAGGTTAAGTGGTATGGCGGTGGCCATAGATCGTGCGCGTGAATTACTGTAGGCACAGGAAAAGTTCAGCGGAAATTACAACCGCAATTCCACCCGTAATTTATTGGCTGACGTACAGTGTGAGATTGCATCCCGGCAGCAGACTTTCTAATCGCAGGATTGGACCTTTAAAACGTTTTCGGAATAGAATCTGGTAAACCATCAAGTTCACCGGGCTACGACTGATGGATGCAACGAGCTGACGCCTGATGAAGGCGCCAGCTAATTTTGAGCGTAAGCTTGATCATCAGGTTAAAGAAGGGGTGCGATTACCAGACTGACGATAGCCATCACATTGATGAGAATGTTCATTGATGGGCCGGACGTATCTTTGAAAGGATCACCAACGGTATCTCCAACAACCGTCGCTTTGTGAATTTCGGAGCCTTTGCCGCCGAGATTACCGCTTTCAACGAACTTTTTCGCATTGTCCCAGGCACCACCGGCATTGGCCATGGTAAGTGCGAGAAGCACACATCCGATTAAGGCACCACCAAGCATACCGCCTAGCGCTTCTGGTCCTAGAGGTGAAAATCCAACCACTACAGGTGCAGCAACTGCGAGGACTCCCGGAGGTACCATTCGTTTGAGAGCTGCTTTTGTAGCAATGTCTACGCAGCGCTCAGTATCGGGTTCCGCCTTGCCTTCAAGCAGACCATCAATTTCTCGGAACTGGCGGCGAATTTCCTTGATCATGTCAAAGGCAGCGTCACCGACTGCAGTCATTGTCATGCTACTGACCAGGAATGGAAAAATTCCACCAAGAAACATACCTGAGAGTACAAGCGGATTGTTGATCTCAAGTGAAAAATCTGGATTATTGTGCGCAACTGTCTCAATAAAGGCAGTGATAATTGCAAGTGCCGCAAGTGCTGCCGCACCAATTGCGAATCCTTTGCCGATCGCTGCTGTGGTATTGCCGAGTGCGTCTAGGGAATCGGTAATTTCTCTAGTCTCCTCACCGAGACCAGCCATTTCGGCGATACCTCCGGCGTTATCCGCGACCGGCCCGTAGGCATCAATTGCCATTGTCATTCCGACCGTTGCCAACATGCCGACTGCAGCAATTCCGACACCGTAGAGTCCAGCCAGTGAACTTGCCACATAAATAATGATGCAGAGCATCAGTAGGGGAACTGTAACAGACTGCATTCCAATGGCGAGCCCATTGATCATAACAGTCGCTGGGCCGGTTTCACCACCTTCAGCAATTTTGCGAATGGGTTTGCCAGCCGTGTAGTATTCAGTTACCAGGCCGATAACGATGCCACCGACTGCGCCAACAAGCACGGAACCCCAAACCGCCAGACTGACGTCAACCCACGCAACCACTGCAGCAGCTGCGGCAATGAAGATGACTGACGAGCCGACCGTACCGATTCTGAGCGCAATTTCAGCCGATTTGCTGGTAAAAATTCGAACCAGAATGATGCCGAGCAGTGAGCAGATGATTCCAGTGGATGCGAGTGCCAGCGGCAGAAACATCAAAACATGTTGTGTACCGATTTCGGTGTCGCCAAGAGTTGCAGCAATCGCAATGGTAGCGATCATTGAGCCACAATAGGATTCGAAAATGTCAGAACCCATGCCTGCGACATCTCCCACGTTGTCACCAACATTGTCCGCAATGACACCTGGATTTCTTGGATCATCTTCAGGTATGCCAGCCTCAACCTTTCCAACGAGGTCAGCGCCGACATCAGCACTCTTGGTGAAAATTCCTCCGCCCACACGGGAGAAGAGTGCCACTGACGATGCACCCATGCCAAATCCGTGAATCGCATGCGCATGTTCTGGGTCTGAGCCGAAGAAAAGATAAAGCAGACCCAGTCCAAATAGTCCCATGGCTGCTATGGTGAGACCCATAATTGAACCGCCATAAAAAGCAACTGTTAGTGCTTCTGATGCACCGCTAGTATTCGCCGCGGTTGTGGTTCTGACATTCGCTTGGGTGGCGGTGTACATACCAATGTAGCCGGCGCTGCCGGAACAAAAAGCACCGAGCAAGAAGGCGTACATGGTATTCAGTCCAAGATCTGAAAATGCGATCAGCACCGCAACGACGATGACGAATGCCACGAGAATGGTGTATTCACGTCGCATGAACACCATTGCGCCTTTATGGATCGCATCCGAAATTTCTACGACTTTTCCTTCTCCGGTGGGGTAGCGCTTGATAATGGTGAAAATGATGAATGCGGCTACCAGTCCTAAAATTCCGAGTGTGACAGGAACCCAACTCCCTGCAATCATGATAGTCTCCCCAAAAATGTATGAATTGACACCACTATATGCACCGATGAACGGTGAATCCATTCCCTATGGAATAGATTCTCAGTAGTGGTTGGCGTGATAATTTCCTGTCAATTTGAAAAGGTTTGGATGTGCCGTCAGACTGAACTTCACTGAGCGGGTACATCGTGCACGAAATAAATACAAATACAATATTTTACATTCAATTGACACTGAGGTAGTTCACATACATGTGAGACTTTCAGTCTGTTCTCCGAAGGACGTAGTCCGAAGGGGAACAGACTGAAAAACGCAAAAAAATCGGGTAGCATAGTGCGTATTACCGAAAACAAAACGCACAGGAGGCTACCCGATGCAAACGATTCATCTGCACCCGAAATTTTACCGCGTCAGCAAAACCGTTGCCAGACTTTCTGATGATGCCCAGCGACGCTGGCAGCAACTGAACCTGTACCAGCAGCTGCGATCGGAAGGCTGCAGCGAAACCACCGCGCTTGAAGCCATCGGCTGGTCCAGGTCCAGCTACTACCGATGGCGCAAACGCCTTGCGCAACAGGGCCCGCGCGGTCTTGAGTCGCGCAGCCGCAGACCGCGCCGGGTGCGTCGCCGGCAATGGAATGCGCAACACTTTGAATGGGTACGCGAGATTCGTCTGGCTCATCCGCTCTGGGGGCGGGCCAAAATCCGCACCATTCTGGCACGCGAGTACGGCATCAGGCTGAGCGAAAGCACCGTCGGTCGCATGCTCAGTGAATGGATCCGACGCAGACAGGTCCTGCCGGCCGCCTTCTACCAGGGTCGCACCGGACACAAAAAACCGCGCATCTTCGACCGTCACGCAAAGCGCTGGCGCCACACCGACAAAGCCCAGACACCCGGACAGATGATCCAGATCGATCACATGAGCGTGCATGTCGACGCCGGCTTTACGGTCAAGGAGTTCAAAGCCACCTGTCCGACCACCAGACTGTGCTTCATGCGCACCTATTCCAGAGCCACTGCACTTTGCGCCACGCGCTTTTTGCAATATCTCCAACAGCAGCTGCCGTTCCAGATCCAATCGATCCAGGTCGATGGCGGCAGCGAGTTCATGGCCGAGTTCGAAGCCGCCTGTCAAAAACTCAACATCCCGCTGTATGTGCTGCCGCCCAGATCGCCCAAACTGAACGGTTGTGTGGAACGCGCCAATGGCACCAGCCGCTACGAGTTTTATCCGTTTTACGGCGGCGATCTGAATGTCAGCTCGCTCAATCTGGAACTTGAACGCTACCAGCATCAGTACAACCATTACCGACCGCATCAGGCGCTCGGACAACTCACCCCCATGGAAAACTATAATCAACTTGTCAATCAATCCGCACTCGCCGCCTGATTGTCTCACATGTACTGAACCAGCACAACACTTATGTTGCAGTGCAATATAAAACCCTAATCCTCAGTTAGAGACTGCCAGCGGCGGCTAAGGCGAGATTTTCGGCACTCTGGCGGTTCGAAGCGCCAGGATTTTCCAAACCATCAAGCCACACACCGAAATCGGTGACCATTTTACCCGGCTGAACCCACTGCGAAGCGAATCTGGCGGCTCAGCAGCAAATCCGGCGCAAGCCTGTCCCTGACAGTAGACTGACTGCCATGATCTGTAGTGTAAAGCCGTTTCAGAACGAATGAGAAGTCAGGACAGGCTGCAGCGGCGGATGGCCCAAAGCGACTGTTCCAGGACAGGAAGTTTGGCCGCACTGACTTTCAGGGTCCACTGCCGCGCATGGCGAACCACCTGTCCGGCCATCGCATACAGTCGGTGACGGAAACTGATCGCCCGCACGCCATACCACTCCTGCGGCAGTTTCATGCGCATCAGCGCAAGCAGATTGAAGGCAATCGAAGACAGAAGCAGGTACGCGACATTGGCTTTGAACTCGCCGCACGGCAGATGCGCCGCGCTGAAGTCACTGCGAATTTCCTTGAGCCGGTTTTCCGAGCTGTCCCCTCTCTGGTTGTACCACCATACAATCTCGCCGTCACTGAAGCGGTCCAGGTCCAGATCGGTCGCAATCGCCCGGTAGATGTACCTGCCGCTGACCGCACTTTGCACATCGACCTGGTGCAGGCCTTCATTTTTGAAAACCATCTTCAGCTGCTCAGTCCCGTCAGGCATCCCAGCGTCGGCCGGCAGCTTGTCCCGCACCCATTTTTTCTGCACCACCAGACAGAAAGCCTCAGGCACATCTTCCATCACATGCAGCGTACGGGCCAGATACTCGCCTTCCAATACCGCACCGTCGGCATTCACAACCGCATTCCAATCCTCATCCTTAATGTCCAGTACCGTTTTCTTCACCGCACTGTCCATCTTCGCCCGAATCGCAAAACGGATGCCGTGTGCGCGGCAATCATTGATGATGCCCGCCTGATAGGAGGCGGCATCGGCCCGGAAGCGAGTGACACCCACCCCTTCGGGCAGCGCCGCGCGGCAGCGCCGGAAAAACTCAACATTCTCAGCCCCAGGCGGCACATTGCCCTCGCGAAGCTCAGCCGCAGCCACCTGACCGGTCTCGGCAATGTGACCGAACATCGGCATGTACCCGCGATGCTTCTTATACGTCCACTTCGCGTCTTTTTTCTTCGACCGAATCGCCGATGCGTCAATGTCCAAAGTGACGCACTTTCGATCACCCAGCGTCGCTTTCATCACCGCGCGGTTGACCTGCTCGAGAACCGAGATCATCTGTCGACTGTCGCCGACTCTGTGAAGCCATCCACCCAGCGTCGTGGCACAGGGAATCGTCCCAAAACCCAACAGCTTCATCAGCGCCGGTTCACTGCGCAGGTGGCGCACATCGTCGATGCACCCCGCACCTTCGTGGAACATCAGCATGAAGGTATTGAAAATGGCGCTGTGCCGGTAGCCTCGATTGCTGCCGGGTGTGGGCATTGACGAATCAATGAGCTGTGACAGCTCAAGGCGCTTGAGCAGTTCGGCTGGCACCACCAGACCGGCTCTGGAGGTGAAATTGTGGCAGCTTGCCGCAGTGTTGTATGGTAGAATCTTCATAAGCCTTGCGAAATCTGAGAGCCGTTTCGAATTCACCCATTGGGTGAATGCCGAATTGGGCGTTTTTTTCAATATCTCTCTGATTTTACAGGGCTTTATCATTTTCTGCAACTTTTTATTTGCGGATCAGGGTTCAATCGCACCCTCATGTACGAGGGAAAGTTCATTTTTTCGCAGCTTATGGCCCACCTGCCATGGAAATCGTTTCACCGCTGTGTGGATCGCTACCGGGGCGATCACAAAGTTCAATCCTTTTATTGCTCACAACAATACCGGGCCATGGCCATTGCGCAGTTGAATCGCCGCAGCAGTTTACGCGATCTGGTGGTTTGCCTGCGTACCCATCACGACAAACTGTACCACTTGGGTTTGCCCGGCGGGGTGTCGAGAAGCACGCTGGCCAAAGCGAATGAAAATCGCGACTGGCGCCTGTATGCCGACTTTGCGCAACACCTGATCGCACAAGCTCGGCCACTGTATGGCCCGCAAGACAGCGGGCTGAATCTTCAGGAAACCATCTATGCCCTCGACTCCTCAACCATCGATCTGTGCCTGTCGGTGTTTCCGTGGGCACGGTTTCGCAAAACCAAATCCGGCATCAAGCTGCATACATTATTGGATTTACAGGGAAACATCCCCTCATTCATCGAAATCACCGAAGCGAAGCTCAATGATGTCAACGTTCTTGATGCCCTGCTGCCAGAACCCGGCGCCATCTATGTGATGGATCGGGCATACCTTGATTACGAGCGCCTGCACACGTTTCACCGCTACGGCAGCTACTTTGTGGTGCGTGCCAAATCCAACACCCAATTCCGCCGCCTGTACTCGCATGCAAACGACAGGAATGAAGGGTTGATCTATGATCAGAGCGGTGTGCTGACCGGGACCAAAAGTGCGAAGCGTTATCCGGATAAACTCAGACGCATCAGGTATGTCGACCGCGAGCGGGACAAGAGTCTGATTTTCCTGACCAACAATACATATCTGCCGGCGCTGACTATTGCTGAACTATACAGGAACAGATGGCAGGTGGAGCTTTTCTTTAAGTGGATCAAACAGCACCTGCGAATCAAATCGTTCTACGGTACCAGCGAAAATGCCGTCAAAACACAAATCTGGATTGCTGTTTCGGTTTATGTGTTACTTGCGATCATCAGGAAACGAGTGAATTTCAAGGAAAATCTCTACACTTTCTGCCAGGTTCTTGATACGACTTTATTTGAGAAAATGACACTAATTCAACTACTTGC
Organism: Arenicellales bacterium; assembly: GCA_965243305.1. Classification (GTDB taxonomy): domain Bacteria; phylum Pseudomonadota; class Gammaproteobacteria; order Arenicellales; family JAJDZL01; genus JAJDZL01. Next base: position 1,007,370 of record CBDEUN010000003.1, read on the forward strand.
AAATTACAATCCCAAACCAGAACCGAGGCCGTCTCTTAAACAATTGAATTTATTCGATAATTTAACGGGACACTAGTGAAGGCTTATGAAGATTCTACCATACAACACTGCGGCAAGCTGCCACAATTTCACCTCCAGAGCCGGTCTGGTGGTGCCAGCCGAACTGCTCAAGCGCCTTGAGCTGTCACAGCTCATTGATTCGTCAATGCCCACACCCGGCAGCAATCGAGGCTACCGGCACAGCGCCATTTTCAATACCTTCATGCTGATGTTCCACGAAGGTGCGGGGTGCATCGACGATGTGCGCCACCTGCGCAGTGAACCGGCGCTGATGAAGCTGTTGGGTTTTGGGACGATTCCCTGTGCCACGACGCTGGGTGGATGGCTTCACAGAGTCGGCGACAGTCGACAGATGATCTCGGTTCTCGAGCAGGTCAACCGCGCGGTGATGAAAGCGACGCTGGGTGATCGAAAGTGCGTCACTTTGGACATTGACGCATCGGCGATTCGGTCGAAGAAAAAAGACGCAAAGTGGACGTATAAGAAGCATCGCGGGTACATGCCGATGTTCGGTCACATTGCCGAGACCGGTCAGGTGGCTGCGGCTGAGCTTCGCGAGGGCAATGTGCCGCCTGGGGCTGAGAATGTTGAGTTTTTCCGGCGCTGCCGCGCGGCGCTGCCCGAAGGGGTGGGTGTCACTCGCTTCCGGGCCGATGCCGCCTCCTATCAGGCGGGCATCATCAATGATTGCCGCGCACACGGCATCCGTTTTGCGATTCGGGCGAAGATGGACAGTGCGGTGAAGAAAACGGTACTGGACATTAAGGATGAGGATTGGAATGCGGTTGTGAATGCCGACGGTGCGGTATTGGAAGGCGAGTATCTGGCCCGTACGCTGCATGTGATGGAAGATGTGCCTGAGGCTTTCTGTCTGGTGGTGCAGAAAAAATGGGTGCGGGACAAGCTGCCGGCCGACGCTGGGATGCCTGACGGGACTGAGCAGCTGAAGATGGTTTTCAAAAATGAAGGCCTGCACCAGGTCGATGTGCAAAGTGCGGTCAGCGGCAGGTACATCTACCGGGCGATTGCGACCGATCTGGACCTGGACCGCTTCAGTGACGGCGAGATTGTATGGTGGTACAACCAGAGAGGGGACAGCTCGGAAAACCGGCTCAAGGAAATTCGCAGTGACTTCAGCGCGGCGCATCTGCCGTGCGGCGAGTTCAAAGCCAATGTCGCGTACCTGCTTCTGTCTTCGATTGCCTTCAATCTGCTTGCGCTGATGCGCATGAAACTGCCGCAGGAGTGGTATGGCGTGCGGGCGATCAGTTTCCGTCACCGACTGTATGCGATGGCCGGACAGGTGGTTCGCCATGCGCGGCAGTGGACCCTGAAAGTCAGTGCGGCCAAACTTCCTGTCCTGGAACAGTCGCTTTGGGCCATCCGCCGCTGCAGCCTGTCCTGACTTCTCATTCGTTCTGAAACGGCTTTACACTACAGATCATGGCAGTCAGTCTACTGTCAGGGACAGGCTTGCGCCGGATTTGCTGCTGAGCCGCCAGATTCGCTTCGCAGTGGGTTCAGCCGGGTAAAATGGTCACCGATTTCGGTGTGTGGCTTGATGGTTTGGAAAATCCTGGCGCTTCGAACCGCCAGAGTGCCGAAAATCTCGCCTTAGCCGCCGCTGGCAGTCTCTAACTGAGGATTAGGGAGATATATGGAATGCGACCTTTCAGACTTTCTACGATCGCTTCCCTAACGTCCGAAGTATGCATGCCAACGATCGCGTCAATTACATTAGTGTTGGCAAGAACTTTGGCCAATCTCGCTACTTTTTGCGGGTCCCCACCAGAATCGACGATGTGTGGGACCACCTCCATACCCAAAATTCCTCCCGTAGTATTGATCTCATGAACAGCTAGTTCTCCACAGGCACGACAGGAAGGCCCCCAAATCCCGGCTGGACCGCTTTGAGGAACAAATAAACCAAGTACGAATATCTTTCGCTCCACTGGCAGAGCGAACTGCTGGCCTGTTAATCTACTAGCCTTATTGCAACTGGCCGAAAATGTACTCATACAAAAAATTACATCGCCAATAGTTAACGCAGGGTTCCAATTGGTCTAATTCAATAAACGAACAGTAATTCATACATTGGAATTTTCGTTGAAACTAAACTCAGTTCTTTCACTCCTGAGAAGAAGGAGTGATTACAACGGACTTCTGATCGATGTGTTCCAGTTTTTCAAGTACAACGCGTGTATGCGAATCCAATACGTCTGCAATCAATGCTCGAAAAGCCCGGACTTCCGGAAGGCATTTTTCCAACGTATCCTTGCCGTGATCAGAAATGAATAACTGAATACTGCGCCGATCCACGTTGCTTTGCTTGCGATGAATCAGCGCGTTTCGGACCAACCGATCCACCAGTTTGGATAGTGCGGGAATCTTGATATCGGTTTGCTGGGAAAGTTCCTTTAAAGTGAGCCCGGGATTTTCGTTGAGTGTCTCAATTACCCGCCAAGTGCTTGGAGTTGTTCCCTTAACTTTCAGACACTCCTCAAACTTGCCCGCTACCGCGAGGTAGGCAGATTCAATCGCTTTTTCCGGTTTGTTGAGCATTTTGACTCTTGATTAATGACCTGTATTGAAACCATGCAGTGTCCGATAATTCGCAAACTTCACTATACTCGTATCTTCGGATACATTTCAAATTCGTCGTGTATTTGCATTTTACTCTTTAGGAATTTTTCAATACTACTATAGCCGAATATAACGTTCGTACCTAACCCTGATATAGCGTTCGACACAATGCTATTGCTGCTCGTGAGCGGTTTCGGTCTCTTCAGGTAAGAATTTGAATCTACGTTTCGGACTTCTTCTATGTTCGTCATTCAATCAATTCTGTAACATTCCTACCTGATTATCGAATTAAAATTTGTCTGAATATTCCAAAATTCGATTGACACTCCTTCCGATTGAAAATGGACCTAGATCTCGCAAAATTCAATATGGTCGAACAGCAGATTCGACCTTGGAATGTATTAAGTTCGCAGATTCTCGAAACGATCGCGGCTGTGCCGCGTGAAAACTTCGTTCCCGAACAGCACCGCCACCTGGCGTTTGCCGACATGCAGGTTCCTATTGGCGATGGTCAAGTCATGATGCAGCCGAAAGTGGAGGCTCGGCTTCTGCAGGAACTTGCGCCGGAACGTGATGATTTCGCACTTGAAATTGGCGCAGGTACCGGCTATGTTGCTGCACTCTTAGCACAAACAGCGTTGGAGGTGCATACCATTGAGTACCGAGAATCACTGGTTGAACTGGCAGCCTTGAACCTTCAAACCAACAACATCAAAAATGTTGATGTGATCCATGGTGATGCGGGACGAGGCTGGAAGTCGGATATCGAATACCAAACGATTTTCGTCTCAGGGTCTGTCGTTCAATTGCCGCAAAGCTATCTCGATTTGTTGTGCATGGGCGGAAGATTGGTCGCAGTGGTGGGTGATGGACCTGTAATGAACGCCATTCGAGTCAAAAGAGTCGACGCAGCTAGTTGGCATACCGATTACCTGTTTGAAACAGTCCTTCCACCACTCGATAATATTGATCAGCCAAATCGCTTCGTGTTTTGACTATGCAGAGAAAATTAAAACAAAGATTAACCTCACTTCTTTGCGCGTTACTGACAGCGTCAATCATGCTGTTCGCTGGACCCGCCTTTTCCATTGATCTCATTGAAAGCTGTGAGTTGGCAGTTCAAAACAGCTCTGAGCTTGCCGCAGCAAATCTAGATTCACAAGCTGGTGAACTCAATCTTGACATTACCAAAGCCACCAGCATTTTCCCGACTATTACGATCGGCGCAATGTCAGAGAGAAAAAACAAATTTGTCGGCACCAACACCAGAATAGACCGCGCTAATGTGACGCTATCTCAAACTCTTTGGAGAGAGAGTCTCGGAGCCGGCCTGAAATTCTCGGAACAACAAGAAATTCTCGCCGGCCTGATTTACAGAAAAGCACAGACCAACCTAATCAAGCAAGTCGTCGATGCCTATTTCAATGTGCTCGCCGCCCAGGATACACTCGAAACGAATCGAAGCGAAATTGAATCCATTCGAGTTCTGCTCGATCATACAGTGGTGCGACGAGAGGCTGGGGTCGGTACCGAAACAGATGTCAGAATTGCTGAATCGCGTCTCGCTTTGGCTAATGCCGGTGTCATCATGGCGGAAACTGCGGTTGAAAACGCCAATCTTGCACTATCCGAGCTGATTGGACACCGTGCAACCAACATTGATCAACTGAATGATGATGCCCCCACGCCAAGTATGAAGTCTGAACTGGTGGAAGATTGGACTCAACTGGCTCTAAAGAACAATATCGACCTCCAAATTCAGCAGGTTCAGGTCAATCTTGCCGAGCGATCAATCCAATTGGCCACTTCCGATTACGATTTTGCAGCCCATCTGAATTTTCGTGTCAATGAGAAACTCGGTGGTACTGAATCGTTGAATGACCATTCGATTGCATCGATAACAATTTCAAAGCCATTCTCTGCAGGTGGTGCAGAGTCAAGACTGAAAAAGCAAGCCACACTGCAGTATGAAGCAGAACTGCAACGACTGAAGGCGCTTAGAAATCGAACTGCTACATTTACATCAAGCACATTTCGCAGTACAGCCAGTCTTATCGAACAAATTGATGCTCTGGATGTTGCGGTCAATGCGGTACAGAGTTCGTATGAACTGACGCAAAGCAACTACGATGTTGGACTGGTCACTTCGCTGGAAGTGCTGGATGCACAGCAGGATTTGTTTGAAGCCAGGCGAACGTTGCGTGAAGCGCACTATGCCTATCTGCGTAGCCTGATCGAACTGGAACTGGTTGCAGGAACACTTGATCTCAGCGACCTGCATGCACTGAACAATCTGCTACTCTAAAGGACTTATGCACTTAACCACACGACGCTAGGTTAAGGGCATTCCCGAAAAACTAGGACAAGTTGATGATAGCCAGTGCAGCGCGTTTTGGAGCCGATTGCGGGTATTGTCAAGGTTAGTTGCAGCAATGCTCAATACCGCGAGCGTACATGCGGCGAAACGGTTCGTCCCGAAGATGGCACAGTAGGTCTATCCTCCTGTACTGGGGTAAAGCTCACACTGCGATTGCCGCCCCATGCAACCAGACTCCAATATCTTGCTCCTGTATGGCGGATAAGTGACTTTCACAGGGATGGCAGGCTTTCAGCACTTCAGCCATATGAAAATATTTTCAAATGGTGTGTAGCATCTTCAAATTTACACATTATTTTTATGTGAGGAAGTGGTTCCTTGGGTTCTTTAAATGACGATTATGCTATTGTTTTATTATCAAATCAGTATTGTTAATTTGAAAATGTTTTGATCGTGGATTGATAGAATGTTTCACAGACTGTGGTCAATATTGATTAAATCTTACTAATAAAAAAATTTAAGAACAAAAACAAAGAATAAAAACTAAGAATAGCATGCAGATTCTGAGCGCAGTACTCTCCAAAATCTCACCTTGCTAAAACTCGTCTAAGGACATCCCATCGTGTAGCAGAGAAGTCTGCTCTGTCTTCCCCGCTAGCGATACCGTACCGAGCAGATAGCAGATGGAAATTCAGGCGAACACTGTCGGCTTCGGACTCTGGTCAACTAGGTGTTTACGATACAACAAGTTGATCAATTCGGCTTTAACATGAGGCGATAGTAAATAATGGTTAAAAACACTCCAACCACTAGATTGGCCACCGATTCGATCACAACTGGCGGCAAAGCAATTGCTGAGATCGGTCATCCAGGTGATGTCGACTGGTTCGCGGTCACACTGGAAGCAGGTCAAACCTACCGGATCGACCTGCAGGGTGCATCGAGCGGTGTCGGCACGCTGCTTGACCCCTATTTACAGGCCATCTACGACGCGGATGGTAATCCAATTTCGGGAATGACGGACGACGACAGCGGAGCAGGTCTGGACAGCCAGTTGACCTTCACCGTTGAGACGAGCGGGACATACTATATAGCTGCCAGCGCCTGGAACAGTAGTACAGGCACCTACAACTTATCGGTGACTAATGTCACGGGCAGTGCTCAGGACGATTTCGGAGCTTCCAGCGGAACGGCTGGCACGGTTACAGTGGGTGATTCAACAACAGGCAATATCAGTCATGCGGGCGACAACGACTGGTTTGCGGTGACGCTGGAGGCGGGAAAGACCTACCGGATCGATCTGCAGGGGGTATCGAGCGGTGCTGGCACGCTGCGCGATCCGAGTCTGCAGGGCATCTATGATGCGGACGGTAAACTGATTTCCGGCACCTCCAATGACGATAGCGGTGCGGGCCGCGACAGCCAGTTGACGTTCACGGCACAGGCGGACGGTACGTATTATGTGTCAGCCGGCGCCTGGAGTAATTTTACGGGTACTTACAAAGTGTCGGTGACGGATATTTCAGATGGCAGTTCGGACGACTATGGGGCTACGGCAGAGACGACTGGCACGGTTGCAGTAGACGGCTCGACATCGGGTGAGATCGGTCATGCGGATGATGTCGACTGGTTTGCGGTGACACTGGAAGCGGGCAAGACCTACCGGATCGATCTGAAAGGCGCATCAAGCGGTTCCGGCACGCTGCATGACCCCTATTTAAAGGCATACGACGCGGATGGCAATCAAGTATCGGGCATGGCGGACGACGACAGTGGAGCAGGCCTGGACAGCCAGTTGACCTTCACCGTTGAGACGAGCGGTACATACTATATATCCGCCAGTACCAGGTATGACGATACAGGCACCTACAACTTATCGGTGACTAATGTCACGGGCAGTGCTCAGGACGATTACGGAGCTTCCATCGAGACGGCTGGCACAATTGAAGTGGGCGGCTCGACAACAGGCAATATCGGTCATACGGGCGACGTTGACGTGTTTGCGGTGACGCTGGAGGCGGGAAAGACCTATCGGATCGACCTGCAAGGTGTGTCGAGCGGCGCTGGAACGCTGCGCGATCCGAAGCTGCAGGGCATCTACGATTCGGGCGGCCAGGTGATTTCCGGCACCTCCAATGACGATGGCGGTGCGGGCCGCGACAGCCAGTTGACGTTCAAGGCACAGGCAGACGGCACGTATTATGTGGCAGCCGAAGGTTGGCATCATTACACGGGTACTTACAAAGTATCGGTTACGAGAATTTCAGATAGCAGTTCGGACGAATACGGGACGACGGCAGAGACGGCTGGCACGGTTGCAGTAGACGGCTCGACGTCGGGCGAGATCGGTCATCCAGGTGATGTCGACTGGATCGCGGTGACGCTGGAAGCGGGCAAGACCTACCGGATCGACCTGAAAGGCGGATCAAGCGGTTCCGGCACGCTGCATGACCCCTATTTAAAGGCCATCTACGATGCGGACGGCAATCCAGTATCGGGCATGACGGACGACGACAGTGGAGCGGGCCTGGACAGCCAGTTGACCTTCACCGTTGAGACGAGCGGTACATACTATATGGCTGCCAGTGCCAGGAATAGCAAAACAGGCACCTACAACCTATCGGTAACCAATGTCACAGGCAGCGCTCAGGACGATTACGGAGCTTCCAGCGGGACCGCTGGCACAATTGAAGTGGGCGGCTCGACAACAGGCAATATCGGTCATACGGGCGACATTGACTGGTTTACGGTGACGCTGGAGGAGGGAAAGACTTACCGGATCGACCTGCAAGGCGCATCAAGCGGTGCTGGCACGCTGCGCGATCCGAAACTTCAGGGCATCTACGATGCGGACGGCCATCTGATTTCCGGCACCTCCAATGACGATGGCGGTGCGGGCAAAGACAGCCAGTTGACGTTCACGGCACAGGCGGACGGCACGTATTATGTGTCTGCCTACGCCTGGAGTAAATTTACGGGTACTTACAAAGTGTCGGTGACGGATATTTCAGATAGCAGTTCCGACGAATACGGGATTACGGCAGAGACGGCTGGCACGGTTGCAGTGGACGACTCGACGTCGGGCGAGATCGGTCATCCAGGTGATGTCGACTGGATCGCGGTGACGCTGGAAGCGGGCAAGAGCTACCGGATCGACCTGAAAGGCGGATCAAGCGGTTCCGGCACGCTACATGACCCTTATTTAAAGGCCATCTACGATGCGGAAGGCAATTCAGTATCGGGCATGGCGGACGACGACAGTGGAGCAGGCCTGGACAGCCAGTTGACCTTCACCGTTGAGACGAGCGGTACATACTATATAGCCGCCAGTGCCAGGAATGGCAATACAGGCACCTACAACTTATCGGTGACTAATGTCACGGGCAGTGCTCAGGACGATTACGGAGCTTCCATCGGGACGGCTGGCACAATTGAAGTGGGCGGCTCGACAACAGGCAATATCGGTCATACGGGCGACGTTGACTTGTTTGCGGTGACGCTGGAGGCGGGAAAGACCTACCGGATCGACCTGCAAGGTGTGTCGAGCGGCGCTGGAACGCTGCGCGATCCGAAGCTGCAGGGCATCTACAATGCGGACGGCCATGTGATTTCCGGCACCTCCAATGACGATGGCGGTGCGGGTCGCGACAGCCAGTTGACGTTCACGGCACAGGCAGACGGCAAGTATTATGTGGCAGCCAAAGGATTTCATAATTACACGGGTACTTACAGGGTGTCGGTGACGGATATTTCAGATAGCAGTTCGGACGACTACGGAACTACGGTAGAGACGGCTGGCACAATTGAAGTGGGCGGCTCGACGTCGGGTGAGATCGGTCATGCGGGTGATTTCGACTGGTTTGCGGTAGTGCTGGAAGCGGACAAGGCCTACCGAATCGATCTGCGGGGCGCATCGAGCGATTCCGGCACGCTTGGCAACCCAAATCTGCAAGACATATACGGCGCGGATGGGACCTCAATTTTTGGGGCGACGAAAAAAAGTGGACAAACTGGTTACGGAGACCAGTTGACGTTCACGACACAGACGAGCGGAACGTTCTATATCGAAGCTGGAGCCTGGAAAAGCAGTACCGGAACTTACGAGGTATCAATAGCAGAAGCGGCGAACAGCGGGGGTGGTTCCCCCACTACCGGTAACCTGCTGGTAGGCGGTGCTGGCAATGACACCCTGGTTGGGGGTGTTGGCGATGACGTACTACAGGGCGATGAGGGTAACGACACCCTTCGCGGCCGCCGCGGCGACGACAGGTTGGAAGGCGGTTCTGGCAATGACACCCTGATTGGGGGTGTTGGCGATGACATGCTTGACGGTGGTTCGGGCGACGACATGCTACTGGGTAGTGCGGGTAACGACACCCTTCGCGGCCGCCGCGGCGATGACACCCTGTATGGTGGCGATGGCCATGACACCCTGTATGGTGGCGCTGGCCATGACATGCTTGACGGTGGTTCGGGCGACGACGTGCTGCGGGGTAATAAGGGTAATGACACCCTTCACGGCCGCCGCGGCGATGACACCCTGTACGGAGGCGCTGGCGATGACACCCTGTATGGCGGCGCTGGCGATGACACCCTGTATGGCGGCGCTGGCCATGACTTGCTGGATGGTGGCTGGGGCGACGACGTACTGCTGGGCAATGAGGGTAACGACACCCTTCGCGGTCGTTACGGCGATGACAGGCTCGAAGGCGGTTCCGGCCATGACACCCTGATTGGAGGCGCTGGCGATGACGTGCTTGACGGTGGCTTGGGTAACGACTGGCTTGCTGGCGGCATCGGTGACGATGTGCTGAGGGGATCCGGGGGCAGCGACAAGTTTGTGTTCTCCGGACTGTTCGGAACGGACACGATTAAAGACTTCACTGATGATGATTTAATCGACCTTAGTGCGTTGAACATGTCCTTCGACGAAGTGATGGAAAACGCGCGGCAGGATGGCAGCGACGTCCGGCTTGAGTTGGAGAGTGGCACAATCGTTTTAGAGAATTTCGAGTTGGCCGATCTGGATTACACTGACTTTTTGTTCTAAGTGCAGGGAGACCAGGGCGTTGTCAAACCAACAAACCACAGTCGGTGCCAGACAGTCGTCATTTCAGAGTTAGCAATAAATTTGATCGACACGCAAGTCACGTGGGAATTGTTTGTCAGCGACGTGCGCAGTATCAATCCAGCTTTTCGTACAAGAGATTTCTAAGTGCATTGCTGTGCATACCGAACGTCAGGAAATCGTAACCCTAATCTTGAAATGTCAAATGTACTGTGTGGATGTGCGCACATACGTTTGCACATGTCAGCGGTTGCTGCGTTTGGTAATGTAATACGCCCCGTCGGGTGGCTGAGAAAGGCTATGGCTAGCGGACGACGGGTAATACATCCAAGCACACAGGGCGACGGCGAGCTCAGTATTGAGACTGACGTTACCACAGCTCCATGTGCTTTCTGAATACCCGCTGGAGATTTACCAACACTTGTCTAACCCGGAAGCTAAGGGATAAAGGTAGCAATTATCGGTATTTTTCCTACCGAATTAGCATCCTTACCTAGGAGACTGGAAGTTCAGACACTCCACTCGTTGACGTCTACATACATATTTCGATCAAATTCAAATCATTTCTGATGAAATGAAACGCGTGACTTGTCAAACGGTGCAAATACGAGGCATGAATCGAGTTCTCTTGTCAAAATTTTCGGGGTTCAAAATGATGAGAAAGATTGTGCAGCAATTCTAATAGTGGAATCTTTCATAGGATCATAAGGATGATGCGCACAAACGTCAATATGACAATTTCGACCAAGATAGATATGATCTTGGTCGATCTAAATTCACGCAATTTTTTCAAAATTGTCATGGCGGGCCGATATTCCAGGTGTGGTACAGGCGGGCGGAATTCTAGTGTGGGCTCGCGATTCTATCATCTCGAATTGAGGCTGGAGGAAAGAAGTACCACCCAATGCCTCGACCGTCCTGAAGGAGCACAGTGGGGGAACGTAAGTCGGCTCCGGCCGGTCTGCTTCGCAGCCCTGGAATTGGGGTGATGACACAACATTCCAACGACGCACTGAAACCGATGATAGCTTCATGTCGGCGGGTGTGGGGTGGTGTTGCAGCGTTCAGTGCTTTCCTGAACCTGCTAATGCTCGCGGTGCCACTGTATATGATGCAGATTTTCGACAGGGTGTTGCCCACTGGTCACATCGACACGCTTTTCGTCCTGACAGCCATGGTGACGGCGGCGTTAATCATCTTCGGAGTGCTTGATGCGTTGCGCGGTCGCATCCTGGCTCGAGTCGGTGCATGGCTAGAGAGTGAACTTAGCGAACCGGCGCTATCGAGCGCGGTGGTCGATGCGCTCCGAGTGGGTGGCGGAACGTCAGCACAAGGGCTCCGCGATCTGGCGACAGTGCGAAGTTATGCGGGCGGGCCGTCGGTGATGCCGCTGTTTGATGCTCCCTGGGCACCAGTGTTCCTAGCAGTTGTGTTTCTCATCCATCCGTTGCTTGGATGGATCGGGATAGGCGGGGCGTTGCTGCTTGCAGTATGCGCGGTCGCCAATGACTTGTTTACGCGCAAGCGAATGGTGACCGCGAACGACGCCCAGGCGAAGGCTTTGAACGAGGCCGATGCGGCCGTACGTAACGCCGACACTATCGCCGCAATGGGCATATTGCCCGCACTATTACAGCGCAGAGGGCATGTTATCTCCGACGGATTAAGCCAGCAAGTCGCAGCGAGTGAAATCTCCTCCGCGATCATAGCGTTCACAAAGGCATCACGCTTCGCACTCCAAGTCGCGATGTTGGGTGTGGGGGCGTACTTGGTAATCGGTGTCGAGATGACACCGGGCGGAATGATAGCAGCTTCAATTGTGCTCGCGCGCGGGCTTGCCCCGATAGAGCAGTCGATTAGCGGCTGGCGCGCTTTTGTTAGCGCGCGGGCAGCATGGCGGCGACTACGGGATTTGTTGCACCGAAGTGGAGCAATCAAAACTGGAACCACATTACCACGCCCGAAAGGTGTGCTTGAGTTGGAGGGGGTGAGCTATGCGCCGCCGGCACGGCGTTCGGCCGTGATTCATGGGGTGAATCTGCGCGTCGAAGAGGGAAAAGTTCTGGGGATTGTCGGCCCGTCAGGCGCGGGAAAGACGACGCTGGTACGTCTCATCGTCGGGTCGCTCGCTCCAACGGTCGGTCATGTTCGCCTTGACGGTGCAGACATGGCGATGTGGCCAGACGCAGACCGCGGCCGCCATGTAGGCTACTTGCCGCAGAATGTTGAGCTCTTTGCAGGCACGGTGCGCGATAACATCGCGCGACTCTCTGAAGCACCGGACGAAACGGTAGTAGCGGCCTCGGAGCTTGCCGGTGCACATAAGACGGTGTTGGCGCTCGATGCGGCCTACGAAACCCGTATAGGCGAAGGTGGGATACCCATTTCAGGAGGGCAACGCCAACGCATCGCACTTGCGCGAGCAGTATTCGGCAACCCGGTATTGGTGGTGCTCGACGAGCCCAATGCGCACCTAGACAGCGACGGTGAGTGGGCACTCATTCATACTATTGAGCGCTTGCGCGAGCTTGGTGTCACCATAGTACTGGTTGCTCAGCGAGCGCCGGTGATGGTACAAACCGATCACATGGTGGTCATCAAGGACGGGACGATGGCCGCGTACGGACCTACTGAGAAAATCCTGGATGAACTGCGGCGTTCGATACCCTCGAAGGTGGCGGGATAATGAGCGACGATCTCGTTCCAAAACGTGACTTAGTTCACGCGGTTCCTGGAACTGTTCCCATCAGTCAACCGCTTGACCGTCGCCCCATAGGAGTGGCCCGGTCCATGACGCTCGCTTACATGGTAGTGACGATATTCTGTGGCGGTTTTGCGGCGTGGGCAGTATTAGCTCCACTTCAGAGCGCAGCGATTGCACCCGGCGTGCTCGGAGTAAGCGGAGAACGCAAGACCGTGCAGCATCTAGAGGGGGGAATTATCGCGGATATTGAAGTCACCGAAGGTGACATCGTCGCGGCTGGACAAATCCTTCTCGTGCTCGACGATACACAACCCCGCGCAACCATGGCAAGGCTGGAAGGACAACGACGCTCGGCTGCAGCACTCGAAGCGCGGCTCGTTGCCGAGCGCGACGGATTAAGCGCCATCGACTGGCAACATTGGCTACGCGCGGTTGATGCCGATGCAGCTCGCGCCACCCAGGAACGGATTTTTAACGCACGAAAGGCATCCTTTGATAGCGAAGTTGCTATCCTCGAGCGACGGATTGCCCAGCTCCGCGAACAGGCGGCGGGCTACGAGGGGCAAATAGCCGCCCAAGACCGCCACGTGGCTCTGCTAGATGATGAAATTGGCGAGCTCCGCTTGCTAGTGGAGAAAGGTCATGCGACCAAACCGCGGTTGCGCCTTCTCGAACGCGAAGAGGCCAAAGTCATCGGCGAGCGCGCACACAATCGAGCGCAGGTCGCTCGCCTAGAAGAGGCCGCCGGTGAGGCGCGACTCCAAATCGTACGAATCGGTAACGCACGCAGAGCCGAAATCGCAACCGAGTTGCGTGAAGTTGAGGTACGGTTGGCCGATTTGAACGAGCGACTGACGGCTGCCCGCGACATCCTCTCTCGCACCCGCGTCGTTGCACCTGTAGCAGGGACCGTTGTCGGCCTTGGAGTGTTCACCCGCGGTGCCGTTGTGGCACCCGGACAGAAGCTGTTGGACATCGTGCCCGCGGGTGACCGACTTGTCGTCGAGGCTCGTGTCGCACCAACCGACATTGACTCGGTAGCGGTTGGACTGCAAGCCCAAGTACGCCTGACCGCTTTCTCCCTACTCACCACACCTCCGCTCGACGGGTATGTAATCCGGGTATCAGCCGACGCTTTCGCTGACGAACACAACAATGCCTCGTGGTACGACGCCCGTGTCAGTCTCGATCCTGATCAGCCAGCATTGGCTGACCTCGCTCTCGTTCCTGGCATGCCTGCCGAGGTCATTATCGTCACCGGCACCTCGACACCGCTTGAGTACCTTCTCAAGCCGATCCTTACTAGTCTCAATCGCGCCCTTCGCGAAGATTAATTGCGCGGTTGAACGCCGTGTTTAAGCAAGAAGTCCATGAAATCGAATTCGGCCAAACTGACTCTTGTATCCCTACTCCTGACCGTTTTTCAGTTTCAAGAGTCCTTGCATGTGACGAGTCGTTCGCTGCAGCGCACCACGGTTTTCTTCAAGAAGTTGATTTCCGTTATTGACCCGTAGTTCTCTCAAGTCCGGGTCTTGCAATAGTCGACTCAGTGTTAGCTTGAGAGCCGCAAAGTTTTCTGCTCTTTCTCCAGCATCACTTTCGAGCACCAGCTGCGAAATTTCGCGAAAGTTCGACATGTCAGGACCAAACACCACAGGCGTTCCAACTAGAATGGGTTCCAGCACATTGTGCCCCCCAACCGCTGTAAAACTGCCACCCACTATCGCGATATCTGACGCGGCATAGAACTCGAGCAACTTTCCCATGGAGTCCACAAGGATCACATCCGCGTTAACTTTAGCGTCACTCTGCCACTCACTAACCCGTGAAACGGAAAATCCACAGTCAGAAATTTGCCGAAAGACCCGATTAAAGCGTTCTGGATGACGCGGCACAATTACTGCGACCAGTTCTGGGAAATCCACTCGCAGTTCAATCATCAACTTCAAAAATTGAGTTTCCTCACCTTCATGTGAACTGCCAAGCACCACTGTTGGCCGGCCTGTACCACCCCAGCGTTCTCTCAATACAACCCCGGATTGTTGAATTCCATCGGGCGCTTTCATGTCAAATTTGAGATTGCCGGTTACGTGTACCAATTCGCTGTTTGCACCAAGTGCGGTGATTCGCTCGGCGTCCACTTTGGTTTGAACGCAAAACACTGATACGTTTTTGAGTGCGTGTCGGCACAAAGGAAAAAAGAACCTTGCCCTACTGAATGTGGTGTCGGAAAGTCTGAGATTAGCAAAAGCAACAGGAATTTGTCGTACTCTCGACACGTGCAGAAAATTGGGCCACAATTCCGTTTCAGCAATGATGATCGCGCAAGGCTTCACCGCACCGAGTACCCGATTGACAATAATTCCGCTATCAACTGGCGCATAGACCTGTGAAACGCGACTTCCAAAAAGCCTCGTAATTTGTGCTGACCCGGTTGGTGTAACGCAACTGAGAAGCACTGGTACATCAGAATTTTTAAGCAGGTATTCAACCAGTGGCCGAACCGCATTGACCTCTCCGACCGATACGGCATGAATCCATATAGGTCCGGAACTCAGGTGCGTAGGGAGGCGCCCGAATCGTTCACTCAAACGTTGCCAGTATTCTCGACGGGAAACACCCCGAATCAGAAAACGTACCAGCACAACTGGTACCAGCAGATTAATCAGAACCCGATAGAAAAGTGAGTAAATTTGTCCCATCTTACCCGGATTGAACTGAAATCCAATCGCGCGGGGTAAGAAAGTCGTCAATCAAGCGGTGTTCTTCGCTTCCGGGCTCAGCTTTCCAGTCATATCTCCAGGCGACTGCAGGTGGCAGAGACATCAGTATCGATTCGGTTCGGCCGCCAGATTGCAACCCGAAAAGCGTACCCCGATCATAAACCAGGTTAAATTCCACATAACGCCCGCGCCGCATGCATTGGAACTCCCGCTCCCGGTCGCCGTAGGATAAACTGCGCCGCCGTTCAACGATGGGAATGTAAGCCTTTAGGAAATGGTCTCCGATACTTTGCATGAAGCGGAATGCATTCTCAAATCCACCGTCTGTGTAGTCGTCAAAAAAAATTCCGCCGATACCACGCGCTTCTTCCCGATGTTTCAGGTAAAAGTACTCGTCACACCAGGATTTCAGCCGCAGATACAACCCTTCACCGAAACCCTCACAGGCATCAGCTGCTGTTTGATGCCAGTGTACAGCGTCTTCGACAAATCCATAGTATGGCGTCAGGTCAAATCCGCCGCCAAACCACCATTTTTGTTTGTCGATGTGAATGAACCGGACATTCATGTGAGTGGTGGGTACGTAAGGGTTCATTGGATGCAGTACCAACGAAACCCCCATGGCTGAAAACGGCTTATCTTCGAGGTCGGTTCGCTTTGCAGTTGCAGCCTTCGGTAGTTTAACACCGTGGATGGAGGAAAAATTTACCCCCGCTTTTTCAAAAACCTCACCGCTCTCAAGCACCCTGCTGGCACCACCTCCACCACCTGAGTACTCCCATTGATCTTCAAAAAATCGATCCGATTCACTCAAAGATTCAAGAGTCTGACAAATATTATTCTGGAGTGCGCGCAGGTAAGACTCGACGCGCTCCGCATCGATCGACTCCAGTTCAACAGAATCAGTCACCAGTCAGTACTCCGCTCAGCCAGGTCGCAACACCTTTCCGCTCACGGCATCCGTAATTTGGGTTGGATTTTTTTGACGACCCAAAGGGCCGCGCACCACAAAATCCAGAGATTCACCAAGACACCGAGCGACTTCTCGGTGTACGCGAATCGGTATCTGACCATGTCGATTGGCACTGGTTGATACAATCGCGCAACCAGCCAGCCGGCTGAGGTGTGCAGACCCAGGATGCGCAGTCACACGAACAGCGATAGTGTGGGTGGGTGTACGAAGTGAGATAGGCATTCTACTACTGGCGGGAAAAATCCATGTGTAAGGTCCCGGCCAACTGGCGACGGCGGGGTCCATCATCGACTCCTGAGGCAGTTCAATAAATGGCAGCAACTTATTCACATGATCGGCAATCAGGATCAAACCCATTCCCCGCGGCCGGTTCTTGATCCGAACCACGCGTCGAACTGCAATTTCATTGAACGGGTCGCAACCAATTCCGAAACATGCTTCCGTCGGGTAGGCAATGACTGCCCCCCTAGAGATGAGTTTGGCTCCGGTTGCAACATCAATCAGGTTCAATTGTGTTTTTTAACTCCCACCGGCCTGAGGTAAATTCTCGTTCTTTGCGAGTACCGATGCGCGGTTGGTATCTCGATAATTCACGAGTGCTGCAGCGGTATTTTCGTCACTCAGAGCCAGAATTCGTGCTGCCAGAAATGCAGCATTCTTGGCACCAGCACTTCCTATTGCAACACAGGCAACAGGCACACCGCCTGGCATCTGCACTGTTGCCAGTAGTGCATCCATACCGCCCAGTGAGCCAGCGTCCAATGGTACGCCAATCACAGGTTTAAGTGTGTGTGCTGCAACTGCGCCAGCCAGATGTGCAGCGAGACCAGCTGCAGCGATATAGACCGCACAACCCCGCGCATCAGAGTCCTCCAGATATTGACGCACCTCGTCGGGTGTGCGATGTGCCGACAGAATTCGAAGCTCCCAATGGACTCCAAGACTGTCCAGCGTGTCAAGCGTTGACTGCATCACTTTCAGGTCCGAATCGGACCCAAGCATTACTGCAACAAAGTTCTTACTCAATGTTTACCTCCTTTATAGGGTTGAAGTAGTCGTACCATGTAAAGCACGTGCACCAATGTCGGTTCGAAAATGCATATCCTCAAAATGGATAGTCTTGATTGAATCGTAGGCTGCGTGCTGTGATGCGGCAATGTTCTCTCCAAGTGCTGTAACACACAATACGCGACCGCCACTGACAGTAAATTCGCCAACCTCATTCATCGCAGATCCTGCATGGAACACTTTGACCTGATTGCTACCCGGACTTTCAAGTCCCGAAATTGTCGCGCCTTTTCTATAGCTTCCGGGATAACCACCAGACGCTATCACAACTCCAAGCGCAGCGCGGGGATCCCACTCTGCACTAACGGAGCCTAGACTTCCATTCAGCGCTGCACTCAACAAGTCGACTAAATCGGATTTCAGTCGTACCATAATTGGCTGTGTTTCCGGGTCACCCATTCGGCAATTGAATTCAAGTACCTGCGGCACTCCTTCTGGACTTATCATCAGTCCGGCATACAGAAACCCTGTATAGCGTATACCCTCTCGCAAAAGACCACTAACCGTTGGCTGAATGATAGTTGTCATTATGGTGTATTCCATTTTGGCATCAATGATGGGGGCTGGTGAATAGGCACCCATGCCGCCGGTGTTTGGTCCAAGGTCACCATCCAGTGCGCGTTTATGATCCTGTGACGTGGCAAGTGGCAACACGTCTTCACCATCAACAATACAAATGAAACTGGCTTCTTCTCCTTCCAGGCACTCCTCAATCACCACCCGACTGCCAGCCGTGCCAAAACGATTGTGCTCAAGCATATCGCTAACTGCCTGTTTAGCTTGTTCCACGCTTTCAGCAACGATAACACCCTTACCCGCGGCAAGCCCGTCCGCCTTGACTACAATCGGCGCACCAACCTCCTCGATATATCGATTGGCATCGCTGACGGACTCGAAGGTCAGGTAACTAGCTGTTGGAATTTGGTTGCGGACGAGAAACTGTTTGGTGAAATCTTTGGACCCTTCAAGTTGTGCAGCTTCTTTGGATGGGCCGAAGCAGCGCAGCCCCTGCTCTTGAAAGCGATTAACAATACCTTCTGTCAGCGGTGCTTCTGGTCCCACAACGGTCAATTCAATGCGCTTCTCACGAGCAAAGTCAAGCAACGCATCAATTTCTTCCGCACCAATATCTATGTTTGAGACTTTAGGTTCATTCGCGGTACCGGCATTTCCTGGCGCGACAAACACCTCATTCACTTGTAATGATTCTGCAACCTTCCAGGCCAGGGCGTGTTCCCTGCCACCACCGCCAACAATCAGGACCTTCATGTGAATTCGCTCTTGTTAGTGACGAAAGTGTCGCATTCCGGTGAATAGCATCGCAATCCCATGCTCATTAGCTGCTTCAATCACTTCGGAATCTCGCAGTGAGCCACCGGGTTGAATGATGGCTGTAATTCCGGAATCTGCTGCTGTATCAATACTGTCTCTAAACGGAAAAAATGCATCTGATGCCATTACGGCGCCAGTGATTTCAAGGCCGGCATCGGCTGCTTTTGAAGCAGCGATTCTTGCAGAGTCAACTCGACTCATCTGTCCGGCACCAATACCTATGGTTGATTGACCTTTTGCATACACAATCGCGTTTGACTTGACGTGCTTGGCTACTGTCCAGGCAAACATAAGGTCACGCCGTTCTTCATTACCGGGCATTCGATGCGAAACGACTTTCGGTTCGGTTCCTGCCAGCAGTCGAGTATCTGGCGACTGTACGAGCAACCCTCCGCAAGCTGTACTAAGACGAAGATCTGGGGGTTCACTATAGACCTTTGCATGCTCCAGCATCCGAATATTCGGTTTATTTTGCAAAGCCGTCAGTGCTTGCGCGGTAACGCCGGGGGCCAGTATGACTTCAACGAATTGGTTTTTCAAAATCAATTCAGCGATTGATCCGTCAAGCGGGCGATTGATCGCAATGACTCCACCAAACGCTGATGTAGGATCGGTCTTGTAGGCTAGTGCGTACGCATCGGTCCCGTCAGTTGCGGTTGCTACACCACAGGGTGTTGCATGCTTGATGATGACACATGCCGGCTCGGTAAACTCTGCCACGCAATTGTAGGCAGCATCGACATCTGCAACATTGTTGAACGACAGCGGTTTTCCCTGGTGAATCTTTGCCTGTTGGAGCCAGCTGCTTTCATCGTTGGTCGCTAGGTAGAAAGCGGCAGACTGGTGAGGATTCTCGCCATAGCGCATTTCCATCTGCTTCGTGAATGACAGATTCAGAGCATCTGGAAAAGAATCACTACCAAAGTTGACGGCGGATAGATAGTTCGAGATGACTGCATCATATTGCGAGGTTCTCCCGAAGGCTTTTAACGCCAGCTGCATTCGAGTTTCGCTGCGTATCCCACCAAATTCCTCCATCTCTGTCAAAACTGAGGTGTAATCGTTTGGGTCAACAACAACAGCGGTATGAGCGGAGTTTTTGGCGGCTGCCCGAATCATGGCTGGTCCACCGATATCTATATTTTCGATCGCCGTCTCAAGCGAGGTATTGGGATTGGCAGTAACGCTTTCGAAAGGATAAAGGTTCGCCACAACCAGGTCGATTGGGTGTATGTCATTGTCCTGCATCTCATCTTTGTCCACATCCGGTCTGCCAAGTATTCCACCGTGAATTTTTGGATGCAGCGTCTTAAGTCTGCCGCCCATCAATTCCGGAAACCCGGTGTAGTCAGAAACTGTTATGACATCGATTCCGTTCTCGGCCAACAGCGACGCGGTACCACCCGTCGAAAGAATCTGGACACCTTTTTCGGCCAGCGCGCTGGAAAAATCAACAATCCCCTGCTTGTCCGACACACTGATCAGGGCGCGCCGCGGTTTGAGTGCAGTCATTGAGATCTGATACAGTCGGAATGCAGTAACCAGGGGCAGGGACGGTACAGCTTACTGCTCTCTAGGAATGTCGTAATAGTCAAGTTTCTTTCTTAAAGTTGTGCGGGAAATGCCCAATATGTTTGCGGTGCGTGTGATGTTTCCATTCGTATGTGTCATAACATATTGAAAAAGATGACGCTCCAACTCTTCAACCATCTGCTGGTACAGCTCTGTAGGTTCCGTCCCCTTGAGATCAGAAAAATAGCGCTCAAGCGAGCGCTTGATATATCGGCCGAATGACTTGATTTTTTTGACTTTTTTTCTGGCCATTCGACAAATAACTTCCCTGGTATCCTCAAATAGTCAAATCGATAAACAGTCAGACAAAGCCTGACCGTATCAAAATAATTAGATCCGGCGGTGTACAGGTAACAGAATTTAGTGAGACCGCCCGAAAACAATATAATTAACGATACGTTGCAATGGAAGTCATGGCGTATCGGCAATTGCACAACATGGACAGTGTTGCCGGATACTATTTCATTTTACCTATCTTTTGACAAGGAACAGTACATTTTCAAATGGGTTTGTCAATAGATCGCCTCAAGGACCCCGAAGTACTAAAAGATAAGGCCTATCGGTCTTTGAGGGACGCTATTTCCTCACTAGATGTGTATGACCCCGAAATTGATTTGCGTCTGGATGAACGAACACTGGCTCAACAGCTTGGTGTCAGTCGCACGCCTATACGGGAGAGTCTGATTCGACTGGAAAACGAGGGCTTTGTCAAAACGATCCCACACAAAGGCGCATTTGTGGTGCGCAAGACGCTTGAAGAAGTCATAGACATGGTGCATGTTTGGGCTGCACTTGAATCGATGGCGGCTAGATTGCTAACGGTTCGTGCGAGTGATGAGAGCATCGCCAAACTCAGGGAACTATTTTCGACTTATGACGGTTCGAAGTCACAGGCCAAAATAAACGAGTATTCTGAAACGAACATTGAGTTTCACCGAACCATCATTGAAATGAGCCGTTGTAAACCGCTCATGGAAATTTCCGAAAATCTGTTTTTGCATCTTAAAACGATTCGTCTGCGCAGCATCACCGATCCAGAACGTGCCAAGCACTCTATCATCGACCACATTCACATTATTGAGGCTCTAGAGTCTCGCGATGCAGACACCGCGGAAACACTAGTCCGAAATCATACACTTCGGCTAGCCGAGCAGATTGAGAAACACTGGAATTTATAGGGAATACGACACCCTCTCCACTATCTGTTTCTTACTGACCACAAGTTGTGAAGAATGCAACTTATTAACATGTCTCTGTAGATGAAGTAGGTAATGTAGTGCAACTACTACACATTTCTCTTTGATTTTACGGAAAGCTTTCCATGAATCAACAACCCACGAATTTGCACGAATGACGTGCAAAACGCGCTACTGAGAAGGTTTGCCGGGAAACTCACACCCCTCCTCTAGCACAGCGGATTCAACTGCACGAAGTGCAGTCACGAACGCACCTACCATCCAAAAATACCTTCACGCATGAAGTTGATTCATGGTTGCTCTCGGTTCAATTCGTGAACAGCAGATTCAAGAAACTCGTTGGGGCACTTTTCGAGGTGTGTCGAACAAGTACCTCTAAGAATGCGTCGACGTGATCGGTTCCGTTTCATTCGCCGATAGTG
Source organism: Arenicellales bacterium (assembly GCA_965243305.1). Lineage (GTDB taxonomy): Bacteria > Pseudomonadota > Gammaproteobacteria > Arenicellales > JAJDZL01 > JAJDZL01. Next base: position 1,029,388 of record CBDEUN010000003.1, read on the forward strand.
GGAAAATCAGGTGCCAACAAAACCGATTCAAACGACCATCGACCATGCCTCAATTCGGCTCCAAACTTAAACTTTTGTTGATGACATGAAACATAATTACCTACAATTAATATGGAAATTAAGGATTGAAAACATCCACTCCGAATTCGACATCACAATGAGAACAATCAAGGGTTGCTAAGGAGACTTTCATAAGATGCAGGGGCCGTCAGACATCACTCGCGGCGATCAAAATCGAGCACTTGGGCTCAGTACCATTGCGTTCACCGTATGTTTTGCGGTCTGGACCATCTTTTCAATTATTGGTGTGCAGATCAAAGCCGATTTGGGGCTTTCTGACACTCAGTTCGGACTGTTGGTTGGTACACCAATCCTCACCGGGTCACTTAGCCGGATATTCCTAGGAATTTGGTCTGACCAGTATGGCGGACGCGTGGTTTATCTGTGTGTGATGATTGCTGCTGCGATCGCCACATTTTTGCTTAGCTACGCGAATACCTATGAAATGATGCTTGTCGCGGCACTTGGAGTCGGTTTGGCGGGTGGTTCGTTTGCAGTCGGAATTGCCTATGTCTCCAGATGGTACCCTTCACAAAAACAGGGTTCAGCGCTCGGCATTTTCGGCGTTGGAAACGTTGGTGCAGCAGTCACCAAATTCACTGCTCCTTTTGTCATGGTGGCATTCGGTTGGAAGACTGTCGCGGTAGTTTGGGCCGCCGCCCTAGTGATCATTGCGATCATTTTCTGGTTCACGACAAAAGATGATCCGGTTGTGGTGGAAAGACGTAAGGAGGGAAAAAAACCGCGTTCCACTCTGATGGAAATTGAACCTCTGAAAAACATTCAGGTATGGCGATTCTCACTGTACTACTTTTTCGTGTTCGGTGCCTTTGTTGCACTTGCTTTATGGCTTCCACGCTATCTTGTTGGTGTTTATGAACTCGATATCAAGACCGCAGGTTTGCTGGCTGCACTTTACTCGATTCCAGCGAGTATCTTTCGGGCTTATGGAGGCAAGCTGTCGGATCGCTATGGTGCCCGCCGGGTTATGTATTGGACATTCGGGGTTTCAGTCGTCTGTACATTCCTGCTCTCCTACCCGAATACCGAATATGTGGTGCAAGGTATTGAAGGCCCAATTTCGTTTTCTGTTTCAATGGGATTGGCGCCATTCGTCATTCTCGTGTTCATTCTGGGATTTTTCATGTCGCTCGGAAAAGCGGCTGTATACAAACATATACCGGTCTATTACCCAGGCCACGTTGGTGCGGTTGGCGGACTGGTGGGAATGATAGGTGGACTAGGTGGATTCATTTTGCCGTTGGCATTTGGCGTGATGAATGACGTTACCGGAATCTGGACCAGCAACTTTATGCTGCTATTTGTTCTGGTGTTTATTGCTTTGATGTGGATGCATCTATCGATTTTGCGAATGGAGAGGGAGGTTTTGCCAGACGATGTGAGAGAACTTCCGCAATTGCCTGAGATGGAGGAAATTCACGAACCTGAGCATGCCAAGGCGATGTCACCGGCAACACTGGAAGACTGGCGACCCGAAGATGAAGATTTCTGGAAAACAACCGGACAGCGAATCGCAAGGCGAAATCTTTGGATTTCAATTCCGTGTCTGCTGCTGGCGTTTTCGGTATGGCTGGTTTGGAGTGTTGTCGTTGCCAAATTGCCGTCAATCGGATTCAAATACACGACTGACCAGCTGTTTTGGCTAGCAGCGCTCCCAGGTTTGTCGGGTGCAACACTGCGAATTTTCTACTCGTTTATGGTGCCAATCTTTGGCGGTCGATTGTGGACTACTCTTTCCACCGCGACTTTACTGGTACCGGCGATCGGAATTGGTTATGCGGTACAGGACCCAAGCACACCCTATGCCATTTTCCTGGGACTGGCGTTGCTTTGCGGTCTAGGTGGCGGCAACTTTGCTTCATCCATGTCGAATATCAGTTTCTTCTTTCCCCGATCACAGAAAGGACAGGCTTTGGCGATGAACGCCGGGCTGGGAAACGCCGGTGTCAGCGTGATGCAATTTGTCGTTCCGCTAGTCATCACCGCAGGTGTTTTTGGTGCATTGGGTGGTTCCCCTCAGACGACCGATACTGGCACTCAGGTCTGGCTGCAGAACGCCGGTTTTATATGGGTTCCATTCCTACTGGTGTCAGCCGCCGCAGCCTGGTTCGGGATGAACGACATCGAATCCGCGAAAGCTTCATTTCGTGATCAGTCGATTATCTTCCGACGTGCACACAACTGGATTATGTGCTGGCTCTACACCGGAACGTTTGGTTCATTTATTGGTTTTTCAGCGGGCTTTCCATTATTGGCCAAGACTCAATTTCCGGCTGTTGATTCGCTCAAGTTCGTATTTCTTGGCCCACTAATCGGCGCATTGTCGCGTGCCGCGACAGGTTGGCTGTCTGATCGCTACGGTGGCGGACGAATTACGTTCTGGACATTCAGTTTTATGATCGTAGCGGTAGCTGGTGTGATCTACTTCATTACCATCAAGGACCAACCCGGTGCATTCTGGGGATTCTTTGCGATGTTCATGCTGTTGTTTTTCGCAACAGGGGTCGGGAATGCATCAACATTCCAGATGATTCCAGTCATCATGCGCCTTGAAGTCGGACGATTGATGCCATCATTGTCCACAGTTGAAAGCCAACGACAGTCAGAAAAAGAATCAGCTGCGATTATCGGATTTACATCGGCGATTGCAGCATACGGTGCATTTTTCATACCAAAGTCATACGGTACGTCGATCGCCATGACGGGTGAACCACTCGTGGCATTATGGGGGTTCCTGATTTTCTACGTGACTTGCGCCCTATTGACATGGCGAGTTTACACCTGTAGAAACGGTTTGTTGTATGATGTTGAACGAAAGACGTAGAAACCGTCGTATGCTACCCAAGACGTCCATTTATGAATTCATCTTCAAGCGGAGGATGGTATGAGTTTTCTCCTTGATCGACTGAACTTTTTCAGCAAGCAATCTGATCCATATTCGGAAGGACATGGGGTCACCACTGACGAAAATCGCGATTGGGAGACGACATATCGAAATCGCTGGCAGCATGACAAAATCGTGCGCTCAACACACGGGGTCAACTGTACAGGTTCCTGTTCTTGGAAAATCTTTGTAAAAGGCGGTATTGTTACCTGGGAAACACAGCAAACGGATTACCCGCGTACGCGGCCTGATCTGCCGAATCACGAGCCGCGCGGTTGCTCCCGCGGTGCGAGTTACAGTTGGTATCTGTATTCAGGCAGTCGGCTCAAATATCCGCTGATTCGTTCGCGCCTGCTGAAACATTGGCGCGAAGCAAGAAAAACGATGGAGCCTGTGGCAGCCTGGAAATCCATTGTTGAAAACCCCGACAAGCGTTCAGACTACACCAAGGTGCGTGGGCTTGGTGGTTTCGTTCGCGCAAATTGGGATGAAGCGTCAGAATTGGTTGCTTCAGCCAACGCATATACCGTCAAGACATACGGGCCTGATAGGATAAACGGATTCTCACCAATTCCGGCGATGTCAATGGTGTCCTATGCAGCGGGTTCACGTTATCTGTCACTGCTCGGCGGCGTAAGCATGTCGTTCTATGATTGGTACTGCGACCTACCGCCATCTTCACCTCAGACCTGGGGTGAGCAGACTGATGTGCCCGAATCGGCAGACTGGTACAACTCAGGATTTTTAATGTTGTGGGGCTCGAATGTTCCGCAGACCCGTACACCGGATGCCCATTTTTATACCGAAGCGCGTTATCGCGGCGCAAAATCGGTTGTTGTTACACCTGACTACAGCGAAGCGGCTAAGTTTGCTGATATTTGGTTGAATCCGAAACAAGGTACAGACTCGGCTTTGGCAATGGCGCTCGGACATGTAATCTTGCGGGAATATCACATTGACCGACAGAGTGAGTATTTCACTGACTATTGCCGCCGGTATACCGACATGCCGATGCTGGTGCGGCTGGTCGAAAAGGATGGTAACCTCATACCCGAGAGGCTTGTAAGAGCCTCAGATTTCGAAGACTCTATGGGAGAAGAGAACAACCCAGACTGGAAGAGTATTGCGATTGACGAAAATTCCGGAAATCTGGTTGTACCGCTCGGTTCGGTCGGATTCCGCTGGGGTGAAAAGGGCAAATGGAATCTTGAGACCAAAGATTCGTCAGGATCTGAGGTTCAGTTGCGACTGTCAAATATTGAACAGTCTGCACGAGACGATGTCGTTGAAGTCGGATTTCCATATTTCGGCAATCGAAAGCATGATTACTTTAAAGGATCAGATCATCCTGACGTGCTGATGCGGCGCGTGCCAGTGAAACGTTTGAAACTGAAGGATGGTGAGTTTTGGGTGGCTACGGTCTTTGACCTGTTCGTGACCAACTACGGTCTTGATCGCGGGCTTGGGGGAAATAATGTTGCCAATTCGTATGACGAAAATGTTCCCTACACCCCTGCCTGGGCTGAAACAATCACAGGTGTTCGCGCTGATGCGATTACAACTGTTGCTCGAGAATTCGCTCGTAATGCCGAAAAGACAGAAGGGCGCTCAATGGTCATTCTTGGTGCCGCATTAAACCACTGGTATCACATGGACATGAACTACCGGGGCATCATCAACATGCTGGTCATGTGCGGTTGCGTCGGCAAGTCCGGTGGCGGATGGTCACATTACGTTGGCCAGGAAAAGCTGAGGCCTCAGACCGGCTGGCTACCACTCGCATTTGCCTTGGACTGGGGACGTCCACCGCGACAAATGAACTCAACCTCGTTCTGGTATGCCCATACTGATCAGTGGCGCTACGAAACACTAGGCATTGACGAAATCGTCTCGCCGACTGCGCCGGAAGGCCCTTGGGATGGCGCATTGATTGATTACAACGTCCGTGCTGAACGTATGGGCTGGCTGCCTTCAGCACCACAACTCGCAACAAACCCATTGACAATTAGTGAAAAAGCAAAAAATGCTGGATTGGAGGTTCCAGCATATTTGGTGGAGAAATTGAAAAATGGTGAAATCTCCATGTCGTGTGAAGACCCGGACAATCCGACAAACTGGCCACGTAATCTGTTCGTTTGGCGATCAAATTTGCTTGGCTCTTCGGGTAAAGGGCACGAGTACTTTTTGAAGCATTTGCTGGGTACAAACCATGGGGTGCAGGGCAAAGAACTCGGTGACGACGCTACGAACAAACCGCTTGAAGTTAAGTGGCATGAATCGGCTCCACAAGGCAAACTCGATCTTTTGGTTACCTTGGATTTTCGAATGTCCACCACCTGCATGTATTCGGATGTAGTGTTGCCGACTGCCACCTGGTACGAAAAGAATGATCTGAATACTTCCGACATGCATCCTTTCATTCATCCGCTATCTTCCGCTGTTGATCCAGTATGGGAGTGTCGAAGCGACTGGGAGATCTACAAAACAATTGCGAAGAAATTCTCAGAAGTCGCGCCGGAAGTATTGGGCGTCGAGACGGATGTTGTTCTAGTCCCAATACTGCATGATACTCCGGCAGAAATTGCCCAAGCGACCGATGTCAAGGATTGGAAAAGCGGAGAAACAAATCCCATTCCGGGTAAAACCATGCCTGGAATTGCAGTGGTTGAGCGCGACTATCCGAATGTATACAAACGTTTTACAGCGTTGGGTCCCTTGATGGATAAACTTGGAAATGGCGGTAAAGGCATCGCCTGGAATACGCAACATGAAGTGGAATACCTGGCGCGCCTTAACGGTGTGGTTACCGAAGAGGGTCCGACCAAGGGCATGCCTCGAATCGACAGCGATATTGATGCGACTGAGGTCATTCTTTCGCTTGCACCTGAAACCAATGGGGAGGTTGCCGTCAAAGCATGGTCTGCCCTGTCTGAAAATACCGGTCGCGATCATGCGCATTTGGCAGCGAGCAAGGAGGAGGAAAAAATTCGATTTCGGGATGTCGTAGCACAGCCGCGTAAGATCATCTCTTCGCCAACCTGGTCTGGAATTGAATCGGAAAGCGTGTGCTACAACGCCGGGTATACAAACGTACATGAATTGATTCCGTGGCGGACGCTCAGCGGACGTCAGCAACTTTATCAGGATCATCTGTGGATGCGGGTTTTTGGCGAGAGTCTTTGTGTCTACCGTCCGCCCATCGATACGAAAACCATTAAGCCGATCATTGATGCCAAGGATGACGGAATGCCACAGGTGGTGCTGAATTTCATAACCCCTCACCAAAAATGGGGGATTCATTCAACCTACACTGACAATCTCTTAATGCTGACACTCTCGCGTGGCGGACCGATTGTGTGGATTTCAGAAATTGACGCCCAGAGAGCGAATATTTCCGATAACGACTGGGTCGAAGCATACAACACGAATGGTGCCCTGGTTGCTCGGGCAGTGGTGTCGCAGCGTATACGAGAGGGAACCATGTATATGTACCATGCACAGGAAAAGATTGTTAACGTACCTGGTTCAAAGGTAACTGGGCAACGTGGCGGGATTCACAATTCCGTTACACGTACAGTGGTGAAACCGACGCACATGATCGGTGGATACGCACAGCAATCCTATGGGTTCAACTACTACGGTACGGTTGGTTCAAACCGAGATGAGTTCGTTATCGTACGCAAGGTCAAAAAGGTTGATTGGATGGAAGAACCGATTTCTAAGAAGATGGAGGTAACACAATGAAGATTCGTGCACAAATCGGCATGGTTCTTAACCTCGACAAATGTATCGGGTGTCATACCTGCTCGGTCACTTGCAAAAACGTTTGGACGAGCCGGGAAGGCATGGAATATGCCTGGTTTAACAATGTAGAGACAAAACCCGGAATCGGATATCCGAAAGACTGGGAAAATCAAAACCGTTGGAAAGGCGGCTGGACTCGTAAGAAATCAGGTGATATTGAACCCCGTATGGGTGCCAAGTGGCGTATTTTGGCGAATATTTTTGCCAATCCCGATCTGCCTGAAATAGACGATTACTACGAACCGTTTACATTTGACTACGAGCACCTGCAAACGGCTGGGGAAAGTCAGACGATGCCAACTGCTCGCCCGCGATCACTGATCACCGGTGAGCGAATGGAAAAAGTTGAATGGGGACCGAATTGGGAGGAAATTTTGGGTGGCGAATTTTCCAAACGGTCCCAGGATTACAACTTTGAAGGCGTTGAAAAACAGATTTATGGTGAGTTCGAAAATACCTTCATGATGTACTTACCGCGACTTTGTGAGCATTGCCTGAATCCGTCTTGCGTGGCAGCTTGTCCATCTGGTGCAATCTACAAGAGGGAAGAAGACGGAATTGTTCTGATCGATCAGGAAAAATGCCGCGGTTGGAGAATGTGCGTATCCGGATGTCCATACAAAAAAATCTATTACAACTGGTCATCAGGAAAGTCGGAAAAGTGTATTTTCTGTTATCCCAGAATTGAAGCAGGAGAGCCGACCGTCTGTTCGGAAACCTGCGTTGGTCGAATTCGGTACCTAGGTGTTGTGCTTTACGATGCTGATCGGATAAAGGAGGCAGCCTCGGTCGAAGACGAACACGACTTATATGAGGCACAACTGGGAATTTTTCTAGATCCAAATGATCCGGATGTAATCGCGCAGGCTCGCGCGGATATGGTTCCCGATGCCTGGCTTGAGGCTGCAACTCGTTCACCAGTTTGGAAATTGGCAATGGAGTGGAAGGTTGCATTTCCGCTTCATCCCGAATATCGCACGTTGCCGATGGTTTGGTACGTACCGCCACTGTCACCGATTCAGTCAGCAGCGGAAGCGGGCAAGATCGGGATTGATAACGAAATGCCGGATGTACGTTCGCTTCGCATCCCGATTCGTTACCTGGCAAACCTGCTGACAGCAGGTAAAGAAGAACCAGTCGCAAAAGCACTTGAGCGTATGTTGGCGATGCGCGGATACATGCGGGCAAAAACTGTCGATGGTGTGATCGATATGGCAATCGCGAAACAGGTTGGACTGACACCCGGCCAGGTCGAAGACATGTATCAATTGATGGCAATTGCAAATTATGAGGATCGATTTGTAATTCCAACCTCGCATCGTGAAACGAGTGAGGATGCCTATGACATTCGCGGTGGGTGTGGGTTCAGTTTTGGCAATCAATGCTCCGGCGGTACGACGAAAACTAACCTGTTTGCAACAGCACCACGCAAGAGTGTTCGAATACCAGCCGAGTTGATCAAGTGACCAAGACATTCAAAGTACTGTCGGCGGTTTTGTCTTATCCGACAGCGGAGATGCAGGCCGCAGTCGACGAAATGCGCGCGGCTGTTGCAGATGAAGCGCTGCTCTCGGAAAATCAGCAACTCGCGCTATTTCAACTTTTGGATGACTTAGCGAAGCAAGATCTGTACGAATTGCAGGAACGCTTTGTACTGTTGTTTGATCGTACCCGGAGTCTGTCTTTACACCTGTTTGAGCATGTACACGGTGAAAGTCGGGAAAGAGGTCAGGCCATGGTCGATCTAGCGACACTGTACAGAGAAAACGGGCTTGAAATCTCAGATCGGGAACTGCCAGACTACCTGCCGATGTTCCTTGAATTTCTGTCGACTTTACCATTAGATGAGGCGCGATCAATGCTATCGCAGCCGCTTCACATCATTTCTGTACTCTCGACTCGCTTGAAGCGACGCAAGAGCGTATATGCGGCACCATTCAGTGCGTTGGAAAGCCTGGCATTGAACGAGCCCGAATCCGATGCGGTTCATGCAATCCTTGAGGAACCGGAAGATGATCCCAATGACTTTGAACAGCTGGATCGCTTGTGGAAAGATTCTGAGGTTGTATTCGGACCTGGTAGCGGTCAGAATGATGGCTGTACCCAGCGTACACCCAGTTCGACCGGCGTTCGGGTTGCTCCGCCTACTCAGTTGAACAATCCAGATCTATCCGGACGTTGATACCATGGACAGTTATATCCACACCCTGATATTCGGCTACTATCCTTACGTAGCCTTGATAGTGCTGCTAGTTGGCAGTATTGTGCGTTATGATCGAGAGCCATATACGTGGCGTTCCGGGTCCAGTCAGCTTTTGCGGCGTAAACAGTTGATTGCCGGGTCGGTGCTCTTCCACGTCGGCGTGCTGATTGTATTCTTTGGTCACCTTGTCGGCCTTTTGACACCCATTGAGGTGTTTGACATGATGGGTATCAGTCATGGATTCAAACAGCTTGCTGCAATAATTGTGGGCGGGATTGCTGGGGTGATGGCTTTAATTGGTGCAACAATGCTGCTTCACAGACGGCTTTTTGATTCCAGAATTCGAGCAACGTCGACCTTTTCAGATACCGCAGTCCTGATTTTGCTCTACATACAGCTTTTGTTGGGACTCGCCACCATTCTGATATCTGTTGATCATCTGGATGGTGAAGAAATGGTTAGATTTATGGAATGGTCACAAGGTATCTTCACTTTCCAAAGTGGCACTGCGGACATCATTAGAGAAGTGCACTGGATATTTAAACTGCATCTGTTCCTCGGGCTGACAATATTTCTGATCTTTCCGTTTACGCGACTTGTGCACATGTTCAGCGTGCCCGTTCGATACCTATGGCGTCCTGGATACCAGATAACCCGGACCAAGCAAAAGACGCGAACCACTGCCTGAACTGGACAATCCTGTGTTGCCGGATTCAATCCGTGTCAACGGTGTCGCAATCTCAAGTCAATCGATCGCTGCTGAAAGCCAGAATCATCCGGCAAGTAACCCACAAGATGCACAGAAAGCCGCAATTCGTGCTTTAGTCGTACGGGAACTTTTGTTGCAGGAGGCGTATCGACTTGATTTGATACCTGATCCAGTATCTGATAGCGAAGGTCGAACAGAAACGGACGAAGAAGCTTTAGTCAGGCAGCTTCTGGACATCGAGATCAATGTCCCCAAAGCAAAGGAAACAGAGTGTTATCGGTACTACGAAAACAATCGTACTCGTTTTCGCACCTCTGACACATACGAGCCTAAACACATTCTGATTGCCGCTAACGAGAGTAATAAGGATGAGTATGCTACAGCGGTTGCAAAAGCCAGACAGTTAATTGAAGAACTGAATGAATTTCCCAACCGGTTCGATGAGTTCGCACGTAAGCATTCGAACTGCAAATCAAGCGAAAATGGCGGGGTTTTAGGAAAAGTTACGCACGGGCAGACATCGTTCGAGTTTGAGAAATGTTTGAGAAAACTCGATGATGGGCAACTCTATCCAGACCCGATAGAGGCTCCTTATGGCGTACATGTTCTTTATCTGATACGGAAGCACCCGGGACAGACTGTACCATTTGATTTGGTACGGGAAAAGATCGAAGAATATTTGAAAGAAGCGAGCTGGCGTCAGGCGGTAACTCAGTACATTGAAATTCTGTTTGGAGAGGCCAAAGTGGAGGGCATCACATTCCAGGAAATTGCCAACGAATAGATTGGGCGAATCCCAGTTCCGAATTCATCCAAACTGGACTACCGCCTGTCTTTATCCATTGATGTGGCTACCAGCATAATCGTTGTGTTATTCGCCGCAAGGGAGCGATGGTCTAATTCCGGTACAACGAACCAATAAGGGGAAGTCAGGCGTCATAGACATGGCGCGCACGAAAAATTAGCCCCGGGAACGAATTCCCGGAGCTTTTTTCAAACAAGATACTAAATCTTAATTTTCAGGATGGAAGTTAGCTGTAGCGATAGGGAACGCCAACCTTCTCCATAACCTCGGAATACCGACTGAAAGCATCCACCACTTTGCGGGTCCGAGGACTGATTGAAGCCAAATCTTCCCAGAACTCCTTGGAATCTTCGACAACCTGATCCCACTCTTCAGCTGGGATGGTGGTTAGCTCCATCTTCTCACCTTCTACCCTTAACTGTGCCTCACCACCCCAGTACCAAACCTGACGATAGTAGTGCGAGTCATTACAAGACATGCGGAACAGTTCCTGAAGATGCGGCGGGAGCGCATTCCAGCTGTTGGTATTGGCAAAGTAAGAACCACACCACGCACCGGTTACGTTGTTGAGCAGGGCGTAATCGCATACATCTGCCCAACCGACTTCATAGGCTTCAGTGAACCCGCACCAAGCCACACCGTCCAGTTCACCGGTACCGATGGCGACTTCAATGTCATCCCAAGGCAGGGTGACTGGTACCAGGCCATAGCGTGATAGGAATCTACCAGCGGTTGGGACACCGAATACACGCTTGCCTCGCATATCGGCAAGCGAACGAATCGGCTCCCTGGTGAAAATGTGCAGCGGATCCCAAGCGCCAGCGCTGATCCACTCTACACCTTCTACCTCACCATACGCTTCAGCCCAGATTTCATCCAAACCGTAATACTTGAACAGCACTGGCAAATCCAGACTGTAACGGGTGGAGAACGGGAAGTACCCGCCAAACACACTGATATCGACCGGTGAAGCCATAGTGGCATCATCACTTTGAACTGCATCTAGCGCACCCGACTGCATGGCTCGAAACAACTCGTCCGTAGGAACCAACTGGTCAGCATAGAACAATTCGATTTCCATCTGACCATATGCGACTTTGTTGAATGCCTCGATCTGAGGTAGTACCACGTGTGCGCCGAGCGGGGCACCGGAATACGATTGCAGTCGCCATTTAATTGGATTGCTCTGTGAAAACGCGTAAGGCGCAGTCCCAGCAGCGAGAATACCTGCAGTTCCTGCACCGACCTTCTTTACAAATTCCCGACGTTCGTTGTTCGTCGGTTGAACAAGTTCTTTTTTGTCTGTCATTGTCGACCTCTCTATCAATTAAATGCGATTGACCATAAGAAATGGAGAATCACTTAGTGTATATCTGGCCCGGCAACCACAGAGCGATCTGAGGGAATGCCATGACCAGAATCAATGCAACGATCATGACTAGCACGAATGGTGTAATGGAACGATAGATATCCATCAACGAGATTTCGGGCGGCGCCATGGCGCGCATTAGAAAAAGATTGTATCCGAATGGCGGAGTCATATAGGCGATCTGACAAGTGATGGTGTACAGCACACCGTACCAGACAGGATCGAATCCCAAAATTTTCACCAGCGGAACATATAGGGGTGCCACAATCACAAGCATCGCTGTATCGTCTAGAAACATGCCCATGAACAGATATGACAATTGCATCATGATCAGCACTTCCCAAGGCGTCAGATTCCAATTTGTGATGAAAAGGGTTTCGATGGCTCTCGCTGCTCCGATTCCATCAAAAACAGCCCCAAAGCAAAGTGCGGCCAAAATGATCCACATAAACATGCAGGATATTCCCAAGGTCTTGCGGACGGTTTCCTCCATGACCTTGCGGTTAAGCCGTCGTCGGACTAAGGCTGCCAGAGTTGCAGCTGTGGCCCCTACTGCGGAACTCTCAACCAGGCTGGTGATGCCCATGACAAAGAGTCCCGTCATAAAGAAAAAGATTAAAAATGGAATGATTCCGGCTCGAAGTAGGCGCAGTTTTTCCGCCATGGACATTTGCTTTATCTCTTCTTCGCTGACTGTTGGGCCCAGATGAGGTTGCAGACGACATCGAATGACGATGTAGATGATGAAAAGAGCGGCCATCATCAACCCAGGTAATGCGCCGGCCAGCCACAGCTTACCCACGGATTCCCGAGCAATCATGCCGTAAAGAACCAGCACCACACTTGGGGGAACAAGAATACCCAGTGAACTCCCGGCTTGCACCACTCCGGTAATCATGACTTTGTCGTAGCCCCGTCGCAGCATCTCGGGCAGAGCAATGGTTGCGCCTATCGCCATCCCCGCTACACTGAGTCCGTTCATGGCCGAAATCACCACCATGAGGCCGATGGTTCCTACCGCGAGTCCGCCCTTCAGTCCACCAAACCACACGTGGAACATCCGATAGAGATCATCGGCAATACCTGATTCCGACAGGATGTATCCCATGTAGATGAACAGCGGCAGGGTCAGCAGCGGATACCATTTGAATAACTTGAATGCTGCTGTAAAAGGCATTTCCACGCCTCCCTCTCCCCAGAGCAGCAACGCCGCCACTGTGGAAACAATACCGATCGCGGCAAAAACCCGCTGCCCAGTCAGTAGCATCAGCAGCATCGATGCAAACATGATGATGGCGATGGCTTCGTAACTCATGCCATCTCCATTCCGCGCGACTTGGCCAGATCTTTGAAAAATGTGGACAAGGCCTGCAGCAACATCAATAATATTCCGAGGACCATGATCACCTTGATTGGAACTACCGACGGGTTCCACATTGAAAAGAGCCGTTGATTAGTCTCAATCGAGTAGATTGTGCTGGAAACGGAACCGATCAAAAGCACAACCAGGTAAACCACCAGAAAGATCGCGGTGAAACTGTCCATTCGTGCCTTGTTGCGGTCGGACAGCCGGTCATACAACAAATCCATGCGAACATGAGTATTCAGCTGCATAGAGTAGGCGCCTCCCATAATGTAATAGGCAGCCAAGGTGAATTGAGCCAGCTCCACACACCAGAACAATGGGATGTCCAATACATTTCGAGTAACCGCATCCAACAACAGCGTCCCGATCATGAGAAAAATCAGAAGCATTGCGATTCGGCCGAAGCGGGTGGAAACATAGTCCACCACTCGGACATACTTCACAATAAAGGAAGGCATTTTGAGTTGGTTTTAGAAGCTTCTATTGAAAATCTATGTCAGTGAATATGCCCGAGATGATTGGCATCGTATGAATTATGTCAAGTTACAAATGACTGTCAACACTTACTCAATCAGGGAATTCGCCAAAAAAACAATATTTACATTTGTTTGCAAACCGTTAATCATACCACTGAATCGGTCGCATCTAGAAAAATTCGGTGGGATTAATTTATTAAAAAATCCAGAACTGTTTGTTAGGCGCTTGAATCCGCTAATCCTACCATCGCGTGAAACTAAACCATCCAAATTGCCTCACTCTGATTACCACTGTGGTCTCTGTCATCGATTGATACCTTGCTACATTGACCGTTCACTGTGATGATTTTCTCTGGACCGCAAGTTTTAATTGGATATATTGCAGTTCGATGAGCCGTTGATATCAAAACACCACAAGAAAGCCGAACCCAATAATTTCAGAGGCTCAATCCATCTGCAGACCGTCTGTTTAACAGCGGATTTGGGAATTTGGAAGAATGACTGAAAATCCCAATTCACAACCAATTACCGAAGCTCACGAACTCAACCGCCGCACCTTCTCTTCATCCCAGCAAATTTTCGACGTGCTGGTGGTGGGTGCCGGAGTTGTGGGATGCGCTGTATCCCGAAGGCTCGCCATGGAAAATCGAAAGGTCATTCTAGTTGAAAAAGCGGGTGATATCCTTGACGGTGCCAGCAAAGGCAATAGTGCCATTTTGCATACCGGTTTCGATGCACCAACAGACTCCGTCGAGCAGTCTTGTATTGCTGACGGATATCGGGAATTTCGGGAAATTCACAGCAAATTCAATTTACCCTTGTTGGAAACCGGTGCCATGGTTTTAGCGTGGAATGATGAGCAGGCATCCAGTATTGATGCAATCATGTCTAAAGCCCATGCAAACGGGGTCACCGATGTGGTCGAGATTGATGTCGACACTGCACGAGTCCAAGTTCCCTTGCTCGCACCCGGAGCAAAGAGAACCTTATTTATTCCCGGTGAATGCGTGGTAGACCCTTGGTCTACGCCTTTAGCTTACCTGTACCAGGCACTGGCTTATGGAGCCACATTCATTAATAGTTGCCAAGTAATTCAAGGAGATTTCAATGGTGGTCGATGGCACGTTTCTACCAGTCAGGGTGAGCTGCAGGCACATTGGCTGGTGAACTGTGCCGGACTGTATGGTGATCTGCTGCATAACCAACTGATTGGTGAACCTCTGTTCCAAATTCGACCGCGTAAGGGTCAGTTCCTGGTGTATGACAAGTCTGCCAAATCCCTATCTAACACCATACTATTACCGGTTCCGACAGAAAAGACCAAGGGAATTGTAGTGTGTCCCACCATTTTCGGAAACCTGCTGGTCGGTCCCAGTGCAGACGATCAGGAGAGTCGGGACGACACAAGTGTTGACGCGGAGACTCTGAATCGCTTAAAGACAGTGGGTGAAGGCATCCTACCCGATCTCAAACATCACAGCGTCACAGGCATCTATGCCGGAATTCGACCTGCGACTGAATCAAGTGATTACGAAATCCAACTGAATAGGGAAAGACAGTATCTTTGCGTTGGTGGCATTCGTTCTACAGGATTGAGTGCGGCCTTGGGAATCGCTCGCCTTGCTACCAGAACGATCTTCGGAGACCAGTCTTCAGTTCGCGAATCCGCGGACATTCAATGGCCGGCTGTTCCGCAGATTAGCGAGACTGGCGAACGGGACTGGATGAGGCCTGACAACGGAGGGATTGTCTGCCATTGTGAATTGGTTACTCGGCGAGAAATTGAAAACGCTCTTCATGGTCCAATTCCGGTGCAATCGCTAAGTGGACTAAAACGCCGCACCCGAGTTACGATGGGGCGATGTCAGGGTTTTTACTGCAGTGCTGAATTAAGTGAAATCACTGCGGGTTGTTTCGAATCGCCATTGGATGTCACAGACCAGTGATTACCGACGTAGTTGAACCGATTGTACGCTGCGATGTTGCCATTGTCGGCGGCGGGCCGAGCGGTCTCGCTGCAGCAATTCAACTGCGAAAAGCAGGTGTCGAACATGTTGTCGTTCTGGATCGCGAAGCTGAAGTCGGCGGTATCCCTCGGCATTGTGGTCATCCCCCGTTTGGATGGCCAGAATTCCGCCGCGTTCTCAAGGGTCCAGAATATGCCTCACGCCTTCATGAGGCTGCCATAGCGCAAGGGGTGGATATCCGTACAAAAGTTAATGTCGTTCGAATCGAATCTGGCCCTTTGCTGCACGTATCAACTTCAGCAGGATTAGCAAAAATTGAAGCAGCAAAGGTTCTTCTGGCTACGGGAGCAAGAGAGACCCCGAGATCAGCCCGTTTGGTATCCGGTACCCGCCCAATGGGCGTTCTGACTACCGGTGCGCTGCAATCCATGGTTTACCTGAAGTCTCGCAAACCATTTCTACGTCCTGTCATTGTGGGCACCGAACTGGTTGCGTTTTCCGCACTACTAACCTGTCGACATGCAGGAATACGACCCGTTGCGATGATTGAGGAACGTAGACGACCTACTGCCTGGAAGTCATCAATCTGGTTGCCTCGGCTGCTCGGCATACGCTCGCTGTTCAACACTGAACTGATCTCAATTGAAGGCAAGGAGCGAGTCAGAGGGGTGGCGGTACGTCTAAACTCAGGACAGATTGAGCAAATACCATGTGATGGCGTCGTATTTTGCGGACAATTTGTCGCTGAATCAACATTGGCACGCATGGGTCAGCTCGAATTAGATTCAGGTTGTGGCATTCCTGTGACCGACCAGTTTGGTCGTTGCTCCGACCCAGACATATTCGCCGCTGGCAATGTATTGCACCCTGCAGATTCATCAGGTCGATGCTGGCGTGAAGGAATCAGGACAGCATCACACATCGCCCGTTCGCTGACTGGTGACCTGCCTTCGGCAATCGACACCATTGCTGTTGAATCGACTTCGCCGACGGTTCGCTACGTCTTTCCCCAAAGACTTGTTCTCGATCACCAGCCGACCAACAGTGTTTCCCTTTGGGTAAAATTTTCTGATGAAGCCCGTGGGACACTGCATCTGAAAATAGGCGATCGTTCTGTTGTTTCGAAACGTGTTCGAGCCCTGCCCGAAAAGCAGGTGCAACTAGCCGTTTCTTCCAGTATCCTTTCGCTGAAACCGACTTCACTCAAATTGGTGTTTGAACCATCCAGTTAGCTCAATGACCATACTCGCTATCGATCAAGGAACCACCAGCACTCGAGCGTTAGCGGTGGATACCAATGGAAATGCTTCGATCACGTCAGTAA
Source organism: Arenicellales bacterium (assembly GCA_965243305.1). Classification (GTDB taxonomy): domain Bacteria; phylum Pseudomonadota; class Gammaproteobacteria; order Arenicellales; family JAJDZL01; genus JAJDZL01. The sequence continues at coordinate 1,046,376 of CBDEUN010000003.1, forward strand.
TCCGCCATAAACAGTACTACCCACAACCTGGGTGGGTGGAACACGATCCATTGGAACTGGTTCGAAATATCGAAAGCTCACTTGAATCAGTGGACAATATTGCTGCGGTGGGTATCGATAATCAAGGGGAAAGCTGTCTCGCCTGGCACTCAGACACATTGGAGCCTGTTTCTCAAGTGATTGTCTGGCAGGACAACCGAACCGGAGAGACAATTGAGCGTCTCGAACGAGATGGTGTTGGCGAGGAAGTAATGAATCGAGCGGGTCTGCCTTTGGATTCATACTTTTCGGCAAGCAAGTTGGCATGGATCGTCAACAGCATTCCCGAAGCACGACGATTATTAAAGAAGGGGAAGCTCAAACTCGGCACCACCGATGCGTATTTTCTTGACCGTCTGGCTGGAGTGTTCAAGACGGACATCACAACTGCATCTCGAACCTCACTGATGAATCTTGAGACAGGGCAGTGGGATGAAAGGCTTTGTGAGCTGTTTGGTGTCCCAATGAGCGCACTACCTGCAATCGTACCCACCACCGGATTGCTTGGAACAGTGGCAAGTCGTGGAAAGCAGGTGCCAATTACGGCCAGTGTGGTAGACCAGCAGGCCTCACTGTACGGTCATGGCTGCCGTGATGTTGGTGATGTCAAAATTACTTTTGGCACGGGTGCGTTCGCTTTGACGGTGACTGGGCACAAAGCAATACGAGCACCAGATCAGGGACTGCTTCCTACCATCGGTTGGCAACACGCGGGTGACCAAGCGGTATACGCATTGGATGGTGGGGTTTACAGCGCCGGCTCAGCCATTGAATGGGCACACAAACTAGGATTGTTTGAGGACTACTCGACACTCAATTCATTTGACCAACCGGCAGCCATCGATCGGGATTTGGTTTTTGTACCAGCGTTGTCCGGGCTAGCTTGCCCACACTGGGACAGACTCGCCTCTGGTTTGTGGATAGGATTATCTCAAGACACAGACCGCAATAGCATGATGCAGTCAATTCTTGAAGGCATTGCCTTGCGTACCGCAGAGGTGATCAGGACTATGTCCTCACTCACAGAAGTCGGTCACGAAATTTCTATTGATGGAGGGGTTTCTGTCAATCCATATTTCTGTAAGTTTCTGTCAGACTGCCTTGGCAAAAGTCTCGCCGTAAAGTCGTTTCCAGAAATCACGGCCATCGGTACAGCACAACTGGCAGGTGCCGACGTCATTCTAGTTGACAGGGATGAAACTAGAATTCAACGCTATATACCATCTGCTGTTAGAGAAGATCGAGTGAAAAAGTTTTCCAATGCAGTCGCTAAGTCTATGCATTGGCGGGCAGCCAGTTAGTCGGCGAATTCTACGTAAGCCGGGAGAAAGGGGCTGCTGGATTATTCCCCTCGGTGTCGCCTGCCACAATATTGGTTTAAGACAGAAACGCGGCGGGGTCTATAGCATCCTGCACGGGCATTGAAACATCCACCATGGTGCATGAAGTGTCAAAAGTTTGTGTTATTCAAATTCAAAATCATCAGTTGATTACGCGGTACAGGCAACTGACGGGGCCGCCAGCGAATGCACCATAAACCGGCGTTTGCTTTGACTCCAGCCAGTTGTGCATTTTAACTGCATAAGGCCGGTCGGGAAATTCAAGGGCAAATAATTCGGCCCAGGCGACCGTACGCGAACCGGATCCCTGAATTTTCATCAGTTGAAACTGGTTTTTGTCAAACACTGAATCCCACAGCCATTCGATGCCATCGATGATGGTGCCTTTTTTTGGTGCCATTTCATACACGTCCTCGTATCCCGAACGTTGTAGAGCAAAACCTGCTGCCAAAGTGGCTTGATAGGTCATATTTGGATAGTAGACATGGTCTTTTTTCTTTGCCCAATGCCTCCAGATTCGGTCCCTGCCTCCCTTGCCAACACAACGCAGCGCTTTCTTGTAATAGTCGTATGCAGTCTTCAGCACCTTTGGATTCCCGGTTGCATTACCCCAATGCGCATAACCCATTGCATGCAGGGCTCGGCGATCAATTCCCTTCGTTTTACCCTTGAAGTCGTTTTTCTTGTTGACTGTAATTGAGTAGAGTTTGTCACCCCACTGCTTGACTCCTTTGTGCAGTTCCTTGTCTTCCGGGTATTCGGCTTTCAAGATCAGGTAAGCATGCGCCAGTGGTGTCAAGAAAACCGCGATCTGAAAATAGGGTTCGTTAAAGCCGTTATAACTGCGGGGGAGTTCCTTTGGGTGATAAGGTTTGACATCGGTGAATGCATCAATCTTTACAGCCTGTGAAAGCGCTTTTCGAAGGTCAGGTGCGGCATACTCATCACCGTAGTAATAATTCTCAACCAGCTGAAAGAGTGCATGGCCTGCCATTTGCACATTCGAGTGCTGTCTTTGAATGTGGCCTGAAATGACCGCCTCTTTATCTAGGGCAATAGTGGTGAAATTCACGGTACACAACTTTCTCCGGTCTCGTTTTGGAAATTTAGCCAATTCATTTTTGCGAGCCTGCACATCGACTAAAGGTGTGATTTGTGTAGCCGTTTCACTGGCTGCCGCAACCGAATCCATACGATAGATCAGCAGACAGAATATCGAGATTGAAATGATCCCAAATGTTTGAATCTGTTTAACTTTAACCATAATACGCATATCCTCTCAAACAGTGAAAGGGTCTCTCATTGTAACTAATGAAGTGGACACCCTTTTGTATTAACAATACCAAAACACCATGACCTTGAACGAACCGCCACGCTTTCCGGTCTGCCTCACTGGCTTGGATAACACCCTCATGCCTTGCGTCCCTACTTTGTTCTCTACCACAGACAGCTGCCATCAGCTGAAACCATCTCCTCCATTCTTGCTCCCATCAACGCAAGGTCTTCCCAGACCTCGAAATAGTCTCGAACCGGATTGCCTGATGCGGGATCGACCGACCATACCTCGATGTAGTGGGGCGATTCGCCGGTACGGGCATAGATGAGTATATGTGCCCTGTCGGATACGGATGGCGGCAGGCATGCGTTATACGTGCAAAATGATGATTAATCCTTCCGAAACAACGCCCGCCTTTAGTATGGATGAAATAGCCCGGCATTCCCTCGACTCTAAACGATAAATACATCCATGGGCGGTAATTTGCCTGCCACTTTGAAATGGGCTGCCATTGATGTGTGCAGAATTCAATGTCGTAACAACCCCCAGCCTCGTAAGTTTGTGCTTGCGCACTGGCTTGTGCAAGGAACAGCACAAGCATGAACAAGACGACGGAGTGAATTGCGGAAAGAAAAAACCTGCCGGTTTGTGTTAGAAGAGGGTACATCATGAAAATCCGTTTATGCAATCTAGTAGTCGAACTACATAGAGTTTGACGGTTAGTCATGATGAATCCTTTGACGCGATTCAAAAATTCGGCGAGCTTTGTGGTGAACTTCACATAGTCGCCCTTCGAATTTCCACAGATGCTAAAAAAACTGAGTCAATGTCTGCTACAGCAGACGATTCAGGTTGATCAGACCCATACTTAAAAGCATGGTGGAGGCTTGTTGTTAGTGGAATTCTAAATTTAACCAGATACGCCGCTCTATTTATCTCCCGCGATGCATTACTTTCAGCAAAAAAACATATAAAGTTCGATGGCGTTCAAATTCTTGGTATATCTCAAGTTCCAGATCTTACAAATGTAGTTTCTCTAATTTATTGGGAGCATATCTAAGTAGCAAGTCAAGGTGCTATATCGGCTAAATTAGTAGATCATTCTTGGCATTCGATAGAATTAAATTTATGAAAGAATTACTCAAACACTTCATTAGGGAAGCCATCAATTGGTTATTTAGACGACGTTCCCGTCCTATTATGATTCTGAAATCTGGCATCATCTGCATATCGCTTGGGTTTGGTGCCAGCTGGATACTGGATGTTTCATTTCCCTTCCAAGGCGGCCAGGTTGAATTCAGTTTCAACAGTGCCGGTGGAGTACCTGCAGTTATAGTTTACGTTTCAACAGGAATTGGTTTACTTCTCACCGTTGTTGCGCCCGTTTGGGCAATCATCGAATACAGAGTTGAGCAAAAGCGGAACGACCGAAAAAAAATTATCGTCATTGAGGCACGTGGGTTACGCGACAGTGGTGGCTCACCATTGATTGACGCACTACCTACACCTCTGGAGGGGCAGCGTGAGCATATTCTAGTTGACCTCCGGCAACGCATTAAAGATGGTGAAATTGTTGCACCTGAAGCAGCACTGAATGACCTATTTTCACTTCCTGCCAACATTAGACTACGGGAGAGCGGGGTTGACCGGAGGGATGTTACTCTAGTCTATGGTGGCTTGACACCCGTCCCTTTCACCTTCCTGACGGGAGTGCTCATAGATGATGAAGGAAAAGTTTTGATTTTTGATTGGGACCGACACAAAGAGACTTGGCGAGGTCTCGAAGATGAAGATGATGGCAAGCGATTCCAAATTCCTGACCTGTCTAAGGTGATACCCTACGGTTCGAAGGAAGTAGCACTCGCAGTATCAGTCTCTTATCGCGTGATTGAGGAAGATATCCGTAAAAAATTAGATGACATGCCAGTAATTCAACTCATTCTTGATGGCGCGTCTCCCGACTGTCATTGGTCCGAAGATAAGCAACGGGCACTTGGTCAACAGTTTCTAAACATAGCAATACAATTGAGCAACTGTGGAATTGAGTACATTCATCTGTTTCTTGCCGCTCAGAACAGCGTAGTATTTCGCTTTGGTAGGCTCTATGACAAGCGGAACTTACCAAAAGTTGCGGTATATCAATATCAAAGGAATGCAACAATGCCTTACCCATGGGGTGTGCTGATGCCTGTTTGTGGTGTTGATCAGCCTGTTGTTATAAGGGATAAATGATTAAGAAGGGATGGTTGTCAATGACAACTTTCAGCACTTTTCTGCAAGCACGTTGTCTGCGTTCGTGAGATATGTGGCAGTTGTGTCTAGCCGCTTGGAATGGCTGTTATTCAAGCACTTACCAATTGATTCTGTTCAAGGATGTTTACTAGAGTGAACTGTCAATTGGTTTAGAAATATGAATCTGCAAAATTCAACTTGCTACCACACGTACCGAGTTATTACAACAGGTTTTGAACTTCTTTCCGCTCCCACAGGGACAGGGTTGATTTCTTCCGATTTTATGAACATGTTTAAAGAATTCTTGGTGACCTTTTACTCCATGTGACCAAGCTCCGACCGGTGGGATTTTTCTAAACTTTGAGTAATAGGCTTGCCAAACAAAAAATGGATATACCTTATTCAAAACAAATTCACTCAATGTTTCATTCAAATTTGGAAGAAAAATTCCCAAGCAACAGTCTTCATCGCCCGGATTCAGATGTAAATCGATGGTCTGCAATTTCAACTCTTCAGCCAGACGTTTTATTCTTCCCCCAGTTTCGAAGACTTTAGGTTTGTCGTCCCTTAATTCGTTGAGTCGTATTTCGATTTGATAAACATCCTGAATACCACCGTGCTCCGGCAAACATGGCACTATTACCCAATATTTATTGTGTTTGCTAACTGAAGGTTTATATTTGGCTGAAAAATCAATCTCCCCTTTTACGACATCTTCTGAATAGTGTAAATTTGGGAAATAACGATTGATCTCTCGCATTTCCGAAGCGCTGTATCTAATCATCACTCGCATATGGTTTTGTTGCAGGTACACGGGGTGAAACGATTGCTATTCCTGATCCCGCAGCTATGGCTGCCGTGCTAGGCGCATAAGATTTCTTCAACTCACCAAAATCATCTCCAAAAAGAATCCGCCACTTTTTGACACTTTCGTTATGGTCTTTTTCATCAAAGGCGTCATTGATTTTCTTATTGTAGATGCGAAACTTTTCTCGGAAGTTCAAATATTTGGTTTGGTCCCACTTACGGTTGAAATTTTCTTCGGGTAGAACAGGGTTTTGAATTGTTGGCATACTCGGATTTGCTTGCAAGAAATCATTAACTCTATTGGACAAAGTCTTAAGCGTCTGTGGTAAATCCTGAAACTCGTCTGAATTTTTGTCAAAACTATTGATCCGATATCCAAGGATAGTCGTCAATAGAATCGAAGGTATCGAAAAGTTGTTTTTGTGGTCTCGAAGAAACTTAAAAAGACGCGTTACTTTTTTTAGGTAGTTCCCGCCGGAAATTCCGTTCTTTTGCGCTAGCCAATATTTGTACCCATCGCCATCAGTTTTTTCGTATATTTGGTCAAGTCTGTTGCAGATGTAATTGTCGCCGTTGTATTCAATACATGGAACGACATCCAAGTGAAAGTCCCCGGCGTAGTCGATCATTACACATCTTGTTTTTCGTCGCACAATTTCTTTGTAATTAGCATTGTTTCGAAATAAATCGTAAATTTCTGTAACATAATCTTTCTGAAAATCGTCAGGGTGAAAGTTATCGTCCTTGATGTAAATCAATATGTCGGCATCAAATTCATCATTGTCTCTTACTGGCTTGATAATAGTACCGTGCGCGTAAGAACCTTGTTGACTGTATTTTTTGTAACTTGGCAATTTGGATTTTAGGAGTTCGGTAATTGTCTCCACCTTTTGGTCCAAAATGGTCAATCTTGAAAGGTTCAGATTTACGTGAGCTTTCAGGAAATCGTCGAAATATTTGTGATGTTTCATGGGCTAAACCTCAATAAATTTTTGAATTCTGGATGAGTATAAATTCGATTCATCATGGTTCCATATTATAAAACAATTACAAAAAAAATATAAGTCATTATTGTCAAAAATGCTGACATTTATTATTCATATTGAAAATTGACTGAATTTGTGGTAGAATTAGTTAACCGGTTAACGCCAAGTTAGCACCTGCAAAATGAGTTTAACCGTACAATTTCAGCAAGTTTTTGGCGAACGCGTTAAGAAACGTCGTCGAGAATTACATCTCACACAGTTTGATCTCGCTCAACGTTTACAGATCACACGAACAGCACTAGCGAATATTGAATCAGGGACGCAAAGAACCTCTGTATTTCTCTTAGCACAGCTTGTACATGCCTTAGACACATCAACTGAGTATTTCGTCCCGGAAATGGATGAAGTGCAAGTTCGGCTTGAGCAAAGCCGAACAGTATCACTTAAAGTTACAGAAGTACCAACCCTTTTGAATAACGCATTGGAGGAGTTTGATATTTCTATGGATACTGGTTCAACTTTACAGAATGCTTTGGATCAGGTTCGAACTCAGAAACTTGAATCTTAACGGCTGGAGGAAATTGAATGACTATAACAAGCTTATATAAGCGCATTGATGAAAAAGCGTATCAATTACTTTTAAGATTGAATGCACTCGCACTTCCCATAGATATTGAAAAAATTGCTGAAGTTCTGAATCTTTCTATTCAGGAAAAAGCGCTGGAAGATGAATATTCTGGTTTTTTGGCAGTACGAGAAAAAACCATTGTGGTTAATTCACTCCACTCACCAGTCCGGCGGCGTTTTACGATAGCGCATGAAATCGGGCATTATCAGTTACACCGTCGAAAAAAAATAAACCAGGCAGTATTTATTGATCGAACGGTTTATTTTCGCAAGGGTGGGGTAAACGAAACTGATTATCAAATGGAACTAGAGGCAAACGCATTTGCAGCAGGTTTGTTGATGCCTGAAGCATTGCTAGACGAGTATCTTGATAGACATTCAGAAATCGATCTTAACAATTCTGCCCACATAAAAATACTCGCCGAAGAGTTTGAAGTTAGCAGACCTGCTATGGAGTATCGCTTGAAAAATCTGGGTTTCGTATTGCCCACTAGCTTTTAGCTGGATGCCTACACTAGATCTCACAGAAAATCAGCTTTTCAACCATACAAGTTGTTGAATTGGCATTCAAAGCCCTGATTGAGTGACTAAAACCCGGAAACTAGTTTGTTTATTGCAAGATTCACACCTTGGCACAAAAAATTTAGGCCTAGAATTTTCGTCGACGTTACTTTCTCATAATCTGCTGACGAGCATCTGACTTTACAACATCAATTATGGAATTATCCATTTGAGTTGACAATCAAAAAATCAATCCAATTTCTTGAATTTTTAGAAGATTTTTGCTTGTTAGTTTTCTACTTCGGTTTTACTCCCATCAGCACCCTCATAACATCATCAAACTCGAATTCAGTCATTTAGGGTACGTCAGCTCACGGAATGGGTTTATTGTGTTGTTTCGTCATAACAGCACCAATGCAAATCAGGCATAGGAAACCTGCTTTCCTTTAAGTTTAGCAATCAGGTATTCCTGTCCCCGATTGCCTTTAACCCGGTTGCAGTTGCCGCAAAGCAACTGCAAGTTCTCAATGTGGTCTGTTCCTCCCTGGGATTTGGCGATGATATGGTCAACTTCCAAATGGCGAATTTCAAAATGAGTTTTGCAACCGTTGCAGTGTCCAGCCTGCTGTCCGTAAAGATATCTCTTGTTATCAGCTGAGTTGTATGACTGTAACACATCAATATCCGTGCGCTGCGGAATATCCTTGCGAGCAATGATGTTTTCAAATACTCCGCGCTGCCGACCGACGCCCCCTTGGTCTTGTCTGATTCGATCTTCAACCAATTCCACTGCTTTTGATGACAAGTCAATTCCAACCCATTGCCGTTGCAGACGATCAGCTGCAACCATCGTCGTTGCACATCCGCAGAATGGATCGAAAACAACATCGTTATCATTACTGGATGCTTTTATGATTCGTTCCAGTAAAGCCAACGGTTTTTGAGTCGGGTAGCCTGTTCTCTCATCGCTATGAGATCCAATTTGCTGGATATCATCCCATAGATTTTGGATGGGCATTCCTTTTAATTCATCTGCAAAACTTTTTCTACGTAATCTACCTGATTTATTTTTCGGAAAGTGTATTCGCCCTTCTTTATCCCACTTTTCCATTTTTTCCTTAGTAATCATCCATCCGTTTTTTGGAGGTTTATATCCTTTGTATTCATAGATTAGATTTGGACGATAGGACGGATTTGTTAAACTTGTTGCTTGATATTTGCGTCCGCTATCATCAATCAAACGAAAACTGTTTTTTACATATTCGACATATAACGGGTGATTACGATTGTATTGAGGTTGAAAAGTTGATTTATTGCTTGCCGCATAAAACAAAATAATGTCTGTACAAATTCCAAATCTATTTGAACTATGTATTGCGCTCGACATTCCATGTCTGCGTTTCCATGTAACTTCATTTCGAAAATTGTTCTGTCCAAATATCGCATCCATTATCAACTTCAAATAATGGCTCATGGTTGGGTCGCAGTGCAGATAGATTGAGCCTGTATCTTTGAGTATACGCTTCATTTCAAGCAGTCGAACCGCCATGTAAATCCCCTAATCCTCAGTTAGAGACTGCCAGCGGCGGCTAAGGCGAGATTTTCGGCACTCTGGCGGTTCGAAGCGCCAGGATTTTCCAAACCATCAAGCCACACACCGAAATCGGTGACCATTTTACCCGGCTGAACCCACTGCGAAGCGAATCTGGCGGCTCAGCAGCAAATCCGGCGCAAGCCTGTCCCTGACAGTAGACTGACTGCCATGATCTGTAGTGTAAAGCCGTTTCAGAACGAATGAGAAGTCAGGACAGGCTGCAGCGGCGGATGGCCCAAAGCGACTGTTCCAGGACAGGAAGTTTGGCCGCACTGACTTTCAGGGTCCACTGCCGCGCATGGCGAACCACCTGTCCGGCCATCGCATACAGTCGGTGACGGAAACTGATCGCCCGCACGCCATACCACTCCTGCGGCAGTTTCATGCGCATCAGCGCAAGCAGATTGAAGGCAATCGAAGACAGAAGCAGGTACGCGACATTGGCTTTGAACTCGCCGCACGGCAGATGCGCCGCGCTGAAGTCACTGCGAATTTCCTTGAGCCGGTTTTCCGAGCTGTCCCCTCTCTGGTTGTACCACCATACAATCTCGCCGTCACTGAAGCGGTCCAGGTCCAGATCGGTCGCAATCGCCCGGTAGATGTACCTGCCGCTGACCGCACTTTGCACATCGACCTGGTGCAGGCCTTCATTTTTGAAAACCATCTTCAGCTGCTCAGTCCCGTCAGGCATCCCAGCGTCGGCCGGCAGCTTGTCCCGCACCCGTTTTTTCTGCACCACCAGACAGAAAGCCTCAGGCACATCTTCCATCACATGCAGCGTACGGGCCAGATACTCGCCTTCCAATACCGCACCGTCGGCATTCACAACCGCATTCCAATCCTCATCCTTAATGTCCAGTACCGTTTTCTTCACCGCACTGTCCATCTTCGCCCGAATCGCAAAACGGATGCCGTGTGCGCGGCAATCATTGATGATGCCCGCCTGATAGGAGGCGGCATCGGCCCGGAAGCGAGTGACACCCACCCCTTCGGGCAGCGCCGCGCGGCAGCGCCGGAAAAACTCAACATTCTCAGCCCCAGGCGGCACATTGCCCTCGCGAAGCTCAGCCGCAGCCACCTGACCGGTCTCGGCAATGTGACCGAACATCGGCATGTACCCGCGATGCTTCTTATACGTCCACTTCGCGTCTTTTTTCTTCGACCGAATCGCCGATGCGTCAATGTCCAAAGTGACGCACTTTCGATCACCCAGCGTCGCTTTCATCACCGCGCGGTTGACCTGCTCGAGAACCGAGATCATCTGTCGACTGTCGCCGACTCTGTGAAGCCATCCACCCAGCGTCGTGGCACAGGGAATCGTCCCAAAACCCAACAGCTTCATCAGCGCCGGTTCACTGCGCAGGTGGCGCACATCGTCGATGCACCCCGCACCTTCGTGGAACATCAGCATGAAGGTATTGAAAATGGCGCTGTGCCGGTAGCCTCGATTGCTGCCGGGTGTGGGCATTGACGAATCAATGAGCTGTGACAGCTCAAGGCGCTTGAGCAGTTCGGCTGGCACCACCAGACCGGCTCTGGAGGTGAAATTGTGGCAGCTTGCCGCAGTGTTGTATGGTAGAATCTTCATAAGCCTTGCGAAATCTGAGAGCCGTTTCGAATTCACCCATTGGGTGAATGCCGAATTGGGCGTTTTTTTCAATATCTCTCTGATTTTACAGGGCTTTATCATTTTCTGCAACTTTTTATTTGCGGATCAGGGAAATCAGGTAGGATTTGTCGCTGTCGGTCATTGCAGCCAGGATAACCCGGTTCAGTGCTGGGTGCTTGGATTCGATTAAATCCAGCCAAGCAACGTCAATATCATTCAGCGTCCAGGTGTCTTTGAATTCTGCTCCGGCGGCAATTGAACCGATCGGTGCAGCGTAGTTTGAATTGGAATTGAAAGGTGGATCGAGATAGATCAGGTCCACCGATTCCGAATTCATGCCTCGCATGATTGGCAGATTGTCGCCCGTCCACACCGTCTTGTTCTGCCAATTAGCAGTCAATGCAGCCGCCCGTAAGAACCACTGACCAGGTCGGTGTAATTGAATCGTTTCCCAAACAGTCCGCAAATCGTGCTGTCGATCTGAACCATCGTATCCAATGCCCGAACATTCTGTCTGGCACTGAACTCTTCAACATACTTCTGGAGGTGTTTCGGACTCATTTTGTGGCAGATGCCATAGTATCCTCGTTTCAGGTACGACCAAAATGATTCTGCTCCATTAGTATGCGCCTGATCCTTTACAAATTCACAAACCAAATGCCTGACGGTTTCATGTTTGTATCCGTATCTTTCAAGACCTTCGTATGTAGTGGCATCCTCTGTATATACGGTTGAGCCGGATGAGATGCTATCGCAGACAATCTGGTGCAGTGTGATTGCTTTGGTGTCTACGACTTTGAATGATTTGATTTTCTTGCTATTCCGCTCTTTGATTCCAAAAATAGCGATTTTGCCAACTGTGCCACGTCCAGCGTTCAGCTTCTTGTCTTTGTGCAAGCTCCTCTCATTGCCGCCGATGTAAGTCTCATCAACCTCAACCTCACATCCAAACAGTTGAGAAGCGTTATTTGCCCACCTTAGTGATTCAATGTATTCCATCGCATCCTGTTCAGTCTCAAATCGAGACATGAATTCGTAGAGGCTTACTTTCACCCGATCGTCTATTCGCTTTCTCATAATATACTTCTCACTAATTTCTATGTTAGACAGTATTTTCTAAAATTTCGGGTATGTCAACTTAAATGGATAATTCCCATTAATTATTCTGGCGCAGGACGAATCTGATTTGAAATTGAGTGCATTCGTCAGCAAATTCGGTACCATCGCAGACGTAAACCGATTTGCTGCCGCGCCAAACCCACCAACTCTGCGAAATCCAGAAATTTGAAGTTCAGCACCGTCTAAAGTGGTGCGGTTCAGGCTACCAACGACAAAACCAGCTCTCGATTTTGTTCGGTGCTGTTCAATTTCATTGCGAAATTAGCCTTTGCCATCATGACAATTATCGAGCGAGTCACCTTCAGTCCTAGCGACATTCTGTCACGCGGATAGTCGCTGTGCAACGTGAAACCAATGGCCACTCTGGAATTGATGCGCATTATCACACTACACTTCTCTAAAGTCGCCACCACTTCAATTTCGATGGCAGCAGCGTCGACCACTAGCGCAGAAGACAGCGGCTTGAGGCGCTGTAGCTGTCTCACATCACAATGACCAACAGGTGATTCAGAATATTCGGAGCATTTATGTTGAGAACCGGTACAGTTTCGGAGTTAATAGCATCAAGGTGAGCCTGAAGCGATGGAATTCGAACATCTCCAGACGGCACATGTATCGATTGATTCAGGAGTATGGCATTCGGGGCGTAACCCTCCGCCTCTGGCTTTCAACACAGCTGGAACAGCGCTGTCACGAATCAATGATCTGGCGGACCGGAACTTTGAGGCGCCGATGTTGGTCACGGCTAAAACTCCCAATAAGTTACGATTCAACACTTGTAAATCGCTAGTGACTCAAATGATTTTGACGGCGATGAAATCTATAATTTCTGTGTTGAATTGATGTGCTGAATTTTATGCTCACCAAGGTTCGAATGGATTTCAACCATGCGCGCGCATCTGTGAGTTGAGTGGCTTAATGCGCAACAACCAGTCTTGAGAAACGGACTGGAAGGATCTCGTCAGAGTAGGCAGCAGAGTCTCCCTTCTGTACTAGCACCAGGTTTTGATGGTCTTCAGTGCCAACAGGCATTATCAACCTTCCCCCAGGCGCAAGTTGAGCAATAAGAGTATCTGGCACTTCATCTGCTGATGCAGCGACAATAATTTTGTCAAACGGCGCGTGCTCCGGCCAGCCGTAGGCACCATTCGCAATGCGCACATCCACGTTGCCATATTCCAGAGCTTTAAAGTTTTCAATAGCCTGTTCAGCCAACTCCCCTATGATGTCAACGGTATACACCTGTTCGGACAGATGACTCAATACCGCGGCCTGGTAACCAAGTCCCGTGCCGATTTCCAACACGCGATCTTTCTCTTCGACGTCAAGCAGGTCAATCATTAGCGCCACAATAAATGGTTGTGAAATTGTTTTTTCATAGCCAATGGGCAAAGGGCAATCATCATAAGCATAAGAACGGTACTTTTCCGGTACGAACTGGTGGCGCGGTGTCTCAAACATAGCCTCCATCACCGAGTCAGAAAGTACCGGTCTGCCAGTTTCTTCGCCAGACGCGACTGCGTGAGCTGCGATGACCAGCACCATTGTCTTTCGCAGTTCTTCGAAATTGCTATCTTCAGGTGGGTCGTGATCCATTTCGTCCACTTCGGCAGTTGAAATCTTAAGTCAATATTGTGCTTGAAGCCTGATCAAATGGCAGCAGGAATTCCAGCTTTTTGAAAACCACATTCCTGAAAATTAGACCGGAACATGTCGCGAAGCTCAGTCGCAGCGTTTGTGTATGCCGACTTGTCAGTCCAACTATCTGACGGATTCAGTATTTTTGAATCGACACCTGGACACGAAGTCGGATAGCGCATTCCCAATATAGAATGCGTTTCAAAACCAATGCCGGATTCTGAGTCATGCAGTATTCCCTGCATCGCAGAGTTGAGTAGTGAACGCGTCGTCGCAAGTGAAATCCGCGGTGCACTTCCAGCAGATCCACCGATCCAACCAGTATTCAAGAGAACACATTTGGCTGAACTGGCACGCATTTTTTCTTTGAGTAGTTTCGCATACACGATAGGCTTATGGGACATGAACGGCGCACCGAAACATGAACTGAACGTTGCTTCAGGTGCGTTGACTCCAATCTCGGTACCAGCAACTCTCGCTGTAAAACCCTGAACGAAGTGATACATCACCTCATCTTCGTCCAGCACTGATATAGGCGGCAGCACACCAAAAGCGTCCGCAGTTAACAACACAATTGTTGCCGGGTGACCACCTTTTGCACCTTCTGCTACATTAGGATTGCAGTCGAGAGGGTAGGAAAACCGGGAGTTCTCGGTGATTGAACGGTCAAACAGGTCCAAATCCTGTGGGTGTATTGTTTCATATTGTTGCCCTTTAGAAACAGGTACGTTTTCTATAAGTGTACCCGGCATCGACAGTGCATCAGCAATGACCGGCTCGGCCTGCTTGTCGAGATCAATCAGTTTTGCATAACACCCGTTTTCAAAGTTTGACACGCCAGAGTCAGACCAGCCATTTTCATCATCTCCGATGAGTTTGCGGCTGACGTCCGCCGACAGTGTAGTCTTGCCGGTTCCCGACAGTCCAAACAGAATACTGGTGTCATCCGCATCACCAACATTCGCCGAGCAGTGCATCGACAAAATTCCTCTGCTTGGTAGCAGAAAGTTCATCACTGTAAAGATTGACTTCTTGATCAGACCACAATAATCGGCAGGTCCCGCAACCAGGCAAATTCGGTTGCGAAAGTCAAGGACTGCGACACGGTCAGAACGACAGCCATCGCGTTCAGGATCACACCGGAAGGTTTGAACATTCAACATAGTCCAGCAGTTGTCGCGCTCAAATTCTTCAGCTGATCCATTTGCCGACAAAAACATATTTTGTGCGAAGTAGGCGTGAGTTGCATATTGACCGATGATTCGGTAACGAATCGAATACTCCGCATCATGGCCTACTGTAACATCCTGAACAAACAGATGGCAATCGCTTTGATTTAGATGTTTAATGACTCGGTCCAGTAATTGTTCGTAGCAATCAGGATCGTACTGTTTCAGGCTGTTTTTCCACCAGATGTCAGATTCAACCTCCGGCCAGGCCACCGCATAGGTATCCTCAACCGGCCGACCGGTACAGTCTGGGTCCGTCAAAAACACCAGTGGACCTGCTTCTCCTAAACTCGTCGCGTAAGCTTTGCGATCGTGATAGCCACCACCCCTTTTTATTCGCCCAACATCAAGTTCAAGAGCCGCGCGAAAGAGTTCCGATTTATTGAGATTGTGAAAAATCGTGGAGCATCTCAAGCCCCAATCTTTTTGCAGTGTTTTGCCAATATCCATTCTTTGAATCTAACCGATGTCGATTTCCCTATTTCGAATTGGCAGAAAGGTCATACCACTCAACAAACTTATAACACTATGCCCCATTCGATTCGGAACAACGCATCACTGAAAATGCAACAATCTGTCAGTTGAATCTTACCTTGTCCTGACTGGCATAGGCAGCCACAAGTCGGTCTGCGGCACACACACTTTCCAACTGTGCCACAACTTCCGACAATCGGTCGAATGGGATTGCACACGTCATTTCGCTGTTCCCCATACCGGTTCGGACGCGACTCAGCATACAGCCTACGCTGACTGATGGTTCTTGATGCTCGTGAGCAATCGGAATAATGTGACATTGCGGTTTGCCTTCAAAGCGAAGATCAGGTATAGCCGCGTGTAACTGCATAGCCTGTCTGGCAAGTAGACGCAAAAGCACGACATGCGGATTCTTAGTTGCCTCAGACAGTGGGCCGTACACAATGGCTTCAGGTTTTTTGCTGACCGTCGGAATGTGGGGAAATATCTCTGGTGTAACCCAGTTCGCTTCACAAATGGCTTGCACATCGGAGTGCTCAGCCGCTTCTTCTAGGGAGATCAGACCGTGTGTCAAACTGCCAACGCTGCAATTACCGTGATCCGATGGTTTGGTTGCGAAAGTTGCTTCACTTGCCTTAATCCAAAAAACGCAGCCTGCAGCAACTGCGCCAGTTCGACCATCTTCTGTCGGTGCCGGGTAGTCAGCACCTAGCTCTGGAACGTCTGATCGAGTTGATTCACAGAAAGTGATGGCGATGGGTGGGTGTGCGAGTCCAAGGTGAGACTGCAATTTTTCTGACAGCGACTCGTAGGTGCTCATATTTGACTCCAGTTGGCTATAAAGCCGATAATGATACTTGACTCGTTGCACTCCGTGAGACGCAAGAGCGAACGGATTGATTCGAAGATGCAGCAGAGGAGGATTTCCTATGGATAACACCGCTTCGGTAGTCCTACAGGTGCGGATATTCATAGATGCACCGTGCCGTTTTGAGAGACTAAACTACATTACCAGTTTATCTGTGTTTGCTAGAGCAATCATCTTGGCAAGCCAAGAAATGCGCCATTATTTCGCTCCACAACATTTCTCATCAGTACCGAATATCGATCCGAACCCAGCGATTCAGTCAAAAATCCGATACTGTGTACCCGTGCCCTGTGTCGATTCGTAATTGGATCAATATTCAACCGGTTTAGGGAATCAATTACTTCGTCATAAGATGAACCGGTAAATTCATCGCCTAAGACGTATATTGATAACTTTTCGTTTTTTCTTCCATAGGTACGAAGTGCGGATTCCAAACCCTGAACGGGATTGCTGTCTGAAAAACTTCGCCAGTGTCTCAACGCTTCTTTGACCCTCTTTCGGGACCTTGAGGTATCCGGAATCCACTTACCTTTTGTTGATTTGAAAAGGTAGTGACCGTCGTCATTAATGACCTGAAAACCTTCAACCTTGGGATGGATATCTATGATTCGGTTCATGGTATCAATGACAGAATTCCAAATTTCAATCATGCTGCCTGAGGTGTCTATCACAAATATCACGTATTCGCTGTCAACCGGAATGCCGCCTACCTCCGGGTCGCGTTGCTGTGGGGTGGTTGTCTGAGTGATCGTAGCTGCGACCAGAGTCTCTTTGACTAACTCCAACGCCTCGTTGCTGCTGTTTAAGTCCTCAACCGCATCTCGTGCTTCTGAAAGGGATTGATTCAGCCCTTGATCAACTGAATCCTGAGCAGGGTCGGGAATTGCCGCAAGTTCAGTCAGGAGGCTTTGCAACTTTGCCTGCAATGTGGTTACATGCTGTCCCGCAGCTGCAATGACACCACTCAAGTCTCGCTGCTGCTCTGCAAAGTCTGTGTGGTCCGGAACTGGCTTAGTAATGATCAGTAGCAGTACTATCGCGCCAAATCCACAGGTGACGATATCAAGAAAAGCGAGGCTCTCACCCTCACCACTTCGACGGTGTTTTCTCATGGCCAACCCACCGCTGGAACCAGAAGCAAGCCTCCAGTCTTGGCTGTTAAACCCCAAAAATGCGGTCCAGCATCAGGATCACCTTCAACCGGAAGCAGAATCACGTTAATTTTGCTTCTGGCAGGTATCGAATGCTTGACGGCTGTGTTAAACAAAACGACACGACACTTTCCACTCACTTTAGTCGCACTTTTTCGACAGCGGGATATCGGGTTTGGTGAAGATACGCTTCTCGTCGGCAGTCCATCCGTAACAATATAGATATCGGTCGCTTGCGGTCTCAAATTTCTCAACTCACGCAGCCCTGCTTCCAGGTTGGTTCCGCCAGTCGGAACGAGGCTGACAATTTCAGACAGAAGCCCGTTAATCTGAGTGGCATTCCTACTGTCGACCCAGGCACCTTTGTTCAGTATCTTGGCCTTCTCATTGAACCCGATGACTGCTACTTCGCTGGACTTCGGCAGTCTCGCCAACAACCAACGCGCCACCCGAACTGTTCGATTCCACTTCGGTCCTTTTTGTTTATCAGCATCTGACCCGAGTTTACGTGTAACAATGTCAACCAGCTTTTCGTCGGTCATTGATGCGCTGTGGTCTAAAACAATAGCAATTCGTCGGCCCTCCACTTTGAGCCCAATCAGGTAGTCCTCTTCGCCTGTCTGTTTGTTCTGAATGACATCTGCAGTTTGCTGCGGACGAATACGGACCACCTCTTTCTTCAGTTCTGAGTTTTTCGTCTTCAGCTCTTTGATCTGTAATTGCAGATCCTCCAACTCAGCCTGTTTTGCTTTGTGAGCTTCAATCTGATTTTCGCGATCTTCGTTTTGAGTCTGCAAATTCTCAATTTGCCGGGCAGTCGCTTCAACCTGATCTTCCAGCATTGCT
Source organism: Arenicellales bacterium (assembly GCA_965243305.1). GTDB lineage: Bacteria > Pseudomonadota > Gammaproteobacteria > Arenicellales > JAJDZL01 > JAJDZL01. The sequence goes on from CBDEUN010000003.1 coordinate 1,064,712, forward strand.
TCGGACTGCCGAAGCATGGTCAAAATTTGACCGTCGTCAGATACGGCCTCTTCAATCATCGGCTCAGCACCTGTGTGGTGCTTGACAATCAGAAACACCAGTACAGCCGCACCTAAACCACACGCCATCACATCCAGGAATGCAAGGTTGTTGCCGAGAGCGCGTCGTCTCCGTTTCATGGAGAAATACCAATAACTACTGACTGATTCGATTCAGGAGAAATTCTTCGCAATAACTTTGAATGTCGACCAGGCGTCGATCCTGTGCACGCTGAAGCGAATGGAGAAGCAGCATCAGGAAAATACTGATTACCAAAGCGACGAATGTTGAGTTAAACGCGATGCCAAGGCTCGCCGTCATTTCTGAAATGTCTCCAGCTAACGCCTGATCGGCTTGCGAAAGCGCCTGCCCAATACCGCGGACTGTGCCAATAAATCCAATTGATGGAATCGCCCAAATCATGTAGCGCAGCATTGTGTTATCGGCTTCAAGTCGCATGGCGACCGCATCAACACTGGTTTGGATTGCATCGGAGGTGTTCTGTACGTCGGAGGTAATCCGATACCGCCGAATGGAAGCCTTTAGCGTCTCTACTAACTGAGATTTCCCCACAGAGCGAGGCAAAGACTCAAGGTCCTCCAAAGTACTCTTGAGATCGGTCTCACCCGACTCTACCTGACCGACAAAATCAACTTCGAAAAGATACTGTTCTTTTGAAAGTTTGTAGAGACGGATCAGTATTTCCACAATACAGTAGATTGCCAGAATCAGGCAGATCTCCTGCTCCCAGTCTTTCAGAATTACAACCCAATCTCGCGGTGCATACTGTCCGGCTGCCACACCCGCTTCAATCAGAATTTCCGCTCTGGGGCGGATGAACTGTACATAAAGCGTGTGGACCGACGCTGCCGCAACAGCCAGAATTATCAGACCACGCAGTGCTTCTCTCAACTAAATATCCCCAGGGAAACTGACTGGTGTATTCAAACTGATCTGCGGTCCCGTGTTCTGCGCAGTACCAGCCTTGTGATATCCAAATGCGAACACAATCAGCGTAACAGCAAACGCCACCGCCAGCATCGCCTTGAAGTGCTTCTTTCCGACCATTAGTTTTGGCATTTTGAGCACACTCTTACTTTGAATTGTCTGTATTTAAGCAATGGACTGCTTTACGAAAGTGGTTTTTAACTCCATTCATTGTACCGCCCTCCAGCTGTCATAGCTTAGTACAGATAACGAGCAAGTCGAAACCCGGTTCTGTCATTACCTCGTGAACCACCCGTTCTATAAGCGACTCGAAGCTCACTGACTTGACCCGACGCCCAGCTTGATCCCTTGATCGTGTGATATGTGGCATTGGAGGTGTCGAATGGGTCGAGCTCAACTTGATCGCCACTGGGAACAGTGTGGTCATACGCATCATGCGTCCACTCACTCACGTTGCCAGTCAAATCATGAATGCCTACGGGATTGGGCTGGAATAATCCTGTCGCACTTTCGAGTGCGTGGCCGTCGTTGTATTGCGGAATGACAACAGCAGCATAGCCCTTAGCGGTCACATCAGCCAGATTGCCCGAGTTTTGAGGAATGATTGTCTCATCACCCCAAGGGAAGATGGTTTGCTGATTACGACCCGCCTTTCTAGCCAGCCACTCCCATTCAGCTTCCGTTAACATCCGGTACCCATCCGCAGTCGAATCACTACCCAGGTACTCATCACCCGTGAACCGATATACAGGTCGTAGCCCCTCTATTTTACTGAGCCAGTTGCTGAACTTCGCCGCCTCCGTCCAACTGACTCCAGTAACCGGACGATTGCCTACGGTCGGTATCCTACTGGCGCCAATGTATTTGTGAAACGCTTCGGCTGTAACTTCGTGCACACCGGCGTAAAACGGTCTTTTCAACTGGACCTGGCGATAGAACTCGTTCGGCCTGCTGTTTAATTCACCGGGTTTTGAGCCCATCGTGAAATAATCCGCCTCTTTGAACAGTTTGAATTTCATTCCAATGCTGTTCACATACGTATCTGGGGAGGATTTGAGTCGGTGTTCTTGTTCCGTTACAAGATTGACTTCCAAAACACGGGTTGTCCCTTCAACGGGTGTAATCGTGTGAGTCTCAGGTATGTATCTTGTCTGGCTGACGGTAATTGTTTGAGCAAGCGTCTGCATGCGAACCAGAACCGGAGTTCTTCCAATGACTCTGCCATTGTGAGAGACATCAGCTGTTGGACTAGATCTCACCTCCACCATTCCGTAAACCGGTTGAAGTTCTAGTTCGATTTGGTTGCCAAAGTTCGAGTTCACCTCGAATTCTATTTCTTGAGTTCTGAATCCAGGCTTCGAATACGTGGCGGTTTGGTGGGAATTGACGGGTAGTGAAACGCTGGCGGTTTGGCGGGATGCAACAGTATTGCCGCCCACTGTCAATGTCCCATCAGCCGGCGTCAACGAAAATGTTACTTCGCGGCTGCTCACTGCCAGTTTATAGTGTCGGCTCACTTCAGGATTGTCTGGCGATATGACAAACGTATCCTTTCTATGGTTGTGATTGGCGAGTGAAAGCGCAATTTCATACTCACCGCCTTCCAACTCCAGATATAGCGGGGTTTTACCAATCGCTTCAGAATTCAGCGCCACTTCTGCCCCACTCGGCGCGGAGGTAATCTCAACTAGCCCCTTCACTGGTTTCAGATCAAGACTCAACTGATACGACTCGCCGCGCTCAAGGGTTACCAATTGACTGGCTGGCTCAAATTGTGGATGTCTGGCTTCAATCGTGTGCTGACCCGCAGGTAGATCGATGGTTAACTTTGGCGCTACCGATGCCAATGCGCCATTCAAATACCAGCGAACATCGTCTGATTCTGGCTTGGTTGTTGCCATGACTGTAGCTGGCAATGGCTTTAGCACCACATCGAGCTGCCCTCGTCTCCATGTCGCGTCACCTATCGTCAAGACTTCCTTTTTAAAACCATCAGCGGACACCTGTAGTTTCAAAGGGCTTCTTACTGCAATAATTTCATCGTTCCAAACCCAACCTGTGCCATCAAGAATTTCCAATTGTGCAATATCGAGCGCTTCATCAGGTGCAACAGCGATAAACACTCGATCAATGACGGCCGTGCCGAGATAGACGCCCGCCGAAACCAATAGAATCAGTATTACGCCACCGATACCCAGCATCATTCGACGACGACGGGCACGCTGCGCCTTGATTAGACTGTCTTTATCAAACCCGCTCATTGCAGATTACTGTCACTTCGGTAATTTCATTAGCGTGCGGTGTAACTTTTATCTCCACCAACTTGTTTCGATATCCTCTTCTTGATCCCTCAAATCGGTAAGTTCCAGGTTTGAGCATAATCTCCCGGTCGCGAACAGCTCCGATAATGCCAACCCGGCGCACTATGATGTGTGTTTTACCATCAGAGATCACGCGCACTGGCACTTCTGTTTGCCACTTGACCAGTTCAACTTCCAGTTCACTGACAGCTGTTCTTAAGCGCGGACTGAATTTCAGCAACACCTGAGCTTCCTCAAGTTCTTTGTGTACAGCCTCAACAATGTTTTTCGAACTCAATCGGTCTGATCTGGCTAAATAGTCATCAAATTTAGACTGTGCGTCAATGATGCTCTTGGCTAGATCTCTGCCCTCAATCGCATCAATCAGCTTCGGTTTGAGCTTTAACGCCTGTTCAAGGCTCTCCTGAACAGCGATCCAATCATCCTGTATCGCGCTATTTGCAGCAGTCTGAATCAGTTTTGCCACTTCAAGATCACGGACCAGTTCTTCAATACTTTGATTCAGCCGTGTGATTTCCGGATGCGAGGGATTAAACCGCTGAGCTTTAGTCAGCGCATTTCTGGCCTTTTCCACATCTTGACTGGACAGTGCCTGACGCACTTCACCAATTGCGCGTTTGAATCGTTGGTCCTGCAACTCGCGGTTTGCTGCTTCAATGCGTGTCTTAACCTCTTCTTCGTTGGGCTTAATTTTCAGAACACGATGGAGTGCATCAATTTCATCCTGCAACCGACCGTCATTTCGTGCCGCAATAGCAGCTTGCCTGGCAGCTATCAGTTCTGGCAACTGGATAATCTGCTGCTGCCAGAACTCAGCCTCTTTGCTGTTGGGACGCAAGGCGAGTGCCAGAGTGATGGCATCCTGTGCACCTTCGACATCTTCCGTCTCAAACGCACTGATTGCGATTTTAAGATTGATGTTATAGAAATCTTCCTCCAGCTGAAATATATATTCGACCTCAGCAAGCGCCTGTTCAATAAGACGAATCGCCTCTGGATAATCGACGTCAAAAAAAGCCGCTTCTGCCTTACCCCGACTGGTAAGAATGAACTCAAGACTTTGATCAAAACCTGGAACAATTGACCGCCTTGTCTCCCACGCTGTCAATGCTTCATCCACACGTGCAAGCATTTTCTTGTAGTGTTCAGAATCTGATTTTGAACTGTCAGATGAAGATTGCGCGACAACTCCAATGACTATCGCATCGCCCTGACTGAACGCGTGATACGTCCGTTTATCGACGTAAAAAACTTGAACGCTGGTATTGCTTCCAACGTTTGGCTGCATGATTGATGAAACAGCCTGCAAATCGGAACTGAGCGAATCTGCTGAACCACAGAACAGGAATACGCTCGATACGACGGGAAAAACGTGTTTCAGTAGTTTGACACCTGCAGATTTGATGCTGTGTGAGACAGGCATCTTACCTCAAACCTGATTTGCGGTTACCGCATCACGAGTTTGTCCTGCGCGCCACTAGCACGATTACAGATTAAAGCTGCACCGGCGGTGGAGATTCATGTTCGTGTAGCAGTTTGAGAGTTTCCCGCCACTTTTGATACTGGGTGACAACGCTGCCTCGAATTTCAAATTTTTGTCCTTCGACCAGGATCACCTTAGGTTCAACCTCGCGATTAAATGATTCGCCATGTTCTACCAGAATGTCATGATGGTATTTACTCTCACTATTTGCGGCAAAGCTGTTCTGTAGCATTGAAATACCACCCACTGCCACGGCAGTTGCTGCCAGGGCGGCACCAGTGTCGTCTCTATTGTTGTCAGCAATTGCTGCAGCGCCAAGAAGCAGTAAAAATCCCCCAATAGCCTGGGCATTGGCTCTCCCCTCCGCTTCACGCTGGGCCTTTGCGGCTTCCATACTATGCTGCTGCCAGTTAATGTAACTGGCATTGGTTGTACCGACAAACCCTGTGTAATGTTTTTGCATATCATCCATGAAAATCGCATCCTGGACTCGCATTCCATTTGCTCGAACCAGTAGTGGATCATTCACTGCTGGTAATGAAACGAGTTTTAGTCGGTTGTTTTTGACTTCGAGATGTTGTGCGAAAGCGTCGGGTGATAGGGTAGCGGCAAATTGAAGCTGAGAAGTCGCTCGAATATCAGCAAGTTCTTCAGAAGATTTTTTCTTCAGAAGTTTCAAAATGTCGGCGGTAGCCTTTTTAAACACTGGATTGTATGGATCGGTAGCACTTGTGCGGCTACTTTGCCAGTGATACTCCTTCACGCGATGTTTATAGGTCCGCTTCATCCATCTATTGCCTCTGATGTCATGGACTTGCACTTCGATCCGGATGTCTTCGCCATTTGATTCGAGTATTTTGCCAGAAACGAAAAGATCGCCACTAACCGAAACGTCGGGTGTTACGCGCACGCTGTTAAATGCATTGGTCGCTTTGATTTCATCCGACAGGCTCACGGCGAAACGAATGGCTTCGGTGCGACGCAGTTCCGGCCAAATGCCCTCCTCTTCATAGTCGTCGGGATCAGAGGGTATATTGGGGTCAAACAATGGCACGACAACATCAAGGCGCACACCAGTATATTGTTCGCTCCAACCCTCGTTATTGGGCGATGGTTCCAAGCTGATCCCAAATTGTGTTGTTGGTGCGGTCGAGGAACTCACTACCGCAGATGTCCCACCACACGCGGCAAGGTAAAGCGAAATTAATGTCAGTAAAGCAATTGAAGTAATTCTCTTTAGTATCATTGCTGTCCTCCTGTAGTTGCGACTGTTTCACCGCTATTGCCTGATCTCATTCTACGGTATTCGTCCATCAGTTTCTTTCTCTTGTCAGGGTCCTGTTCAGCGTTGGCGGCCGCCAAAATCTGCCTGAGTAAAATTGCATCGTTGTCTGAAACTTCCAACTCTTCTGGTTGCATGCCATTTGTAAGGACTCTGTTTCCGCTACTTGCTACACCACCTGGTGTAATTTCATTTAAGATTGCTGGAGAAAGTCCGTCCTGATTTTCGACATCAGACAATATGGCTGGATCATTTACAGGTTCGTCCAATCCCGTCATCTGATTTTCAGGTTCCGGCAGTTCCGTTCCCTGAACTCCCGATGCAGAAACAGATTCTAACGTGGCAGCAAGGGTCTGACTGCCATCTGTACTCTGTCCCTTGAGCTGACCTCCACCAGCTGTTGCACTTGAATTTGAACCACTGCCTCCGCCACCTGATGTACCAGCACCGTCCCCGGCGGCACTAATGTTGATTTGGAGGCATTCTTCAAAGCGAATCTGGTCATCTGCCAATCGCCGCAGCAGAATTTGATACTTTTCTTCTTCAGTAAGCAGCTGTCCTTTAAAGCTATGGTCAACTGATTGAACACACTCCATTAGGTCTTTGGCGCTGGCAGAAGAGGAAAAAAGAAATAAGCAACAACCTACAACTGCAATCGGAGTGCACAACGAATAACCCTTCCTTGGCATTATTTCCAAGCCTCAATTGATATTCGGTTTGAACTGTGTCTTATACAGAGAATCATCCAATATTACAATTTTCCGCTGCCACAAAAAAATCTTTTGTTTTTAACTGACTTCCAGACAGCCAAGTTCTCTGTAACTATATCCTGCCGTTAGGTGTTTTTGCTTAGTCAAGCGGCTGAGCCTTGACGTACACGCGCTCAGTCTGCACTGTATAGTCTAAAAGTCTGATCATGGCATAGACTGCTTCAATGTATGGGACCTCTGTACCTGTCATTTGTGCCATCTCGATCACTGCACCGATTAGCCCTTCAAGCTCAAGCGCTTTGCCGACTTCAATGTCCTGTAACATTGAGGTTTTGTGTTTGCCGACTCTTTCAGCCCCGGCTATTCGGCGCTCATTGGACAACCGAATCTCAATACCTAGCCGCTGCGCAACCTCGCGACATTCTGTCATCATTCTGTCGATCAATTCACGCGAGGGATCGTAGCGACAGATGTCCTCCAATGTTGCATGAGCCAATGCACTGACTGGGTTAAAGCTCAGGTTTCCGAGAACCTTCAACCATGTCTCCGCTCGAATACTTTCAAGAATTGGGGACTTGAAGCCAGCGCGAGTCAAAAGGTCTGCCAAGTCTCTGGTCCTATCTTTTTCAACCCCATCGATCTCTCCAATCGGCATCCGAAGGCCCTCGATATGCGTAATTTCCCCAGGGGCGCTGATTTCCGCCGCTGGATAAGAGATCGAACCAATAATATTTCGAGGATCAAGCGTTGAACTTAGCTTGCCGTCCGGGTCGATAGTCTGTAATACATGGTTGTCGAATTCGCCGCCGTGCAGTTGAAAGTACCACCAAAGAATCCCATTCTGAATGGTCAGCAGCACGGATTCTTCACCCAGTAAAGAATTTACGTCATCGACTATTGGTGCAATCTGGTGAGCTTTTACTGCCAGAATTACCAAATCCTGGCGTCCAACTGAACGGATGTCATCAGTTGCTGCAACCCCTTCTGCGAACTCTTCGGTCCCATCATTCATAATGAGTTTGATGCCGTTATTCGCCTGAATTGCTGCAAGATGTGGGCCTCGGGCGATCAGCGTTACCTCTTCACCTAGATTGTGAAGCTTTACACCCATCATGCCACCCATTGACCCTGCACCAACAATACAGATTTTCATAGAATGCCTCCGCCTGAATCAGAATTGGAAGAAATTTGTACTGATGCAGATTGAATCTGCGAATCAGCAGCGATTGATTTTGGAGAACCGATTCGGTAGCATTGAACCGGTCAATTGAGAGGGCTGTCTCCTAATGTTGAACAATAATAACCTGTTTCAGCAACATTTTTCACAATTTACATACCGAATAAGACAGAACCAAGCACTTTGAATCCAAATGCACATCGGTCGCTGACTGTGTCAGTCTCGCCCAGCGAGCGCTTGAAGAGCTTGCCAGACGCGCATATGCAAAGGAACTTGGCGAATCAATTCTTGCGTGCAACCATCAGACCATCGCGAATTGGCAGCAGGGTGTTGGTGACGCGTGCATCCGCCAAGACGTGCCGATTGAATTCGGCAAGTGCCACAGCCGACTCACCTTCAGGATTTAAAACCTCACCGCTCCAAAGTACATTGTCTGCAATAATCAAACCACCGCTTGAAACCAGCGGCATGACTGCTTCGTAGTATCGAATGTAGTTGACTTTGTCGGCATCGATATATGTCATATCGAAGGGCCCGTCAAGACTGGGAATAACATCCAGTGCATGTCCGATCCTGATCATAATTTTGCTTCCGTGAGGGCTGCGATCAAAGAATTTCTGGGCGATCGCCTCACTGTCTGGATCAATATCGAGTGTGATCAACTCGCCATCGTGCGGCAAGACCTCGGCAACTGCCAGTGCGGAATAGCCGGTAAACATCCCAATTTCCAGCACTCGCTTTGCTTCGACACTGCGCGCTAGAAGCCTGAGAACAGCTGCCTGGAGTTCACCGGACAGCATTCTTGACATGTCGGAATTTTCAACTGTCCAGTCATGTATTTCTGTTACCAATTCAGACGATTGTTCTGAATGTGTTTCAGCATAAGCTTCAATTTTTTCATCAATAAAATTCATGGCGGATAAAGTCGTGCGAATTGATGGTTCAAGACTGGAATGTCCCCAAATGTTATACCTTCAGACGTACGGACACCTGGAAATTTCTTCGTCAAATTGGTTCAGTCCAAATCGCTTTAATTCTCCCGTTTGTGTCGTTCGATTAATTGAATTAAGATAGAATTTAACACTTTCTATCCCGGCGGTCAGGGATAGCAACGGTACAGTGTGCCTTTTCAAACCAGTAGTGCTTTCAGAAAATCATGTGCGGAATTGTTGGTCTATATCTCAAGAAACCTGAACTAGAGTCGCGGCTTGGTGAGTTCGTCTCAGACATGCTTGAGGAAATGGGTGACCGTGGGCCTGACAGTGCAGGCGTCGCAATTTACCGAAATCCGGCACCAGAAGGAGGTTCTAAAGTATCACTATTCAGCGCCAGTTCAGATGAAGACTGGCCAGCTCGGACGGCTCAGGCCAGCCAGGCATTTGATCTCGAATTTGATCTTGAAGTACATGCTAGCCATGCTATTTTGACAAGCTCAGCACCAGTCGATGAAATCGAGCGCTGGATACGCGGTAATTGGCCGGACCTGCGCATAATGAGCGTCGGCGAGTCAATCGAAATTTACAAGGAAATGGGGCATCCTAAAGCTGTTGCAGAGCGATTCGGGTTTAAGAACTTTTCTGGCACACACGCCGTTGCGCACACCCGCATGGCAACTGAAAGCGCTGTGACCACAGAGCACTCACACCCGTTTTCCACAGGTCTTGACCTGTGCCTGGTCCATAATGGCTCCCTGTCAAATCACAACCGCCTTAGAAATTACCTTACTAGGCAAGGCGGCCAGTTTCAGACTGACAATGACAGTGAAGTGGCGGCAGGATACCTGACCTGGCGATTGTCACTCGGTCAATCAGTCGTCGACGCGCTCAAGTCTGCCATTCGAGACCTCGACGGTTTTTACACCTTCGCCATCGGCTCAAGTAATGGGTTTTCAGTGCTGCGTGATCCGATTGCTTGCAAACCAGCGGTGCTCGCGGAAAACGATGACTGGGTAGCAATGTCATCGGAATATCGTGCCATAGCCCGCCTGCCCGATGCAAAGCACTCAAATATTTGGGAGCCCACTCCAGCACAGATATACAGCTGGGAGCGTAGTAATTCTGAAGCCGGATCTCAAAATGCAGTTTGATTTGGCCAGTCAATCGTTGCGGGAGATCAACGCAGCACTGCATCATTCCGACAGAGAGGATGGTGAAAAATTCCTCATCGCCCATCCCAAGGGCACACATTCTGTTGCCGTCGGACTGACCGACGCAATTGACGTGACCATCGACGGCCATGTGGGATATTACTGCGCCGGAATGAACAAAAACGCTAGCATTCACATCGCCGGCAACGCCGGACCAGGGCTCGCTGAAAACATGATGTCCGGAAAGGTTGTCGTAGATGGCAACGCTTCGCAGTATGCAGGTGCCTCGGGTCATGGAGGTCTGCTGGTGATCAAGGGTAATACCAGTTCGCGCTGTGGTATCTCAATGAAAGGCATAAACATTGTCGTAGGTGGCTCCATCGGCCATTTTGGTGCGTTCATGGCACAATCTGGCCGACTTGTCGTTTGCGGCGACTGCGGCGGCAACCTTGGCGATTCAATTTATGAAGCGCATATTTTTGTTCGCGGTGAAATTGACAGTCTCGGTTCAGACTGCATCGAAAAAGAAATGACACCTGATAACCAAAGGGAACTTCAGAACCTGTTACAGAATGCCGGGCTTCAGTATTCAGCTGCGGAATTCCGCCGCTATGGCTCGGAACGGACACTCTATAACTTTCATATCGACAACGCTGATGCCATCTGAAATGAAACGTCAGAATTTTGACCCCCGGCCGCTTCGACCCTCGTCGACGTTTCCTGACCATGTGCTTGCAGAAATCCATCGAGCTGCTGATCAGGGTGTCTACGAAATCCGTGGTTTTGGCGCGAAACGATCAATTCCAACTTTTGACGATCTATTGTTCTTAGGTGCATCCATGTCGCGCTACCCGCTTGAAGGCTACCGCGAACGCTGTGATACCGATGTAGTGATTGGCGACCGGTTTGCAAAGCGGCCCTTGGAACTCAAAATTCCGATTACCATCGCTGGAATGAGTTTTGGCGCGCTCGGTGCAAATGCGAAAGAGTCAATCGGACTGGCTGCCACCCAGATGGGAACTAGTACCACCACGGGTGACGGAGGAATGACGGATGAAGAGCGGCTTTCATCAAAAACTCTGATCTACCAGGTTCTGCCTTCAAGGTACGGACTAAACCCGGATGATGTACGCCGCGCCGACGCACTGGAAGTGGTCGTCGGGCAAGGTGCAAAACCAGGTGGCGGCGGTATGCTGCTGGGTCAGAAAATAACCGAACGGGTCGCCGGAATGCGTGATTTGCCGGTTGGCATTGATCAGCGAAGTGCATGCCGTCATCCAGACTGGACTGGACCAGATGATCTTGAAATTAAAGTTCAAGAGCTCAGAGAAATCACTGACTGGAAAATTCCGATTCTAATCAAAATTGGTGCCACCCGCGTTCAGTTTGATGTGGCACTGGCCATCAAGGCAGGAGCTGATGCTATTGTGCTTGATGGTATGCAAGGCGGTACTGCAGCAACACAGGATGTATTTATCGAACATGTTGGAATTCCGACGCTTCCGGCAGTGCGACAGGCTGTCGATGCACTCGTTGAGCTCGATATGCATCGTAAGGTTCAGTTGATCGTTTCGGGTGGCATTCGAAGTGGCGCCGATGTAGCCAAAGCTTTGGCTCTCGGGGCTGATGCCGTTTCGATAGGCAGCGCGGCAATGGTTGCGCTAGGCTGCAACCGACCTGTTTATCTTGAGGATTATGAAAGACTCGGTACTGTGCCGGGGTGCTGTCATCATTGCCACACTGGACGCTGTCCAGTCGGCATCACCACCCAGGACTCTGAACTCGAAGCACGTCTTCGACCCGAACAGGGATCGAGGTGGCTTAGGAATTACCTTTCCACAATGGTGCTTGAACTGCAGACGCTTGCAAGAGCCTGCGGTAAGAGTCATGTCCAGAATTTGGAACCAGAGGACATGGTTGCTCTGACAGTTGAAGCAGCAGCCATGGCAAAAGTACCACTTGCCGGAACCAGTTGGATTCCTGGAGCGTAAGCCATTTGAGCAGTTTACTGTGGGTGCACAATAGAGAATTTTGAGTTTGACCTGCTCGCGATTATGTGAATCAGGCTGAACAGTCTGGTTGATTGTTTACGTGAGCTCCAATCACAATTAAGGAGGTTGAAAGATGTCGACAGATCTTGCGAAAGTCGCAAAAGAAGAATCAATCAAGTATTTCCTGATCAGTTTCGTGGACTTGTTTGGAGTGCTTCGGGCAAAACTTGTGCCTGCTGCCGCAATAGGTGGAATGCAGGAAGAAGGCGCTGGGTTCGCTGGGTTCGCAACCTGGCTGGACATGACACCCGCAGACCCCGACATGCTCGCAATTCCCGACCCCAACAGTCTCATCATTCTGCCTTGGAACCGTGAAATCGGATGGTTGGCCGCAGATTTGTGGATGAGCGGCGTCGAAGTGGAGCAATGTCCACGCGTCATGCTGAAGCGACAGATGGCCAAGTTCGCTGAAAACGGCCATGTGATGAAAACTGGAGTGGAATGCGAATACATGCTGATCAACGCAAATGGCGATGACATCAACGACTCGATGGACTCCCAGGAAAAACCTTGCTACGACCAGTCTTCGCTGCTCAGAAAATATCACATCGTCGGTGAAATCTGCGATGCTATGGTCGAACTTGGCTGGGAGCCTTACCAGAACGACCACGAAGACGCCAACGGCCAGTTTGAGATGAACTGGGACTACAGCGACGCCCTGACGACAGCAGATCGGCATACCTTCTTCAAGTTCATGGTAAAGACTATCGCTGAGCGCAATGGTGAGCGCGCAACATTTATGCCGAAACCTTTTGTTGATCTAACTGGTAATGGCTGTCACGCACATGTCTCGGTGTGGAATTCCGATGGAAGTAAAAATCTGTTTCTTGACGAATCTGAGGAAATGGGACTATCCGAACTGGCCTATAAATTTTTAGGCGGCATCATTCACAGTGCAGAGGCGCTGTGTTCATTTTTTAATCCAACCGTCAACAGTTACAAGAGGATTAATGCCGCACGGACCCGCTCAGGTGCTTCCTGGTCACCAAATTCAGTGACCTATACCGGAAACAATCGAACACATATGATTCGAATTCCTGATGCAGGACGCTTCGAATTACGTTTGATGGATGGATCAGCGAATCCTTATCTGTTGCAAGCTGGAATTGCAGCGGCTGGACTTGACGGTATTCAGAATAATCGCGACCCGGGGCAGAGACTGGACAATGACATGTATGCCAATCCTGAACTGGCTGGCGATGTCAAGAAACTGCCACTGAATCTGCTGGATGCCATTCGACTGACCGAGTCCAATGAAGTGCTTCGAAATTCACTTGGCGCTGACAACATCAATAGCTACTGCAAATTAAAACTGCAGAACTGGAATCAGTATTGCGCCGAGGTTTCCAACTGGGAGCGTGCCAATACGCTAGATTGCTGATTGGTCTATCGACCTTTGACACAGTAAACAGGTTGTACAATCATAGTTTGACTGCCGAACCCCAACGGCAGTCAAACTCTTTCAATCAGGGTTGGTTATCGACCCGAGTAAAACTCTTTGCGATGCACCCGTAACGGACGGAAGGTTGGCTGGAAAACCGTTTATTCGCTGCTTCGCCAACCAGGCAAACGCACATGCTTCTACATCGTCGGGCGATACTCCAAATTCCTGGGATGTTGATACCTCAAGACCAGTTTTCTGCTCTAAGCGACCAACCATTGCGAGGTTGTGTGCGCCACCGCCACAGAGAACGATACGTCGTACATTGGGAATCCATTTTTTTATTCCAAGCCAAATCGAGTCTGCGGTGAATGCAGCAATCGTACTTTGTATTACCGCTGTATCCTGTCCTTGATCAGTCACTGCATCGAGTTTTCTCTTTAGCCAATCAACGTTGAAATAACGCGTATCCAAACTCTTCGGCGGTGGTTCACTAAAGTACCGATCCAGTAAAAATGATTCAAGTAGTGACTCATTGAGGGTCGCTGAACTCGCCCAGCTTCCATTCTTATCGTAGGAATCGCCTTTGCACATCTGGACCCATCGATCTGACAGTGTGTTTCCAGGACCCGTGTCAAATCCGATAACCGGTTCGCTTCTATCAGCCGGAAGGTAAGTAACATTAGCGATGCCACCGATATTGACAACTGCAATCGCTTCTTTTCCCGAGCTGAAGGCATATTGATGAAACGCTGGTGCCAGTGGTGCACCTTGACCGCCATGGTTCATATCAGCACTACGAAAGTCACTGACAACAGTCATACCGGTCAATCGTGCAAGCGTTTTTGGATCACCAGCCTGCCAGGTAAATGGGGGATCAGCGTCAGGTTGGTGCAAAATTGTCTGGCCATGGCAACCAATTGCCTGCACCTGAGATCCTTGATGTTCAGCCGTTAACTTTAGTGTGGCCTTTGCATACAGCTCACCGAGTTCAACATCAATTTCTCGAATAAATACCTGATCGGAGTGAGGGTTATTGATCAACTCAAGCAGTTTCTCTCGAAATGTCTTCGGATATGGAAGAAATTCTGAGTTGATTACCCTGACACGTTGATCAGAGTCAAATGAAGCGAGGACAGCATCGACTCCATCTAGGCTGGTGCCAGACATCAGCCCAGCAAATAGGGTGTCCATCAAAAGTTCGCTGAACCAGCAGCAAAAACACTCAACTGATTGTTACTGGCTGCTCGCAGTTTGGTGAGTTGAGGGACGGTACTCAACCTGTGGTGCATCAATACTTGCCAGACGTTTGCTGAATTCGTTGACTACTGCTTGAAATGCAATTTTGTATTGTTCTGGAATGGGCTGCCCTTTTGGCATGTCATACTGCAACGGATCGCGATGTCTGCCATTTACATGAAACTCATAATGTAGATGTGGGCCCGTGGACAGACCGGTTGAGCCGACGTAACCAATCACCTGCCCTTGTTTAACGTAACTGCCAACCGAGGTACCGTCAGCATAGCGCGACATGTGGGCATAGAGCGTGCGATATTTACTACCATGCTGAATAACGATCATTTTGCCATAACCGCCGGACCATCCGCGTTTAATGATCTGTCCAGTTGCAGTCGATCGAATTGGAGTTCCAGTTCTGGCGCCATAATCAACGCCAAGATGGGGTCGATTGGTTTTCAGCACCGGATGGTAGCGTCTTTTGCTGTATTTTGAAACGACTCTTGCAGACTTGATTGGTGATCGCAGGAAGTGTCCCTGCATGTTCAATCCCTCGCTGTCATAGTAGGCAACTTTGTCATCATCATCAACGTGCCGGAAAGCACGCAGTTGAGCGTCTTCCTGAATCAGAGTTCCCGCCTTAATATTGATTTCTTTTAGCGGTTTGCCCTTGATGTATTCACGATCATAAATGATGCAAAATTGATCGCCTCGTTGCAGCTGTCGGCTGAAATCAAACCGCGATTCAAACAACGATACAAATTCGTCCAATACTTCTCTGGGAATATTGATCGCATATCCTGCACTATAGAGACTGCTATTAACTTCTGCACAGGCGTAGTGCTCCTGAACTTCAGCCTTGATCTTTTTGAAACCTACGAAGTATCCTCCTTCCACTGGAAAAACAAGACGAACTTTTGCTGTTCCCTTCTCGGGAACTTCCAGGATTGCAAATTTCCCCTCCTCAGACTTTGCAATATTCATTACCTGTCCTGGTTTCAAACCGGTGGCCAACCACTCGTTACCGGGATAGCCTGCAACAGCAATAGCTTCAACTGCAGAAAGACCAGTACGTCTGAATATCTTGCTCAATGCATCACCTTTTTTGACAGTGGTGGTGCTCCACTTCAAATTGGTACTCTTCAGTTTTGCATATTGAGTCTCATAGTCGATCAAGTCTTCACGTTCTACAGTCTCAATTTCCTGCTTCAACAACTTCACAATCGTACCAGCGCGCCGAGCCTCTCTGATATTGATAACGGAAAACTGACTTCCATCGTAAGTTGCCATCAGCGTAAGTTTATTTTTACGACGAAGTTCAATGCCCAGCAGTTTGTTGTTACTCCAGACGAACTTCAAATGGTCACGTGGATACAGCACAGAGATCGGTTTGCTGCCCGGTGCACTAATCAGCCTCAGGGCAATTTTGTAGGACAGGTTGTTTCGACTGAATATGGACGATAGTGTATCGCCAGGACGAACATTCGACTCAGTCAGAACCACCGGTGCATTCGCTAGAGACTCCAAGTCGGTAGACAGCAGAATGACCGGTTCGGTTTCTCCGGTAGGCACCAACTTTTCTTCACCCGATACGGGTTCGAGCACGGTAACATCAGGCTGTGACTGCTGATTAGGCTGTTGATCGACCTGAAGAGCCTGCTCGTAATCGGTAATTGGTCCACCAAGACCTTCGTCGTTCGTCCCCGATTCAGCGGCTTCAGCCAATTCAGCGTCACTGATCGGTTCAATGTGGTTCTGCTGGGCAACATCAACTTCGGGAGGCCGATCCAATTGAGTATCTGCAGGTAGAAACTGTTCGTCAAATCTTTGATCATCAGTCAATGATTCAGCAACTTGTTTCGCCTCCGTCTCAAGTAATGTCGGTTCTGGTCCAATCAATTCTCCAACATCAGCCTCCAATTCGATATCGTTGGCTGATTCGGATAGATTCTGGATTTTTGAATAAAGATCTGTAAGTGCAGCTACATCAGTTACAACCGTTTTCAGCACCGGTACAGCTGGCTGGGATTGGTCAACTGAATCTTCGTCAATGCGGGCAACAGGTTCAGTGTCGGTGACCGGTTCAATCAGGCTTTGCTGGATATCCCCTACTGCAGCAACCTGTGCTAATTGAGTTGTGACTGGCTGTAGATTCCTGGAAATTTGGTTCGACTCCTCGTGCGCGCTTAACAGTGAACCCGGATATTGAGTTTCCTTGCCAGATCCGGTAATGAAGGTCAGTTCGGACTGAATCTGTTCAATCTGTTGCTCGTGCTCTGCTTCAACCTGCATCACCGATTCGGCGGGGACTGCCATTTCGTCAAAACTTTGATCATCGATCAATGATTCTGCAATTTGGGCCAGCTCCGTCTCAAGAGACTCCGGTTCGAGCGCAGCCAATTCGGATTGTTGATTCGCTATTTCTTCAGCATAGACTGTCGATTCGATATCACTAATTGATTCGGGAAGATTTTGGTTTTCTGCATCAAAGTCTGTGAGTGCAGTCAGTTCAGTCGCAAGCGGATTAACTACCGGTACAGACGGATTGGGTTGTTCGAGCGACTCTTCGTCGATGCGGGAAACGGGTGCAGTATCAGTGACAGGTTCAATCTGGCTTTGCTGGATAACCTCTACTGCAGCAACCTGAATCAATTCAGATTTGTCTGATTGCAGCGGCTTGGAACCTTGACCCGAATCTGCGTCAACGTATGCCAAAGAATTATGACTGCTTGCTGGTTCACCGGCTTGCTGAGCATCCAATTCAGAATCAATAACAACTACCAACTCGGGCTGAATCCGTTCAACCTGTGGTACGCGTTCTACTTCAACTTGTATCACCGAATCAACAGGCCTCACCAGTTCGTCAAGACTTTGATTATCGGTCAATGATTCAGCAACCTGAGCCAACTCCGTCTCAAGTGACTGCAGTTCAAATGCAGCCAATTCGGCTTGTTGAACCGGCGTTTCTTCAACGTAGACAGTTGATTCGATATCACTAATTGACTCGGGAAGACGCAGATTTTCTGCATCAAAATCTGCAATAGCGGCCAGTTCAGTCCCAAGCGTAGTCATCGGTATGGATTGTTGAGCAGGCTTTTCAGTGACTTCGATCACCTCTTCGGCATGGTTTTTCGATTCAAAAGAGATTTGAATGCCAGTCTCAGCTGTGAATTCCTCACTTGATTCGTTCATTGCCAACTCCAACGCGGGGACAGATGCCTCTGGAGGTGGTGCGGGCACTTTAGCAGACCCAACTATTGATTCCTGAACGCTGACTTGTTCGCCGGTACTTTCGATCTCTTTGACTGATCCGCTAGTTTCAGCTAGGTCAGTCGTGGTTGGTTCCTTCTTTGAAGAGGTGAGTTCCACTGAATGGTCTAACTCAATTTCAGTCTCGACCACTTGCTCCAAAAGTTTGACTGCGTCGCCACCATCCTGTACTTCAGTTTCAAACACGATTGTTTGCACCGATTCAGTTACAGGTGTCGCTTGTTTGGTAATAGCCTGTGAGACTGGTTGGGCAATTCCAGATAAAGAATTGAACTTTTGATCGTCAACTCTCAGTTGAGGGATCAGAGCAAATGCCAGAATGGACAACGAGAGCGCTGCAAAGACCGCGAAATATATTAAACCTTTGATCGGCGTGTCATTTTGAACGTCGAATTGAACTGCACGCTGCCGATCATTAGCAGGTGAATGCGACGAATGGCGACCTGCATAGTTCTCCTTGCTGTCAAAGTTGTTATCCATTGGATATCAGCACTGGTAAAGTGTTGTTATAGTTCTGTCCCCAGAAGCTTACAAAGCTGCGGTTTTGTCTGTCAATTCAGCAAAGACTTTCCGCTCAATTATAGATTGTATACAACCAATTGATTTATGGCAAAAATTGAGGTTGATTTCACCATGGCAAATAAACAAACTTCAGCGATGCACCTTGTAAATCAGCTGGTCGAATTTGGTGGTTTTCTTTCACATCATTTTAGAGACCCACAGCCCTCCTACCATATGTCTAATACTTATATCGCGTGCCATCAGGATTCCGCGAACACAGTACGGTAATTCGCAATAAAATTTCAATTGCCACTCACCCTATAAGTATCTATTCACACTAAACTCTCAGACAAGGATTTACGCATTGTCCTATTCAATCGAAGAACACGTCAGTCTGATCAGCCGCGGAACCGACGAAATCCTGCTTGAATCAGAACTCACCGAACGGCTTAAACTCGGCAGACCGCTAAACATCAAAGCGGGATTTGACCCTACGGCGCCTGATTTGCATCTGGGACACGTCGTGCTGCTCGAAAAGATGCGTCAGTTTCAACAACTCGGCCACGAAGTCACATTCCTGATCGGTGATTTTACCGGCAGAATTGGCGATCCTTCCGGCAAATCAGCGACTCGCCCGCCAATGACCGAGGAAGAAATTAACGCCAATGCCTCAACCTATAAGGAGCAGGTATTCAAGGTACTTGACCCAGACAAAACCATCGTTCGATTTAACTCTGAGTGGTTCGAAAATCAAGACGCCAGTATGATGATCCGACTCGCGGCACAGCACACTGTCGCCAGAATGCTGGAAAGGGATGATTTCAAGACTCGTTTCAGCAACCAGCAGTCTATCGCCATACACGAATTTCTATATCCTCTGGTTCAGGGATATGACTCTGTTGCACTGCGCTCGGATGTCGAACTCGGGGGGACCGACCAGAAGTTCAATCTGCTGGTCGGCAGAGAGTTGCAAAAGAACTATTCGCAACCGCCTCAGATTGTCATCACGGTACCTATCCTGGAAGGACTGGATGGAGTCAAGAAGATGTCAAAGTCATTGAATAACTACATTGGTATTAACGAACCGCCTGGTGAGATATTCGGCAAGATCATGTCAATTTCAGACGACTTGATGTGGCGCTACTTTGAATTGATTAGTGCACGCACGGTTACCGAAATCAACTCTCTCAAACAGCAGATTACCGACGGCCTTAACCCGCGCGATGTCAAATTCATGCTTGCCCAGGAGCTTGTAGAACGCTTTCATTCTGCAATCGATGCGAAAAGGGCACATGAGGCGTTTATCGCTCAATTCCAGAAAGGTGGTGTTCCAGATAGAGTTGATGAAAAGATTCTGGACCTCGACCAGGAGAATATTCCATTAGCCAACCTGCTTAAAGATGCAAATCTCGTCGATTCAACCTCTGACGCACATCGGCTCGTCAAACAAGGCGCTGTTCGAATCGATGGTGAGCGCATCAATGACTCAAGGATGTTGATACCGGTCGGCGCATCACATGTATTTCAGGTTGGCAAGCGCCGAATCGCAAAAATACTGCTTAGAAGTAATTCAGCTTGATCAGTACGCGATCAACAACCGGTAAAGAAATAAGCTAAAGTAAGTTATTTATTCGCTTTTAATAGCGTTTTAGCCCAGTTTCGATACAATATGCCGGCAGTTGCTGACAAATCCGTTTCATATTCTTCGGCCTTTTTCTTCAATTCCACCGCACCGTTATCACCGAAAGTCTTGCGAAGTGCTACCTCGTATTCTGGCACCGCATTCCACTCGTCAATCGTATGCGGCCCAGTTTCGACATGGAACTGGATGCCTAGCGCAGACTGCCCGACCGCGAAAGACTGAATCGGGCACACCGGAGAAGACATGAGCACTGAAGCATCGTCTGGAATTGATTTGACTTCAGCACCATGCCACTGTAGCGTTTTGAACTTGCCTGGAAGGCTGTACATCAATGGATGATCTGTGGCATCTGGTGTCAGTTCGACATCCAGCATTCCGACTTCAGGCGTGTCAGCAAGTCCTACCGAACCGCCTGCGGCTTCAGCAAGCAGCTGGTGTCCCAGACACACCCCTAAAAAAGGCATGTTTCGTACACGAACCGCTTCATGAATCGCCTCTTTCTCGCGGGCCAGCCATGGAAACTCGTCTTCCTGCCAGACATCCATCGGTCCACCCATGGAAACCATCGCGTCATAAGGCGCAAGATCCGGAATTGTTTCACCTTCATCCAATTCAATTGGATCCCACTGAATCCCGTCTTCTGCCATAAACTGGCGAAATATACCAGGATGCTCGCATGCAATATGCTGCAATACAATCACTCTTAATGAAGCGGCCATTTCTGCCTCCAGTATGCCTTTATGGTTTCGTTGCCATTGATCTGATCAGTTGCCAAAGCAAGTGGAAAACCGAGAACTCAATTACTCTGCGTAACTGCCTTCATGCCATTATCCTACACCAGTCATAAGCGTATTCGGGTTATATTTTGGTGAAGCTGATTCAAATTCAGGAGACATCCGCGTGAAAACATTCAACTTTCATTCCGAACCTCTGCAAGACGGTTGGCTTGATGCTTATGGCCACTTGAACGAAGCGTATTATCTGGTTCCGTTCACGAATGCCAATTGGGCCATGCAGGAACATTTTGAGATTGGTGTTCCTTACTTTGATGAGACAGGTTGCGCGTTGTACACTCTGGAAACACATGTTCGCTACGTCAATGAAGTCAGAAAACCGGCTCATCTAGATGTCGAAACCATTGTTCTCGGATTTGATCCAAAGAAAATCTGGTGTTCTCATATGTTGGTTGTGAACGGCAACATCTGTGCAACAGGTGAAATGATTATGCTCCATTACAACACACGCGAATCGCGCACCGCACCAATGCCAGATGCTACTCAGAACATGCTACAGGATGCAGTGGAAACCGATCATCCCGATTGGATTGGGCGACGCATCTCACTGACTGGAAAGCAGTAGTTCAATCGCATCAACCTACATCAGGTGAATTTCAATCGATTTAACCAACTGAATCTGTGCGGATCAGCGGTGTTGACCTATGGTCGGTTTTAAATTTGACGATCATTGGCAGCAATTGCTATAGGTTGATTCCTTAAATTTGAATTCTGAAAAAAATTTTCCAAATAGGAAATTTTTACCAATTACTGTGTCGACATGCTAGCCCTTGCTTCATGAATCCCTTTGGTATATTGAACACTACATTTTGTTCGTCCACATCAGGCCAATGGCCTAACGCTTACAACCCTCGGAGGTGTAGGGTATGAACGTGAAAATAGTGCTAGGTCTGTTTGTAGCCAGCATTACATTATTTTTTGTAAACTCAGCAGCACAGGCCGAGTGTAAGGAACTGTTACTTGGATCAGCAATCTCACTGACCGGCAAATATGCAACCAATGGTATACATACCAAGAACGGTTATGATTTTGCGATTCAAAAGATCAAGGTAGCTGGCGGCGTTAAAATCGGCGACGAATGCTACAACTTCAGTGTCATCTACTACGATGATGAATCGAAGGGTGAACTTGGTGCAACACTCGCTGAGCGGTTGATCAATCAAGACAAGGTTCAGTTTATGCTTGGACCATATTCTTCAGGTTTGACGAAAGCAATCGCGCCAGTCACTGAGAAATATCGTATTCCCATGGTCGAAGCTGAAGGTGCCAGTCGTTCGTTGTTTAACCAGGGATACAGGTACTTATTCGCAGTTCTTTCGACATCTGAACAGTATCTGGCCTCTGCGATTGCGCTCGCTGCTGAAAAAGCAGAAGAAACCAGTATGGCTGCCAGTGATGTCAAAGTTGCTGTTGCTGTAGGAAATGATCCATTTTCGCTGGATATCCGAGCTGGTGTGCTCCAGGATGCAAGCAAATATGGCATGCAGATCGTTGTTGATGAGGAGTTACCGCGAGACCTCTCTGACATGAGCACAATTCTGACCAAGGTGAAATTGCTGAAACCAGACGTATTGATAGTCAGTGGCTATTCAAAAGGAGCTGCCACTGCTGTCCGACAAATTGAAGAACAAAATGTGAAAGTACCGATGATCGCCATTACGCACTGCGAATCAGCTGATGTAGTTGGAAATTTTGGTGAAGCTGCCAACGACATTCTGTGCTCGACGCAGTGGGCAGAAACGCTGACCTACAGCGATGAAATATTTGGAACCGCTGCAAATTACGAGCAGGAATTCAAGGCCGCCTACCCGGAATATGCCGAAAAGACGGTCCCATACCAAACCGCTCAGGCTTCGGCAGCCGTTTATGTATTCAAAGATGCTTTTGAACGCGCCGGAACACTCGATAAAGAAGCTCTACGCGATGCACTGACTGAAACAGATCTCACAACCTTCTACGGTCAGATCAAGTTTTCAGAAGCTGGAAACAACATAGCAAAGCCAATGGTGCTGCGTCAAATTCAAGATGGTCAATACAACGTGGTTGCACCATCAGCGTTCGCGTCACACGCACTCAACTGGCCAAGGAACTAAGTTCAAAACTAAGCCACTGGCTGTACAAAGCAGTCGGTCGCTTGGTTCGGTCAATCAAAAACCACTTCACACGAATCTACCATGTTGGATCAGTAAAATCCAACTATAAGTAAATTTTGTTGGCGCACAGCCCTCTCCCATGGATGCCACTAAGCTGACTCCGAATAAAAGCTGTCAACTGCTGGTATTGCAAACAAAAAAAAATCTGGCGGTATGCTGTCAAGCAAACCGCCAGATTCGGTTCAGAGGTAAAAACTGTTATGCGTTCGGTAGTTTAGTCCGTGATAACGGTGTCCCCTGCTCTTCAAAGTAATCTCTGGTTACCTTGAATACCATAGGTGCCAACAATAGCAAACCAATCAGGTTTGGTATGGCCATCAGTCCATTCAAAGTGTCAGATAAATTCCACACGAAATCGACTTTAACGTTGGCAAAGGATAGTGCCGCCAGTACCCAAAACGCTCGATAAATCATCACGCTTTTTTCTGAGAACAGATACTGCCAGCATCGTTCGCCATAATAAGACCAACCCAAAATGGTGGTGAAAGCGAACACTACCAGCGCAACAGTGACGATGTACTGACCGCCACCAATGCTGACATCGAAAGCTTGAGAGGTTAGTACCGCACCGGTGTAACCGCCACCTTCTGGAGCGATCAGCGTCCATGCACCAGATGTCAATATCACCAGAGCTGTCATGGTGCAAACCACGAGCGTATCAATGAATGTTCCGAGCATGGCGATGATGCCTTGTCTAACCGGATTGTTGGTTCGTGCTGCGGCATGGGCGATTGCCGCTGACCCAAGTCCGGATTCATTTGAGAAAACACCTCGTGCCACGCCAAAACGGATGGCTGCCGCAACTGCTGCACCTGCAAATCCACCAGTCGCTGCCGCAGGATTAAATGCATAGTTGAAAATCATGGCAATTGCTTCTGGCACTTTGGCGATGTTGATCAGAATGATAATGAGCGATGCACCAACGTAGAGCACGATCATCGCAGGAACCAATTTACCTGCAACATCACCGATTCGGCGAATACCACCAAGAATGACGAAGCCAACCAGTGCCGCCACGATGATACCAGTAATCCATGTTGCAACGCCGAAACTGGAATCGAGTGCCGCCGCCATAGAGTTCACCTGGACAGCATTACCAATTCCGAAAGCTGCAACCGCTCCAAAAATAGCAAACGCCAATCCCAGATATTTACCCAGTTCAGGGGCAAATTGGCCTACACCGTTTTTGAGATAGTACATTGGACCACCAACGTACTTACCATCTTTGTCAACCTCTCTGTACCTAACGGCACAGACTGCCTCTGCATATTTAGTTGCCATACCAAAAAGGGCAATCAGCCACATGTAGAATATTGCACCCGGACCACCTAGTGCAATTGCAGTTGCGACACCGGCAATGTTACCAGTACCGACCGTCGCTGAAAGCGCGGTCATCAGTGCGTTGAATGGCTTTACCTCACCTTCACCTTCGCCTTCATCGGATTTGGCAAACAGAATTTTGAAGCCATATACCACTTTACGCCATGGCATAAATACCAGGCCCAGCGTCAACAGCAGACCAGTTACACCCAACATGCCGAGCATAGGTGGACCCCATGCAAATGCATTAATTGAGTTAATAATCGAATTCAGTTGATCCATTAGAATTCCTCCGCCTCATTGGAATTATTCTTGTTTATGAAGATTCTCGCATCAAAGCTGATGTTGAAATACGCAATCCGTATTTCGATGCATGTTACCACAAACTAAAGGCCAATATGATTCGAAGTGAAATACCTGTTTTGTATCAAATAGGTTCACTCTGGCTATAGCATTGTGATCGCTATAATTTGGTTTTTATCTTATTGTTTTAAAACCCAATTAGAGGATTTCAACAGGCTTGGCGTCTGATTTTCATTCTGTCTTAATCGTACCTTACCAATTAAATATCTGTTTGCTTGGCGGAAAGTCAATACAAATTGATAAAAACGCAACGAATCATTACCACACCTAGTCAATTTTTTCCCTGATCCGCAAATAAAAAGTTGCAGAAAATGATAAAGCCCTGTAAAATCAGAGAGATATTGAAAAAAACGCCCAATTCGGCATTCACCCAATGGGTGAATTCGAAACGGCTCTCAGATTTCGCAAGGCTTATGAAGATTCTACCATACAACACTGCGGCAAGCTGCCACAATTTCACCTCCAGAGCCGGTCTGGTGGTGCCAGCCGAACTGCTCAAGCGCCTTGAGCTGTCACAGCTCATTGATTCGTCAATGCCCACACCCGGCAGCAATCGAGGCTACCGGCACAGCGCCATTTTCAATACCTTCATGCTGATGTTCCACGAAGGTGCGGGGTGCATCGACGATGTGCGCCACCTGCGCAGTGAACCGGCGCTGATGAAGCTGTTGGGTTTTGGGACGATTCCCTGTGCCACGACGCTGGGTGGATGGCTTCACAGAGTCGGCGACAGTCGACAGATGATCTCGGTTCTCGAGCAGGTCAACCGCGCGGTGATGAAAGCGACGCTGGGTGATCGAAAGTGCGTCACTTTGGACATTGACGCATCGGCGATTCGGTCGAAGAAAAAAGACGCGAAGTGGACGTATAAGAAGCATCGCGGGTACATGCCGATGTTCGGTCACATTGCCGAGACCGGTCAGGTGGCTGCGGCTGAGCTTCGCGAGGGCAATGTGCCGCCTGGGGCTGAGAATGTTGAGTTTTTCCGGCGCTGCCGCGCGGCGCTGCCCGAAGGGGTGGGTGTCACTCGCTTCCGGGCCGATGCCGCCTCCTATCAGGCGGGCATCATCAATGATTGCCGCGCACACGGCATCCGTTTTGCGATTCGGGCGAAGATGGACAGTGCGGTGAAGAAAACGGTACTGGACATTAAGGATGAGGATTGGAATGCGGTTGTGAATGCCGACGGTGCGGTATTGGAAGGCGAGTATCTGGCCCGTACGCTGCATGTGATGGAAGATGTGCCTGAGGCTTTCTGTCTGGTGGTGCAGAAAAAATGGGTGCGGGACAAGCTGCCGGCCGACGCTGGGATGCCTGACGGGACTGAGCAGCTGAAGATGGTTTTCAAAAATGAAGGCCTGCACCAGGTCGATGTGCAAAGTGCGGTCAGCGGCAGGTACATCTACCGGGCGATTGCGACCGATCTGGACCTGGACCGCTTCAGTGACGGCGAGATTGTATGGTGGTACAACCAGAGAGGGGACAGCTCGGAAAACCGGCTCAAGGAAATTCGCAGTGACTTCAGCGCGGCGCATCTGCCGTGCGGCGAGTTCAAAGCCAATGTCGCGTACCTGCTTCTGTCTTCGATTGCCTTCAATCTGCTTGCGCTGATGCGCATGAAACTGCCGCAGGAGTG
The DNA here is from genome assembly GCA_965243305.1 of Arenicellales bacterium. GTDB lineage: Bacteria > Pseudomonadota > Gammaproteobacteria > Arenicellales > JAJDZL01 > JAJDZL01. The sequence continues at coordinate 1,091,105 of CBDEUN010000003.1, forward strand.
GTATGGCGTGCGGGCGATCAGTTTCCGTCACCGACTGTATGCGATGGCCGGACAGGTGGTTCGCCATGCGCGGCAGTGGACCCTGAAAGTCAGTGCGGCCAAACTTCCTGTCCTGGAACAGTCGCTTTGGGCCATCCGCCGCTGCAGCCTGTCCTGACTTCTCATTCGTTCTGAAACGGCTTTACACTACAGATCATGGCAGTCAGTCTACTGTCAGGGACAGGCTTGCGCCGGATTTGCTGCTGAGCCGCCAGATTCGCTTCGCAGTGGGTTCAGCCGGGTAAAATGGTCACCGATTTCGGTGTGTGGCTTGATGGTTTGGAAAATCCTGGCGCTTCGAACCGCCAGAGTGCCGAAAATCTCGCCTTAGCCGCCGCTGGCAGTCTCTAACTGAGGATTAGGGTTTTTTGTGGTGGTCTTAAATCAAGCTGCGATACGGTAAAATTTAGATTTGCCGTGCACCAGAACTCTCAGGCTAATGAGGTCATTGCTCATTACATTGGCTTCCCTCTCTCCTGAAGACACCTAGATTCAAAGAAAACGCATATATGAAATACATCAGTACGCGGTCTCAGAGCCCTGAACTAGATTTTGAGCAGGCTGCAACCTGTGGGCTTGCACCGGATGGCGGTCTTTATGTCCCAGCTGAGTGGCCAACGTTCGATCACCATGAACTAAAGTCATTGATCGGCAAATCTTATTGTGAAGTGGTGCTGGAGGTGCTGCAAAAGTTTGCTGGTGATAGTGTGCCACGGGACCAGCTCAATCAAATTGTCACGGATGCATATGCCAGTTTCAGTCACCCTGAAATAGCACCGATTCGAGAAATTCGACCTAGCGTCTATATGATGGAGCTCTTTCATGGTCCTACGCTTTCCTTTAAAGATTACGCACTTCAGTTTCTCGGCAGGGTAATGGATTGGAGTCTTCGAAAGCGCGGCGAACACCTGACTGTTGTTGGTGCCACCTCGGGAGATACAGGCTCAGCAGCAATCAGTGCAGTAGCGGGGCGCGACACAATTGACCTTTACATGCTGCACCCATTTCAGCGGGTATCCAAGATGCAGCGCCGCCAGATGACCACCAATCAGGACTCAAATATCTTCAACTACGCCGTTAATGGTACATTTGATGACTGTCAGGCAATAGTCAAAACGATCTTTAGTGATCGCGAAGTTCAACGGCACCACGCGCTTGGTGCAGTTAACTCGATAAATTGGGGGCGAATTTCTGCGCAGGTTGCCTACTACTTCTATGCAGCTCTCAAGATCGGCGCTCTAAACACCAAGGTCAGTTTCGCAGTTCCAACAGGGAACTTCGGAAATGTATTCGCTGCCTGGACGGCTTCCAAAATGGGCTTGCCCATGGGAAAACTTTTGGTCTGTTCAAATGCTAACGACATACTAACGCGCTTTTTTGAAAGCGGAGAGATGACGAAGCTCGGTGTCAAGCAAACCGTTACACCCAGCATGGATATCGAAGTTTCCAGCAATTTCGAACGATATCTATTTGAGCTGTATGATCGCGATGGTGACCGTGTCGACAGCCTAATGCAAAATCTAACAAAAACTGGCAAATTCAAAATCGAAAAGGACAAGCTGATGCAATCTCGCGAACATTTCAGCGCCTACCGGGTAAATGATGAACAGACTTGCGAGACCATCGCTCAACACTACTCAGAAACCGGTGAAATTATCGATCCACATTCCGCTGTGGCGTTGAATGCGGTCAATCAGGCTGAGAGTGGATTGGAACCACCGGTTGTCGTTGTCGCGACAGCTCATCCGGCTAAATTTCCTGAGACAATTGAGCGAACGCTCAATACTGAAATACCCATGCCTAAACAGCTGCAGGAAATTATTGATCTTCCCGAACGCTATCGGCGAATTTCGAGCAATCCGGAAGATCTCAAAACCCTTATGCTTGCATCATGAGAAAATACCTTGTACATTCAATTGCAGTCGGTCTGCTGTACCTATTAGCCAATACACCTCTATGGGCTGATTCGAATTCAAGCATCGACCGTGGCGCAAAACTCCAAGGGAACTTCACCCAAGGTGGATTGCTGTTTGGCAACACCGCACCTGGTTCGACGGTATTGATTGACCAGCAAAATGTTCGGGTTTCAGATTCTGGAAATTTTTTAATTGGATTTGGACGCGACGCAAAGCTCAACTGGCAGTTGGTGGTTGAACATCCGGACGGATCAGCCTATACGAGCACCATTGAAATTAGTCCCCGAAGTTACCAAATTCAGCGTATTGATGGAATTCCACCGAACAAAGTAACACCGTCAGAAGAAGATTATGAACGTATTGCAAAGGATTCCGCATTAGTCAGAAAGGCGCGCGAGATTGATGGCCCCAGGCTCGATTTTCTTGACGAATTTGTCTGGCCTGTTCACGGCATCATCACCGGAGTTTATGGTAGCCAGCGGATTCTGAATGGCGAACCGCGCAGACCTCATTACGGCATCGACATTCACGCACCAACTGGAACCCCCGTCCGCGCACCAGCAGGTGGTGTAGTAACTGTTGCACATCCGGACATGTTCTTTTCTGGCGCTACTATGATCATTGATCACGGACACGGTCTTTCATCAGCATTCCTACACATGGACGAAATCCAGGTTGAAGTTGGTGATTACGTCAAAAAGAACCAGGTGATTGGTACGGTTGGCTCATCTGGACGCAGCACAGGACCGCACCTAGATTGGCGTATCAACCTTTTTTCTGCCCGTTTGGATCCGCAGTTTCTCGTTGATGAAATGCCTGCTGTTGAGTAACTTGACGAGTCAGGTACAGAAATCTTGAGTCAGTTAGGCGTCGTTCGTTCGCTAATACCGGGGATTGTCGCGATGGCGGCAGTCATTACAGCCTCGAATATTCTGGTCGGCTATCCGATTAACGACTGGTTAACGTGGGGGCATTTCAGTTTTCCCATCACATTCTTCATTACCGACCTGATCAATAGGAGGCTCGGTGAAGAACGAGCTCGGAAGGTCGCTTACGTTGGATTTGCTGTAGCCGTTGTGTTGTCTTTCTGGTTGGCCACACCGCGTATCGCGGTAGCATCAGGCAGTGCATTTATCGTTGGTCAGCTCACGAATATCGGCATCTTCGATCGGCTGCGCCACAGAAACTGGTGGCACGCACCACTTATTTCATCCAGCATCGCCTCAACTGTTGACACAGTCATTTTCTACAGCATCGCATTCGCGGGTACCGGCCTGCCCTGGGTAAGCTGGTCGATTGGTGACTATGCTGTCAAGCTGGTTTCAGCCCTGTTTCTGATTTTGCCCTATTTTGTTATCACTAAACGACTCTGGGCAAATGGTCCGGCAAATTCATCACCAGCCGTCTGAACCAATTTACTCGAAACGTTCAGCTCGACTGTCCCAAACACACGCGTCCGACCCAGGTTGTGGGCAGTTCTGCTATTATCGATTCACCAAGCTCGCGACTCTGAATCGGTATAAACGCGGCACTGCCGGAACCCGTCATTCGAGTCAATCCCCAATTCTTCAGAAAATCAATCAGCGTACGCACCTCAGGATAAAGAGTGCATGTGATTTCCTCAAGATCATTCACCATATTTCCCGTGAAAAACGGTTCATAGGCGATTTTCTCAGTATACGAAGTTCCGTGAAACGCCTCGAATATACGTGCAGTCGATACTGAGAAACCGGGGAAGACAACAAGGTACAACTGTTTGCTGATCGAAACGCTGGACAGTATCTCGCCTTTGCCTTCAGCCCATGCGTTTTTTCCGAAAATAAAAACGGGTACGTCCGCTCCGAGCTCTAAGCCTATTTCAGCCAACTGATTGAGCTCAGTCCCTAAATCCCACAATTCGTTCAGCGCAAGCAACGTCGTCGCGGCATCGGAGCTACCACCACCAAGACCCGCACCGATCGGAATCTGCTTCCTGCAACGGATAATTACCCCCTGAGATCCCGGGAAACGGGATCTTAGCTTGCGAGCAGCAATGACAGTAATATCGTTCGCTTCCTCAACGCCTTCAATGGCCCTGCCTCGGGAGATGGTTCCGTCACTGGTGAGTTCAAATTCGATTTCATCACACCAGTCGATCAGATGGTAAGCGGTCTGCAATTCGTGATATCCATCATCGAATCGACCTGTAACATGCAGAAATAAATTAATCTTGGCAGGTGCCAGCCTCGTCAACATTCTGAAACTCTCAGTGTAATCAGTTAAGTGACCAAGAGCTGATCACCAGCCTGATTTCGTTCGGCACCTCCGCTTGAGATCGTTGTTCCGCCATCTCCTGCTGCAGATCATCACTCGCAAAAAATCGATACCGAGTCGGAAGATCGTAGCCATCAAATGTGCCATACTGTGAAAATACGACCTGCCATCCTTCCTGCTCAATCTCGACAACGTGACCGAGTGTATCCCACTTCTTCTCAGCAGATGAGTAGGGGTAAGCTTTACCGAGAATCCAGCTCTCCATCTCAGTCACTGGAAATCGCCAACCGAGGTAAACATCGAGAACACTTTGAGTGTTGGCACCAATCGACACCCAGCCATTCGAGTCAGTCAACACAGCCTCGCGGGGATCGGCAACAATTCGAATATGACCGGAACCCAGACTGCCGTAGATATCAATCTTGTGATTTGCACCGCTACGCACCCACGCTATTCGACCAATGTGCCCACCTTTGTCTGTGCGTACACTGAGACGTCCTCGAATATTCCAGCTGTCAAGTAAATCCAGACTACTGAGATGTGAGTCAAGAATCGCTGGATCGAACGAATAATGGACAGTCTGTGTTGAGCATCCCGTCATCACCAAAACAGCGACCAATGCCAGCCGCGCGATCATTGGCTGGTCAATCGTTCAATTGTCTCGATAAGGATTTCATTGTCGGGCGATTTCTGGCGCGCATCATCCCAAAGCTGTCTGGCTTTCTGTTTGCGTCCAATTGTCCAATACACCTCGCCCAAATGGGCCGCCATGACTGGATCGTCCCGGCGAGAGAGTGCGACACTCAACAACTCAATTGCGTCCTCGAAGTTGCCCATTTTGAAATGAGCCCAGCCCATGCTGTCCAAAATAAAGGGATCGTTCGGTTTGATTTCCAATGCCTTTTCGATGTAATCCGTTCCCTCTTCCAACCGGTCGGTTTGATCAATCAGCGTGTATCCCAATGCATTGAGCGCCAACGCATTGTCAGGTTGCTGTGCAAGAATCGCATTAACCGTCATTTCCACCTGATCAATCAGGTTCAATTCAGCAGCGGTATAGCTTTTAGCGAGCAGTAAAGTGATATTGCCGGGGAATTCTCCCAACCCGGCTTCAAGCACGGAAAATGCATCGTCAAAGCGGCCGTCATTTCGGTACAAGTCTTCAACAACCAAAATTATTCGAACACGTTCCCGCTGACTTTCCGTCGGGTGTTCTTCCAGTAATGCGACAGCCTCATCAATGCTGCGTGTCCCTGCGATGTATTTTGCGGTTAGCAAATATCTGCTAAATCCAAGATTACGGTTTGTGATTCGACTGATCCAGGCACCCGCCTCTTCGTAGTCTTTCTTCTCCAGAGCGAGTTCTGCGAGATTAATGAGGACCCGTTGATTTTCGGGTTGGAGTCTGTGAAATGCCAGGAACTTGTCGCGCGATAACTCTGGAAAGTTCGCCTGTTCGTGCAGGGTGCCTTGCATATATAGCGATTCAGCATCCGTTAGCATCTCATACTGTTTGATCGCTTCTCGGTTAAGCCCCTCATCAACCAGGTGACGGGCGTAATGGTGTCGAAGATTTGGGGAGTCGGGATTGCGGGACAGAAATTTCTCTGCAAATTCCACTGCATCAGATACAGCACCACGTCGGATGTAAACGAAGAACTTGGCCGATGCCATATCATCGGACTTGGGTGCCATCGCCAGCCCTTCGGTAACCAACTGATCGATGAATTCTTCGTCTTTTTCACCAGCTACTGCAAGTTCAATTGAATACAACCGACCGAATATGCTCCTAGGAAATTCAGATATGATTCTGTCAAACAGATCAAATGCTGAATTCGGATCCACGCTGCCGCCTAGCGAACGGCTGACTCTCTGAAATTTGGTCTGATCGGGATCAGTTGACAATTGCAAATATTTCTGAAATCCTTCGACTGCCTCGTCATATCGCTGTGTCGCAATCATCGATACTGCGTTGGAAAACCATGCCTCTGCAGAATCAGGACTCAGCATGACCCACAGGTATGTGGTATTGGATGCGACATCATACTGTTGATTGCCGATTGCACGGAGTGATGCGATTTCTGCAATACGTGGATCGTTCGTTTTAAACGCCAGCTTCTCAAGAATATCAATCGAAGTCAAGACGTCATTTCGATAGTAAGCGAGCTCTGAGATCAGAAACTGGTGCAAAATTTCCGCGGAAAGATCGATTTGTGGAGCGAGTTGCAAGTCTTCGATTTCTACAGTTTCTTGTGAATCTGTATCATCTATCACGGGTTGAGTTGCGGCACAGCCACTCAAAATAAGCGCACTCAGGATAAGTGTTGCCAGAGTAAGGTGTAAAACTGGTCTGCGCATTGTGTTCAAAGTTGGAAAAGTCATCAAAAAGCAACAGCGAGAGAAGTAGTCCTGGCACGGCATCCTGCACCAAATTGCACCGAAGCAAGTCCGCTAGAGTGAATTGTCAAGAGTTGTAATACACGACTGGGAGCCCCATTCAGTTTGTCTTACCAAACTGGTCTTTGCCCTTTGCCGTCTTGACTGTTGACTCACTCAATTACATTATAATGATAGTGCTGTCGGTCTCATCAGTTTCAAAACGCCCCGCCAACGATTTGCCGCCCACTCCAGGCTACTGAAAAACATAGTCCGCGGCCTTGCGATCAATCTTCTTATGAAAGACACGTTAAGAGAAAAACTTGAGGTTCTCGTTAAACGACATGAGACGCTCAATGAACAACTGTCAGACCCTGAAATCGTTCAGCGTCCTGACCGATTGCGCGAGCTGTCGATTGAACAGTCTGTAATTTCAGAGGTCGTAGAATCGTATGGAAAATTTCGGACTCTGGAAACGGAACTCGAAGAAGTGGAATCGCTTCTGAACGACCCAGACCCCCAAATTCAGACAGTCGCTGCTGAAGAAGTTGTCGACATTCAAGAACGGCTTGAAGCGACACTCAACAAGATTCAGAGCCTTCTGCTTCCACGCGACCCAAACGACAATCGTAACCTATTTCTTGAAATACGCGCTGGTACAGGCGGTGATGAAGCTGCAATATTTGCAGGTGACTTGTTTCGTATGTACCAGGTTTATGTCAAGAATCAAGGCTGGACCAGTGAAACTGTCAGCCAACATGAAGGCGAGCACGGCGGATTTAAGGTGGTCGTTATGCGGGTGGCCGGTAAAGGTGCCTATTCAAAGTTAAAGTTCGAGTCTGGCACACACCGTGTTCAACGTGTTCCTAAAACAGAAGCCAAGGGACGCATTCACACCTCTGCGTGCACTGTTGCGGTTTTACCTGAAGCTGACAAAATTGATGATGTCCCCATCGACCCACAGGATTTGCGGGTCGACACCTACCGCGCGTCTGGTGCTGGCGGCCAACACGTCAATCGTACGGACTCTGCTGTTCGTATCACTCACATGCCGACCGGAGTTGTGGTTGAGTGTCAAGATGAGCGCTCACAGCACCAAAACCGGGCAAGGGCATTGGCAATGCTACGTGCGCGCCTGCTTCAGGCTGAAATTCAAAAGCAGCAGGAACAGGAATCTGAGGAGCGTAGACGTCTGGTCGGTAGCGGAGACCGCTCAGAGCGAATTCGTACCTACAACTTTCCCGAGAACCGGGTAACTGACCACCGAATCAAATTGACGCTCAATCGACTCGACGGACTTATGGCCGGCGACATTCAACCCATCATTGATCAGTTGACAACTGAGTATCAGGCCAGCCTGATGGCCGATATGAATGCATTTCAGTGAAATACCTGTCTACGGTAAAGACGATCGGCAATGCTCGGCAGGCTGCCAGGGCGCTGCTCAGCGAAGAAACGGACACCGCTGCTCTGGACGCAGACCTGCTACTATCCGCAGCACTTTCAGTCAATCGCAATCTGCTGGAAGCGCTTGACGCAACAGAACTCGGTCCATGCCAGGCTAAAAATTTTAAACACCTGCTACAGCGTCGACTGTCTGGCGAACCGATTGCGTACATTACACAGTCTAAATCATTCTGGACCATTGACCTTCAGGTCAGCCCCGCAACCTTAGTCCCGCGGCCAGAAACTGAACTCGTTGTTGAGCGGGCATTATTTCACTGTCAAGCCATAGAGAGTCCTGAACTGGCTGACCTCGGTACCGGGTCGGGATGCATTGCACTTGCGATTGCATCCGAAGTCTCAGCGGCACATCTGGTCGCAACTGACATCTCAGTTGACGCGCTTGAAGTAGCGAAACAGAATTGCAAAGCATTAGAACTCGACAATGTCAGTTTTTCTTGCGGCAGTTGGACTGAGGCACTGCCGAATCACAGATTCGACATTATTGTTTCCAATCCACCTTACATTGCCAGTGATGATCAATGCCTTGCAGACAAATTTATGCGATTCGAACCACCTGTGGCATTAATTGGCGGATCTGATGGTCTGGAATCAATTCGGAGAATCGTGACCGGTGTTCGGAAACATCTGAAACCAGGGGGCTGGCTGATAATCGAACATGGCTGTGATCAGGGCAATGCAGTACGCAACCTATTTGAATCGAATGGCCTTAAGGCCTGCAGCACATTCAAGGATCTGGCTGATCTGGACCGTGTCACTGAGGGACGAAACAGCTAGCTGCCCTTAGGCGCTTGCAGATCTACAGATTGAATTCTGCCCATACGGGCGTGTGATCGGAAGGCCGCTCCCACTTACGCGGTTCTTTGTCGATAACACAACGGCTGCAACTGTCACGCAGCGCTTCACTGATCAAAATCAGGTCAATTCGTAGCCCCAAATCACGGCGGAACCCGGCTGCCCGATAGTCCCACCAGGAAAAACTCCGCTCCGGCTGTTCAAACAGACGAAACGCATCGATCAGTCCCATTGCAATCAGATCTCTGTACTGCTGTCGTTCCGGTTCACTACAGAGTATCTTTCCTTCCCAGACTTCCGGGTCGTGAACATCGATGTCCTCTGGTGCAATATTGAAATCCCCAACAATGACCAGTTTGCTGTGCTGCTCGATTTCCTGCCGGACGAATTCTTTGAGGTGCGCAAACCACTCCAGCTTGTATTGATACTTTTCAGAGCCGACTGACTGGCCATTCGGCACGTAGAGATTGATGATTCGAACCCCATTTACTGATGCAGCAATAACACGTCGCTGTTGATCCTCATACTCTGGAATTCCGCGGACAACATCTCCTATTTCTCCTTTGGCAAGAATTGCCACACCGTTATAGGTCTTCTGGCCGAAAAAACTCACGTTGTATCCCGCTTCAATGATCGGGTCGACCGGAAACGCATCATCCATCGTTTTGGTTTCCTGAAGACAGATCACGTCTTGGTCGGTTTGCTGAGACCAACTCTTTAGGTGTTCAAGACGTACTTTCAGGGAATTGACGTTCCAGGTGCAAATTTTCACAGGAATTTTCTTTGTTTAAGCCAGCAGAATAATCATTGTGTCGTTTTATTTTATGATGTTAAGCCCTGCAAACGCGATGTCTGTGCCAATCGGTGCTATTTTGTACTGAAACCTATGACTTCATTGACTCAGAGTCGAAAATTCTGCGGTCGACATCAATGTCAATTGATAAAATCTTCTCTTTCAAGTCTGCCAATAAATTTTGTCCGTTTCATTGATTCGCGCAATCAGATTCGATAGGCTCTGTTGGAGAAAACAGACTGATCGTGGTTGCCACAAGTGGCTATGTAGCTCAGTCGGTTAGAGCGCGGCACTCATAATGCCGAAGTCGGTGGTTCGAGTCCACCCATAGCCACCAGTCCGTCCCTTGCTTCGAAATCCGGTTACCACAAACACATCAACAGGGTTGTTTGATGGCAAGTTGCACCTCCTCTAACGATCTTGTGCCATGTGCTCGCGCCAGTCTTCACGATCAATCAGGATGGCAACGCCCATACCTATAACCAATCCCCAAAATGGCGCACCAATATTCCAAATTGAAATGTCAGACACCGTAACCAGCAGTGTAATCAGTGCACTCATTTGAAACTTGCTTGAAAAAGCGACGACAAAAGCCCGTAGCAAAACCGGCAAAAGAGCCAGGCCGGCCAATACGGCTATAAACTCTGGTGGCAACTTGAGAATTAACCAGGTTGCGGCAAACGCCATAATGCCAAACAGAATATTCATCACCCCAAAAATCACACCTGCTGTGTATTGACGCTGCTGTTTACCAGCGCTTACCAGCACTGCGTTGGATGGTCCAGTGACACACATCGAAACCGCACCGAACAACGCACATAACCCAGAACCCAAACCACAGGCCAAGGTCATGTTGTTGACTGGTGGTTTGTGACCACCGCTAATCAGTACCGCAATCCCTTGAGCATTCTGTGCAACCAGCACTGTCACCGCCAACGGCACAACCAACTCGAAAATCGACTGTTGATTGAACTGTGGCATCTGAAAAGCAGGGAATGCAATCCACTGAACCATCTCCTGATCCGTTGTGAAATTGCCGGTCATTAAAACGACGACTATGCCGGCAATCAGGGTCATTACCACCGGCGGCACGCGCGCACTCAAGCCTGGGACCAGTATTGTTCCCAGATATGCCAAGACCATCACAGCAGAAAGCAGCAGTTCACTTTCAAATGCCAAAACCAAGTCGAGACCAAACTGCAGAAAAATACCGGCCACCATGGCCAGCACAACCGGCATCGGTACATAGCGCATGGCCTTTCCGACTCCTCCAGACACGCCGATCACAGTCAACAGCAACGCGGTTGCCCAGTAAGCACCAATAATCTCAGCAAAACTCAAGTGATTGAATGCTGATGCAAGTAGCACGGTGCCGGGAATTGTCCAGGCAAAACTGAGTGGCTGCCGATATGCAAGCGAAAATCCGATGGTGATAATACCGCTGAAAACGCAACCGGCAAAGAGCCAAGAGCCGATTTCGGCCTGCGTCAAACCTCCGCCCAAACCCACCGAAATAATGATGGCAGTGGGTCCGGTCGCGGAAAAAAGAAAAGCGACCGTCGCGGTACCCAGATAGGTACCACCGATATCACGAAACAGATCCTTCATCCCTGCAACAGGCTGGCTAATTTTTTCAAAATTCATAAAGGCGTATTCAATTACACAGAACAATGCAGTGAAAGGAAAATATGTGCTTCAGTTGACAAAGGACATCAAAAGAATGGCATTTCAACTTTTTATCTCTACCACGTTAGCCAACGAAAGTACATAATTCCCCTTTTATATTTGAGTTAAAGTCATTTTTTTAATCGATGGAACCAACATATGAAGTTTGCCAGCCTCACTGACCGCGTTGACGGACCTGGCTCAGATGCCTGGGATATTCACTACGCAGCTGCAAATCGCCAATTGAGTGGTGAAAACGTGATTATTCTCTCAATCGGACAGGAAATGCTTGAATCCACACCCGAGGCTGTTCTTGAAGCCGCGGTTGACAGCCTGAATAATGGACGGCATCACTATAGCGAAATCGGCGGAGAACTGCACCTGCGTGAATCAGTAGCGGCTCGTTATACAAAACTTTGGGGCAAACCTGTCTCAGCATCCAACGTTTCCATCATGTCAGGTGCTCAGAACGCTTTATTTGCAACATCACTGTGCCTCCTGGAAAAAGGTGATGAAGCGATTCTGATCGAACCCTACTACGCAACTTATCCAGCCACTCTTTCAGTTGGCGGAGCTGCAATATCAGCAGTACCAACACGTCCGGAAAACGACTTTTTACCAACAATTGATGATGTTTCCAGCAGAATTACGGATAAAACTCGTGCAATTCTAATTAATTCGCCACATAACCCGTCAGGTATGGTTTATCCAGAAAGGCTCATTGTCGATCTCGTCAATTTATGTAAGGACAAAGGCATCTGGCTGATTTCCGATGAAGTTTACGCCTTTTTCCCCGAACCCGGCACCTTTCGTTCGCCCGCGTCACTACCTGGCGCATTTGAACATTGCGTAACCGTCTCCAGCGTCTCTAAATCTCACCGCATGACCGGCTGGCGCGTGGGCTGGGTAATTGCCAGCGAATCACTGGTCAAAAAACTGTTTAGTTTGTCGCTCTGCATGAGTTATGGTCTGCCCCCTTTTACCCAGGATGCCGCAAGTACAGCACTCGCGCACTCTGAGGATATTGAATGGACAATTAGAAAGGAAATCAACCGCAAACGAAACTGGGTCATTTCCAAACTGAGTGAAATTTCAGGGGTGGTCATACGAGGTTCTGAAGTCGGAATGTTCGTTACATTCGACATTAGAGACCTGGGAATTGATGGTAACGAATTCGCCTGGCATCTGCTCAATGAATATGATGTCGCAGTATTACCTTGCACCGCATTTGGACCAAGTGGGGAAGGCATACTTAGAATGAATATTGGTGAGTCGGACAACAACCTACAGCTAGCGTGCGAACGAATTGACCATCTGATTTCGAAACTCTAGGGTGCATAAGCCAACCCTATCGCTGATATAAAATTGAACGAATACGATAGAAATTCCCAAGTACAAAAGTTCAAAAAGACTGTATGTTAAACACCCCTCAGTTCAGCCCGGAACTTGAAGCATTTCGACTGACGGTTCGGCAGTTCATTCAGAAAAACCTACCCGATGATATACGGCAAATGGTTGCCTGCGAACGTATGGATCTTCCACGAGAGGCTCAAGTACGCTGGCATCGAATTTTGCGCAGTCAGGGTGGCTGGTGCTGTCCTTCGTGGCCAGAGCACTATGGAGGTCCGGGTTGGAGCGATGAGCAGCAATATATTTTTGAACAGGAGCTATCTTTGAATGATGCCCCGCGTTTGATGATCTATGGTGTCGGCATGCTAGGACCAACGCTCTTTAAGTATGGCACCGAGGAACAGAAACAACGCGTTTTACCGGACATTCTTGAAGGGAACATTTTTTGGTGTCAGGGTTTTTCGGAACCTGATTCCGGTTCAGATCTCGCCTCTTTGCAGTGCCGAATGACAGAAGATGGCGACGAGTATGTCATCAACGGCTCAAAAATTTGGACCAGCGATGCGCATCTTGCTGATTGGATTTTTGGACTATTTCGCTCTGGCGGCGGTGAACGCAAACAGCAGGGTATTTCGTTCCTGATGATTGATCTTTCTTCACCCGGGGTAACGATTCGACCGCTCAAAATCTTTGAAGATACTCACGAGGTAAACCAGGTGTTCTTCGATCAGGTGCGAGTTCCCAAAGAGAACGTTGTTGGCGTGCCCGGACAAGGTTGGGAAATTGGCAAGTATCTATTGAGCCTGGAACGCTTCGGTACTGCAGAAGTCTCTCGAACCAAAGCTAGCATGAAGCGGCTTACACATTTGGCGTTCGCACCCGCTACAGGAGGTATGCGGTTGATCGACAACGTAGATTTTGCCGAGCGCTACTGCAAAATTGAACGTTCCTTGCATGCACTGGAAATGACAGAAAGGCGCTTGCTGCTTGGTGACCAGCGGGCAGAATCGGTGGACACCGGTGCTTCACTGCTAAAAATACGCGGCACTGAAATCCAGTCGGATGTCTTTCGCCTGACTGCAGAAGCCAGTGCCCACTTCGCAGCAATTGACATCGCTCAGGACTGCACCGAACTCCAAACTGACAACCCCTACCAGGTTGGAGATGCCACCAGGAATTACTTCAACTATCGAAAGACTCCCATTTATTCGGGTTCAAACGAAATTCAGCGTAACATCATTGCCAAAGCGGAACTTGGGCTGTCGTAATGACAGACACATCCCTCTACGAACAGCAATCGCTGATTGAGGACTCCGCCAGACGGTTTCTCGACCATCACTACAGCTTCGAAGCACGCCGAAACATCATCCACGAAGAACCAGGGTACTCAACCCGGCAGTGGGAAGAGATGGCTGAGCTCGGTTGGATGCTGTTACCGATGTCGGCAGATTTTGGTGGATTGGGCGGAGACATGGCTTTGGTTTCAACACTCGCGAAAGAATTTGGTCGATCGTTATTCGTCAACCCATTTCTTGGAAGCGCAATTGTCTCGACGAAGATCATTGAGGAATCTGACAGTGAACCACTACGCTCTGAGATTCTCGACGGAATCGGTGCAGGCGGAGCCATCGTATCTCCTGCGCTTTATGAAGCCCAAGTCCGCTATGATCTTGATAACATTGAGACAACAGCGAGTAAAAGAGACAGTCGTATCGTTTTGAACGGTACGAAAACCGCAGTTCTGTACGGCAAGGTTGCGTCGGATCTATTGGTTTTGGCGCGTGATGAAGCTCAGCATAAGAATGCTAATTATTCTCTTTACCTGGTGCCAGTCAATCAGCTGGGCGTTGAAATGACTCATCATCGCACACACGACGGGGGGAGAATGTCCGATGTGCTACTCAGAGACGTTGAAGTAAACAGGAATCAGATTCTGCTTCACGGTCAGGAAACATTACCAATTGTCAAACGTGCCGTAAGATATGCGAACGCAGCCATATGTGCTGAACTGGTGGGTGCAATGGAAGCGACATTTGAAATGACCCTGGAATATATAAAAACGCGTCAGCAATTCGGAAAACACCTCAGTTCCTTTCAAGCACTTCAGCACCGCATGGTCGATATGTTCATGCGCTGTCAATTAGCTGAATCAATGCGCCGTGAAGCGGCTCGTGCGATCGAGTCCGCAAACGAAACTGAACAGGATATGATTATCTCAGCGGCCAAGTGCGAAATCGCGCGTGCGGCGCTACTCAATGCTGAAGAAGCGGTGCAGTTGCATGGTGCAATGGGAATGATGGATGAAATGCCCGTAGGACACTACCTTAAGCGAGTTTTCACACTCGGTCTCTTGTTTGGTGATGCCGACTATCATCAGAATTGCTATCGAAACATGAGAATACAGGCATCGCATTAAAATTCATAGGACAATTAGAAGCGAACGAACAAAATTATCAGAGAACTGCAGCAATGGCCGATGACTACGATATTCACGTGAGTGTTGAAACGCACTATCTTGATCACCGTTCAAGTCCAAACGAAGATCGCTTTGTGTTTGCCTATACCATCACCATTACAAACTATGGTAAGGTTGGCGCCCAACTCCTTCGACGTCACTGGATCGTTAAGGACAGTGATGAACGGGTACAGGAAGTGCGCGGCGATGGCGTCGTTGGTGAACAGCCGCACCTCATGCCTGGAGAGTCTTACCAATACACCAGCGGTACCGTGCTTGAGACACCGGTCGGTACGATGGAAGGAAGCTACCAGATGATTGCCGATGACGGCGCACAGTTTGATGCCACAATCCCACTTTTTGTGTTGTCTGCGAAGCAAACGCTACACTAGGTGCGGGAACCCGAGTATCGAAGCTCTATATATCGATATTTTTAGCCGATAGGGCCCTGGTTTCAATGAACTCACGCCGAGGCGGCACTTTGTCACCCATTAAAATTTCAAAAGTCTCGTCGGTGCCATCTAGGTCTTCGATTTTGACTTTTCGTAGCAAGCGCTCACTCATATCCATGGTGGTGTCGCGCAGCTGATCTGCGTTCATTTCACCAAGACCCTTGTAGCGCTGAATGGTCATTCCCTTGCGGGCGTCCTGCATCAGCCAGTCCACGGCCTCGGTCAGATCAACATGTTTGGCGGATTTTGTACCGCGCTGAGTAATTACAGCCGACACATCGTGCTTGTGCATTTCATTAGCCAAGGCAGTCATCAGCTTATAGCTGGATGAGCTCACAATCAACTTGTCAATTAATGACTCTTTACGGCTTCCCATGTGCTCTCTAACAAACTTAATGTGGTAGCCAGCCTCAGACCCTTCCTGTTCTGCAGGAATCACCTCGACAGAATAATCACCGCGTTCGTCTTCCAATGCTGCTGAGATCTTTTCCGCGAATGATTCAAGGTAAGCCTGATCACCGAATTTTTCCGGATCAAGTGGCTGCAGCTTACTCAGGACAGAAAGCACCCGGGGGTCAATGTTGCGATTTGACAGTTTTTCGGTTGCCAGTCGAGCATCGATTCGAGTCTGGCAAAGTTTTTCAAGCGCCTCCTTTTCAATCACGATCGCAGCACTGTCTGAACCATTCATCAGTTCCACTTTTGCATCCAACAGCGCATTCTCCAACACATAGTCATCCAGCTCGCCATCATCGCTCAGATACTTTTCCGACTTCTTGTACTTCGCTTTATACAGCGGTGGCTGCGCAATGTACAGGTGTCCGTCTTCGATCAGACGACGCATTTTGTTGAAGAAAAACGTCAGCAGCAAGGTGCGAATATGAGATCCGTCGATATCTGCATCAGTCATGATGATGATACGGTGATAGCGCAGATTTTCAATTTCAAATTCATTGTCAACACCGGTTCCTAGAGCAGCAATCAGTGTTTGAATTTCTTCTGATGCCACAATCTTGTCAATTGAAGCTTTCTGCACATTCAGAATTTTGCCTTTAAGGGGCAGAATCGCTTGATATTTTCGATCTCGAGCCTGCTTGGCCGAACCGCCCGCGGATTCGCCCTCAACCAGGAATAATTCACTGAGTGCTGGGTCCTGCTCCTGGCAATCTGCCAGTTTCCCAGGCAGGGTGGTTGACTCAAATCCATTTTTTCGAGCGGCCTTTCGCGCCTGTTGTGCGCGCTCGCGAACCGCTGCTGCGTGAACGACTTTATCACAAATCATGCGAGCAATTCTGGGGTTTTCTACCAGAAATTCACTCAACCCCTGGGAAACCACTTGCCGCACTGCACCTTCAACAGATGACGATACCAGTTTGTCTTTTGTCTGAGAGGAGAATTTAGGTTCGTTCACCCTAACCGACAGAATCGAAGTCAAACCCTCGCGAATATCGTCTCCATTCACTGAAATTTTTTTACCGATACCCAAGCCGTCCATATACGCGGTGACTGTTGTGGTCAAACCCTTGCGAAAGCCTGTCGTATGGGTGCCACCATCGCGTTGATAGATATTATTCGTGTAGCTTCGGGAGTTATCGTGGTAATAGTTATTGCACCACTGCAGAGCTGCATTAACAACTACGCCGTCACGTTCACCAGACAGCGAAATCACGTCTTGGTTGATCGGGTCGCGCGAGTGATTCAGATCGGCTACATACTGTACGATGCCACCATCGTTTTTCATGACCTCTCGACGGCCGTCGCGCTCATCGTAGAGTTCAATATGAATACCAGAATTCAGGTAGGCCAATTCCCGCAATCGCTGATGAATGATTTCAAAATGAAATTCAGAATCGCTGAAATACTCATTCGACGGTTTAAAAAGGATCTTGGTTCCGGTCTTGTCTGATTGACCCGTTACCCGAATCGGTTCGACGGGTTCCCCATCAGCGAATTCCTGATAGTGAACTTCGCCTTCCCGGTGGATTGTCATGTGCAGCTTTTCCGAAAGTGCGTTCACCACAGATACGCCAACACCATGCAGGCCTCCTGCAGCACTGTACGACTCGTCGTCAAATTTTCCACCGGCGTGCAGAACCGTCATCACAACTGTCGCACCGGGCATATCTTCGCCGTTTGGCCCGCCTTCTTTGACGATATCTGTTGGAATACCTCGACCGTTATCTTCAACAGAGACCGCCCCGTCTGCATGAATTATGACAACAATCCGATCGCAAAATCCCTGTAAAACCTCATCAATCGAGTTATCAACGACCTCGGTCACCATGTGATGCAAACCGGTTCCGTCATCGGTGTCACCAATGTACATGCCAGGACGTTTACGAACCGGCTCCAGGCCGCGTAAAACCTTGATGTTTTCGGCTCCGTAAGAACTTCCGTTGTTCTTGTTATCTGTCATCTTATCCAATGAATACTATGTTGAGTGCGTTGGATTGGCTGGCGAACGCATTTAGCGCGAACGAACGTTAGTGGACTATTTAGTTGCTGTTGCGAGCACTAATTGTCTTTCAGCAGCATAACCAGAAAACTGGTTGATTCATCTTCGGGAAACTTGACATGGCAGGCGGACTGGGTGTCCCGCAAATACACATCAACGTTCTCGCAATCGGGCATTGCATCGAGTGCGTCTAGCAGGTATCGGTAATTGATCTGGAAAACGTGTTTTTCCACATTCTCTTCCACATTCATTGTGTGTTCAACTTTCTTCTGAACAATGTCGGCTCGAATATCAAGTCGACCGCTGCTCACATCTACTTTGGCCGCAATTCGCCCTTTGTTTGGATCCCGTTGCGACATACCCAGAATACCGACCGTCCTCAAACCATTGGCAAGTTCCTCTCGGTTTGCGCGAAACGCCAGTTCCAGATCTCCCGGTACCGCTGCGCGCCAATCCGGAAATGCGCCTTCCAGCAGTTTTGAAGTAAATGAATAGTAAGGTGTCGATACCTGAATGTGAGTGTTTTTGATTTTTACTGTAACTCTGGAAGTCAATGATCCCAGAACTTTACTGAGTTCAAGCGCAGTTTTTCGCGGCAGCACAGCGCGATGTCGAAAAAATGCATCACCAATTTCTTTATCCAGTTGCGTTTCGCTGATTGCCAGACGATGGCTGTCAGTCGTAACCGCACGTACTGAAGTATTCGATACCTCCAATAAAGTGGAGTTCAAATACATACGCGGTTCGTTGAGACCCATTGCATGTTCCGTTCGCTTGAGAATGCTGCGCAACGCAAACCGATCAATATCAAACTGCAGTGCCCACTCATCATCACCAACTTTGAGGTATGGAAAATCGTCTGGATCCAGTAATGTTTCGGTGAATGCATTCTTAAAATCCTCCGATGCATCCCCATTGGCTTCTGGCGGAGTACCTGCTACAGACGTATCAATATTCTCAACCACCAAATCCCTGTTGCTACGAAAAAAGCTCAGTCGACTGCCATTTCGCTGACGTCGACAATACTCCAGCAACAACTGCGCAGAGCAGACAAACTTGCCTTCTGTAGAAACATCGACATCGACAATTCGCTCGCTGGCTTCCATATCAATGTTGGAACCCCACAGGCGAATACCCTCACTATTTGATTCAATCAAAACCTGCGACAGGATCGGAATTGTTGGACCGGAATCTATAACCGATGAAACTCGGGTTAAAGGATCAATAATCGCATCTTTTTCAATCAGGAATTGCATGGTAACCAATAAAGTTGTTTATAAAAATTTTCTTTTTTTGTTAGGCTTGCAAATTGTGTCAAAAACCTCAATACTCACCTATTATCAATGAGATAGAGAGCAGAAATCTGTGAAGAAAATGGTGAAGAAACTGTGGAAGAATGTGGATGGATTTCAACTCGAACAAAATCCGTATCTAGTTATTCACATTTGTTAGCAAATTATACACTTAATCGTTGTCAATTGATAAATTTCCGTTGAATTTCAAGCACAAAAAAGGAAGAATGATCATTGAACAGATTTTTAGTCATTCCATCGAAACACCTAGACTCGAGAGATGCTTCAGACTCTTACGAAACTCACGCAAACGAGATGTTTGGCAGACGTTGTGATATTTTGACAGGAAACCAGTTCTGGAATGGTTGGGCTGATCGATTAGCGTCTGAATTGGTCCTGCAGGTTTTCATACTCCTCCCTGAATCGCCTGTCCTTTTTCATTCGCGCTTCGACTTTCTTTTGTGCATGAATAATCGTTCCATGATGCCTGCCCCCGAAAACTTTGCCGATCTCAGGCAGGCTGTTACTGGTGAACTCCCGCGCCAGGCTCATAGCAACATGGCGCGCTGAAACCAGGTCGCCCCGTCTATTTTTGGAGAGCATGTCCGAATGTCTGATGCCATAAAAGTGTGACACAGTTTGTTGTATGAACTCTACAGTGATCGGTCGCGCATCATATTCCAGAAAATCTGCCAGCTGCTCTCTGACAAATCCAATCGTAATGTCTTTTCCTGTGAGTCGGTGTGTAGCTGCCAGCTTGTTGAGAGCGCCTTCGAGTTCCCGGACACTTGCAGTGATGTTGTCTGCCAAATATCTCAATACTTCGGGTGCTAGCGTAATCGATCGCAATCTAGCCTTGGTCTCCAATATTGCAATCCTGGTTTCCAATTCTGGTTGTCTGATTCGGACGGTCAACCCCTGGCTCAGTCTTGAAGTAATGCGTTCCTCAACGTGGACAAGCTCCCTTGCAAACTTATCACTGGTCAAAATCACCTGTTTGCCGCCCTCAAGCAGCAAATTGAATGTTTGCAGAAACTCGCTTTGGGAAGATTCACCGCCGGAAAACAGATGTATGTCATCAATCAGCAACGCATCCAGTTCTCGGTAGGCTGCCTTCATTCGC
The DNA here is from genome assembly GCA_965243305.1 of Arenicellales bacterium. Classification (GTDB taxonomy): domain Bacteria; phylum Pseudomonadota; class Gammaproteobacteria; order Arenicellales; family JAJDZL01; genus JAJDZL01. Next base: position 1,111,533 of record CBDEUN010000003.1, read on the forward strand.
TCAGCAGCGTTATTGTTGCGTTGCATGATGGCCTGTATGGTGTGCTGCACAAAATTTTGGGCGTTAACGTAGCCAACCTTTGCATTCGGAAAATTCGACCCGAGTGCGTGCCCTGTCGCCTGCATCAAATGAGTCTTGCCAATTCCAACGGTACCGTAAATGAACAGCGGGTTGTATTCCCTTTGACCAGGATCTCTGCTCGCCGCCTCCGCAGCAGATCTTGCCAGTTGGTTTGATTCACCAACAATGTGTTGTTCGAAAGTGAAATCGGGGTTTAACTGGCTGAATCCGTACGGTAGCTTTTTGGGGCCTTTTGATTTATTGGTGGTATTACTTGGCCTGGACCGATTACGGTGTGAAGAACCGTTTCCTGATTCCAACTCGATCTTCACCGCAACACGGTCACCCTGGTAGGCACAGGCTAACTCAGTAATTCTGCCCAGCCATTTGGATTCAACGCCGGATTTGACATAAGCATTTGGCGCCCTAAGTACCAGTACACCGTTTTCCGAATCGGCACTCAATGTACGCAGCCAAGCGTGGCGGTCTTTTTCACTAACCTCCTGCTCCAGCTGATCTAAGATGCTTTCCCAAAGATTCAAGGGCACCATCGGATTGTGGCTCAAATGCTCCTTTAATTTATATTCGCCAGCCTTTACAAGAGTGACGAAGTGAGGCTCAAACTTGTTTTTCGTTTCAAATCCGCACCTTGCAGGACAGGGCCAACCGCAGATGTTGTAACGAATCGTGAACTGCTATCTTACAACAATAATGTACTCGCGATTTTGGTAATTTTCACTCAGTTTACAAATTTTTCGTTTGCTATAATTTTTCATTCGGTTTTGCGGATGACTGAAGCAGATGTCACGATCTCAGCTGGTAGTCGTCAAGCCTCTTTTGTGTATATTGAAGTCAGTTAGTTACTATGAAACGCACCTTTCAGCCAAGCAACTTGAAACGAAAGCGCAAGCACGGGTTTAGAGCACGGATGCGTACTCGCGGCGGACGCGCAGTGATCAATTCACGCCGAGCCAAGGGTCGTTCACGTCTAAGTGCATGATTCTCAAGAGCAAAAGTTAGAATTTCAACTCCCAAAACGTTGCAGATTGACAGGTTCTGCACAATTTGGGGCAGTCTTCAGTCAGCATAAAAAAGTCTCAAATCGTCATTTCCGCATACTGGTTCGATACAAGCACGATCAGTCTGATTCGAGAATCGGAATCATCGTCTCCCGCCGGGTGTCGCGAAAAGCTGTCAACCGCAATCGTATCAAACGCCAACTACGCGAAGCGTTCAGACTGAATCGCCATAAACTGAAGAACATGGACTTGATTGTTATCGCTCATCGCATATGCGAAACCGCGACTAATGATGAATTGTCTGGAAGTGTTAACAAGCTGTTAAGAAAATTGGAATCATGAAACGATTGTTCCTTTTTGCAGTGAAGTTTTATCGTTATGCGATCAGCCCTCTGATGCCGCCAAGTTGCCGTTTTTATCCGACCTGTTCAAGCTACGCGTTGCAAGCAATCGAAAAACACGGTGCTCTAAAGGGCAGCTGGTATGCACTGCGCCGAATTGGACGCTGTCATCCGTGGAACGCGGGTGGTTATGATCCGGTTCCTGAAGCGACTGAAAAGAAATGATGGATTTTCGCCGAGCGCTTCTGGCAATTTCGCTAGGCTTGATTCTGCTACTGATCTGGCAGGCATGGGTTGATTTTCAAAGCACACCGCAAATCAATACGTTACCGACTGAATCGGTAGTCGATGCAGAATTACCGCAGACTCCGGAGCCCAGACCACAGGCGGAAACTTCAACCATGCCTCAGGCGCCAGATTCATCTTCCACTCCGCTTCCTCAAACCGTTCTACCAACTGCATCAGACGATTCAGGCTCAATCGTATCTGTTGAGACTGATCTGCTTAAGGTCAAAATTGATACACTCGGCGCGCAGATAAAAGATACTCGTTTAATTCAATACCCGGTTGAAGTTGAGATGCCTGATGTGCCGTTCAGACTGCTTAAAGATCAGCCGCCTGAAGTCCTGATTGCACAATCCGGGTTAGTCGGAAACGATTTTGAGTTTCCAAATCACAAGACTCAATATCAAGCAGAATTACAGTCATATAGATTGAGTGAGGGGGAAGACTTCATCGAAGTTCCACTGCACTGGGAATCACCTGATGGAGTCGAGTATATCAAACTGTTTACCTTTCACCGCGACAGCTACTTAATTGATATTGAATATCAAATTTCAAACAAGAGCGGTCGTGAATGGCAGGGATATGACTATGGGCAGTATGTAGCCACCGAGCATCAGCCCGATGGCGAAGGCTTCCTTTTCCTCAGAGCGCTGCCAAGTTATCAAGGTGCAGCCATCTATACCCCGGAAGACAAGTACGATAAGGTTGATTTCAAAGAAATACGAAATGAACGACCTGAATATCTAACCCAGTCTGGGTGGGTCGCCATGTTGCAGCACTATTTTGTGACCGCATGGCTGCCTGAAGAAAATGCCCCCTATCGCTTTTATACGGGGCCGCTGGACGGGCACGGTGAAAATATGCGCTATCAGGTCGGGTACATCTCGCAGAGCCCATTGACGGTTGCCAATGACTCAGTCGGGTCGATCAACACCCGACTCTACGTGGGTCCTAAAGAACAGGAACGGATTAAAGACCCGGCTGAGGGTCTGATTCTGACCGTCGATTACGGCTGGCTGACGCCTGTTTCATCGCCTCTTTTCTGGATTCTGGACAAAATCAATGACTTTATTCAGAACTGGGGTTTTTCGATCATCGTTCTGACTTTATTGGTCAAAATTGTTTTTTATCCGCTGTCGGCTGCAAGCTATAAATCGATGGCGAGAATGAAAAAACTACAGCCACGCCTTAAGACTCTTAAGGAAAGGTATGGTGATGACAAGCAGAAGATGAACCAGGAGATGATGCAGATCTATAAGAAAGAGAAGATCAATCCTCTGGGAGGCTGTTTGCCAATCCTGATCCAAATTCCAGTATTCATTGCGCTCTACTGGGTGCTGCTGGAAAGTGTGGAACTTCGACAGGCGCCGTTTATTTTTTGGTTGACGGATCTTTCCCGCTCAGATCCTTTTTATGTGCTGCCAGTTCTGATGGGCGCCTCCATGTTTGCCCAGCAGTTCCTGAATCCAACTCCATTGGATGCAATGCAGAAAAACATCATGATGGCACTGCCGATCGTATTTACAGTATTTTTCCTTTGGTTTCCTTCCGGACTTGTGCTTTACTGGCTGGTCAATAACATCCTTTCAATTGCACAGCAGTGGTATATCACCCGCAAACTGATCGCGGAATAGGTGGTGGTGATGCCGATACGATTGCCGCCATATCAACGCCCGCCGGCGTGGGTGGCATTGGAATTGTTCGTCTTTCCGGACCCGATTCAGCAGCAATCGCAGCCCGTCTGAGTAGCTCGGTACCGGCACCGAGAACCGCCGGCTATCGCGTCTTCCGCGATGCAGAGGGAGGTGAAATTGACCGGGGCATATTGCTCTATTTTCCAGCACCCAACTCCTATACGGGCGAGGACGTTGTTGAATTTCAGTGTCATGGCGGCCCGGTGGTGCTTGGTATGCTGTTGGCAAGGGTGCTCGACTTAGGCGCTCGCACTGCTGAACCTGGGGAATTTACCCGTCGCGCGTTTTTGAACTCGAAAATGGACCTCGCCCAGGCTGAGGCAGTGGTCGATTTGATCAACAGTTCGACAGAAGCTGCAGCGCGCTGCGCCCTGCGTTCGCTAAAGGGAGACTTTTCCGACAGAGTATCTCGAATCATGGATCAGTTGCAGAATCTGCGAATCTATGTTGAATCTGCCATCGACTTTCCGGACGAAGAGATAGATTTCCTGGATGATCAGCAACTGATCGCATCTGTCGTTGGGACTAAAAGTGAACTCGCTGCCCTGCTAGCTGCTGCAGAGCGGGGAAAGGTGATGCGCGAGGGGATAGAGGTTGTCATTGCGGGGTTACCCAATGCTGGAAAGTCAAGCCTGCTAAACCAACTCGCCGGTCTTGAACGCTCAATTGTGACACCCTATGCCGGAACCACCCGGGATACGGTGGATCTTGTCGTTGACATTGAGGGACTGGCGGTTGGCATAACGGATACTGCCGGTCTTCGCGTTAGTGACAATCCCGTCGAACAGGAAGGTATATCACGCGCCTGGCAAAGCATCAGCGATGCAGACCTTGTACTGTATCTGATAGATATCACGCAAGATGTCAGTAACACGGATCGTGAAAACCTAGGCAAAATGGAAGAATCTAAATTGTTGATTGTGTGGAATAAAATAGATCTTGACGATTCTTTTGTTCCATCTCCAACCGGATGTCAGGCAGATGAGGTCACAATTTCCGCCAAGAATGCACTCGGTATTGATACGATTCGCAACCACATTCGAGCATTTGCTGGCATTACAGCAAGCGATGAAGGCATGTTTCTTGCGCGAAGGCGACACCTTGAGGCGATTGAGAATGCGCTGAGGTATGTTGTCGGTGCACATGCTGCGCTCAATGAAAATCAGTCTGGAGAACTGGCGGCACAGGATTTGCGAGATGCAATGGATGAGCTTGGCAAAATTGTTGGCACTCGATCAGCCGATGAACTGCTAGGTGAAATATTTGCCACCTTTTGTATCGGGAAATAGAGCGAATCCATCCAATTGGGAGTAAACTATTCGATAACCCCTTCAAGGAACACGCCTACCATCAGTGCAAAAATGCGAAAAAATCAATCAGAGCGAATTTTGATCCAGATTGCTGTTGTTCTGGCTCTTCTTGTCGTCGTCGTTTTATGGCAATTCGATTATCTGTCGGATTTGTATATTGAAAATCAACTCACCAGAGTTGGGTGGGTGATCAATAGCGCAATCGTGGCTTTGTTTTTGGTTGGGATGGGGCGGATGATTCATCTTTTCGTTCATTACCGGAAAGAAGAAATCGCTATGAATGCTTTTTCAAGCGCCATCGCTTCTGGAAAGGAGGAAGATATAGGGGAAGTCCTGCCGAAAGATTCCATCATTGGACAGCGTTATTGGACCATTGCTGGATTTTTCAGAGCACGGACCGAAATCAATCACAATGCGCTGGCTTCAACGTTGCTAGCCCGAGAGACGAGCAAGACAAGTTTTGTCAAATTTATCAATAACATTCTGATATTGGCAGGTGTCTTTGGTACGATTGTGTCGTTGACCGTGGCACTGCTTGGCGCATCGACGGCAATGTCGGCAACAGAAAGTTTGCGCGGCATTGATATTGTGATTCACGGCATGTCGACCGCGCTCTCAACCACGATGACTGCGATTGTGTCGTATTTTCTGTTCGGGTATTTTTACCTGAAGTTACTCGACACCCAGTCTTACATCCTGGGTTGGGTAGAGCATGAGACCGCAACCCAGATGATTCCGCGCTATCAGGTTGCAACCCGTTCGCCGGAGCAGGCGCTGAGCGAGATGTTGGCCAGCACAGTTGAGACGATCGACAAATTCAATTCTTTCATTAATCAAATTCAGTCCCTTGGTGTCGCGCAAAAGGAGATGCTGGATAATTTTGAGAAGCTCAACGAACAGAACATGCATTTGCTAAGTGACATTCGGAGCATTCTGCGAGCCGGTTTCCGTTTGCGGGACGATTCCAATTCTGACTAGGAGCTAAGGTCCAACCGTTATGACGGGGAACTCTGGCGGCTTCGTTGACCTGCGCGTTCACCGCGCCACTGAAAGCAGTCATTCTGACGACAGTATCTGGCCATCATTCACTGACATCATGATGGTCATCGTGATGATATTTCTTATGGCGGCGGTTATTTTCATGCTGCGTAATATTCAGTTAGGCCAAGATATGGAACTCGCTTCTGAGGCACGCAGCCAGGCGATGATGGAAACTGAGTCTTTGCGTGAAAGAGCCGCTTATCTTGCTGAAATTGTTGAACAAACCAAAGAGCAGCTCAGCCTGACAGAGTTTCAAAAGGCAGAACTTGAGAAATTATCAAGTGAACGTGGCGTCCGAATATCTGAACTTGAAATTGAAACCGCTGAACTCTATCAAGTTCAACAGCAGCTTGACGCTGAGGTCAGTAGTTTAACCAAGAACCTTCAGGAGATTCGAGGCCAGCGCGATCAGTTGACAGAGCGAGTCAGTTCGATGAACCTTACCATAACTGAACTGAATTCGCTGATCCAAACACGAACGGAAGAACTGGAAGTACTGCAAGCAGGTCTTCTTGATAAGCAGAATCAGTTGGCGGCTCTGGAAGAGCATTTGAGTCAGCGAAGCAGTGAAGTAGAAGAGTTGCGTCTCACTCTGGCGGATTTGCAGGCACTTGAGGCAGAACAGCGCGATCAGATCGCAGTACTTGAAAAAGTCAGAGCTGAAAGCGAAGTCAAGATTCAAGACTTGATTGCTGAATCAGGCTTGAAGGACGAACAGATTGCTGCGTTATCCGAGGCGACTCAGCAGCAGAGTGCCGAGCTGGCAGAGCGGTTGACTGAGTTAGAAGAACTGGAACAGGCGTATAGCGAGAGTCTTGCAGCGGTGGAGGAACTTCGCACCGGCCTGGTCAGTCGAGAGGATGAAATCCAGAGCTTGAAACTTGCCAGTGCACAGTTGCAGGGTGTTGTAGAGCAATTGGAAGCCGTTAGACTGGAACAAGGGCTCACAATTGAACGCCAACAGGAGTCACAGGCACAGTTGCGAGAAACATTGACACAGCGAACTGCTGAAATTACCGATTTCGAGCGTCAGCTGACCGCTAAATCGGACCAGGTGGCCCAGTTATCTGAAGCACAAGTCGGATTGCTGAGGGAAATTGAAGCTTTGCAGTTGAGCCAGGCGGAAAGTGGACGCATCATTGAATCCCAGCAGCAGGAGCTTGCGTCCTTGCAGGCTTTACAAGCTGAACAGATTACAGAACTCACTCAAGCAGAAGCGCAATTCCTTGAACAGGAGCGCGAATTGGTACGGACCAAGTCCGAATTGGACCGAGCGTTGAGAGATTTACAGCAAGTGAGGTTATCAAGTGCGGAATTGAGTGAGACTCAACAGGCTGACATTGCACGACTGACTGAATTAGAGACACAAAGTGTGCTGGTTATCGAACGGCAGCAGCAGGAGCTTGCATCGCTACAGGCACTGTACGCTGAACGCTTGGTGGAACTCAATCAAATAGAGGAGAGTTTTCTCAATCGAGAGCGCGAACTGGCGCGAACAAAATCGCAATTGGACGAGGTGTTGAGTCAATTACAGCAGGTGAAGATTACCAGCGCATCATTAAGCGAAACTCAGCAGGCTGACATAGCGAGACTGACTGAGTCAGAGACACAAAGTGCACTGACTATCGAGCGTCAGCAGCAGGAGCTTGCATCGCTAGAGGCGCTGTACGATGAAAGGCTTTTAGAGTTGAATCGAGTTGAAGCAGAGTTTATAGAGAGAGACCGGGACCTGGTTCGAACTCAGTCGGAGCTTAAAACAGCGTTAGAAGAATTGCATAAGGTTCGATTGGCCAGTGAAACCTTGAGTGAAAGCCAGAAGGCCGATATCGCTCGTCTGACTGAATCTGAGGCACAAAGTACGCAGACCATTGAAAGCCAGAAACAGGAACTTGCCGCACTTCAAGCACTTTACACAGAACGTCTGGCTGAACTTGATCGCATAGAGTCGGAATTCATCGAAAACGAGCGTAGTCTGGCGCGATTGCAGGAACAGATGGTGTCCGCTGTTGAAATGATCAGTTCCTTGAGACTGGACCTACAGGAGCGAAACGACAAAATCAATTCTCTTAATGCACAAGTTGCTTCACTAAGTGATGAAATTAGTGCACTAAGTACCTCCAGCGATGAGTCAAAAAGTCAAATAGATCAATTACTAACAGAAAAATTACAGGACCAGAACCGCATTGCCCAACAGCAGCAGCAACTGGTCGAACTTGAGCGGACGATACAGAAGATAACGATTGAAAATGAAGAGTTGTTGCGAGAGCTTGACTACAGTCGCAGGTTGCAGGCGGACCGGCAACAGCAGTTTGAAACTCTGCAATCTGTTATGGCGCAATTGAGTGCCGATTTAAAGTCTCGGGATGAAAAGATTGAAAGTCTGCAGACAGAGAAAGAAGAGTTGTTTCAGACGGGTGTGAAAAGCGACCACGAAATTTCCGAATTGCGCGAGGCCTATCAGCAGCGGCTGACAGAATTGGCCAATCTTCAAACCGCACTGACATCAAGAAGTGGTGAAGTTGAACAGCTTCAAAGTGAAATTGTTGAACTTCAAGAGGAGCGTCAAATTCTATTGCGACCTGCGCGAAGCCCTGCCAACCGCTATGTTGTCGATGTGTTTTTCAACAAATCACTTCAAGGTGAAAACGTATTTCACTATCGGTTGCCAGGTGAGGCTGCCGCAGTTCGAGTGTCGCGCGACGAGCTTGAAGCAGTATTGGCCCGCCTCAAAAGCGAGCGGTCAGAAGGTCTTTACACCAGAATTATTTTTCCTGATGAAGACAGGTTGACTTTTTCTGAAGCCTGGGCCTTTACCCAACATATTCAGTCGAACTACGACTACTACTCCGACCAATGACACACTGAAGCATTGTCTTCAGTTTGAGTCCACCAGCAGTGATTTATCGATAAGCCATTGATAATAAATACTAATCGTGTCATTAGTTTGAAACTTCAGAGCTTCAGTTGAGAATATTTATGGCCGGAAAAAGTCATAAGCCTGACTCAATGGGATGATCCCAATCAAAATTGAAGCATTCATAGAAGTGAATTTAGTGGATAATGCACAGTCCGAATCGCGAGTTCGACCGCAATACTTGCGGATTAGTCTCTTAATGGCTTAAATTCAAGCATTTACGCATCACTTAATAGACCTTGTCTACATGACTAAATTCACATTCAGCAATACTCAAGGCACCTATCCTGCGAGCCTGGGATATGCTGCGCCTTTTCTCATGGTGGGAGCAGCGTCATGCCGTCAATTATGAATTATGACGTCGTTGTTGTCGGCGGTGGTCATGCTGGTGCTGAAGCCGCGATGGCTGCAGCTCGGACTGGTAGTCGTACACTGCTATTGACTCAAAACATTGAAACTATTGGACAAATGTCCTGTAATCCAGCCATTGGCGGAATCGGCAAGGGACACATCGTTCGCGAAATTGATGCGCTGGGCGGTCTCATGGCGCATGCAACCGATCGCAGCGGGATTCAGTTTCGTCGGTTAAATGTTCGAAAAGGCCCAGCTGTACGCGCCACGAGAGCCCAGACGGACCGATCGCTCTACCGGTCAGCTGTTCGAAAGATGTTGGAAAAGCAGGACAATCTGACCTTTTTTCAGCAGGAAGTGGATGATCTGCTAATTGATGGTGATCGCGTCTCAGGTGTGGTTACCCGATTTGGTGTTCGAATTAGCGCTAGAAGTGTGGTTCTTGCGACAGGCACATTTCTAGGCGGTGTTTTACATGTCGGCCTTCAACAGCGAAGTGGTGGCCGTGCCGGCGATGCGCCGTCGAATCTGTTGGCTGAAAGACTGCGAGACATGATGTTCCACGTGGAACGTCTCAAAACCGGTACGCCTCCTCGCATCGATGGTCGAACCATTGATTATTCAAGACTAATTGAGCAGCCGGGCGACCAGCCGACATTGGTATTTTCGTTTATCGGCTCTGTCGATGAGCATCCGCGTCAGGTATCCTGCCATATCGCTCGTACAAACGAGAGGACGCATGACATCATTCGCAAACATTTGCATCAATCGGCTATGTATGGTGGTGTTATCGACTCCATAGGGCCGCGCTATTGTCCGTCGGTTGAGGACAAGGTGGTGCGATTTGCGGATCGCAACTCTCATCAAATCTTTGTTGAGCCCGAAGGTCTTGATTCATATGAAATTTATCCAAATGGAATTTCGACCAGCCTGCCGTTCGAAGCACAGTGTGACTTTGTCATATCCATCGAAGGCTTTGAAAATGCAGTGATAACTCGTCCCGGCTATGCGATTGAATACGACTTTTTGGACCCGCGTGATCTGCACCCAAGTCTTGAAACAAAAGTTCTTGGCGGGCTATTTTTCGCAGGCCAGATCAACGGTACAACTGGCTATGAAGAAGCCGCGTGCCAGGGCTTGATTGCGGGACTTAACGCCTCCCGACAGGCTCAGAACCTGGAGACATGGTGGCCTAGACGGGATCAGGCCTATATTGGCGTGCTAATTGACGATCTAGTGACCAAGGGCGCCGATGAGCCCTATCGTATGTTTACCTCGCGGGCAGAGAATCGACTGCTGCTGCGAGAAGACAATGCGGACCTTCGTTTGACCGAAATTGGACGTGAACTTGGGTTGGTTGACAACCGGCGCTGGGAAATATTCAACACCAAGCGTAATTCGCTTGAGGCTGAACGTTCCCGCCTTGAGGCTGTTAAAGTGACGCCAACGGCTGAAACTCAGGCGGTCAGCGAAAAAATCATGGGACGTGCGTTGACGAGTGAAACAACGCTGTATGCTCTTCTAAGAGATCCCGAAGTGAACTACGACGCAGTTATGCAACTTCCAGGTGCTGGAAATCCGGTTGCTGACCGGTCAGTACAGGAACAGCTTGAAATAGAAGCGCGCTATGAAGGCTACATTGAACGACAAAAAACGGCGCTTCGTAAAACAATGAAGCTGGAAAAAGTCGATTTACCCTCAGCCATTGACTATTTCAGAGTTCATGGACTGTCGAATGAGGTGCGGCAGAAGTTGGATAGGCATCGTCCGCAGAATTTAGGTCTTGCATCCAGAATACCTGGAGTGACACCGGCAGCGGTATCGGCTCTGGCCGTACACCTGAAAAAGGAGATTATGCAAAAATCCGAGCCGGTGACTTAGCGGCAATCTTTGAAATATGGTCCGTTCAGCGGAACTTGGTGAAACCTCAGAACGGCTGGCCCTACAGGAATGGAAAGAGGCCTGTGGAAACGATGCGCGTGTCTCTATGGCAAACCGTTTGCGGCAAGCATCGTCGCTGATGTCATTGGATTTGACTGAAGGACAAATTGAGTGCGTCATTTCCTATTCCGAACTTCTGCTCAAGTGGAATCTGCGCATGAATCTCACAGCGATCCGAACTTTGGAAGGTGTTGTTATTAAACACTTTTTAGATAGTCTGTCGATCGTTGAACACATCCAAGGCCAACGTATTATTGATATTGGTAGTGGTGCGGGATTTCCAGGTATTGCGGTGGCTTTGGTGAGGCCGAATTTTCAGGTCGTGTTGCTGGACGCTAAAGGCAAAAAGGTGCAGTTTCTGCGTCATGCCATTGCTAAATTTGGATTTGAAAATGTTGAAGTTGTTCACCAGCGCATTCAGAATTATTCCTCCAGAGGTGGTTTTGACACCGTGCTGGTCAGGAGTCTTGGTTCACTTTCTGCAATTGCGGAATTTGCGTTACCAGTATTGTCCGAAAGTGGCCGGGTGATTGCGATGAAGGGGAAAAGGCCTGAGGCGGAGCTCGCAGTGCTCAAAATTCCATGTCAAGTGGAAGTCAAGAAAGTCAATGTGCCCTACCTTGATAGCGATCGGCACTGCGTCATATTTGAACGCCCGGTTCATACGTAAGGATTGAATCTTGAATCGTGTGATTGCAGTTGCCAGTCAGAAAGGCGGTGTCGGCAAAACGACAACGGTGATCAATCTCGCAGCCATGCTTGCCAGGGCCAAGCGCAAGGTGTTGGCCATTGATCTGGACCCACAGGCCAATTTGACCACGGGTATTGGAATTGATCCGGTAGACGGTCAACGGGGTGTGTATGGAGCCTTGCTAGGTCTCGAATCTATAGAAGATGCCATCATTTCCGATGAAGCGGGCTTTGATGTTGTTCCAGCAAATAGGGATCTTGCCGGCGCTCAAGTGGAGTTGATCACTGTAACACGACGCGAGTTCCAGCTCAGGGATTCGCTAAGCAGCGTGCGCAAGGAATATAATTGGATTCTGTTGGATTGTCCGCCATCCCTGAATATTGTGGTTATCAACGCAATGGTTGCTGCTGACAGTGTGATTATTCCTACACAGTGTGAATTTTTTGCATTGCAAGGGCTTGTTGAACTGCTTTCTACAATTAAAACGGTGCAACGTAATTTCAATCCTGACCTCAAACTGAATGGCATTCTCAGAACCATGTATGACACGCGAAATAAATTAAGCCGTGAAGTGTCTGATCAGTTGAAGGCACATTTTGATGCTCAACTGTTCCGAACGATAATTCCGAGAAATGTGCGGCTTGCTGAGGCATCCAGTCACGGAAAATCTGTCCTTGAATACGACAAAAACTGTATAGGAACAATGGCTTACATGGCATTCGCAGGTGAGTTATTAAATCAGGAGTCAGACATATGACAAATCGCGACAAATTGGGTCGCGGTCTGGATGCATTGCTTGGCTCAGTCGAACCGAGTCATGCGTCTTCTGAGCCCGGTCCCGGTGGTATCGAGATGATTGCGATCGAAAAACTGCGGCCTGGTCCCTTTCAACCTCGTACGCGGTTCAGCGAATCTTCAATCCGGGAGCTCGCTGATTCGATCGTTGCGCATGGAATTATTCAGCCCATTGTCGTTCGGGCATCGGATGAAGATCAATACGACATTATTACTGGCGAACGGCGCTGGCGTGCGGCACAGATGGCGGCGCAACACGAAGTACCGGTTATCGTGCGATCAATTACGGATCAGGATGCGATGGCGTTGGCTCTGATCGAAAATATTCAACGAGAAGATCTTAATGTCACCGAAGTCGCCCGACTTCTGAAGCGCCTCATTGACGAATTTGGAATGACACACGCTGAAATTGCCACTAGTGTCGGATTGTCGCGAGCATCGGTAACGAATCTAATCCGCTTGCTAAGTCTTACACAACCAGTATTTAATATGCTTGCTCAGAGCCAGATTGAAGCAGGGCACGCGAAGGTCCTGCTAGCACTGAGTGATCGGGACCAAATTGAGGCAGCTGGAATTGTGGTATCCAAGATGCTGTCGGTGCGAAATACCGAAAACCTGGTCAAAAACTGGCACAAACGAAAATCGACGGGGGGTACGCAGCAACCAAGTAAGGTCGATGCTGATATATTGAATCTTGAACGAAAATTATCCGAACGTCTGGTGGCAAAAGTTACCATTCATGATCGAAAGGGCAAAGGGCATATTAAAATCAATTATCAAAACTTGGACGAACTGGATGGCGTCCTGGAACGTATTGGCTGACGGGTTTGTCAAACACTACTGCTGAATAAGAAGGGTCACTGTAATGACTGAAAAATATCAAATGAATACTTCACGATATCAAATACTTACAACGGTAATCGTCAGTACCTTACTGATTGTCGGGTGTGCGGAGTTTGGAGGTCGGCAGGTTTCTCTGCTACCGGGTGCAAAGCTTTCAGACCCTTTGGAAGTTCCCCCTGGTCTGTCACCGCTGCCGGAACCGGAACAGTTTGTTGTGCCTGGTGACTTAGAATCTGATCCATCGTCACCACCAGATCTGGGGCCGGAACAATTAAGGGCCTATCAGCTTTGGCTTGAGTTTGAAGAATTCAAAAAATACAAGGATCAGATTGAAGGCGTTGGAGTATCTGAAACAGAGTTTCAAACCGCCAGACTTAGTGGTGAAGGCATCTTTAAGCTATCGGTGATCGAAGACAGGAAGGCCGAGACCATTCGTTTGTTGGTCCATGAGAATGCGGATGTAGTTTGGAACATATTGCCATCTGTATTGGCTGATATGTCAGTCTTTGTCCTCGGAGTTCAAAACGCTGACCGAATCATTTTGGTGGCTAACACCGGTGTCAGACAAAGCAGGAAGATTATGGACCGTTTGCTTCTCAGAGAATTCTCCGGTAGTGTCGATAAAATTCAGGTCCGCTCCGTTGGACCCAACCAAACAGAAATTGTCGGTCTTTCTGATTTGGATGTAGAGGTTAATCCAAAAGCAGGCCGGGAGTTTTTCCAGCGTTTGCGATTTTATCTGCTGGCACACTTTGAGGCTGGGGAACAGACTTATGCCGATTCTGGGTCGGCTTCTATTGACAAGCGGCTGATTCAGAAAGCCGATGGTCAACAGAGCATATTGTTTGGAGAAAGTTTTGACACTGTCTGGGTAAAAGTAGGCCGAACATTACAAGGTGCCGGTGCAGGTATTGAGGACATTAATCGAAGCGAAGGCATTTACTACGTCAGCTTTGCTCAAAGTACAAAAGGAAAGAAGAAGAAAAAATTCAGGTGGCGGTTTTGGAGGCGTGCGGACGTTGTGGTGCCAGACCAGTACCAATACGAAGTGTTAGTCAAGAGGCAGGGTGAAATGACCGAAGTTTCAGTTGTCGGTACAGATACAGATCTGGAACCTGAGACGCGTCAGGAGGCGGCTCAGGGCATTTTGCTGATCATATACGAGCGCTTGTCTGTTTGAGCGGAGACTGTGAAAGAGAATTCCGGCTGGATCAAGGACGGATTCACAAGATAGATGCCTTGCGAGGCAGCTGAATAGCGATGATATGAAAGGAGAAGAAACAAATCGGTTAGAAGCCGACTGTTAATTCTCGTTGTCGATCATCTCAGCTGAATTGAATGGGTCTGAAAAAAAGGTGTGTTTATTAATACTATTCCGAATCATCTTGCTTAAACTACTTTGAGTGATGTTAATTTCAGATAAACAAAATAATATCATATACTTAATAGATTACGAATCAGCGCCTTTCAGACCGATTTGTGACTTTTTAGATCATTCCCCTCGATAAGAGGAATTTAGCCTTAGAACAGATTATTCGTTTTCCGTTTGACCGGAATTGAGGTTGTCTCTACCCTGCGACTCCAAAAATTCCTTGTAGCGCTGGTATTCTTTCCACTCTTTCCAGAGTAGGTATTCCTGATACTCAGGGTCATCAGCACCGGGCCTGGCGCGTCTGCCGCCCGCACCAAAAATTCGAATCGGTGTTCCAGTACCTGTGTAAGTCTTGGGTGTATCTGGAATAGGTGGGCCTGGAGGAGTGTCCTTGCTTTGTCCGCCGCAACCTGGTAGCAAAAGTAGGGAACCAATCAATGCAGCGGCCAACAAATTGACGGACAATCGAATACGATCGAAAAAGAAATACATTTTTAATTTTAGCTGGTTTGAGCGAGAAAATTTGTAAGGTGGCTGAAAGTCGTGCTTATTATATGACTCAAACATTCAAATTCATTCGCTGTAACCTGATTTTGAATTTGAATTATTCAGAAACCTGATGAATCAGTTGTTCCACGTAGGGAATGATTCGTTCCACAATGAAAGCAACGCCGGCCTTGTTTGGGTGAATGCCATCACCCTGGTTCAGACTCGGGTCGGTCGCGACACCATCTAGAAAAAACGGGTGGAAAATCAGGTCGTATTTTTCTGCCAAATCTGGAAAAATCGAATCAAATTCAAGGTAGTAGTCAGGTCCCAGGTTTCTAGGTGCCATTGCACCTGACATGACAATCGGTAGCCCCCGTTGCCTGATATTCGCAATTAGTTCATCCATATTGCTACGCACCTGTTCGACAGCAATTCCACGAAAGGCATCATTGTGCCCCAGATGCAAGATGACACCGGAGTAGTCGTCTGTGAGTACCCAGTCAATACGGGCAAGGCCGCCGCTCGTCGTATCGCCAGATACGCCTGCGTTGAAGATTTCTACATCAAATGACCTCGCTTTCAGTGCATTCTCCAGTTGAATGACAAATCCGTCTTCTACAGGTAGACCGTATCCTGCAATCAGGCTGTCTCCTATTGCGACTAGACGAATGGTGCTGCCGTAGCTGGTATTGCACAAAATGAGTGCCAATAGCAATCCAACAATGATTCTGTATGAATTGGGCAAAACCACAGTCAAAATCTATTCTTCAATGTGTACAGGCTGAGATATGTTCTCGAAAGTGGAAATCAAACACACCAATTACAGGTTCTTGAATTGAAAGAGGAACTTAGTGACACTCATATTTTGTCATTTTAACGTTCGGATTTCCCTTATATGTGAGACATTGGAGTCTGAAAATTGGGATGACTATCGATATTAAAAACGATTAGTCTATTTTCGTCATTTTGGCTTGTGACGTGGTTTAGCAAGAAATTTCTTGAAGAATGTGCATGTTCAGCAGCCTGACTTCTTAATTGGTACTCAAACTTGCTATTCGATTGTTTTAATAAAGGAAAAGTCAGCAAGAGCTCACTGTAGAGTGACCAAGAAACAGGTGCGGTCCAGACCCTTTGGCTTGCTGCCCGTCGGGCTAGGACCGCACCGCTGTCTAAAGCAAAATTAGCGGATCATCTTAACGGTTCCGCGTTGACCTTCTTCAAGCGTTAGGAATTTGATTCCGATTCGCCAACCACGATCGTAGTTTCGCGTGAAACCTCATCACCGTAGTCTTCCGCCAGCCAATTTTTGAAGGACCAGACCATGATGATCAAGACACCCATCAAGGGCAATGCGACCACAATCGATGCGGTTTGCAGTGGTTTAAGGCCACCAAGATACATCAGACTTAGTGAAACACCGGCAAGAACAAACGCCCAGAAAAGGCGATGCCAGCGAGCAGGCTCCTGCATTTCGCCTTGCTGCTCTTCGGTTGCAACCGAAGCCAGTGTGAACGCAGATGAATCCAGCGTTGTTGCACCAAAAATGAATGCCAGCACCACAAATACAATCAGTACGATGATGCCCAAAGGCAGTGCTGTGATGGTTGCAACAATCGCCTCAGGTGCACCCGTATTTGACAGAATCTCCGAAATTGGCACAATACCGTTCAAGTCGAAGAACATGCTGGTATTGCCGAGAATTGCAAAAAACACCCAGCAGCCCATGGTACCACCGACGACTTCTGCAACGATCAGCTGGCGAATGGTGCGACCACGCGAAATTCGGGCAACAAACAATCCCATAAAAGGCGCATATGCAATCCACCACGCCCAGTAGAAGATTGTCCAGCCCTCCGGAAAGCCGCCTTTTTCGATTGGATCCATCCAGAAGCTCATCTGGACAAAGTTCTGAATTAACAGCCCGACACTGTTGGTGAATGTGCTGATCATGAATACAGTCGGGCCAAACAGGAATGTAAAGCCAAGCACTGCAACTATCAGAATCAGGTTTAGGTCACTCAGGCGCTTGATGCCTTTTTCCAGTCCAGAGTAGACACTGGCGCCAAATATGATTGCCCAAATGACGACGACAACCACATCGACAAGGAATGTGCGCTCAACATTGAAAAGCTCAGACAGACCGGCCGACAGCATTGGTGTACCAAGTCCCATCGAGGTTCCGACACCTCCGATCAGTCCGAACATGAACAAAATGTCAATGACTTTACCAATCAGACCGTTTGCAGCTCGTTTACCAATCAGACCCTCACAAGCTGCGGAGAGCCGTAGCACTGAGCGTCTTCGGTTCCACAGAAGGTAGGCCAAGGGCAACGTTGGAATGCAGTAGACTGCCCATGCGGTAAAGCCCCAGTGAAACATACCGTACATTGCCGCGAATTCAGCTGCTTTTGCCGTTTTCGGCTCAATGCCTAGTGGCGGACCACTGTAGTAATACGCCCATTCGATCGTACCCCAATAAAGCACAGAAGCACCAATTCCAGCGCAGAACAGCATGGCAATCCAGCTTGGCAGTGCAAACTCCGGCTCTGCGTCTGGCCCACCAAACTTAACGTGGGCAAATCTTCCCATGGCAAAGTAAACCAAAATGCCAAACGCGGCGATGGTAAACCATAGGTATGCCCACCCAACCTTATTCGTGGTAATACTCAGCAGTTTTCCTAAAAACTTTTGCCCGGCTTCGGGCGCAATAATTAATGGAACAACGAGTCCCGCAATAACAATCAGCGAGACCCAGAATATTGTTTTATCTAATTTTGGACCATTCATAGGTTTATCCTCGTGATGTTAGAAGCGGACCTGCCGTTCGATTTCTTCGGGCTTCGGTGTGAGCCATTTTTCGAAGCTGGCATTGATGTGTTCCATATTCTGAGCCCACCATTCTGAGTCTAATTTGAACGCAGTGTCAAGATTCGACGTGGGTAAATATGGTTTGACAGCATCTTCAATCAGCGATTGCGCTGAATTTCGGACGGGTCCATAAGAAATATGCTTTGTCTGATTCGCCATGTTCTCGGTTTGCATGGCAAACCGTATGAAGTCTTTGGCATTCTCAATGCGTGGCGAGCCTTTGGGGATTGCCCAGAATTCAACTTCGATCATCTGCCTGTCCCAAATGATGCCAAGTGGTTGACCTTGATCAACAATGGGTCCATACAGACGGCCGTTCCAGGCAGTGCTCATTGAGACACGGCCTGACGAGAGCATCTCTGCTGGTTCTCCACCTCCGCTCCACCAGACAATATGAGGTTTCAGTACAGAAGCGATATCAAGTGCGTAGTCAACACCCTGTGGTGTGGATAAAACGGAATAGACATCCGCCGGAGCAACACCGTCAGAAATCAACGCCCACTCCAGCAAACCAGCGGGCGATCGTCTTAAGCCGCGGTTTCCCGGAAATTTTTCCACATTGAAAAAGTCGCTTACAGTACTAGGCTTGTCCCCATCGAATGCGTTCTCGTTGTACCCGATCACCGTAGACCAGATCACGCTTGGGTAGCCACAGTCGTACATGTAGTCTTGTGGAATGTCTTCACTAGCTGGTGTTCCGTCTGCCCCATTTTCGATCAGTGATAAATCAGTCGGTTCGAGCAAACCGGCACTACAGGCATTGATCAGATTTGCCAATTCAATGTCGACAACATCCCATGTAACATTTGCTGATTCGACTTGACTTTTAATTTCGTCAAGCCCGCCGGCATAGTCAATCATGTTGGCTACCTTTCCAGTAGCAGCCTCCCAAGGTCTGACATAAGCCAGCATCTGACTTTTTGTGTAGGCACCACCATAGCTGACAACGTTAACCGTTGTTTCGTAGGGATTCGAATGTCCCAATGCCGAACTTGAGAGTCCCATAAAGAACAGGTAAACTGCTGCATAACACAGATATCGGCTTCGGAGAAATTCAGGTGGATTTAGCCACATAATTACCTCCTCATCTAGAAGATAGATGCAAATTGAGTAGTGTCCGGTATTGTTGTAATGGAGATCGCTGCCACGATCTGCGGCGGCGTCAATTTGAAGTAGTGAGTGTTCACATTTCCGGACTAGTTAAAGTTATTTCCTTTATAGCAGATAAAACTCTTGTTTATTTGATTCCAATCCGTATATTGATTGAATACTCAGTTTGCAGGACAGAATCAGCGTCCAGTCAGATGGCCTGCTTGAAAAACAATAATCGATCAACTTGGGCAGTTCTTCGCCAGAGAGGTCAAAAAAATGCAAAATTCTGCTGAAAGCATCGTATCTCTGAATAAGGTTTGGCTGGTGCTTGAAAGCCAGGCAGGTCCTGTAGAAATCCTGCGCGGTGTTGATTTGGATGTCAAGGCTGGTGAAAGTGTCTGTATTTCCGGACCATCCGGTGCCGGCAAGACAAGCCTGATGATGATCATAGGAGGTTTGGAGAAAGCCACCCGGGGTGATGCCGTAGTGGCAGGTCACGACCTCGGTCGTCTGAACGAAGATACCCTGGCGAAGTATCGGCGCGATCGCATCGGTATCGTATTTCAGTCGTTTCACCTGATCCCCACTATGACTGCACTTGAGAATGCGGCACTGCCACTTGAGCTTGCCGGTGAGTCAGATGCTGTAGACCGGGCAAAACAGGCTTTGGCCTATGTTGGCCTTGAAAAACGGTGGCATCACTATCCGAGTCAGCTTTCGGGTGGCGAACAGCAGCGGGTTGCAATTGTACGGGCACTGATCTCACAACCCGATCTGATTCTGGCCGATGAACCAACCGGTAACCTGGATGCCACCAATAGTGTAAAACTGATGAACCTGCTGTTCGATCTTTGTGGTGAGAGTGGAGCGACATTGATACTAATCACACACCAAAGTGATTTGGCAAGCCGTTGTGACAGACAGGTGAACATGTCAGATGGCAAAATAATTGTTCCTGCGGATGCAACGGTAGTGACATGAACGCGACAGCAATAAGGATTGCATTGCGCGATCTTCGGCGCGGTTATCGGGGATTTTGGATATTTTTCAGTTGCCTGGCGCTAGGGGTTGCCGCCATCACTACTGTCGCTGTTTTATCTGCCAGTCTAACCAGTGGGATTGAGCGCGATGGTAAATCTATATTGGGCGGTGACATAGCGGTTCAGCAGCAGTTTCGCAGCCTCAGTGAAGAACAGTTTGAGGCACTATCCAGTGAATCGCTTGAAATCGCTGAATTCATTGAATTAAGTACCCTGCTGAGGGCTAAGGATGCAAATAACAGTATCCTCGTATCCTTGAAGGCCGTCGATGATGCCTACCCACTTTATGGCGAGGTTAAGATTAAGGGTGAACAGCTATTTGCACAGTCAATAACCTTTCAGGATGGTGCGTGGGGTGCTGTAGTTGATCCTTTTCTGGTCGAATCGGAGCGCGTAAGAATCGGTGACCTGGTAGATTTTGGTACTAATAAATTTCGCATTATCGGGATCATTGAAGATGAACCAGACCGTGTGGCAAGTTCTGGCCGATTTGCATTTTGGCCGCGGGTCATTGTGCACCGAGACTCAATTGAAAATTCTGGACTGTTGGGCTTCGGTAGTCGCAGCAACTTCGAATATCGATCAATTCTGAAGGAGGGTGTTGATACAGTAGCGCTGCGATCGAAGTTTGAAACTCAGTGGACGAATCTGGGTTTTCGCGACTATCGCAATGCTTCGCCGGACCTTTCTGAGATTGTTCAGCGAATTGGTGTCTTGCTTTCACTTGCCGGGCTGACAACATTACTGGTTGGTGGTGTAGGCGTCAGCAATGCAATCAGAGCCTATATGGACACCCGACTTGTAACGATTGCGATCCTGAAGTGTATCGGCGGATCCAACCGATTTGTATTGCGCACCTTTCTGTTTCAGATAGTGCTGCTATCCGCAATCGGAGTTCTGATTGGTATCGTAGCTGGTACGGGTATTGCAATATTTGCTTCGACTGCGGTTGAGCGTCTGCTTTCGGTACCGCTTGACATTACACTAGACCCGGTGCTTATGGGAATAGTCATTGCGTATGGCATGCTGACCGCAATGCTGTTTACTTTGTGGCCACTAGCCTGTGCGCTCAATACTTCACCCGCCACTCTGTTTAGAAATGCGATTTCTGTGGAGCGGCAGCGAGCTTCATGGAAATTTGTAGCCATTACAGTCGGAATTGCCGTACTGTTGGCAGTGATTGTGATTGCGACGGCTTACCAAAGGTCATTTGCCATTTGGTTTGTAATTGGAGTTAGTGTTGCGTGGATTGTTTTTCGCTTGATTAGTCTGCTTGTGATGAGACTGGCCAAGCTCGCGGGTGGGCGATTTTCGCCAATTGTTCAGCTGGCTCTTGCCAACCTGCATCGCCCTGGTGCGTCAACAGCGGATACCGTTCTGGCGATTGGGCTCGGGTTGTCAGTGCTGATTGCCACTGCAATGGTTTCCGCAAACCTCAACCAGCAGATCTCCAACATGATTCCAGAGGCAGCGCCGGAGTTCTTTTTTATTGGCATTCAGTCAGATCAGTTTGACGAGTTTCACCAGATTGTTGAAGAAATTGGTGGTGTAACAGAAGTTGAAGTCATGCCGTATATACCGGGCCGCATAACCCGGATCAAGGGACTTGACCCCCTTGATGCGCTAGTCAATGAGGACGGTCGATGGATTGTTGATGATGGCGGTGAAAGGTCTTTTTCTTATACAGATGAGCCACTCAAAGATGTGAAAATGATTGCGGGAGACTGGTGGCCACCAGACTATGCGGGAGAGCCGTTGCTATCAATACATGAGGAAGTTGCTGACAACTTTGACGTAGGCATTGGCGATGAGATCACGCTCAACATACTGGGACGGGAGATCATTGGTAAGGTTCACAATATTCGCGACCTCGAATGGCGTTCGATGCGATTGAATTTTGCGATCACTCTGTCGCCTGAACCTTTACGCTCCATTCCGCATTCGAGTGTTGCCACGGCGCATGTTGATGATGAGTCTGAATTTATTCTGCAAGACCGGATCGCCAGTGCGATGCCTAGTGTAACGGTCATTCGGGTAAAAGAAGCGCTTAATCGGGTTGCGGAACTGGCTGGCCGGGCACAAAACGCCGCGCGTTCAATCAGTGCAGTTACCATTGCTGCAGGCATTCTGGTATTGGCAGGTATCGTGATTTCTGAAAACCGGCGGCGTGCTTATGAAAGTGTACTGCTAAAGACGATTGGCGCCACTCGACGATACATTCTGGCCACTTTTTCACTTGAGTATTTGCTGCAGGGCACGGTATCCGCTTTGGCGGCGACATTTCTGGGGTCGCTGACATCCTGGGCTGTTGTGTCTGGACTTATGGGGTGGAACTGGTCATTCCTTCCGCTTTCAGCGGTCAATACTGCCATTTTGGGGCTCGCAATTTCTTTGGTTTTGGGTATGCTCGGAATTTGGCAGGCCTTGCGACACAGACCTCTTTATTACTTGCGAAACGAGTAATCAAATTGAAAAAAATTTGAAAATTCGGATTTACACTCCGAATTTTCCAGCAATTTGAGATGGGTTAGGTGATTTCACGTTAGCTAACAGGCCGTGTAGACAGCAGCGGTTTAATACAATTCAGTTACTGTATATCAAAGATAATTAGCATCAAATTCATGGTGTGGGAAACACTCGGCTGTTTCCGATAGTCTGGCATAAATATTTTTATAATTAACATGAAGAACTTGCAACTGAATTGAAGGACGTGAATTTTACTAGGAGCGTCAGATAACCTCCCACAGTTCAATACTCTCTACATCCGTTAGGTAAACCTCTGAATCTTGAACAGATCTTTCGTTGAATTCTGGGTTGGCGTTTTCGTTGTCGGTGGTATTTGTGCCATCGCGTTTCTAGCCTTTCAAGCGGATGGTACCGGTGTCTTTTCAGCGGATCGAAATTACAAGGTCTACGCAAAGTTCAACAACATTGGCGGCCTTCGAGTCAAAGCCCCCGTCACAATTGCTGGCGTAACTGTCGGCCGGGTATCAGGCATTTCAGTCGATATGGATGAATTCAGTGCACAGGTTGAATTTGCCATTTCTGAGCAATTTGATAGCATCCCGATTGACTCCAGTGCGAGAATTGTAACGGCAGGCTTGCTTGGCGCTCAATACATCAGTCTCGAGCAGGGGGCTGAAGACATATTTCTCCAAAGTGGCGATGTGATTGAATTTACACAGTCGTCCTTGAGATTTGAGGATCTGATCGGCGAGTTTTTGGTCAATCAAGGCGCCGAATAACAGCACCCAATGACTTCTGCAAAATTAGTACAACACAACGATGGATTGGTTGAGGTTCATGGTTCTCTGCAACACGATACGGTCAGTTCGCTCTACGATCGAATCAAATTCAACCAATTATCAGATCAGAAAATTCTGATTGATTTAAGTGCTGTTGAGAGTGTAGATAGTGCTGGACTGGCTCTTTGTATTTTCTGGGTCAGTCAGGCGCAAAGTCATGTTGTTTCTATATCATTTAGAGGAGTGCCAGAGCAGATGCGACGCTTGGCGAGCATGAATCGAGTGGAAGATCTGTTCCTTGGGTAAAATTCAGAATAAGTGATGGTTAGAATTGAAAAGCGTATCGTCCGCTATGTTTTCTGTAGGTTTGATTGAAATATGCAATCTGCGTCTTATATTCGGTATGATAAAATTTAGACAGTCGAAGCTTTAACTTCTAAAATTGATCAAATGCCAACCCCTGACGAAGTCAAATGCTGGATTGAAGCAGGTCTTGATGGCTCATCAGCCGAAGTGGTGGGGGATGGACGTCATTTCGAGGCGGTAGTCATTTGTCCTGAATTCGCCGGAAAAATTATGCTTGAGCAGCACCGAATGGTTTACTCCGGGTTAGGCGAAAAAATGGAGTTTATTCACGCACTGTCGCTTAAAACCTATACTCCGGAACAATGGGCGAACGGCGCATGACTACGTTGATTGCTTGTTAACCTTAACAACTGTCGGAGACAAAATCAAAATGACAATTGAAGAACGCATTAAGAACACAGTGGACAACAATCGGGTAGTCCTTTTCATGAAAGGAACTCCGCAGTTTCCGCAGTGCGGCTTTTCGAGCCGGGCCGTTCAGATTCTCGAAGCATGTGGCACCGAATTTGAAGCGGTGAATGTGCTAAGTGATATGGAGGTTCGGGAAGGAATCAAAAAATATTCGAATTGGCCGACGATCCCGCAAGTCTATATTGACGGTGAATTCGTTGGCGGCAGTGATATTCTGCTATCCATGTACCAAAACGGCGATCTACAAAACATGCTGAACCAGTAACGTTGACAAGCGAATCAGTAGAATTGCTTGTCATTGCAGACTTTTGACGAGTACAACATGGATCAGTTAATCGTCAAAGGCGGCAATCCGCTCCACGGGAGTGTTCGAATATCCGGGGCGAAGAATTCCGGACTCCCCATTCTTATCTCTGCGCTACTATCTGATAAACCGTTGCGTGTGAAAAACATCCCTCATCTGCAGGATGTTACCACTACGCTTGATCTGCTTGGGCGCTTAGGTGCCTCCGTAGAGCTGGATGAAAGCATGATTGTTGAAGTCAGCACCCAGGACGTCAACAACTTTCGCGCCACTTATGAAATCGTAGAAACGATGCGCGCGTCAATTTTGGTGTTAGGACCGCTTCTGGCGCGGTTCGGTCGTGCTCAAGTTTCCATGCCTGGTGGATGTGCGATCGGTTCGCGGCCAATTGGGCTTCATATTGAAGGGTTAAGAGCACTAGGTGCAAACATTGATGTGGAGGGTGGATATATTCAAGCATCAGCTGGTCGGTTGCGTGGCGCACACATATTCATGGACACCATCTCCGTAACCGGCACTGAAAACCTGATGATGGCTGCGACCCTGGCAAAAGGCACAACGGTTATTGAAAATGCAGCCCAAGAACCTGAAGTGATCGATTTGGCAAATTGCCTGAATGGAATGGGAGCAAAGATTGAAGGTGCCGGGACCAACAAGGTTATGATTGAAGGTGTCGACTGCCTGAATGAAAATAGTCATTCGATAATTGCCGACCGTATAGAGGCTGGAACTTACTTGGCAGCTGGTGCGGTAACAGGCGGCGACGTGACAGTTCGCGATGTGCAGCCGGAAAACATGGTGGCCGTCATGGACAAACTGAACGATGCGGGTGCCGAAATCACCTTGGGATCAGACTGGGTGCGGCTCAACATGCACGGCAATCGCCCCAAGTGTGTCAATATTCGAACTGCACCTTACCCAGGCTTTCCAACTGACATGCAGGCCCAGATGTTGATGATGAACTGTGTTGCAAGCGGCTCCGGGTCAATAACCGAAACAATTTTCGAAAACCGTTTCCAACACGTGCAGGAACTGCAACGCATGGGGGCGAACATTTCCATGAGTGGAAGCACTGCAACCGTAACAGGAGTTGATTCACTTCAAGGAGCAAAGGTGACTGCAACGGATCTACGGGCATCAGCTTGTCTGGCACTTGCGGGTCTGGTTGCAACTTCGGAAACAGTGATTCACAAGATTCATCATATCGACCGAGGCTATAACTGTATCGAGGAAAAGCTCTCTCAGCTCGGTGCGAGTATCTCCCGAATTCACGTCAACGGTAACATTTCACATTCTTCAAACCTCGCTCAGTCTGCCTGAGCGTCAAAAAGAGCTTAGAACTTCGGCTAATTTACCTAGTTCTGCTGGGCCTTAAGTTCTATCACCCAGTCAAGAACTCGACTGCGAAGTAGGCAGTCATTTTCAAGCCAATATAATTTTTAACGTTTTCTCACATCAGAAAATTAACTGATCCACCAGCTTCTGTCAGTCAATTTGCAATGGATTTTCAAAATGATCGCATAACCATCGCGGTTTCGAAGGGGCGAATTTCGCAATCTGTACAGCCGCTTCTGGAAGCCGCTGGAGTAGGCCCGCTGTCAGATATGTACAAATCGCGTAGCCTTGTGTTTGAAACACACACTCCAAATGTCGAACTCATCGTTGTTCGAAGCACTGATGTACCGACTTATGTTCGACAGGGAGGTGCTGATCTTGGTATTGTAGGTAAGGATGTTCTGCTTGAATTGGATGGAGAAGGTTACTACGAACTGGTGGACCTCTGTGTTTCACGTTGTGAACTGGTACTAGCTGAAAAACAGAACATGGACGAACGGTCGCAGAATGCAGAGCGAAAAGCGAGAATCGCTACCAAGTACGCGAATACGACGCGCCGACACTTTGCACGGAAAGGGGTCTATGTGGAAGTGATCAAACTGTATGGTTCAGTTGAACTTGCTCCTCTGTGTGACATGGCTGATCGAGTTGTTGATCTATCTCAGAGCGGAGAAACACTGCGTAGCAATGGTCTAAAGAAAGTTGAAACGATTGCATCCATCAGTGCCCGTCTCATCGCAAACAAGGCATCAATGCGACTCAAGGAAACGGCACTGAAGTCGATCGCCCGCAATCTTGAAAGTGCTGCAAAGGAGCAATTCAGTGGAGCTTGAGATCAGGCAGTTTTCAACATCCGATGCGGATTTTGAACTAAAGATGCAGGAATTACTCGAGCGCGGTTCGGAGTTTGATCCGGACATTGATGCAGCGGTAGCCGGAATCATCAAGGATGTACGGGAGCGGGGCGACCAAGCTCTGCTTGAGTATACGCATAAATTCGACAGAAACAACGCTGAGACGGTAGCTGATCTCGAAATCAAAGCTGATGAACTGGAAGAAGCTTGCAGGAAAATATCACCCGTCACTTTCAAAGCGCTAAATGAAGCAAGTTGGAGAATTGCGGACTATCACGAGATTCAGGCAGAGGATGATTTTTCGTGGCAATTCAAAGATGAGAATGGCTCAGAATTCGGCCAATTTACGAGTGCAATAGATAAGGTTGGTATTTATGTTCCTGGTGGATTGGCGGCATATCCTTCGTCTGTCTTGATGACGGCCATTCCAGCAGCAATTGCTGGCGTGGAGGAAGTTGTGATGGTGGTGCCTGCACCTGATGGGAAAGTTAATGATACGGTACTAGCAGCTGCCTATCTCACAGATGTCGATCGGGTGATAAAGATTGGTGGTGCTCAGGCCATTGCAGCCCTTGCCTATGGTACTGAGACAGTGCCTAAAGTTGACAAAATTGTCGGACCTGGTAATGCCTGGGTATCTGCAGCCAAACGACAGGTATTTGGTCAGGTTGGCATTGATATGATTGCTGGACCTTCGGAAGTTGTAGTGGCTTGTGATACAAGTACCAAAGCGGATTGGGCGGCCATGGATATGTTTGCTCAAGCCGAGCATGATGAATCTGCTCAGTCGGTGTTGATATCAACCAGCCGAAAAAAGATAGACGAAGTACGATCAGTGATGGCGGCAATGCTTCCCAAAATGACGCGAAAACATATTATTGCTCGCTCGCTCGCCCAAAATGGAGCCATGATTCATGTTCGCAGTCGCAAAGAACTTGCTAAAGCGATTAATCGAATCGCGCCGGAGCATCTCGGCTTGATGATCTCTAAACCTATGGGGCTGTATACAGAAGTTAAGCACGCTGGAGCTGTATTTGTCGGGCCACATAGTACCGAAGTATTCGGTGACTACTGCGCTGGTCCGAACCATGTCCTACCCACTTCGGGTGCAGCTAGATTCAGCTCACCACTCGGTGTTCAAGACTTTTGGAAACGCACCTCCTTCATTCAGTGCACTCCAAAAACCGCGGGTGAATTGGCTGTTATTGCCAGCCACCTGGCAACGGAAGAAGGGTTGTCGGCACACGCAGAAGCGGCGAAGTGTCGGATACCTAAGAAACGAGCCCAAAAGAAAAAATGACAGATTTAGTCCATCCGCAGATTCGCGAACTGCGCGCCTACCAGACCGTACCATTTACCGGTTCGGTGAAATTGGACGCTATGGAATCCCCCTATGGCATTCCTGGGTCGCTAAATTCAAAACTTCAGAAGTTGCTCGGCAGCATTGATATCAATCGTTATCCAGACCCAGATGCGGCAGGGCTCAAACAAAGATTGCGAGATGTCTTTCAAATTTCGGACGGCTACCGGATTACACTAGGTAACGGTTCAGATGAATTGTTGCAAATAATTCAACTTCTTGTAGGCGGATATGGACGCACCATTCTTGCGCCACAACCCTCATTTTCCATGTATGAGATTATCGCCCGCTATACCCGAGCACAGTATTCTGGCGTCGATCTGAATACCGATTTTGAGTTGTCTGAAAGCAAGTGGCTGGATGCAGTGGAGAAACATCAACCGGCTTGCGTATTTTTTGCATATCCGAATAATCCAACCGGAAATTTCTTTGACCCGGCACTGATCGAAAAGACAGCCGAGATGATTGATGGTTTGGTAATTTCGGATGAAGCTTATTTTGCCTACTCAGGTCAAAGTTTGCTGCCAGCCATGACGAGGCATGAAAATCTAGCCATCGTGCGAACGCTTTCAAAAAGCGGGTTGGCTGGACTTCGGCTCGGTTATATGATCAGCCACCCTGTTTGGGCCGCTGAATTTGAGAAACTTAGAATGCCTTATAACGTTGGAGTGCTCAATCAGGCTTGTGCAACATTTGCACTGGACCATTGGGATGAGATTTGTAGCAGCATTGACAGTGTTCTTTCTGAACGAAAAAGACTCAGTGTAGCACTATCGTCATTTAATGAACTCCTGGTTTATCCATCCGAAACAAACTTTATTACCGTCCAGGTGACAGGTCCTTCTGCAATGCAAGTATTCGATGGTCTGAAGGATCGAGGCGTATTGATCAGGAAACTCGCAGGAATGCATTCCATGCTGGAAAATCACCTTAGAATTTCGGTCGGCGCACCCGAGGAAAATGACGCATTGTTGTCAGCACTGACTGAGGTCCTGTCTGGGTAAGCAAATATTGATTCAACTCAACTTATGAATGTACAGAAAAATTCCAAACAACACCAATCTTGCGTAGCAAGAGAAGTTAACTGAAACAAACGGTTAGAGACCATTACAGCGATGACTGACTCAAAAAGAACGGCTAGCATACAAAGAACCACCCGAGAAACCGATATCCGTGTCGACCTAAATCTCGACGGTAGCGGAACCTCGAAACTAGATACGGGGTTGCCTTTTTTCGAACACATGCTCGATCAGGTGGCACGACATGGAATGGTTGATTTGGACATTTCGGCTAAAGGCGACCTACACATTGATGCGCACCATACCGTCGAGGATGTGGGGATTACCCTTGGTCAGGCGATAGCTAAGGCTATCGGAGACAAATCCGGAATTGTTCGCTATGGACATGCCTATGTTCCACTAGACGAAGCGCTTTCCCGAACGGTTATCGACTTTTCCGGGCGGCCAACGCTGGAATACGATGTTACTTATCCTAGGGAACGTGTCGGTACTTTTGACGTTGATTTGTTTCGCGAATTTTTTCAGGCGCTTTGCAATCATGCTGGCATTACTTTGCACATCAGCAATTTGAACGGCCGAAATGCACACCATATTGCCGAAACAATTTTCAAATCTTTTGGTCGCGCCTTGCGCATGGCAGCCCAATACGACCCTCGATCATCGGGTGTCATTCCTTCGACCAAGGGAAGCCTGTAAATCGAATTACTACTCGGTCTCTGAATATCCAAAAACTACACTGTATCTTGATTTGCGAGAGATTAATCAACATCTGAACAGAGAGTTCTCGCACACTATGGAACGAACCGCTTTACTCAATTTCGAGGGCCTGTTGTGTGAACGGAATCTGTGTGCCTAACTACAAGGAAGAATCGTGATTTGCAACTGGGTGGGCAACTAAATAGCGGTGTATGCTTTCACTGCTGATTTACTACCGTTCGACCATATTTCACTAAGCCAGCGCTCAAATTTCTCGGCAAAATCTTCTGCATTGACAAGATCTCCGTATACCCTGCTTTGTTCTAGCCAAGCTCTAGGATGATGTCGAGCTATACGGGCGGTGTATTGAAGATCATTCCAGAACGGATCGTTCGGTTCAATTATCGATCCATCTTCCCGGGTACCTTCGCACATGCGTGCCCATAACGCTTCTACCAGTGCTAAACCGTTAACCGAAGCGCCAGATTTCAATCCGTCACGGATGATTGGTAGAATAAATCCTGCATGGCGGGAGGATCCGTCAAAGCAAACACGTCTCGTTGTATCGCTAAGAGCAGGGTTGGTAAATCGCTGAACGAGTAGTTCTAGGTAGTTCTCTGGTGTGATGTCCGGAACCGGTTTCATTTGAGGCATGATTTCGTCGCGCTGCACTTTGCGAAAGAATGCTTGAATCAGAGAATCTGATATGCAATCTGAGACGCTTTCAACAGACAGAATTTCACCGGGAATCGCAACAATCTGATGACCTGCGTTGAGCATACGAATCTTCATCGTCTCATAATCCTGAACCCTGTTGGAAAATGTTACACCGACTTGACTCCAGTCAGGGCGTCCAGCACAGAAGTCATCTTCAATGACCCACTGGCGGAAGTTCTCATGCGTCACTGGCACTGCGTCGTCAATGCCAAAATTCCGGACCAGATCGAGTTCGTCCGGACCAGTTGCGGGTACGATGCAATCGACCATTGAGCAAGGAAAGGAGCAGTTCGTATCAATCCATTCGGCAAGGTCCGGTTCAATGCTTCGCGCCAGCGAAACGACAGTTCTGCGCAATACCGTACCGTTGCCTTGCAGGTTGTCACAACTTTGGCAAGTTAATGGTCCGATACCCTGGAAACGTCGTATTTTTAACGCCGCAACGATTGCGCCGAATGCTGTGCGAGGACGCTCTATTTGAGCAATGTCATGCCTGATATCAGGATGGGATGCATCAAATTCTCCAGTCGATGGATCGATGTAATAACCTCCCTCCGTCACCGTCAATGTAACTATTCGGGTTGCTTTATCTGCCATACGGCGAATAAGGGCGGTATTTCCGTCTTCGACTGGCACATAGTCGATCATTGACCCGACAATTTCCGCCGACATACCTGAAGGTGCTAACTCAATCAAAGTCGACAGGCAGTTCTGTTTCAGAAATTTTTCACGTTGCTTCGCATCATATGGGCGAACCCCTGCACCGACCACCGCCCAGTCATGATCCAGTCCGAGGTTGAACAGTTGTTGCAAGTACCAGGCTTGGTGCGCACGCTGGAAATTTCCAAGTCCGATATGAACAATTCCTGGCTTTAGGGCGGACCTGTCATACGTTGGACGCTTGATCGGCGTCGGCAGGTCGTTCAGCACAGATTCCGACAGGTGAATCACAGTTGTGACTTCAAACGCTCGACAGTCTTCAACTCATCCATTGGCATTTACATTGATGTCATGCTCTATCAGACTCAAGCCACCAGATTGCATCAGGCTGATGACTGCAGCTTTCGACGCTGAGTAAAGAGAGCGGCACTATTGATCAAAATGTTTATCTGTCCGAGAGAGTATCAACCGCGGCGGCCAATTCCACCAATGCCGCTGAGGATGATTTTGCTCATGCAATAAAAATTTTGGCTATTGCGACACTTAAACCTTGACGACACAGGATTCGGTAAAGGACAATCCAACTCTTCCTGCAGCGCCTTTAATCATAGCGCACTTGCCTGCAATATGTTTCAATCCATTCGCAGTCCGTGATCGTCGAACCGATAGATGTGACCTTTATTCGGAGTCAAGTAAATTGTATCACCGTGGTGAATATCCACCTCTCCTCCAGACCGAACGGTCATCGGTTCATCGTGCTTTTCCATATGGACATGTAAAAAGGTGTCCGAACCCAAATGCTCCGATAGTCCCACTTGTCCTTTCCAGAGTCCTTCCGTCGGTGAAGGAACAATATGCTCTGAACGGATTCCGATCGTGTGAGCGTCGAATTCCTTTGCTTTTTCGCCATCGATAAAATTCATCTTTGGCGAGCCAATAAATCCGGCAACGAATAGGTTGCGGGGTGCGCGGTAGAGTTCCAGCGGCGAACCAACCTGCTCGATTCTACCGTCATGCAGGACAACGATTTTATCCGCCATGGTCATTGCTTCAACTTGATCGTGTGTAACGTAGATCATGGTTGTTTCAAGCCGCTTGTGAAGACCGCTGATTTCTAACCGCATACCGACCCGCAGTGCCGCGTCAAGATTCGACAAAGGTTCGTCAAACAAAAAGGCCGCGGGCTCGCGTACGATTGCGCGGCCGATGGCAACCCGTTGCCGCTGGCCGCCTGAAAGCTGTCCCGGTCGTCGGTCGAGATAATCAGTCAAGTTCAATACGGCTGCCGCCTGCTCAACGCGTCGATCTTGCTCAGTTTTATCCATTTTTGCCATTCGAAGTGGAAAACTGATGTTCTTGCGCACAGTCATATGCGGATACAGCGCGTAGGATTGAAACACCATGGCAAGTCCGCGTTTCGCAGGTGGTACTGAAGTAGCATCCTGTCCATTGATGCGAATGACTCCGCTCGATACGTCTTCAAGTCCTGCTATCAGTCTTAGCAATGTTGACTTTCCACAACCCGATGGTCCTACGAATACGACAAATTCGCCGTCCTCGACTTCAAGGTCCAGAGGTGGAATGACTGTCACGTCGCCAAATGATTTCTTTACTTTTTCGAGTACGATGTGTCCCACGACTAAATCTCCTTGTTCATCATGATTCCTGTCCAGACAAACCGGAATTGCAAAATTAATTTACCCTATTGAAAACAGTA
This sequence comes from Arenicellales bacterium, assembly GCA_965243305.1. Classification (GTDB taxonomy): domain Bacteria; phylum Pseudomonadota; class Gammaproteobacteria; order Arenicellales; family JAJDZL01; genus JAJDZL01. The sequence continues at coordinate 1,144,363 of CBDEUN010000003.1, forward strand.
TCACAAACAGACTCGAAGAAATTGAGAAGTGTGATTCAATATTTGAATATGCCTCCCTGACCAGTCGAGTTGTTTCACGAAAACTCACTTGACTGCACCGAATGTCAGGCCGCGGACTAGCTGCTTCTGGCTGAACCAGCCTAATATGAGGATGGGAGCGATGGCCATCGTCGATGCAGCACTGAGTTTTGCATAGAACAGTCCCTCGGGGCTTGAATAGCTAGCAATGAATGCGGTTAACGGCCCAGCTTTTGCGGCAGTCAGGTTCAAAGTCCAGAATGCTTCATTCCAGGCAAGAATGAAATTGAGCAATATGGTGGATGCGATGCCCGGCACAGCCATAGGAGTCAGCACGTGCAGAATTTCTTTCTGCAGCGATGCACCGTCCATTCGCGCGGCTTCCAGTATCTCTTTTGGTATTTCCCTGAAATAGGTGTACAGCATCCACACAATGATTGGCAGGTTGATCAGCATCAAGACAACGATCAAGCCGGTAAGTGTGTCCAGAAGGTTGAGTTGAATAAATATTAGATAAATTGGATAGAGAACGCCCACAGCCGGCAGCATTTTTGTCGAAAGCATCCAAAGGAGAATGTCTTTCGTGCGCTTCGACGGAGTAAAGGCCATGGACCACGCGGCGGGTACCGCAACAAGTATGCCGAGCAATGTGGAAACACCAGCGATAATCACCGAGTTCCATAGGTATCGTAGGTAATCTGAACGTTCTTGAACGATCGAATAATTTTCCAGTGTCCAATCGAAAAACAAAAATACCGGTGGATCGGCGATTGCCTGAGCTTCCGATTTGAAACTCGTCAGGATCGTCCAAAGAACCGGAAAGAAAATCAAAAGACCTATCGTCCATGCGATTGCTGTGATGATGATCTTGCGTTGTATTGTGGCAGTGCGGACCATAGCTTGCTTTTCCTATTTGTCCAAATTTTTACCGACGATGCGCATCAGAAAAATTGCCACGATATTGGCAAGGATGATCGCATAAACACCGCCAGCGGATCCTAACCCTACATTCTGGCTTTCCAGAACCCGTTGGAATATGAGGTAGGTTAACGTTCTTGTTCCAAACGAACCTTGCGTAGTTACAAAAATTTCGGCGAAAATTGATAACAGAAAGATGGTTTGGATCAGTATGACGATGGTTATGGCCTGCCCGAGGTGCGGCAGAATGATGTAGTAGAATCTTGCCAGCGTCGAAGCACCATCGATTTCAGCAGCCTCAAGTTGCTCGCGATCAAGCGACTGAATGGCTGTGAGCAGAATTAATGTTGCAAATGGCAGCCACTGCCAGGAAACAATCAGGGTAACAGAAAAAAGCGACGCTTGGCTTAGCCATTCAAAAGGCGCAAGGCCGAAGAGCTTCCACAAGTGTGCGAAAAGCCCATTGACGGGGTCCATAAACATATTCTTCCACACTAGTGCTGATACGGTTGGCATCACAAAAAATGGTGCAATGACCAGAATTCGAACGATACCCTGTCCCCACATCGGCTGGTCGAGTAGCAGTGCCAGCAGAATGGCGAAAAATACAGTAATTAGCAGCACGCCACCAACGATTGCAAGCGTCGCCTGGACGCTTGGCCAAAATGAACTCGAAGTAACGAAACGTATGTAGTTCTCGAATCCGACCCATCCTAGATCGCCGCCGCGTAGAGGCAGAAATTTCTTGAACGAGAAGTAAAAGGTCATCGTCAGTGGCACAAGCATCCACACAAGCAATAGAAACACTGCAGGAGCCATCATCATTCGGGCAATGGATCTTGATTGCAGCGTAGCCATGACGGTTGCCTCTTGAAACTGGGGCTACATTAGCCGGCAATCACTAGGACTGTGGCTGAAGAAGGGGGTGTATCCTTCTTCAGCCAGGCGTGAACAACAAATTTCGAATTTGTACAACGGTAGAATTCGCAATGACCCTGAAATCCGATTGAATATCAGACGAGAGAGTCTATATGGCTGTCCAATATTGATCATTCGAAACCCATCTTAAATTTTCGATCTTTCAGTGATCTGATTCCTAGTAACCGGCAGCTTCCATTTCGTCCAACGTCAGAGCTTGTGCTTTTTCGAGAGCTTCGGCAACAGATTGCTGACCAGCGAGTGCTGCGGAAAATTCTTGCCCGACCTGTGTGGCGATGCCGGCGAATTCGGGGATCGCCACGAACTGTACGCCGGTATACGGAACTGGATCAACTGTCGGCTGTGTCGGATCGGCTGCGTTGATTGAATTCAATGTCATTTCGGCAAAGGAAGCAGCTTCCTGATATGCTGGATTCGCGTAGAGCGATTTGCGGGTGCCTGGTGGAACATTGGCCCAGCCTTCTTTAGAAGCGACCAGTTCGGTGTATTCTTTGCTGGTTGCCCAAGAAATGAAATTCTTGGCTGCTTCTGTTGCATCCGAACCTGCCGGGATTGCCAAAGACCATGCCCATAGCCAGTTTCCTCGCTTTCCCAGACCGTTATCAGGCGCCAATGCAAAACCGACGTGGTCGGCCACGGTTGAGTCATTCTGGTTGGTGACAAATGAGGCAGCCACAGTTGCGTCAATCCACATGCCGCACTTGCCTTGCTGGAAAAGCGACAGGTTTTCGTTAAACCCATTGGTTGATGCTCCTGGAGGGCCGTAGCTGTTCATCAGGTCAACGTAAAAGTTGAGCGTGTCGGCCCACTCACTGCTATCGAACTGAGGCTTCCAGTTTTCATCAAACCAGCGAGCGCCGAATGAATTTGCAGTGGCAGTTAGAAATGCCATATTTTCACCCCAACCGGCTTTACCGCGAAGACAAACGCCGTAGACTTCGTTGTCCTTGTCGGTCATCGCCGCAGCGGCCTCCCGAATGAAATCCCAGGTCGGTGCATCGGGCATCTCAAGACCAACTTTCGCCATCAAATCTTTACGATACATGACCATGGAACTCTCGCCGTAAAACGGAGCCGCATAGAGTTGGCCATCGACAGTGAGGCCGTTACGGATAGCTGGCAGAAGGTCGTCAACATCCCAACTTGGTGGGAGATCATTTAAAGATACCAGCCAACCGTTGTTACCCCAGATTGGCACCTCATAGGTACCAATGGTCAGAACATCAAATTGACCGCCCTTTGCAGCGATGTCCTGGGTGACGCGCTGACGCAGCACATTCTCCTCCAGAGTAACCCACTCAAGGGTAATGTCTGGATTTTTAGCTGTGAAATCGTCTGTTAAACCCTGCATTCGGATCATGTCGCCGTTGTTGACAGTCGCAATGGTAATTACGGTAGCGGCGTGCGATTGAGTGAATGTTCCTCCAGCAACTGCGAACACCAGCAAACCGGCTGCAAATAGTGTTGACTTCATGCGCATGATGAAATTTCTCCTAGGAAAATAATTAATTTATCAATGTGATTTATATATACAGCAACTTTTTCGCTGAGTCAAGCGTAAATGTTCATTTTTTTCAGGTTACCGGTTCAATTCGTACTGAAATTCAGTAAATGGCCAACTTTTGGTTCAAATTCTCCGAGGTACAGTAAGCAAATAGCTGTCGCATAGATGCGAATTGACTGTTTGCTGCAGTGAGGCAGGTCGCTAGTGAATTCGATTCACCCGTCAGAATGCTTGTTTCGTTGCGGTCGCTACTTGTTGCTCGGACGGACTGCTGGAGTCGTATCAGTTGAGCGCAGAGTCTTTCCGGTTTTTACCAGTAAATCAGAGTCCGGAGAGAATCTCTGTATCAGTGGCATTAGTGCTGCACCCATTACTCGAGCCGATGGACCGATCGATCCGATTGCGATCTCAAATTGCGAAAGACCCGCGTGATTGAACTTCGCACACGCTTTTGAAACAGCGTTGACAATTCGCTGTCTCCATGTCGGGCACAGCAATCCGTCTATCACGACTTCCTGGAAGTCGATTACGCTGGTTGCTGAGATAATTGCATGTGCCAAAGCTGGGACAGCTCGACGCATCCAATTGTTGAATACGAACTCAGCATCATTGACAGGTGAGAAGTTAAACATGTCCGTTATGTCAAATCCAGCAGAAGCCAGTGAACGTTCAAGGTCAATGACAGACGTTAGATGAATTAACTGATTGGGCTGACCGTCAGAATTTTTCCCGCCCATCGGCAAAGAGCCGATGGCTCCTGCGTTAATTTGTTCGCCTCGATGCAACCGGCCATCGATCACAACACCGCCTCCGACGAAAGTACCAAGGAAAAAATACAAAGCACTGCGTTTTCGAATCCGGTCGCCTGCAATCATCTCCGCCGCACAGGCCGCAGTGGCATCATTGAAAAGCGATACTGCCAGTCCGGTGGATGTCTCAAGCTGCTGCGCAACGTTTATTTTTCGCCAACCTTCAAGTGCGGTTGGTTCCAGTCCCAACACGTCCGACCACTCGTGAAGATCCCATGGAATCGCTACACCAAGCCCCGTGATTCGATGCCGCAGTTGTGAATCAACGCGCTCTATCAGTTCCTTTGAAACCTCTATAGCAGCAGTCATGGTTGGCTCAGGCAGCGGAGCATCGTAGCGTTCGGTTCGTGATGCGATGACATTACCATTAAAATCAACCAGTATCGCTTCAAGACTGCGACGCCCGATCTTTACACCGATAGAAAACGCACCTTGTGAATTGAGAGCTATAGGGGTGTACGGTTTACCTACCTGTCCACGCACGCGTTCAAGCTCAACAAGTAATCCTTCGTCAATGAGAGCGTTTACGATTACCGTAGCAGCCTGGCCGCTGAGCCCGGTGCTTCGAGCAATTTCTGCCTTCGACAATGCACCTTCTTGGCGAATGGCTGCGATCATCAGCCGTTCATTGTAGGCTCGAAGCCCTATGGAATCTCCACCACGCATCAGTCAACCACACTCCTAAAATTGAATCCGAATAAATCAAGATTTTAAACAAAACCGATTAAATTCGGACAAATAGTAAATCAATCTAATTTATAAATTGTAAGGAAGTAAATTAGTAGGTAGATCAAATCAGATGTGATTGCGCTTCGATATTTTTGCACCGAGGACTGGAAAAGACACGAGTGTCGCAAGCTATATAAATGGAAGATTGATCACCGAACACTAATTTCAACCTGTTCTCTTGGAAATGGAAGAAAAAGCACTAAAAAATTCAATTGAACCTGGCATCGAATTGCTTCCGGTCATAGGAAAGTGCAGCGGAACTGTGCAAGTACAGATGAAGGTGATCGGAAGAATTAGCGTAGAAAAATCAAAATTTTTTTGCACACTAAAACAGAAGAAGCAAAAGAGCATTCGAATGTTGGAATCAAATTTTTTTGATACAGGTAGATACCAACTACCCTACGAGACGTTAACAATAATCATATTTACAAGATTGTGGTTGGCTGAATAATGTACTTGGTGTGCGGCGAAGCGTTGTTTGATGTCTTCATCGACAGCGAGAGCAATAATTCTGGGAGTTTACGCTTGGAGGCGCATCCGGGGGGTTCACCGTTCAACGTTGCCATTGGTATCGCTCGCTTAGGCGGCAGAGCAGCTCTGCTGACCGGGATGTCGCAAGGTGCACTTGGCGAACATCTTGTACGTACATTGAAACATGAGTCCGTGTCGACTGAGTATCTGGTTCGTTCTGGCAAACGCACAACGCTTAGTATTGTCGGCGTAGACAACTTAGGGCAACCGGACTATGAATTTTACGGATTGGGATCTGCGGATTGCAATGTGACGCCTGAGCTAATTCCTGCAATCGGACCTGAGATTAGTGGATTGCACTTCGGTTCCTACTCGATTGCAGTGCAACCAATTGCCGACGCATTTGCAAGTCTTGCGACGACTGTTACGAACCGGTTCATTTCGGTTGACCCTAATGTTCGAAAGATGGTGGAGCCGGATCTTGAAATCTGGAGGTTGCGAATGAAAGAGTACGCTTCCTGTGCCGACCTGATGAAATTCAGTATGGAAGACTTACGTACACTCTATCCGAATGTCGAAAATGGAAAACTGGTCAAGATGTTTCTTGATGCCGGCGTTAAACTCGTCGTAATTACCGATGGTGGCAGAGCAGTTTCGGCTTGGACGCACAAAGATCACGTCGTGCGCGTAACACCGCCGGTCACTTCGGTTGTTGATACGGTAGGCGCCGGTGACAGCTTTCAGGCAGCATTGCTTGTCAAGTTATCTGAAGAAGGGGCTGGCAATCCAAAAGAAGCGGTGGATTCACTTAACAAAAAACGGTTGGAAAATCTTTTGAACTTTGCTGTTCAGGCCGCACGAATCACCTGTCGAAGGCGTGGGGCCGATTTACCAAGACGTACCGAAATGTCTGGGTTTGGTAATTGACGAATCGTACTTACCTCGTTGTCATTTTGCGTGAGGCAGAAGACGCAAGTTTCTGTGAGAGAACTCAATCAAACCACTCACGCTACCACCTGACCGTTGTCACTTGAATTCGTACCATTCACTGCCAAAACACCGACCCAATCAAAGTTTGTTGACAGATTTTCCGAGTTTTTCTGTTCAAGTTCGCTAATCTTGACAGAAATCAGGCCCAGCTTTCCAATTCTAATCCTCTGATTCGCTCAAACTTAGTAAGGTCATTGGTTACGAGCACCAATTCTTTGCTTCGAGCATGTGCAGCTATATGAAGATCATTGACAACAATCGGTCTCCCAATTCGCTCCAGCGACCCTCGAATATCTGAATAGTGAAAAGCGGCGTTGATTCCGTATTTAAGCACTCGCAATCGCGACATGAAATCTTTAACTTTTTGCATGTCGTGTTCGGGGTAAGGGCTTTTCGCCGAAATATGCACACGCACGCCATGCATCAATTCGGCACAAGTAATCGAACTGATACACATTTTCCCTGAATTTCGATTGAACGAACTAATGACATTCTCTGGCTGTTCTCTCAGCACACAAATTGAAATGTCGGTATTCAGCATGAATGTCAGCATCAAAGTTCTTCACGTTTAGATTGAGTTTGAGTGGTGCGAGCGCTCATGAAGTCATCGCTCACGCGTTCATCTGATAGAAAGAAGCTATCCCAGGTATGCTCAATGGGGGTGAGGATTCGGTCGTTGCCAACGATTCGTACTGCCACTTGCTTCACATTATCTGGAAAACAAGCTTTGGCAGGGAGCCTGACTGCCTCCCTGATCCGCAAATAAAAAGTTGCAGAAAATGATAAAGCCCTGTAAAATCAGAGAGATATTGAAAAAAACGCCCAATTCGGCATTCACCCAATGGGTGAATTCGAAACGGCTCTCAGATTTCGCAAGGCTTATGAAGATTCTACCATACAACACTGCGGCAAGCTGCCACAATTTCACCTCCAGAGCCGGTCTGGTGGTGCCAGCCGAACTGCTCAAGCGCCTTGAGCTGTCACAGCTCATTGATTCGTCAATGCCCACACCCGGCAGCAATCGAGGCTACCGGCACAGCGCCATTTTCAATACCTTCATGCTGATGTTCCACGAAGGTGCGGGGTGCATCGACGATGTGCGCCACCTGCGCAGTGAACCGGCGCTGATGAAGCTGTTGGGTTTTGGGACGATTCCCTGTGCCACGACGCTGGGTGGATGGCTTCACAGAGTCGGCGACAGTCGACAGATGATCTCGGTTCTCGAGCAGGTCAACCGCGCGGTGATGAAAGCGACGCTGGGTGATCGAAAGTGCGTCACTTTGGACATTGACGCATCGGCGATTCGGTCGAAGAAAAAAGACGCGAAGTGGACGTATAAGAAGCATCGCGGGTACATGCCGATGTTCGGTCACATTGCCGAGACCGGTCAGGTGGCTGCGGCTGAGCTTCGCGAGGGCAATGTGCCGCCTGGGGCTGAGAATGTTGAGTTTTTCCGGCGCTGCCGCGCGGCGCTGCCCGAAGGGGTGGGTGTCACTCGCTTCCGGGCCGATGCCGCCTCCTATCAGGCGGGCATCATCAATGATTGCCGCGCACACGGCATCCGTTTTGCGATTCGGGCGAAGATGGACAGTGCGGTGAAGAAAACGGTACTGGACATTAAGGATGAGGATTGGAATGCGGTTGTGAATGCCGACGGTGCGGTATTGGAAGGCGAGTATCTGGCCCGTACGCTGCATGTGATGGAAGATGTGCCTGAGGCTTTCTGTCTGGTGGTGCAGAAAAAACGGGTGCGGGACAAGCTGCCGGCCGACGCTGGGATGCCTGACGGGACTGAGCAGCTGAAGATGGTTTTCAAAAATGAAGGCCTGCACCAGGTCGATGTGCAAAGTGCGGTCAGCGGCAGGTACATCTACCGGGCGATTGCGACCGATCTGGACCTGGACCGCTTCAGTGACGGCGAGATTGTATGGTGGTACAACCAGAGAGGGGACAGCTCGGAAAACCGGCTCAAGGAAATTCGCAGTGACTTCAGCGCGGCGCATCTGCCGTGCGGCGAGTTCAAAGCCAATGTCGCGTACCTGCTTCTGTCTTCGATTGCCTTCAATCTGCTTGCGCTGATGCGCATGAAACTGCCGCAGGAGTGGTATGGCGTGCGGGCGATCAGTTTCCGTCACCGACTGTATGCGATGGCCGGACAGGTGGTTCGCCATGCGCGGCAGTGGACCCTGAAAGTCAGTGCGGCCAAACTTCCTGTCCTGGAACAGTCGCTTTGGGCCATCCGCCGCTGCAGCCTGTCCTGACTTCTCATTCGTTCTGAAACGGCTTTACACTACAGATCATGGCAGTCAGTCTACTGTCAGGGACAGGCTTGCGCCGGATTTGCTGCTGAGCCGCCAGATTCGCTTCGCAGTGGGTTCAGCCGGGTAAAATGGTCACCGATTTCGGTGTGTGGCTTGATGGTTTGGAAAATCCTGGCGCTTCGAACCGCCAGAGTGCCGAAAATCTCGCCTTAGCCGCCGCTGGCAGTCTCTAACTGAGGATTAGGGTGCCTGAGTGCGATTATTAAGAAATATAGATCCGATTAACATTTATACGACATCCAAAAAATGTGATCGTACGTACGAAGAGCTTAATTTTATTGAGTAAACCAATGGTGAGGTGTTGTAATTGCTGTAGTTTCAACCACCAACGTTTTACCTGCGTCGACGAAAATTATCTTGTCTATGCATAAAAATAAGTGATATAGTTATAAATGATTAACATATTGATAATAAAGAATAAATGGCAATATATCAATGGAGCAATCCTTCACCTCGAACGATCCTGATGGTGAATTATGGTCTCCATGGAGGCTAACATGGCGTTTTCCACCAGCACACGCATGAATACAGCGACGATTTTTTTGCCGTTTCAACTACCGCTTCTGGGATAATCATCTCCCTCTGAGATTGCCACAGTTCGTTGGTGCTCATATTCCACCCCCGATTCGGCTCAACTTACAACTGAGATATTTAACCTAAGTTTTGTCATGTCTAAAGTTCTGGTTGCAGATTTTGGTACCGGTAACCTCCATTCTGTGATGACTGCCATTCAGGTTGTGAGTAGTGGATCAGAGGTTGAGGCATCTAGGTCTGCTAGAAAAATACGAATGGCTGACCGATTGATCCTGCCGGGTCAGGGGGCGATTGGAACCTGGATGTCAGAACTTCAGGATGACGAAGTTCGCCAAGCAGTGAATGAGGCAGTAAGAACCAAACCGGTACTGGGAATTTGTCTGGGGCTTCAGGCGCTTTATGAACACAGTGAGGAAGATGGAGGTGTCGAGGGGTTAAAAGTACTTGCTGGACGGGTTGAACGATTTAGTGACAACTTGCTTGATTGCGGACATCGCATCAAAATTCCGCATATGGGATGGAGTATGGTTCATCAGACCAGCCAGCACCCGCTGTGGTCAGGTATTCCGCAAGACACACGGTTTTACTTTGTACACTCCTACTTTGCCCATTCTGACAGGGATTCCGAAGTTGCGGCTGTTGCTGATTACGGACTGGAGTTCACTTGCGCAGCAGCGCGTGAAAATCTCTTCGCAGTACAATTCCACCCCGAAAAAAGTCGCCAACAGGGACTCAGACTGTTGACCAATTTTCTTAATTGGGATGGCGAAGTCTAGCACTTCAATTCTTTTGCGATCACCATACTCATGCTACTTATTCCCGCGATTGACATTAAGGACGGAAGCTGTGTACGTCTGATTCAAGGAAATCTGGCTGACGCTACAGTCTACTCCAACGATCCGGTCAGTCAGGCAACCCGATGGGTTGAGGCGGGTTCAACACGAATTCATGTTGTGGACCTTAATGGTGCCGTGGAGGGTGAACCGGTCAATGCAGCAATTGTCGGCCAAATCGCGAAGCGCCATCCAGAGGTAGATATTCAGGTGGGTGGTGGCATTCGAAACCTTGAGACGGTTAGACGCTACCTGGATGAGGGTGTGAATTACGTCATCATCGGTACTCGGGCAGTCAAAGAACCAGAATTTGTTGCTGATATTTCAAATTGCTTTCCAGGAACTGTAATCGCGGGTATCGACGTGCGTGGACAGACTGTAGCAACCGAGGGATGGGTTGCGTCCCGAAACACCGATGTCGTACAACTAGCGAACATATTGTCAGAAGCTGGTGCAGTAGCCATTGTTTACACTGATATTGAGCGTGATGGAATGTTAAGTGGTGTCAACGTTTCAGCAACTGCTGAATTGGCGAATAGCGTAGAGATACCAGTGATTGCATCTGGTGGCATACGCGATCTTACGGATATTCAAAACCTGCTTGAAGTGAGCGAAGCGGGAATATTTGGTGCAATCGCAGGAAAATCGCTGTACGAAGGCACACTTGACTTTGCTTCTGCAACGAATTTGATTGATGACTTCCTGCGGAAAGACATTGCAAAACTGAATTAACATGCCGCTCGCCAAACGAATCATTCCATGTCTGGATGTTGACGAAGGCCGGGTCGTCAAAGGCGTTAAGTTTGTAAACATCCGAGACGCTGGAGATCCGGTTGAAGTCGCACGTATGTATGATCGTCAAGGTGCTGATGAGATCGCATTTTTGGATATTACCGCGAGTTCCAGCAATCGAGAGACGATTTTGCACATCGTCGAAGCAGTTGCGAACCAAGTTTTTATTCCTTTGACTGTTGGTGGTGGAGTGCGTACTGTCGACAATATTCGTAGTCTTCTTAACGTTGGAGCAGACAAAATATCGATCAACACTTCTGCAGTAGAACGTCCCGAGTTTATCGAAGAGGCTGCGGGACGATTTGGTTCACAGTGTATCGTAGTCGCAGTAGATGCCCGCCGGGTACCTGACGCAGACCCACCCGCCTGGGAGGTCTACACCCATGGCGGACGTACACCGCGAGGACTTGATGCGGTTGAATGGGCCAAGCGTATGTGTGATGCTGGTGCAGGTGAAATATTGCTGACCAGCATGGATCGCGACGGCACTAAAATTGGATTCGACCTGGATTTGACCAGAGCAGTATCGTCCGCAGTTCCGGTTCCTGTAATCGCTTCCGGCGGGGTAGGTGAGTTATCACATCTGGCTGATGGTATTGAGTTAGGTTGGGCAGATGCCGTACTTGCAGCAAGTATCTTTCACTTCGGTGAGTATACAATCGCGCAAGCGAAAGAACACATGAAGGGGCGCGGAATTGAGGTTTGCGAGATAATTGACGAGTTTGAATGAAGTGAAGTTCGACTGGCTTGAAGATCTGAAATGGCCTGACAACGGGCTTTTACCCGCGGTAGCTCAAGACTCTGAGACGGGTCAGGTATTAATGGTTGCGTGGATGAATGCGGCCGCCTTGCAGGCGACAGTAGAGGAAGGGCGCGCAGTCTACTGGTCGAGATCGCGCCAAAAACTGTGGCGCAAAGGCGAGGAGTCCGGTCATGTGCAAACGGTAAGCGAGCTTCTAATTGATTGCGACTCCGATACAATCGTACTTCAGGTTGAACAGAAAGGTGGAATTGCTTGTCACACAGGGCGTCGATCGTGTTTTTATCGGAAACTGGTGAATAATAAGTGGGAAGAGGTGGAACCTGTATTGAAATCGCCGGAAGAAATCTATAAATCCTGAAAGTTGTCGAATAATGCAAATGCAATCAAACATTCTTACCGCGCTTGATGAGGTGATTGAGAATCGCAAGCAGGCGAACGTTGATGAATCCTATGTCGCGCTCTTGCATTCGAAAGGATTGTCCGCAATTACTGATAAAGTCACTGAAGAAGCACAGGAAACTGTAGAGGCAGCCTGTTCTAAGGATGTGAATCAAGTAATATATGAGACTGCAGACTTGTGGTTTCACAGTCTGGTGTTATTGTCATACTTCAATTGCAATCATAGCGACGTACTCAATGAATTAGGCCGGCGGTTTGGCATTTCTGGTATCGAAGAGAAAAAATTTCGCTAGTGGATTTGCAATTGACTTTAATCATTTAATGAATTCATTATTTCAGAATTAGTAATTACGAGGAGGTAGGATGTTTGGTCCTGGTGGAATTAGCATATGGCAACTGCTGATCATTTTGGTGATCGTGGTGTTGCTGTTTGGCACAAAGAAACTGCGCGGAATGGGTGGTGATCTCGGTACTGCAATTAAAGGTTTCAAAAAATCGGTAAAGGATGAGACTGCAGAAGGTGAAGGCGACGCTTCCGAAGCGCTTGCGGATGGAGGCCAGGAAGCACTGAAAGAAGGCGAAGTCGAAGTCGAAGCCAAAAAAGAAAACGCTTGAATTCTGAATCGACTCGGACCGGAGTGGTATTCGGATGTTTGATATCGGTTTTTGGGAAATTGCAATAATAGCCCTGATCGGCTTGCTCATTCTGGGGCCAGAGCGATTGCCGCGCGCGGCTCGCTCAATTGGTCTTTGGGTGGGTAAAGCTCGGCGTATGCTGGCTGAGGTCAAACGAGATATCGACCGCGAACTTGACGCTACTGACTTGAAAAAGATTAAGGATGAGGTGAAGCATACGGTTGAGGAATCGAAAGAGGTGTTTGAAGAAGCTTCAATCAAGAAGGACATTGAAGAGGCGAAGTCCGCACTGGAGGAGACAACTGAGACGCTGAACGAAAAAATAACTGATGAGCCTGAGGCAACAGCCAAATCATCCAAACCTAAAAAGGTGGCAGATTCACCCAAACAGGCTGACAAAAATGAAAAATCCGAGCCTGCAGTAAAGGCCACTAAAACCTCCAAAGCCAGTTCAGCTACCGAAAAACCTAAACCAAAAAAGCCTAAGAAACTGAAGCCAGTTGTAGCTGAAGAATCGACTGCTGAGCAAACAAATACGGTCGCGTAGAATGTCAAAAAGCGCAAGCGACCCAAACGCAACTGGAACTACATTTATCTCGCACCTAGTTGAGCTGCGACAGCGTCTGATGCGCTGTGTCATCGCGGTAATAGGTATTTTTATCATTTGTGCACCGTTTGCCAACACACTCTATGAGCAGCTTGCAGCACCGCTGATGGCAGCATTGCCAGAAGGCAACAGCATGATATCCACCGAACCGCACGGGCCGTTTTTCGTACCGTTTAAGTTTGCCTTCGCTTTTGCTTTTGGTGTGGCTATTCCTTATCTGCTGTACCAGATGTGGGCATTTGTTGCGCCGGGTCTCTACAAGCACGAACAGAAAACAGTATTACCGCTGCTGGTTTCAAGCAGCCTTTTGTTTTACCTTGGTGTGGCTTTTGCTTACTTCGTCGTTTTTCCTGTCATTTTTGCTTTTTTTACGGGAACAGCGCCAGAAGGCGTTGAGGTCATGACCGACATTAATTCATATCTGAGTTTTGTTCTGAAACTGTTTTTCGCGTTCGGTATCGCTTTCGAGGTACCAATCGCAACGGTTTTATTGGTTAAGGCAGGGGCAATGACGCCTGAAAGCCTGAGCAAGAAACGTCCTTACATCATTGTCGGTGCTTTCGTAGTTGGTATGTTTCTTACACCCCCAGATGTATTTTCCCAGACGATGCTGGCAATTCCGGTGTGGTTATTGTTTGAGATTGGTCTTTACTTTTCGAAGCTGACTTACAAGAAGAAAATCAAAAAAGAAGAGGAAGACGATGAACCTGAATTTGATCCAACAGGATAGTTGATTACCTCTGTGTGATTAAATTAGTCTTCAATATTTCAATTGCCTGAGAACGATACAGTAGATTAAACCCTTTACCGCAACCATCAGTTTGATAACCACTTTTTCGTACTCAGCACACACTTTCCTGCACTACTTCAGAGCGTGGTACTGAAACCTGGTAGCCATAATCTGGCTATCCAATATTCGAAGGATCCATATCCGCTCTAACTGCAATTACTCTGGCGATTTCGGTTGGCTCAAAAAATCTTCTGTTAACTGAAGCAACTGGTGCCGTCTGATCGGAAAGCACACTAGACGCGGGTTATACTGCTATGCGCATTTCACAGAGTGAGCAACAGTTTGATTTTGATCGCCTCCCATGGTCATTGGACATAACAAGTTTCTGATACGCGCCAATTTGATCTGTTGTGCGAGTTGGTTAATCCGAACTTCCGAAATCAACAGCTTGCCGGTTACATCATCCGTAGCCCAGAAATGAGGATTGCTAACACCGTAGTTGCTAGCTGAGAATCGAATTCTATGCTTCGTTCATCACCGAAAAAACTTCGAACCGGGGAGTTTGTTCCACTCATTGCAATCCTGATGTCGTTGGTTGCACTGAGTGTCGACGCTATGTTGCCTGCACTTCCAGAAATCGGCCGGGATTTAGGGGCACAGCACCGAAATGAAGCTCAGTTTGTAATCACAGCGTTGTTTGTTGGCCTAAGTCTCGGGCAGTTGCTGTTTGGTCCATTATCAGACCGCATAGGCAGGAAACCAGCAATCATTATCGGCCTCTTAATCTTCATGGTCGGCTGCGTAGTCAGTATTATTGCATCGTCATTTGAGACAATGATCACAGGTCGCATTCTTCAGGGTGTCGGCGCAGCCAGTCCACGGATTGTAACCATGGCTCTGGTCCGCGACCAGTTTAGCGGACAGCAGATGGCGCGGATCATGTCCTTCGCTATGGCGATTTTCATACTGGTTCCGGCCATAGCACCACTACTTGGACAAACGATTCTTTTAATGGGTGACTGGCGTTTGATTTTCGCGACGTTTCTTACACTGGCCGTGATTGTTTTCATCTGGTTCTTCTTCCGTCAGCCGGAAACCCTTGCGGTTGAGAATCGGCTTTCAGTAGCACCGCGAGCGGTCATTCGTTCCGTCGCCGTCGTGTTGCGCACCCGACAGGCGCTAGGGTACGCTCTTGCAACCGGATTTATTTTTGCACCATTTGTTGCGTATCTGAGTACTGCGCAGCAGGTTTTCCAGGAGGCGTATGATACCGGCAAGCTCTTTCCCGCATACTTCGGTGCACTTGCACTTGCAATTGGACTTGGTGCACTAGTCAATGACCGACTGCTTCGGGCTTGGGGAATGCATCAAATCTCTAAATTCTCGACGCTCGCTGTGTCCGTTATATCCTTTGCTGCTTTTGCTGGCTTTGTAACCTTTGACAGTCTGCCACCGCTTTGGCTCTTTACCGGTTATTTAGGTGTGCTGTTCTTTCTGATGGGTACGATATTTGGTAATCTCAACGCACTCACTATGGAACCTCTCGGTTATGTAGCTGGAATCGGTGCTGCACTGACGTCAGCAATGGCAGTTCTGGTATCTGTGACACTTGGTGGCATCGCAGGACAATTCTTCGACGGAACGGTCAATTTTCTAGCTTGCGCATTTGCAGTATTTGGCATCGCTACGCTCGCTGCGATGTGGTGGGGTATACGTCCCGACCCCAAGCATCGAGAAAAGTGATCTGGGCCATGACGTTTCAACATACCAAGTCACTTCCTTTCTCGTAGCAAGTTCTAGTTCAACAAATCTAGGCCATCTCCCCAGCAATCCGAAAGACAGTAACCTAGAGGATAGGGATCAGATGGGTCAACCCCAATTTGATGAATGCCATGAATCCATCCCCGTCCCTTTATGCCAGGGACAACCGCTGGTCTTCCGTAAACCTCGGTCGTTCTCTTTAGCTCCACTTCAAAACGGCTGTCAATAATGGAAAGTGCACGAAAGGTATCGCCAGGTTGAACCTCCCCGCGCGCATGCATAAGCGCCATTCGCGCTGAATTACCGGTCCCGCAAGGCGAACGATCAACTCTTCCAGGCGGTAGAATGGTTGCACTTTTCAAGGTGCCGTCTTTCATCGTTGACATGAACATCACGTAAGAAAGTCCATTCAATTCAGGGTGTTCAGGATGGACAATCTGAAGTTGCTGATTGGCACACCTCTGTACACTGCTACCGGCCTCAACTAGCGCTCTTGCCGAATTGGGTTCAATGGTCAGGCCAAACTCTGACGGATCAACCAGCGCATAGAAAATCCCACCGAAAGCGATGCTGAGTTTAATTTGGCCAATTCCTGGCACGTTGACTACAGTATCTAGTGCATCGACATAACAAGGTGGCATTTCCATCTCTACGTTGACACACTTGCCATTTGAACATTCGGCTGTTGTGCTCACAAGACCGGCTGGTGTGTCTAACACAACAGTGGTCTCAGGTTCGTGCATCTCTAAGATTCCAGTTTCGAGCAGCACAGTCACGGAACAAATTGCGTTGGAGCCGGACATCGCATGTGCCTTGTCACCCTGCAATACAATCATGCCTGCATGTGCTTCAGACTTTGTCGGGGGCAGGCACAGAACTGTACTCATCTGTGCATAGCCGCGCGGTTCAAACACCAGAAATCTTCGAAGCGCATCGCCATCACCGTTCATATAGCCAAGCTTGTCGACCATTGTTTCACCCGGCACATCCAATATGCCTCCCGTTACAACCCGGCCGACTTCTCCTTCGGCATGTGCTTCAACCATGGTTACGGATTTAGACCAGCGCATCGTAAATTAGGATCCAATGTAAAGTGAAAGAAGGGTTTCTACTGATGAAAGCTGTAGACGACTAGAATGCGCACATTTTAACTAATGTCGATATTTGTCAACATTCACCCATCATTGATAATATCGTACTAACTTTAGGGGACTACCTGACACCGGAGCGTAATCAATGGGAAGATTGGCGAACAAAACCGTATTTATGACAGCTGCTGGAATGGGCATCGGCCGTGCTAGTGCAATCGCAATGGCAAGTGAAGGTGCGCGCGTGTATGCATCTGATATTCATCGACCTTCACTGGATAGTCTGGCAGAAGAAAGCAGCAACATAAGCGTTATTGAACTCGATGTAACCGACTCCAAGGCGATATCGGCACTGCCCAAGATTGTTCCGGTTCCTGATGTATTGTTCAATTGCGCCGGTTACGTCCACGACGGAACAATTATGGATGCCGATGACGAAGTGTGGGACCTGTCTTTCGCAATCAATGTGCGAAGTCATGCCCGGGTGATCGAAACATTTTTGCCTCAGATGATTGAAAATGGTGGCGGCTCGATCATCAATATGGCCAGTGTAGCGTCCGCAGTTACAGGAGCGGTAAGCCGCGCTGTCTACAGTGCGACGAAAGGCGCTGTAATGGGACTGACTAAGGCAATTGCACGAGATCATGTCAAACAGGGCATTCGATGCAATGCAGTTTGTCCAGGCACCGTGTTAACTCCATCGCTGAAAGGACGCTTACGGGCCAGAGGAGACTATGACAAAGCTTACGAAGAGGTGTTGGCACGCCAGCCCACCGGAAAGATGGCCCATCCAGAAGATATTGCTCCAATTGTCGTTTACCTCGCATCGGATGAGTCAAAGGTGGCAACCGGGCAATTTTTCGTTGTTGACGGCGGTTGGACCATCTAAATTTATTCTGCTATGGAAAGGATTGCATTCTTCGGCCTTGGAGCAATGGGTGAGGGGGTTGCCGCGAACCTGCTCCGAGCAGGCTATACGGTCAACATTACTGTACATCGAAGTCGCGAAGCAACTGATCGACTAGCCGCACTTGGTGCAACACTTCATCAGTCGAAATCTGACGCTGCCAAGGCCAGTGAATATGTCATCTTATGTCTTCCAAATTCCAATGTCGTGGAAGAGACTATTAATGAAATCTGGTATGAGTTGGATGAACGCTACCTAGTTGTTGATACAGGAACATCATCGGTACGTCAATCACTTCAGTTGGCCGAAAGACTTGGTTCAAGAGGAATTCAGTTTGCTGAAGCGCCGCTAGCTGGTGGTAAAGTCCAGGCTGCGGCTGGCGAACTGGGGGCATTTGTCGGTTGCAGCAATCAGACATTTGAGCGAGTCGAACCGCTACTCAAAAATTTTTGCGCATCAGTACAGCATTTTGGTCCAGTTGGGTCCGGTAGCAGTGCAAAATTGATCAGCAACTACCTCGTCCTCGGTATGGTTCGGCTCATAACCGAAACCTTCCACGCTGCAGATTCATTGGAAGTTGATTGGGCCAAATTTTACGAAATCATCCGCCAGGGATCTTCAAACTCTATGGCGCTAGAGCGAATGATCGGTAGTATTCTGGAAGACGATGACTACGGCGGCTATGTATTTACAGTGAGAAACGCCCTCAAGGACTCTAGTTATATTGCCGAACTCGGCGAATCAATTTCCCAGGCTGTTCTGGGCGATGCCGCGTTGAAACTCTTTGCCGAGGCCAACGAATTAGGATTTGGAGACTTGCAGATTTCAGAACTTCTGCGGAGCGAGGTTCGCCACCAACTAAGCGAACTGAGTAGTGAAAAAAATTCGCCCTGTTAAACTCAATCAACGACTGTCTAGTGTATCCGTTCGCGTTTTGGTAACGTAGTTTGCCTGGGTGGCTCGCAACCAGTGTCGCAACATTGACCTGGCTGTGGCGTTACACCTGGAGAGTCTTTATGCAGCCCCCTTTCGATCAATCGTTCAACTAGATCAGCCTTATCGCCAACGGGATAATTTCGAAATATTTCCTTCTTCAGCGCCTCGGGGGAACCTCCGCCGTGTACGCTGATGACTGAGTACCAGGCACCTGAATGAGAGGCGGTTAAGTCCTCAATTAATCGGGCAACGGCCGCGCGCCTGTGAGGCGGTATGTCCGCGCTGGCTGACATCAGTGTGTCCAGCTTGTCCATGGTGTCCGGATTGTGGTCCTCTTCGGGATGCGGAAGCGCAACAATCAGTCCGCCCGAGACTGTATTGGCAATTCGGTGCATGTCGTAGATGGAGTGTGCCAATAGCAGTTTGCCAAGATTTGAGTACACAGCATCCGGTTCGTAATTTCCGACATCGGTGGTTTTGCCATAAACCGAAGCAGAAACGCCACATGCATAAAAGCTCTCAACTGTCTTGATCAGCTCTACCATCGCCTCACGTAAATGGGGCTCGGCCTCCACATCAAGCCCGTTGGTTTCGATCATCATTGCGGACGCACCGATCAGCAGATCACCAAAGCCGGCACGTGCTCCAATGCAAGTGTGCCGGTGGTGGTTCGCATAGGTTTTGGTAAGATGTTCCGAGTGTTCCCACTCTCCACACATATAAACTCGATCATAGGGAACAAAGACATTCTCAAAAACACAGACTCCCGTCGATTGGCCAAAACGACTGGAAAATTGAGCGGCAGTATCTCCGGGTCTTCCCGCTGGGCGCGCAATGATAGTCAGACCCTGCGCATCAATAGGCACTTGGCAGGCTACCGCAAAATCCTTATCTTCCCGTTTCATGTTACGGCCCGGTAGTACAAACAGTTCGTGCACATAGGGTGCCGCGGTAACGATCGCCTTGACTCCAGATATTTCTATACCGTCAGGCCGACGTGCAACAATTCGCACGTGACTGTCAGGTTTTGGCTGTTCGTTTGGTCTGAGAGAACGGTCTCCCTTGGCATCCGTCATGGCGATTCCGACGGTGAGATCGTTGTCCTGAATGCGGTGCATTTGTTCGATGAGCCGCGAACTGTATTCCGTATTGCATGTGGAGTCAATTTGATAGGTTGACTGATACAGTGCATTAAGGCCGTCCATGGTCAGGTAGCGCATTGCACATCCAGTTAACTGGCAAAGTGCACGAACATACTCCAGCTTTGACAGCAGATCTTCCGTATCCCGATTGATGTGGACAAAACGGTTAACCGTGCGGCCTGATGTGTGTTGTTCGGCGAGCGCATACGCGCGGTGTTCTGTAAGTCTGGCAAAGTCATAGGTCATACCGATGGCATTGACTCCCGGAACCAGTTGAGGATGATCAGCGACAGACTCGACACGGTCGCCACGAACAAAGACTGTCGGGTTGTATTCTCGAAGTGATTCGCAGTAGTCTTGAGATGTCATCAAATTCATGAATCGACCTTCTTTGAAACCGCTGATTCGACCTGATCGTCATCCATCAGAACCCGCATCGGCTCGCGGTCCAGATCTTCGTATTGACCGCTCTTGACTGACCAGAGAAAGAATGCGGCGATTACAATCGACACGATAATCGTTAGTGGAAGCAGCAGGTACAGTATTTCCATTGGGGACTTACATACTTAATTACACAACGCCAAATCGACCATCCAAATGGGAACTGAAGGTGCGTCGTTTGGCCGGTGGATTTTCGCGAAAACCTCATTAGCAGTTTTCCCATGTCTGCATTCAATATATCGCATGAGCTCAGAACAGGTGAATTGAAGAATATTTTCATGCCAGGCTCACGCTGTGAGCCACCTCACTTAGATAATGGTATCTCCAGGTTGAACCACAGGACTCAATACTTCAGTTGCACGGATGACAGCACCCACCAAGACAGATTATCGCGCCGTTCGCTACCGGATTCAGATGCGTTGGCTGCGGTCATTCGGACAATGCAGACGTCAATGCTGCAAAGAACATACTCGCTTTGGGGATTGGGGAGAGAATAAACGGACGCGGAGAAGGACGGAGTCTTTCAGTGAAACGTCAAAAAGAACTTGGCGGCACACTAAGTTTTACGGTGTGTAGTTAAGTAGATAAGTCCCTTCCATTGCTTGATCAAGTGTTAACGTGTTCATACGCAGTTATCCTGAGTGAATTGCCAACAACCAGGATAGAACTGACTGACATGCCGATCGCAGCGGCAAGTGGCGGGACAAATCCCGCAGCCGCCAGTGATATACCAATTAAATTGTACGCGATTGCCCAAACCGTGTTGTTGCGCATCACTTTGACAGAAAATTCAGCGAGGTTTCGTGCCGTTGCCAGCAATTCCAGTCGGTCATCAAGTAGTAGTACATCAGCATTCGCTTTTGCAATTTGTTGAGCGCGCGCTGGCGCAACCGAAACATTAGCAATTGCCAGAGTCGGCGTATCATTAATTCCGTCGCCTACCATCGCAACACACTCCCCAAGATTCTGATGACTGCGAATGATGTTCAGTTTACCCTTCGGTGAACAGCCCCAGTGAACCTCAGCAATGTTTAACTCTCTGGCAACCCGTTCTGCCTCGGACTGTCGGTCTCCAGTTACCAGCGCAAGTTTGGCCGGCAATTCCTTTATCCGACCGATCAAACGTAATGCATCACCCCTTAACGGGTTGTCAAAATGAAATTTGGCCAAGACACCGGTGTCATCGCTCAAATAGGCGATCAATCCAACCTGATCCGATGGTTCTGAAATTTTGTCAATGGCACCCGGAAGCTTTGAAGCGATGTACGATCGCGAACCCAGGTAATATCGTTTTTCATTGACGCATCCAGCAATGCCACCACCATGCTCAATGTCCACCTCAACTACTTCTGTCCCTTCACTTTCGAGGCTACTAGCCAAAGCGCGGCAAATAGGGTGGTCAGAAAAAGCAGAAAGCAAAGCGGCCACGTCGTGTGCTTCAGACCGACTCAATTGACCAAAAATATCGGTCCTTATCAAACGTGCCTGGCTTTGGGTCAGCGTACCGGTTTTGTCAAACAGAAAGGTGTTGACTTTGGCGAGGGCTTGCACCGCATCAGGGTGAGCAATCAGAATATTGCGCTTTGCAGCTGAATTTACCGCTGCGGTCAGGGCTGTTGGTACAGCAAGCGCCAGAGCACAGGGGCACGCGACGACCAGTACTGCAATCGGATAAGAGAGCCAGTTGGTATCGCCGGACCAGTACCAAAATACACCAACGCATAACGCAATCATCACCACGGTCGCTGAAAAGTATCCGGCAATTTGATCGGTCAGTCGTGTGTTGGAAGGTTTTCCTGACATTGAATCTTCCAGCAGCTTGACGATTGAGGCAAGTGCCGATTCTGCACTAGGCCGTGTAACTCGAACCACAACAGCACTGCTGACATTAATTGATCCGCCGAAAACTGCATCTCCGATAGTTCGATGTACCACGTTTGACTCACCTGTCAGAAGTGCTTCATCCACATCTGTTGACCCCGATACGATTTCGCCATCTGCAGGAATTGCCTCTCCGGGCTTGATCAGTACAAAGTCACCAGCCACAAGACGCAGTGCTGGAACCACAACAGCGGAATGCACCTGGTCCGGGTCGACCAGACGGTTGGCATGGTTTGGTGTAGAGGCACTTAAACTGGTGATTCGGTCTGTCATTCGACGATAAGCGCCCTTCTCCAGAAATCTGGCAATTAACTGGATGAATACAAACATCGCAATGCTGTCGTAGTAAATTTCTCCAGATCCAGAGAGTGTCGCTGTAAGACTCGCGAAGAACGCGATGATAAGTCCCAATGCGATGGGAACGTCCATCGTTGCTGTTCGCTGTTTCAGATCGCGCCAGGCACCAGCGAGAATCGGTGCAGCAGAATAAAACAGTACGGGCAGTACAAACAGCAGACTGAGGCGGCGAAACAGTTCCTCATATTCACTTTGAATAGATGTCCACGCACTTGAATAGAGTGCAACGGCAATGACCATAATCTGCATTCCAAAGACACCGGCAACACCCATGCGTTTGAGAAGATCTTGGTGCTGAGAATTAACCATTTCTGAAATAGCGGTGCTGCTGTATGGCACAAGTCCATAGCCAAGGCTCTGAGTGCGGCTGACTATTTCGGAAAGCGAAATCTCACTTGAGCGCCATGAAACCTTTAGTTTTTGAGTTCGATAATTGAGTTTTACATCGACTACGCCAGGCTGAGAGGCCAGGTGGCTTTCAATTAGCCAAACACAGGTTGGGCAATGAATGTTGTGAACGATAAAGGCCGTTGTACTTTGTTCACCGTCGGAATCAACATAATGTTGTTGAATGCCTTCATCATCAAGAATTTCAGAAAAAGTCTGTGGCAAAGTTTCATTCGACTCGTCGACTGGGGGCGGCAGTGCCGTACGCTTTCTGTAGTAGGCTTCAAGCCCACTCTCGTGCACAATTGCGGCAACCGTTGCGCAGCCTTCACAACACATCAAGTGACTGACGCCATCAATTTCACGTCCAACCGTACGGTCTGAACGAATGGTGTTGCCGCAGTGATAACAGTCAGTCATATGATTTCAAGAGGTTTAGAGCACATTCGAAAGAGCGGTCATGGAAGCTCAAATTAATTATGTTGCACCGCAATATAATTTACAGCAACAAAGGAAAACATGTATCATATGAGCAGAAGTTCATATTACGAAATTGCTATAGCCCAATGTCGGTAAGTCGAAGTATAGGACTGCTGTTTAACCCACAAAAAACGTGGTCTAAAATCAAAGACGATGATCGGGGAACCGTTGCTGTTCTGCTCGGTCACACGGCAATTCTTGGACTTATCCCACCTGTCTGCGCTTATTTTGGAACGACTCGAGTCGGCTGGACGATCGGTTATGCCGACCCTGTTCGGTTGACAGAAAGTAGCGCTTTACCCATCTCTGTTATTTACTATCTGGTCATTCTTGTCAGCATTTATATGCTCGGAAGAATAATTCACTGGATGAATATCACTTACGGGACCAATTGTTCAGTCAGCCGATGCGTGAACTTGGCAGCATACCCAGCGACACCGCTGTTGCTGGTCGGTGTGGTTCAGTTATATCCCGCGTTGTGGTTGAATTATCTGATTGGTTTGCCAGCACTGGCATATTCAATATACCTGCTGTATTCCGGTACGGAAATTATGATGGAATTGCCCCGCGAGCGCGCCTTTCTGATGGCCAGTGCGATTCTTGCGGTTTGTCTGGTGGCATTGGTCGGTGTACTGGCCGCCACAGTGACGCTTTGGGGACTTGGAATCGGCCCCGGATTCATGATTTATTGGTAACATTGAATGGCCGCTGACCAAACAACCTACAACTACAAAGTTGTTCGACAGTTTGCGATTATGACTGTCGTTTGGGGTATTGTTGGCATGCTGGTCGGTGTAGTTATCGCTGCGCAACTGGTTTGGCCGGCGCTCAATTTAGATATTGCCTGGTTGACCTACGGTCGGTTGCGACCGCTGCACACAAACGCGGTGATTTTTGCTTTCGGCGGCTGTGCGCTATTTGCCACCTCCTACTACGTTGTTCAACGCACCTGCCATGTTCGCCTGATTAGCGATGGCTTGGCGGCTTTTACTTTCTGGGGCTGGCAAGCAGTAATAGTGCTGGCGGCAATTACACTCCCGCTTGGTATTACAACCACCAAAGAGTATGCCGAACTGGAATGGCCAATCGATGTTCTGATCACGGTTGTCTGGGTGGTATATGCAATCGTGTTTTTCGGCACAATCATGCGTCGCAAAATTCAACACATTTATGTTGCTAACTGGTTTTTTGCGGCATTCATCCTGGCAGTTGCCATGCTGCACGTTGTTAACAGTGCGGCACTGCCCGCATCATTCCTGAAGTCTTACTCCGCGTACGCCGGGGTACAGGATGCCATGATTCAGTGGTGGTATGGCCACAATGCTGTAGGCTTTTTCCTGACTGCCGGTTTTCTTGGAATCATGTATTACTTTGTCCCCAAGCAGGCGAATCGACCAATCTATTCGTACCGTCTGTCGGTGGTTCACTTTTGGGCACTGACATTCACCTATATCTGGGCAGGTCCGCATCATCTGCACTATACAGCGTTGCCGGACTGGGCACAGTCGCTCGGCATGGTTTTCTCATTAATTCTTCTGGCTCCGTCCTGGGGTGGCATGATTAACGGCATCATGACACTGTCTGGCGCTTGGGAAAAACTACGAACTGATCCGATTTTGAAGTTTTTGATCGTTTCAATTTCATTCTATGGGATGGCGACTTTTGAAGGACCGATGATGTCAATAAAAACCGTCAATTCACTATCCCACTACACCGACTGGACGATTGGACATGTACATGCAGGCGCCTTGGGATGGGTGGCGCTGATATCGATTGGCGCAATGTACTACCTGATTCCGCGACTCTACGGTCAGACTCTGTATAGCCTGAAGTTAGCGGAAACACACTTTTGGGTCGCATGTTTTGGCATTTTGCTGTATGCCACATCCATGTGGGTTTCTGGCATTACGCAGGGGCTGATGTGGCGAGCTGTCAATCAGGACGGCACTCTGACCTACAGTTTTGTTGAAAGTGTGCAGGCCATGGCACCGTTTTATGTCATTAGATTTATTGGCGGTGCTCTGTTTCTGCTTGGCATGTTGCTGATGGCATACAACCTTTGGAAAACAGTACAGGCTGGCAGTGCTGTTGAAGCACCCATTCCTAAACCGGTTTGAGCAGGAATAGCGGTCATGTTTTCAGCTAGCGAAAAGAACATCGGATTAATGATCGTGTTCATATTGATTTTGGCCAGCATTGGCGGAATCATTCAGATCGTGCCGCTCTTTTTTCAAGTTTCAACCACTCAGCCAATTGAAGGATTGACGCCTCATTCTGCACTCGTGCTGGCAGGTCGCGATGTCTATATTCGCGAGCAGTGTGTTTCCTGTCACTCGCAGATGATTCGGCCGTTGAGAGCCGAAACAGAACGTTATGGACATTACTCCGTTGCTGGTGAGTTTGTTTATGAGCGCCCCTTTCAGTGGGGGTCTAAGCGCACCGGACCGGATCTCGCGCGCGTAGGCGGGCGATATAGTGATGAATGGCACCACTTGCATCTGATCGATCCGCGGGCAGTTGTTCCAGAATCGATTATGCCAGGATACCCGTGGCTCGAAAAACGAATGGTGAACATTGAGGCAACGGTCGCCAATATGCAAACGCTGAGAAAGCTAGGGCATCCATATAGCGATGCAGACATTGAAGGGGCTCCAGAGATGCTTGAAAATAAAACCGAGATGGATGCCATGATTGCATATCTTCAAAGTCTTGGTACGATCTTGAGTGCGCGCAATTAGCCATGGTTTGGGTTCATATCATCTGGACGATGCTGTTGCTGACTACATTCGTCGTCATCGTCGTCTGGGCGTGGAGCGGTAAGCAGAAATCCAGGTTTCAGGACGCAGCACAGATTCCGCTTGAAGATGACCTGGAAAAACCGAGACGGACTGTGGACTAGAACATGGATTTCACAAGTCAATTCTGGATTTACCTGATCCTGATTGGTACGGTGTTAAGTCTACTGTTTGTCGTGGTACTTGCCTACCAAAATCGACACACAGGGTCAGCAGCGAATGAGACGACCGGTCATGTGTGGGATGAAGATCTGACGGAGTATGACAATCCGCTGCCGGCATGGTGGCTGTACTTGCTGTATCTGACCGTTGTATTCGGTGCGGTATACCTGGTTCTGTATCCAGGCATGTTGCCGAACGGTGGTTTCCTGAATTGGACTCAGCTTGGGCAGTACGAAGCTGAAATTTCAGATGCAAACCAGGCCTATGCTGAAACGATGGAAGCGTATGGACAGTCTACACCAAGTGAATTGGCAAAAAATCCGCAAGCCATGAAAACTGCGGCAAGACTGTTTTCACAAAATTGTGCACTATGTCACGGTTCAGACGCCAGGGGGGCACCCGGAATCCCCAATTTGCGTGATGATGATTGGATTTATGACAGTTCGCCTGATGCCATACTGACTACGATTTTGGATGGGCGCTACGGTGTTATGCCAGGCTGGGAATCCGTCCTCGGTGGTCGGGAAGCGAGTGAAGACGTTGCCAACTATGTATTGCAGCTAAGTGGAGAAGTCGTAAACGTCGACAGCGCTAAACGCGGTGAAGCCAAATACAAGACAATTTGTGCAGCTTGTCACGGTATCGATGGCAAGGGTAATCCATTGCTCGGCGGGATGAATTTGACTGATCGGATCTGGGTACATGGTGGTTCCTTTGAGCAGATTGTCGATGTCATCGCCAATGGGGTAACCAATCAGATGCCAGCGTATCGGAACATTCTCGGCAAAACAAAATCTAAACTGCTGGCCGGTTACGTGCTCAGCATTTCTGACTGACTTTCCGTTTTACCGTCATTCCCAGTTACAGGGATCAATAATCACGGGGTACCTCGTCCCTGGATTTTGACAATCATAAGGATTGCGATTTATGGCTGAGTCGGAACATCAACTGTATCTTCATCACGAGAAGATCTACCCTCGCGAAGTTCACGGCAAGTTTGCTTTTTTCCGTTTGACTGGAGTCGTTGGACTTCTAGGCCTCTACTATGTGATCCCGTGGCTGAACTGGGACGGCAGACAGGCAGTGCTGTTTGATCTTCCTGGCAGAAAGTTCTTTATCTTCAATTTTGTCATATGGCCACAGGAACTTTACTTTCTGGCCGCTTTACTGGTCATCCTGGGAATTGCGCTATTTTTGTTTACAGCAGTTGCCGGGCGGCTGTGGTGCGGTTATGCGTGCCCACAAACGGTATGGACTGAAGTCTTCCTGTGGATTGAAAGAAGGATCGAAGGTGATCGGCCTCAACAGATGAAACTAGATCGCAGTGGTCTGTCGTTCAACAAAGTATGGCGAAAGTCAGTCAAGCACGCGGGGTGGCTGGCCGTATCGATCGTTACCGCGATTACCTTTGTTGGCTACTTCAAACCCATTGACGAGCTCTGTTTGGAATTAATCGGCTTGAGTCTGCACCCATGGCCGTTGTTTTGGGTCTTCTTTTTCACCACTGCAACTTACGTGAATGCTGGTTGGATGCGTGAACAGGTTTGCCTTTACATGTGCCCGTATGCACGTTTTCAAAGTGCAATGTTTGATCCGGACACGCTCATCATTTCCTACGATACATCTCGTGGTGAACCACGCGGTGGGCGGCAACGGGGCATCGATCCTCGTACACAGGGGCTAGGCGACTGCATCAACTGTAAGATGTGCGTCCAGGTCTGTCCAACTGGAATAGACATTCGCGATGGTTTGCAGTATGAGTGCATCGGCTGTGCTGCATGTGTGGATGCCTGTGATGGCATCATGGAAAAAATGAACTATCCGAAAGGGTTGATTCGCTATACGACTGAGAATCTATTGAACAACAAACCATCGCGAATCATCCGGCCGCGTAGTGTCGTTTACAGTCTGATACTAATGATTTTGGTATCTGGAGTTTCGTATGGCTTACTGACCAAGGATCTGGTTGAAATTGACATTCTCCGGGATCGCAACGTGCTATACCGAGAGGTGGTTGGTGGTATTGAGAACGTCTATATTGCGCGCATTTTGAACAAGGATGAGAGCGATCATCGTTTTGTCATCGCAATTGAGGGCTTGGAAGATCCGCAGATCTATGTCGATGAAGAACAATTGTCTGTGCCATCTGGCGGTGTTTCGGATGTCACTCTGACTGTGCGTGCGGACGTTGACTTTTCAGGGAGTCGGGATATGGTTGTTCGAATCGAAGCTGTAGACAACCCGAGAATTGCGGCGACAAGTACAACCAGATTCTTGAGTGGTAAGTGATCAAACTGCGTATTGACGAACGATATTTCAGAGACGAACTAGTCTGTGCCCAGGTGTTGGAAGAAATCAATCAAATGGTTCAGCAGCCTAGGGTGTAACTGAACATGCGAAACACTGGAAAGCAGTCGCGTTGGTACCAAATTCCGATTGTCTGGCTGGTCATCGGAATTCCGCTGTTTTCGATCGTTTTCACTTTATCGATTGTTTGGATATCGGTCAAAACCTTTGATGGTGTGGTCGTGGACGACTATTACAAAAGGGGGCTTGAGATTAACCGTGATCTGGCTCGTGATCGATATGCAGATGAGGGCAATCTTAAGGCTTCCGTACGACTTGATGGTAAACAATTGCTGGTCGAAATGTCAGGTGATGCCGCTGAAGTCTGGCCTGCATTATTGGAGTTGGGGTTTTACCATCCTACCGTATCGAACCGTGATGTCGTTGTGAAACTGGAGCACAAAGGCTCGGGTACCTATTTTGCGCCAGTTCCCGCGCTTCGATACGGGAAATGGAACGTGGTCACAGGGACTGAAAAATGGCGACTCGAGGGCAATTTATTCCATCCAGACAAAGACGGATTTGTCCTGAATCCTGTTCGAGTTGTCAATGCAGCTCGATGAACTGATCATCGTATCCGGCTTTATTGCCGGATTTGTCGGATCAGTACACTGTGTCGTGATGTGTGGTGGTCTGGTTGGCGTGATTTCCGCTTCCTTGAAGAGTCCTAGGTGGCGCGCTGCTACTTACTGGGTCAATTATCATTTCGGGCGTATTCTGAGTTACACCATTGCAGGGATACTGGCGGGTGGCATAACCGCACAAATCAGCAGCCTGTTCCCTATTCATCGGGCCCACGTGGTCGGCTCAATGATCGCAGGGATTTTTCTCGTAATCCTTGGGGGCCATGTTGCTCAGTGGTGGAATCTGCTGAGTGTAGTTGAGACGGCTGGCGGCCGATTGTGGCAGAAAATTGTGCCGATATTTGCAAAGATTGTCCCACCAAAAGCGCTTAAACATGCGATCATCGGTGGCCTGTTGTGGGGTTGGATTCCCTGCGGACTGGTTTATTCAACTTTAGTACTGGCTGCCAGTACAGCTGACCCAGTTAATGGTGGGCTGACGATGACAGCATTTGGAATTGGTACACTGCCGATGCTCTTTGCAATGGGTGTGTTGGCGAAGCAGTTGGAAAACATCAAATTTCAGGCTTGGCTGAGAGTGGTGTCAGGAACTGCTCTTTGTGCACTAGGTGTTGCGGTTGCTTTGGATGTTGTACCGCTCCAGGTCGGTATGCATGGAATGTAAGTTACTGAGTTTAGGACCCATATAACGGGAGTTAACACTTGATGAAAATAGCGGTAGCAGGCTTTCAACACGAGACCAACCGGTTCTCACCTTATCCAACCACTCTGTTTGATTTCGAAAGGGAAGACGGTTGGCCGGGACTAACCTCGGGTCACGCAATATTTGATGTCTTTCCCAGTATGAATCTTCCACTTGGCGGATTCCTGAACTTTGCAAAGGGTCGGTATGAAGTTGTACCCATTTTATGGGCGAGTGCAGAGCCAGGCGGTTTGGTAGAAGACGCTGCTTTCGATGATATTTCTGGACGGATTCTCGATCAAATAGAAGCGGCGCTGCCGTTGGATGGAATTTACCTTGACCTGCACGGAGCCATGGTTACCCAGTCACACGAAGATGGTGAAGGTGAGTTGCTCGCACGTCTTCGAGCGCGATTCGGTGAGGTGATTCCCATCGCAGTCAGCCTTGATTTGCACACTAACGTTACTATTCAGATGACAAACAAGGCAGATGTAATCACAATTTTTCGAACCTATCCGCATCTTGATATGGCAAAGACTGGATTTCGTGCCGGTGTACTGCTAGATCAGACTTTGGCGAGTGGGCGTAAACCACACTGTGTGTTTCGTAAATTACCACTCCTGATTCCGCTACAGTCTCAGTGTACGGACCTGGAACCGACGCGCTCAATCTATCAACACCTGACTGATGCACAATCGCTTAACACGGTGCACGCGGACGTTGCCATGGGATTTCCGCCATCAGATATCGCTGAAAACGGTCCGGCAATCGTGGCGTACAGCTATTCTGAATCTGTCGCGCAGGAAAAAGCCCATCAGATCGAGCGGGAATTCCTGCAAAGCGAGAACAGGTTTCACTATCCCCTTTACCGGGAAGATGAAGGGGTCAAACTGGCTAAAGAGAACATTGGTGGCGGACGCCCGGTTTTACTCGCAGATATACAGGACAACTCCGGTGCTGGTGCTACCTCAGACACTACCGGACTTTTGTACGCACTGGTTGAGCATGGTGTCAAGAACTGCGCTATAGCAGCAATACATGATTCAAGTACCGTAGAACTGGCCCACTCAACGGGTATTGGTGGAGAATTCAGCGGTTGTCTGGGTGGTAAGCACAAAGGCGACGGCTTTTCACAGCCTTACCAGGGAAAGTTCAAAGTGGCCGCATTAAGCGATGGTCGCTTCGAGTTTCATGGAGAGATGATGAAAGGAAGTATCGCGAATATCGGACCGACTGCTGCACTGGAGTTGGTTGATCAGGAGGCAGAGATCTTAGTTGTGGTCACCAGTGAGCGAATTCAGTGCCTGGATCAGGCGCTGTTCCTGCATCTCGGCATCCATCCTTTGGAAAAGTCAATGTTGGCTGTCAAAAGTACTGTTCACTTCAGGGCAGATTACGGTTCGATCTGTGATCCCATTATTCTGATTGAATCGCCCGGTCTCAACCCCTGCCAGTTATCTTCGGATATGTTGCCACGACTTCGCCCAGGGGTAAGAATTTTGTAGGTTTTTAACAGAAAACTGATAGTGGCAAGTTGTTGAAAACGCGCCTCAAAAAGCTGTTTTCGCAAAAAATGGATCTTTGTACTCAATTAACGACACGGAGATTCGACTAGTTCGCCTGAAATGGAACGGTAGCAGTGCCCCGGCTGGCAGATTTTTTCCAGGCAATTCCGTAAAACACTTCGATTGTCAAAAGAAGAGTGCGAGTATTTTCCTGAACATTCGAATAGTGTTCTAGCAGTTCTGCTAAAGTCTCGCTTTTGTTCAATTTCTCCGAGTTGGTAAACAGCAGGCTTGCAAGACCTGCATCGGAAATTTGCTTGTAAAGAGTCTCTATATCGGCATAGCTGTACAATCCACGATCTGTATCAACGACAGGGTTCGTGAATCCGGTTGCGAGTAGCAGATCTCCAAAATTGTGCATGTCACCGAAACTGGCTCTAAATTCGATTGATGACAGTTGCCGGGAGGCCAATTCAAGCTCCTTGAATGAATCTGGACCAAATGCGGATGTTAACAAAACGCCGCCATCGCGAAGAACACGAAAGCACTCTCTGGCGAATGTCGGAAGAGGGAGAAATGAGATTATGAGATTGGAAATGACAAGATCCATCGAGTCAGACTCAAATGGCAGGTCGAAAGAACTGTCGCTGAGAGAATCTATCTGGTTTTGAGAATCTGTTAAATGATTTAAGGCCTTTTCTGAATAGCTGAATGACTGAACGGGGAACTCTGGAAAGCGTTTTTTTAGCAAATCTGCGATGGAGCTGTTTTGGTGCCCAACAACAGCGGTAGCCAAGGCTCCGGACTGCAGTAGAGAAATTCGATCAATCAACTCGTCAGCGGTCGCAACCCAAAAATCATGCTGTTTTTCGGGCAACGGCATGATTAGCGTTCAGGTGCAGTGTACTCAAGCTGATGAGCGAGTTCGGTGTATTTTTGGTGCAGCAGGTCGATTCTCTCATACAGTGATTCGACTGTACTTGAATTTTCGACGATGTCATCAGCCAGGCTCAGACGATTTTCCCTTGATGATTGCGACTGAATGATCTTGTCAATTTTCTCTTCAGACTGCTGGTCACGAGTACTGGTGCGTTCGAGTTGTATTGAGTGGGGAAGGTCAATCACCAATACTCTGTCGAGCGGATAATTTCGCTTGCTTTCTGCCAGTAGAGGGATGACGACTATGCAGTAAGGCGCAGAGAGATGGTCAAGTTGCCGCAGAATTTCGTCATAGATCCTGGGGTGCAGAATGCTTTCCAGCAGTGCCTTGTGTTCTTTGTTTTCGAAAACGATCTTCCGCAGTTCTGTCCGATCCAACTCGCCGTCAGAATTAACGACTGTTTCACCAAATGCGGCGATGACCTCCTCTAGAGCCGGCTTACCTGGCTCGACTACGTTTCTGGCAATGACATCAGCATCAACAATCGGCACTCCTAGTTCTTCGAAGCGCTGAGCCGCAGTGCTCTTTCCACTCCCGATTCCACCCGTAAGGCCAACTTTCAGCATGGGTGGCAACTCTCTAGATTACGGGATTGCATCTTCAATCACCGCACCGCCCAGACAAACGTCTCCCTGGTAGAAGACGATTGACTGACCAGGCGTAACCGCCCTGACTGGTTTTGCAAATTCAACCTTAAATTTGTCTTTTTCGGCCTGCTGGATCGTACATTCCTGATCTGCACCCTGATAACGTATTTTTGCCATCGATTTGAGTGGTAGCTCAGGGGATTTGGTAATCCAGTTGATATCCGCTACTTTTGCATAACGACTAAACAGCAGCGGGTGGTCATGTCCCTGAACCGCGATGAGTGTATTTGAGGCTATATCCTTTCTAGCAACATACCAAGCATCACCAGGCCCGCCGATGCCCAAGCCGGTACGCTGTCCGATGGTATAAAGGAAAGCACCACTGTGTCTGCCTATCTCCGCACCCGACTCATCTGTAATCTTTCCTTCTTCCGAAGGCAGGTACCGTTGGATGAATGATCCGAAGTTTCTTCTGCCAATAAAACAAATTCCCGTACTGCCTTTCTTGTCATGATTTTGCAATCCAAGTTGCTTGGCCTTACCCCTTACCTCAGACTTAGTCAAATGTCCAAGCGGAAATATTGCATTCTCAAGTGCTTTGGCGGTCAAACCGTGCAGAAAATAAGACTGATCCTTGTTAGGATCTTTGCCCTTAAGCAGTCTGGGAAGACCGGCGTTTCGATCGATGCGGGCATAATGACCGGTTGCCGCATAAGTCGCTCCGAGTTTTTTCGCCCAGTCTGGAAATTCTCGAAATTTGATTTCAACATTACAGATGATGTCTGGATTGGGCGTGCGTCCAGCTTTGAGATCTTCCAGGAATCCAACGAAGACTCGTTCCCAGTACTCGAATGAAAAATTAACGGTTCTCAGTGGTATGCCAAGAACCTTGCAGACCGCTTCGGCGTCAGCAAGATCTTGTGCGGAATTACACTCGTCATCGTCGTCCTCATCCCAATTTTTCATAAAGAGTCCAGTAACCTGATAGCCCTGCTCCAAGAGTAGCGCCGCTGATACTGATGAGTCGACACCTCCAGACATCCCGACCACAACTGAGTTATTGTGTTTCACGACGGAGTCGTTTCTAAACGCAAATAATTAGGAGAGTTTAAGTGCGAGTTGAGCCAGTCGTTCGCCCAAAACCAGACATAGGGTTTCCTCATCTTTACTCAGAGCTGTGTTACTTTCAAATCCAGCCACATGTGAAGCGCCATAGGGGGTCCCGCCTGTGGTGGTACTTGTAAGAATCGGTTCTGTATAGGGAATTCCGCAGACAACCATACCGTGATGCAGTAGTGGCGCCATCATAGACAGTAGTGTCGATTCCTGACCGCCATGCATGGATGATGTGGAAGTAAAAACGCAAGCCGGTTTGCCAGCCAGTTTGCCAGACATCCAAAGCGAACTGGTTGAATCAAGGAAGTACTTTAGCGGTGCTGCCATATTTCCAAATCGGGTTGGGCTACCGAGTGCCAGTCCATGGCAGTTTTCCAAATCTTCCAGCGTTGCATAGGGATAGCCTTCAGGCGGGATTTCGTCTTCTACCGCTTCTGTTGTCGCCGATACAGCTGGAACTCGTCTGATCTTTGATTCACATCCGTCGACTTTGTTAATGCCGCGGGCGATCATCTTTGCGAGTGCCAATACGCTTCCATCGCGGCTGTAGTAAAGGACCAGCAGGCTTTTCATGGCTGACTTATTTCAAGTGTCGAGTTGCTTATTGAAAGCAAATTATCTTATCTAATGATAGTCAACTGCAAATGAATCAAATCAAAGTAAACAAATTTGAATTTCATTTACTTAGAAGTTGAAATTGACATCTAACTAAACGAAATTTAGTCAGCAGTCATTTTTTGAGGGATGTTCGTCTACTCTCCCGAAACTGTAATTCTCAGTCTATCCTGGCTGTAAACTCAATTTGACAGCTTTACTGCCTCGGTTCCTTGTACAGGAGGCTGGAGATGCTGGGGAATGCGGGTCAGAGATGCATTTCTAAAAATTAACTTTTAGTTAGTTATTTGAGAATCAGAATTGAGAAATCTGAATTCGATTGAAGAACAGGAAAATCTGTTCAGGCGCTACTAGGATACTGTTGCAGCCTGAACTTTGGAGCCCTCAGAAGTACATTCCTCACAAACCCCCTTCAATTCGATTTTAAGTTCTTTCGAGCCAGAGAACTTTTTACCTACTTCTTTTTCAACTTGAGCAGCGAGGTTCTCTGCTGGAATGTCCTGCACCTGCCCGCAACTGTCGCAGATCGCAAGGATGGATGGCCCCTTTTCATGCTCACTACAGCAGGCAATAAATGTGTTGAGAGATTCAACTTTATGTATCAGTTTTAGATCAACAAGTTGTTTTAGTGCGCGGTAAATCTGAGTTGGTGCCTTAAATCCAATAGCTCTTAGAATCCGATTGTTCAGAAGGTCGTATGCTCCTGGTGGCGACTTGGAGCTTTCGATGACTTCAAAAACCTTCCTGGTTTTTGGGTTCAGTTCGGCCAGTTTGGACTCTTTAAGTGTTTCCCGCATTCCTCACCACTACTGATTGTGCCGATGATAAATGGTAATGAATCAATAGTTGCAGCACCTGATTACTTACTGAAATATAAATCAAATTCCAATTTCAAACTGATTCATGTTGCTTCATGCCGTAAAGTTCAGTTGAATGCCACAATTCAATTATCGATATGTTATAATATTACATTTTGCGTTAACATTCATCGAATATTAGGGGAATTTGTTCCATGATCAAGAAGTTCTTTGCTGTGGTGTATTTTGTGCTCGCGTCAGCTTGGTTGGTGCCACAAACCGTGTTCGCGGACACTCGTGTAGTTGCCACCATTAAGCCTATTCACAGTCTTACTGCTTCAATTATGGAAGGTGTTGGAGAGCCGGTGCTTATTGTTGAGGGAATTGAATCTCCTCACGACTACCAGCTGAAGCCATCCGATGCAAAATTACTGGAGGAAGCTGATGTTGTCTTTTGGGTTGGACCTGATCTGGAATCTGCGATGAGCCAGGCAATAGTGAATCTTTCCAAAAATGCAATAAGTGTCGAGCTGGTTAAAACAGAAGGGTTGAAGTTGTTTGAATTTCGAAGTTCTCATGTACATCATCATGATGAAGAAGAACATATGGATGAACATGATGAAGACCATGATCATGAGCACGGTGATGAGCATCACGAAGAGCATGGCGACGAGCACGGCGATGAGCACGGTGACGAGCACGGTGATGAACATGGTGATGAGCATGATAAAGACCATGATCACGAGCACGGTGATGAGCATCACGAAGAGCATGGCGACGAGCACAGTGATGAACATGGTGACGAGCATGATCACCATGCACATGAAGAAGGTGCAGTGGATGTGCATGTATGGCTTGATGTTTCTAACGCCATCATAATGGCAGATGAAATTGCCCGGACTCTGAAAGTGGTTTACCCACAACACAGAGAGGAATTTGAGTCGAATCTCAAGGTATTGCAGGAAAAACTGCATGAATTGGAACACGAACTCGAAGCGCAGGCTGCGTCCATCAAAGATCGGCCCTACATCGTGTTCCATGATGCTTACCAATATTTGGAAAAGTGGTTAGGCCTTGAAAGTGTCGCTGCGGTGCACTTAAACCCCACTATTACGCCAGGTGTTGGGCAAATTAATGAAGTAAGGGAAGCAGTCGTTGAAATTGGTGCGATTTGTGCGTTTGCTGAACCGCAGTTTAATCCAGGAGTATTGGAGACAGTCGCTGAAGGCACAGATATTAGAATGGGCATGATTGATCCACTTGGACAAGCCGTCGAAGCGGGACCAAATGCGTATTTTGAGCTTATGCAGAATATTGTGACTGCTCTACGCGACTGCCTGACATAAATCACGTTGTTTGCAAAATTCGGCCCGTAGTGGATTACACAGATACCGCTACGGGCTAATTTTTTGTCACTCCAGAGAAATTCTGTACACTCCTAAAACGATTTGCTTGACCAAGTTGCGTTAAGCATATCGTTTGCATAAAAAATTCTGAATTCCTGTTGAATTCCGAAAATTAATCCCTATAATTTGTTAGCACTCAACATTAGTGAGTGCTAACAAGTTCGATTGGAGTGCTCCCATAACATTTAAACATCTGTTTTATCAGTGTTATTTGTTGTGCACTCAAATTTGAAATATAAATGATTTTGAAAGGTGCACAGCTCAGGCTGTGCGTTTTCTGTTTAATTTGACATAGTGTTCTGGAGGTATGCGTGAACATTCGTCCACTTCATGATCGAGTCGTTGTTCGCAGGGTCGAAGACGAACGTAAGAGTCCTGGTGGTATCGTAATTCCTGATACCGCGGCTGAAAAGCCTATGCAGGGTGAAGTGCTTGCTGTGGGTAAAGGTAAGCTAGATGATGGTGGCAATCGTCGCCCAATGGAAGTCAAAGTCGGGGACAAGGTCCTTTTCGGCAAATATGCCGGGACCGAGTTTCGGCAAGACGGTGAAGAAGTTCTCATGATGCGTGAAGACGACATCATGGGAATCATTGAATAATTTGGTTAACAGCAAGCATAAAGTAATTGGAGAAAATTTATGGCTGCAAAAGATGTTAAGTTCGGCGAAAGCGCACGTGGCAAAATGCTCACTGGCGTCAATGTACTCGCCGATGCTGTAAAAGTCACCTTGGGTCCAAAGGGACGCAATGTAGTTTTGGAAAAATCTTTCGGTGCGCCAACGGTCACCAAAGATGGCGTTTCCGTTGCCAAGGAAATTGAACTCAAAGATAAATATGAGAATATTGGTGCCCAGATGGTCAAGGAAGTTGCTTCCAAGACGTCTGATGTAGCGGGCGATGGCACGACCACCGCAACCGTTCTGGCACAAGCGATGCTGCGTGAAGGTTTGAAAGCCGTCGCTGCTGGCATGAACCCGATGGATTTGAAGCGTGGAATTGATAAGGCTGTAGGTGTCGCAGTAGACAGCTTGCAGGAACTTTCAAAGCCATGTTCAGATCACACTGAAATTGCCCAGGTCGGCACCGTTTCTGCCAATGCGGACGAAGCAGTCGGCAGCATCATTGCTGAAGCGATGCAGACAGTCGGTAAAGAAGGCGTGATTACAGTTGAGGAAGGTTCAACACTCGAAAATGAACTCGACATAGTTGAGGGTATGCAGTTTGACCGCGGTTACCTGTCCCCCTACTTCATCAATAACCAGGACAGCATGTCTGTCGAGCTGGAAAATCCGCTGATTCTTGTGCACGACAAGAAGATCTCAAACATTCGTGATCTCCTGCCTCTCCTTGAGGCGGTCGCCAAAGCGGGACGTCCGCTGTTGGTTATTTCGGAAGACATCGAAGGTGAAGCACTGGCTACCCTGGTGGTCAACAACATCCGAGGCATTGTCAAGGTTTGTGGTGTAAAAGCCCCTGGCTTTGGAGATCGTCGAAAGGCTATGCTACAGGATATTGCCATCCTGACAGCAGGCCAGGTCATCTCTGAAGAAGTCGGAATGAGTCTTGAAAATGCAAAGATCGATGATCTTGGTTCTGCCAAGCGTGTTCAGATCACCAAGGAAAATACCACTGTGATCGATGGCGCAGGCAAGAAAGAGGACATCACCGCTCGCGTCAATCAGATTCGCGCTCAAATCGAAGAAGCGACATCAGATTATGATCGTGAAAAAATGCAGGAGCGAGTTGCCAAACTCGCTGGCGGTGTTGCGGTCATTAAAGTTGGTGCTGCAACAGAAGTCGAAATGAAGGAAAAGAAAGCCCGAGTTGAAGACGCATTGCACGCCACCCGCGCAGCCGTTGAGGAAGGCGTTGTACCTGGTGGCGGTGTCGCACTGGTTCGCGCTTTCGGAATGGTTGATCAGATCAGCGGCGACAACGATGATCAGAATGTTGGGATCAGGATTGTTCGACGTGCGCTCGAAGAGCCATTGCGACAGATTGTCGCCAACTCTGGTGCGGACGCTTCAGTTGTGCTCAACAAGGTTATCGAAAGCGATGACAGCAATGGCTACAACGCAGCGTCTGGTGAGTACGGTGACATGATCAAAATGGGAATTTTGGATCCAACCAAAGTATCTCGAGCAGCGCTTCAGAATGCAGCTTCCATTGCGGGTCTAATGATCACTACGGAAGCAATGGTTGCAGAAATTCCAGAGGATAAACCACCCATGCCGGCACCACCGGATATGGGCGGAATGATGTAATCATCAACCGCTTAACGGTTCAAAAGGGCCCCGCGCAAGCGGGGCTCTTTCGTTACGCAATCAGCTGCGGAACATCAGGGCAGTCAGGAGATAGTCCGATCCCAGAATCGCAAGTGAGGCAGAAACGACGGTACGTGTCGTTGCCCGACTGATGCCTTCTGCGGAAGGATAACTGTCGTAACCTTCAAATACCGCAATCCAGGTCACAAGAATACCGAATACGACACTCTTGATCATACCGTTCATGATGTCAAGCCTAAGGTCCACGCCATCGGCAATTGATGACCAGTAAACGCCAGAGTCTACACCAAGCTGTACCACACTGGCAAAATATCCGCCTAGTATCCCGACAAAGGTGAACATTGCACACAGGAGTGGAACGGCAATAATACCGGCCAATAGTCGCGGTGAGATCACTCTCCGGATAGGGTTGACTGCCATCATTTCGAGTGCAGCCAGCTGCTCAGTGGTTTTCATCAGCCCAATCTCGGCTGTCAGTGCCGACCCGGCTCGACCGGTATAAAGCAGAGCTGATAGCACGGGCCCCAACTCTCGGGTCAAACTGAGCGCAACCAACAGTCCAAGAGAACTCTCGGCACTAAAATCAATCAGGGTGTAATATCCCTGAAATCCCAGCACCATGCCAACAAACGCACCAGCGACGACTGTGATGGAAACAGTCAGAACACCAACCGAATATATCTGTCGCGTGAGCAGCGACGGCCTACGCAGCAGGCTTGGAAAATGACCAATCGATTTCAGCAAAAACACCGTCGCATAACCTAGCCTCCCGACAAGCTCAATTGCGTGGGCTCCAATGCGCTGCATCCAAACTGCCGGGTTAGCCGTGTTCAAGAATTTGTCCTCTGTAATCATTCGCTGTATAGTGGAACGGAACGGGACCATCGGGTAGCCCATGCAAGAACTGTCGAACTTCGGGTTGATTACTGTCCAACAGTTCCTGCGGTGTGCCGCTGGCGAGTAGAGTACCACTTCCGAGCAAAAACACGTGGTCTGCAATGCTAAGTCCCTCTTCTACATCGTGAGTAACCACGATTGAGGTGGTCCGTAGCGCATCAGTGATCTCACGAACCAATTTGGTAATGATGCCAAGAGAAATTGGATCC
This sequence comes from Arenicellales bacterium, assembly GCA_965243305.1. Taxonomy (GTDB): domain Bacteria; phylum Pseudomonadota; class Gammaproteobacteria; order Arenicellales; family JAJDZL01; genus JAJDZL01. The sequence goes on from CBDEUN010000003.1 coordinate 1,184,662, forward strand.
AGACCAGTAAACGGTTCATCAAACAGCAGAAGGTCAGGATCCATTGCAGTTGCCCTGGCTAGGGCAACACGTCTTGCCATTCCGCCGGATAACTCTGACGGTGAGAGATCCTGGGCACCTCGCAGACCAACTTGCTCAAGTTTCATGAGTACCAGATTTCGGATTAACGGCTCAGGCAGATCTGTGTTTTCACGAAGCGGAAAGGCAACATTTTCAAAAACGCTGAGGTCAGTCAACAAGGCGCTTGACTGAAACATCATTCCCATTTGGCGACGCAATTGAAAAAGCTCCTTCTCTCGGAGCGTGTTCACCTCGCAGCCTAGCACCCTGATATTTCCACGATCGGGTTTATAGCGACCCGAGATCAGATTCAGTAGCGTAGATTTCCCACAGCCACTTGGCCCCATAATGACACTAACCCCATGTGATGGGATTTGTATAGTAACATTAGTGTAAATTTTTTTCTGGCCGAAGTGAAAATCGACCGCTTCTATTGCCACAACCGACTGATGTTTTTCAGACATCGGTATATTAGAGGGTGATCAGCATCATTTAGTCGTTCATGCGTCGTATATCTTTCAGTCCCCAGGTTTTGGTTACCGTGGGTTTGGTAAGCGCTCTGATTGTGGTTTGCATATTTGTGCTGATTGGCGGTGCCGAGAGCGAAAAAGAAAGATTGGCATTTGTAGGCTCAAATCTGAAAGAGCGTGAACAGATCTTGGAAAATGTAAAAATTACCAGAACTGTACCAGAACTGCAAGTAAATTATAAAATTGAAACGATAAGGCTTACGCAGTATCCAGAACAGAATATTGGCGAGCTGGTTTCTCCAGTTTTAATTGAGACGCATGCAGACGGCACTCAACTCGTCGTCACAGCCCAAACTGGCGTAATTGATGGCAATGAGGAAACAATTGAACTCAATGGTGATGTTGAAATAATCGAGAGACAGTTGCCAGAGAACTCTGAAAAAAAGAGAGTGAATACCAGTAAATTCATAGTCAATTATTAATCTCAAAATTCGATTCAATAACATTAGGTAGTCAAAGGATGAAAAAGAACCCGTACTTGTTAATTTCGCTTATTTTGGGTTTACTTCTATCGTGCTCTGCCGCGGTTGCACAGGAAAACAGATTGACGGTGCAATCGGATACCATCAAATACCATGCCAATAACGGCAACAGTGTTTTTGAAGGAAATGTAGTCGTAAATCGTGGCCGTCTCAATCTCTGGGCTGACAGAGTTGAGCTCTTTCAGAATGAGCAAGAAAACGACTACATTGTCGCCGATGGTTCGCCTGTGCGATATATTGAAAGATCCGAAGATGGAGACATTATTACCCAGGGCAAGTCGAATCAATCCATCTATCGGTACGATGAAGATGTGATTCAACTAACGGGAAATGTTGAATTTGAGAGCGATGGGAATATTCTGCGTGCTCACCAAGTGATTTACAATACGGAATCTCGCGAAGTGCATGCATTTTCCGACAGTGGTTCAGAAGCAAGCGGAGACAGGCAAAGAACGACAGTAATAATTGATGACAACTGAGTCCAGAAACGATCCATCACATTCACGAAATTATCGGCTTGAAATAGTAAACGCAAGCAAAACTTTTGCTTCGAAACCAATAGTCAAAGACGTCAGCTTTCACGTTGACAGCGGTGAAATTGTTGGGTTGCTTGGGCCGAATGGTGCGGGAAAAACAACCTGCTTCAATATGCTCATTGGACTTGAGCGTTGTGACGTTGGCACAGTATTGATCAACCGTCGGGATGTGACCGCCTTGCCAATTTACGACCGAGCCAAGCTTGGTATAGGCTATCTTCCACAAGAATCTTCGATTTTTCGAAGGCTGAGCGTTGAAGATAACATCAAGGCAGTGCTGCAGACCAACAGGGAAATGACCGTTGCTGATCAACACAGTTTTCTTCAGCACATTCTCAATGTTTTTCAAATCACCGATATCCGACACCAGCTGGGTACAACCCTATCTGGCGGTGAGAGACGCCGTGTCGAAATTGCTCGGGCAATTGCATTGCAGCCTCGCTTCATGCTGCTTGATGAACCATTTGCCGGTGTCGACCCAATAGCGGTTGACGATGTTATCTCACAGGTACAAACGCTTTCTGAATGGAATGTCGGTGTTTTAATCACTGACCACAATGTTCGAGAAACGTTGCGAGTCTGCAATCGGGCGTACATCTTAAATCAGGGGCAGGTACTTGCCTCCGGCAGTTCCTACGAAGTCATGCGCGATCCCGATGTCAGGAAAAATTTTCTAGGACGAAGGTTTCGTTTCTGATTCTTGGTCAGTTCAGGTATGGATTCTCATCCTGTATTGAGGATGTTGTAGAATTCATACTATATGGTCAAGCGTTCAAATCATGCAAGTTTCTGTTTGCGATATTGGTTAATTTGAGACTCGCATGAGACAGCGGACAGAAATCAGGCAGCGTCAGAAACAAGAGTTTAATGCGCGTTTCAGCGCAGCTGTTCAAATTCTACAAATGCCGGTATCTGAACTGGCCGAAGAAATCAGAGCGACGCTTGATTCTAACCCCCTCCTTGAAGAATACGGTACGTCAGATTCTCAAAGTACTGAATTTGGCGAAGATCTGTCCACTACTGCTTCGCCTACATCGAATGCCGACCTCAGTCAGGGGCTCGATTATGCCGCACAGATTGCAGAGGTGCAAACTGTGCGCAAACATCTATCACAGCAACTTTGGACTGCCGGACTTTCCAAAGCTCGCCGTACCATCGCAGAGGCGATAATTGATTCGGTCGACGAAAGAGGTTATCTCACCGAATCGGTCAATGATATCCAGCAGATTGTCGCACTCAGTACGACCGTAACTCAACAAGAGATAACGGAAGTGCTGCACATCGTTCAGCAGTTTGGACCACCAGGCATAGCAGCGCGCGACCTGACCGAATGTCTTTTGCTTCAGTTGGAGATTTCATCAGCACCAGCGGATATCATTGCCAACGCCAGACGCATTCTGCTTGAGTGCTTTTCAGAACTGTCAGAACGCAAAATGGATCAGATTGGCGTCAGTCTCGAAATCGATGTCAGTGCCGTCAATGCGGCAATCGCTCTGATTCAGTCGCTCAATCCATATCCAGGTAATCAATTCGGTACTGCAGCCGAGGTCATTGTGCCAGATATTATCACTCGCAAGGTTGGTAATAAGTGGCAGGTTGAACTGAACTCTCTGGTATTGCCCAAACTTAGAATATCGAGTCATTACCGCAACATGATCGATCGCCTCGAAAATGACGAAGGCCGAACCTATCTGAGAAAGAATCTTTCCAATGCGAACACATTTTTGGATAATGTTAATCGACGGCACGAAACGGTTCTCAGCGTAGCGAGAGAAATAGTCAAGCATCAGCATGCATTTTTGGAAGTTGGTGAGGCCGGTATGCAGCCTTTGAAAATAAGCGAAATTGCACAATCGCTGAATCTGCATGATTCGACCGTCAGCCGTGCTTGTTCGCGCAAATATATAATGACGCCTAGAGGCACCTACGAATTGAAGCGATTGTTTTCAGTGCGAATTCCAAATCGATTTGGAAATGATGAATCAGCACAGGCGATCAAACACCGGATTGCCAGCCTCGTCGAACAAGAAGATACAAACTCCCCCCTCAGCGATCAGCAGATTAACGAACAGTTGCTGCGCGGCGGTGCGAGCCTCTCCAGGCGTACCGTTGCGAAATATCGAGCGCAACTTGGAATCCCAGCTCACAACATACGCAAGAGAATAAAAATCAATCAACCGAAAGGAGAGGTAGTGTAATGGAAATATCAATTACAGGCCACCATATGACTGTGAGGGACTCAATTCGCAATTATGTGAATAAGCGTCTGAAGAAGGTCGAAAACCACTTCCGCCAGCCTACGAGTGTTGATGTAATTCTACGCAAGGAAGGCGGTTCTTATCGTCTGGAGGCAACGTTGCACGGCAAAAAAATGTCGATTCATGCACACTCACATTCCACTGATATATTTCGTGCGATTGATGCCATGTCAAGCAAGTTGGACAGGCAGGTCCTCAAGCATAAAGAACGATTGACCAATCATGGGAAAAATGGACATGGCGTTCCGATTGTCAGGTATCGAGGATGAACGAAAGTGTAGACCAGTCTTCACAAGCTGGGCGTCCGGAAGCGGACGTCCGGCTGGCTGATGTATTTTCTTGCGACCGTATCCGGTTAAATGTCGAGGTCAATAGCAAGCGACGTCTAATCGAACTCATTGCAAAACTATTTGCAAATTCCAGCGAGTATGTGATGAACAAAGATACCGTGTTTCGGTCGCTGCTGGAGCGTGAAAATCTGGGTAGTACCTGTCTGGGCAATGGTGTGATGGTGCCACACAGTCGTTTACATGGACTGACATCTCCACTTGGTGCTGTTGTCCAAATGACGACTCCACTGAATGTAGATGCACACGATGAAATGCCCGTTTCCCTTGCTTGTGGGCTGCTGGTGCCAGCAGAATGCTCGGATCTTCATATCCGAATTCTCGCGCGACTTGCAGAGGGATTTTCCGAACACAGTCTTCATCAACGACTAATGGATGCTGAGAACGAATCCGAGCTTTTCGAGGAATTGGTAAAGTTCGATGAACAAAAGCAGCGCTGATCACAAAATTTTCCCGGTGAAATTCAGTAGCGCATGTAAACGCACCTAACCTAACTCAGGCAAATGGCAGGTATCACACATTAAACACAGTGAAAACAATACCCGACACCTGAGGATTATCAGTGGCCTATCAGGTTCTGGAAAATCCGTTGCCTTGAGCGCATTGGAGGACTTTGGTTTCTATTGTGTGGATAATCTACCAATTCCGCAACTGGTTGATTTCGCAAAGAATGTTTTAGCTTCGGAGAAAAACCCCATTCGGTTGGCAGCTGTGAGTATTGATTCGCGCAATCGATGGTTTTTAAGTGAGTTAAATGATGCGCTAAAAGCAATTGAGCAGCTTGGTATACATGTTGAGTTTATGTTTCTCGATGCCGAAGAGGCAGTTTTGGTTAAGCGCTATAGTGAGACGCGGCGCATGCATCCACTGATGAGTGATTCGGTGTCTTTGGTGGATGGGATTAAGTCGGAGCGGCAGCTACTCACATCTTTGTCAGAACGCGCCAATAGACATCTGGACACCACCAATCTGACACCCCACGACCTGCGTTTCCTGGTTCAGGAAGATGCTGCTGAATTTCATACTGGTCGGGAGGTGTTGCTGTTGAAGTCGTTCGCATACAAGTACGGCGCCCCTCTTGACGCCGACTACGTTTTTGATGTGCGTTGCCTGCCCAATCCGTATTGGGTGGGAGATTTGAAGCAATACAACGGACTGCAGGAACCGATTCAAGATTACTTTTCCACCAAACCAGAGGTGGAGCAAATGATTGAGCAAATTGAAAAATTCATTTGCGACTGGCTTTCACTCTTTTACGCAAACGGTCGTCGATATCTGATCGTGGCGGTCGGATGCACTGGAGGAAGACACCGGTCTGTATATGTTGTTGAAAGGCTTGAACAGCGATTTTCTTCCAGGGGCTTCATTGTTCAGAAGAGACACAACGAGATTTCTTGAAGTTGGTATCGGGCCGTCTGACAGTATTAAACAAGCTTGGCCTCCATGCCAGAGCAGCCGCTAAAGTTGTGAAAACTGCATCAAAATTTGAAAGCGACATCTTTCTCGGTAATGATGATCGGGAGGTTAATGCGAAGAGCATCATGGGTGTCATGATGTTGGCTGCAACGCAAGGAGTGACCCTTGAGGTGCGTGTAGAAGGTGACGATGAAAAAGATGCCTTTGCCGCAATTGAGAGTATTTTCAACGAACGCTTCGGTGAGGAAGAATAAGTGTTTAGTTTACAGGGAACCGGGGTTGGTTCTGGAATTGCAATAGGGCCCGCGTATGTGATCCAGCAATCGGTCACTGCGGCGGCGATGCGACGTGTTGAAGAGGATCAGATTGATCAGGAAATAGCGAGGTTCGAATCCGCGCTGAAGACCACCTCGGAACGACTCGCGAAAACCAGGGGGGATGTACCGGATAACGCACCAAAAGAAATTGCTGCATTCCTTGATGCCCACATCATGATGGTGGACGATCCCACTCTGCGGGACGCGACAGTGGAAATCATTCAGGAACATAGATTCAGCGCCGAATCCGCGCTGATCATGCACCGCAATCAACTGGCTGAGATATTCGAAAACATGGAAGACGAATACCTGCGCAGCAAGAAAGATGATGTTGACCAGGTGATACAGCAAATTCTTCAGCAGCTGGTGTTTTCCGATGATGGTGAACAGGACGAGTTGGGTGACACTCTGGACGGATGCATTCTTGTGGCACACGATCTGACACCGGCAGATACCGTTCATTTCATGGGTATGAATATGGGTGCCTTTGTCACCAATCTCGGCAGCCCAATTTCACATGTTGCAATCCTTGCGGGAAGTCTCAAAATTCCAGCTGTAGTCGGATTGCACGGAGCGGTTCGGCACATCGCACACGGAACAACTGTCGCTGTAGATGCACGTACGGGTAAAGTAATTGTTGAACCTGACGAGGAAACACTCAAAACACTCTATGACCGGCGTGAAGAGTACGAGCGTCATCAGAGTGAACTACTGGCGTTGAAAGATTTGGACGCTGTTACCAGGGACGGCGAAAAAGTAACTTTGCTTGCCAATATTGAACTTCCTGAAGATATAGAGCACGCTTTGAATAGCGGAGCAGTGGGAGTCGGTTTGTACCGAACCGAATACCTGTTTATGAATCGAGTACAGTTGCCGACGGAGGATGAACAGTTCGAGGCCTATAAGGAAGTTGTCAAATCCCTGGAATGGGTGACAATTCGCACACTCGATCTTGGTGCGGACAAGCAGGTAGATGGTGGTAGAAAGCAGGGCAATGTTGCCATCAATCCAGCCTTGGGATTGCGGGCTGTGCGGTTTTGCTTGAGGTCTGTTGACATCTTCCGTACTCAATTGCGGGCAATCTATCGGGCGTCTGCTTTTGGTGAGGTGCAGTGCTTGATTCCCATGCTGTCCAATCTTGATGAACTCACACAGGTGACTGCTCTGATTGATGAAGTAAAGCGAGATCTGGACAGTGAAAACGTCGTCTACGACCCGACCGTCAAAATAGGCGGCATGATTGAAGTACCCGCAGCAGCGATCACCGCTGATCAATTTGCTCAGGCACTGGACTTTCTTTCTGTCGGGACCAATGATCTGATCCAATACACCCTAGCGATAGACAGGGTTGATGATGATGTCAATTATTTGTACGACCCCCTGCATAGTTCGATTTTGCGTCTGATCAAGAATGTTCTGGATGCAGGAAGGAAGTATGACACACCCGTCTCACTGTGTGGCGAAATGGCGAGCGACAGTCGGTATACCCGTTTGTTGCTAGGGATGGGGCTTAGAATTTTCAGCATGGACCCCGGCGCGATTCCTGAGGTAAAACAAATCATCCGGCAAAGTAACGTGTTCAGCACCCTAGATTATGTGGACAAAATCATGGCCTGTCCGGACTCAACGCGACGATTAGATTGGCTTTCGCATCTGAATGTTGCTGAAATACCAGTTCTCAAGACGGCCCAAGTCCAATCGTAAAGCTCCGTTGACGAATGGCAGCCTCTGCCATATCGTTTTAACTCTTGCGTTGTTCGCAACCGAATTAACATCGGAGTTTCAGCAAATCCCTACTTGTACTGAACACTATCTGAGTAGATAGCCCATCTACGGGTCCAGCCAATCAAATATGGCGAGGAACCATTTGTGCTAACATATTGCTGTCTTTGCACGGCGGCGAATTCCCCTGCTGCCAACTTTTCACCAGGAATAATTTGATGGCGGTTGCCGAGCACACCGATATCCGCAAAACTATATTGGAACTCCTTGAGTACGGAGCGACCAGCGAACTGCGCGAGTATCTACATGATATTCACGGCGCCGACCTAGCTGCAGTTCTGGAAAGCCTGCCGCCATCCGTCCGTAGTCTTGTCTGGTATGAAGTCTCTGAATCCGACATGGGAGAGATGCTGACCGAGTTGTCGGATCAGGTAGCAGAGAGTCTGATGAGCGAGATGGAACCCCGCACACTAGTGCGGGTTTTGCAGATGCTGGACATTGATGAGATTGCGGAAATCATGCCGCAGTGCCCATCCAAGGTGGCAGCACAAATTCTGGTTGCACTGGATGAAGAGCGGCGAAAGGGACTTGACACCGTCTTGTCCTACCAAGAGGACACCGCCGGCAGGCTGATGAATATCGATGCACCTGTGGTTCGCGAGGGTGTCAAGGTGGCAGTGATTATGCGGTATCTCAGGGTTGTGGGAGAGTTGCCTGAATATACCGACAAAATCTATGTATTGGATCGCCAGGGTAGGCTCCGCGGCGCAATCCTGCTGCGTAATTTGGTAACGGCCAGTCTCGATGCGCAGATTGACGATTGCATCGATGAGGACCTGTTCCGATTTTCACCTGATGACTCGGAAGAACAGGTTGCACAGGTATTTGAGCGCTATGATCTGACGTCGGCGCCGGTTGTTGACTCTGACGGCAGGCTGTTAGGCAGAATCACCATCGACGACGTGGTCGATCTGATGAAGGACACAGCCGGTAAAAATCTTCTTGCCCCAGCGGGACTGGATGATGAAGACGATATATTTGCGCCTGTACTTTACACCGCAAGACGCAGGGCACTTTGGCTGGGTATCAATCTGATTACTGCAGTCATTGCTTCAATGGTGATTGGAATTTTTGAAGCGACCATTGAAAAACTTGTGGCGCTTGCCGTTCTAATGCCGATTATTGCGAGTATGGGAGGAAATGCAGGTACTCAAACACTGACCACGGTAATTCGCGGATTGGGCGTTGGCACTATCTCGACTGCAAACGCATTGGACGTGCTAAAAAAAGAACTTCTGGTTGGCGGTTTGAACGGGTTAATCTGGGCGACGGTTGTCGCAGTTGTCTCAATCGTGTGGTACCAAAATTACCTCTTGGCGACAATCGTCGCGACCGCGATGCTTGTTAATATTGTTGTATCTGCATTATCCGGTGTGCTTTTGCCAGTGATGCTGGAGAAAGTTGGTATTGATCCGGCACTTGCAGGCGGTGTATCGCTGACAACCATCACAGATGTGGTTGGTTTCTTGGCAATTCTGGGTATAGCAGCACTGGTCCTGGTTTAGTCCGATTGGCTCTCAGGGTTGCGGTTCAGAATAATTGTAAGCCCGATCAACACCACACACAGAATCAGCAGCGGTACAAATCCAAAGCTCACAAATGGTGTTGTTCCGCTCGTTGGAACGATCGTGGTTTTTAACACCTTACCTTCCGATTGTTCAAGTTGATCAATCACTTGTCCTCGGTGGTCAATGGACGCAGAAATTCCCTTATTGGCTGCGCGAACCACGGGACGTGCCGTTTCGATCGCACGCATTTTTGACATTTGCAAGCGCTGGTGTGGGGCAAGTCGGTTACCGAACCATGCATCTTCACTGATATTGACCAGATACGTCGCAGTGGGAAGCATTTTGATGATATCTCTTGGGAAAGCGTCTTCGTAGCAAATGGATACACCAGCCAACTGGCTGGCCAGTAGTAACGGTTGCTGTGGTGGCTCATAAGAGGTCATATCAGAAGCGGGTAGAGAAACCAATTCATTGAGCCAATCAAGCCAGCGACGAAAGGGTGTGTATTCCCCGAAAGGTACGAGACGGGTTTTGCGATACTTCTGCAAATCATCTTCCGAGATACCGTACGCACTGTTGTAATAGCGAGTGGTTTCAGGTTCGACTTCCTCTTCCAGGGTTCCGACTAGAAAATCAGCGGGATGCTGGCCCAGAGTATTCCATAGTCCAATCTTTTCGAGATGGGTGTCAGGGTAAGATAACGCTATCTCCGGCCAGATGATTAGATCCGCATCGGTGACCGCCCGGCTTTCAGTGACAAAGTAGTCCAGCAGGCGAACTGCATTTTTTCGATCCCACTTTTCAATGACGCTGACATCTCCCTGAACCACAACTACGTCGATTGGTTTGAATGACTTATCAGTCCAGTCTGTCCGACTACCGACGAAGCCAACTAGAAGAATCAGTGCGGCAATGCCAAGCGGAATCAGCTGAATCTTGTGGCTCAATAGTGAAATCACACCGGCTAGGATACAAACTGTGAGACTGACACCGAGCACACTGGTCAGCGGTGCCCAGCCGGCCAACCAGGTGTCAGTCTGGCTGTAGCCAACATAAAGCCAGGGAAAGCCTGTAAACAGCCAGCCCCGCGTCCATTCTGCGAGTGTCCATAGCGCGGGTATCAACGCAAGGTATCGCCAAATCAGTGATGTGTAGAATTTTGTCTGAAGATATCCGCTGATGGCTGTGAAAAGAGACATGATGGCGGCAAGCAGAATCACGGTAGTGCCAGCTAGAATGGGCGAAGCAAAGCCAAAGTCGTGGACACTGATGTAAATCCAGTTAACCCCGACTCCATAGAACCCGATTCCAAACAAAAAGCCAAGCCATGCGGCTCGGCCTGCTGATACCCCATCCCACAGTCGGAACAACAGCGCAAGCGTGAAAAACGCGGCTATGAAAAAACCAAAAGGCTCGAACGCAAGGTTGGTAAGCAGCCCCGCAGCAAATGCGGCTAGAAGCGGGGCAAAGCCTGTCGTCGAGAAGTGCCTGAGAAACAAAGGCTCACTACTGAACTGAATCAGGCGGTAACGGTCTGAGTGGAGTGACTTGCAGTTGCAGAATACGTCTGCTGTCGGCCTCAGTTACTTCGAACTTAAACCCTCGATAATCGAATTGATCGCCGGTTACGGGAACCCTGCCCGCCAGTTTCAAAATGACACCGCCAATCGTATCAACATCGTCTGGAAATTCTGCGTCAAACCGTTCATTGAACTCTTCAATTTCGGTCTGCGCATTGACGCTGAACAGATTGTTTGCTGGCTCGGTAATCATTTCGTCGGTTTCAATGTCAGACTCATCTTCAATATCCCCGACCATCTGTTCCAGAACGTCCTCAATCGTAATCAGACCGGCGATACCCTTGTACTCGTTGACGACAATCGCCATGTGGCTGCGCCGTTCCTGAAAGCGCTTCAAAAGAGAATGCAGACGCATGCTTTCGGCTACAAACATCGGATCGCGAATTGAGTCGAACAGGCTGAATTCCTGATGACCGTTATCACTGTGGTGATGAAGAATGTCCTTGGCCAGAAGAATTCCCCGGATTTCATTTTCCGCATTTTCGTTAATGACCGGAAATCTAGAGTGTCCGGACTCGGTTACACACCGAAGAATTTCCTCAAGTGTCGACTCGTGGTCGATGGTTACCATTTTGGCTCGGGGAATCATGACATCTCTGACTTTGAGTTCGGAGGCCCGCAGAACGCGCTCAACAATCGCATACTCTTCGCGTTGAATCACTCCGTTGTCCCTTGCCGCCTTAAGTTCCGCAATCAGGTCTGCTGATGATGGCAGCACTGAACGAGCGACATAACTGCGCAATCGACGTTTCAAGGGCTTGGGCAATCGATCAAGAATCTTCATGATGCGTGACCGTGAAGTTCGGGATGACGTAATCCCAGGCGACTGAGTATCGCACTCTCGGCAGTTTCCATTACAAGAGTCGATTGCGGCTGCTCATGATCAAAGCCAAGAAGGTGCAAAATACCATGGGCGATGATTCGAGCCCAGTGAGCCTGTCGGTCAACCTGGTACTTGATGGCTTGTTCATTAACCACACCCGCGCAAACGACTACATCACCGAGGAGGTCAGTTTCGATCTCACCAGGCAACTGGTGAGGGAAGGCTAGAACATCAGTTGGACTGTTGCAATGTCGGTAGCGGCTGTTGAGTGAAGTGATTTCTTCCTCATCTACAACACGGATAGTTAATTCGGCCCGATCACGACCGCCTTCACAAAGCGTCTCGCGTATCCAGTCCTCAATGTCTGATTCGCTTGGCAGGTCTTGAGAGGAACTCGCGAACTGAATTTCAGCAGCGATCTTCATAGCGGTTCGTCCGGAGGTTTATCCACATCTCTCTCATATGCTTCAACTATTGCCTGAATCAACGGATGGCGCACGATATCCCGATTCTTGAATCGTACGATGCTGATGTCGTCGACATCACTCAAAATACGAATTGCGTGTTTAAGACCTGAATGAACGGAGCGCGGCAAATCGATCTGAGTCACATCGCCCGATATTACCGTTCGAGAGTTGTAGCCAACACGTGTCAGGAACATCTTCATCTGCTCAATCGTGGTGTTCTGTGCTTCATCAAGAATGATGAATGCATCATTCAGCGTGCGTCCACGCATAAATGCAAGTGGCGCAAGTTCGATTGTACCGCGTTCCAGTAAGCGGCCAACTCTTTCAAAGCCGAACATTTCGTAGAGGGCGTCATATAGCGGTCGCAAATATGGATTGACTTTTTTCTCTATATCACCGGGCAGAAACCCGATGCGTTCTCCAGCTTCAACAACCGGTCTCACCAGCACAATTCGACTAACCCAGTCATTTGCCAAAGCATGCGCAGCGCTGGCAACCGCGAGATAAGTTTTACCGGTACCGGCCGGTCCGACGCCAATCGTAATGGAGTTCTTTGCAATGCTGGAGAGGTAGGTTTGCTGTGTCTTTGACCGCGGACGAATTGTGGTCTTGCGAATTTTGAGTTTTATCGAATCTTCTACTTGTTCGTCGATGTTCATACGGCCAATGGCATTCTGTATGTCATTGGGACCGATGATTTCACTTTGCTCCGTCAAGTCGTAAAGATCTCGCAAAAGTGTTTCGACTTCCTGTGCGGGAATTGGGTCGCCGTCAATCTGAAACAGGTTGCCACGATTGGAGACGCGCACACCAAAGTGCCGTTCGATCGATTTGATGTTGGCGTTAAACTGCCCGCACAACTGTGCGAGCCGTTTGCTGTTGGCCGGCGCCAAAGCAAAAACGTTGGCGATTCGGGCTGTACTCGTGTAGTCGGTCAATTCAGTTGGAGACAAACTCCTGGCTTTGATGGAGAGATTGAGCGATACCCCGCAGGGAGTTTGGCATGGCTGCCGTAATCAGCACATCTACAAATTGGCCCTGCCAGGCTTCGGGTCCGTCAAAATTGACCACTCGATTGTTTTCGGTACGACCGCACACTTGACTGTCACGACGTCGAGACACACCGTCGACCAGCACCGCCTGAACCGTGTTTACCATTGCGTCACTGACGGTAATTGCGAACGAGTTAATTCTAGCCTGAAGCTCATAAAGTCTTTCTTTCTTTTCTTCCTCACTGGTTTCATCCTGCAGCAATGCTGCAGGTGTTCCTGGTCTCTTACTATACAGGAAACTGAAAGAATGATCGAATTCAACCTCGTCAATTAAGTCCATTGTCTGTCGAAAATCATGGGCCGTTTCACCTGGAAAACCCACGATAAAATCAGAAGAAATTGATATCTGTGGGCAATATGATCGCACATTTTCAATGATTTGCAAATAGTCTTTACGCGTGTAGCGTCGCTTCATACGCGCTAGAATCTTGTCTGATCCACTTTGAACGGGCAGATGAAGGTGTTTCGCCAGCGATGGTAATTCGCCGTGAGCTCGAGCCAGTTCGTTCGTAAATTCCAATGGATGGGAAGTCGTATAGCGAATTCGTCCAATACCTTCGATCTCATTGACATACCTCAGCAGAGTGGCAAAATCAATTGATTCGCCTCTGTGGTTAACAGTGTGATAGGCATTGACATTCTGTCCGAGCAGGGTTACTTCACGAACACCCTGTTCAGCTAGTTCATAAATTTCCGTAATCACGCTGTCAAAGGGACGACTGTACTCTTCTCCGCGCGTGTAGGGCACAACGCAGAAACTGCAGTATTTACTGCAACCCTCCATAATCGAAACGAAGGCACGCGGTCCGTCTACTTGTCTTGGCGGCAGGCAGTCGAACTTTTCGATTTCAGGAAACGAGATGTCGATGTGCGGTTTGCGGGTTGAAACGGTTTGGTCGATCAGTTCGCTCACGCGATGATAGGTTTGCGGACCGAAAATAAAATCGACGAACGGCGCTTTTTTCAGAATTGCCTCGCCTTCCTGGCTGGCGACGCATCCGCCGACACCGATCAGGAGATCAGGGTTTGAATGTTTCCAAGGCCGCCATCGCCCCAACTGCGAATACAGCTTCTCCTCGGCCTTTTCGCGCACTGAACAGGTGTTGAGCAACAAAACATCCGCATCTTCAGGATTATCGATCGCGCGAAAACCATGAGACCCAGCCAGTGACTCGACCAGCCGGTCTGAGTCATACTCATTCATCTGACAACCGAAGGTTTTGATGTAAAGTTTCTTTTCCATTCGAATTTAAGATCGACCCGGGCTGAACGCCCGATTCACTTTAGATTTAGAGTGGCTCGTAAGCGGCTATTGTATCAACAGTATAGCCAAGCAGTAATAATGCAAATTGAGCACTTTAGTTCCAGACATCGGTGCTGAGATATCGCTCGCCGGTATCCGGAAGAATAGCTAGCAGTGTCTTGCCCTTTGATTCCGGCCGATTTGCGACGGTCAGCATTCCGCTGGTAGCAGCACCGGAGGAGATGCCCGCAAATATTCCTTCCTCACGAGCAAGATAGCGGGTTGTTTCATACGCCTCTTCAGTTGTAACTGGCAAAATTTCGTCATAGGAACTGGTGTCCAGAATCTCAGGGATAAATCCTGGTGCAGTACCCATAATTTTGTGCTTGCAGGCAATGCCTTTGGACAAAATCGGCGAGTCAGCTGGTTCTGTTGCAATGATGGTTAAATCAGGATGCCGGTCCTTCAGGTAATGACGAAGTCCAGTGATGGTTCCGCCGGTACCCGTCGTACAGATCAGGATGTCCAAATCTGTTCCAAAGTCCTCCCAGATTTCATTAGCGGTCGTTTCATGTGACTCTGGATTGGCAGGATTGAAGTGTTGACCGACAAAAAAGTATCCTTTTTCTTTTTCAAGTTCGCGAGCCCGTTCAATCGCACCTTTGGTGCCAAGATCTGCCGGGGTTAACTCAATTTCAGCACCGAAAGAACGAAGGATTCGTTTTCGCTCTTCACTCATGTCTTCCGCCATAGTGAACACTGCCCGGTAGTCCTTGTACGCTGCCACCATTGCAAGCCCGATACCGGTATTACCGGAGGTTGGTTCGACAATCGTATCACCTGGCTTTAGAACACCACGCTTTTCCGCATCAATGATCATGTTCAGCGCTGGCCGGTCTTTGACCGAACCCGCAGGGTTGAAAGCCTCAAGCTTCACCCAGACATAGACATCATCCGGCGCATTCGACTTGTTCAGCCGAACAACAGGCGTTGCACCAACGGTGTCAAGAATGTTGTCGTATTTCATTGAATTAAAAAGATTGACCAGTTAAATCTTGCTTCGGATCGGTCGCTGAATCGGTAACGTTGTTCGACAAGTGCACGTTCGCAGGATTGCACTAAGATATGTGGTAGCAATTGATGTTAAATCAAGAACGGTTCGGTGTCTAAATTTTACCCGCTATAAAATTTTCACTGTTACCAGACTCATGGCTCACCAGCAAAAGCGGGCAGCTTTACTTTTTTGCAGCGAACGGAAACAATCTCAAATGGTCTGGTATCAATCCTCGCGGCACTGAGTCGTCGACCCCAGCAGCACCCGGAGTCAAGTGAAAGCAGACCAGGTTTTTGAAAAACACCCAGTGCTGACCAGTGTCCAAACACGATCGTTTCATCGATTGGTTTACGATTGGGATACTCAAACCACGGAATCAGATTGGGTAACTGTTCTCCCGGTGGTCGAACCTCTTCAAAATCCATTTTCCCGTTAGTAGTCAGATAGCGCATTCGGGTGAGTGCATTGATAATAAACCGAGTTCGTTTCCAGCCTGAGTGCGAGTTACGCCATCGACGGGGTTTGCTTCCAAACATATTTTCGAACATGGCGGTACGCTCTGGACCTTGCAGTACCTCTTCAACCTCTTTGGCAAGTGCCAGGCACTCTTGCAGTGTCCAATCAGGATGAATGCCCGCATGAGTGACCACGACATTCAGTGTCTGCTCATAAATCGCCATAGGCTTTTTGATTAGCCAGTCTCTAATCGCTTCACGGTCCGGCGCACTAACCACATCGTGAAATGTATCAGTCGGGCGCGGCATCTTGACGCCATCCAGTACCGCCAGTAAATGCAGTTCATGATTACCGAGAACAATGTCAATGGAAGCTTCGTTCCGCATTGCGTATCGAATGACTTCCAGCGATTGAGGTCCGCGATTGACCAAGTCGCCCAATAGAATCAGGCGGTCGCTGTGCGGATTGAAATCAAGCTTCTTGAGAAGCTTCAACAGTTGGCGGTGGCAGCCCTGAATGTCGCCAATGGCATACGTAGCCACGATAGTTCAGTCGGGTTGAATTGTGAGAATCGCAGTTATGGCGAGCAGACTTTGCTCAAACGAGTCTGCAAGTAACTTTCACGCGCAAAAATGTAAGGGTCAGGCTGTTCTTTGAGCAGGTCTGTGGCTGGAATTAGTCGGGCTCGAAAATCCAGCCAATCCATATACTGCACAAAAAGCTGCCCCTCAGAATCATCAATCCGAGAAATCAAGTAAGTGTGCCTGTTATGAATCAGGGAACCGGTCATTGATCGAGGTGTCGAAGGTCCGACAATTGGGAGCACGATGTAGGGTCCCCTGCCAATTCCCCAATAGCCGAACGCTTGACCGAAATCATAGTTGGTGTACTGTAATCCTACCGACTGGCCAACATCGATAAACCCAGCAATTCCGATAGTTGAATTCATGACGAATCGCGATGAAGTGCTTGTCATACCATCGACGTTGCCCATCAAGGTTGCTGCAAAGAAATTTCGCGGCTCCTTCAGGTTATCAAAAAAATTGGAAACTCCGCGCTGAACGTGTTTGTTCGTCTTCTCCCGCCAAAATCTCGCAGTCGGTTCGGTGATCGCTGCATCAAACTCTAGATTGAAATCAAACATCGCTCGGTTGTAGCTCTCAAAGGGATCCTCGGTTTCAACAAAGAACTCGGGGTCAAGTGCTTCACAGGCTGAAGGGGCGTAATTTTTCGCGCATCCAGCTGGCAGAACCAGCACCAGCAGCCAAATAAAAAAGTGCCAAAACTTCGAATTCAACTTTTCTAAGTCAACAGATTAGTAGAGACCAAAAGCAAAGAAATTTAGCTTTTGGTGAATGAGTGATTCAGCATTGTTCTCAGATTCAGGAAAATCCAGGTGCGAGTTCCTGCAATACAATATTATTCGAAACCATCCATGAAATCGATCACCCAAGGCAAGGGTGTCAACAGACTCGCATTATAAAGTGTACGCATTCTCCGTTCTTCTCTTCCAGCCATTCCGAAAAATTCTTTTTGGGTTGATTTTTTTGTTGTCTTGTAATCTTGCTATGGCCGAAGCTGTAGACATTGAGCAGACAGCAAATACGCTATTCAAGTCGTTCACGCGAACAGATTCAGTTGAGACAGCTCTCGAAGTCACTCCTGATTTGGCTATTGCTGTTCAGGAATACTACATTGCACTGCTACGGCCAACCTGGGGGATGGATGTTGGTTACATTGCTCAGGCGACCGATGAAATGAACGTGGCGAAAGGTGCGCCAACCGGGATTCTGCTCGAAAATATGTTCACAGGTACGCGAGCGGTGATCGACCGGACATTGGGCATCAATATGCATGCCGCGGCTGAGTTGTACTTTCGTGTGAAGTCAGAAAACCTCAACATCGCAGCGACCCGCGAAGAAGCCTTGGCGGCACTTGATGTTGTAATTCCAGGTGTACGGCTGTCGGACGCTCTGCTTCCGGAACCCGTTGGCCAAGATCAGACCCTGCACTCGGCTGCTAATTTGGAGGTACGTATGTGTGTGTTGGGCGGTCCGCTGGAACTTAGCAGTGAACAGAATTGGAATGAACGTCTGGCAAACTTTTCCGTTGTGATGTCAGATCAGGACAAACAGCAGATCGCAACACTCAATCCGTCAATGTCCGTGCATCCGCTGGACGCGGTGCTGGCCACACGAGATGCTCTGTTGCAACGCGGCATTCAAGTTGTCGGGGGAGACATTCTGGCGGTTGGCACTTTGACAGATGGGTATCGCATTGAAAATCTGACCCGATTGCGCGCTGAATTTAAAGGCCTCTCTGATGAGCAGCAGGTTTTCGTGTACATGGGGTTTCGATAATCGCCAATCTATTGATCGTGTGAGTGCAAGAGCTTCACATGACTTGTAAAGGGTTAATATTTGCTGCTGGCCACGCGTCCAATCCTCATCTCCCACTGGATGAAGTCTCCGGGCTTGGTGCCGATTTACTTAACACCCCAAGAATCCGATTTCCGCTAGCCGTCATGGAAAAGGCGGGTGTTCGCCAGGTCATCATTGCAGCGAAACCAGAAGATATTGCTGAGATGCACGTGATACTAGGTGATGGTCGACACGTTGGAGTCAATGTCTCATACCTGATGCTTGAGTGTGACAGTAGCATTGAACTTACCCTGAGTAGCGCCAATCGGTTCATTGCGAAGAGTTCGGTGCTGCTGGTTTCATCGGACGTTTGCTGCACCAATTTTCAGTTGCCAGATTCTGGCAGTATTTCGCCCCAAACCGTTTTGAGTTTCAGAATGCAGAATGGCGCGGTGAACCCCCAAGGTGAACGACCCGAAATGCTTATTATCGGAAGTAGTGTCCTGAACCGGTTGCGACGGCAGACCACCGATCTGAGTCGTGGTGCAAAGGATGTGGATCAACTGCGACGAGCCTGTATGAGCCGGTTCAAATATCAGGATGTTGATTTAACTCAGACGTGTACGTTCGTCAACCTGAAGAAAGGTATTACGATTGACAACTCGCTGATGAGCGAATCGGCACAGCGATCGCTGTTATCCATAGAGCCCTCAGTTGCAACCTGAGCGGTATTTGACGGCTGCAGATCAGCCGTGAATCAGGAATCAGGAGGCTTTGTCAAGTTCAACTGGTTCGGCGTCGGCACTATCCATCCATTCGGACATGGGTGGACAACTACAGACTACGTGTCGGTCTCCATAGACATTATCGATCCTCCCCACCGGTGGCCAGTATTTGTCCTGCCAGACCCAGTCCAGTGGGAAGAAGGCCTGCTCTCTTGAGTACGGTAGGTCCCACTCGTCAGAAATTAACTTGTCAAAAGTATGCGGTGCGTTTTTGAGCGGGTTGTTTTCCGGATCAAGTTTACCAGACTCAACATCTGCAATTTCCTGTCGAATTGCCACAAGCGCGTCACAGAACCGATCAATTTCACGTTTTGCTTCACTTTCCGTGGGTTCGATCATCATGGTGTCCGCAACTGGAAACGAGATAGTTGGTGCATGAAATCCGTAGTCCATCAAACGTTTCGCAACATCTTCGACGGTTACACCACTGGTTCTTCGAATCTCTCTCATATCTACAATGCACTCGTGTGCGACACGGCCATTTCGACCTTTGTAGAGAATCGGATAGTAAGGCTCCAGTTTCTTGGCCATATAGTTGGCATTCAAAATGGCAACTTCAGTTGCGTAGCGCAAACCGTCAGCACCCATTAGCGAAATATATGCCCACGATATTGGCAAAATCCCTGCAGAACCCCAAGGAGCAGATGCGATGGTACCAATCGTTGGTTCTTTACCAGCGTAAGGATTGACACCTTCAACAACTTCGTGGTCAGGGAGAAATGGTGCAAGATGAGCTTTGACACCAATAGGTCCCATCCCCGGGCCACCGCCGCCATGTGGAATGCAAAATGTCTTGTGTAGATTCAGGTGACAGACATCCGCGCCGAAATCAGCTGGTTTACAGATTCCAACCATCGCGTTCATGTTTGCCCCATCAAGGTAGACCTGTGCACCAAACTGGTGCATAAGATCGCAGATGTCGACAATTGCCTCTTCAAACACACCATGTGTTGACGGGTAGGTGATCATTAGCGCGGCGACTTCTTCTGCATGCTTTTCCAGCCTGGCTTTGAGGTCATTCACATCAACGTTTCCGGTGTCATCACACTTGACCACAACCACCCGTAAACCTGCCAAAGCTGCGCTCGCCGGGTTGGTGCCGTGCGCGGACTCTGGTATAAGGCAGATATTACGATGTCCCTGACCGGAATTCTCCAGGTAGCGTTTGATACACAAAAGTCCGGCATATTCACCCTGAGAACCGGCATTGGGCTGAAACGAAATCGCATCAAAACCAGTGATTTCACAAAGCATCGTTTCAAGCTCTTCGACTAACTGGTGATAGCCCTGAGTCTGATCCAGTGGTGCAAACGGGTGAATTGCACTGAATTTGTGAAACGTGACCGGCGTCATTTCAGTGGTTGAATTCAGCTTCATGGTGCACGAGCCCAGTGGAATCATTGACCGATTGAGTGCGATGTCCTTCTGTCCAAGCTGTCGAATGTAGCGTAGCATCAGTGTTTCGGACTGATACAGGCTGAAGGTTGGGTGAGTGAGATAGGCAGAAGTACGGCTTAGATTACTCGGAATGCAGCCATTGACTTCAGCGTCAATTTCATCAATTGAAATTTTCGAATTGGCGTTGGTATCGAAAATCGACCAGAGTCTTTCCAGGTGCACGCGCTTAGTTGTCTCATCCAGCGCAATGCCAAGATGGTCAGCATCGACAACGCGAAGGTTGATTCGAATTTCCCGTGCCCGTGCAGCAATACGACGCGCCTGACCATGTGCGTTGACAGTGAGGGTGTCGAAATAGGCATCGTGAACAATGTCGTAGCCAAGACGGCGCAAGCCCTCGGCAGTAATCTGAGCGAAACGATTGACCCTTGCTGCGATGTCCCGCAATCCTTGCGGACCGTGATACATCACGTAAAAGGCGGCAACAATGGCCAGCAGTACCTGTGCTGTGCAAATATTGCTTGTCGCTTTGTCTCTTCTGATGTGCTGCTCCCGGGTTTGTAGTGCCATACGCAGTGCAGGCTTGCCGCGCGAGTCAATGGAAACACCAATCAGACGCCCGGGAATGGTGCGTCGGTACTGGTGCCGGGTGGCGAGAAAAGCGGCGTGTGGACCGCCATATGCCATCGGCACACCGAACCGCTGTGTATTACCAACCACGATGTCTGCGCCGAACTCACCCGGTGGTTTAATCAGACATAGAGACAAAGGATCGGTCGCGACAGTGACAATTGCCTTCCTGGCGTGTGCGGATTCAACCATGGAACCGATATCTGAAAGTCGTCCGCTGGAACCGGGATACTGAATCAGAATACCGAAATATTCATCTTCCTCGTCAGACAGCTTTTCTAGGTCGCCTACAACCACATTAAAGCCAAGTGTCCCCGCTCGTGTCTTTACGACTGCTATGGTTTGCGGGTGACAGTCATCCGATACCAGAAATTTGTTGGATTTTGCCTTGGAAACCCGTTTAGCCATCGCCATTGCTTCCGCGGCAGCTGTTCCCTCATCCAGTAAAGACGCATTGGCAAGTTCCATGCCAGTCAGGTCAATCAGCATTTCCTGAAAAACCAGCAGTGCTTCCAGACGCCCCTGGCTGATTTCAGCCTGATAGGGTGTGTATGCGGTGTACCAACCCGGATCTTCAAATATGTTTCGTCGAATGACTCCAGGCAAAATCGTCGCATGGTAGCCCATACCGATCATCGAAGTAAAGACTTGATTTCGTTCCCGCATTCGGCGGATATAACTGATTGTTTCGTTTTCTCCGACCGGAACTTCCAGGTGCAGCGGTTCGCTGGTGAGCAGATTTTTAGGAACAGTCTGTTCAATAAGGGTTTTCAGGGAGTCGATGCCAAGTTCATCAAGCATCTGCTGTACTTGAACTGCACCTGGTCCGATATGCCGCCTGACGAAATCGTTAACGGACTCTAAATCAATGAGACTCTGCGGGATATTTTTTTCGGACATGGTATCGATTGCAAGATTTAGATGTTACTCAAGATTCGAGGTGAACTCTTCATACTCTTCTTCACTCATCAAATCATCCAGTTCTGCGGGGTCAGAAAGTTCAAGCTTACAGAACCAACCATCCTCTGTCGGACTTTCATTGACGGTTTCAGGGCTATCTTCAAGGTCGCTATTGACCTCAATAACGGTGCCGGATACGGGTGTTTTAAGTTCGGCTGCCGCCTTGACTGATTCAATCACAGAAACTTCGTCGCCGGCATCAAATGTAGCACCCTCTTCGGGCAATTCGACAAACACGATATCACCCAATTGTTCCTGGGCGTAATCAGTAATTCCGATCGTTGCGCTATTCCCGTCTTCAGAACGGGCCCACTCGTGATCGCTGCTGTAACGGGTATCAGACATTCGATTTTCCTCCACTGGAATTCGATTGAATTTTTACGGTATTTTGATAACGATGTTTGACAAAAGGCAGCCGAATGACTTCCGCCGGTACATGCTTGCCACGAAGCAGCAGGCTGATTTGAGTCCCTGGGCTGGCATAGTCTCGATCAATGTAACCCATCGCGATCGGCGCACCAACCGAAGGTGCGACCAATCCACTGGTCACACGTCCAATGGTTTCGCCATCTTCGAGACAGATTTCGGTGCCGGTTCGCACGGGAGCCCGACCTTGGGGGAGCATCCCGACAAAGCGACGGTTGGCGCCGTTTGTCAATTGTTCCAATATTACATCAGAACCGGGGAATCCACCCGGTCGAGCACCGTCGGTGCGTCTGGATTTGGATATTGTCCATTGAATGCCAGCCTCAACGGGTGTGGTCGTTGTATCCATATCCTGACCATAAAGCCGAAGCCCGGCTTCAAGTCTTAAGGAGTCTCTGGCACCAAGTCCAGCTGGCATGACCTCAGGTTCGTTCAGCAGATCTTTCGCGAGTTTCATTGCGGTTTCTGCTGCCATTGAGATTTCGAATCCGTCCTCGCCAGTATACCCTGACCGGCTGACGATGCAAGGTACGCCTCGAATGGCAAAGTCGCCCATGGTCATGAATTGGAGATCACAAATTTCTGGTGTCAGACGCCTCAGTACTTCGGTCGCTTTGGGTCCCTGCAACGCGATGAGAGCGTTTTCCGTGTGCTCCAGAACCGCGGACTTCTTGATGTTTGTTCGCAGGTGATTCAAATCGTGCTCTTTGCGAGCGGCATTCATGACGACAAAATAGTCCTGCCCCAGGCAGGCGATGACAAGATCGTCCAGGATACCGCCATTCTCCGCGGTAAAACAGCAGTAGTGCATTCTGTGCAAAGGTAGGGACTTAAGGTCCGTCGGAATCAGGCCTTCAAGTTCTGTAGCAGAGTCTTCACCCACGATGCTGGCCTGTCCCATATGAGAAATGTCAAACAGGCTGGCCTGGGAGCGGGTGTGCTTGTGTTCGGCGACAATTTTTGAAGGGTACCAAAGCGGCATTTCGAATCCCGCAAATGGTCCCATTTTCGCACCTAATTCGATATGCAAATCATGAAGGGGACTTCGAAGCATGAAATCTGGTACGCGCTGTGTTTATTATTCTTATTGAAACGGATAACTGATTGACAATCCAACCGTTCTTAGCAAACTATTGAATCTTGGATAATTTTAAAACCAAATGTTAAGACCAATTCATCGTGTAGTTCATTCAACCATGTAAAAATTGAGTAAAGTTCCGTATCGCGAATTGGCAAAATTTTACAGTAGGGAAGCAGGTTGTTGGTTGAAATTTTGCGCGAACAGACAGAAAAAACGGTTTTGGACGAAAGATTTTTCTAAGTGCAAATTAAGCCCGTTCTGCAGGGTCGTATTCAGCCTTGAAGCAATTGACTGAATTAAGTTGCAACCCATCATCATCGCATGAAAATGGGCACAATTGTTGGGTAGTAGCTTGATACCCTGAAGTGTGGTTTGCAGTGGCAGGCTGACTGTAAAGTGCCCAGAATTCAAAGAACCAAGCGGTGTAAAGTTATTGGTAATTGGTCAACTCAAACCACTACCAACTTTACCTCCCAATTCGCCTGCAATCAGAGTTCCAAACCTAGAATCCGATAAGGTCAGTCCCGCAAGACTCATCGCGTGCCACATCGTTACTCCATTAGCGGTAAATACAGGTATTCCAGCGCAGCTTTCAAATTCTCTAATTGCAAAAGTCGATGGCATCGCTGTATCTGGAATCAGCAGAACATCGGCATCAGGATGGATGGCCCTCGGAATATGCTTAATGATCAACTCTGGTTCAAACAGCGCAGCATCCCAACCGGAAGGCGCATTCAACCAGATCATGTTCAATACCTCTATATCGAATTCATTCAGAAATGACTCAAATGCTCTAGAGGCAGGTTCTGGATAGGTCGACAGGACGCTGACCCGGCGAAAATCGCTGTAACGCAGCGCTTCGATAAATGCCAATGAGGTGCTGCCAGACGGTGCACTGACTGTGTCGGTCAGAACGCGCAGTTGTTCTTCCGCATGCGCCCTTCCACGAATGAAGCTGCCACTGGTACAAGGCCAGTAAACACAATCCACCTTCAAGGGAATCAGTCGAAGCGCTGCTTCTACCAGCCAGTCAAGGCGAGAGGTCTGCTCCAGGGCTTCAACATCGTGGTCGTTATCACCATCTCCGCCGACACGTGTACAGGTGATAAAGAGCCGTGCACGATCTCCTGTTTCTTCCAAGAACTGATAGAAATCGTGTTCTGAACCGCCACCCGGCCAAACAAAACCGATGCGAGCCTGTTGATGATTATTTATTACCAAGTTCCCTCCAGGCCAATTCCGCGTTTTGCAGAGATTTTTCTATATCATCGGTAGTGTGAGCTGCCGACAAAAACCAGGTGCCGCGCGCGGTGACACGAGTTCCAGCACTCTGCAGTTTTGCATAGAAACTGTTTTTTAGCACATTGTCCATTTTCAGGTAGTCCCGATAATTGGTCACCGGTCCAACATCGCCAAAAATCGGATGAAATACTGACCCGATACCTTGAATCGACATATCCTGACCATACCTTCGAGCGAGAGACAGCAAGCCCTCAATCAGTATATTACCCAGTTCATCCATCCGACGAATGGCGGCGCCATTGTTGGACTGAAGCGCGTCAATGGTTGCTAATCCTGCCACTACAGACATAACGTTGGCGTTGTAGGTCCCACCGTGCATGACTGAACGGGTATGCAAAAGCTCCATGATTTCTTTCTTGCCGACGATCGCTGCAAGTGGAAAACCTGCTGCCAGTGCCTTGGCGAAGATTGCGAGATCAGGTGTAACTCCGAGCATTCCCTGTGCACCGTTGAGTGCAACGCGAAAACCCGATATGACTTCATCAAATATCAGGACAATTTGATGCTCTTCAGTCAGTTTTCGCACGCCTTCCAGGTAGTCTGGCTTTGGGAAAATCGCGCCGGTATTGCAGTTGATTGGCTCCATAATGACACCAGCAATTTCGTCAGACTGTTCCTGTAACACACTGGCAAAACGTTCAAGATCATTCCAGGGCAGCGTGATGATGTCGTTGAGTGCACCAATCGACTGGCCTGGTGTTTGCGCAACAGTGTTTGGACGAGATTCCGGGCCGGCATCTTCTATGGGTGGGTGGACGCTGACAAATACATTGTCAGTCCAGCCATGATAGTGCCCTTCAAATTTGATGATCTTGGCTCGATTGGTGGCGGCCCGCGCCAACCGTACTGCAGCCTGTATTGCTTCGGTTCCACTTGAAGCAAATCGAACAAGTTCAGCGCATGGAATGAGTTCAACCAGTTTGCTGGCTAACTCCAATTCGTATTCCGTCTGTCCCGCGAACAACTGGCCCATAGACAGCGTGTCTTTAACCCGTTTGAGAACTGCATCTGGAGCATGCCCCAATATGATCGGACCATTGGCTAATGCGTAATCGATGTAAACGTTACCGTCCAAATCGGTGATTTTCGACCCTTTTCCACCCGAGTAAAAGAGTGGAACCGGGCTTTCGCCATAGCCAATGTATCGAAAGTTGCTGCTTACACCGCCAGCGAGATAGTTGCGGGCAGTTGTATACAGCTTCTTGGATTGATCAAATTTCACATCCACTCTCAAATCTGATACAGTTCTTGTGGAATTTCACTGAAAACCTCCGGTTCTCCTTTTTCGGTCACAACAAATGTTTGGCTGAGACCGACCCCAAATTCACCGTTGACTCGAAGCGTCATCGGTATGTGAAACACCATGCCCGCTTCAAGAGGTCGGTCGTTGTTGGTGACGAGAGCAAATCCGGATTCTTCGCCCCAGGTTGGCGGAAAACCGATCCCCACAGGATAGCCATAAACTTCGTGAAATAGTATGTCTTTACGGATAGGGGCGATAATCGACTCTGCGACTTTGGCTACATCCGAGGCCAGCACACCGGGTTTTGCTGCTTTGAGCATTTCCGTAACCACGGTTTTTTCGAGTTGAGCAAATTCTTCAATCTTGGGATCTGGTTTACCAACAATCCCGGTTCGCATGAGTGGCGCGTGGTACCAGTGAAGACTTGGTGAACACTCTATAAATACTGGATCGCCACTCTTAATGACATATCCATTATTGCTGTTGTGGGGCATTCCCGCACGATAGCCTGCCGAAACAATTGGATAGACCGAAAAACCCAGACTGTTGAACTCAATCAGAGTTTTAGCCACAATTGCGGCCACTTCGGAATCGGTTGCGTCCTCACGGGTGGCATGAAAGCCAGCCAAGGTTGCGGCATCGGTGATTTTGGCAGCCGCTCGCATCACATCGAGTTCCTCTACAGACTTGATGTTTCTGACATTGTCAACCAAACCCGAACCATTGATCACTTTTACACCATCCAATGCATCTTTCAACCTGTCGTGCAGAAGAGGCACCAGGTACCGCGTCTGCGCCTCGATCCCGATCGTTCCTTTCAGCAAACCTCGTTTCGACAGGGAGTCCCGTGTTGCCTGAATGGGATCTGCATGGGTTTCATACAGGTCCAGTTCAGCAAGGTTTCCAGATGCTTCAAATCGTCCACGCTCAAACTGCCAAAGCACCATGACAGGTGAGCCCGACAATGGCACGATCAGGCACTGATAGTCCCATAAATTCAGTGAATGGTGACCGCAAAGGTAGTAGATATTTGGTGCTGAATGCAGTATTAGAATATCAATGTTGCGCGATGCCATCACCTTTCGGGTGTTTGAAAGACGCGTGTTGAATTCTGTGTCCGAAAAGACAGTCTCTCGGGGAATGGTCATTGCTCGTTCTATGTGAAATATGTGGCAGACTGTTCCAGTGGATATAGCGGTTTAGGGCGCTTTTCGTAGTTTAACCGGGTGAGATCAGCTGCACAAACGCCTGGTGAATCTGCAACCAGCACCTGTTTCGCGATTTTGCCAAATGCGGCTTTCCAGGCAATAGCAGCTTTTACAACAATAATTTTCTGCTCTTCTGGTTCGATGCCAAGACAGCGTAGCTGCTCGGCGTCGAATGGCATACTCCGTCTGGAGGTCAGCACAATCTGGACACCCTTTGACTCCACCAAAGCTGTCTGCCCCATCGAAGTAATATAACCCGTCATGTAAGAACCCTTGTGAGTATATTCCCCACGGGTAATTAATTTGACGGTGACAGAAGCCTGAACCGGCGGGCCATGATGATTGTCTGTCTTCCCGCCAATACGAAGTGAGCATTCACAACCGACACCCGCCTGACTGGCTACAGCCACTGCTTCCGGGTCGCAAATAACGATGACTGACTGTTTGGCCTTAGCTTTGAGCAATGCAGCCAGAATTGTGGTGCCGTCACCTGCACTGCCACCACCAATATTGTCAGCTGGCTCGACAATGACAACCGGAAATTCAGCACTGTTGAGTGCAAGTTCAACACAGGTTTCGACTGCCGGAAGCTGCTGTTGGAAATCCTGCCTTGAGTTCCACAGAGTTGTTGCGATAGAGTCGGCAGCAGTATCAGCCTGCTCCTGATTTTCACCGTACACGATAACGGACGCTCCAAGGTGTGAAACATCGCTATAGGGGAATCCCATCGCAACGGAGCCAAAGACGATGGTCGAGTCTTTCTCCAAATCCTGAAGTTTTTGCATCACTTCTCGCATTGGTAGTTGATCTGTCTGCTGTTTGAGCGGTGAAGTGAGAAGTGGCAGTTTACGGTGAGCGCAAATCGGATGCTGCTGACCTGCAAGAAAGTGTCGAATCAGTTTAATTGCCTCTTCGCCTCGGTCTGCCATATCGGTATGTGGGTAAGTGTCATATCCGATCAACGCTGATGCAGAACTGACCATGTCATCGCTCAGATTGGCATGGTAGTCAAAGGTGGCAACAATCGGAACAGTGTCTCCGACAATTTTTCGCACTTGAGCAAGTATGTACGCATCTGCGTCATCGACTGTTTCGGCCACAGCGGCGCCATGCAGTGCCAATACGACTGCGTCCAGCGGCATGGCCTCCTGCAGCAGTTCAGTCATCTCATCGAGCAGTTGAATGAATGACAGGTATTCGATAGTGCCGGAAGGTACGGCCGCTGCAAATAGCGTGGGTTGGAGGTCAAAGTCTGTGGCACCCCGGATCACCCCACCAAGTTCGGTATTGGTTCCGGTATACCGATCGATCAATCCATCCTTGCGTGCAAGCTGGTAAGCCTCAAAATCTTCGTAGCGCGTGAGACCTGTCGCGAAAGTATTGGTTTCATGCCAGATTCCGCCAATTGCCACTCTAGGCTTATCTGCAAAATTGATTGTAGATTTTGACACGGCAAGTTGCGAAAGGATGGAATCGCTGCGATTTACCATCCATCCAGATCACATCGGCACGCCTATTCGCGATCGTTGCGGTGCTGACCGGTGAAGGAGTCGTCCAGTCTAGATGATTGGGTGTCGGAATGGCATTCATGACAGCTATTAGATGACGTAAAGTCGCAAAAAATTATAAATCTTGAATGATTCTAGTGAGTTTGATAGAGAGTGAAGTAATCGGCTAGCCTTGGAAAGTTAGAGTTCATCAGTTAAAGAGATAAACGCGTTTAATGTACCGACAAAATTAACGTTTTATCAATACGTTAAGTAAAGGCGACAGACCAAATTTTGAGACGCAATACCGACAGTCGGACCGAACACTATAATTGCCCGAAACCAAAATTCGGTACCGTTAAAAAAATCGATTCTACAGTGAGGCGGAAAATGAGCGACAGACTGAAATATGTTCGAGTAGGTATGCGGAACAACGGGGCTAGCGTTAAGCTGAAACTGCGCTGGGACAACTCCCCGGCAACTTGTGAAATTGTCAGTAAAGCGCTTCCATTCGAGGGAGATATGTGGCACGCAAAGTATGCCAACCATGAAATTTACACGCTATTACCAGTTGAACACGTATTTTGTGAAGACCCGCCAAAAGAATGGATGTGCATGTATCCGGCACCGGGCGACTTGATGTACATCTTTCATCCGGATGGGTTGCTTCCGCCAGAATCCTGGACACCTGAAAGTGACTTTCACATCGTAGATATTGCTCTTTTTTACGACCGTGGCAACAGCCTCTATGGCCCAAGCGGTGGCAATACTGGTAATATCTTTGCAACTGCAGCAGATATTGAGGAATTGGAAAGATTTGCCGCAGAGTGCATCAATGTCTGGAAATCCGGGTTCTGGGGTGAGCGCATGTACGTAGAAGCTGCTGACTAGCACAGTACAAAGGTTGTTGTTACCTGCGTAGCTTTGCTCCTGTATATGTACGCTTTTGGATTAAAGGATATTCCAAGGGCAATGTTGACCAGAATGCTCTAGTTGACACACCAAACAGATTGTCTTCGATTGCTAGTTTATTGCGTCTAATTAATTTTCGAGTACCGTCCAATTGTTATTCAAATGTAGATTATTCTTTGCTAACCCGGCTTTTTCAACACCCGAATTTGTTTTTTCGATGAAACAGTTTGCCGCGTCCACAACTCAGAAACCGGGACAGCTAAAACCAATCCCTTGGCTAATGAGACGATGTCACTTCCTCTGTAAAATAGGATGCCTTTTTGAAAATCATTACCGCATGCGTTGGCTAGCTTAATCAATCCTTTAGCGTCTCGCGAATTCACGCTCGTCTTGGATTTGATTTCGAATCCCCAAACTTTTTCCCCTAAAGTCATTACTAAATCGACCTCTACTTGGTCCTTATCCCGATAGTGCCAGAATCGTAAATCTGGGTTAGTCCACCCAGCGTGAGCAACAATTTGCTGAACAACGAATGATTCATATAAATGATCCAGGTAAACTCGATTTTCTTCTTCGTCGTTCGTAGGAAAATCTGCCAACGTCGCAGCCAATCCGCAGTCGATAAAGTGAATTTTGGGGGATTTAGTCAGGCGCTTTGTTTTGTTGGAATGCCAGGCGGGAATCTGACGTACCAAATACACCCGCTCAAGGTATGCGAGATACCGCTCTAATGTCAGTCTATGAACAGCGAGTGTTTTGGCTAATTCGCTAATTCTCAATACAGACCCAGTTCGCCAGGCAAGCAGTTCCATAACTCGGTACAGCAATTCTTGATTCCTGATTTTGAAGGTTTCAGGAACTTCTCTTTCCGCAATATCGCGTAAATAACTTCTTCTCCACTGTCTTGCCCGAAGGATGTCGCGGTTCAGGGGTTCGGTGTATCCACCAGAGATAATTCTCTCCTCAAACTCCAGATCTGACATAACTGTCAGATCGGTTCTGAACCCCGGTTTAAGCCAATCGTTAAGCAAATCAATCAGAAATTTTCCACTTGATCTGGATTTCTCCGATTCTGTCAATGGATGAAGATCGATTTTTTCCATTCTTCCGGCGAGGGCTTGTGACAGATCTTGGATGAGGTGCAAGTTAGTTGAAGCCGTCAAAATAAATCGCCCGGCCCGTCGGTTCTGGTCAACGGAAACTCTAATCGGATCGATGAGATTCGGAACATTTTGAACCTCATCGATAGTGACTGCATCGGGCAGTCGCTCAATGTATGAACTAGGATCTTCCGAAGCCATCACAAAGTCGCTATATGTATTCAAATCTACATACGGGCGATTTGGAAACATATGTTTCACCAATGCCGATTTGCCAGATTGCCTAGCACCAAGCACACAAACTACAGGTGTGTTCGATAGCGCATCGCGAATCATGGATTCCACTAGACGTGGGATAAACTCGTTCTCGTTTGTCGTAAATGGCCAAACAGGCGGGGAATTCATCCTTTATTCAGAATAAATGTGGGGTTGAACGTAAATATTCTTAACACCTAATGTGGTATTCGAACAGGATTTAAATTGACATTAAGATATCGTCTTTATTTATATTAGAATAAACGTTCTCATTCAATCAAAATACTATCTTATTGTTATTTAAACATTATTAACATAGTTTTTAATTCGTAATAATTAACAATAATAATTCTATTTTATTGACACTTTACTTCCAAACTGAGACCATCGGTTTGCCATGTTCTGACGAACTGTCGGAATCAAGCGGATCAAAAAGTTTTTGATGATCTTACTAAGTTTATAGAGCTGGATGAACTGACATGGATTGCTTTAAACGTGAAATATCGGAATCTTATTCCTATAATACACACTATGTTGGATAGGTTAATTGAAGAAATGCTTCTAGAAACGGTCGAGCACACACCCGCTGTCGTGCTCGTAGGAGCTCGTCAGGTAGGTAAAACAACACTTGCCAAGAAAATTGCAAAAGTTGTTAAATCAGTCTATCTGGATTTGGAAAATTCTCGAGACTTGCTTCGCTTGAGTGATC
Organism: Arenicellales bacterium; assembly: GCA_965243305.1. GTDB lineage: Bacteria > Pseudomonadota > Gammaproteobacteria > Arenicellales > JAJDZL01 > JAJDZL01. The sequence goes on from CBDEUN010000003.1 coordinate 1,216,429, forward strand.
CCTTGTCTTATTTCAATGACAATAGCGACAAGTTAATTATTCTGGATGAGATTCAGCGAATACCGGAGATTTTCCCGACATTACGTGGTGTGATCGACAATAACCGATGGGAGGGACGGAAAGGCAAACAGTTTTTGCTTCTCGGTTCTGCATCCATGCATCTATTGCGCCAGAGCTCAGAAAGCTTAGCAGGGCGAATCAGCTATGCCGAATTGAGCGGGCTGAATGTTCTAGAAATAGACCAGACCAGACCAGAATTGAACAATCGTTGGTTGCGAGGAGGATTTCCCGAAAGTTATCTTGCTGAGAACAGTGAAAGGAGTATGAATTGGTTGCAAGATTTGGTCGAAACCTACCTTGAGCGCGACATACCAAATCTAGCTTTTCCGATTCCCTCGACAAGGCTACGACGATTGTGGACCATGCTGGCTCACCTGCAAGGTGAACCGGTCAACTATTCGAAACTTGGCGGGAATCTGGAAATTGATGGCAAAACCGTCAGTCGATATATCGACCTTTTGACTGACCTCCTGCTCGTACGAAGATTAACTCCTTGGCACGAAAATGTAAAAAAACGACTAGTGAAATCTCCACGTTACTACGTGCGTGATAGTGGTGTATTGCATTATTTGCTAGGTATCTATGATTTCAACACCTTATTGTCGCACCCTGTGCTAGGAAAGAGTTGGGAGGGTTTCGTTATTGAAAACATCCACTCGGTCCTTCCTCGTATCGCTAGAACTTACTACTACCGGGCAACGACTGGAGCGGAAATTGACCTACTGATCAGATTTGGATTCAATAATACTTGGGCCATCGAGATCAAGTATGGCGTTGCACCGAAAATCAGCAAGGCATTTAGCCCAACCTGCAATTCTCTAGGTATAAACAGAAAATTTGTCGTTTACGGTGGAAAAGAAGAATTTCCTATTGGTGATGACACGACAATGATCTCTCTTCCCAGACTGATGCAAAAGATACAAAATGAGATTTGAGGGCTGCTGCTGACAATTTTTCGGGTTTGAACACAAACTGTGGCACGACCACTGCCCACGAATCGCATTTCACTAAAAACTAATGACTGACTAGGGAGAATTTGAACTAATTGTTCATTCAAAGGCTGTCGAATCACTCCGCTAACGAAACAATTGGAATACTGTCAAGGTAGCATGATGCACTCATTGAAATCACCGAATATTGATAAATGAAACAAAGTAATGATTGATCCTTTGACTTTCAGTCAGCCGATCGATGAAGAAGCAGTGCGTCGTTATCGTCTTCACGCGGTACGGTCCTACGCAGCTGACAACGATCTGGCAGCAGTGTTGCTGTTTGATCCGATAAATATCCGCTATGCCACCGGTTCGCGGAACATGCAGGTGTGGTCAATGCACAATTTCTGTCGCTATGCGCTGATTCTGACATCTGGTCCGTCCGTGATGTTCGAGTTACCGACTGGCATGCACTTACTCAACGGCATCGAAACCATTGACGAAGTACGGCCTGCCTGGTCGACGGACTATCTGTTCACGGGTTACCGGACCGAAGAGATGGTCAACAAGTGGGCAAAGGAGATTGATGATCTAGTCCGAAATTACGGTGGTGATAACCGCCGCTTGGCCATCGACCGGCTGGATGTGCACACTGCCCTGGCACTGATCAAGTGTAGGTTGGTACTGGCGGACGGGAAAAAGGTAATGGAACATGCTAGAGCAATCAAGTCCCTGGAAGAGATTCGTGCTTTCCGGTCATCGCTTTCGACCTGCGAAGCCGCGATGCATGAATTGAGAAACCAAGTTCAACCTGGAATGACGGAACAGGAGGCGCTGTCAATTCTGCTGGCGGGGAGTATACGCCGGGGCGGCGAGTATCCTGAAACGCGTTTGATGACATCAGGCCCGCGTACCAATCCGTGGTTTCAGGAAACAAGTAATCGTGTAATTGAAAATGGAGAGTTTCTTTCGTTCGACACTGATTTGATTGGTCCGATGGGATTCTATAACGATATATCGCGAAGTTGGATCGTTGGTGATGCTAAACCGACAGACGAGCAAAGAAGACTGTACGCTGAATCCCGAGCGCAACTGGAAACCAACATTTCATTGCTGACCCCGGGGTTGTCCTTCTTGGAGTACTCGTCCATGGCTTATCAATTGCCGGAGGAATATCTCGTAAATCGCTACGCCGATGTCGGGCATGGATGCGGTCTCGGTGTTGAGTATCCTTTTCTTTGGTATCGCGAGGATGAAAATTATGGTGCCTACGATGGCGTGTTTGAGGAAAACATGGTGGTATGCATAGAAAGTTACGTCGGCGAAATGAACGGCTGCGAAGGTGTAAAACTGGAACAGCCGGTTTGGATCAGTGCTGATGGACCTGTTGTACTGTCGGACTTTCCGCTCGAGGATGATTTGAGCTGAAACTGTTTCTTGAGGAGATTTGGGGATCATCCAGCCCCGACCCCGATGTGGGGGTTAGCTTAATCAGCCACCTCAATGGACATACGCTCGCCTCAAATCGCTGAATTTAGGTTCTGTAATGATTCGATAACACCGATTCTAAGTTGAAATTAACTGTAGAATAGTTTGCAAATATAAAAATATAACTTATTATTTATAAAGTCAACTTTTATAAATACAAATTAAACTGAATTAATTTGATGATTGAGCGACGGCTCACAAAAAAGATTTTGGAAGCATTAAGCACGTTTCCGGTTATCTTCATCAATGGTCCCAGGCAGGCGGGCAAGACTACCCTTGTTCAACATTTGGCAAAAACTGAATGTCCTGCGGATTACGTCAGCTTCGATGATTTCAATTTTTTCCGCGCCGCGGAAACAAATCCTCAAAGTTTCTTGCGAGCTTTCAAGGGTCGATTGATTCTTGATGAAGTCCAGTTAGTACCTAGTGTATTTCGTGTGATAAAGATGCTCGTTGATGAAACCCGACAAATGGATCATGTCAATGCCAACGGCCGATTTCTTCTAACCGGTTCAGCAAATGTCATGACTTTTCCTGGCCTCTCAGATGCACTGGTCGGTCGCATGTGCACTTTTCCGCTATTCCCTTTATCTACACTCGAAATTTCCAAAGGTAGAGGTGAGTTTCTGGAACGGCTATTCAATAACGAATTTCAATTTGGAACGATAAAAAAAGAAATTGGAATAACCGAAATGATTCGGCAAGCAACATTTCCAGAAATTACAACTTTGGAAGATGACAGTCGAACGGAGTGGTTTAGTGCATACACAACCGCTGTACTACAACGCGAAGTCAAGCAGATTGCTACGATATCCAAAGCCAGAGTTCTTCCAAATCTACTCAGCGTTTTGGCATCACGTGCAGGGGGGTTGATTAATGAAGCAGATATCGCAAGAACAATCAAGGAGAATTCAGTCACCACAAAAAATTATCGTATTCTCCTGCAGATGATTTTTCTTACATTTGATATTCAGCCGTGGTTTCGAAACATCGACAAACGTTTGGTCAAATCACCCAAGGGTTATATTTTGGATACATCACTCTTGTGCTACATTCGACAGATTGACCTGCAGCGCGCTGAAAAGTTCCATCCAGAATTATTTGGGCACCTGTTTGAAAATTTTGTCGCATCTGAACTTCTCAAACAAACCTCCATATCAAATTTGCGAGCGCAGCTTTATCACTTCCGAACCAGTGACAACAAAGAGATTGACTTCGTGCTGGAAGCACCTGACGGTAAACTGGTTGGTGTCGAAACCAAAAGTCGAGATTCAGTAATAGCAGCGGATTTTAAAGGACTTAAAGTTCTTCAACATCAAGTAAAAGATGACTTCATTTGTGGCATCGTGCTCTACTGCGGACAACACGTGATTCCCTATGGGGACAGGCTTTGGGCTGTTCCCGTTTCCGAATTGTGGGCATAAATCCGGACTTTATTTCAAACTGAAATACACTCTCAATTTGAAACTCAACACATCTTTTCGATTACTTCAGATTCAATTCAGCTGGTCTAATACTCTTTCAGTAATTTCCAGCGTTTCGTCAATATCAGCCTGTGTGTGCGTGAAAGAAATACTGCCCTGCTTCGTAGTGACTGGGAAGTGAAAGACACCCATCTCAATTAACGCCTTTCGATATCGTACGTCTCGTTCAGCATCGTTGTGTCGGGCGATATCCGACCAACAGATGGGTTCGTGGTCCATGAAGTAAACAACAAATGCCGACCCGACGCGCACAATTGTGGTCGGATAGTCCTGTTTTGCAAATAGAGTCCGAAGCCCGGATTCCATTTGCTCGCCTAAACGTTCCAGGTGAGTGTAGATTTCCTCGCCACGGTCTTTGAGTTTACGCACGGTAGCAGTTGCGGCCGCCACCACGAACGGGTGTGCGTTGTAGGTACCAGCAATCAGCACTCGTCTAGCGGCATCCGGATGACAGCAATACGCCATGTATTCGGTTTTACCACCTACGACACCAAGTGGATAGCCATTTGCGGCAGCCTTACCGAAAACACTGAGATCTGGAGCAATTTGGCAGATCGACTGATAGCCACCCAAAGCATGACGAAAGCCTGTTTTCACTTCGTCAAAGACAAGTAGAGTGCCGTGTTCTGTGCAAAGCCGTCTTAAGAATTCCAGGTAACCCGGCTGTGGTTTTACGATTCCGATATTCTGCAGAACGGGCTCAACAATGACAGCTGCAATTTGTCCAGTTTCCACCAATGACTGCATCGCTTCACGGTCATTGAACTCGACGGCATGAGCCCCGTGCGGGGTTGATGCATGCATTCCAGCGGAAATTGGTCTTAAGGAGTGCTCTTCACCGCCGTGGTGGTCGGCAAAAGTCGAGGCTGGATCCATCAAATTGAATGCGACGGAGTCCATCCAACCGTTGTAGCCACCCTGAATGAAGACAACATCGTTGCGCCCTGTCGCTGCTCGTGCCAGTCGAATCGAGAATGCAACGGCTTCGGTACCGCTATTGGTTAACTGCACCTGCTCAAGATAGGGTACCGATTCAACCAGCAGATCTGCAATTTCGTGCTCCCAGGGAGTCGTCCCGGCGCCCATCAACGATTCACTACGGCGGATTGATGCGATAACAGCTTCATCAACATCTTTATCTCCATGCCCTAACAGGTATGGTGCAAATGCCGCGTGATAATCGATATAACGCTTTCCGGTTTCATCCCACATATAGGCACCCGATGCGCGCGTGAATACGCGCATCGGGTCTATCATACGATTAAGCGACATGACGCCGCCGGCAATGGATCCGGTTTCTGCGGAACGACTGTGTGCCGGACTATTCATGACAGAATTACTGGAGTTGTCACAGGTTATTCGGCTGTGACCATCTCATACCATTTGTCTTTCAGGCCCTGCTGCTCGATGGTTTCAAGCCAGACATTGATGAAATTTACAAAGTGATACTGCCCTGGAAGCACCGCGTATGCATAGCCTTGGGGATTAAGTGGTGCATCATCAACGATGCGCAGATTCATTCCCGGATTCTGCTTGATGAAGTTCCTAAGCGAGGAACTGTCAGTCAGCACAGCGTCGGCTCTTTTACTGGCCACTTCAAGAAAGTAAGTTGACAGTTTGTCACTGACGAGTGGCTTAACCTCTGCCATCTTGAAAAATCGCATGGCGAAAGCTTCATCTGCCGTACCTGATCCAACGGCGATGATCATGCCTTCCTTATCGAGGTCTTTGTGAGACTGAGCGTCAGAGTCCATGTGAACTGCTGTGCCTTGAGTTTCGTATCCAGATGGATTCGAAAACAGCACCCGCATGGCGCGTTCTGCAGTACGGAACATGGGAGACATCACGATGTCGCACTTACCTGTTTCCAGACTTGGAATCAGAGTCCCCCACTGGGAGTCAACCGGTACATATTCGACGCCCATAATGCCAGCAAGATGCCTTGCTGCTTCAATATCAGTGCCAACCCAGTCACCGGTTTTTGGGTCTTTCGCACCCCAGGGTAATGCTTCTGCATGGCAAACCAGAAGTTCGCCACGGTCTTTGATGACCGAAATCTGATCATCTGCACTGAACGCTGAACCGATACCCAGGGTGAATAAACTAAGAATGACACCAAGTTTAATGGCAATTTTTTTGATACTCATATTTACTTACTCCATTTAATTTGATTAAGCTGTCTTTGCTCCATTGGCATTAGACTGCAAATTGCATTGTATTCCGTTCGCCGTAAATTTCAACTGAGTTACCAAGAAAGTAACAGGTGAGACATTTTTAATCCAAGCGAATTGAAATTCTGCGAACCCTACAAAATGTTTGATAGGAACTTTTCCAATTCAGGATTTGCGCTGCCTTTAAAAAAACCGTCTGTAGTTTCATCCACCAGAAATTTACCGCCGGCCATAAACAGCATCCGACTCGCCGCCTCCCTGGCAAAGCCCATCTCATGTGTGACAATAATCATCGTCATGCCTGAGAAAGCCAACTCCTTCATGACATCCAAAACCTCAACCACCATCTCGGGGTCGAGAGAGGATGTCGGTTCATCAAAAAGCATTGCCTGGGGTTTCATGGCCAGCGCTCTGGCAATCGCGACTCTCTGCTTTTGTCCGCCGGACAAGTGATTCGGAAACTTTTCGATCTGTTCAACGATGCCAACGCGCTGTAGCAGATTTTCAGCTAGTTCATCTGCTTCACGCTGGCCCATACCACGTGAAACCCTGGGGGCAAATGTAACGTTTTCACGTATCGACATGTGTTCAAACAAGTTGAACTGCTGAAAAACCATACCGACTTCGCGCCGAACACTTTCAGTTTCCTGCCGATTTCCTGGCAGGTGAATGTCATTTACGATAATTTCCCCAGCATCGATTGATTCCAGAGCGTTTAACATCCGCAGAAAGGTAGATTTACCGCCACCGGATGGACCAACGATGCACACAATCTCTCCCTTGCTAATTTCGATGGAGACGTCATCCAACGCCTTGAACGTACCAAAATATTTTGAGACGTTTCGGCAGGAGAAAAACGATTTGGCTTCGTGTCCCATAGCTTACATCGAACGGGCGCAATTAGTGTCCGGTTTTCTCCAGAAGTTTTTTCTCAGACCGTCGAGCCAGCAGGCTGAACGGAAAGATCAGCACAAAGTAAAGAACAGCAATGGCGGTCAAAAACTCAAAGTAGCTCAAAGTCTGAGCACCCAGAATGCTCGCCGTGTATGCCATCTCTCCCACAGCGATGGCAGACAGTAGGCTGGTGGCTTTAAGCAACTCAGTCAGAAAATTGACGAAAGCCGGCATCATTCGACGAATTGCCGGAGGAATGATGATTTTTCTCCAGATGTGAAATCTTGGAATTGCCAGTGCATATGCGGCATCAACCTGTCCCTTGGGCACTGCCAGAACACCTGCGCGAAAAATCTCTGCAAGGTAGGCTGCACTGAAAAGTGACAGCGCAATAACACCACAGGCTTCACTTGAAATTCGGATGGATAGTAGCAGTGGCAGACATGAATAAACCCAAAATATTAACACCACCTCGGGAATAGTTCTGAAGAAGTCAATAAATCCATTTGACAGCCTGAACGCCAGCCCGCGCTGCTGAAGTTTTCCCAGGCAGGCAAACATACCAATAACAATTCCGATGACGAGCGAAACTGCTGAAATCCAGATGGTAACTCCAAAAGCCTGTAGCAAATCTGGGCCGTAGCGGATTAACTGGTCCCACTCAAATCTCATTAGCGTTCCCTTTTCTGCAGAAAATATTCAATTCGCAAGGTCCCTTTACTCATGAGAATGCCGACAACAAAATAAAGCACAGCAATGAAGCTGAACAGTTCAACTGGCTTGAAAGTCACATTGCTGATTCTGTTCGTTACAGTCATCAACTCGCTCACGTGCAGAATTGAAAGAATTGCTGTTCCCTTAAAGAAACTGATTGTGAGATTGACCAATGGCGGAATCATCGTGCGGATAGCCGGTGGAAGAATGATTCGAGTCCAGCGTACCCAGGAAGGCAATGCAAGCGAATAAGCAGCCTCCCACTGTCCCTTGGGGACCGAATCAATGCCTGCACGGACGATTTCTGTAAAGTACGCAGCGGCTTGTAGCGTGATGCCAATTACACCGCTTTCCAAGGCAGTAGTGTTGATTCCTGTGACCAGTGGCAATGCGAAGTGAATCCAGATCAACTGGACGAGAAGCGGAGTATTCCGCCAGATTTCGACAAATGCGATGACGATCCAGCGAAGTGGTGCGATGTTGGATTGACAGGCAATAGCGAGTACGGTTCCGCTCAAAAGCCCGGCGACTGCTGCGCAAGCTGTCAGGGCCAGAGTAACCAGCATCCCCTTCAGTAAAACTTGGCGATATTCCCAGACCACTGAAAAGTCAAGGGAGAGCAGTAGATTCCAATTCAGAAAGTAGGCAAGAGTACCTAATGCGAGCAGGAGAACGACTGGAAACGAATACTTAGCGATCATTGTGCTCTGTGGCGTGCCTGTTGTCAGTCAGCCTACTCGGCCAAGAATCGTTCAAGAACGTTTTGTGTCAGTTTCGATATGTTGTTGTTGAATCCATTCCAGGGCAGGCTGCCGCAGTAGGTGATGGAACCGACCGAAAACACATACCCATTTTGAGGGGTTTGAAAAATAGTCATATCAGCCCGAATGAGTTTATCTTCCGGATCCCCAGTACGGGTTGCCAGGTGCGACAGAACTTCTTCCGGCACCAGGATAAAGTGATCCTGGTAAGTTTCTGAACTTGCGAGGACAACCGCGTTGAGCGGAGTTCCAAGACCAAAGTCGACACGATCAAGTTCAAATCCGGCTGCACCGCCTCCGCTCAGTCCAAAATCACCCAGAATTTCATCATCGATGCCATCGAAGACCCATTCATATTCTGCAGGCACGTCGGGATTTTTCCGGTAGTACATTCCTTCAAAATCCCCCTGAGCGGTAAATCCAACGCCTGCCAGCTGTTGAGGCGGGCGACCGTTTCTGAGCCACATACCCCCATATTCTCCGTCCAATGCGTTGTAGTATTCACCAGCATCTGCTGCCCAGGTTCGAATGCCGCCTTCGGCTCTTCGAATTTCGATCATTCCGGGCAGGTCTTTACGGATCCCGATTTTCCAGTAAAATCCATTTCCACCCATGTACATTAACCTCCCACCCGTTCTGCTGTATTCATAAATTGCATCTAGGGTGTTAGCGGTGTGATACTCTGGATGGCTCATGGTCATTACAACACTATACGGCCTTAGAATTTCAATACCCTCCTCGTGAATATCCTCATCGGAAACCACATCGTAGTCGTGCCCCAGGTGTTCAAGCCAGGCAAGCAGATGGGTATCTGCGGGCAAATGTCTCATGCCCGATACGGCGTAGGGTCGAAAGATTGTCATGTACCGTGGCCGCATGGTTAACGATGGTCTTAATCTAGAAGACAGGCAGATTCCACTGCCATCGGTGTGGTTGTTGTATGTTGAAAGTCCAAACTCGTTGATAATGTCTGGCGTCCAACGTCGGTTGCCCATTTTTTTGACCAGAGCGTCGTAATCAGGCCCAGCAGTTCCACGTGCCTGATTGTTGTACACGGTATAAGTAAAAGTCGGAATAATGACACAGATCTTGGACTGAGGTTTGCCAGTCTTGGGCCGTACATAAAAAGGAATGTCTTCAAACTCGTCCTGGCACTCGATTCTCATTGAATACATAGCGCTTCTGAAGTCATTAGGAACTTGGAATTCAAAGTCGGTTTCCCACTCGCAGTCGTAAATATCATCTTCGTGGAAGTGAATGGCACCGTATTCCTCTGGTGCATGCTTCCAGGCCATCTCTTTTCCACTCCAATTTGAACCTCGCATCGCACGGGTTGGAACATTGATCAATTCCCCATGCATACAGAGTGGACCGATGTCCTTGACGGACTGAGTACTGATACCGAGTGAAAAGTCCCACAATGCAGTCGTATTTTCGGTATTAGTCTTAGAGCTGTTCGAGGTGTCTCTTATATTCAGGGAGTCGTGGGAATACACTGAGTTTATGATGCCCGGGTGTTCGATCTTTCCGTTGTAGTGGTTCGCTTTGATTTCGCTACCTGATGATGCAATATAAATTTCCTGCACTTCAGCCAGTGAAGGAGACTGGTCAAAGTGAAAGTCCTTGGAAGCGGGGTACAGGTCATCGTGTCGCGGCCCGCATGGAGACTGTCCAATGACAATTTTGTTGGTCTTGTAATCGACTGAGCACCAGACGGTGTACCAGATTCGTTCATGCAAAACTTCGCTGAGGCTCAGCTCAGCGTCCGAATTGAGAGAGGCGCCCAGATGACCTGAATCAAGGAATAGTTCAAGCAAATTTTCACCGGAACTGTTTTTCAGACAGATGATTGACTGTCGGCCTGCACTGGGAAGTGTTGGCCAGATATTGGCTACAACTGAGAAATGTTCCTGGTGCGTCAATTTGTCTTTCACCTCTACCCGGGCATAGGATCCGAGTTTGACGGGTTGCTTTCGTGACGGAAATTGATCGGAATAGACTGAGCTTAAATCCTCTTCAATAATGCCGGGTCCAATTGGATTGGGGTCTGCGCAGGTAATTCGAACGAGTCTGACGGAATAGGGTTCGTCAAGTTCGCTGCTGACTTTGAATTGAATAGTCTGATTGTGACCGACACACCATCGGTCGGCATAGCCTGATATTGGAATCAATTGTCTCCACCTTTGAATTGATTTGTTAGGCTTATTGTAGTTAGAACATTTGAATTAGAACTAAAGTTACTGCATTGGCTCGATAAATTTTCAGAATGTACCGAACGATTCAAACTAAAGACTCGTAGTTGGGATTTGGCCGCTTGATGTTACTCTAGCAATGTGTATTGCAGACAAGATTGAGGTCGGGACGGAATATATTAGCAACTACTTCAATTCAGCAATTCAGTCGCTGGCTGGCGGTTATATCAAGGTTATGAACGGGAAAAACGCTCAAAGGGGATACGCTGTTTTATGCAGACCAAGTCGGTTTGATTTTCGACGAATCCACACCAATAAACCAAATGTATTATGGGGGTACCGAGTTGACGAAGAACTCTTCTGCCAAGTTTCAACTTGACTGCGATCGGGTTGAAGTTTCTAGTGATGATGCATTTACCAAACTTTCCGCAATATTTGGACTTCTTGGTTGTGAGGAAGAGATTGCGAAATCGGTCTCCAATCATTTAGTTGATTCCAGCCTGAGTGGGGTGGAAAGCCACGGAGTCATGCGAGCTTTACAGTATGTGAAGCAGTTTCAATCGGGGTTTATGAAACCTGACGCAACTCCGCAGATAGTGACCTGTGACAATGGCTGGGAAGCTGTCGACGGAGGTGGAGGCGTTGGAATTCCGGCCATGGAGTTAGCCTACGAGCGAGGTATGCTGCAGGCCAGAAAAAAAGGTGTATCAGTCGTTGCGGTTCGCAATGTTGGACATACTGGACGAATAGGTGCTTATGCAGATGTTGCTGCTGAAAAGGGATTTATGACAATCTGTATGGGTGGTGGCAATCGAAAGATTTGGCGACAGGTTGCACCGTATGGTGGTGCCAAAGCCCTATATCCAACCAATCCTTGGGCCATTGGGATGCCAGGTGGAAATGATGATCCAGTGGTGGTTGATTTTGCAACCTCAAAGATTGCAGGCGGTTGGTTATATGCTGCGCGTTTAGCTGGAGCACAACTGCCTGAAGGATACATTATTGACAGTAACGGAAATCCAACCACGGACCCAGAGGATTACTTCAATGGTGGTGCTATTCTTCCCGCGGGTGAACACAAAGGTTATGGACTCGGCCTGCTTGCTGAGATTGTTGCAGATGCTTTGCTGGGAGAACCGACAACCGAAGGAAACTGGTTAATCATTGTGTTGGATATTGAGGCGATCCAGTCGAGCTCAGCATACTCAAGAGCTATAGCAGACATATTGACTGAAGTTCGTGAATGTCCACCAGCACCAGGATTTGAACGGGTTGAAATTCCAGGCCAACTTTCGCGAAATCATAAAAGACAGTGTGATGGAATTGTTGCCGTTCCAGAGCATACCTGGCAACAGATCTGCGAGATTTACACGGAACTGTCTGAAGGGATTGATCGTTCAGATGATTAGGCCAATGAGCACAATGCACCGTGATATTGACAAAATTCCTGCAATCCGCTGCAAATGATGAAAAGCGTGACATACAAGATCAATATTGAAGTCGAGATTTCCCTGAGCTGTTGTCATGACTGATTTGATCCGTTGCGGATGGTGTGAAGATGACCCACTGAACCGCGAATATCACGATCTGGAATGGGGCGTTCCAGAGCACGACAGTAGGAAACTGTTCGAAATGCTATGTCTAGAAGGGGCGCAAGCGGGGTTGAACTGGATCACTATCTTGCGTAAAAGAGCGCACTACGTAAAAGTATTCGACAACTTTGATCCTGAGCGAATCGCCCGCTATGACGACGATAAAGTTCAGGCGTTACTCAATGATCCGGGAATCGTGCGAAATCGGCTAAAGGTCAGGGCATTTATCAAAAATGCTCAAGCTTGTCTGGACATGCAAGGATCTGGATTGAATCTTGATCAGTATTTCTGGGATTTTGTCGATGGGTCGCCTATTCAAAACAACTGGACAGATGCGCTGCAGGTACCCGCGAATACCGCCTTGTCTGATTCGATGAGCAAGGATTTGAAAAAACGAGGGTTCAGTTTTGTTGGTAGCACAATCTGCTATGCGTTTATGCAGGCAGCAGGATTGGTGAATGATCATCTGGTTAGTTGCTTCCGACATTCACAATGTACACCGAATAATCTCGTATAGAACCGCATGTCTTGTCTGAAGTTGTTTCATAGAAAAAGTCGAGCGACTGTACAAAAAGTGATCCATTCAGTTAGACCAAGAACGAATTGAACAATTGTTTGTTCGGTATGAACAATGCGTCCAACCAATCTACTTAATTGAATCTAGTGGCTTCGGCCGAACTCAATATTTTTCCTTTGTAGGAAGAGGTATGCTAGTCAAAAGCCGTACAATTGACGCCTTAAATTGATCAACATCAGTAATTATCCAGGTGACATGAAAGCTCGGCGTATCCACTTTCTCTTTCTCAATATCGGACATTTTCTGGACCATTTGTTCGTTTTGATTTTTGCGACTGCTGCGGCTTTGACACTGGTCAATGAATGGGGTCTTTCCTATGGCGAGTTGATTCCCTACGCCACACCAGGCTTTGTTGCTTTTGGCATCTGCGCCATTCCAGCTGGTTGGCTGGCGGATAAATGGAGTCGGGAAGGTATGATCGTTATTTTCTTTCTCGGGATTGGTGCAGCCTCCATCCTTGCCGGTTTTGCCGAAAGCCCCCTTGAAATGGCAGTGTATCTCACACTGGTTGGAGTTTTTGCTGCGATTTATCATCCCGTCGGTCTTGCACTCGTTGTTCATGGCAGACAAAGAACCGGGGTTCCCCTAGCCATCAATGGAATATTTGGCAACATGGGAGTGGCATCAGCAGCCTTGATAACTGGATTTTTAATTGATGTTTCAGACTGGCGTCAAGCCTTCTTCGTACCAGGAATATTCTCTATTCTCATCGGTATCGGCTACTTTGGTTTTCTCCGTTTCTACCTAAGGAACCACCAAACTCACGGCGCAGAGAAACAGCAAGCATCTGCAACTCCCAGCCACGCGCGCAATATATTGATCAGGGCTTTTGCTATTGTGCTCATAACCACCGGTATTGGCGGTATGGTGTTTCAAAGCACCACATTTGCGTTGCCGAAGGTTTTTGATGAACGTTTGGGCGACATTGCGCAAAGTGCCGCCGCGGTAGGCAGTTATGCGTTTGTGGTATTTACCATTGCGGCATTTGCTCAATTACTGGTGGGATGGCTGGTGGACCGCTACCCGGTGAAGCGCATATTTGCCATCGTGGCCTTAGGTCAGGCCGTATTTTTGTTGGCTATGAGTCAGTTGACCGGAATAGCGGCATTGCTGGTTTCACTGGCATTTACGCTGGCAATTTTCGGTCAGATTCCGATCAACGATGTTCTAGTCGGCCGAATCGCCAGGAGCGAATGGCGGGCGAGGGCATATGCACTACGCTACATTGTGACATTTTCAGTCATGGCCTCAACGGTTCCATTGATTGGCTGGGTGCATGGCCTTTGGGGATTTGAAACCTTGTTTCCAATGCTGTCTATGGCAGCTGTGGTGACGTTAGTTGCGGTTTTCTTTATTCCAACCAAACTGGCGGCGGTTACTGCAGCCCGGGCATAGTAGGGGAAGTCTGTTTACCAAACTTTTGATTCGCGGCTGGACCGGGTGCTGAACAATCTACTCTGCGAACTTCTCCAAGAGTTCTGTTAGACAACAATTGCGATCACAGCCATGCAGTCACCTGGTTTAATCAGCCCTGGAAAATGTCGTCCGGCCAATATGCCATCGCGACGGGCGCGATAAGCAATCGGTTCAACTCCAGTACGGTCTAGTGGCCAGACCCATGCTACAACATCATTTCGTTTGATCTCACCACCTAGATCGACAACTGGTTCTAGTAATCCGTCATGTTCGCTAATGACAAAACAATCTCCATCTGGCATGTCGAGATTGATTGTGGGTTCCATCTCCATTTCAGCATTTAGAATTCCAGCGTGGATCAGAACATTTCTCACACCTTTCTTTGCAAGTCTGACAGTAGATTCGCGTGTCGTACCCCCACCGCCCAATTCTGTTGAAACAAACACTTTGCCCTGCTCTTCAACGACGGTGTCGTACATTCCAGTATTGTCGATTTCTAAAAGAATAGTTGAGTGTGGAGCATTAAATGCCTCCATTGCAGCCACGCAGGCTGCCTGTTGCTTCTTGTCTTCCAGAACATGAGCAGCTGCCAAAGGCACAAACTCAAGCGTTTTTCCACCTGAGTGGATATCGACAATGACGTCAGCTTGAGGAACCAGCGTTCGCATGAAGTAGTCCGCTATCTTTTCAGTGACTGTCCCTCTCGGGTTACCAGGGAATACCCGGTTCATATTACCGTCGTCAATCGGTGAGTTTCGAGTGCCAGCCCGAAAAGCCGGATAATTGAATGCCGGCACGATGATGACTCTGCCCTGAATATCTGCTGCGTTCAGACGCAAGGCCAGATCCTGAAGTGCCACTGGACCTTCGTATTCGTCGCCATGATTGGCTCCTGTCAGAAGTGCTGTTGGCCCTGGTCCATTTTTGATGACACTGATGGGAATCATAATTGAACCCCAGGCTGAATCATTTCGACTGTACGGTAGGCTCAGAAAGCCATGATGAGAACCATCCTCGTCCAAAGGGATCGTCGGGGAAATTGGATTTTTGGTCATGGTATCTTCCTCACTCAACAACAATCAAATCTCGCTCAACATCGCACAGCCTTTCTCCGCCCGACTCTGTCACAACGAAAGATTCGGACACTGCACAACCCAAGTCATCCAGCCAAACTCCAGATTGGAAGTGAAAACACATGCCAACCTCAAGGACAGTTTGATCTCCCGGTCTCATGCTGCAGGTTCGCTCACCCCAGTCTGGTGGATATCCCACGCCAACGGGGTAAGCCACGCGACTCTCTTTTACGATACCGTTTCGATTGAGGACTGCCTGCCAACCGGCCTCAACCATTTCACAGGTGTTTCCAGGCCTGGCCAACTCTAGGCCAACATCAACGCCTTCAACTATTACCTTGGCGAGATTTCGGATTTTCTCTGGTGCTTTTCCCATATAGAGTGTGCGGGTCAACGGCGTATGATAACGACGCCTTACCCCTGCAAGTTCCAGCATTACGAGTACATCTGATGGGATGGGTAGATCTGACCATGTCAGATGGGGCGTACTGGTACTCTCACCAGCTTGAATTAAAGGACAAATTGAAGTGTAGTCACCACCATATCCTTCGGATCCTGCAATCTGCGCGCGATAGACCTCCGCAATCACTTCATTTTGTGGTACGCCAGACCTGATTTTGGAGATGGCCGCATTCATTGTTGCGGTACAAATTTTGCCAGCCTGGCGCATGATACTGACTTCTTTTTCAGACTTCACGAGACGCGCCCAATTGACGAGATCACCATTATTGGAGAATTTTGCATCTGGCAATCCGTTTACCAATGTCGCGTGGCAACGCGCAGTATAGTAATGCGCATCCATTTCGACACCAATTCGAGAACTGGCCCAACCTTTCTGACGAATAAGATCAACGAGTTCATCATAAGGATGATCAATCGGGTGCATCACTCTTTTTTCGGCATACGCCAGGATATTGTCTGCCGGGAGGTCTGTCGTAACATGAGCTGCTTTGGCATCCTGCGCGCGGCCAAACCAGATCGGCCACTCCTCATCCAAATGAACCACCACGCATTGTGGAACATAGAAGGACCACCCATCATAACCTGTGAGCCAACACATATTACTGGGGTCTTGGCAGATGATCAGGTCGAATCCTGCACGGCTCATACGATGCTTCACATCGTTAACACGCACTGCATACTCTTCAACTGAAAAAAGCTTTTCAAACAAAGGATTGGAGTCACTCATGAATTATGCCTCGACATTCAGTCCTGTTGATGTGGCGTTCGCACGCTGACGTGCTAATGTTGCGATTGCAGTATCCTGAACGCCGGTTCCGGTAAGGTCGCAAATCGTTACGTCGTTTGCGGATTGCCGTCCGGGAGATTTTCCGGCAACAATATCGCCCAGCTCTACGATCTCAGCGTCCTTAGATAATTCTCCTGCCGCAATTGCATGATGGAGTTCGCCTAGAATTTCCGTCTGAGATCGTCGGTCTGCAACGTAGAGTGAGGCAAATGACAGGCATGCGGGTTCAAGTTCGTTCTTGTGAGGTTGATCAGAGCCCATTGCAGTGATGTG
This sequence comes from Arenicellales bacterium, assembly GCA_965243305.1. Taxonomy (GTDB): domain Bacteria; phylum Pseudomonadota; class Gammaproteobacteria; order Arenicellales; family JAJDZL01; genus JAJDZL01. Next base: position 1,233,305 of record CBDEUN010000003.1, read on the forward strand.
TTGACCCGGCTTTAGCCAGTCACGTTTGACTAAAGGTTTTGCAGAAGGTGTAGTTGTCAATATAACGTCAGCTGAATTGACGGCAGACTGTGGATCATCACTGCTTTCCACTGGAATTTCGAGTTTGTTGCTTAACTCTGTTGCGGCCTGTTCCGCCTTTGCTGAGTCTCTGGCCCATATGACCGCTGATTGAATGGGTCGTACCAGACACAAGGCTTCCAGTTGCAACCTCGACTGCTGACCAGAACCAATGACACAGGCGCGTTGGGCATCTTCTCTCGCCAGGTATCGCGCAGCGACAGCTCCGGCAGCTGCAGTCCGAACATCTGTCAGGTAGCCGTTGTCCAGCAAAACCGCTTCAATCATACCTGTTTTAACTGAAAACAGCACCATCAATCCCGAAGTGCTGGGCAGTCCAAGTTTTGGGTTATCGAAAAAGCCGGGAGACATTTTGATGGCAAAACACTCAATGCCGGGTACATATGCAGTCTTGACATCAACTTCACCATTCGATTCTTCTATCGCCATCGACATGATGGGTGGCATGATCACTTTTCCGCTTGAGAGTGCAGCAAATGCGGATTCGATACAGTCTACGGCATCCAAGTCCAATTGGACGATGCTGCGAAGTTCTTGTTCGGTCAAAAGTTTTAGGGTTGGCATATTTCAGACTGTTGGAAATCGATGTTAATTTTTGTTCAAGTTCAAATAGTAAAGTTAACCTTAGCGTTAAATGAAATTGTGAATTCAGGTCACTTTTTCATTTTCAGATTTTCGTCCTGTGTGCAGCACACCTAAAGTATTTACAATTAAATTGTTGTCTGTTTCGAGTCAGCAGATTGACTCATTAATTGCTGTCCGTATGAGTTCTGTTTCAAATTATCTCAAAATGTACGACGCATAGAAATGCGCACTCCGTGACTCCGTAGTTTTGCACTCGTTGGTGCGAGATTGAGAATCCGCGGATCTTGACTTCCGTCACGCCAGATTACTTGTCCTGTACCTGTACCTGTTCTTACCTCGCCGAAATCGGTGTACCGCCAAGCTAATTCAAGAGTTGTATTCCCGTCAACTTCAGTAGCTACCCCAGCACTAATCATCCATGCGAAATCAGTTCGACTATGCCCTGGTACGATGGTAGTTGTAATTGGAAATGTCATGTGAGTTTCGCTGATCTTGGTGCGCACAGCACCAATTCCTGCCCCCACAAATGGGTGGACAGGTTTGCTGCTCGTCATAGCCAGCTTGGGCAGGTCGGCATATAGGGCCACCATTCCGGTTAATTTTGAGAGGTCAGCCGCGACAGACTGGCGGCGCGTTGGGCTAAGAAAGTTAGCATCACCTCGGAAGGATAACTTGGGATTGTACTCAAGCAGCGCTTCAAGTCGCAGTGTTGGTTCTATGAAGTACCCGACACCGACTTCGAGAGAGGGAGATACCCCATAATCACCGACTGAACGAAGTGGTGCACCATCTCCACCGGTTCCACATCCATACAGCGGTGTCGGGTCCGAGGTCTCACAATCCACATCCATAAACACCGAATCAGTGGCCTGTTCGAAGCCAAGGCCAAATCGAAGATACCACTCCTTTGCATACGCGGATGCAAAATTTAGTAACAGAATGATCGTGAGTGAAACTTGCAACTGTCGTTGCACTCGCTTTGACATAAATTGCAGCTTCATTAGATTGGTCCAGTGAGAACAGTCAGCTATTCCGCGTCGCAGGGTGTGAGATTTAGATTACGCATGTTTTAACCAGTTCACTTCGTAATTTGTTTTAAATGAGAAGAATTTCTAATCTTGAAATTCCACTCTTGGTGATTTAAGTTGAAAAAGATTTATTCTTGTTTTTTCTCAGGTTCAAATACGAACGTCGGGACGACTACTTCCCATTCATCACACCTTAGATGTCGGTGAAACTTACTATCGGAAATTTTACGACTCCAACTTATCACCGCATGCACTTTTGCAGTTCGACACCTCATTCCAGATGGCGGTACGAAGGATTTCGCCAATCTACCCACAGCGCAGTCCGAAGAATTTAGCAACAACCAACTACCGTTTTCTTCAATCTTTACTTTTAGTGGGTCGCCCGCCGATAGTTTGCTTATCGCTTTGTGTATCGGATTTCGGTAGTGATGCCGTCCAGCATAACCAATATCAATATTCTGTAGATCAGGTTGGACAAATTGATGCTCAACTTCTTTTGAATGCGGTGGAAGGTTGGCAGTCTCTCGCTGAATGGCTGATTTATGGTCTCGCAATTCGTTCTGCAACCCTTGTGAATTGCGGAAATTACTAAGCATGAGTGTTTGCCGAGCGCGCGTCATGGCCACATAGTACAACCGACGTTCTGCGTCAGGATCCTCTTTGTATTTGGCACGGCCCCAACCACCATCCAAGACAGCTACATGATCAAATTCCAATCCCTTGGCACGGTGGGCGGTGAGCAAAAGAAGCCCCCGCTGACGCCGCCGAATTTCCTGGCCCCATTCTGCCAGCCATTCAATGAAAGCTTCAACCGTTGTTTCGTTGCCACCTGTTTCCTCCAAGAATTCGTCAATTGCCTGACGGATTAGGTCATACCAATAATTGGAGGGACAAGATTCTAACCATCCGTTCAATGCCTTCCTATCAACAATTCCTGGTACCCTCTCGCGCAGCCATTTGAGTAACGTTTGTGTTTCTCGCAAACGCAAGAATCTTGGTAATTCCTCGTGCACCATCTGTACAGGAATGTTGCAAGATTCGCAAAATGCGCGCACGGGATCCAGAACATTCCACTCACGCGCGATGACCGCACATAGCGACCAACTCCAATCCTGAGCAAGTTCTTGTAAGCGCAGAAACTCAGTCATTACGGCCTGCGCCTGAACGATTGCATCACTACATGCTGGTAGAATTTGTACACGACCGCGTGAAACCGGGTCCAGCGTTTCCCATTGTCCACCCGCTGGTATATTTTCGCGTGCTCGGTTAACCCGGATGGGATGTTTATGTTTCATCCGCTCACGGGCTTTCTCAATAATTACGTTGGCCGATTCAATGATGTTTCGTGTGGAACGGTAATTTTCAATCAACCAGTTTGGTTGCGCTTGGTAGTCCTGTTCGAAAAGTCGAATGTACTTCACCGAAGCGCCTCTGAACGAATAGATGTTCTGGTCGTCATCTCCAACCGCGAACAGAGATAATTTACCCATATCTTCTTCCTGAGATCGACCCGCAAGTGCGCAAATCAGTTCATATTGTTCGGGTCCGATGTCTTGATACTCGTCTACGAGAATCCATTGAAAACCTCTCAATAGACGTTGGCGGCGTTCATCCGCCTCTTCTGCTAACAGTCCTTCACCTTGAAGCACCTCTACCGCAGTACGCATCATATTTTTGAACATCTCATCATTGGGGCGTTCCGATTCCTCTCTAAAACTGAAACCCGCCAGACGCATGGCAAGTGCGTGACAAGTGAGCACTGTCACTCCAAAAGAATCATCCCCAATCAGTTCTACCAGCCGGCGGCGGATATCCACAGCTGCGTGACGATTGTAAGCCAAGGCGATTATGCTCCGGGCATTCTCCCTCCTGACACGAATCAAGTACGCGATTCGGTGTACCAGAACGCGTGTCTTGCCAGACCCCGGTCCTGCGAGAACCAGTGCGTTGACGTGTTCCCTATCATCTGAAACAATATTCTGCTGAACACTGTTGTTCAAATTTCCAACTATTGCCTGCCACGATTCTGGCGATGTCTGGCGGCTGATTTCTTCGTCTCGTCCTGGAAGCCAACATTCAAGAAACGCCTTCTCGTTCATGGAAAAGTAGTCTGTTACCAGACGCAGTGCTTCACCCATCTTTTGACGACCACGCTCAGCGAATTCCTCCATGACGTGAATTTGCAACACCTGACGTTCGTAGTGAAGCGAAAGGGGCTGAAAGTCTGCTTTAGTAAAAGTTTTTCGATTCCCCTTCTGCAGTCGGATCTTCATAGCTGGACGAAACACCACGAGTCCTTTGTTGAGACGAAGCACCTCCATATCATGCAGCCAAAGTAAAGCTCGATCCAATAGCTTCTCCGGATTTCTGACCCTGGTTTTTAGAGCCAAGTCTGACCTAATGGCTTGCAAGAGCTTTCCAAGTGTGGTGGCAGCGAGTAAATCCGTACCGCGACTACGTTTAGGAAGGCAAATAAGCAAATGTTCCAACAAAATTCCAGCTGCTTCGCGTCGAATTTCAGCAGTCTCTTCCAATGCTTGCCATTCACGCTGTAAAGTGATGTGTACAGTTTCGGCATCGCGCTTGCGTACCGCTATACTACCTGCAGCGCCATCATCTTCCTCCCGGCCATCGTAGGAAATACCGCGAATGATTCGCCACAGTCGTTCGGGAAGGGGTTCCGGTTCATCTTGATGTCTCAATGTCTGCGCTGCGAATCGCAAGTGCAGTTGTGAGGAGTCTCCTTTTCCTTGATCAGGAGCCTTCTCGCGCATAAGCGCAATCAGTGCTTTCTCTAATTTGCACGCCTCCGTTAATCGCTTTTTAGAGGAGCGTTCCACGGCATTGTGAACAAATACGGTAATCTCCGTGTCATTGTTTGCAATGCCGTATCGTTCCAATGTGTACAGTGCGCGGCGTACTCCTTTAGGATTCAGTCCAGAAACTACCATCAATGCATCTGTGCTGATTCCTTCATCAGCATCCGCTTGCAGTAATGCTTCTGCCATATTTAACAACTGTTTGCGATATCTGTCTTGAATTTGCGCTTTGGACAGTTTCTGTCTGGCTTCGGCCAACGACTTCACTTGGAGGGATGACGGAAACACATTGACGACGTTTTCATCCCGAGTAAGAAACTCCGATTGCTCAAGCCAAGCGACAGCAGTACGCACTTTGGTATCGCTAGTGGCGGAATCCCGCACCGATAAATTGTGCTCGTCTTCTTCAAGAATTTCACCCGCGGTTGCAACCACTTCACCTTTGAAACGGTTTTTGCGGTTCAGATTTTTCAGTGCCCTTAGTATTCCGTTTATTTCTCCTCTCGAGATTCGAGACCTCGCTGACATACCAAACTGACGTTCGACGTCGTCTGTTGCATAGAGAAGAACACAACGGGCTAGCGCCCGGTCGCGCCCAGCACGTCCGGCCTCCTGGATGTAGTTCTCTAGCGAACCTGGAATGTCGGCATGAATGACAAGTCGCACGTCCGGCTTGTCAATTCCCATACCGAATGCATTTGTAGCAGCAATCGCACGCAACTCACCACTAATGAATTTGCGTTGTACCCCTTTTTTGGTTTCAGGTGGCAAGCCGGCGTGAAATCGGTCAGCGGTAATGTCCTTCCTTTGCAAGTATTTTGCAACTTCCTCACTTCGTTTTCGCGTGGCACAGTAAACAATGGCGCCTCCAGGTTCGTTTTTGTGTAGTTTCGATGTCAGAACTTGGTAGATGTGCGAAAATTTTTCTGGTTGAGTGGTTGGGACGACTTCGAAAACTAGATTGGTACGCTCTGAACCGCCGTCCAACACTTCAAGTTCGATATCAAGTTTTTCTTGAAAATGATTGGTGATATCTTTAACGACATCAGGTTTGGCGGTTGCAGTGAGACATAGTACGGGAGGCCTCTGTCCACTAGAAGACTTCTCCTTAATGAAACGTCCTACATAGAGATAGTCTGGTCGAAAGTCGTGACCCCAACGGGATAAACAATGTGCTTCGTCCAGCACCCAAGTGCCAATTTCGCGCTGTTCTAAAGCCCGTCGTAACGTGCGCGAACGTAATTGCTCAGGTGAAATCAGAACAATACCGATGTCGCCCAACCGAATCCGATCCAACGCATCATTTCGTTCGGGCATCGATAAAAGTCCGTTCACCGTGACGCAACAGCCAATGTTCTTCTCTTCAAGACCATCGATCTGATCCTTCATCAGAGCGACCAAAGGAGAGATAACCACTGTCAGCGCTCCTGTATTGCTATAGCGAGATAGTGCCGGAATCTGGTAGCAGAGGGACTTGCCTGTTCCCGTGGGGAGGATTCCGAGTACTGACTGACCTGCCATCACTTTCTCCACAATGGCTTGCTGCATGGAACGGTCGTTTTCAAACTCTGGTATTGGACGAAAATCGTTAAATCCGAACCATCGTTTCAACTCTTTGCGGGCATCGTGTCGCTCGCGACACCACATACAATCCGCAGATGTGCAGGCACGATCCCTTAAACTTCGAACCAAGTGACCAGTTTCTGGAAACTGATGACGCACCCAAGGTGGCATCACTGAATTTTCACCCGCCACAGACAACCAGGCCAAGACATAGGCCAGCACCCAGCCGGACGAATTGATATCCGCCAGCAGTTTGCGAGCAGTCGTCTGGCAGGTTATGTTCGTTAGTCTTCTTTCGATCGCTGCTTTCGCTTCTTGTGAGGTTGGTTTACCTGCATTTCGAATTCCACAGAAGAGATGATTAAGCGCTCGATCAATTCCGTTGGATTCTTTTATGCAGAGCCAGTGCCATGCAGTAAGTAAATTCTCATCTGCTTTTGCCAAAGCCTCGCGTTCGTCATGAAAAACATCCAGTGCCAGCTGTGCGTCCAATTCCGGATTGTTTGCCTGTTTGCGTATGATTTCGCCACCTAGGTAGTGTTTGATAAGGTGGTGATAAGGATTGCGGGGGAAAGCCAGCGGGCTTAGGCGCAGCGTATCGATTACGGGTAAATTCAGCAGACGCAAATTTGGATTCGCTGCTCTTATGTGCGGCAGATCATGGGCAATTACGTTATGACCAAGAACTAGGGATGCGCTATCGGCGTAGTTATCGAGCGCTTCTAGTGCTCGTTCAATGTTCTTGACCGAATGAGAGAAACTGTATTCTCTGTCTTCGCGAACTGCGCCGATTGCGTAAATCTGACCACTGTCTTTCCTGACTTCAAGGTCGAGCGAAATACAGGATGAGAAAAGTTTGAAGTTTGTTGAGGTCAATGTAAGTGTTTGCTGTTAAAACGGAAAATGATAATCAATCGCGTAGCATTGGGATAGGCTGCTTTTCGTCAATTTACAGAGATACTGGATGACACAGGATAGAACAGGTATGAGTCAAAAAACCGGAAAGGATGGCGGTACGACAACTGCGCGAGCACCATTCAAAGAAACTGGGTGCAGCAGGGAAAGGACTTTACGGAGCGGTTGCGGCCGTGCTACCGTACGCACTTGAGAAACAGGTGCTGCGGCGCGTGATCAACTACTTACGAAAAGACCAGCTTGCCTTCGTAAATGACTGGCGACCTCCATTCGGGATCACAAGCGCCTGCTAAAGCACACTCCACATTGATGTCTATGACAGCAGAAAACACTACTATCACAATTCAATCAAAGAGTTATAGGTATCACACACAACTTTCTTTGGACAGTAGTGGCAGCAAGGACTTTCACGCGGATTCATTCGAAGAAAGATTCATGGCATTGCTCTCCATTTGATAACGTTATGAAAAAACGCTGCACTCTCGGCAACGATTGTCGGAATTGTTCCCGAACCAAACTCAGTCCTGCATCGATTCCGACTGCGGCGGGCGATTCGGGTGTTGCCTCATCCCGTCCGCCAAACCGTCACACCGCCCTGGGCGTCGAGAGCGGCAAGTGCGCGCCCGTCTGGCCGCCAGTGCAGTTCGGCGACTACGTCCGCCACAATCGCAGCCCCGATCGGACCACCTTCTCCATTCGTCTGAAGCAACCACACAACCACGCCACCGTCGCGGCCTCCCGACGCCAAGCGCAAATCGCGGTGAGCGAATGCAAGCGTAGAGACGGGTTGAACATGGAGCTTTAGAGTACTGGGCCGTGTACCTTCGGGACCACCTTCTTGGAAGTTCCAGACTGTAACCACCTCACCTCCACCGGTGGCCAATAGAGTGCCCGTGTCATCGAAGGCCAGGGTCGACGGTTTGCAGGGATAACCGGACATCATGTAATCCTCCTCTGTTGAGCGACGCCAGAAGTGCACAGTGTTGTCCTGGCTGCCGCAGGCCACGATATTTCCTTCCGGGCTCAGTACCATCGACACCAAAGAGCCCTTCCACGTAAGCTTCTGGCGAAGCTTTCCAGTGAATCCGTCTAAGAACGTCACTCGACTGTAGCAGGCCGTCGCTAGCTCCCCTGTGCTGGACCAGGCGATCGCGCTGACGGTACTGGGATGATCATCAGTCCGCCAGGCCTCGTCGCCGTCTTTGCCAAACACGCTAACCTGTCGGGAGCAGGAGGCTGCCAGCAAACGGCCGTCCGGCGACCACGCGATGTGCTCCACCCAACCGTTGCCGACGTCGATGGCCTGATTCACCTGACCTTCAGCGATTCCCCAGACTAGGACTCGTCCGTCCTGGCCGGCAGTTGCGAATGCGGTTCCGTTTGGGTGGACTGCCATCGAAAGCACGCCGCCAAAGTGTCCCCCCTGCTGCTCCCAGGCGCGTGCCCCGGACTTGCCGTCGAATGCGTAGACTCCACCTGCGGAGTCTGCGACCACCAGTGTATCGCCGCGCAGTGTCCAGCCCCCGGCGATAGCGTAGTCGCCGACAGTCGTGGACCAGCCCCGGCGAAGCACTCCTTTAGGTTTGTCGATGTTTAATTTAGACATGCTTCGAACCCCTGCCGCATACTCCGCTCGTCGAGGTTGCGTCCGATGAAGACGAGCTGGTTACGGCGGGGAGCGTCCCCCCATTCACGATCAGGCTGACCGTCAAAGAGCATGTGAACTCCTTGGAACACGAAGCGACGCGACTCGCCCGACAGGCTGATGAAGCCTTTCATTCGAAAGATGTCCACCCCGCGCTCTCGGAGCAGTTCGCTAAGCCATTCATTAAGTCTCTCGGGATCAACGTCGCCGCCGCAATCGATGGCGATCGAACCCACCTCGTCATCGTGCTCGTGCTGTGCGACCCATGTGCGCTCGACCTTGTGCCTGACTACTGCTCCTTCGGCATTCATCAGTTGCAGATCAAACTCTTCTGCGGTGTGTTGGGCATAGAGGCCAAGGCGCATCAGTGTTTTAACATCCAAGAAGAACGACTTGCGCCCTGCGGAATCGAGCTGCAGATTAATGTGCTTTCCGATAGGAATTGCTTCCCCTGGGTGAATGAGCGTCGCAGGTTCGGCGTATCGCCGCACACACCATTCCGCACTCTCACGGAGGGTGGCGTCATTTGTGCCTTGGTCGGGTACGACAACGAGCGACATTGTCGGATCAGGTCCTTCGGCGAGGCTGAGTTCATATCGCCCAACATCGAGGGAGTAGACTCCAGTCCATTCGAACGGATACTCCGGCTCGAGGAAGGTGGGACGGCGCTCGAGCGCCTGGTCCAGATCGAAGGCGCCGAGGTTGAGTACCGTATCGACAGAGATGTTCGCCCGCTCGCTGCGCACAACCCGCGCCATTCGGTTCATTTCTCGGAGTCGAGCTTCGAGCTGGTCGAGCACCTCGGTGTTGACCAGATCAGTCTTGTTGAGTACCAGGATGTCCGCGAACGCGATTTGCTCGGTGCTTTCGTCGCTGCGACCGAGCTGTTGCTCGATATGGGCGGCATCGACGAGCGTGACGATCCCGTCAAGAGAGAACTCCGAGCGAATTTCGTCGTCCATGAAGAAGGTCTGAGCGACCGGGCCGGGATCGGCGAGTCCGGTGGTCTCCACTAATACGTAGTCAAATTTATCGCGACGCTTCATGAGATTTCCGAGCACGCGAATCAGGTCTCCACGCACCGTGCAGCAGATACAGCCGTTCGACATCTCGAAGATCTCTTCATCAGCATTGATGACCAGCGCCTGATCGATGCCGACCTCGCCGTACTCGTTCTCGATCACGGCAATACGCTTTCCGTGCTCCTCGCTCAAGATTCGGTTGAGTAGAGTCGTCTTACCAGAGCCGAGGAAGCCGGTTAGAATAGAAACGGGTACTTTTTGCGTTGCGTTCATCTGATTCTCCTGAAATTGTTCATTTAGTTAAATATTCAGTGCCCCCAGTCGTATGGTGGCACGCGCCCCCGTATGCTTGAGCGGAGGCGCTTCGGACGTCGCTCCCGCGGCATGAATCCGTCTGCGGTACCGACGTAGAGCGAGACGCACTCCAAGATGTCACCCACGCTCTCGCTCGGCTGCTGATCTCCAAAGAGGTAAATCCACGCCTCGGGTGACGAGAGTGCGATTCCGCAGGGACGCGGGCATAGGCTGAGGCACTCGGCAGACCTGACCTCAACGTGGTGTCTTAATGGACTTTCATGGAATGTCGCGCGAAGCTCTTGATAGAGTTTGAAGCCGGCTCGACTCTCTCTTGGCTCACGCGCAGAGCCGAGTGCCCTACAGGACGTGCAAACGTGAAGTACAGATTCACGACAGATGCCATGAGATGTCGGTGGCCCTTTCGCTAAAACGGATGACGCAGTTTTGATCATGTCGACTTCTCGGTGGTGCTAACCTCCGGAAAACGGCTTCAAAGCTCTACCCAAGTATTACTGTCAGCGGAGGCGAGACACGCTTCCACCAGGCACTCGTCGAGGCAGGTACGCAGGGCCGTATCGGACATCTGCTGGCCGAAGAAGACGGGTTGCTGCGTGCGATCACTGATGCGAAAATGCCAGCCCAGCTGCTGGTTAGCAGCGATCCAGAAGAAACCCTTCGAGCGGAGCACAACCGAACTGGTGTGCACTGACTCTGTGGCCCCGCTTCGGACCTTCACTGTTTCCATGTCAAACTCATTCCTACAGCCACGCTTGGTTTTCAAGCGGAGCTTGGTGCTTGTTATCAAGTGAGCGTAATATTATAACATTACCTAATAAGCGTCAATGAAATCAGTGTAATGGCACTTCTCCTGACTCAAATTCAGCGTCGCATTAATCCCAACTGAAGTCAGGAGATTATTGATGGTTTAGCTGATTTGGTAGATGACCCAATTTACTCATTCGCAATATCGACATTTTCACCTGAAATAATGCGGTAATGTAGGTCCATATCAATGTTTCCACCGCTGACGATAATAGCAAGCGATTTGGAACATTGCAGTTTGCCTGACAATAACGCAGCGATTCCCACTGAACCCGAACCTTCAATAATCAGCCTCTCCTTCCAATACGCGTGTCGAATTGCAAGGGCGATTTCATCTTCTGATACCAGTATGAACTCATCGATCAGGTCTTGGGCCATGGCGAATGTGTACTGATTATCCAGCCCAATTCCACCCCCGAGAGAGTCAGCTAGCGTGGGTAACTCGTCAACCAGAACTGGATGTTTCGCCTTGAGACTGGCATGCATGGCGGCACCACGCTCCATAGAGACACCGATGACGCGAATCGCCGGATTTTGTGTCTTTAGTGCGACAGCCACACCAGAAATCAATCCACCCCCAGATACCGGTACAACTACCGCTTCAACATTTGGCACCTGTTCCAGCAACTCCAGACCTAGTGTTCCCTGTCCGGAAATAATGTCAAAGTGATCAAAGGGCGGTAGCATGGTCATGTTTTTTTCACTGACCAGGCGATCGACTTCAATTTGTGCGTCATCCTGCGACCTACCGACGATGCGAACTTCAGCACCGTGTGACTTGATGCCATCAATCTTGTTTTGCGGCACAAGACTTGACATGCAAATAATGCACCGAATGCCAGCTTGTGATGCTGCGTAGGCCAGACCACGACCATGATTACCGGTGGATACCCCGACGACACCGTTTTTACGCTGTTCACTGTCAAGGTTTAGTACTGCGTTGCTCGCGCCTCGAAGTTTAAAACTACCGGTGGTCTGCAAGTGTTCGAGTTTGAGGTTGACGCAGACACCGCTTAGTTCGCTTAATGCGGCAGATTGCACGACAGGTGTTTGGACAACCGCTGTGGAAATGCGGTCTCTCGCCTGTTCGATATCAGCAATCGTAATGCGACTTCGATTCATGAAAGTTTGACTGGTGAGTTGCAGTCAGGCAACAGTGCTAATTTCTTCCTGATGATCGAAAATTGATGTGTATCCACCCCACCAGTCTGGAGGCAGCGGCACGTTCAGTTCTTCGTGGTGAGCATAACGAGGTTCAACACCTCGAACCAAAGTATGGTAGTTAACACTAGGATAAGATGGTGCAGTGTACGGCATTGCATCCGCTGCGGCGTATGTCAGCACAAATGCAGGACGGGCCGCACTATCGTAATTCGATCCAGAACCGTGAACGGTCAAACCGTGATGTACCGTCAGCGTTCCCGGTGAGCCTGTCAGCATTACGGCCTGGTCTACACCGGCTTCCTCGTAGTCTCCTTCTGCAATAGCACCGGTCCAATTCCATTGATCATCGTAGTGAGGGAAAAGCTTTCCCCGATGGCTACCTGGGACGACTTGCAGCGGGCCCTGTTCAGGCGTTGCTCCGTCAAGCAGAAGCAGAAACTGCGTGGTTCCGCTGTGTGTATGCGGATAAAACGCCAGGTCTTGGTGCCACTTCACTTCTGCACCACCGTCGGACCATTTGAAATTCATCATAATCTCTCGGAACCGAATGTTTGCACCTAATAGGTCAGCAGCAATATCAGGAATGATTGAGTCTTTACAGAGCTGCCAGAAAATCGGATCATATTCATCAACATAAGCCACTCTCCGAAGCCGTGGCTTTTCGGCACAGTGATCCGGTTCGATATCGATTCGTTGAGTAGATTCCTTGATCTCTCTTGTGCTTTCCACAATTTCCGCCAATGCGTTTCTCAACGGCTTCAACCAGTCATCACTGAATAGACCGGGAAATTTAAGATAGCCTTGTTCGTAAAAGCGAAGGCGTTGTTCCTGAGTAATGACGGTTGGCGGAACTGCGCATATTTCATCAAGTTTCATTGCACGACTACCTATGTGAAAAAGGGTTCAGAAACGGGTATTCGAAGCAACTCTCCAAACCCGTCCACCGGTTTTGTGTATCCTGATGCGCGCAGTGCCTGCCAAAAGAGCGCTTGGTTGGCTGAGACTACCGGTTTGTCAATTTTTCGCTCAATTTTGTCGAGGACATCAACAGCTCGAATCGCGGTACAGGAAATGAACAGTGCATCTGCTTCAGCCCGATCGGCTTCAATTGCGGCATCATAAATTGCCTGCGGAGGAATCCGAGCCATTGAATCATTGTCTGGATAGTGGAAACTGGTAAAGGCGACAATCTCAACACCTGCAGCAGTAATGTAATCGTAAATTTGCGAGTTGACATCATCGCTATAGGGTGTGAGTACTGAAATTTTATCGGCGCCAAACTGCTCTAGTGCCGCGAGCGACGCTGTAATCGGAGTTGCTACCGGTATCCCGGGGCGCGCATCATGAACGCGTCGGGATACCGTGTCATATCCCAATACTACCGTACCAGAAGTGCAGCTGTAGGCAATCGCATCGAGACGCGATCCCGGAATTAACTGGGCAGTTGCGTTGGTCAATTCAGGTTCCATTACACGCAGACTTTCAACCGAGCAAACGTCATCGTTCGGGATTCTGGAGACAAAAAGAGCGATGTCATCGCAAGGACGCATATTAATAAAGTCGCGCTCGGTAGCCAGGTCATTCGACAAGGCGAGAAGCCCGATTCGATATTGCCCTGGCCCGTCGTCTAGTTCATATGCTATACGGACCGGGTCAGCTTTAAATTGCCTGATTGGTTCAGATTGAATGGCTGTCATTTTCATTATTCTCTTTTATTGATGTTAGCTGTCAGCCGCGACAACAATACAGTCAGAGGGAAAGAACGTACATTCAAGTGATCCCTGGTATTGATCTACCGATTGACCAATAAACTGTTCACTAATCGTAAAACGGTGACCACTCGCGAGTTCCATGACGATGTGAATATCCGCTCCCAAATGCGCGACGTTTTGGACGGTGCCGCTAATTCGATTGACATTCGCTGCACCATCTGCGGAAGCCGCGTTGCCTGTTCGAATACGTTCTGGTCGTATACAGACTTCGTATGTCGGTGCATCAAACTCGGGCTTGGGGACCAACAAGGATAGACCTTCCGCGACTTCAAAGGTACACAAGTTGTTCCTGTCCGCTGGGCCCAGCACTCCACTCAGCCAGTTTGAGCGACCGATGAACTCAGCAACAAATTTCGTTTGGGGATTTTTATAAATTTCGGTTGGCGGTCCCTGCTGAACGATGCGACCCTCGCTCATGACAACCAGCCGGTCACCCAGGCTCATCGCTTCTTCCTGGTCGTGTGTGACTATGATGGTTGAAGCGCCAACTGCCGAAAGAATCTGTTTTAGCTCAATTCTAAGTTCCTGACGCAGTTTGGCATCGAGTGCAGACAGCGGTTCATCCAGCAGTACCACCTCCGGATTGGTTGCTAATGCGCGTGCCAGCGCAACGCGCTGCTGTTGGCCACCAGAGAGCTGAGAAGGCCGTCGCTGCTCAAAACCGTCCAGTTTGACCAGGTCCAGCATTTCCCCTACACGGTTATCGATTTGACTGCGATCATAGTTGCGTCGCTTGAGACCATAAGCCACATTTTGTTGAACAGTTAAGTGGGGAAATAGTGCGTAGTCCTGAAACAGTAGGCCGACATTTCGTTCATAGGGCCGCTTGTTGCGCATATTGACGTCGGCAATCAGGACGTCACCTTCGCTTGGTTCTTCAAAACCGGCGATCATTCTGAGGGTGGTTGTCTTGCCGCAGCCGGAAGGTCCAAGCAGTGACAGAATTTCACCCCTATTGAGGCTGAATGTGGCTTCACTGACTGCGGTGAAATGACCGAATCGTTTGGTTACGCTTTTGAGTTGAACGACTGACATTGAATCGGCCTATGAGCGATAAACGCCGCCACCAATTACGCGTTCAAGTCCGACAATTACATCCAGAATGATGATCAGCCCAATAGTAAACAGCATCAGGATAACCGAGGCAGCTGCGATGGTCAGGTCGAAGTTGGTGCGCATCATACTGACCATGGCGACAGGAAGCGTGTAAGTCTGGGGTGAGGTTAAAAACAGGCTGACTGCGACATCATCCATGGAGAATGCGAAAGCAAATACCGCACCGGCTACCATTCCTGTGCGTGCCAGTGGAAACGTAACATCCCAGAATGCTTGACGCTCGTTGGCGCCCAATGTCATGGCCGCTTCGGTCAGGTTCTTGCGTATCCCTGTCAATCCGGCGAGTGTTGTTCTCACCGCGTAGGGAAAGGTAATGATGATGTGACCGGCCAGCAAGCGGGGGTAGCCTTGAAAAACGCCGATTAGTGCAAAAAACAGCAGCAATGAAAATCCGATCACTACCGCGGGGATCACCAGTGGCGAGAGAAAAATGGTTTCCAGTGCCTGCTTGCCTGGGAATTCATAGCGGTCAATAACGATTGCGGCACAGACGCCAGCGCAGGTTGAAACAGATGCCGCGATGACGGCGATAATCAGACTGGTTTTCAACCCGTTCAGGTAATAGGTGTCAGAGAAAAATCTTGCGTACCAGTGAAAAGAAAATTCAGTTGGCGGGAAACGCCCAAGATAGCTGCGTGCATCAAATGACATCAAGATCGAAACAATGATCGGCGCGATCAGAAATGTGACGGTCAGTAGTATGGTGCCGACTACAGCCCAGGCTCCGAAATGATCAATGTATCGCTGCAGCATACCGGTTACCTAGTTTTTGATCCAGCGAGTCGTTACCAGATAGGTAATACCATAAATGATCAACAGCGACAGTAACAACATGATGATTGAGATCGCTGAACCGCTCGGATAATTCGCAATTTCGCTAAAGCGCGAGTAAATCAGGTTCGATACAAACAGAACTTTACCCTTGCCCAGAATCATCGGTACTACAAACGCCGATAAACAAAGCGTAAAGGAGATCAGAAAGGCCGACAGCAGGCCAGGTACACAAAGCGGAATGGTTATCGTAAAGTGAGCCATCCAGCGCGGTGCGCCGAGCGCCTGCGCCGCTTCAGTTAGTCTGGGATTGACATTCTGAATGGTTCCAAGCAAAGTAATTGCGGCAATTGGCACTAAATAATGAAGCAGTCCCAGAATAACAACCAGTTCCGTGTAGAATCGGCCGTTCATTGACACACCGAGCAAACCGGTTAAAAACTTTGCGATTCCAGTCGGACCGAAAGTCAACTGAAGTGCATATACCCGAACCAGGGTGCTGAGGAACATGATGCCAATCAAGAATCCGACGCCGATTTTGCGCCAGAAGGGGGTGAATCGTCTGGCAATTACATAGGCAATGGGGAATCCAAGTATCAACCCGACGATTGAGGCGATGAACCCGATACGCGCGGTTTCGACAAAGTAGTACAGATACGTTGCGTTGATCAACTCGGCATAATTGAAAAACGTATAGGGCGCATCTTTAGCGGAACCGATGCGCCCAGGTTCGAACAGACGAAAGCTCTCCTCGACGACGTTGGCTAGTGGCAGCACCAGGAAAGCAAGCAGTATGCCGACACCGGGTACTAGCAGTAGAATTGCGCCGCGACTGAGTTTCATACTGGTGTATTACACTCCAATCGTCTGGAAAAAAATCTCGATTTACCATAACGGTAACGACTACTGCCGGTATTTGAGCCCAACCACAAAGAAAACAGTCGGAAAGACTCAAAACCGGCAGGCCTGGCTTTGTAGTCAGCTTTCGCGTAACCGGCCAAAGTTAACACGATCTGAAGATCCTTGACCGGCACCCGCGAAGTGCAAGTTTCGTAGGAGGTGACTACAACAGAGGAACGATATCTTTCTCGAAGCGTTTATTCCAGTTATCCAGTTCCACACCCAGGTGATCCCAGTCCGGGATAACGACGTAAGCATCGGTTTCTTCCGGAGAAAATCTGAGATGCTGAATATCGTGTTCCGCATTAATATTAACAGGTACTTCACCAACGTCTTGGTAGTACAGTTCACTGTATTCCTTGCTGATGGTAAAGTTGGCGTAGTCAAATGCCAATTCCTTGTTCTTGGAACTCGAAAGCACACACCAGCCACTGACAAACACAAAGGTCTTTAGAAAGGAATCCGTCTTCGTCAGGTGAATTAATTCCGTACCCTTGACACCGGACAGTGTCCCCTGATCAACAAAAGTGACAGAAGTTTCGGCGGTTTCCAGCGAGGTGATGACATCTGACGTGTTAGCGGAGACTCGTCCGATATTGCCTGACGCCGCAAGTTCTTTTAAGAACTCCCAACCAGGCTCCATGTTATATTCATCGCCGCCTCTGGCTTTGGCGAGTGCAACGACTTGAAGATTGGTGTTGAGAGTCGGGTTTGGCCACAGAATCTGACCTTTCAGCGCCGGGTCGAGCAGATCGTCGATAGACTTGATCTCAATTGGGCAGTTTTCTGGTGCGTAGGTGAAAAACACACCTGCGGTTCCTCTGGGAATGTTTTTCCAGTTACCATCCGCATCCTTGGTGATTAATCCCTCCGGGACATCCGCAAGGTTGGGGCAGTTGTCGAGAGTCACTGTTTCGGCCCAGCCCTCTCGAACCATCGATAGAAATACCGGACTCCAGTTGTCTACCAGGTCATATGGAGGGTTTGGCCATGCTGCCTTGATTTTTGGCAGAACAGAGGCGGCACCACCGGAATGCAGTGTCCAGTTGATTTCGGCTTTCCCCCAGGCTTCACCTGTTTTCTTCGCATGGTCAATCCAGGGCGGGCCCCATTCGACAACCGACAGAGGTTCAGCAGCGTGTGCCGAATTGATGAACGGGAACGATGATGTTGCGGCAACCGTACCGCCCGCAGCCGCGGTTTTAAGCAGATCGCGACGCGTAAACTTCATTGACATGATCTAACTCCTATCTATTGCATATTTGACAATCGCTCGTATCAAAGTTGCTCATTTGTCTTCATTTGTGATGCTCTGACCGAGCTGTATACAGATGTTATATTAATAGTAGAATATAGTCAACCGATTAATTTCAGTAAAATCACATTCGCTTTCTTCTTTCAGCCACCGGTCTACCTCACTTAGGTGTGTGGGTTGGGTGTCCCGGTTTTAATTGTTCAGATTGCGTCGAAAGAAAGTCCCAAAGATGCGTACAGATAATAAAAACACTAGTAAACGAAATTCGATTGAATCGCTGTCGATCAGTCTGGGAACCATGCAGAGCGTGAAAGAGTCGGCGAATGAACGCCACCAGAGGATCTATCAAGTCATTCGGGAGCGGATATCGCTACTTCAATATTCACCCCACACTGTGATTGGCGAGATCGAACTGGCAGATGAGTTTAGTGTGAGCCGCACACCGATTCGACGGGTCCTTCAGCGATTGCAGTACGAAGGTTTGGTGGACATACGAAGCGGAGTCGGCACGGTTGTAACCGACATTGACATCAAGACAATGAAAGAGGTTTATGACCTTCGAATGTATTTGACGGAACTGATTTCCGAACTGTCACCCAGGATCATCAGTAGCGAGCACATCAGTGCACTGGAGGCGCTTCTGAGCCGAACGAAGTTAATGTATGACAGGCCTGACAGCGAGGCTTACGGCCGGCTATGCAACGATCTGCACGAAGTTCTGATTTCACTAATCGGCAGTGCACCTTTGCGTGAAATTACTGACAACCTTTACTATCGCTCCGCTCGAATCTGGATTACCTTTCTTCCCAATTTAGTCTGGAGTGATGTCATTTACGATCAGGAAATGGAGACTGCGGAAATCATTGCCGCGATGAAACGCAATGACATTCGTGGTGTCGTCCAGGTGCGTCGCTATTACCTCCATACTTTACTGACACGGATTAGCGATTATCTCAGGGGAGTAGGCCATGCGACCACTTCCCCGATGAAGCCGATAGCAATTAGTTCGAGCGACTGAACCGGTCACCGGGGCTTTGATCCTCCCGCGACATTCCCAAGTCATCATCTGTGGAGGTGGTGTTGCTGGGGCGAGTGTTGCCTATCACCTGGCCAAGCTGGGTTTTGACGATGTTGTTCTGCTTGAGCGGCATCAACTCACTTCCGGCACAACCTGGCACGCTGCTGGCCTAATCATGCAGCTCAGATCGACTCATTCCTTGACGGAACTTGGAAAGTACAACGTTGATCTATATGCGCGACTGGAACAGGAAACCGGGGTATCGCCAGGGTTCAAGCAGAACGGCACGCTGGGTGTATGTCGGACACCTGAACGTTTGTACGAAACGCAGACCGTCGCATCGATTGCGCGCAGTTTCGATATTGAAGCTCACATGATCGGCCCCGCTGAGGCTAAAGAGATTTATCCGGCGATTGACGAGCATCAAATTGTTGGTGCAATCTATATTCCAAAAGACGGTCAGACCAACCCGGTGGATACGACTCAGTCGCTGATTGCAGGCGCCAGGCAAAGTGGGGTCAAGGTCATCGAAGGTTGTGAGGTGTTAAAACTGCATCAAGTGCGATCTGATGAATTTCAGTTGGAAACGACGCTAGGGACCATTTGCTGTGAAACGCTGGTACTGGCTTGCGGACTTTGGACCCGCGAATTAGCCTCACAGCTTGGTGTTCATGTGCCGCTTTATCCGTGCGAGCATTACTACGTCGTTACGGAGCCCATGTCTGGTGCGACGTCAGATTTACCGGTGCTGAGAGATACTGACGGGCACTGCTACATCAAGGAGGATGCTGGAAAGTGGCTGGTGGGCTCATTTGAGCCGAAAGGCAAGCCTCTTGACTTCAGTCAGATACCATCGGACGTACCATTCATTGAACTACCGGAAGATTGGGATCAGTTTGCATTACCGTTCAGCAAGGCAGCTGAGATTCTGCCGGATCTTGAAACCGCTGGAATTGCGAGATTTCTGGCTGGTCCAGAGAGTTTCACACCAGACTTGCTGTTCATGATGGGTGAGGTGTCCGGACACCCCAATCTTTATGTTTCAGCAGGCTATAACTCGGAGGGTGTTGAACTCAGTCCTGGTGCAGGCCGTGCGCTGGCCGAATGGATTGCTGAAGGCGCACCAACCATGGATTTGGGTTATGTTGATGTCAACCGGTTTCACTCACATCAGAACAATTCGCGTTACCTGAGGCAGCGCAGCAGTGAAGTGCTGGGATTGCACTACAAAATGCACTGGCCGCACAGGCAAAAGGAATCAGCCCGCGGTATCCGTAAGAGTGTCCTACATGATCGCTGGGTAGAACTCAATGCCAGTTTTGGAGAAGCATCATTCTGGGAGCGTCCGATGTGGTTTGCACCGCACAGCCAATCGAATCAGAACATTTATTCCCATACAAGGCCGAACTGGTTTCAGTACACGGCAGAGGAATGTCGCGCGGCGCGTGACAATGCGATCATTCTGGATCAGAGTTCGTTTGGCAAGTTCATGCTGCAGGGTAAGGATGCATGTAAGGTACTGCAGCAGATGTGTGCGAAAGACATCGATGTTTCTGCCGGTAAGATCGTCTACACGCACATGTTGAACCGGCGCGGGGGAATCGAGGTGGATCTGACAGTTAACCGTATGACAGAGGACTGTTTTTTACTGATTACTTCGGCAACTTCCGCCAGTCGAGATCGGAACTGGATTCAGCGGCAAATTGCGTCAACAGACAATGCGATACTGACCGATGTTACTTCTAGCTATTCGGTACTGTCAATTCAGGGGCCAAAGTCGCGTGAAATTCTGTCCGAAGTGACCACTGCTGATCTGAGTCACGAGGCATTTCCATTTGCTACATCTAAAGAGATTGAAGTCGGTTACGCAATGGCACTAGCTAACCGGCTAACCTTCATTGGTGAAGTGGGTTGGGAACTTTTGATTGCCTCCGACTTCGTACAGGATATTTTTGATCGCTTAATGGCGGTGAATTGTCAGCCTGAATTGAAGCCGGCTGGGTACCATGCACTGGAACATCTGCGATCCGAGGCGGGTTACCGGGAATTTGATTTGGATTTGACACCGGATGACACGCCAATTGAGGCCGGACTTTCAAAAGCGGTATCGCTCAACAAATCGACTGCTTTCACAGGTCAGGACGCATTGTTGAGACAGGCAGAATCCGAATTCTTGACCAAGCGTCTGGTGCTTTTCAAACTGCACCATCCCGATCCTGTGCTTTGGGGAGAGGAAGTCATTTATCTGGATGGTCAATCCGTGGGCTACCTTTCGTCTGGTGCATATGGATTTAATCTTGGCTCATCAGTTGGGATGGGCTATGTACACCACACGGGTGGTGTTACATCCGATTTATTGAGAAGCGGGAGGTGGGAAATCGATATCGCTGGCAGTCGATGGTCGGCAGCCGCGTCCTTTGACGCTTTTTTCGATCCATCCCGAAATCGGGTTAACAGATAAGGATTCGACGCCTTTAACTTTTCCAACCTGAGTTGAGTTCGGCAAAAGCGATTACTTTTTGCGTTTTTGTCGTTTCTTCGGTTGATTCGCCCGCAGTTCAGGCGGTACAAGATCATAGATTTTTCGATCTATCGCGAATATACGGTCCTTAACGTGAGCTTCGTGGTTTTGAACGATTTTGTCAGGTTCGTAAATATAGTTGGCGAGCATGCCAGCAGATTGCCGAAATCCATTCGGCGAGCGGTCACCCAGCCAGTTGAGGCGCTTCAGCTGGGCTCCATTTCTAAGATGAAAGCGGGCAACAGGATCAAGTGGCTCATCCTTCTTTCGAGCATGGGCCAGGTAGTAGGCGATGAGGCCCTGCAAAGCTGGTTTTAACGATTCCAACAGTTTTTCGTCTTCAAACCAGTCATCGGATTGCATTTTCAGCATCAGTTCATGATCTTCCTTGGAAATCGCATATTGATCTGGGTGCTTCAGAATTGAATCAAACCATCTTCTGAATCCGGGAATGGGCGACAACGTCGAAAAATGTTTAAGGTTTGGAAACTCACGAGAGAGATGCTCGACAACCTGCTTGATTAGAAGATTGCCAAATGAAACTCCCTTCAGTCCTTGCTGGCAGTTGTTGATTGAATAGAAAATTGCAGTATCAGCCTTTTGGGGATTGGTAACTGATCGGGTAGCATCAATAATCGGTTCAATCGACTCAGAGAGCCCCTGTACCAGCGCGACTTCCACAAATATCAGTGGTTCATTTGGTAGAGTGGGGTGAAAGAACGCAAAGCACCGTCGGTCATCTGCAAGTCGCCCGCGCAGGTCTTGCCATCCTTTCATGGCGTGCACTGATTCGTACTGTATCAGTTTCTCCAGGATGATGGCTGGAGTCTCCCAATTGATTTGTTCAATTTCAAGAAAACCGCGGTTGAACCAGGAAGATAACAAGTGTTTAAAATCATAATCCACCGGTTCAAGGTGCGGACACTGCTTCAGTATTGCGAGCAGATCGCGGCGCATTTCAACGATAGTTGCTGTACCTCCTGGTGCCATATTGATTCGGCGGATGAGTTCCTGACGTTGGGGTTCAACCTGCTCTGTCAGACGCCGGAGTGAGGCCGCGTCTCGCTGTTTATAAAACGCCTCTGCGGCTAAAGCCACATTGTCCGTATCGACGCTAAACTCATCGTTGACCATTTCGAAAAATTGCAGCCGTTCCTCTTTATTCAGGTTTCGGTATTGGGTGACGATGTCGCGCGCAATTGCGATACCAGAAGCTTCACCTCGAGTTGACAGCAGCTCTTGACATAAAGAAGTCAGTGTCTTTGACTGGCCTATAGTTGATCGTAAACGAGTACGCAATAATTCCATTCCGGTATCCGCAACGGAGTGTAAAAATTGGTTGAAACGTAAAGAGTTCATTTTCAGAGTACCACGGGTTCCGACGTCCAGATTTCACTAACTGCCAATGTGATGAATTACAGGCTCGGTGGCATCTCAAATTAGATTATCGGTAGTACACAATGAGTAGTGCACCATCAGGTGAGTAGGAATTGTGTTTTGTTTTGGCCTCCAGCCAAACCAGATCGCCAGCCTTATAACGATAACCGTCATGATCGACAACCTCCCCTTCCAAAATATAAAACTCTTCATCACCGTCGTGAACATGTGGAGTGGTAGTATGCCCCGGCGGCATGCGGTAAACATGAAAACCGTAACCCCGCTTCTTATTCGGGTTGACCTGCAGCACCTCTCCATCTTCACCGCCGTCCTCGTCAATGAACGGCAGAAAAGTGCCATCTTCTATATTGACTACGCGTCGTTTTTCCTTCTCTATTGGTTTCATGGTACTGTCTATTGTTCGTTAGTAGGTTGTTGCTGAATGGTTCTTGAAATGACTTCGAGGCCGATCAGCGTCAGGTTCGATACCATCTCGAAATTGTACGATGAGTGCTCGGTGATGAGCGAACAAGTCCCGCCGGTCAGTAGCAGTTTTGGAGTACCGCCAACCAACTCGGAATATTTTTGAACCAGCAGTTCAACACCTCCGACAGTTGTGTATACGACCCCGCTTGAAACCGCTTCAACTGTACTCCGTGCTGGCAGTTCAGGTGAGAGAGCGTTAAACTCACGAATGCCAGGTGCGCGCTGCCACAGTGAATCCCGGGCAAGTTCGAATCCCGGGAGAATCGAGCCACCGATAAATTCACCCTTTGCTGTGAGTGCATCGACCGTTACTGCGGTACCGCAGTCCACAATGACTGCAGCAGACTGATACATCGACCAGGCGCCAATAAGCGCCGCCCAACGGTCTGCACCCAGTTCACTGATCTCTCGATAACAATTTCTAACGCCGCATTGCTCTTCTTTTGGAGTTACCTGAAAAGCCTCAACATTCCATTTTGCTGTTACAAAGCTCTGGAGTATGTTGGTGCAGGTCTGATCTGCAACGCTAACAAATAAAACCCCTGATACATGGTTCAGATGGCCGAAACTCTGAGTAAGGGTTTGGTTAAACTCAGAATGCCGTGAGGGAAAGGTACCTTTCTCATCACCAAACTGCCATTTCGCATTCTGGTTGCCAATGTCAATTAACAGATACACGGGCTTCAAACTTTAGGTTATGTAGTTCAGAACAAACGCGAGAGTCGCGACTGAAATTATCGTAGAAATCAGGATGGATGCAGATGTTCGTCCGATGTAAGTCTTGTATTGCTGTGCCAGCACATAGACGGTAACAGCAACCGGCATGGCAGCCGCAATGACTGCGCTTCTCGCCCAGATGTCACTGACCGAAAACAGATGAAACATTGCAAAAAATATAAGCAAAGGATGAATGACCAGCTTGATGAAACTGATGGTCAAAATTTGACCCTGCAAAAATCCAGCCCGTTCTTCATCCAGGCTAGACCCTAGGGCAAACAGTGCGCACGGTGCCGCGGCTGCGCCTAACAGAACAAAAAATCGATCTGCGACCTGCGGCATTTCCAGTCCTGAAACTGAAAAGAGTACACCTAGTGCAACTGCAACCAACAGTGGATTTTTCACAATAGAATTGACAAATTTCCGGCAGACTTGTGCGAATGAAATGCCGGAAGAAGCCTTGTTGAAATCCAGCAGAATTGAGGCAAGTGGCAGCATGACAGCGAGATCCACTGTCGTACAGATAACAACTGGAACACTTGCTGCCTGTCCAAAGGCAATGACTACGAATGGAAGGCCCAGATACCCCGTATTTCCATAGATGCAGGCGGAAGCAAATACAACCCTCAAGTCGTAGTCGATCTTAAAGAACAGCGTTGCAACAACTAGACTCGCGATAAACAGCACCAGCCCTACCAAAAGGTAGGCAGCCACAAATGTCCATTGAAATTCACTGCGAATGTCAGCTTGCGCCATCAGTGAAAAAATGAGCACTGGCAGTGCAAAATAATATACAAACAGATTCAGGCCAGACCTGCCTTCGGAGTTTATTATTTTTCTGCGGGTTGCAAAAAATCCACATGCTATGACAGCAAAAAATGGAAGAGTAATCAGAATCGTAGTCATTTCGCTGTCATAATTGGTACGGGTCAAACAAAGTTTTTGGAATTGTCAATAATCAGCACGGAGCAAGCATCAATTGTCTAGCAGACCAATCAGAATGAAATACTGCAGCCTGTGTGGGGCGACTGTTTCAAGCAAAATTCCGCAGGGTGACAATGTGATGCGTTATGTCTGCGATGCATGCGACACTGTTCACTATCAGAATCCCAAGATTGTGGCAGGCTGCATTGTTACCTGGCAGGACAGAATTCTTCTCTGCAGACGAGCGATTGAGCCGCGGTATGGACTTTGGACTATTCCCGCTGGATTTATGGAACTTGGCGAAACCGCTAACGCGGCGGCGGCACGTGAAACCATGGAAGAAGCGTGCGCAGTGGTGGAGATCGATGACCTTTTTGCACTGTATAACATTCCTCATGTCAGCCAGGTGTACATCATATTCAAAGCACATTTGAATGCTCCAGAGTACTCACCAGGTGAAGAGAGTCTGGAAACCGAGCTTTTTTCAGTAGATGAGATTCCTTGGGAAGAACTGGCGTTTCCGGTGGTTAGTGCGGCCCTGAAGCGGTTTGTCGAGAATCGAGATGAAACACCACATCGACCATTCGTGGGAGACATTATAAGGTGAGCCCAGAAGCGATCAGTTCCTGGAAGTATCCAAGGCTGACAGTTTCTTGATGATTCGCTCGTGAATGATTTTCTCGTACGCATCATTAATCGGGAGTTCGGCTGCCTGTTTCAGCAGATTGTGTGCCCTATCTGAGTACTTATCATGATCCAGTTCGATCAGACCGATCGCGAGACTCAGATTATTCGTCTTGGATTGTTGATTCAATTCATAAGTTTGGTCGAAGTGTTGAAGTGCGTCTTTTTTTCGCGCACCAAACAAGGTACGCCCCAACAACCGACCTACTCGGTCAATAATCCCAGTATGCCAACGTCCCATGCTTACATGCGCTGCTGACATCTGTGGATCGATTCGAAGCGCACTCTCAATGGCATCGCGTGTTTGCTTTGCATAGTTCTCTTTGGTTGCCTGTGTTTTGGAAATATGGCTGGAATGTCGACCCAACGCTCGGGATAACCAAAGATACCCATCAGCGTTTTCTGGGTCCGACTCAATGGCTTTTCGCGCAAGTTCAATCGCCTGTTCCAGCAACTGTTTCTTTTCGGGGTCTGTAGCGATATAGCGGGCATGAATGACCATGGATTTTGCAGCAAAAGCATAACCAGAAGAATTCTCCAGGGTTTTGGCAATTTCTGCTGCTTCGCTAAACCGGCCTTCGCTGTAAGCGGCAAGTGCGTAGTCAAAACTGTCAGCACCTGCGAGGCGCGTGCCAAACAATGATATTACTGCCGCAAGTAAAGCAATTACCCAAAGTACAGCGATGAAACGGATTGAGCAACGGACTGTAGACACGAGTACATACCTGTACTTATCGAAGCTGGATGAAAATGTGAATTGCTCGCTCCAGATGAATTCTCCGCTCGAGGCTTTGAAATAAATTTATACGCTGTTATTGAAGGCATTTGTCGCGTCATTCTTGAGACATACCTCACTTCGACCATGGATATAACAGTAACGCCAAAAAAATGGACATTCAAAGCTGTGATTAAGCTGGCTAAAAAGTGAATATCAGAGAGATACCGATAGTGAAAAACAAATACCTGACGAAATCCAGATTCAAGCTGGCAACCGAATGCCCAACGAAGCTCTTCTACACTGGGAAAGACAAGGAATATGCCGACCAGAAATGCGATGATGACTTCCTTCTCGCACTGGCTGAAGGCGGTATTCAGGTGGGTGAACTGGCCAAGTGCTACTTCCCGGATGGTCACGATATCAAATCTCTCGATTACGAGAAGTCTTTGGAGAAAACCAACCAGTTACTCATGTTGAATCAGGTCACGATATACGAAGCGGCAATCGCGACCGATAATCTGTTCATCCGTGTAGATGTTCTGGTCAAAGACAAAAACAGACTCAGTCTCTATGAAGTTAAGGCCAAATCCATTGAGCCGGAAGAGGAAAATCCGTTTATCACCAAAAGAGCTAAAACAATCAATTCCGAATGGAAGCCATATCTCTACGATGTTGCTTTTCAGAAACTTGTCACTAGACGGGCTCTTCCTCAGTACGACGTTTCAGCTTATCTGATGCTGGCTGATAAATCTGCGAAATGTCCGACTGATGGCCTCAATCAAAAGTTTCATCTGGTTAAAGACAGCAATAAGCGAGTCTCTGTCTCCGTATCGGAAAGCCTGACGGAAGAGGATTTGACACCGCCAATTCTCTGCAAGGTGAATGTAGACGCAGAATGCGAAAAGATGTATTCCGACACATACGATTGTGGTGAGCAATCGCTCAACTTTGAACAATGGGTTGACTGGCTCGCAGACCACTATGTTTCGAATAGAAGAATCCGAACACCGATATCAACTGCTTGCGCCAGTTGCGAGTTCAAAATATCGGAAGATGACGAACGGTCCCAATTGAAAAGCGGATTCAAAGAATGTTGGACAGAAGAATTAGGTTGGAATGATGAAGATTTCAAATGCCCAACTGTACTCGACGTGTGGGATTTGAGGACTAAAGACAGTCTAATTCAAAAACGCCTCATCAAAATGTCCGACCTTTCCAAAAAGGACATTGAACCAAAGAATCCGACACCGGACAGTAATCCGGGTATTAGCAGATTAAATCGTCAGTGGCTTCAGATTATGAAAGTCAAAAGCAAGGATAGTTCTTTTTGGTTGGATCGAGAGAACCTTCAAAATGAGATGAACAAGTGGGTATTTCCACTTCACTTTATTGACTTTGAAACTGTGAAATTGGCCATCCCATTCAACGCAGGACGCAGACCGTATGAGGAAATCGCTTTCCAGTTTTCCCACCACATCGTTCGCAAAGATGGCACTGTGGAACACTACGGTGAATATTTGAACAGGGAACCCGGAGCATTTCCGAATTACGAATTTGTGAGAAATCTCAAAGTTCAGCTGGAAGACGACAATGGAACTATTTTTCGATATTCCCACTACGAAAACACTTGCCTCAACAATATTCACCATCAGCTTCGGGAAGATCAGCGGAAAATCGAAGATCGGGAGGAACTGTGTCGGTT
Source organism: Arenicellales bacterium (assembly GCA_965243305.1). Classification (GTDB taxonomy): domain Bacteria; phylum Pseudomonadota; class Gammaproteobacteria; order Arenicellales; family JAJDZL01; genus JAJDZL01. Next base: position 1,261,225 of record CBDEUN010000003.1, read on the forward strand.
CATCGAATCAATCACTCAACCACCAAAGAAATCTAAAGAGAATTGGCTCAATGATCGCAACATGGTGGATATGTTGGAAATCGTTAAGCGCTACTATTACGACCCCGCTACCAATGGTTCCAACTCAATTAAAGACGTGCTTCCGGCAATTCTGAACGGATCCACCTACCTGCAGAAAAAATACTCAGAATCAATCTACGGATCTCAAGATGGAATTCCCAGCCATAACTTCAAAAATAAGCAGTGGGTCGAAATTAAAGAAGGGCAAGTAGTCGATCCATATAAAAAGTTGCCCCTTATGTTTCAGGATGTTTCAGAAAGAAACATGCGAAACTTGGTCTCGACCAATGAAGAGCTACGAGAAGGCGGTGCTGCCATGATCGCTTATGCCCGGATGCAATCGGAAGAAATGTTGGATTTTGAGCGTGAGGAAATTCAAACTGCACTCCTCAAATATTGCGAATTGGATACCTTGGCGATGGTTATGATCTATGAAGGTTGGAAGGATCTTCTGCAACAGGAACAACAAAACTGAAAGCGCAGAGAGTATCAGCCAACTTGATCGAAACTAAAGTAAAGAATGTCAATTCCCTACGGGTGGTCGCACTCGTTTATGCAGTTGACCTTTTCAGCAATATTCCAGTACATAATATCCGCCCAATCGAACGTATGGAATCTGAGCGACAAGAACAAAAACGCGCCCAGACGAATGAAAAAAACTAGTTGACATTACTTGGACTTGGAATGAGTAGTTTCGTGTCTGATGCGAATGTGTTATTGTGGGGACGCCGAATTGGTGCAGTTTCCTGGGTGGCAGAGCGTTCCATTGGCATTTTTCAGTACGACCCGGAATTTGTCGGTGCGGGAATTGAAATCTCACCAATTGTTCTGCCCGTTCGGGAGGAGCCGTATTCGTTTCCAGCTTTGAATGCAGAGACATTTAAAGGGCTACCTGGAATGGTTTGTGATTCGCTGCCCGATACTTTTGGCAATTCGATAATCGATGTCTGGTTAGCAGAAACGGGACAGCCCCATGAAAATTTCAATCCAGTGGATCGGTTGTGCTATGTTGGCAAACGCGGAATTGGCGCTCTGGAATACAGCCCTACGTTACGTGACGAGTGGCAAAACGAGGTCGAGATAGCGCAGTTGGCCGACACCATTGACAGAGTATTTGACGATAGAAGCAGTCTGGATGGTAGATTATTCGGCAAAGATGATCAAGATGTTCTGGAAAGTGTGTTGAGCGTAGGAACTTCTGCCGGCGGCGCGAGAGCTAAGGCAGTTCTTGCCTGGAATCCAGCAACGGGACGGTTTCGATCCGGTCAAATCAACATACCTGCAGGTTACGAGCATTGGCTGCTGAAATTCGATGGAATTTCCAGTGACCGAAACAACGAATGGACGGTCCCACAAGGACATGGTCGCATTGAATTCGCGTATTACCTGATGGCCCGACAGACAGGAATTGAAATGTCAGAGTGCCGACTTCATCATGAGGGTGATCGGAGTCACTTCATGACCCGACGTTTTGATCGGGATAGTGATGGGCGCAAAATTCACATGCAATCTCTAGGAGCATTGCGACATTTTGATTTTAACCAGCCAAGCAGCTATGCCTATGAGCAGGTTATGCAGACGATCCGAGAATTGGGACTTGGAATGTCTGCGATTGAACAGCAATTTCGGCGAACAGTGTTCAACATTGTGGGACGTAATCAGGACGATCATGTCAAAAACATTGCGTTCCTGATGGATCAGAACGGGAATTGGAGCCTTTCACCTGCTTACGATGTGGTTTACGCATATCACCCCACGACTCTTTGGGCCCGCGATCATCAATTGAGTGTTGGGGGTAAGCGCGATAATTTTGAAATGGAAGATCTGCTCAATTTTGCTGAATTTTCAGGACTAAAAAAATCAACTGCTCGTCGTATCGTCGCTGAAATCTTAACAGTGGTGAGCCAATGGCCACAATTTGCAAAAGAGGCCGGGGTTGACGAAAAGACGATAGGGCGCATCGGTCAAATCCATCGAACAAAACTGAAATAGCTCTAATTCGTTTCTCGCTGCAAAAAGGGCTACAGCTACGGTGTATGACTGGAACTCGGTTGGTTTTTCCAGAGTTTGCGATTTAGCGTCAAAACCTGCTTCCACCGCCCTCCACAGAAGAATTGTTTTGTCACTCAGTTGACAAAGAAAACTACGTTCACTAAAATTTGCTAACAGTTAGTTATTAATTGAAAAAGAATAATTTTTGACTGAATCATCTATTCATACGACGGCGGCACTTCGCAAATTCAATCGCAAAGCGATTCTGACTGAAATTTGTCTTCGATCTTCAGTATCCAGAACTGGTTTGGTTGCTGCAACAGGGCTCACCAATACCGGTGTTTCCCGCATAACTCGAGAATTGATAGAAGTGGGATTGGTCGAGGAAGGATCCCAACTTCCAAGACACGGCGTTCCGGGACGAAAAGAAACCGAACTCTCAATCAGTGGCGCCATCGCACATATCATCGGAATCAGTCTACATGTTGACAGTCGACAAATTGTGCTTGCGAACGCGCTTGGCGAAATCAAGGATCACGTCAACCTAGACCTTTCATTTTCTGAACCACCCGCTCGTATCATTGCCCGGATTGGAAGCCTGGTTCTTGAGCTGATCGCTCGTAATCATTTACAAAAACAGCAAGTGATCGGAATTGCACTTTCATTGGCAGGAAAAATCGATCCTTTGCGAGGGATTTTGAAAGACTCACGAATTTATCAATGGCAAAATCTCCCGATTCGCGATCTCCTGCGTGCCGAAGTTGGAATTCCGGTTGCAATCGAAAACCTGAATAACGTCATTAATCTCGCAGAATCCTACTTTGGACAGTCACAGGACTGCGACAATATTCTGGCATTCCGGGTGGGTACAGGCTATGTTGGGGCCAGTTTGATGCTTGACGGAAAACTGGTACGCGGACGAAATTCAGCCGCTGGACTGATTCATCATGTTCCGATGAATGCCAGTTCTGTTGCCTGCGAGTGCGGTCAACGCGGATGTATCAATACAGTGTCTTCTGGTTTCGGCATTCTTGCTCAGTATAAAAATCAGAAAAAAGTCTCTTTCACACCCGGCGATTCCTTTCATAACACTGAGGAAATCACTGCGATTGTCGAAGCCGCTGCAACGGGTGAACGTAAGGCACGCAAAATAATGAGACAGGGAGGCGAATGGCTGGGGCAGTATGCGGCGCAACTGGCAGAGGCAATTTGCCCGGAAGCAATAGTCATCGCCGGTAAAATCGGACGGTCCCCTGATTACATGGAGGGCTTCAATGCCGCGTGGAAACAATACGCCTCACGCGAGAACCACAGAGCGGTTGAAATCATTCGATCGTCCAAATCCGTGATTGAAGGAACGGTCCAGTTCGCAATCGATCGTTTTTTGCTCTCAATGGACCTGGACCTGGAACCGCTCAAAGAGATCGTTGATGGAAACGATCAGATGTTGGCATGAATCAGAGCTGCGACAAACCCAATATTTTGTTGCTGATGGTGGATCAAATGACGATTCGCGCGATGAGCTTCTATGGCAATCCAGTCGTAAAAATGCCCAATCTTGAAAAATTGGCAGCCGAGAGTCTGTTGTTCGAAAACGCATATTGCGCTTCACCGCTTTGCGCCCCTGCCCGGTTTTCACTGCTGACTGGAAAGCAGTCGGTCAATATTAATGCCTTTGATAACGCTAGTGAATTTCCGGCGAGTACCCCTACGCTGGCTCACTACCTGCGTAGCTGCGGTTACGCAACTATTCTGTGCGGCAAAATGCACTTCATTGGCCCGGACCAGTTGCACGGCTTCAACGAAAGACTGACCACCGATGTTTATCCATCTACCTATGCCTGGGTACCTCACTGGGACAAAGGTGCGAGCTATATCACTTCCGGCGTTACTCCCTAATCCTCAGTTAGAGACTGCCAGCGGCGGCTAAGGCGAGATTTTCGGCACTCTGGCGGTTCGAAGCGCCAGGATTTTCCAAACCATCAAGCCACACACCGAAATCGGTGACCATTTTACCCGGCTGAACCCACTGCGAAGCGAATCTGGCGGCTCAGCAGCAAATCCGGCGCAAGCCTGTCCCTGACAGTAGACTGACTGCCATGATCTGTAGTGTAAAGCCGTTTCAGAACGAATGAGAAGTCAGGACAGGCTGCAGCGGCGGATGGCCCAAAGCGACTGTTCCAGGACAGGAAGTTTGGCCGCACTGACTTTCAGGGTCCACTGCCGCGCATGGCGAACCACCTGTCCGGCCATCGCATACAGTCGGTGACGGAAACTGATCGCCCGCACGCCATACCACTCCTGCGGCAGTTTCATGCGCATCAGCGCAAGCAGATTGAAGGCAATCGAAGACAGAAGCAGGTACGCGACATTGGCTTTGAACTCGCCGCACGGCAGATGCGCCGCGCTGAAGTCACTGCGAATTTCCTTGAGCCGGTTTTCCGAGCTGTCCCCTCTCTGGTTGTACCACCATACAATCTCGCCGTCACTGAAGCGGTCCAGGTCCAGATCGGTCGCAATCGCCCGGTAGATGTACCTGCCGCTGACCGCACTTTGCACATCGACCTGGTGCAGGCCTTCATTTTTGAAAACCATCTTCAGCTGCTCAGTCCCGTCAGGCATCCCAGCGTCGGCCGGCAGCTTGTCCCGCACCCATTTTTTCTGCACCACCAGACAGAAAGCCTCAGGCACATCTTCCATCACATGCAGCGTACGGGCCAGATACTCGCCTTCCAATACCGCACCGTCGGCATTCACAACCGCATTCCAATCCTCATCCTTAATGTCCAGTACCGTTTTCTTCACCGCACTGTCCATCTTCGCCCGAATCGCAAAACGGATGCCGTGTGCGCGGCAATCATTGATGATGCCCGCCTGATAGGAGGCGGCATCGGCCCGGAAGCGAGTGACACCCACCCCTTCGGGCAGCGCCGCGCGGCAGCGCCGGAAAAACTCAACATTCTCAGCCCCAGGCGGCACATTGCCCTCGCGAAGCTCAGCCGCAGCCACCTGACCGGTCTCGGCAATGTGACCGAACATCGGCATGTACCCGCGATGCTTCTTATACGTCCACTTCGCGTCTTTTTTCTTCGACCGAATCGCCGATGCGTCAATGTCCAAAGTGACGCACTTTCGATCACCCAGCGTCGCTTTCATCACCGCGCGGTTGACCTGCTCGAGAACCGAGATCATCTGTCGACTGTCGCCGACTCTGTGAAGCCATCCACCCAGCGTCGTGGCACAGGGAATCGTCCCAAAACCCAACAGCTTCATCAGCGCCGGTTCACTGCGCAGGTGGCGCACATCGTCGATGCACCCCGCACCTTCGTGGAACATCAGCATGAAGGTATTGAAAATGGCGCTGTGCCGGTAGCCTCGATTGCTGCCGGGTGTGGGCATTGACGAATCAATGAGCTGTGACAGCTCAAGGCGCTTGAGCAGTTCGGCTGGCACCACCAGACCGGCTCTGGAGGTGAAATTGTGGCAGCTTGCCGCAGTGTTGTATGGTAGAATCTTCATAAGCCTTGCGAAATCTGAGAGCCGTTTCGAATTCACCCATTGGGTGAATGCCGAATTGGGCGTTTTTTTCAATATCTCTCTGATTTTACAGGGCTTTATCATTTTCTGCAACTTTTTATTTGCGGATCAGGGTTACTTGCGCCTCAATACTGGAAGCTGGTCCATGCGTCCGGTCCATGCAAATGGATTACGATGACGAAGTTGAATACCGCGGAGTTCAGAAACTCTACGACTTGGCCAGGTCCAACCGTGAACAGCCCTTTTTTCTGACGGTTTCATTCACCCATCCACATCACCCATTTACGATTGGTCAAGACTACTGGGACCGATATTCGCACGCCGACATCGATCTGCCTGCGGTTGGTGAAATTCCGTTTGAAAATCTGGATTACCACAGTCGGGGTCTGTATTTTGCACATGGTCGGCACCTGCACAAAATTACTGCTGAACATGTCAGAAATGCCCGGCATGCGTATTACGGTATGCTGTCGTACTTGGATGACAAGATCGGCCGACTGTTGGAAGTGCTGGATGAAACAAACCTCGCACAAAACACGCTCGTCATATTCACTTCCGATCATGGTGAGATGCTCGGAGAAAGAGGCATGTGGCACAAACACCACTTTTTTGAGCCATCCATTCGTGTTCCGCTGACCCTGCGCTGGCCTGGAAGAATTGATCACCGTAAAGTTGCTGAGCCAGTTTCTCATATCGATCTGCTACCTACACTGATGGATATGTTTGAAGTGGACGATGTGCCGGAGAAATTTGACGGTCAAAGCCTGCTACCGCTACTTGAAGGTGGAACAGTCGAACATCCGATAATTGCTGATTACCTGGCAATCGGCCCTTGCGTGCCCTGCCGCATGGTGCGAATCGGAAAATACAAGTACATGTACACCCACGGCAAGGACGAACAGTTGTTCGATCTGTCCGACGACCCGCAGGAAGAGAAGAACATTGCCAATGAATCAGGATATCTACAGATCAAAGCGAAGCTAAAGCAGGCTTTGCACGAATCATGGAATCCAGAGGAAGTCGATCAGCGAGTCCGGCTAAGCCAGCGAAGGCGTATTGCCATTAACGACACGCCAGGGGAATCGCCCAGTTGGGACTACATCTACCGCAAAGGTGACAACGAGCGTTTTGTGCGAAACCGTCAGGTGGACAGTACCAAAGGCAAATACCAGCTGCCACGGACATCTCCAATTCCCCCTGACCTGCCATCGTTGAGCCAGGTTCAAATTGATGACGCAATGAGACAGGGTGTGCTGCCATGAACAGCACTCAGAGACCCAATATCCTGTTGATCATGGCAGATCAGATGTCAGCAGCGGCCTTGTCCCTGGATTCAGGTCGATACGCGCAAGCTCCAAACCTGCAGCGAATGGCAGACAGTGGCGTAGTCTTTGAAAAGGCCTACTGCAATTTTCCGATATGCGCCCCCTCCCGCGCATCCATGCTTACCGGAATGTTGCCAAGCAAGTTTGAACAGTATGACAACTCAAGTGAGTTTCCTGCCGGCATTCCAACTGTGTCCCATTACTTGCGCCAGCTTGGATACCGCGCCATTCTTAGCGGGAAAATGCATTTTATTGGCCCCGATCAATTGCACGGTTTCGAAACCCGTCTGACAACAGAGATTTACCCAGCCAACTTTGCCTGGACTGTTGACTGGTCGAAGGGGTATCGCTACCGGCCAACCAATTTAACCATGGCCCCGGTTATGCAGGCGGGAAAATGCATCCGCTCGTTGCAAATCGATTATGACGATGAAGTTGAATTTGAAAGCTTACAAGGTCTATATGATCTGGCGCGCGATTCAAGTGGTAGTCCATTCTTTCTCACAGTGTCATTTACCCATCCGCATTCTCCCTATGTTACAACAGACGAATACTGGAACCGGTATCGCCACGAAAAGATTGAGATGCCGCAGGTCGATGAAATTCCACTGCATGAAAAAGACAAATTGAGTTGGAATCTTCATTTCTGTCAAGGTCGCGATGAATACCAGGTCGACGAAAAACAGATTCGCAACGCCCGTCACGCTTACTTTGGCATGATCAGCTACATCGACGATAAAGTCGGCAGACTGCTTAAAGTGCTGAAAGATACCGCTTTGGTCGACAATACGATTGTTATCTTCACGTCCGACCATGGCGACATGATGGGAGAGCGAGGGATGTGGTACAAACAGCACTTTTTTGATTGGGCGAGTCGGGTACCGCTAATAGTAAATTGCCCCGGAAAGTTTCAGCCAGCACGAATCGACAGTGAAGTCTCCTTGGTTGATTTGCTGCCGACCCTGCTTGACATGGCTGCTGAAGGAGATGGCTGCGCAAAGTTGGTTGAAGCAGATGGGAACAGCCTCTACCCCATCATCACAAATCAGCAACATGACTGGAATCATCCCGTTATCTCGGAATTCTCTGCTGATGGGTCCACTGGCCCAAGTCGAATGGCGCTCAAACAGGGGTTGAAATACATGAACCTTGAAGGCGATGAAGAATTGCTGTATGACCTGCACACTGACCCCCTTGAGTTGCAGAATCGTATCGATGATCCGCGCTATCAGGATCAGATATCGGAATTGCGCGAAGTCGCTCACACCTCATGGGACCCAGGTGAGTTGCGCTCGCAAATTGAGCAGAACCAGGCGCAACGACTGTATATTCACCGCGTTACTGATGGCAATCCAAGTTACGTGTACGCCATAAGTGATGATGACCAGCACAAATATGTCAGGAATGCAGGGGCTGCTGATACCAAGGCACTGGCAAGATTTCCATACGTTGAACCGGTTTTACCACCGTCATTAGCCGATCACTGACTGCCATGCTCAGAAGCAGCCGCCTATATCTGATTATTTCGATTGTCTGTATCGCTGTCTTTGCGGTCAATATCGTTATTGGCAAAATTGAAATTGCTTATCGGATTAACACCCATGTTCACATGGAAGGTGTACCCGAGTTTGTGGTGCTCCTTTTATCCGTCATTTTTTTCATTATCAGTACGCTGATCAAGGAGCGTTCAGAGAATGACAAATCACTTTAATTCCTTGATACCTTAATCCCTTAGGAGGTTTGACTATGAAGAACCACACAACAACTGATGCTCCGGTGAACGAGGAACGGCGCAGATTTTTCGAAGCCAGTGCGAAGTACGGCTTCACTGCAGCGCTGATGGCTGGCGCTGGAGGTGCGTTGATGTCCGCGGAAGCGACAGCACAAACTGCAAATGAGGAAGCTGAACGCAAAGATGCTGCTGAGTACACCATGACCTTTGCTACAGCCTACATCATTGGCGTATCCAGAGCCTATCCGATCATGCAACTGGATTTCAAAGAAAACATCCAGAACATGACCAATGGCAAGATCTACGTTAATCTTGCACCTGGGAAAAAACTCGGAGCCGGTGGGGCACTAGCAAAAAAGGTACAAAGCGGAGTGATTCAAGTCGCTCAGCACTCTGTTTCCAATTTCGCTCCGTTCGCACCTGAAGCAGATTTGATCAATATGCCGTATATGTGTGCACGGAACCAGGAAGTGGTCAATCTTGTTACTTCGGATGTATGGAAATCTGTGGTAGATCCCAAGATCAATGCGTCTGGATTCAAGGCCTTATGGTATACGTCAACTTCAGCAAGAACTTTTTCGGTTAGACATGGTATGGACCCGATCTTGGAACCGGAAGACCTTGCCGGGGTGAAGTTTCGAGTACCGGGGTCGAAAATGCTGCAGCAATTCTATCGATTGTTGGGAGCCAACCCAACTCCTGTCGCTTGGGGTGAAACACCGTCAGCAATCAAGCAGGGTGTTGCCGATGCCCTTGATCCTGTTCTTTCGGGTCTGTACATCTTTGGTTTCGGAGACATCCTCTCGCATGTATCGCTTGCACAATCGGTACACGGTTTGCAGGTATACAGCTGCAACCTGGAGTGGTTTCAGAGTCTGCCCGCAGACGTTCAGGAAGGCGTTGAATTCGCAAGCGAGGTAACTTTTCGTCAGAATCTAGCCAAAGTACCAGCTGCGTTCGCGTACGCTTCCTCGGAAATGCGCAAAGCAGGTGTTCAGATTCACGAGCTCAGCGAGGATCAGATCGCAGCTTTCCGTGAACTGGCCGGTCACCAACGTCCGGAGTGGGATGAATGGAAGGTCAAACTAGCCGGCTCAATGGAGAATTTTGAGAAAATGCTGGAAGCCTCTCAAACTCAGGGTGATTTTTTCGTCCACAACGTTTAAAGTCTTTGACAAGTGCGCTGATCCGGTCTTAAATCCGGATCAGCGGCTGACTTGTGTTGACAATGAGCATTAGGTTTGAAGTCGATGAAAGCGTTGATCGAGGGTTTTGACAAAAATGGAGAACGATGGCTTCTCCTGGTGTTTTACGCCTTTGTCGTCACGGTAATTTTTGTCGAAGTCATCCGTCGCTTCGTATTTCAATATTCTTCAATCTGGGGAGAAGAAACCGCGCGCTATGCGTTCATTTATCTCGTCTGGATTGGCGCAGCCGCCGCGGTTAAAGACCGAGCGCACATCAGGATTGACATCATCTTCAAATTCTTGCCTGACAAAGCCATCGCGATCCTGTACGTGCTTGGAGATGTAATCACGCTGATCTTTGCTTGTGCGGCATTGTACTGGTCGCTTGAGTCTGTAGGAACCTCAATTCGTTTCGATGCTGCGACCCACGGTCTGCGTATCAATCAAGCCTGGTTCACGTTCGCGGTTCCGTTTGGGTTTTCACTCATCCTAATACGGCTGGTGCAGTCCATTCGTCGCGACATTTCGGATATTCGCGCGGGTCGACCTCCTTTTACAGGACGGAAGTTGTTCGGGTAGCTTGAGAATGTACAACCTGTACCAACAACCAGCGGTGGCCTTTGAGTTTGGTTGGGATGTAGGCGGTCCCTTGCTGCTCATCGTCGTCTTGCTCATATTCGGAATTCCTATGTGGGTTTCCATGGGAATCGGGGTAATTGCAATGCTGTTTTTCACCGAAGTCTTGCCCCTGCATTTGCTGGGTGAAAGTTTGTTCGAAGGTATGGATGCATTTGCGCTGATCGCGGTTCCGCTTTTCATTCTCACCGGTGATGTGCTGGTTCGTACTGGTTTATCTAACAAACTGCTGGATATCGCTGAAGCGACAGCAGGTGGGTTTCGGTCTGGATTTGGCTCTTCAACAGTACTCGGCTGTGGATTTTTCTCCTGCATTTCAGGTTCGGATGCTGCCGGTTGCGCCGCGCTAGGCCGCATGACGATCAACCGGCTCACCAAGTCCGGTTACCCGCGTTCCTATGCAGCGGCTCTCGTGGCTTCAGGTTCCTGTACCGGGATTCTTATCCCACCATCGATTGCCTACATTGTCATCGGCTTGATTCTCGGCATCTCGGCCTCAACGCTGTTTGTTGCCGCGGTTGTTCCCGGGGTCATCATACTGATTTCGATCATGGTGACCAATGTCCTGGTCAACCGGATTCGAGGCTATGAGAATTCAACCAGTCAATTTTCGATCAGACACTGGCTGAAAACCGTGTGGGACGGTCGATATGCGCTGCTAGTGCCCTTCATTATTCTCGGCGGAATTTATTCTGGGATATTCACCCCCACTGAAGCTGCTGCAGTCGCAGTTATCTCTATCATCACGATCGGTTTGTTTCAGGGAACACTGACTTTGAAAGATTTCCCGGAAATGCTTGTCAGTTCGGCAAAGGTCAACGGTGTAATTCTTCCAACCGTCGCCTTGTCGCTACCGCTGGCGGAGGCATTGGGTGCCTTGTCAGTTCCGCAGTATTTCATTGAGCAAGTGCTTTCGATTACGGAGAATTACAACTACATTCTGTTGCTTATCATCGGTATTCTGATTATCGCTGGCTGCGTGATGGAGGCGGTACCGAATATTGTTCTAATTGCGCCCGTCCTTTATCCGCTGTCGCAGCAAATTGGCATGAACGAAGTACATTTCTGTATTCTGATGGTAACTTCGTTGGGTATCGGATTCATTACGCCACCGATTGGACTGAATCTGTTTGTCATATCGGGGGTCACTGGAGAATCCATACTCAATGTCGCGAAATACGTGTTTCCATACGTATTTGCGATGCTGTGTGTCGCGATTCTGATTGCTTTTGTCCCGGAGCTTTCTCTCGTACTTCTTGGACGCTAGTCGCGAGTCCGCGTGTACAGCTTCACCACCTGGTCCAACAGGCAGGTTAATCCAGATCTGGGAAGTTGTTTATTCAGCTTTGTGCTGATTGCAGACACTCACGTTGACCGCGAAAACCTACCGTCGTCTTCGCCGTTTCCGACCAACTCGTTGTGCAATGGCAGAACGCGTTACTGCATCGCAGATATTGGGGAGTTGAGTCGTGAAATGGGATCGCTTGCACCAAAATTCACTGTACATCTGGGTGATCTGACACACCCAGTTCCCTCCATGGCTGCTTATTCAACAGCTGTCGAAGACTTTCGCAAAATAATAACTGAATTGAAAATGCCGCTGTACCTGGTTCCCGGCAATCACGATGTTGGCGATAAACCGGTTGACTGGGCGCCCGCAGGTGTGGTACGCGAGCGGTTTCTGGCCGCCTGGAGCCGTAATTTTGGAAGCCATTACCAATCCTTCAGCCATGGCGGTGTGAAATTTATTCTGCTCAATGCCCAGATCATCAATTCCGGGTTGGAGTTGGAACACCAGCAGCGAACATGGCTTGAATCCACCCTCAAGACGGCTGATGGAGAACGCATCATGCTGTTGCTGCATTATCCACCCTATATATACACAGAAGATGAAGCTGAGAATTACGACAATCTTGCGATCACTGGGCGGACGTGGCTTTTGGATTTAAGTGAAAAGTACAACGTTGAAGCCCTCTTTGCGGGTCATGTTCATCACTTTTGGTACAACCGCTACAAGTCTATGGACTGCTATCTACTGCCATCAACTTCGTTTACCCGGCAGGATTACAGTGAGATGTTTCGTGTAGCGCCAGCTGAGCAAATGGCAGACGGTCGAAATGATTCAGCTAAAGTGGGATATTTCGTGGTACTCGTCTATGAAAACGGTCATGTATGTCACTTTCGAAGCACCAAAGGCAGTGCGCTGCAGTCCGCAGAGGAAATCAGCGATTCGAGAAAATCATCGCAAGTCATTCCCCTGCACCCGCGGGAAGCCAAAACGAACCGTGTTGGTTTTGATATGCGTCACCCCTGGGCTGAAGTTGTTGAGATAGCGCCATCGGGTGCGCTTGATGAATTCAGTCGAAAGCGGGTCCGCAATGATTACCCTCTGTTTGCGCTGTGGCAAATGGGGACTGGACTGATGCGCATTCCGACAAGCGACCTGGAGGACAGCCAAACGGTGGTCCGAATGCAGGCGTTGCAAGAATTGGGACATGCGTTCGTTATCACCTCTGATGGCGTACCGGATGAAAGTACGCTTGCATGCATGATTCGATGCAAGGATCTCATCAACCGATGGGAAATTGCAATACCCATTGCGAAGATTGATGAACTGAAGGACACTTTGCGATCATTCAAATCAGAGACTCGTTTACCGATCTATTTATCTAAACTGCGCATGAAATCCGACCGTGCTAAAGACGGTGAGCCGTACTATCACCATATCAGTCATGGCTTTTCCGTTGCAGATGAAGATGAAATCAATTCCCTGATGAAATGTAACGACCCGCGCAAGTTATTCGAAGGTGTGGTGTTTCGCATTGCACGTCCCGACAGCGTGAGCAAATCATTGACTGAAGTCGCGGCTATTTGCGAACGATTAGGCGTGGGTGCTTCAGTGACCATGTTTATGGCGGACCCCAATCCAGCGAAACATCGGTGTGATGATCACGACACTGCGAATCGCATTGCCGAAAGTGTGTTTTCTGCTGCGTCTTTGGGTAAAGTGGAACTGTTTGTTGACACGTTCATCGATCTCGACCGAGGGCACAGTGTTCGCAATGGTGTCATTGACCGTTTGTGTAATCCGCGTCCCGCAATGTTTGTCGTGCAAAACCTGAACGCAATATTGAACTCAGAATGGGACGTCTCAGGTTCATTGTCGTATGGAACTTTCGACAATGGACGGTGGGTTTGCGCGAATCAGCCCGAGCGCAGTCTTGTGCTGATTGCGGCAAATGCTCCTAACCGTAGATTTGAGCTATCAATCAAAGACTGTCAACAGAAGATCGGTGGCGTCGGGCAAGTGCTAAATCTCGTCTCTGGAAAGATTGAGCCTATATCAATCATCACTTCGGATACAGGTATTGTGCTTGAATCCAAAGAATCCACCTCGGGTCCGTTATTGATCCTCTCTCAGCGAGCTTGGAACTGACGCAGTGTCAAACTTTGCTAGCTGAATTCTGCTGAGTTTAATCTCTGCAAATTACCTATCTGTTGCGTTCTGCCATCCACTTATCTTGAATCAACTCCACGAGTTCCTTGAGTACTTCCTTATGGTTTTCCCAATCATCCTTGTCCAAAACAACAAACCGCTCATTCCTAATATCTCCAACCCCTGGAGCATTTACAGCTCCCCTTTGATTGAACAGGGTTTTTTGTTTTTCAAAATGATCTGAGCACAGGTGTATTGCAATCGGATAAAAGGTGACACAAATTCTGCGGTCTTCTTCGAGTCGAATTGAATGTGAACCTTGATAACCAAGATTATCCGGATTGGAATTGTCGATTTCGATTCTTGGATAGTTGTATGTGATCCCAGTTGTTCGTGTGTCAGCCCTAGCATCAGTAGAATTCAGACTTTCTCTTACTTCATTCCATAAAATTTCGAATTCTTCACCGTACTCTTGAATCTTCCTCTGCAGCCTTCTAGACATTTCCATTTGGTTTATGCGTCCAGTCGACGTATCTTGGCGTTTAATTTCCACTTCAACCTGCCTAGCAAGAAGTACGCTTTCACCGTCTTGGAATCCGTGAAATGTCAAAAGCGAAATATCCATTTCGTTTTCTGCCAAATATTCAACCATACGCTTTGCTCGTTCGTCAACACCGAGTCCAACAAGCAACATTTTTGTTGGTCTCAATACACTGTAGTCCAGCTCTTGATTACGTAAGTTTTTGTACCAAGATTCGAAATCATCTACTTCGTCGATGGCAGACCCACTCGAGAGAAATTCAAGCAACTGATCTTCATTCCGAGAATCAATCCATGAACAGTAGTCCAATATCTGAGCCACCGCTTGCCGTGTGAGGACTCCTCGCTTCAACTCGAATACTACCAGTTTGTCTTGTCGGTTTAGTCCAAGTAAATCAAGATCGTATATACCATCAATTGTCATTTGGCGACCAATGAGTGTTAAACCTGGCACTAGCATTTCTGGGTTTTGTTCCAATAGATTCTCCAGTGATTCTTCGGAATCCATTTGGCTTGCTGGTTGAAGCTTTTCCACTGAATTTCCCATGGTTTCACATCTCCAAATTTTTATTTCATCCATTGTGTACCTCGGCAAATGTTTATTTGTAGTTGTGGACTATTGAGAGAGTTACACTTGGTTAGCGGCCAACTCTGCATGTGAAGTTTCGTAGAACCATTGTATTTTGGCACCTCAAACTGAAAATCGAACTTGCCCGAGTTTGATGCATTAGCCCGCTCAAACTACACAACTTTAATATTCATTTCAGTGAAATTGAACAGTACCAAAAATTAAACAGCCGATCTGATAGACAAATCAAATACAAGAAACAGTCTTCGATGATGCGGATTTTATAGACAGACCCCCGCATAAATGTCATACATCTCCATCTCGCCGTCAAAATAATTTGCTCGAATATCGTCTAATAACTCTTGATATTTCTCATAACCCCCTTCCTCAATCAATTCTTCGCAATGGAACGTTTTCGGCTTTAGAGATTTCCATTCTTGCTCTACACCTGAATATATCGGGATCAGCAATTTGTCTTCGATTGGAAAAAATTTTCCTGGATTGATCAGAAACAGGCATTCCGTCAGTTTTAAGGGGTAGATGAACCACATATTCAGCACTTGATTAAATGTCTCTGGGCAAATCTCAGGATTTTCAGGAGCTGCCTGTCGAAAAAGGTTCCAAAGCAAATCGTGACTTTCCCGATCAACTTTTCCACCCATCACATCTTGAAAGAGCAAAGCCCTTCGGGGATTGGGCATGAACTTTCCTGTTGTTGGACAGTCGGCCGACAAGTTGAACGTTTCATGCACGCTTTGGAAGATGTCATGCATTGAATTCGAATTTGTTTTGCTCGCAAGGAAATAAAAAAATGAAAATGGGTCATTGACTGCATACGCCATAAATTCGGCCAATCGGTCGATATACCGATCACCATATTTGGCCATTCCACCAGTATCTTCTGCCTCTGACCAATCAACTGCTTGAATGTGTTGGACCAAGAATTCTTGATCATTTTCGTTAATTTTTATTGCCAATTCCCGAAACCACGGTACCCAGCTGTCGTCCACCAGTTCCTGATTTAAACTTTGACTCTTTACTTCGTTCATATAAATGATTCCAATAGGGTGTGTCTCATATTTCTGAATGTGCGATCCGGTTTCCAATCACTATTTTCAATTTAGAATTGAACTCGATCAGTGGCAAATCTTTTCGAGCACTTGAGGATTGTTCAAGACGATCTCAAAGAGTTCACCCAAATTCATGCTTTCTGATTCCCCCGTATCCCAAGCAAATTCTCCGAAATCGTTCTCTCGAACAAATCGCGACCAATTCATGAGTCGCCCCGAATTTCTTTCCCCGTCGATAGCTATGATCAATTCATTCTCGCTTTTCCAACACCATATTTCTCGTCCATCGGCCAATTGAATTGGATCAACTTCAGGAATTCCCTTCTTGAATCTGCTGAAAGCCCCTAGTCGGACAAATTCTGTTATTTCATCTGCAGATACATCGAGTTCATTTTGAATTTCGATCAAATCACTTTGTGACACCATTCCTTGGGAAACACATTCGCCGTTCGCTCTATGTCCATATGGTCCGTTCCTGACTCTTTCCCCAAATATGTTTTGCCCATTTTTTTCAGCACATTCGAATTCGCTGATTGTTTTCGTTTTTAGATCAATGGTAAGTAGTGCAAGAATTTCTCCCGTTGTACTCAACAGGCTGAAGAGGCTGGATTTGTTAATTTTGACATCATTGATGCGGTCTTGAGCTTCATCAAATTTCTTTACACAATTGCCCAGACTTTTTCCGATTTGGACTAATCTGTTCACATCACGAATTTCTTCTAGTTTTAATCCACTGCTTAACGTCAAAATTTCAGGCTTAGGCATCTCAACATCTGATGAGACGTCTAGCTTTGAATTGAGATGAGTTTCGACAAATTTCTTAGTGCTTGCAACAATTTGTCGATAGTCTTTTTCTACGTGAGAAAACGACTCAAGCACGCGGTGAGCAGCACTTGCTACATCGGTGTTTTCAGAATTGACGGACTGAATCGCATGTCGGCAGGCTTTCAGGGTATCGTACAACTCCCTGTGATTGTTGCGATAGCCGTCTTCTAGAGTTTTCTTTACTGTTTTACGAAATTTTTCCGAATTGTAAGTATCGATATCCTTGGCCAATTTATCGAGCTGGTCAAGTTGAATTTTGTATTCGTGTAGCATTTAGTTTTCCAAGCTAATTTGTAGTTAGTTCTATCAATAGTTCAGTTTGATTCCATTCAATCTGTTTCAGCACTTCCCATACGACTCCTAGCCACTTTGTCCTCTGACAACAGATACAGATCACATCTAAAACGGATTTCCGAAGAACCAATTGATCATCAATTTTGTCTTCGCAAGGCGTTATTGGTTGATCAGCTTTCCTTGGCTGCTCAGCCAAACAGGAGCGGATTCAAAGAAGGAATATCAATTTTCCCGAGATCCGGATTTGGCAATATCTGTTCCGATTCAGATCGCACAAAGAAATGTACGACAAGAAGTTCGAAAGTTCAAGACTAAATTGATGGATTAAGTATTTAATCCGTCATATATTGTCGTATATGATATTTTATAGGAAGCAGTGGCGAATTAGGGCTGGTTAAAGTCTCAGCCCCAATTGAAAATCTGTGGTTCAGATTCATCCTGAGTCGGCTACGATTGATGACGGTTCATCCAATCCAACCTCGGATGTGGGTATTGCAAATCTGTTGAAAACGTTACAAGCAGGTTCCGATTGTTGATTTGTCGAAATTCCCGAAGATACGATTTCAATCTCGGGCTGATTGAATCGACAGCAAATTACTCACTACCTGAACATCTACTGATAGCCTAATTGACAGAAATTACGTTGTAATCGGGGCCGTAGGGAAACCCCGTAATGTTCTCTGCACCTGTTTCTGTGACCACCAGTATGTCATGTTCCCGATAACCCCCGGCACCAGGCATACCAGCCGGGATAGTCAGCATCGGCTCCATGGAAACGACCATTCCGGCAGTCAGTTCCGTATCAATGTCTTCACGAAATTCCAGCCCTGCTTCTCTACCGTAATAGTGTGACAAGATTCCAAATGAGTGCCCGTATCCAAAAGTTCGATACTGGAGAAGACCCAGATTTTCGAAGTACGCATTGAGCGTTGCACAGATGTCAGAACATCTCACGCCAGGGCGAATTTTTGAGATTCCAAGTTCATGAGCTCCCACATTGGCATGCCATATTTTCAGTGACGCCGAATCTACTTGGTCGACGAACATGGTTCGTTCCAACGCAGTGTAGTAACCTGAGATCATTGGGAAGGTATTCATGCTCAGAATATCACCACACTTCAATTTACGGGTTGTTACAGGATTGTGAGCTCCATCAGTATTGATTCCTGACTGAAACCATACCCACGAATCCCTGATTTCACTGTTGGGGTAGTGTTCGGCTATAGCCAACTCCATTGCATCCCGACCAGCCATTGCAATGTCTATCTCCCTTGCACCTAGACGTACTGCATCGCGTATAGCTTCACCTCCAATATCGGCAATATGGGCACCACCCTTGATCAACTTAATCTCCTCCGCAGATTTGACCATTCGAGCGTTGGTTATTTCCGCGCTCATGTCCTTGACTAGAATGGGACTCACCAGATCATCCAATTTCTTGCGTCCAACCAGCGTCAGGTGATCGCCTTCAATGCCAATGCAGGCAGTATCACCCAAAGTGTGTTTGACAGCACGCCAAAAATTGTCCCGCTTCCAATCAGTATAGATCAGATTTTCTCCATAACTGTGCCGCCAGGGCTGTCCTGTGTCGATTGCTGCTGAAATAGTGATGCAGTCGTGCTCGGTAACCACGCATGCATAAGGCCTGCCGAAACTGCAGTACAAGAAACCAGAATAGTAGGCAACAGTTTGCATGGATGTCAGCAGGACAGCTGACACGCCTTCAATCGACATGAGCCGCCGCAACGCGAACAGTCTGGTTTTGTATTCGTTATCGGTAAACGGGAGGGGTGCCTTAGACCCGTTGTGAAACTCGAAGAATTCGGGCCTGGTAGATTGGATAGTCATTGTCAATCACCTCGAAAGTTCCGGGTGATCGCAAATGTGACAACCCGGTATTTCCATCCGGGCGTACAGGATGAATCGACAACCGTTTCCAGCGTGCTAGAAACGGACTTAAATGTACTGTAAATCGCGACGCCATCGCTACAGGTATCAGCAATTGTACAAAATTCTTTCGACCTTCAGCGAACACATGTGATACCCAACTGGCTTTCCGCTCGTGTGACTGGTAGCCAAAGGATACAAATTTGCCATCTTTTGCAGGTAGCTTGATATGCGGCAGTATGCACCTGTGAATGTTGCTGAACAAAATTAGCCTATTTTCTTCATTACCTGAAACCAGCTGCATATTGTAGATATAATTCCCAAATTACTAAGTAAATAAGGAATAAGATTACTAAAATGTATGAGAGAACCTGTAGTATTTCGCTACCTCCCGGTCAGTCAGCTTTCCTATGGGGTCCACGGCAAACCGGCAAATCTACACTTCTCAAACATCAGTTCCCGAACAGCGTCAGTTTTGATCTGCTCGATGCCAGCACAATGCTGCGATTCCTGTCTGCACCCAATACTCTTGGTGAAGAACTCCGTGCATCCGGTACCATTGCTAAAAATGAACCGATTGTCATTGATGAAGTTCAGAAAGTCCCATCGCTGCTCGACGAAGTTCACAGGCTGATTGAGTCGGAAGCCATGAGTTTCATACTGTGCGGGTCTAGTGCACGGAAACTTCGACGCGGCGGCGTAAATCTGCTCGGAGGTAGAGCTTGGAAATTCAACTTACACCCTCTAACCTGGAGCGAGGTACCAGGGTTTGATTTGTTGACAGCGATGAAGACTGGAATGTTACCGGGACTGTACGCGAAGAAGTTCGCGAGGCGTTCACTTAATGCATATGTTGAGGATTATTTGACCCAGGAGATTTTCAATGAGGCTTTAGTGAGAAATACCGCAAGTTTTTCCCGTTTCTTCGACTCATTGGCTTTCTGCCACGCGGAGATGCTAAATTTTTCCTCAATTGCTCGCGACTGTGCTATTGAAGCAAAAACTGCTCGTGCGTATTTTGACATTCTGGTTGATACGCTAACAGGTTACCTAATCTATCCATATGCAAGAAAAGGCAAGCGTCGAACAATATCGAGTACTCCAAAGTTTTACCTGTTCGATATTGGCATTGCGAATCACATCTTGGGTAATGTGATCTCAAATAAACATGGTGCCAATTTTGGAAAAAGTTTTGAACACTTCATTTTTCTTGAACTTGTTGCAGCCAACAGTTATCAGGAATGGGATACAAAAATTGAATATTGGCGAACAAGTAGTGGTCTTGAAGTAGATTTCGTACTGTTTAACGGCTCTGTAGCCATAGAAGTCAAGAGTCGCTTAAGAACAGGTGACTTACGCGCAATAAAGGCATTCAAGGATGAGTTTCAACCACAAAAAATCATCGTCGTTACATCGGAGCCCTTCAACCGAATCGTGGATGGAATCGAAGTTCAGAACTATGAATATTTTCTAGACCAGCTAAACCAGGGTAAATTGCTTTTCTGATGAATTAGTGCGAATGCGTAAAACTCAGGCCTCTTGATATACCCACCAAATATGGAGCATCACAATTGAGGTGAATGGTTAACGAGGCTCTGAGCATATACCAGTATTGGAAACTTCTCGGGATGAGTTACCTCTTGTTTAAATGTATCTCTTAGGATACAATACACGCAAATGGATATTTATAAAACTGAAGAGTACGAAAATTGGTTTCAGAAACTTCGAGACAGAGAAGCAAAATCCCGAATCAATGCTCGAATTAGGCGGTTAAGTTTAGGTAACCCGGGAGACAATCGGAATATTGGTAGAGATGTAAGGGAACTACGATTTGAATATGGGCCAGGATACCGAGTGTATTTTGTTCACAGCGGGGAAGATTCTGTGGTGCTACTTCACGGAGGCACCAAACAGCGCCAGCAAAGGGACATCGAAAAAGCTAAAGATCTAGCACAGAAAATTGTGGGAGAGCACCAACAAAGGAAAATCGAAGAATCCAAAGATCTAGCACAGATTACTGGAGGAGAGCATAAACATGAAGAGTGATTCTAAAATTCAACGAAAGACAATGAATGTGAAGATTAGTCAATGGGACGCTGCGGACTATTTAGAAACTCCAGAGGACATCGCTCATTATCTGGAAGCTGCGTTTGAAGACGGTGATTCTAGTTTGATTGCAGCAGCGATTGGTGATGTTGCCAGATCTAAAGGAATGACTGTAATCGCCGCCGAAACGGGATTGGGTAGAGAAAGTTTATACAAAGCGCTGTCGATGGATGGAAACCCCGGATTCGCATATGTACTTAGCGTTTTGAAAGCCTTTGGACTACGGTTGTGTCCCGCAGTAGCTACTGTTGAAGCAAATCAAAGTCGTAAATTGAGTGGTTCTAGAAATTTGGGTTATAGCGCCAGCGGTACTATGCGAAATTCAAACGTAAGTAAAACTTTCAAATTCGAGGCGGGCTCCGGACGTTCGCACCACAAGACTACAAGAGGTTCTAGTGGTGACGTAGACTCAAACATCTCTAAATCTAAGCGCAAATCCCGCGACAAAAAATCTACATAATCAGCTTAGGGTTAAACGCTAAGGCAACCATCAATTCGATGACCCCATTCTAGTGAAATTAGTAGATGCCATACAGAAGTTTTCTTACAACTAAACATAGATGGAATCCTTATCGCAACAAATTTTGGAGAATACCTCAACAAAGTGTCCCGGGTGCTACTTCGCCGCAAATAAGCAACAGTCAATACCACTCGTTCACTTCAATTCGCTTTCCGGATTAACACACTATCTGAGCGCAATTGTCTCCATATCAGGACTAGATCAATGAACTCCCCTGAGGATTGACTTCATCAGAGATTCAGCATGGCTGCGATAGCTTGATCCAAATATATTCAGGTGATTGAGAATGTGATACAGGTTGTAAACCGATTTGCGCAGCTGCCAGCCGTAGGGCAACGGACTAAGTTCCTGATATTTATCAAAAAAGCTGGTGGGAGGTGAACCAAATAGTTGCATCATGGCCAGATCGGTTTCAGCATCTCCGTGATACACCGCAGGATCAATGATGAACGGCTCTCCGCTGTTGTCGAAACCGTAGTTTCCACTCCACAAATCTCCATGAAGCAGGCTTGGTAGAGGGTGGTGATCTTTAAGAACGGTGCTGACCGCATCGGGCATTTTTTCACCGAGTAGTCGAAAATTACCCGAATACCCGTTTCGCCAAGCCATTTCCAATTGAAATATCAGGCGATAATTGAGAAAGAATTCAGACCAGTCATCACATTGACTGTTTACTTGGTGCGATCGACCGATATAGTTATCGCGATGCCAGCCAAACCTGCTGCCATGATGCGAGTGTAGTGCGAAAAGAGAAGACGCAAGTCTCAAATAATCGGATCTTCTTCCAGTCAGTTCAATGTATTCTGAGACCAGTACTGTCGTGGTGTCGAAGGTTTCAACAATGATCGGTTTCGGTACTCGAATCGTATCTGAGTTCGCTAGTGCAGAAAGTCCGTCGTATTCAGCTTTCAGGACATCCGGGTTTGAGCCGAGCTTCAAAAAGTATCGGTGTTCACCACAATTAATGCTAGCGGTCGGTCCGCTGGTACTGTGCGACAGCGGGGTAAATTTCGATATGGTACGACCCAGACTGTCTGAAATGCTGATCAAAAGAGGATCGTCTAAACCAGAAATTTGCACGGCACTATCAGAATTATCTGCGAAGGTCATTCGATTTGGTGAACCGCCAATAGTATAGGAAAGAACAAGTAACCCTATGAGAGGCATCGTTCGAGTTGCAGTCCCAATCCGGCATTGGAGCCTGTTTGACTACACGTGTGAGCCGATCGCTTCGATAGGCTGTCGCGTGATCGTGCCCTTCGGCCATCGGCGCATGTTGGGAATTGTCGTCGATCACGCTGAAACATCTGAATATCCGGAAGACAAGCTGCGCTGCGTCAGTTCAATCCTGGATGAGGAGCCTGTCCTATCAAGTACGCTGATTCACTCACTGCAGTGGGTTGCCCAGTACTATCAACAGCCAATTGGAGAAGTACTGTCTACCGCTTTACCAAAAGCCATTCGGGTTGGAAAACCCTTGATACCGAAGTTTGACATTGTTTACCGATTGACTGATTTCGGGCAACAATTCGATGCCAGTGAACTCAATCGAGCGAAAGTGCAAAAGAAAGCCTTCGAGCTCTTGAAATCCGAAGCACGTGCTTTGGGTCCTGAAACACTTCGGCATGTAGGGTCGACTTGGAAAAACGCACTCAAGGTTCTGGAAACAAAGGGTTTGGTAACAGCGGAGCCAAGGTACACTAATTTTTCAGTTAATGGACAGAATCTGATAGATGATCTGACTGACTCACAGTTGAAAGCTCGTGAGCAGATTCTGCAAGCTTTGGATTCATATCGGTGTTTTCTGATCCAGGGAGTAACCGGAAGTGGAAAAACCGAAGTGTATCTACATGTGATTGCCAAAGTACTAGAAAGTGGCGGTCAGGCTATGATGCTGGTTCCCGAAATTGGTTTGTCTCCGCAACTTGAACAGCGTGTTCAGTCAGCGCTTGGCGTACCGGTAGCATCGTTTCATTCTGGACTGACGGACACGCAGCGTCATAAAACTTGGTGGATGGCGCTTAGCGGAAAGGCCAAGGTCGTAATTGGCACGCGTTCAGTAGTTTTTCTGCCATTCAAAAAGTTGAAAATCATTGTGATTGACGAGGAACATGACACTTCGTTCAAACAGCAGGAACGGGTGCACTATCACGCGCGTTCGGTTGCATTGCATCGGGCCTATAGTGAAAAATTCCCGATTGTTTTTGGAACTGCAACACCATCTCTCGAAACAGTTCACGCAGCTCGCTCGGGTCGGGCTGAAATTCTTATGCTGCCCGAACGGGCAACACGAATCGAAATGCCGACGGTTAAACTGATCGATCTCAGTCGGGAACGCGCGTCGGACAGTCTATCCAATAGTCTCCTGTCGCAAATCAAGAAGCGGATTAAATCAGGAGAACAAAGCCTGATATTCATTAACCGGCGTGGTTTTGCACCAGTGGTTATCTGTCCATCCTGTCGTTGGACAGCAAAATGCTCTGATTGTGATGCACGATTAATCTTTCATCAGTCGGATCATCAATTGCATTGCCACCTGTGCTTTAAGAAGTTTCCGATGATGAGACAGTGCCCGCAGTGTCTGTCGGAAAATGTTCACTTATTCGGCACCGGTACACAACGTGTCGAACAGGAGTTGCAACGGGAAATTCCTGGAGCCAGAGTCATCAGAATTGATCGAGATACAACACGATCCTACACCGAGTTCGAGCGCAGATTAGCGCGTATACAAAAAGGAGAGGTAGACGTTCTCGTGGGGACACAAATGCTGTCTAAGGGACACCACTTTCCGAACGTTACACTGGTTGGAATATTGAATGTTGATCAGGGATTCTACAGCATGGATTTTCGGGCAATGGAGCATCTGGTGCAGCAGGTGCTCCAGGTTGCTGGTCGCTCTGGCCGCGCCAAAAAACCAGGTGAAGTTTACATCCAAACGATGCATCCGGACAGTGAATACTTTGACTGCATTCGAGATCATGACTATTTGAGTTTTGCAGATTTGGAACTCGATGAACGAAGGCAGGCAAATCAACCACCATTTAATCATTACGCCTTGCTACGCGCCAACTCATTGGTGGCGGGCGAGGAAATTGAATTTCTGAGAGTTGCGCGTGAAACAGCCATGTCCCTTCCAGTCAAACACAGTGACAGACAAGTGCGGGTGTTTGATATAGTACAGTCTCCCATTCAGAAGATCTCTAACAGGCACCGCGCTCAACTCCTCGTTGGCAGTGCGCATGTCGCTTTCTTAATGCATTTTCTGAAAGCGTGGTTGCCACACCTGGCAAAGATACCCAAGAAAGGCAAGTTACGCTGGAATTTAGATGTAGACCCGGTTGATTTTTCTTAGCACTTACAGTGAAACACAAAATACAACAATTGTTAAACCAGTCTTTGGATGCGCTGGTTACCGCCAAGGAAATCGATTCTGCAGTACTTCCGAAAGTTATCCCGGTTGAACGCCCCCGGCGTGCAGGGCAGGGGGACTATGCATCGGGAATCGCGCTGGCGATTGCACGTGCCGCTGGCCGCAAACCTAGAGATTTGGCGACGCTGATCAAGGACAATCTGCCATCTTCAACGCTTGTCAACTCAATCGAGATTGCCGGTCCGGGATTTATCAATTTTTTCATTTCTGAGCAAGCGTTGATGGATGTCATCACCGATGTACGTGAACAGCGGGAAAGCTACGGAACTGGAGTGGTTGAAAAAGCTGACAGCATTCTGATCGAATTCGTATCAGCCAATCCAACGGGTCCGTTGCATGTGGGACATGGCCGCGGTGCAGCCTATGGCGATACACTGGCGCGTCTTCTTCGAGCAGCCGGTCATCAGGTGTCAACGGAATATTACGTGAATGACATCGGTCGGCAAATGGACATTCTTACTGTCAGCGTCTGGATTCGGTATCAGCAACTTGAGGGTGATGCTATCTCATTGCCGAAAGCAGCTTACCAGGGCGACTACATTGTCGATATTGCCAAGCACCTGAGACAGCGCCATGATGCCAGGTTTGATTCTCAGCAAGCAGCCGAAATTGAGGCGATGGGCACCGGTGATGACGAGGTTCTGGATTCACTGATCAGGCAGGTGCGTGAACTGGTAGGTCCAGATCGATTTACTGTGCTGCGAAAGTTTGTGCTTGCTGAGATGGTTGAAGTCATTCGAGCAGACCTTGGAACAATTGGTGTGGTTCATGATGAATGGTTTTTCGAAAGCCAGGTGACACAAAGTGGAGAACTCGAAGCGGCAATCGCTGAGCTGGAGAAAAATGGCTGTGTTTACGATTCGGACGGGGCGACTTGGTTCCGTTCAAGTGATTATGGAGACGAAAAGGACCGAGTGCTGAGACGCTCAAATGGAGAGCTGACTTATTTTTCGACTGATATAGCCTACCACTTAAACAAGCTAAGGCGCGGCCATGATTTGGCAATCAATGTTTGGGGTGCTGACCACCATGGATACATTGCGAGAATGAAGGCGGCGGTACAGGCTGCTGGAGAGGATGCCGAAAGGCTTCACATTCACATCGTTCAGTTTGCTGCGCTATGGCGAGGCAAGCAGAAAATTCCGATGTCAACCCGCGCCGGTGAATTTGTCTCGCTGCAGGAAATGGTGGATGATATCGGACGGGATGCGACTCGTTTCTTTTATGTTTTGAGAAAACCGGAACAGCATCTCGACTTTGATCTGGAACTGGCCAAATCCCAATCAAATGAAAATCCTGTATATTATGTACAGTACGCACATGCCCGAATTTGCAGTGTTTTTCGCCAGATGAAAGAACGCTCAATCGTGCGAAATGCGAATAGTGGACACGTGCCTCTGGTCGAAGAGGTGGAATTGAATCTGATCAGGCAAATTTCCAGATTCCCGGAAGTTGTTGAGAGTTCGGCGAAAAGTTTCGAGCCCCACCAGATTGCCTATTACCTGCGCGATTTATCTACAGAATTCCATGCTTTCTATAACCGCGTTCGCATCCTCGATAGTGAACCAGAATTGCGCGACACCCGCTTGAATCTGATTGATTCTGTACGTCAGGTTCTAGTGAATGGGCTGGACATTCTTGGCGTATCAGCACCTGAATCGATGTAGCGTATGGCGCGAAAAAGACAATCTGGCAAGCGAAAGGCCCGCAAGTCATCCTCCGGAATCGGAATATTTGTGATGGGGTTGATCGTTGGGTCCATCGGTACGGTTCTGGGAATGAACTACTTTGACCAGAGTCCGCTGAACGGACCAGGATCTGGAATTGGAAGTCTGCTAAAACAGCCCACTCAACGGGTGCAATCTGATTCTGAACCCCAAAAAACTTCGGTAACCGAAACAATACCGGACTTCAAGTTTGATTACCACGAACTTCTGCTGGAAGAGGAGTATGTGCTGCCACTGCCATCGCGAGACAGGACTGAAGTTGCGGATGTCCCTGAACAAAGCACAACTGAAACCGATTCTACCGCAACAGCTGAGACCACAGAATCTGTGGCGGCAACGGAGTTGACTTCTTCTCCTCAGCCGACCGCGGAACCTGCTGTAGAGCCAGGGACAGCATTTGTCATTCAGATTGGGTCATACCGTAGTTTTGAAGATGCCGACCGAATCAAGGCAACTCTCGCTTTAACTGGAAGTGAAACCTATATTCAAAAGGTAAGCATTGAAGGTCGAGGTGACTTTTACCGAGTGCGCATGGGCCCCTTTCGTGAATATGATGCGGTTGAGCGTGCCGTAGACACCGTAACCGATTTGAATATTAAGCCGCTGGTTTTTCGCGTCAAAACGAGCGGCTAATTGAAAGCCTTCAGCCGGATTGGCGTTCGTTCAGCCAATCAGCTATTCTGACAGGGATATCTCCTCCAGCTTTACCGCTGACATAAATTCCGATGTGCCCAGTATCATAAATTTTCTCTGAATAGTCTCGGCTGCCTGTCAGGTACTTGAGAGCGACAGATGAAGAAGGCGGGACGAGGTGGTCTTCGGATGCCAAGAGATTCAGAATGGGAGACTTGATCGATTTTAAGTCCACTGACCGCCCTGCTATGCTGAGTCCCCCAGTTACTAATCGGTTCTCGTGGAAAAACTCTTTCAGGAATGTACGGAACATTGCACCGGCCTGATCCGGGCTGTCAAAAATCCATTTCTCCATACGCATGAAGTTTTCGACCTTGTCTTTCTGATCCACGATCTCGATAAAGTCGAGGTATTTTTCAACACCAAGTTTGAATGGTTTGAGCGACAGGAAAATACTGTTCAGCATGACCCCTGGGACATTGCCCATGGTGTCGACCAACAGGTCGACGTCGATGTTCCTGAACCAATTGGCCAGAATGTTCTCTGGAGTGTGAAAATCCACCGGCGTAACCATCGTGATTAGATTGTCGACCTGGTCCGGATTGAGTGCGGTGTAGCAAAGACTCATGACACCACCCTGACAGATGCCTAGCAAGTTCAATTTTGAGGCATTGGCGTGACGTAAAGTTTCGGCAACACATTGACTGATCTTGTCCTCCACATAGTGCGACAGGTCCAGGTAGCGGTCGGCCGGACTAGGGTAACCCCAATCAATGAGATAGACATTCTGACCTCTGTTCAAGAGTCCTCGAACCAGTGATCGTTTTTCGTGCAGATCGACGATATAGGGACGGTTGACCAGCGCATAAACGATCAGGATGGGCGGTGAGTTTTGCTGTTGTTCAGTGAGCGGACGATAACGGTATAGCGCCATGCTGCCAGCTTCATAGATCTTGTCTTTTGGCGTTGTGCCGACTTTAATTTCGCCTAGTCCTGACAATACTTTCATGCCTTCAGTCAGACGTGACTGAAATTCGACGGCATCGTTCATAAATTGTTCGTTAGCAGTCATTGGCTGGGATTTATTTGTCAGTCTTCTTCGTTGTCCGCCGTTTGCGCGGTGCGCTTTTTGGCTTTGCTTTACTGCTTGATTCCAGTTGGCGGATTCGATCTTTGAGGGCGTCAATTTCAAGCTGCGATTCGATATTTCTGCGATGCAACTCATTAAGTTCACCTCGGGTTGGCTGACCCTGAAGTACCGCCAAATTTTCCTGAATCCGGTTGCTGTGTTGAATCAATTTCAGATTTGCGTTGATTAAATTTCCAAGTCGAGTGGCAAACTCGGGTGTATTAGCGATAGTTTGAAACTCTTTCTCGCAGCAGTCAATCCACTTGCGAGACAACGTGCCAAAATCCTGCTCTCCATCGACAGTTGAAACCGAAGCAGTAAAAGCTTCGTTGGCACGTCGAGAAAAGTCCTGAAACAGTTCTCCAAATTCTCGAAGTGCAGATTCGTATTCCCTTTGCAGTTCGCTTAAATGAGTCCAGTCTTCCTGGTATTCTCGAGTGATGCCCAGTGCGGGGGTTTGTGGAACTTGGGCATTCCAGGAGGGCAATGTTCCAGCTTGACCGAACAGGTTCGTCCAAGGGTTTTGTTGCGATATGGCTGGGTTCGGCATACCAGTCATAAATGGAGTTGCGGAAAATGTGCGAATCAGATCTTCCATTTGCCGAGCCGTACCGAAGTCTGGAACCTGACCCTGTGCGACCTTCTGCATTGATTGCATCAGGCTGCCAAAATCAAATAGCTGAGCAAAGACCGGTGGGACGAAGGTCGACTGGGTAGTAGGTGCCGGCCCAAAAAATGGAAATGGCTGATTCGGCTGCAGGTTCGTCCAGGGATTAAACATAGTAAGGTACGGTTGAATCTGTCATTCGGGAAGTTCGTATTCCAATAATACGGCATTTCCAGTTATGTCGACAATCCGAATGGTTCGCTCCTGACCCAATGCGTCCATCAGGTGCATAGTCTCTCCAATTTCAAATTCAACCGGTTGCTGCTCGCCATCGTTGATTGCGACATTTTCAGCATAAAGATAAGTGCGATTTTGTTTGTCGAGTTTGGGATTCAGCATTCCAGAAATACCTTGAATTTCTCCTGTTCTATTTCGAAAAATGACCGAACCCCCGTAAGTGAGCGGGTCTAATTCGATGTGCAATTTTCGCACTTGAGGAACCCAATTCATTTCTAGATGTGCAGCAAAGCCTGTTGACGCTGCATAAATCTTCATCGGTTTTTCAACAGAATACAGCTCGAGTCGCGCCACGCCATATTCGTCTGTTAAAGCACCTAGCCAAGTCTTGTTGGGAAAAAATGCCAATACTTCAACTCCTGACAAGGGTTGCGATTCAGCGGATACTGAAACTGCCACTGTTTTGCTGTCTGTTTCGTCTGAAATATGAGATTGCCACAATGCATTCAAATTTTGCCAGGGAATCAAAGTGCCGTCTTGACGCTGCTGAATTTCGTCTCCGCCGTATGCAACAAATGCACTAATCGGTTGCGGTAAGTGCTGCAGATGCTTTTTCACGCGTTTGGTACTGCGTAGCAACGAAGTTGAGGGAGTTGCACTGGATTTGGCTTCAACAAGCAGAATTCTTTCCACTTCCGGAATTAAGAGATCAACTTCGATGCCATTGTGATCTCGATAGAAATACAGTCCATCGTGCACACCTCGATTGAAACGATTTTTCATTATTTCCGCTACTACCCAAGTTTCAAAGATCTGTCCACGCAGGGGATGGGACAAGATGTGTTCAGGTTTCCGAATACCAAGCAGGTAGCACATTAGTCCCGTGTCAAGAAAGTAGAGCTTTGGCATTTTTGTCACTCGTTTACGCGGGTTGCCGCGAAATGAATGTACACAAACCGTAATGAAGCTGGCCTCTAATACACTAATCCAGCGCTTAGCGGTGGATTGGGAAATTCCACAATCCGTTGCCAATGTTGAATATTTGAGCAGGGTGCCGCTCCGACCCGCACAAAGCTGAACAAATCGATGAAAGGTCGCAAGATTCCCTATGTTGCTCAGAGAGCGTACATCTCGCTCGAGAAAGGCATCAACATAATCTCCGAGCCATCTGGTCGGATTGCGTCCCTCGTCAAAAATTCTCGGATAGCTTCCAGTGTACAGCGTTTGCTCCAAGTCATTGGGATAACCAGCAAACCGCTTAATCTCTTCCCAACACAAAGGAAGCAATTGATGTAATGAAGTTCTCCCGACTAAAGATTGACTGACCTGCTCCAACAGAGCGAAATTCTGTGAGCCTGTCAGAATCCATTGACCGCGTACCGGATTATCATCAACTATCGTCTGGATGTACGACAGCAATTCGGGAACATACTGGATTTCATCAATGATGACTCCATTCTGAAACTGTTTTAGAAACCCACGTGGATTTTCTCTCGCAAATGCTCGGCTATCATGTGATTCCAGATTAACATAAGTGTGATTTTGAAATACTGCTTTTACCAGCGTAGTTTTTCCACTCTGTCGAGGTCCAGTTATTGTCAGAACAGGTGATTGTCCTGCAGCCTGTCTCAGATTGGGCCCAAGATTTCGTTTGATGATCATATATAGCTTTTATATTTTCAGTATAAATCATTATATGATAACTATTTGTACTGAAAAATCGATTCAATGGGAGAGCATCAGTCTTAAAGGCGTATAGCCGAAAACACCCAATCGGTAGTGCCTATGACAAGTTCAGTGGTAGAAACTCTAGTCGGTGTGTGGGTTAGTTTACAGAGCGCCGATGTATTCGTGAGCTTGATCCGACTGATCAGCTGGGTCATTGTGTAAAGGTATCGTCGGAATTTAATTTCCAGAAACAATGCAGAGGAGTAGTCGATTATTGGAGTAAAGAAAAAGCCGCCTGAGAAGAGGCGGCTTTTCCATTCAGTCGTAGGTCGAAGCTTAGGGTTTGATATAGGAGTAACCCATGGCTTGCAGTTTTGCTACTTCTGCCACTCCGCTTGGCACGATATCGCCATCAGCCACGTCGTAAAGGTCGGCCTGATAGTCAACCTTGCGACCTCTGACAGTATTTGCGCAGACATTGAAAGCAACGCCTTGATCTTTAAGAGCAGCAATTTTCGCTGTCATTTCTTCAGTAGCATTTGCGTGCTTGAATTTACTGACTTTTTCCAGTGATGATGGTTCAAGCAGTAGGGCCAGGCCATTGCCGTGTAACACAACTTTCAAATCCAGATTTTCTGCGCCGACGGCATTAATGTGGTTTTGAATATTTCTAAGTGCGCCTGTGTGGGCTTTTGGGTTGTCGTAATTGATGTGGTAAACAACTTTCTGCTTGGCATAGCCAGTCTGATCAGCTACAGCTGCCGTTCCACCAAGTAGAGTTGCCATAAACCCAATCAATGCGAATTTAAGTAAGTTCTTCATTGGTCTCATCTCATATTCTCGTAAATAAAATAGGATATGTAAATATTTTAGTTGAAAATGTCAATTTTAGAACATTATTTCAAAAGAAGTATATATTAGATAATATTATGAAATAAATGTTCCAAATTAACTAATTTATTAGTATTATTTTTCATATCAATTAAAAATCGTCCTTTTGGACGTGCGGCAATTATAGTAATCGAATGTGTCTGTTTGAAGATTCTTTGACAGCGGCCGGAACGATTGGAATTCCGATTGGAGGGGTAGCAATTGAACGATTCCATTTTGGTGAGCGAAAACACGCTAGCGGAAAGACAATGAGCGCGTGTAAAATGGTTCAATTCACTTCATTCTTTTCAGGGAGAGCTAACTTATGAAAAGCCACGTCGCAGTTGTTACCGGCGGAACGCGCGGAATAGGGGAAGCGATTTCTATCGCTTTGAAAGATGCTGGTCACAAAGTCGCGGCGACTTACGCTGGCAATCACGAACGTGCAAAGGAGTTCAGCGAAAGAACTGGAATTCCAATTTATGCGTTTGATGTAAGCGATTTCGCTCAATGTGAGGCGGGAATCAAACAAATCACTGAAGATTTAGGTACTGTCGACATTCTTGTCAACAACGCCGGAATTACGCGCGACCGAACCATGCACTCAATGGATTTTGAGAGTTGGAACGCAGTATTACAGACTAATCTATCCTCGTGTTTCAACATGTGCCGTTGTGTAATTGACGGTATGCGAGAGCAGGGCTTTGGACGAATCGTCAATATTGGTTCTGTTAACGGACAGGCTGGTCAGTATGGTCAAGTGAACTACTCTGCTGCAAAATCAGGTATCCACGGATTTACTAAAGCACTGGCCAAAGAAGGCGCTCGCAAAGGTATTACGGTTAATGCAATTGCACCAGGTTATGTGGACACTGACATG
Source organism: Arenicellales bacterium (assembly GCA_965243305.1). Taxonomy (GTDB): domain Bacteria; phylum Pseudomonadota; class Gammaproteobacteria; order Arenicellales; family JAJDZL01; genus JAJDZL01. Next base: position 1,294,121 of record CBDEUN010000003.1, read on the forward strand.
GTACGCGCAGTACCAGAGAGAGTTCTTGAAAAAATTATCGGTACCATCCCTGTTGGCAGACTCGGAAAGGCTGAGGATATTGCACGTGGGGTATTGTTTCTAGTCGATGAACAGGCTTCATTTATCACCGGCTCGACCATTGACATCAATGGTGGCCAGCACATGTACTGATCTTGATGAGCCAAGTACGCACCATCAAGAAATACTCCAATCGGCGTCTCTATGACACCGAGGAGAGTAGTTATGTAACGCTGGCGGAAGTACGTCAGTTGATTATCGACGGTACGGAAATTCATGTAGTGGACGTTGTAAGCGGTGAAGACATTACCCGGCAGATTCTGATTCAGATTATTTCGGAGCAGGAAACAGGTGGTCAGCCAATGTTCACAGAGGAACTGCTGACGAAGATGATCCGATTTTATGGTGGTGCGTTTCAGAGTGTGTTCACCGACTACCTGGGCAAGACTGTTGAGATGCTCAATAACCAGCAACAGGCCTATCACCAGCAATGGCGCGATATGCTAAACGCCGACTCAATGGCTTCAGTAAGCGAAATGACTCAGCAGAACATTGAGCGTTGGAATGAGATGCAGCGCGAACTACTACAGTTGTACGGCCTACCACAACGGAGCGATAAGGACTAAGTCCAAAGCCGCCATATTCCCCAGCCTGTTTTCACAGGATATAACTTTATGGATTACAGAGCCTACATGTGCGTTGTTTGCGGCTTTATTTATGAAGAGGAGTTCGGTCTACCTGAAGAAGGGATTCCTGCTGGAACCCGTTGGGAAGATGTGCCCGAAACCTGGATGTGCCCGGACTGTTCGGCGCTGAAAGAAGACTTCGATATGATCCAGATCTAACTGCTTGTTGACTTTTAATTACGTTCAACTATTAGAACTTATAGTGCTGAAGATCCTCCTTGCTCAGCAGTACCACAACTGATTCTTCACTTCGACTGGTTAGCCACAGAAACGGAAAGTCAGGATAGGCGCTTTCCAGCGCATCAGCGTTATTCCCTAGTTCTATTAGCAAATGTCCCTTATCTGAAAGGTAGTCAGTAGCCTGGATTAGAATCTGCCGGACAAACTTCAGGCCATCTTCGCCTCCTGCAAACGCCAGAGTCGGCTCATGCAGATACTCCTTTGGCAACTCGTCGAGTTCTTCGCTCGGAATGTACGGTGGATTGGTGGCGATCAGGTCGTACTTACAGATCGGCACGTTCTGAAACAGATCGCTTTGCATGACTTGCACTCGGTCTTCTACCTGAAAGCGGTCAATATTGATTCTGGCAACTTCGAGCGCACTTGTATCCAAATCTGATGCATCGACAACCAGATCGGGATACGTTAACGCAAGTGCGACAGCAATACAGCCACTGCCGCAGCACAGGTCAAGTGCACGTTGCAATGAAGAGGAATCGACCCACGGTTCAAGACCATCCTGAATCAAGTCACCTAAATGTGATCTTGGCACGATGGCGCGCTCGTCAATATAGAATCTATACCCAGCAAACCACGCTTCGCGAATGAGGTATGCGAGTGGTTGGCGGGTTTGGATACGCTTTTCGATCAGATCGCGAACCTTGGAGTAATCTTGCTCTGAAATTGGAGTTGAAGCAATTTCATGGTACTCTTGGTCCATCAATCCGGCTACATGTAGCGTTGCCCAGATCGCTTCGTCTCGAGAATTGTAGCAACCGTGACCAAAGAATACGTCTGCCTGATCAAGCCGCGCATCAGCCCAACTTACACAGTCGTCAATGGTAATCAACTGACTTGGTGAACGTGAATTGCCCAGACTTGGACAATTATGTGGAGAAATGGCCGCTGCCTAACTCTACGCAGGAGTCGCCGCCTTAATGCGTGGACGTTATAGTCCGTATTTTTGCTTAAACCTTCCGACGCGTCCAGCTGTGTCGACAATCTTCTGCTTGCCTGTGTAAAAAGGGTGGCAGACTGAGCAAATTTCAATACTGAGATCGTCTTTCAATGTGGAGCGAGTCTCAAAACTGTTGCCGCAAACACAAGTGACTTTAATCGTTGTGTAGTTTGGATGAATATCTTTTTTCATGATTCAATGAACTTAGTTGCTCAGTTTAGGGGTTTGGTTGATCAGTGAAGCGCGCAAATGATACGCCAATGCTTGCTAGAAAATCAAATTCGAATTAGAGTTTTTCAGAGTGGATTTCGTCAATTCGCCGAAATTAGGAGATTCTTCTCATAGATTCGAAGAATTCGGCGTTGGTTTTAGTTTCCTTGAGTCTTTCACTCAGTAGTTCGATTGCTTCCAGGTCATCTGAAGAGTGCAGAAGTTTACGCAATGCCCAGATCATTTTGAGTTCGGTTGGTTCGGTTAGAAGGTCTTCACGGCGGGTGCCAGAGCGGGAGATGATGATGGAGGGGTAAACACGTTTTTCAGCAATTCTACGGTCCAAATGGATTTCCATATTGCCCGTCCCCTTGAACTCCTCGTAGATCACTTCATCCATTTTTGATCCGGTTTCTATCAGAGCCGTAGCCAGAATCGTAATACTGCCGCCTTCTTCAATATTTCTGGCTGCACCAAAAAAGCGCTTTGGTCGCTGCAGTGCATTGGAATCGACACCACCCGTGAGCACCTTGCCTGAAGCCGGAGATACGGTATTGTAGGCACGTGCAAGTCGTGTGATGGAATCAAGCAGAATTACCACGTCCTTTTTGTGTTCAACCAGTCGCTTAGCTTTTTCAATCACCATTTCAGCGACCTGAATGTGACGTGAAGCAGGTTCATCGAAAGTTGAAGAGACAACTTCGCCACGCACTGAGCGTTGCATTTCAGTAACCTCCTCGGGTCTTTCGTCGATCAGCAGCACAATCAGTTCGCATTCCGGGTTGTTAGCGGCAATCGAATGTGCGATTTGCTGCAGCATTACAGTTTTACCGGTTTTAGGCGATGAGACGATTAAACCTCGCTGTCCCTTACCTATGGGTGCGACAAGATCAATGATTCGTGCTGTAAGGTCCTCAGAGCTACCGTTGCCTCTTTCGAGTCGAATGCGTTGATCTGGATGAAGAGGTGTGAGATTCTCAAACAGTACTTTATCCTTAAGCTTGTCAAGCGATTCGTTGTTGATTTGTTCAACTTTGAGAAGTGCAAAATAGCGCTCAGAATCTTTAGGCGGGCGTACCAAGCCAGAAACAGTATCACCGGTTCGAAGATTGAAACGGCGAATTTGACTGGGGGAGACATAGATATCATCAGGTCCGGCGAGGTAGGAACTCATTGGAGAACGTAAAAAACCAAAGCCATCGTGCAGCGCTTCCATGACACCTTCACCAGTAATGTTGCCACCATTGCGTGTCTCGGCTTTTAGAATCGCGAATATCTGGTCCTGTTTTCGCATTCTCGCAGCGCCATTTATATTGGCCCTACGTGCTATATCGATTAACTCAGTCGGTGATTTAGTTTTCAGTTCAGTTAGGCTGATTCCCATAAATTGTGCCTCTGTTCAGGCTGTGATTGAAGCGTCGCCTTCCGGCTTCGCTGAAGAAAAGAAAGATTGATTAAATTTGGCAGGAAATGTTACACACACCTAGCTGGTGTGCAGAATGAATTTTATACTCTCCAGAGCGATAGACTAACAGTATTCGTCAATGAATGCAGTGAGTTGAGATTTTGAAACTGCACCAACATTGGTTGCTTCGACGACACCACCCTTGAACAGCATCAACGTTGGAATTCCACGTATGCCGTAGTTGGTCGGTGTCTTCGGGTTTTCATCAATATTAAGTTTGGCGACGATCAGCTTGTCTTGATATTCGTCGGACACCTCTTCCAGAATTGGAGCAATCATTTTACACGGGCCGCACCATTCGGCCCAATAATCGACAATGACTGGAACAGCTGAATTCAGTACCTGATCCTCAAAGGAATCGTCAGTGACATTAATGATCAATTCAGACATATTTTCTCTTTTTGTTGACTGGTGATTCTCAGTGCCGTTACAAATATCAAATAGCTTTGTTGTTATGGGTCGCTAATTTTATTGGGAAATTAATCCAGAATGAGTGAATTACAGGAGATGCCACTATCGTGACGGTACAGGGTACTTCCCCATGCTGTTTCGATGTGATTCATCAAATCTGTTAGCGTCGCCTTCAAAGTCCCTTGAATGCGAAGCAATTGCAGGGTTGAATATTTTAATTAATCAGGCAGTTTTGGTGCCGATAGTTTTATTTTGTTTTTAATCGAAAATTTTCCTGCAGTCAAAACTTCCAATATCGATGCAGGCCGTTTCTGTCACTATACACTCAGAAAAAATATTACGCAATAGATTTTTTTTCAATGACAAATGAGAAAAGAGATTTGTTCAAAATTGAAAATAAAGAACAAATTTTTCACAAAACACACTATTTAATGTGGCAATGATTGCACGGAAACATCGTTTTTGGCAGTCTCATTTGACTTTGACAACAGTGTAAAGTTTGACCACTGCTGAACAATTGGTTCAAATTTTAAGGCGGCGACTCAAAATTGGATGGGCTTTGGCAGTATAAAATTGATAGCAAAAATAGGCAGTCTTGAACAATCCAACGAGTGCCATGTCTAGCTTTGAATAAGCGATAGTATTAATTGTGTGCTAGTTCCTAAAGACGGCAATCCGCTCATCATTCACCTAATATAGGTCCAAAAGATTAAAACTCAATCACCGCAGTTATGGATATTTCCCAAAGAATTTTATAAATCCACTGATCTATGGGAATTTTAAAATGATAAATTTGACGGCCATGCAATCATTTATCACTCGAAATCAAACCATCTTCAGCTAGGAACTTTACTTCATACTTTACTTCACATGCTACAATAAATGCAAAAGTAAATGAGATAGCAATTGCATATGGCCCGCTCTAAAGATCCTCTATTCGGGAAAGTTTCTGAAAGTGTACTTCTCAAGGATGCTCCTTTAGTGCGCACACTTGGGCAGGTCACATTCCCCAAAATTGTCAAAATCTCTGAAGAAAGTTATATCGGCGACTTTCAGGAAGCTATACGCGGTGAGTACCCAAATCTTCAACGCGACAATATTCAGTCAGTTGAGGTGAACGTAGATCAATTAGGCATGCAGCATCAAACTACAGAAACAGTTGTTTGGCGATTTTTGGATTTGGAACGTATTTTTCGAGTCTCGCTTAGAACCGACGCGATAACGTTAGAAACCGCGAGATATGAGTCGCGAGAGGAATTTATGAAACGGTTAAATGTAGTGCTTAATGCATTGTCTTCAACAATCAAACCGGTTGCTGTAACTCGAGTTGGTTTCCGTTATGTCAATCGTATTAAAGGGGAAAAATCTGTTGGGTCTCTGTCAAAATTGATTCGACCTGAGTTGTTGAATGTCTTACAGCCTAATTTATTGCAGCATATCGAATATTCAATGACTGATATCGTCTGTCAAACAAAAGAAGGTAAGCTGATTGTTCGCTATGGCATGGCACCACCGAAGTTCACACATGATCCAGACTTGGTTCCCCCTGTAGAAGACACGAGTTGGGTTTTTGATATCGACTCATTCAGTACAAACTGTGAGGGAAGCGAATTTGAGCCTAATTTCCTTTGTAAGGAACTCAACAAAGTGGCTGCACGTGCCTATACTTTCTTTAGATGGGGCATCACCGATCAATTTCTACAATCTTTTGGAGCAACTGAAAAATGAGACCAATGCTGGGAGGCCAAATGGCTGTACCGATGATGTATCTTTTTCCAACAAATGCGGTCACAAATAATCGGAGTGAATTTACTACAGATCAAGTGCCGGATGTTGCAGCACCATATTCTGAATATCGGAAGTATGTGCTCAACCGAAAAGACGCATTTAGTTTCAGTAGAAAACAGCAACTACTTTTCTCATCGACGGCAAATGTCGTGGGAATCGTAGTGCATGTGATGGATGAGGAGGAAAGTAATCCAGAAAGCCGTTCTCCTTCGGAACTTGTGCAGGGCGTTCGCTTTTTGGGAGGTATGACATGGGCACAAGTTGCAGATCTATTTGATGTTTCGTTACGTGCAGTGTTTGATTGGGCAGCCGGAAAAACAGTTGCAGGTCAGCACCACCAACACCTTGGCAATGTATTTTCTACTCTAGAATACATCGATCGAGGTTCAGCAGAAGAAAACATCAACCTTCTGATGGGGGCGAGTCAGGACGGTATGACATGTTTTGAGCTGTTGAAAAAAGATCAGTGTGATCGAGTCAGAAACATTGTCGGAGAAGGGTTAAAGCGAACATCGTATAAGAAGAAGCTCAGTGCGGAGGCAGAAAAATATAACGCACCAACACATTTTGGCCATTCAATTGAGGAGTGGTCGATCGACGAAGACGTGGAGATTGCGTTGACTGAGGCACCAAAGGTACGTCGGGTAAAAGCTCAGAGAAGTAGAGCATAAAAAGAGTGCTTTTTGAGTGTGTCGAGAGCCGAGAATAAGCCGGATATCGTGCAACGCCTTGCTGATTGGCAGCAAGGCGATTTTTCACTTGAGTGTGGTAAGCTAGTATTCAGGGACGTAGTTGAATCCGACGACGAGATCGGGGAAGAATCTGATTGCTTTGATGAAGAGACAGTATTGGGGTTTGTAGTAATTTCTCAAACCTGTGATGTTATCCGAGATCCTGTCGACACTTTTCATAAATTTGTCTCTGTTTGTCCTTTAGTTGAGATTGAGATTAAAAATCTCTCTAACATCGAAAAGGGAAAGGTACCTCGCTTTGGACTGATAGCTAACACTCCAGAGAACGTTGTAGTAGATTTTTCAAGGACTATGAGCGTTTCTAAGGAACTTTTAGTGACTTGGGAAAGGCAATGTGGTTGTCCATCAGAAAAGGAACAACTTCTGTTTTCAAAGTCACTTGAACGATTTTTTGGTCGATTCGCATACCCTGACGCATTCAATGACTCTCTTATTCCATTTCGCAATGCAGTACACAACAAATACTATAAAAATTCACTATTTGGAAAGGCATTGCGTTCAATTAGGGAATTGAGAGTATGTCCGCATGCGAACTGGAACAGCCCAGACTCTGTCCCAATAACGCTGATCGTTGTTTTGGATGAGGAAATCGAGAGAGAGATCAAAGATCGCAATGAAATATATAAACAGATCAAACCGATAATTGATGAAATCAATTGGAAAACGCCATTCTCACTACACGAAGAGCAAGGAATACGTTTGGCTGGACTCAGAGACTTAACTGCTTCAGAATACCTTGACTCTTACCCTCTTGATCTCAATTCTCTTTCTTTTGCAAAGCGATACCAAAAAGCAAAGTAGCCAATATTTGTTAACCAATTCCGAGCGCAAAAGTAATTTTTTAGAGATCACCCAAATTTGGGATTACACCTTTCTATTGTTATTTTGCGACCGGGAGACTGCAATACGAAAGCTGCTGAAACGGCATTTTGTAGCACTCAGCAGCGCAACTGATTTTTGAGTGAACTTCGGCAGTATAAAATTGGCAGCGAAAATAGACAGTCTTAAACAATTCGGCGAGTGCTATGTTTAGCTTTGAATAAGCAATAGTATTATTTTGTGCCATTACCTAAAGATGGAAATCCGCTACCCATTCACCTAAGGTCCAAAGGGTTAAACTCAATCACCGCAGTTATGGAAATTTCCCAAAGAATCAAATATGTGATCGAGGCTGAAGCGAACGCAATTCGGTCGATCGAAATTACACCAGCATTCGAGGACACTCTCGAAATGCTCATGTCCTGTGAAGGAAAAATTGTAACAACCGGAATGGGAAAGGCTGGACTGAGTGCCAGGAAATTTTCGGTGACACTGTGCTCAACCGGTACCCCGGCTGTCTATATTCATCCAGGCGAAGCAGCCCATGGAGATCTCGGTGTGATAGCCGAAACGGATTGCATTGTCGCATTTTCAACCAGTGGCAAGACGCGGGAAGTGATCGAAACACTCAATTTTGGTCAGCATCTCGGAGTCAAAGGGGTGATTGGGATTACCTCGCACGCTGACTCTGAACTGCGAGAGTATTGCGACATTATTCTGGAGATGGGAGTGATTGAAGAGCCTTGTCCGCTAGGGCTTACCCCATCAGCCAGCATTGCGGTGATGAATGCAATTTCGGATGCACTCACGCTTGCACTGATGGAGCAGAAGGGCATCACAAAGCATGAATACGGACTACGTCACCACGGCGGTTATCTCGGCCGAGTAGCCCGCCTCGACAATGAGTAGCATCGACCTACTTTTTTTGGTTCTGTAACAAAGACCAGATTGTATGAGGTGTAGCCGGCGGTCTGATCGCGATAAACTCGCTGCCATCGCTCAATAGATCAGACAGCGCGTTTCCGATTGCGCCAGGTGCACCAAGGTTGGCAACCTCGCCTACGCCTTTTACTCCCAGACTGTTTGTGATGCAGAGCGTCGGGACTTTATCTAGTGTGATATTGGGTAAGTCCTGAGCTCGCGGTATCTGGTAATCCATCAGGGAGCCGCTCAGAATCTGTCCTGTTTGGTCTTCATCGAATTGAATGCTTTCCATCAGCGAAGTTCCAACAGCTTGAGCCCAAGAACCTTGAAGCTGACCATCGGCTTGGTGAGGGAACAGTACTCGTCCGATATCGTCTACACCAACCAGTTGAATGATTTGAATGACACCTGTTTCTGGGTCGCATTCAAGTTCAACCACGTAGGCGCCACAAGGGTGTGTTGTATTCTTTCCTTCAAATTCTGCATCTCCAACGCAAGCTGCCTGGTCGTCAGGATTCGACTCAATCATCGCTGAAAGATCTCGCAGACTCAACCGTCGATCTGTTCCGGGAATGTAGAACCCACCTTCTGAATAAGCGAGGTCGACAGCATTCACTTCAAGCAGTCTGGAAACAGTGTTTCGAGTATTGTCAAGCATGAGACGAGCGGCTCGAACCACGGTGTTGCCTGCAATTGCTGTCAATGAAGAGCCACCGGTACCACTGCCAATTTCGTATTGGCCCGTATCTCCCTGGATGACTTTGACCTTGGATGGATCAATTTCCATCACATCAGCTACCAGCCCGGCGAGTGTTGTGGCATGACCTTGACCACCTGACTGAGTTCCAGTGAATACGTGAATCATTCCTTCAGCGGCAAGTTTGACTCGACATGCCTCTGAAATTGAGCCTCCGGTTGAGTGCATATACATACCAAGACCGATGCCGCGCAAGTGTCCCGCCTGAGATACACTCTTGCGACGGTCTGGGAAACTGTTCCATTCAGATAACTCAACTGCGCGGTCTAACAGTGCTTCAAAATTACCGCTGTCGATCGTTTGCCCATTCAGCATGTCATATGGAAGATCTTCTGTTTGAACAAAGTTCCGTCTGCGAAGTTCCAACCGGTCAATCTTCAGTTCAAATGCTGCTTTGTCCAGCAACTGTTCCAACGTACAGACCGTTTCTGGTTTGCCGGCACCGCGATATGCATCTGTTGGTGTTGCATTGGTAAACGCACCGCGGTTTCGAAAATGAAGATGCGGAATCTTGTAGGTATGTCCAACGACGGTGTAGGCATATTGGGAGGCAATCGAAGGTCCGACATAACTCAAATATGCCCCTAAATCTGTAATAGTGTCACATTGGTAAGCCGTAATTCGTCCATCTTTACTGAAACCAATTCGCGCATAATCCACCCGTGCCCGGCCATGGCAATCCGATAAGAAAGACTCCGTTCGGGTCGCAGTCCATCTGACGGCTTGTCCAAGCTTTCGCGCGGCATACAGAACGAGTGCATACTCGGGATATGGAAATATCTTCATACCAAAACTGCCGCCGACATCTTTGGTGATAACGCGCAGTTCTTCCGGTGGCATATGCAAGATGTCTTCACAGAGCACCCGATGAATCATGTGTGCCCCCTGAGTTTGCACATTGAAGACCCATTGACCAGCCTGAGCATCGAATTGGGCAGCGGCAGATCGCGGTTCGATTGGGGTAATCGCCATCCTGGGATGATGTACTTTGATTGAGGTTACATGATCTGACTCGGCAAACAACTCTTCGATCTGCTGTTCGTCACCACGAACAAAGTCATAGCAGAGATTGTTCTTTGCTTCATTCCAGATTTGCGCAGCTCCTGTAAACGCCTTTTCGACATCGCTGTTTGACGGCAACTCTTCAAAATCAATTTCGATGCTTTCTGCCGCATCAATTGCGTTCGCCAAACTGTCGGCAACAACAAAGGCGACTGGTTCACCGACATGACGCACCCGGTCGGTCGCGAGAACGGATCTCGGTGGTTTGATTAAAGGTGCGCCGTTTGGCCCGGTAAAAGACGAAGCACAGGGCAGCCCGCCAACGCCGTCAGCTAACAGATCTTCCGCAGAGAAAATTTTGTATACACCGGACGACTGAAGTGCGTCTTCCGTGTCAATTTGACTGATGACAGCGTGCGGGTAAGGTGAGCGTACAACGTAGCCGACGAGAAATTCATCGTGTGGCAGGTCATCAGCAAATTGACCTTTACCACTGACCAGGCGCTCATCTTCCTGTCGCGGTGAGTAGCTTAGTGGTTTCAATTGTGGAGTTTGATCCAACGGAGTTCCTGAGACTTACTGCAGATTTGAAAACTGAAATATACAGTAAGAAAGGTACTGGAGTTGGAAGGTGACTGGTAAACGACAATATCAAAATCACTTGATTCAATCAGGTTTTCCGAAAACGAATATCAGATTAAGTGATTAGCGCATTTTGATGTGGTGATATATATTTAGTTCTGTCCGGTGACTGTCTACTAACTGGAATGATCAATTAGCGTGTAATTTTCCAATGGTCCAATTCAACGAATCTCAAAAATGGTCAGCTTCTGAAGTCCAAGCACTGTTTGACTTGCCGTTCAGCGAACTGCTGTACCAGGCGCAAACTGTTCATCGGCAGCATTTTGCTCCGAATGAGGTCCAGAAAAGTCGGCTGGTTAATATCAAAACTGGCGGTTGTCCGGAAGACTGCAAGTACTGCAGCCAGTCAATTCGATATGCAACTGAAGTTCAACCGAGTAAACTGATGTCGGTTGAAGAAGTAATTGCGGATGCCAAGTCGGCCAAGGCTGATGGTGCCAGTCGATATTGCATGGGTGCAGCCTGGCGCGGTCCGAAAGCCAGGCACATGAACCAGCTGTGTCAGATGATCAGCGAAGTGAAGGCCTTGGGGATGGAGACATGCATGACGCTGGGACTGCTTGATCGTGATCAAGCGATTCAGTTGAAGCAAGCGGGATTGGATTACTACAACCACAATGTTGATACATCTCCTGAATACTACGACAGAATCATTACAACGCGAACTTTTGAAGATCGTCTGCAAACGATTGGATATGTTCGCGAAGCGGGAATGAAAGTATGTTGTGGCGGCATTCTGGGAATGGGTGAGACTCAGCAGGATCGTGGCAGTATGCTACGCGCGTTAGCTAACCTGGAAGAGCCGCCGGAAAGTGTACCAATCAATATGCTGGTACCGATACCGGGTACACCGCTTGAAGGGGATACTAAGGTTGAGCCACTTGAATTTATACGCACTATTGCGGTAGCCAGAATCATGATGCCAAAATCAGTGCTTCGGCTTTCAGCGGGTCGACGGACCATGTCTGAAGAACTCCAGGCCATGTGTTTCTTTGCTGGTGCAAATTCAATTTTTGTTGGAGACCGTTTGTTGACCACCGACAATGTCGAATACGATCATGACACTGCACTGTTCGATAAATTGGGCATCGTGGAAATGTTGCCGGTCATAGACGGTGAGCCCGCTTCTAGTACTACCGAATTCAGGGTCGCGGTGTCGCAATGACTGAAATACCTCAGTTGGTTCAATCATTCTCTCGCAACAATGAGGATCTTCGCGAGTGGACTGAACGAGTATTTACTGACTTACTGTCCGACTGTGAGCTCCGATGGCTGTTTTGCAATACGCTGTCATATATGGAACACATTGGCAGTTACAAGATTATGGCGACTCAGCAGGGTGATGTCATTGACTACCCCACACTGAAACACTTGAACGAAGAAACAGGGCACGCGGTACTGTTCAAACGTCATGCAGAAAGATTCAAGGGCTCAGGGTTAGACTACGCAGAATCTCTACTAATTGCACCGGCTTACGCTCGGGCTTACTTTTCAAGGCTGGAAGTTTCCATGGTCCGGTATTTTGGTCGTGATGTAAACTACCGCACGATTTATCTTTACATGTCGCTGATAGTAGAGTTCAGGGCGGTCTGGGCTTACGAAATTCTGGCTGACTGCATTGAGGAAGCAGGGCTTGATTTTTCACTTGCTAAACTTCTGGCAGAAGAACAGGGTCATCTGAACAGCATGGTTCGCCGCCTAGATGCAGACGGACAATTTTCTCGCGAGCAAGTGGAATATTTCTGGGAGCGAGAACGCTGGCTATATGTGAGACTGCTTAAAGCGATCGAAAAGAACCGCGGTGCCGAAAACTTAAACTACGTCGGAAAACAAGAGACAGTACGAGCTGCATATTCTGCGGCATAAATTCCATATCGTTGAGTCGATCAATCACTCAGCATTAAATTCCCGCTTTAATCTGAATGTAGTTGGCTACAGAGTTTTTGCTGAGTACATTTCGAAGCCTGATCAGCGCTCCTAAATAACCCTTCAGCATGTGTTCAATCATTACAGAAAACCAATTTTTTATCAAATAAAAGTCAAATAAACAAAATATATTAATTCAAAGACTTAAACTGCAATTGTTGCTGTGCTGGTAGGAATCAAGTTCAAGTCAGGATGAGGGGAGAATCAATCCACATAGGATGCCTTTTTCTTTCTTTCGGTATTCAACCATCCCTATACATTCAGAAAAACGATACCGTAGATTGTGTATTTCGATTACTATTGTTGGCGATAAAACAGAGGTGATCGGTACAAATATCAATTAAACATCAAATAAAGTTGCTTTGATCAGAATCAGCCCAGTTGGGAATATAACGCATGTGCTTTCGACCAATTTCTGCCTGGTAAGGAACGATGACCTTGGCTTCGACGGCTTCTTTTATCAGGCGTGAAGCAATTGCACTGTTTTTAAGTTCAATACCAAACCGCTCTCTGAGCGATCCATTAGTAAGGTGTTCCCGATTCGCAAACATGAGGCATGCGTGCTGATACACAGACCAGACTCGGGTTGAGTAGTCCAATTCAGTTAGTCCTCTTGGAGACAGCATCACTACGCGTGTGGTGTCTTCAACAATTTCAGGTAAAGGTGCAGGCATACCGCAACGCTCTGCTTCTGCAACAATTCGATCCCAACCGCAGCCAGTTTCTGTTGCAAGGTTCATCTGACGCATCAGTGACAATATTTTGTGATTTCGAGTCTTTGGTGGAGAATTAACCAGTCGCCGCTCGTCAACCAGCGGGTGGCCGGAATTAACCACTTCAATGCGATCGTCAAAAATTTCGATTAGGGGACCAGAGTCTGGTGTTGAAAAATCCTGATGGATAAGTGAATTCGCGATCAGTTCTCGTAATGCGAGATTAGACCAAACGGACTTCTTCTTGCCAGAACCTTTTCCAGAAGCTTTAACTTTTGAAAGCGAATCAGTGACCGAATTCATTACTTCTTCGAATCCATTGGCATATCCCTTCGACAAAGTGTGTTTCAACTCTATTTCGGTCCGACTGTTACCCTGATATCGAATCAGGCGTATCGCTTTGTGCTTAAGCGTTTGAAAATCCTGCAGACGGGTGGCAAGCAGAATGGCACCCGCATTGGAGATATTCCAGTACCCGGAATCAGTAGTTGTGATAAGTTCGTTGTCGGTAAGAGCTTGCAGGATCTGATGTTCGTCTGTTGGTAATGGGGAGTCAATCCGTTCAAAGAAGCCAGGGACATCAATGAGGTCAAACAAACGATCGAACGTCAGATCTTGCGCGGCAATAGTTGGCTCGAACTGAACTTGAACAGGTTTAGGATTTGTCCAAATACTCCTTTCGATTGTAGGGAATTCTTTCAAGACTGGTTACGGCCAGTATTTTCGTTCGAGCAGACGTCCCCATTCTTCATCATAGGGGTGAACTTTATCGACCGCTTTGTCTCCGCTGAATACAGGGCGATTTTCGTTGGCCCATTTGAAAAGCGAACCTTCTACGTTGACTACATTTGTAAAACCTCGTCTAGCGAGTTTTTGTGCTATGTTTGAAGAGCGGTAACCGACCGAGCAGTAGACAATGACAAGGTCTTCTCGGCTTTTATCTTTGAGAACTTTCAATGCGTCACGTACACCTTCTGCCAAAAATGCGCCCTGGATGTGGCTTACTTCATACTCTTCAGGTTCGCGAGTATCCAGCAGCGTGAAGTCTGTGTGTTCTTCCAGAATTGCTGCCAATTCATCAGTGGTGATGTGTTGCACACGCGGGAAATCGTCCCGAACCATGTTCAGTGTCTCTTCCCAGAGTTTTTCCGAATCCGTGTCGGCAAGCGTTACTTGCGCAAACAGTAAAAAACTGAGAGAAAAGAAAAAAGCTACTCTAAGAATATTTGGAATAGTCAAATGAGTTAATCTGGGGTGATTTGTCGTCAGAATCATTACACAATATTAAGGGGCTATGCATTTTGATAGACATGGTGTTGGAAATAGAATTTTTCGCAATATGAATCCGATATTTTGGTTTATATCATTGTGCGCTGAAACAAATACGAACGAAAGTGAGTCAGCTTCAAAAATATGCTTGACAAATTTCTAAGTAACCGAAATACGTTCGTACATGCGAATTTTGTCGCCTATTGCTAATCTTGGTAAAAGACGATAGGATGAAATCGCTGATTCGTAGAAAGATTAAGAGAAACTGGAGAAGATTCTGAACTGGTGCGCTTAGAAATTCACTCGAAGAAAATCCTCACTCAGAGGGCAGCTAATTGATGTCAATGAACTTCACTTGGATGTTTCAACAAATTCCGGTTCAGTTTCAACTTTTGACTTGCTTGGTTGCTTTTCTTGCGGCAGGTCTTTGTGAACAGCATGCGGTGGCCATAAATCACTAAGATTGAAACTGATCGCCTCAAATGGCGGCAGCGACACCAGCGCATCATCGGACAGCGAGTCTATCAACACCCATTCTGTGTTGCGCAATGCAAGTGCTTCCAGCGACTGGGCATCTGGGTCCACTAACCAAAGATAACTGACTCTTTCGCGGGCGTAAACCGCACGCTTACCACCAAGATCAAGCGTTCGAGTTGACGGCGAAAGTACTTCGCACACCCAGTCCGGCGCCAATGTAATGTATGCTCCGGTTGGTAACTCAGGCATTCGCTCGCGTCGCCACCCAGCAATATCAGGTACCACAACATCGTCACCCAGATGTAACTCAGGTTCGAACAGAATCCACCAGCCGCCAGGTCCACCACGACCGTATTGAAAAGTCTGACTGATGAACCCTACAAGCGCAGTACTTGCAATTGCATGAGAAACCCTTGGTCTTGGGTGGGTGTAAAGCATACCGTCGACTATTTCTGCAACCATGTGCGGTGGAGCATCCAACACATCCTGATAGGTTGCCCGAATTGAGGCTGATTCGGATTTAACTGCTTGCGATTTTTTCACGGAGTATTGAACCTTTCAAGGTGTTACGGTTCAATTCTATTCTATCGGTGTTAGATGAATCAAACTGTACTACCTTATTACAGATGCAATTAAATGTAGGGTAGTACAGCTTGCAACCTCTTCATTCAACTATTGAAAATTGGTTTAATATAGAATTCTTGCGAATATCTTATTCGTAAGTAATTGGAAAAAAATGGTTCAGGAATCAAGACAATTCGAACAAATGTTAATTGTAACTGACAAGCGGTGGCGAAGAGGTAAGCGCTACAGGTACAGCAACAGATGAAAATTCGACGCGTTCTCTATTTGTCTCTTGGATTGGAGAGTGTATACACTCCAAAGGAAAGGGAAAATGCACCCATCGATAAGCTGATTGAGCCGAACAGAGCGAGAGTATGTCGGCGAAACATTCTATCTCTGGCAGCTGTTGTGGTTATAGCCAGTACCGCTGGGGCTGATCCGCGCAATCTCGATATCTTCGGTGTAAAACCACCCGACGATTTTGGGGTGCTAGTCCTAGGTTCAGCGGTCATTCTGGCTCACCTGTACTGGTATGTGTTAAGGTACTACCATCTGAGGGATGACGGGATGATTGAGCAGGATCCCCCACAGGGCGGTATCCAAGCGGTGATATTGAACATCTCTATTGACGATTTTCGTATGGTCCGTAGAGGCGCCGACCTGTTCTCGAACTGGGCAGCATTTTTATTAACTGGTCTATCGTGGTGGTTCATCGGAATGTGGATTGTCAGAGGAGCCTCATAGTAATATCTTCGAACCGACCTCCAACTTTTCAGTTCGCCCGAGGGCCATGAATTGTATTCTTCCCTAGTCGCTTTTCCCCTCACGCACTCCTTTTGACAATACCTCGTTGTCAAAGAATACAGTCAGAAACGTAAACGACAAAATCATGTCTTTTTTACGATAGTATTGAAAGTTCCTGTAGACCTACAAAGATAAATAAAACAGACAAATAGCACCAAAGTAGTGCAAAATTAATGGCTGATCCTTTGACTAGAAATTAAGAGCGATTTCGCAAGTTGAAACGCACGCAAACTAACATGAATTTGTCAAAATTCAATGATCAGAAATTCAGATAGAGTTCGATACTCAAGGGCAGGTGACCAGTTTCACTATAGGTGGGCAGCTCGACGATGCCTTGGTCTGCTCAATCCCAAATCTCAGTTGGTGTGCATCACGATTGAAGGAGTAGCCAAAGAGGAAACTCAAGGCGAAAATTTGGATACTGGTGAGGAGGTAGTTGATGTAGCGGAATATTACGGTGATAGTGATATTACCCGAGCAAGCAAAGTTTCTTACCACCAGTTGAAACACTCATACAAGGAAAATCAAAATTGGACATTAAGTGCATTAAATGAAACTTTGGCAGGCTTCTTTAAACGATTTCAGAAGTTCAAACTAATAGAGAATTTCAACCTAGGAATAATTGAGTTTACATTTACAACAAATCGCCGCGTAGCAACCGACGTTCACGAACTTATTTCGAGGATTCAAGCAAAGAACCTGAGATCGGAGGACGAAAGTCAATGGAATCAAATCAAGAGGTACTTAGGTACTTGTGATGACACGTTAGCGCACGATTTTTTTAGCAGATTTCGTATTGATGATACAAATGACTTCCACTGGAAACAGCGGAATATTCTCATTCAAGAGCTCAAAGGCTACCTAGCTGGATCTGATAAGGATGCAGCTGACCAACTCTGGAGACTTGTAGTTGACAAAGTTTCCCCGGAACAGGCAAGTAATCCTGAAATCACGCGGGAAGACGTACTTCGCTACCTGAACACTGACGAAGACGAACTATTCCCCGCACCTTGCCTCATCGAAAGCGGAGAAAATCATTTTTCGCGAGACCAGGAAGAGGAATTCAGTCGTAGAGTAATCGAGAACGAAAGCCATCCAATAGTCATTCACGCTGAAGGAGGCGTCGGAAAGTCGGTCTTGGCAAGAAGGTTGTGCAATCAAATGCCAGATCACTCGGTTGCAGTTCTTTATGACTGCTTTGGTAATGGTGAATACCGAAACGTAATCAAAAGGCGCGATCAACATCACGTGGGACTTGTGCAAATCACTAACGAGCTTGCTTCACTCAAACTCTGCCATCCGCTTATTCCATCGAATCACGCTACAGCAGCTGAATATCTGGAGGCCTTCATATATCGTCTTACCCAGTCGATAGAGGTGCTAAAAGGAAGTAATCCAAATGCTAAATTGGTGTTATTTATTGATGCAGCAGACAACGCTGAGCTAGCTGCTGAAGAATTTCAAGATCGCGCTAGCTTTGGAAAGGATTTAATCAGACAGCGATTGCCCGATGGCGTTGTGCTCGTATTCCTATGTCGTACCCATCGAGTCGAAAAACTAGACCCACCAATCGAATTCGTTGACTTAAACCTTCAACCCTTTTCAGAGGTTGAAACAGGCAATCTGCTAAAAATACATTTCCGAGACGTAACTTCAAACGATGTCCGAGAATTCCACCGCTTGAGTTCTCAGAATCCCCGCGTTCAGGCAACTGCATTAAATTGCAATCAGACCTTACCAGAGATTCTACTGAAGCTTGGTCCGAACCCAACAACCGTGGAAGATGCAATCAAGAATATTTTCGAGCGATCAATTGCACAACTCTTGGACAATGTCCCCGAAGCTGAAGCCAGTCAAATTCATACACTATGTGAAGCATTGGCTGCACTTCGCCCTTTTATTCCGATAGAGGTCTTGTCGCTAGCGTCGGGTTTGAGTGCAAGTGCTATTCGAACATTTGTACACGACTTAGGGCGACCATTGACACTTACGGGAGATGCAGTGCAATTTTTTGACGAACCATCAGAAACATGGTTCAGAGCAACTTACAAACCCAATAGAGAAAATCTAGTCAAGTTCATTAGGGCGATTGAATCTTTTGCTGGAGAAAATAGTTACGTTGCATCCGCTGTACCTCAGTTGATGCTAGAGGCAGGTCAATATAGCGAGTTAATTGAGCTGGTTCTTGAAGACGAGAGACTGCCAAACGCAAGCCCAGTTGAGAAACACAATGTGTCTTCGCAACGCGTGCAGTTCGCACTCAAAGCTGCACTCAGAAAAAATCAAAACGATGACGCAGCAAAGCTAGCCCTGAAAGCCGGAGGTGAAATGGCTGGCAAAGATCGAGTGCAATCACTAATACAAGCAAACACATACCTGATTTCGCATTTACTACCTGCTCAACAGCTTCGCGAAATAGTCTCTGAGAACAAGTTTTCGACGAATTGGCATGGCGGACACCATGCATACTCCGCATGCCTTCTTTCGGGTTGTAAAGATACATTAGCCGAATCCCGCAGCTATCTCCGCCTCGCATACAGATGGGTTCAAAACTGGTCTCGATTGTCCGAGGAAGAACGAAATAATTCTAAGATGGATATTGATGACATAGTCGAATTAGCCATGAGTCAACTTTACCTAAATGGCGCTGAATCTTTCGTGAGTGAGCTATCACGGTGGAAACCAAAGCGTCTCACCTATCGAGTAGGTTCAATCGTTTTCCGACAGCTGGTCGAACTAGGACAGTACGAATTAATTAACCAAGTTGCGGCCCACTCATTGGAAAATCAATACCTACTCATTGCTGTCATTGACGCACAGAGCGAAGTTTTTAAATACCCAAATTCCGATGTCGTACAAGCTGCGCTTAGTGGGATTGAGAAATTCGCGCGAAAAGTACAAAAACACCAACTAGGTGCATCACATGAAGATCCAATCCTTTCAATTGTGAACTCGGTGGTACAAGCAGCGATTGCGAAGAAAGCGGTGCATCAAAATGAACTTGTCGATGTTCTCACAACTTATATTCCTTCACCTGAGAAATTCCACTTCAATCAGCACTCAAGTGACCCACAATTCACGGTACTCAGGGCAAATTGTCTGAGGGCAGCACTGCAGAACCAGTCCGTCAAGTATTCTGATTTGGTAAAGCAGGAAGTAATAGAGCAAATGGAGAATTCTGGTCATTCACTCGACAGGAATACCAGGCTATTTCTCAACTACATTGACGCGGTTTTGCCTTGGCAAGAGTTGTGGGTGAGAGCCTTATTAGGAAAAGTTGATCTTGATGAGCTAGATTCGGCAGTCGATAAACTTTTATCAGACACCGAAAAATTGATGAACAATTATTATCAGGATGAGCGTCTCCTGTCCCGTGATATATCAGGTTTGTGGATTGAAATTTTGGTAATGACTGATCCCACACTTGAGAGAATGAAAAAATTTGCTGAGTGGAAAGATTCACTAAAACAAAAATTGTTCACTCCCGCCTTAATGAAACTAGTGAGACTCTGTGCCTGTTCGGAATCATACTCCGATCACGCTTATACCTTCGCAAGAGAGGCAGATCAAATCATTCATGAAAACCGAATGAGTGCGGAGCAAAAGATTGAATCTTATGTCGACATTTCCAAGTCGATCTTTTCGTTGAGTCCAGAAGAGGCAGAAATCTATTTGGATAAGGCTGTAGAAGTCGCAGGACGTGCCGGTGAAGAAATTTTGAACCGTTGGGAGGCTTTTCTTGAGCTTGCAGTTAAAGCGTCTGACCCTGAACATCCACAGCCCGAACTGTGTTATCGCCTCTCTCGTGCTGCCGAAGTGGTAGTCGACCTATTTGGGGACGATAAATACTTGGGTTGGAATAGAACCATTGAGAGAATTACTAAACTCTGTCCCGCGTCAAGTTTGTCGATCTTGAGTCGATGGAAAGACAGAAAATTTTGTTCGGCAAATCATATTACACCTAAAGCAATAGCGCAATTGATTGAATTGGGCAAAATTTCACCAACAACAGCTTTAGCACTCATTGGTTATCAGTACAGTTGGCCTAGTGCGGAAATGATTCAGTCAGCCATTGCTTCTGTCGAAGATAGACAACAACGAAAGATGCTCTTCAATCAAGCTTTACGATATGTTGAAATTAGCGGTGCAAGCTCTCAAGATTGGAAAATTTTGGTATGTATTGCTGCGGAAAATGGATGGCAGAATTGGAACTTAGGTGATTATTTGACCCCATCAGAAAAAAATGAAAGATTGGAGATTCAGCAAAATAACGAATCAATTAGGGGAAGTGAACCGAGCCTCGATCCGCCAAAGAATTGGGATCATATATTTGCTACATTGCGGCTAACATCACCGGAGTCTATTCAGGAAGCCTATCGAAAGATGCGGGCAGGTGACCCTCCCTACTACTGTAAACAATTTGCAGAAGAGTATTTTCGACGTATTCCATCTGGACAAGAGAGAGAAGCGCTGGACGCATTATTTTCTGTTCCGGATTTCAGCCTACATAACATACACGATGTTTATGAGGTGATTCCACAAAATTGGATTGCCAGAAATCACATTCGCAAGCAATTGGCGAGTATCACAGAAAAAGTCTGTAAAGCTCACTGCTACAAAATCGTGAAATCACCCTATTACCAGATGTTGCCATATGAAACCATTCAAAAATGTTCGGATGTAACCATGTCGCAAATCGATAGCTGGGTAGTTGAAGCGATCGCTGAAACTCCCCTCAATCTCAGTTCTAACCGTCTTTTTTCTCTTGTAGGCTTGCTAGCACCTAATCTTACTCAACAACAGGCTACCGTGGTATTAGACTATGGACTCAAATTGTTCGAAGAGGAAATGACTGAGAAAGATGGTGATGGAAACTGGTCCATGAGATTGCAACCACCTGAATCAGTGGAGAACTCCATTGCTGGATATATATGGGCATCCCTAGCATCACCAAATACAGCAGAACGTTGGCAAGCTGCACATGTCGTCTGCCTGCTTTGCGCGCTTGAAGAGAACGATATATTAGATCCACTTCAGAATTTTGCGTTAGGCATTCAGCAATCCACCCCTTACCATGTTTCAGGACTTCCGATCTATGAACTGAGCGCTAAATTGTGGTTATTGTTCGCTCTTCAGAGGGCAGTAAAACTTGGGTATACAAGATCTGTGCTTCACTTTGATGAGTTTATCCGCACAGCCTGTTCCCAGAGCGAACGTCATCTCATGCTTCGCGGGATAGGCGCAAGAATCCTATTGGAGCTTGAAAAGAACAAGACTATCAAGTTAGGAAAAGAAGAATTAAATCGGCTCCAATTGATCAATGTTTCAAAACTAGAAGTACTGGAGTCTGACAGATTCAGACGTGATTCAAGAGTGGTTACTCCTGATTCAGGTACTAACGAAGATAAATACTACTTTGGAATTGATATTTCCAACTACTGGTTTGAAAGTCTAGGTAGAGTATTTGCTTTCGGGAATACCGAAATTGAAAACCGAGCACTGAGCATCATTCGTGATGATTTTGGTGTTCCTGGAAAGGGAGGCTGGAGAATTGATCCGCGACATCATCGTGATCTATACGGTAGAACTGAATCTCAGCACTCGCATGGTACATACCCAAAGGTAGAAGATTTAGAGTTCTACCATGCCTACAACTCCATGATGATGGTGGCTGGAGAACTAATCGACACAGTGCAAAGGTATCAAGGCAACGATGATTCAGATGAACTCGAAGAATGGATTGCAAAACACAGTCTTACACGACCTGACGGACTCTGGTTGGCGGACCGTCGTGATCCAAAACCCTTATATGTTCCAGAGTGGAAATCAGAAAAGGTAAGTGAAACATGGCCCTTTTCAGTTAACAAGGATGACCTATTGGAGCAATTTCAGTTTGGAGACGAAAAAATCTGCGTTTGGGGCCATTGGAACTACACTGATCACAATCGAGAGGAACGAATTCGTGTCTATAGCGCACTGGTAAATCCAGATCGAGCTCAATCACTAGTGCGAGCCCTCCAAACTGCTTCATCTCCTTACAGTTACGGATTACCTCCTAGTGGCGGTGAATTGGAGATCGATTCAAACCAATATCAACTGAAGGGATGGGTTTCCTACACTTCATTGGATAATGGGATCGATGAGCGCGATCCTTGGGCAGGTGAGGTCCGTTGCCCACCACTACGTCCTGCGCAATGGTTTGTAAAGAAAAATAATCTCCAACGCGACTATGAACGTCGTAACTGGTTTTCCTCGGAATTTGGAGATTTACCAGTTATACGTTCATATGAATGGGGTCGAAAATCTGAAACATCAGACTATTTTGTTCCAGAAACCGGTTCACGGTTAATCGTGAAAAAGGCAGCATTGTTGGATTGGTTATCTTTAATTGACATGGATTTAATATTTGAAATTCAAATCGATCGCAAACTCAGCCGAGGCTACTATCTCGGCAATCAGGAGGATAAACCTGAATATCTTCTGCCCTATACTCTAGTATTCGTTTTTAGATCAAATGGAAAAATTGAATCAATTTAATGACATCATTGCACTCGGAAAGCTAATCGTTGATGAGCTTCAACTTAATCAATCAAACGACACTCTGGGGAGGTGGATGGCGCATCACATTTCTGAAGTTATGCAGAATGTGGAAAAACTCACAGGCCGGAAAAAGACTGAAGCTGAAGATCGGTGTCGTGAAGCTGTTCTCTCGTTGTGGAAACACATAAGCGCTTTTCCTAAAAGATCGCGTCCTCAGGCAGATATCGAACCGCTAATCGAAACCATTGAAAGGCTCGACCCTGACTACAGTACTTATTACTATTCATCGGACATTCAGCACCTACTCAACATTTCGGCGCTCTCAGAAGAAACAGAAAGTTGGTTGGAATTGGCACAAGGGATTGATTACTCGGCTCGTCTATTGATTAGGCGGTGCCTGAAGAAAGCCGCCGATGAAATCGCTCAGGAACATTCTGAATGGTTGGACCTCGCCAAATCGCTTGATACCGACATCCCAATTACAGGCGTAATCAGATATATTGAAAGTACCGATCAACAACATGGGGACGAGGTGGAGAAAAATCGTCAAATTGAAACACTAATTGATCGGCGTGACCGTCTGGAGGCATTTATTCTCCTGTCGCAGAATTTGGCACAGAGCATAGATCAGGAAATTGCGGACCTACAAGGTTGAGTTGCTTGGTTGTTTGATCGAGTAAAGTCGACTACTGGTGCGGTGGAACTAAGACGATGGGGAGTTGCTGTTGACAGACTGCATTTGCAGGTCGCCTGTGCAACGTTCTAATTCAGATTTCTGTCTATAGAAGCCACTCATATACCCAAGAGTATGGTTCTACCACATTCGGCTTTCAATTAATATCGGACCTCAATCCATAGAATTCTCATGGCCCAATGCAAGAAACTTGTATGGAATTCCAATTTCTCAATTTGAATTATTGTAGCTGCTACTCACGTACGCCTTTAATATCAAATTTGAGTTCAATCTTCAAATTTGCAATCAAGATTCTTTAGCGAGCACTTAACGGTCGCTGTAGAAAAGTGTATTGCTACCCTATACTCGGAACAGATTAGTGTGTGCGTATTAAGCACATACGTCTCCTACCAAGAGTGGTTCCTCAGGTAGCATAACTGCCGAATTAGCACAATTCCATACCTTTATGGATGAATTAATCGGCAACATTGAAACCATAACCAACTTACGTGACTGAGTAGAAAACCATGTCTGAAATATCCGCAGCTTGTGAAGTCTGCGAGGAAAAAGCTAGAGTGGTTGATACTTCAGATCACGGTAATGTAGTTCACTGGATGTGTTTTCGTTGTAGCAAGTTTTC
This sequence comes from Arenicellales bacterium, assembly GCA_965243305.1. GTDB lineage: Bacteria > Pseudomonadota > Gammaproteobacteria > Arenicellales > JAJDZL01 > JAJDZL01. Next base: position 1,318,378 of record CBDEUN010000003.1, read on the forward strand.
TGCGAATAGTTCTGCTACGAGTCCAATCAAAAACCTTAATTCCCAGCAAAGGGCGAATCTATCTGGTTGGATATTCGAGCAAAACAGTTTGGGGTCCACTCCGAAACTTAATAGGGAAGTTGTGGAAAAGGTGATAGCTCGACCATTGCCGACAATCAGTGAACGAATCGATCTTTTACTAGTTGAAGCTCTCAAAGGGCAGACTCGACTGGGCTCGGAATTCTACCCCATTGAACCTCGTTTCATTGCTGCCACCTTTTCTCAAGATATCCAAGAGGTTCAATTTTTGCTTGAGGTGCTCGCAAGTAAAAACATGATAAAGGAGCTTCAGCGTGGTTTAACTTACCGGATTCTTTATGATGGTTACACTACAATCGACATGCTTAGCCGAAAGAACAAATCAACTGGAAAGGGATTCGTGGCAATGTCTTTCGATGAAGCTCTTCAGGGTGTGTATGAGAATGGTATTCAGCTTGGATTAATAGATGCTGGATATACACCTGTTCGTGTTGACAACATCGATCACATAAATCGGATTGATGACGAGATAATTGCTCAGATCAAGTCAGCGGAATTCGTTGTCGCCGACTTTACTGGGCACAGAGGTGGCGTCTACTTTGAAGCTGGATTTGCTCTAGGGTTGAACCTTCCTGTGATCTGGACTTGCCATAAACAGGATATGAAGAACTTGCATTTGACATTCGGCAATACAACACCATCGAATGGAAAGAGCCTCATGAACTCGCACCTCGATTGCAAAACCGAATTGAAGCAACGGTAGGTAAAGGCCCAAAGTGATAGTGCTGTTAAAAGGGCGAGCAACATACAGGGAACGCCGAAAGTGGCGCGTCAAGAAAGTAAACTTTTTACGGTTTCAACAATCTCTTTTTAGTTGAAATTCGCAAGATTCGCAAATAAAAACTTATGTAAGGTTGTGAAATTGATTCAGACTGTTTTGCACGTTGGTATTGAATCGAAATTCTTTCAAATTAAATCAAACTTGAGCCAAGTACGACATTCTGAACCCCATGAATTTCGATTCTTGAAATTCCACATACTTTAATCTTACCATCAATTAAAAAAATGCCACACATATTTGACAATATTGAACAAGATTTATTATCAGCACTAGTCGATACGATGAAGATTTCTGATCATGCGGATTTCTGTGTCGGATATTTCAACCTTCGTGGGTGGCGGTCAATAAATCAGCATGTCGAGAAATGGACAGGTGGTGACAGAAACTGTTGTCGCGTACTTGTTGGTATGCAGAAACTACCGAACGAAGAATTTCTCAAAGCACAATCACTTTTGGGTGAAGAAGATCCACTTGATAATAGTATGGCGCATAAATTAAAGAAGAGACTTGCGGAAGAATTTCGCTCCCAGCTGACTTTTGGCGTACCCACGAACGAAGATGAAACTGCACTGAGAATTTTGTCAAATCAGATAAAGGCGAATAAAGTTATAGTTAAGTTGTATCTCAGACATACTCTCCATGCAAAACTCTATCTCCTGTTTCGCTCAGACCCGATAAGTCCTACAGTAGGGTATCTGGGTAGTAGTAATTTGACTCTTTCTGGGCTGTCTCAGCAAGGTGAGTTGAACATAGATGTTCTAGACTCTGATGCCTGTGAAAAACTGACAAAATGGTTTGAGAACCGTTGGAATGATCTTTGGTGTTTGGATATATCGAATGATCTTGCTTCAATAATCGACGAAAGTTGGGCGCGGGAAAAACTTATCCGTCCATACTTAATTTACATAAAAATCGCTTACCACCTGTCTCAAGAAGCTAGAGCAGGACTGTCTGAGTTTAGAGTTCCTCAAGATTTTAACAATAGACTACTAGCGTTCCAGACAGCTGCTGTAAAAATAGCCGCACATCACTTGAACAAAAGAGGCGGTGTATTGATAGGTGATGTTGTCGGCCTTGGGAAGACGCTTATGGCTGTTGCACTAGCAAGGATTTTTGAAGATGATTTTGGCTATGAAACTTTAATTATTTGTCCAAAAAACTTGGTACCAATGTGGGAAGACTATCGAGATAAATATCGAATGCGTGCAAGAGTAATTTCGATCAGTCAAATAATTAATAGACTTCCCAACCTCCGCAGATTTAGGTTAGTGGTGGTTGACGAGAGCCACAACCTCAGGAATCGGGAGGGGAAAAGGTATCGTTTTCTACAGGATTACATCCGAGAAAATGATAGTAAATGCATCTTGCTGTCTGCGACTCCCTACAACAAAACCTATAAGGACTTATCTAATCAACTTCGTTTATTTGTGCCTGAGGATAAGGATTTGGGCATTCGACCTGAATGTCTTCTAAATGAAATTGGAGAGACAGAGTTCATTAGGCGTCATCAAGCTTCAATTCGCTCGTTGCCAGCATTCGAACAATCCACATATGCTGACGATTGGAAAGAGTTGATGCGACTATACATGGTTCGGAGAACTCGAAGTTTTATTCAAAAGAACTATACAAAATTCGACCAAGAAAAAAAACGTAACTATCTGGAATTTGACAACGGTGAAAAGTCCTATTTTCCGGAACGGGTTCCTAAGACAATTCGCATAAATGTTAACGATCAATACCAACGTTTGTTTTCTGATGATGTAGTTGGTTGCATTAGCAGTTTGCGTCTGCCTCGCTACGGATTGGGCAATTATTTGTTGGAGCCAATACATGAACCACCTGATAAAGATGTCGATGTGTTGAGAGGTTTGTCTCGTGCTGGGAAACGTCTGATGGGCTTTTGTCGTACCAATCTGTTCAAACGGCTTGAAAGTAGTGGTCACGTCTTTCTTGTTTCACTAGAACGCCATATTCTTCGCAACTATGTATTTCTTTACGCAATTGAAAACAACAAACCACTTCCGATTGGAACAATAGACGTTGGATTATTTGATTCTAATTCCTATGACAAGGAAGTAGATTATGAAACTGATGACGCTTTTTGGGACGAAGATGTAATTCAAAACGAAGACTCAGTCACACTAGATTCAAGTTTAGCAGTGCTGGATGCATTACGAGATGAATCTGACTTTCTGGCTCAGGCGGAAAGAATTTATAGGCAGTACGAGGGGAAATATAAACGTCGATTTAAGTGGCTAATGACTAGCTATTTCGGAGCAAATTTGAAGAGCGATTTGTTATCAGATGCTACTGCTCTGCGTGAGTTACTTGTGAAGGTTGGTGATTGGAACGCTTATGAAGATACTAAACTTAATTCACTATATCAATTACTTGTCAATAAGCATCCCAAAGAAAAAGTGATAGTCTTCTCACAGTTTGCAGATACAGTGCAATACCTGGGAAAGCAGCTTTCAATTCGAGATGTAAAAAGTATGGAGATAGTTACAGGAGACACTACAAATCCTTCACTTAAAATTCGCAAATTTAGTCCGTTTAGTAATGAAAGTCACGACTTAATTGACTCCGATGAGGAGTTAAGGGTGCTGATCGCTACCGACATACTGAGTGAAGGACAAAATCTCCAAGATTGTGCCATAGTAGTGAACTATGATTTGCCCTGGGCAATCATTCAATTGATTCAGAGAGCTGGTAGAGTAGATCGAATAGGACAGAAGTCACCGAAAATTCTTTGTTACTCGTTTCTTCCAGCAGACGGAGTTGAACGATTAATTGAGTTACGAGAACGGGTGAATAGGCGCCTTCGAGAGAATGCTGAAGTAGTCGGTACTGACGAACTATTTTTTGATGAGGATGACGGTTATTCAATCCTTGATCTGTATAACGAGCAAGCCGGAATTCTTGATGACGACAATGACAATGATGTGGACCTTTCTTCCTATGCCTACCAAATTTGGAATAATGCAATTTCAAGAGACTCATCATTAAAGAAAAAAATTGAAGAGATGCCATCCGTGGTTTTCTCAGCCAAGAGTTACAATCTGATGCCCAATCGGCCAGACGGAGTATTGGTGTTTCTGCGATCAGCGCGAGACAATTACGCACTATCCTGGATGAGTTATGACGGTAAAGCTGTAACTGAAAGTCAGTATGAAATTCTAATATCGGCGAAGTGTGAGCCGCATGAAAATGCATTGCCGCGTCTAGTCGAGCATCATCAAATCGTAAAGAAAGCGCTTGAACACATCGTGTCCGAAGAAAAGAATATCGGGGGACAACTAGGGCGACCCTTAGGTGCGAGACGCCGTACGTATGAGAGGCTCAAGAAATACGCGGATGATGTGAAAGACACTCTTTCCGATACCGTTTCACTCAGGCAAACGATAGATGAAATATTCCGCCATCCCTTGATACACGAAGCAAAATCTACGTTAAATCGTCAGTTAAAGAGTGGAATTTCTGATCAAGATTTAGCGAATTTAGTAATCAATCTCAGGGAGGTCAATCGTTTATGCGTTGTGCATGAAGAAGGCGAAAATAGAGAACCTCAAATCATCTGTTCACTTGGATTGATTGACAAGAATAGACTTTAGACATGCCTCTAACATTGAACAAAAACAGAGTTCGGCGTCAACTTCTTGGCTTTGAGTTTTCACGGCTTTTTATCGAAGAGTTAGGTTGGGATCATGGGGGACGAGATATTGAAGTACCTATTGCTAACAACTCGTTCTGTCTTAAAGCAATTGCACATAAGCGCGGTATGGTTGCTTTTCACTGTAATGTGAAATCGGAAAGCGAAATCCCAGATTATCCAACCAGACAGAAAATAGAAAAAGTAGTTGTAAGAACAAATCGAGAAAATCTCATCATATTTACATCACTTGATCAAATAAATCAGTATTGGCAATGGGTTAAACGCGAGCTAGGGCAACCAGACAGAACTCGTCAACATATCTTTCATCAGGGACAATCGGGTGCCTCGATTATTCAGAAGTTAGAACACATTGCCTTTACTTTGGAAGAGGAAGAAGACTTATCAATAGTCGATGTATCAGGTAGGGTGAAAGCAGCATTCGATGTCAGCAGAATCACCAGAAAGTTTTACGATGAATATCAAGATGAACATAAAAACTTTATGAATTTCATTGAAGGAATCAAAAGTATATCCGACAAGAATTGGTATGCATCGCTGATGCTGAACCGTATGATGTTTATTTACTTTATTCAAAAGAGAGGCTTTCTTGACAACGACATTGACTATTTACGTAGTCGCCTAATTCGTCTGCAAAAGACACGCGGTAAAAATCAGTTTCAGTCGTTCTATCGAGTTTTCCTATTGCGTCTCTTTCACGAGGGGTTAAATAAGCCGGAATCCCAGCGTTCTTCGGAATTGCATGATCTGTTAGGGAAGATTCCCTATCTAAACGGAGGGTTATTTGACATTCATGACCTTGAGACACATCACAAAAAAATAAATATTCCCGATGAGGCTTTTCTCAAAGTATTTGAATTTTTTGATTCTTATCAGTGGCATCTTGATGAACGTCCACTTCGGAATGACAATGAGATCAATCCAGATGTATTGGGTTATATCTTCGAGAGGTACATTAACCAAAAACAGCAAGGAGCATACTATACAAAGGAAGATGTAACTGGATACATAAGTCGAAATTCGATTATTCCTTTTTTATTCGATCAAATAAGAAAGGAATGCCCATCTGCTTTCAAGCAGGATAGCGACATGTGGTCTCTATTGAGCAGCGATCCAGACCGCTATTTTTATGATGCGATTCTCCATGGCATAAGTTCCGATCACGTTAAAAACCAGCATTCCAATAATCATCAAACACTGCCTGAAAATATCTTTGCGGGTATAGCTGATGTCTCATTGCAGACTAGTTGGAATGAAGTTGCATCGGAAGAATATGGATTGCCAAAAGAAACTTGGCGTGAGCATATAGCGCGTCGAAGAAAATTTAACAAGATAAGAGAATTACTAGCTACCGGTGCAATCTCAGAAATTGATGATTTGATTAGTCTTAACCTAGATATCGAAAAGTTTGCACAGGATGCTATCTCTCGGAGTGAGAGCCCAGAATTTATCTTCTCCGTTTGGAAAGCAATAAAGAATATTTCAATTCTAGATCCAACTTGTGGTTCAGGTGCTTTTTTATTTGCAGCGCTAAACATTCTGTATCCAATTTATGTTGCTTGCATTGAATCCATTCGCGGACTGCTTAACGATGTTGAGAAATCCATGTATGAAATTGACCCTGAGATTGTAAATTCATTCAAAGACATTGAATTGGATATCAGTAGACATATTAATGAAAGCTACTTTGTGCTCAAGTCAATCATCATGAACAATCTCTACGGCGTCGACATCATGGAGGAAGCAGTAGAGATTTGTAAATTGCGGCTATTTCTGAAATTGGTAGCACAATTGGAAGAATATGAGCAAATCGAACCGTTACCCGACATTGATTTCAATGTTCGGTCAGGAAATGCCCTTGTTGGTTTCACCTCATACGAGGCAGTAAAAAATGCACTTGAATCTGAATTAATTAGACCGGTTACCCTACCTGAAATTATTGAACAGGCAGAATCAGCTTCGAATAAATTTCAAGTTTATCGTGAATTGCAAGTCAATCATGCAGAGAACACTGAGGTTCTTGAGATTGCGAAAAGTGAACTTAGGCACAAACTGAATGAGCTTTGCTTCATACTTGACCAATTTCTTGCGGAAAGTTATGGTATTAATGAAGAGAAGAAATTTGGGGAATGGCGCGCAAGCCATCAGCCCTTCCACTGGTTCACAGAGTTTTATCAAATAATGCATGATGGTGGATTTGATGTAATTATTGGAAATCCTCCATATATTGCGAAAAACAAAGTGCTGAAAACCTATGCTGTCAAAGGATACTCAACCATTTCTTGCCCAGATATCTATGCTTGGACACTTGAGCGAAGTCTAAATTTACTCAAGGAAACCGGGCGCAGCGGTATGATCGTACCGCTTAGTCTGGGTTTCAGTAAATACTTTCACTCTTGCCGGCGAATGTTATTTTCCGAATACAGTCGCAATTGGTTTTCGTCATTTGGTCGGATTCCTGCAGGATTATTTACATTCGATACCCGAATCCGAAATACGATTCACATGGGGTTCAAATCTAAGGAATCAAACAAGCAATGCTTTACAACTCGGTTGCACCGATGGTTCAGCGTACAAAGACCTACTTTGTTTGACGCTCTGGAATATGTTCCATTTAGGCCAGAACTTTGGACCGAAAGCGTACCAAAATTGAATACTGCTCAGCTCGCGCAAGCTTTTGAAAATCTATATGAAACTCAGAATCGCAGTTTAAATTATTCAATATGCCTCTGCATTTAACTCAGAATTCCGAGATTGGATGAAGTATAATTTCATGTCATAAACCATTGATATTATGTAATAAAGATTAACATGAAACAAGACGAAATCAGTTATTTTGAATGGACCCGAAAATTCGCCACTGAGCAGGCCTGCAGAAGGCTGCTGGAACAGGTTCGCTGGGGCAGGGACGGCTTCCGCTGCCCGAGATGTGATCATGACCAGGCTTACCATGTCAAAAGTCGCGCATTGCACGAGTGCAAGCGCTGCCGGCGTCAAACCTCGGTCACGGCCGGCACCATGTTCGACCGCAGCCGGGTGCCGCTGACCAAGTGGTTTGCCGCCATTTACCTGGTTGGCACCGACAAAGGCGGCATCTCCGCACTTCGGCTGTCGAAGATGATCGGCGTCGAATGGAGAACCGCACGGCTGATGCTGCAAAAGCTCAGAGCCGCCATGGCTGACCGTGATCGCCGCTATCTGCTGGACGGACTGATCGAACTGGATGATGCCTATGTGGGAGGTAAGCGCCCGGGAAAGCGCGGACGCGGCGCACAAGGGCGCAAACCGGTGTTGTTTGCGGTGCAGAATAACGGCCAGGGCGCCGGCTTCATGCACGCCCGCGTGGTGGATTCGGTCAATTCCCAGACGGTGGAACAGTTCTGTTCCAGACTCTGTGCCGGCGCCAGCGTTCGATCCGATGCGTTCAGCGGCTTGCGGGTGATTTCCAAAAGCCATGAACACTACCCTAAAGTCACGCCACCCGACCAGGTCGCCGACTGGCTGCCGCTGGTGCATATCGTCATCAGCAACTTGAAAACATTTCTGCTGGGCACCTTTCATGGCGTGTCGCATCAGTACATGCAGGAATATGTGGACGAGTTTGTTTATCGATTCAATCGGCGGCGGTGGGAAAAGCAAATCCCATTGCGACTTCTGCAGGCCGCAGTCGACACGTCGCCGATGCGGCTTATCCTGACTTAAGTGCAGAGGCATATTATTCAATTACAAAAAACCCCACAAATCATGTACTTCACTTCAAACAAGTTGGATATAACTGGTTGAATTATTGTCGAAAATTACCTCCGAGTTACGATAAAACCGGAAATATGATACCTCAAACAAAAATTGGAAAATTCTACTTCGATCGTTCGGATTTCTGCAAAATTGCAATGTTATTTGGTTCGGGAAAACTAATGCTGATCTTTTGGTTTGTTGTAGGGGATGATTTTGATGTTACGAAAAAAAACTTTCTAGATTTCCCGATGAATTTAGAAGGCATTCCGGAGAATTCAACTAAGGCTTTGTTAAAATTAGTGCCGACACTGGAAGAAGCAATGAATAACAACATTCAATTTAAAACCAATGCTGGCAAAAATGTCGGTACCTACAATCTAGCTATGTGTCGTGATGTAACAGACAAAAGTGATGCTATTTTTATGAACTTTTTACAGTTGACGAATGTATGGGAGGACATTGAGCTTTATATTGCTCAAACTGTAAAAACTGAATTCGATAGTTGATTTTGAAAGGCGGAAGGTACACACACCGTCTTGGCTTTGGAAAGTAGTGTACCCGGTCGATAAATTTAAATTTATGGGCAATCTAACTTTGCCTTGACTTCCTTGGGTACAAATTTCTTTGCTTAATCACTAATTTGAACTATTGCCAGAATCGCATTGGCAATTCTGGCAGTTAGTTTGCGTTTTTTGTTCCTCTCATTAAAGAGATACCAGGCTGTGTTCCGGCCCTGCGCGTCAATTGGAATGAAATAGACAATTAAATTTATCTTCGACCCCACATTTCCTCACCACCATTAAAAATTACTTAAGTCAAATTTTGGTAACTCGTGATGATTGGCCTATAGCGCATTGGAGTTGGTGCTCATTGACCTGCTTCTTCATTCCCCATCTGTTTTTCGAGAGCTTGGCGTACGAGCCCCATCACATAAGGGAGATTCTTTGAATTCTCTAAGGTAACTTCCGTAACACGATTCTCCAAATGACTTATGATTGCCATCGCATCTCTGGCTAGCCCCTTAGGATCATTCAGTTCATGGAGGCTTATGTTGAGTAAGAGCAGTAGACTTTTCTTTCGTAGCACCACACCCACAAAATTGGTTTCTGCCTTATAGACAACGCACTCTTTCATAACCTCCTCTTGGACACAAGGATCAAGGGTTTTCACCAAATTGCGAAATTTATTGAACAATTCTCCTATTTGGCTATCTTGAATCAGCTTTAGTTGGTTGTCGACGATGTTACCTGCAGGAGGCTCACGTTCGACGCGTAATTCTGTTAGTTCTTCGTGCGACATTTCCGGTCGCGCCCAAACTTGAGTGGCAATCATTGCTAGCTTATTGGCTCGTGTTTGGATAGTTTCTTCGTTCCAAGTATCCAACTCACCAAGTCCTTGATTCAATTTCAATGGGCTCTCACTAAATCCACCAGGCATGTCGCGTTTTTTATCGAAAAAGTGATCACTGTATTCGGGGTTGTATCCAGTCAGCGTCAAATTGCCAAGAGTGTGTAGCCAATTCTTTTGCACTAGCCGCCATTCTGAACCAAGAGCTTCTTGCCATGCCGGTGATAGATTTTCGTTCTGAGGCATGATGTGTTCGATCGTATATTCCCCCACCGAAACTGGTTCCTTACGTTGGTGGTTTTCCAATCGCCGCAACCAATAGCTACGACGCGAGAAATTGTAAAGATTGCGCCGAGACAGTTCTCGCTTGAATTCCTCGTCATCGGGAAAACGTCTGTAAGATGGCAACTTGAGTAAATGTGCTTGAATACTAAAAAAGTAGTTATTTTTCTCTAACACACGGCCGATTGTGGCAAAAGTCTTGTTGAGTGAATTAGTAGGAATTTCGCACGCCGCTCTACGAAATACGTAGGCTTCGACTAAACGAACCGATTGGATGAAGTCCTTTTTACTGAGCAGGTTAAGAGCGAAGTCGTTGTAGAGTTCGAGCAGTAAGGGAAACGCTACATCCGCTTTCAATTCGCGGAGGTCTCCAAAAACTACCGCCAAATCACGGTCTTTTTCCTTTCCGAGAGCCATCGCGCAGTAGTAATGGGCAAAGGTATAAAGTTCGGAAATTAATTTTTTCACACCGTTTACTTTTACACTAGGGGAGTGAGCAAAGTTTTTAAATACCTCATAAACGGCACCAATGTTCGGGAGTTCACCTGTCTTGAACGTTAAATAGTATCGAACAAATTTGTCAAAATGCGTGCCGTAATCTTCCTGCCCAAACAAAATCTCCATTCGCCGCCAATACTTCTCGTAGAGTTGAGTTTGTTGCTCCGACTCCAATCCCATCAAAATAAAATTTCGAATCAGATCGGCTTGACTAAGTCCACGACCGGTGGAGTTCATACTCTCAAAAACTAGTTGAGGATTGTCATGGTCACGATCCAAAGAAACGTCCACAATTGTGAGTTTTGCCAGACCTTTGCAAAGTGAAACGAGTTCTGTTTCCGTCAGTTTGTCTATACGTTCAGTGAAAAATTTGAAGTTCTCCTCAATGCGGACCGAAAAATCTGTTGGTTTGGGCTCTTGTTCGATGAGAGCAAGTAGGCTCAGTTTATCCGTTTGTGTGAGTAAAAGTTTGAAGCGGCGGTCTCCTTTTTCCAACATGTTGAGGAGGTAGTAACCTCGTAACTTCTCCTGTGAAAAGTCATCCATTGGTTCATTGTTTCCCAAACTTCTCGCCAAAGCCTCAAGTGTGAGCATAAGTGTTGTGAGTCGTTGCTGTCCATCAAGCACTAGTAGCGGAGATTGCTTGGATACGTTATAGAGCCCCTTTTCTATGTCCCTGATCCGCAAATAAAAAGTTGCAGAAAATGATAAAGCCCTGTAAAATCAGAGAGATATTGAAAAAAACGCCCAATTCTGCATTCACCCAATGGGTGAATTCGAAACGGCTCTCAGATTTCGCAAGGCTTATGAAGATTCTACCATACAACACTGCGGCAAGCTGCCACAATTTCACCTCCAGAGCCGGTCTGGTGGTGCCAGCCGAACTGCTCAAGCGCCTTGAGCTGTCACAGCTCATTGATTCGTCAATGCCCACACCCGGCAGCAATCGAGGCTACCGGCACAGCGCCATTTTCAATACCTTCATGCTGATGTTCCACGAAGGTGCGGGGTGCATCGACGATGTGCGCCACCTGCGCAGTGAACCGGCGCTGATGAAGCTGTTGGGTTTTGGGACGATTCCCTGTGCCACGACGCTGGGTGGATGGCTTCACAGAGTCGGCGACAGTCGACAGATGATCTCGGTTCTCGAGCAGGTCAACCGCGCGGTGATGAAAGCGACGCTGGGTGATCGAAAGTGCGTCACTTTGGACATTGACGCATCGGCGATTCGGTCGAAGAAAAAAGACGCGAAGTGGACGTATAAGAAGCATCGCGGGTACATGCCGATGTTCGGTCACATTGCCGAGACCGGTCAGGTGGCTGCGGCTGAGCTTCGCGAGGGCAATGTGCCGCCTGGGGCTGAGAATGTTGAGTTTTTCCGGCGCTGCCGCGCGGCGCTGCCCGAAGGGGTGGGTGTCACTCGCTTCCGGGCCGATGCCGCCTCCTATCAGGCGGGCATCATCAATGATTGCCGCGCACACGGCATCCGTTTTGCGATTCGGGCGAAGATGGACAGTGCGGTGAAGAAAACGGTACTGGACATTAAGGATGAGGATTGGAATGCGGTTGTGAATGCCGACGGTGCGGTATTGGAAGGCGAGTATCTGGCCCGTACGCTGCATGTGATGGAAGATGTGCCTGAGGCTTTCTGTCTGGTGGTGCAGAAAAAATGGGTGCGGGACAAGCTGCCGGCCGACGCTGGGATGCCTGACGGGACTGAGCAGCTGAAGATGGTTTTCAAAAATGAAGGCCTGCACCAGGTCGATGTGCAAAGTGCGGTCAGCGGCAGGTACATCTACCGGGCGATTGCGACCGATCTGGACCTGGACCGCTTCAGTGACGGCGAGATTGTATGGTGGTACAACCAGAGAGGGGACAGCTCGGAAAACCGGCTCAAGGAAATTCGCAGTGACTTCAGCGCGGCGCATCTGCCGTGCGGCGAGTTCAAAGCCAATGTCGCGTACCTGCTTCTGTCTTCGATTGCCTTCAATCTGCTTGCGCTGATGCGCATGAAACTGCCGCAGGAGTGGTATGGCGTGCGGGCGATCAGTTTCCGTCACCGACTGTATGCGATGGCCGGACAGGTGGTTCGCCATGCGCGGCAGTGGACCCTGAAAGTCAGTGCGGCCAAACTTCCTGTCCTGGAACAGTCGCTTTGGGCCATCCGCCGCTGCAGCCTGTCCTGACTTCTCATTCGTTCTGAAACGGCTTTACACTACAGATCATGGCAGTCAGTCTACTGTCAGGGACAGGCTTGCGCCGGATTTGCTGCTGAGCCGCCAGATTCGCTTCGCAGTGGGTTCAGCCGGGTAAAATGGTCACCGATTTCGGTGTGTGGCTTGATGGTTTGGAAAATCCTGGCGCTTCGAACCGCCAGAGTGCCGAAAATCTCGCCTTAGCCGCCGCTGGCAGTCTCTAACTGAGGATTAGGGTATGTAGACGATGGAACCCATAAAGTGAGATAGAATGTTATCATCGCCACCTGAACGCATAATGTCATTCCAGAATTGACCGCACTCCCGCTTCGTCCAGCTATAAGTACGCTGATACACTGGTATGGCAAACTGCACAGGCTTTTTTAGGAAGATAAGGAGATTAGATTCAACTGCTTTCATGAATTGCGACTCGCTTCATATTAAGCTAACTTCCACAAATTAGCAATATTCGTTGGCTTGCAGGTAACTATTTATTTTTGTGCGAATTTTATCCACAATTTCTAACTTGCGAGGAAGATAATTTACTTCTACATGCTACTTGGAGCTATGCCCAAAAACAGTGTGTGACGGAAAACGTCAATAAGCAGCCGCCCGGTCAATTTAATTGTAAATGACCTCAATCCCATTTTTATATTTCACTGCTGCCCTGATCCGCAAATAAAAAGTTGCAGAAAATGATAAAGCCCTGTAAAATCAGAGAGATATTGAAAAAAACGCCCAATTCGGCATTCACCCAATGGGTGAATTCGAAACGGCTCTCAGATTTCGCAAGGCTTATGAAGATTCTACCATACAACACTGCGGCAAGCTGCCACAATTTCACCTCCAGAGCCGGTCTGGTGGTGCCAGCCGAACTGCTCAAGCGCCTTGAGCTGTCACAGCTCATTGATTCGTCAATGCCCACACCCGGCAGCAATCGAGGCTACCGGCACAGCGCCATTTTCAATACCTTCATGCTGATGTTCCACGAAGGTGCGGGGTGCATCGACGATGTGCGCCACCTGCGCAGTGAACCGGCGCTGATGAAGCTGTTGGGTTTTGGGACGATTCCCTGTGCCACGACGCTGGGTGGATGGCTTCACAGAGTCGGCGACAGTCGACAGATGATCTCGGTTCTCGAGCAGGTCAACCGCGCGGTGATGAAAGCGACGCTGGGTGATCGAAAGTGCGTCACTTTGGACATTGACGCATCGGCGATTCGGTCGAAGAAAAAAGACGCGAAGTGGACGTATAAGAAGCATCGCGGGTACATGCCGATGTTCGGTCACATTGCCGAGACCGGTCAGGTGGCTGCGGCTGAGCTTCGCGAGGGCAATGTGCCGCCTGGGGCTGAGAATGTTGAGTTTTTCCGGCGCTGCCGCGCGGCGCTGCCCGAAGGGGTGGGTGTCACTCGCTTCCGGGCCGATGCCGCCTCCTATCAGGCGGGCATCATCAATGATTGCCGCGCACACGGCATCCGTTTTGCGATTCGGGCGAAGATGGACAGTGCGGTGAAGAAAACGGTACTGGACATTAAGGATGAGGATTGGAATGCGGTTGTGAATGCCGACGGTGCGGTATTGGAAGGCGAGTATCTGGCCCGTACGCTGCATGTGATGGAAGATGTGCCTGAGGCTTTCTGTCTGGTGGTGCAGAAAAAACGGGTGCGGGACAAGCTGCCGGCCGACGCTGGGATGCCTGACGGGACTGAGCAGCTGAAGATGGTTTTCAAAAATGAAGGCCTGCACCAGGTCGATGTGCAAAGTGCGGTCAGCGGCAGGTACATCTACCGGGCGATTGCGACCGATCTGGACCTGGACCGCTTCAGTGACGGCGAGATTGTATGGTGGTACAACCAGAGAGGGGACAGCTCGGAAAACCGGCTCAAGGAAATTCGCAGTGACTTCAGCGCGGCGCATCTGCCGTGCGGCGAGTTCAAAGCCAATGTCGCGTACCTGCTTCTGTCTTCGATTGCCTTCAATCTGCTTGCGCTGATGCGCATGAAACTGCCGCAGGAGTGGTATGGCGTGCGGGCGATCAGTTTCCGTCACCGACTGTATGCGATGGCCGGACAGGTGGTTCGCCATGCGCGGCAGTGGACCCTGAAAGTCAGTGCGGCCAAACTTCCTGTCCTGGAACAGTCGCTTTGGGCCATCCGCCGCTGCAGCCTGTCCTGACTTCTCATTCGTTCTGAAACGGCTTTACACTACAGATCATGGCAGTCAGTCTACTGTCAGGGACAGGCTTGCGCCGGATTTGCTGCTGAGCCGCCAGATTCGCTTCGCAGTGGGTTCAGCCGGGTAAAATGGTCACCGATTTCGGTGTGTGGCTTGATGGTTTGGAAAATCCTGGCGCTTCGAACCGCCAGAGTGCCGAAAATCTCGCCTTAGCCGCCGCTGGCAGTCTCTAACTGAGGATTAGGGTGCTGATATTACTTTATCCAACTCCTTGAATCCGTGCAACCGCCACCTTCTTCTCTCGGTGCTTTGTCCCAGCTTGTACATCATGCTCAGAATCGACTTCCAACTCTCCACCGATTCACGTATGCTAGCTTCGATTTCCAGCAAATGCTTCCTACAACACTCATCCACTCTCATCTACTCTATGGCGTACAACTTCGTATCCGAGGCCCCCAACCCACAATACGCCCCGCCTGCTCATACATACAGAATCTTCTCGCAGATATCTCGTTGTTACCATTCTCTGATCTCTTCATTCCACTGCTGCGCTAGGCATGACACCGATGAGGCTGAAACCCCTTTCGCACCGCTGCCAAGCAACGTTTTTGGCGTCTCAGCCATCTCACCAGCGATGGCGACACCCTTCATCAAATCCAATGTGTAGCTGGACAGCACCTGAAAACGTATGTTTACAAATACCTTATCTGTAACGAAATCGCATTGTGACTTGTCGTTGTATAGGTGATTACTGGAATACGTCCTTGGATCTCCATTAATTTATGTCTGTCAAGCAGGTGGTCGTAAAACTATTTAAGATCAAATTTTCACCGGCGAGATTAGAATTGCGCAGAACTCGCGAAGACATGATGATTGTTGAGCAGCAATCAAGGTGAGACTCTTACCACAATCCGAAAAAGACAGGGATTCTCGCCGCTTTCCGCATAGTGAGGACGTTGTCTGGACGAAACAGAATGCGGTGTGACGAGAAATTTTGCCGAATCATAATCCATCTCTTTCAGATCTTAATTGGCAACGATAGTCGGACTTGGTAAATCAAGTAAGGAAAATTAACTTGGTATGTTGCTGGGGTTGGAGTATTGACTCACAAATGAATCGTGCAATACCAATGAGTAGTTCGATGTTCGGTATATGGCCACTCTCAGTGAACGATAGTCGACTACTTTGGAAACGAAATAAGGGTTCGAACCGCTCATATACTGCGTTTGAGCCCATCGTTATTTACCACAAGAATTTTGTTGGTCAAATTAGAACTTTTACCCGTACATGTCGACAAACTTGTCGATGGTCCTCCCCCGAAAATGTAGAGACGACAATTTTAGTAGTGTAAGATAGATTGTCGGAGGTTTTCTGTGATGAGTAACCATAAATATTCGGAAGAATTGAAGGCCCACATACTGGCGGAGATGGAATCGGGAGCGAGTGCCGGGAGTTTGGCCAGAAAGTATGAGCCGTCGGAGGCGACGATTCGGATCTGGATGCGCAGGGCGGCTGAATCGAAACTGAAGGAGTCTGAGTCGACGGAGGATGATGCGGCCAGGATTCGTCGACTGGAGCGTCGTAATGCACAGCTGGAGCAGGAGAATGCGTTCTTAAAAAAAGCGGCGGCCTGGTTCGCGAGCGACAGCGTGACCGGCACTGGTGGGACCAGGCGTACAAATTGATTGAAGCGGAGCGCCAGAATTTTACGGTTCGACTGATGTGTCGGGTGCTGGAGATATCAGAATCGGGCTGGTACGCGTGGCGAAGACGTGAGCCCGGTGCACGCGCGTTGGCCAATGCCCGACTGACGGAGAAGATCCGCACCATCATGGTGGAGAGCCGCTCGACCTATGGTGCGCCGCGGGTGGCTGCGAAGCTGCGTCAGGATGGTCATGCGGTCAGTGAGAATCGGGTTGCGCGCCTGATGAAAGCCGCCGGATTAAGGGCTTTGTACTCGAAATCGTTTGTCAGAACAACGGTGAGGGGTGGCAGAGCCCATGGCATCCAGGATCTGGTGAAGCGTGAATTCAGCGTCAGCGGACTGGATCAGTTGTGGCTGTCAGACATGACGTATCTGCGCACCCTGGATGGATTTCTGTATCTGGCGGTGGTTCAGGATGCCTGCAGCCGTCGCATTGTGGGCTGGGCCATGCAGAAAAACCAGCAGGCCAGTCTGATAGTCAGGGCGTTGAAGATGGCGCTTTTGAATCGCAGCCATGCCGGCGTGATTCATCATTCGGATCAGGGTTCGCAGTACTGTTCTGATGAATATCAGAGGGCGTGTGAATCGCACGGGATCGAGCAGTCGATGGGTAGCATCGGTGACTGCTATGACAATGCGCAGGCGGAATCGTGGTTTGCGACACTGAAGCGCGAATGCGTGTTGAGAACCGGTCCGCTGGTGTCATCGAAAGTGCTCAGGCACCGGGTGATTGAGTACATTGAATCGTGGTACAACACCCGCCGGATTCATACCCGTTTGGGGTTTAAGACTCCGGTGGAGTTTGAAGCGCAGCTGGCTCAACCCAGAACCATGCAGCCATTTTCACGTGAAAATGGCTGCATGCATAGTATGCGCGTCTCTACCAAATCGGGGTAGGTTCACGAACTCTAATCCGGCTTTCGCTGTGAGTGTTTTCAACATTGGTTTAATTTGCTTCTCTCCAAAGCAGCTAACAGGAACATAAGCTTCATAGATTTTTTTTAATGCTGTCGTAACCACGAAATTCCCATCTCCTTTTTGTCATAAGTTGATTCAATACTTAGATAGTTCTGTATAAGCAATTTTTGTAACACAACAAAGAATCGATTCATGCCCTTCGTGCTCCCTTGACGACAGCAACCTTACCACTCGTCACTATGACAATTAGCGAATCGGCTCCACTCAGAGTAGCTTACGTTGAGTTTCTCAAGTTGATCAATATCTTCGTGATCGGTTAGTGAACGAGACTGGATACCTTGATGCTGAAGGTAGGCACGCACGTGCTCAAATTTTTTCAATTTAGAAATGTTGCCAGCAATGGCAAAAGTAACGAACAAATTTCTCGCTTACCTAGCAAAACTATTCCGTTATCTTCTGCAAGTCTTCTGGCTGGACGTGAAAATTCATTAGCAGCAGACATTACACACCCACTCACTCGATCGCTATTGCGTTCTACAATCATATCAAGGACTTGCTGAACTGCTTGTGCATCGGTCTTACCGCCGTGTTTCTTAACCTGAACATAGAGTTCAACATCTCCGCTCTCGAATAATGAATATTCACCCCGAGTTCGTTGACAGTGAATATCTACATCTCCCCCTTTCTTGTTAAATATACGCCGGTTTACGATTTGGTATCCTTGCGAAACCAATAGTCTTTCACATAAATTTTCAAAAGAAATTCCTCCCCCAGAAGGAGCAATCTTTCTTAATTTCTTAATTAGGCCAGCAACGGATTCTCCAGCTAATTTGCCTAAATAGTCATCTAATTCTGATGCTCCAAATTGTTGTTGCTGATTGTTGTTGAATTCGTAAACTATTTCTTTGAATATGCTTTTGAACTGAGTGATTGGTAGAACTGGATACCTTAAATACCTTAATGCAGCACAATAATCAGCGAGGTTTACGTTATAGATGCTGATTTTCTGATTTGGTTGTAGCCCAATCGATTTACGAAGGTTAATTCGATGGTTTTGATAACTTTTGTCATTTGAAATGTATGTGTAACAGTCTGGGAAATCACCTTTGACTTCGTGGATACTTAAACTACCGTATTCTGGTATGTGAGGAGTAACCAAGACATCGCCGTCTTTGAAATCCTTTATTCGACATAAATTGTTCGCTATGCGTGTTGTTTTCAGTTCGTTATATCGTACACACTCTTTGACAAAATTTGATTGTTTGATGTCTAGATTTGCTTCGTTTGGTCCACCACCCCAGCCTTGCGATAGTTGACCTTCTTTGAGTATTCGTGCCGTGATTAAATCACTACGGTCTTTATCGTGCCTAAAGTTGTATATCATTTCGAAACCCTGCGTATTCCAGTTAATATGAGACTCCGCGTACATCACTTTTGATGGTTTGGAGTGTCTTTCAGCACCATTAATTGATATGCCTCTGCACTTAAGTCAGGATAAGCCGCATCGGCGACGTGTCGACTGCGGCCTGCAGAAGTCGCAATGGGATTTGCTTTTCCCACCGCCGCCGATTGAATCGATAAACAAACTCGTCCACATATTCCTGCATGTACTGATGCGACACGCCATGAAAGGTGCCCAGCAGAAATGTTTTCAAGTTGCTGATGACGATATGCACCAGCGGCAGCCAGTCGGCGACCTGGTCGGGTGGCGTGACTTTAGGGTAGTGTTCATGGCTTTTGGAAATCACCCGCAAGCCGCTGAACGCATCGGATCGAACGCTGGCGCCGGCACAGAGTCTGGAACAGAACTGTTCCACCGTCTGGGAATTGACCGAATCCACCACGCGGGCGTGCATGAAGCCGGCGCCCTGGCCGTTATTCTGCACCGCAAACAACACCGGTTTGCGCCCTTGTGCGCCGCGTCCGCGCTTTCCCGGGCGCTTACCTCCCACATAGGCATCATCCAGTTCGATCAGTCCGTCCAGCAGATAGCGGCGATCACGGTCAGCCATGGCGGCTCTGAGCTTTTGCAGCATCAGCCGTGCGGTTCTCCATTCGACGCCGATCATCTTCGACAGCCGAAGTGCGGAGATGCCGCCTTTGTCGGTGCCAACCAGGTAAATGGCGGCAAACCACTTGGTCAGCGGCACCCGGCTGCGGTCGAACATGGTGCCGGCCGTGACCGAGGTTTGACGCCGGCAGCGCTTGCACTCGTGCAATGCGCGACTTTTGACATGGTAAGCCTGGTCATGATCACATCTCGGGCAGCGGAAGCCGTCCCTGCCCCAGCGAACCTGTTCCAGCAGCCTTCTGCAGGCCTGCTCAGTGGCGAATTTTCGGGTCCATTCAAAATAACTGATTTCGTCTTGTTTCATGTTAATCTTTATTACATAATATCAATGGTTTATGACATGAAATTATACTTCATCCAATCTCGGAATTCTGAGTTAAATGCAGAGGCATATTAATTGATTAGTTACCTACTGTCGTCAAGTTTGTGTTCTGACCCCAAAACTAAGCGTGAACAAAGTCGGAAATTGTTTCAGCGATAACTCCGTAAACTATTTCAATATCGTTATCCGACATGCAGTAGGGTGGCAGTACATAAATTGTATTTCCAAGTGGCCTTAGCAATACACCACTCTTCTGAAATCGAAGGTAAAGCTGTGTTCCGATTTCAGACAGATAGCCGCTATCAGAGACTTGAATATCCATCGCTACGATAGTTCCAGTCTGTCGTAAATTCGTAAGTGATTCAAGCGCAGCCATCTCCGTGAGCTTTTGAGTTTGTCTGGCGGTAGTATGTCGAACTTGCTCCCTTACCATACCTTCCTGCCAAATTTCGAGGTTGGCGGCGGCTACTGCACAGGCGATGGGATTTGCTGTGTAGGAACTGGAATGGAAAAACGTCTTGCTTCTGTCAGTTGAATAATGCTCATCAAATATTCGAGAATGACAGAGGGTAACCGCAAGTGGTAGAAATCCGCCGGTAATTCCTTTGGAATAACAGGTAATATCCGGTACTATGTTGGCTTGATCACAGGCGAACAGGCTACCGGTTCTGCCCCATGCAGTCATCACCTCGTCAGCGATGAACAGCACATCATACTTTTCACAGATTCGTTTCATTTCCCGAAGAGTATTAGCACTGTACATAAGCATGCCTCCCGCACCGAGTACAAGCGGTTCGACTATGAATGCTGCAGCTTCAGGTTGTTGCTTGCACTTCGATTCAAGGGCGTCAAGCGTATCTTGCTCTTTAGATGCAGTCGGAAAGGGAATTGTTTCGACAGAGAACAGCAAAGGGTTGTAGGGTTGATTGAATACACCTCGCTCACCAACTGACATCGTTCCTATGGTGTCCCCGTGGTAGCTGTGTTCCATTACGATCACCCGATTGCGTGGGATATTTTGGTGATGCCAATAGCCAAGTGCCATCTTTAGTCCAACTTCAACCGCAGTTGAACCGCTGTCTGAAAAGAATACGTAGTCGAGGCCTGGTGGTGTTAGGTCAATCAGCATCTTGGCGGTACGCTCTGCTGGCTCGTGCGTGTAGCCAGCGAAAATTACTTGGTCCAATCGTTCCATTTGCTCTTTGGCCGCTTGTTGTAGCCTAGGATGGCAGTGTCCGTGTGTAATTACCCACCAGGATGAGATGGCATCAATAATCTGCTGACCGTCCTTGGAATAGAGGTAGGCCCCATTAGCAGAGTCTATTTCCAGAAACTCAGGGAATATCGCATGCTGAGTGAAAGGGTGCCAAACAGGTGAAGCGATTTTGTTCATAGAGAATCTCGCGGATTTGGAAAATTGAGTTGGTCAGCAGTTCTGTAGATCAATTCATCCAGACGACACATTTGCAATTCGTGCAATAATCGGACAGACTGGAGTTTGTTTACGGTAAATGAATGAATTTGAAGTTCAATGATATTTCAAATGACTGAATTGAAATTGAAGCGGACCAAGTCAATCCGGGTTATTTGGTTATCTAATATGGGTTTTCACTATCGGCTAGCTTCCTGATGGGGAGTGTCTAGTCCAATATCACTGCCCGAATTTTCGATTTAGACTCGTTGCCATATTGAAAGTACTCTGACCAAAAATCTGAACTCAATTATTTTCACAAATAATTGATGAAAGTAACTTTAACGAATGATTATTGCCAAGAATTTCTTTAATGTCAAAAACCGATGAGAGGGAAGTCTGGTGAAGGACTGGCTGAAGACTCGCATTCGATTATCACAGTCGTTCAAGCTTGAAAATTGACTCTTGCTTTGAAGTCTGCATTCTGTCAGTCCGGTTCAACTTGTTGCGGCAAAACTTCAGTACGCTGATTGCATCATAGTGCTGTTCTCGCAACACTACTGCCATATTTGAAGGTAAGCACAAATACGACGCTTTGTAAAATAGTAACAAATATTGAAAGGGGAATAAAAGGTCAAAATGAATAAGGAAATTAACTCCCTATTTTTGTGTCGCTGACTGTCAGTTTCAACAAGAGCAGTCAATCACATAGAGTAATTACTAGTCAGCGGGTAATCGCAGAGAAATAGGTATGTATTATCTTCACCCTCAAATTACCAACGGAATGCAATAAGCATGTCAGTCAAAACCTATCAGCCACAAGCTAATGCCGGCAGTTTCAGGGGGTATGCCCAGTCTCAGATGGCTGCGGTTGACGAGGAGATTGCTAGAATTGGCCCGGGCACACCTGCTGGCGAATACCTTCGCCGATTCTGGCATCCTGTCTATATCTCGGAAGAACTGGGTGAGTTGCCCGAAGCCATTAGGATTCTCGGTGAGGACCTGGTTCTGTTTCGATATGGAGAGCAACGAGATCAGATCGGACTGGTGCACAAGCATTGTATCCATCGTCGAGCTTCGCTGGAATACGGTAAATGCGAGGATAACGGAATACGCTGCTGCTATCACGGTTGGTTGTACGCACCAGATGGCGAAATTTTGGAAATGCCAGCCGAAGATTCCAAAACGGCAGAAACACTGCGCAAAAACACCCGACTTGGCGCTTACCCTGTCATCCAATTTCGCGGGTTGGTTTTTACTTATATGGGGCCTCCCGACCGGCAACCGGATTTCCCAATATATGACGCATGCATCTACGATGACATGACTAGCACAACCTACAAGGCGCCTTACAGATGCAACTGGATTCAGGTACTGGATGCGATTATGGATCCTACTCACACGACTTATCTGCACAGTCGGAATAGTCATCCACAGTTTTCAGAAGGCATGAAGGCAGAGGGTGTGCTGAAGTTCTATGAGCGGAATAACAATCATTTCTTAGGCTCTTCGACCCGACGTGTCGGTGACAATGTATGGGTTCGAGTTAATGAGTTAATTCTTCCCAACTTCACTCAGGCTGGTTCAGCTTTTGCTGTCGACGGCACGCGGCAATGCTATTTTGGACGTTCCTGTTTCACCCGGTGGGTCGTACCGGTGGATGATGAAAATTCAATAGTTTACGCTTGGGCCAACTTCGGTAGTCGCTGGGACCCGCATGAATACAACACCAGAGAAGGGCACGAGATGATTGAGCAGGGCGAAATCCTTGATCGTAGCCTCGAAGAGAGGAAACGCTTTCCGGGAGACTCCGAGGCAGTCGAGGGGATGGGTGTCATATCAACCCATAAGGGTGAGAATCTGATGCCAACTGATCGTGGCGTTACCCTTTATCGCAGACGCGTGCGAAATCAGGTTCGCGCTTTGGTCAATCAGGTCGAGCCGCCTCAACCGTTCAATTCGAGTGACAGCATTGTTAAAACCTATGGACAAGATACCGTTTTAACTCTGCCGCCGAAAATTGGTGAAGACGATTGGATGTATCTGGGCCGCATTGGCTCAGTAGTGATGGAAATGCAGTTCGATCTTGAAGAATTGAATGAAGGGAATCGAGACGATGAAATTGTTTCGCGTCTCAAGAAACTGGAAGCAGACGAAGTTGATTGAACGGAGTTGCTCCAGTTGAAGGTGCATGTCAAGAACAACCGCTGGCAGCCAGGTTCTTTTCCTAACACACCCGAGGGTGAGGCCGTCTTCACCATCTCGCGTGAGCGAATTGATGCCGCGCTAACAGAATTTCCAGATCTTGTCGGCAAGGTCGATTACTTTATCGATTGGGATACTGACAACTTTACATCGTCCATGGCTGACTCGGATATCTTGTTGACTTGGGATTTACCAACCGAGAATCTCAGTAGTGTTGCACCTCGTCTGCGTTGGATTCACTGCATTGGCGCTGGTGTTGAGCATCTGCTGCCAATTACATGGTTGCCGCAACAGGTTACATTGACCAATAACAAGGGCGTGCATGGTGCTAAAGCGGGCGAATTTGGTCTGATGGCCGTATTGATGCTGCACACACACATGCCCGCAGTAGCATTCAATCAGCGCAACGCAGTTTACGATTCTCTCTACTCTTCACCAATTGCCGGGAAAACGTTGGTAATTTTGGGAACGGGTACGCTGGGTGGTTCTGCAGCTAAAAAGGTAAAGCAGCTGGGAGTGGAAGTAATTGGCGTCAACCGTTCCGGAAATCCGGTGGCAGGATGTGATCAGGTGGTGACAACCGCTCAACTTGATGACGTGCTGCCTGATGCTGACTACTTGCTGATCGCGACACCTGATACCCCACAGACCCGAGGCCTTATGTCGCGTGAACGACTCAACCTGATGAAACCAACCGCAGGAATAATCAACATTGGGCGTGAATCAGTTATGGATTATGACGCGCTATGTGACAAATTGGATGAAGGTACGCTCGGTGGCGCCATATTGGACGTTTTTGACCCTGAACCTGTCGAGGCGGACTCAAGACTTTGGAGCACCAGGAACCTGATAGTTTCGCCCCATATTTCGGCTGATGACGGGGATTCCTACATACCGATGACATTGGGATTGTTTTTTCGCAACCTGCAACTCTTCCTTACGGGTGAACCATTGCTGAATCCGGTAAGACCTGAACTAGGCTACTGAATTTCATTACGAGTTGTTGCAATAGCAACTCGCCGTTCACTCCAGCACACGAACCAAATTTACGAATGTTGCTGCAAAGTCAATCAGATTAAGTTGAATCAATTTTCACAACATCACACGTCGCTCTGAAAATCGTTCAGATTGAAGTTTTCTTCAAACACCCTCGATAGAGAGTTCTGATCTAGCGGATTCAAAAAGGGTACGCGACCCAAGTGTTTGACATCGCCAAAGCGTGGAATGATCGATTCGTTTTCTTCATGCGCGTCGCCAACAAAGATGACACCATGTATGGGTACTTTCCAATCACGAAGTGCAGCGAGACTGAGCAGGGTGTGGTTGATTGTTCCGAGTGAGGTTCGAGCACAAAGAATGGTCGGCAACTGCCATTTGGCAAACACCTCGATGAACAATACCGAGTTTGTAAGTGGCACCATTACACCACCCGCCCCTTCTACAATCAGAGAATGTTCAGATCTTGGCAATTGCAAACGATCGATGTCGATCTCAATTCCTTCCATTGCGGCGGACAGGTGCGGTGAGGCTGGCTCTTTCAGACGATAACACTCTGGAAAAAATCGATCTTTCGGCATCGCGGATAGGTCTTTAACAGCATCCGTGTCCGTCGGTTCGTCCAATCCTGCCTGAACAGGTTTGAAGTAGGAGGCGTTCAGCGCACGCACTAACATCGCCGAAACGACGGTCTTGCCGATGCCTGTATCGGTTCCGGTCACCAGGAAACCATGAGTTGATTGTTTTGAGTCGGATGTCATGGTGTGAATTAATGATTAACTGATATTTAGCGAGTGTTTTACTTCATACAAAGTGTCAAAAAACCGAAGTATGTCGCGTTCTTCAATATTTAAAGTGATGGAGATTCTAAGGCGAGCGGTACCTTCTGGAACAGTTGGCGGGCGAATGGCCCTCACATCAAAACCTGCATTTTGCATGGCCTCTGCTACTTGAATAGCATGGTTGTCTGCACCAACAATGAACGGGATGATTTGACTCCCGCTACCTTTCATTTCGAATTTGCTCTCCATTTGGTGATTCGCAAGTGCAATCAATTCGTGAAGCTGGTCTCGCCTTTCCGGTTCAGCATCAATCAGGTCTAGTGCCGCACTGACAGCGATCGCATTAATCGGAGGTGGTGCCGTGGAGTAAACGAATGGCCGAGACTTGTTGATTAAGAA
This sequence comes from Arenicellales bacterium, assembly GCA_965243305.1. Lineage (GTDB taxonomy): Bacteria > Pseudomonadota > Gammaproteobacteria > Arenicellales > JAJDZL01 > JAJDZL01. Next base: position 1,343,950 of record CBDEUN010000003.1, read on the forward strand.
ATTGATTAGCGTAGCAGATGTACACACCAGTGCACCCGCCGCCCCCAGCGCCTTACCACAGGTATGGACTGCAATCAGATTGGGATGATTTTCGTAGGGTTCCGTCAGACCGCGACCGTGCCTACCCCAGACACCGGTAGCATGTGCTTCGTCAACTAGCAGCATTGAATCAAAACGTTCAGCTATTTCAATCAGTTCGGCGAGTGGTGCAAAATCGCCATCCATACTGTAGAGACTTTCCACTGCAATCCATGCCAGTGAGTTTCGGGAGCGGGTCGAATGCCACTTGGATAGAGCCTTTTCTATTGCATTGACATCGTTGTGTGGAACTTTGACAGATTTGGCGAATGATGCGGATATTCCTTCTCGGATGCTCGCGTGCGACAATGCGTCAAAAACGATCAGGTCGTGTCTCTTGGGAAGTGAAGTGAGAAGCGCGAAATTCGCACTATATCCATTCGCGAAGTATAACGATTTTACGCAGTTGAAAAAGTGGGCAGCCTTCTCTTCAAGTTCGATGTGCGCTGTATGATTACCGCGCAGGAGGCGAGACCCTCCAGACCCGAGTGGTACACCACGGTCAAGTGCATCCCTTACCGCTTTACGAATTGAATCTGACTCACTTAAAGCCAAAAAATCATTTGAGGTGAAATCCGCTCCCTCACCTAGGGACAGCTTACGGGTGCGACTTTTTTGACGCAGCGCTTCGATTTCGCTTTGATATCGTTCCGTAAAAGATGACATAAAAGAACGTTAGCTTCAATTGGCTACTGGTAATTCAGTGACCCAAAGCACAAAAAATTTAATTTCAATATAGAATGTATCTTACTAATTCAATCATTGAAAGAGGTCGCATCATGCGTATTTTCAAATACCTTGCTGTTGGTTTATTGATGCCAGCCGTATTCTCAATTTCCACACTTCAGGCCGATTCGATGCCAGGAACAGTCGCTTCGGCTGAGGAAGCAGAAGCTGTGTACGCCGCCCGATCAGATTTTATGAAAGGCATGGGCGGCAGTATGAGAGCATTTTCCAATTTCCTGAAACGAGACGAGGGTGAGCCATTGGAATTAGGTGGCATGGCCGCTGAAATAGCCGCAAGAGCGGGTGAAATTCCAGGTCTGTTCTCCAAAGATACCGGTTTGGAACAAAATTTGGAAAGTGAAGCGAAATCAAATATCTGGGAAGAATGGTCTGATTTTGTAGCAGCAGCAGAAGCGCTTGTCGAGCCTGCCAAGGCCGTTGAAGCCGCGTTTGATTCCGGTGACAAAGGTGCTATCGGCCAAGCAGTCAAGAGCTTAGGTGGAGACGGTTGTAAAGGCTGTCATTCTCAATTTCGACAACCGAAGGAATAGCTGACTCTCTATCCATACTGCACATAGATCCAGATCATAATCGCCGCGACAATTGCCGTCACAATTAACCCTCGCAATGGTGAGGCAAGTCGCGGCGGGTTTTGGGACTTGTCTTTTGGCACTGACCGACTGCCGGTAAACATCGGCTTGATCAGATTGTCACGCTTGTAAAAATAGTAGAACAGGTTCGCTGCAATGTGCAGCACGATGATCGAAATAAGCCAATCGACATTCTGTAGGTGCAGATCACTCGCGGTTCGGCTAAGTTCGTAGCTGATATAGTAAGCAAACGGACCTTCGACCAATCCATCTACATCAGCTGCAAACAGTCCTGTTGTCAGCTGGAAGACCAGAAATCCCAGAAGCGCTATAACAGCGAGTGAACCAATTGGGCTGTGTGCGAGACTGTATCCGGGTTTTCTTTGGGACAGTGTCTTAATGTAATTGATGTACGCACTCGGTTTGAAGACCAAGGCAGTCAACCGAGCATTGGAACTTCCCACAATTCCCCAGATCAGCCTGGCAATCACAAGAATAACGATGGTTTTTCCTGTGGTGATGTGGATGTCGAAGTACCCGAAATTTGCACTCACCAGCATCACCACGATGAGTACCGCAAGCAGCCAGTGAAAGATTCGGATAAATAAATCCCACACTTTCACTTTGACAAAATTTGTTTCGTTTGCTGTTGATTTCACTTGAAACTCTTACAAATTGATCCGATTTAATAGATGTTCTAGCATTCGTAGTCTAGTTATAATTTAGTAACATCCAAATTTGCGTATCGCCCCATCATTTTCACGCAAATTGTTTCGATTTCTGAGGTTAATATGGCAAGAATTACAGTAGAAGATTGTCTGGAAAAAGTCGAGAATCGCTTTCAGCTAGTTCTGATTGCAACGAAAAGAGCTCGACAATTGGCCGGTGGAGCCGAGCCCATGGTTGACCGGGACAATGACAAGAATACCGTGATCGCTTTGCGTGAAATAGCCGAAGGCTTGGTGACCGCTGCAATTCTAGACGAAGATGACACGCCAATCGTGACTAACCCGTTTGAGTTGCCTCCGTTGGAGGAAATTGCTGCTGGGAACGAGTCTGAAGAATCAGACGAGACTGAGGAATCAGATGAAACTGTAGAAGCAGTGGAAGCGTTGATGGAGATGGAGGCGTCCGAAGAGGTGAACGCGGAGGCAGAAGTTGAACCCGAGTCGAGCGTCGAACAAGCAGCAGACGAAACGGACCCTGATAGCGAGCACTCTGAGCAGAACGTCCTGGAATAGCTTCGCAGCGCTTCGAAGTGCAATAGGAATTCCTGAGCGGGAAGAAGCTCAGTTTAGAAAGCTCGTCAAAATGCTGAGAGAATATCTCAGCGAACCCCACATTGAAAAAATAAAAAAGGCCTACGCAGTTAGTGCGGCTGCACACGATGGTCAACGCCGCTTAGAAGGTCAAAAGTACATCAACCACCCCCTCAGTGTCGCAGCGCTTCTCGCCGAGAAAAGACTCGACAGCAGTACCATCATTGCTGCACTGCTTCACGATACGCTGGAAGATACAAAAATTACCAAGGAAGAACTGGCTCGGGAATTCGGTGAAGAAATTGCCGGGCTAGTTGGTAGTGTCAGCAAGCTGGACAGATTAGGCTTTGAGTCACCTGAGCACGCCCAAGTCGAAAATCTTCGTCGCCTGTTTTTCGCTGCTGCAAGCGACGTCAGGGTAATCTTGATCAAAGTGGCGGATCGAATGCATAACCTGCAGTCGGTGACTGTTCACCGTCGGGAAAAGATTGAACGCATCGTAAAAGAAACCGAGAATATTTACATTCCGATCGCTCATTTGCTTGGGATTGGGAGTTGGCGGCGCGAAATGGATAGACTGTGCTTCAGAGCTTTGCATCCGAAGCGCTATAAAGTCATTAATGATGCAATCAAGAAAGGGTTCAAGAATACTTCGGTTGAACAGGCTGTTTCCAATCACACTTCCACTATTCAACAAGAATTAGATAAAAGGCAAATTGAAGGCGAAGTGACCGGGCGCGTCAAGGAAATTCGAGCAATCTATGAAAAAATGCGGAAAAAAGGCAATTCACTCAGGAACGTGTCAGACGTATTTGCCTTTCGGGTCATCGTCAAGACTGAAGATGACTGCTATCGAGTTTTAGGACTGATTCACAATCTATTCAAGCCGGTAACCAGTGAGTTCAACGACTATATCGCCATTCCCAAAATCAACGGCTACCAGTCGCTACACACGACGGTACATGGAATTTTCGGGCGGGCTATTGAGTTTCAAATCCGCACTGAGGGGATGCACAGGATTGCAGAATCTGGTGTTGCATCCCACCTTGCCTATAAAGGCGCTCCAACCGTTGAGGAAGATACCAATTTGCCGAGTATCCAATGGTTTCAAGAGGTCATTCATTCATTGGAAGAGCACAAGTCCCCAGCAGACTATCTCGAAAATCTCGACCTGAAACTGTTTTCAGACTATGTTTATGTCTTCACACCGAAAGGTCACATAAAGCAGCTGAAGAAAGGCGCAACAGTGATTGATTTTGCCTATTCCATCCATACAGCTGTCGGCAACGGTACAACATCAGCAAAAATTGATGATCATCCAGTGCCACTGCATACCGTTTTGAATAACGGTGACATGGTCGAAATTCATAAAAGTCGTTTTAGTCGTCCAGATCCAGCGTGGCTGGAATTCGCTGCAACGGGTGATGCCAGGTACGCGATTCGCCGCGCACTGAAAGATATGTCATCCAAAGACCTCGTCAAGATGGGGGAACGGCTATTCAAGGTGAAGTTGAAGAAGTTCAAAATCAAGCAAAATCAAGTTACCAATGAAATGAAAAATGAGTTGGCAGCGCGATTTGGTGCCGAATCATGGAACGATATCCTTTCGGAGATAGCTACTGGTGAACGATTCGCTGCTGCAGTCATTGGTCAGTTATTTCCATCTACATTTCTCAATTCCAATTCAAAGGCGTCTGAAGTGATCTCAATTCAGGGCACAGAAGGGCTAGGTGTACAGTACGCTAAGTGTTGTTCTCCGGTTCCTGGTGAGCCGATCGTAGGCGCATTCAACGTAGGACGCGGAATCGTGGTCCACACCCAGAACTGTTTGAACGTACGACATTCCAAGCTCGCCCCCGAATTCTGGCAAAAGCTTAATTGGGCAGATGAGCCAAAGGGTGAGTACCGTGTTACGCTTCGGGTCAACTGTCAGAACGTAACGGGGGTACTGGCCAGCATTACCAGTAGCATCTCAAGCCATGACGCAGATATCGCAAGCTGTAATACATCGACATCGGAAAACGATGCAATGGTGATATGTGATATTCAGGTCAGGAACCTTGAGCACCTCAATGCAATCGCAGAGAACATAGAGAGAAACAAACGCGTCAATAGTGTCGAACGGGTAAGACTCAATTGACCTTATTCGGACTGCGTGTCATTGAGGAATAAACTCAAAAATATATAATCCTCGCTATACAAGAAATCACTTGGACTGCTGCTTTCGACTGTTAGTGGTTCGTGATCAACCGCTCTGTTTTTTGCAATCTGGTATGGGTGAAAGGATGCCAATTCGACAAATCGTTACAACAGACAATGCGCCCGCCGCAATCGGTGCTTATTCTCAAGCGGTAAAGCACGCGGGGACGCTTTACATTTCTGGACAAATCCCGCTAGATCCGAGCACTCAAGAAATCGTTTCAGGTGATGCCCGCGCGCAAATTGTTCAGGTCTTCCAGAACCTGTTGGCGGTTGCTGAAGCTGCGGGTGCCAGTTCCGATCATATTGTTAAACTGATGGTTTATCTGGTCGATCTCGGAAACTTTCCCATCGTTAACGAAGTAATGGGTGAATTTTTCAATGAGCCCTATCCGGCCCGCGCTGCAGTCGGAGTTGCGTCGCTACCCAAAAACGTTGGAGTTGAAGTGGAAGCTATCGTGGCTCTCCCGGAATAGGTGGAGCAGGTCAAGAATTCTCATCCTGAAGAAGACCCGATCTCGGTACTTCCGAGAGTCGGGCCAAAAGTCGCATCGACCCTGGAGAAGCTGAATATTTTTCAGGTAAAGGATTTACTGTTTCATTTCCCTTACCGTTTCCAGGACAAAACCCGAATTACACCGATCAAATCCTTGGTTGACAGGGAGTTCGCTCTAGTAGTTGGTCGGATTACCTCGGTAGAAGAAAACTTTCGTCGCTCCCGCACTCGTCAGTCTTACCGCCCGAGCCGATCGCTGACGGTCAAAATTCGGGATGACGGCGGGAGTATGAAAATGGTTCTTTTTCATTTCTCCAACCAGCAAAAATATTATCTGGAACGCGCCAGCTGGATTCAGTGCTTCGGCGAGGTACGACTTATGGGGCGGGGCCTTCAAATGACTCATCCTGAATATTCTGTTTATGAATATTCGCCAACAATACAGAAGGCTGATCGATTATCTCCGGTCTACGGCCTGACAGAAGGAATCGGGCAGGGGATGATGCGTAACATCGTCCTGTCCGCTTTGGAGTACTGTAAGAATTTGACCGTTCCTAACCTATTGCCCAAGGCGGTAATCAGGGCGAATGGATTGAGTGATATGAAACTAGCGTTCGAAGATATTCATACGCCTAAAATCGATGATCATCAAGAGGGACAGGATTTTTCCAGTCTGCCTGCAATGCGGCGTTTGATTTTTGAGGAGTTGGTTTCGTTCCAAGTTGCCAGACGTCAGCAGAAAAAGATCAGGCAGGCTGCAGACGCGCCTAGCATGAATCCAGAGGGAGATCTTTCGAAACGGCTACGCGATTCCCTGAAATTTACGCCAACGAAATCTCAACGAACGGTGATTCGAGAAATCATCACTGATTTACGAAGTTCTTCGCCGATGTTGCGTCTGGTTCAGGGAGATGTTGGTTCTGGTAAAACGCTGGTGGCTGCTGCAGCTGCTGCGTGGGTTGTCGACTCCGGACATCAGGTAGCGATTATGGCTCCAACGGAACTCTTGGCAGATCAACATTTGAAATCTTTTTACGATTGGTTTTCGCCGTTAGGTATTGATGTGCAGGTATTAACCGGACGATTAACTCAAAAGGTGAGAAAACAGGTCGAACGAGGAATGAAAACTGGGCAGGCCAAAATCGTGATCGGTACTCATGCTCTGTTTCAAGAAGGCGTGGAATTTAAAAGCCTGGGGTTGGTCATCGTTGATGAGCAGCATCGATTTGGAGTAGGTCAGCGATTTGCACTGCGAGAAAAGGGTGTGGTAGATAAGCAGGTGCCGCACCAGTTGGTAATGACGGCAACACCGATACCACGGACTCTTGCAATGGGATTTTATGCAGACCTTGACGTATCAAGCATTACTGAACTCCCTCCCGGCCGCATACCGATCAAAACTGAGATTTTTGCCAGCGATCATCGTATGAATGCGATCCAAAGAGTTGATGCAGTGTGTGCGTCCGGGCAGCAGGCGTATTGGGTTTGCCCTTTGATCGATAAATCAGAAGTACTTGACGTTGAATCCGCAGTTGAGGCTGAGAAATTTGTTCGCCAATCGTTACCGGGCCGACGCATCGCATTGATTCATGGTCGGATCAAAAGCGATAAACGCGACAAGATCATGACCAAATTCAGGAAAGGTGAGATCGATGTACTGGTTGCGACAACGGTTATAGAAGTAGGTGTGGATGTACCGAACGCAAGTCTGATGGTTATTGAGAGCTCTGAACGGCTTGGGCTTGCCCAGTTGCACCAACTGCGGGGGCGGGTCGGTCGCGGTGCTTCACAAGCGCTGTGTACATTGTTGTACAAACAACCGCTTTCGGAGATGTCGCGAAGTCGATTGCAGGTCATGCGAGAAACGACGGATGGATTTAAGATCGCGGAAAAAGACCTCGACCTCAGAGGTGCCGGTGAACTTCTTGGCACTCGACAAACTGGTGCTCAGATCTTTCGAATTGCAGAAATTTCGCGTGATCGGGGTCTGCTCAGTGATGTGATCAAGGCAGCTGACTTGATACTGGAACAACATCCAGAGTTGATTGATCCTTTGATTCGACGCTGGACCATTCGAGAGGGACAGTACAGTGCTGTCTAGACGACTTGGTGCCTATGCTCGATTGATGCGGCTTGACAAGCCCATCGGGAGTCTATTGCTCTTGTGGCCCACTTTGTGGGCATTATGGATAGCGGGCGATGGGCAACCGCAGCCTCGAATCGTTTTAATCATGATCATCGGAGTCTTTGTGATGCGTTCTGCTGGATGTGTAATTAACGACTTTGCAGATCGAAATTTTGATCCCCATGTGGAACGGACCAAGGACCGGCCGCTTGCGACTAAGGAGGTGTCAGTCCGAGAAGCACTAACTCTGTTTGTATGTCTCTGCTTAGTCGGATTCATACTGGTTCTGTTTCTTAACCGCCTATCCATAATATTGGCATTTGTTGGGCTATTCCTCGCTGCGTCATATCCATTTCTGAAAAGAGTATCAGGTTTGCCGCAGTTCTATCTCGGTATCGCATTTGGCTGGGGGATTCCTATCGCATTTGCAGCGCATCTTGATACCGTTCCAATCGTTGGATGGCTGATTCTTTTGGCAAATATTGCCTGGGCCGGTGCTTACGACACTTTTTATGCGATGGTCGACCGAAACGACGATCTAAGGATCGGGGTAAAGTCACTAGCCACGATCAGCGGGACAAATGACCGTCTGGTGATTGGGCTTTGTCAGGTAGCAACGCTAATCATACTAGGGGTGGTTGGATTCTTGGAGAACCTTGATGGCTACTACTATCTTGGCCTTTGTGGGGCATTACTTGTCAGTATCTGGCATCAGTACTCCTGTCGAGAGGATAACCGAAAAAAGTTCTTTGCGGCGTTTTTGGGTAACAGTTGGTTTGGCGCGATGGTATTTGGCGGGATTTTGCTGGCGTATCTGTAAATTACGGTGCCTTTTCCGCCCATATTGAAGTGATGAAATCCACAATTTACAGGGATTGAAAAAAAATTAATATGCCTCTGCATTTAACTCAGAATTCCGAGATTGGATGAAGTATAATTTCATGTCATAAACCATTGATATTATGTAATAAAGATTAACATGAAACAAGACGAAATCAGTTATTTTGAATGGACCCGAAAATTCGCCACTGAGCAGGCCTGCAGAAGGCTGCTGGAACAGGTTCGCTGGGGCAGGGACGGCTTCCGCTGCCCGAGATGTGATCATGACCAGGCTTACCATGTCAAAAGTCGCGCATTGCACGAGTGCAAGCGCTGCCGGCGTCAAACCTCGGTCACGGCCGGCACCATGTTCGACCGCAGCCGGGTGCCGCTGACCAAGTGGTTTGCCGCCATTTACCTGGTTGGCACCGACAAAGGCGGCATCTCCGCACTTCGGCTGTCGAAGATGATCGGCGTCGAATGGAGAACCGCACGGCTGATGCTGCAAAAGCTCAGAGCCGCCATGGCTGACCGTGATCGCCGCTATCTGCTGGACGGACTGATCGAACTGGATGATGCCTATGTGGGAGGTAAGCGCCCGGGAAAGCGCGGACGCGGCGCACAAGGGCGCAAACCGGTGTTGTTTGCGGTGCAGAATAACGGCCAGGGCGCCGGCTTCATGCACGCCCGCGTGGTGGATTCGGTCAATTCCCAGACGGTGGAACAGTTCTGTTCCAGACTCTGTGCCGGCGCCAGCGTTCGATCCGATGCGTTCAGCGGCTTGCGGGTGATTTCCAAAAGCCATGAACACTACCCTAAAGTCACGCCACCCGACCAGGTCGCCGACTGGCTGCCGCTGGTGCATATCGTCATCAGCAACTTGAAAACATTTCTGCTGGGCACCTTTCATGGCGTGTCGCATCAGTACATGCAGGAATATGTGGACGAGTTTGTTTATCGATTCAATCGGCGGCGGTGGGAAAAGCAAATCCCATTGCGACTTCTGCAGGCCGCAGTCGACACGTCGCCGATGCGGCTTATCCTGACTTAAGTGCAGAGGCATAAAAATTAAATACATGTGCTTACTCTTGGAGTTGTGAAGACAAATTTAAAAGCTGATCAGCCATATTAATAATCCGCTCGCACATGGCAAGTTTCTTTCGCCAGCTCTTGGGAATCTCTTCAACGCCATAATATGCACCTGCGAATTGCCCATAAATCGCTCCTGTAGTATCCGCGTCATTTCCGAGATTTACTGCACGGAGTGCACCTTCCTTAAAACTGTTAGTATTCCAAAAGGCCCATAGTGCTGCCTCAAGCGCATGGACGACATAACCGCCGCCAATAATCTCCGGTGGTTGCATTTTCTTAAACGACCCTGCCGCAATCTGACTGATTCTCGGTGATAAATCATCTCGCTGCCAATGAGTATCAACCGGACTGAAGTAATTGCTCAACAATTCGTCCTTAGAACATCCCTGGCACGCACCGACGATCAATCCCGAATAGTAGCGGCATGCATCAATCGGCTCTGGGGCACCATGTGTAGTTCGAGAACTCTCTCCAGCATAATGAATAGCTTGTTCGGGTTCACTCGCAAATGCAAGTGCTATAGGTGCCAGCCGCATGAGTGAACCATTTCCTCCAGAAGAAGGATCCGTTGAACCGGCAAAGGGATCTGCTCCGTTCTCAAAACGTTGCAAGGCGAATCTGATTGTATTTCCTATATCAAAGCATTTTCCCGTACTGCTCATGTACCCCGTGCGATACCAGCGTACATACCGCTGCATTTGATCTTCGGCGTCAAATCCGCCTTTCTCAACCAGACTCTCAGCCAGACATAATGCCATTGACGTATCATCAGTCCATTGTCCTGGCTCAAGCCCAAACGGTCCGCCACCAACCATTTCGTCAATCGGATCAAAGTCTCCAGGAGAGCAGAATTCGAGAGTCGTGCCTAGTGCATCTCCAGTTGCCAGACCCAGCATAGCGCCTCGATAACGCGATCTCAATTTGCTCCTAATTTCCATAGACACGGATTCATTTCATTAAAAACAGGTTGCTGAAACGGCCAGCGCACACAATCAGTACGATTTGAGCAATCGAAGTGACGATATTTTCACAGCTGCATCACTTCTCTTGCATATACTGGACACGAATTTTGCTAGGAGGATTTTAATGTACGCTCTCATGGTCGGCACTCACATCGCGTTTGCGCTCAGCGTGGTAATTCTGGGTATCTTTATCTTGAGCATGACAAAGGGAACTCCGCGTCACAAACTCATGGGAAGGATATGGGTTGGACTGATGACTTTGGTAGCTGTGGGATCATTTAGCCTGCGCGATCTGAATCATGGAGAGTTCAGTGCAATTCATGCACTTTCTGCTTTCACACTGTTATCAATGGTTTATGCGATTATCATGATTCGCCGAGGAAATCGTCGAGCACACTTCTTAGCCATGATTGGCTGCTTTATCGGAGCTGTCGTTGCCGGAGTGTTTACGCTTAATCCGGACCGTTTGATCGGCAGTTTTTTCTTCAGTTCTTGAAGATTCCAGAGTACGCGCAGGACTTACAGTCAGAACTGTTATCAAGCTTATAGGCCTGACACTTTAAGCCTGAATCAGATCATTCGCTCAGTGCCGCAAACGATCGGTCCATCGACTGGACAATTTCGGGTACATCTTCGGTTGACAGGCACAGAGGTGGAACCAGTCTCAATACACTTCGATCCGGCCCGGCTTTACTGGTTACAAGCCCGTTAAATCGAGTTTCCTCGAACACGATGGCCGTCTCTTCAGGTGCAGGTTCTTTACTTTGTCGGTCTTTGACGAGTTCAACTGCAATCATGAGGCCCCTGCCGCGTACATCTCCAATAGTTGGATGGTCGTGCATGAGACCTGATAACCCGTCGAACAACTGTTTTCCAACTATCTTGGCGTTTTGCTGTAGCTGCTCCCGTTCGATTACCTCAAGAACTGCGCGTCCGGCAGCACAACTCATCGGATTTGCACCGTAGGTGTGAAACAGGAATTTTTCCGCCATGGGTTCTGCAATTTCCTTTTGTGCAATGACTGCACCCAATGGGTAGCCATTGCCGATACCCTTTGCCGCAACAACAATTTCAGGTACTACCCCATGCTGTTCAAAGTTCCAGAAAGAATCTCCGGTCCGACCGAATCCCGCTTGCACTTCATCCAAAATCATGATGCCGCCGGCAGCGCGTATTCGCTCAGCAGCACCGGCAATATATCCTTCGGGCATTGGAATGATCCCAACGTATCCTTGTACCGGTTCGACCACCATCGCGGCAATCTTACCTGAGGTGTTGTATCGAATCGTGTTTTCGAGCGATGTCAGATAGCGCTCGGTGTTGTCTCCGAACTCGCTTCGATAGGGATTTGGTGAGAGAGCAAACTGCACGTGGCCAGGCAAATTGACATCATGTCGAAACCCCGATATTCCCGTAATAGACTGGGCGCCATATGTTGGCCCGTGATATCCACCCTGTAGGGAAACTATGTCGCTCCTACCGGTATAGGTTCGTGCCATCATCAGTGCCAGGTCAATCGCTTCAGCACCGCTATTGGTAAAGTGCACAACCCAATCGTATCCATCAGGCATGGTTGCCGCCAATTCCTCAGCAAAGTGAGCTGGCACCGGGTGATAGAACATCGTTGTGCAGTGTGGCAGTACGGCTGCCTGCTCACTTGCAGCACGAACCACGTCCGGATGAGCATGGCCGACAGAAATGCATACATTCATTCCCAAGAGGTCAATCAGACGGTTGTCGTCCTCATCCCACAAATACTGCCCCTGGCCGCGTTTCACGATCAGTGGCTTACGGTATGGCTGAAACTTTCTTTGCGAGGCGGCGTAGTAATTTTCCCGTCGTTGGACAACCGCATCGTAAGACCAGTCGATTTCAAGTGTCATTGGATACCTCTTTATTGATTGCGAATTTCCTTGAGGCGTCGCAAGACGAATTCATCAAGAGCCTCCGCAATATCTGATTCAATGGGTGGTGGCTGATATTCATTGAGCATCTTTTTCCATGTTTCATTGGCGCGCTGATGCTGCCAGCTTGATCCCTCCGCTTGCCACTGCTCAAATGATTTGTTGTCTGCAACCGACGACTGAAAGAAAGCGGTCTCGAAATTTCGCTGCGTGTGACCAGCTTCCAGAAAGTGATGTCCCGGCTCGACTTCTTCAAATGCGTCCCAGGCCTGAGCTTCGTCTGACAGGTCGACTTTGTCTGCAAATGCTGCCAGCATTGCGCAGCGGTCTGCGTCCATAATCACTTTTTCGTAGCCGACAGTCAACAGACTCTCCAAGCAACCAGTGGCATGAATGATAAAGTGTGTGCCAGCCATGAAGGAGCCAATCAATTGAGTTGCACTTTCGTATGCGGCTTGTGCATCGGGAACTTTAGACGCAGTGAGTGCACCAACTGAGTGCAGGGGTACGCCTAGGCGATCGGCAAGCGAACGGGCGCACATCTGAAACTGCATGCCTTCTGGTGTGCCGAAGGTTGTTGCGCCGGATTGCAGGGAAATTGGACTGAAGAAAGTTCCAAATACGGCAGGTGCACCGGGCCTTATCAGTTGAATGAGACAAAGTCCAGCCAAAACTTCCGCTAGAACCTGCGCGAGTGTTGCTGCAACTGACACTGGACTCATGGCACCGCCAAGAACAAAGGGCGAGACAACGACCGCTTGATTGGCTTTGGCGTAGACTTTGAGTGCTTCGAGCATGGTTGCGTCGAGCACAAGTGGTGCGTTGGTGTTGACAACGCTATACAGGCAACAGTTTTCATTGACAAACTTTTCACCAAATACGATTCGCACCATTTCAACGGTATCAGCAGCCCGCTCGCGCGCTGTCACTGCACCCATAAACGGCTTATCACTCAGTTTCAAATGAGTTTTAGCCATGAAGAGGTGACGTTCGGACACTGGTAAATCGACAGGTTCGCAAACGACTCCTCCTGAGTGGTGAACGCTGTCCAGCATGTAATGTAGCCGCGTCAGATTCTCAAAGTCTTCGCATGTTGAGTATCGCCTGCCGCGATCCATATCGTGGACAAATGGTGAGCCAAAGCTTGGACAGAATAGGGAGTTTTTACCGCCGATTTTGACGGATCGGGCTGGGTTTCTTGCATACTGGGTAAATTGCCGAGGTGCTGAATTTTGAATGACCTCGCGGCAAAATCCGGGTTCAAATCGAACTCGCTCACCTAATACTCTGCAACCAGCCTGGCTAAAGATGTCTAACGTTTCGGGATCATCTCGAAAATCCATGCCGATCTGATCCAGAATTCGATCGGCATTTTTCTCAATAAGCGACAAGCCAGCGTCGTCCAGCAGACCGATTCTTCCGACATGACGTTGAATGTAGGGGCTGCTATTGCCAAAAGCGTTGCCTTGCCGGCGTCGCTCGCGTTTGGATTGACGTCCTCCCGTCCTGCGACGTGCGGATTTTTCCGTCGAACTTTTCACGTTCAGAATTGTATATGACAGGTTGCTATGGGATGAATTTCTGAGAATATAAAACAGGTTCATGTCCTCAGAATTACAAGCACCAATTCTCAAGAATTGCGGACCGATACCAACAATCGCTTAACTAAAATGGCGATGTTCATTTGGGATACTACATTGAGATTTGATCGGTGAATGGAAACATTGATATCGCGATTATTGGTGGCGGTGCAGTTGGACTCTCGGTTGCCTACCATTTGCTTCAAATGGGTGGTTGCTCAGTTCGGCTATTTGAAGCAAACCGAATCGGAAGCGGCACCTCCTGGCATGCTGCGGGTATCGTAGGACCGCTGCGATCTTCCCTAAACATGACAAGAATCGCAATGTACGCGGGACACCTGTTCCCGGAACTCAAAAATGAGACAGGAAAGTCAACAGGATATCGGCAAACCGGTGGTCTTTGGCTGGCGCAAAATTATGAAAGGCTCACCGAACTTAGAAGGATTCATGCCATGGGAGGTCGAGTCGGTTTAGGGGTTGAAATGGTCAGCCCTCAGGAAGTGACTCAAGTAGCACCACATCTGCGTGTAGATGACTTAGCTGGAGCGCTCTGGGTTGATGAAGATGCGCAGGTTTCACCAGTTGATTTATGTGCAGCTTATGCTTCAGGAATCAAACAGTTGGGTGGGCTGATCGAGGAGGAACAACCAGTTGAACGAATTGAGACTGATAACGGTAAGCTCAAAGGCATCGCCCTTTTGAATGGTGATAGGATTGACTGCGATCGGGTTGTATTGTGTGCCGGCCTGTGGTCTCGAACGCTGGCTGCGAATGTTGGTGTCAATGTTCCGCTACAGGCTGTTGAACACATGTACGTGGTGACAGAGCCGATTGATCAGTTGCGCGAACCCGTACCTGTTGTGCGTGATTTGGATCGCGGTGTGTATCTCAAGGGAGATACAGGAAAGATGGTGATTGGCGGATTTGAAAAAGATGCCAAGATCTGGAATCCGACATCAGAGATTCCTGCAGATGGTGGATTTCTGATGTTTGCTGAAGACTGGGATCAGTTTGAACCGTTTATGCAAGCTGCTGTTGAGAGGATGCCGGTTTTGGAGTCAACGGGAATCCAAATGTTCATGAATGGACCGGAGAGCTTCACACCCGATACAAAACCATTAATCGGTGAAACGCCTGAACTTCCCGGGTTATTTGTCGCAGCAGGATTCAATTCAGTTGGTGTAATGTCATCGGCGGGAGTTGGACGAGAACTGTCAGAGTGGATATTGAACGGTCGTCCCAGGTTCGATCTGTGGGAAGTTGATATTCGTCGTGTCAGCCCGAAATGGAATGAAACTAAAAACTTGCACCTACGCATGCAAGAGGCGGTTCATACTCAGTTTGCAATGCACTGGCCTCTCAAACAGCCTGAGCCGCGAGTGGGTCTTCATCGATCCCCTCTGTATGAACGTTTAAATTTTGCGGGTGCTGTGTTTGGGTGTTTGCCGCACTGGGAGGTGCCGTTGTGGTACGCGGAATCAGAGTCGGAACGTAGTATTATTCATACCTTTGGTGAACAGCCGTGGTGGGATATCACCCAACGCGAGGCAGAGCGAATGGCTGCTTCGGTTGCACTGATTGATCTCTCGCAGTTTTCAAAATTTGAGATTACGGGAAAACAATCCCTTGAAGGTTTGCAGTACCTTTGTGCTGGTGATATGGATATTCGCCTCGGACAGTCAAAATACACAGTGATGCTCAACCAACGGGGTGGAATTGAAGCCGATGTGACAGTCAGTCGGATTGATTCCAACTGCTTTAGAGTTGTGAGTGGAGCTAGCACTCGTTATCGAGACTTTTCCCGAATGCGACAAATTCTAGAAGATTTCGATGACGTATTAATTGAGGATCGAACTCAAGATGAGGCAGTGCTGGGAGTGATGGGACCATTGGCTAGAGAGGTACTGCAACGCGTGTTCTCCGAAAACCTGCAAACGGAAAAATTTCCGTTTGGACACATTCGAAAGGTAAAAATTGGTGGGATGGAAGTAACAGCTTTGAGACGAAGTTATGCAGGCGAGTTGGGATGGGAGATCTTCATGCAAGTGGATGATGCGATGATGGTCTACGATTTGATCAGAGCGGCAGGTGAAGACTTTGGAATCTCTCACCTTGGTATGCTGGCATTAGATGGCTGCCGGATAGAAAAAGGTTTTGGACACTGGAGTCACGAATGGGATTCCGACGTGACTCCAATTGAAGCCAGGATTGAACACACATTGGGAACACGTCATCGCGACTATTTGGGTTATGACGCGATACGGCGACAAAAGGAGCAAGGTGTCAGCCAAAGACTTCTTTTATTGGAAGTTCTTCTTCAGACGTCGGAACGCCCACTGTTGCTGCATGATGAGCTGGTTTTGTGCGACGATGAAATTGTGGGGTTAACTACATCTGGCGCAGTCGGCCCTAGAACAGGGAAACTGCTGTCTTTTGCACTCGTCGAATTTGAACCTGGTGAATCATTTTCAGAAATCTGTGACAAGCATTTACAGATTGAAGTAGCTGGAGATTTATACGAAACACGCGTGTTGACTGAGGCACCGTATGATCCAGACGGAATGCGAATGAGAGGCTAGTTTTTTCACCCACATTAAAAACGACATTAGGATAGAAAACTAAAGCAACTCAATCACATCGTTGGAGAGCATCGCCGATTTCATCGTGCCATTGCATAGCTCTTTGGATGTCTGTTTCGCTATACCAGACAGGGATACCGTGGCGACGTAACACTTCGGCTGTTTTACTTGTGAACAAGCGATCAGCACTTGAGTGCGATAGGAATATCTGGTTCGGTACGCTTATGATTCCGAATCCGGGTTTTCACGTCTGGGCGAGAATTGCCTCAGCAATCGGCTCAACATTTGGATGTTCGGAATCCGAATCTTCCAAACTGAACCAAGGCATTCGCTTGACTATCCAAGGTATCTCGTTTTTGGGGAAGCAGTCTGGATCACCTACGACAACGGGAATCAAGCGGTTTTTGAAATTTGCAGCACCCAGAGCGTACACGATTTCACGCTTGACGTAGGGTGAGTTTGCGGCGGCTGGAGTGAGCAACACGACCATTGCGTTTGACTCCTCAAGTGCACGCGCGGTCTCACCAGCCCAGTTGTCACCCGGTAACAGGTCACGATCAGGGTCCCAGACTTCAAGGCCTTTGCTCTCTAGCGCATTCGAAACCCGTTCGGCGAGCACGGCATCAGTGTGGGCATGGCTCATGAAGACTTTCATAATGTCTGAATTGTATTTAAACACATTGTATGAAACCCAACAGATGCACTAATTCAGGCATATTTGTTTTTCGTGAATTAGGCGCACTTTGTCCAACTTCGCACCCACTGCCTCAATCCGCTTCCCGTTTTCCGAATACCCTCCTTGAAGCTTCCTTAGGATACGACCTCATCGGTACCCGTCTATGACCGAAACCAATTTAGGGCCGGACAACGACACAGGGCATATGCAAGAGGTTCAAGTCTGTGGACCATTCAGCCCACAATATTGCGGCTCCAATCAGAGACCGAATTTGCTGTTCTGGACTACACTTCTCAGTGGGATCCGGCAAGCGATCAGCGAATTCACGGCAGGCGATCAAGGCATCCTTTGCATGTTCTGACCCTGAATCTTTTGCTTTGCCCGTTACGAATGCTTCCCAAATGAAGAGTGCGGACTCGCTGCCTGCAAACTCCAGCCAATTTAAGTGTACCGGTGGAAGTGCGACTCTCCGCTCATTCAATCGGGATCGCAGCTTGTCAAGAATCCACGCAACCTGAGTGATGCCAGTGGCAAGCACGGCAGCCCCCGCACCGGCTGACCAGGCGCGATTTCCATCTATTCGACGGGCATTGGTTAAGCATTGCGGATTCGTTGGAATCGGCACCCAAAGCGGGCACTCGAAGCCAAGTGCCACCTTACGCCCATTCGCTATAGTGCTAGCGATGTCATCGACGAAGCCCATTATGCAGTTGCACATATGCTCTTGTTCTCCGACGACGCGCGCCCATCCAAAACGCTTTTTAGCGACAGATCCGATGTCGGCGCAATAGATTGTTAGCTCTTCTAAACTGAGTGTATCGTTCATTGTTGATATTTGGAAACCTCGCTTGAGTAGTGTATTGACCCAGAATTAGCACTTTTGAGCTTTGGTCAAATTGATATGTTTGAGACGAGAAAGTTCATCAATTTGCGTGAATCTAGTTGGAAAGGTGTTTAGCGATGTCATCGTAATCTTTAACCCTGATTGCACCTGATTTTTCGAATTTTTCTGGCCACGTGATATGAATGTTTCGAAAACAATTGTCCAGAATAAAAAACTTTCTCTTCTGATTAACTGCAGCTTTTGCTTGAATTAGTGTCCCCGATTTTTCTCCGGCTTCAATGATAATTGTTGCTTCAGTCAGTGCCGACATCGTCACGTTTCGCTCTGGAAAAAAGCTCCGGTTACTACGATAGTCCTGTGATTCGTACCGTATTAACGGAACTTGACTAATAACTAATAGGTACTTTGCGAGGTGATTTTGTAGTTCACTATTCTCTTTTGGATAGACATATGAAAGAGGTGTCCCAATGACCGCAATTGTATTGCCGTTTTCCTCAATCGCGGATTTGTGGGCCATGGTATCAATTCCTGCGGCCAATCCAGATACAACTGTTAATTTGTTTTCTACGAGTTGCTGGACCACCTGCCGTGTTCTTGTTAATCCACCTCTAGTTGGATTGCGAGTACCAATACCCTAATCCTCAGTTAGAGACTGCCAGCGGCGGCTAAGGCGAGATTTTCGGCACTCTGGCGGTTCGAAGCGCCAGGATTTTCCAAACCATCAAGCCACACACCGAAATCGGTGACCATTTTACCCGGCTGAACCCACTGCGAAGCGAATCTGGCGGCTCAGCAGCAAATCCGGCGCAAGCCTGTCCCTGACAGTAGACTGACTGCCATGATCTGTAGTGTAAAGCCGTTTCAGAACGAATGAGAAGTCAGGACAGGCTGCAGCGGCGGATGGCCCAAAGCGACTGTTCCAGGACAGGAAGTTTGGCCGCACTGACTTTCAGGGTCCACTGCCGCGCATGGCGAACCACCTGTCCGGCCATCGCATACAGTCGGTGACGGAAACTGATCGCCCGCACGCCATACCACTCCTGCGGCAGTTTCATGCGCATCAGCGCAAGCAGATTGAAGGCAATCGAAGACAGAAGCAGGTACGCGACATTGGCTTTGAACTCGCCGCACGGCAGATGCGCCGCGCTGAAGTCACTGCGAATTTCCTTGAGCCGGTTTTCCGAGCTGTCCCCTCTCTGGTTGTACCACCATACAATCTCGCCGTCACTGAAGCGGTCCAGGTCCAGATCGGTCGCAATCGCCCGGTAGATGTACCTGCCGCTGACCGCACTTTGCACATCGACCTGGTGCAGGCCTTCATTTTTGAAAACCATCTTCAGCTGCTCAGTCCCGTCAGGCATCCCAGCGTCGGCCGGCAGCTTGTCCCGCACCCGTTTTTTCTGCACCACCAGACAGAAAGCCTCAGGCACATCTTCCATCACATGCAGCGTACGGGCCAGATACTCGCCTTCCAATACCGCACCGTCGGCATTCACAACCGCATTCCAATCCTCATCCTTAATGTCCAGTACCGTTTTCTTCACCGCACTGTCCATCTTCGCCCGAATCGCAAAACGGATGCCGTGTGCGCGGCAATCATTGATGATGCCCGCCTGATAGGAGGCGGCATCGGCCCGGAAGCGAGTGACACCCACCCCTTCGGGCAGCGCCGCGCGGCAGCGCCGGAAAAACTCAACATTCTCAGCCCCAGGCGGCACATTGCCCTCGCGAAGCTCAGCCGCAGCCACCTGACCGGTCTCGGCAATGTGACCGAACATCGGCATGTACCCGCGATGCTTCTTATACGTCCACTTCGCGTCTTTTTTCTTCGACCGAATCGCCGATGCGTCAATGTCCAAAGTGACGCACTTTCGATCACCCAGCGTCGCTTTCATCACCGCGCGGTTGACCTGCTCGAGAACCGAGATCATCTGTCGACTGTCGCCGACTCTGTGAAGCCATCCACCCAGCGTCGTGGCACAGGGAATCGTCCCAAAACCCAACAGCTTCATCAGCGCCGGTTCACTGCGCAGGTGGCGCACATCGTCGATGCACCCCGCACCTTCGTGGAACATCAGCATGAAGGTATTGAAAATGGCGCTGTGCCGGTAGCCTCGATTGCTGCCGGGTGTGGGCATTGACGAATCAATGAGCTGTGACAGCTCAAGGCGCTTGAGCAGTTCGGCTGGCACCACCAGACCGGCTCTGGAGGTGAAATTGTGGCAGCTTGCCGCAGTGTTGTATGGTAGAATCTTCATAAGCCTTGCGAAATCTGAGAGCCGTTTCGAATTCACCCATTGGGTGAATGCCGAATTGGGCGTTTTTTTCAATATCTCTCTGATTTTACAGGGCTTTATCATTTTCTGCAACTTTTTATTTGCGGATCAGGGCAATAACAGCTATTGATCTAGATGCTGTAAGATCCCACCAACCTCGATAATAAAGTAATATGCCTCTGCACTTAAGTCAGGATAAGCCGCATCGGCGACGTGTCGACTGCGGCCTGCAGAAGTCGCAATGGGATTTGCTTTTCCCACCGCCGCCGATTGAATCGATAAACAAACTCGTCCACATATTCCTGCATGTACTGATGCGACACGCCATGAAAGGTGCCCAGCAGAAATGTTTTCAAGTTGCTGATGACGATATGCACCAGCGGCAGCCAGTCGGCGACCTGGTCGGGTGGCGTGACTTTAGGGTAGTGTTCATGGCTTTTGGAAATCACCCGCAAGCCGCTGAACGCATCGGATCGAACGCTGGCGCCGGCACAGAGTCTGGAACAGAACTGTTCCACCGTCTGGGAATTGACCGAATCCACCACGCGGGCGTGCATGAAGCCGGCGCCCTGGCCGTTATTCTGCACCGCAAACAACACCGGTTTGCGCCCTTGTGCGCCGCGTCCGCGCTTTCCCGGGCGCTTACCTCCCACATAGGCATCATCCAGTTCGATCAGTCCGTCCAGCAGATAGCGGCGATCACGGTCAGCCATGGCGGCTCTGAGCTTTTGCAGCATCAGCCGTGCGGTTCTCCATTCGACGCCGATCATCTTCGACAGCCGAAGTGCGGAGATGCCGCCTTTGTCGGTGCCAACCAGGTAAATGGCGGCAAACCACTTGGTCAGCGGCACCCGGCTGCGGTCGAACATGGTGCCGGCCGTGACCGAGGTTTGACGCCGGCAGCGCTTGCACTCGTGCAATGCGCGACTTTTGACATGGTAAGCCTGGTCATGATCACATCTCGGGCAGCGGAAGCCGTCCCTGCCCCAGCGAACCTGTTCCAGCAGCCTTCTGCAGGCCTGCTCAGTGGCGAATTTTCGGGTCCATTCAAAATAACTGATTTCGTCTTGTTTCATGTTAATCTTTATTACATAATATCAATGGTTTATGACATGAAATTATACTTCATCCAATCTCGGAATTCTGAGTTAAATGCAGAGGCATATAAAGTAATGCAATCGGGTATTTGGCGTCTCTCAATTGTTGAGGATATTCGCCCACTCCATGAACCTGTACTCCGAACCAGTCAATTTCGGATTGGGTGAATCGATTTCTGACTATCTTTGCGCATTTGTAAATCTGTTCTTTATCTTCTACAAAATCTGATGGAACGCTACCTGGGAATTGATCAAATTCGCGCGATAGTGATTTAAACGTTGTTTTTGGTTGAATCCATAGATGTTCGTATGCTCCCATTTCCTCAAAAGGAGAAACAGGACGATTCTGTAGATTCGTATTGTTTAGATTTGGCTCCTCTTGCAATTTTTTCTTCTCGCTTGGCAACTAATGACCTTAATCAATCATCGATTTTGTTTTTATAGACACGCTACACTTTAGTCAATTTCAATGGAAAAAATCCATAGTCTCGGCTGATTAAGTGTTGATCGATCTTCTTGTAATCCATACAAAATTAGGCAAATTAATAAATGTGTAATTCACAATATTGGAACCACATTCATTCTGAGTTATTGTCAAATATTGGCTGACAAAGTACGACGCAAAATGTGCGTATCAAGCTAAACGCGTGTATTCAAAATTTTAGGCGTAACTGAGATACAAGACTGTGACAGAATTTGCAAGTGTCTTAATTATTGGTGGTGGGGTTATGGGTGCCTCCACTCTTTACCACCTGACTAAACTCGGCTGGCATGATGTCGTTCTGATCGAGAAAAACGAACTGACTCACGGGTCGACATGGCATGCGGCAGGACTTTGCACGCACTTCGCACACAATGCGAGCATTATGCAGATGAGAGCCGAAAGCATTCGCCTTTACAAGTCAGCACTGGCGGAAGACTCAGGCCTGGATGTCGGGTTTCGTCAGACTGGTGCAATGCGCGTTACCAGGTTGACCGATCGCATGGATGAGTTTCGGCATGTTCAGGGATTGGGGCGATTTGTTGGGCACGAGTTTCACATTGTTTCACCGAAAGAGATTGAGAAACTCTACCCGTTAGCCAAAATTCATGGATTAATTGGCGGTATTTACGAGCCGCATGATGGTAACGTTGACCCGAGCCAGGCAACACATGCTTTTGCAGGGGCAGCTCGTGCTCGTGGTGCAAGAATATTTCGACAGAGTCCTGCCTTGAGGATAGAGCGTACCGCTGGCGGTGAGTGGGAAGTGTTTACACCAGCGCGCAAAATCAGGTGTGAACACATCGTCAATGCAGCTGGTACCTGGTGTCGGGAAATCGGGGACATGATGGGAGTTGAGTTACCTGTAGTACCAGTTCTTCATCAGTATCTGGTTACTGAATCCATTGATGAGATTCGAGGTCGATCAACACCGTTACCGATTTTCCGGGATCCGGAAGAAAGTTGGTACACCAGACAGGAACATGACGGACTTATCTTTGGTCCCTATGAGAAAATTCCGGAAGCATGGGCAGTTGATGGAGTTCCAAAAGACTTTGGTGCTGGTTTGTTGCCACCGGCACTGGACAGGCTCAGCGACATCATTGAAGCGGCAACTGAGCGAATTCCTGTACTTGGAGAAGTAGGCATTCGAAGTAATGTTAATGGTCCGATTACATTTTCGCCAGATGCTAATCCCTTAATCGGCCCAGCATTTGGGCTGCCGAATGCATGGCTGATCACCGGATCTTCTATGGGTGTGATGGAAGGGGGCGGTGCTGGCAAGTTTCTCGCTGAGTGGATTGAAAGCGGTGAGCCACCAATGGATGCACTTGCTGTAGATCCTCGAAGATTTGGTGATTATGCGAATCGGGAGTTTCGGCTTGCCAAAGCGATAGAGAGTTTTGCACATCAGTTCGGAATTCACTACCCGAAAGAAGAAAGACCTGCTGGTCGTCCAGCAGTCACTTCTCCCTTCCATCAGTCATTGTGTGATGCGGGTGCTGTGTTTGGTGCTGTTTACGGGTGGGAACGCCCGAACTGGTTTCGAACCTCGGATAGCGGCTCAGAGGCGATAGACAGTTTTCGAAGAACCAATTGGTTTGAATCCGTGAGTCGCGAATGTCGATTAGTTTCTGAACGCGTTGGATTGTGCGACATGTCAGCACTTGCGAAATTTGAAGTTACGGGTGTTGACGCAGAGCGATTTATGAATAGTTTGGGTGCGAACTCACCGCCCCGAAGAGTCGGGCGAATTTCGTTGATACATGCATTGACTAGGTCGGGTGGTGTGCTGTCTGAATTTATGGCGTTTCGGGTTTCTGAGGACAGGTACTACTTAACATCAGCCGCTGCAGCGGCGAGACTGGACCTTGAAGTTCTGAAAAGCCGGGCATTAGATTTTCACGTTGAAGTCAGTCCGGTTACTGATCAACGTGCGGTTTTAAGTATCGCCGGACCTGAAGCACCTGAATTGCTGAGCAAACTATCTGGTTTTGATTATTCTCAATCCGGTTTCCCGTGGCTGAGTGGCTCAGAAATTGTGGTCGCAGGTGTGCGGGTGCTTGCCCTGAGAATTTCATATACAGGAGAAACCGGATGGGAACTTCATATTCCTCAAAATAAAGCAAACAGAGTATTCACTGCTCTAGTCAAATCTGGGAAAGAATTTGGACTTGGCTTCTTCGGTGCTTACGCTGTTGATTCGATGCGGTTAGAAAAAGGATATCGAGCCTGGGGAATGGATTTGACAACAGAGAGAACACCATTGGAGGCAGGGCTAGCGCACTTGGTCAAAACTGAAAATCGTCAGTTCATTGGACGAGAAGCATTGTTGCGTCGTGAGGAGTCAATCAACCGATGGTGTATGAAGTTGTTCGAAATTGATTCTGGAAACATCGACCCCTTCTATCTTCATACCATCTATCATGCTGATCAAGTTGTTGGAGTAGTAACTTCCGGAGTATATGGACATCGTATAAAGAAGCCAATAGCGTTGGGCTACTTGACTGATAAAGCTGTCGTTAAAGAAGGTGAATTTGAGATTGAAATAATTGGTGAGAGATATTCGGCGAAGATTCTTGAGCAACCACCATACGACGCAATAAATAGTCTACAGCAAAACGATTAAAGTTTCACTAACCAAAAAACTATCCAATTCGTATGAGCGATCTCTTTGATTTCACGCCTAAAAAGCAGCTTTTTGCTGTATTCGGCAATCCTATCTCACACAGTAAGTCACCTTTGGTTCACGGCATGTTCGCGAAAGAACTCGGAATCAATATGAAATATCGCGCTGTTCATGTTGATATTGGTGGATTTGAGCAGGCGGTCAGTGGATTCCAAGCTAATGGCGGCAACGGTCTCAACGTAACCGTCCCGTTTAAATTGAATGCATGGAAATTAGCTGATCAATTGACTGATCGTGCTCGCCTCGCTGGAGCAGTCAATACCTTGACACTTGATGATGTCGTTAAAGGTGACAATACTGATGGTGCAGGTTTGGTCAAGGACATCGAAACCAATCTTGGCGTACCTTTCGTCGACACAAATATTCTCATCGTTGGAGCCGGTGGCGCTGTACGCGGCATTCTTTCACCGATTCTAGAACGAAAGCCAAGAACTGTCGTTATCGCAAATCGTACCAAGGGTAAAGCAGATGCGTTAGCCAAAGTATTTTCTGACATCGGAAACGTCAAGGCATCAGCGCTAGACGAAGCGGATTCCGATGTCTATGCCATCATCATTAACGCCACCTCAACAGGCATTCATGGAGAACTCCCTCAAATTTCACCTCGAATTTTTGAGAACACAAAGCTGGTTTACGATCTGGTGTATGGCAAGCATCCCACTCGGTTTATGGAATGGGCTAAAGAAAACGGTGTTGATCAAATTGCAGATGGACTGGGTATGCTTGTTGAACAGGCTGCCGAGTCATTTAACGTGTGGCATGGTGTAATGCCACAGACTATTCCCGTGATTCAGGCTGTCCGCGAAAAGTTATAGGCTCCCCGAAGAACGTTAATTCCAGCTGATCAATAGCGATCCTTAAATTTCCCGGGCGCGCTCGCGTAGTACAAACTTCTGTATTTTTCCAGTTGAGGTTTTAGGTAGGGGTCCAAACACGACTGACTTTGGAATCTTGTAGTGTGCGAGATTCTCTCTGCACCAGGTAGTTACATCATCTTGTGTGAGGGAGTGTTCCTTTCCCGGAGCAATTGTGATGAACGCACAGGGCGTCTCGCCCCACTTTTCGTCTGGTTTGGCGACTACCGCTGCTTCCATGATGCTCGGATGGCGGTATAGAACATCTTCGACCTCGAGACTGGAGATATTCTCACCTCCCGAGATGATGATGTCTTTAGACCGGTCTCGCACTTCAATGTAGCCGTCCTCATGGGTTACACCTAAGTCTCCGGTGTGGTACCAGTCGCCAGCAAATGCATCCTGAGTTGCGTCTTTGTTTTTCAGATAACCGCGCATGACGGTATTGCCGCGTACCATCAATTCTCCCATCGTTGACCCATCTTGTGGTACTGGTTCCATCGTATCCGGATCAATGACTCTGACATCTTCCAATGTTGGATAGTTCACGCCCTGCCTAGCCATCATTGCCGCTCTTTCATCCATTGAACTGTCGTCCCATTTGTCCTGCCACGCACAAACAGTTGCAGGCCCGTACGTTTCCGTGAGCCCATAGAGATGAGTGACGCGAAATCCCAACTTTTCCATCTCAGCAATCACCTGACTAGGCGGCGCAGCTCCGCCAGTCGCGACCTCTACGACCCGATTAAACTTGATCTTTTGATCCGCAGGCGCATGGACAAGCATGTTTAGCACAATTGGAGCGCCGCACATGTGGGTGACATGATTTTTTTTGATTGAAGGGAAGATATACGCAGGGTCAACATTTCGAAGACATACATGAGTAGCGGAAACTGCAGTGACTGCCCAGGTGAATGTCCAGCCATTACAGTGAAACATTGGCAATGTCCAAAGATACACACTTCGGCTGTCCAGTTGAAAGGTCAGTGCATTGCCGAGCGCATTAAGATATGCGCCGCGATGATGAAACACAACCCCTTTGGGATTGCCGGTTGTTCCAGATGTGTAGTTAAGGCAAATCGCCTGCCACTCGTCCTCCGGTACCAGCCATTGGTAATTCGAATCGCCTTCTTCGAGCAAAGATTCGTAATCAGTTTCACCGATCAGGTCCCCACCATCAGCATAAGGGTCATCAATATCAATCACTGTCACTTCGTGTTTGTGCTGCTTAAGCGCTTCACGGATAACAGGAGAAAATTCTCGGTCAGAAAGCAGTATCTTGGCTTCACCGTGTTGAAGTGTGAAGCTGATCGTCGCAGCGTCCAGACGATAATTGAGTGCATTCAGCACCGCACCGCACATTGGCACACCGTAGTGTGCCTCAAGCATGGCTGGCGTATTCGGAGACATGATTGCGACGGTGTCGCCGATACCGACACCTCTCCCCGCCAGTGCACTTCCCAGCCTGCGAGCACGACTGTATAGTTCGCTGTAGGTGTAAGTAGTATCACCATGAACAACAGCAACCTTGTCAGGAAAGACCCGGGCCGTCCGCTCCAGAAATGTGATCGGGGTTAAAGGATGATAATTTGCTGGATTCTTGTCCAGATGTTGTTCGTATATGCTCACGTCAAATTGAATGCAACTGTTGTAATCTGAAAAATTTTACCTTGCGACGAACACGCGCCTTTACATTATTGACACCGTGTAAAAATCGTACATTTAAAGTGAACTCACGAAATAACGGGTCTGTACAGAGCAGCGAGATTGCGCGCTTTCCGACCTCGAAACTCCCTGACAATCACTCAGAATTACGACCTCGTCAAGGCACCAGCATCGCGAAAATGTCGAGTCTGAACCGAGAAATCTGAGTTCATTAGGATAAATTGTTCCAGGGTGATCAAGATGTCGTGAGAATTAATGACCGGAATGCGCAAGTTTTTCAATTACTGATTGTTTCAAAATATGAGACATGACATACAGATTGTTGAACTTTGGCTCCGGATCAATGCTGTGGTCTGCAAGATCAAGACCATAAAGTGGAGATTGGGGCGGCAATTAAACGATCACCGAATGGAAGTGTTAGATTGTGATCGTATAAAACGAGCCCAAGCGCAAATTTATCACCGCATGCGTGCGCTAGATTGCGCAGACCAGCAAAGTCCTTTTTGCTTACACTCGCTGATGCCTTTACTTCTATACCGACAACATAACCTCGCATATTTTCGATCACAATATCGACTTCATGTTGATTGTGTTGGCGAAAGTGTGAGAAGAAATACCGCTCTTCAGACCAACTGGCGAGTTTCATTAACTCGCCAAGTATAAAACTCTCAAGAATCGGCCCAAACCAGGTTCTGTCGTGTTCAATGGGACGTTGAGAGACACCTTTTAGCGCAGCCAGTAATCCCGAATCAAGGAAATGAAGTTTGGGAGAATTTGCGAGTCGTTTTAATCTGTTTGTAGTCCATGGACGCAATGGATGAATTAGTAATAATTGTTCAAAAACTCTGACATACTTTTTTGTTGTCACATGATTCATTCCAACCATCGATCCAAGTTTTGAATAGTTGGCAAGTTGGCCCGAAAACTCGGCAAGGGTCTGGAGCAATTCGGGCATTGCGTTTAACTGATCAATTCGTGTGATATCGTAAACATCCCGTCGAATAATTGCGTTAACGTAGTCCAGA
Source organism: Arenicellales bacterium (assembly GCA_965243305.1). Taxonomy (GTDB): domain Bacteria; phylum Pseudomonadota; class Gammaproteobacteria; order Arenicellales; family JAJDZL01; genus JAJDZL01. Next base: position 1,371,966 of record CBDEUN010000003.1, read on the forward strand.
TACCAGTCCTGTCGACGGTTTCCACTCGGACGTGCAAGAGCTTCAGGATATCCACCCGCGAGCACAACTTCAGCAAGCTTATTGTCAATCAATAAATTCTTTGTCGGTTTTGGGATTTTCCGGGCGAAAACATCTGACAGAAATGATGAACGTGAATCGTTAAGCTCCGCCTGTGACAAGGGCAATAAACGAATCATCGAAATACGACCAGCAAGCGAATCTGCAAGTCGTGGAGATTTCAGAAAATCTGCGGACCCGGTAAGCAAAAATCGTCCGGGTCGGGAATCAGAATCTACAGAATGTTTAATTGCCAGAATTAATTCTGGAACTCGATGTACTTCGTCTATAACCGCACGATCAAGAATACGTATGAAACCAACTGGATCATCTGGTGCGGTTTTGCGTATTGTTAAATCGTCAAGTGAATAATATGGCATATTATCTTCTGCGATTTTTTGAGCAAGCGTCGTCTTTCCAGACTGTCGGGGACCAGAAATAAATACGACTCGAGTATCGCTTAGCGCTTCTCGAACACGATCTTCAACAAAACGGGGATACATTCTAGTAGTCAATACCATTCAAAATTGAAACTATATCATACTAAATTTTGAAAAAAAAATTATGTAAATATGAAAAATAAAATATAAATAATTGAAAGAATATTAGCTGTAATTTGAAAGTATGAGTAGTGATAAAAGTAATAATAAACCGCAAGCGACATCTGCAAAGACAACCGATGTGTCGGAACGCATAGGTAAATCGGCTGAGAAATTCATTAGAGTCAATAACAAGTGCTAAATAAGAAGAGGCAACAGAACGGAGTCAAGGGTAAGGCAGAGGATTACTAAAGAGCAGCGTAGTGAAATCTTAAGAACTATGCGGGTTTATTCGCCTGAAGAGCTTATCGAGCATGCTGAACACATCGACAGCACGTTAGACAGTCTTAAAGAAGGCTTGACGGATATGGCCGAGACGGATGACTCCATAGCGAAATCGGAAATCCGCAGGGAGATTGATCTGAATGTGAGTCTGCTAGAACTGTTTGCGGCCCGCCTGACCAAGAGCATGCGGGACATGGGACTTTCGTCTTTTTGTGGGTTCAGCCTTCTTTCTGGTAGCATGAAAGAAAGGGATGCTAGCGGAGCAACAGCACGCTGACCGCCGCGTTTGGCAATGCACATCCGGGATGCCATCGTGGGGATTCCCAACTGCTTCAAGACCTCTGAAAACAGATTGTCAATGAGGCGATTTCGGTTTTCAGATACCGGTGCGATCAGTTCCGGCCGCAGTTCGGAATTGCTTCTATAATTCGTGCATGGGGCCTCCTTTGGCAAAAATCAACTCCGAAACTTGGTAAACAGAGAACCCAATATTGCCAACTGAAATTTCCACAGGATTCAATCCTCATCGTCGTCGATTTCTGCAGGCTTCAGCCACTGCAGCTACGGTAGCGATTCTACCGCTGGAAAGTAGTTCCAGCCAATCAATTCCCACAGAATTGGTTGCATCACCAGCAGAAGCCGCAATGGTTATGGACCATGGACCGGTCACTAAAGTCTGGGCATTCAACGAGACTGTGCCAGGACCGCTACTTCGCTATCGACAGGGAGACACACTGAGTCTCATTGTTGAAAACCAACTGAATCAACCGACAACTGTTCACTGGCATGGTCTTAGGGTACCGATAGGTATGGATGGAGTGCCACATCTCAGCCAGAAGCCGATCGGTCCGGGTGATTCATTCCACTATAAGTTTGAATTGGAGGATGCAGGTACTTTTTGGTATCACCCGCATTTTGACAGTTCCCAACAGGTTGGTATGGGACTGCACGGTGTTTTGATTGTTGATGAATATGAACCTGTTGCGGTTGATCGCGATATTGTTTGGGTGTTGGATGATTGGCGTTTAGATCAGGATGCCCAGATTCTGCCATTCGCGTCAAACATGCGAGATACCAGCCATAATGGGCGACTTGGCAATGTAGTCACTGTCAATGGCAGCATCGACGACAAATTTGAGGTACATCCTGGCGAACGTCTGCGTCTTCGCTTGGTGAATGTTGCAAATGCCAGAACGTTTGCACTCAATTTTAACGATTTGGAACCATGGGTCATTGCAGTGGACGGCCATCCGATCAACCCACGCCGTCTCGACCAACACCTGGCTCCGTTAGGTTCTGGCCAGAGAATGGATCTAATTGTGGATGTTGCCGGTAGTCCAGGTGAGGTGAGTTCTGTGATCGATCAGGCTTACGCTCCCAACTTTGCCTATGAACTGATGCAACTGGTTCGAACTGACAATACCACACCAATTCGTAAATCCGTGCCGAAGCGTCTGCCAGACAATCCCGTATCACGTCCGGACCTTACGCACGCAAAAAAAATATCATTCCTTTTCGAAGGTGGTGCGATGGGCGGGATGACGGGCGCAACAGTCGAGGGAGAATTTAAGACAATTCAGGAACTCGTCGGACTTGGAAAGGTCTGGTCACTGAACGGGGTCGTGCAAAAGGATGTTCATTTTGACCCGCCAATGTTCACACTTGAATTGGGCCAGTCCTACATATTCGAGCTGGAAAACCGTACCGCCTGGGAGCATCCTTTCCATTTACACGGACATGGTTTCCAGGTAATCAGCCGTAATGGAGAGCCATTGGCTGAACAGTTCACGCGGGATACAGTGCTGCTACAGCCAGAGGAAAAAGCGGAAATTGCTTTCTTGGCGGATAACCCGGGGAAGTGGATGTTTCACTGCCATATTCTGGAGCATCAAGATGCTGGAATGACATCTGTCATTGAAATCAAATAGAAAACACCGATCAAGTAATCGTATCTAGTTACTGGGGTTAGGACTAAACCGAGGCACTAAAAAAAGAGGCCTGCTATCAATCGATAGCAGGCCCATTTCAAATAAGGAGGAGTAGTATGAAATGAAATCTTTACAGCTTAAGCAGCTTTTGCTTTGACAACCTTGGCTTCGGCGACCGGTGAGACGGTGGGTGCAAATGCTTTCTTCCACAGTCCAAAGTAAGCGTCATAGGCTTCATTGCCAAGATCAATAGCAGACTGGGTTGAACTCTGAATTTGATCGACAACCGATGCGTTCCAAACTTTCTGGCTTGCGACATAGTCATCAAAGTTTTTGATGTTGGTCCATTCGACAGCCTGATCAGACACTTGCTGTACGAATTTCTGACTAGAAACAACGCTCTGATTGACTGATTTGGACAAAAGTCCTGAATTAATGCTGACTGCTTCGTTTACGAAATTGACAATTTTGTTTTGCATGGCTTATTTTCTCCAAGAAAAGTTTGTATGTTGCAGTGCAATATAATTCCTTTTGAATGGAAAGTCAAGTCTTTTTCGAAAAAAATTTTAATTTATTTGTAATTTTGTTACGTCAGAATCGAAAATTTAAATATAAATCCATAATAACAATGAGATATAAGACAGAATATTTAGAATAATATCCCAGAATAGTCGTTTTTATCTGATCAGATGAAGTGAAGGCATGGATTGAAGTGGATTGTGCAACTGCACAAATCATACACAAATTCGAAAAAACTGGTAACAGAATCGGTTTTAAGTCGAAGTGGTGTGAGTTATCCAATTGATTCAGTGAATTTTCAAGTTTTATAATTACCGAAATAATTACGAAACTACTGATAATGATAAAAACAGGTCTTGGTTAGAGTGCTGAAATCCCAGCACTCAATTTCAGGAAACCAGTCTAGATACCAGGGAGGTTAGATGAAGTGAAATTAGACTTCGCGAATCGGATTGCGCTGATGCTGATTGCGGTTTCCGACATGGATATTGCCTTCGGTAGTTTCGACAATGAGCCCGCGGACGTCTCTCCGATCGCGGGCGCAGCGGTCGAAGAGCGATCGTACTGGTCGCGGGAACGATTCTGATGCTGCGTGATTCTGGCATGGTCCGGCTCTTCGCAATTCCCATTACCGTCGTCGTGGGTTGCATTGCTGCCGCCGCTGTCGGTATGTACGACTTATCGTGACCGTGATCGTCGAGCCATATCCATCGCCACGGTCGCCCGCTGAACGGGGTACGGATAGTGACTAGGCGTTTCCCGAGGCGCGAACTCGAGCGCTTCATCGCCGAAGTGATGCTCGCTGAGGGCCTGCCCGAGGCCGACGCGGCGGATGTCGCGCGCCTGATGGTCGTCGCCAACATCGCCGGAATCGACTCCCATGGGATCTTTGGCCTGACGCGCTATCTCCCTCGGATCCGGGCCGGTGGCATCAACAAGACGCCGAACATAGGCATCATTCGGGAAACGACTTCGGTGGCACTCATCGACGGCGACCACGGGATGGGGCACCTCGTTGTCCAACATGCGGCGCGCACGGCGATCCGGAAGGCGTCGGAGACCGGCATCGGCTGGGCCGGCACGCGTAACAGCAACCATGAGGGAGCCGCCTCCGTCTACGCCACCATGCCGCTCGAGCACGGTATGGCCGGAATCTATGGAGCGGTCGCCGTCGGCAAATACCTGCCGCCTTGGGGTGGAATGGACAAGCTATTGTCCACCAACCCCATCGCCATCGCCGTCCCTGCGGGCGAAGGCCCGCCGGTGGTGATGGATTTTTCGACGGCCGTGACATCGATCAGGAACGCCAGGTCGAAAGCGAAGCGCGGTGAACGGTTACCTGAGGGTTGGATGATCGAACGCGACGGCAGCCCGCTCACCGATCCGACGCGGGTTTCGGAAGGGCTGTTGTTGCCGATGGGCGGTCACAAGGGCTATGTGCTTGGATTTGTCATCGGACTGCTCGCCGGAACGCTCAACGGAGCGACGATGGGCAAGGACGCGGTCGATATTGATGTCGATTTCCACCGCGCACCCGGTGTCGGGCAGTTCATCTGCGCGCTCGACCCGGCAGCGTTCGGCGACGCCGCAGCGATCGGCGCCAATGTCGAAAGGATAGCCTCGGAGATGCGGCGTTCGGCGCCGATACCGGGCTTCGACCAGGTCCGGGTACCTGGCGACGGACGTGCCGCTCGCCAGCGAGATCGTGAGGAGAATGGCATCCCGATTGACGATGCGCTGCGTGCGGAGTTGGACGAGATCGCCAAGGAGACCGGTGTCCTACCGCTCAGCGGGTGACCGCACGAGCCAAGGAGCGAGAACGTGGCGGGCGCAGCAGCGTACCTGATTCGGAGCACGGTTTGGGACTGTCCGTGTTGCGCCGCCGGGTCGCCAGCGCAAAGGCGCTCATGAAGGGTGGCTACGGCGAGTGGCTGCCCAAGGCCTGACGCAAACGCGCCATACGGCGCTTTGTTACACCGGGCTCAGACATTGATGACAAGCAAGTGTCGGTTTATTTTCTGTGGAGCGTGAGGTATGTATAGTATTAGCGGACGATAGGCCGTACAGCACAAGGGAAATCAGATTCTGGTGGCAAAGAGTTCAAACGCATCAAGCAACCTTCGGTTCGAGGTAAATGATCATCCACCGCCTGCGCTGACCAGTGGACTCGGAGTACAACTTGCCGTTCTTATGTCGCGGGCGTGGTGTTAACACCAGCTATTGTAATTAGTCGGCCCTGCAGCATGAACGTGTTGAACAGGATGCTGGCGGCATAGCCGCGGTTACTGCCCGCCACCGGTATGGCTTGATCCAGCGTCTCGCTCAGCCTCAGCTGCGCGATGAGTTCGGCGAGCATCGCCAGTCCAGCGCGCGAGGTCAGATTGTGTGTTTGGTAGGGTAAAATCTCCATGAGCTTTGTAACCTTTAAAGAGTTTTTCGGCCGTCACCCAATGGGTGAAACCGATAGTTTGGTTATCCTTTAATAATACAGGGCTTTCTTTTTTGTTACAAATCCTAGTTACGGATTAGAGGTGAGTTATCCTATTGAATCAGTGAGTTTTGAAGATTTATAATGACTGAAATATTTATAAATTCCTGATAATGAAAAACCAGGTCTTAGTTACAGTGCTGAAATCCCAGCACTCAATTTCAGGAAACCAGCCTAAATACCTGGGAGGCTAAATGAAGTGAAATTAGGCTTCGCGTATCGGATTGCGCTGATGCTCGCACTGACGCTTGTCACTGGCACAGCGATGACGACAGTATTGAGTCTGCACAAATTCGAACGCATCCTCGCTGACCTGCTGACATCTAGGTTTGAGTTTGTCGCCAATAATTTGCGACACGATATAGAAACCCAGATGGATTTGGGTTTGGTGCTCGCAAACTTGGAAAACATCAATGAAGAGATGGAAACTCTGCTTCTTGATGATGAGCAGATACTTTCTATTGAGATTTTTGATGAATCAGGCACCGTTATTTTCAGTACTGATCCCAGTTTCATTGGCGACCTCGTAGCAGAAGACTGGATTTTCTTTTGGCAGGTTAACCGCGATAAATCTTCCTGGTCGCTTTTGGAAAAAGACGCTGGCGTAGTTGGTGCAGGTCTAAAGAACAACCTGAACCAGGATGTCGGCTCAATCGCCCTCCGCTATTCGCGCGAATTCCTTGATCAAAAAGTGGATGAACAGCTTGAGCGATTACTGTTTCTGGTTGGCGTGGTAGCCGTTGTGATGACAGTGCTCAGCGTATTGGGTTGCACATTGTTGCTGAGACGCTATTTCAAAGATTGGGCAAACATGAGTGAAGCGCTTACCGATATCAGCTCACAAAACCGCGACAGCCCTAATCTAGCTGATGCCAATTCCCGTCACCCGGAATTTGAAGAGTTTTCCACTTCAGTTTTTGAAGCCTTTGACTCAATTGAGTCGGCAACCGGTGAAATTAGAAAACTCGACGAGGAAGCAGTATGACGACTACGGTTAAAGCTTCCAGCGTCGGAAAACGCGCAAGTCAGTCTATAGTCGATGTATTTCGTCGCGAGCAGCGTGATCTGCTGATACGTCTGGTTTTGCTTGCAGTTTTAGTATTGGTTCTCGGTCAGTCAGCTGTATCGTGGTTCGCATTAGATGGCTTTGAGCATGATCTTGACCCACATCTACATCAGAAAGCGATTGTCGTTGGCAATGCATTGGCCGAGCAATTCACATATGCGACGGAAGACCTCGAAATTCCAGTTCAGAATTTGGTCGGTGTGGAAGAGTACTTCGAGAGTGTGCTGATGGCCAACGATGATATCAAATACCTTTCGCTGTTTGATGATTCGGGCAATTTACTCTTCGTCAGTGGGATTTCACACGGCAAAATGAACGAAATCGCGCAGACTATTGAGATTGATGAAGGAGATACGCATAGTTTTGCCAGCGCAGTAGGTTCTCATTTCAACAATTCATTTGAGATTTCTGGTGGTGACGGAGCTAACAGTATTCTGCACGTTGGAGTCAGCATCGAGCGGGTGCGCAACCACCTCAGAGAAATATTTCTGGAAGTTTTTACCATCTTCGTGATCTGCTGGCTGGTTACATTTGAATTTCTATTGTTTTTCATCGTCGCACGTGTTGCAAAGCCGATGGAGACGATCTGGCAAATTATGTCAGAAGGTTCGCGTGGAAAATTTTCTTCTTGGTTACCAGTCAGATCCAGTGATGAAATCGGTCAACTCATCACAAGCTTCAACCGCACGCTTTATGACTTGCGTCATCGATACAGCGATTTTGTTTTTGACGTAAAGGAAACACAGGACGCGCAGATCGATACCGCAATTTCTGAAAAAATTGGACAGGTCCATCAACAGGTTAGAAATCGCTTCCAATTTGACCAGGGTAGGATAATGAAAATTGAAGCGGCGGATCGCATCCGAGTTCCACTGTTTCTTTTTATATTTTCTGAAGAACTCACTCGTTCGTTCTTACCGCTGTATATTCAGAAATACGCACCGACAGATTTGATGCTTTCTACCGAACTCATGATTGGGTTGCCAATCACGCTGTTTATGGTTGCGGCGATGATTGCAACTCCGCTGGGTGGCGGATTGGTAGACCGTATGGGAGTTAAGAAAGTATTTTTGACCGGGACAATCCTGGCAATCATTGGGTTTGTCGGAAATTTCTATACCCAGGGCTATACCGATCTGGTCCTGTTTCGAGTTTTGACGGGTATTGGCTACGGACTTGTATTCATTGCATCTGAGAGCTGGGTTTCACAAAACGCCCGACGTCACAGCAGAGCATCAACGACAGGTGTGTTTGTGGCGGCGGCGTTTGCAGGCATCATCTGCGGCCCACCAATTGGGGGTATTCTTGCTGATCGGATTGGATTCGAAGCAACTTTCTTATTTTCCGCATCACTGGCGGTAATTTCAGGTTTGATCATATTTCAGGTCTTTGGTCAGTCGGAAAAAGTTGAAGAAGATTCAAATCATAAGCGAACTCGTCCTGCTCTGATCTTGGGATTTAAGGGTTGGCTAATGCTGCTGACGGATCTGCGGTTTGTATCGGTGCTCATCTTTGCAGCAATCCCGGGAAAAATGATGGTGGCCGGATTTGTTGCATATCTAGTGCCGCTCTATTTGAACGATCTTGGCCATAATGAACCTTCGATTGGCCGGATACTAATGCTTTATGGAATTGCAACCCTGCTCTGCCTTACAATCGGTGCACGCTTTGCAGATCGGACGGAAAAATACGGCACTATGGTAAGCCTCGGAACAATCATTGCCGGATTGGGTTGTCTTGCAGCACTGTTTTCCAACGTTTATGTGGACCCAACAACTGCGGTTGTTCTCGCCATCGCATCACTTGGCGTTGGGCATGCCCTCACGCTGACATCGCAAAATTCCATAATTCAACAAGTTGCGGAAAGATATCGATACACCCTTGGCAGGGCATTAGTAATTGGTGCGTATCGTCTGTGTGAACGGCTTGGCATGGTAGCGGGACCGATGATCGCGGTCGGCCTGATATCAGGATTTGGTTATGTGGGTGCGATTGTTGGATTTGGAGTGATACTGATTGGAATGATCAGCCTCTTTGTCATTACAAATCTGACCAAAGCTAATACCCCGATGGAAACAGAAGTTGGACTGGTAAATGAGTAATCACAACAAAATTCAAAATTTTGTATTGACATTTTTGCTAGTGCTGGTATCTGGCACTGCATCGTTGTCAAGCGCAATGGAACCTGAAGATTTGCCTGGTGTTACGCGTCCATTTGATGTTTTCGCGGTGGTTTGGCGTGGTGAAACTGAAGTGGAAGCGGGCTTTCGCGAATACTTTAGTCAGCGCGGGATTCCAGTCAGAATGACTGTGCGAAGTCTCGAACTGGATCGAGGTAATGCACCACCGATCATCGAAGAAATTCGGCGGACTAAACCAGATTTGGTATACACGTGGGGCACTGGAGCCACGTTGAGCATTCTCGGCCCGCTGAATCCTGAACAACCTGAGAAATTTGTTCAGGACATACCAGGAATGTTTGTACTGGTTGCATATCCAATCAGTGCAAAAATTGTGGAGAGTTTCGAAAATACCGGACGCCCGGTTACCGGGGTAGCGTATCTGGCGTCAATTGAGTCTCAGTTAAAGGCAATCGTCGATTATGGCAAATTCCAGAAAATCGCTGTAATTTACGATCAGACCTCCAGCAACTCCAGAATCAATGTTGAATCACTTAAAGAAAATGCCCCTAAATTTGGGCTTGAATTGATTGCATTGCCTATTCCCGTTGGAGAAAACGGTAAACCTGACCCCGAAAAATTAACTGAATTAGTTCAAACTGCGAAAAGTGAAGGTGCACAATTGTTGTATATGGGGCCGGATTCGTTTATTACACACCATGGTGATGCATACACCTCAGAGGCCATCGCAGCTGGACTGCCGACGTTTGCATCAACGCAGGCACCACTGAATGGGTCGCGGGCCATGTTTGGATTGGTATCTGATTACCACACGGTCGGCAAATTGGCTGCGACACAGGCAGAAAAAATACTCATCGAAAAAGAAAATCCGCAAGATCTGCCTGTGGTCAGTTTGTCTCGGTATAAGCTGTGGATCAATATAGACGTTGTCCGTGAAGTCATGATGTACCCACCAATGGACATGATTGCGATCGCAGACTTCAAAACTTCCCCACAGAACTGATAACCGGGTGAACTGAAAGTTCAAAGTCAGGCATGCAGATACGAACTCGGATTAGTTTACTCAGCGCAATTGTCACAATTGTTGTGGCCGCAGCGATCACTTTCGCAGCATTGCAACGCGAAGTTTTGATCGACAAACGCTATTCGAATCAGATTATTGCGGACCAGCTGATTTTGTGGAACAAGATAAAGGATGGGTTAATCGATGAGATGGAAGATCTTGTTTGGCTGCTTCAGGAGAATCGTTCACTTTTAAACGCACTGGAATCAGAAAACTTGGTTGAAATCCAAAGAGTTGGCAATAAGATAAATGAAGAGTTAGAGTCTGAACCAGCGGTTGATCGAGTCGATCTCATTTTGCCAGACGGTTCGTTGGTTTATTCCTCGCAAACTGCCGTATTTCCAAGTTCCATCATTTCGAATGCTGTAATTGAAGATGTGCTCGAAAGTGAAATACCAGTCAGGGGAGTGGGTAATGATAAGCAGCGAAACACGGCACTGGTTTACGGCACTCCAATTTATGGAGATGATGGCAGCATTTTAGCTCTTGGGGTGTTCGGTCTTGACATATCCAGAGCACTGCTGGAGTTTGAGGAAGTCAATTTTGCTTCAGTTGTGATTGTCAATCGACGTGGTCGTGTACTCGCAGCAACCGGAGAAAATTTGTGGGATCGCTACAGCGATTTGATCGATATTTCTGAAGCAAATAATCTCCAGACCATTGAAGATGAAGGCCGTTATTTTTCAGTCATTGTTTTACCTCAAACTGCTGAGTTAGGCGGACTGGTCGGCCGGCTGCTCAACATTAGAGAAGTAACGGAATTGGTTACCCGTCAACAGCAAATCTCTCAAAGAACACTTCTGGTAGCAGTCGTTTTTCTTGCGCTTGCCGTTTTTGGAGTCTATTTGTATATGGCACACGCATTTGCTCCATTAGTCGAGGGAGTGAGTGTGCTCAGTGCACTAAGTAAAGGTGATTTGCGAGCTAGAATTGAACGAAATACAGGTAATGACGAAGTTGGTATGATCGCCAACGCAGTGAATGTCTTTCACAACAATTTACTAACGATTCAACGTATCCGCCGCTCGCGAGAGCGACAGTATGGACGGCAGCAGCGATTTATTTTTCGAGAAATGCAAGGACTTGCTGATACACTCGACGGTGATGAACGCGACGCATTACTAACGGAATTACAGGAACTTGGCGATCTGGTTGAAGAGAAGGCGGGACTTAGGTCGAGACAGACAGATGTAGTAGAGACTGAAGACTCAACAACACAAGGCGAGCAGGATTCCGATAGTCTTGCGATGCTGGCACAGGCGTTTCATGGAATGTCGAACCGCGTTCAGAACCAGCACCAAAGATTGCGTGACGCATTGGCAACCAAAGAGGCTCTGATTGCGCTTCGCAACGAATTGAATATTGCTACGCGAGTTCAGCAGTCATTGCTGCCTCCTAATATAGAGTTGTCCAGTGCTTACAAAATTTGGGGCGGTATGTGGCCCGCAAAAGAAGTGGGCGGTGATTTTTATGATTTCTTTCCACTGGATGACCATCGTCTTGCAATAGCGATTGCGGATGTATCCGGTAAAGGTGTTCCAGCTGCGCTGTTTACGGTGATGGCGCGTACGATGCTGCACGCTTCTGCTGCGTTTCTGAATTCGCCGGGCAAGGCGTTGTCAGTCATTAATAACTTTTTGGAAAACAATAATGATGAAGGATTGTTTGTAACGGTGTTTTACGGCATTCTGGATATTGAGACTGGTAAATTCAGATATGCAAATGGCGGTCACAATCCACCAATAATTCTGGACAGCAAAGGGGCGCGTTCTCTGGAAACAACCTCAGGGATGGTGCTTGCGATGTTTCGGAACATCTTATACAAGGATACCGAAATTGATCTGGAACCAGACGCTCGCCTTATCATGTTAACCGATGGAATTCCAGAGGCATTTAATGCGGAGGAGGAGGCATTTGGCGATGACCGTGTACTTAAGTCGATAGAAGCTTTGCCCGAGAACAGCACTCCTGAAGAAGACGTCGAATTTATCGTTGGCACTGTTAATAAATTTGTTGGTGATGCACCGCAATTTGACGATATTGCCTGTGTCGTATTTCGGTTCAAGGAATTTTTTGAGGCGATTAGGCGGAAAAGCGCAGCAGAAGCTGATTCTGCAGACCAAGACGATTCTGCTAAATTGGAATTGACCATCGACACCGATCTTGCAGAACTGAGTAGAATTGCAGATGAAATTGAAGCACATGGTAAGGCTCACAATTGGCCGAACGAGTGGTTATTCAATGTCAATTTGTCATTGGATGAATTGGTCACCAACGTCATCAACTATGGATACGCCGAAGGTGAGACTACAAAAAAAATTCAGCTTACTCTGAAAATTGTCAATGGGAGTTTGTGGGTTGTGTTGGTCGATGATGGTGTTGAGTTCGATCCTTTCAGCGATGCACCTGCACCGGATACCGATTCTCCGCTAGAAGAACGTCAAATCGGAGGGCTTGGAATTTTCTTTGTGAAGTCTTTAGTCAACGAGACGGACTACAAACGAAAGGATGGAAAAAATTACACAACCCTGATTCTGCACCCCTCGACATAAGGCGATTATCACCTGCCATTGTGCTACGGCTCTGAAATGGATTAATCGTCTGCTAATAAGGCCGATTCAGCACTACGTAAGTAGTATGCATCAATTGGTAATTGGTTCTCCGAGTGTCGAAACTTTCGACTAGAACGACTTCGATGCAATGGTCAGTGCTGTGCGATGCAGTATTCCCACCTAGCCAGTTCGATTCAGGTTCACTTATACCCATCCCGAACTAAGGAGTTCGGATTGGGGAAGCCCTATGAAATTCCACTGAATGCTACTGATCCCGTGACGGGCATCCAATTTTTGCTATTGGCGGACTGATCAATGTTACCCAGCGATTTGATTTTATGTCGCTCGATCTGATACCGCATTTTCGCCTGATTAGCCTCGATCTTGCAGGACGCAGTCGAAGTGGCTGGATCGCTGAGCAATCAGACTACACTCTGGATGCCTATGTTGAACAATTGCGTCAGTTAATGGATTTCCTGAATTTCGATAGCTGCATACTGCTGGGATCATCACTGGGTGGATCAATTGCATTGCGTTTTGCGGCAAACAATCCAGATCGTGTCAGAAGAATCATATTGAACGATAGCGGCCCGTTTATACCGCTAGAGCGACGCGCACGACGTGCCTCTGCAGTTGGTCGGCATTATGTCTTCCGATCTCCGGCTGAGTTATTGCGTCGAACTGGAGCTGCAACACGTCCAGTCGGTTATGCGCCAGATGCAGTTCTCCTGCACAATTTTCACCACAAAACGCGCACGAGGACGGTCGAATTTATAGACATGATCTTCGGGCTACACTTGCCTATCGAAGTGTTGCGGTACAAGACTTGAACCTCTGGGACGAGTGGGACCGTCTGAGCTGCCCGGTGCTGTTACTTCATGGTACAGAGAGTGACGCGACTTCGATGAATACGATTGACCGTATGCGTCGTCACCACCATCTGTCTGTCATTCATGTGCATGGTGCAGGGCACACACCCTCTCTTGGCGACTATGGCCTGACTCAGTTGACTGCGGAATGGCTGAATTTTGAAGGTCCGTACAATAAGGATATTGAATTTCGCACGACATACAATCCAATCCGCCTGTTCTACCCTGATGCCCGACGAAGAAATTCAACCAGGTCGAGGCTTCACATTCATGCGCCACGGCGAGACCGCGGCAAACCACAACGAAATTTATTGCGGTGGTGATCGTGAAATGCCGATGATTGATTCCGGACGTCAGCAGGTCAGAACTGCTGCTGAAGTGTTGCGTAATCATCGGCTAATTCCTTAGTTAGTCATTACAGGCGATCTCCAGCGATCAGTTGAGAGTACACAAATTGTCCAGAATGAACTGAATCCTGTTGCTCAGATACTCATTGATGAGGATCTAAATGAACGCCATCTTGGAGATTGGAATGGCCAAAGTCATGAAGTTATCAACCCAATCATGATCGCAGGAGAAACGCCTAGTGGTGGCGAGAGCAGGGCTGAATTTCGGTCTCGAATGAACCGTTCTCTCAACAGACTGTTGAAACACTTTTTCAACTGGCCTTTAGTCATTGGCAGTCGCCGCAACGCCCGCATCTTGCTGGAAGCGATCCAGGATCCAGACGCCGATTTTTTTCCTAATGGGCAGTTGCTTAAAGTTGAAATCGCCGAAATCGGCGATTTTTCTGTACAGAATATTGAGAGGCTGGAACGATTCTAATTTCTGTCAGATGTGTATTCTTTCCCAGAATTAGAGTCGAAATTTACTGTCGGCCGGCTGAATGCGATTCACGCTACAGCATCTTCCGTGGTCGGCTGATAGACTAAGCAGGCAGGTCTTCTGCACAACTTTAAATCGCATTCAAAGCATCTTGACGCGAGTCTTTGATATCGATGATGTTACCAAAGCCGCTAATTTCGAAAACCTCTTTGACCCCAGGTGCTATTGAGCAGATGGAAAAGTGAACACTTTTACTGGACAATGTTTTTGCCAGCAAAAGAATGACTCGTAATCCAGCACTGCTTATGTAGCTTAACTGACTCAATTCCAAAATGACCGGCTGATTGGCATCACCGACTGATTTATTAATAGATGCTTGAAAATCAAGTGCGTTCTGGCCGTCAATACGGCCACTCGGTATAAGAATAATTGCACCGTTCGCATGTTCAGTTGCAATTTCCATTAAATTCTCTCCAAAGTTCAAGTGTTGTGATTATTATTTTATTCTAGCATTCTAAATCAGCCAGAGTGAAATGGCGTTACATTATGGTTCAATCCGGATCGTTATCCGGCATAATCATAAATTCTGGATAAGCCTCAATTCCAAGTTCAGCAACATCCTGCCCAAGTTCTTCGACATTTGGCGTCACTCGTGCTTTCATCGTCATGTCGAGTATTTTCCACACTGCTAACGAAGTGACAAATACGAATGCTCCAATTGCGAGAACACCAATTAATTGTACTGAAAATTTTGCACCGCCTGCAATACAGACTGCGAGTGTACCCCAGATTCCGGCGAATAAATGTGCTGGAACTGCGCCGACAACGTCATCAATTTTCAAACTCTCAAGTAATTTTACACCTGCTGTCGAAATCAAACCACCAATTCCACCGATCACAATTGCCCATTGATGGGAAACAATATCCGGTCCGGCAGTAATTGCGACCAATCCTGCGATCGCTCCGTTCAGACAGGCAAGTAAATCGACTCGGCCCAAAATTGGTCTGGACACTATCATTGCAACCATGACGCCTGCCGCCGCAGCTAGGTTTGTGTTGGCAAGAATGATACTCATGGCAACAATGTTGATCGCCGAGTCCATGGCTAACTGAGACCCGCCATTAAATCCGAACCAGCCGAGCCAGAGAATAAAGACACCTAAGGTAACGACTGGTATGTTGGATGGCGGAGTATTTTTCACAGTGCCATCCTTTCTAAACTTTCGTGCCCGGGCACCCACTATGATTGCACCGGCCAAAGCCGCCCAGCCGCCTGTTGAGTGAACGATCGTAGATCCAGCAAAATCCTGAAAACCCATTTCTGAAAGCCAGCCGCCGCCCCAGGTCCAGGACCCGATAATCGGATAAATGATTGCTGTAAGTATCAGGGTAAATGCGAAGAATGTCCACAACTTAACTCGTTCGGCCAATGTGCCGGAAACAATTGATGCGGTTGTGGCAACAAAGACCATCTGGAAAAACCAATCCGACATGGTCGAGTATCCGGATTCAATGACCGTGCCCAAGGCCGCACTATCGCCACCCAAAAGGGCGACTTCTTCGGGTGTGGAGCTATAAAAAAGGGTGAATGTCCCGATAAAACTGCCAACGTCAATGTACATCAGGTTGTAGCCTAATGTGTAGTAGGCCAGCCCTGCTATGGCATAAAGCCCGATATTTTTAAGACAGATGACCGAAGCATTCTTGGTTCGCACTGAACCAGATTCAAGCATGGTAAATCCGGCACACATCCACATAACCAGTGCGCCCCAAAGAATGAAGGAAAAGGAATTCAGAACAAAACCAGTTTCGCCATCTGGTGAGGCAACTGCTATTGGTGCAACAGCCGTTAATGCAATTGCGGTTATCCCTTTCAAACCTATTTTTAGAATCCGTATCAACATTGCGTTACTCGCGATTGGTGCCATTTGGTTGTCTCCTACAAGTTGTTTTCAAACAACGCTATGGATTATAACCACATAAATAAAATGGCTAGTCAATCGGTTGCGAATCGCCTCTGTTCACTGATCGGTTGAAACTGCCATCAATTAATAGTAAATTGTTGAATCGTCTCCGATCGGCGACACGATTTACAAACGACAAAAAAAAGAAAAATAACGTGAAATACAGCCTCCGTATACTAACAGGGGACATTTTCGGCGGTATTACCGCTGCAATCATAGCCCTACCTCTATCGATAGCCTTTGGTGTCGCGTCGGGTGTCGGCGCGCAAGCGGGATTGTATGCCGCAATCGCAATAGCAGTCTGTGCTGCAATTTTTGGCGGTACCCGTGCGATGGTGTCAGGTCCTACTGCACCAATGATTGTTGCCATGGCGGTAATTGTCACCACTTCTGCCGATACTCTGGCAGAAGCTTTTACCATCGTGATGCTTGCAGGATTACTGCAAATCGGGTTTGGCATATTTCGCTTAGGCCGGTTTATTGCTTATACACCTTACTCCGTGATTTCCGGGTTCATGTCGGGTATTGGTGTCATCATTATTGCACTTCAGGTATTTCCGGTTCTTGGGGTCAGTCTCGAGAATCAGGAATGCGCTGGCATCATATCGCAAATTCCCGAAATTCTAATCAGTATCAATTTTCAAGCAGTAGCTGTGGCTACTATCACACTTCTGACCATCCTGTTTTGGCCACTCAATTTGCATCGGTTTATTCCAGCTACTTTAGGTGCATTGATTGTTGGTTCATTAATTGGTTATTTAATTTTTAAGCAGGCACCCGTCGTTGGTACCATTCCCACAGGTTTCCCCGAGCTGCAAATCCCTATTCTTGGATTGGAGTTTTTGGTTAAAGTCATTCAGCCTGCGTTGGTTCTGGCAATTATTGGGGTGATCGAAACTTTGCTCGTCGCACTGATTTCAGATGCCATGACCCGCTCACAGCACAAGCCCAATCGAGAAATCGTTGCCCAGGGAATTTCAAACATACTCTCTGGTCTGGTTGGCGGTTTACCTGGATCTGGTTCGCCTGTTCCCACAATTGTGAATATCAAGGCTGGCGGCAGAACTCGAGTTTCGGCCATTTTGTGTGGATTGATTCTTTTCGCGTTTCTTTTCGATCTTGGCAGATTGGTTGAACACATTCCGCTGGCAGTTCTGGCGGCACTGCTCATAAGAATTGGCTGGAATGTGATCGATTGGCGGTTTATCTCCAGAATTCATAAGATTCAGAAAACACACGTTACGGTAATGGTGTTAACTGCATTCCTTACCGTGTTTGTGGACCTTATTACCGCAGTCGCAATTGGATTGATTGCTTCGGGCATGATCAACGCAATGAATGCAGAGAGTATCGAGTTAGACAGTGTCTTGTCTGTACCATTGATTGATCCCAACTCAGACGATGTGTTTTCATCAAGAACCGGGCTCGTTAGAATGTCAGGTCGTTTTACGTTTGCATCGGCCAGCAGGCTGCAACACGTCATCGCTGCTGACATCAGGGATCACGAAGTGGTGATTTTTGATTTTTCCCAAACCGAGGATTTGGACGACAGTGCAGTCATTGTTATCAGTGCTTTGATTAGCAGTTCCTACGAGCAGGGCAAACCGTGTGTCATTTTAGGTCTGGATAAGAAAATTGGTCGGCTGTTGCATTCACTACATGCCCTAGAGGAAGTTGACGAAGCCAACTATGTCGACACACTCGATGAAGCGAAAAAGCTTGCAAGTTCCTTGCTCCCGCCTTTGTCTTAAGTCTGGATCAATTCTGTCATCGGTAGCCAGAAAATTCTATTTTGAGTGGTGGAGTGTGGTTGAAGTGCTGGCAGTTTAACCGATCGCTTCCAACACCGACTTTCGAAGTATCAATGGCATCATTGGACTGAACAATCTGAATTCGGTTGATGTCAGTCTCTGGAAGATAGTGTTGGGATCTTCTCAATTAGAATCGGACACTTCGCACGCCAACCGACTTCTACGCAGGTGCTAGATGTCAACCAGCCGAAGCGATTCGTTTACAGGTTAGAGGCCAGGGCTTTGGCAGATTGATCGTGTTCAGCCATCAGTTGCTGTAGATCGAAACCGACGATATTTCCATCGACGACCCGCCACTCACCTGCAATCATGACGCGGTCTGCTCGGTGTGCGCCACAAAGTATGATGGCTGCCATTGGATCCCATGCACCAGAAAAGCGCGGTTCATCGAGTTTGTACATGGCAAGATCAGCCTGGCGGCCAACTTCAATCTTACCAATGTCCTGTCGCCCCAGGCAGTGAGCGGAACCCTCAGTTGCCCACTGAATCACATCCAGATGATTAACTTTGTGGGCACCATAGCGCAGTTTTTGCACCAGCAATGCCTGCTTTACTTCCTGAATCAGGTTGGATGCGTCTTCTGATGCAGACCCGTCAACACCGATTCCGACAGGCACACCGGCTTGTTTGAGATCCAGCGCGGGACAGATACCCGAAGCCAACAGCATGTTTGAACCCGGGCAGTGTGATACTGAAGTCCCTGCGCGACCGAGACGTTCAATCTCATCCTCCGAGAAGTGAATTCCGTGAGCAAGCCAAACCCGGTCTGAAAGCCAACCGGTGTTTTCCAGATAGTCAAGCGGACGACAGCCATACTGCTGTTCACAGAAATGTACTTCATCGCGTGTTTCTGCCAGATGGGTGTGAAGTCCGACATTTTTCTCAGCCGCCAGGCGAGCAGTTTCCACCATGATTGACTCAGTCACTGAGAATGGTGAGCACGGGGCAAGCACAATGTTTTGAAATGATCCGTCCTGTGGGTCATGGTAAGCGTTGATGACCCGTTCGCAGTCGGCAAGTATGGTGTCCTCGTCCTGAACCGTCGAACGGGGAGGTTGACCACCTTCTTCAACTGAAAGATTCATACTCCCCCGCGAAATAGTGACACGAACGCCAATGTCACGAGCCGCCTGAATTTGAATATCGACAGCTTCTTCCAATCCTTGAGGAAATACGTAATGATGATCTGACGCGGTCGTGCAACCTGAAAGCAATAATTCGGCCAGTGCGAGTCGGGTTGCGTTGTAGAGTTGATCAGGAGTCAGCCGTGCCCAGATCGGGTAAAGTGCCTCTAGCCAGTCGAACAGTTTTTTGTTCAGCGCAGGTGGGCAGGCTCGCGTCAGTGTCTGGTAAAAGTGATGGTGCGTGTTAATCAGACCCGGTAGAACAACGTGCTCGGACGCGTCAAAGATTCTGTCACACTCTTTTTCCGGTGACGCACCTTGATCAATGATTTCTGCAATTCGGCTATTTTCTATAACAATGCCGCCCTTTGCCTGATCGGAAAAAATTGCCAGAGGACTTTTGATCCAGGTACGCATCGGTGCACTCCAGGTAGTGTTAAAGATGATCGCTCTAACTACGCTGGCTGACAGGGTTCCAGTTAAGCCTGAGCGTAATGATCAGCACAGTCAGCAGCAAAATGAATCCACTTTGGTGAGCCAGCGCAATAGGCAGATGAACTTGACTGAGCAATGTTGAGATACCAAATCCAAACTGCAACAGTGCTGCCATCAAAACCATGTCTGCCATTCTACTTAATTGAGGCTGGCGTGTGCGCAGTCGTCCCACCCAGAGTAAGAATACTGATATGACTGATGCCACCGCAATCCAGCGATGCACAAACTGAATGGTTACGACATTCTCAAATAAATTTCGCCACCAGGGTTGGAGTGAGCCCATCATTTGAGGGATCAGCTCGCCATTCATGTCAGGATAGGTGTTGATCACAAATCCGGCGTGTGTTCCCGCCATAAATCCACCGCTGATCTGCATTAGTGCGACGAAAACGATACAGAGGATTGAAGTCTTACGAAAGTAGGACACTAGTGGATCATCAACCGGCTGTCGTCTTGATGCCAGTCCAACTCCGAGCCACAGTACATAACTGTAAAGCAGCACAGCGAGAGATAGATGCGCGGTCAACCGATACTGACTGACTGCAGGATTATCCACTAGCCCGCTGGCGACCATATACCAGCCAAGTAGTCCCTGAAACCCACCCAATACAAAAATAAGCACCAGCCTCAATGTGAGCGCTCGCGACAGATATCGACGGGTCAGAAAGTACAGGAATGGCAGAAGAAACGCCAGGGCAATCAGTCTTGCGGCGAGTCTATGTGCATATTCGACCCAGTAAATTCGTTTAAAGTCGTCAAGCTGCATATCCTGATTGACGATTTTGAATTCTGGGTATTGCTGATAATGCTCAAACTCCCTCAACCACTCCGTATCAGAAGTTGGCGGGATAACGCCGGAAATCGGGTCCCAGGCAACAATTGAAAGTCCTGAATCGGTCAGTCGGGTGTATCCTCCAATTGCAATAACCATGTAGATTAGTGCACAAACCACAAACAACCACACGGCTACATGCAGGGGATTTCGGTCGGGGAGTACCAGCACCGTCATTTGACTCGATGCGTCCAGGCGCGGGTTAGTTCGTGATTCGCTGAAACACCAGTGAAGCATTGGTGCCGCCAAATCCAAAACTGTTGGACATGGCAACGTTTAATTCAACATTTTCAATCAACTGCTGCACGATCGGAAAACCTTCCGCGGCAGGATCAAGATTTTCAATGTTGATGGAGGGACTGATGAAGCCACCATCCATCATCAGTAGGGTATAGATGGCTTCGTTGACACCGGCACCACCGAGCGCATGTCCGGTGAGCGACTTGGTAGAGCCAATAAAAGGTGTTTCTTCAAACACCTGGCTGATTGCTTCGAGTTCCTTAACATCACCAACAGGTGTACTGGTTCCGTGTGCGTTGATGTACTGAACCGGATGTTCCAGGTCGGTAAGGGCCAGTTGCATGCAGCGTACTGCACCCTCACCAGACGGCTGCACCATATCAAATCCGTCTGAAGTTGCGCCGTAGCCGACTAATTCTGCATAAATTCGCGCACCGCGTCTTTGTGCGGACTCTAATTCTTCAAGTACAACGACTCCGCCACCACCTGAAATTACAAAACCATCCCGATTGGCGTCAAAGGGTCTGGACGCAGCTTCGGGACGATCGTTGTAGCTAGTCGACAACGCTCGCATTGCATCGAACAGCATGGTCATAGTCCAGTGAATTTCGTCTCCTCCACCTGCGAATACGATGTCCTGCTTGCCCAGCTGAATCTGTTCCATACCAATACCGATACAGTGAGCGCTTGTCGCACAGGCAGAACTCACTGAGTAGTTCACACCGCGAATTCCGAACAGTGTGCTGATTCCGGCAGAATTGGTGCTTGACATGGTGCGAGAAACCATATAGGGACCGACAGCTCTAGGCCCTTTGGTTTTCAAGAGACTGGCAGCCAGTTCAAGATTTTCGGTTGATGCACCACCAGAGCCCATGATGCAACCAGTGCGAGGATTCGAAATCAGGTCTTCTGGCAGACCGGAGTCTTCAATCGCCTCATTCATGGCGATGTAATTGAACGCCGCTCCGTCACCCATAAACCGCCGCGCTCTTCGTGCAACAATGCTGTTAATGTCAATGTCTATACCGCCGTGAATATGGCTTCGTAATCCAAGCTCTTGGTATTCGGGTACAAATTCCACGCCAGAGCGGCCTTCGCGTAGCGACTCTGTGACTTCTGCACGGTTGTTGCCGATGCTGGATACGATCCCAATTCCTGTTACGACGACCCGTCTCATCACTACATATCGAAAAGTCCGACTCGAAGATCGGAACCGGTGTAAATCAGTTTCCCGTCTGCCTCAACCTCTCCATCCGCAAGTCCCATAATCAGTTTGGATGATATGACCCGCTTGATATGAATTCGGTAGGTGATCTTCTTGTGCTCCTTTGTCACTTGGCCGGAAAACTTAACTTTACCAGAGCCCAGTGCCCGACCTCGACCGGGATTACCCAGCCACCCCAGGTAAAATCCAACCAGTTGCCAGCAGGCATCGAGCCCAAGACATCCAGGCATGACCGGATCCCCCTTGAAGTGGCAATCAAAAAACCACAACTCAGGTCGTATATCAAGTTCCGCTTCAAGCACGCCTTTATTGAACTCGCCGCCCTCGCGGGAAATGCTAGTAATTCGATCAAACATCAGCATTGGTGGAAGCGGCAGCTGAGCGTTACCTGGACCAAACAGTTTACCTTGACCACAGGCGATCAGTTCGTCGTAGTCGTAACTGCCCTTTGGAACAAATTCGTGCTTCATACGAAATTCGCTTGAATACCGCCTGCTGTCAAATCAGTTATCGTGCAGATGTACTGGAATCAACAAAAATTGCGTGCAAGCGTCGAGGCCCGTGGGCGCCGTACTGAATAGTCTGTTCAACATCAGCAGTTTTCGACGGTCCGGTAATCATATGAATACCGCGTGAATGTTCAGACAGTTGCTGAGAAGCGAGCTGCATGGCGTCATCCAGGTGCCGTACCAGCTGACCAATGTCCATGATAACAACGTGATTTTCCGGAAGATAAAAGTGAGTCGCAGAAACCTTGGGTGTACTGGCGATTAAAATCGTTCCGGTTTCCGCAATTGCGCAGATTGCATCAGTAACGGAAGTGACATCGGTTTTGCATGCAGTACGTCTTTCAATATTCCAGTCGTCCGGCCAATCGATTGTCTGTAAGAAATCGGTGTTACCCATGACCATTTCAGTGGGTAGATCGTGTGCTGAAAGAAAATCATTGACTGCTGCCGGAATTTGAGAATGTTTTGAGACGATCTTGTAAGTGCCATGCACCGCAGTGTACTTATCAATGAAGCGGTCTATGAGCGCACCATCAACAACGGGACGAGGATTTTCTGATGCGCAAATTTCATCATAACGACGATTGAATTCAGCCCGTTCAGAATCAGAAAAATGCGCGAGCGCGCTACTTATGTCACTCAATACCTGTGATTTTGCTGTGTCAGAACTGGTGACCAATTGAGAGCCTCTAATTCGTTGCGGTGAGAGGGTTGGCGTGAATCTGCAATTATAGACTTGATGATATGAGGTGTGATTTACCAGATACGGTCGGCATCAAGTCGTTTGATCACATTCGCCAGGGTTTCGTTTGAATAGGAATTGAACCAATCTTCGACCAGTCGATAAGCGATCGATAGCGGAGTTGGCAGTCGAAAGTCGTCTTGTTCAAGGCCACTGACGACTTCATCGATACTCCGCCAGTGCGCCTCTTGAAGTTCGCCATCATTGAGATTGATTGCTTCGCTGGTCGCCGTCGCAGAGAATCCCAGCATGATGGAGCCCGGAAATGGCCATGGCTGTGAGGAGTGGTAGTAGATCTGACCAATTTCAATATTGGTTTCTTCGAGCACTTCTCTGGCAACTGCCTGTTCAATGCTTTCCCCGGGCTCGACAAATCCGGCAATAACTGAAAAGCGTTTTGGTGGCCATGATTTCTGTCGACCAAAAAGGCATTTGCCGTCTCGCACAACTGAGACGATGATTGCCGGATCAGTCCGAGGGAAGTGGTTTTTCTCACATTTCTCATTGGCACATCTTCGAACATGTCCGCCTTGCACAGAATAGGTATCAGACCCACAGAGCCCGCAGTATTGATGCGTCCAGTGCCAGTTGAACATAGCCTTGGCATAAGACAGCAGCGATGCATTGTGGGCTTTGAGATTGCGACCGCATTCTCTCAGACCGGTAAATCCTCTCTCGTCATCCGCTACCCGGTCGGCGGCTTGAGTGCTGCCGAGTTCAGCAGCAAAATAGTGCTTTGATTTACGCGAACCCAGAAACACAATGTTTGTGATATCGGATGCGAGTGCATCAATTTCGTGAGCATGAAAAAAGCACGGTTTGGTTCTTGGCTTTTTAGCAACCAGGAACTGATTGCCAAAGAACACCAAAAATCGCGCTGAAGGGTTGGCCTGCAGAGTAGTCAGACGGTCTTCTTCTTTACGTTGCTTGACTTTTCTGTCGAGGTCGCTGTAGGTAAATACATTCAGCAACGACCGCTGAAGTTCATCCATTTAGCCGGGCAGTTTAGAGGAGACAAATTCCTTTACTTGTTTAAATCGCTTTGCCACCGGCACGTCCGGGTGCAACCCTAGGATCTGACTCCGTTCATCCAGCCAGGCGATGGCGGGTTTATTGTACCGAACCGCGAGTTCGGCTTCTGAGGCAGTTCCCAATTGACCCGGTAGAATAACCAGTACATCGCTGCTCAGTACATTGATGTGATTTCTGGAGGTTGGCCCCATTCCCAGACGGCCGGAATCCGGCAAATGGGTGAAAACAGGGACTTCAATCCAGGGATTTGGATAACCTTCAGGCGAATCGTACTCATTGACCTCCTCATCAACTCGTCCCGGAATCACGCCAATTGCCAGCCCTCGTCTCTCTGAAGCGCTGGTGAATGCTCGGCTGACAGACAACATAACGCCTCCGCCCCCACCAGTCAGCAGATGAACGGGTTGAGTCGCAAGCCACATACCCAGTTTTGTGGAACGTTTACTGTGCAAATCAGACCCGGAACCGAGGACACCCACAATTGGCAGGCGCTTTAGTGTGCCATTTACGTTAATGGCATCGTCCGACAGACTCGTGACATCAGAGTTACTTGAAAAAATCATAGCTGATTTAAGCGCCGTCTCGATTTGTGCAGTGGCTGTTTAGTCGCTTTGTTGGATTTTTCTGAAAAAGAATGAGACATAAAATTTAGACTGATGAGCAGGGCGTAAAAATATAAAATTTTTTGCCAAATTTTCTAAATCTTGACTCAAGGATTACTTTTTCGCGACGAACTATGGCCCACATCATTGACGGAAAGTCCATTTCAGCGCAATTGCGTGAGAGCGTAGCCGAACAGGTTGCCGCGCTTCGTTCCCAACACGAGATCACCCCAGGTCTCGCTGTCGTACTGGTTGGGGAAAATCCCGCAAGCCAGGTTTATGTGAAAAACAAAATTATACAGACCGCCAATGCTGGAATGAATTCATACTGTCACCGGCTCTCTGCTGAAGTTTCCGAGGAAGAGTTGCTTGATCTGGTGGAACATCTGAACGCAGATCCATCTGTGAATGGAATTCTGGTTCAGTTGCCGCTGCCTGATCAAATTGACTCTGACAAGGTGATCAGCATGATCGATCCCAACAAGGATGTTGATGGTTTTCATGTCATGAATGCAGGCCGCTTAACTGTTGGACTGGACGGTCTTGTTCCCTGCACACCGGTCGGTTGCATAATTTTGCTAAAGTCTTATCTGAATGACCTGACTGGCTGCAATGCTGTTATTGTTGGTCGATCGAATATTGTCGGAAAACCGCTTGCTGCACTGCTTCTCAGAGAGCATTGCACTGTCACAATCGCTCATTCACGCACCCGAAATCTTGCTCAGGTCTGTCGCGAGGCTGATATTTTGGTCGCTGCTGTCGGTCGGCCAGGAATGGTTAAGGGCGACTGGATCAAACCCGGTTCGACTGTGATTGATGTTGGTATTAATCGAATCGAAGGAAATGGTGGCAAAACGCGATTAGTCGGTGATGTGGACTATCAGGAGGCTTCGGAAGTTGCTGGTGCCATTACACCGGTACCCGGCGGTGTCGGCCCCATGACGATTGCCTGTTTATTGCAGAATACGCTACGAGCTGCCTGCCTTCAAAACGACATTCAAGTACCGCACGTCTAGAGCCCCCTTCTACCAGCAGTAAGCGGCCGCAGGAAAAACATCCCCCTTGGCACCCCGCGGGTCGTACCCGGCTTCGATCAGTCCCGTATTCGCATCTCGTTCTATTGCCAACAAAAAGCCCTCGGTCCAGTCTGGAACTATATTTACTTCATGACCGCGGCTTTCCAACTCGGCGATCACTGACTCGCCAATACTTCGTTCTATATTGACATGATTCGGAATTCGCTCATGTGGCGAGAAGAATCCCGGTGCATTCTGACTGGAAAATTTAGGTGCTTCTATCGATTCAGCGATGGTCATGTCAAACACAGTACGGTTCAGAATGAATTGCAGCATCCACTGATCCTGCTGATCGCCTCCCATACTGCCGTATACCATCCACGGTTTTCCGTTGCGGTAGACAAGTGTCGGGCTGATTGTTGTACGCGGCTGTTTGTGAGGTGCCACCAAGTTGGGGTGGTTGTCAGGGGCCAGATAGAAGGTCATCAGCCTATTGCCGAGCGGTACGCCAAGTGCTTTGACCACTTCTGAAGATTTAAGCCACGCACCGCTTGGTGTGGCGGAAACCATGTTACCTTCGCGATCAATGGCATCGACGTGTACTGTGCCATGTCCCCAGGACTTGCCACCAAGACGTTTTTCAGCCGGCAGCAAAGGCTTACCGTCAAAAGGATCACCCGGCCGAACTTCTGCATTTGCACGCCGCGAGTCAATCAGATCAGCGCGCATTTTGCCGTAGGCATCGTCTAGCAGTGAGGCAATGGGTACATTCACATGCTTCGGGTCTGCGTACCACTGCTCGCGATCAGCAAAAGCCAGTTTGACGGCTTCGATCACCGTGTGCAGATAATCTGCCTGGTTGTGTTCCATGGAGTGGAGTGGCAGATTTTTCAAAATGGACAGCACTTGAAGTAACACCGGTCCCTGGTTCCACGGGCCGCATTTGAACACCTCGAAATGTTCAAAATTAACTGATACTGCACGCTCGATTTGGGTTTCGAAAGCTTCTAAATCACTTCGAACAAGTAATCCGTCGCGTTCTTTTGAGTGCCGTGCAATTTCTGTAGCGATATCCCCTCGATAAAACTCCCTGCGAGCAGCTTCTATGCCCTTTCCCCGACTGCCGGAAGCTGCCTTTTCAGTTGAAACGAGTGTCTGTAGTAGATCCGCAAGTGCAGGGTTGAGGATCAGTTGCCCAGGAGATGGAACATTTCCATCCGGTAAGTAGATCTCAGCAGTGTTTAACCAGTCCTGGCGAAATCGGGTTGCATTTTCATAAACGCCAAAGTCTGCCATATTCAAAATACCGCGTTGTGCTGGAAATCCGTCTCTGGCTAGCTTGAGAGCAGCGTGACAAATCTCCGCCAAAGAGAGCGTGCCGAAGTTTTCAAGTGCCGTTGTCAGAGCGCCAAATGCTGCCGGTACTCCAGCTGCCAGAATTCCAACATCGGGGACATCCTTCAGTCCGCGCTTCAGATAAGCGTCAACATTGGCAGCAGCCGGTGCCATGGTATTACCATTGATAACCACGGGCTGATTTCGATCTGCCATTTGAATCAGCATGGGGCATTCGCCACACAAGGTATGCTGATGAGGGTTGACTACACCCTCGACGAAAGCGGCGGCTACAGCTGCATCGACCGCGTTACCACCCGCTTTTAATATGTCAGCACCGGCGTTGGCGGCTAAGTAGTGTTCGCTGGTAATCGCGCAGTGGGTTCCAAAAAGACGCGGGTGAAACGGTGTTGCGCGAATCTGTTCTTCGTTTCGATATCGAATGGCCACAAGTGCAGCCCTCGGCTAGTTAGGAATGTATCAGAATAGTCCTTCGATTTGACCGCTGCTGCCCAAGTGAATCGAATTGGCTGCTGGAACGCGGGGAAGCCCCGGCATGGTCATGATGTCACCGCAAATTGCAACAGCAAATCCTGCACCTGCGAGAAGTCTGACTTCACGGACTGGTACGACATGTCCCTCAGGTGCGCCAGTCTTTGTCGGATCGACAGAGAAACTGTACTGCGTCTTTGCCATGCAGACCGGCAGGTGGCCAAATCCAGTGTCCTGAAGCTGCGTAAGAAAGCTTGCAGCTTTGCTTTCCACTGCAATGTCTGAGGCACGGTAAATCTCTCTTGCCGTGGTGCGAATTTTCTCCTCAAGCGGCATTTCGTTGTCATACAGCAATTTGAAACCGGATTCTCCAGAGTCAACTATATCAACCACTTTGTGTGCGAGTTGCTCGGTACCTGCACCGCCATCTGACCAGTGAGTGCACTCAATCGCTTCAACCCCAAATTCAGCACAGCTCTGTCTGACGGCTCCAACTTCCGCATCAGTATCCGAGACAAACCGGTTTATCGCAACGACCGCAGGCAAGCCGTATTTGGCAAGATTTGACAGATGGCGTCGCAGATTGACACATCCTGTTTCAACGGCTGCCACATTCTCCGTTTGAAGGTCAGACTTTGCAACACCACCATGCATTTTAAGTGCCCGGATTGTAGCGACGAGCACTACTGCTGACGGATTGAGTCCAGCCGAGCGACACTTGATATCAAAAAATTTCTGGGCTCCCAGGTCGGCACCAAATCCGGCTTCAGTAACCACGTAATCTGACAGTTTAAGGGCGGTGCGGGTTGCAATCACGGAATTGCAGCCATGGGCAATGTTGGCAAATGGACCGCCGTGAATAAACGCCGGGTTATTTTCCAGAGTCTGTACCAGGTTCGGTGCGAAAGCATCTTTGAGCAGCACGGTCATCGGTCCTTGGGCTTTCACGTCGCTTGCTGTAACTGCGGAGCGGTCGCGTCGATAGCCAACATTGATTCTGCCAAGCCTTGCTTCCAGGTCTGAAAGGCTGTTAGCAAGACAGAATATCGCCATAATTTCGCTGGCAACCGTAATGTCGAAGCCGCTTTCCCGAGGAAAGCCATTGGCAACACCTCCCAAGGAACAGGTAATCTGCCGCAGCGCTCGATCATTCATATCGACGACGCGACGCCAGGTAACGCGCCGGCTGTCAAGATTTGAGTCAGCACCCCAATAAATTGAGTTGTCAACCAATGCCGACAGCAGATTATGAGCAGCACTGATGGCGTGAAAATCACCCGTAAAGTGAAGGTTGATGTCTTCCATCGGAACGACCTGGGCGTAGCCTCCTCCGGCCGCGCCGCCTTTCATACCGAAACAGGGTCCGAGACTAGGCTCTCTCAGACACATCATGGCATTTTTGTTAATGCGGTTGAGAGCGTCTCCCAATCCGACGGAGGTTGTTGTTTTGCCTTCGCCTGCAGGGGTGGGAGTGATGGCCGTGACAAGAATTAACTTACCATCCGGTTGATCGCTGAGCGAATCAATATAGTCAAGATCGATTTTTGCCTTTGTATGTCCGTATAGAACCAGGGCTTCGTGCGGGATATTCAGCTGTCCACTAATTTCCCCGATGGGTTTCATGGTTGCCTCGCGGGCGATTTCTATATCACTTTTTACCTGTAACACCGACTAGTACTCCTCTTTATGGTGTTGCTCGAATCAATTCCGATCGCGCTCTAGATAAAAATAAAACGCGTAGAACGCGCAATCGAGAAGTGACTGTTTGAAAGTCGCCGTGCATAACGAATCCATCCCCCAATACCGACCAAATCGGCACTAATTCTCCGTCAATTCGTGCAAATTGTAGCGACTCGAAGCTTGAGGCGAAGTGCTTCAATTTTACTATATGGAATTTCTGGGGGAAGAGAAAAGAGCCGGTCTATAAGCCGGGTTCTGTACGATTTTGCAATCGATGGCAGCCATTCATCTAGGACTCACATCACTGCGAGACTCAAGCGACCTACCCAAGTCCAACGAGGGCCGCGTTATCGGACTTCTATTTGGTCTTGCTCCAGGTGGGGTTTACAATGCCGAATTCGTTACCGAAATCGCGGTGCGCTCTTACCACACCATTTCACCCTTACCTGTAGCCTATACCGTCCAGAGTCTGGACGAAACTTTCAGGCGGTATACTTTCTGTTGCACTTTCCGTCAGCTCGCGCCGCCCAGGCGTTACCTGGCACCTTGCCCCTGGAGCCCGGACTTTCCTCCTGAACCGTAATCCAGGCGACTGCCCAACCAGCTCTTTTCATCAGATTTAAATTTTACTGCACACCGGAACGCAGTCAGGGCTGCCAGCAGGTTCCATCGGGTTGAAGGGAACCAAGATTGCCGTCCAGCTTGAAACAACAGAACTGGATTCAGAACATTTGTGTCGAGAACTACTCAGCCTGGTGCTGCCTTTGAGTTCTTACCCACGCGATCGCGTCAGAAATGTCTCTCTCTGTCAGGTCAAGTTCGGCAAGTTTCGCCCGTACTGCATTAGCGCGATTGATTCGAACAGGCGTCAGAATGATTCGACCGTTCTCAACAGCGACATCGAAATAATCGGTAGAATCAACTGCGGCTGTCACAGCTTTGGGCAGAGTCAATTGATTTTTGGATGTCATTTTCGCTAGCACTGCTGCAACCTCTGCGATTCCTTCAAATGATTTAGATTCTGAACTGCGATGATAAAGGAATTATTACATCCTTACTATCAGAAATCAAATGCTATACAAATCCAAGATTCGGCAACTACTATCCAGCTGGTGCATTTGAATCGATAAGACTTGAGCGAGCTCTTGTGGATGGTAGATGTTGTCAGGTGCGTCGTCCGAAAACCAATGCAGGCTGAATCATTTTTTCACATTTGCGGGAGTCACTCAAAAAATCCACAAGACATTTGATTACATCAATGCTGGTAGTCCGACGCGCTAAGCCAAAACGAACAGAAATCAGATTCGGTAGACAGATGCATCAGGGCCAATTTGGTTGAGTCAACGATTTAGTCAGGTTTGGACTGATTCTCTTCAGTCTCAGACTGCAGTTCGAGCGTCCGTTGATAAAGCAGATTACGCCTGACACCAAATATTCTGGCAGTAATTTCAGCAGCCTTGCGCGGTGTTAACTCTTCCATCAGAATATTGAGAGTCTGATCGATCTGCGGATCGATTCCGCGTTTTGAACGAGATTCGGGACCAACAATGACCACGAATTCACCTTTGATTTCGTCGATTTTTTTGCGAACCTGTTCGGTGATATCTTCGAGTGTGCCAACCCGAATGCTTTCATAGACCTTTGTCATTTCTCTTGCTATGCAAACCTCCCTGGTGCTGCCAAGAGCGTCAGTCAGGTCCTCAAGTGAGGCAACAATACGATGCGGGGCTTCGAAGAGAACAAGTGCACTGTCGAGTTCTGACAACTGACGTATGCGTCGTTTTCGATCACCCGAACTCGATGGTAAAAAGCCTTCAAAGTGAAACTGACGAAATTTAAGTCCACACACTGAAAGTGCGCTGCTTACGGCACTGGCTCCAGGGATCGGAATAACACGAATACCATTTTCATGAGCAGTTTTGACCAAGGTGGCGCCTGGGTCGGAAACAAGTGGTGTGCCAGCGTCAGAGACAAGTGCAACGCTCTCTCCATCGAGCAAGCGCTGATTCAGTTTGAGTGCGCTTTTGGTTTCATTGTGTTGATGGTGTGCAGTCACTGGGGTCTTAATGCCAAAATGACTTATCAGTTTACGACTTTGCCGAGTGTCCTCGGCGGCAATGACATCGACATTTTTCAGCACTTCCAACGCTCGCGCGGAGATGTCAGCGAGATTGCCAATCGGCGTTGCGACGATGTATAGATGTCCGGGCGGTTTCATGGTGATGTTGCGAAGTAATATAATTTGAGACGAAATTTAGTTGCGAAATTTCGATTTAGTGCCTGACGGCGCTCCTTCCAAATTATGAAGTCCGTTTGTGGAATTTTCACGTAAAGGTGCTCATTTGAAGAACATTCGACATCTGTCAATTGTCACCCTATGCCTGATTCTGGTCAGCTGCACATCTGGAACATCTGCGCCCGTAACCACCGTCCCGCCGTTGGAATCTGCAACTCAGGAAGCGCCTGAACCTGAAGTTCAAGTGGGGTTACCGAGCAGTGAAATTACCGAAGACATCATTATTGACGAAGCCAAACCAAATGCTTGGAAGAATATTGAAGCGGCAGCAGATGATACTGTCTACCAGCATGCGCAACTTTTAGTGGCTGCCGAGAGCTTGGTTTACGAACGCCGAAACCAGGAATCTCAGGAAATTCTCGGGCTAATCGATGTTACACAGTTAAGTCACAGCGAACGGGTCAATCTCGACATACTGAGAGCACGTTTAAACCAAGCGGAGGGTGAGCATCGTTCAGCAGTTCGAGATTTAGGCAGATTGCAGCGTTCTGGTTTAACGAACCTGGACCAGAGTGTACGCATTGCCAGGCTTAGAGCCTACTCGTATTCGCAACTGAAAGAGCCTGTTAACATAGCCAGCGAATTGGTGCAGCTTTATGGACTGCTATCTGAAGATCGTACTCAACAGCTTGAAGCCGGACACCTGTTGTGGGCAGTATTGTCTCGAATGACTCTCGAAGAGTTACGGGATGCACTGCAGAAAACGGAAGATCCGATTGCGCGTCAATGGTATGTATTGGCACTGGCACTGGGACTCAACTCTGTTCGCTCAGACCCATTTGAGTACGAACAGGCCCTGAACAACTGGCAACAGAATAATCCGGAGCATCCAGCGAATGAACTGATTGGCGCGGGTCTTGCTCCCGGGCCGGTTGTCAGTTCAAGAATAGCCTTGTTGCTCCCGCTCTCGTCGGTTAATCGCGCTTTTGTGCAAGCGATGCTAGATGGGTTTATGGCTCAGCATGCGGCCGATACGAACCCGCTTAAACCGCAAATTGATGTGATCGACATCGGTGATCAGCCTGCGAATGTGACACATTTCTATTATCAGGCTGTTGATAACGGGGCGGACTTTGTTATTGGACCGCTTGGCGTAGGTTTTGTGAATGAAATCACGCAATACGTGGATTTCATTGTTCCGACACTGCTGTTGGGCGAGACATCAACTGCCGGTTTACCAGATTATGTTTATCAGTTTGCGCTGGCTCCTGAGCATGAAGGTGTTGGAGTCGCAAATCGCGCATGGCAGGACGGTCATGTCACCGCGCTGGTGATTCGTTCACCACAGCAATGGTCTGAGCGAGCATTTTCGGCGTTCAGCGACAGTTGGAAGAAACGAGGTGGCCACGTTATTCAAGTTTACGATTTTGAACTCAATCAGAGTGACTACTCGGAAGCCGCGAAGCAAATTTTGCTGATTGATGCCAGTGCGAATCGCTATCAGACCATTCGTGCGATGATGGGAGAGTCAATGAAGTTTGTTCCCCGACGTCGTCAGGATGCTGATTTCATTTATTTGAGCGCTGATTCTGAGCATGGACGATTACTCAAGCCGTATCTGGATTTCTTGAAAGCACACGATCTGCCCATCTATGCGACTTCCCACGTTTATCCCGGCAAAATCAACAAAATCAGAGATCAGGACTTGAACGGTATTCGATTCGCTGATATGGACTGGATAATCGATAAAAGCGAAAGAATGACGGAACTGAAGTCTACTTTGGAGGCTGGCCTGTCGGTTGACGAAAGAGTCAATCGACTGTTTGCCATGGGAGTCGACATCTACAATCTGGTGTCCCGTATCGAGGTGCTCAGTTTTGATCCGGCAGCCCGATTTCATGGGGTAACGTCGATTATTCATTTGGCTGAAAATGGCAGAGTGTTGCGACAGCCGCGCTGGGCTGTTTTTGAAGATGGCACTCCAGAACTAATTCCCGATATGGCGCCTCCCGAGTTAGGCCCGATTCCAAAACTGAAAGCTGGTGTTGTGCAGGCAACAATCCGTGAGGGGCGAGAGTAATTTGAAACAGATTTTTATGAAACTTGAATCTTGACACAATTAATTTTGTCAATTGTCAAAATCAATGAGGAAAGACACAGATGAGGTCAACTATGAAAACTGCAATTAGGTCTTCTATTGTCTCACCGAGATGGGCCGTGACAGTAGGTTTCGCAGTGCTGTCTATTGTGGTATTATCCGCAAATAGCAGCGTCTCGTATGCGCAGGACGCCGAAGTCAAATCGCTGAATCCAGTGGTGGAAAACCGCGGGGTGATGCAGCAAATGGAAGATACGTCCATCACCTTCAGAGTCAATAATCTGATCTCTGAAAATGAACAGGTGATGAGCAAATCAGAAGTCAACGTTACAACTGTGAACGGAATTGTATTGCTGACTGGCGCCGTGAAGTCCGCTGAGGATAAGCATTGGTGCGAGCAGGTCGCTAACAGTCACCCGAAAGTTCTCAAAGTCATTAACGAGTTGAAGGTGCGCAAGCAGCGCTCACTGCTCAATGTCGGGCGGGATAAGGCGTTGCAGGCTTCGGTAAAATTTCGACTCATCAACGAATTGGATGCAGAATCTCCAACGGTGCATGTTGTCACTTATGACAAGGTTGTTTACCTAATGGGAGTGGTCAGCAAAGATGTGGCTGACAGGGCTACGAAGGTGGCGAGCAATACCAGAAAAGTCGATCGGGTCATTACAATTTTCCAGTTCAAGAAAGACGTTTAAGTCTGAACAGCGCAAATAGCATATCAATGTTTTGACATTGGTCAGACAGGAAAGACTTTCAACACGGTATGAATTGGGACTGCGACCAATTCAACTATCGAGGTTGACGCCAGAAAGTTCCGGGGATTGAACTAAGGAAATTTTGGAGCGGACGATGGGAATCGAACCCACGTAATCAGCTTGGGAAGCTGAGGTTCTGCCATTGAACTACGCCCGCTGAGACGGCCAACACGGCGAAGTACTCAAATTCTATCAGTTTGCAGATTGCCTCGCGAAACGAGATTCACTATGTATCTGATCGATGTATGGTTCAAACTCTGAAAGTGCTTTTCGGTAGACATCCCGTTTAAAGCTAATCACGCGATCAGCGGGAGTCCAATAGCTGACCCATTTCCATTCGTCAAATTCGGGGTGGCCGGAGCAGTCCAGACAAAAGTCTGATTCATCACCAATAAACTTGAACATAAACCATTTCTGTTTCTGGCCTTTGAAAGCGCTTCCGCTGCGCACTCGAATATATCGGCGTGGAATTTTATAATTCAGCCAGTCTTTGGTGAAGGCGATCAACTCGACATGTGTTGGCTTGAGTCCGAGTTCCTCTTCCATTTCGCGATAGACAGCATCCAGAATCGATTCATCCTGGTTGACACCGCCTTGTGGGAATTGCCAGCCATCATGACCGACTCGACGCGCCCAAAGAACCTGTGCGCGGTCGTTACAGAGTACGATTGCCACATTTGGCCGGTATTTCTGTTGGTTTGACATCAATTGATCTGACATGTAAATCAGAGTGCGAAAGTTAAGAATATATCAAAAATATACTATTATTTGTGGATTGTATACAATTCCTGTTTGAATTACAACAGAATTTTTCCCATCAACTGGGAGAGGAAGACGCTGGGTATAGTTTGACGGGTACGACCGTTAAACTGAAAATTGTGTCTTAGTTTGAAACGGATTGAGCCTGAGTATAGCCCTTGAGTTTCTGGTAGAGATCGTATTCAAGCGTTACGCCCTGTTCGGCGAATAACGCACGGTTTAGAAATCGACGATTGCCGGGTAAACGTACATTCTCCTGTTCAAGCATGGCGCTGATCATCGCTTCGGCTCGTTGTGCGAAGTCACTGTTATAAGCGTTTGGGTCGATTGCGATGAAAAACTGCCCGACATTTGGCGGCCCACCACTATTTCCAGCAAAAAGTGATGCGTTGTATGACATACTGGGGCCTCCTAGTGCACCTGCAAGCAAGTCGACTATCATTGCCATGGCTACACCTTTGTAACCGCCCGCCGGTGACATAGACCCTTCAAGTCCAGCCTTCGGATCGGTGGTTGGATTGCCATACTTATCCAGCGCCCAGGTATCGGGAATAGACTCTCCTTTATTGGCCGCTTGAACAACATTCACTTTTGCAGTGGTACTGGATGACTGATCAATGAGGACCGGAAAATCATCGGCGCGAGGAAATGCAAAGGCCATTGGATTGGTTCCAAAAAACGCGCGGGTTCCTCCCCAAGGTGCAATTGCGACGGGTGAATTTGCAAATGCAAGGCCCACCAGTCCTCGTTCTGCAATTTTTTCGACATACCAGCCAATAACCCCGGCGGCGTAGGAATTTTGGAGGCAAAGCGAACCGATACCATTGTTAAGCGCAACGCTGGCAAACACATCGATTGTAAGAACAAAAGCAGAATGGGCAAATCCATTCCTGGCATCGCAGATGACAACACCCGGAGCAGTTTGTTTGAAGGTGGCTTTTGCTTGTCCGTTAACCTTGCCACAGAGGAGGTGTTCACAATAATGAGGCAGATAATTCAAACCGACATTTCGAATGCCGTCTGCTTCAGCATCGCGAATGGATTCTGCAACCGGCTTCGCGTTATCTAGATTCGCTCCACAACCGACAAGAGCATCAAGACTCAGTGAATATACGTCATCCAGTGTGAGGTGTACAGTTTCGGTTGTAGCCATCAGATTGCGATAGTTTTGCAAATAACAGAATCAAACTTT
Source organism: Arenicellales bacterium (assembly GCA_965243305.1). Classification (GTDB taxonomy): domain Bacteria; phylum Pseudomonadota; class Gammaproteobacteria; order Arenicellales; family JAJDZL01; genus JAJDZL01. The sequence continues at coordinate 1,408,437 of CBDEUN010000003.1, forward strand.
TGCTTCAGTTGGTGCGTAACAGACTCCGGTTCCGCCTAATCCGCAATAGCCAAAAGGATTCTTGGCCAGATACTGCTGATGTTCTGCCTCTGCAAAGTAAAACTCGGAGGCATTTTGAATCTCGGTAGTAATCGTGCCATATTTCTGAGCACGAAGCGACGATTCATAAGCTGAACGAGATTCGTGAGCTTGTCTTGATTGTTCATCGCCATAGACATAAATGCCAGATCGATACTGCGTACCTAGATCGTTACCCTGTCGCATTCCCTGTGTAGGATCGTGACACTCCCAAAACACCCGAAGCAGTTCCTGAAATGATATTTGGTTCGGATCAAAAACAACCCGCACCACCTCATTGTGACCTGTCAACCCAGTACAGACCTCCCGATAAGTCGGATTTGGAGTGTATCCACCCGAATAGCCTGCCGCAGTGACGTATACACCTTTGAGTAGCCAATACTGTTTTTCTACTCCCCAAAAGCAACCCGCTCCAAACATGGCCAGTTCAGTACCTTCGGGATAGGGTTCAAATAAACTTCGATTGTTTACAAAATGGGTTCGTGATGTCTCTATCGGAACACTCCGTCCCTTAAGAGCATCCTGAGGTGATGGCATGGAACTTTTTCGTTTGAAGAACATGGCTGTACCTCACTAATCGAATGGAAAATTGCGCGATGCAAATTTCTGTCTGACTCAATTCAATGGTAGAGTCGACTCTCTGCCTGAACTTCGTCGTGAATAATATCTTCGAGTCCGACTTGCACAGAAAGTGTCAGAACGTGCTCAAATTTTTCATTTCCTTGCAGAATGTGAAACGTCACAGGTATCGACAATGTCAACAATTGATCGGTCTTGATATCCGCTCTGCCGGATCGTGGCGCATTGATCGTCATTCATAGCAATGCTCCGGAGCGGGAAATTCGTGCGACTTGACAGCATGAACATAGGATTTGATTGCGCTTTGTATGTCAGCGCTTTCTGCAAGAAAATTCTTGACAAATTTGGCGGGGCGTCCCGGATAAAAGCCCAATAAATCATGTAACACCATAATCTGTCCGTCTGTATGCGGTCCAGCACCAATGCCAATCACTGGCACCTGCAGGCTTTCGGTGATTGCCTGCCCAAGTTTGCTCGGTACACATTCAAGCAGTATGAAACTGGCGCCGGCATCTTGCAGAACCAGTGCTTCATCAATCATTGTCTTTGCCTGATCCGGATCGCGACCTTGAACGCGATAGCCGCCCAAGTGATTGACCGACTGCGGTGTCAATCCCATGTGAGCGCAGACCGGAACCCCTCGTTCGACCAAAAGTCGGGTAGACTCCGCAAGCCAGGCGCCTCCTTCGAGTTTGACAACCTGCGCACCTTCCCTCATCAGACGTGCAGCATTTTCCAGAGTTGCATTCTCACTGTAATAACTCATAAATGGCAGGTCTGCCATAAGAAATGCGCCGCGGTTGCCTCGCTGGACACAGCGCACGTGATACGTAACGTCTTCAATGGTTACTGGCAAGCTACTTTCATGTCCTTGCACGACCATTCCAAGAGAATCTCCGACCAGCAGCAGTTCGACGCCAGCCTCGCTAGTAGCAACCGCTTCACAATAGCCATAGGAGGTGAGGCAGGCGAATTTTTCGCCGCTGAGTTTCATTTTGCGAAATGTATTGATGCTGATCTTCATACCCGAAATATCCTGGACTAAAGCGGTTCAAATTTGATTCAGGACTTGTTTTTTTGCCAGCTACAGAATTCAGACCAACTGCCGCCGCGCGGATGTTCTTCAAACAAATCCGTCAACGCGTGGTGCTCATCGGTAGAAATCTGGACAATTTCTTCCAAAGATTTGCCACGTACCCGTATCCACATCCACAGCAGAATAATTGCCATCATCAGATAAAGCAGATAGGCAGATATTGACATTATTCAGTCCTCAGGTTTATGTCGGGATGTTCTGCAGATCGCGTACCATTGATAGGCTGGTTGTCTTGAGCGTAATAGGTAAACACGACTGCAAGCTTGATGCGATCCGTCTGATTGCGACCAGCACTATGAAGCAATCGACAATGAAAGAAGAGGACGTCACCGGCATTTAGTTCGACTACCTTGGCCGTATTTGTCAGTTGTTGGTTTTTCTTGACATCAGTCCTGAAAAACAGCGCTGCGTCAAATTGTCCGCGATCGTAGGTGTTGCGGTGTGATCCTGGAATCACGATAAGACTTCCATTTTTACGGTCCTCATGTCCAAGTGCCAGCCATGTCGTAATCAACTCCGGTCGATCGAAACTCCAGTAGCGTATATCTTGATGCCAACCGGTTTCGCTGCCATAGCCGGGGTATTTTGTCATCACGCAGTTGTGGTGATTCTGGCTGACTTGAAGTTCATTTGATTGGAGTAGGTTGCCTACGTGTCTCGTTACTTCGGGACTTTGAGCCCACCGCCTGAACACATCGTCCCGCGCGAATGCGTTCAAAAGTCGACGTGGTGTGTCTCCTCCGGGAGATGTACGTGATTGGGGGGAGCCTGGATAGTGGACTTCGGCTTCGTATTCGACAGGTGCAAGAGCCGGGTAAAGCGACTCTTCAATCACCTTGAGCATTTCGTTTCGCACATTTTCTTTACAAAGGTCGCGCACGACCAGATAGCCATCTCTCTGAAAGGCGGAAAGATCTTTTTTATCCAACCACGCTGCTCGCGCTGCTGAATTTTGAGATTGCGATTTCTCGCTTAGTGATGAAGATTGATTAACCAATTGAATTTGCCTGATTAACTGCTTCGCATTTTTTTTGTAAAGTCAATTCAGATTATACAAATCAGTGATTCTGTGCCGAACGGCTGGCTGAACGTGTGTAGAGCAATTCAAACATTTGGCTACCGGATTGACTGGCCTTTCTGGCATAGCGAGTTTGTTGTAGTTTGTCTTGCACTTCTGCTGCATCTTGCTCAGATTTCATGCTCTCAAGATTGGGATTTTTTTCAAGAATCTCAAGAACCTGCTGCGCGTAGTCACTTGAATCCGTGACGAATAGGATGGTACCTCCAATTGCCAGGCGGTCTACACACAGCTCAACAAACTCAGAATTAACCAGACGGCGCTTACGATGACGTAATTTCGGCCAGGGGTCGGGAAACAGAATGATGAATTCGTTCACTGCATTGGATGGTACCTGTTGCAGCAGAACGTCCCTCGCATCATTTGTTGATACCCGAACATTTTTTACGTTGTTTTTGTGGAGCCGGAGCAGGCATTTACCTACGCCCGGTCGATACACTTCAATACCAAGATAAGCGGTAGTTTTGTTCTGTTGAGCACGATGAATCAGGGTTTCACCATCTCCGAAGCCAATTTCAATGGCAAATCGACTTGCACCTGGAAAAACTTCCGAGACGTGTATTGGTGAATCGGTTAGCGGCAGTTCATACAGACTTAGCAATTCTGCAAGTGCTTTTTTCTGAGCAGGCGTGATGCGACTTTCACGCCGCGCATACGTTTTGACACGGTATTGCTTCTTATCCGATTCCGTGGCTGTCATGTGAAAGATTTACTCGGTAATGGGACTTTTAGAGCATCCAAGTCGTATCGATAGATTGAGGGGTGATGATAGGTCGGAACACGTCAGTTTGAAAGCATCGCTGCAGCGCGTTCCCCGATCATCAAACTTGGTGCATTGATATTACCATTGGTAATGAAAGGCATCACTGACGCATCAGCGACTCTCAGACTTTCGATACCATGCACTCGAAGTTCGCTATCCACTACCGACATTTCATCGCTACCAATTTTGCAAGTACCACACGGGTGATAAGCACTGTTTGCGTTCTCCCTCACATAAGCATCAATGTCGGCGTTCGAAACGACGTCTGGACCTGGAGATACTTCCGGGCCACGACAGAAATCAAACGCTTTCATGGCGGCTATATCTCGGGTAATTTGAATACACTGACGAAACTCTTCAATATCCCGCTGACTTGAAAGTCCGTTCAAAAGGATTCGGGGTGCGTCCAACGGGTTAGAGGATTTCAGTTTAACCCATCCACGGCTTTGTGGCCTGACGGGTCCTACGTCAAAACAGTATCCATCTTTTCCAGGTGGTGGTGACCAGCCTTCGAGAAAGTAAGGCCAGAAATGGTATTGCAGGTTCGGGTATTCAACATCGTTTGAAGTGCGCAGGAAACCGCCTACACGGCTTACAGGTGTTGAGGCTGGACCGCTTTGGAACAGAAACCATTGAAGTCCCGCAAGCAGCATATTGTGTTTTTGCAGTAATCGATTTCTGGAAAGTCCTTTCGGGCATCGATGCTTCACATGTACCTCAAGGTGGTCCTGAAGGTTTCTGCCGACACCTGGCAGATCGACAAGGGGTTGAATGTCAAACTGTCTGAGCTCGTCTGCGGGTCCAATTCCGGACAGCATCAGTATCTGTGGCGACTGAAATGCACCAGCGCAAACGATCACCTCTCGCTCTGTATAGGCCGTATGGAGTGTACCATCCTGAAGGTATTCGACCCCGCGGGCCTGACCGTTGTTAATCATCAGCCGCGTTGCATGTACTCCGGAAAGCAGATGTAGATTTGGTCTTGGTAGAATGGAGTGCAGCAGCTTTGCAGTTCCACAGCGATAACCGCTGCCAATATTCGCATCGAATGCACTGACTCCTTCTTGCTCCGCTCCGTTATAGTCGTCTACTATTGGATATCCAGCCTGTTCTCCTGCTTTCAGATATGCCAGTTCAATCGGGTGGAGATTTGACATATGTTCAACTGCCACAGGTCCGTTTGTACCTCGGAATGCTGTTGGTCCTGAGGAGTAGGTTTCCATACTTTTGAAATAAGGAAGAACATCGTCGTAGGACCACCCTTTCGCGCCTTCTCGTACCCAATTATCGTAGTCCTGACGATGTCCGCGGACAAACACCATGCCATTCAGTGAGGACGATCCACCGATTACTTTGCCGCGTGGTTGAAACAGTTTGCGATTGTTCATGTGGGGCTCGGGGTCGGTTTCGAAACTCCAGTTTCGTGGACCACCGAGAAAATTCTGACGGGCAGCTGCCGGCATGCGAATTGTCCAATGATGTTCAGCTGATCCGGCTTCGAGTAGTAGAATTCGGAGCGACGGATTTTCAGACAGACGATAGCTAAGCAGACCTCCAGCAGAACCAGAACCAATTACGATATAGTCATACTGATTCTTGTTTGTCGTGTTCATCAGACGCGGGAGATTGATGGATCAATAGAAAAAAGTCAAACGACAGTTCGTAGCTGGCAGGGGACAGGAATCTGGCAAAGAATGACTCTACCGGACCAAACAAAAATTGCACACCCGTCAGAATGAAAATTCGGTTCTGGGTGCTCTAGGGGTTTGAATGGCACAGAGAGCGTTCAGTCCCCATAGTGAATCATTGATGCTTTCTCGTTGTCTTCGTTAATATCGTCAATCGCGGTTTCAATATCTGCAATTGCGCGCTTCAAATGCTCAGTGATGGTTTGTCGATCATCAGTATAGGGAATGGTTTCAATCAACTCATGCAGTTTACCGACTGACAGCCACGCCTTGTGCCGCGCCCACTCCGCAAACAGAACATGGTGTGGGTCGACCAGAGTCAAATCTGCAAATCGGCATACATCTTCTGCTTGTGAATTCAGCGGTACGTAACCATTCACCAGTGTAATTCTTTCGGCTCGCTGAGTCAGTCGAGTAGCCCGATGAACAACCATATTGCCATGCAACACAATGGCATATCCGGCACCCGGAAAATGAGGGCTGACAGCCCGGTCTTCCGGTATGGGTGTGCCTTTATCTGAAAATTCCTGCGCTTCGTCTCGAGTACCCAGAAAGTACTGAAAATCACCGCCCTGTAATTCGGTAGGGTCGGAAAGCATCAGTACGTAGTCGAGTCCAAGCGTATCGTAGTGCCACTTGTCAACTGCTCTGTCTAGATCATCCGGTGCAAAATTCAAATGTCCCAGATGAAGTGGCATGGTATGCGGCGCAACGGGCGTTTCGAATATGTCACTCAAAAATTCAGTCACTTCGCGGCTCATGCAAAAGTCGCGCAAAAATTCAGACTGGTAGGTCCCGCCACGAACCATGTTCTCAATTCGTTCGCAATTGACTGCATACTTTTTGAGTGAACGAGCAACATCAAGCATGACTTCAACCCCTTCATCTGACAAGAGTCTGACAGCACTGGAGACGGCGAATTTGGTTGAACAATTCTTAATCTGATCGGGTCCATAGCCGAGATCGCCCAGCCGCAATACAGACTCCGGTGGCTCCAACTGAAGGTGTCGGACAGGATCAAATTTGACGGGCTCACCCTGGTAGTGATAACCGTCTGGCAAGCGGTCTGGAAATGGTAGTGGTGAATTCAAACTTTGCATACTTTTTTGACCTGACAATCGAAAGTTTACTAGAGTTGATGATGCGAAATTTTAAACTGACTTAGAGAGTTGCTAAATCAAATTATGCGTACCAACTCCGGTGCGATTTCAAAGATGTCAAATGGTCAATCCTATTGCCGGTCATTGTGATCATTGCGGGTGAAATAAAATGTGTGCGTCCAATTCATCCGAAACTCTCTATTTCACAGCGTGCTCCAAATCAATAACCTCGCCGGTACGAGAGGCGAACGCTTGCTGTTCAAGAATCTTTCGTTTGCTGTAAACGGGGGTGAATTGCTATTGATCAAGGGGCGAAACGGTGCTGGTAAAACCAGTCTGCTGCGCCTGATTTGCGGGCTTGCCACACCCGAAACCGGTGAAATTTTGTGGGATGGTGAATCAATCGCCAACATTCGGTCCGAGTACTTTCGTTCGCTGGTATTTGTCGGTCACGACAACGGTGTGAACCTTGACCTGACTGTTCAGGAAAACCTGAATTTTCATCAGGCACTTAAAGGAAATCCTTCTGCACATTCAATCCCTGAAGTTCTGGACCGGTTGGGTATTTCCCGATATCTGAAAGTGCCTTGCCGGTTTTTGTCAGCTGGGCAGAAAAGACGCGTCGCTTTGGGTAGGCTCGCAATTTCAGATGCCAGGATATGGCTGCTCGATGAGCCATTTAATTCGCTGGATGAACGGGCACTTGATGCAGTGAAAAATCTAATCATACAGCATCTGGACCAGGGACGGCTTTGTCTTGCGACTTCCCATCAGACGATCGACTGGCGAGACAAGAAAGTCAACCAAATTCGGTTGGGGGAAGATTCATGACCAGTGCATTTGGCGCGATCTTAAAACGCGACCTGACACTGGTTGCCAGAACACCGGGTGACTACACTACACCAGTCATATTTTTCGTTGTCTGCACCACGCTGTTTTCATTTGTCGCCGGCAAGGATATTACAGTTCTGAAGTCAATTGGCCCCGGTGTCATCTGGGTCTCCGCACTTCTCGCATCCATGCTTTCGCTGGAAGGATTGTTTCGAAGTGACTACGAAGATGGGACACTCGAGCAAATTTTGACAACTCCCGCACCACTACCTCTAATGGTACTGGCAAAAGCCTTTGCTCACTGGATCTCCGCTGGCGTTCCTCTACTGCTGATTAGTCCGATTCTGGGTATACTAATGAATCTTGATTTTTTCAGCACAGCGATATTAGTAGTGACAATTGCGATCAGTACACCCACTTTCAGTCTGATTGGTATATTTGGTGCAGCATTGGTCATCAGCCAGAAAAAGGCTGGAATGCTGCTCTCGCTTTTGACATTACCACTATGTGTTCCCATCCTGATTTTTTCCGTTTCAGCTGTCTCGGGTGCGGCTGATCAGTTGCCAATTGGCGGGCATCTGATGCTGCTTGGTGCATTCTTCGTGTTTACCTTGACGCTATCGCCGTTTGGTACCGCAGGTGCGCTTCGAATCATGTTGAGCAATTGAGATGTGGCTTTGGTTTCATAAGCTGAGCACTGCCAGGCATTTCTATGCACTGGCGACCAGACTGACACCTTGGTTGGGTTGGCTGGCTGGGCTAACAATTGCAATAGGGCTCTACCTGGGACTGGTCGTTGCGCCGATCGACTACCAGCAGAAAGATGCCTATCGGATTATGTTTGTGCATGTTCCGTCCGCATGGATGTCTATGATGATTTACACAATGATGGCAGTCAGCGGCGCGATTGGGCTGATCTGGCGGATTAAGTTGGCACATGTGGCGTGTACTGCTGCGGCAACAATTGGAGCATCGTTTACGCTCATTACACTGGTAACCGGATCAATCTGGGGCAAACCCATGTGGGGCGCATGGTGGGCCTGGGATGCTCGGCTGACCTCAGAGTTGATTCTGCTATTCCTTTACTTGGGTTTCATTGCGCTTGAATCCGCAATTCCAGATCGAACTAAAGGGCAAAAGGCTGGTGCGATATTGTTGCTGGCAGGTGTGGTCAATATTCCAATTATTCATTACTCGGTTTTGTGGTGGCATACCCTTCATCAGACGGCATCAGTTACGAAATTCGGCCTCCCTTCGATACATATCAGTATGTTGATACCATTGTTGGTTATGACGGTCGGGTTCATGTTGCTGTTCTTGACGATCTTGGCGCTTCGAATGAGAGCGATGATTCTGGAAACAGAATATCAGTCGAAATGGCTTAGGCAGCTTGAGGAGTCCGGATGAGTTTTTCAGAATTTATTTCCATGAGTGGCTATGGGGAGTTTGTCTGGAGCGCCTATGGTTTCGCACTGCTCGTACTTGTCATCAATGTCGCTAGTGCGGTGCGGCGGTTGAGGAAGTCCAAAAGACTGGATCATTCTACAGACCAAGGCGAATAGATTGGAAATTGTTGCTAATTCTCACCATCAGTTTTGTACATAGCAATTGCCGCCTAGATGGTAGAAAATCACAAAGTTGAATTGACATTTTGACTTTCAATCATCGGAAAACACTAGTCCGTTCAGTTATTTACCTTCAAAATAGAGAAACGCAAGTTAGTCCCAAACTATAAGGCGGAAATAGTTCTTGACTGAGTTTCAGGCAATTTTAGGTATCGTTGCAATCATAGCAACTGGATGGGCACTAAGTGAAAATAGGCGCATTTTCCCTTGGCGAATCGTCATTGCGGGGCTTAGCGTTCAGATCGTATTCGCTGTTATCCTGCTTAAATTTCCCGCGTCTCAGGCAATATTTGTTCCAATAAACCAAGGTATCGGAGCACTGCAACAGGCAGTCGATTCTGGAACATCATTGGTATTCGGATACTTGGGTGGCGCTCCCTTGCCCTTTGAGGAAAGTTTTCCTGGTGCAGCATTTGTTTTCGCATTTCGCGCTCTTCCGTTGGTCATCGTATCAAGCGCAATTGCAGCTGTCCTGTACTACTGGCGGATACTTCCATGGGTTGTCAGAGGATTTGGATGGCTTCTTGGAAAAGCACTTCGTTTAGGAGGAGCTGCGAGTTTCGCAACCGCAGCTAATGTTTTTCTGGGAAGTGTGGAAGCTCCGCTGCTTATTAGACCGTATCTGGAACGACTAACTCGTGGTGACTTGTTTGTATTGATGGTTGCGGGTATGTCTACCATCGCCGGGACTGTCTACATTTTGTATGCCACAATTCTGCAACCAATCATTCCCGATGTTGCCGGCCATCTTCTGACAGCTTCCCTGATTAGCGCTCCCGCTGCAGTAATGTTGGCCCGATTAATCATTCCAGAAAATACGCAGCTTGAATCAGCCGAAGTGTTCAGAGTTCCTCGACTATACGAAGGCACAATGGATGCGTTAACTCAGGGTACGATTGCCGGCTTGCGGCTTTTTGCCTACATCATCGGTATGGTTCTTGTTCTGGTTGCTCTTGTCGAGTTGGTAAACATCATTCTTGGATCTATGTTCGACATAGGTGGGCAACCACTCACAATGCAGATGATTCTCGGCTGGATTTTGGCGCCGGTCGCATGGCTACTTGGAATTCCCTGGAGTGAGTGCTTTACAGCTGGACAATTGCTCGGAGCAAAGGTCGTGTTAAACGAGCTCATTACCTACATAGAAATGGCATCAATGTCTCCAGAAACATTAAGTCAGGAAAGTCGCCTGATTCTGACTTATGCAATGTGTGGATTTGCAAATTTTGGCGGTTTAGGTGTGATGCTCGCCGGTTTACTTTCTCTTGTTCCAGAAAGACGTATTGAGATCATGGGGTTGGCGATGAAAACTCTGGTTGCAGGAAATTTAGCCGCGTACATGACTGCTGCAATGGCTTCGCTGATGGCATAAAGAGATATAGATGGAAATAGAGACCTCACCATTGCCCCGGAATATTGAGAGATAGAGTAATCGGATAGATAGGGAGGTATTGACAGGTAATTTCCAACGGAGCGGATTGAGTGGCAACTCCTTGATATCGTGTGATGGGCGGGCTCTAATATTCCTCAGACCTTTAGTTCGGCCGCACACCCGAAGGAGAAGTGCTCAGGGCATCCAGTTCGGCTGACCATAAATCCTCGTGTAGGAGCCTGATCGAACCAATTATCGCAACTCAGACAGATAACCGAATAGTCCAGCAGCATCCTGAATCTGGTCTTGATAGGTGTGACATATTTCGATAAACTTCTACTATGTACTACATAAGGAGAATGTGAATGCGTCGCGTTTCGCTAATGACTGCCAACCAGAATTTTTCAAAATTAATCAAACAAGTTGAGCGCGGCGAAAATTTCGTAATTACGAGACGCGGGATTCCGGTAGCCAAGCTGACGCCTCATCAGTTGGACAAAACAGCAGACTCCGATTGGGTTTCCGCGTATGAACGGATGATGGCACATATGGATGAGGGTGTATCACTCGCGGGCCTTAGGGTCAAGCGTGAAGAGCTTTATGACCGTTAAAGGGCGCTTCACCCTGGATACCAACATTCTGATCTATGCTGTTGACCGTGACGCGGGACACAGACACGATTACGTAAAAACCCTTGTAGGACAAGCGGTTCTTTGCGACTGTGTTTTGACGGTTTAAGTGCTAGGTGAGTTTGTTCATGCGACAACCCGCAAGAACTTGCTGGACATTTCCCATTCGAGCAAATTCGTGAAAGACTGGTTAGAGGTGTTTGAAACAGCATCTGCCACCGACTTAGTGCTTCTTGAGGCAATTGACACCGTTGAAAGCCATAAGCTGTCATTCTGGGATGCAATGCTTTTGGCCACTGCCCGACGGTCGGGATGCTCAGCGCTTCTTAGTGAAGACTTGCAGGACAGGTGGAGACTACAAGCATTAGAAATTATCAATCCTTTCGCTACGGATGCCCCGGCGCGTCTTCAGGAGTTCATCAAAAACGACTTGTACTGAACATCAAATGCTTGAGCAAGGGTCAGTGATTGGATTTAAGCGATGCGATCCCCAGCATTAGTTCCTGAGGTTCAATGACTCCTTTCTTCAGCACCAGGGATTCCAGAGCTTTCAACCAACTTTCATAATAAGGTGCTTCAGCATTGGTAGCGATCGCCTCTCCAAGCGAATTGCTCCACTCGACCCAACTGAACAAACCCTGTTCGTGTAGTTTGACAGTCAAGGCGAATGCATGCGCTTCCCACGGTACTGCGAACACAGGCTCTTCACCGTTGCGATAAAACTTAGAAATTGAAGAGTCGGTAGACACTATTCTTCAACCAGGTAAGATTCAAAAAGATCGACATAAACGGCGCCGCGACGAGTTTCATCTGCCCAAATATCTGCAGCTTCAAATCGCACACCGTAAAGACGTTGTGCTTCCTTTATCCCAGTGGCATGCAGATCCGGGAAGATGAACATGCCATGATCCGAGGCAATTCGGCCGCGGTGGCCTTGAACATATTCCGGCAGGCGAATATGACCATCATGATTGAACACTTTTGCCGTCACTGAATCGCCGACTGAAAATTTCGCCTCTCCATCATCAGCCATTTTGGCGCTCCCGCCTCGTTTCAGAGTTGGCCAGACTTCTTCTGCACTCACTGCATTCATCAGGAATCACCCTTTGATAATTCGGACATTCGTGTGCGGATTTCCTCTTCAGTCAGAAGTCCCTTCTCCACCAGCAGCAGACTCAACCCATGAGCCCACTTTTCGTAGTAGCTGGAAGCAAGGTACTCCGAGTCTGGCATTCGTTCCCGGGCATATCGCGCCATATCGAGATTCCACTTGCCCAAGAATCCACAGGCTACTGTGATGGCAAACGCGCGTTTTTCCCACTCGTGATGAAAAACCGGTTCGTCTTTCTCTGGTGCGATGGGACCTAGACCGGTCTTACCGCCTAAATCATGTGCACCCTTCATTGATTCACTTCCGGAGACAGGGCGAGCCCTGTTCCAATCATGGAGTCGCGGGTTACCAACTCAGCGAGTTCACTTTCCGACAGGTTTTCAGTCCCTTCTGGACGCATCGGTATCACTAGGTACCGTACTTCCGCGGTGCTGTCCCAAATACGAATTTCCACATCCGAGCCAAGTTCAACACCAAACTCCGCAAGTACACTCCTTGGTTCAGAAACTGCTTTCGCACGGTAAGGTGCTGATTTGTACCAGACAGGTGGCAACCCAAGTACAGGCCAAGGATAACAAGAGCAGAGCGTGCACACAACCATGTTGTGGACGGTTGGTGTATTTTCGAGGACAACCATGTCTTCGCCCTGACGCCCTTCAAATCCGAATTCACGAATCGCCTCTGTTGCATTGTGCAGCAATCGATGAAGATAGTCTGGATCACACCACGCTCGGGCAACGACCCGAGCACCATTTTGTGGACCAACCCGATGCTCGTAGATATCGATCAACTCATCCAGTGCGAGTGGATCAACCAGCCCCTTTTCTATCAGCAGTGATTCTAGAGCCTTAACCTTGAGTTCAACCTCTGAAGGGTGATGGGCATGCTTATGTTTTGAACTCATCAATTACCACCTGAAAGGCAATTTATGGCAATAATTCTATGATATTCAAAATCAAGCAATTGTGAAACCTATAGGAACTGAGTTGATTGATCAGGAATTGTTCAGATAAAAAACTGAGCAACAATCATCACACCACAGCCTAGCAGAGCAACTGCAACAGTGCGCTGCATGGCAATGGCAGAAATCTTGTGTGCAATTCGTGCTCCAATCAGCACGCCTGAAGAGAGCCCGACTGCTACCGGGACGGCTAGTGCCCAATCTATCGCGCCATGAATGATGTGACCTAGCGTTGCGAATGGTGCTATAGGAATCTGGATCGCCATGCTCAATCCAACCGCGACCATGATTGGAAAATCAAGCAATAGAAGAGTTGGAATCAGGAGCAATGGTCCACCCGTACCGCTCAATGAAGAGCCATACCCGACAGCCAAACCGACCAGTATCAGTGCACCATTGGGAACGCGTTGGATACCGAGGCCGTGGTTCTCACTTGATGACGAAAGGAATGCGCGCAAACCCGATCCGATCACCAGTGTTGCGATGATTATTTCTAGAACCAGTGAAGACACTGCCAGGACTGTAACTGACCCGAGGTAAGCACCGGGTGCTGCACCGATACAAATAAACAGGGCTTTATCCCAGCGAATTGAACCACGCTTTGCGTAGGCATAGTTTGCGAATATCGCATTCACGATAAATCCTGCCATACATGCGGGAATGACGATGTGAATGTCAATATTTGCGACGTAAACGAGAAATGGGATGATCAAAATGCCGCCAATTCCGCAGGTGCCGATTAACACACCCACTAGAAAACAAAATCCAGTGGTGACGGAATAAAACAATATGCCTCTGCACTTAAGTCAGGATAAGCCGCATCGGCGACGTGTCGACTGCGGCCTGCAGAAGTCGCAATGGGATTTGCTTTTCCCACCGCCGCCGATTGAATCGATAAACAAACTCGTCCACATATTCCTGCATGTACTGATGCGACACGCCATGAAAGGTGCCCAGCAGAAATGTTTTCAAGTTGCTGATGACGATATGCACCAGCGGCAGCCAGTCGGCGACCTGGTCGGGTGGCGTGACTTTAGGGTAGTGTTCATGGCTTTTGGAAATCACCCGCAAGCCGCTGAACGCATCGGATCGAACGCTGGCGCCGGCACAGAGTCTGGAACAGAACTGTTCCACCGTCTGGGAATTGACCGAATCCACCACGCGGGCGTGCATGAAGCCGGCGCCCTGGCCGTTATTCTGCACCGCAAACAACACCGGTTTGCGCCCTTGTGCGCCGCGTCCGCGCTTTCCCGGGCGCTTACCTCCCACATAGGCATCATCCAGTTCGATCAGTCCGTCCAGCAGATAGCGGCGATCACGGTCAGCCATGGCGGCTCTGAGCTTTTGCAGCATCAGCCGTGCGGTTCTCCATTCGACGCCGATCATCTTCGACAGCCGAAGTGCGGAGATGCCGCCTTTGTCGGTGCCAACCAGGTAAATGGCGGCAAACCACTTGGTCAGCGGCACCCGGCTGCGGTCGAACATGGTGCCGGCCGTGACCGAGGTTTGACGCCGGCAGCGCTTGCACTCGTGCAATGCGCGACTTTTGACATGGTAAGCCTGGTCATGATCACATCTCGGGCAGCGGAAGCCGTCCCTGCCCCAGCGAACCTGTTCCAGCAGCCTTCTGCAGGCCTGCTCAGTGGCGAATTTTCGGGTCCATTCAAAATAACTGATTTCGTCTTGTTTCATGTTAATCTTTATTACATAATATCAATGGTTTATGACATGAAATTATACTTCATCCAATCTCGGAATTCTGAGTTAAATGCAGAGGCATATAAAACAAAATGGGCGTACTGAGGACGTCCATTTGAAACTAGATCAGGAATCTTGCCCCGCTCGGTCGGGGCAGTGGACAAAGATCAAATGCCGAAAGACGATCCGCAACCACAGGTAGTGGATGCATTCGGATTTTGCACGAGAAATCGAGCTCCCATCAGATCGTCTAGGTAATCGACTTTGGCTCCCATTAGGTATTGGATACTGAGTGAATCGACCAGCAGGGTAATTCCATTTTCTTCAATGACGAAATCATCATCCTGTTTTTCCGTTTCCAATTGAAACCCATATTGGAATCCGGAACAGCCGCCACCCTCAATATAGACTCGAAGTCCGATGTCATTGTCGGACATCAGCTGCGATACGCGCTTTGCTGCATTCGGTGAAATTTTTACAGGTGTGCTGTTTTCCATGGATTAAGGACACTCAGTTCGAAATCAGACGATCGTTCGTCTGTGAATCTCAAATTATATTGGTAATTGTTCGCCTGGACTCAATTCCAGGAAGCGTCAGAAATAATGTGGATTCGATGGAGTGGAAATTCAACGTTGATTTTGCAAAACACAATGCTCCGAATGTGTTCCTGCTTGTGGCAGTGCTAATAGTTGTTGCGATTGATTCAACCTATAAAATTCAACCTATAAAGAGATTGAAAAGAAACTCTTGCAAGACGGCTAATTTGAATATCATACTCTCCATAAATAAGCAACCCCCTGTTGCTTCAAATGCAGGCTGTTAGTGCTGTTTTGCCTTTCTGATTTTCTTGCAATTGAAACATGTGAACATTCAGGACCTGTAGACCTACGCTCTTCTGATACTGAATTGATACAGATTCAAAAATATAAACCTTTTCAATTTTCTTCAGTTTTCGACCTTAAGTGATTCAATCAGGCACCTCAAATCAGGCGCTTTCCGTATCCAACCTAAAGAAAACCTACTCAAACGGCAGAATCGCACTGAAGGGAGTATCCTTTTCGGTTGAAGAGGGGGATTTCTATGCACTGCTCGGAAGAAACGGGGCTGGTAAATCAACAACCATTGGTATTGCCTGTTCGCTGGTTACCAAATCATCCGGCAAGGTCTACATATTTGGTATAGATATCGATCAGGACTTTGGTCGCGCCAAGTCAAACATTGGCCTGGTTCCGCAGGAAATCAATTTCAACCAATTTGAAACACCATGGAATATCGTGATCAATCACGCCGGCTACTACGGAGTCCCGCGCGCCAAGGCGCTTCTTCAGGCTGAAAAGTACTTGACAACATTGAATCTGTGGGATTACCGCAATAACACGGCGCGCAGACTGTCAGGTGGCATGAAAAGAAAACTGATGATTGCTCGCGCACTTATGCATGAACCCCGATTGCTGATACTCGATGAACCGACTGCCGGTATTGACTTTGAAACACGGTTGTCGATGTGGGAATTCCTGCAGGATCTGAACCAGAAGGGTGTCACCATCATTCTTACGACGCACTACCTTCAGGAAGCGGAAAAATTATGCCGCAACGTAGGAATAATTGAACTTGGTGAATTGATTCTGGATAGCGACATGAAGTCGTTGTTCAAACGACTCAACCAGGAAACCTACGTTCTTGACCTGGTGCAGCCGATTGATTCACAAGTTCTGCCGCACGAGTTGAACGATTCCGTTCGACTAGTTGATCCAACGACGGTCGAAGTGGATATCGCCCGGAACAGTAGCATCAATGCAGTGTTTGAGACACTATCGAAACACGATATCCATGCCATCAGCATACAAACCAAGTCCAATCGTTTGGAAACGCTTTTTATGGAACTATTGAGAAGAGAGGCCATTGAAATGCAGGCGAATCAATCGGAATGAGCAGGTCATTACACAGTTCCGTTGCACTTTACACCTTGTGTCGCAAGGAGATCACGCGTTTTATGAGAATTTGGACGCAGACGCTGATTCCGCCGGTTATTACAACCTGTCTGTATTTTCTGATATTCGGAAATTTGATCGGACCTCGGATAGGGCCGATGCAAGGTCACACCTACATTGATTTCATTGTTCCCGGTCTGGTTCTCATGTCTGTCATCACGGGAAGTTACACAAATGTAGCTTCTTCCTTTTTCTCGGCGAAATTTCAGCGGTTTATCGAAGAAATTATGGTTTCACCGGTTCCCAGCTCGGTGATATTGATTGGTTACCTAACCGGAGGCGTTTGTCGAGGAGTGCTGGTGGGAATTGTGGTTCTGCTTGTGGCAACGCTGTTTGCCACGGTCGATATAGTCCACCCGTTCACAACTGCCCTGGTCGTACTGCTGACGTCAGTGGTGTTTGCTTTGGGTGGGATGTTAAATGGAATGTTCGCAAAAAAATTCGACGATGTTTCCATCATTCCCAACTTTGTTCTGACTCCGCTGATCTACCTTGGAGGCGTGTTTTACTCGGTGCAGCTGCTGCCGGAATTCTGGCGACTCGTGTCTCTGGCAAACCCGATTCTTTACGTCATCAACATCGCCCGCTACGGCTTCTTGGGGTCCAGTGATGTCGGGATAGGAGTCTCCTTTGCGGTGATTCTTGTTGCTGCTGCAATTCTGTTTACCCTCTGCCTGGTTCTGCTGGAACGAGGCTACGGCATACGCGACTGAAACTGGATTCAGCAATCAGATCCAATGGCCAAGGAGTGGCTGGGGAACTAGGATTCGAACCTAGATTGACGGAGTCAGAGTCCGTTGTCCTGCCGTTAGACGATTCCCCAGAAACTGGAACCCCTAACGATAAAACCGCAGTGCTATCGTTTTAGCAACTATCGTTTGGAGTATTGCGGTCGCTTTCTTGCTTTGTGCAGACCGACTTTCTTTCTTTCGACTTCACGGGCGTCGCGGGTCAAGAATCCACCCTTACGCAGCGCAGGCCGATTAGCTTCATCGTAATTCACCAGTGCTCGGGCGATGCCAAGTTGAATTGCGCCTGCCTGACCGCTTTGACCGCCGCCAGATACATTCACCTTCACATCGACTGTGTTCAGCATGCCAAGATGCTCAAGCGGCTGACGGATGATCATTCGGGAGGTTTCCCGTCCGAAATATTCTTCAATTGGACGATTGTTCGCGACAATACTGCCGCTTCCTTTGGTCAGGTAGACTCGAGCTGTTGAAGACTTCCTTCGACCAGTTCCGTAGTACATTTCACTGGATGTTGCCATGATTACTAACTCTAGAAATTAAGCGGCTTCGGAGATTGCGCCTGATGCGGCTGATCCGGGCCGGCGTAGACTTTCAGTTTGGACATCATTGCTCGGCCGAGAGGACCTTTGGGCATCATACCTTTGACGGCGAGTTCAATGATGCGGGTCGGGTGTCTTTCTCGCATTGTGCTGACTGGCACAGTGGTCAAGCCACCAGGTCGACCGGAGTGTCGGTGATAGACTTTGGCATTATCCTTGTTTCCGGTCAGAATCACTTTCTCGGCATTGACAACCACCACATAGTCCCCTGTGTCAACATGCGGTGTGTAGATCGGTTTGTGTTTGCCGCGCAGACGAATCGCAATTTCTGTTGCCATCCGCCCCAATACCTTGTCCGACGCGTCAATCAGATACCATTCGCGTTTTACATCGCTGGCTTTCGCTGAAATCGTCTTCATTGTTCCTCTGACCGAGTTGGCCTTCAATAGATGCGCCTATGTATGAAAGAGCGCAAATTATATAAAGTTGTTGCTTAAACTGTTGACAGATTGAATGTTGAGAAGACAGATTTTGTTAACGCAGATCTTTCAACCCAAGCAGAAGAATTTGACTGTTTCAGCTAATTTTGTGAACACTGGTAAGCTGGCAGATTGATTTCTGGGAATGACGTCCGGACACTGATGGTGAGACCGACATGGAAAAATAAGCCAAAAGGTTTGGGATACGAGTGTAATATTATTCACCGGTAAAAAGGATATACATCAGGTTTACAAATGGCCAAGAAACGGTCTAAAGGTCAATATTACACACAAGGCAACCCGTTCACGCTGAGTCCATTCCTGGAGTGGTCTGAACAAATTTCTTTGTCATCCAAAGTGGTGTTGGAACCTTTTGCAGGGTCCAACAACATCATAAAGTCTTTGCAAAAAAAAGGGCTTTGCAATCAGTTCAGATCTTACGACATCGAACCGGCTGACAGCTTTGTAGAGCAAAGAGATACGATCAAATATTTCCCACAAGGATTTGAAGTCTGTATTACAAACCCTCCCTGGTTGGCTAGAAATTCGGCGACCAGAAGAGGGTTAGATTTTCAAGACACCATTCATGATGACCTATACAAACATTGTCTTGAACTATGCCTGCTAAATTGCGGGTACGTTGCGGCACTGATTCCGGCAAGCTATCTTCAGAGCGGACTATTTCGCGACAGGCTGTCAGTTTACATTCTCTTGCACGACAGGGGGATGTTCAATGACACAGACAATCCGGTCTGCCTGGCACTGTTCGGTGATCGTCCGAGTCCTCCAATCAAAATCTACTACGACCAAAAATTCATTGGATTCCTAGATGACTTGGAAAGCAAGATGCCGAGTCCTTCACAGCACAAGAAAATCCGATTTAACGATCCCACTGGTGAGTTGGGATTTGTCTCTTTTGATAATGTTCGCGAACCTTCAATTCGATTTTGCGAAGTCGAAGAAATTAACGAATATTCCATCAAAATTTCTTCAAGGTTCTTTACCAGAATCAGCGGGGAGTTTGAAGAAATTCCGAATCTGGTGAAAATTCTCAATAGGAGATTGGACACATTCCGCGATGAAACCCAAGATATTTTCCTGACACCATTTAAAGGCATCCGAAAAGATGGCTTTTATCGAAGGAGAATGGAGTTTGCATTAGCGAGGAAGATAATCAATGCTACACTAGGTTCCGAAAGCCGACCATGCTGATGGCAAGTCCCAGTGACTACAGTTTTACAATATCTGCCTCCCATCGGTTGAAACGGACATAGCCTGTGTTGAATGTCAACGCGATGCAGTGTAAAACTTGACTTATGTAGCGTTTTTCTTGTGTATGCAATTTACTTCACGATTCAATTCGCTTGGTCCGTAGCCACTCACACTTCAACGTGGTCATACAATTAAATCAACCACATAGTCATTGCTGTTTTGCACTAACTTTCTTGTCTGGGTACGAACCTACCACGAAGTCTGTGTGCTAAATTGAAAGATACAGCCGTTCAAATTTTTTCCGCTTAATACGTGACAAACAAACGCTCTAAATTTCCCTTGTCCAAAGACATCAGGCTGTACGGACGCCTGCTGAGCTATGTCATGGTTTACAAGTGGTACTTCTTTCTGGGTCTTTCTCTGGTTGTACTTTTCGCTCTGACGACTCCCGCTGTTGCAGTATTGATGAAACCTCTGCTCGACGGCAGTTTTGTACAGCGTGACCCAGACTACATTCTCTGGACTCCAATCATACTGATCATTATCTTCGCCATTCGAGGCATTGCCAGCTACCTGCACGGTGTATGCATGAGTTGGGTACTCGGTTACGTCGTTTACGACCTTCAGACTCAAATGATTGATCGCATGATTGCGTTTCCCACCCAGTTTTACGATGACATTTCGGCCGCCCAAATCAATATCAGAATCTCATCAGACGTCAATCAGTTAACAGATACCGCTTCAACGGTGGTCATCACAATCATTCGTGAGTCCCTCACTATTCTCGGTTTGCTTATTTGGATATTCATTCTGGACTGGGCCTTGAGTCTGATCCTGCTGATTGCAACCCCGTTGATTGCGACGCTAGTCGCTTTTATCGCCAGACGTCTGCGTAAACTTTACCGGGACTTTATGCAAATGGGTGAGCGTTTACTTGCGCATCTGCAGGAAGTAACTGCCTATCACCGGTTGGTCAAACTCTATCAGACTCAGAATTATGAACGCGAGCGTCTCTACAATTACGCCAACCGAGTTCGGCAGTTGAAGCTGAAGCAGGCAGTCGCCAGCCATCTCACGGTACCTGCTGCTGAGTTTATTTCAACGGTGGTGATTGCTTGTACGGTCTACTTCAGTTTGACCCGTGATCTGACCGATCCACTGACCGTCGGGGGCTTCGTTTCATTTATGGCTGCTCTGGCACTGATTTCAAGTTCATTGAAAAAACTGCTCCGAGTCAATGAAATGCTTCAGGCCGGGCTAACAGCATCAGAACGGGTTTTCTTCCTCATCGATCAGGAGGTAGAAATCGACGAAGGCAAACGTTCAATGATCGATAAGAAGGTTGATGGTGAAATTCAGTTCAGGAATATCACCTACAAGTACCCAAAATCCGATGCGAGTTCACTAAATGAGGTCAGTTTGGATATCAAGCCACGTCAGACCATCGCACTGGTCGGTTCATCCGGTAGCGGCAAGAGCACTCTGACTTCACTGATTCCGCGCCTTTACGAGATTCAGGATGGCACCCTGCTAGTTGATGGCGTCGATATTCGCGAGTATACGCTGGCGGATATCCGCAGTCAGATAGCGCTGGTGAGTCAGGATATTTTCCTGTTTGATGACACGGTAGCCGTCAATATTGCCTATGGAAACATCGAAAATGCAACGGATGAGAAGATTCGCGAGGCAGCTAAATCCGCTTACGCGCTAGACTTCATCGAAAATCTACCAAATGGATTTGACACGCAGATTGGAGAACGCGGTGTTCGCCTGTCTGGTGGACAGAAACAAAGAATTGCTATCGCCCGTGCCTTCATCAAGGATGCGCCCATACTGATCTTCGATGAGGCAACCTCGTCGCTGGACACCAAATCCGAATTTGAAGTGCGTAAGGCGCTAGACGCTCTGGGCGAAGGCCGAACGGTGATTATTGTTGCTCATCGGCTGGCGTCGATAGAGCATGTTGAGCGGATTGTGGTGCTAAGTGAGGGTCGAATTGTAGAAGATGGCACACACCAGGAACTGCTGGCGCGTGAAGGGCACTACTACCAACTTTACACAGTCTACAAAGAAACGGAAGAACAGAACTGAGGTTGCTTGTAACTTAGCGCCGCCGCCATCGGTTAAAACGAGTTAGGAAATTCGTTGCCCGCTCTGAGACCTGTTTGCGACGCCAGTTTCCTGCAACAAACCGGGCAGACTCCGCCAGCGTCGGGTAAATGTGAATGGTTCCGAGAATTTTGCCAAGCCCCAGGCCATTCTGCATGGCGAGAATGAATTCTGTAATCAGATCACCGGCATGCTCTCCAACCACTGTTACACCTAGAATTTTGTCTTTTCCGGGTGGTGTCAGCACCTTGATTTCTCCATGTGCCTCACTGTCTGTAATGGCTCGTGACAAATCCTTAAAGTCGTAGCGGGTCACTTCGAAAGCAATACCTTGCGCCTTGGCTTCCTGTTCATTTAAACCGACTCTCGCGACCTCAGGATCGGTGAAGGTCGCCCACGGAATGACAGAATAGTTCACCCGGCGACGGAAGAAAGGCCGCAGTAGTGCGTTAGGCGCGGCCGTGGTTGCCTGGTGTGCCCCGAAGTGTGTAAACTGGAAAGGTCCTGCAACGTCACCGATCGCATAAATATTCGGGTAGTTCGTTTCTAGAAACTCATTGACCTCAATCGTGCCGTGGCTGGAAATTTCGATTCCGAGTGCTTCAATCCCGTATCCCTCAAGTCTGGCCTTGCGTCCGACCGCAACCAACAGAACATCAAACTCGATTCGAACTGTTTCACCGTTATGATCGCAGATCAGGATCTTTTGACCGTTCTCAATCTCAAATTCATTTGCCTGATGTTCGAGGCGCACATCAATGCCCTCTTCAACAAAACGATCCAGCACGATTTGGGAGTACTCAGGATCTTCCCTCGGCATGAGTCTCGGTGGTTTTTGAACCTGAGTTACACTTGAACCGAGTCGAGCAAAAGCCTGGGACAGTTCACAGCCGATTGGGCCGCCACCCAAGACCAGTAAGCGCTCAGGCAGTTGTTCAATTTCCCAGATCGTATCCGACGTGTAGAACTCGGTATTTTCAATACCGGGCAGTGGTGGAACGGCTGGTTCTGCACCGGTTGCAATGATGATGCTGCGAGTCGTCAGTTGTTGACCATCTACGTTTACACAGTAGGGTGATTCGATTGTCGCATGCCCGGTAAAACAGTCGACACCTAGTGAGGTGTACCGTTCGACTGAGTCGTGATGCTCAATGACACCGATGATGCCGTGTACGCGCTTCATGATGTCTTGAAAATCAAACTGTGCACTTGCAGTATGCACCCCAAACTCTTCGCTGCGTTTGATGTGTGACATGAATTTCGCGGTGCGAATGATTGCCTTGGAAGGAACACAGCCGGTGTTAAGGCAGTCGCCGCCCATTTTCCCCTTTTCGATCAAGGCTACTTTGGCTTTTACCGCAGCGGAAATATAAGCTGCAACCAGACCTGCGGATCCTGCACCAATAACAACCGTGTTGAAATCGAACTTTTTGGGTTTGCTGAATTTGCTGAGAGTTTTGCGACTCTTCATGATGTCGATAAATTTCTTTGAAATGAGAGGGAAGATACCCAACAAAACGAAGGATGCGACGAGTGCCGGCGAAAGAATTGCACCAACCGAATCAATCTTAGCCAATTGCGTTCCTGCATTAACATACACAATGGTAGCGGGGAGCATACCGATCTGACTGACGATGAAATAGGTGCGAAGACGCATTGGAGTCAGTCCCATGACCAGGTTGATGATAAAAAACGGAAAAATAGGCACCATTCGAAGCGTGAATAGATAAACTGCGCCATCTTTACGAATGCCTTCGTTGATCGTTCGAAGTCGCTCACCGTAGCGGCTTTGGATTGCATCTCGCAAAATGTGCCGTGAGACTAGGAATGCACAGGATGCGCCAATGACTGAGGCGAAAGACACCAGTACAGTACCCCACAACAATCCGAATATCGCTCCACCGACGAGTGTGGCAATCGCTGCCCCTGGTACTGATAGGCCGGTTATCAGGATGTAAACTGCGAAATAAATGAGTGCACTTTTCAAGGGCGAGGCATCTCGAAACTCAATGATTCGATCTCGGTTGTCCAAGAAAAGGTTCACATCAAGATATCTTCCGAGGTCGAATACAAAATAAACGACCAGCAGAGCGGCGATAACTGCGAGTATCAGGATCTTTTTCATCTATGCTTCACGCGAATAAGTCAGGTCAGGGCATCGTTGTTTAGACCAGTGAATTTGGAATTATGTTCTAAATTAAATTTGCGGATTTGAATTATTGACTGGACCGTTCGGCGTTAGCGATCAAGTGTTATCAGCCATAACGTAGACTTCTTGTTGGCTGAATGAATCACTCTGAACAGATTGCACGCCTAAGTCTGACTGAAGGGCAGAGGAAAATTTTGGCTTGGCATGAATCTGCGAACACCTGCGAACTTGCTATAATTTGCTCAAATTGACTCCCACTTCATTCGAAACCGTGATTGTTTAGTTCCCCTCTTGACTCGCAAAATCACTTTTCCACACTGCACGGTGCAGAACTATCAGCAGTATATGGTTTTACCTCTGCATCCATTTCACACCCATTCCCTGTTTCAGGCGTATTTCTTAACTGAGGTTTGATCGTGTTATCTTTACTTAGACACCCGCTTACCCTCACCATTTTGATACTCGCAGCAATTGTTGGCTGGATAAGTTTTATTTTCGTCGTTAACCGTTCTGATCAAGATTTAGAGAGAGCAAACCAGGCGACCGTTGAATTGGAGCAGAATATGACTGAATTACAGGCTCAATTGAATGAGCTTCAAGCTGATCATGAGGGTTTACTACAGGAAACCATTGCACTTCGAATGTTGAGTGAAAGTGGTGAGACGACGGAAGAATCTGCTGTAGCGTCAGCTGAAGAAATTATTTCCCGGTTTCCAGGTGGCCGCGAGTCATACTTGGCTGCTAGGCTGAAACAGGCTGCTAAGCAACTGCGACGACAACGCGCTCAGAATAGACAATTGACACTATCCCTCTCTGAAGCCGGGGAACGAAACGCTGCCAACATGGTAGATTCTGAAGAAAGGGCTGCTCAAAATGAGCAATTGAATGGAGAACTCGTTGCGGCGAATGCTGAAAGTTCTGTCATGAGCGAGGAATCCCAGTCGCCTGTATCAGCTGAAGAACGAGTTTCCCGCTTTCCATACGGTAGAGAAACTTACCTGGCTACTAGACTGAAACATGCAACCAGGCAAATCCGGCGGCAACGTGCGCTAAATCGACACCTGGCCTCATCTCTTGAGGAAGCAAATGAACGAATGGCTGTCAAATTGTCAGAAACAGATTCTCTGTCTAGCGAAAAGCCAGTCGACTCATCTTCAATGACTGAGGAAGCCCAAGCGTCAGTTATGGCGGAAGATTCTAGAACCCCCACTGTCGCAGAACGAATCGCCAGTCTGCAGCAGGAACTGGAATCCGCCAGAAACGAAATGCTACAGTTGGATGTTGATCTCTCAGCCGCCCTGTATCGAATTACCACATTGGAACAGGAACTTGAAACGGCCAAAAGCGAAAAGCAGCAAACGGATGCCAGACTCTCGGCAGCTACTAATCGAGTTGCCAGTCTGGAGAATGAGTTGGAAACAATCAACAATGAAAGACAACGTCTGGATACTGAACTTTCGGCAACCCTAACTCGAATCATCAGTTTAGAACAGGAACTGGAGACCGTCAGAACCGAAAGCCAACAGTCCGATACCGAATCCTCCTCCGCTGCCACTCAGGTCGCCAGTCTGCAGCAGGAACTGGAGAGCGCAAATAATGAACAGCAGCAATTGGACACCAATCTCGCGGTTGTCGAATCTAGAATTGCCGGTTTGGAACCAGAACTGGAGTCGGTTCGTAGCGAACAGCAGCAGTCGGAATCGGAACTCTCCGCAGCCACAGATCAAGTTACCGGTCTGGAGCAGATGTTGGAGACTGCCAGAACAGAAAGGCAGCGATTGGATGCAGAACTTTCGGTTGCCCAAACTCGAATTTCCAGTCTCGAACAGCAATTGGAAAATGCCAAAGCTCAAATACAGCAAACAGAATCCGAACCCTCAGCGACGGCAGGCCAAATTGCTGCTTTGGAACCAGAACTGGATATTGCTAGTGATGAAAAGCAGCAAACGGTCAAAGAAATCGAACGCTTGACTGCACAAATTGACGAACTTAGATCGGGCTACGATAGTGAACGCGCTTACTACGAACGAACTATTGAAGGATTGGTCGAAAAACTTAATCAGGCAGTTGCTCTGGTTGCCGGTTCTGAAGATCAAGGCGAGTCAGCGACACAAATGGCGGATTCGGAAGAAACCGATTCGACTCAAGACCAGGATAGCAGTGAAACGCTTCTTGCCGATCGAACCAGTCAACTGCTCGCACGGCTTAGCGATTTGCAGGAGAGACTTAGCCAGACAGAAGTTAGTGCTTCGGCCCTCTCTGATGCTGAATCTCGAGTCGCAGAATTGGATCTGCAGCTTTCAGATTCAATCAGCCAAAACGTACAAATGCAAGAGGAACTCATCAACCTTACTAATCAAGTGGATTCGTTGATTACAGAATTGCAAGCAGCGGAACGGCGAACTGAAAACATGGAAACCTTGGCGCAGTCGATCACTAAAGAAAATGAGCAATTAGGACAGTTGATCGGTGACTTGCGTAAAACCATGGATATCAGTATTGCTGAAAAGGCCAGTGAAATCTCTGAACTCGTCTCTGGCTACACTGTTTTGGAGTACTCTACAGACATATTGTTTGAATCAGGCTCAGCAGTGCTCACAGAAGCAGGGAAAGAAGATTTGAAGGAGTTTGCTAAATCAATTGAATCGGAAAGTTTCAACAACCGAGTAGTCAGTGTTGAAGGGCATACGGACAATGTGCCGATTAAAGGGGATCTGCGAATCTACTATCCCACCAACTGGGAATTGTCGATGGCAAGGTCGGCTGCCGCCACTCGCTATCTGGTTGAGCAAGGTGTACCCGCGGACCGACTTCGAGCCGTGGGATTTGGTTCGAGACGACCTATTGAACCCAATGACACTGAAAGTGGCAGGCGCTCGAATCGCCGAATCGAAATTCATCTGGTGCCAGAACTACAAAAGGCAAAAAACTAAAGACAATGTCGGTTTGTCTGCCTTATGACCCTGTTGCGGCAGTACGGCATCTAGGTGAAGCTGACCCCGTTATGGCTGATCTGACAGCCGAGGTTGGTGAATGCGGTTTAGATCCCAGAGTAGACCTAGATCCATTCCAGGAACTTTTACGCTCAATAGTTTACCAGCAGTTATCGGGCCACGCGGCTGCCAGCATTCTGAATCGAGTGTTGGGGTTATTCGACAGTAACTTTCCGACTCCCACTGCACTTCTGAAAACAGCCGACGATCAGCTGCGTTCCTGTGGACTGTCCTGGTCAAAAATTCGTGCAGTTAAAGATCTCGCAGATAAAACCAGTGAGAATCTTCTGCCTGCACCAAAGGACATCGCCGGGATGTCCAGCGAGGAAATCATCAAGGCGTTTTCGACCGTGCGCGGCATCGGTCCGTGGACAGTTGAGATGCTGTTGATCTCCATGGGACGCCCAGACATTCTTCCTGTGACAGACCTTGGAGTGAGACGCGGGTTTTCTGTTGCATACGAAACTGGAGAGTTGCCAACACCGAAAGAGTTGTTGGAGCGCGGCGAGTGCTGGAGACCGTTTCGTAGTGTGGCTAGCTGGTACCTGTGGCAGGCTGCGAGTCCAAAGTTTCGCGCTGAGAGCGCTTAACTCACAGATCTGGTCCCGACAGCAGTGCTGCTGGGACTGAATTTCTGAAATGAACCCGGATGAGTCAGAGACTTTCCATTTGTTCGATCAGCGCGTCTGCAAAACCGCTGGTCGAAACTTCAGTTGCCCCCTCCGTTAGCCGCGCAAAATCGTAGGTTACAGTACCTCGACCAATCACTTCGGGATAGGCGCGGTTGATCAGGTCTGCAGCTTCCTGCCAGTTTAGGTATTCAAGCATCATGACGCCTGAAAGCAATAGCGAGGACGGATTGACTTTGTTCTGGTTAGCGTACTTGGGTGCGGTGCCGTGAGTTGCTTCAAAAACGGCGACGTGGTCAGCCACATTGGCACCGGGTGCGATTCCAATGCCACCGACTTCAGCCGCAGCAGCATCCGAAAGGTAATCACCGTTCAGGTTGGTTGTGGCAATCACATCAAACTCGGCTGGTCGAAGCTGTAACAACTGGAACATGATGTCAGCAATTCGGTCCTTGATCACGACCCGGCCACTAGGTCGAACACCGTCGTATAGATCCCAAAGCTCATCTTCGGAAATGGTCGAGTCAGCAAATTCTTCCTTTCCGAGTTCATAACCCCAGGCACGAAACGCACCTTCAGTGAACTTCATGATGTTGCCTTTGTGCACAAGCGTTACGCTCTCGCGACCGCTGTCAATGGCATACTGGATGGCTTTTCTCACCAGTCGCTTGGTGCGGTATTCGCTAACTGGTTTGATCCCCAAACCCGCACCGGTCTCAAAATTCACATGCATTTCCTCGCGTAGAAATTTTGCGAGCTTTTCGTTTTCTGGAGAGCCGGAAGAAAATTCAATACCTGAATAAACATCTTCCGTGTTCTCGCGAAATATAACCACATCCACATCCTGCGGACGTTTCAGCGGAGACGGGACACCGCTGTAGTATTTGACTGGGCGAATACATGCGTACAGGTCCAGTGCCTGGCGAAGTGAAACATTCAAAGATCTGAATCCACCTCCAACTGGTGTCGACAGTGGTCCCTTGATTGCAACAGTGAGTTCCTTAATTGCCTGAAGTGATTCGTCCGGAAAATAATCGCCATCGTAAAGGCTACCGGCTTTCTCACCCATGTAGA
This sequence comes from Arenicellales bacterium, assembly GCA_965243305.1. Classification (GTDB taxonomy): domain Bacteria; phylum Pseudomonadota; class Gammaproteobacteria; order Arenicellales; family JAJDZL01; genus JAJDZL01. The sequence goes on from CBDEUN010000003.1 coordinate 1,436,973, forward strand.
GTTCACACCAGTGAATCTTCCTGTTTCCGCCATACGCGAGTTCCACTGCTGTATTCCAGACCCGCATTGATGCACGCGTAATATCGGGACCGATTCCGTCCCCTTCTACAAAACCAATAATCGGGTTATCCGGTACGCGTAAGCTACCATCTTTTATCGTTATTTTTTCACCGCTTTCCGGTATTCTTATGTGTTCAAACATTTCTTCTCACTTCCTTTCGTGCTTAAAGTGTTCATATGACCAGTTGTGTCAATTATCTATTGAATGAGCGAGGCGATTACTGTATGCCTGCTCCGGATTACCGTCGATGAGTAAAGGAATTGTAACTGCTGGTCATCCTCAAACGGCAGCCGCTGCTGCTCAAATTTTATCCGCGGGCGGTAATGCGTTTGACGCGGCTATCGCCGCGCTGTTTTCTGTTTGTGTAACTGAACCGGCTCTTGCATCTTTAGGTGGTGGCGGTTTCTTGATGGCGAGTCCAAGTTCCGATAAACCCATTCTATTTGACTTTTTTGTACAAACTCCGCGTCAGCGAAAGTCCATCGAAGACGTCAAAACCGAAAAATTCATTTGCGATTTCGGAGATGCACAACAGGAATTCATCATTGGCTCCGGTACCTGTGCGGTGCCAGGCTACGTAAAAGGAATCTTTGAAGTGGCCAGACGCTACTCAAAAATGCCCATGAATGCTTTGATTGAGCCGACGCTTCAAATTCTGAAAGAAGGCATCGAAATCAATGAGATGCAGGCGTATGTACTGGACATTTTGACACCAATTTATCTATCTGGAGACGCTCGGTCAATATTTGAAAGCAAGCAAAATCCCGGACACACGGTTCGGAAAGGTGAAACTACCTTTTTTCCAAATTACGGTGACTTGCTCGAAACGCTGGCGATTGAAGGTGAGGCTTTGTTTTACCGCGGTGAGATTGCAAAGTCGATTCATGAAGTAAGCCTTGAGGGCGGGCAGGTATCTTACGATGACCTGACCAACTACCACGTTGAACTTAGAAAACCACTTAAGGTGCGCTACAAAAATCACACTCTGCTTTTGAATCCGCCACCTTCAAGTGGTGGGATTACGATCGGTCTTGCAATGAGCCGACTATCCTCGCTCAATCTCGCGCAGTATCGATTCGGGTCTTCGGAACACTTGAGTGCGGTTATGGAGTCATTTGTCCAGTGTGCGCGGCTTGAAGAGAATGCTTCACCGGGTCCAGACGTTGGGTTTGATCCTGGGCTATTGCAAATTTACCAAGCCAATCAGGAGTGGTTGTCGCCAAACGGTACCACTCACATTTCGATCATAGATCAAGAACGCAACGCGGTGGCCGTATCAGTTAGTAACGGAGAAGGCTGCGGAACCATGATTCCAGGTACATCCGTAATGATGAACAACATGATGGGCGAGCACGATGTCAATCCCTACGGCCTGACTCAGTGGCCGCTGGCTAGGCGTCTAAGTTCATTGATGTCCCCAACTGTCGCAATTGATGACAAGGGTTCTCAGATTGTGATCGGGACCGGTGGTTCCAACCGTATCCCTGGTGTAGTCAAGCAAGTACTGATTAATCTTCTGGACTATGGCATGAGCGTTCAGGATGCCGTTCAGGCGCCGCGGCTTCATTACCACAGGAATGAAGCTTACGCTGAAAATCTGTTTGGTAATTCGCAACTACCTGACATTCTCAGTCGCTTCGGTGATGCGACTACATTCAGAACTAACAATGTTTTCTTCGGCGGTGCGCATACAGCGCGACAACTGGCTCGGACTGTAGAAGGCTTTGGCGATACGCGCCGTGGTGGAGTCTGGGTCGAAGTCGCGTGAAATACTTTCTCCGCGGGTTAATTCCCGACCCTGAGCGCAGACGGGTCCTGCTGGCGATCATCAGCCTTCTGTCCATTTATGGTTTGACAGTCGGGTTCTTTTACCCACTCATCAGCCTGAACATGGAACTTCGTGGATATTCGTCCTCACTGATTGGCTTGATGGGCGCGCTGCCATTTCTGGCATCCATTATCGTTTCTCCAATGATTCCATTCATCATGCGATTTATGGACGTTCGACGATGGGTGTTTATCTCCATTTGCTCGGACATTTTCTTCATCTTCCTGATGATTCTCTCTGAGAACATTTACATTTGGTTCGTTTCTCGCTTCATGATGGGTGTTGCTGGGACGATTTTGTTTGTTGTCAGTGAAACCTGGATCAATGAAGTTGCAGAAGATCATTACCGTGGACGTGTCATGGGCCTTTACACGTTCGTTTTCAGTGCCACGTTGGGAATTTCACCGCTATTTATCGTAGTTTTAGGCGCTCAAGGAAATCTGCCGTTCATCGTCGCGCTTGTCATCATTGCGGCCGGGTTGTTGCCGCTTCGATGGACACGCGGCCAGACCCCCGACTTTTCGGGTGGCAAGGCGTCCCACGTGCTCATGTTCTGTTTATTGGCACCAACACTGGTTGGCGCCACAGCATTGATGGCGTTTGAGGAGGCCTTAGTGGTGACTCTAATGCCAGTGTATGCACTACGCAATGGTTTGACCGAGGCTTCGGCAGCGTTGATACTGACAGTTGCAGCGATTGGCTCAATGGCCGCGCAGCCTCTGGTAGGTCGGCTTGCCGACAGCATGAATCGTAATCTGCTATTGTTTATCTGCGCACTGTTGATTCTAGTTGGCGCAATCTTGCTGCCGTTCATTATTCAAACTAAGATTTTGCTGTGGATAGTGATGTTTATCTGGGGTGGTGCAATCGCAGCAATCTACACTGTTGCGCTTACGATTATGGGTTCCCGATTTCGTGGTGCTCAGCTGGCTGCCGGAAATGCTGCATTCGGATTGATGTGGGGTGTATCCGGTACCGTTGCGCCGGGTCTAGGGGGCTTGGGCATGACCGCCTGGGGGCCGAACGGGTTCGTATATATCTTGGTTAGTGCAGTTGTTGCATTTTTGATATTGGCGATTATTCGGGCTAGATTTGCAAGACGATAAACCTTTTCGCTGGATAGGAAAGTCGATATCAACGCACCAGCTGTAATCTTCAAACACCTGCAATTCAACCGGCCACTTTGCCGACTTGTGAGTTTAATCGGATAGTATCCACTCCATGGCAACAAACCTAACCTGTTGGTGGTGAAACACTCCCTTCAGTGTAGGCTGCGCCTGATAAGCCATGGAGAGATTCACCAGACTTTTCCAACTCATACAACAATGTGGCACTGAAATGTACTGCACCTCCTATTTCATGGAATCGATATCGTTTCTTCGGCAGTTTCGTTATTCGTAGCGAAAACCTGTGAATAATTTCATAATTCGTAGTAATTCATGCCTATAATCAAGTTTCAGCAACAATAAGATATCAATTTTGACGATATCACAGTGATTAAGCATGTTTTATCGCACCCTGTGAAGCAAAAGCAGAACGGTATTGCGGCAATTGACGACCATCTTAATCGTCAGATTGTGAAAATGCTGCAAACCGACGGGCGACGACCTTACAAGGAAATTGCCACGGCCCTAGGAGTTTCTGAGGGCACTATACGCAACCGGGTGCAGTTTATGAAAAAAGCCGGTGCTCTTCGTATCGTTGCACTGGTTGATCCGACTGAAGTCCGCTACCAGGCGGATGCGATCATTGGTATCAAAGTAGCAGCCAACCATTCAGTCGATGAGATTGCGCAACGACTCGGACAGTCGCCCGATGTCGTTTACATTCTTTGGGTGACCGGACGATACGATCTGCTGGTCGAAATAGTTACTGATAGTTTGCATAGCTTTCACGAATTTCTGGAAACAGAAATTCATCTTCAGCCTGATATTGCATCTAGTGAAGTCATGTCGGGACTTAAGAACTTCAAGAACCAGTTCCTGCTCAAGTATGACTAGGATTGAAAACGATGCACTGGGCTTACAACATTACAAGGAGCAAAGCCAGAAAATCTTGTTAACTTTGTCAACGCATTGCTTTCGAATGAGCATATTTCTGCGGTACGCAAGCAATTTGAGTGTCTTTATCTGGTTATTTGGATATGAGTGAGTACAGTTTAAGCAGTACACAGCGCGCAGAACGTGCCGTTCAGCGCAAGTCTCGACTTTTTGAGTTCAACCAATCTATACCGTTCGGCAGCGTACTGCGGCTGGGTTTGGCCGCCTGGTTCATCTTTTTCGGAATTTGGGAACTGGCTGTTTTGCTGAAACTAACCAATGCCGTACTGTTACCTGGTCCATTCACGGTTCTTGCCAGTTTCGTTGAGTTGTTTACCGTCAAAAACTACCTGCACGACGTTGGCATGAGCCTTTTTCGAATTGTGGTCAGTTTTACACTCGCTTGCATGCTCGCGATCCCACTGGGCATACTGATGGGAACCTTTCGCCGAGTTGAGGCATTCTTTAATCCACTCGTATCAGCGTTCCGTTATCTCCCGGCTCCTTCGTTTATTCCTTTGTTGCTGATGTGGCTGGGTGCCGGCGAATCACAGAAACTGGCTTTGTTGTTTTTGGGTGTAGTTTGGTTTCTGATCACACTCATCATGGATTACGCAAAGTCTCTGCCCGCCGATTTTGTCAACTCTGCGTTAACTCTGGGAGGCAATCGAAGGCAAGTTCTGTGGACTGTCGTTGTGCCGGCAATGTTGCCCGACATACTGACTGCCATGAGGCAAATGCTCGCGGTTAGCTGGACTTACCTGGTTATCGCCGAAATCGTTGCGGCAAGTTCCGGTATTGGTGCAATGATGATGCGTGCCAAGCGGTTTGTGCACATCGACGAGATTATGGCTGGCATTATTACAATCGGACTACTCGGACTGGTGTTTGACATATTGCTTCGTCGCTTGCGGCGCACGCTGTTCCCGTATCTTGACAGTGAATAGACCTTTGTCTCAAGCATTGAAGACCGGTTCGGGTTTTACCAGTCTTGAAACCCGTAACGAACGATTTAACCTTTTTTTCATCCAACACACTGGAGGAAATTCAATATGCACATCAGGAAATTTATCCTAGGTTTTGCACTCGCGTTCGCGAGCCTGTTAACTCTTGTTTTGCCAGCGAATGCGGCTGAAGAAGTCAAGATTTCCGGTTTCACCTGGCCGGGTTATGGTTTTTGGTTTATTGCCAAGGAAAAAAACCTTGCACCCAATCTCGATATTCAATACCAGACGATCGAAGACCCTTATGAAAGTTACAACCTTGTTACCGCTGACAGGATGGATGTGGTTTCCAGTACTGTCGAGTTTTCTCCGATTGCGGCTGAGCGAGGTATGCCACTCAAACTGGTTGCGTTTGCCAACCTGTCCTATGGCACAGACAAGATCGTAGTCGCCCCCGGGATCGATGGACCTGCCGACCTCAAAGGCAAAAAGGTTGCCGTTGTTGAAGGCGGCCTCGCTCAAATTTACGTTGCGATGTGGCTGGAACGAAACGGGTTTCCGTTTGACTCGGTCGAGTATTCCAATATTATCGCGGATGATGCATTCGCAGCCATGATAGGGGGTGACGTCGCTGCATCTGAATTCTGGGAACCTTATGGCAGTAACGTGCTCAAGGCTCTAGAGGGCTCCAAAGTCCTGTCTCAATCTCGAGAAGACTACTGGACTTCCCAGGCAGTAATTGCAGATGGCCTCTACATGAACGAAAAATTCATCAATGAACGCCACGATGTCGCATTGGACACGATGCGTGCGCTCTACGATGCAATCGCTTGGTGGAAAGAAAATCCCACAGAGGGTAATGAAATCATCTCCGAAGGGATGAAGATGAGCATTGCGGACGTCGAACTGGTGATTGGCAAGGATGGAACTGGACTTGACGGAGGACTTTACATCTACGACTTCCTGGAAGCTGCGCGATTTTGTGGTTCAGCGCCCGGTGACCCGCCGTTCGGTCAATCAAACGGTCAAATGAATGCGCACTACGAATTGATGTCGGACTGGTGGCTTAAGTTTGGTTTCCTTGAAACCCGCAGCCCTGTTGAGAAAGGTGTCAACTGTGGCCTACTTAAGGAACTTTACGATTCGGGGTATCGAGGATAGAGAACTGCTTGCTGCGCGGAGTAATGAACGCTCTGCGCAGCAAATACCTGGCTTTTCAGTAGCATGAGTACTAGACGCTCAGAGGCGCAACGCCGCAGCAAACTGGTGCTGGAGCGTGTCTCAAAGGAATATCAGATTAAGCGCAATGAGAGTGTTCTGGCTGTAAGCGATGTTTCGTTAGAAGTTTTTGACAACGAGGTTTGTGTGTTGCTTGGACCTTCGGGTTGCGGAAAGACAACAGTCCTCCACATGATGGCTGGACTTGTCGATCCCACCACTGGTCTTCTCAGTTTCAATGATAAGGAGATTGTCGGTCCCAGTCGAGAACGTGGAATGGTGTTTCAGAGTTACACCTCGTTTCCATGGCTGACTGTCGAAGAAAACGTTGGGTACGGATTGCGTCTGAACAAAGTGCCCGAAAAGGAGCGCCGCGAACGGGTTGACTTCTTTATCAACAAGGTAAAACTGGCACGATTTCGTAAAGCTTATCCAAAGCATCTGTCCGGAGGTATGAAACAGCGCGTTGCTATCGCGCGAATGTTGGCCAATTCACCTGAAATCTCTCTGATGGATGAACCCTTCGGCGCGCTTGATGCAGAAACGCGCTGGCATATGCAGGAATTGCTATTGGATATTATTGATGAAACGCAGATGACTGTGGTATTGGTCACTCACGATATTTCCGAAGCACTGTTTCTCGCCGATCGTATTGTGTTCCTTTCAAGACATCCTGGCAGAATTCGAGAAATACTGTCGATGGAGTTCAAAGCGGGACGCCGGATTCCCAGCAAGGAAGAGTTGCTGGAAACACCAGGCTATCTGGAGATTGAACGCAAAATTCTGCACATGATGCGCGAGGAAGCTAGTGATGTCGAACAGTGAGGGGCGCTGAAGTTCAAACGTTTCACTGACAACAAGGGCCAACACACCTAGGATCCGAAATTAAGGGTGTCTTGGGAATCTGAGAATGCCCTGATGATCCAGGTGCAACGTGTCACTAACGAGTTTTACGTGCCGGAAGCAGATTTAGCAGTTCTTTTCGTTCACGGCAAGGAGGCGAACAGGTAAAGCCCTCGCACAAGTAGGCAACCAGATCTGATGAATCGGATGGGGTAGTTGGAATCGTTGCTGGTACCCGTTTTGCCGAAGTCGGCACTGAATAAGTACTAAGCCTTTGCGAACCTGTCTCAAGACTCTCTTCAACCCATGACTTCGCTTCCTCGGAATCGCCCTGAATGACCAATGTTGGGCCAGGCGCGATGGATTCTTCAATTGCAATCAGACTGGAGCCGAATGCAGCAGGAATCTGATAGGCGGAGTTCTGTAATGCCTGGTTGATTCGAATTGCGCATTCACGGTAGTGTTGCTCACCTGTCAGATAGCTCAGCTTAAGTAGCACTTGCGCGGCAACACCATTACCTGAAGGGGTGGCATCATCGTGGGTGGGCAGGGCGCGATACAGCAGTTTCTCATGATCATCTGAAGTGAAGAAAAATGCACTGGTGTCTGGATCTTTAAAGTGGTTCAAAAGTAATTCAACCAATTGCTCAGCAAAGTCAAGATAGGTGTCATTCCAGCGCGCTTGCAGCAACTCGATTGCTCCATCAGCGACAAATGCGTAGTCATCCAGGTATGCATTGAGGTGAGCCCGACCATCCCGGGCCGTTGCAAGCAGCCGATTATTCTGCCACATATTGTTCTGAATGAAGTTCAATGCGCGCTCAGCCGAATCAACAAAATCGCTCCGATTGAGATATCGACCTGCTCTGGCCATCGCCTTTATCATCAGCCCGTTCCAGGAGGAGAGGACCTTGTCGTCGCATAGTGGTGGGACTCTCTCACTGCGAGTCTCGAACAATTTTTGATTTGCCTGCTCAAGCAGTTGAATAACCGCACCCTCTTCACGGCTGACACGATGTGCAACATCAGCAATTGAGTTCGCGATTTGAAGGTGCCACTTGCCTTCGAAATTGGGTGCACCCCGCAAACCATAACGAACCGTCAGGACATCCAGTTCCTCTCCACTTAACAGGGAATTCAGCTCCTCCAAAGTCCAAACGTAAAACTTTCCTTCCTCACCTTCGGAGTCAGCATCAATGGCACTGAAGTACCCGCCATCGGAGGATTGCATTTCCCGCATCACCCATTCCCCCGATTGAATAGCGACTTCGTGGAAGTCTTTGCGTCCGGCTAAAAATCCTGCATCAACGTAAAGGGGCATCAATTGTGCTGTATCGTAGAGCATTTTTTCGAAGTGGGGGATCTCCCACCTGGCATCGACTGAATACCGATAAAACCCTCCACCAAGCTGATCGTACATGCCGCCGCTGGACATCGCTTCCAATGTGTGGACTGCCATGCTAATTGATCGTTTTTCAGCGTATGAGTCGGAGTGATCTGTTCGTTGCCAATAGCTCAACAGAATTTCGATTTGGGTTGGGTGCGGAAATTTAGGGGCTTCACCAAACCCGCCAAAGACTGGATCATAATCACTGATCAGGTGTTCTACAGCCCGCTGCATCAACTCTCCGTCGAGTGAGGATTCAGTGCTTTGACTGGTTGCAGAAAGCCGGGCAAAGGCATCTTTTACTGCGACTGTGTGCTCCGGGAGGAATCGATCCTTTTCCTTGTAAACTTCAGCAATTCTGGTCAACAGTTCACCGAAGCCCGGCATGCCGTGTCGCGGCTGGGGAGGATAGTATGTACCGACATGAAGGGGAATCAATTCATCCGGTGTCAGTATCGCAGTGAGTGGCCAGCCACCTCCCCTTTTGTTGAAGAGTTGATGAGCACTCTGGTACACTTTGTCGAGATCTGGGCGTTCTTCTCGATCAACTTTGATGCAAACGTAATTGCTATTCATAATCTTGGCAATTTCTTCGCTTTCAAATGATTCGCGTTCCATGACGTGACACCAGTGACAGGCAGAATAGCCAATCGACAGCAAAATAGGCAGGTCTTCACTTCGAGCCCGCTCAAGCGCTTCATCATTCCAGGCATACCAATCGACGGGGTTATGAGCGTGCTGAAGCAGGTAGGGGCTGGTTTCGTTGATCAGCCGATTGGGTTGGTGATTGGAGTTTTCGGTCATGGAGAAGGCTCAATCACTCAAGATGCCCGTATTTCCGGTGCAGTTGCTGGATGGCATAACTCTCTGGATCTGGCTGCTGTCAGATTGATCCAGTTAATTGTAGTCGGATGTATTAGCAAGTGGCCGATGAACAAGTAACTGGTTGTTTTGAGTGGTCATACTATTTCGAAACCGGAACTGTCCAAAAGAAAGACCATCAAAAAAATACATCTCGATGCGGATGACTTTTTTGGCTTTTCTGAAGAAATTCGTCTATTTCGCTTCTCATTTCTTTTCCAACAACTTCAAAACAATCCAGCAATTTGTCATAAATATTCTCTCCGCCGGCTATAAAGTTCCAAAACTCACTTCCTACTAGTAATTGATCTTGTCCTGACGTATCAAAATAGTCTTTCATTGTCCATCTTTTATATGGTTCAGGGTGGTAAGGGTTGTATGGAATCCCAACAACAGGCGTTACGTTTGCAGTTGGATCTTCAAATAATGTTGTAGCCATCCATTCAAGTGCAGTTTGTTTGAAATTTTGCGTGCTTCCAATGTTTGGCTTTGCTGTCTTAATGTCGATAAGAAAGTAGTCGTTTCCATTCTTGATCAACAAATCCACTACAGTCATACTTTTCTTCAATTTCGAACCCGATTGACATTTTGAGCGAATTCTTTCTAGTTCGGAATTATGGTCTGGGGTAGTGATTCCCAGACTTAATTCATTAACTATGTCACTAATTTCGCTTTGAGCATCAGTTGTGAAATTACCACTCAACCTCACTTGAACTTCCACTCTTTCAAAATGCGGTTTAGCGATTTCCTTTGCCACAGGTTCATAAATTGAAGTACCGATTGTCGTATTGATTGAGTGAATGATCGAAAACAGAATCATTCGATCTTGTCCTAGCAGTCGGTCATGAATAGGTTTACTACCCGCCTCTGGATTGAAGCGATTTATTTTGTTTCTAAGCGCCTCCTCAATCCTTTTCTGTATTCTTTCAACAGGGAAACTCATTGTTAGCTATGTACTAAATGAAAGATGCTCTCTGAGTAAGCGCCGGTATTACCTTCAGCTCTATTTAATACTGGACGTTTATATTCGTTTGCGATTTTCATGTCAGCCAGTCGAGCAATCTCCGGGTAGAGTTTAAATTTGTCATTAGCAACTAAAAATACGTCAAAATCGTCAACCATAAATTTCTTTGAATGAACAAGGACATCTGCAATTCCATGGGTGTAATCTAGTCTGGCTTGTTTCCCTTGTCCGTTAAACATAGCCCCGATTTCTGACTTATCGTTTCTTTCGAATTCAAACATTTCGTAAGCGTAAGCGTGTTGCTCGTGATAATCGATTAATCCCACATAAGGTGGACTCGAAAATATTCCACGAATTTTTTTTGACTCGTATATTTGATACAAAGCTGGATGCGAGTTGCGGATGCAATTCGAAACATCAATATTTCGAGAATCCCCGGTCAAACAAACCTGAAATGTGTCAGTACGCAACTTCGAGAATTCATTGAGTCGTTTAAGTGTGTCATTCGAATATCTACGCCACCACTTTAAACAGCTGAATAACGGTTTGCAAATTTTGCTATGTTTCGTGCAATAGTATGTCTCAAACTGTGGCCGGATTAAGGTGGCTAAATCATAGTGAGTAGTGGCTCTACAAGATCGGGCTGTTCGACTTAAAATCAGGCACAAATAATTTCCAATAACTGAATTCTTATATTGGTCAAAAATTTCTAAAGCTCGAGACAACTCATACAAAATGGGTTGAGTAAACCAACTATCTAAGAAACGATCAGCGTTCGGACTTGGTTCAGCCACTACGCCAAACTTTTTTAGCAGTTCTTTGTAGCGAACCAAGAAAATTTTTTCTTTCTCAATACCATATTGTTTTTCATCTAATTCGCCTTTTCGAACACTTGCTCTAAACTCTGGAGCTGGAAAGTTAGCAGAGTTAAATATGTTCAGTTCAGCTAAGAGCGCTTGCTCAAATTCTCTTACTCTACATCCGATTTCACTTTGCTCTATCGCATCTGCAATCTTTTTTGTGGCTAAACTCAAATCGGTTAGATCAACTTTTGCTAACTTCAAGTTACTGATCAACGAATTGAAAGTTGAAACATCTATGCCAATTCCATGTATGCCAAGTTCGTTCGCCTGTACTAAAGTTGTTCCACTGCCGCAGAATGGATCAAAAACAATATCGTCGGGAGAAAAACACGAATTGGTTTTGAATTCATCAGTGTGATCATCTAGAAAATATTGCACAAGTTGCGGAATATATTTTCCTTTATATGGATGAAGTCTATGTACATGCTTTGTTGTCTCTGATTCCTTATATTGGTCGAATGATAATTTCCAGTTTATGTCTTTACCCAACTTTGCTTTGTACGATTCTTCTCGCTTTCTATTCCTGGAACCAAAATATGCTTGCAATTCAGAAACCGCGATTAGCGAGGTTCCGTTCTGCTTAATTGCTCTAATTCTGTCGTATTTGATTAAGTATTGAAGATTGGCTTGAGTAACTTCACTTCCTGTATATTCGCTAGCCCAAAGGCTAGCTCTTGCAAGAGTTAAAGTGCTTTCTGAGGCATCAAATAAGCTAAGTTGGCTAGAAATTTTTGTTCTCCATTGTGCAAGAATTCTTTTGATAAATGCTGATGCAATTTTATGATGGGTTCAGAATATGATACTTCGAATAAACTAATTTTTTACCCTGTCGAATCAGCCGCATGATTCAAGACGACTGGGAATATCGATAAGCCATTGTGTGATTGAAAGGGTTGGGTGAAGATGTACAGTTAACAATAAACTGCATCGTTAAGGCAGATTTAAGGAGAACGTCAAAATGTCTTTTTTACTCTTCACAAATTTTGGGCTGCCACCCTCTACAATCCAAAAGACGTTAGTTGTATCACGCTTTCTTTCGGACAAACACCGACCATAAAATGTTCCGTGAGAGCACATGTGAAGTGTCACTCCAATTATGATGGTGTAACTAATTCAAGAATTTAAGTCGCTGTATGTTGAACTTCGGATAAGGAAACAAGAAAAATGTTTGAGATAAGTGGAATTAGAAAAAATTCTCATAGGCAAATCAAGTCTATTAATCTCTAAATCCTAATGCCTACAACAGATAATGCGGTGCTTTGGTTGTCCAGATGAATCTCCGAATTAACCTGAATACTGAAGATTCAAAAACATCGGGCATTGCTTAGTTCTAAATGATTGAATAGATAAATGATTGTTTTACCAGACTTTGACCCCGTCGCGCTGCATTTTGGTCCTTTGGACATTCACTGGTATGGGCTGGCATATTTGATTGGCATTGTCAGTGCGATTGTTCTAGGGCGTATTCGAGCACGGCAGCCTCATTCACCAATACCGCGCTCGGTTGTTCTTGACTTGGTGCTGTACTGTGCACTCGGCGCAATTATTGGCGGACGGCTGGGGTTTGTACTTTTCTATCAGTTCTGGGAATACATCACAAATCCGATTGCAATTTTGAAAGTCTGGGAAGGCGGAATGTCATTTCATGGCGGCCTGCTTGGTGCGATTGGAGGTGTTTGGGCATTCGCAAGAAAGTTGTCTATCCCTCTATTGAAATTGACGGACTTTTTAGCTCCATTTTGTGCAGTTGGGCTGTTTTTTGGTCGCATTACTAATTTTGTCAATCAGGAACTTTGGGGCCGTCCGTCCGAACTCGCCTGGGCTGTCGTTTTCCCGGCAGACCCGTCTCAATTGGCAAGACACCCATCCCAGCTTTATGAGGCAGCATTGGAGGGGGTCGCGTTATTCCTGATTCTATGGATTTATTCTGCAAAACCTAGAGCAACTGGCGCCGTGTCGGCAGTCTTTCTGATTGGCTACGGTACATTTCGAATATTTGTTGAGTTTTTTCGAGAACCGGATGCCGACCTTGGATTTATATTCTTCAACTGGGTTACGATGGGGCACCTTCTCTCGATTCCGGTTATTGTGGCTGGAATTGCACTTCTAATGCACGCGAAACGTAAAGAACAAAATGTCTGATCAGGAAAAAAACACGCTAATCAGGGAACTTGATGCCCTGGGATTACATTACGAAATCATTCCCTGTGATCCCGATTTGGCTGACACTCAGATTTTCGTAAAGCACTACGATTATTCACTTGAAGATTGTGCCAATACAATTTTGGTTAAGTCCAAGACTGGTGAAGCAAAATATGCCGCTTGTGTTGTGCTTGCTACCTGCCGGTTGGATGTGAATCGCACAATTCGGAAGAAACTGGGGGCTCGAAGAGTCTCTTTTGCAGGTGCTGAGGAAACGATGGAGCTAACTGGTATGACAGTCGGCGGTGTTACACCGGTTGGACTCCCTGAGACGCTACCACTTTGGGTTGACAGCGCAGTCATGGCGCGTCAACAGATTATTCTGGGTGGCGGCAGTCGGTCATGGAAGGTTATTACCACACCAAATCTCTTCGAATCCATTCCCAATTCTGAAATCGTTGATGGGCTCGCCAATCCGATCAGTTCACCTGCGAACTGATAGACTTCATCCGGTAATCAATCGGTAATAGAACGGAAACCAGGCGCCAAGCAATATCAGAAAAGCGAGTGCATCCAGCAGGATCATGTGCTGGTAGCGTTTGCGTACTGGTGCATCGCGGCCAGACATCATGATTGCGCACATGGTCATATCGAGCGGAAGCACAAAGAATATCATCGGAACGGTTGCGGGTGCAATCAGGGTTGGATACATCATCAATCCGGATTTCTGGGTGCCGCCCATTGAAAAGATCGCAGTAAAACTAAGAATCAGAATCAAAAGATAGAGCATGCCGCGAAGTGGTCCAACATACTTCCAAAATATCAAAATAGCATTCATTGTGACTGACTCGATTTCTTACCGGATTTTGCGCGCATACGATCTCTATATTCGAGAATTCGGTCGACCAGTCCCGGTTCACTGACTGACGCCTGGAGGTCCGCCATATCCTCCTGGCGGGTATCGGGAATTACCACTTCAAACATGCTGCTTACGTGTTCTTTGGCAATGGCATCACCGCTTTGTTTGGCAGCTTCAATATGGTCGGGCCATGATTCTTCAGCTGATATGGCAGTCAGGTATCCCATCTCAAGTGCTTCGTGCGCCTTGAATACACGTGTATCAGTGAGTACACCAAGAGCATTATCCACGCCTACACGCTGAGTAAGGCGTCGAGTGCCCAACAGGATGCCAAAATTGAGTCCTGGCATACAGAACCGACTGTCTTCGGTTGCAATACGACGGTGACAACAGCAGACTAGGTCCGCGCCTGCGCCAAACGCCATCGAACGAACCAGTGCAACCGTAACCATCGGTGCATGAAACACAGCCTGTAGCATTTGTTCAATGTTCAATACGCGGTGAGCCACTTCCAAATCAGAAAGACTTTCAATTTCTTTCAGATCAAAGCCAGTAGAGAATACCTTTCCAGCACCGCGCAGTACGAGTGTACGCGTGCCGTCTCTCCCTGAAATTTCAATTTCTTCTGAAAGCGCGTCAACTAACTCCGCATTCAGTGCGTTACCGCGTTCAGGGCGATTAAGTATCAGATTCTTCAGCGTATCCTGCCGCTCTACAATCAGTACGCTCATCAGCTTTGATTTGTCTGGTCAAAATTAGTCGTCGCTTATCATATACGAAATAAGCCATACATCTTTGTAGAACCAAAGCCAACTTCTCCTTTCATTGAATTTTTCTTTAGCGAATCCCGTTCTGGTAGAAGCAACGCGCGGTGATATGGTGGAGAGCTTTCATCGCGGTGCAGCGGTTGTTGTAGATACAAATGGACGCGAAATTGCTGCTTTTGGTGATATTGAACGTCTGATCTACCCGCGCTCTGCTATTAAACCGCTTCAAGCGATTGTTTTAGTCGAATCCGGTGCGTTGGAACATTTTGGATTGGGTGCAACAGAGATTGCGCTTGCCTGTGCATCTCATTCAGGAGAGGCTATTCATACAGAGGGTGTGCGTCGATGGTTGAATCATCTGAATCTTGATGAAACAGTGCTGGAATGCGGTACACACTATCCCACCCATCGAAACACCCGAATTTCATTGACTCGTGAAGGTATCAATGCTACGCCCGCGCACAACAATTGTTCTGGCAAGCATGCCGGGTTCATTACCGTAGCCTGTCATCATGGGAATCCGGTTGCCGGATACATAGAACGCGAGCATCCAGTACAGCAACGCGTTTTAGATGTCTTGGAGAGAGTCACAGAGGAGACGGTTACGATTGCACCTGCGGGGCTGGATGGTTGTGGCATTCCGGTTGTCGGAATGTCGCTCAAGGGAATCGCCCGCGCGTTCGCTTCGCTTGGTGGCAGGAGATTTTCTTCGGCGCGGCGAAGTGAAGCGGCTGATCGAATCTGTCAGGCAATGGCAAAGTATCCCGAGATCGTGGGTGGTACAGGTCGATTGTGTACTGCTGTTCCGCTGGCAACGAAACGCCGTGTGCTGGTTAAAGTCGGTGCTGAAGGTGTCTACACCGGCCTCGTCATGGGTTCGAATCCAATTGGGTTTGCGCTGAAAATTGACGATGGATCAAGACGTGCTGCCGAGGTTGCGTTAGCTTGGCTCATCGCAAAATTCTGCGGACTGACAACCGCTGAGTTGGATCAGATGCAACCTTGGCTTCAGCCTGAAGTCAGAACGGTCGCCAATCGTGCGGCGGGCATTGTCCGTCCATCTGTTGATTTGTAGCGAATTTGGCTGAACATCAGAAATTTTTGGCATGCGATGCAACACAAAGCTCTTCTCCAACATTAAAATAATTTGGGTTTGGTAGCAGGCAGACTGCAGACGGATTGATAAAGATTACAGAGAGTCAGAATCATGTATGAGTACGAAGAGTTTCAAGACCCGATACAGCGACCTCGATATACCGGAATACCGACTTTTATGCGGGCTCCGCACTCCGAGACCTGGGATAACGTAGATATTGGACTGGTCGGTGTGCCATTCGACGGCGGTGTCACAAATCGCACTGGTGCACGACACGGTCCTCGGGAGATGCGAAATCAGTCCAGTCTGATGCGTCGCAAGAACCAGTCATCAGGTATCTGTCCTTATGATGTGTGCCGGATTGCTGACCTCGGAGATGCCTGGGTTCAGAAACCATTTCATCTTGAAGAAAGTCTGGATGAGATTGCGGAGTTTTTCCGCCAGGTTCACAAGCGCGGTATTGTTCCGGTGTCAGCTGGCGGTGATCACTCCGTCACTTTGCCCATCTTTCGAGCAATCGCCAGCGAGCGACCGGTTGGAATGGTTCACTTCGATGCCCATTGCGACACCGGAGATGACTACCTTGGCTCAAAATTTCATCACGGCGCCCCGTTCCGGAGAGCAGTAGAAGAAGGCCTGCTCGATCCCAAACGCACGGTACAGATCGGTATACGCGGCAGCCTGAACGATCTCGACATCTGGAAATTCAGTCACGATACTGGAATGCGTGTCGTCTATATGGAAGAACTCGATGAACGTGGCTGGAGCGAAGTGATTCAAGAGGCCAGGCAAATTGTGGGAGACGGTCCAACTTACATCAGTTTCGATGTTGACGGTCTAGATCCCGTTTTTGCGCCAGGTACTGGTACTCCGGAAGTTGGAGGATTCACCAGCCTTGAGGCTCAGTTGATGATTCGTGCCCTACAGGGACTCAACCTGGTAGGTGGTGATGTCGTTGAGGTTGCACCACCGTTTGATCCATCAGGCAACACTGCCCTGGTAGGTGCCACCATGATGTTCGAGATCCTCTGTGTGGTCGCGGATTCGGTTGGTGGCCGAAAGACCTGATCCTATTGAGACAAAGTAGTCCTTGATGCCGTCGACCAGGAGTTTTGCAGCTTCGCGGTCAACATCCAAATGAGTAACGATTCTCGTTGTAACACCAGGGGTAATCATGATATCCCGCTCGCGCAGGTATGCTGCGAGTGCACGAGGGTCGTGCCCTGGCATTGAGACAAAAACCATATTGGTCTGCATCTTGTGATACCGCACATCAAGTTCCTCAACTTGAGAAAGCTGATCTGCGATCCACTTCGCATTTTCGTGGTCTTCAGCAAGTCTTTCGACGTTGTTGTCGACAGCGTAGAGCGCTGCGGCTGCAACCACTCCGGCTTGTCGCAAGCCGCCACCGAGCAACTTTCTCCAGCGGTGCGCTTCCTGAATGAACTCACGGGTGCCAACAGTCACCGAGCCTATTGGTGCACCGAGTCCCTTTGAAAAACAGCAGGTTGAACTGTCAAAAGGCGCAGTGATTTCAGCCACGTCAACACCATGAAAGATCGCCGCGTTATACACCCGCGCACCGTCGAGATGATACGCAAGATTTTCTGACTGCACAAACTGTTCGGCCTCATTAAGGTAGTCCATTGACAGTGCCTTGCCTGCATGGGTATTTTCAAGGCAGAAAAGCTTGGTATTGGCAAAGTGTGGATCATCCGGTTTGATTGCCGCTCTGGCAGCTTCAAGATCAATTGAACCATCTTCACTGAATTCAATGGGTTGCGGCTGAATGCTGCCAAGCACCGCAGCCCCACCACCTTCGTATTTGTAGGTGTGAGCCTGCTGGCCGACGATGTATTCATCGCCGCGTTGGCAATGAGCCATCAGTGCAACCAGATTCGCCTGAGTCCCGCTGGTTGCAAATAGACCTGCTTCCATACCAAACCGCTCGGCCATAACATCCTGAAGTCGGTTGATCGTTTTGTCGTCTCGATAAACGTCGTCACCCACTTCGGCGCGATACATTGCTTTACGCATGGCTTCGCTCGGTCGGGTTACGGTATCACTGCGAAAGTCCAGACTCATTCAGACACCTCGATTTGATTTCGGTCAAACAGTTATTGAGTATCGGCAAATTATAAGGACTGTCGAAAGTTCAACTTTGAATTCATACAGTTGATATAAACTTTGCGAAATAAGTTTTAAGTCAAGGATGATAGGGTTGACGTGATGACCAACTCAGAATCTTTTACAGTTGGTATTGAAGAAGAATACCTGATTGTTGACATGGCCACCATGAATTTGGTGGCACAGATGCCTCCAGACCTGATGAGGGAGTGCACCGAAGAACTTGGTACTCAGGTTGCCAAGGAGTTTCTGCAATGCCAGATTGAAGTCGGCACAAAGGTCTGTAATTCCATGCAGGAAGTGCGAGAGGATCTGGCTAGGCTTCGCGCCACTGTGTCGCGAATTGCCAGAAATCACGACTGTCTCGTAATGGCCGCATCGACGCACCCCTTTTCCTATGGACTAACAGAACTGACCGACGATGAGCGTTATCTTCACCTGGCTGAAGAACTGCGACATGTTGTGGAACGACTGTACATCAGTGGCATGCATGTCCATGTAGGCATCTCGAACGACGAGTTGCGTATTGACCTGATGAACCAGGCGAGTTATTTCATTCCTCACTTGCTGTCACTGACGACTTCATCGCCATTTTGGAGAGGTGAAAATACCGGACTTAAGTCCTACCGTGTATCCGTTTTCGATCAACTTCCGCGAACTCGGCTACCCCCAGTATTCAACAGTTATGCTGACTACATGAAACATGTCGATGTGTTGGTGCATTGTGGTGTGATTGAGGATGCCACAAAGATCTGGTGGGATCTGAGACCAAGTTGGCGTTATCCGACACTGGAGCTTCGAATCTGTGACATGTGCACCAACATAGACGATACGATCGCAGTTGCGGCTGTTTATCGGTGCTGGTTAAGCATGCTCAATCGTTTGAAAATGAAGAACCAGCGCTGGCGGGCTTACTCAGATTTTCTCATCAAGGAAAATCGCTGGCGAGCACAGCGTTATGGTATAGATACCGGGCTGATCGACTTTGGCCGACGTGAAATAGTCAGCCTCAAAGAGTTGGTGGAAGAGTTGATTGAACTCACCGAGGTAGACGCAAAGGCTTTGAACTGTGTCGATGAAGTTGAACATGTTCGCACCATTCTCGAGCGAGGTACAAGCGCTCACCGACAGATTAAGGTCTACAACGACTCCTTGGAGTCCGGCCGACCGGAGGCTCTTGCATTATTGGATGTTGTAAAGTTTATCGTGCAGGAAACTTTGGTTGGCATCGACTGACGAATCAGTCTGACCAACGCGATAGCGCTAACCGTCAATCCACAGCAGTGGGTCAACTGGTTCTCCGTTTACACGCAGCTCAAAATACAGAGCTGGGTCATTCAGGTTGCCAGTCTGACCTGCTTTGGCTATGGTTTGTCCGGCAACGACCAGCTCACCGAATTTGACCTCGAGTTGATCATTGTGTGCAAATTGGGTGTATAGATTGTTTCCATGGTCAATGATGACAAGTTTGCCTAAAGTCTTGTGATCTTTCGCAAACTTAACCACGCCTGCTGCAGGCGCCTTGACACCCTGACCCGCTTTGGCTTGATAGAGTAGACCGTTCCAGTGACTGCCAGAAGATTTTTTTGGGTCTCCAAAATTGCGTCGAATCGGTGCATCAATGGGCGGTTGGAGCCTGATGACCTGACTACTGACGGTTTGCGCGATTGCCTTTTTGCTGATCGTTATCTGGTTGCTGGTGAGCCGTGCTTCCTCTTCGCGTAGTTGGTCAAGCTTCGCAGCGAGGGTCACTTGTCGAGTCTCCAGCACATCAAGCCGCTGCTTGACCGCAGATCTGACAGTTTTTTGTTTGGCTAGCTGATTTTTCAGGTCTGTTGTATGCAAAACGAGTTTTGCAGCATCGGAGTTGTCACCGACAGTGGTGTCCATCGAGCGATAAAGCTCTTCTATACGACTCAATTGGCTCTTTGTGAGGTATCTCAGGTATGCCTGCGATCGTGATAGGCGATTGACGTCATTGTCTCGAATTGCGATTGTAAGATTATCGTGATTCGTCATTTCCATATAAACAGGCATGGCCACTTGAATCGCGACCGTACGCTGTTCAAATTCCTTCAGTTGAATGAATTTGGCACGGCGTGAATCCTGTTGAGTCAGGTTTTTCTCCGTCAGCGAGTCCAGAGCGTTCCGATTTTGTTCTTCGGTAGCCGCTATTTGCTCATCGAGCACAGAAAGCTCTTCTGAAACCTGCTTAACTTTTTTTGCCAATTCGCCTGATTCAGTTTGTATCTCCATGATTTGCAAACGCACCTGGGCAATGTCTCCGCTATAATCAGTTTGCCCAATTGCTGAACCGGTTGACAGGGTTGTGCTTAACAGAAGTACGGCAAACACAGTATGCAGCCGGGGTGGTGATTTTCTCATAGTCTTCCGATTTGTGTTAACTGTTTGCAAATCTGATTCCAGCATTGATAATCGACCTAGCTAGCTTTTAAAAATGGCGATGTACCTTGAATTTGTAAAGCTCAACTGGCACCTGTTTCTTGCACTGTTTGCAATCATTGCGCTACTGGCCTTTGAACCGCTTCGTGCGCGGCGAGGTGGCATTCGTTCGGTCAGTGCCGATGAACTGCCAAGAGTCATGCGCGATGAGAACATTGTGATTCTTGATGTATCCGATGCGAAAGAATTTGCTGGCAGTCATATTGCCAAGGCGCGCAATATTCCAATCAGTCGTCTTGATTCTGACATCCAAACAATCAACAAGTTTAAGTCTCGACCGATTGTAGTTTGCTGCAGAGTCGGCAACAGAAGCGCTAAAGCGGCCGGTATTCTCAAGAGGAACGGGTTTACGAATATTCGTACACTTCACGGCGGAATGGCAGCCTGGACCAAAGAAAATTTGCCGGTCGAATCCTGATCTGTTCGCCGGACAAAAAATTAATTTTTGTTCTCTAAATTATATTTGAGCAAGTGTTTTGGGCGCTCAGTGCAGCGCTAGGGCTGTAGCGAATCAATTTCAAACATATTGAAGTACTGAAGTATGAAATATCTGCATACGATGGTCAGGGTGTCTGACATCGATAAGTCCCTTCAGTTTTATATCGACAATCTGGGGCTTACGGAGTTACGTCGTTCGCACAATGAGCAGGGACGGTTTACTCTAATATTTCTGGCTGCGGCAGGCGATGAAGATGCGCAGATTGAATTGACCTACAACTGGGACCCTGAGGAGTACTCCGGCGGACGAAATTTTGGACACCTCGCTTATGAGGTGGACAACATCTATGAGACCTGTGAGCGACTGGAAAAAGGAGGCGTTACTATTAATCGCCCACCTCGTGACGGTCGCATGGCTTTCGTCAGATCGCCGGATGGTATCTCCGTTGAACTTCTGCAAAAGGGTAACGCCCTACCGCCAAAGGAACCTTGGCAGTCAATGCCGAATACTGGCGTTTGGTAAAAAGTCAGGTGCGCTTTTTGTAGTGGCCGCACCAATTCAATACGGTTTGTTATCTAGCACTTAGATCCTTGAAACCCGTGCTGGCGCCATGCCTCGTAAACGACGATCGAAACGGAGTTGGACAGGTTGAGGCTTCGATTGTCGGGCAGCATTGGCAACGTCAATTTATGTTCATCGCCGGCAATTTGGTGAATGTGTTCTGGTAAACCCGCTGTTTCTGAGCCAAAAATCAAAAGGTCGTTGCGCAAATATCTCACAGAAGTGTAGAACCTACTGTAGCGTCGCGAGAAAATCAATTTACGACTTTGCGGAAATGTTCGAGTCAAGTCTTCAAAAGTCGAGTAAGTCTCAATTTGGACGCCTTCCCGGTAATCTAGCCCAGCTCGTTTCAAGCGGGCATTGCTCATGTCAAAGCCGAGCGGTTCGATCAGGTGTAATCTGCAGCCAGTGTTCGCGCAAAGGCGTATGATATTTCCGGTGTTTGGGGGAATTTCAGGTGCAACCAGAACGATGTTGAACATATGTCGACTAATTGAAAGTTCATGCCCGACTAATTGAAAGTTCATAGCCGGCTAATTGAAAAGGAAATGCCTGCTTTGTGGAAATTACCTGATCTACACAGCACCTTCTAAACAAAATGCTCTCTAACCTGTCTAATCAGCTATCAAATTTAAAACAAGGGGATGGTCATTATGTCTTTCCGAACTCGTATCTTTGGAATTTTTGCAACAGTCCTGATCGTGTTTGCTTACCTACCGGCATCCAGTGCGGATTCCAAAACCAAACATGTTCTTGAATTGTTCACGTCACAAGGCTGTTACTCCTGTCCACCTGCCGAGTCTCTACTCACCCAAATTGTGAAAGAGAACGAAGAAGTGCTGGCACTGGAATTTCATGTCGATTACTGGGACACCTTGGTTTACGGTTCTGCCGGACAATGGAAGGATCCGTTCTCTTCGCCCGAATATAGTCAAAGACAGCGAAATTACAACAGAATGCGACTAGCGGGTCGCACAGGTGTGTACACACCACAAATGGTCGTTAATGGTTCCTTCGCATTTGTTGGCAGCAGGTCGTTGCAGGCACAGAATTTGATAAGCAAAGAATCTGAACTTCGACTACAAGCATCAGCCAAGGTATCTGAAGATGGTCAGTTGACCATTAAGGTGGACGGTGATCACTCGGGAGGCGCTGATGTCTGGCTGGTCACCTTTGATAGGCACCATGTCACTGAAATTCCATCAGGCGAAAACATGGGCAAAACACTGACAAATTCCAACGTTGTTCGCGACTTTCGGTCAATTGGTCAGTGGCAGGGTGAACCCCTTATGATTGAATCAGAGCTTGAACCGCTATCAGACAATCAGGGCTGCGCAATCATCATTCAGAAGTACAACGCGTTTCAAAAACGTATCACTGGTCCCATTCTGGGTGCCGCGAAGTGTGAGTCTGCTTAATTCAAGAGTGACTTTCGAGCACTAAAAAGGCTTTAGTACAACCAGCGCAACGATAACGATTAGAAGTACGACTGGCAGTTCATTGAACAGCCGGAAAAATACATGCGAGCGAACATTGCGGTCAGTTCTGAACATTGCAAGGTATCGCCAGCACCACAAATGGTAGGTGATGAGGATCAGCACCAGCAACAGTTTGTACATCAGCCACATCCCGCCGAATCCGTAGCCCAACCATAACCACAGCCCCGTGCCAAGCGCCAATACTGCACTTGGTGTTGCAATTCCAAAGTAAAGTTTTCGTTCCATAACTTTGAACCGCTGATTACTGATTTCGTCTTCAGTCATCGCGTGATAGACAAAAAGTCGCGGTAGATAAAAAAGACCCGCGAACCAGGTAACCACGAATACTATGTGAAATGTTTTTATCCAGAGCATTTTTACATCCCGTCAATTGCCAAATTGGGAAAATTACAGATTAAGGAAAGCAGTTACAATTGGCATATACTTAGTATGATTTTGACAAACTCGGAGGGAAATCTCGAATATTGTGGCTAAAGAAGATCAAATAGAAATGAACGGTACTGTACTTGAAACACTGCCAAATACTAATTTTAGAGTCAAATTGGATAACGATCACATCGTAACTGCCCATATTTCCGGCAAGATTCGCAAAAACTACATCCGCATTCTGCGCGGTGATCGAGTTGTGGTTCAATTGACTCCATACGACCTGACTAGGGGTCGCATCGTTTACCGAGAACGGTAGACCATCAATCTAAGGCAATCTGCGTGCTGGAATTTTCTCTGTTTCAACTACCGTGGTGGGGCTTTGTCCTCATCACCCTGGCGCTTACCCACATAACGATTGTATCAGTTACGATTTTTCTCCATCGGCATCAAGCTCATGGAGCATTACAACTGCACCCGGTACTGAGCCACTTCTTTCGCTTTTGGCTCTGGCTTACGACCGGAATCATCACTAAAGAGTGGGTCGCGGTCCATCGAAAACATCATGCTACGGTCGAAAGTGACGACGACCCGCACAGTCCACAGAAGGTTGGAATTAACCGCGTACTATGGGGAGGGTTGATTTTGTATCGCCGTGCAGCACGGCTACCGGGAATTCTGGATCAGTACGGTGTCGGTACACCGGATGACTGGCTGGAACGACAGGTCTATGCAAAGTTCCCCAATACAGGCTTGATTTTAATGCTCCTGATCAACGTTTTTGCTTTTGGGCTTATTGCTGGGGTATCAATATGGGCTGTTCAAATGGTGTGGATTCCGTTTTGGGCTGCCGGTGTGATCAATGGTGTCGGGCATTACTTGGGATACAGGAACTTCAATTTACCTGATGCCAGTCGTAACATTGTTCCGTGGGGGATTGTCATCGGCGGTGAGGAACTGCACAACAATCACCACGCGTACTCCTCCTCAGCACAGTTTTCTGCACGAAAGTGGGAAATCGATCTCGGATGGTGCTATGTACGGTTGCTGAACAAAATCAGATTGGTGAAAATCCAGCGAAAAATTCCGAAACTGACGTTTAACCAGAACAAACAGCACTGTGATTTTGAAACAGTTAAGGTGTTTGTGGCAAATCGATTTCAGGTGATGTCAAAATATGCCAACGAAGTAGTGAAAGGGGTTTGCCGTGAGGAAATTCGTTTAGCTTCTGGAGAAACGCGACGTCTGCTCAAACAGACTAAGCGACTGCTGGCTTCCGATCGCTCAAGATTGAGCGACCTGAAAAAGGAATGGTTGAACAAAGTTCTGGAGACCAATTCAAGAATTGCCACAGTTTACGCGATGAAGGAATCTTTACAACATATCGCCACACGTTCGTCAAATTCGTACGAACAGGTGCGTCAGTCGTTGGAGGAGTGGTGTCAGCGAGCAGAAGAATCTGACATTGATGCCCTGATGAAATTCTCCGCCCGACTGAAGGGCGCTACTGCGAACTGACTACTTTTCAGTAGTGGGAATCTGAAGGTAGCCGCAGCTTACTTCAGTTTGGTTTCCTTGTAGATTACGTGCTTCCCGGCTACCGGATCGAATTTACGCAGTTCAAGTTTCTTTTCGGTGTTGCGCTTGTTTTTCCAAGTCGTGTAGAAGTGTCCGGTTCCGGCAGATGACTCAAGTTTGATTTTCTCGCGCTGATCGCTCATGGTTCAGATTCTCCAGTTAAACCTTGACGCCATCGGCGCGCAAGCCTTCCAATACACTGTCAATGCCATTTTTGTCAATGGTGCGAATCGCCTTTCGACTGACCCGAAGCTTAACCCAGCGATTTTCGCTTTCAACCCAAAAGCGCCGATAATGCAAATTGGGGCGAAACCTGCGTTTGGTTTTGATGTGCGAATGCGAAACGTTATTTCCGCTAATCGTCTTTTTTCCAGTAACCTGACAAATCCTTGGCATCGTTCCCAGAACCTGAAGATTGAAATGTGTGAATGAAGGCGCACATTCTATACTATTAGTTGAAAAAATCAAAGCGATAAATACTGTGAACAGCCCAAAAAATCACCCCGTTTCTTTGCAAGGCAAGCGAATTCTGCTTGGTGTGACGGGCGGAATTGCGGCATACAAGTCGGCGGAGTTGGCACGCAGGTTGTGTGAGGTCGGTGCTGAAGTTCGCGTTGTCATGACGAAGAACGCCGAGGCGTTCATCTCAAGTCTTACGATGCAGGCAGTGAGCGGCAATGCAGTTCGAAGTGAAACTTTCGATGAGGAAGCTGAAGCGGGTATGAGTCACATTGAATTGGCGCGTTGGGCAGATGCGATTGTTGTCGCACCGGCAACCGCAGCATTTGTGGCTCGTCTGACACATGGTTTTGCAGATGATCTATTGACGACTTTATGTTTGGCAACTGAATCCAAAATTGCTATCGCCCCAGCTATGAACCGCGTTATGTGGTCAAGTCCAGCGACTCAAAATAATATCAATCGATTGCAAGAACGTACAGTAACAGTGATGGGGCCCGATAGTGGAGATCAGGCTTGCGGTGAGGTTGGACCAGGACGCATGCTGCAGCCGGAAGAAATTGTCAGGCAGGTTAGTGCATTGTTCAGTAGTGATGCACTAAACGGTCTTCGCGTTCTTGTTACAGCTGGCTCTACTTGGGAAGCAATTGATCCGGTGCGTGGCATCACAAATTTAAGTTCCGGAAAAATGGGGTATGCGATTGCCGACGCCGCAGTCCATGCCGGTGCTGATGTGACACTGGTTTCAGGTCCAGCAACACAGCCATTGCCCATTAGGGTTGCCAGTGTCATTAAGGTTACCAGCGCCAGGGAAATGTTGGAGGCAGTCATGGCGCACCTTGATGGTCAGGATATTTTTATTGCAGTTGCAGCGGTTGCTGACTATCGGCCTCAGACCCAGGCAGCGAGCAAAATCAAGAAACAGGGTGAGGAAGTACTCAAAATGGAGTTTGTACGAAATCCCGATATCCTGGCAAAAGTCAAAGAAAAGGTTCCAGATTTATTCAGTGTAGGGTTTGCAGCAGAAACGGACAATCTAATCTCCGAAGCTCGTAAAAAATTGCTGGCCAAACGTGCAGACCTGATTGCAGCAAATGTAGTCGGCGGCGATTCAAACGCACTGGGCTCGGACTACAATACCCTGCAGCTTATTGATCGGACAGGTGTGGTAGCACTAGGACCAGCATTGAAAACCAGAATTGCAGTAGATTTGATCCAAGAGATTTCGTCACGATTCCATGCAAGAGGTACGCTACAAAGTACTCGATAACAGAATTGGTCAGTCGATACCCTTACCGGAACGTTCGACCGAAGGTGCAGCGGGATTGGATCTTCGGGCCTGTATTGAAGCTGACTTAGTTCTTCGACCTTCAGATTGTGAACTGATTCCGACCGGCATTGCCATCGATATCCGCGATCCGGGAATTGCCGCAATCCTGTTGCCGCGTTCAGGACTGGGTCACAAACACGGCATCGTATTGGGTAATCTGGTTGGGTTGATTGATTCCGACTATCAGGGCCAGGTCTTTGTTTCATGTTGGAATCGGGGTGGTGATAGTTTCACAATTCAGCCTGGCGACCGAATTGCACAGATGGTATTTGTTCCTGTCATTCGGCCGAAACTGATTAAAGTTGATGAATTTGAACCAACTGCTCGAGCAGTTGGTGGATTTGGAAGCACAGGCGTTAGTTAGAAGATAATGGAAAGAGTCGAAATCTATACCAGTCCCCTTTGTGGATATTGTCAGGCAGCCAAGAGTCTGCTCAACAAGGAAAGAATTGCATTTACAGAATACGACGTACTCCTTGACTCTACACGAAAAGGTGAAATGTTGACACGAAGTGCCGGACAACGCACTGTTCCTCAAATTTTTATTGATGGCGTCAGCGTTGGTGGATTTGATGAGCTTACCCGTCTGGATATTCAGGAATTACTCCGCAAACAGCCGAATTCTGACTGATCAATACAAAGTCATGAATGATCCGGGCACGATCCAGTGCCGAATACTTGAGATGTCATTGGCGAGTCTAACCCTGTTACTGTTATGAAATTGACCAAAAAAGAATTCAGAAGTGCCGAGCGCAAGATTATTACCCTAATGGGCATGTCGGGTTGTGGAAAGACAACGCTGGCGCGCAAACTCCCCAAGACTTCCTGGTTTCACTATTCTGCAGACTATCGCATTGGTACTCGCTACCTGGATGAGCCAATCATTGACAACATCAAGGAAAAGGCGATGCAAATTGGCTTTCTCAGGGATTTGTTGCGCAGCGATTCCATCAGCATCCAAAGTGCCATGACGTTTGATAATCTGGACCTTCTATCCAAGTTCGTCGGAATGCTGGGTGATCGGAAGAAAGGAGGACTGCCGCTGGAAGAGTTCAAGCGGCGTCAAGAACTGCACCGCGAAGCCGAAATTCAGTCCATGTTCGATGTCAGGGAGTTTGTGAGCAAAGCGAAGTCGATATACGGCTACGAACATTTTGTCAACGATTCAAGCGGAAGTCTGTGTGAATTAGGCGACGAACGCGTGCTTGAAGAACTGGCCCGACAGACGCTGATATTGTTGATCGACGTGAGTCCGGAGTTTGAGTCTGAAATTATTGAACGGCAGATCAAGCATCCAAAACCGCTTTATTATGAAGCGGATTTTCTTGAAGTCCAATTGGGTGAGTATCTGGAAACGAATCAGTTGAAGCAAGCCAACCAAATTGATCCCAGTCAGTTCGTTCGATGGATTTTTCCAAAGCTGGTACACTCCCGTCGGCCAAAGTACGAACGCATCGCCAAAAAGTACGGCTATACCATTGCAGCGGATGAACTGGACCGTGTGCGTGATGAACAGGATTTTGTTGATCTTGTCTGCGCCGTCCTGGACGATTGAATTAATCCCAAGCTGTAAATTCAAGAATAACTCATGCCTTTATTGCGCTATCGCGAGCTAGACTCCTGGGATCGTCTTGTCCGCGAGGACATTGAAATAACGGAGCAGATCGCAGATACATCACCGCTTCAAGTCGGTTTTCTAAATATGATGCCAGACCGGGCGCTCAGGGCGACTGAGCGGCAGTTCTACAGACTGCTCGCGGCCGGTGCTGAAGATATCGTCGTTCAGATACATCCATTTAGTATTGAAGGCCTGCCACGGTCTACCAACGAACTGGATTATGTTTCCAAGGCCTACGTTACGTTTGACGAGATCACGAAAATCAAACTAGATGGCTTGGTTTTGACTGGCGCAAACCCAGGAAAATTCGAAATTACTGCGGAGAAGTTCTGGCCTTACTTTGAAGAGGTGGTGTACTGGGCGAATGAGAATGTTCCGACAATTTTGTGTTCGTGTCTGGCATCGCATGCCATTCTGAAGATATTTCATGGAATTGAACGAATTCGCTGCCAGCCTGACAAGCGTTGGGGAGTATTTTCTCATAGGCTGACCCAAACCGGACATCCGCTGATGGTGGATATGCCCGAGCAGTATGAAGAACCGCGATCGCATGTTTTTGAAATGACCGCAGAGCAGATGGAACCACATGGCGTTCAGGTTCTCGCCTCCAGTTCGGATGCGGACTTTGGTATTGCAGTCAGCGAAGACGGAGGCAGGTGGGTGTTTCTGCAGGGACACCCGGAATACGATTCAGTCAGCCTATTGAAAGAATACAAGCGTGAAATAAATCGCTTCAGACTGGGCGAACGGTCCAATTATCCTGATTATCCGCTGAATTACTTTCCGGATTCAGCAAAGCAGAGCCTTGAGAAACACCGTGCTGATTTTCTGCTTGCTTTGGAGCAGGGTTCGAACCTGCCAGAACTTCCGGAGTCAGAAATCCTTCCGCTGATTGACAACCCGTGGCGTGCTCATGCTGAACTTCTTTATCGCAATTGGATTCGCATGGTCATCAATAAGAAAAAAAAGCACAAATCGAACGCTGTTGAGGTGGATTCTTGCTGATTCCAGGGAGGAGTTCAGAGTTAAGGACAGCGACCGAAAAGAACTCTATCTTCGCCACCGTTTTCGATTTCGGATTTACGACGGGTAACATACGCTTCCAGTTCCTCCCGGATCGATTTGTCTAGAGACGGAGCTTCATACTCTTTCTCCAGAGTTTTCCAGATTTGATTGGCGCGCTTGAAGGCGTGCAGTGCTCCGTCATCATACCAGGTTTCAAAATTACGCCAGTCCGATAGCAGGGGCGAATAGAAGATGTCCTGGTATCGTTGCATGGTGTGAGAGGATTCGAAAAAGTGTCCGCCGGGAGAAACTTCCGCGATCGCTTCAACGGCCAGTGTATCTCGGTCAACCGGAATCGGTTTCAGAGATTCGGCCATCAGCTGCAGAATTTCCGCATCAATGATGAGTTTTTCGAATGAAGCAACGAGGCCGCCTTCCAGCCAGCCTCCACCGTGAAGCAACAAATTGGTGTGACCCATTACTGCCGCCCATGTCGACATACAGGTTTCATAGGTTGCCTGTTCGTCGGGAGCATTTGAGGCGTTCGAACCACTGGCTCGGAATGGCAATGAATAGCGACGGGCAAGTTGCGCACTGGCCAGCGTGGTGCGTACGTATTCCGGAGTTCCGAATGCAGGGGAACCAGACTTCATGTCAACGTTGCTTGAAAAACTACCGTAGATGACAGGCGCACTTTTTTGAACAGCTTGAGAAAGTGCGATACAGGCGAGAGCTTCTGCATTCTGCTGAACCAAAGCCCCGGCCATCGTTGTTGGAGCCATTGCACCAAGCAGGGTAAATGGTGTGACCAATGTGGCTTGATTCATGGTCGCAAACTCAATGAGAGAGTCCGACATCGAATCATCGACTTGCCGTGGTGAATTGATATTGATATTGCCGACCGTCAATACCTCATCAGGCGGTTGATCAAGGTCTATACCGTGCACAATGGCCCTCATTCTCAGGCCATCACATGCCCGGTAGGCACCCAACATGTTGGAAAGCCAGATTTTGTCGTGATGGGTGATTGCAGTAAGGTATTTGTCAAGGTGCCGCGTTTCTGCCGGAAGTTCATGCGGCTCAAACGGACTTGCGCCGCCCATGTGAAAAATTTCAAGCTGATGCACAATCTTGAAAAACCTTTTCAAGTCTTCAAGCGTACCGTTTCGCCGACCACCATCAAGGTCAGAGATAAATGATGGCCCGCCGACAGTGGCAAAGTTAATGTTGTTGCCACCCATTTCGATGGAACGGTTCAAATTGCGGGCAACAAGCGTGAAACTGTCAGGAGTATGTGAAACGAGTTCTTCAACCAATGTCGGATCAAGTTTAACAATCGATTGTCCATCATCGATTTCTGCGCCAGCATTGCGGAAAACATTACGCGCCCTTTGGCTTAAGAATTTGATTCCGGTGTCTCTCAGGACTTCCAGTGAGGCTTGGTGAATGGCCTCAATCTGATCCGCGGATAGAATTTCAAATGGTGGATAGGGATTAACTACCCGCTGCCATTTGAGACGCTGGACAGACTGCGAATCGCGCCTCTTTCTGTCTCTTGAAATGCGTCTTTTTGAGGTTTTCATTGGAACCGGACTCAATCGAAGCAGTAACTGCCGCTCAGAATTTCGCAGTACAGATTCAGATTGACATTGCCACCTGATGCAATGACACCCGCGCGGCGGCTGTCAGAGCGAGCCTTGTCCTTAATCAACGCTGCTAGGCTAGATGCACCAGCACCTTCAATAACATGGTGGGTATCAGTGAAGTAAAAGCGCATGGCATCAGCGATTTCTCGCTCAGTCACTCGAATGAACCGGGATACGTACTGTGTCATGATTGAGAGTGCTTCTGCATCCGGAACTCTAACTGCAATACCATCGGCGAAGGTGTCAGCCGAATCGGTTGATACAACCTGTCCTTTTTCAAAAGACAGTGCGTAAGCAGGCGCTTTATCTGCTACTACACCAACTATTTCGGTTTTAAGTCCAAGTGCTTCACGTACGGCAATCATTGCACAGATTTCGGAGCCCAAACCAACGGGAACATAAACTTCATCAAGGTCTGGAACATGCCTAAACAGTTCCAGTCCGCAAGTGGCGACACCCACTGCCAGTTTGCGATGAAATGAAGGAACAAAGTGAAGATTTTGTTCATCAGCTAACTGATGTGCGTATTCGTGTGCTTCCGTAAAGTCTCGACCATGTTCAATCAGAGTTGCGCCGAATGCGCGCATGGAAGCGTTTTTCGCAGCACTGTTGTCTTTGGGGACAACTACCGTTGCCTGCATCCCAAAAATTCGCGCAGCGTACGCGACAGACTGACCGTGATTGCCGCGGGTGGCACAGATAACGCGATCCGTGTCCAGATCGGCCATATAAGTAATACCGCCGCGAATTTTGAATGATCCGATGGGTGTGGTGTTTTCGTGCTTAACCCAGACTTCAGTTTTGCACCTGTCACTGAGGAGTGGCCACTGGTATTGTGGTGTGGGCGACACATATGGTGCGATTAGAGCGGCAGCGTTTTCAATTTCGCCGAGTGACGGTAGTTTCATCAGGCTTCAGTTCCAATTTGTGCATCGGTCAAGAGTGGGGTGGACGACGGGATTCGAACCCGCGACCACTGGAACCACAATCCAGGGCTCTACCAACTGAGCTACGCCCACCACTTTCCAAACTTCTTGATAACTCCAGTTTCTACGCTATGGAAGTGTTTGAACTGAAGTTTAAAAGTGCACGCCTGACAGGACTCGAACCTGTAACCTACGGCTTAGCATACTACTACAATTTTCATTGCCCGGCGTTGATCAGCCGGTTTGTAGTCTGGACTATATCTTCACCATCTCAGGTGGGGCACGTATAGTCTCTACGGATCCCTTTGTTTGACGGTTTCCTCGGTATTGCCATCGCCTCTACGCGTTAAGGTTTCACCGATACAGTGCCCTCCACTTAACAGGTTCAATTCCCTGAAAAGGCTCCTTGTCGAAGGCCGTTGCTCTATCCAGTTGAGCTACAGGCGCATATCACACTGGTCGGGGTAGAGGGATTTGAACCCCCGACTCCCTGCTCCCAAAGCAGGTGCGCTACCAGACTGCGCCATACCCCGCTACGTTTGTCGAGATTTGAACGAACAACGAAATGAAGCTGATCAGCCGCGACAATCCCGCGAATTATATAGAGTTTGACAGGTTGCTGGTGAAAGTCAGTGTAGCGTGCTTACGTTTGTGCGCTGCCATAGACTGCAGTCCGATGTTGCTGCTCCCTACAAAATGCGGAAGATGGCCTGAAATTAGATACTCGTACACTCTGTAAATGCAGTTCGAAATCTGCTGTAACTGATCAAAATTCACGTCAAACAGTTCTTCGAAATTCGATTAGTAAAGTTGACAATTGTCTGTTGCCCGCGACTGCAAAATTTCCATTGTTCGTCCAATGTCAATCTATTTCATGGTTCCTCAGGACGGCGATACGCTAGGTAATTTCGTTGAGTAGATATATGATCGGCCAGAAATTTGGCATCATGCCAGACGCCCCATATAAAGGAGGAGCCGCGACGCGACTGCCATGGTAATCCCAGAAAATAGATTCCGGGTTCAGTCGACACACCGCGCTGATGTCTGGGCTTTCCGTTTTGTTCAAAAGCATCAACCTTAAGCCAACTGTAGTCAACGGTGAAACCTGTTGCCCAAATGATCGTAGAAACACCAGCGTTAACCAGGTCAAGTTTGAGAATCGGATGAGTCATGCAGTCTGGATTTGGTCCGATTTCGTGGGCTTTTGGCTCTTCTGGTAAGTCAAGACAATTACGGTGAACGTATGCGTCAGCTTCCTCCAAAAGAGCCAGGTAGTATGCATCGCCCTGCTCGATGTTAAATGACAGGTCCGGTGCAAAACTCATCACACCGTCTTCGTACGATTTCGTTCGCCCAACGAGAATGATCCCCTGGTCTGCAAGTTTTCTGAAATCGATGGTACGGCCGCCATATGCACCGCTTACCGCGATGGTAACGTGTTCTGTCCCCGGATCGGGCGCTGCCATATCCCATTTGCCAAGAACCCCCAACCACCAGCAGAAATCTCGCGTCCGATATGCCCTAGGTGGGCGCTCGTGAGGACCGACCGAGAGGTAGACAGTTTTTTTGGCTCGCAAGATCTCGTCCGCGATTTGTACGCCTGAAGATCCCGCACCGACTACTAATACTGCCCCTTGAGGCAATTGTTCAGGGTTGCGATACTCACAGGAATGAATTTGTTTGATATTTGCGTTCAGTGGAACAATGGGCGGGATATTCGGGTGCTGGAACGGTCCGGTCGCGGCGACTACTCTGTTGGCAATCATCAGACCTTCCGATGTTTGTACGCGGAAGCCGGAACGACCAACATTTCTTTCTACACCAGTTACGTCAATACTACAGCGTATTGGGGCATTAATTTTCTTCGCATAGTCAACGAAGTAATCTGCAACACTTTCCTTGGCAGCAAAGGCATCGGGATCTATGCCGGTAAACTTCATGCCCGGGAAACGATCATGCCACGCTGGACCATTGGCAACCAGAGAATCCCACCTTCCTGTGCGCCAACGCTCTGCAATTCGGTCCCGTTCCAAGACAAGATGTGGGATGCCAGCATTGCTCAAATGTTCGCTCATGGCCACACCAGCTTGGCCACCCCCAACCACCAGGGTGTCGATTGTTTCAATTGCCATCAAATTTCCTGCGTATACTGACAAAAATATACATCTGTTGTCCTGATTTGCCTCCCAAATGTGTAAAGACAGTTAGTGTCCGAGACTGATTTCTTCAGTCAGTTGACGAACACCGACTGCTTCCAGATTATGCGATACTGGAAAACACTCATCTCCCGCATGAACCACAAAACGGCGAGTTGGTTTGATATCCTCGCAAGCACTGTGAAACCCACGACTTACTTTTGGTGAAAGAGAACGTTTAATTTCAATCGCCCAAACCGTACGGTGATCGTGTTCAATAACAAGATCAATTTCTGCCCCTGCCTGAGTTCGATAGAAAAAAGCCTGTTTATCCATTGGTAGTACTGACAGCAATGATTCGATGACGTAACTTTCCCAACTTCGACCGACGACTGGGTGTTCATTCAACTGATTGAAAGATGAAATTCTTAGCAATGCGTGAACCAGTCCCGAGTCGCGCACATAAATTTTCGGGGACTTTATCATTCGTTTGCCTAAGTTTGAATGATAGGGTTTTAACCGTCTGACCAATAGCAGATCCGCTAGCAAGTCAATGTAGTGCGTAATCGACTGCGCACTGGTTTCAAGAGCATTTGCAAATTGAGACGAGTTCAGAATATTTCCCTGATTATGTGCAAGCATGACCCATAGGCGTTCAAGAAGTTCGGCGGAAACTCGAAATCCGAAAGTTGCAACGTCGCGTTCAAGGTAGGTCTTGATGAAGTTTCTTCGCCAAACGTAACTATCGTTGTTGTCCTTCGCGAGGTAGCTATCCGGAAAGCCTCCACGCAGCCAAAGCAACTCCCTCACTTTTCTTGAGTCATCGAGTTCAAGTACGGACAGTGGTGCAAGCGATATAAACTCGACCCTGCCTGCAAGTGACTGACCCGATTGCCTCAGCAGATCAAGCGATGCAGACCCGAGTATAAGGTAGCGGCCGACGCGCTTACCTCTACGTCTACCTCGATCAATAATGCCTCGCAGAGAACTGAAAATCTCAGGCATACGATGAATTTCATCAAGAGTTACGAGTTTGTCTTCGTAATTTTCCAGAAACAATACCGGTTCTGAGAGTTTATCTTGATTCGACAAATCTTCCAGGTCCAGATACAGCGAATCAAATTTTTCTCCAATGGCATGTGCAAGAGTTGTTTTACCAACTTGACGTGGACCGATTAGTACGACAGCCGCTTGCCTTTGCAGGGCTGTATTGAGTTTATTTTCAATTATTCTAGGAATCATCCTCGTATATTATCCATTATTTGGACAATAAACGAGGATAAATCCTGATATTTTGCCTTGTTCAAGTAATCCTTGAATAAATCCAGTTTGCGGACACACGCTTTGGGCACCACCGCCTGCGGATCATCGAACTCGGCATTGAGGTATTTGTGAGCCGTCTTACGGTGCAGCCGGACTGACGGACGATCTCGTTGACCGAAAACCCCGGTGCCTCAAAATTGCGCTCGGCATCTCCAGACTGTCGTACCGAAAACACTTGAGTCGTTCGACTTCACATTCCAGCCGTCTTTGTACAAACCGCGCATCGACTCGCTGTCGCCGGCACGGCGCACCGCACCGCACAGTTCGCCTCGAAGTTGCGCAATTTCACCCAAACCCCACTGCTTGGTTACTTGAAAGCTGGCATGACGTCATTAATGAAGCGTTCCAGCGATGCTTTCTTGCGTTCGAAGCTCATCGAACTGTCGATCCAGAAGGAGTATTCATCATAGCCCAGCTCTTCGTAGATCTTGAGTCGCTCAATCACCTTGTCCGCCGTCGCCACGACTAGGTCGCGTTCCAGCGCCTCCGGGGTATAGAAGGGATGCGCCGCGATATCCTCGTCGCTAAGCGGAGCGATCAGGCCCTGCGTAATTTCGCGCTTGTTCATGAACCAGGCACCGAAATAGTTGTAGAACCGGTTCAGTTCGACCGCACCCTGTTTGACGTCCTCATCATCCTCGGCCACGTAGGTATGCATCAGGAGCATGATTTTGGAGCGGGGCTGATCAGGGAACTTGGCGCAGGCGTCGTTGAATTTCGACATGAGATTGCGCACCTCGTCATCCCCATTCCACAGCGGCGTGACCTGTATATTGCAGCCATTCTGAACTGCAAATTCATGACTGTTGAGTTCGCGCGCTGCAATCCAGATGGGCGGGCCACCATCCTGCTGAGGTAATGGCGCGGCGGTGGTCTTCGGGAAACGGTAGAATTCGCCCTCATGTGCGTAATCGCCTGCCCATAGCGCCTTGATCGCGGGCACCAACTCGCGCATCCGTTGCCCCGCCTCCCAGGCCTCCAGCCCCGGCATCAGCCGCTCATATTCGAACGTATAGGCACCCCGCGCGATGCCCAGTTCCAGCCGTCCGTCGGTGATGATGTCGGTCATCGCCGCTTCTCCAGCCAGTCGGACCGGGTGCCAGAACGGCGCAATGATGGTGCCTGTACCTAGACGAACGTTTTGGGTGTGCCGTGCGACATCCACAAGGTTCAGAAACGGGTTCGGCGCGATGGTGAAGTTCATACCGTGGTGTTCACCGGTCCAGACCGCGCGCATTCCGCCTTCGTCGGCGATTTTGCACAGATCGACGAATTCCTCATAAAGCCGTTTCTGGTCCTTTGATGAATTGGTCGTTGTGGCCGACACCGGTCCGGGTGTGGATGAGTTGGATATCAAAAGGCTCTTCAATATATTCTTTACAAAAAAACTTACAGGCGGACGTGGAATCGGTCTCTATCTTTGCCGTGCAAATTTGGCTGCAGGCTATCATGAAATTTCATACGTTTCAAGCGGCCCAGCAAAAGTTTTAAGCGGCGCTAATTTCGCAATCAAGTTCAAAAATGCTGAGTTCCATGACAAAAAAAACTCAATCTGAACTCGACTTCATACAAGAGGCCTACATTAAGCCCATTCGTTCGGTATTGATAGTAGACGATCAATACCCATCTTGGAACGATTGGCTTTCGGGAAACGTAAACGGTATTGAATCCGACAAAAAAAATGACGGCAAATGGGCAAATTTTGACGACATTAAACAACTCATTGACAAAATTCGAGAAATGAACCCAGCTCGAATAGTGGATATTGAAAAAGGCGATACCGAAGATCCAAATTTTACAGACTACCTACATCAATCAGACCTTTTAATTCTAGACTATGAACTCGACCCTGAGAATATCAAGGGAGAAAAATTTTTAAAAATTGCACGTATTTTGT
Source organism: Arenicellales bacterium (assembly GCA_965243305.1). GTDB lineage: Bacteria > Pseudomonadota > Gammaproteobacteria > Arenicellales > JAJDZL01 > JAJDZL01. The sequence continues at coordinate 1,474,217 of CBDEUN010000003.1, forward strand.
TGGACGAAAGTGATCACTTCAATCTTATTCTTACGCACACGCGCTCGAAGAATTTGGCTGAACCGTTCGCTCAACTTTTACGTTCATTTCTAAATTTATATGGCTCGTTTTCAATGAAATTTTGCGACCAAGGAGACGAAATATTTGACAAATTAGAAAAAGAATATGATTTGGAGAATAGCATCTGGCATGAACAATACGCAGATTTCCGTATAGACTCAAAACAAGCACTGCAGAAAGCCTGCAATAACGAGGCCCCATTTAATCATTTTTTTACGCACTGCGATTCAGCGCAGCTGAAGAAATGCGAGAAAATTGCGTTATTGATGAGTCTGTTGAAACGGTATGAAAATAATTTTAAAGAAGAATTTCGCGAAGAATCGAAGCCGGACGGTCTCGCTTGGTCAGTCTCTGAACCTTTTTGGATAAAAACAAGCCGCGGCTTCATAACTTTTGCTAGCAAAGCTGACAGCCTTGATGTAATTTCAGAGCTTAAGAAAGCAATACTTAATTGGGATCCAACACCATCTAGGTTGATGTCCGCTCGGTTGCGTGCCGAAATTGAATCACAGGGCGTCATCTTTGAAGACGGTTTCTTGAGTGACGATCACGTAGCATGGATGTTCTATCAACGAATGCTGAAAGGGGATCCACAGGCTCGGGAAACAAATCTTCGTAAAGAAATTCAACGACAAATGGAGCTCTATACCGATGCAGTTTCCGGTAATTTGGTCGATTTCGGAAAGAAAATCGTTTCATCTGATGCTAGCAAAAACGGAAATGAGAGCCGTAATAGTGCGAAATACAAAATCGACTTTTCAAGCAACGACTACCAGAACCAAGCTTTGGATAATTTTAATTCATTCGTTTCCTGCAAACCGACAACCGGCGACCATCTCATTCCTGGGCACATTTTTACAATGAACAACAATACCGTGTGGGTTGTACTTTCACCAGCCTGCGACCTAGTGCCTGATCGCGATCAATCTAAAAAACTTTTCGAAAGTGATACAAACATTCTCCCATTTACAGCTGTCCATTTATTCGAAGTAGACATTGAGCGAGTTAGAGAAAAAGCTACTTCGTCCAATTATGTGTTTTTAAGACTAGATGACTGCAAATTAAAAGCCTACAGCTTTTACAATTCTGATGATGAGGAGGACGTAAAAGCCCCCCAATCCAAAATTTTCTTTGCCGAAGATGGCGGTAGGTTTGATCATAATGGCAAACTTCAACTAATATCTTTATCAAGAACGAGTGGAAAAGTTGAGGAATCGAATGAAGAAGGTCAAATTCACGAATGCCAACTTCGTTACGAATACGCGCTAAATTTAATGGCCAAACTTAGTGCGCACTCCACCAGAATAGGACTTGAATTCGAGGATCCACGATTTTTCAGTGAGGAGTAGCACCCGGCAGTGTGCTGATGAAACTCGGTTGCAGCCTGTTCAACCTACTCCTACCGACTCGCATGAGAATCCATCTTCAAGGAACCCAAGAAATCTAGTTATCTTTCGGAAGGCACAATACTACAACACTGATCTCAACAAACAATTTGTATGCCTCTTCAAAATCATCGCACTACTAATTTGAAGCATGTGTGAATTAGTTTATGAGCACGACCGAACGAGGTAATCATAAGCACATGAATCTGCACAAAATCCATAATGATTCAGGTTTGCCGCTGGATGCTCACTTTCAAACCCAGGATGGAGCGTTGATATTACATTCGAGAGGTGGCACCATTGGTTCTCGCACCGCACAAAACACAGAATACGGTCCGGCGATACGACTCCTTCTCAAACGAATAGATCAATCATTCTTGGAACTGGATGGAGTATGGGTGGATAGTAACCGCGTGCGTAATTTACCGCGAAATGAAAGACAAATTTGGTTCCCGAAGGATTCAGGCCTGTCACTTACCGAGTTGTTTACAACATTGAACAAGAGAATGGCGGCTGTGGGCCGAGACCCAGAAAGCCGAAGTCGTGGTAACCCCACCAAGAGACTTCGCTTCGAATTTGCTAACAACGCTACAGCGAAACTGATTGAACGGATTCTAGGCAAGGGTGAAATAGACGCAACACTATCCGGAAGATTGTTACCTTGGGAAAAATTACTAGTTTCGCCTTATCACGTATGGCATGCTGTAGAACAGCTTCTTAATTTTCCCACTAGGTACCAGTTCCATATTTCCAGAACTTACGATGTGCTTACAGACGATGAGACACGTCTGCAACCCAAAGCTGTGTTCAGTTTGGCCGCGTCTGTAGCACTCGGTCGCGAGGTCAATCCTGGCGACTTTGAGAGTGATTCAGTGATACGCGGCATTATCGAGGAGGCTGGTTATCCAGTGATCCAAAAAGAACAGCAGATTGATCAGACAGGAGTCCCAATGGACTCTGAAGAGCGCGAATGGACCGAGGGGGGATTCAAACTAAGGAAACACTATCGCCGCGAACGAGCTTACGGCCTTTCAAAAGCTAAAAAAGAACTGTTCAAAAGAGATCACGACGGACGATTGCACTGCGAACGTTGCAAAATGGATCCAATTGAAGTCTATGGTCCGAGTTCCGGCGAATCATGTATCGAAGTTCATCACATAATTCCCTTGTCTGCCCACCCGACAGAAATACCGACGCAACTAGAAGATTTGATGTGCGTCTGTGCGAATTGCCACCGGATCATTCATCATAAACTAACCAATCCTTAACTCGGTTGAACATAAATTACTTGGATTATCCAGCAAGCCCATACCCCAGTGAATATATGGAGAGCAAACGCCGAACGAATTTTCCGTTAATTACGTGAAGACTTGATTCGACACAAACATTTAAATAGCAAGAAAGTTTGGATCTTAAGGTTCGCAAGAATTGAGTTAAGTGTATCCGCTAAGGCTTTAGACGTGTATTCCGTTTTTTAACGATGCGCCTTGAGCGATCATTTACAGAAGATGGGATTGAATTCAGAAACTACGTCAATGAAGGGACTATAACAGTTTGCCCATCTGCTGACGTATGTGTTCAAAGACGCGGAGCCTGCAACAACATTTTCTACATCGATGAGGGTTATGTCGTTGAATAGAGGTCGACCGGTTCAGGTGGAATTAGATGTTTCACCGATGCGTCGTTAAGCCCGTAGGGAGTGTGATAATGATTAGGTCGACGCAAATAGTTGTATTGTTTCTTGGTGTGCTTGTTGGTTCTTCATTTCTGGCTTCTAATGAAGATCGCATCAAGATAGCAATGGAAGTGTTTGATAAAGAAATTGATGCACAAATTGAACGGGATAGGAGAAAGTTTCAGCTGTGGAACAGTTGTAAGCCTGTTGGATTTTACACTGAAACTAAAAATGAAAGAGCAACTGAGTCTATCGGATTTACTCAACTGACTGAAGATCGTATCACATCGGATGTAAATACCCAATTGAGCGAATCAGGTTTGTACGACTCCGTTTCTGAATATCCGAACACAATTCTTGCATTGGAGTTGCAAACAACGAAGACCTGAGTTACATCTACATCCAGATAAGCTTAAACAAGATTTTTAATACTGACTATACCTTTATTTCAGGCTAAATTGCTAGGACATGGTACAAAAGGAGGGTTGATCTCTGTAATCGGCGAACCAGAATTCGTTACTGAAGCCATATCTAGACTAGTCGGCCATATCATCGATGAATAACTGCAGGTAAATGCCGACGCATGTTGAGGTGACATCACAAATAATTTTTAATATTCAATAAGTTAAGTTTTATCTCTTAATTCTTTGACGAGCTTGTCAAGCAATGGGTGAAGTAATCCCCTTAATTCGTAAATTGCGCCGCCAGTACCGTCAATGGAAGAATTTATCTTATGAAGTTCAGAGCGAAGTTTTCGAAGCTCCTCTACCATCGCCCGATTTGACAATTCGTGACCCTTCAATGCATCAACAGGTAGCAGAATATTATGATCTTGCCCTGATATTCACTTGAAGCTCAAGGGTTGAAGACAATTCGTTTTTCTGATAAATGCCAATGACTTTTGCCTCAGGTTTATTTACCAGGACAGAATCATCTCTATCATTGATTCTAGTCATAACGCAGGCCTCTATAGATTTGTCATTTGTTCTAACCACGCCAAGACTTCACTCGGATAAAAATCGATGATACAGGACGTGTCAAGTTTGAAAACCATTCCTTGGACTTCTTGATCATTCCCTTCCAAAGTCAAGCCAGAAGCTTTAGCTATTACATTTGATGCGTCATTGCTGGCAATAAGAATTACATCATCATGTATTTTGTGACAATCTTTGTAATTTTCCTCAATAAAGGAATATCCTTTCATTGATCCTCTTGTAAAAACCACAGCATAGATGTTAGGCACCACCACAATTCTCCAATTCTAAAAAATTTTCGATAAGTTTGTCTCTTGCTTACCATACCACAAGCAATATACGCCATCTGATTTTCGATTGTAAACCATCAATTTAGGCAATTTTTCGACTTGGGGTTTCTTTGGAACTGCTTCCAAATTTACCATGTGAGGTAGTTCACATACATGTGAGACTTTCAGTCTGTTCTCCGAAGGACGTAGTCCGAAGGGGAACAGACTGAAAAACGCAAAAAAATCGGGTAGCATAGTGCGTATTACCGAAAACAAAACGCACAGGAGGCTACCCGATGCAAACGATTCATCTGCACCCGAAATTTTACCGCGTCAGCAAAACCGTTGCCAGACTTTCTGATGATGCCCAGCGACGCTGGCAGCAACTGAACCTGTACCAGCAGCTGCGATCGGAAGGCTGCAGCGAAACCACCGCGCTTGAAGCCATCGGCTGGTCCAGGTCCAGCTACTACCGATGGCGCAAACGCCTTGCGCAACAGGGCCCGCGCGGTCTTGAGTCGCGCAGCCGCAGACCGCGCCGGGTGCGTCGCCGGCAATGGAATGCGCAACACTTTGAATGGGTACGCGAGATTCGTCTGGCTCATCCGCTCTGGGGGCGGGCCAAAATCCGCACCATTCTGGCACGCGAGTACGGCATCAGGCTGAGCGAAAGCACCGTCGGTCGCATGCTCAGTGAATGGATCCGACGCAGACAGGTCCTGCCGGCCGCCTTCTACCAGGGTCGCACCGGACACAAAAAACCGCGCATCTTCGACCGTCACGCAAAGCGCTGGCGCCACACCGACAAAGCCCAGACACCCGGACAGATGATCCAGATCGATCACATGAGCGTGCATGTCGACGCCGGCTTTACGGTCAAGGAGTTCAAAGCCACCTGTCCGACCACCAGACTGTGCTTCATGCGCACCTATTCCAGAGCCACTGCACTTTGCGCCACGCGCTTTTTGCAATATCTCCAACAGCAGCTGCCGTTCCAGATCCAATCGATCCAGGTCGATGGCGGCAGCGAGTTCATGGCCGAGTTCGAAGCCGCCTGTCAAAAACTCAACATCCCGCTGTATGTGCTGCCGCCCAGATCGCCCAAACTGAACGGTTGTGTGGAACGCGCCAATGGCACCAGCCGCTACGAGTTTTATCCGTTTTACGGCGGCGATCTGAATGTCAGCTCGCTCAATCTGGAACTTGAACGCTACCAGCATCAGTACAACCATTACCGACCGCATCAGGCGCTCGGACAACTCACCCCCATGGAAAACTATAATCAACTTGTCAATCAATCCGCACTCGCCGCCTGATTGTCTCACATGTACTGAACCAGCACACCATGTTGTATTTTGTGTTATTATGGAATTGGACTGCACATATCGTTCAAATTACTAAATTGAATTTTACTGACATCATATAAAGGAGCAGATTCAATGACTAAACTAAAACACTTGGTATTGGGCATTGCCGCATTTTCATTTTGTCTATTTGTTTCAACTGCATCGGATAACCTTCTTGCAGAAGAAAAAAGCTTGTATGACAAAGTCGGTGGCACAGAAGGAATTACTACCGTTGTGGAGGCATTTTTGACCAACGTTGGCGGCGATGATCGAATCAATGCGCGTTTTGCAAATACGGATCTTGATAACTTAAAGATGCTGTTAATTGAGCAGGTTTGCGAGGCGACAGGTGGTCCTTGTACATATTCCGGAATGAATATGCTGGATGCTCACAAAGGAATGGATATCACGGAAGCGGAGTTCGGGGCACTTGCCGAACAAATGTCGAAAGCCATGATGTCGTCTGGTGTCGGCCAGGAGGAGCATGACACGATCATGGGCGTGTTAGGTGGAATGCATGACGATATTGTGGGGCAGTAAAGCCCAACCGCTACATATTAGCGAGAATTAACGAACACACAAAACTGATCACGAAAAAAAAGACGCTTTTGAATACTTTTAATCTCGAATTTCGTCGGTTTTACGTGGGAAGTGCATAGACGGTTCTATATTAACTGCAAGCCATATTTCGACGCTAGGCGATATGGCTTGTAGTGAATTAAATTTTGGTTTCGGATTTCCTTATTCCGAATTGGTTGATTCAGTCATTGCACGACTTTGGCAAAAGTAATTCCATTCGCATCACAGATTCTGTTTGCTGCATTTTTCCTATTCGCTGTTCCTGATGATTGCTTAGCGACAGGTGACGCTGTAGCAGGCAGAAACAAAGCGCAACCGTGTCTAACCTGCCACAGAATCGGCAACGTTGTGCTCGGTGAGAAGACGCCAATCATATCCGGACAATATCAGGACTATCTGATGAAGTCGCTTAGTGATTACAGATCCGGGGCTCGTAAACACCAAGTGATGAATGAACTCGCGGCTAATTTGAGCGACAAGGATATTGAAGATATTTCGGCGTACTACTCTGGTTTAGAATCCAGACTTTCTAGTTCCAACCACGACAACAATTAAACTCTTAAGGTACTCGATTTTCGGAGTTCACTTTTGACCGAAACACAGTTCTAACCTCCGTCAGCGTTACATCGTTTCGGTGTCCTAGTAAAGGATGTACGACTTAACACATCGACCGCTAGCCCGAATAACTCATCGAAGATTGAATTTTCCCTCTTTTTAAATACTAGGTCACCGCCCTTTTCGACGGCGGCAGCCTGAGTTCCAACGGAGGTGCCATCATCCTACGTGAAGTCGAACAGTACCTCAAACTGTTCGCCCGCCTAGCTGAGTTCTTTACCGATCACTACAACCCCAACCGTTGTGAACACCGCGTCTCGGAACTACAGGCGCACCGCATTTTCGTCATTGCACTGGGCTATGAGGATGTGAACGATCACGACCGGTTGCGTCATGACAGCTTACTGTCGCTGCGCGGCACTCGACATGAAAAATCCTAGTGTTCGACCCTGTAGGTGCGATTTCTGAAAATCGCCAGGCGCATACAGATCACCACCCGCCGGGTGTGGCTGTGCATGTCGGAATCTTATCCGTAGCAACGCGACTTTGAAATGACGTTGCGAGAACCTCAGACGTGTGCAGGGCTCGCATTTGAGTCGATCAATTGGCTGTTTCACATAACGGAATTGATAACGTTTTGATAACAAACTGATATTTCACAATTACAGTGTGAATCAGTATATTGATTTATGAATAATCTGGAATACGGATTATTTCAGGAAGCAGCATGATTCCGCCGACTGTACATAGTGATAAATGGACTTTTCAGCAAGTCTGCCGAGCGGCACTTGTCATTCCAAAAAATTTTGGACTTGACACATGATGGATAGTCCCTTCTACCCCCCTGTACCATAAACTGGTATCTGATCACCTACCATTGTTATACATTTAAGTGTAACCGAAATCACTTTGAGCGAAGTGAAGTGAACGAAGCGAAAAGTGATTTCGTTGGGAAAGATTTAATGGTTCTGTTAACGGCCAGTCTCATTGAGTAGTCGGATCAGGTCAAGTCAGGCGAACAATCGGGAGCAACCAACACCCCCTGTGCCTTAATTGAGTACCTAGGGGGGACCTGTGCCCCGGTTGTTGGCCGCGATGAAACCCCAGTGGGTAGTTTGTGCTTCGAGCACCAGTACAGGGATCGGATGAGCATCGTGGCAGCCAGGCGACATTGAGACGAGCTCAGTGGGGTCATGAAAAGGAGAGGTACAGTGAATGAGATTGAATATTTTGTTGGAATCGACTGGGGGCGAGGCAATCATCAGGCGTGTCTGGTCAACACACAGGGTGAAGTGATTGACTCGCGCAGTTTCAGGCATGGCGGCCGCGGCTTGAATCAACTGGCGGACTGGGTTGATTCCATGACCGACACTGTCAAGGTGGCGGTTGCAATTGAGACACCTCACGGACCGGTGGTTGAAGCCATGATGGAGCGGGGTTTTGCAGTCTATTCGATCAATCCCAAACAGCTGGACAGATTCCGCGACCGAGTGTCGCCGGCGGGTGCCAAGGATGATCGGTTGGATGCTTACGTGTTGGCCATCAGTCTGCGGACCGATGCACACTGTTTCCGTTTGCTGCAGCCTCTGGCCGCAGAGATTGTTGAACTGCGGGAACTCACTCGCATCGCCGACAATTTGACCAAGGACCGAGTTCGCCTGCTGAATCGAATTCGCCAGTTGCTGTGGCGGTATTACCCGCAGTTCCTTGATTTGGAAAGTGATTTGTCAAAGCCCTGGGTCAGGGAGCTGTGGCATCGAATACCAACGCCGGCCAAGGCCACTGCAGTGCGCAGATCAACCATCGAAAAGCTGCTTAAAAAACACCGGGTCCGCCGGATCAGCGCCGAAGAAGTGCTCCAGATTCTGAAAACCCCAGCGATCTCTGTTGCTGCCGGCACCGAACAGGCCGTCTGCACTGGGTTGAAAATAGCTTTCGAACAGCTGCAGTTCAACCAGCGCCAAAGCAGTGAAATCAACGCTCGCATCGATCAGCTGATCGAACTGATTACCGCATCGGATGATGCAAAAGCGGGAATAAACTGGCAGCGTGACGTGGCCATCCTGTCCTCGATTCCAGGCGTCGGACGAATCATCCTCGCCACGCTGCTTGCCGAAGCTTCCGGTCCATTGCACAAACGAGACTACCAGGCCTTGCGATGCCTGTGCGGAATCGCTCCAATTACGAAACGCTCCGGAAAATCCAACATCGTGATACGACGGCTTGCCTGCAACGCACGCCTGCGAAATGCGGTGCACTACTGGGCACAGGTCGCAGTCCAGCACGATGAGATTAGCAAGGCAAAATATAGCACATTGCGAGCCAGGGGGCACTCACACGCCCGTGCATTGCGCAGTATTGGTGACCGACTGCTGAACGTTGCCTGTGCAATGTTGAAAAGTCAATCTGAATTTAATCCCGAATGCAGATCCTTTCAGGAAGCAGCATGATTCAGCTGACTGTATAAAGTGTTAAATCGGCGTTTCAACGAGTCCGTCAATCAGCACTTGTCATGCCGCTGATTTTAGACTTGACAAATGGTGGGTAGTCCCCCCCCCTTCAATTCTGAATCTCCACGGGTAAGTGAAACCTGCCGTATCCGCTGGGTGCGTGCGTTTCGATTGTTGTTCGGTTGCGCATGGGCGGTGATTGCGTTTGCTTCACCCGTATCGGCTGACGTGCTGGTAAGCAATATCGGACAGACCACATTATCATTTTTTGCCGATGCAGGCTTCGAATATGGTCAAGGCTTTGTGACGGGATCGAACGCAGCCGGCTATACTCTCGAAAGCGTGGAATTGGAATTCTATGCCGCGCGAAATACGAGTGGTTTAACTGTGCGTCTGGCAACAGGATTCCCAGATTCAATCACAGTGATTGCGACGATGACCAATCCATCGTCCATCAGCGTTGGAGCGAACACCTTCACAGCACCTTCTGGGACCACGCTCACGGCCGGTACGAGCTACTTCATATATACGTCAACTGGAGCACAAGGTGTGCGACGTACTGCGTCTGATAATGAAGATTCTGGCGCGGCGGTGGGGTGGAGTATTGAGAACACTGTTTATAGCAAGAATCCCGTATTCTCGGCGGATTTCACTGAGTCCACTAATGTTTTAAAATTCCGCATCAACGGTACGGTGAAATCAGGTACTGTGCCGGATACCACTGCACCGACCCTGCTCAGAGCCGTGGCGAACGACAGGACGCTGACACTGACATTCAGCGAAGCGCTGGATACCGACAATGTGCCTGCGGCCAGCGCCTTTTCGATCTCCGGCGCCCTATCTGCCAGTAGCATCACTGCAGTCAAGTTCAGGACCGGTAACAGCCGGGTCGTGGACCTGACCCTGAATGCAGCAGTCGGGGAGGGCGAGACCGGAGTAACAGTAACCTATACCCAGCCCGGCACCAATGATTTGCAGGATGGTGCTGCTAACAAGGTGGCGAATTTTACCAGAACCGTGATCACGCTGTCGGAGGAGCGCATACAGACGAGCAGGAGCATTCTCACTACGGTCGGCGCGCAGCTTCTTTCGAGTGCGCTTGAGAACATCGGCGGGCGCTTGGGCGACACACCGCCGCAGACCAGTCTGAGCCTAGCTGGAGTCAGAGTGCCATCGGTCTCGGACGAACCGGACGATAGTAATTTCGAGCGCTGCCATTTTGACTGTCGTGACCAATTGGATAAGCTAGGGTATCGCAGCATTGTTTCAAACGGGGTCCTGAACTCTGGTGAGTTTTCCTTGAACATTGGGGCGACTGAAGGAGATGCGAATCATCTTGCACCGCACTGGTCGGTCTGGGGGCGTGCCGACCTTTCATCCTTTGAAGGGGAGCCCACACCCGATGCACACTATGACGGCAATTCAAAAAGCGGCTGGTTCGGGATCGATGCCCGCGCCGATTCGTGGATCGCCGGGGTGGCGCTTTCAAGAACCTTGAGCGAGACGGACTACCGACTTGATGCGTCGGGTGAGCCGGAACGCCTGAAGACAAGTCTGACGGCGCTGTATCCCTATGGCCGCTGGGTATTGGATGAAAAAAGTGCGCTGCATGCGATTGTCGGTATCGGCAGCGGTGAGGTGCACAATGTGCTGGATGAATCGACTCAGGAGCAAAGCGATCTGTCGATGCGGATGCTGTCGATCGGCGTACGGCGGCAGCTGGAGCCGTTCCTGACACTGCCTGAGGGGATGGAGCTGTCTGCCCGAGTCGAGGCCGGCCTGATGCGGCTGAAAACCCAAGCTGGTGATGAGAACATCGACGGGCTGACGCCAGAGATTGGGCGCATCCGACTGGGGCTGGAAGGATCAAGGCACATCCGACGGGACGATGGCACGGTGATTGTGCCGTTCTTTGACCTGTCCGCCCGTCGCGACAGTGGCGATGGACTGGAAGGCTTTGGACTGGAGGTTGCAGGGGGTGCGCGTTACCGCACCGACCGGGTTCAGCTTGAGTTTAGGGGACGGGTGCTGCTGACGCACACTGGGCGCGGGGTGCGCGAAAGTGGATTGAGCGTGACCGCCAAGTACCTGCCGGAGTCGGACGGACGGGGGCTGTCGCTGTCATTCAGGCCGCACTGGGGGATTGCAGCGAATGGTTCAGGCGCGCTGTGGCGTGATGAGATGCCGCGGCCTGAACAGTTAAGCGATGCCAGTTCGTTTGATGCGCGCATCGGCTACGGATTCGACCTGCCGTCGACTGGCGGGGTGGTGACGCCGTTTGCTGAGAACATTCATAGAGGCGACAGCCGGACACTGCGCGTGGGTACGCGTTTCGATGCGCCTCGGGACAACCTGGTGATGCAGCTGGCTGGAGAGCAGCACAGGAATACCGCAGATACCGCACAGCGCGACTCAATCAGACTTGATTTCAGCGTTCGCTTCTGACACCGGCAAAACGATACCGATTGCACTGCTTTCTCGATGAATCGTCAGTTGACGGTCATCGTAGTGTCGTGGTCACCCTCGCGTATTGGACAATCACGAATTAATGAACCAACAATTCAGATTGATGAAAAATACGGGCTAGGCGGAGCGGTTGTACTCTCTTTCAAATTTATCCGGTCGATAGTGTCGACCGGAAATATTACGGGGCGAGTATGATTGGGCTTTTCTCGCCGGAAGCGCCTGAGAGCAGGGTATTAATCCGTCGAACATAGGCAGCAGGATCATCCAGCGCAGAACCTTCGCTCAGGACAGCCTGATCAAAGAGAACATGTGCCCAGTCATCCAGATTGTCATCTGATTCCACCAAATTTTGAATTATCTGGTGATTCGGATTGATTTCCATGATTGGTGGCACGTTGTAGGAACTCTGACCGGTGGCTTTCAGAATACGCGATAAATTACGACTGAGTCCGTAATCGCCAACCACCAGACATGCCGGTGAGTCAGTCAATCGGGATGTGATTCTAACATCAGTAATTCGACTGCCTAATACATCTTTCAGTTTACTGATCAGTGCCTCCACTTTTTCATCGGGCTGTTCTTCAGCCTTTTCCTCGGACTCAAGCCAATCCAGTTCAAGATCGCCCTTGGCAATTGATTTCAGAGGCTTGTCCTGAAATTCGGTCAAATGCATCACCACCCACTCATCAATATGGTCGCTCATCAGCATGACTTCGATGTCATGCTTTTTGAAAATCTCAAGATGTGGAGAGCCTTGAGCTGAAGCGTGGCTGTCAGCGGTAATGTAATAAATCGCATCCTGTTTTTCATGCATGCGATCAATGTATTGCTGAAGTGACTCGGTCTGTTCTTCACCTTCACTCTTTGTTGTAGCGAATCGAAGCAACTCGGCAATTGACTGGCGGTTATCCTCGTCCTCTGTGATTCCTTCTTTAAACGCGCGGCCGAACTCTTTCCAGAAAGTCTGATATTTCTCGCTGTCCTTCTTGGCAACGCGCTTGAGTTCGCCAAGTATTTTCCTGACTACTCCAGCGCGAATTCGTTCGACTTGCTTGTTTTTCTGCAAAAACTCCCGTGAAATGTTCAATGGCAAATCATCGGAGTCGATAACGCCGCGTACAAACCGAAGATAGCTTGGCATCAGATTTTTTGTGTCATCTGCTATGAATACGCGGCGAACGTAGAGCTTGATGCCTCGCTGACGGTCAGCATCCCACAGGTCATACGGTGCATGTGCTGGGATAAAAACAAGAGCGGAATACTCAAGTCGCCCCTCCACGCGATTGTGCAATCTTAGCAGCGGATTTTCAAAGTCGAAGGTTAGTGATTTGTAGAAATTGTCATATTCCTCATCGGAAATGTCTTTTCGCGCACGGGTCCAGAGCGCAGAACCGTCGTTTACGAGTTCCCACTCTTCTTCTTTCTTGGCAGTTGGTGCAGCCCGAAGTCGAATTGGAACAGAGATGTGATCTGCATACTTCTTGATGACGCTTGAAACCTGCCCTGTATCCGCAAATTCTTTGGCATCCTTACGCAGTGTAATGATAATCTCGGTGCCATGATTTTCAATTGACTGATCTTCAATTGTGTAGCCGGTTACTCCATCTGACTCCCAAACGACACCCTGATCCTTTGCGGTACCTGCTTTGCGAGTTTTCATGACGACTCTTTCGGCGACCATAAACACTGAATAGAAGCCGACTCCAAACTGTCCGATCAGATTGGCATCTTCGGACTGTTCTCCAGTGAGTGCTTCAACAAATCTCTTGGTGCCTGACCGGGCAATCGTTCCAATATTCTCTGCGACCTCTTCGCGGGTCATTCCAATGCCGTTATCTCGGATCGTGATGGTCTTGGGCCTCTTGGCAATTTCCAATTCAATGGCTGGCGTGTGTTCTGACTCCAGCATGTCGGGATTGGTTAATGACTCGAATCGAAGTCGTCCACAGGCGTCTGAGGCATTGGATATCAACTCTCTCAGGAATACTTCCCGTTCCGAGTACAAAGAGTGAATGACGAGGTTCAGCAATTGCTGAACTTCAGCCTGAAAATCAATTTTGTCTATTGTTGTTTCTTCTGACATCGAGTTACTCCATGTTACCGAAAAACATGATTTGTCGTATTTGGCATTTATAGTTAGTGTGTAATTACCAGAATTCAAGCGTTTCGAGATGCGAATTATTGCAGTTAAGTAGCGCGAAGTTCCCAGCGAATTGAGTTTCAATCCACTTGTACAAGCTGACAACCATTTTTGCAAACACTGGCAAAAATTTCGAACTGACAGAAGTGCTTTGAAAATGGATGATTTGATCGGTAAACCAGTATTGCGTGTCGAAGATGAGCGATTGCTCACTGGTAATGGCTCCTTCACGGATGACTTGCACTTTGAAGGTGCATTGTTCGCCTGCTTTGTACGTAGCCCCTACGCCCACGCGCGCATAGTTTCTATCGACGTTTCCAATGCAGTGAAAATGCCAGGTGTTTGCATGATTGCGACTGGTGAAACACTCGCCAAAGCTGGTCTGCAGCCGATTGATCCTCTGACGCGAAGCCCAGACTTTCCAATTATCAATAAAGATGGTAGTCAGCTCCCCGTCGTGTCACGATGGCCACTTGCCAGGAATAAGGTTCGTGTCGTAGGGGAGCCGGTCGCTGTGGTCGTTGCAGATAGCAGCTTAGCTGCGCGGGATGCAGCTGAGACGGTCGATGTGGAGTACGATCCGCTTGAAGTTGTCGTTGATGTCGACCAGGCATTGAAGTCCGAGGCACCACTAGTGTGGGATGAACTTGAAAGCAATGTCTGTGTGGACGCCGAATATGGAGATAGACAGGCTGTTGATGATGCATTTGCGGAGGCTTTCAAGGTTGTTTCGGTAACGGTCGACTATCCTCGACACGTGATTGCATTCTTGGAGCCGCGGACTGTGATCGCGCGGTTTGATAAAGAAACAGATCGATACGAGGTAATTTGTGGCAGTCAGTCGGTTCATTGGCACCAAAAGGGAATTGCTGACATGCTGAATGAATCGCCCGAAAAAGTCAGGTTCATTTCGCCAGATACAGGAGGAGGCTTTGGTGCGCGTACATCGCCCTACCCGGATTTTGCTGTACTGGCTTGGCTTGCTCAGCAAACTGGTGCACCGGTACGATGCACACTGGATCGATCTGAAAGCTTTCTGACCGACTCTCAATCACGGGATCAACGCTTAACTGCCAAACTTGCCATTGATGATCAAGGCAAGATGACCGCAATTCGACTAGTGAGTATGTGGCGGCTTGGGGCTTACTTGAATCAACGCAGTATCTGGCTTCATGCTTCCTATATGCACCTAGTCAACTGTGGCGTATATCGCATACCGGTCAGCAATTTTCAGATTAAGGGTGTGTTTACCAATACTGCAAATATTGGAGCCTTTCGCGGGGTAGCCCGCGCAGAAGCATCTTTTGCACTGGAACGAGTTGTCGATAAGGCTGCTTATGAAATGGATATGGACCCTGTTCGCTTCAGGAAAATGAACATGATTCAGGCAGGTGAATTGCCTTGGACAGCGCCAAGTGGTGCTCATTACTCTGCAGGTAACTATCCGGCCAACTTTGACATGCTGTTAGAGCATCTCGATATGAATGAGTATCAGACTCGAAGGCAGGCTTCCGCCCAGCAGGGCAAGTATCGCGGATTGGGTTATTCGGTTTATCTCGACAGTGTCGGTGGTTCACCCAATGAATTTGCAGAAATATCGGTTCTGGGCGATGTTGTTGAGGCGAGAGTCGGTACCAAATCGATTGGTGTCGGGCACGAAACTGTATTCGCACAACTCTTGGCGAGTCGTTTGCAACTTCCACTTGACAGGGTTCGGATTGTCGATGGCGATACTGACCGTGTTCGCACTGGTAGTGGCACTCACGCATCCCGATCTCTTCGCATGGGTGGTTCAGCGATTCATTTCGGAGTTGAGAAAGTACTGAAAAAAGCACGCGTGTATGCGGCACAGCATCTTGAAGTTTCAGAACACGACCTGGCATATGCTCATGGATTGTTTACTGTTTCTGGAACTGATCGACAGGTCAGTCTGTGTGAAATTACCAAATTGATGATCGAAGAAACCGGCAAACCACTGACCGCTGAACATGAACACTTTATTCAAGCAGGGATATTCGCAAGCGGTGCTCAAGCCTGTGAAGTTGAGATTGATGCTGAAACCGGTACGGTTCGCATCTGCCGATTTGTAACAGCGAGCGATCCCGGCAAAATCTACAACCCAGTGATTTGTGAAGGACAAATTCACGGTGGCGTTGCCCAAGGTGTTGGACATGCATTGCTGGAAAAAGCGCACTATGATGAATCCACAGGGCAGTTGTTAAGCGGTAGCTTCATGGACTACACACTACCGAGGGCTGATGACTTACCCCTGTTTGAGAGTTTGTGGAATCCTGTTGAAACCAATGAAAACCCACTCGGAACCAAAGGTGTTGGAGAGTTAGGTATAACGGGGGCACCTGCAGCAATTATGAATGCCATAGTTGATGCATTGCGGCCGTTGGGAATTGAAGAGGTGCAAATGCCAGTGACTTCGGAAAGCATTTGGCGATTAATTCAAAATGCGAATTGATCAGATTGATTGAGATTGGCGTAGATCGAGAGCCTTTCACCAAGAAAAAACACTAGGAGAATTTTTATGAAACTCGTGCGATATGGCGAAGCAGGCCAGGAGAAACCTGGTATTTTTGACCAAGAAGGCAACATTCGAGATTTGTCCGAACACATTCATGATATTGATGGATCGGCACTGGCACCTGATAGCCTGAAGAAACTTGCAAGTCTTAACTTAGACGACTTGAGTCGTGTTGAAGGTACACCTAGAATTGGACCACCCGTCGCGAATGTCGGTAAGCTGGTTTGCATAGGTCTCAACTATCGCCTGCACGCCGAAGAAGCGGGTTTGAAAATCCCGGACGAGCCTATCCTGTTTATGAAGGCAACGACATCAATCGTCGGACCGAATGACGACTTAATGTTGCCGAAGGGCAGTAAAAAAACGGATTGGGAGGTTGAATTGACTGTCGCGATTGGACGTGTCGCACGGTATGTCGAGGAAAGCGAGGCATTTGACTATGTAGCCGGATACTGCGTTGCGAACGATGTGTCCGAACGCGCATTTCAAATTGAGGGAACCGGGCAATGGGTAAAGGGCAAGAGTGCAGACACTTTCTGCCCTTTGGGACCATTTCTTGCTACGCGAGATGAAATTCCCGATCCACAGAATCTCCACCTATGGTTGGATGTAGACGGCAAGCGATATCAAAACGGATCAACAGATGACATGATTTTTGGGGTGGCTCATACTATTAGTTACGTGAGCCGATATATGACGCTGATGCCTGGTGACCTGATTCTGACCGGCACACCGTCAGGCGTCGGATTTGGATTGAATCCACCGGTATTTCTCAGACCTGGCAATCAAGTCAGGCTTGGGGTCGAGGGATTGGGTGAGCAAGTGCAGAACGTGGTTGATTTCCAGATGTAGCCACAGCTAAACATCTGAAATTCAGGAAGACCATTCCATCGTGTCAACAGGAATGGCCAAAATCGGAATGCCCTGATAACGCAAACGCTAGGTTGCTGACTTTTCCACAATTGATACGTAAGATCTAACGGTCGATTCAAAGCCTTGGAGTAAAGCCTCAACTGTCAGAGCGTGCCCGATCGACACTTCAAGAACATCTGGGATAGTCAGAAATTTCCCTAAGTTTTTTTGATTCAAATCGTGACCAGCATTAACGCCAAGCCCATGTTGCTGTGCCATGACTGAAGCCTTTCGATATTGCTCAAAAACCGGTTCGTGTTCTTCGGTGCTGTAGGTCCGGGCGTATTCTTCGGTGTAGAGTTCAATTCTGTCGGCACCGGTTTCTGCTGCAGAAGGAATCAAAGATGGATCCGGGTCAAGAAAAATACTGGTTCGAATGCCATGTTCTCTGAGGTCGGCAAGAAGCGGTCGAAGAAAATGGTTTTCTGATTGAGTGTTCCAACCGTGATCGGAGGTGATTTGATCTGGTGCATCCGGTACTAATGTGCACTGATCGGGTTTGGCGGATTTTACGACTTCCAAAAAATCTGCAGTCGGATAACCTTCGACGTTGAACTCAACATCTGGGTAGTCTTGACAAAATTCTGCTAACTCGAAAGTGTCCTGATAGGTGGCATGACGTTGGTCTGGACGCGGGTGCACGGTAATGCCGTGAGTACCGTATTTGACGCAAAGCTCAGCAAAGTCGAGCACCTTGGGGAAATTCATGCCTCTCGCGTTTCTCAGCAATGCGATTTTGTTCAGATTGATACTTAGTTTCGTCATTGATTGCACCGATGTGATTACTCAAATTTTACGCGAATCTTGATCAATGAAAAATTCGTCTTTGTATCGAAACGTTCTGAAAGATTTAGTCCAGAACAAGAGCGGTTTATTAGAGTCGATGGTTTGCCCGGAAACAACTACTAGCCATAGACGAGCAGTTGTCTGTGAACAGAATACATGGTGATTCCAGAATTTGTGTTGCTTGCGTTGTAACTCTCTGCACAGAACTTGCCAATGACAAGGACTTGAGTGATGGAGTTCAACTAGCCGTCGTAGATGGTTTTGCCCGTGTCGCGATGCCAGGTACGAACCAAATGGCGCTTTTTGTCTGGATCTGGATCATCAACAATTTCACTGCGATAGTGCGCAATGTCTATGTTGTTGATGTACTGGAGGTGCCCTCTTTCTAGAGGTAACTCAAACCAAAGTGATGGATCTTCGGAAACCTCTTTCAGGGCAAGCACTGCATCTTCCGTTGCGCTATCCATTTTGGTTTCAGCCACTTCATAGCCCTTCATGATGAGGCTCGGATTTGCTCGAGTCCAGAGGCGTTCTGTATCAAAACGGAATACAGGTGCTTTTGCCACCAATGGCGCACCGGAAATATGTTCTGCCTGCCTGTCCCAGTAAACAGGTTCGTAAAGACGACCAAGTTCTTTCGGGAATTTCTCGAGCATTCGATTGTGCACGGTGTAGAGGCTGCAAAATCGACTCAAACCTCCTTGCGCTGAAGGTTTTAAGCACATCAGACCTACATAGTGAGGCAGGGCGATTCCAAACGCATTATCGTTGTGAAACATTAGCTCAACACTGGTATAGGAACCACGTACGCCATATTCATATTCTGCCCCCGTGTCTCGAACGTGGTAAATCATCGTTCCGTCCCACTTTTGCGCAACATTTCGCCCGATTTTTTGGCCAATAATCCAGAATAGATCAATTGCCTGCTCTTCGCTCAGTTGATTTAGTGGCAGACTGTTGATTACTGCTACCCCGGGTGGTTCATCAAGACGACGCTTTACATCTGCCATCATCTGCAGAGTGTGTGGGATTTCAAAATCTTCCATTCGTCGAAGCAATGTGGGCAGTGGATTCGATTCCATAATGTCAACCACCCGCATTAATTCGTTCCGCGCGGCTGTTCTAATCGAAACGATGCAAGAGTTTGGATCGACGCTATCGCGAGTCCATGCAAATCCGCCGGATACCTGAATGTGAAGCTTTTGAGTACTGCATTCTTGTGACAGGTCAAGAACTTCCATGATCACTCCCTGAAAACATAGTAAAGATTTGCAGTTGCTAAATTCCTTTTATGGCAAAGGTGCAGAATTTGAAATGGTAATAGCATATTTTATGCAGTCTGGTCTGTAGTTCGACACTGATTCGCGTCTGAATTGATGTTTTTTTGGTGCTTGGGTATAGATTTGACTTAACCGTTTGAGGTTTGCCTCTTGTCTAGTCCAACGTGCGGTCGTGATTCTTTGGGACTTCTACTCGAAGACCTGCAGATGGGCTGATTAAACCGTGCGATCTGGAAATTCTACTGCACGGACTAGTGAACGTTCTTCTGATAAATCAATGAGTGCTCAAAGTTTTAGTTCTCCATGTCTGATAAAATCAAATTCAACTTAATCGAATCGCTAGTGAACTAATTGGAGTTTGGACATGAATTATCTTTTGGGAATTGTTGCAATTATATGTTGCCTCATTTTGGTATCTTTTGATACGTTTACAGGGTCAGTTTTATCAAATGTTGCATGGTGGGGCGTTGGTATGTCCGTCGTTTACATGATTCTTTCCGCAGTAGAAGGAAAGGATTCCACAGCATCTTGAATCTTATACGATTTCCTCTTCTTTTCTCGTTAGAACCAGCCTTTCGCCTAGCCGTCAGTCATGGGCGAAAATCTAGACTTCAACTTTTCCGCTAACACTGTCATTGTGGTCGGTGGTACCAGTGGTATCAACCTGGGTGTAGCGAAAAATTTTGCCGATGCGGGGGCAAGAATCGGGGTCATCAGCCGTTCACCAGAGAAAGTTGAATCTGCTGTCGAGTTCTTGAGTCAGTCAGGTGGTGAAGTTCTTGGGTCTATCGCAGATGTCCGAAATTATGATCAGATAACTGAAGGACTCCAGAATTTTGCGGATGAGTTTGGAGCATTTGACGTTTTAGTGTCTGGTGCTGCTGGTAATTTCCCTGCCCGGGCGAATGATATGTCACCAAACGGATTTGCCGCGGTAGTAAATATTGATTTGCTCGGTACTTTTCACGTACTGAAGGCAGCTTACCCGCATTTGAAAAAACCCGGAGGTTCAATAGTAAATATTTCGGCACCGCAGGCATTCATCCCGATGATTCTGCAATCGCACGTGTGTGCTGCTAAGGCTGGTGTCGATATGATTACTCGGACATTCGCCATGGAATGGGGTGGCGAAGGCATTCGCGTCAACTCAATCGTACCAGGCCCAATACAGGATACTGAAGGAATGAAACGATTAGCGCCCACTCCGGAACTGTTGAATTCAGTTGTCGAGTCTGTACCACTCAAACGCCTCGGACAGTCTTCGGATATTGGAAGGATGGCGATGTTTCTGGCATCACCGCTGGCAGATTATGTGACAGGTACCGTTATACCTGTCGATGGGGGTTGGTCATTGGGAGGTGTTTCAGGTTTGATGGACGAACTGTCAAAGGAAATGGAAAAACACTAAAAATTAGATACCTTCTTAAGAAAAAATTGAACGGTACAATTCTCTCAGTCGATTCTTTTCAATTTTTCCCATTGCGTTTCTCGGAAACTCATCAATAAAGACAATTTGCCGGGGAATCTTAAACGCAGACAGGTTATTTTCAAGAGACTCTCTAATTTGTAATTCGCTCAACCGGTCCGACTGTCGGATAACTGCAGCGACAACTCCTTCCCCCAGGTCCGGGTGAGGCACTCCAAACACCGCCGAGTCGCTGACCAATGGAATTTGATTGATTTGGAATTCTATTTCGCTGGGATAAATGTTAAAACCAGCAGAAATGATCAGATCTTTTTCCCGCCCGACAATGGTAACCACACCTTCTTCATCAATTCTTGCCACATCTCCAGTGATGAAGTAGCCATCTTCGCGAAATGTCGATTTTGTAGCATCAGGATTGCGCCAGTATCCTCTAAATACATTAGGACCCTTTATTTCAAGAGCGCCAATCTCCCCACATTCAAGTGAAGTTCCGTCGTCATCACACACGCGAACTTCAACACCAGGTAATGGAAACCCAACAGTTCCGCCACGTCGAACACCATTCAAGGGGTTTGATGTGATCATTTGCGCTTCAGACATTCCATAGCGCTCCAAAATTCGGTGTCCAGTTTGTTGTTCGAACTGTGTAAACGTTTCCGGCAACAGAGGTGCTGACCCGGATACAAACAGCCGCATTCCATCACACACATCTGTATTGAATTCCGCATCAGACAGTAGACGCGTGTAAATGGTTGGTACCGCCATCATAACTGTGGACTGCGGAAGCAATTTAATGGTTTCCGTAACCGAAAATCTGGGTTGAAAGAGAATTTTCGTGCCCATCAGTAAGGGTATGTGCAACGCAACACAAAGGCCGTGAACATGAAAAATTGGCAGAACGTGCAATAGTACATCATCTTTTTGCCAGCCCCAAACCTGGCTCAGACTGGCTGCATTCGAGCTGATGTTTTTGTGTGTAATCATCGCACCCTTGGGTTTGCCAGTCGTTCCGGATGTGTAGATCAGTAGAGTAGTGTCGTTCTCATCGCACACCACCGTATCAAAGCGTTCGCCATAATCAGCAATATCTTCACACAATGTACCCGTCCCATTTGCTTCGAGCGTTTCGACTAGCTGGATTTTGTGTTTTCTTGTCAACTCAGTTGCATCATCTGCACGCTTCGAACCACATACAAACAGCTTCGGTTGTGCGTCTTCCAGAAAATGTTCCAGTTCTTTCAGTGTGTAGGCGGTATTTAGGGGGTGAAAAATAATGCCTGCTCTGATGCAAGCTAAATACAGTAAGACTGCTTGTGCTGATTTATCAATTTGTGCGGTTACCCGATCGCCAGGTTGCAAACCCAATTCGTTCAGTTTGTTGGCAAGTTGAGCTGAAAGTCGGTTTGCGTCCGAAAAGGAAATCGAGCGCGAGTCATGCAACTCCAGGAAGGTCTTGTGAGACGATTCCAGCATTTGTTGCTGAATCAATTCAAAAAAATTGTTGTTCTGAGACATACGCGTGTGTATGATGTATCGATGTTAATCTTGAAAATGATCTGAAAATGATCTGAAAATGACTGCTGAGACAATTTCACCGAATCCTCGGGCACAAAGGGATGGCGTTCCCCACTGGAATTATCTGCCTGACACTCCTTTGGCAGTGTCTCCACTTTTTGAGTGGCCTTTAAATCCTTTGAAAATTATGAACTGGTTCGTCCGAAGTTGGTTTCCTATTTCTGAGAAATTGATCATCGTTTTTGCTGCGTGGCTGTCCTGGACTTATTTCCAGCCACCACTTGAAGTGTCAAAGAGTTTTGCCTTTGACTGGATTGGCCTGATGTGGCTCAGAAATTTCGTCCTGATGATGATTTTTGCCGGCGGTCTGCATCTCTACTTCTATGTATTCCGCTTTCAGAAAGCCAGACGGCGATACGATAGCAAGCGCTTTGGCAAAGGTCGCCCCTTTACTTTCCGAGACCAGGTTCTGGATAACATGTTCTGGACAATCGTCAGTGGTGTTACGATCTGGACAGGGTACGAAGCATTGCTGATTTGGGGATTTGCAAACGGCTACCTGGAAATCATGGAGTGGGCTCAAAACCCGGTCTGGTTCGTTGCAATATTCCTGATCGTGCCGGTTTGGGAGACTCTTTACTTCTATATTGTTCACCGCTGGCTGCACTGGAAGCCACTCTACAAGATTGCACATCATGTGCATCATCGAAATACAAATGTTGGCCCGTGGTCAGGAATGTCCATGCATCCGATTGAACATCTGATCTTTTTGGGGTCGGTTTTAGTTCACTGGATTATCCTGTCTCATCCTATTCATGTTCTTTACCACCTTCAGTATTTCGCCTTGTCTGCAGCGACAACACATTGTGGTTACAACTCGATAGCTGGTAAACGGCGCAAGATTCTTTCGCTTGGAACGTTTCATCATCAGATGCATCATCGGTTCATTCACTGTAATTACGGTGGATTGGAAATTCCCATGGACAAGTTTGTCGGGACATTTCACGATGGTACTGCTGAGGCGCATGCAAATCTGAAAGAGCACATGCGTGCCAAAGCCCGCGAACTTCGGCGGAAGAAAAGCTGATGTGGTTTCATTAAAAGAGCCTAAAATCCTTTAAAAACGTACAAAATCGTCCAAATTACTTCTATATGTCAATAAAGAGATCAGAGCAACAGTCCCACAGACAGTTGAGGTGTTGCAATGTGGGTTAGATGGTGGATACTGCTAATTCCTCCGCTAATTGTCGGTTTCACTCTGGTTGCGGCATCACAGATTGTCTTTCTGAGAGCAAGTTTTTTTGAAGATCTCGGTCTTGGACGTGTCGGAGATGAGTTGATCATTGGAAACTATGTTCAATTTCTTACAGATGGTTTCTATCTCAAGATTCTCTGGGTTACTGTTAAGACTTCAGCACTTGCAGCACTGTCGACATTGATTCTGGGATTTCCGGTCGCCTATCTGATTGCGCGTATGCGATCGAGTTGGTCGATGATCTTGCTCGCGGGAATTGTTGTGGCGACATTTATCACTATCGTGATCAAAGTCTACGGTCTGATTGTCATATTCTCCGCTGACGGCCTCTTTAATCGGACAATGCTTGCCATCGGGCTTTTTGACAAACCATTTTCAGTGTTCGGCAACGAAACCGGCGTGGTCATCGGGTTGATGCACTTTACACTCGGATTTGGTGTTCTTCTGCTCTACAGCATCATTCAAACGATTCCGAAATCGCTGGAATCCGCGGCACAAATTCATGGCGCAAATCGATGGCGGGTGTACTACCGTATCATTTTTCCGCTGTCTTTGCCAGGTGTTACAGCTATGCTTCTCATGGTGTTCAACATGTGTATGGGAGCATTCACGTCTGCGGCACTTCTTGGGGGTGGACTCGTCTTCACGCTCCCCGTGATGATTCAAAGGATCGTTATGATGGATATCAAGTATTCCATGGGGGCGACGATTGCTGCAGTATTACTGGTTTCGGTGATTGTCATCAATCTCTTGTCAATTTATCTGCTTCGACGTCTGCGCGCCGCTCATCTCGTTATTGTCTGAGAACCGTTCATGAAGTTTGTGCCTTACAGATTACAAAGATCAATCGGCCGATTCTTCTTTGGACTTTATTGCTCCATTTCGTACATATTTCTCCTGTCACCCATGGTGGTTGTTATCGGTACATCACTTAACGGTCCGACAGAAAACGTTGAAGCTTCTTTCACCTTTCCACCTAAATCGTTGTCGCTATATTGGTACACCCAGATTCCCGAAGGACAGATCGACGCGCTATTGTTGAGTTTCGTACTTGCGACAGTCGCATCACTGTGTGGCTGTCTTTTAGGCGTGCCCGCTGCGCTAGGTCTGGTACGCAGTAATGTGCCCGGAAAAGCGCTGATCAGTGCAATTTTTCGCGCGCCTTTGCAGATTCCGGCAATCGTAACCGGAATCGCTTTTCTGCAACTGTTCTACTGGATTGGTGACCTGACCGGATTTTATTGGCAAGGCTCTATCATCGGCCTTGCACTCGGTCATATCTTCATCGCCACACCTTATGTTGTTGGCACGGTTACTGCGATTCTGCAAAGATTCGATACGCGTCTTGAGGAGGCTGCTGTCATTCATGGGGCATCACCGAGGCGAGCCTTTTTCCGTGTTACACTACCAGTGATCATGCCCGGAGTCTATGCGGGAGCGCTGTATGCGTTCATGGTTTCATTTTCAGATGTTCCAGTTGCAATATTTCTGAGTGCGCCTGGATTTGTAACCTATCCAGTCGAGATTTTCTTCGCGCTTGAAAACGATTTTGAACCGAGTCTGATGGCATCTGCTACATTGGTGATTTTCGTTTGCCTGCTTCTGCTCCTGCTTGTTCAAAAGGTAATTGGACTTGATGCGCTATTAAAAGTAGGCGGTTCTCGTGGAGTGGGATAGTCGTTTCGAGCCAGTTTGACAATTCCACAAAGGAAGCGTGCATTGCTGAAAATTATGGTAGTCGAAGAGTTTTGTTGTAAACTCTACAAACTAGCTGAATTTTTCTATGGTGTCAGACGCAATGCAGGTTATTGTTTTGCAAATACCAGATGGCATCGACCTGCAAAGAGCTTTCGTCTCAACACCGAAAATTCAATGGTTGATTGAAATTATTGCAAACGGAGAGAGTGAGAAATGTTTAAATCAGCTAAAAATGCCTTGGCTGGCATATTTATTACTTTATTTTTGTCATCATCGGCCTTTGCAGCAGGGCAGTTTGATGGTGTAACGCTTCTCGTTGGTACGTGGGGAGGGTTGTGGAAAGACAACCAGGTGGAAAATATCGTATCAAAATTTGAAGCAGAAGGCGGAAAAGTCGAATTTGTAACCGGATCCCCAGCGGCAAATTTCGCAAAAATTGTTGCAGCGCGTGGTCAAGCTCCTTTTGACGTGGTTGAAATTCTTGCTGCTCAGGTAAAAGACTATCATGAACTTGACGTGCTTCATCCACTGGATTTGAGTTTGATTCCTAACACTCAACACCTGCCGGAAACCCATTACAACGAATGGTTGGTAGGGTCGTGGGAAACCCAGGAAGTCATCTGCTACCACAAGGATAAATTTGCAGAAGAAGGGATTCCAGTGCCTACAACCTATCGTGACCTTGTGCATCCAAAACTTGCTGGACGGATCCAGTTTCCTGACATCAATTCAGGTGGCGGCCTTCCCGGTCTGGCTGGAGTAACGTTTGCTGAAGGTGGTAACGAAACCAATATTGAGCCGGGTCTGAATCTTGTAAAGGAAATGAATGTATTGAAGTTTTGGGCCCGTGGTGGCGAGACGATGGCACAATTTGAGTCAGGCGACATCATTGCTTCAGTCGTTCATGCAGGATGGTGCTTGCGCACCAAAAAACTCGCTGGCCAGAATGTGACTACCGTCCATCCACGAATTAATGACGAGCTTGTTGGCGTATCCTCAGAAGGCTGGTGGGGAGTTATGAAAAATAGTAAGAATGTTGAAGCTGCCCAATGGTACATTAATCAGTTCATCAGTTCTGACTATCAGCTGAAGATGGCCACAAAAACCGGTCTGGTTCCCGTCAATCAGAGCGTTTTTGAAGCAATGGCGGAAGACCCGCTTGTAGCAGAAATGATCGTACTGGATCCCGAAAAGGTTGCCAATCAACTGAGAGTTGACTATTCGAAGGTTATCATTCCAGACTGGACCGACCAGTGGAATAGAGCAATTGCTCAGTAATAATCGGTACGATAAATTTCACTGATCGCCAACAATGTCACAGCGCGTTGCTCTGCGGAATGTTACCAAGAGATTTGGCAGTGTAGTCGCTCTAAAGACCATTAGTTTGGATATAGAGGAGGGTGAGTTCATCACCCTCCTCGGTCCTTCTGGTTGCGGCAAAACAACCACGCTCCGGCTAATTGCGGGATTCAATGATCCAGATCAGGGACAGATTCTTCTGGGTGATCAGGACATCACGAATCTCCCTCCGCAGAAAAGGGAAATCGGAATGGTCTTTCAGGACTATGCGCTTTTTCCGCATCTCACCATTAAAGAGAACATTGCCTTTCCTCTGCGTGAAAGACGTACTCCAAAGGAAAAAATCAATGACAGGGTAGTGGAATTACTTGAGCTGGTGCGTTTACCTGGCGTGGAAGAACGCTATCCCTCAGAACTGAGTGGCGGACAGGCACAGCGAATTTCAGTTGCACGTGCCGTAGCATATCCACCGAGAGTCTTACTGATGGACGAACCTCTAGGCGCTTTGGATCTTAAGCTTCGGGAAGCCATGCAGTTGGAATTGCGGAGAATTCAACAGGAACTGCAAATTACAACAGTTTTCGTGACTCACGATCAGACAGAAGCAATGAATATGTCTGACCGAATTGCCGTGATGAGGGATGGTGAGATTGAACAGGTAGGGACTGCTCGGGACATCTATAACTTTCCGCAAAGTTCTTTTGTTGCCGATTTCGTTGGACGCATTAACCTGCTTGATGCAGAACTGTTGGGCAAATCAGGAGGGATCGCAGAATTGAGGATCCTTAATGACGTAAAAATTCGAGCGAAAATTACGACCGAAGCACTGTCGAAATCCCTCTGCGTCGGCATTCGACCGGAAAAACTTGCGATTGGCAGGTCAGGACACGAAGACAGGTATGACAATCAAATTTCGGGGAAAGTCATCAGTTCTACATTTTCCGGTAATCTGCTGGATGTATTTGTTGATGTTGGGGTGGGTAAACCATTTCTGGTAGAACAGCGGCCTGATCAAGTTCCTTTGGAAATCAATACTCCTGTTGACGTCTGTTGGAACGCACAGGATGCTTTGGTCTTGAGTGCAGAGTAGTACTTTCGAAATAAATCTCTTTTTTCCGCAATCTTTCTGACACGCGTTGTGTCGGTCGTGTGTTACCTCTTCTAAGCACGTGAATCGAATTCCGCCAGCCATCGGTGCGATCCTGCTGATGGCGACTTCGACATTGTTTCTTGCCACCATGCAGGCGCTCGTGCGCCATCTTGGACAGGACATTCACAGTTTTCAGATCACTTTTATCAATAGCGTTGTCGGGTTAGTCTCACTCGCTGTTTTTTCAGCATTCAGAAAGCAGCATCAGTTCAAATCTCAGCGCAAAAAGCTGCTTGTTTTGCGAGGGACAGTGGTTGCGGTTGCAAACCTGATGTTTTTCTTTGGATTGACGTTGACACCGCTCGTTGAAGCAACATCTCTCAGTTTTGTCGGCATTGTTTTCGCGGTGATTCTATCGGTCCTTTTTCTGCGAGAAATTATGAATTTGCACCGTTGGATCAGTGTGATTGTTGCTTTCGCTGGGATTATTGCGATTCTTCGCCCGGGATACATTGAAGCCTCGCTGGGGGCTTATGCTGTTCTTTTGTCTTCACTAATGTGGGGATTCGCACTGGTTGTTGCCAAAGTACTCGCCCGAACGGAATCACCGGTTGTAATCATCACCTGGTCACTCTTGATAACATGCTTGGTATCTTCATTTTTTGCCATTTCTGTCTGGACGCCCTTGTCAACCGAGCAGTTAGTCAAAGTGATTCTGATTGGATTGTGTTGGACAATTGGCCATACCGGCATGACAAAATCTTTAAAGATGTATGATGCAACGGTCGTTCTTCCAGTGAACTGTACCAGGCTTGTCTGGGCTGCAATCTTAGGGTTGCTGGTGTTCCAAGAGTTTCCGGATTTTTGGACAATATTTGGTTCATTACTAATTGTGCTTGCCATCATTTTTCTTTCGCAATCAGAAGTGCGAAACACCAAGGTCTCCGTATAAGATTGAGTTCAGGAAGTAAGTAAGTCGGTCTGGCGGATATATTGTGCTGATCGGACTCGAAGGAGATCAGCGATCGATTCGAGTCATAACGAGTGAAATGGAGTGTTATCAAATAGGTATAGTAGCCGAACAGAACTAACGGCCAGCATTTCAGCAATCCGTACGTTCACTATAATTCTCACGCGATTTGCGTCTACCCGGAAAAAGGTAAATATGAGCGAATGGAACTCGCTCCTGGCTAACCAATCAGGAAGCTCAATCAAATCTCTATGATTGAAGTCCACCTCCAAGAATGGCTTGAACTGTCGTTACGCTGGGCCCATCTGACAGTTGGCATCGCATGGATCGGTGCGTCGTTCTACTTTAATTGGCTCGAAAACCGTCTCATTCGGCAACAGTCGGAAAATCCCTCCATTGAAGGGGACCTCTGGGCAATACATGGCGGTGGGTTTTACCACGTTCAAAAGTACGAGGTTGCCCCGGATGAGTTGCCAGCTCAACTTCATTGGTTCAAGTGGGAGGCTTATTTCACGTGGTTTACGGGCTTGGCATTGCTAGCTTTGATCTTTTATGGGAATGCCAACGTTTACTTGCTGGATCAGTCAGTCGCTCAACTTGCTCCTTGGCAGGGGATTACGATCGGAGTTGCGACATTGGCAATCTCCTGGATTTTTTATGATTTGATGTGCCGATCGGCCTTTGCTGAACGGCACCTCCTTCTTGCTCTGATCATATTTACATACTTCTGTCTCCTGGCGATTCTTCTGTGTAATACATTTAGCGGGCGCGGTGCGTATATCCATGTGGGTTCTGCCATTGGTACCGTCATGGTGCTGAATGTGATGGCAGTGATTGTTCCTTCTCAAAAATCACTGGTTCGTGCAATGCAAACAGGTGGTGAACGGGATGCGGCACTTGGTAGGGCAGGACTGACCCGCTCCCGGCACAATAATTATTTGACGTTGCCAGTGTTGTTCATCATGATCAGCAGTCATTACCCGTCAACCTTCAGCAGCAGCTGGAATTGGCTGATATTGATCGGAATTGCTGTTGCTGGAATCGTCGTCCGACACTACTTTAACGTTCGTCATCTGCCGGGTACGAAGTGGTGGCTATTGCTGGTCGGGGCTGGAATCTTCGTCCTGATAGCGCTGATGACTTTGCCCGAATCCCGACCGACTTTGGATACTGTAAAATCAGTTTCAATAGAGAACGTACGCAGCGTTATTCATGAACGTTGTACGGTCTGTCATTCCGCGGCGCCCGTGCGTACTGAATTTCAAGTGGCACCGGGGGGCATCGTGATGGATACTGACGAACAGATCAACACACTTGCATCACGCATTTACACCACTACCGTAGCCACCCGGTCGATGCCTATTGGCAATCTTTCACAAATGACTGAAGCTGAACGTCAGCTTATTGGAAATTGGTACACACAACTCGGTAAGGCAGCTCAATGAATAAATTAACGACGCATGTCCTTGATCTGGTACACGGCTGTCCCGGGCGAGGTATTGCTATTGAGCTCTATCGGCTGACATCGGATGAAGTTCAAGCAGAGGATTCCGATACCGAATGGGAACTGGTTGCATCCGATACAACAAACTTCGATGGGCGCTGTGATCAGCCCTTGCTGGAAGGTGACGCATTTGTTAAGGGCTGTTATGAAATCGTGTTTCAGGCAGGTGCGTACTTTGATTCCTGGAATGACGGCCAGGCTGAACCCAAATTTTTAGATGCGATTGTGATTCGATTCGGAATTTCCGATCCGACGCAGCATTATCACGTCCCGCTTCTGCTATCTCAATACGGGTATTCGACTTATCGGGGAAGTTGATGCAAGACAGACAGTCAATACGATTTTTGTTGGGTAGTGAAAGCCGTGAGCTGACGGATGTTTTACCGACTACAACTGTACTGGAATATCTTCGTACAGTTGAGAGGATGACGGGTACCAAGGAAGGATGCGCTGAAGGGGATTGCGGTGCCTGTACAGTCGTCGTCGCAGAAGACATAAATGGCAAGCTTCGATACAAAGCCTGTAATTCCTGCATCATGTTTGTACCCTTTCTTCACGGCAAGCAGTTGATCACCGTTGAACACCTGAAAGACAGGAACGATGAGCTGCACCCGGTGCAACAGGCAATGGTTGACCAGCATGGTTCGCAGTGTGGATTTTGCACGCCTGGATTTGTGATGTCGCTGTTTGGCATGTATCACAATGGATGTGATACGAGTCGGATTGCTATCGATGATGCGTTGGCCGGAAATCTTTGTCGCTGTACCGGATATGCACCGATTGTACGAGCTGCCCGTCAGGCCTTGGATGGACACCTTCCAGATCAATTTGATCATCGCGAGAAACAAACCTTACGTTCTCTGTCAGAACTGAATGCCGCACCTTCAGTTCATCTTAACTTGAGTCAACAAAGCTACCACGCACCTGCAACCGTTAAAGAACTGAAGCAGATTCTCAAGGAAAAGCCGGCAAGCCGAATTGTGGCAGGTGCAACCGATGTTGGACTATGGGTTACCAAAGAGCGTCGACACCTGGATTGTGTCATATCCGTGTCTGATATTCAGGAGCTTCAAAGCATCTCGATCGAAAAGGGATTGATCAGAATTGGCGCTGCAGCGACCATCGCTGAAGCAATGGATACACTGTCTTCATACTATCCCTCGCTGGATGAACTCTTTAGGCGATATGGTTCAGTACAGGTTCGAAATCAGGCCACCATCGGTGGCAACGTTGCGAATGGATCGCCAATAGGTGATAGTCTGCCTGTTCTAGTCGCGCTTGATGCAAAATTGATTATTTCAAGTGCTTCCGGTTCTCGTACCTTGCCCGCTGAGGATTACTTCATTGACTATGGCAAGCAAGACCTCAAACCTGGTGAATTTCTGGAACGAATCGATTTACCTCTGCCTGTAGAAGGACAGCAATTTAGAGTTTACAAATTATCCAAGCGATTTCACCAGGATATATCCGCAGTTTGTGGAGCATTCTCTCTGACACTGGATGATGGAATTATTCAAGCTGTTCGAATCTCTTTTGGCGGCATGGCTGCAACACCAAGGCGAGCCTTTAACTGTGAGGAAGCTTTAGTCGGTTCTCCATTAACAGACGATGCAATTGTCAAGGGCCGGCAGGCTCTACAGCGGGACTTCGCTCCCATTACTGACTTTAGAGGTACCTCTGACTACCGGACTAGGGTTGCTGGAAATCTGCTTGAAAGACTGTTCGATGAACTGTCGGGACGCGAACAGATCATAGTTTGGGAGGCAGACTATGCTTGATCGACCGACCAAATCCCTGCTGCCAGCAAGTGTGCACAAACCCATCGCCCATGACAGTGCTGAACGTCATGTAACCGGTGATGCAGTCTATATTGACGACATGCCGGAACCAAGGAATCTGCTGCACATCTGGCCAGCGCTCAGTCCCCATGCCGCAGCTCGAATTACTTCATTGGACACAAGCCAGGTTGGTATTGCACCAGGTGTCGTTGCAGTACTCGATGCGAGTACAGTGCCCGGTAAGAATGACTGTAGTCCAACAATAGGAGACGATCCGGTTTTTGCGGAGAGTCGGGTTGACTTTGCCGGGCAGGTGTTGTTTGCGGTAGCAGCTGAATCGGAACTTCAGGCACGTCTTGCCTGCCGCGAGTCTGTAGTCGAGTACGAAATTGAAGAGCCTGTTCTGACTATTGAACAGGCACTTGATCGGGAATCATTCGTGTTGCCTTCTGCAACCATTCGACGGGGTGAACCAGAGCGGGCAATTCAAAACGCGCCACATCAACTTGAAGGAACGGTTCGAAATGGTGGTCAGGATCACTTCTACCTTGAAGGTCAGGCCGCAATGGCGATTCCGAGAGAAGGTGGAGACATGGTGATTTACTGTTCCACTCAACATCCTTCTGAAATTCAGCTTCTGATTTCGAAACTGCTGAACAAAAAGTTAAATTCGATTACAGTCGAAGTTCGTCGGATGGGTGGGGCATTTGGCGGCAAGGAGACACAAGCCTCGCAGTGGGCTTGTATTGCGGCATTGACTGCCGCACGAACCGGACGACCTGCAAAAATTCGACTTGATCGCGATGTTGATATGCTGGCGACCGGCAAGCGGCATGATTTCTCTTTCAAATATCGGGTGGGGTTTGGAGATGATGGAGCCATTCACGGCCTGGTCGTTGAGATGGCTTCAAAGTGCGGTTACTCCGCCGACCTTTCCAAACCCATCAATGATCGTGCTCTCCTGAGCATTGATAATGCCTATTACCTGGAAAATATCGTTGCAACGACACATCTTTGCCGTACCAATACGGTATCGAACACGGCATTCCGAGGGTTTGGGGCACCTCAGGCAGTGCTCTGTATAGAGCGAATTATTGATGAAATCAGTTGTCATCTCGGAAAAGACCCGCTTCAAATACGTCGGAGAAACTACTACGGTAAACGGACTCGAAACATTGCCCCCTATGGTATGAAAGTTTCCGATTTTGTGGTGAACGAGATGACCGCGGAGCTGGTTGAATCTTCGGACTATCATGCCCGCCGCCAAAGAATCCGACAATTGAATCAGGGAGAATCCAACCTATTGCGAGGCATAGCACTAACGCCCGCTAAATTTGGTGTTTCATTCACCATGTCCTACTTCAATCAGGCGGGTGCGCTGGTTCACGTATACACGGATGGCAGCATTCATCTCAATCACGGTGGGACGGAAATGGGACAGGGTCTGTTCATCAAAGTTGCACAAGTTGTGGCCGATGAATTCTCAGTACCGCTGGAATGGGTCAAGTTAGTGGAAACCAACACTTCAAGGGTTCCGAATACCTCTGCAACTGCTGCATCATCCGGATCAGATCTAAACGGTATGGCCGCAAAAGCCGCTGCACGAACGATTAAGAATAGATTAATCGGTGTAGCTGCCAATGCATTTGGCGTGGAAAAAGACGAAGTCATCTTCTTGAATGGCTCAGTCATTGCGGGCCGATCATCCGTTTCATTCCAGAAACTGGCAAAGATGGCTCAGATAGCGTGCGTTTCGCTGTCAGCTACCGGATATTACAAAACGCCAAAAATTGATTGGGACCCAAAAACCATGACGGGTCATCCGTTTTACTATTTCGCCTATGGCGTAGCAGTGAGTGAAGTTGCAATTGATCGCTTGACTGGTGAATATCGAATCACCAGGATTGATATTCTTCATGATGCTGGTCGCTCACTGAATCCGGCTGTTGATCTCGGTCAGATCGAAGGTGGATTTGTTCAAGGTACTGGGTGGTTGACGAGCGAAGAGTTGTGGTGGGATGATAACGGAGCACTCAAAACCCACGCCCCTTCAACTTACAAGATTCCTGCCAGCGGTGATGTACCAGAAGCTTTCAATGTGAAGATCTGGGGACGCGGCCGAAACGTCGAGCAGACAATCTATCGATCCAAGGCAGTCGGTGAGCCGCCTCTACTGCTGGCTGTCTCTGTTTTCAGTGCAATATCGGATGCTGTTTCCAGTCTATCGGACTATAAACGATGGCCAGCTATTGATGCACCTGCCACACCTGAGCGTGTACTGATGGCCATTGATGAAATGCGTTCGAATGGAGTGTGAGTCAATGAGTCTTCGACAGGATCTCTATGAACACCTGGTAGGTCTTGATCGCTTCGTGATCGTGACCGTGATCGAAATCAATGGTTCTGCACCGAGAGAGGTTGGGGCGCGAATGATCGTTACGGAAGAATCTTCGCAAGGCAGCATTGGCGGCGGAAACCTGGAGTATCAGGCGATTCAAAACGCTCAAGCGATGCTCGTCCTGCCTCAGGAGTTTGCTCGAAAAACGGAGTTTTCTGGTTTGGGCATTACGCTGAAGCAGTGCTGTGGCGGTGCCGTGCAGTTGATGTTTGAGATGTTCTCGGGTAATTCGGCTGATGAATTAATTCAAGAGCTTGGACTTGAAAGTGATGGACGACCACGGTACTTGGTGTCTTGCGTGTCCGATGACCGTCCGACTAAGGTTGTGTCCCGCAGAAAAGATGTTGAAGATCTGCCTGATTCGGTTTGGGACACTGCTAGGGAACTGGTTGCCGGCAGCTCCGAGTACAGTAAACTGGTTTCGGAAGGTTCGACTCAGTGGTTTATCGCGCACCTCAATGAGAAGCCAATCAAGATTGTATTGTTTGGAGCCGGACACGTTGGCAAGGCGCTTGTACCGCTGCTGCAGAACCTGTCATTTCAGATTGACTGGGTGGATCAGCGAGAAGACGTATTTCCTTCGAGTATCCCGGACAATGCAAGAGCCCTGTCACCAGATGATTTAACCAGCTTCATAAATGCACAGCCAGATGGGACATTTTTCGTTGTGATGACCCACGATCACGGGTTGGATTATGAGCTTTGCTTGCATATTCTCAAGCGACGGAACTTTGGCTGGCTCGGGTTGATCGGTTCAAATACCAAACGGCAAAGATTCGAGCAACGCTTAATAAAAGATGGCATTAGTTCGTTTACACTGCAGCGGCTGATCTGTCCAATCGGACTTCCCAGCATTCGTGGAAAATACCCCGCGGTCATTGCTCTTTCGACAGCTGCGCAGTTGCAGGAAGTTCGAAATCGCATGGCGATTAGTGAAGATGCTGAGAGATCGGTTCTTCAGGCTGAGGTGCAAACGTGAGTTCACCGCTGCTTGAACTTCGGGGTGTCACCAAGGCTTTCCCTGGAGTTTTAGCTAACGACTCGGTTGACATTTCAATTCCAGAGGGCCAGATTCATGCTCTTCTTGGGGAAAATGGTGCTGGTAAGAGCACTCTAGTCAAGATCATCTATGGATACTATGCCGCCGACAAAGGCGACATGTACTGGATGGAAAACTCGATTAGCGTGACAAGTCCGGCCCACGCGCGCCAGATTGGAATCGGCATGGTGTTTCAGCATTTTTCACTGTTTGATGCGCTGTCGGTTCGGGACAATATCGAACTGGCCATTTCTTCCAAAGAGGGTGGCGATGGACTCTCACAAAAGATTCACGAAGTTTCCAATACCTACGGTTTGGGACTTGATCCCGAACGCGATGTATTTTCGCTATCAGTTGGTGAGCGTCAGCGGGTAGAAATTGTTCGCTGCCTGCTGCAATCGCCAAAACTGCTCATCATGGATGAGCCAACTTCGGTTCTGACGCCGCAGGAAGCAGACAACCTGTTCAAAGTCTTGAACCAGCTTGCTGATGAAGGTTGTGCAATTCTCTACATCAGCCATAAGCTTGAAGAAATCAAGGAGTTGTGTCACCACGCCACTATTCTAAGGCACGGTAAAGTGGTCGCAGAATGTGACCCAACTAAGGAAAGTACGCGAAGCCTTGCAGAAATGATGATTGGAAAGTCGCTTAATCCTCCAACTTACGAGTTAAAGAGCACAGGTGAGACAAAATTTATGGTCCGCAATCTCTCGCGGGCTGCTGAAGATGAACGCAGTATTTCATTAAAGAACATCAGCTTTGACGTTCGTGAAGGAGAAATTTTTGGAATTGCCGGCGTTGCCGGTAATGGACAGACCGAACTGATGGAAATGTTGGCTGGTGAGGTGCTCGCTGATGACAACGCCGCCATCAGTATCAATGGAGTTGAGTGCGGACAGCGAAGTATTCGTGAACGCAGAGAACTCGGTACGGCTATCGTTCCGGAAGAACGCTTGGGCCATGGTGCCGTTGGCAGTATGTCATTGATCGAAAACGTGTTTCTGAGCGGACACCAGCGCTTCAACTTAGCTAACAAGCTTTGGATGAATTATTCAAATGCTCGAACCTTTGCACAGAAAACCTGCGATGACTTTGATGTCAGACACGCGGGGATTCACGTTGATGCTGGCAGTCTGTCTGGTGGAAATCTGCAAAAGTTTCTGATCGGCCGTGAAATCTTACAAGAGCCATTGGTGATGCTCGCTTCACAACCGACTTGGGGTGTGGATGCAGGTTCTCAATTAGCCATTCACAGGGCACTGCTCGACCTGGCCGCGAATGGTACGGCAGTTTTGGTTATCTCACAGGACTTGGATGAGTTGCTTGAGTTGTGCAATCGTATTGCTGTGATGTTTGCCGGGAGTTTATCCGAGCCCTATCCGGTTTCGAGTCTGACAGCCGAGAAAATTGGTCTTCTGATGGGCGGCGCTCATCCTGAAGCGGCATGAGGTAAAACCAGTGCGAATTAAGTTGGTACCTCGACAGACCCACTCCAAGTTGATGACCTGGTTGACCCCAGTTATGGCTTTGGGGCTGAGTTTGATTGCGGGGACGATTGTTTTTTACCTGCTTGGCTATCCACCGCTACAGAGTCTCTATGCATTTTTCATCAGTCCGATCAGTGATCTCTATGGAGTTTGTGAGCTCTTAGTCAAGGCATCACCACTGGCGATGATCGCAGTAGGGCTCTCAATGGGGTTTAGAGCCAATGTTTGGAATATCGGCGCAGAAGGTCAGTTAACCGTTGGTGCATTGGCTGGCAGTGCTCTGGTCATTTATTTTCCCGAGTCGAATAATATTCTGATGCTGCCTGCCATGCTGATTCTTGGCATTTTAGGTGGCATGGCATGGGCATCGATTCCAGCTTTCTTAAAAACACGGTTTAACACCAACGAAATTCTGACCAGTCTGCTACTGGTCTATGTTGCACTTTTGCTGTTGAGTACTCTGGTTCATGGTCCCTGGCGGGATCCAGCAGGCTACAACTTTCCTGAAAGCGTTATTTTTCAAGACGTGGCGACACTGCCGGTAATTGTGTCTGGGACACGATTGCATTTAGGCACGATATTTGCTTTGCTGGCGATCATCACAGGTTGGGTATTGATCTCCAGAACTCTGGCAGGATTTCAGGTCAGAGTATCTGGATTGGCGCCTCATGCTGCAAGATATACCGGGGTTCGATCAAACATCATGATTTGGTGTGTCTTATTGGGTGCTGGAGGGCTCGCTGGGCTGGCCGGCATTATCGAAGTTTCAGGATTGATTGGGCAGGTGCAGCCGATTATCTCTCCCGGTTATGGCTTTTCAGCAATTATTGTTGCCTTCCTGGGACGCTTGCATCCCGTCGGTATATTGTTTGCCAGTTTGGTGCTAGCATTATCTTATCTGGGCGGTGAGTTTGTACAGATCAAGCTTGGCTTGCCACTCGGTATTGCTGGCGTATTTCAGGGTATGCTGCTGTTCTTTTTGCTGTCCTGCGACATTCTAATTCACTACCGAATTGAATTTAGAAAAGCGAGCATCAGCAGTTCAGCAAGGTCAACCTAATGGCTACCATTACTACAGTTGAATTAATTCTGCTTACAGTTGTGAGTGCTGCTACGCCGTTGCTACTTGCTGCAACAGGTGAGTTGGTGGTGGAGAAGTCCGGGATTCTGAATCTCGGAGTGGAAGGAATGATGTTGGTCGGTGCGGTCAGTGCGTTCATCGCGATGCTAACCACAGGCAGCTGGGCGCTTGGAATTGTTGCTGGTGCTGCAGCGGGTGTCATCATGTCCATGCTGTTTGGGGTGCTTACACTGTTTTTCCTAGCCAATCAGGTTGCTTCGGGACTTGCGCTGACTTTGTTCGGTATCGGCATCAGTTCTCTACTCGGAATTCCGTTTATCGGTTTGCCGATAGAAAAGCTGCCGGCGCTTGATATTCCTGTTCTAGGAGACATTCCAATTTTAGGTCCCTTACTGTTCAAACAGGATTTTCTGATTTACTTCTCGGTCTTAATGGTCGTGGTTGTCCATTTTTTCCTGTTTCGAACCAGAGCTGGGCTGATATTGAGAGCAGTGGGGGAATCACATGATGCTGCTCACTCGATTGGATACTCGGTGATCAGAATCAGGTTTTTTGCCGTGATGTTTGGCGGCGCGATGGCAGGACTGGGTGGTGCTTTCCTGTCTTTATCCTATACACCAATGTGGGTTGAACAAATGACTGCTGGCCGCGGATGGATTGCGCTGGCTTTGGTGGTGTTCGCAACCTGGAAACCCGGCCGAGTCCTGATTGGTGCTTATCTGTTTGGAGCGGTAACCATTTTCCAGCTACATCTGCAGGGATTTGGTGTGCAGATACCCGGACAGGTACTGTCAATGTTGCCCTACCTGGTTACGATACTCGTGCTGGTACTAATTTCGAGAAATGCTTCGCGCGTGAAGCTGAGCGCACCAGCCTGCCTGGGCCAGATATTCCATTCCAACACCTGATTGATATCATTATTAATATCATGAGATTATCGGGAATCGTTTAAGTTTTTGAGTCTCGCTTGATGTTCGTAGTGATTTGGATGAAAAGGATTCGGGTTGTTTTCGCAGGATATAGCGGCTATCTGTTGGTGTTAAAATAATTCGATGGAGCAGTTTAGAGAAGCTCAAATTTAACGCATAATTTCTTTGGGTGATTTTGTAATCGATCACCAGCGAAGAAACAAGAATTAGGAGAAATAGGAGAATGAAAAAGTTCTTAATCGCCGCCATTGCGGCATTTACTTACGCAATCGGTTCGAGTTTAGCGCTGGCCGATGACCCCCTAAAGATTGGGTTTGTGTACATCGGTCCGGTTGGTGATCACGGTTGGACATATCAGCACAACGATGGTCGTCTTGCGGTCGAAGAAGCATTCGGTGACAAAGTACAAACAAGTTTTGTCGAATTCGTTCCTGAAGGTCAGGATGCCGAGCGAGTCATTCGACAGCTTGCCGCGGACGGAAACAAGTTAATCTTTACCACCTCTTTTGGTTATATGAACCCAACCATCAAAGTTGCACAGAGTTTTCCAGATACTCACTTCGAGCATTGCTCCGGCTACAAGCGTGCAGATAACGTTTCCACCTACCTGGCGCGCTTTTATGAAGCACGGTATGTTAATGGCCGAATCGCAGGTCAAGTGACTAAAACCAATACGATTGGATATATCGCATCTTTCCCCATTCCAGAGGTTGTAAGAGGTATCAACGCATTCGCCCTAGGGTTGCGTAGCGTCAATCCAGATGCAACCATCAAAGTCGTTTGGGTAAGCACTTGGTTTGATCCTGGTAAAGAAGGCGATGCTGCTAAAGCTTTGATCGATCAGGGTGCCGATGTCATCCTTCAGCACACGGATTCGCCAGCACCGCTTCAAGTTGCTGAAGAACGCGGTGTTTGGGCAATTGGTCAAGCGTCCGACATGTCTGCCTTTGGCCCAAGAGCTCATCTGACCTCAGCCATTAACAATTGGGGTCCCTATTATGTTGAACGTACGAGAGCGGTGTTGGACGGCACCTGGGAATCGGGCGACGTTTGGGGTGGATATGCCGCTGATATGATCAAGTCATCTGAAATCAATGCAGAATCTGTACCTGCGGACGTCATTGCCGACGCGCATGCAACAATCGAAGCGATTCGTTCTGGAGAACTTCACCCATTTGCTGGGCCGATTCTGGATCAGTCTGGTAATGAAATTATTGGAGCGGGTGCTACGTTAAGCGATGGGGACCTGCTTGGAATGAGCTACTACGTCATGGGTGTCGAAGGCTCATTACCACAGTAGCGATTACTGGTCGAATAAATAGAAATCACTGTTCAGGGGTGCTAGTTTTCAAGCGCCCCTGAATTTTCTTGGTTCATTTTTGACCTAGCGCGGGTATCGGGAGTGCTGGCAGCCACCTTAAGTAACACGGTCTAGGTCCATTCCAGGAATGCCTGCTGGTATTCCACAGTCTCAAGTTTTTTCAAAACTTCAAGATCGAATTAATCTCCCTCTAATGACCCCGACCCCCGGGGATTATTTGACTAAATTCTTTTCGGAATACAACCGAAAAAGTATCACTTGTTACTGAACCAGGATCGGATAGCAGACGCGAACGTCGCTACACACGCTCTTGGTGGTAAACAAACTCTTGGCACGGTTGCTCAATCTCATAGGTGTGTATAAAGGTCATTGCTACTAACCTGTTACTGTCATCTGCTATAGTGTTAAAAATAAAATGGCAACGATAGACTAACGAACTTGGTCTTTGGCTGACTGATGTCATCTTGTTTTCACAACACACTGGTTGCAAATTTCATGAAAATTCCGATCAGGAATTTGTTAATGATTTTTGTGTTGGTCTCAATTCCGGTGCTCGCAACAGATGGGCTGGAAAATGAGAAGATTCTAGCTGAGCAAGGAGATTCTACCGCACAATTTAATCTCGGCTGGATGTACCATCACGGTGAAGGCGTGCAGCAGGATTACACCGAAGCTGCGCGCTGGTACCTCAGGGCAGCTGAGCAAGGACATTCTTCTGCGCAGTACAATCTAGGCTTGATGTACGACAGCGGTAAAGGCGTACCACAGGATTACACCAAAGCTGCGCGCTGGTATCTCAAGGCGGCTGAGCAAGAGCATCGTTCAGCACAGAACAACCTTGGCCACATGTATGCTAAAGGCGAAGGCGTACCGGAAGATGACATAGAGGCCGTGCGCTGGTATCTCAAGGCGGCTGAACAAGGTCATCCTTCAGCACAGTACAACCTTGGCGTGATGTACGCTAACGGCGAAGGTTTGCCGGAAGATGACACTGAGGCTGTGCGCTGGTATTTTAAGGCAGCTGAGCAAGGACATCGTCCAGCGCAGAACAATCTCGGCTTTATGTACGCTAACGGCGAAGGCGTGCCGCAGGATAACACCGAGGCTGTGCGCTGGTACCTTAAGGCAGCTGAGCAAGGAGACCCAATCGCGCAGTACAATCTCGGCGGGCTGTTTTACGAAGGTGAAGGAATCTCAAAAGATAATTTACAAGCCTATGCGTGGTTTAGTATTGCAGCAGCATCTGGACACAATAATTCTCAAGTAGCGAGAGAAATTGTTGCCATGGAAATGTCTTCCATGGAAATATTCAATGCACAAAAACTAACACGCAAGTTGTGGGATGCAATTGGCTTGAATAGCAGAGGGCAATAATTTCATATTTCTGATATCGTTCAGTTTTTATCTGCTATGTTGTCGTTGCTTATCGATGCCATCCGCGACACCACGGTAGGCATCGGTTTCGGACGCATGAATTCGGAAGCGGCATTCTTATCAATGACGACTACGCGGGTTGCTCAGGAGAAATCCGGAGGCTCGCGCATTGGTCCACGCGTAGGAAGTTCGAATTCTACATCGCCAAGGGGTGCGAAGCACTCGCGAGTGAACTTCGCTAAGTTCCGGGGACCGGTTTGACAGTCCTTCACAGCATTGTGCAGGATAATGCGCACCTCTTCCTCCACCGAGCGGTGATGCTTGGAAGCGCGCACGCAAAGGCGCATCTTCACGTCGTCGTCGAGATTCTGAATCGTGATGTTCGCCATAGGTAGTACCTCCTGATCGTGCGGGATACACTCAAATTGTCAACTTGCCTGCAATGTAATTAAATAAACTGCACTGAGTCAATTTTAGTCGTTGCTTGAACGCAGCAGAGGAATCTGTACCTGAGTCTGGTTCACTTGTTCAGAACTTTCCAAATCTCAGGTCGGAAAGTGCGAACTTCCTCATCGCTCAAACCTTCAAGCGAGTGCGGAAATTTTATCCATCGTTCCGTTTCGTGCAAGTAATAGTCAGGCTCCCTGTCGGTTCGGTTGCGTGTGGGTTTATACCAGGGAACGGCAACCCGAATATCTTCTGGTGTATTCAGTCTTGCTTTACGACGCAGTTTGTCAATGATCGCCTCGATGGTTAAGCCTGTGTCGAAGACATCGTCTACAAGAAGCAAACCGTCTTCTGCATTGACTCTGTCCACTAGATAGCTCAAACCGTGCACGCGCACGAGATGGCCGCGCTGGTCGATTGTGGATTCGTAAGAGGAAGTCCGAATGGCAATATGATCTGATTCAACTCCAGCCCAGGACAAAACCTCCTGAACGCCAATACCAATTGGTGTCCCACCGCGCCATATACCAACGATGAATTTCGGTTTAAATCCGCTGTTGACCACCATTGCACCGAGTCGCATGGCATCGTTTAGCAGGTCTTGGGCTTGTATGTATAGTTTGGCACTCATGATTAAAATAGTACACCATGGAAAATCTACACGCTCAAGAAAAAGTTTTTGTTGAAGAGCATGATCTGATTATGGACGGATTTCGACTCGGCCGACGCGTCTATGAAAGCGGCTTTCGACCTGACTTTATTGTCGGAATCTGGCGCGGGGGCAGTGCTGTCGGCATCGTTGTGCAGGAATGCTTGCAGCATTTGGGAGTGGAAACAGATCACATC
Organism: Arenicellales bacterium; assembly: GCA_965243305.1. GTDB lineage: Bacteria > Pseudomonadota > Gammaproteobacteria > Arenicellales > JAJDZL01 > JAJDZL01. Next base: position 1,517,084 of record CBDEUN010000003.1, read on the forward strand.
GCCATTCGGACGTCCTACCGCGGAATGGATAATTACTCTGATATGATACGGAATTCTGAAAATATCAGAGTTCATGGATATGAATATTTAATCGACCGCTTGGAAGCTCAACATCAACTCTTGCTGGTAGATGATGTGTTTAGCAGCGGTCACAGTATGCAGGCGGTAAAAGAAAAACTTCGTCAAAAACTACGAAAAAATTTGCCGGAAGATATCCGGGTAGCAACCGTGTGGTACAGGCCAGTGATGGAGCGTCCAGTCCCTGAATACTTCATAAACAAAACCGACCGTTGGTTAGTTTTACCTTACGAACTCTCTGGCCTCAGCTTGGATGAGATTCGTATTCACAAGGCTTGGGCAGCTCCAATACTGGAAACCATTTCAACAAAGGAATAATGGTGGGTGGCATAGCTTGTTTCACTCAATTGACGTAGCGACAATTAACTTGAACTTCTAATTTTTCTCATGAATAAATCTCATCGTTCCACTTATTTCTTGTCGATTGCCAAGGAGCTGTCTCAAAAGTTCGCACCAAAAGCGGCTTTGTGGGATAGATCCCGTGAATACTGCTGGGAAAATGTTGACGATCTAGTTGATGCAGCTCTAATGGGCATGACGATTCCAAAGCAGTACGGTGGACAGTCTGCATCTTTCTATGAAGCAGTATTGGTAATTGAGGAGATTGCACGTAGTTGTGCACTGAGCGCACGAATTGTCGTTGAGTCAAATATGGGAGGCATCAGCGCAGTGATGGCTTATGGCACAGAAGAGCAGAAAAATTACTGTGCGCCTTTGGTGCTCAAGGGTGATAAACCAGCGATCTGTATCACTGAGCCGGAAGCTGGCAGTGCTGCTACTGAAATGAAAACCGTTGCCAAAAAAGCGGGTGCAAAATACATTCTCAATGGAGTTAAGCACTGGATAACCGGAGGTGGAATATCCAAACTCCATTTAATTTTTGCTAGAGTTTTGGATGAAGAGGGACAAGACCTTGGCATTGGGGGATTTCTGGTTCATTACGATCCAACTAACAACATAAAGCCTGACGGATTTACTGTTGCCCGTCGAGAACATACCCTGGGTTTGTGCGGAATGCCAGAAGCCGAACTCCATTTCAATGACCTTGAGGTCAACGAAGCAATGATGCTTCCAACACCATCAGGATTTCGTCGAGGCTTTGCTGATCTAATGAATGCATACAACAGTCAACGAGTCGGAGCGGGAACGATTGCGATGGGTATAGCGGCCGGGTCACTTGACCAAGCAAAGCGCTATATGACTGACCGGCACCAGTTTGGACGACCGCTCGCTGAGTTTCAAGGCTTGCAGTGGATGATTGCAGAAATGGATACGTCAGTCCATGCATCGCGATTATTGCTTTACGAAGCGGCGAAGTCCGCCGAAGGAGGGGAGAGCGAGTTTCCAGACCCCCTATTGGCTGCCAGGGCAAAGCTCTTTGCGTCTGAAAGCGCCATCAAAGTTGTAAGCGATGCCCTGCAGTTGTTTGGTGCTCGAGGATACGGTGATCAGGAGCCATTGGAGCGAATGTATCGAGACGTACGAATGTTCACCATTGGCGGGGGAACTGCGCAGATATTGAAAACTCAGGTTGGCAGCCGTCTGTTGGGAGTCAAGGCACCGCAAACTCGGGACGGATACTTACGACTTTCGGGAAAATAGTTTTACTAGTCGGTCTAGCACCATATTTCGAAAAATTTTTCTGTATCTGGAATTTCTGTAGGTAAAAAGTATTAGGCTCAGTGGAAAGGAGTTTTTCCCCACAAAATTTTATAACCTATCACCTTCAGCTCAGAAGTGGACCATGTGGTGAGCTTGATCCCTAACTTTATTGAGTGTTTGGGAAGTATCGGCGAGTAGGTCGGCTGTAATGGCAAGGCTACTGAGTCGTTTTTCACTGTTCACAACCAATCAAGCATCGAACGCAAAATAACGCATATGTTGCGCCGTTGATATCTTAAGAGTGAGTGAGGGGAGCATGAGTGGGATACTAAGTGAGATTCTCAGCCTGACAGGACTTACAGCTTCGAGTCTCCTGTTTAGTCTCATCGCTGTGTTTTCGGGCGCTTACCTCAAAGGCTATACCGGCTTCGGTGCATCAATGCTCTGGGTGACCAGTCTATCGCTCGTGCTTCCACCCCTTCAGGTTGTTCCGATGGTTCTGATGTTTGAGGTAGTCACCAGCATCACGCTCCTGCCGCAGATTTGGAAAAAGGTATGTTGGCGGTCCATCGGAATATTACTGCTAGGCAGTTGGGCGGCGACGCCAATCGGAATTTATGCCCTATCTAATTTAGGGAATAATCGTTAATAGTTGACAAAACCAACTTTTTGAAATATACTTTCCAACGTAGAAAAATCAGGTGGGAAGTATATTTCATGCACAAGAGCAGAAAAGACCGAAAGCGTGTCAGCCTTTACGAGTTTCTGGAACAGTTTGCGACGGAGTCCGATGCGATGGAATACATCGAATCGCTGCGCTGGAAAGACGGGCGCATCTGTCCGCGGTGCGAATCGACAAAGACCCGTCAGGCCAGTCATAAGACCATGCCCTACTGGTGCAGACCGTGCCGCAAATATTTCAGCGTCAAGACCGGAACACTCATGGAAGGCAGCAACATCACGTATCGGAAATGGCTGATGGGCATTTATCTGCTGTCGACGTCACTGAAAGGGGTTTCGAGTTACAAGCTGGCCAACGACATCGGCATGCATCAGTCGAATGCCTGGTTCATGGCCCACCGGATCAGAACGGCCTGGGCGAACAATGCATCACAGCTGTTTGGCTGTCAGGTGGAAGTGGACGAGACTTATCTGGGTGGCCGGGAGAAGAACAAACATAAGGATAAGAAGCTCAACGCTGGGCGAGGGGTGGTCGGCAAAACTGCGGTGGTTGGCATCAAGGAACGCACCAGCAGGCAGATCAAGTCATTCAGGGTGGCCGATACCAAGGCCATCACGCTGCACCAGATTGTCTGTGACAGCGTTTCAGAAGGCTCAACGGTCTATACGGATGATGCGAGCGCCTATGAAGGACTTCAGCAGCATGGCTACAGGCATGAGACAGTCAGACATTCGGTTGGTGAATATGTCAGGGGTCAGGCGCATACCAATGGCGCCGAATCGTTCTGGTCATGTCTGAAGCGCGGCTACTACGGCGTGTATCACAAAATGAGTCCCAAGCACCTGCAGAAGTATGTGGACGAGTTCAGCGCCCGGCAGAATGTTCGTGAACTGGATACCATGGTCCAGATCGACACCACCATCTGCGGACTGTTCGGCAAACGGTTGAAGTACGTCGAGCTGATCGACGGAATGGATGGCCGCATTCACTGACCGGCATTCAATCGTGTCAAAGCAGTCTCGAAAACCGGCTCCGCCAGGCGATGTTCCGCCCATGACCGACTTCGAAATTGACGATGTCGTATCCATTCTGATGGGTGTGAAGCCGAAATCCATGCAGAACCCGGACCGACAGAAATCTTCCAAAAAATCGAAAAAATCGGATTGATTTTACACTTGTCAACTATAAACGATTATTCCCCTAATTTACCCGCCACGCCAATATATTTAGCGCTCAGCATTGTCGTCTTCATTGCTGCGGTTTTGATACTTCGCGGTTTTGCACTCGCGAAACAACCTGGATCATTGGCAACATTTGGGGTTGGGCTCATGGCTGGTGTTCTGAACGGAAGCATGGGGATCGTGGGTCCACCTGTCGTCCTATTCTACTTCTCATCACCGATTGGATTAGTTGCAGGACGCGCCTCGATCATCACCTATTTCATCGGCACCGATAGTGTTGGAACCGCCATGTTCGCGACTCAGGGTCTGATTGACACAACTGTCTACTGGCGCACACTGATATTTTTGCCGATACTGATCGTAGGTGTCTGGGTTGGCAATCACGGCTTTATCAAAACCGATCCAGAGACATTTAAGAAGATTGCGCTTTTCGTCCTGATGGCTCTTTCCGTAATACTTTTCGTACGTACCGTCTTACCCTTGTAATCTGAATTAAATCAGGCAAACAATTCCGAAATGATGCCTATTGCGGCAGGGCAGCATATGGGCTTGCTCCAAAAAATCGAGACTCCATTCTCGCCTGTCGTCCTTTCTCACAAAAGGAGTCAAACTCAGCATATGGCGGGAAATCGGTCGGTACCAATCTGCTGTAGCTTTCAAGCACCGAGAAGCCTCGTAGCGTATAAAAAAAGCCGTCAAGGTTGCGCATTGTTAAGAGGCGTGACGGATATGTTAACTGGAAATATAGCACCAGAATGCAAAAACTATCAACGTTTATACTGAAATTTCGGTAGAGTCTAGATGATATGGAATCCTCTCACCCGCGCAGTTAGAGTAGATTGAACAGAAATAAACTAGTTAGAGGCAAGGGAATTCCATATCATCTATCGGGGCATATTAGCGCTTTGCGACGCTAGACGCGGCATAAGGCTATTTCAGCTTCCGAATAGCTGACATTTGTTACCTCAAAAAATCGACAGAAACCCTAAATTAAAACCCAACTAGCTAGTGAGAGATTTACAGGGCAACTTGGGAGAACTCCTAAATTCAATGATTTGTATAAAATCGACGGGTTGAATATTGATTCGTTTGTCTGAAGAAATGAAAAAATTTGGCATCCGCGGCGCAATATTTGACTTTGTCGCAAACCCAAGACAGAGTTCAAAGGCATTCCGTTTCATTGAAGATGGCATTATGGTCATCTCGAATGGGCGCGTCGAATCTATAGCTCAGACGACAGAATGTCTAGACTCCTTTCAGGAGCAATTTCCAATTCTTGAATTTCCCGGCTGTTTCATTTGTCCCGGATTCATTGATACCCATATCCACTATGCTCAAACGCGGATTATCGGTTCACCCGCGCCCGGCCTGCTGGAGTGGCTTGAGACCTACACGTTTCCTGAAGAACTCAGGTTTAGTGATCCAAATCACTCAGCAGCCGTTGCATCACAATTCTTTGACGAGTTGGTCAGCAATGGAACAACGTGCGCACAGGTCTACCCAACGGTTCATGAAAACTCTACAGATGTTTTCTTTGAACAGGCGCATACGCGGGGCCTTCGAATGGTGGCAGGAAAGGTGCTTATGGACAGGCATGCACCAGAAGGCTTGCTTGATGGCAGTGATGGCGGCGAAGCCGAAACGGAGAGACTTATTAAAAAATGGCATGGCAAAGGACGTCAACGCTACTCCATCACATTGCGGTTTGCAGCGACATCTACACTCAAGCAGATGGAGTTATGTAGACGGTTGGTGCAAAGGTATCCTGACCTTTTGTTTCACACACATCTGGCAGAAACACTGCCAGAAAATGAATGGACACTGCAACTTTATCCAGATTGTGCAGACTATCTGGGTGTCTATGAAAAGTTTGGTGTGGTTACGGACCATTCGGTGTTCGCTCACTGCATTCATTTGAGTGACTCTGAGAAGCAGCGAATTGCGGATTCTGGTGCATCAATTGCACTTTGTCCAACATCTAATTCTTTTCTTGGTAGCGGTTTGGTGCCACTAAATCAACTGGATGACTATCACATTGGTTTATCGCTTGGTACAGATGTGGGTGGAGGTACGAGTTTTTCAATGCTTAAGACCATGCACGAGATGTACAAGGTGGTGAGTCTTGGTGGCGACCGAAATGTCGACGAGTTGGATCTTTTCTATCTCGCGACTTTAGGCGGTGCACAGGCGCTCAAAATAGATGAGCACGTAGGTAGCCTGGAAGTCGGTAAAGAAGCGGATTTCGTAATACTGGACGATGGCGGGGAACGATTGATACAGCAAAGATTTGAGCAGTCGCAATCCGTATCAGAGAAGTTGTTTGCACTGATAATTCTCGGTGACTCCGCAAACATACGAGAAACATGGAGTATGGGCTGCCGCGTGTACCAACGCGGCGTTCACTGATTATCCATAGCAAGTCTGCTGTGTCATTCTCAATACGCGTTCCGCTCGAATTCTTCACCGGAATTGTCGGATTCAACGCCAACCACTGCGAGACCTTCGCCATGCTCAACCAAGCCCCTATGGCATCGCACATAAGCTACTCCGCCGACTGGAAATTCGATTCGGATGGGCGGTTCTTCTATATGGTTGATGCTATGAATATAGCCAACCAGGTCGCCAGCTGAAACGCGGTCACCGGGTGTGAAGGCAGGTTCAAACAAGCCGCGGTGCGTTGCATAAACAGTTTGATTCGCATCAACAATCTTGAAAAATGTTGCCGGTTCTTTTCGCGGTTCAACTTCACCTGACAAAACTCCCAAGTGACGCAGACAGTTACGGATGCCTTGCTCTCCAAGCTTCATGGTTTCCGGAGAGACGTGGCCGGTACCGCCTAGTTCGGCCGCAATTGACGGGATTTTGTTTCGAACAGCAGCACCATTCACACTACGATCATCATTGAAAATTCCCATCACCCAAACTAAGGGGCAGCCAAATACATCTGCCAGTTCCATAATCATCGCCTGACGAGTTGGGTCGTTATCATAGGTTGCCATCGAACAGGGAGAAAACCAGTAGGCTTTACCACCCGCGTGTAGGTCAATAACTACATCGCAGACTGGCATCACCGCGCTTTCAATGAAGTGAGCGATGGCCTGAGTTGGAGTTCCGTTGGGGTCTCCGGGAAACGCTCGATTTAGATTGCCATCATCAAGTGGTGAAACTCTGGCCGAGGCATTCAAGGCCGGAGCATTGATTGCCGGAAAAATGATCACTCGTCCCTGAATGTCGTCAACATTGGTTTCACGAAGAAACTTGACAAGAGAAATGGGGCCTTCAAATTCATCGCCATGTACACCGCCGGTCAAGAGGATTGTTGGACCGATTCCATTGATGATTACACCCGCAGGAATGGGTATGTAACCCAAGGGGGTCTGATTGTCGGAGTACTTCAGGCGCAGGTCGCCGGACCGCTTTCCTGGAGAGGTAAAATCGAGACTCGACTGAATTCGAGTTTCATTCCATTTGATGTCGGAATATTGTTTGCTCATGTGAATGACCTGAATTCTGCTTGTCGGTCAGTTCTCCTCAACTCAATTTTGGGAATGAATCAATATTCAAGATTCGCAAATCAGAAACTGCCGACTGACGGATGTGATCCATATTTTGCCAACAATACGGAAAAGATGATTTTTTCTGTTCATAGTACTGAGATTCCCGACAGCTAGAAGATTTATCGAAGAGAGCTTCCCAGCTCGAAACACTGGTCGTCACGCACCATGAATTGAAGTGCTGAATGGCGGCCACTCCCACCAATACATTGTACAGAGGGCAAGTCTGCTGGCGTGCCTGCGTTTGACTGCAGCATAAGTGTCAGACAAGGCCAGATGCCAGTTCAAGGTGCCGGCTGAATCTCATGTGCCGCCTCAATGCGCTGCAGCGCATCCCAAGTGAAGCCGTAGTGCAGCTGTGCTGGTGCCTCGCGCTTTGAATATCCCACTCCATCTGCTGAACCGTCGCCAGCGGTCCGCTTGGACATCTCAATCAGATACTGCCGGAAACTCGGAATTGGACAGACCACCTCCCCGTCATCGCGCTCCTGCAGTGCACCGCTGTGAATCAGGTCGTTATAGTAAGCCTGCGCGCTCATGCCGGGTGGCAGATGCAATCCAAAATCCCGGATCCCGGCATGATCATCATCAGTCCTATTGATGATCTCCAGAATTTCATCAGACTGTTCACCTCCTTTCAGCTGTTCCATCACCAAACCCAGCAGCTTGCGAGACATTTGCATCGCTTCGCTTCTGCGAGCGTGATAGTACTCCATGCGCGTTGCCAGACTCAACTGTTCGACTCTGGCAAAGTCCACCGCCTCAATCTCGCACTGCGTCTCCAGATACACTTCACTGAACGCCTGCAGACAGTTCTGCAGATGTGCCGCCCAACCGTCCGTCCGCTGCAGCAGCGCATCGAAGTCATCCGAATATCGGCCCAGATCAATCTCAAAATGGGCGCAGAACCCCGCCTTCAGTTCCGCCACCTCAGCCGCATCCAAACCATTCAGTGAACAGACTCTGTTTTTCGAAAGCCGCGACAGTCCCAGTTTCCTGACCCGCATCTTCGTGTCCGACAGCCCCGCCAGCAGCACAAACACCGGCAGATTGAATTGGCTTTCGTGAAACGCCTGAAGCAGCAAGCCCACCGGCGAGTTCTCATCGCCAGGCATATTCTGCGCCTCATCAATGGCGACCACCACAGGCCGCTTCCACTTACTGGGTGGCAGCACCTTCGCCACCGCCGCCAATGTGGCTCTGACCGCATCATGATGTTCTGTCGTCTCATGCTCAATGCCGCCTTTAACCAACACCGCATCCCCGCCGCCGCTGACGCGCAGGGTCTCGCTGATTTGTGCAAACACGTCCTTTGTCTGGCCCTGTGTTACTACATCCACCAGTTTTTCAAAGAACTCTTCGAGCAAATATGCTTCGGCGCTGCCGAAGTACATCAACGTCGGAGTCGGTCCCGGCCGCTCGCATCCGGCCGCATCCAGAGTCATGTATGAGCCCTGCTGCCAGGTATACCGCAGATATTCCAGAACCGATGATTTGCCCGCACCGGGCGCACCGTAAATCATCCACGTTGAACCCTTCTCCTGCGTCAGCCTGTTCTCATGACAGTGCCAAACATCCATGCAGGCATCCTCAATATCCGACAGCAACCGCTTGCGCCCCGCAAAATAAGGCGGTGCACTGCGATCTAATGTCCGGATAAACCTCGCAAGGCCCTCTCGCCCTGCCGCAATCTGCATTGGATTGCCTATCACTTTTGGCATGCCGTTCCTCCTACTATCGTCATTCTGCAACTGAGTTCCGCACCAGCAAAAAACTGAAATGCAGCCAGCGTTAATTATTTTTCCAGTTTAACAGCTCGTAATCTTTTCGGTATGATAATTCGTTCAGTTGCTATTGTAAAAATATTCGTTTGCAGTGGAATTTGGTGACGAGCCGGGACTGACTGAAGCGGCCTCATGTGAACTCAAGCATATCCTTGGCCATGGCGCATATTGCGGACATGCTTCTGCAACTATGTATTCTTGCCGTAGTAATCCCACAACCCAACTCTGAACACAGAAAGGCTGTGCCAGAAACTTCGCTGATGCCGTCTGTTCAATCTTCTAACCAGGTCGCTGAAAGGGCGTCGCCTGTGGTGAGTGACGAATGCAAAGGGTCAAACCCGTATTCTTGGCATCGGTGCCATAGTGCCGACGGACATTACTGTAGCGCCTTGCTTGGCAGAATGCTTCAATCTGGGTTCCAATGCGATGTTTACTCGCTATTTGTCTTTCAATGAAGGCAACATTACCGCGGTGATGTCAGATACTTGCAGTTGATGCCCAAGGCCTCCTTTGGCAGACGATTGTTAGAAAATTTGCGTCGAGGAACAGGATTTTTCCATCAACACCTGAATTTCAAACCAAGGAAGGTCTTTTTGTGGATATTTATCAATGCTTTATTTCGTTTTTCGGGATAAATTAACTCCGAAGTATGTGTTCAATAGTATCCGATCACATCACCCTTGGTAGTGACGCCTAAACCATTGAGCAGACGGTTGGCGTAGCAGAAATAACCGACTACCTGGTTTAACTCCAGGATTTCACCGTCATCACATCCCGCCTGAAATAGAGCCTCAATGTCTGACTCAAGCATAGAGTCAACCGCGAGTGTCAGCTTTTCCACGTAGATTAGCATTGCCAATTCTTTATCTTGAAAGGCGCAATGTGGTTGGCGGTTTTTCAAAGCTGAAATGATCTGCTCATAGCGTACGTCGTCGCTCACCAGTTTGCGCAGATTTGTGCTGTGATGTGCAACGCTGTAATCACACTTGTTGAGAAGGCTGGTATAGGTTCCAGCGGTTTCAAGAAACCAGATTGGAAGCGAATTATCGCTGCTGTGGAGTACGCTTCGATACAGTGAAACGTGGCCATGCATGGTTTTTGGACGCAGACTGTGAATACGCATCACGTTGTCCACTGTTCCGTGTGGCGTTCGGGTCGTTTCTAAAGCCTCTTTTGCTTCTCCTGTCGCCTCTTCGTCAGAGAGCATTTTGATCCAGGCTGTCATTTCATCGATTAGTTTCGATATGCGAAAGATCGATTGAACCGACCGCTGACATAAGCATCGCAGGTGATTGGTTCAAATTGTGCGGTTTCGCCATTGTGAAGAATTGGATCAATGACGGTGTGGGAATCAGGGTCTACAAATACAACAATTGAATAACGCGCTTGGCCACCCTTATTGACAACAAAATGTGGAACTGAACGGAAACGACCATTCGACCAGCGTGACAGCAGGTCTCCGATGTTGACAACAAATGTATTCGGAATCGGTTCTACTTCGTACCAGTTGCCATCGGCGGATTGGGCGCTTAGGCCTGGGCCACCTTGCAAGAGCATGGACAGGCATCCGAAATCTGAGTGTGGCGATACACCGTAGCCATTGGAGTGCTCTTCAGTCGCTGGGTAATAAATTAGTGATCCTCTGGAAGTTGGGCGATTGAAGTTTCGGGTGAAGAAATCTGGAGATTCATCCAAAGAGACAGCTAGTGCACGGAGAATCTTCCGGGAGCAATTGTGAACTTCATCAAAAAAAGTGTTAAGCACCGAGCGCATTTTAGCGGGTTCATTCGGCCAGCGATTTGGTGCGATTAGTTGATTCTGGTTTTCTGATGAAAGGTCATCGAGATTTTCATCAATTCCCCAAATAAAGCTTTCTTTCTGGTCGGCGCTACTGTAACCCTCCATGGTTGACCCCCCAATCGACAAAAAACCGCGGTGGGTATCGGACATTTGAATTTCGGCCTTCTTTTCTTTAGGTAGCGAGAAAAATTGTTTGGCTGTTTCAAAAGTCGAACTGATTACATCGGTATCTACACCGTGTCCAGCGACGTAAAAGAATCCGTCATTTTCAGATGCGGAGCGCAGTTCTTTTCCGACAGATTTAAGCACAGAATCAGATTCGTTCTGCAGCGGAGAAATGTTGATGATAGGAATCGAAGTCATTGAAATTTGGGAATTTGACGCAAGGAAATGTAAAGAAACATCAAAGTATACTTGGTTTTGATTTCAGCCTGCTTTTTGAAATGTTGAACCCCTGTCTGCTTGGTCAACAAGCTTAGCTAAAATCAAGAAAATCGGTTGATCGGAACCAATCGTTCGACGAAATTTCAACTCCCATTGTAAGCACTCTGGAATCCATTACCCCTTCAGCGCCTAAGTAAAATGCACTCGACTGAATTTGACTACCTGATTAACTGGAGTAATGTCTGATACAGCCACAATAAAGCGTGACTTGACGAAACGTGTCAAAGGCGAAGTGCTGGCCGGCATTTTTGATCGCGGACGATACGCAACCGATGCTTCAAGCTACCAGATGATGCCCCTGGCAGTTGTTCTTGCAGAGCACGAGAACGATGTTGTAGAGACTGTCAGCTATGCAGGACAGCAGGGAGTTCCGATCTTGCCCCGGGGTGGTGGGACATCGCAATGCGGCCAGACAGTCAATCATGCAATCGTGCTGGACTACAGCAAATTCCTGAATCGGGTTATTGATCTCGACATCGAAAATTGGCGTTGTCGGGTTCAAGGTGGAATTGTGCTTGATGAGTTGAATCGATTTCTCAAGCCCCACGGACTCTGGTTTCCTGTAGATGTTTCAACTGCAAGTCGAGCAACAATCGGTGGTATGACCGGTAACAATTCCTGCGGGAGCCGATCCATCCGATATGGCTTGATGCGGGACAATGTCATTGCTGTGGATGCTTTGCTGCCGAGTGGTGAAACGCTTGACTTTGGTGAGACAGCTGTGAAGTCTGCGAGTCTTCAGCCTCTATTCAAGCAGTTCATCGATATCGGTGAACGAGAGCACAAAGAGATTGATTTGCGGTTTCCGAAGCAAATGCGACGGGTCGGCGGCTACAACATTGATGCTCTGGTTCCTCAGAACGATTCAATCAATCTAGCGCACTTGCTAGTTGGATCAGAAGGCACCTTGGCACTAAGTCGCGCAATCGACCTGAAACTCTCTCAAATTCCAGAAAATAAATTGCTCGGCATCTGTCACTTCCCAACATTTCATGCAGCAATGGAATCAGCTCAGCACATCGTCAAATTGGGACCAGTTGCTGTTGAACTCATCGACCGGACGATGATTGAATTGTCCCGCGAAATTGAGATGTTTCGAGACACTGTTAAAAAAATGGTCAATGGTGAACCAGAGGCTTTGCTGTTGGTTGAATTTGCCGAAAGTGATCAGCACGAGAACTTTCGCCGTCTCAAGGCGCTGAGTGATTTGATGGCTGAACTCGGATACCAGTTTGCAAATCCTAAACAATCCCGAGGCGGCGTGGTTGATGCAATTGACCGAAAATTTCAGGCTTCGGTGTTCGAAGTTCGAAAGGCTGGCCTCAACATCATGATGTCTATGCGAGATGATCGCAAGCCGGTATCTTTCGTGGAAGACTGTGCTGTCGACCTTGAAGACTTGGCCGAGTATACCGCCAGACTTTCAGAAATATTCCATAAGCATGGTACCCGAGGAACCTGGTACGCGCATGCTTCTGTGGGTTGTCTACATGTTCGCCCTGTTTTGAACCTGCGCGAGCAACGGGATATCAAGGCAATGCGCGCCATTGCCGAAGAGTGCTTTGACATGGTACTTCAATACAAGGGGTCGCACTCTGGAGAGCATGGAGACGGGTTGTGTCGTTCGGAGTTCCACGAGAAGATGTTCGGCAAACGAATGGTCGAAACTTTTGGTGAAATTAAGCGGTTGTGTGACCCGGATGGAATAATGAATCCAGGGAAAATCATCAATCCACCAAAGATGGATGATGCTCGATTATTCCGTTTCCCGCCCGAATACACCGTACCTGAAATTAGCACTGTCTTGGATTGGCGAGGCTGGACTGGTCAAGGTGGTGGTTTTCAAGGCGCAGTCGAAATGTGCAATAACAATGGCGCCTGTCGAAAACTCTCTGGCGGTGTGATGTGTCCTTCATACCGCGCAACAAAGGATGAGCGGCATGTAACCCGGGGCAGAGCGAACATTCTGCGTCTCGCTATTTCGGGTCAACTTGGTACGGATGCATTGACCTCTGATGCGATGCGGGAAGCGATGAAATACTGTGTCAGTTGCAAAGCCTGCCGACGCGAATGTCCGACTGGAGTTGACATGGCCAGAATGAAGATTGAAACTACGGCCGCCATGTCAAGAGCTCACGGTGTTACAACCCACCAGAAGCTGATCGGTCATTTGCCACGTTTCGCGCCACATGCCAGTCATTTGTCATGGATCAGTAATCTATTTTCCAAATCTTCAACTGTCCGTACAGTTCTGGAATCCGTTACGCAATTGAGTCGTGACCGTCCGTTACCAGCATGGCATCGAAATCCATTTTTACAATCTCAAAGCCTAGGACCATCCAATGGCAAGCCGGTAGTTCTGTTCGCTGACACTTTCAACAGGTGGTTTGAGCCGGATAATCTAAGCGCCGCGGTAAGTGTTTTGATCGCGGCGGGCTATCGCATTCATTTTCCTGTTTCAGATGACAGTCGACGTCCCTTGTGTTGCGGGCGTACCTATCTGACGAATGGTATGATTGAAGAGGCAAAGCTGGAAATAAACCGATTGCTGACAGCAGTTGACTCCTACCTAAAACAGGGTATTCCGATTGTAGGGCTGGAACCGAGTTGTTTGCTCGGTCTTCGAGACGAGATTCCACTATTGGTGCGTAGAGATACCTCGGAGTTGCTGGTAAAAAATTCTTTCCTGTTCGAAGAGTTCCTGGAAAAAGAAAACCCCAACCTCAAACTGAAACCCATTGATCGGGTTGCCTTGATTCACGGTCACTGTCATCAGAAATCATTTGATCAGATGAGTTTTGTGGAAAGTGCGCTAGCACGAATTCCCGAATTGAAGTCAAGTGTCATTGATTCCGGATGCTGCGGTATGGCTGGTGCATTCGGCTACGGTAGGGATACCTGGCGCATTTCAACCAAGTTGGCGGAGCTTGATTTGTTACCAGCGATTCGCGAGGCGACAGAGGGCACAATCATAGTTGCAGACGGAACATCCTGTCGCCACCAGATCGAACTGGGTACTGGCAGGCAATCTATACACGTCGCACAGTTGTTGGAATTCGCCTTGCAGTGTGATGATTGAGCGTAATGGAATCAAGTTGGTTAAACGGAAGCGGAAAAGGCTAAATTTCAATCAGGTCGACAGGACAAAGATTGGATGATTTCGTTTCCTACCTCTATTGATTCGTGTACAGAGAAATCTTCGAGGGAATTGTGGTTAGAAACCATGAAAACCTTCTCAATTTTAGCAGTGGGTATGATGCAAAAGCACAACGTACTGGATTGCACGAAAACCACCCAATTACCCAGAAACATGGTAAATAGGCGAAATCGTTCCATATTTCGTGGAACGTATTAATGATATTAATTCTATACTATTGAAAAATAAGGATATTTTCGTTCCATGCCTCTCGATGATCAAGCTCTTTTCTACATCGCTAACAATCGAAATGTCAGGCGTTCCAAAACCGTCGCTCAGTTGCTGGCATCGACATTACAGAGTGACAATTGATTTAGCGCAATGCAATAGAGTTTGATGCTGTGTTAGTCGCCAACTACACTTCACTTAGTGTCCCTCAAAATTTGGTCTGCGTTTTTCATTGAATGCTTGAACACCTTCGCGCCGGTCGCGGGTTGGAACCGTTCGGTTGTATGCTTCAATTTCAAATGCCAGTGCATCGGACAGGCTCATTTGCATTCCCTTTTGAATGGACTGTTTAGCCTGGCGGATTGCGATGGGTGCGTTGGCACAAATCACTTCTGCTGTTTCAATGGCCGCATCTAACAGTTGATCAAAAGGTACGATTTCATTCACCAGACCCCACTCAAATGCCTCCTTGGCTGAAAACGACTTGCCTGTCAAAATGATCTCCTTGGCGCGACGCTCGCCAACAGAGCGCGGTAATGTTTGAGTTCCGCCCGCCCCGGGTATGATCCCGAGTCCAGTTTCCGGGAGTGCAAATCGCGCGGATTCTGCAGCATAGAGGAAATCCATTAAGCATGCCAGTTCACATCCTCCACCGTAAGCCGCACCATTAACTGCTCCGATGACGGGAATGGGACAATCCTTGATCGCTCTCACCATGCGTTCGATTTCCAGATGCTGTCTTGACCAAACTGAGTCGTCCATTCCACGCCTTTCCTTTAGGTCGGCACCAGCACAAAACGCCCGTTTTCCGGCACCCGTAACGACTATACAGCGGTAATCAGTCTGATTTAGCGCGATTCCTTCAAACAACTGATAAATGTCCCGGACCATCTGGGTGTTGAAGGCGTTCGAAGCCTCTGGTCGATTTAAAGTTACGATGAAAATGTGATCACTGATTGATTCAACCAATAACGTATCGTAGTTTTCAGAAGATAAAGACGCTTGCAGCATGATTTATTTACTCTCATTAGCAAGAGATTGGATTTTGCCAAATTCCATCTCAAGCAAATAAATTTTGGATTGTAGCTCAGTAATTTGTCGCTCAAACGTGGCAGATCACTAATCGGTAATAAGGTTACTTGCCGGACTTATTGCAGGCAGCGATACAAGATTTGCTTCTTCAATAATCATGGTATTTTCAATTCACATCCCCCTCAAATGATCCTGTTGTTTGAGGACAAACCCAGTATGATTCGAACCTCAAATTCAATTCGACAAATTTTGCAATGTCTGCCACAACTCAACAGTTTTTTTCGCAACATCTTCAGAAAATTCTTTTCTTCTGACTCGGTCGGACAGAAACAACAAACACTCCCTATTGGGTTTTCGAAAATTAAATTCTTCTCGTGAATCTCTGCCTGCTTGCTGACACCAAGGCCACCAATAATTGTTCGAGTCTTTACTAGGGCCGAGTTCTTTGTCCAATCTCTGAAGACTTGTGTACAGACGCGAATTTGTATTTCCTTCGTCGCACCTTACGCCGTAAATCATTTCGTAACCAATTTCAATTCCGAGCCTGGCTCCTTCGAATGGCGGTCCTATCCTGTACCACATTCCATACCAGATTATTTTTCTAGATGTAAAAAAATTCCAGATATTTGACTCATTCACACCATAACCTTCCATAGGGGTCTCTTTGCCATCAAATGGAAAGCTCCCCTCGTCAATTTGATCCTTGAGCGCTGTTTCAATGTCTTTCCAAAGTTCCTTCAGAAGAAAAACTTTTGCTTCCAGCATTGTCGCATCCAAATCGAAAGCTAAACCAATGTTTTCGCCTTCTAGAACCAATTTCATCAGTTCTTTCATGTGTTCACCTCTGATTCCAATTCCCGTCAACTCTCGAATTAGAGCAATGTATTGTGAAATTGTCTCTCGCAATTCCGGCTCATCATATGCTCTTTCCTGGCAGCGTTCCAGCCACGGCACAATCTGGTCTTTGTATGAAATTAATTCAACATGGTAGTTCCCTTTGCTATCTTCTGATGGCTCATGACCATCCAGAGTCAAGTAAACCAAATGCGGGTTCGGAATTCCGTCTTCTTTCAGAGTTTGTGCGTACTTCTGTAATTGCTTAGGTTGGTCACGTGCATAAATCTTGTTTTCGATGATTACTGCTTCCTTCTTCTTACGATGTAATATCAGAATGTCGATATTGTGCATTTCTCTCTCAACATGAACACTGCCAAGTGCGCAGTCACCAAAATTTCTTTTTCTTTCGAATTCACACACTTTTTCTAAGAAATCACTCAAATTTCTCAAACACTCATCACCCGGCTTACAGTGATTGAGCAGTGCGATCAGAAATCGAGAATGCAGATTTACTTCATCGGAGGGCGAACGCAGAGCGCAAAATACATTGAATGAGTGATCATCTCGGCTGTGATACTTCTCAGCAAGAATTTCGAGCGATTTCAAAAATAATCTGTGTTGGTGTGAGTCGACATTCATTTGTCATTCAATGCGTACGAAAAAGTAGATTTTTTCGTGCCAAATTGCGAATAATGGGTAGAAACATGATCTTATATTAACGATTCTTCTAGTTTACCTTACGCTTTTCAACAAAAGCCGCCATGTCTTCCTTCCGGGCTTGGTTGAGAACAGCACATGCAACGTCCGTCTCTCTCACAGACTCAATTCGCTTGCGAGACCGACAAGGTCGGTAACCATTTTCCTTGAAATATGAACAGATGATGTTCATATTTCAAGGTGTTAAATCGATGATTCCTGTAGACATCACTGGTTGAGAAATATTGTGGACTCTGGTTTTATTGACTGAACTTCTACACAATATCAAAAAGTTATGTGTAATCAATTTGTTAAAATCCTCAAGTATCTCCGTAAACATGCGATGCATCTAACACAACTCCTCGAAAATGTTCAACGAAACACAGGAGTGATATTCACACGGCAGACTTGTAGATAATGAAGTACCAACTTGACCACGAGGACATACGTGATGGAGTCCGAAAACTCTGTCTCGATTTTGGATCAGACTACTGGCAAAACTGTGACCGAAATCGTTCATACCCCGAAGAATTCGTCGATGCACTGACGCGTTCTGGCTATCTTGGTGCGCTTATTCCGCAGCAGTACGGTGGCTATGAACTGCCAATTTCTGCCGCCGCTGCCATACTGGAGGAAATTCACCGATCAGGTGGAAACGCTGCTGCGTGCCATGCTCAGATGTACATCATGGGAACGGTACTGCGTCACGGCTCGAATGAACAGAAAGATAAATACCTGCCCGGCATTGCAGATGGCTCCATTCGACTTCAGGCGTTCGGTGTGACCGAACCTGATAGCGGGACCGACACATTATCATTGCGCACCATTGCAATTCGTTCTGGCGACTGCTATATCGTGAATGGTCAGAAAATCTGGACCTCCCGAGCGGAACACTCTGATCTGATGCTGTTATTGTGTCGTACGACACCAATCAATCAGGCGAAAAAGCGAAGCGACGGATTATCGACGCTCCTGGTTGATACCCGGAAAATACCAGAATCACAGTTAATGATTCGTCCGGTTCGTACCATGATGAATCACTCAACGACGGAAGTGTTTTTTGAGGACATGGAGGTGCCCACTGATGCCTTGATCGGAGAGGAGGGAAAGGGATTTCGGTACATTCTCTCTGGTATGAATGCCGAGCGGATATTGATTGCTGCGGAGTGTATCGGTGACGCGAAGTGGTTTATTGAAAAGGCAGTTGCCTATGCTAACGAACGCGTGGTGTTCAATCGTCCGATTGGACAGAACCAGGGAATTCAGTTTCCGGTTGCCAGGGCGTACGCAGGAATGCGAGCTGCTGAATTAATGCTTAGGGAAGCAGCGAGATTGTTCGATGAAGGTGCAAATTCGGGTGAAGAGGCGAATTTGGCGAAGTTGCTGGCCGCTGATGCTTCGTGGGAGGCTGCAGAGGCTTGTTTGCAAACGCACGGAGGATTTGGATTTGCCGAAGAATTTGACGTCGAAAGAAAGTTTCGAGAAACGCGGCTGTACCAGGTCGCACCGATTTCAACCAATCTGATTCTGAGCTATCTCTCAGAACATGTTCTGGAGTTGCCAAGGTCTTATTGAAAAATGATGACGGTCTGATGACCCTAGACTACGAGTAAACAAGCGATTTCCATCAAGTAATTTGGGATTTTCTAAAAATTTATCTCAGAATCGTTGATGATTTTGAGAAAATAAAAGGCTTCAGTCGACCAGTATCAACAGTTTTTCAATTTTCCCTCATCGTCCATGCCCCCTGAACTGCGTCTCGGTCTAGAAAACATCAAGCCGCACATGGTTGCGGCAGACGATAAAGCACTGGCTAGAACTCGCATCAACATTGCTTCCAATGAAAGTGCGTTTGGCCCGTGTGATCTGGCGATTGCTGCTGCCACCGAGGCGATTCAAAGAATGGAACGATATGCAGATGGTGCGGAAGCTGCATTGACCGAACGCGTCGCTCATCATCATGCACTCAGTCCTGACGGTGTTGTTTGTGGGAACGGTTCCGATGACTTGCTGGCGAGACTAGCTCGTGCATTTCTAAGACCAGGCGACGAGTTGATCTGCAGCATCAATGGCTATCAGAAAATTCCAAATTACGCGTACGCTAATGATGCCGTTCCTGTTCGCGCGAACGATAGCGACTTTACGACGAATGTCGACGAAGTGTTGAGTTGTGTGTCGTCCAAAACTCGAATCGTCATGATCGCAAATCCCGATAATCCCTCTGGCACTTGGGTGAGTGGGTCGGAAGTCAGGCGACTGCATGAGAATCTGCCGTCCAGCGTTCTCCTGATTATGGATTCTGCCTATCTAGAATATGTTGATGACGATGAATTTGGAGACCCGGTGTCTCTGGTTGAAGAAAATGAAAATGTTGTAATGACAAGAACATTTTCAAAAATTTACGGCCTTGCCGGATTGCGCTTGGGATGGATGTACGCACCGAAACGAATCACTGATGCAATTCGAAAAATCGGAATGACTTTTCCAATTTCGAATGTTGCATTTGAATGCGCAAAAGCAGCAATGGCAGACCGTGAATACACGAAGAGTGTCTTTGAACGCAACCTGAACGGGCGACAGAAGTTCGCTGCCACTCTAGAGCGATTGGGTGCCAGAGTACTTCCTTCCCAAACCAATTTTTTGCTGGCGAAATTTCCACCAGAGCTAGTAGTGGCATCCGATCTGCACCGTGAGTTGTTGGCACAGGGAATTTTCACCCGTCGCCTGGCATCTGACGCGTTTTCCGACTGCATTCGATTTACGATTGGAACACCTTCTCAGATGAAAGAAGTCTCACACGTTCTTCAGGATCTGATCAACGGACCCGCCACGGCTTAAATAAGCGGGGAGACTATGTCGCTGCCGATCAAAGGTGCATCAATTATCAAGGCGTTCGAGGATGCCGGAGTTCAGTCTGTTGTTGCGGTGCCGGATATCGTTACCTGCGATACAGTGCTTTGGCCACTATCATCGAATCCCAACTTCATGTTTATTCCGGTCTGCAAGGAAGATGAGGGAGTTTCGATTTGTGCGAGCCTTTCTTACTGCGGGCAGCGTGCACTGCTTTTAATTCAGCATACCGGCTTTCTGGATTCGATCAATGCAATTCGCGCGATTGCAGTGGAATACCAACTGCCGGTTGTCATGGTTGTAGGACTGCAGGGTTCTGATCCCGATACGCATCCGAATCAGTCAAAAAGTATTGGAATTCGTGCGCTTGGACCGATTTGTGATGCCTTGGAACTTCGTCATGCTTTTGTCACGGATGAACAGAGTGTCATCTCGATTGTTGAGATGATTGAGGCCGCATACGAGAACTCCTCACCTTGCGCAATATTTATACCTAATCCGCCGGTCTGATCCAGCATGATGAAACGAGATCAGGCGCTACAGGCACTGGCCCGGCACTATCAGGACGGTATTGCAGTTGCTGTCTATCAGACGGCTTTTGACTGGATGCACATCAGGCCTCATGACCTGAACTATTTTTGCACTGGTGCGATGGGTCAGGCATCTTCGCACGGATTGGGGTTGGCGTTGGGCGCCCCGGCTGAAAAAGTAATCGTATTGGATGGAGACGGCAGTCTACTGATGAATCTCGGGTCGCTGGTTACAGTTGCCAATATGGCACCGAGAAACTTTTTTCATTTTGTTAGCCAGAACAATATGTATGAAGTAAACGGAAACTATCCGATTCCTGGAGCAGCAACCATCAAATTCGATCAAATGGCCGTTGCGGCGGGGTACAGACACGCTTTTTCCTTCAATGACATCGGCCAATTCAATTCAGAGATTAAGGGAATATTGGATTTGGAAGGTCCGGTGTTTGTTTGCATGCATATCGAACCTGGAGAATTCTATCCACTCGATTACGTTACACTCCACAGTGAAGATGCCCGGGTAAAATTTCGAAACGCACTGAAATCTCGGCTACAATCTCAATTTCATAAATGAGCTGAATCTTTTGCAACTAAAAGCAATATAAGTTTCCGGTTTCAGCCGCGAAAACAACTAATATCAACAGCGACGACTACCAAGACATTTGAAATGGCGGAGAATTCTGCACAATCGGCGACAGGGGATAAAGTTCGGCCGCCAGAACCGAGTATTTTATTTACTAGGAAGTCTCCCCTTATAGATATCGGACAACTGCTTCTGCTTGGAGGCCTGACTACATGGGTCATCTATAAGGGTGCCAAGGCCATGGAGTACAACTGGCAGTGGTATCGAGTTGACCAATTCATCTATCGGATTATTGATGGTGAATTGATTTTTGGGGGGTTGATGAAGGGGCTGATGGTCACCTTTGAGATTACTGCAGTCAGCATGGTACTGACAGTGGTGATCGGATTAATAACAGCACTGCTCCGGATGTCGAATTCATTTTCGGGCAAATTGCTTGCGAATATCTATCTTGAATCGATCAGAAACACACCATTGCTGGTACAGTTGTTCCTTTTCTATTTCATCATAGCTCCGATCGCTGGTATAGACAGATTCTGGACAGGTGTGTTGTGTTTGAGTTTTTTTGAAGGATCGTTCGCAGCAGAAATCATACGAGCAGGAATTCAGGCTGTTCCTCGCGGCCAATCGGAAGCGGCAAAGGCGCTGGGATTCAGCCGATTCAACACCTATCGGGACGTAATTTTGCCGCAAGCGGTCCCAATCATTCTTCCACCAATGACCGGGTTGATCATCAACCTGATCAAACACTCGGCAATTGTCAGCGTGATCGCGGTCGCCGATTTGACTACGGAAGGATTGAACATTATTTCGGAAACGTTCATGGCTTTCGAAATCTGGTTTACGGTTGCCGGGATATATCTCGCAGTAACTGTATCACTTTCGTTATTTGTTTCGTGGATGGAGTCTAGAGCCATGCGCGGGCGATAACATCATCATGACGACTATAGGAGGTCTGAAATCATGAAAATCAAAACTCTATTGACTACTCTGGTCGCCGCAACGGCAATTGGGTTTGCAGGCTTGGCAGGTGCTGCCTCTCAAGAACTGTCTGCTGAAAGCGTACTGGAGGAAATCAAAAAACGCGGTTCACTGCGAGTTGGCATGTCGACGTTCGTACCGTGGGCCATGCGAGACAAACAGGGCAATCTGATCGGATATGAAATTGACGTAGCGACCAAAGTTGCTGAAGACATGGGTGTTGAAGTTGAATTCGTACCGACGGCTTGGTCTGGAATCATTCCAGCTCTGATCGCACGCAAATTTGACGTAATCATTGGAGGAATGTCAATTACCCCGGCACGCAATCTCACAGTGAATTTCACCGCGCCTTACGCGCACTCTGGACAGCAGATGGTAGCAAACAAAGCTTTGGCGGATGGATTTGAGCTCGCTGATTTCAACGATTCCAGCGTAACCATCACCTGCCGTCGTGGTGCGACACCCTGTACTGTCGCCCAGAATCAGTTCCCCAAAGCCGGTATTGCTCGATTTGATGATGACGCGCAGGCTTTTCAGGAAGTCGTAAACGGAAATGCGCATGCGATGATTTCTTCAGCGCCAAAACCGCGTTTTTGGATGAGTCGATATCCGGATAAACTGTTTATGCCGACAGATGATAATCTGACGGTTGGAGATGAGGCGTTCGCGCTTAGAAAAGGTGATCCGGATGCATTGAATTTCTTCAGTAACTGGATTCTGGTCAACACCAGTAATGGTTTTCTGAAGGAAAGACACGACTTTTGGTTCAAGACTCAGACTTGGGCTGATCAGGTCGAGGAGCAATAATACTGATTGGAATGCGTTTTTCCAGCGAACAACTGGAAAAACGCATTTTCCAAATTAGGGAAGTTCCACCATGACTGAAGACAGGTTGCCCCCACCAGCAGAGAAAACCAGGCCCATCACTTGGTTGGACGTAGTCATTATCGGTAGTGTTGCAGCATTGCTGATTCTGACCTACTACCGAGTGGAGCATGTGCTGGTCTACAACTGGAACTGGGGACTTGTATTTCAGTATTTGGTACACATTGATGAAGTCACCGGTGAGGTATTTCCGAATCTTTTCTTAAAGGGTGTGGCCATGACGCTTAGGCTTGCATTCTGGGGTACCGTCATCGCTGGAATAATTGGTATAGTCATGGGACTATGCCGCGTAAGCAACAGCTTGTTTCTGAAACTTGGCAGTCGAATTTATGTTGAGTTGATTCGAAACATTCCGCCTGTGGTGTTTATCTTTGTGTTTTATTTCTTCATAAGCAGTCAGATCATTCCACTACTCGGACTCGATCGTATCAAAGATATCACCGACCCGACAACTGTTGCGGTGATTGAACTATTATTCGGCCCACTTGACCTTTTTGAAAATTTTCTCGCCGGTCTGATCTGTCTTGCGGTATTTGAAAGCGCTTATATCACTGAGATCGTTCGTGCTGGAATACAGTCGATCGACAAAGGACAATGGGAAGCAGCGCGTGCGATTGGTCTGTCTCGATTTTTCGTTTTCTGGGATGTCATACTACCACAAGCACTTAAAACGATTCTACCACCTCTCGCTGGACAGTTTATCACCTTGGTAAAAGACTCCAGTATTGTGTCACTAATCTCAGTTCAGGAGCTTACTTTTCTAACACAGGACGTGTCGAATACCACAACCCATTTCTTCGAGTCCTGGATGATTACCGCAGTGCTTTACTTCGCGATGTGTTTCCCGCTTGCGGTTTTGTTTCAGAGATTTGAGCGAGCCGGTATTGGAATTCAAAGACAATAGGAACAGAAAGTGAATGATTCAGTTACCCAGCGGAAAGAGCTGTTGAAATTTTCCAGCGTTGGAAAATGGTATGGTGATTTTTGTGCATTGTGGGACATTAATCTGACGGTTCATGAAAGGGAACGGGTAGTGGTTTGCGGTCCTTCGGGATCGGGTAAATCAACAATGATTCGATGTGTCAACCTGCTAGAGACGTTCGAGGCGGGAGAAATTCTGATCGATAGCGAACCCGTTAAGAACGATCCAAAATCCATGCAATCCATTCGTCGCAAGGTCGGCATGGTGTTTCAGAATTTCAATCTGTTTCCTCATGTTACAGTTGTTCAGAATCTGATGATGGGACCGATCCGAAATTTGAAAGTCTCAAAAAAACAAGCCGAAGAAACTGCCATGGAATATCTTGAGAAAGTACGGATTGCGGAGCAGGCGAAAAAGTACCCAAGCCAGCTCTCTGGTGGTCAACAGCAACGGGTTGCCATCGCTCGCGCTTTGTGCATGCACCCGGAAATCATGCTTTTTGACGAGCCGACATCTGCGCTGGACCCGGAGATGATCTCTGGGGTGCTGGAAATCATGGTTGAACTTGCCGAAGGAGGCATGACCATGATGGTGGTTACGCACGAGATGGGATTTGCCAAACAGGTCGCAGACACGATGGTATTCATGGATCATGGGGAGATTGTCGAAGTCGCACCGCCGAGCGAATTTTTCAACAATCCCAAGAGTGATCGAACCGAGCTTTTCCTGAGTCAAATCCTGCAACATTGATTGCTGTGAAACCACGGCAACGCTATTCCATACTCAGTTTGATTGGCGGCGCACTTAGCGGTCATCAGAACTGGAAAAAAGCATGGCGCAGTCCCGAACCTAAATCCCGCTATGACGTGGTAATTATCGGTGGTGGTGGGCATGGCCTGGCTACTGCCTATTATCTGGCGAAAAACCACGGCATCCAAAATGTCGCTGTGGTTGAAAGAAACTGGATTGGTGGCGGCAACAGTGGTCGTAATACCGCAGTTGTTCGATCCAATTACCTTCGTGATGTCAGCATTCGATTCTTTGACAAGTCGCTGCAGCTCTATGAAGGATTGAGTCAGGAACTTAACTACAACATCATGCTCAGCCAGCGAAGCGAAGTCGATGTGCTCTTGACTACCGCTAGTATGCGCAACATGAGAAGACGCGCGCTCAATATGAATCGACTGGGCATCGAA
Organism: Arenicellales bacterium; assembly: GCA_965243305.1. Taxonomy (GTDB): domain Bacteria; phylum Pseudomonadota; class Gammaproteobacteria; order Arenicellales; family JAJDZL01; genus JAJDZL01. Next base: position 1,542,085 of record CBDEUN010000003.1, read on the forward strand.
TTTCAAATGTTGACGCCTGACCAGGTGAGGCAGCGAATTCCAATTCTGGCTCCTATGGAAAACTGCCGCTTGCCCATTTTAGGGGGTTCAGTTCAGGAACGTGCCGGCATCGCCAGGCATGATGCAATTGTATGGGGCTATGCGAGAGGCGCTGACTCTTACGGTGTTGACATCATTCAGAATACCGAAGTGACAGCCATCCGTAGGGGCGATGATGGCGCGGTCACTGAGATTGAGACAAGTCGAGGGCGAATAAAGACCAACAAAGTGGCGATTGCAACCGGTAATGAGAACGCCGCCGTGGCGAGTCTGGTCGACTTGAGACTCCCGCTTCGCTGCTATAACCTACAGGCATTCGTTTCTGAACCGATCAAGCCGGTTCTTGATGTTGTCGTTAATTGCCCTGATTTAGGGGTATATCTCAGCCATTCCGATAAGGGAGAGTTGGTGATTGGTGGGGCGACGGATGCACAGCAGATTTCATTTCGAAAGGGTGGTAAGTTCCCAATGCTGGAAGACACAGTATCGGGGTTACTTGAACTATTTCCTACCTTCCGACGGCTTAAGTTGATGCGGCAATGGGGTGGTGCTCTGGAATTCGCTCAGGATGGCAGCCCGATAGTTTCCACAACTGAAGTAAAAGGGTTCTATGTCAGTGCAGGTTGGTGGGGTGGATTCAAGGCCATTCCTGCTGGCGGTATGACTTTTGCGCACTTAATCGCCCGCGATGAACCACACCCGCTGGCGGCGGGATACGGGATGGAGAGATTCTCCACATTGAATTATCTGCTTGAAGGTGGAACGACAGTTCCGACCGATTGAGTGATTTGAACTGTAGTAACTGAATATTGTTCAAACATTTGGAATCTGTCCGATCAAAATTATCCAATTCGCTGACAAGGTTAGCCTCTCGATGTTATTAATCCACTGTCCATGGTGCGGAGTACGCGCTGAGTCAGAGTTCAGGTGTGCCGGTCCGGTGAAGCCGCCGCGCAAAAAGTTCATCAACAAAAGTGACGAAGCCTGGCTTGAATACCTTTATCAGGCGGACAATCGCCGCGGAATCTTAGAAGAATACTGGTGTCATGAAAAAGGCTGTGGCGAGTGGTTCAAGCTGCGGCGCGATACCACAACGCACGAGATCATGGATGGGGACTCGGACACATGAGTCGTGCAAACTCAAAAAGGCTCGAAATCGGCGGTTATATTGATCGAACGCAAAGCCTGAAATTTAAATTCAATGGTAGGGAATATGTCGGGTTTCGGGGCGACACACTCGCTTCGGCACTCATGGCAAACGGAGTTAACGTCCTTTCCAGAAGCTTCAAGTATCACCGCCCGCGTGGGGTTCAAAACCGCGGCTATGCCGACGTCACCTCACTTGTACAGATTGCAGGGAAAGATGAATCTCCCAATATTCTTGCTAGCGTTCAGCCACTTTATGAAGGCCTCGAAGCGTTCAGTGTGAACTGCTGGCCGAGCGTCAGTTTCGACATTGGTTCGATATTCGGTGCGTTTTCCCCGATTCTTCCAGCGGGTTTTTATTACAAGACTTTTATGTGGCCCAGCTGGCATGCATTTGAGCCGCTGATCCGGCGTGCTGCCGGTTTCGGGAAAGCCCCTAGGCAAGCGCCTGCGGGTCAATTCTTGAACCGGTTCGATCATTGCGATATCTTGGTAATCGGTGCCGGTCCTGCTGGACTGCTAGCGGCGTTGACCGCAGCGAAGTCGGGGGCACGGACCGTGATTGTAGATGAAATGACTCAGCCTGGTGGAAGTTTGCTGTACAGCAAGACAGAAATTGAGGGGCAGTTTGCGATCGATTGGATAGCCCGTACAGTTAATGAACTGAAAAGCATGGACCACGTAACCTGCCTTTGGAATTCGACGGCCTGGGGCTACCAGGAAGGGAACATGGTGTGCGTTTCGGAACGAGACCCGAAACCCGCAGAGCTGATTGGTCGAAACTGGAAAATCTGGGCGAAGCAGGTCATTTTGGCAACAGGAGCAATCGAACGGCCAATTGTCTTCGAAAACAATGATGTGCCCGGGGTGATGCTCTGCTCCGCAGTGATTGAAGCGATTCAGATGTACGGAGTGGCGCCCGGAACAAGAGCGGTGCTGTTCACCAACAACAGCAGTGCTTACGAAATTCTGCCGTATCTGCAAGCAGCGGGTATTGAGCTTACCGCCATCGTCGATACGCGCAGTGATGTTGAAATGGATACTATTATCGGGACGGATGATTCAAGTGTCGAGGTGCTACTGGGAGCTTCTATCCAGCTAGTGATACGCGCAGGTAGACGAGTCAGGGGTGTTGTGGTTCATGTTCAGGACAGCTCCGGCAAAGAGAAAGTGGGCAAAATCGAATGTGACCTTGTCTGCGTTTCAGGTGGCTGGAATCCCAGCGTTCATCTCTTCTCTCAATCGCGCGGGACTCTTCGCTATGATGACAATATTGCATCATTTGTTCCAGACCAGGCGATTCAGGCGACACTCTGCACGGGCGCCATAACTGGTGAAATGTCTTTAGTAGCCAGTCTGAAATCTGCTGTGCAAATCGGGTCGAAGGCATTGTCAAGAATTGGGATTGAGGCGCCACCGATTTCGATTCCAGAAGTGACAAAAGGCGATCATACTGACTATCAAGTCGATACGTTCTGGAGTTCAACTGCCGGATTTAAACGCGTCAAGGCGTTTGTCGATTTTGCAGGAGATGTAACTGTTTTTGATTTGAAACTCGCCATTCAGGAGGGGTTCGATGAGATTGAGCACCTGAAACGCTACACAACCACAGGCATGGGACTTGATCAGGGAAAGACAGCTAATGTGAATGCGATCGGGATTATTGCCTTTCATCTGGATTGCCATCCATCAGAAGTTGGGACGACAACTTTTCGACAGCCCTACACACCGGTTGAGTTTGGCTCGATTGCTGGCAGTCAGACAGGCGATGTGGTATTGCCTTACCGCCATACACCGATGACGCGTTGGCACAAAGCGCACGGCGCGGTGATGTACGAAGCAGGTGCCAGGTGGCGGCGTCCTGGCTATTACCCAGAGGAAGGCGAGTCCATGAATGAAGCGATTAATCGCGAGTGCTACGCGGTGAGAAACCAAGTTGGAATTTACGATGGTTCACCGCTTGGTAAATTTATCATTCGAGGCAAGGATACTAAGAAACTTCTCAATCTCATCTATACAAACAGGTTTAGCTGGCTAAAACCGGGTAAGGGTAAATATGGGTTGATGCTCAATGAAGAGGGCTTGGTTTTTGATGATGGGGTAACCTTTCGAATTGATGATGATCAATACATTTTGTCCTGTTCTACCGGCGGTGCACCAGCGGTAGAGCGTAAGCTTGACAAGTTGATTAATGTTGAGTGCCCCGAATTGAATGTGATTATCACACCGGTCACCTCTCAGTGGGCGAACGCGACGGTCTGCGGGCCTTTGGCAAGACAAATGCTTCAATCCACAGATTCAGACATCGATTGGTCACGAGAAGCCTTACCGTTCATGCGTTTCGCGGAGGGCATCATTGCCGGGTTGCCAGTCAGGGTGTTTCGTGTCAGTTTCACTGGGGAGTTGAGTTTTGAGATCAATACGCCTTCACGGTACGGGCTAGAGCTCTGGAAGTATCTCATCGAAGTCGGGCAGAATTGGGACATCTGCCCTGTTGGATCGGAAGCCAATCACGTCCTTCGAGTTGAAAAGGGATTTTTGTCTCTAGCTCATGAGGCTGACGGCACAGTCGATCCAATTGACTTGGGACACGGCTGGATCGTGAGCCGAAAAAAGAAGGACTTCATTGGCAAACGCTCAATGGAGATTCGTCGACAGAGTCAGCCAATTCGTCAGGAACTCGTTGGTTTACTACCCAAAGACTCAAAGCAACTGATTTCGGAAGGAGCACCCATAGCACCAGAGGACAAACAGGCTTTGTCAGAGGGGTTTGTCTCGGCTTGTGTATGGAGTGGGGTCTTGGAACGCACGATTGCACTTGGAGTACTAACGGATGGGCGTTCCAGAATTGGCGAAACAGTACTGGCCTGGGATCAAGGTAAATCGCTACCTCTAGAGGTTACACGCCCGATTTTCTATGATGTTGAAGGAATAAGGCTGAGGATGTGAACATGGGATACTCGGTAGAAATCACACCCATGGATCAAGAAACCATGTTTGATGTGCGGTGCATCACGCCGATTCTGGATGACTTCGTTGCGCGTTTCAAGATGGAGGAATCTCCGGACACCGATGAATTCTTCTCATCTGTAGAGTTTAACATTCTTAAGCTCGGACCAAGACGGTTACTGATCCAGTCTTCACTAAACCAGGAGTATCAGATTGAACAAAGGGCGGCTGCTTGCAATAGTGACCCGCAGAATCTGAGTGTTGTCAACGTTTCAGATCTATATCTTGGAATTCAACTTGTCGGTACTGACGCGCTGGAAGTTCTGGCCCATGCGGTTCCACTCAATCTTCACGAGTTTGCCATTGGCGAAGCAACTTCCACCGCAGTATTTTCAATTGCAGGTATCGTTACGCGAACTGCTGGAGACTCGTTCTCACTTTATATTGATCGAAGTTATTTTGATTATGTATGGTACCGTCTCCATGTCTGTGGGCTCAAGAATGCGAGCGGCCTCGGTTAAATTTATTCCATACTCGCATACGAATAACAGCAATCTTTCAATTCAGATTTGAAAATGTCTACCACGATACTGTTTGATTTTGATGGGGTACTTGTGGACTCAATTGAAATATTTTCGGAAGCTGTCAACGTTGCCGGTCGAAAATTAAAGCAACCTGTTGCGTTTGTACCGGACGACCTACGCAATATCAAACGCATGTCAATTCCAGAGATTGTGGAAGCCGCAAATGTTGACCCAAACCTTTCAAAAGAGTTCATAGTTGAAATTGAGCGAGCACTTTATGATCGATACGAGCAGATCCAACTTTTCCCAGAAATTGCCAAGGTCGTTCAACAGTTGAGAGAAGTTTCAAAACTTGGCATTGTGTCAGCAACCTCTGTAGCGGTACTTCAAAGAGTATTGGAGCACCAAGGAATCAAACAGCACTTCGATGAAATTGTCGGTGGGGATGTTCCGGGCACTAAAGCACAAAAAATTCAACGCATCGTACTCAAGAACGGATCGGATCAATCGCAGTCCTGCATGATTGGCGATACCGTCAGTGACATGGAGCAGGGCAAGGCAGCAGGAGTCGTTACGATTGCAGTCAGTTGGGGCTGGCATTCGATCGAGTGGATACGAACTGTTCAACCAGATTACGAAGCCCATCAACCGCAGGACTTAATTGACATTACCAGGCAGTACTTGCTGCCGAATCATTTGACACCAAACTCATTGAAACATATGGTGAATTGAAAACCAATGAAAGACAACAAAACCTTACTTGCTCAGGCCAATCACTACATCAATCCGTCAAGCGGTGGCATCGTTCCGCCAATTGACCCTTCAGTTACATTCGCTCGCGATGATGATCTAGAGTTAATTGGAAACTATGTTTATGGCCGTTATGCCAATCCTACCTATGAGCAGCTTGAAGGGATCATCTGTGAACTGGAAGGCGGGGATAAAGCGTTATTTTTTGCATCAGGTCTTGCAGCCATCGCTGCAGTGTTTGAGACCGTCAACATGGGTGAGCATATCGTAGCGCCGAAAGTGATGTATCACGGCACGGTCGACTGGTTAAAGCGCATATCCGAAAAACGCAATATTGAGTTGACCTTGTTTGATCCCTCTGACCCTGCTAATCTAGCTCGCTCACTGATTCCTGGCAAAACAGCGATTGTCTGGATTGAGTCACCCATTAACCCATCGTGGGATGTGATTGATATTGAACAGGCAGCCAATGATGCTCATGCAGCGGGTGCAGTTTTGGGTGTCGACGGTACTGCAGCGTGTCCCATCTCTACACAGGCATTGAATTTAGGTGCTGATATCGTATTTCACTCTGCGACAAAATATCTGAATGGGCACAGCGATCTTAATGCTGGGGTACTCGTGACTGGCGAGGTAAACAAGCGCTGGGAAGAGATCGTCGATGTTCGTCGACTGACCGGCGGCATATTGGGTTCATTTGAGGCCTGGCTTCTGTTGCGTGGCATGCGGACTCTATCGATCCGATGGGAACGAAGTTGCGAAAGTGCCATGCAGATTGCCGAGTTTCTGGAGGAACATCCCGCAGTTGAAAGGGTGTTGTATCCAGGATTGACAAGTCATCCCTCACACGAAATAGCCAAGCGTCAGATGACCAACGGATTCGGTGGAATGATGTCGTTGCAGATGAAAGGGGGTCAGGAAGCAGCTCGTGAATTCGTAACCCGGGCCAAGGTGTTTGTCAGAGCGACATCATTGGGTGGAGTGGAAAGTCTGATTGGGCATCGAAGAACCGTTGAGGGACCACACAGTGAAGTGCCAGTTAACCTGATTCGACTGTCAGTTGGAATAGAAAGCGTAGAGGATCTTATTGAAGACTTGCGTCAGGCTCTAGAAGGGCTATGAGCAGTTTCGAATTTTTGCACCAAAGTGGTCAAAACCAAGGGAACATATCGGGTCGAATTTAGCCTGTGATTGATTGACTTTGCCACTACTGATAGAATGAAACGATTTGCCTTAGCTCAGGTTTGACAACAGGGATAACCCAGCCGGGTTCAGTGTCAAGGATGTCATTGCCGCATACGATGCCGATGCATGCATGCTGACGTTGCCACTTCCGGTAAATTTTGCAAAACTTCCGATCAAAAAACTACCCAATAGTTCGGAATTTTCAATTTACACTGTATTGAAAATAATTTGAATCGGTTATTTGACCGGTTGAATTGGATACTGAGATTGGTCTAGAGGTATACAGTTCATTAGTTGAGAATAGGCAAATCGAACCAAGACATCAAATCGATTTGATGGAATCATATAGCATGCTATAGCGATTTTGTTTAAGTCTGAACTTAGTTCCGTGGTTATGACCGGTCCTAGCGTCGAAATCTACAAGAATATCGCCACTTTCGACTGCATCAATAAATTTGTCAATTTTGAAATTTTCTAGCATTAGGAAATCCAAATACTTGAAATACTCTACGCCGCCAACTCTCTTGCGATCGGCGATTGCATACAGTGTTTTACCTAGTTTTGTACCCGCTTGGTGAAATAAATCATCAAATCCCCAATATGGTTGCGGGTCGAGTTCGTTTAGACTAGCTCGATTTTTTACGTCCGTCAGCCAATTTCCATGCTCACGAGTGTCCACATGTTTGCTGTCAAATGACACTTCCAATCGTCGCATATCGTGATTGACTAAAATAGTAAACCCGCGATTTGTCCTTTGTCCAGCCGTTAAAGTCTGTCGAAAGCTCATTTCGTTGCTTGGGTGTTCAACACCTGCTTGTTGATGCAACCAACCGTATTTGGGTAGCAATATGCGAGGAACGAATTTGAATGCGCGAGGGGATGGCTCCTTATGAAATAGAGTTATTAACGAACTAGTGTCCGACCGCTGTCCTTTAACTTCCCACTCCCCAGCATTTGGTAACGGTAGATTGTTCTCTTCGATCCCTAGCAAATCTTCTAGCGTGTTCCCGACGCCACCGTCATTGCCGGCTCGCGTAGTTTCAATCCATCCCAATTTACGAATTTCATTTAGTTCTTGTACTAGCGATTCTTTCGTAAAGCGCTTCATTGCTATCGTTGTAGTAGTCTTTCTATAAATCATTGATAATATGCACTCTCACGCTTGCACGTCAAATGCTAAAGATTGTACGATGATGAAACATTACTCTGTATGTCTGCAGAGAATGCGTACCTAGTGGGCTCAAATTTGATAATTGGGAGAGGTTCAACTCTCATTGAATTTGGTATGAGCAGATATCTAGTAGCTCCTACCAAATTTTGTTGCATGTTTTCAACTTCACTAAATTGGAATTTTCGAGCAGAACAGATCTATCTTTGGTTGAAAATTCCAATCAGTTCGCACCTTAAGATTTCCCTCTTTATCCTATTGCGTCAACTGGTCGCCAGAAATCCAAAAGATATTCGAAAGTTACACCCATCGTGATGTAGTTACTCGGCCAGCCAAATATTCCAATTTGGTTGACCACGTTTCTTCGATCCCAAATTATGATATTTCGTAATTCGTAGCCTCGTTTTCGCAATTCTTCAATCAGCGATACATGGATCGTGATTCTCTTGTTCTCCCACCACATATCCGGTATGTTGATAACGCAATGAGCTTTTGGTCGCAACAACGGTAACAGAGATTCAAAAATATTGCCTATGTTTTCTGTGTATGATTCCAGTGACATAGTTCCCAAATCACGGGAATCTTGTGAATACTGTTCCACCTTTCCCAGTTGATTGTTGTTTCGGTTACGACGGGATTTGTTTTTACGTTTACGGTTGAGAAGATTGGCATAGGGTGGTGAAGTCACTATTAAACTGACCGACTCTTCGGCGAAATAGTGGTGTATGTTTCGTGCGTCTTCTTGAATAGCCATCTGGTCTGTATTTACAAATAGATCTTCAGTTTCTGCCAACCGACGGTTGCATAATGCGATGTAGTCTTGTGAAAGATCGAATCCCACAGCGTTCCGTTCCGAATCGCGCGCTGCGATTAGCGTGGAACCGCTTCCAACAAAAGGATCAAGCACCAGTTCCCCTTTGTGTGTGAATTGTTCGATAACGCGACGCGGTAGTGCAATTGGGAAAGTTGCTGGATGCACCGATTTGTCCCGTATGTCTCTCTTCTCATAGTAGAATTCCCATACACCAATCTGGTTCTTCAACCATTCCTTCGCTGAAAGGCAGCAGATGTGTTTCGGGTTGCAATCGCAAGTGCGTTCGGTACCTATCTGTAGAGGAAGTGTCGATGCAGTTTCGGTTAACGGTATTGTCATGATATAGATTTGCCATTCAGTTCGTTCGATGCAATCCGAATTGTAGAAAGTAGGATTTACGTAGCAAGCCAGTTTTGATTGAAGTTAGTTGGCTTAACGAATGTAAGACGTGAATTTTGTGATGGATCGGAGACTCATTCATGTAACGTTGTAGATACTTCATTAGGAACTTATTGCGTATACTCAAGTAGGAGTTTTAATGACGGAAACGAGGTGTCCACCTTTCGATTAATTCATGTTCGTCATCCTCATCTTCGACATCATCCTGGAAAGTTTCGTCAACAATTGATGGACAGGTGATCACTGTAAGAGTCTTACCGTATGAACCAAGAACAACGGTTTCCTCGATTGCATCAATTGATCGTCTACCTCCGAACCAGTCGGCAATGTCAATTTCAGCAGATTCGTAACCTGCATTGGTGTAATCGGTCAAGCAGTTATTTGATTTTGCTGTAACACTATTTCTTGGAACGGGTGAACCCTTTCGAATCCATGTAATATCCCGCAATGATTTCATGGTCTCTGATATACGGCAGAATTCAACTGTTTTTCCTGTACTGACTATTATGGCCATGGCGTCTTCAGTTAACTCGATGTATCGGATCGCTGCAGCGGTCAGTGATGTTTTAGAGAGTTTAGCCATGGATTTGATAGCGTTCAAGCCCGGATCATACCTATTTTGTGCTAGACGGAACAATCGTGTTGGCATTAGGAGACCGGCGGCGAATTGGTCAGCTTCGAGTTCAAATTTGTCATTTGACATAAAGCCAGCGTGAGATACGTGGATGCCATTGTCATCAAAAATACAATCAATATGCCCATCAAGGAAATAGTGGCCCAGTTCATGGGCAATGCTGAATCGTTGAAAGCCTTCGCTGGCAATATGAGTTGCGTACAGAATTCCAAAGTTATCACCGTTTCTCAATAACATTCCTGATACACCAGGGTCATTCGTTTGCTTTGCTTCAACGATGATGTTGTGTTTGGCGGCGATTGCAAACGGATCAATCGGTAGTTGATTGATACGCAATTCCCGTAGAATGGACTCAGCCCTTAGTTGAGCTCTGTTGAGTCGTGACGTCTTAGGCATCATCAGATTCTTTTTTCGTCTGATTCCGTTCGGCGAGCATTTTCAGAAAATCTTTAGCAAGTTCCCGGTCGCTACCGGTCAATTTGCCAACATCGCGAAACAGAGGATCACCTTCCTGGGAAACATTCGGCTGATCGACATGCCCAAGCAGGTAATCAGCCGATACTTCCAGAGCACGGGAAAGACGTTGGAGAGTATCAAACGATGGTTTACGAGAACCAGCCTCGAAATGAGCTATGGAACTAGGTGGAAGATCAGATTTTGAACCGAGGTCACTCTGGCTCCATTCACGCATTTCACGGGCTTCCCGGAGGCGTTGTTTGAATAAATCTGACGGTAGAGATCTTTGAATCATGTCTATATCGCCAAAAAATACTTGACGAGAATTAATTTTTGATTTAGAATGATAGACATATTTTACATGTTCAACTAGACAAGAGGAACGGAAATTTTAGATTATGGCAAGACGACACGTAGATCACAAAGAAATTGCACTATTTGCACAGAACAAGGTGAATCTTCCGAAGGCGAAGGCTAACGACTATCGCGCTCAAGCGCGAAGGCTTCGTGAAAAGGTTGAGGACTACTTGGATGAACATCCTGATTTTGCTCTCAAGAAGATGCTTTTGTCAGGAAGCCTTGCCAAGGGTACGGCGCTACGATCTTTGAATGACATTGATGTCGCCTGTTACATTATCGGTGCAGACGCTCCAAGCGAGATCGCTGACTTGCTGGACTACCTCGCTAAACGATTGCAAAACGCATTTCCCAATTTCAATTCCGACCAGATACAACCCCAAACCTATAGTGTCAAAGTTTCATTTCGTGGTTCGGGTCTTGATGTTGATGTTGTGCCGATACTGTACGACGGTGATCCAAAGTGGTACGGCAACCTAGTCAGCCAGGATGATGGAAGCCTACTTGAGACCAGCATCCCTTTACACCTAGACTTTACTAAGGTTAGAAAAGATCGCCAACCAACTGACTTCTCGCAGGTAGTCCGACTTGTTAAATTCTGGGTAAGAACAGCCAACCCTAATCCTCAGTTAGAGACTGCCAGCGGCGGCTAAGGCGAGATTTTCGGCACTCTGGCGGTTCGAAGCGCCAGGATTTTCCAAACCATCAAGCCACACACCGAAATCGGTGACCATTTTACCCGGCTGAACCCACTGCGAAGCGAATCTGGCGGCTCAGCAGCAAATCCGGCGCAAGCCTGTCCCTGACAGTAGACTGACTGCCATGATCTGTAGTGTAAAGCCGTTTCAGAACGAATGAGAAGTCAGGACAGGCTGCAGCGGCGGATGGCCCAAAGCGACTGTTCCAGGACAGGAAGTTTGGCCGCACTGACTTTCAGGGTCCACTGCCGCGCATGGCGAACCACCTGTCCGGCCATCGCATACAGTCGGTGACGGAAACTGATCGCCCGCACGCCATACCACTCCTGCGGCAGTTTCATGCGCATCAGCGCAAGCAGATTGAAGGCAATCGAAGACAGAAGCAGGTACGCGACATTGGCTTTGAACTCGCCGCACGGCAGATGCGCCGCGCTGAAGTCACTGCGAATTTCCTTGAGCCGGTTTTCCGAGCTGTCCCCTCTCTGGTTGTACCACCATACAATCTCGCCGTCACTGAAGCGGTCCAGGTCCAGATCGGTCGCAATCGCCCGGTAGATGTACCTGCCGCTGACCGCACTTTGCACATCGACCTGGTGCAGGCCTTCATTTTTGAAAACCATCTTCAGCTGCTCAGTCCCGTCAGGCATCCCAGCGTCGGCCGGCAGCTTGTCCCGCACCCATTTTTTCTGCACCACCAGACAGAAAGCCTCAGGCACATCTTCCATCACATGCAGCGTACGGGCCAGATACTCGCCTTCCAATACCGCACCGTCGGCATTCACAACCGCATTCCAATCCTCATCCTTAATGTCCAGTACCGTTTTCTTCACCGCACTGTCCATCTTCGCCCGAATCGCAAAACGGATGCCGTGTGCGCGGCAATCATTGATGATGCCCGCCTGATAGGAGGCGGCATCGGCCCGGAAGCGAGTGACACCCACCCCTTCGGGCAGCGCCGCGCGGCAGCGCCGGAAAAACTCAACATTCTCAGCCCCAGGCGGCACATTGCCCTCGCGAAGCTCAGCCGCAGCCACCTGACCGGTCTCGGCAATGTGACCGAACATCGGCATGTACCCGCGATGCTTCTTATACGTCCACTTTGCGTCTTTTTTCTTCGACCGAATCGCCGATGCGTCAATGTCCAAAGTGACGCACTTTCGATCACCCAGCGTCGCTTTCATCACCGCGCGGTTGACCTGCTCGAGAACCGAGATCATCTGTCGACTGTCGCCGACTCTGTGAAGCCATCCACCCAGCGTCGTGGCACAGGGAATCGTCCCAAAACCCAACAGCTTCATCAGCGCCGGTTCACTGCGCAGGTGGCGCACATCGTCGATGCACCCCGCACCTTCGTGGAACATCAGCATGAAGGTATTGAAAATGGCGCTGTGCCGGTAGCCTCGATTGCTGCCGGGTGTGGGCATTGACGAATCAATGAGCTGTGACAGCTCAAGGCGCTTGAGCAGTTCGGCTGGCACCACCAGACCGGCTCTGGAGGTGAAATTGTGGCAGCTTGCCGCAGTGTTGTATGGTAGAATCTTCATAAGCCTTGCGAAATCTGAGAGCCGTTTCGAATTCACCCATTGGGTGAATGCCGAATTGGGCGTTTTTTTCAATATCTCTCTGATTTTACAGGGCTTTATCATTTTCTGCAACTTTTTATTTGCGGATCAGGGGCCAAACGAGAAAGAAACAACTTTCGATTCAAATCGTTCATGGTCGAAATGATACTTTCCCATCTATGTGATGACGGGTTGGACTTTTCTGACTACCCGGAGGCGCTTCAGCATTTCTTCACGTATGTAGCACGGAGTAATATGCGTGAAAAAATCGTTTTTCTTGACTACTACGATTCGTCATCGGTTGGTAAATTTTACGATCCGATTCAGATTGTCGATCCAGTCAATGCAGAAAATAATGTCGGGCGACTATATACATACACCGACGCAAACGCGATAGTGGATGCTGCGCTAGACGCAGGAGACGCAATTGATGCAGCTCTAATGGCGCCTACTAAGCAAGAAACTGTCTACTACTGGCAGAAGGTTTTTGGTTCAACCTTTCAAATTTGATGTGATTATGAGTGCAACTTATTCAACTATTGAAACCCAACTATTCACAATAATTCACGCTCGACATATAGCAGCTAAAGTTGCCACTGATCTCAAACGTGTGCAAAGACTATACGGAGAGCCTAGCGACCAGGACATCGCCGATTACGAAAAAGAAGCGATAGAACTACTCAAGGCAGGCATGCTTGGGAAAATATCCTACGGGTACCATCGAAATGGTTTGTGGATCGAACCAACACTGACGTACACTGCCAAAGATCTAATAGGGATTTCAGACGGTGATGATGATCCAGGTCGTATTCTACCGGGCGCAAATGTTGAGGGTGCGAGATTTTACAGTTATCTCACCTACGCCCCCGAATGGTATTACCTTTCTGAAGATGAGAAGAATGCAATACAAGATCGTTTACCTTTTGAACGAACTGGGGCCAATGAACCAGGTATCAATGGCTACCTCAATTATGATCTTACCTATTCTGCCGGTGGAAGGGCTTTGTACCGCGCTGCTGTAAGGAGTTTCTGATGCAATCTAGAGCTAAAATAGATGAACTATTTGACCGACAATTAACCTACCCTGATTGTGATGCACAGGACCGTATAACCAGGCTGATTGGACTCGATGAACAGATAAATCGCCTGTGTAAAATTATTTCTCTACTGGTTAATCCGACAGGCTTGCTTAAATGGGCAAATGACTACCACCCTAATGTAGTCGAAGATCTGCCTGCAATACTCAGGCGCCCACCACTTGTGATTCTTGTTGGTGATGTAGGATCGGGCAAGACCGAGCTTGCGGAAACGATAGGAGACACTGTTGCGCGCCGAGAAAATATAGATATCACGCTGTTTCCCCTGAGCCTATCTTCGCGTGGTCAAGGACTTGTTGGCGAAATGACACAATTGTTGTCTGCTGCGTTTAATTACACCGAATCAGAAGCAAAAAAGTTAGTTTCCCAAGACGGACCTTCACGTGGCGCAGTCATTTTGCTTGTGGACGAAGCAGATGCGTTGGCGCAGTCAAGAGAAATTGCGCAAATGCATCACGAAGACAGAGCCGGGGTAAATGCGTTTATTCGGGGTATTGACATGCTCGCTAGCAGTAGCCTCCCGGCCGTGGTTATTATGTGTACGAATCGACCAGGAGCATTGGATCCGGCAGTTAAGCGTCGAGCAGCAGAAATACTTACTTTCACCCGTCCGGATGATTCACAAAGAAATACTGTACTTGCGCCTTTACTGACTAAATTAGGCTTTAACTGGCAAGATATTGATGAAATTGTTTCAGCAACAGGTCCACTCAACGGAAGAGGGTATGGCTTCACGTTCTCTGACTTAACACAACGCTTGATTCCAGCAATCATTCTTGACGCCTACCCAGACAACACAGTATGCGCTCAACGCGCAAAAGTAATTACGTACGCAACAATTCCAACCCCTCCTTTCCAGGATGATGCGCTATGAATTGGTCACTACCTGAAATTCTTGCAGGGTTGCACGATGACATTCAGCAACGACTTGTAACGGTTCGTAAAACGTTCAATCACTCTGGAACCAAGGGTGATGCAAGTGAAGACGTTTGGCGTGAACTTTTAAGTAAATATCTTCCGCGGCGATATCAAACCGAAAAAGCACATGTCGTTGACAGTGAAGGGAATTTCAGTGATCAGATTGACATTGTCGTGTTTGATCGCCAATACTCCCCATTTATCTTTGACTTCCAAGACCAAATAATTGTGCCCGCTGAAAGTGTCTATGCGGTCTTTGAGGTAAAACAATCAGCCAACACAAAATTTGTGGAGTATGCGAAGAAAAAGGTCGCGAGTGTCCGGAAGTTACATAGAACGAGCCTACCGATTCCGTATGCAAAGGGTGTTTACCCTCCCAAGCCATTAATACCAATATTGGGTGGAATTCTTACTGTCGAAAGTGACTGGAGTCCAGCTATGGGCAAGCCGCTTGCAGATCTTCTAGAAAATGCAATTGACGAAGAAACGCTTAATATTGGCTGCTTTGCAACTCACGGGTATTTCTATCAAAATGAAAACTCAAAAGACATCAACTATGTGAATTGCGACAAATCAGCCACAGCATTCCTGTTCCGGCTGATTTCGCATCTCCAATTCAGTGGAACCGTTCCGATGATTGATGTGCAAGCCTATGCAAAATGGTTAACTGACGAATCGCTCGCATAGCAAATCATAGAGGCAACACCAAACGGCTATGGCAAGCTAGGGGAGTAAACTTTGAATTCTACACCTGAAGAAGCAAGAGCAGCCAAGAACTTTTAGTCTATGGGGGTTCATACGGAATCGATGATCAGGCATTCCGTTTTCTGTAATAAGGAATTTGATTAAGCTTGGAGAAAATCTTCGTGCAGACGGCCATCGAATCTACTGCGTTTGGACCGGAAACTATATTCGGAAGAACTTTGATGTTGACCACTGCATGCCCTATGCAGCATGGCCCTGTAATGATCTGTGGAATCTATTGCCAGCCCTGCCCCGAGTTAATCGAAGTAAAGGAAATTGTCTTCCGGCACCTGAGGCTCTTGAGCACGCCAAGCCTCGAATTCTGGAGTGGTGGTCAAGTGCCTATTTGCGCAAACCTGACCTTGCACGACGCTTTGAAGACGAGGCTAGAAGTGCGTTGCCTGCAGTCGAACCTGCTAAGGAAACGGAATCTCCAGAGGATTTAGAAAACTTCTTCCAAGGTGTGATGTTTCAGCAAATGGTGTTAAAACGAGATCAGCAACTAACTGAGTGGCACACGCCGAATTTATTCTCACGTTAGTCTTATAGTCTCAACGGATTAGCAAATTGTTTGGGAATTATAAACAAAGGTTGACAAATCATTCAAAATAGTTTATAACTTAACTCAACTGGAAGACACACCAAACGAGATTAAGTCATGACAAAGAAGGCCCCCGGAAAGTCCCACAGAGAAGGTATCAGTCTTATTGATTTGTTTGCCATGTTTCCTAATGAGCAGACTTCGATTAAGTGGTTTGAAAGTGTTGTATGGCCGCACGGTCGATACTGTCCACATTGCGGGTCGGTTAGAACTGGTAAAGCAAGTCATAAGAAAATGCCTTACTGGTGCACCGATTGTCGCAGTTATTTCAGTGTCAAAACAAACACACCGATTGCCAATTCCAAAGTACCGATGCAGAAGTGGTGCATAGCGATTTACCTTTGTCTTACCAATCTTAAAAGCATTTCGAGCATGAAACTGCACCGCGATATTAAAGTGTCGCAACCAACGGCATGGTTCATGTTGCATCGTATCCGTGAAGCATGGATGGATGATTCTGATGATGACTTTCACGGACCTGTTGAAGTGGACGAATCGTATTTTGGCGGAATCGAAAAGAACAAACATGCTGATAAGCGACTTCATGCAGGTCGCGGAGCGGTCGGCAAGACTGCGGTTGTTGGAATCAAAGACCGCAGGACTAACGAAGTTCGTGCGGAAGTGGTTGAAGATACAACGGCTGATACATTGCAGGGTTTTGTTGCTGATAATGTTAGCTATGACGCAACTGTTTACACTGATGATTCTACCGCTTACAGCAGTCTTCCATACGAACATGAATCGGTCAAACACTCGGTTGGTGAGTATGTTGACGGACAGGCTCATATCAACGGAGTTGAATCGTTCTGGTCTACGCTCAAAAGAGCGCATAAAGGCACATTTCACAAAATCAGTCCCAAGCATCTTGACAGATATGTTCATGAGTTTGCGGGTAAGCACAACATTCGCAACCTGGACACATTAGCACAGATGCGTGATACTGTCGCCAGGCTTGTCGGTCGCAACCTGCTTCACAGAAGGCTCACGGCGGACAACGGGCTTTCCTCCCACGCGCGGAGTTAATAACGCCTTTGCCAGTGTTTCGGGTGTAGCACCTTTCAAGTCTCGTTGCGGGTCGAGTTTTCGTCTGTATTTCATTGTGCGGCCCTCCATTCAGCCATCGTTTTACCGCTCTTGCTCCGGTTACAACCGGAGCAGAGTAGTTGTAAATTGTCTTCATGATCTGTTCCGCCTCTTGACTTTGGCAGGATGTGATCAACGTCCATTACCCGAAATGGAAAGTGAGTATCGCAACCGATACAGACACCTTCCTGTTCGCCATATAGTCGATGTCGATGTGTTCGATAGTTTGGCAGTTTGCCCAAATCAGTTCGTATTGGAGACGTATCAAGTGCATTCGCGCCACCAAACAGACCGCGATCTTCACTGATGCGTTCATTCACCAGTTTGATTGCAAGTGGCGATAAGTCAATCCCCGCCCATTTTCTTTGCAATCTGTCAGCTGCAACAAGCGTGGTCGCACAGCCACAGAACGGGTCAAATACCATATCGTCTTTATTAGTAGATGTTCTAATGATTCGTTCCAATAATGGCAATGGCTTTTGAGTCGGATAGCCTGTGCGCTCTTTTGACCGACCATTCAAAAGCGATAAATGCCAAACGGCAGATATTGCTTTTCCTTTTGGGTTGGGTACATCATAGACAGATCGACCTTCCTTAGCCCATTTCGCAAGATTCTCATCGGTTACTTTCTTTCTGTCATAAATGCGTACAATCTTTATTCCCTTGCCTGTTGACCCCAAGTTATACCCCTGTTTGATCAATGCTTTCTGTCGCGCAGTTAATGACCCATATTGTTTGTTGAAAGTGTTGTCATCACACTTTGCATAAAACAAAATTATGTCGTTGTTGCGTTGAAAATAACGAGCTGCATTAGTCCATTTCTCATAAGCCCAAACAATCTCATTTCTGAAATTATTTCTGCCAAATATTGAATCCAGCAGCAGTTTGAGATAGTGCGAGGCAGTCGGGTCGCAGTGAAGATAGATTGAGCCTGTTGGCTTCAGAATGCGATGCATTTCAAGCAGTCGCACTGCCATCATAACCAGGTAGGATTGCATGGATTTTCCATGAGCCTGCCGGGCTGCTTCAATGACAGAGTAAGCAGCCTGGTTTCTGTCAGCCAGTTCACCATGTTCATGAACATCAATATCAGAAAGCGTCCAGGTATCTTTGAACGCTGCACCTGCGGCTTCTGATCCAATTGGCGCTGAATAGTTTTTGTTGCTGTTGAATGGCGGATCCAGGTAAATCAGATCAACCGATTCTGAATTCATGCCCCGCATGACTGGCAGATTGTCGCCCGTCCAGATCGTACCACTGGCGAAATTGGCCTGACTGCGGAATGATGATTCTCGCTGAGGGGTGATCATAAATCTGAAATGTCCAAAGACTTAATGACTATTTCGACCATCCGGGTGACAGTGCTGCTAATCGCTGCAGTGGTGATGGCCTGGTTGGTTTTCCTGAGATAACTGATGGCTTTCCCGTAGTGATTGCCAGCATGTCTCACATATTCACCGCCTGAAGGCGACAATCCGGAAAGAAATCCAATCACTAATGATGACCCTTCAAAGGCCTTGATTTCTTGATAGTCTCCGACTAGCAATCCGGTTTGGATTGCACAAATAATCGAGTAATCCACATCGCATTGATCTTTGCCTGGAAATGCTGCGTAAATATCAGAAACCTGCAGATTCGCTGGATATGGGACTTCATCTTTAGCAAAATAACGTAGGATTTCTAGAGTTAAATCAGGTTTTTCAATCATAGGAGGAATACATTGAATAACTGTTGCAGGATATTTATTGATAATCGGCATTTTATTCACTCACCCCTGTATTGTCAACCTTTATTTATAATTCCCAATTGTTTACCGGCTCACGGAGGAAATTTGCGTGCTTGACTACTCGCTATATTTCACTTTGCGTCTAGATCATGGTTCTGATTTTAACTAGGTCAGAGCCCAAGTAAGAACTCTGCCGCTTCTAAAATTTCATTATCATAGTTTGGGTAGTTAACTGCACTTTGCGCGGCACTAAAGAGTCCAGAAATTCGATCAGCATGCTCGTTCTCATAACTATGGAAGATACGTACGCTGTCTGGATCAATTTGGATCAAATGCCTGAAATCATTAAAAAAATCTTGAGGGATGGTCTCACCATTTTCATCAAATGTATACCCCTCACTTACCCTCGCAATGGTAAATTGGTCGAGTTGTGGCATTTTAGGAACTACCACTATGTGTCCTTCCGTTAAATTTTGGGGCATTCTAGCCAAAATCAAATAACGATTCGGACTAGGTTCTTCTCCCCATGTCATAAGATAAGTATTCTCCCATATGTCCTTCGGAACTAGTTCACCGTTTTGGTATAGCAGGTTAAATTCTTGGGCTCCCCAACCTTGACGTAACCGTCCTTCACCAATTTCTTCACAGACCCAATCGTGAGCGGCTGCATTTTCTTTCCGGCTGACTGTACGGAACACTGTAGTTGGCATACTTGATACCTCCAATTCACATTCTAGTATTTCGATGAAATCATTATTTCAACTTTATATTGGGGTTACATCAGACTGATTCCTAACTTAAATAATTTCAGAATTCTAACCTTCTTCATATGGTTCTATCAGTCGTCTGAGAGTTATGCGTCCATGAGGATGCTGGTGTATTCCGTCTAGTATTGAAAACTGTCGCTCTTCAAGTCGTGGTTTGATTCTCTTCTGCACTCACACCGTTACTGACATTCGATCGGCTGCTTGCCGCTCATAATCATAGTCTTCAACCTGTTCTCCTACATGCGCTCGAATTCTTATTATGATTTCTTCAAGTTCCAAAACCTTCCTTTCAAATTCATCAACTCTCCTGCGTCGCATCGTCAACTTTTGTCGTAACTCATCTGCTATAGATGGTTTAGAACAAGTTAATAAGATACTAAATCGATCTTAAAGAACCTCTAACATTAGTGATTGTCATACCGAAAATACGAAAGAAATTAATCGCTTTTTACAGAATTTTGATAACTCCGCGTAGCAACTGTGTACCTATCGACACCCTGTTTTGTATCAAAGAAATTTATCCTGATTACATTGCCTTCTGAAAAACTTTTGTTTATTTGATTGAAGGAATTGTTTGAAGTGATTGTCTATCATTAAAAACTTTCTATTTGTTGTAGAACGGTAAATGACACAACTAAACAAATTCCTCCAGTGCAGATTATTAAACTGAGTGATCAGCAGATCAAGCGTCAACTCTTGCTGGCTGATGGCCAGAAGGTTCTGACAGCCTATTTGCAATCGGGAGAAACGCTGACGGAGAATTACTGGGCAAATCTCTGCATCGACGTTGAGTACGGAATTAGTAGACTATGAGCGAGCGAAAATATTTGTTTCTTCAGCGTGAATTTCACTTCGAATTTGCTACAGAATTACGTCGGACTGGATAGTCTGACGAAATTCCTAGGAGAAATTTCACACCTAGCACCAAGATGCTGGTCGAAGGCTTGGATTATGCCTGCCGCGAGGTGGAGTGTATGCCACACCCATGAGCTGAATTTTGCACCAACGGACAAATTTGGTCTCGCCAGTCTCGTAAGTTTGGTTTGGCTTTTCAGCCACCACACGCACAAAATTTGACTGATAATGCGTGTTATGAGCTGTCAGCATTTTTCCCAGCATGAACACGGTGCAAAGTCATTCACCGTCGTAATGCCAAAAATCACTTTCGGACGGGGATGTCTAGCTGAGATTGGAGTCCGCGCCAAGGCTCGGGACTTTACGCGTGTAGCACTCTTTACCGACCCATTCCTCCGAAACGGGCCTTACTTTGACACAGCTGTAACCGCGCTGCAGGCCAGTGGGATTGATGTTGCAGTGTTTTCTGAAATTCGCATTGAACCCGACGACAATACTATCATCGCCGCCGCAGAATTTTTGCGTGATGGACAATTCGACGGTGTGATTTCTGTTGGTGGAGGCTCTACGATGGACACCGCTAAAGCGGGTATGGTCTATGCCTTATATCCCGCAGAATTCACTGACTATTTCGGCCCACCGGTTGGAGCCGGCAAGCCGGTACCCGGTCCGCTATTGCCTCACATCGCCTGTCCGACAACTTCCGGTACCGGTTCAGAGTGCACCTCGGTTGCGGTAATCAGGATCAATGCACTGAATACTAAGTTTGTAGTTGGTTCTCCGCACATGATGCCATCTGAAGCACTGGTAGATCCAGCCTGTACGGATACGCTAGCGGCCAATGTTGTTGCATCGACAGGTTACGACCTGCTGTGCCATGCGCTCGAATGCTATACCGCGAGAGCCTATGTCGCATGGGATTACATTCGGAACCCTAACAGCCGCACGCTGTTGCAAGGATCAAATCCGTGGAGTGACATGTCGGCGCGCACAGCATTGGAAATCATCAGAGACTATCTTGTGCGCGGTGTTACCGATCAAACTGACCGTGAAGCTCGCGATCAGTTGATGTGGGGTGCCACCTTGGCAGGCATGGCGTTTGGTAATAGTGGGACGCACCTACCGCATGCAATGTCCTACGGAATTACCCACCTCATGGACAACATAACTACCAATGACTATCAGGTCACTTCACCTTTCGTCCCACACGGTATTAGCGTAATGGTTTGTGCCCCTGCGATATTTCGTTATGTTGCTGAAGGCGCTCCTCAGCGGCACCTATCTGCTGCAGGCTTTCTGGGTGTCAATGCTAAAGATGCCACACCGAGCGACGCTGGTGAAATAATCGCTGAGGAACTGATCCAGTTAATGCGACGTACGAATGGGCCTAATGGAATCGGTGGAGTTGGATTCAACGTGGAAGACGCAAATGATCTGGCTGCTTCAGCGGTTCGCCAGTCCCGGGCGATACAAAACGCACCTCGTATTGTCGAGCGACAGGAAATCGAGAATATCTTCTCCAGTGCAGTGAGTTATTGGTAGCGCTCAATTATCTTAATCTTGAACAACTTGTTTCATCTGCGCCTTTCAAGAGAGACCAACAAGTGAGTTCAAACGAAAACGGTCTGGCGATAAACTCTCAAATGGAAATCCGTGTGCTTTATAAGCGTGCGGTAATTCTGAATTGGAAATCATAGACGCTGCATAACGGCCAATTGCAGGTGAGGTGAATACACCGTATCCACCCTGACCAACCAGCCAGAAAAAACCGGGTACTACCGGTTCCCATCCAATCACCGGATCTCCATCCGAGGAAAATGTTCGAAGACCGGCCCAACTGTGATCAATGCGCTTGACTTTGAGAGTCGAAACATCTTCAAACCTTGCCACTGTGATCGCCATGTCGACTTCATCCGGCTGCGCATCACAGGGTACGCTCGGAGTTTGATCAATTGGTGAGATCATCAGCTGACCGACTCCAAACTGCTGAAAATAAAGGTAGTCGGGCTCGACGATGACAAATGGCAAATCATCAAAACTGACGCCATCGAATTGATCGCTACTAACCACAACAATGGTCCTGCGCTTTGGAATCAGCCCAATGGGACTGATGCCGGCAAGCTTTGCAATCTCATCGCCCCAGGCACCAGAGGCATTGACGACAACTGCAGACTCATAACGCTGACCACCAGCCTCCACCTCCCAGATGTCGGATGGCGCCAGGGTTATTTTGTTTACCTCAGCATCAGTTACCACTTCTCCACCGAAGTTTTTCAATGCTTGTATGTACACACTATGCAATGCGTGAACATCGATGGAGGCAACCTGAGTATCTAGCACACCTCCAACATATCTGCCGGGTTTGAGAAACGGTACACGATCAAGAAATTCTGTTTCATCCAACCACACGCTCTTTGGCGGTCGGTCTATTGTCATTGAGTGTGCTTTGTCTACGAGAGATATAGTCTTGCGCTCACTCAGGATCTCAACTTCACTGTCAAATTCAGGCGACTCAAGAAAGTTCCGGCTTAGGCCTCCGAACGCGCGCATTGCGTCTGGACCATAGTACGGTGTGAACAGTGCAGCACTTCGTCCGGTTGTGTGGTAAGCGAGAGAACTTTCTCGCTCTAACATTGTGACACTCAGCCCATCATCAGCTAAAAAAGCAGCAACAGAGGCGCCGGCGATGCCACCACCGATGACAATGGCATCAGAATTTTTCACTGCACCCATTTACAGGTGCTGGCAAAGGCGCAGTGAATCGTAAATTGCTGCATGAATATTTCGGCTGGCAACAGCATCGCCGACTCTGAACAACTGATAAGCGCCATCCGGGTTTGGTGCATGCTTCTGTGGTTTTTCAGCGACCAGCGTTTCGATATCGATTATTCCTTGATTTGTTGAATCTGGCTTAAGATCGAAATAAAGTTCATCATTGGGCAAAGTGCCATGTTCGACAACAATCTGAGGAGCAGAGATCGTAGTGGTGCTGCGATCGTACTCATTGTAGAACTCACCTGTTAGCGCCCCGTTCTTGCGGTGAATGCGAATGAGACGGTTATTTGGCAGCATATCAACGTTATGCTGGTAGAAGAGCTTGAGGTAAATTGGGTAGTTGGTTCCTCCGACCTCCTGAGCAACGCTGCGGTCAGGCGTTACGATTTTGACGGACGCGCCTTTAAGTGCGATGTATTCTGCACAGGAAATACCCTGATGCTGTCCGTTGTCGTCATAGACTAGAACTTCCGAATCAACGGTAGTGATGCCTGTTAGCACATCCCAGGTAGTGGTTGCATATTCACTGCCCGAGTCAAGGAATGACAAATTTGGAAGTCCACCGGTAGCGATGATTACGATATCTGGTTTTTCCTGGATCACATCATTCGCTTCGGCAAACGTATTGAACCGCATTTCCACAGACAGTCGTTGCAATTGGGCGTAACGCCAGTCAATGATGCCAAGAATTTCTCGTCTTCGTTCCACTTTTGCTGCAATATTGATCTGCCCTCCGGGCTGGTCACCAGCTTCAAACAGTACAACATCATGTCCTCGTTCTGCCAGAACTCTTGCAGCTTCAAGTCCTCCAGGCCCTGCACCGACAATCAACGCTCGCTTTGATTCTTTTGCTGGACTGGTGATGTGAGGTGCAGTTTCTTCGCGCCCGGTGGAGGGATTGTGGATGCACAGTGCTTCAGATCCGACATAAATACGATCAATACAGTAACCGGCCCCGACACAGGGTCTAATCTGATCCTCCTGTCCATTTTCAATTTTCCTGACGATGTGCGGATCCGCCATATGTGCCCGGGTCATGCCGATCAAGTCAACACAGCCACTGCCAACCGCGTGTCTGGCTGTTGCAACATCAGCAATTCTAGCGGCGTGAAAGATGGGCAGTTTCAATTCTGAACGAACCGCCGCAGTGAATTCAAGGTGCGGTCCGGATGGCGTGCCCATGTTCGGTATGACGTGGGACAAGCCTTCGTCGGTATCCACGTGTCCCTTAATGACATTTATGAAGTCCAACTGGCCGGTATCGGTGAGAATTTTTGCAATGGTCATCCCTTCGTCAAATTCGATCCCGCCTGGCAGGTCTTCGTCAATCACCATGCGAAGTCCCACGATATAGTCTGATCCAACCTGGTTGCGAATTTCATCAAGGACTTCCCGGGTGAAGCGCAGCCGGTTTTCGAGACTGCCACCGTATTCATCGGTTCGTCGATTGGTGAGCGGCGACCAGAAGCCGTCCAAAAGGTGTCCATAACCTTCTATTTCAACACCGTCCAAGCCACCTTCCATGCAGCGTCTTGCTGCTGCACCGTAAGCCTTAGCGATTCGAATCATGTCCTCGCGTTCCATCTCTTTTGGAAAGGCGCGATGAGCCGGCTCTCTTACACAGGATGCAGCCACGGTTGGTAGCCAGTCTTCCACATAGGGTGAAGTCCGTCGTCCGAGGTGCGTGATCTGGCACATCAGTGCCGCACCGTGTCGATGAACTCGATTTGAAAGCTCCTGAAAATAGGGTACGATTTCATCAGTACCCGCAAACAGATTGCCAAACGCCGGCGGTGAATCTCGATCAACCAGAGTCGAGCCGCCGAACATGGTCAGACCAATACCACCTTTGGCTTTTTCCTCGTGATACAGCTGATAGCGCTGTTTGGGTAACATATCTTCTGAATATGCCGGTTCGTGACTGGTGCTGATGATTCGATTCTTCAACTCAAGATGTTTGAGTGTGAATGGCTGAAGCAAGGGGTCTTTGGAAGTGCGCATTCGGTACGATACCTAATTTTTGTTTTGAGGAACGATAAATTTCAATTTCAAAAAAGTTATATTTATGCCTTTCAATTCACTTGCTGAAAAATTAGCACACGTTGAATCAATGGCACTGCCTTTGTCGCTCAATTCAGGTAGCAAGCCCGCTATTTTAGAAGAATTGGCTGACAGGTACCGAGTGAATCATTTGCATGCCTGATTTCCCGCCAATTACCCCCTGTTTCACAGCGAAAATTCGGCATCTCGCGAGAGTCTTTCATGATAGATAGTCGACGCAGAGAAAGACAGAGAAGGCAACGACCTTCGGAGGCCAAAATCGACCAGCTTCCGTTTGAGCAGGTTGAAAATCCTTTTTCTCCGATTGATATCCTATCCGAAGATCAGCTCAATCGGATTCATCACGCATCATTGGATGTACTCGAAGAAATCGGCATTAATTTTCTGCTAGATGAAGCACGAGAAATTCTGAGTATTGCTGGCGCTGACGTCGAGAAAAACTCAACCCGTGTTCGCTTTGACCGAAACCTGATATTGGAATCCATCGCAAACGCGCCATCTGAGTTTACGATTCACGCAAGAAATCCACAAAGGAATCTGAAAATCGGCGGACGCTGGCTTGCATTTTCAACCGTAGCTGGTCCACCCAATGCCAGCGACATTCAAGGCGGACGGCGTTCGGGAAACTTCAAGGATTACAGTGACTTCATTAAGCTTGCACAGAGTGTGAATATCGCTCATGTGATATCGGGACATCCGGTTGAACCGCTTGACCTTGATCCGAAAACGCGACACCTCGACACTGCCAGAGTAAACCTGACGCTCACTGACAAGGTATGCAGGGTTTATTCACTGGGACGCGACCGCGTCATGGATAGTCTGGAGATTACCCGAATTTGCCACAGTTTGAGTCGGGAGGAATTGGCGCATCGACCAAGCCTGTATACCGTTGTCAATGTTAATTCTCCACTTCAGTATGACATTCCAATGCTGTGGGGCATCATTGAACTCGCCAGAATGAATCAGGTGGTCGTCATCACTCCGTTCACACTCGCCGGTGCAATGGCACCAATCACTTTGGCCGGTGCTGTTACTCAGCAGAATGCCGAAGCGTTGGCAGGACTCGCCTTTTCTCAAATCATAAACCCAGGTGCACCCGTGATGTATGGAGGCTTTACTTCCAATGTTGATATGAAGACTGGTTCTCCTGCATTTGGCACCCCGGAATACGTCAAAGCCACCCTAATGGGTGGACAGTTCGCGAGGTTCTACAATCTTCCATACCGTTCTTCCAACGTCAATGCCTCAAACGCGCCTGATGTGCAGGCAATTTACGAATCACAGATGTCAATCTGGGGATCAGTGATGGCGCGGGCCAACCTGATTCATCACGCACTCGGTTGGCTGGAAGGCGGACTGTGCGCTTCATTCGAAAAGTTTGTGATGGATGCCGAAATGTTGCAAGGCGTGGTGGAAACTCTCAAACCGGTTGTTGTTGACGAAGATACGCTTGGCGTTGAAGCAATGCGAGAAGTCGGTCCTGGCGGACACTATTTTGCAGCTCAGCAGACTATGGAACGCTATGAAACTGAGTTTTATAAGCCGATACTGTCTGATTGGCGAAACTTTGAAACCTGGTTTGAGGATGGTGCAAAGGACGCGACAACTCGCGCCAATCAAATTTACCAGCAACTGCTATCGGAATATGAAGCCCCTAAGGTCGATGAGGCGATTTTACAGGAGCTTGATGAATATATTGAAATCACCCGTATGGAGCGTCGCAAGGCTCCTGTTTAGACCCAAAAGGAGGGCATAGCGTGCAAAAGACTGCTGAAGTCGTAATAGTCGGAGGAGGGGTTGCAGGATGCAGCGTCGCCTATCACCTGGCGAAAAGGGGTTGTAAGAATGTTGTTCTGCTGGAGCGATCTGAGCTGACGTCGGGTTCAACCTGGCATGCGGCTGGAAATACACACGTACTGCAAGACAACGCAAACCTGTCAAAGCTTCACTACTATACGGTCAGGTTGTACCCACAGCTTGAAGAAGAAACTGGACAATCCTGTGGCATTCACCCGGTTGGAGGAATTTATCTCGCCTCCACTCCAGAACGCCACGATCAGATTCGCATTCAGGCATCTAAAGCTAAATATCTAGGACTTGACTTTCAGACGATTTCACTGGAAGACGTCCACGAAATGAATCCCTTGCTCAACCTCGATGGTATCATCAGTGCGATGTTTGAGCACAACGAGCTTCATATTGATCCCAGCGGAGTCACCAATGCCTACGCAGCAGGTGCTCGCATGAACGGTGTCAAGATTCATCGAAACACGCCGGTAACTGCAACAACTCAGCAGCCCAATGGCGGTTGGCTGGTGGAAACGCCTGAGGGCAGGATCGAAACAAAATACCTGGTTAACTGCGCCGGACTTTGGGGTCGGGAGGTCGGAAAACTGGCAGGAATCAACTTACCGCTGATGCCTATGGAGCATCAGTATTTTGTTTCTGAGAGCATTCCGGAAATTGAGGCTCTGGGTCGGGAAATCCCCCTTATTCACGACAATGATGGCGAATACTACATGCGCCAGGAAGGCAAGGGATTGTTGGTTGGAGCGTACGAACTCGGTGGATTACATTGGGCAGTTGATGGGACACCACTGGATTTTGGACATGAACTGCTGCCGAATGATTTAGATCGAGTGTTGGACAATGTTGTGCGGGCAATGGATCGTATGCCATGCCTTGAAACTGCTGGAATCAAGCGAATCGTCAACGGACCGATGATCTGGTCACCAGATCTCATGCCCTTGGTTGGTGAGGTGTCACAACTTTCCAACTATTTCGTGATTGGTGGATTGATTCCAGGATTCAGTATTGGTGGGGGTCTCGGATTAATGATGGCTGAGTGGATCTTGGATGGTCAGCCGAGTCTTGATATTTGGCCCATTGATGTAGCCCGATTTGGCGACTGGGTAACGCATGATTATGTTCTGGACACGACTGCCGACAACTATCAGACTCGATTCAGAATTTTCTTTCCATATGAGGAGCGAACCGCTGGTCGCCCTCTGCGAACGAGACCTGCTTACGAACATCAAAAAGACAATGGAGCGATGTTCGGTGCTCAGTTTGGGTGGGAGGTGCCGATGTGGTTCGCACCGGAAGGAATGCCGCCAGTTGAAAACTTCTCATTTCGCAGAACAGAATCATTCGGTCCGGTTGGCGATGAATGTCGAACCATTCGGTCTTCGGTAGGTTTACTTGATACTTCTGCCTATGCCAAATTTATTGTCAAAGGTCCGAGAGCAGCTGAGTGGCTTGATGGACTGACCACCAATACACTTCCAAGACATCGTCGGATGTCACTTGCTCCAATGGTGCATCAGCGGGGCGGGGTGGTGGCCGACTTTACTGTTGCCCGTCTCGAAGATGATGAATTTCTACTGATTGGTGCTGGTGTAGCAGAGAATGCTCACCTTAGGTGGTTTCGCAAAAATGGTTTTTCTTCAGGAGTTGACGTAACCAGCATGTCAGTAGATTGGGTTGGTATGTCAATTTCAGGTCCGAATTCCAGAGCGCTTCTATCTGACCTCACTGGTGAAGATTTTTCCAATGAAGCGCAGCGATTTTTATCGATTCGACAGATTCAGGTTGGTCCGGCGCAGGCTTGGGTTTTGAGGGTTGCTTTTACTGGTGAACTTGGTTTTGAGATGTATTTTCCAGCTGAACATCAGTTGGAGGTGTTGCAGATGGTGATGGATAAAGGGCAGGATTACGGTATTCGCCCGATTGGCTCGCGTGCCTTGCTGTCGCTTCGTCTGGAAAAGAATTACGGCAGTTGGGGACGGGAGTATTCCCCGGAATACACACCGTTTGAATCGCGCCTTGATCGGTTTGTCAAGTTTGATAAAGGCGATTTCATTGGCCGCGATTACCTGCTTGAAGCGGCTGCAAAAACACCTAGGTGGCTGCTCACCTGTTTTACAGTCGACGTCGACGAACAGGACGGAGTGGGCGGTGAGCCCATCTTGTGCGACGGAGAGGTGTCAGGAATTGTGACTTCAGCATCATTCGGTCACACGGCCGGAAAGAGTATTGCGCTAGGCTATATACCGCCCGCAAAAGTCGAAAGCAAGGATTTTAAAATTGAGATAATCGGTAAGGCAAAAGATGCCCAGGTCATCAATGAACCATTGATTGATCCCAGCGGGTCTAGAATGCGCAGTTGATTTCAGCTTGTCGCCACCTCAATAATATTCGGAGTTGCCAGTCATGAAAACACCATCCGCAAGCCGCTACCCCGTTCCAGAACTCGATACTTTGCCGCAGGATATTCAGGATCGGATACTGGCGGTGCAGGAAAAAGCCGGCTTTGTGCCGAACGTGTTTCTGGCACTCGCACATCGTCCACTTGAGTTTCGTGCATTTTTTGACTATCACGATGCACTGATGGAGAAAGAAAGTGGGCTCAGTAAAGCGGACAGGGAGATGATCGTTGTTGCAACGTCGGGTGAGAACAATTGTCAGTATTGTGTTGTTGCACATGGCGCAGTTTTACGGATCAGGGCGAAACATCCGTTAGTAGCAGATCAGGTTGCAGTGAATTACCGCAAATCCGATATCACACCCAGACAACGAGCCATGTTGGATTTTGCAGTGAAAGTCTGTAATGAGTCTGGTTCTGTTGACGAGTCGGATTATCAGACACTAAGAGATGCAGGATTCAGTGAAGAAGATATTTGGGACATCACTGCCATTACTGCATTTTTTGGGATGAGCAACCGTTTGGCTAATGTACTTGGAATGGAACCCAATGCGGAGTTCTATAACATGGCCCGGGATATGGACTAAAGAAATACTCAAATAGTGTGTTTCAAATGCCATTTTGGAACTTGAGTGAAATTGAATTAAGGAGTTCAGTTCCGATTTCGACATTCCATTGATGAATTCCAGTTAAAAGTAAGCAATATTTTTTGTTTCAATACTTTACGTCATCATTTCAGCCAAACACGAAACCAATTGGATGTCGTAGTCCGAGACCGGGAGACGTTGAGTGTCAACTCAATCGTTGATAAGAACTTCAATCTATCGGGTCAAAATATAGTGAGCAATGAGCGAATATCAATTCTATGAATTTCAAGCGACCGGTCGCTCGCTGAGTGACAAGGACATGAAATATCTGCAGTTAGTGTTTTCTACGGAGGTATAGCGTGCATCCAATTTTTGCACTGTGGTCGCATCCAAGATCCATGTCTACTGCTGTTGAGCGAATTATGCGCGAGCGTGGGGATTTGAAGTGTTTTCACGAACCGTTTATCTACGATTACTACGTGAACAGGAAGGTCAGAACCATACCGCATTTTGACGTGCAGGCAGATCATCCTATCACATACGAGGAAATACGCGATATGCTGCTCCAACAAGCCGAATCCTCTCCCGTATTTTTCAAAGATATGAGTTACTACGTCGTTCCTCATTTACTGGAAGACAGAACATTCAACGACCAACTCGTGAACTGTTTTTTGATCTACAACCCCATTGCTTCCATACTGTCGTACTTTAATCTGGACCCTGAAGTCACTTGTGATGAAATTGGGCTGGAGGCACAGCACCAACATTATCACGGTCTTTCTCCAGCAAGCCGGTCAGTGATTGTGGAAGCTGAAGATATCCGAGGCGATGCAAAAAAGGTGATGGGTGCGGTGTGGCGTGCAGTTGGCCTGTCATATGTCGACCATGCGTTTGAATGGGGCGATCAATCTCCCGAAGAATGGAAGCAAGTTGAAGGATGGCATGGCGATGTCATCGCCTCGAATAAAATTCTTCCAATTACGCCTCAGGAGATTGAATCCAAAAATGAGGAGTTTGTGAAGTTGAGCAAGAAATATCCACGCATGTTGGAGTTTTATGAACATCATCTGCCATATTACGAAGCCCTCAAATCAGATGCCTTGAAAGTCTGATCCGAAGTCAATTCAATTAAGTAGGCTGAGAATACGCTGCGGTGTCTGTTCAGAGTCAGACGATCATCGATACATACGGAATTCGATTAAATTATGAACAGTGGTTGCGTTTTTCGAATCCTAAACCACAAGGTAGATACCAGTTTCCGAAACCACAATAATCAAGAATCATGTCATACGAAGTTTTAACCTGGCTCGTTATTGGCCTTATGGTCGTTAATGTGCTGTTGATGCTTTGGATTTGGTCTGCAACCAAAGGTAAACAGTCTTCGAATGATGTGCTCGGACCAGTTGTACGAGAAGAATTTAGGATTGGACGAGAAGAGTTGAACCAGACAGCACGAGAATTACGGGAGGAGATTGGCCGAAATCAGAATGCAAACACCGAATTATTGAGTAAGGAACTTCACAAAATTGGAAGTGCACAGGGTGGGTTGCTCGAAAAGTTAACCCGATCAAACGAGTCTCGAATCAGCGAACTTCGCGAATCCGTTGAGAAGCGTCTTCAAACTCTTCAGCGCAACAACGACGAAAAGCTTGAAGAAATGCGCAAAACAGTGGAGGAAAAACTTCAGGATACACTTGAGAAGCGTGTGACTGAGTCCTTCAAAATCGTGAGCGATCAGCTTGAGCAAGTGCATAAAGGTGTCGGGGAGATGCAGCAGCTTGCGACTGGAGTGGGTGACCTGAAGAGAATGCTGACCAACGTCAAATCGCGAGGTACTTGGGGTGAGGTGCAACTCGGCGCTCTGCTTGAGCAGGTGTTGACTCAGCAACAGTATGAGCGCAACGTGAAGCCGGTTCCCGGATCGAACGAGATTGTTGAGTTTGCGGTTAAGTTACCTGGTGCAGATGACTCACCAGAGAGTGTCGTGTGGCTGCCCATTGACGCCAAGTTTCCCCAAGAAGACTACAATCGATTAATGGATGCTTCAGAGTCAGCGGATCCCGATGAAGTACAAAAAGCAGTCGCAGCACTAAAGAGAACGGTTGAATCGTCCGCAGCAGACATCCGAGCAAAGTATGTTGCTCCGCCACATACCACAGACTTTGCCATTTTATTCTTACCAACCGAAGGACTATACGCTGAGTTGGTGCGCGATCCTGATGTCTTAGAAAAACTTCAGAGAGATCATCGTGTGGTATTGGCTGGACCAACAACCCTTTCAGCAATACTCAACAGCCTTCAAATGGGATTTCGTACTCTTGCCATTGAAAAGCGCTCAAGCGAAGTATGGACAGTGTTGTCAGCAGTCAAAACGGAGTTTGGAAAATTTGGCGACGCACTCGACAAGGTAAAGAAACACCTTGCTACCGCGTCCAATTCAATTGAAGCCACGGGTACACGCACACGTCAACTCCAACGCAAACTTCGTTCTGTTGAGGAATTGCCCTCAGAGGCAGATCCGGCCAAGATTCTTGGGATTTCTGGGGGTGACTTGACTAGTGCTTCGGATGAATCAGAGGAGTCGAAAGAGTGATTGTACTGACACATGTCTTCCTGAATAGTTCGTTTCCAGGCGAGCCGATCACAATGCATTCGCTCGCCTCCAAACTGAATGAGAATCCAGGCATTGCCCGAAAGCTTGTTGGAGTGCGCAACGACCATGGTTGTGTGCGGGTTTTTGTTGAGAACTAGTGGCTTGTTAACGCTATTTTCCACTCAGTCAGTTGACCATAAACTGTGAGTCAGCACTCGTATGGCATGCCGGTGATCTTCATCAGTATGTTATGAGATGACAGTATTCCTACTTGGTTAACGCTATCTATTGTCTAGAATCGAATTTCAATAGGCAGTCTTCGTAAATTGTCTCAATGTGCTGCGCTTCCTCGTCGGTAAGCAAAGAAAACTCCTTCGTCCTAGCGCGGCGCGAGAATCGGCCACCGTTTTGTCTCAAAAATCCAAGCATTAAATCGAATTTGGCATTAGGCATTTCAACAAACGCTTCAATGCGCTGTTTTGCCTCGTCGTATCCGCACAGGTAGTTGATTTCCCTTGGCAGGGCTGCATGCACAGTTTCACTCACGCATTCCGCCAGGAACTCCGCCTGTCGAGTCGCGTCGAAGAAGCGAAACAGGTCTCGCGTGTCATTTACTACGCGTACATTCAGCGATGCGGTTGTTTCCCACTGTGTAAGCAGCAACCGAGGTTTCGAAAATCGTTCCAGTACGTCGCGATAACGCTCAATGCGTTCAAGAAGGACGGTAGAGACTGGAAAAATCATGCCAGCGGGGCTGAATCCTTGACGGCGTAGAACGTGATGGATGATCCAGCGGTGAATTCGACCGTTGCCGTCCTCGAATGGATGAATGAAGACGAATCCGAACGCGATTGCTGCGGTCGCGGCGATTGGATCCAGACTACCATTTTCACTCTGGTCGGCGTACACCAGCAAGCCATGAATGAGATCTTCTATATCTTCGGCGCGTGCGCTAATGTGCGAAGGGGTCGGAGCATTCGTCAAGCGATTGCGTGTGCCGACAAAACCGCCTTCGAACCGCCATCCTAAGTTTACAAAGCGTGACTTTCCGATCACAAGTTCTTGCAGACTGAGCAGCATAGCTTCATCGAGTGGTCGCTGTCCTGCCTGCTCGATCGTTGCCCCCCAGCGTTGAAGTCGATTCTGCGGTGGATTCTCTCCTTCGATTGTAAAACTCGCTTTTGAGTCCTCAAGAAGCAGGAAAGCGGCGGTTCGTGCAATTAGGTCAGGGGACGTCTGCTGCAAGATGGATCCAGCCTCTTCCGCCAGGTTCTGCCCACCGATGTTCTTCAGAATTTCCGTACAGCGTACCAACGGGCAAAACTCTGGCGTGCCTGGCAGGTTGTTGCGCACTCGATAACGCTTGACCCTTTGCCCTTTGATGGCATACTGCTGGCTGGTGTCCAGAACATCAACATAGTTCGCTTTCACTACATCAGGCAACGTAAGCTGATGGCCAGTCAGCCACTCGTAGAGAAACCAGATTCGCCGCGCATGCCGCCCCGTAGGCTTGGTTCGAATCCATTCTTCAATGAACTCGCACGGCGCAACTTGAAAAAAAGCGTTGAGAACACCGAGATTGACACCTTCATGCTTGAGAGCGAACTCGGTATGCGCCGCCAAGCTGTCTTCAGGCCGGTAGCGCGGGGTTAAAACCCGCCAGGAACCGTCGCTGCGAAATGTGTTCCTGCTCCCGATCGCAACCAGCTCATCTGGCGGCGGCACTTGCAGATCGTATTTTGCGATTAAAGCAGCATATCCAGCAGGCGACGCATCGACAGGCACCGGCAGACCGGTAACCATAGATACTCTGACATTGAGTGGAAATGAAGTCAAATTCTGAAAAACTGGTTTTTCTTCTGAAAAACGCAGTATATAGCCATTTGATCTGAATTGTAAGGTTGATTTGCGGTTTCTGCCTGACTGGAATAGTTCAAACAAGTCAAAACGCATCGAAATTGAAAACCATCCAATTTGCGATTCAGTTTAAATGGCCTCGCTGTATAAAAATCTACGGAAAACATTCTATTTTTACGACACTACACACATTACTCGACACTAGTTTTGGGCACTAACAATTTGACCTATTTGCTCAACTACAGACGTTTGATGAGCTCAATGAACACCGCTAGGTTGGTTTGTGAGGTCAGAGTGAGTTTGCTATAGCGGGTTCTGTTGGGACGTTCGTAACCTAGCAAATTTCTTTAGTTTACTCACCCACTCGAAATGCATGAATTGCATCACGTGAACCTTGGCTTCAATTTCAGTCTTCATTCCCATTTATGAGGCAGCAATCCAATCCGGTTTGTCTCTATTCCAGTTATATTCTGCAATGCCCGTATCAAATTTGTACTGATAATAAATTCGATAGGCGCGACACGTAATTTCTGAAGTCGAAGTATTGGTCACCTGTCCAACCTTAGTTTCAGTCTCAATCGTAAACTGATCAGGCATGCACTGTGGTGGCGCGAAAAACTTTCCCTCAGAAAGTTCACCGGGAACCAAACTGAAATACTTTGATAAGGCATAAGACGCGTGAATTTTTCCTCTTCGAAATTCAAACTCCTGACATAACGCTACGTAAAATCGATAGGTCCATCCGTAAGTACTTTTGTTCGTGGCTACCCACTGCGTACAGGGGTGTGTCGTATGCGTAGCTTTGTAAATGTTTTTCTTTACCTCGCAATCGTCGCCAAATAGGTGCCATACCGTTGACAGCATTTGTGCGGTTTCAAGTGGCATCTTGACAATATGTTTGTCCCCATGTGCTCTGGCACTCTTGACTGGATCTTCGTCCAGATAGAAGATATTCATAAGTTGTCTTGACTTGTTCTATTGACTAGAGAACCCAATTTGCTGTTGTGAATCACTTGGTTAACGTAGGTAATTTTCACGAAGCCTGTATGCTGTATCCAAGTTGCGGGTATCTCCAGTCTCTATCAGGTCAGCATACGCTATGATGGGATGTACCAACCCGACGTTTTTTGTTCTTCCCTCTTCATTCGTTTTTTTCCAAAATGGCTCCACCAAATCAATTAGCGTGTCTTGTCTTATGAAGGGATCCGCTTTTTTTAATTTAGCAGCCTCAAGAAAAGTTGCCATGTTGGCTCTGTCGATATAGATCAAACCGTGTTGGGGGTTAAGGTAGTTGGTGTATTTTGCAGCTGCAATTTCACCTCCCCACTCTGCATTGAATTTCTCAGGATGAATTGTGTTCCACCAGTCGGGGTTATCGGTTGTGAACTTACCTATTTCATGCTTTCTCTTGATTTTGTAAGGATAAGCTTCTACCCATTTGTCTAATAGAAGGTCAAACTCAACCAGTTTTCGTTGGTTGTTATTGAATCCTTCGAGAAGAAAACCACGTGTGATCAGATCATAAACTACCCAGCCAACCGTCCCTAATGCCACTGCTGCCCGGTTGGCTATTTCTCTATATGGTGCATTGACAAGCTCTCCGTCCTTCAGAAATTCGAAGACCACTTTCATTCCTGCAGGCTGGAAGGCCCTACCGGTTTTCAACTGATTTTTTGTAGCAATATCCTGCTGGGGCTTATTCCCCTTTATATAGATATAAACTGGTTGCTGATTGATGTACGCATTGCCCGCAGTATCGAGAAACTGGATATCAGCCGCTTTCAATTGTGCACCCATCTTCGGATTGATATAGTCTGCAACAAGCAGACCATGATCCGGTTCGGCAATATTCTTAATCTTGTTTATGATGGCTCCAACATTTAATTGTGCTGCCCATTTTTTGACTTCTACAGTTAGTCTTACACCGTTATGGTGTATTTGGACAATTGCATCTATGATGCGGTTATCATCCTTTGGTGTTTCACGAGCTATAACATCTAAGCGAAGACCTGCCTCGCGGTGGATTGCACCAATGGCGGCATCTAGAATGTTATGTGCTGTCGCTGGGTTTTTCATGAATTGAGTAAATATCACACAAAGCCAGATTGGATTAGTGTTCATAAATATACTCCGTTCAATAAAAATGAACATATACAATTTGTGAACAAACAAAACTCAATTCCGATTCCATTATTCAGAGTTACTTCGCTCAACCAAGAATTGAAGATATTCAGATAGACAAATTTACGTTCTGAAACCCTTGTACTGGAAAACCGTACTCAAATCACAAGTTGAGGCGGTTACACTGTCAAAATAGCCAAGTAAACCAAGCGATTACAGGGTTATGAAAGTAAAAATTCCCCAGCAGACTCCTCAGTAAATACCGATTCGGGCATTTTGGCCGCGATATTCGCAATATCTACTGCAACTGCAATCTCACCTCGCCCGTAATCTTACTATTCACCGCTTGCTTCCTGGGAGACTGCGTGCATGCCCTACAGTTGCTATGCGCGGCTGAATTTCCTCTAGCTCCTTAAAATGTTCCTGCTCCGCCTTACGCAACTCATAGTTCTTTTGAAGATTCATCCAAAATTCAGCTGACGTACCGAACCAGCGACCAAGTCGCAAAGCTGTATCAGCTGTGATATTGCGCCGACCTCGAATCACTTCCGACATACGGTTTTCGGGAACACTTAACTGTCGGGCTAGTTCAGCCGCGCTGATGCCAATCTCGTTCAACTCATCCTTGAGAATTTCGCCTGGATGAATAGGTGTTCTGCTCATTGCCAACCCTCCTTAGTGATAGTCAACTATTTCTACGTATTCCGGGCCATCTTCTGGCCATTCAAAACAGATCCGCCATTGCTGATTTATGCGTATAGAAAATTGTCCGGCTCGGTTTCCGCTCAACGCTTCAAACCGATTGCTTGGTAGAGCAGTTAAATCTTTGGTTGATTCTGCTGCATTTAAAATTTCTAAACGTTTTTCCGCCTGCTGGCTGAAACCCTGAAAAGCACGTTCGAAATTGCCTCTTGCAAAATTTTCGGTCCTCTTATCACGGTAGCTCTTGATCATTGTTACAAGGATAGCACATAATATGCTATACGTCATGCGTATTACGTATAGCATATTATGATGTTCGTTTCTCAAAATAATCTACCCAAAGCGAAGGTGTAGCGTTGGCGAAAATTTTCCAGAGCTGGCATAATTTTCACCCCTAGCCGCAGAGCGTGTGACGATGATCCTATAACTCAAGCTGCATATTCGATAGGTAATGCTCCACTACAATGCACGCAACCGCGAACGGGAATGAGTTGGACTAAATCCGGAGTTGGATGAATGAACTTGATTTTGCTTTTTGTGGCCGTTGTGGCGGTACTTGCCATCGTCACTTTATTTTTGATACCTGCAACGACCCGTACCACAGTTGAAATCCATTTCGATGCGCCTATTCAAGCGGTTTGGGAGGTGTACACGGACATCGAAAGTCAACCGAATTGGCGGTCAGATGTCGCTACGGTGGAAATGTCTAGCGACAAAAGGAAATGGACCGAAGAGTTGAAGACGTCGAGCATGAAGATTCGATTTCAGATTTTGGAGGAAACACCACCCAGCAAGCTTGTTTTGCAGACAGGTGCAGACGGCAATTTTGAGGGGCGATATGTTGCCGAATTCAGACAGGAAAACGGCGGTACAGTTGGGACTTTTACAGAGGAGGCGACTGCGCTTGGAGTCCTACCAAAGCTGATGCGACGCTTGTTTTTCAACCAAAGGAAGTTCATTCAAGAATACGCCAGAGAGGCAAAGGCGGAAATCGATAGGCGGGAAGCAAATGTGGACCACTGATAGAAGGTGCTGTTAGGAAACCTAGCAGGATACGATAAAGACATGTCCTGAACGAGTAACGGGGTATAGGTTTGGATTGCCGCGAAAAGGTAAATATACCGTTGAAAATACGGATGAATTGAATCTTTCCTCAAATGGCAATCTGGCTGAAAGCCAGCACCAACAATGTGTTGGATGTGATGCTATGATTACCAATAATCAGTATGTAGGCAACTGTTGAAGTTGCCCAGTTCCGACGGTTGATGTTCCCCAGTTTTTGTATTGCTGGTGATCTGCTGTAAATGAAGTTTAACACTTCTGTTCTTCTTGCTTCGATCTGCCGCTCAGCGGTGCAATCCGATCGCAGTGGTCCCAGAGAAAACACAGCCGCTTTTGTTTTATAATATCTAATATTACATGGCTAATAAACATAAAAAAAGAAGATTAATAAAATTGATTGTAAGAATATTTTGATTCTTTCAAATTAAGATGGCTAATTACCGTTCAAGGAGAAAACGATTAAAACCTATGCTGGACAAAGTGCCACCTGGTTTTCTCGTCGATAGTGGGTGGTTAAAAAATCAAGGCATCGACTCCAAATCCATCAACCGTTACGTTGCGAGTGGCTGGTTGGAACGTGTGATACGAGGGGTCTACCGACGTCCAATTCCGGAAGGTGCGCATGGTTCTAGTACGGTCTCGTGGGAAAGTACGTTATTGTCACTACAACGAGTCCTAGAGTACGACGTATATCTTGGCGGGGAGAGCGCGCTTGATCTAGCAGGCTATTACCATTACCTTCGATTCGGAAAACCGCGACAAGTTCATTTTTACGGGAATGTACCAGCTTGGATAAAACGGCTACCATGTCAAACGAACATAGTGGTTCATCGACGTTCCCTGTTCGGCGACGATCCTACAGGTATCGGCGATTCAGTCCGAGAAGTGGGAGAAACCCGTGGGACAGTCAGTATGTGGCACTGGTCTATAAAGGCCTCGTCCCCAGAACGCGCGATTCTGGAAGCCCTCGATGAATTGAAAAATCGAAGTGGTTTCGACTATCTAGACAAGATTTTCGAGTCTTTGACCACTCTACGTCCGAAACAACTAATGGAACTTCTCACAGTTTGCAGCAGTGTTAAGGTGCGACGATTGTTCTTCGTCTTCGCAGACAAGCATCAACATCCCTGGCGGAATCATCTGGATGAATCAAAAATCGATTTCGGTTCAGGGCCTCGCGCACTTGTAGATGGAGGCAGAATTCATGCTGTCTACCGTATTTACGTACCAACTGAGTTCGCTCTAACAGAGCAGGAAAAGGAAGGGGTTAATGGATAGTCGCTATGTCGAACAGGTTCAATTGATCCTGAATATCCTGCCTGACATAGCTGAGAAGGACATGTTCGCGCTCAAGGGTGGCACAGCGATCAATTTGTTTCACAGAGATATGCCACGTCTATCGGTCGATATTGATCTTACCTATCTTCCGATTCGCGACTGGCAGACATCGCTGAAAGATATCAGCGATCAGTTTGATCGGATCGCAACCACGATTACCGCTCGCCATCCGAAACGAAAAGTGCAGAAAATCGCTGGAGGTGGCGGCAATGAAACACGTATGATTGTCCGTGACAATCGCTCAGAAGTCAAAATCGAGGTATCTCCCGTCATGCGAGGTACCGTGGTTTCGCCCGTAGTAATGACCGCCTCAAATGTCGTGATTGATCAATTCGGGTTCATAGAGGCAAACGTTCTAGCATTTGAAGATCTCTACGCAGGTAAGCTTCTTGCAGCGCTTGATCGGCAGCACCCGCGAGACCTTTATGATGTTATGATCATGTACGAGAACGAGGGGCTCACTGAAGAGTTATTTCGAGTGTTTTTAGTCTATGTGGCCGGTTCAAGAAGGCCGATTCATGAGGTGTTGGCACCTAACGCTCGATTTGACGAAGCTCTCTACGAAGCCGAGTTTAAGGGGATGACAAAAGAGCCTGTTAACAAAGCAGAGTTAGTGGCTTCCCAAGCTCGGTTACACGAGGACATCGGAGCGCGTTTGAGGGGTGATATCGCGTCTTTTCTGCTTTCGTTGCACGATACTAACCCAGACTTCAACCGGATCGGATTTCCAGGAGTTAATAATCTCCCTGCCATAAGATGGAAACAACTCAATCTTATCAAATTGAAAAAGAATAATCCCAAAAAACACGCGGTTCAACGCGAGGCATTGGAAAAGTTATTGCGATGACGATTTTGAATTGGCAATTAAATCCTGAACGATTTGCCCGTCTGGTCATACGTTGTCCATGCACGAGAAAAATTGGACCTTGCAGGTTCGCAGGAAACGAATGATGCGCGTCTCCGGAAAATCAATAA
This sequence comes from Arenicellales bacterium, assembly GCA_965243305.1. GTDB lineage: Bacteria > Pseudomonadota > Gammaproteobacteria > Arenicellales > JAJDZL01 > JAJDZL01. The sequence continues at coordinate 1,582,832 of CBDEUN010000003.1, forward strand.
TAGTCAACCCCTCTTAAACATTTCTGTAGTTGCTAGGGAAAAATCCAACAACCTAACTTGATTATCCAAAAACCGTTGAGTAGAGAAGTACAGAGTAAAAAATTGACAGCGCGCGAGACGGAGGTCAAGAGTCATTGAGGATTGGCTTCCATGTAATGTTGCGAAGGTCAACGATACCTTGAGTTTGCACAACTTGTCCAGTAAGTGATTAATAGTAAATGATGCAACTTGCCCTAGGGTGCTACAACGCTCCTAGACATCCTTTCGCCATAAAGCACAAACTCGAATGAGACTGAAATTTCGATTTCGAAAAAAATTCATCCGAAGTGTCCAAAATCAAGACCAACGCGAGAGCAATGTGAGAATTTGAGTTGCAATCTCACAAAAATTGACTCGGGATGTGTTCTGAGTCCATCATCTGATCAAGATTCTCTCTAGTTTTAATTTCGAAAAACTGGTCGCCATCAACCAACACTTCTGCCGGTTTTGGACGGGTGTTGTAATTTGAAGACATAACTGCTCCATAGGCACCTGCGCCAAGAACAGCAATAAGATGACCCTCATCAATTGCCAACTTCCGGTCTTTGCCGAAAAAATCGCCAGTCTCACAAACTGGACCAACCACGTCAAAAATTCGACTTTCTACAGAGTTCTGCTGAACAGGAACTATGTCCATCCAAGCATCGTAAAGTACGGGTCTGATCAGGTCGTTCATTGCGCCGTCAACTAAAGCAAAATTCTTCGACTCCGTTGTTTTGATGTATTCAACTCGGCTCAAAAAAATTCCGGCATTGGCAGTTATGGCACGACCGGGTTCGATTGAAATGGACAGCGGGCAACCGCGGCGCGTCAGCACCTCAAGTATTGCATCACAATATTCGGAAATGGTTGGCGGCTGCTCATCTTTGTAGCGAACGCCCAGTCCGCCACCCAAATCCAAATGGCGCACCTTTATGCCTTCAGCTTCGAGCATTTCAGTGAAATCGATAACGCTTTCTAATGCGTCAATGATTGGACCAAGTGAGATCATCTGCGAGCCGATATGAACCGCAATTCCGACGACTTCGAGGTGACTCTGCTGTACGGCAAATCGATAAATGTCTAAAGCCTCCTCAAACGCGACACCAAACTTTGCTTCACGAAGTCCAGTGGAAATGTAAGGGTGTGTATTGGCATCAATATCAGGATTCACGCGTACGCTAATGGGTGCTCTACGATCAAGGCTCTTCGCAATTTCCAGAATTCTCATCAATTCTGACTGAGATTCAAGATTGATGGAAAAGACACCAGACTCCAATGCAAACTTAATTTCCTTTGCTGATTTCGCTACACCGGAAAAAACCGTCGCTTCGGGCTTTCCACCCGCTCGAATCACCCGTTCGAGTTCACCGCCAGAGACAATATCGAAACCGGAACCCAGCCGTGCCATCAGTGCCAGAACGGCCAGGTTAGAGTTTGACTTAACTGAATAGCGGATTGACGCGTCGTATTCCGAAAACCCCTGTTTGAATTCATTCCAGTGCTGTTCCAGAGCCGCGCGCGAATAAACATAGGTTGGCGTTCCAACTGCACTTGCAATCTGATCCAACGGGACATCTTCGGCATGAAGCAGCCCGTCCCGGTAATTAAAAGCGTTCATCAGGAATGGTGAATTAAGAGAATGAATTCGATTTCAGGAACGTATCAGGCGCGCCGAGTTAAGTTTTTGACCTAAAAATTGAACACAAAGTCTGTTTTTTGGCCCGATATTCCGAGTTCATTCACTGAGATTGAATGACACTGGGAACGAGTGTTGATTCTACTGTCACTCCGGTTTGCATGACACTGTTGATGGTAGCTGCTGCTGGTCGCTCTAAGGGACCCTTTTTGCCACAAGCGACGGGTACTAAAACGAGTGTTGAAATCATGGCGATTACAATAGTTCGATTGCTCAGTTTCCGAATCATTTAAATTAAACCTCTTATTTTTGGTAGATCTGCGGTCAAATTAACTCAGCCTTTTCCGGCCTTCTTGCACTGCTAGTCTGACTTGCCGCGGAGCAGTCGCACCTGTGTGATCTCTTGAAGCGACTGAACCTTCAGGTCTTATTACGCGCAGTGCACCTTCATCCAACATAGAGTGAAAGCGTCTCATGTCATCCAGGCTGAGCGCTTCAAGTGTGCACTCATTGTCAATACAGTGTCGCACGATGTTCCCGACAACTGCGTGTGCATCCCTGAACGGCACATCTCGTGTAACCAGGTAATCGGCTAGGTCTGTTGCGGTTGAATATCCTTCCAATGCAGCTGCTCTCATACGCTCTCGATCAGGTTCCAAATTCTGAATCATGCCATGCATGATTTCGAGACTCGCAAAGACTGTGTCGATACTATCAAAAAGCGCCTCCTTGTCCTCCTGGTTATCACGATTGTATGCGAGCGGCTGGCCTTTCATCAGAACTAGAAGCGTTTGAAGATTACCGACAGCTCTCGCGCTTTTGCCTCTAACCAGTTCTGCAACGTCGGGGTTCTTCTTTTGAGGCATGATGCTAGATCCCGTTGTAAATTGGTCAGAAAGCGAAATGAGTTTGTAGGCTTCTGAGGCCCACAACACCATCTCCTCACCAATGCGTGACAAATGGACCATCGTGATAGCTGAGTGTGCGGCGAATTCGATGGCAAAATCTCGGTCGGAAACTGCGTCAAGCGAGTTTCTCATGACAGCGTCAAATCCAAGTTCATCTGCAGTCATCTCTCGATTAATGGCAAAGCTCGTACCAGCTAAGGCTGCAGCTCCCAACGGCGATTGATTCAGTCTTTTTCGTGCGTCGATAAATCGCTGTCGGTCTCGATCAAGCATTTCAAACCATGCCATCAGGTGATGACCAAATACGATCGGCTGTGCGATTTGTAAGTGCGTATAGCCGGGCATTATGGTTTCCGCCTCTGCTTCAGCGAAATCGAGCAGTGTCAACTGAATGCTCTTAATCTCGTCAATGATCAGATCAACCGCATCTCGAGTGTAGAGTCGAAGATCAGTTGCAACCTGGTCATTTCTGGACCGTCCGGTGTGCAGCTTTTTGCCTGCTTCTCCGATGTCATCAGTGAGACGTTTTTCAATGTTCATATGAACATCTTCAAATTCGTCAGACCACTCAAATTCGCCTGCTTCAATTTGTGAAAGTATTCTGTTTAAACCGTCGCGAATATCGTTAAATTCCGATTCATCAATAACGCCAACTTTACTCAGCATGCGCGCATGTGCGATTGACCCGACAATATCCTGTCGATAAAGGCGTTGGTCAAATGACACTGAGGCGCTGAATTTTTCAACCATGGAGTTGGTTGCTTGGATAAATCGCCCACCCCATAACTTTTTAGAATGTGAGTTCATTGAAATTTATTCGGGTTTACTGATTTTTTACGCACGAGACTATCAGTGGACTGAAAATTTACAAAGTTGATATCAATGATAAGAGAACGGAATATGGCAGAAACTCTGGCGACGAAGCGCCACCAAAAGTGGATTTTGCACTCAAACAAGCCGTAACACTTTAATTATAATGGCACAATTCGGTGCGAAATAGCGCACCCAAATCAAATTTAGTGGCTAATTTTCGGCCTGTCCGACATTCCAAGCCTTCTGGCATCTACATACTTGAAATCAGTTTTACAAACTGTTACCACGCCTCCGATGCTTGGCGCTCAGAGGCTCTAAGGTGTCAATCGTTCGAATCGGTACTCGTGGTAGTCAGTTGGCATTGTGGCAAGCTCATCACATTGCTGGTCTCATCGGCACACACTTAAATGGCATTGAGACCGAAATCGTTCCGATTAAAACCGAAGCAGACTTACGACAAGATGTACTATTGGCAGAATTGGGTGGTAAGGGTCTATTCATAAAAGAGCTTGAAGTGGCATTGCTCGACAACAGGATTGATATCGCGGTTCACTCCATGAAAGACGTAACGGTGGATCTTGCTGAAGAATTTACAATTGCCGCTATTCTGGAACGGGAAGATCCATACGATGCTCTTGTTTCGTCTAAATATCAGACACTTGCACAACTGCCAGCCGGTGCCGTTATTGGTACCTGTAGTTTGCGGCGTCAGAGTCAACTGCTTTCAATTCGTCCCGATCTAACTATTATTCCGGTAAGGGGTAATGTAACGACTCGATTGAAGCGTCTTGATGATGGTGACTTTGATGCAATCATTTTGGCAGTTTCGGGGTTGCGCAGACTGGGTTTGGACGAGCGGATTACGGAAGTACTTGATCAATTACCGCATGTTCCGTCGCCAGGTCAAGGCGCTTTGGGTGTTGAATGCCGAGTGGGTGATCAGGATTTAGTCGAAGAAATGAAGAAACTTGATGACTCTTTGAGCAATGCTGAAGTTTCTGCGGAACGGGCGGTCAATGCAGGGCTTGGTGGAAGTTGTCACGTTCCGATTGGAGTGTTGACAAAATGCCGAAAAGAAAGCTACGACATTGCAGCTTATGTCGGGAGTATTGATGCACAGCAAACCATCATTGAAACGCTGAGCGGCACCCTGGATGGCTTGATGACCGGGATTGAGGTGGTGATTGAAAAGTTGAATCAGCGCGGTGCCCAGGAAATTCTTGCAGGTTGATACTGGACTGGAATAGATGACTAACCTTGATGGAGCAACGGTTCTAATCACGCGGCCGGAGGCGTATTCGTCATACCTCAGTGAAGAGATAAAACGTCTGGGTGGAGTTCCGGTCATATTCCCCACTTTGGATGTCGAGTATTGCACACAAGGACTGGATGAAGAGAGTTTTCATGGGCATGACCTTGCCATTTTCACGAGTCGAAATGCTGTAGCAGCGGTAGTTGAATATTTAAAACAGGAAGCGATGAACTGGCCGAAGTCGCTGAGATGCGCGGCTGTTGGAAACAAGACTGCTGATGCAGTTCGTGGAGCATTCGGTGTCGGGGAGGTTATTGCACCAACCAAAGACTTTGGTGGGGCAGCGTTGATGAAGCTTGAATCAATGCGGAATCTGTCTGCTCAGCGTGTGATTTTTTTTGATGGTGGTGGTCCAAGAAGTGTGCTGTTAGTGGACTTGTTGGAAGATAAGGATTGTAAGGTCGTGACTCACGCTGTGGTTTATCGAAGAGTTCGGCCACCATCGGACCCGAGAGCATTACAAAGTGTTCTTGGTCATTCCGGTTTGGATTTTGTCGTTTTGACTAGTGTGGCTTCAGCAGCAAATCTGCTTGAAATGCTTGACATGGAATTGGTGAATGAGCTAAAACGCGCGGTCGTGATCGTTTACAGCAAACGGATTCAGCAAGAACTTGAAAAATGGGGGTTTGAACAGATTGTTGTTTCCGATATTCCTTCGGACGACGCGATTTTAGCAGCGATCATGAGGACACAAAGCGACACTGTGAAGCAAACTGGAAAGCAACAGAAAGTTTTCGCTGATGTAGGAACGATTTGACAGGACAAGAGATCATCAAAATGACGGAATCGGACAAAAAGACTGAAACTCCAGCGAACACAGTCAAACCAGCAACGAGTCCAAAACCATCAAAAAAATCTGGACGAGGAGCAGCAGTTATCGCGACTTTTGCAACCGTGTTCGCTCTGGTTGCCTTGGCTGGTGCAGGATACGTCGCCTATCGTATGGAAGTTCAAAAGCTGCCCCAGATTGAGAGTGAGATAAACAGAATTGAAGAGATTGCCGCGGCTGTGCAGTCGATTCAGCAAAGTGACGATCGATTCGCAGAACAGTTATCTTCCGCTACGAAGGAACTTCAATCACAAATTCAGAGTCAATCAGACCGAGTTAATGAGTTGGAAACCGTACTCACGCAATCAGATACTGAGTTTGGAGAAAAACTTGATGCGATCATTGAGTCCACCTCTGCCCTCTATCAGAATCTTGATCAGCTTCCAAGCGACTGGGAACTAAACGATGTTTCTCTATTGCTTCTGATCGGTGCCAAGCAACTACAGCTCACTGGGGATCCTGAGGTTGTGTTGCCAGTCTGGCAGGCTGCGGTTGAACAGGTTGGTCGGGTATCTGACCCACAGCTTCCGGTCGTTCGAACACAGCTGAACAAGGAAATCGAATTGCTTGAGACGATGGATGTGGTGGAATTAGAAACTATTTCAGCGCAATTGATGAAATTGAGCAATGCTTTGGACGATTTACCCATTCGCACCCAACTTCAGGAACTGTCAGTTGAGCCATCTGAATCCGGCGCGGATGAAGACACTGAGCAGGAACAAGCTGAGGCACCCTCTACCCTCAATGCCATCTGGTTGGATTTGAAGTCTCTAGTTCGCGTGAAGAAAATTTCAGAGGACGCACCATTACCACTCAATCCAAATCTGAAGAATGAGTTGGTTCAGCATCTCAAACTATCTTTAGCGGCAGCCCAACTGGCAGCGCTTCGAGAGGAAACCAGCGTTTATCGGGCGAATCTGGAGTTTGTGAAAGGCGTGGTTAAAGACCAGTTTAACGTTGGAGATGCTTCAGTTGGAATTTTTATTGCTACTCTGGACGACCTGCTGTTGATGCCATTGACTGCGGAGTTGCCGGACATTTCCGGTTCATATGACCTACTTCAGGAAATTCTAGATCAGCAGAGCGCCGAGTAATCGATGTTTTATCTTCTGATACTTTGTGTAGTGATAGGTGTTGTATCTGTCGCAACGATTTATGTTATCGACGAGCCGGGATTCATCATGCTGCAATGGGGTGTCTGGCAAGTGGAATTGTCCTTGGTACTGGGCATGCTGCTGATTGTATTGGTCACCCTTCTTCTTTTTGTCGGCCTTGAAGTATTGACCGGTATTGTCAGAATTCCGGGTCGACTGGGCCGGTCCTACCGAGAGTACCGCGAACAAAAGAAGTACGCTGCTTCTGTGAAGGGATTAAAGCACCTTTTGCTGGGAGAATGGGCTAAGGCTGAGCAGTTACTGGATGCTTCTGCTCCCTATCTGCCCCAGCCAGTCATCAGTTATCTGGCAGCCGCTTATGCTGCACAGCAACAGGGCAAAATAGCACGGCGCGATAAATATCTGAACAAGGCCAGAGAACTGAACGGCGATAACAAGGGGCTTGTATCGTTAATTTCCTGTCGGTTGCGGATGGCATACGGTGAGACTGGATTAGTCATTGATGAACTGAAAAAGCTCTGCGCGCAGATGCCTAAAAATGCTCAAGCCTTTGATCTGCTAGCCGATGCCTACGAAAAGCTGGAGAACTGGGAAGCATTGGAGTCTCTTCTGCCACACCTACAGAAGACTCGGGCTCGCTCTGCAGAAGACATTCGGACACTAACCGCCACCATAACTCGTCATCGCCTCCAGAAAGCTCAACACCCGACAGAATTGCAGAGTATTTGGAAAGGCACGCCAAATGCTGTACAAATGAATCCGAACGTGACCATCGCCTACATCCGTAAACTGTTTCAGTACAATCGCCACCAGGAAGTTGACAAAGTCATTCGTGGCATACTTTCTAAACGTTGGGATTCCGAACTCGCTTATCTCTATGGTCTGGTCAACGGGCAAGTGGAAGACCGTCATCTATACGATGTTGCCAACAAGTGGCTTGAAAGTCATCCTGATGATCCTGATCTACTGTTGACAGCTGGTCGATTGGCACGCCGGGCTGGTCGGCTAAAGAATGCCGAGGCGCATCTTAAAAAATCGGTAGAACTAGGTGGCAGAAGAGAGGCCTATGAAGAGTTGGGAGGTTTACTGGAGGAGCAACACGCAGCAGCAGACGCATTCAATGTGTATAAAGCTGGTACTGAAGCACCGGTGTCACGACTGCAAACCGATTCTCAGGATTCGGCGGGATAAAGCGTATCTGAAGAAAACTCAAAAGAATCGTAGTAAAGCTGAGCAGGTAGCAAACCATGCTCTGGAAATGTGTCTCGAATGACCTCAATCATGGGTGGCGGTCCGCTGGCATAGACTTCAAAGTTTGATAAGTCTGAATAATGACGCAGAACTGATTCGTGTACCCAGCCCGTTTCGCCGCGCCAGTTGCTAGTTACTTCCGGTTCAGACAGAACTGCCGTAAACTGGAACACTCCCTTGTGTTCTTCAACCCATCTTTCGACCAGATCGCGATGATACAAATCACGCAGGGCTCGAACACCCCAAAACAAGTGAATTGGACGGGTGTTTTCTGCTCCTCGAAACACGTCCTCCAGTATCGAATGCAGCGGCGCAAATCCAGTGCCACCGGCAATCATAATGATTGGTTTGTCAGTATCCTTTCTTAGAAAAAAGGTCCCGAGTGGACCTTCCAGTCGAAGAATGTCTCTAATCTTCATCGCCTGAAATATATGGCTGGTAAAACGACCTTTAGGTACATGACGTACGTGCAAAGTTAGTAAGTCACTGCCCGGAGCATTGGCGATCGAGAATCCTCGGCGTTTATCATCGCGCATCATAATGTCAATGTACTGCCCGGCGATAAATTGAAATGTGGTTTCACGCGGTAAGGCAAGTTTAACTTCCATGACATCATGCGCAAGTCGATTGAGTTCCATAACCCGGCAGGGTAGTTTTTGGATGACCAAATTGGACAGCAAGTCGATTTCTTCGGCGCAGATTTCAAGGTCTTCTCGCGGGTGTGCGCGGCAGAGCAGGATGGCTCCGTTTGCGATTTCTTCATTGGTTAAAGCGGACGGGTCATATTCGTCGTATATGACCCTGCCTGACACCAAAGTAGCTTTGCATGCAGCGCAGGTTCCATTTCGGCAACTGTAGGGAACTGCGGTACCTTGCCGTAGAAGGGAATCGAGGACCGTCTCATCGGTTCGGACCTGAAATGTGTTGCCGGAGTTTTGGTTGGTAACCTGAAATTCTGTCATGTGAAAAGCGATTGGTTTGATGATTTTTAGTACGATAAATCAGTGAAATGTCTGGCAACTAAAATTCTGATGCATACCCGGTGATAAGTTAGTTGGCTTTTCAGTCTTTTTCAACTAAACCCTTGAATTCTGAATCTGACGAACGGATTATGAGATGGCTAATGAACAATCTGCGAGCTATTTAATATACAATCTGCGAGATAACTAATGCACAATCTGCGCAACATTGACCGATCAACAACTCAACTACTGAGAAATCGAAATGTCAGACGACAGTCGCATACTACCACGGCACATGCTGGAGGAACTGAAAGAAGGATTGCAAGTTTCGCGTATTGTAAACTTGGTTGGACCAAGACAGGTTGGTAAAACCACGCTAGTACGAGACCAATATGGAGAAGGGGAGTTTCTTACGCTGGATGACGAAGCGGTTTTGAGTGCACTTGAAACTGATGCGGCGGGCTTGCTTGCAGCAAAGTGCAAAAATCTTCGCAACAACCCCCTCATCATTGATGAAGTGCAACGATCCAATTCACTTGCACTTGCCATAAAGCGCATCGTGGACCAGAATCGACGTTATGGACAATTCTTGCTGACAGGCTCTTCAAACGTATTTTCCACAGCCAAAACAGTAGACTCACTCGCCGGTCGTGTCCTAACGCTCAAGCTCTGGCCTCTCACTGTCGCTGAAACAAAGGAACAAAAACCGCCAAAAATCCTTGATTGGGCGTTGCAAACAAGCCTCCAAATTGCTGATTTACCTAAACCGAAACAAACTTCTCGCGAAGACTATATCGATTTAATTCTAGCGGGCGGATATCCGGAAATCAGGGAATTGTCACTTAGGTCCCGGCAGCAGCGATATCAATCCTATGTGGATTCCGTAGTTGAGCGTGATGTGGCTGATGTTCTGTCTATTCGAAAACCGGATTCTCTACGTCGCTTAATTCACAAAATGGCAGCACGAACAAGTGCAACGCTCAATATTTCTGCTCTTGCAAATGATCTCAGAATCCAACGAGTGACAGTAGAACAATATTTGGACATTCTCGTCAAACTCTCCGTTGTCATTCGACTTGGACACTGGACATCCGGCGAAGGAAGTCGAGATATCAAAAATGCGAAGTATCATTTCGTCGATAGTGGTATAGCCTGCGCTTTGAGGCGTTTTAGGACCGATACATTTGACATTGCGTCAAATCCCGCCGCTCTTGGCGGTTTGCTCGAAAGTTTCGTTTTCAATGAACTAGTCCGGTGCTTACCTTTTCAAGACATAGAATCTAATCTTTATCACTGGCGCAATCGCGATCGGCGCGAAATTGATGTTATCGTTGATGCAGATTCACGTCTCGCCTGCATCGACGTCAAAGCAACTGCAACCGTGAAATCGGAAGATTTCCGTCACATAAAATGGTTTGCGAGCAACGGCCCTGGGCGAACTCGCGTAATAACCGGAATTATTTTTTATCTTGGAGACCAATCTCTATCATTTGGAGACAATTGCTTCGCGTTACCTCTCAGTATGATGTGGGCAAATTATTAAAATTTTGTTCACCTTTGACTTAAGTTTCCGCGGGACTGTAAACGTGTCAAGTTCGCGTTCATGTTCAAGCCCTTAACTCCCGTATCTTATGCCTGAATTACCAGAAGTTGAAACCACGGTACGCGGCATTACGCCGCATATCGAAGGACATCCGATTACCGATGTAATTGTTCGAGATTCCAGACTACGATGGCCGGTGCCTGCTGAACTTGCCCAGCGAGTGATAGGAGAAACAGTACGATCGGTGCGAAGACGGGCGAAGTACATCCTTATCGAGCTGGCAAACGGCCATGTTATGGTGCATCTTGGAATGTCAGGTAGTTTGCGTTTGTCGTCACCTGGTGAACCACATTCACCTCATGACCACGTCGAGTTCGAAATTGATGGCGGGTATAGGCTACGGTTGCGCGATCCGCGTAGATTTGGAAGCGTTCTTTGGGTCGAAGGTGAACCGAATGAGCATCCGCTGCTTATTCACTTGGGAATAGAACCGCTAAGTAAAGAGCTAGTAGGCTCCTATTTATACTCAGCATCGCGACGACGCAAGGCTGCAGTCAAGAATTTCATTATGGACAGCCGAATTGTCGTTGGTGTGGGGAATATCTATGCCTCTGAAGCTCTGTTTCGCGCTGGAATTGATCCGCGTCGCGCCGCCGGACGAATCTCGTTATTACGTTATGATTCCCTGTCTTCTTCAATTCAGCAAACGCTTCGAGACGCTATTGCAGCGGGTGGAACGACTTTACGAGATTTTGTCGATGGCTCCGGTAATCCTGGATACTTCCGACACGACTTAGAAGTCTACGAAAGGGAAGGAAAGCCGTGCTTTAGATGTGGACGGGAAATTGCTCGGCAGGTAATCGGGCAGCGATCAACGTATTTTTGCAGGCGATGCCAGACGTGAAAAGCTATGCAGCGCGTGTATTTGCAATAATTCTTTTGTATTTATCAAGGAGTTGGGCTTCGGTTTCGGTGTTATCCGGATCAACGATGATACACTCAACCGGACAGACTTCAACACACTGCTGGGTTTCAAAGTGACCGACACATTCTGTGCATAATGTTGGATCGATCTCGTAAATTTCCGGCCCCATATAAATGGCATTGTTCGGACATTCGAATTCGCACACATCGCAGTTGATGCACTCATCTGTGATAAGAAGGGCCATATTTGTCTTTGAATTCAGTCAATTAATCAGATGTGGTGACCCCTGTACGGTCATCGAACTTCCTATTATGGTTGATTTGTGCCAAATTTGAGCCGTCAATTGCCTGTTAAAATGTGTGCTCACTATCGTTTCCCTGACGTAACTCACTGACTTGGTTTTACTCCCTGTTATGGCATTTCTAATTGACATGAAAAACACCACCGTCTATCGCGGTCAGCAGAAGGTGTTGGATCGATTTACGCTACAGTTGCCAATGCAGCGAAGCATTGCCATACTGGGGCCGAATGGTGCGGGAAAGTCCACTCTTCTCAAAGTGCTGATGCGGGAACTTTATCCGGTTCGTGAGGAAGATTCGTGGGTCAAAATTTTGGGCAACCAGACGTGGAATGTCTGGGAGTTGCGTCGAAACCTAGGGTTCATCTCACAGGATTTACAAAATCGCTATTTTGGATACGTGAATGGGCTTTCTGTAGTGCTGTCGGGGTTCCACTCAAGTGTCGGAATTTATGATCATCAGGAATTTGATACAAAATCTGTTGAATTAGCAAACCGGATAATGGCTGAGTTAAGCATCACTGAGTTAAGCCACAAGCCCTATTCACTCATGTCAACGGGTGAGCAGCGCAGATTCTTGCTAGCCCGAGCTTTGGTGAGTGAGCCATCAACGTTGGTTTTAGATGAACCAACCAGTGGGCTGGATATCAATGCAACATTTCACTATCTTCGTGTCATTCGTAGACTCATCGCTCACGGCAAACAAATCGTTCTGGTAACTCATCACATTCATGAGATTCCTCCAGAAGTTGATTTCATCGTGCTACTGAAAGAAGGATGTATCGTCTCCAATGGGGATAAACAGCAGTTGTTCACGGACAAGATACTTAGTGAGTTGTACGACACACCGGTCAAGGTGCTGTCAGCAAATGGTTACTATCAAGTGATTCCGGACGAAGTTGGCGCTGAACCTGGTCTCAACAATTCTCATCACCAATGAGTGCGAATCCAACTCAAGTCAACCGAAGCAGCGATCGATTTGATTTATTTTTTGAACGCCGGGAGAGGTGCAGTGAATTATTGGTTATCTAAAAAGTTCAAAAATCTGCTGCTTTTTCACTAGTTCAAACTTCGGGTTAACCAGGTTCAGAATTCGGTATCCTTACAGATTACTGCCGCACCAGGCATATGGTTATAATCCATGCTGTTGAATCTTGTTCCGCAAGGGATGCGCAACAAGTCAATGTCTTGATCCTAGCAAGATTAACTGGAAAATTTGGTTCTCTTTTGACTTTAATATTTAGCCTCATCTAATCTCTTCAGAATATACAGACAAGAGGGACCTTATGTCTGTGGTCAATTTTTTTCAAATCCGGTGGATTCACATAAATGATTAATACCGAAGTCGTCATTGTTGGAGCAGGCCCCTGTGGACTCTTTCAGATTTTTGAGTTGGGGCTATTGGGTATCAAGTGCCAAATAGTGGACTCCTTACCGCGTGCAGGCGGTCAATGTTCTACACTCTATGCTGATAAGCCTATTTACGATATTCCTGCCTACCCGGTGGTCGGTGGTCAAGAACTTGTAGATCTCCTCATGGAACAGGCTTCGCCTTTTGATCCCGGATATGTGCTTGGTGAACAGGTCACTCACGTCGAAAAACAGGATGACGGCCGGTTCTATGTAAAAACATCCGGCGGTACCGAATTTGATGCGGGATCACTGGTCATCGCAGGCGGTTTAGGTGCCTTTGATGCGCGGCCACTGCGTACTCCAGGCGCCGCAAATCATGCTGGAAAGAATCTGAACTACCATGTGGTCGATAAACAGCGTTATCAAGATCTTTCGGTCACCATTATGGGTGGAGGGGATTCTGCACTGGACTGGGCATTGGAATTACATGGTATCGCAAAAAAAATCACCCTGATTCATCGACGCGAGGAGTTTCGTGCGCAACCAGCATCGGTAGCAAAAATGAAAGAGCTTGCTCAGCGTGATGATGGCACGATGACCTACCACATTGGTCGAATTGAGAAGATCATCGAAACCGACGGTGTACTTACCGGTGTGAGAATGGTCCCCTTTAGCGACAATCCAGTTGCACAGGATATTGAATTTGACGAACTTTTGGTGTTCTACGGACTATCTCCAAATCTAGGCCCGATATCCAGCTGGGGGCTCCAGCTAGATCGGAAAACGATAGTGGTTGACACAGCGGAGTGTCAAACCAGCGAGCCTGGAATTTTTGCAATTGGAGACATCGTCTCTTATCCTGCCAAGAAGAAGCTGATTCTATGTGGATTTCATGAAGCTGCAATGGCAGCATTTGGGGTTCAGCATTATCTGTATCCGGAAATCAAGCAAAGAGTTCAGTTCACCACCACAAGTCCCATCATGCATGAACGGCTGAAAGTAGACGGCACCCTATAGAGTCATTCTGTCAGTGTCAGCAAATGGTTTCCTCGTTCAATTCTTCAAAATAGGGGAGCATTTTCTCTAACAGCTCGCATTTTTTGCAAATTGATGTAAATTGCATTGAGGTAGTTCACATACATGTGAGACTTTCAGTCTGTTCTCCGAAGGACGTAGTCCGAAGGGGAACAGACTGAAAAACGCAAAAAAATCGGGTAGCATAGTGCGTATTACCGAAAACAAAACGCACAGGAGGCTACCCGATGCAAACGATTCATCTGCACCCGAAATTTTACCGCGTCAGCAAAACCGTTGCCAGACTTTCTGATGATGCCCAGCGACGCTGGCAGCAACTGAACCTGTACCAGCAGCTGCGATCGGAAGGCTGCAGCGAAACCACCGCGCTTGAAGCCATCGGCTGGTCCAGGTCCAGCTACTACCGATGGCGCAAACGCCTTGCGCAACAGGGCCCGCGCGGTCTTGAGTCGCGCAGCCGCAGACCGCGCCGGGTGCGTCGCCGGCAATGGAATGCGCAACACTTTGAATGGGTACGCGAGATTCGTCTGGCTCATCCGCTCTGGGGGCGGGCCAAAATCCGCACCATTCTGGCACGCGAGTACGGCATCAGGCTGAGCGAAAGCACCGTCGGTCGCATGCTCAGTGAATGGATCCGACGCAGACAGGTCCTGCCGGCCGCCTTCTACCAGGGTCGCACCGGACACAAAAAACCGCGCATCTTCGACCGTCACGCAAAGCGCTGGCGCCACACCGACAAAGCCCAGACACCCGGACAGATGATCCAGATCGATCACATGAGCGTGCATGTCGACGCCGGCTTTACGGTCAAGGAGTTCAAAGCCACCTGTCCGACCACCAGACTGTGCTTCATGCGCACCTATTCCAGAGCCACTGCACTTTGCGCCACGCGCTTTTTGCAATATCTCCAACAGCAGCTGCCGTTCCAGATCCAATCGATCCAGGTCGATGGCGGCAGCGAGTTCATGGCCGAGTTCGAAGCCGCCTGTCAAAAACTCAACATCCCGCTGTATGTGCTGCCGCCCAGATCGCCCAAACTGAACGGTTGTGTGGAACGCGCCAATGGCACCAGCCGCTACGAGTTTTATCCGTTTTACGGCGGCGATCTGAATGTCAGCTCGCTCAATCTGGAACTTGAACGCTACCAGCATCAGTACAACCATTACCGACCGCATCAGGCGCTCGGACAACTCACCCCCATGGAAAACTATAATCAACTTGTCAATCAATCCGCACTCGCCGCCTGATTGTCTCACATGTACTGAACCAGCACATGCATTCGCCGAATGCCCCAAAATAGGGTGTAAAGGGATACTGCCATTTTGGGAGGGTTGACGGTGAATCCTAAAATAGAAGAATTACGCGTTCGCGAAAAAAATCTCCCGACCGAATTCCCGGAAGATCTCAAGCTCAGACTTCACCGTGCTGTGAGTTGGCTGCTCAGAGCAGAGAATCAGGATGAGGATGACGATGCCGCATTCATTTTTTACTGGGTTGCGTTTAACGCACTCTACGGAATGCTTATCAAGGATGCATCGGGAAGTGAAGGAGAACGAACTGAATTCCAGGAATATTTCCGAATCATTTCTCTGCTTGATACGGAGAAAATCATCTACGATGAGTTGTGGCACCAATTTTCGGCCTCAATTCGTATCCTTTTTGAAAACAAATACGTTTATTCGCCATTTTGGAATCATCACTATGGTATGCCTGGATATGATGATTGGGAAGTGCGTTTTGAAAAGGCAAAAGAACTTGGCCTTCGCTCTCTAAAGAATGGGGATACTGCACAGATACTAAGCCTTATTTTTGATCGCCTTTATGTACTGCGAAATCAGGTTTTTCACGGAGCTGCCACCTGGAAGAGTAGCGTAAACAGAGCACAGATTAAAGATGCAAGAAGAATTCTTCGATATTTATTACCGCTATTCATTGATTTGATGATGAAAAATCCAAATGTCGCATGGGGCGAACCCGGCTACGCAGTTGTGGACTGATTCAGAAAATCACAAACTACCAAATTGCACATCAACTTGGCCTGACAACATCGTTGGGTATCTCACAACAATGATTTGATATAGAATTGACAGTGTCAATCGCTCCGATTGGCCTTTCTGTTTTAGTTAAGTAAATGGAGGTATTTGAAATGAGAATTAAAGTATTGCTTGCAGCGATATCACTGTTCCTGTTTACGGGTACAGTATCAGCAGACAAGCTTGATGATGTTATTGATGCCGGTGTGTTGCGCTGCGGTGTTGTGCTGGATTTCCCGCCAATCGGGTTTTGGGATGAAAATAATGAGCCAGCTGGCTTTGATGTTGAATACTGTAAAGACCTCGCGGCAGCTATGGAAGTTGACTACGAAATTCAGGCATTGACCTGGTCAGAACGTCTGCCAGTCATCGTAACAAATCGAGCGGACGTTGTGTTCGGCGGAACATCCGATACGCTCCAGAGAGCAAAAACTGTCGGTTTTACCATTCCGTACGCAATCTACTATCACCAGGCTATTGTCGGCAAAGACAGTGGCATCGTTACCTTTGAAGATATGAAAGGAAAGCGAGTCGCTGCGGCCGTTGGAACCACACCTGAAATTGCGTTTTTGGAATATGCCAAGGAATGGGGAACAGAAGACCTGTATCAAGGTTATCAATCCGAAAATGAAGTGTTTCTCGCAGTAGCGCAGGGGAAAGCCGATGCCGGACTGACCACCAATACTGCAGTTAAGCAAGTTGCTGAACAGTATGACACGGTCATTTCAGGTCCTCGTATGCCGTGGACGACAGACTACACATCTGTAGTGGGTCCGCGTAAGGACGTAACTTGGTTGAACTACTTGAATCTCTTTATCACCCACCAGGTCCGATCGGGTCGTTATCAGGAACTTTGGGACCGATTCGTAGGTGGTGAGGCTCCAGAACTAAAAATCCCGGGAGTGATGTACTAATCACTTTAGTCCAGTTATTCTGCCGTCTCAACATACTATGTCTGAGACGGCAGAATTGATTTGAACGGGAAGTCGCGTGGACTACAACTTTCATTGGCGACCTGTTTTTCGTAGTTTGCCTGACCTGTTGAACGCGGGTTTGGTCACTCTTGAAGTCGCAACGCTTTCGATGGTGTTTGGTGTCATTATCGGAATCGTTTTCGCAATCATTCGACTCAAAATGCGCGGACCCATACGCTGGTTCGTAATCTCGTGGATCGAACTTGCCCGAAATACACCAGCTTTGTTTCAGTTGTTCTTTTTCGGCTTTGGACTGGGTGCATTCGGAATTCACCTGACACCATTTTGGATCGTACTGGCTGGTCTGACATTCAACAACGCAGGGTATCTCGCAGAAAACTTTCGGGGTGGTTTTCAGGCAATACCAGAAACTCAAATGCGAGCTGCGCGCAGCTTGGGAATGAACGCAACCCAATCCTATGTCAGGGTCATCATCCCACAGGTTCTGCGAACTGTCTATCACCCAATGACCAACCAGATGGTCTGGGCAGTTCTCATGTCATCGCTAGGTATGCTGGTAGGATTCCGCGAACTATCAGGAGAAACACAGTTTCTGGCATCCAAGACATTTCGAATTTTTGAATATTTCGCGGTCGCTGCGGTAATTTATTACGTCATTGTGAAAATTATCATCGGCGGATCTCGCTTGCTGTCCTTTCGATTATTCCGGTATTGACGAGAGGAACTCATGGAATCAACGTCCATTTTCTTCACCAGTTTTAAGACTGCGGATCTGTGGTTTCTGGCGGAAGCTGCATACCGTACACTGTTGATATCTGGAATTTCGATTTCACTTGGGACTCTCCTGGGTCTCATATTCGGTTGGTTGCTACATGAAGGTCGGTTGATCAGCACCTTAATCCTGTCTCCGTTTTTGGATATCTTTCGCTCGGTTCCACTCATCATTCAACTGGTGCTTGCATACAATTTTGCCCCGATCATCGGATTGAGTATTGACCCCTTCGGTAGCGGTGCAATCGTGTTGACGATTTATACGACTGCCCTTGTCGCAAACGTGGTTCGCGGGGGAATTGATTCGGTTGGAATCCCCATGCGACGCGCAGCGAGAAGTCTAGGAATGACATACTGGCAAGATATGATTTACGTTGTATCGCCAATCGGAATTCGTGCAGTATTCCCAGCTTGGGTTGGTGTAGCACTTGGAGTGATGAAAGACAGTGCGTTGGTATCGGTGCTTGGTTATGTAGAATTACTGAGAGCATCCCAGATTCTAATTACGAGGACGCAAGAGCCGTTTCTAATTCTGGCACTGGCGGGAGCGTTTTATTTTGCACTCTCATTCCCGATTGCCCGATTCTCGGAAAGACTTGAAAAGAGGTGGAGTCAATGATCGAAATTCGCGGTCTTCACAAATATTTCGGAGAAGTACATGTATTGCGAGGCGTTGATCTCGATGTAAATAAGGGTGAAGTTCTAAGCATTATTGGTGCATCTGGATCAGGTAAGTCGACTTTGCTCTATTGCATCAATGCACTGGAAGGTATCGACGAAGGCCGCATTACGGTTGATGGAGTTGAAGTGCACGCCAAATCAACCGACATCAACAAACTGCGCCAGAAATTAGGGATGGTGTTTCAACAGTGGAACAGTTTTCCTCATCTTACTGCGCTAGAGAATGTCGCTTTGTCTCCTCGAATTGTGCGCAAAATGCCTCGTTCAGATGCCAGAGAACTAGCGGCCAGACGATTGGAGCACATTGGGCTTGGAGATAAACTGAACAGTTATCCAAATGCTTTGTCTGGTGGACAGCAGCAAAGATTAGCGATCGCTCGAGCCCTTGCGATGGATCCAAGTTATATGCTGTTTGATGAAACAACCTCTGCGCTTGATCCGGAACTTGTCGGTGAGGTGCTTGATGCGATGCGGCTTCTGGCTGAAGAGGGGATGACGATGATCTGCGTGACGCATGAAATGGGTTTTGCGCGAGACGTATCTGATCGCGTCGCCTATATCCATGATGGAACAATAGAAGAAATCGGAACACCGGAGCAGATTTTTAGCAATCCAAAATCGGAAAGAACAAGCCGATTTCTCGCCAATGTAAGATGAACGCTATCGGTGAAGCGGTTCACAGATTGACTGATGTTCCGAAATTGCGATACACAAACTCGAACCGTGTCGACCTGACCGTAACCAATTCATTCAACCTTGATTTGCTGTAGAACCAACTATGTCAGTATGAATCAGTAGCATGAAGATCACATCTATCAAAGCGTGGCAGATTGATCTGCCACTCAAAGAAGGTCGCTACACATGGGCAAATGGAAAATTTGTCGAGGTGTTTGACAGTACCGTCGTGGCTGTCTATACGGATAAAGGACTCATTGGATATGGAGAATGCTGTCCTTTGGGTTCTGCTTATTTGCCGTCTTATGCACACGGGGTGCGGGCGGGTTTGACAGAGATTGGCCCTTCTTTGATCGGTCAGAACCCATGTAATTTGAATGACATCAACCTGATTATGAATGAAGCCCTAAAAGGTCACCCATATGTCAAAGCTTCGATTGACATGGCTTGCTGGGATCTGTTGGGTAAGGCTACGAATGTACCGCTTTATGTGCTATTGGGTGGAAAGTTGCAGGAGAAGGTTGCGCTCTACCGTGCGATTTCTCAGGAAAGTGCCGAAGACATGTCTTCAAAGATTGATGGTTATCGCAACGAAGGTTATCAAAAATTTCAGCTTAAGGTAGGCGGTGACGCCAACAAGGATATTGAGCGAATCCATGCAGCACGTTCAATTCTTCAACCTGGTGATATCTTGATGGCAGATGCAAATACAGGATGGACACGCCATGAAGCGGTTCGAGTTGTTAACGCGGTGAAGGAAATTGACGTATATATCGAGCAGCCTTGCAAGACTTATGAAGAATGTTTGTCTGTTCGCAGACGAACAACGCTTCCTTTCACACTGGATGAAAACATTGATGGCCCAGAGATGCTAGTACGTGCGTTGAGCGAAGATGCGATGGATGTGGTCAATCTGAAAATTTCCAAAGTCGGTGGGTTTACGACAGCTCGAATGATGCGAGACTTGTGCGTCGAGTTCGGTATTCCGATGATCTTGGAAGACACCTGGGGTGGCGACATCACGACTGCTGCCATTGCTCATATGGCTACATCCACACCTGAGGAGTTTTGTTTTGCGGCGACAGACTTTAACTCATATGTAACTGTTTCGATTGCAGACAATGCGCCTCAGCGGGTGAACGGAAACATCTCTGCACCAGACGCTCCCGGTCTTGGAATTGAACCAAAACTGGCTGAATTTGGATCACCGGTTGTGGAAATAGATCTCTAGCAACGTCAATACGAGTAAGATAAGTTGGAATTCGCTCGGAAATTAGGCACGCGTTGAGAAGTCCCCCTGAGCCTTGAGCCGACACCTTTAGTACTCCGAGCACTCACCAGCTCCACCATCTCAGCGGTGTACATGTGGCTTTCAGGGTTTTCCCATGTCTGGCTCAGAGTGAGCGGTAATAATAGCGCCGCGCTGTGAAAACATAACATTGAAATTTAAGTCTCGAGATGATCCTTCATATTGCTGAATGGATAAATCGAAAAGTGCTGCGCTTTCTGGATAGAAGTAGTTGGATTTAATAGCTGTCGTTTTTCGACCAGTATTGCCACCACCAAGCCAACCTTTCTCAAGGACAACAATATTCGTGATTCCATGGTTTTTCGAGAGGTAATAGGCAGTTGCCAAACCATGACCGCCTCCACCTATAAAGATCACATCAGATTTAGGCTTCGGATCTAGTGTGCACCATGTTTTGCCCCACGCGCGATGACCAAATAGTCCTTCGCAAAATAGTCGAAATGCCGAGTATCTCAGATTGGGTTTAAGCAATCTTCGATTTTCCGTGCTAGCCGTTGCGGTAGGTATAGCTATAGCCGTTGAGAGCCGGTGCACCCCCTAGATGGGCGTACAAAATCTTTGAGTCTTTAGGGAAGAAGTCTTTGTTGATCAAATCGATCATTCCCTGCATTGATTTACCTTCATAGACCGGGTCAGTAATCATGGCTTCGGTTTGAGCTGCTAATCGGATGGCCTCATTGGTTTCATGACTGGGTACGCCGTAGGCAGGGTAAGCATAGTCTGGATTGATATGGATGTCTTCTTCGGTAAACGACTTACCGAGGTCAATCAACTCAGCCGTGTTCTCGACTATTTCTCGAACTTGTGCGCGTGTTTGTTCTACAGTGCCAGAAGCATCAATACCAATAACCCTGTGCGCTCTATCATCCGCTTTAAATCCAACGATCATGCCGCCCTGGGTTGAACCAGTCACCACACAGACGATGATGTAATCGAATTGGAAACCCAACTCAGCTTCTTGGTCCCGTACTTCTTCAGCAAATCCGACATACCCCAAACCCCCAAATTTGTGTACTGATGCACCAGCTGGAATACCGTAAGGAACCCCGCCATTGTCCCTGACGTCCTGCATGGCATCTTCCCAGCTTTGTCTAATGCCGATATCAAAACCATCGTCAACCAAACGAGAGTCGGCACCCATTAAGTGCGTCATCAAAATATTGCCAACACGGTCATACACTGCATCTTCATGTGGCACCCAAGCCTCCTGAACCAGCCGACACTTCATTCCGATTTTCGCAGCCGTGGCAGCAACCATACGGGTGTGATTCGACTGAACACCGCCGATGGAAACCAGAGTGTCCGCACCTGAGGCAATTGCATCGGGTACGATGTACTCTAGTTTTCGAAGTTTGTTTCCTCCCATGGCGAGTCCAGAGTTGCAATCATCACGTTTAGCATAGATTTGAACCTTGTTTCCAAGCGCCTCTGAAAGTCGTGGCAAGTGTTCGATCGGTGTAGGGCCAAAGGTTAGTGGGTAACGTTCAAATTTGTCGAGCAGTCCCATGTTTAGTTCCTCAAGGTCATAAAGTGTAGAGTTTGATCTAGCGCCTCTTTAAAGTGCTCTTTTAGTATCTGCGAAGCAGCCTGTGTATTGCCCACGGTTCATGCTTCAAGCAAATCCCAATGTTCTTGCTACGAAACATCTTGGAAGTCGAGCTTGTCTAGGCGGAGCAGCAATTATTGAACCTCAATGTTGTGCAATCGGGAAACCGTTGCCCATAAAAGGAGCATGCCGGCGGGTTCATATAGGCTTGCATGAAACTACCTGTTGAGTGTAACCCACTCTAAAGGTTCGTTGCTTGTATCAATGAGTTTCAATGTGCTTTCAGCATTGATCTTGCTTTTTCCTGAATATTCAGAATTGTTTTTAACGCCAAACGCTTTCAAACTACAAAATTGTTTTTTACGAAGCCCCACTGTTAGAGAGCAGTCCTGTGGAAATGTGGGAAGAGGAAGGAGAAAAACAATACGGTCGCGAGCCCCTGTTCTAATGGAAATAATATCTTTAGCTTTTTGCTCTCAATTTGCTGGTTTCAACTGATCTAACTCTCTGGCTCGAAATCATCAAAAATTGTCGGCTGATAGAGCGTGGATTTATCCGATGTGCTCGCCGTTAGCATTAGAGTCAGCATCTGTTCAATTTCCTGCTGATTGATCCACATGGATTTCATGCTTGAATTTGTAGTCATCAGTTCAGGAACATCTGACCATAGACTGTTGAGACGATTACTGCAAATAATTTCATTTAAGAATCGGTATGCCGCTCCCCGAACAACTTGAATCGGCAGCAGCCAGTTGTTTGTGATCTCAATGATTCCGAGCTTTGCGAGAATTGCGAGGAAACTCATGCTGCTACGGCTGTCGATCCGATACCCCAATACCCGATTGACGTCCAACCAGGAAATTGTCAAATGATCGCCAATGAAAAGTGCTAGTGTACAGATGTCACGAACTGTAGGTAGGATTTGTGTGAGTGGCAGTGGTTTAACCGTTAACATGAACCGGCCCTCTTCAGCAATCCGATCATGCCATTTGTCCCGATCTTCTTCCGATATAGGCCACTGATCTGGATTGACAACAGAAAGCAGAGAAGCATAGGTTTCCCATGGCAGATTTCCGTCCCCAAAATCGCACCAATGAAATTCAACATCAGGATTCCATAGTGGATAGTCAAAGCGGCTATGAGATACTTTGGCATAGATGTAGTACTTCACCTGTATTTCACTTTCGAGCGCAGGCAATATGTCTAACTTTGCAGCGTTTTCCGCCATTGGTAGAGTTCCCATAATTCCCGGTGCCATGCGAACAAAGTAATTGGTTGACTTGAGTACTGGAAAAACACTGTTCGCTGACCACTTTTCACTGAATCGCCGAGAAAACTCAGATCGAATTTCCAGTAGCGGTGCGGGTCCGATTTCGTCAACAAGGTCGACGATTTCGGCATACAGAGTGCCCGGATTAAACGATCGATATTCTGCGTGATCCAATTCAGGTATTGATTCACCCGACACACCAGCTGAATCCTGAAAGCTGCAAAATCTCATAATTGATGCAAAACCATTGTCGGTTAGGGGCAAGATCTGATCGGAGTACTCGTACATTGAATTACGTAAGTCTCTGATTGAACTCTTGTCGTCTGGAAAGACATATCGATAAGTAGAAATGATTTCAGCAAAATTAGAAGGCCCTCCGCCCATGCAGCCGGAAATTACTTTCATTAACTGAATGCCGCGCTGCTTACGGGGCGTCATTCGACCCTCATACAGATAATTGTCAAAAATTCCATGACTTACATTGCTCGCTGCATAGCACACCAAAGCGTGGACGGAAACGTTGAGTTCCGCAGCAACAACCTCCAGGTGTAAAGGCAGTGATAGCTTCTGAATGGAACTCTCAATCCGTTCAAAATTCTGCTCTAGAACCGATTCATCCGTGTCCGCTTTGAAGTAAAGGTTTCGAAAGCAAACAAAGTTGGCATCGGCATATCCAGCAACCGTGGAATATAGAACTCGAATTGCCAGTGATTTGGTGAGAGTTGGATCATCAAGAATTTTTGGCAAAGCTTTTTTTCTGACACACCCATCGACACCTAGCAGGTAATTCTCAATTTCTTCCTGACAGGAATGAAGCAGAATTTTGAGACAGTCGCTGAACGGAGGCTGGTTAAGCCGTCTCACTGCTTTGGTTTCAAACTGACGGATGTAGTCGCGCGAGAGCCCCAGACTCTGCCCGATTGCTTCGGCGGTTTCTTTTGGGGACGATACTGAATCCAGGCGTCTGTACAACACCTGAGCTGCCACATTTGGAATATGTCGTTCAACCGCCTGACGGATCAGAGATTCAGGATTCAGTTCGTCCACTCGCTGCTGGTTTTTTGGGTCATTCCAGAAAGACAGCACAGAGTTCAGGGTTTGGATTGCTTCATTTCCGTTACCGTCTTCATTGAGAGAACCGAGTAGGTTTTCGAGATCATTTTCCGTCAGGTGTTGAAGATCCTTCATCCGTAGATACAGATGATCTGATGGCCAGGTTAAATCTAACACTTGAGCAGACAGACTGATGTACTGATCAGCCAGCGCAGTATGATTCCTGATCTGATGGACAACTTCATTCCATGAACGGGGCCCTTTTGATAGAGTCTGGTTAAGATTGCTCTCGATTAGGTCAGGCTCATCCTCGTCAGGCTGAAGCTGTCTGAATTGACTGTTCAGCAGGGATTCCAAATCGAATACCAAAAGCCCAGAAAACTGAGGCATTTTACAATAAGTCTTGTAAGCCTTGTGCCGGTTACTGAAGTAATCTCCAAGTGTCTGATGTGGCAGAATATCTGCTTCATCTGCCAGACGAAACGCATTCTTCAGGCGAACAGGCGCCTCACTGTCCTGAATGAACTGAACGAGGGAAACATTCAATCGATGGTCGTAATCAGCCTGATCAGGTTCTGAAGGTAAAGGCTCTAGATCGGCTTCTAGAGGAGGGGATGAGGGTTCCACGGCAAGTTTACTACCCGCACTGCGAAACACTCGCATGATGGTGTCAGAAATCCGGTTCCGTAAGTTCATTCGGCTGTGATGTAGTCTTCCAGCTATTTCACTAGGCTTTCTGATTCAATCATTCTAGCAGGTTGGTGGAGTGTGGCAAAATCGAGTCAAGCCGCCTATCAATTGGCATGACCCAGCTGCACTAATGAATTTACATTTAGCGATAGATTTTCAGTCAGTCCATCTTTACCCTGTCAGCGTGAATTTCAAGCAACGTTGGTCGATCGGCACGGAACCCTTTTTTCACTAGATGGGGCAGTTCTGCTAAATCACAGACAGACTCTGCATGACAGCCGAACCCCCTGGCCACAGAAATAAAATTCGGCATTGCGAGATCAACACCAACGAGTGGGATGCCAAATTCATTGAAATTGTCTCTGATCTCTCCGTAACCGTCATTGTGCCACAGCACTATGACGATTGGCAGTCGGTGCTCTACCGCGGTGGCCAACTCCTGAATAGTAAACATCAAACCGCCATCGCCAATGACACAGACAACTGGCGAGTCCGGTTTACCCAATTGTGCACCGATGGCGGCAGGCAAAGCATAGCCAAGCGTACCGTAGCCGGTCGTGGAAGTGAGATAAGTCCTTGGCCTACGTGCTTTGAATACATAGTTGCCGCTATAAACGAGTTGGGTCGAATCTGCGGTTACGATGCCATGATCAGGCAATGTGCTTCGAATCTTATCCCAAACCTTGATGTGTACGGGTGTGTTTTCGTACCAGTGAGATTTGGTGCTTTCGAGCAGGTTGCTGACAAGCAGTCGGCTCTCGGCATGACTGTTTGCCGGATTTAAGTTCATTGAATTCAGAATGCTTGCAATTTCAGCCAAAGCGTGACTTGCATTTCCCAAAATCGGTACATCGGGAGGGGCATTCCGGTAAAGTTGAGAAGGATCAATGTCTATTCTGATGAGTTGGCCATCAAATTCGATGTCACCACCCCGACTCCAAATATCTGTTTCAGACAAATGAGTACCGACAGCAAGAACAGAATCAGCTTGCTTCAAAAAGTCCAGAACCGGTGGGTGTAGCAGATTGGAACCAAGACTAAGTGGATGGTCTTCAGAAATAATGCCTTTTCCAGCAAATGTCGTTACTACTGGGGCATTCAATACCGCTACAAGCTCGGCAGCTTCCGCCGCGGAATCTTTGCACCCACCGCCAAGAATAACAGCCGGCTTCTTTGCCTTCGCCAGTGCTTGGGCAGCTGTTCTCAATAATCCGTAATCTGCTTGAGGTGCGGGTGCGATGCTTTCTCGTGAAGGTGACCAATTGACCGGATTGTTGATCAAATCGATGGGAATTTCAACATGCACCGGTCGCGGTCGGCTTGCATTGAATGTCGCATATGCCCTTGCGATGACTTCTGGAACGCTGTCAGTTGACAAAATCGTTTGGCTGAAAGCAGTGAAGTGTGCGGAAAGTTTACTCTGAGAGTTTAGCTCGTGGAGGTCACCTTGTCCCAATTCCAGACTTGAAGTCTTGTTAACGCTGGAGATCGCCAAAATCGGAACCGAGTCGGAGTATGATTGAGCGAGCGGTGTAGCTGCATTGGTGACGCCAGGTCCGGTAATCAGACAGCAGACACCGACTTTACCCGTAGCGCGTGCATAACCGTCCGCCATAAATCCTGCCGATTGCTCGTGGCGAGGTGTGACGTGTCGAACAGACGAGTCAGCAATGCCTCGGTAAATTTCAAGTGTGTGGACGCCGGGAATTCCAAAAACAAATTCAGTACCGTAGTCCTCAAGTAGTTTCATGAGTTGGATACCGCAACTTCGAGTGTCTTGGGACATGATTAACTCCTTTCAGCAGAGGGACGAAACAGCAATCTGATGGACGAAGGTCTAATCACAGTCAATACGGTGATAATTCCTAGGATTCCGGCACCCCAGAAAATCGAGTAGGGGTCACCGAGGTCGATCAACAGGCCAAACAGCGGTGGACCGACTATACCGCCAGCGTTGAAGCCGGTGGTAACTGTGCCAAAAACCTTGCCCATATCTCTCGCTGGTGCCATGCTGGCAATGATCACATCTCGAGATGGGGCGATAAACCCATAGAACAAGCCGGCGATAATGATTGGAATTGAGAGTACAGTCATGGACATCGGCACGAAAGTGATGAAAAACATACAGACACTAAACGCGATAAGGCAGTTGGCAACCACCCACTCATGATTTTTCCAACGGTGTGCCCAAACACCCGCCAGTAAGATTCCTACACCATCAGCGGCTAAAAACAGCCAGATGATGATACCTGCCTGTCCTAGAGTCGAATCATAGATTTCAGTCAGAGCGGCGACAGAAAAATCATAAAGCCCGGTACTGGTTATCGCATAGCCGAAAAAGAACAACCAGCCCAGCAATACTGGAGCACTGAATAGCAGTCTGAGACTGCTTTTTCTTTGTTGCACAACTCCTTCAACGTGAGCCACGTCTGGTAACACAACACCACGAAAACCGAAGAGTAATCCTCCCAAGATGATGAGCCCCATACCGCTACAAATCATCAGCGCGTAAGGCCAGTCCAGCCCTGCAGTAATCATGATAATAATGACTGGAGCGGTGAGCGATCCGGCCTGTCCGCAAAACGTATGGATGGAGAATGCTTTGCCAAGCTTGTGCTGACTGACAGAGCGGGTTAGAATCGAATAGTCGCAGGGGTGATACACCGCATTGGCCATACCAGCAACCCCCATCAATAACAGGTAGCCGGTGTAGCTTTGAAAAATGCCAAACAGGGCTAGGACAACAGATTCAACCGCAACACCTGCCATTAATATCCAGCGAGCGCCGAGTCGGTCAACAATAAAACCGATCGGCGTTTGGCAGACCAGACTTGCAATACTGAAAACCGCGTAGCCGATACCGAGTTCCGTATACCCCACGTCGTAAACGTCATGCAAAATAGGGAACAGTAATGGTAGAAGCAGAAAATAGAAGTGCGAAAAAAAGTGTGCGGCACCAATCAGGCCCACGATCTTCCGTTCTCGCAGATTCATGCTAGGTTTGGTGTTCATGAACTCGCTAAACTTCGTTACGTTTGACTGTTTGGTCCGAGTAGGTCAGATGTCTGATTCAAGGATGGAGTTACGACTTTTCGATCGGAGGCTAAGTATGCGGGATGAGAGCAGAATTTCTCGTGATTCATAGCCAGACACCTCAGCCCGCAAGAATTTTCATTTTATTTCAAACCGTCAGGCACCTCAATGGACTTCCTAGCATTTTATAAGTTGAATTTGACGGCATTTTCTGGCTGTAGAAATAGATTTAAAATGTATCGCTGTCCGCTCAGTTTAGCGAACATGGATTTCCAGAATATCCAGGTCATCAAGCAGATGGTCCGGACCGACCTGCTGCCCCGCAAAAACATTCTTGCCCCAAATGCGAGCAAATTTAAATGTATCTTCAAAATCCTTATGAATCTGTCGAGCAACATCAGATACTTTACCGCCAAATCTCAGGGTGAAAGGTTTGTCCGTGTCCGGAGGCTTACCTGGAATCTTTGTGTACACTCGCACGATTTTCAGTTTTTCAAAGACCATCTGCGGGAACAGTTCCAGATTTGCACCAGTCAGTGCCGACAACGCAACTGACGGAAAGTTGTAGTTAACGAGTTCATTGAGAGCGTCGAGCTCATCAGGATCGGCAGCTAAGTCGATTTTATTGGCAACCAGAATCGTAGGTAAAGCAACCCGAAACGGATCAAAGTCTGGGTCATCCGGTATGTTCATCCCGTGAGCCAGCTCAGTTTCAAATTGGTTAGTCAGATTAACTTTTCGCTGTTCCAGCTGGTCGATAACCTGGTCAATATGATCGATGCATTCAGGGTTTGAGATATCAATGACAAGGAACGCTGCATCGGCGGTTTGCAGTGAATTGACCACCCACGGTTCAAAGTAATCATTAGAGATGGGCGGCAAGTCAACCAACTGAAAGTGGATGTCTTCATATGGCATCATGCCAGGCAACAGAAACTGTGTAGTGAATGGATAGGGCCCGATTTCGGAGCGTGCTCCAGTCAGTCGGTGATGCAGTTGGGACTTTCCGGAATTCGGGGGTCCGAGCAATGCAATCTGGGCCGCTCCTTCTGGCCGAACCGAATGAGAAGGTCCCGTCCTAGCCCCACCCTTGCGCGGCCCCGCCAGTTCATCAGTCAGCATTTTGATGCGGGTCTTGATGTCGCGCTGCAGGTGCTCCGTTCCCTTGTGCTTGGGAATGGTTCGCAACATCTCCTTGAGGCACTTCAACCTGTCCGCAGGTTCGCGCGCGTCACGAAAGGCCTGTTCAGCTTTTTTGTATTCGGGAGATACGTTGGTTGGCATTCAATACGGGTCTGAGTCATCCATCGATTCATATAATATTATCCTTTGGACAAGCCGAATAACGATTGCGACAACGCCGCGTATGGAAGATAAGGTATTTCTGATCACTGGTGCATCAAGTGGAATTGGTGCTGCAACCGCGCGTTCAGCGGCGATGCGAGGTTATCGCACGGTCCTGGCGGCCCGAAGAGCGGAGATTCTGAATGAATTGTGCGAGGAGTTAGGTGGCCCAACTCGTTCGCTGGCAGTCCGATGCGATGTAACCCAATGGGAAGACCAGCAGGAAATGATTGGCCAGGCAATCGATCGATTTGGGCGGATTGATGTGGTATTGGCAAATGCCGGAGTTTACTATAGCGGAGGTGGTTTCGCCGATGGTAACCCTGAACGTTGGAAGGAGATGATTTTGACCAACGTATATGGTGCGGGACTGACGATCAGAGCCAGTCTTGCAGCATTGAAAATAAGCAAAGGCCACATCTTGCTTTTGGGTTCAGCGGCTGGCAGACGACCGATTCCAGGTTCAATGTACAGTGCGACCAAGTGGGCCGTAACGGGTATGAACTACAACCTCAGGGAAGAGCTCAGAGGAACTGGTGTTCGCGTCACCAATATCCAGCCAGGTGTGACCAATACAGAGATATTTGGGGGCGAAATTAGAGACAATGCGATGGAACGCGAAGATGTTGCAGAGGCAATTCTGTTTGCTATTGAACAGCACCCGCGAGTTGATATGCATGAAATCCTGATGTATCCAACGCCCCCGGAAGAATAACGCCCGATTTTGGGAAAGTTTCATCAATCACCGTCGGAGACCCCACCAGAATGGCAGCAGAATGCCCAGTTTGTGTTAATGCAATAGATTTTGAAGACGACACCATTGTCGGGGAGCTCTTGGCGTGTCCTTTCTGTGGCACCGAACTTGAGGTAGTCAACCTTGACCCACCAACATTGGAAGTCGCACCGGAACTGGATGAGGACTGGGGTCAATAAATGAAAAAGTTCACGGATTTATTTCTGTGAACGTCGGGTTTTTGCACTCTGTCATTCGCTTTGAGGAGAAAAAGCTGCTTGAAGCATTTAGCGCACAGCAGGGTGTCAACATCATCATGCTCGACGACAGGAAACTGGTCTTCGACCTCGAGAGTGTCCCGCCGATCGATGTTGCCTTCGAGCGTTGTGTCAGTCACTCGCGTGCAGTATGCAGCTTGCAATTCCTGGAAATGGCAGGCGTACCGTGTATCAACCGCGCTGAAGTCGCTAGGGTGTGCGGTGACAAAATTGAGACATCCATACGGTTAGCTCAACGCGACATTCCACAGCCGCAGATCCGGGTGGCGTATACCGAAGAATCTGCGCTGGAAGCCATTGAGGAATTGGGCTACCCAGTTGTGCTAAAACCGGCAATCGGTTCTTGGGGACGCTTACTTTCGAAGATTAATGACCGATCAGCGGCGGAAACTGTTTTGGAACACAAGCGACTGCTCGGTTCTTATCAGCACTCAATCTTCTATACCCAGGAATATGTGGAAAAGAAAGGACGTGACATCCGCACTTTTGTGGTCGGTGATGAGTGTATTGCGGGCATCTATCGGGAATCGACTCACTGGATTACCAACACCGCTCGCGGAGCAGTTGCCACCAATTGCCCCATTACCAATGAAATCGCTGAGATATCGCTGGCGGCCGCAGAGGCAGTGGGTGGCGGTATTCTAGCGATTGATCTATTCGAGTCCGAAAGGGGAATGCTTGTCAATGAAGTTAACTACACGATGGAATTTCGTAACAGCATTGCACCAACCGGTGTCGACATTCCGGCTCGGATGGTTGAATTTGTGGTTAACCATGAGACTTAAGGCGTCCGCATGATAAGAGCATCTATCGTAGGTGGGGCGGGCTACGCTGGTGGCGAACTGATTCGCCTTCTGCATGGCCATCCGGAGGTGGAAATTAGTCAGATTGTCTCACGTAGCCGCGCAGGTAAATTCATTCACTCGTCCAATCCGAATCTTCGCAAACTGCTGACAAAGAAATTTTGCTCCCCTGATGAATTAACAGGATGCGATGTTCTTTTTCTGTGTCTACCACATGGCGTAGCAATGAAGTCCATCGATCACTATATGGGTCTTGCACCCAAAATAATCGATCTCAGTGCCGATTTTCGACTCGACAGTGATGCAGCATATGAAGTGGCATATGGTAAACCACACTTGCGACCTGAGCTGCTGCAGACTTTTACTTACGGCATCGCTGAACTTCATAGAGACCGAATAGCCACATCTGACTATGTGTCCTGTGCTGGCTGCAATGCGACTGCGGTGATTCTGGCCCTGCTGCCGATTTTTCAATCGTGCTCTGTCAGTTCGATCGTTGCCGAAGTCAAGGTCGGTTCCAGCGAAGCTGGCAGTCAGTCCAGTGAAGGTAGTCACCATCCGGTGCGCAGTGGTGCAGTTCGATCCTATCGACCAACCGGTCATCGGCATGTTGCCGAAATGAAGCAGGCGCTCAATATTGGAGCAGTCAGTTTTTCGGCAACCTCAATTGAGATGGTGCGGGGCATCGTTGCAACCTGCCATGTATTTTCTGAACAGACGCTGCCTGATGAACGGGGTTTGTGGAAAGCATACAACCAAGCTTACCTCAATGAACCTTTTGTCCGGGTGGTCAAAGACCGTTCGGGAATACATCGATACCCTGAACCCAAACAACTGGCTGGAACTAATTTTTGTGATGTCGGATTCGAGCGGGATGCTGACAATAATCGTATCGTTGCCATCAGTGCCCTCGACAATCTGATGAAAGGTGCGGCAGGTCAGGCTGTGCAGAATCTCAATATCATGTTTGGCATGTCTGAGAGAACCGGGCTGGAGTTTGCTGGCCTGTACCCTGCCTGATCGGCCAGTCTGACAACGGAGCGCAAATTCAATGTGCCGACTGCTTTTTGTCAAGAGTGATGCGCCAGTCAGCATGCAACATCACCTGGAGAAATTTGCTCAAACTGCAAGAAACAGTCCCGAGGATCAAAGTCACGGTTGGGGCTGCGCATGGCTCGAATCCGAAAAATGGCAGTTCTATCACAGTATCAAACCGATCTGGGAGGATCGTTTCGAGCGATTTGAGCCTTGTGATTATTTTCTTGCCCATGCCCGCAGCGCCTATCGGAATGAGGGCATTGAAGTTCACAACAATATGCCCTTTGATGATGGTGAAAGAATCTTCATCTTCAATGGTGAACTGCAAGGCGTTCGTATTCGGGAAGCAGGGCGAATCGGTGCGGAAAGAGTGTTTAATTTCATCAAACGGTTTGATAACGGTGATATGGAGTTGGCAATTCAACAGGGAGTTGACCACCTTGTACGGAAGTCACGTTACGTACGTGCAATGAATTTCATCATTGCAACCGCGAACGAAGCCTGGGTCAGCACAACCTTCAATGAAAATCCAGAATATTTTCAATTACATGCGAAACTGATTGACGGGACGTACATCGTCAGCTCAGCACCTTATGAAAAAAGTTCCAACTGGACGCCAATTGAAAATAACACCACTACGCGGATACTAAGATCGGGGTAATGGCGGCTTTGAATCAATCGGCGATTCGGCCTGTTATCGTCAAAGTTGGTGGTGGAGGCGACATCAATTCAACTGGAATTGCACGGGATCTTGCAAACCTGGATGAATCAGTGATCGTTGTCTTGGGTGCCAATGCTGAACGCGACCGATTGGCACATAAACTGGACATGCCGACCAAAACGCTACAGTCTGTTTCTGGTTACGAGAGTGTGTATTCAGACGACAACGCGATGGATGTCATCATGATGAGTTATGCTGGCCTGGTCAGGATGCGTTTTGTCGAAGCCTGCCAGAAACTTGGCATCAATGCCATCGGATTAAGCGGGCTGGATGGTCGCTTGATTGAAGGCAGACGCAATCGTGGTATTCGGGTTCGAGAACAGGGAAAGACACTGCTGAAAAGAGATTTTTCCGGAAAGCCTGAACAGATCAACACAAAATTTCTGACGCAGCTACTTGTAGATGGATTCACACCAGTAATCAGCATTCCCATTGCAGATGAGAACGGAGTCGCGATCAATGCGGATAACGATAATATCGTTACTGTTTTGCATAGGCAGATGCAGGCCAAACGAATTTACCAGTTTATTGAGGCGCCGGGATTACTGGCCGACCGTGATGATCCGTTGAGCCTGATCAGAAAGCTGGATTCAAGTGAACTTGGAGCACGAGAGTCCGAGGTCAGCGGTCGAATGAAGCGAAAACTGCTGGCCCTGCAAAAATTGTTTGAACAGGGACCGACAGAGGTCATCATAGCTGATGGCCGAGTGGATTCGCCAATCACGACGGCTGAATCTGGAACCATAATCAGCTGACCGAAGGAGATGAAAGATGAATAGTGTGGATGCACGGGAAACTGAACTGAGTGTCGGCGTGTACAAAAGCCGCGGGGTTTCGCTGGTAAGAGGCGAAGGTGCGCTACTGTGGGATGATCAAGGTAAGCAATACATCGATTGCACTGCTGGCATTGGGGTTGCCAATATCGGGCATGCTAATCCGGTATTGGCTAACGCAATCGCCGAACAGGCCAAACGTCTGATTACCTGTGCCGGCATATTTCCCAATGACATTCGTGCCGAGTGCATGGAGAAGCTAGTCGAAATCAGCCCAGCTGGTCTGGAGAGGGTGTTTCTGTGCAACTCCGGTGCCGAAAGCATCGAAGGTGCGCTTAAATTTGTTCGTCAGACAACCGGCCGGAACAAAGTGGTCAGTGCTAATCGAGGATTTCACGGCCGTACGATGGGAGCGCTCAGTGCGACACCGAGCAAGAAATATCAGGACCCCTTCAGTCCTCTGGTACCGGGTTTCTCCCATGTGCCGTACAACCAGGTTGGAGCACTCAAAGAAGCGGTTGATGAACACACCGCGGCTGTCCTGCTGGAACTCGTGCAGGGTGAAGGTGGTGTCTATACCGCTGAACAATCATACATCGACGCGGCAGTCGATATTTGCAAAGCGAACGGTGCGCTGTTGATTATTGATGAAATCCAGACTGGGTTTTGCCGAACCGGAAAAATGTTCGCTTGCGAACACTATAGTGTTGAACCGGATGTACTTTGTCTTGCCAAGGGGATTGCAGGCGGAGTTCCGATGGGTGCAATTCTGGTGAATGGTAGAATCAAATCTTCGGTTGGTGCGCATGGCAGCACCTTTGGTGGTAATCCGTTGGCGTGTGCAGCTTTTCTAGCGACGGTCGAGGTGATGGAACGCGAACAACTCGCTGACCGGGCGGCTGAACTTGGCAATCGATTTGTCACCAAGCTGTTAAAAGCCAAACCGCCTCAGGTGCGAGCGGTCAGGCACCTTGGCCTGATGATCGGGATTGAACTTAAGGTTCGCTCCACACCGTATCTGCAAAAACTGCAGGACCAGGGTGTGCTCGCTTTGCCAGCTGGTACAACCGTACTACGTCTGCTTCCACCGCTGGTTATTACTGAAGCGCAAATGGATGAGGTTCTGGAAAGGTTGATTGCAATTTTGGAGTCGGAGACTGAAAGCGCACCCGCGTGATACATTCAGTGATGCGTGCTGGTAGGGTTTGATGGCAGACGATTATCATTGGATCACTCGCTTTGCAGACACTGCCGTCAACACCGTCTTTGGATGCATCCCGCGTAAGCCATTGACCGAAGATGAGTGGCGCAACTTGCAGCTTGTCGCTCACCGCGGATGTGCCAACCCAAGTCATTTCATCTATGAAAACACTCTGTCAGCATTCGAAGCGGCGCGTGATGCAGGCGTGTGGGGGATTGAATTTGACGTTCAATGGACATTAGACGACTGGCCAGTCGTCATTCACGATCCGCACACAGCAGGACTTCCAGGACCAGGCGCGGTCGAAGTTGCAAAAACGGAACTTGATGAGTTGCGTCAACTTTCCCCTCTGGTTCCCAGGCTTGAGGAAGTGCTGGAACAGTTTGCAGCTCACATGCACCTCATGATTGAACTCAAGGGGCGTGTACCAAATTCCAAGGCGGGCCAGCGACTTCAGGACTGTCTGACCAAACTACAACCGGTCGAAGAATATCACCTCATGTCACTGGAACCTGCGCCACTTCGGGAGCTTGATGATTACCCGGTGGCTTCGAAACTCTTGATTGCAACGACAAATACCCGTTCAATGTTTGAGCAGTTCAGGCAGGGTGGTTTTGGTGGCTTTACAGGACATTTTCTGTTGCTCAATAAAAAAATGCGCGCGTACCTGCGCTCGATTGACGCACCTTGGGGCACCGGATTTGTGGATTCGCTTAATGTTCTGGCGAGAGAAATTCGCTCGGATACGACATGGGTGTTTTCCAATGCGGCTGACAAGATCATGCTAAGCCGATAAGGTTTCGGGGACTGAGCTCAAGATGGAATTCGGAGGGCAATGAATGAAAATTGGGTTTGTTGGTTTGGGCAATGTCGGTGGAAAACTCGCTGGCAGTTTGCTCAGAAACGGATTTGAATTAACAGTGCGGGACCTCAATCGAGAGGTGGCTGAACCGATATTGGCG
The DNA here is from genome assembly GCA_965243305.1 of Arenicellales bacterium. Lineage (GTDB taxonomy): Bacteria > Pseudomonadota > Gammaproteobacteria > Arenicellales > JAJDZL01 > JAJDZL01. The sequence continues at coordinate 1,618,682 of CBDEUN010000003.1, forward strand.
GCAGGCGCGAACTGGGCTGATTCACCAGCCGAAATGGCGTCAGCTGTTGACATGGTTATCACCTGCTTGCCAAGTCCTCGAGTGTCGGCAGCAGTTATGGAATCTGAGGACGGTGTGCTCAAGGGCTTGAGTCCAGGGAGCATCTGGGCTGAAATGAGCACAACTGATCAGACTGAAGTACTTCGTTTAGGCGCAAAGGTTAAAGAGAAAGGTGCGTTTCCCATGGACTGTCCCGTTTCGGGTGGCTGTCACCGAGCTGCGACAGGCAACATCTCGATCTTTGCAGGTTGTGACCGCGACACTTTCGAGCGTGCATTTCCGGTTATTCAGGCTATGGGGCGACGCATCTTACACACCGGTGAGTTGGGTACTGCATCGGTACTAAAGGTGTTGACCAACTATCTTGCCACCGCAAATTTGCTGACTTTGTGTGAGGCGTTGACCACAGCGAAGAAATCGGGACTGGACCTTGGTACAACTTATGAAGCGGTTCGGATTTCATCCGGCAATTCATTTGTGCATGAGACCGAAAGTCAGGTGATATTGAATGGCAGTCGCAACATCAATTTCACCATGGATCTGGTAATCAAGGACATTACGCTGTTTCAGGAAGTTGCAGATCGCGCCGGTGTTCCTTTGGAGATCAATCCGCTGATGATTGAGATTTTTCAGGATGGAATGCGTCGCTATGGCGAAAGAGAGTGGTCACCCAACATTATTCGCCGGTTGGAGGAATGCTGTGACACACAAATTTTGGCAGATGGATTTCCGGCAAAAATGGTTGATGATGAACCCGAAGTACCTGGGGTCGAAGTGGTGCCGGAGTGTCGCAGAGACGAGTGATAAAATACGATGAATTTGGGCAATATGCCTAACCTGCCTGAACTTTAAATTTCCCTAATTTTTGTCAACCGGGCCAGTTCCTAGAGGGGATATACGAATTAAATATCCAGAATTGATATCGACTAAGCAGAAATCGAATGAATCAACCCAAACCAATCCAAAAGCTACTGGTCGCCAATCGCAGTGAAATCGCAATACGCGTTTTTCGTGCTGCGACTGAACTTCAAATCAAAACTGTCGGCGTATACGCCAAACAGGACAAGTTCTCTTTGCATCGCTTTAAGGCGGATGAAAGCTACCAGATAGGAGCCAATCTGGGACCAATTCAGGCTTACCGCGCCATAGATGAGATTCTGAAGGTCGCTCGCAGTACAAACACTGATGCCATTCATCCGGGTTACGGGTTTCTTTCAGAGAATCCGGAGTTCGCCGAAGCTTGTTTGGATGCTGACATTCAATTCATCGGCCCGTCACCGGCCATCATGCGAAAACTCGGTAACAAGGTATCTGCGCGTCACGAGGCTGAAATCGCTGATGTCCAGGTCCTCCCGGCGACTGGACCTTTGCCTGAGGACGAAGAACAGATCAGGGAGTTGGCTGATCATGTTGGCTATCCACTGATGCTTAAGGCGTCTTGGGGTGGCGGTGGTCGCGGTATGCGGGTTATTGATTCGCCGGATGACTTGTTAGAGTCAGTCAATCTTGGCCGACGTGAGACACTGTCTGCATTTGGCAGCTCTGAAGTGTATCTGGAAAAGCTGATTCGAAGAGCGCGCCATGTCGAGGTACAGCTGCTCGGTGACTTGTACGGTAACATCGTTCACTTGTTTGAACGGGATTGTTCCATTCAGCGCCGGAATCAGAAAATCATCGAACGTGCGCCAGCGCTGTTTCTGTCAGATGAACAACGGCAGACTTTGTGTAATTCTGCGGTTCGGCTGGCAAAATCAGTCGGCTACATCAATGCAGGAACAGCTGAGTTTCTGTTCGACGATGATACGGGTGAGTGTTATTTCATCGAGGTGAACCCTAGGATTCAGGTTGAGCACACAGTAACAGAAGAAATTACCGGGATTGATATTGTCAAAGCGCAGATTCGCATTGCAGGCGGTGCTGTCGTTGGCGATGTCGAAGACTCTGGTGTGCCTTTGCAAGACCAGATCACCCGCAATGGATACGCTCTTCAGTGCCGTGTGACGACAGAAAACCCAGAAGAGAATTTCATCCCTGACTACGGCCGGATCTCAGCGTATCGAGGTGCAGCGGGTTTTGGAATTCGTCTTGACGGTGGTACCGCATACTCAGGCGCAGTGATTACGCGCTACTACGACAGTCTACTGGAAAAAGTTACGGCTTGGGCACCTACTGCTGACGAAGCAGTCCAGCGCATGATCAGAGCACTGAAAGAATTTCGGATTCGTGGTCTCGCGACAAATCTGGTGTTTCTGGAAAATCTGCTGGGGCATCCGACTTTTTTGGATGGTACGTACACAACACGTTTCATCGATGATACGCCCGAACTGCTGAATTTCTCAAAGCGCCGCGACCGTGCGACCCGGTTGCTGAACTATATTGCTGATATTTCAGTGAATGGTAACTCGGAAGTTGCGGGTCGTCCAGAACCGGCAATAATCCAGCACCCCTTGCCGCCAGATTCAGTTGGCGAACCGGTCACCGGAACACGACAGCTTCTTGATGAGCTGGGTCCGACACAGTTTGCCCAATGGATACTGGATCAGCCTCAGGCATTGATAACCGATACAACGCTACGTGACGCTCATCAATCATTGCTGGCGACACGATTTCGAACTTACGACATGGTACAGTGCGCTGAGACTTACGCTTCCAATCTACCGAACCTGTTCAGTCTTGAGTGTTGGGGAGGAGCCACATTTGATGTTTCAATGCGATTTCTTAAGGAGTGTCCATGGGAACGTTTGCGCGATCTTCGAAATCGCATGCCGAACATCCTGCTCCAGATGCTACTCAGAGGTGCGAATGGCGTTGGCTACAGGAATTATCCCGACAATGTCGTACGCGAATTCATATACCAAAGTGCGCAATCAGGCATTGATCTATTCAGGGTGTTTGATTGCCTGAATTGGGTCGACAACATGGAAGTTGCGATGAATGCGGTTTTAGAAACTGGTAAGCTGCTTGAAGGTGCAATCTGCTACAGTGGCGATATCTTGAACCCCGCCCGCAGTAAATACACCCTGAACTACTATGAGGATCTGGCAGTCAGAATGCAGGATCTCGGCATTCATATCTTGTGTATCAAGGATATGGCGGGACTGCTGACGCCAGACAGTGCAAATTTACTTGTCAGTTCGCTAAAGGAAAAAACCGGTTTGCCGATTCATTTCCACACTCATGACACGAGCGGCATCGCGGCAGCCAGCGTGATCTCTGCCGTTCGGGCAGGTGCGGATGCTGTTGACCTCGCGATGGACGCTGTTTCTGGTACAACCTCGCAGCCGAATCTCGGTTCGGTGGTCAGGGCTCTAAAGGGTACTCAGTTCGACTCTGGACTGGACTCAGATGCCATCCTGGAGCTTTCTTCATATTGGGAAGGTGTTCGAAAAAATTATGCCGCGTTCGAGAGTGATGTACGCTTTGGTGCGTCTGAAGTCTATTTACATGAGATGCCAGGTGGACAATTCACCAATCTCAAGGAACAAGCAAGGGCGTTGGGACTGGAAACCCGCTGGCACGAAGTAGCTCAGGCTTATTCAGTAGTGAACGACATGCTTGGAGATGTCATCAAGGTTACACCGACTTCGAAAATGGTTGGCGACATGGCCTTGTTCATGGTTAGTTCAGGCCTCAGCCGAGAAGATGTTGAAGACCCGAACCGGGAGGTCGCATTTCCAGATTCGGTGAAGTCATTTTTTGCCGGTGAGCTGGGACAGCCTTATGGCGGTTTTCCTGCAGACCTGCAAAAAAAGGTGCTAAAGGGTGAGACGCCCATCACAAATCGACCAGGAGAAAATTTACCGCCTGCCGATCTGAATACGTTGCGTTCTGAAGCCGAATCCAAGGTTGAGGGAGGAATCAGTAACGAGGAATTCCAGTCCTATCTGATGTACCCCGCGGTATTTCTGGAATACATGTCTCATCGCCGTCAGAATGGTCCAATGCATGTATTGCCAACTCCGGTATTTTTCTATGGAATGAAACCGGAACAGGAGATATCGGTTGATCTGGAACCAGGAAAGACACTGGTGATTCAATGTCTGGCGATTGGTGAAACCGATGCCGATGGAAATATCAGAGTCTTTTTTGAACTGAATGGTCAGCCGCGTACGGTCAAAGTACCGAATCGAAAAGTTGCCAATCTGGTTGAGCAACGTCGCAAGGGTGAGGAAGGCAATCCTGATCATGTTATATCACCCATGCCTGGTATGATCTCATCAGTGAATGCAACTGTGGGTCAGTTAATTGAAGCAGGAGACGTGATTCTGACTATTGAAGCTATGAAAATGGAAACCGCCATTCGTGCCGAACGCTCAGCAAGCGTGGCTTCTTTGCTGGTTTCAGTTGGCGACAATGTTGACGCCAAAGACCTGCTTGTAGAATTCTCATCGGCGAAATAACAGGAAAAAAGAACCTGTTTCTGTGTTGGTTTCCTGTCTTGTTAAGAATTCCTGCCCCCGATATTGCTTAGACCATGGATCTTTTTGGCTGAATTGATCCGCGGTCAAATTTTGCATCTCCAAAGTGCTTATAATTTCAGACGTTAAGAACAACACTGAAATTCAGTGAATACTCCAATCCAGCACTCGGTACTCTGACCACTGCCAGGAATCGGCAGAAGTTCATGCGAATTTTCATTTGGATGTTTTTTCCAAGATCTGCGATTCTCTGGTACAGTCGTACCTCTTCGTATCTGAAACATCGCTCAGGTACGCTAGCCCTCTACCCTAAGTTCCAGTGCAAACCAATAATTGCAACCAAGGATCGGACCCATGAGCAAGTCTAGAGAAACTGTCAACCCAACCGGAATCTCGTCTGCCAATCTCGCCTATCTTGAGAGTTTATTCGACGAGTATGAATCGGCCCCTGAAAATGTACCACAGACATGGCGCGAAACTTTTAATTCACTTGAGCATGTCCCTGTTTCAACCGAACCAGAAGCCTCAACCGCCGAGGAATTAGTCAGTACGGATTACCTTCGTAGGCAAGCAGCGGTTCAGCGTCTCATCCGTCGGTATCAGGTTTACGGACACCTGAATGCCAAGCTTGATCCATTAGGGCTCACCGATGAATGGTTTAGTGCCGATCTTAGCCTAAATTCAGTGGGACTGGAAAATGCTGACCTTAAGGAGAAGTTCAAGTTCGATGCGGTTTTCGGGTCACAGTACGTTTCTCTTGAACACATCATTGAATTCTACCAGAAGACTTACTGTCGATCGATTGGCTATGAGTACATGCACATCTCCGACCCGAATCGTCTGGATTGGATTCAATCCAGAATCGAAAATGTCTCTTTGGATGATCTGATCACGGATGATGATCGCAAGCAGATACTGAGACTGCTGACCATGGCTGAATGCATGGAAACCTACTTGCACATGAAATATGTCGGTCAAAAAAGGTTTTCTCTCGAAGGCGGGGAGTCTCTGATTCCGATCATGTTCGAGCTGGTGCAGAGATCTGGCATGTCCGATGCCAGGGAGGTAGTGATTGGCATGGCCCATCGCGGTCGTCTGAATGTACTGGTGAATATTCTTGGCAAGGCTCCAGCAGAAGTGTTTGGTGAATTCGAAGGCAATCTTTCCTTAGCTGACCACTGGTCCCAGGAACATGGTGATGTCAAGTATCACATGGGTTTTTCGTCTGATATCAACACTCCTGGTGGAATCGTACACGTTGCCTTGGCGTTTAATCCGTCGCACCTTGAGATCATCGATCCCGTCGTAACCGGCTCGGTCCGCGCTCGTCAACACAGACGTAATGACGAGTCCAAGAAGGAAGTCACCCCAATTTTGATTCATGGCGATGCTGCTTTCGCCGGTCAGGGGGTCGTTATGGAGACACTGAATATGTCTCATACCCGGGGTTTTGAGGTTGGTGGTACGATTCACGTCATCATCAATAATCAAATTGGATTTACAACCAGCAATAAGCTGGATGCGCGCTCAACCGTCTACTGTACAGAAATTGCAAAAATGGTGCAGGCTCCGATTTTTCATGTTAACGGAGACGATCCTGAGGCTGTTGTTTCGGTTGCGCGATTGGCGCACGCCTATCGCATGGAATTCCACACCGACGTTGTGATTGATCTTGTTTGCTATCGTCGCTACGGGCATAACGAAGCAGACGAACCCATGATGACACAGCCTGTCATGTACAACGCGATCAAGAAAATAGCGCCAACCCGTCGGCAATATGCTCAAAAACTGGTTGATCAAGGGGTGGTCACGGATCAGGAAGCACAGAAAATGGTGATGGAATATCGGGACAACCTTGATCGGGGAGAAGTGGTTGCGGGGCAGATAATTGATCCGGCAAAAATGAAAAAAATTGTCAACTGGGCTCCGTATTTTCGAGCGGAGTGGTCTGATCCGGTTGACACTACGGTTACCCTCAAGAACATCAAGCGTTACACAGCCAAACTCGCCGAACTACCCGAAAACTTCACTCTACATAGCCGGGTGAAGAAGATCATGACTGATCGATCCAAAATGGCTGCGGGTAAGTTAGTGATTGATTGGGGCTTTGCTGAGACGATGGCATACGCCTCACTCATTGACGACGGGAATTCAATTCGACTGACAGGTCAGGATGTTGGTCGCGGAACTTTTTCGCATCGTCACGCCTTGCTGCACGATCAAAACAGTCGGGACGTGTTTTGCCCGCTAAAATCCATAGGTTATCCTGAAGACTGCCAGATTTTTAATTCACTGTTGTCGGAAGAGGCGGTGCTGGGCTTTGAATATGGCTACGCCACCACTGATCCGGATACACTGGTGATTTGGGAAGCGCAGTTTGGGGACTTTGCTAATGGCGCCCAGATTGTGATCGATCAATTCATTAGCAGTGGATTTGCCAAATGGGGTCGACTGTGCAACATGGTCTTGTTGCTCCCTCATGGTTACGAAGGCCAAGGCCCTGAACATTCCTCCGCCCGACTGGAACGGTTTCTGCAACTGAGTGCCGACGGAAATATTCAGGTCTGTGTTCCGACAACACCTGCACAGGTGTTTCATATGTTGCGTCGGCAGGCGATGAGATATTATCGACGGCCGCTTGTCGTTATGTCACCGAAAAGTCTCTTACGTCATAAACGTGCCGTTTCAGAAGTTCGTGATCTGTCCCGATATGGATTTCAAACAATCATCGATGAAATCAATGAGGACATTGATCGCGAAGCCGTCACCCGCGTCATACTGTGCTCTGGCAAGGTTTACTATGACTTAGTTGAAATGCGCGAGCTTCGGGAAATTGATGAGGTTGCCATCATCAGGATTGAACAGCTTCATCCGTTCCCGGTGCACGAACTGACGCAGATCCTTCGATCTTATCCGGATGCAAAAGAAATTGTCTGGTGCCAGGAGGAACCGCAGAATCAGGGTGCCTGGTATCGAATATGGCACCGACTGCGAGAGTGTCGACGAAAGAGTCAGAAAATAATATGTTCTTCGCGTCCCGAAGCGCCATCACCTGCTGTCGGGCATTACCGTATGCATTTGGCTCAGCAAGAGCGACTTATTTCTGAAGCACTGTCGATTGTTCGTAATGTCGTCCCTATCTCACAACCTAGGAGAGCAAGATCAAATGTCAACTGAAATCACTACGCCAATGTTGCCGGAATCAGTTAGCGAAGCAACCATCCTGGCTTGGCACAAAGAAGTTGGCGAACCGTTTAAACAGGATGAACTTCTGATTGAACTCGAAACAGAAAAAATTGTGCTCGAAATACCGGCGCCAAACGATGGGGTTTTGACTGAGATTCGCAAAAGTGCTGGGGAAACGGTGGTTGAAGGCGATGTATTGGGTGCCATCGGCAATTCTACCGCTGTTGCAGAGCCCGCGACGTCAAACAAACCGGAAACGACTCAGGTTGCAGTGGAAGAAAAAGCTGAGCCCGCTGATCCAGAACCTGCGTCAGAGGTGCGGCCCGAGACCCGTGGGCAGCCAAGTCCGGCGGCACGCGTATTGGCAAGCGAAAAAGACATTGATATCAGTGTTGTTGCTGGAACGGGAAGAGATGGACGCATTACCAAGGCCGATGTCATGCAGGCAGTTGAAGCTAAAGCTGCTGCAGAACCTGTGTCGGAACCTGTGGTAGCAGCCCCCAAGTCGCTGCCTGAAGAACGGCCCGACAATTCAGCACCAACGGTGGCTGCCCAACAGCCCGTAGTAGAGTCAGAAGCAGCTTCAGGTGAACGCAGTGTCAAGCGTCAGCCGATGAGCCGAATACGTCGTACGATAGCCGCTCGGTTAGTACAGGCGCAACAGACGGCGGCGCTACTCACCACCTTCAATGAAGTGGACATGAGTGCAGTAATGGCACTTCGTACAAAGCACCGTGACAGTTTTGAAAGCAAGCACGGTACACGATTGGGTTTCATGTCATTTTTCGTTAAGGCGGCGGTTGAATCGTTAAAAGCTGTACCAGCAGTCAATGCAATCATTGAAGGTGACGAAATTGTCTATCACGATTTCTGCGATGTAGGTATCGCAGTATCCTCACCGCGAGGTTTGGTAGTGCCGATTCTTCGGGATGCGCATTTGATGGGATTTGGTGAAATTGAAAAAACAATTCGCGACTTTGGGGAACGCGCCAGGTCCGGTTCTCTGACATTGGATGAGTTGGCCGGCGGCACTTTCACGATCACCAACGGTGGTGTTTTTGGTTCACTCGTGTCGACTCCAATTGTCAATCCCCCACAGAGTGCTATTCTCGGAATGCACAAGATCCAGGAAAGACCGGTCGTTGAAAATGGTGAAGTCGTTGTCCGGCCCATGATGTATCTGGCATTAACCTACGATCATCGTATCATCGATGGAAGGGAAGCGGTTACTTTTCTGGTTGGCATCAAAGAAGGATTGGAAGATCCATCAAGAATTCTTCTGGAACTCTGATGGGTTGCCAGCATGACTGAAAACTACGATGTCGTAGTCATTGGAGCAGGCCCGGCCGGATACGTCGCAGCCATCCGCTGCGCACAACTCGGACTTAAAACTGCCTGCGTCGATCGCTGGACCAATGATAAGGGTAAAGCTGCACTGGGTGGGACGTGTCTGAATGTCGGATGCATTCCATCGAAAGCACTGTTGGATTCTTCAGAAAAGTTCCACGAAGTTTCTCATACATACAAGCTTCACGGGATAAACGTAGAAAACGTCTCGATGAATGTCGAAACGATGATGAAGCGTAAGGTCAAAATTGTAACAACGCTGACCCGCGGCATTGCTTCACTCCTTAAGGCAAACAAAATTGATTCGATACACGCGCACGGCCGGTTGGCCAAGCCTGGATTAGTCGAATTGCTGGATTGGCAGACGGGCGAGGTCACTGGAGAACTGAATGCTGCAAACGTTATTCTGGCCAGTGGGTCGACACCAATTGAGTTACCAAGTATTCCGTTTCAAGGTGATCGAATCGTAGATTCCGCAGGTGCATTGGCTTTTGACGAAGTGCCCCCTAGCTTGGGAATTGTTGGGGCTGGTGTCATTGGTCTTGAATTGGGCAGTGTCTGGAATCGACTGGGTTCCGAAGTTACCATCCTAGAAGCACTGGATGAATTTCTGCCGACCGCCGATGAAGAAGTGGCGAAAGAAGGAGCGAAACAGTTTACCAGACAGGGACTCAAAATTCAGTTGGGTGCGATGGTTGAGTCAGCTGTAGAGAACGATGGTCGTGTTGAAATAACCTACACGCAAAACGGAGCGCAAACTCAGTTGGAAGTGGACCGCCTGATCGTCTGTGTGGGCCGCAAACCCTGTACTGATAATCTTTTTGATGAGGCCAGTGGTGTGCAGCTGGATGAGCGAGGATTCGTTCAGGTTGATGAACACTGTCTGACGGGAGCACCCAACACCTATGCCATCGGTGACTGCGTTCGAGGTCCAATGCTTGCACACAAAGGCTCGGAAGAAGGTGTAGCAGTTGCAGAAAGAATTGCAACTGGGGTAGGGCATATGAATTATGCGACAGTACCATGGGCAATCTACACGCACCCTGAAATTGCCTGGGTTGGCCAAACAGAAAGAGAGATTACCGCTGTAGGTGGAAGCTGTCGAAGCGGTAAGTTTCCGTTTGCCGCGACAGGTCGAGCCAAAGCGATGGAAGATACGGTCGGATTTGTGAAAGTTGTTGCGGATACAGAAACCGACCGCATACTGGGCGTACACATCATCGGTCCGCACGCTTCGGAACTGATTGCAGAAGCCGTCGTTGCTATGGAGTTTTATGCGAGTTCTGAAGACCTGGCGCGCATCATTCACGCACATCCCACTTTATCTGAAGCCGTCCATGAAGCAGCGCTGTCTGTGGATGGTCGCGGAATTCACCGAGTCAACTGACGGTTAATGCCACTGAATTCCGATACAGGAATTTCAGTTCCAGTCGACATCTTCAAATCGTACGACATTCGCGGGGTTGCTGGCGAGAGTCTGACGCACTCTAACATTCGCCTGATTGGTCAGGCTTTTGGTTCAGAGTATGCGGGTGAAATTAAAGGTGAAGTACTTGTTGCCTGCGATGCGCGGCTGTCAAGTCCGGAATTGAAGTCTGCACTAATCGATGGTGTGCGCAGTACCGGACTGGATGTAATCGATCTCGGTACAATTCCTACTCCACTCCTGTACTTTGCGGCACACAATTCAGTGGCGGGGACAGGGCTGATGGTGACCGCCAGCCACAATCCGCCGCATTTCAACGGTGTCAAATTCACACTCGCAAACAAACCATTCTATGGCGATGCGATTCAGCGGCTCTATCAGCGAATTTTTAAGGGCGATCTAGCGACCGGCTCGCTTGGTAGGTTATCGGAGCAGTCGGTTGTCGATATCTATCGGCAAGCAGTCAGTAGTGACATTCAAATTTCCGCTCCAGTCAGAGCAGTACTGGATTGTGCAAACGGCGTCGCAGGTGGAATCGCACCCAAGGTTCTGCGCGATATCGGCTGCGAAGTGATCGAACTCTATTGCGAGGTGGATGGAAGATTTCCGAATCATTCAGCAGATCCGACACGTCCAGAAAATCTTCAGGATTTGATTGCAGCGGTGATTGCTGAAAAGGCCGATATTGGTTTGGCAATCGACGGAGATGGTGATCGCCTGGTTGCAGTATCACCACTTGGAGAAATTATCTGGCCAGATCGATTGATGATTTTGTTTGCAAGGGACATTCTGCCTGCTTACCCGGGACGGGAGGTCGTGTTTGATGTCAAATGTCAAAGGTCGCTGGCCTGGGAAGTTGTCCGGGTGGGTGGCAAACCCATTCTTTGGAAAACTGGTCACTCACTCATTCGGGCAAAAATGCTGGAGTACGATGCCATTTTCGGTGGAGAGATGAGCGGGCACTTATATTTCAATGATCGATGGCCTGGATTTGATGACGGGATTTACGCAAGTGCGAGATTGTGCGAGATACTTAGCAGAAGTGAGTTGAGTGCTACCGAGATATTTCGCACTTTACCAGATTCAGTCAACACACCAGAAATCAGAATTCATTGCGATGATCCTCATACTTTGATCGAAAAATTCAGAAACCATGCCAAGTTTGAGGATGCGGAAATTATCACAATTGATGGTTTGCGTGCGGACTTCAACGACGGATTTGGACTTATCAGGGCATCAAATACAGCACCAGAGATTGTGCTTAGATTTGATGCCGACTCAGAGGCTGGTCTAACCCGAATACGGGAACTGTTTTACAATGTTCTTGGAACGCTGATTGACCTCGATGAAGATTGAGCTGGGGCGAACAGTCAGTCTGAGACTTCAACGCAGTCGACTGAACGAAAGCCTTTCGGAAGAAGTGTGCCGCGCTGGGTCCTTTCACCCAGGAACTTCTTTCGATCTGGTCGCTTAATTTTGCAGTATCGCTGGCCAGAGTGGACGACCAAAATTTGTTTGTCGGAGAATGCATTCACTGCGCAAACCTGTTCGCCGGATTTTCTGGCTTGCGGAGGAATTTTGATGAGCTGAACCCCTTGGCCCTTGTTCTGAACCGGGAGCCTGCTGACCGGATAGATCAGCAAACGGCCTTCAGTTGTTGTCACTGCAACCCAGTCATCCAAACTGCTCAGCGTTTGACATGGCAGTGGTGTGTAATTTTTTTTGACAGTCAGTACTGCCTTACCGGATCGTGACTTGGTTATTGCATCCTTAATCTGACAAACAAACCCCTTGCCCTCTGTGGAGGCCAGGAGACAGTAGCCGTCTTCACTACCCAGTACAATCCCGGAAAACTCAATACTGGCTGCCGGGTTGATCATCGTGGTCAGAGGTTCGCCGTATGATCGAGCAGAAGGGAGTTTGTGAGCAAGAACCGTGTACATGCGTCCACTGTGATCCATACAAACCAAAAAGTTATTCGAGTGGCCTTTTGCACTCAAGAAGTATCTATCTCCCTCGCGGTAGTTCAAAGACTCTGGATCGATTTCATGGCCTTTCGCAGATCGGATCCAGCCACTCTTCGAAAGGATGACGGTTGTCTGTTCGACCGGCACCAAGTCTTCAGACGAAAATGCTTTCGCAGTGTCGAACTCGTCAATGATTGGTGTGCGGCGAGCATCGCCAAATTTTTCTGCAGCGGCTTGAATTTCTTCGATCATCAGAGATCGCAAACGTCTAGGTGAATCTAGAATTACCTGCAGCCCGACCTGTTCTTTTGAAAGCTCGTCAAGTTCCTGGTTGATTTTTATCTCTTCAAGCTTGGCAAGCTGGCGAAGTCGAATGTCCAGTATCGCTTCAACCTGACGTTCTGACAGTGGGTAAGTCTCCATCAAAACCGATTTTGGGTGGTCTTCTTCTCGAATGATGTGAATCACATCGTCAATATTTACGTATACGAGGAGGAGTCCTGCAAGAATGTGCAGGCGATCAGTTAAAAATTCGAGACGGGTTTCAATGCGTTTGATGACGGTGTCTTTTCTGAACTCCAGCCATTCTTCCAGCAGACGCTTTAGGTCATAGACACGGGGTAAATTGTGCAGCCCAATGACGTTGAGGTTAACCCGGTGAGTTCGTTCCAAATTGGTTGTCGCGAAAAGGTGGCTCATGAGCGCATTGCAATCGACCCGCTTGCTCTTTAACTCAAATACCAGTCGCGTTGGATTTTCTTCATCACCTTCATCACGCAGGTCAACAATCAGCGGCAGTTTTTTGGCAATCATCTGCGCGGCAATCTGCTCCATGACTTTCGAACCGGATACCTGGTAGGGTAAAGCTGTCACAACGATTGTGCTGCCGACCTTTTCCCAGACCGCGCGCGCCCGAATCGTGCCATTTCCGGTTGAATAAATGTTGCGTAGTTCTGATTTTGATGTAATGATTTCTGCTTCAGTCGGAAAGTCCGGCCCTTCGACGATTTCGCACAGCTCTTCCAAACTCATATTCGGTTTTCGAAGCAGCTCAACACAAGCTTCTGCAATTTCTATCAAATTGTGTGGTGGGATGTCGGTTGCCATGCCAACGGCCACACCCGAAGATCCATTCAGCAGAATATTGGGTAGTTGAGCGGGTAATCGCTCTGGCTCCTGAAGTGTGCTGTCGAAATTAGGATTCCAGTTAACGGTGCCCCTTGAGATTTCGCTCAAAAGCATCTGCGCGTACGGTGTAAAGCGGCACTCCGTGTAGCGCATGGCGGCAAAGGATTTAGGGTCGTCGGGTGACCCCCAGTTTCCCTGGCCATCAATGATGGGATAGCGATAGGAAAATGGCTGTGCCATGAGCACCATTGCTTCATAGGCTGCACTGTCACCATGCGGATGGAATTTGCCGATGACGTCCCCGACAGTCCGCGCCGATTTTTTGAACTTTGCTGTTGCACTCAAACCCAGTTCTGACATCGCATAGATGATGCGACGCTGTACCGGTTTCAATCCGTCAGAGATATGAGGTAAAGCACGGTCAAGAATGACGTACATGGAATAGTCGAGGTATGCCTTCTCGGCAAACTCCTCAACTGAAATCCTTGGCGCCGCGAACAGTTCTAGTTGGGTCGTATCAGAAGCCATTGGCGTCAGAGCTGAGCCTTATTTCCTTCCTCGGACAGCCAAGCTTTGCGATCTGCGGCCTGCTTTTTGGCCAGCAGCCGATTAAACGTGCTTTCAGTCCCCGAGTGCGATTCAATGCTAAGTTGCAGCAAGCGTCGCGTGTCGGGATTCATGGTGGTTTCTTTCAGTTGGGATGGATTCATTTCCCCCAGTCCCTTAAAACGCTGTACTGTGATCTTGACGTTTGGTTTTGCATCCCGGATTTTAGCAGTGGTTATTTCAAGTTCCTGATCGTCGAGCGCGTAGTAAACTTGCTTTCCAGCATCCACGCGGTAAAGTGGAGGCAAGGCGACATACACTTTTCCGTTCTCAACCAGAACAGGAAAGTGTTTGACGAAAAGCGCACAGAGCAGAGTGGCGATATGTGCGCCATCAGCATCGGCGTCGGCCAGAATGCAGATTTTGCCATAGCGCAGGCCATTAATTCTCGAGGAGCAGGGATCGACTCCAAGTGCAACGGCAATTGAATGAACTTCTTCTGACCCGAGCACCTCGGATGAGGCCACCTCCCAAGTGTTTAGAATTTTGCCGCGAAGTGGCAGAATCGCTTGAGTTTCCCGATTGCGCGCCTGTTTGGCAGAGCCTCCTGCAGAGTCACCCTCAACCAGGAAAAGTTCGGTATCGTCAACTTTGTCGCTGGTGCAATCAGAGAGTTTGCCCGGCAACGCTGGCCCGATACCTGGTTTACGTCGCTTGACTGATCGGCTTGATCTCTCTCGCTGTCTTGCGTTATCGATTGCAAGTTCGGAAATCTGTTGTGCGGCAACTACATTCTGATTCAGCCAAAGACTGAAGGCATTTCTTGCGACTGAGGTAAGCGACGTTCCTACCGTTTTGGAGGTTAGGCGTTCCTTTGCCTGGCCACTAAACTGAGGGTCTTCGACCCGTACAGACAGCACGAAACTGCAATGCCTCCAAACATCTTCTGTAGAAATACGAATGCCGCGCGGAAGCAGGTTTCTGAGTTCGCAAAACTCGCGGACAGCTTCGGTGATACCCGTTCTAAATCCATTGACATGCGTACCGCCGGCTTCGGTGGGAATCAGATTAACGTAACTCTCAGAAACGATTTGGCTAGCTTCAGGTGTCCAGACTGATGCACAGTCTACTTGAATATCGTCGGACTTCCGGTGAACAATGATGGGTGACTCCGCTGGAACCCGCTCACTTCCATTTAGCATGGATACGAGATAGTCACCAAGTCCCTCTTCGAACAACCAGCTTTCGCTCTTCTCAGGATGGATTTCATCAACATATTCAAGTTCAAGGCCAGGACAAAGAACCGCTTTGGCAAGCATGAGACGCTTAAGTTTTCGGATGTTGAATTGATCCGTATCAAAGTACTGAGGATCGGGCCAAAACTGAATTCGCGTACCGGTTTTCCGCTTCAGGATTCTGTCAATTTCTGTGAGTTTCTGTACGCACTCTCCATCCGCGAAAGTAATCTCGTAATGAATGCCGTCCCGACGAATCTGAACATCAAGTCGAGTGGACAGCGCATTGACCACCGAGACACCAACGCCATGGAGACCGCCTGAGTACAGATAGCTTTTGGAGGAAAACTTAGCGCCTGAGTGTAGTCGTGTCATGATGACTTCGACACCCGGTAATCCTTCCTCCTGATGGAGATCGACTGGAATGCCGCGGCCGTTATCTGAGACACTTAACGAGTGGTCGCTATGCAGAGTGACCTTGATCCTTGATGCAAATCCGGCAATTACTTCATCGACGCTGTTGTCGATTACTTCGTGTGCGAGGTGGTTGGGATTCTCTGTCTGGGTGTACATCCCCGGTCGCTTGCGAACCGGTTCCAGTCCAGTCAGTACCTCAATTGCGGATGCGTCGTAAACGTGTGCCAAAGTACAGCTTACACCCCTAACTTAGGCCGATTAATCTTTCAAATTTGGACAGATATATTATACCGAGAAAACGCACTTGAATTTCCTACTACGGACACCTGTCACGCTTGTCAAAGCTGGTTGGCCAATTCAATTTGGGAGTTTTCTGTGAGATTGAATACAGGCAGAAGATGTCGAAGCGGATAATGGTCGCGAATCTATAATCGCAGTTGTAGTGAGTTGCAGCTGCGACATTTTCGAGTGAATTTAATTCCAAATCAGGAGTAAGTAATGGAAGGCAGTTTGGATACTGTGATGGCCGCCAACCTGGACACGGTGGACTGGAAAGGAAGCGGCATACCCGAAATTAATCTAAATTTGATTCCCGAGGATGATGTAGAGACTGATGTCATTTCCCGCTTTCAGGAAGATGGGGCGGTTTTGATGAAAGGTCTTTATTCAGACTGGGTTGACACTCTGCGTGCAGGCCTGCAGAGGAATATGGAATCCCCTTTAGAATATGCATTTCCATGCGATAGCACACCTGCCGGTGCGCCAGGAAAATATTTTGATAGTTACTGCAACTGGCTTTTGATACCTGAATATTTTAGATTTGTAACCCGATCTTCAGCAGCTTCAGTTGCCGGTCAATTAATGAATGCAAACGAAGTTCAGTTTTTTCACGATCACGCGTTTTGCAAAGAGCCGGGTACCCAGCAGGCAACCCCATGGCATCAGGATCATCCATATTATTGCGTCGACGGCCAGCAATCCGCAAGCCTGTATGTTGCCCTGGATTCAACTCCCGCGGAAGTTGCTCTTCGATTTGTTCGGGGTTCACATCGATGGGGGAAATTATTCCATCCCGTCTCCTTTTTGGATGGGGAGAATTTCGATACAGATGGCGATGTGCAGGAAGCAGTCCCCAATATTGAAGGCAATCCCGGTCAGTTTGAAATATTGGTTTGGGACCTGGAACCCGGTGACTGTATTGCTTTTCATTTTCAGTCATTGCACGGAACCACAGATGGGGAAGTGATTGGCAGACGACGAGCGTTATCGACTCGCTGGCTTGGTGATGACATCATTTTCTGTGAGAGACAGATTGAGACCTCCCCACCATATTCAGATATCGGATTGAAGCATGGTGACCGAATGCGGGAGGACTGGTTTCCAGTTCTGTGGCGAAGAAATTCTAGCCATAGCAAGAATCGATGACTAAAGCACGATGACGGGAAGTCATATTGCAAAGTTCTGACCATGAGCGTTGGATGCGAAGTGCCATTGACCTCGCGAATTCTGCATACCGCATGGATGAGGTACCGATTGGTGCAGTCGTTGTTCTAGATAATCAGATCATTGGTCAGGGATACAACCGAACCATCATTGACTGTGACCCGACTGCGCATGCAGAAATCATTGCACTAAGGTCGGCCGCCACTTCCCAGGAAAACCATCGTTTGCCTAGTTCCAGCCTTTATGTCACCATCGAACCCTGTGCAATGTGTGCAGGCGCCATTATTCAGGCCCGGATTGAAACGGTTGTATTCGGCGCGTTTGACCCTAAATCAGGTGCCGCCGGATCAGTGTTCAATATTCTGAACGAACCTGCCTTGAATCATCAGTCCGCGGTTATCAGCGGAATTCTGGAGCAAGAGTGTGCGGAAATTCTTAAGGATTACTTTCGGGCTAAACGAGACACAAAACAGGAATAAGTATGTCGCGGGAATCTGTTAACCTTCGGCAAATTCTGCGACTAGTTTGACGGCTTTTCTCCAACGTTTCAACAACTGATCGCGCTGTGCCGATTCCATTTCAACATCAAAGCTACGATCGGACTTCCATTGATTCGAAATGGAGTCCAAAGACGAAAAGATACCGCTGTGTAGCCCCGCCAGGTAAGCTGCACCAAGCGCAGTAGTTTCGGTATTAGATGGTCGATCAACGGGCAGATCGAGCGCATTACTTAGAAACTGACAAAACCAGTTATTGTTCGCCATACCACCATCGACCCTAAGTCGATTAATGGAACTGCCATCCGAATGAATGGCATCTAGCAGGTCCACGGTCTGATAAGCAACGGATTCCAGTGCTGCTCGTGTGAGCTGCGCTTTACCAGTGTCTCTCGTCATTCCGAATACAGCACCACGAGCGTCCGGAAGCCAATGTGGGGCACCCAGTCCTGTAAGAGCAGGCACCAGATAGACGCCGCAATTGTCATCGAGTGATCCGGCAAGATTCTCGGAGTCAGCCGCATCTTCAATGAGATTCAATTCATCGCGCAGCCACTGCATGGCTGCACCTGCAACAAAAATCGAGCCTTCCATTGCGTAGCAGGTAGTGCCATTAAGACGATAGCCGATGGTTGTAAGCATCTGATGCTGCGAGCGCACAAGTTCGGTACCGGTATTGATGACGAGAAAGCAGCCTGTCCCATAGGTACTCTTCACCATTCCTGGTTCAAAGCATGCCTGTCCGATCAATGCGGCCTGCTGATCACCTGCCACACCGCAAATTGGCAGTTCCTTACCCAGTACTGAAACATCAGTTGTTCCAAAATCCGCCGCGCAGTCTAGGACTTCTGGCAAACAGTTGTCGGGAACAGAAAAGATCTCCAGCAATTCCGAGTCCCACCGCTGCTCCTTGATATCGAACAGCATAGTTCGAGAAGCATTTGTTGCATCCGTACGGTGTGATTTTCCACCGGTCAGGTGCCAGATCAAAAAAGTATCAATCGTTCCAAAGGCCAATTCACCTCGCTCAGCGCGATTTCGGGCTCCTTCGACATGATCAAGTACCCATGCGATTTTTGTTGCCGAAAAATACGGATCCAACAGCAAGCCAGTTTTCGCCTGAATGGTTGGCGATAGCCCTTTCTGCTTGAGTGAAGCGCATAACTTGGCTGTGCGCCGATCCTGCCACACGATAGCGTTATAGACAGGTTCGCCTGTAGCGCGGTCCCAGACGACGGTTGTTTCACGTTGATTGGTGATTCCGATTGCCCGCACCTGACCTGGAAGGCTGTCGGCATAGTCCAGCACTTCGCGAGTTACCGCCAATGTGGTCTGCCAAATTTCTTTGGGATCGTGTTCTACCCACCCGTCATTGGGAAAGAACTGGGTGAACTCCTGTTGCCGGGTATGGAGCACCGCACCATCTTGATCAATTAGGAGAGCTCGGGAACTGGTTGTACCTTGGTCGATGCTAAGTATGTAGGCTTGCATTGAAAGTCACCTCGTTCACATCTTCGATGTTCAATGTCGAATCAATATATTCATTTAACCGATTAATTCGGGCAGAATCCATCTGAATGCCCTGACGGGTACGCCGCCACACAATGTCCTCGGCGCTTCTGGCAAATTCGTGTTGTATCAGATAGTCCACTTCGGCCTGGTAGAGATCTGATGAAAACTGCTCTCCTAAATCGGAGACTTTAAAACAATCCTTCAAAACCATATGCGTATTTGACCCATAGTGACAGGCCAACCGGTAAGCCAGTCCTTGTGGTAGCCAACTGTACTTCTCACAGAGGTGTTCTGCATACTGCGTAGTGTTTAACCCGTTCAAGTCCCCACCTGGCAATTTTGCGTCGTGTGTCCACTTGGGTTTGTCGAAACCTTCAATATTTTTCAACAAGCTCATCACATCTTCAGCGAGTAATCGGTAAGTGGTGATCTTTCCTCCGAATACTGACACGATCGGGGCTAACGAATTATCGATCTTTATCGAGTAGTCCCTGGAAAGCTGACTGGTATCTCTGGAATTTTCCCCACAGAGTACGCGTACACCGCTGTAACTCCAAATCACATCCTGCGGTGTGATGGTTTGGTTGAGGTAGCGATTGACTGCTGTACAAAGGTAGTTAATTTCAAGATCAGTGATTTGGCTTTCGTCAGTCACGTGGTCAACCGCCACTTCGGTTGTTCCGATGAGCGTAAAGTCGCGCTCATACGGAATGCAGAATAGAATTCGACTATCCGGATGTTGAAAAATATAGGCATATTGATGATCGAATAATTTACGTACAACAATATGACTGCCGCGAACCAACTGAGTCAGCAGACTCGGTTCGGCATTGTGAAAGTCTCTGGCGATCGAATCAACCCAGGCACCGGTGGCATTGACGATTACACGAGCGCGAATTCGGAAAACATCGGGATTGGAGCTGACGCCGTTGTCTCTTTTCAGCGTAACCCACCAAAATTCATTCTCTCGTTTCAGGTCGGTGCACTTGGTACGACTAAGCACGCAGGCGCCAGCCGCTGCCGCATCCGCTACGTTAAGAACCACCAGTCTTGAATCCTGCACCCAGCAGTCGGAATATTCAAATCCGTAGCGCATTCCGGCTTGCAGCGACACGCCAGCTGCATGATTCTTGAGATCAACCTGTCTGGATCTCTCCAAGAGATTCATTGGTGCCAGTGAATCATAAATGAACAAACCAGCCCGGATCATCCAGCGCGGTCTGATTGACTGATCGTAAGGCAGTACGAATCGAAGCGGCCAGATTATGTGCGGTGAATTACGCAGCAGAACTTCGCGCTCGCGCAAGCTATTTCTGACCAGCTTGAAATGATAATTTTCGAGATATCGAAGCCCGCCGTGAATCAGTTTTGTGCTAGCGGATGAAGTATGCTGCCCAAAGTCGTCTTTTTCACACAGCAGTACCTTGAGGCCTCTGCCGGCAGCGTCTCGGGCGATGCCTGCACCGTTAATTCCGCCGCCAATAACAACAATATCGAATACTTCGCTTTCGCTAATCTCACCACCCATCGCGTGTCACCTGACCAATCTTGATTTCATGTAGCGTTAGACGCGCGTGAAAACAAAAATTGTCCAAATGATGGATAGGATTAGTGCCCCCCAAAGTGGTGTAGAAAATACCCAAAGCCACCCGAGAAAAATAAATATGCTGCCAAGCAGACTGATGAACAGTCGATCGCCGCGAGTCGTTTCCAAGCCGAAGACTCCGCGTCTTGGCGCACCTCCAGGACTGAACTTTTCCCAAACGCCCATTGACACAATGCAAAGCAGTAAGAAGACAAAGAATGCAGCAGTCGGCCATGTCCACGCCATCCAGGAAAGATCCAGCATCTGTCTATACCCGTCCCAGGGAAAAGCCCCTTGCGATGTAGTTTCTGACAAAGTAGATGACAATTGCCCCAGGGATGATGGTTAGTGCGCCGGCCGCGGCCAGCAGCCCCAACTCGTATCCCGCAGTACTGGCGGTACGCGTCATCGTTGCAGCGATTGATTTAGCGGCTACCGAGGTTAGTGTTTTTGACAGCAGCATTTCCACCCAGGAATACATGAAGCAGAAAAACGCTGCGACACCAATACCTGATGCGATCGCCGGCATGAAAATCTTGACGAAAAATCGAGGAAATGAATAACCATCGATGTACGCCATTTCATCAAGCTGCTTTGGCACGCCTGACATAAAACCTTCAAGAATCCAGACTGCCAGCGGGATGTTGAAAAGGCAATGGGCCAGAGCCACCGCGATGTGGGTATCGAATAGGTCAATCGCAGCGTATAGCTGGAAAAAGGGCAGTGCAAATACTGCCGGTGGCGCCATACGATTGGTCAACAGCCAAAAGAATAGGTGTTTGTCACCAAGAAATCGAAATCGTGAAAATGCATAAGCAGCGGGTAGCGCGAACGATACCGAAATTACCGTGTTAATCACGACATAGAGAATCGAATTGATGTATCCACGGTACCAGGCGGGGTCGGTGAAAATCTTGATGTAGTTATCCAGCGTAAACTCCAGTGGGATTAACGCGAAGGTACCCAGGATTTCGTTGGTTGTCTTGAACGACATGTTGAGCAGCCAGTAGATTGGCAGCAGTAAAAAGACAATGTAGAGTGTCGGTACTAGCCACCGGCTTACTGGAACTGTTGATGATTTTCTACTGTTGCTCATTTTTCATCATCAAGGTGTAGAACACCCAGCAGATTAGCAAAACAATGAAGAAGTAAATCAGCGACATCGCTGCTGCGGGCCCCAGATCAAACTGTCCGAGTGCAAGCTTGACCAAGTCAATTGACAGGAAGGTCGTCGTATTACCAGGCCCACCGCCCGTCAGCACAAATGGTTCGGTATAAATCATGAAACTGTCCATGAATCGAAGCAGAATGGCAATGGTCAAAACTCGCTTCATCTTGGGCAGCTGTATCCAAATAAAAACTGCCCATCTTGACGCGCCGTCAATCTTGGCAGCCTGATAGTACGCGTCTGGTATGGCGCTAAGTCCAGCATACGCCAGTAGTACGACAAGAGATGTCCAGTGCCACACATCCATCAATATGGTTGTAAACCAGGCTGCAAAGGGTTGTCGAGTAAAGTTGTATTCGATGCCAATTGAATTGATGGTATAGCCAAGCAGACCGATATCCGGGAGAGCGAAGATATTCCACATTGCACCGACCACGTTCCAGGGAATCAGTAGCGGCAATGCCATTAGCACTAGGCATACCGAGACCCAGAAACCTTTTCTCGGCATACATAACGCAATCGCAATACCCAGTGGCACTTCGATCAACAGGATGATCGCGGTAAAAGTAATCTGGCGAACGAATGAATCATGAAATCGCTCCGAATTGAGCACCTGCTCAAACCATCTGAGACCTTCCCAGAAAAATACGTTGTCGCCAAATGTTTCCTGCATCGAGTAATTGACGACGGTCATGAGCGGGATCAAGGCGTTGAAAGCCACCAGTACGACAACCGGAATAACAAACAGCCAGGCGCTTTGTTTGATTGTTTTATTCATCACACAGTAATGGAAGTCTCAGCAAGCCAGCCGTCCGCATACAAATACGTTCGTTTCGGATCAAATTGAATGTTTGCACTGCCTTCGGGAATGGACTGTTCTTCCGGACAGATCATTTTGATGCCGTGTTGGCCGTGCTCTACATGAACCAATTGATGCCGTCCAATGTCATCCACCCGGCGAATATTGACTGGAATACCCTCGTCCGCGAAACGAATGAACTCCGGACGAATGCCGAGTTCAGTTGACTTTCCGCTACTCACATTTGATGCAGCAGCTTGATTGCCGCACAACACATTGAGGTTTTCGAATACGACGTCACCGTTCTTGACCTGACAGGGGAGGACATTCATGCCAGGAGAACCAATAAAGTAGCCGACAAAGGTATGCATGGGCTTTTCAAAGAGTTCCACTGGAGTGCCAGACTGGACAACCTTACCTTCGTACATTACCAGAACTTCGTCTGCAAAGGTCAGGGCTTCAGTCTGATCGTGCGTGACGTAGATCATTGTGGTGTCGACATTCTGGTGAAGTTCCTTGAGTTTTGAACGTAGTTCCCACTTTAAGTTCTGATCAATCACGGTAAGCGGTTCGTCAAACATCATGACATTGACATCCTCACGTACCACACCCCGGCCAAGAGAAATTTTCTGTTTGCCGTCTACGGTCAAAGATGCGGCACGTCGATTAATGCCTTCTTCGAGGTCGAGCATCTCAGCAACCTCGCGCACCCTCACTTGGATATCTGCTTCGGATACACCGCGGTTGCGAAGCGGAAAGGCTAAGTTGTCGAAAACGGTCATGGTGTCGTAAATGACTGGAAACTGAAACACTTGAGCAATGTGTCGGTGAATCGTATCGACTTCGGTCACATTCTCATCATCAAACCAGATGCTTCCTGATGTCGGCGAGATCAGACCCGAAATAATGCTGAGTAGTGTCGTTTTACCGCAACCAGATGGGCCAAGCAGCGCATACGCGCCACCATTTTGAAAGATGGTGTCAATATGCTTGATCGCATAGTCCTCATCAGCAGTCGGTGAGGAGTAGTAACTGTGCTTGATATCTTGCAGGGTAATCTTTGCCATTGTCCTGAACTTCAGTCAGTAAACCGCGTTGCCTTCTGAGTCAAAGTAGAGACACCCGTTCAGATTCATATGGACATCGACCCGCTCACCAATCGAAAACTGGTGTATGCCACTTGATTCTGAAATCCAGTCATTGCCCTGCACCTGCAGGTGAATGACACTTTCAGACCCGCTGATTTCAGCGAGCTGCACTGTGCCTGGAACAGTTACGCTGTATCCGTTGGTGGCGGCACCTGACAGGGTCAAATGGTGAGGCCGAATGCCAACCGTGTAATTTCCATCGCGATTGTCTTTGAGTGAGTCAGGGCACTGCCAGTCGGCGACGCCATCAAATGAAATCGTATTGTTTGATTTTGATACAGTGGCGATGTTTACCGGTGGGTGTGAGAAAATCTTTGCACATTCGATGTTGCACGGTTTGCGATAGATATCGATTGTTTTGCCGTACTGTACGACGCGCCCTTCATGTAGAGTCGCCGTGTAGCCCCCGAGCATCAGTGCTTCTTCCGGTTCACTGGTTGCATAAACCACTGTCGAACCGGACTTCGAAAATAGACGCGGCAACTCCTCTCGTAGCTGTTCACGAAGTTTGTAGTCTAGATTGGCGAGTGGTTCATCTAGCAGAACCAGTGAAGCTTCTTTGACCAGTGCTCGGGCCAGAGCAGTACGCTGCTGCTGGCCGCCAGACAGATTTGAGACATCGCGGTCCAGCAAATCTGCAAGATTAAGCAACTCAGCAATAGCCTGAACACGTCGGTTGACTTCAGATTGATTTACGCGAGCCACTCTCAGGGGAGAGGCTATATTTTCAAACACTGAAAAGTTGGGGTAATTGATAAACTCCTGGTAAACCATCGCGATGTTTCGCTTTTGTACAGGGACCGAAGTTACATTCTGACCAGAAAACCAGACTTCGCCAGATGTTGGCTTTTCCAGTCCAGCCATCAGCCTCATGAGTGTTGTCTTACCGCTCAGCGTAGCGCCCAGGAGTACGTTGAATGCCGAGTCCTCAAAAGCAAGATTGGTGGCGTGGATATGCGTCATACCATCCACCACCTTGGTTACACTTTTCAGTTCGACCGCCAATTTTCAATACTAACTGCAGTTTAGGTGCTGTGTCGCACAAAATTTAGGCAAGATTTCGAAACTAATCACAGACATGCACGTTTACGTCATTCTTGCTTGCATTATCGAGAAATCTCTTCGGCACTTTGATATCGGTGATAAAGTGGTCAATCTGATTCAGCTCGCAAAGAAAGATTGGCGCTTTGCGTTTGAATTTATTTCCATCTGCAACCATAATGACTGTTCTTGCATGCTGGATCATAGCCTGTGCAACTCGCACTTCCCGCCAGTCAAAGTCCGTCACGATACCTTCTTTTTCTATTGAAGATCCTCCGATTACTGCGTAATCGACTCTGAACTGACTGACAAAGTCAGCAGTTGCGTCGCCGACGATTCCACCATCTTGACGGCGAATCTGCCCGCCTGCAATAAACACTTCGATATGGTTCGATTGAACCAGGATATTGAGAACATTGAGATTATTGGTAACGACGAGCAGCCCCTCGTGCTTACGCGTCAACTGCGCTGCCACCTGTTCGGTTGTTGTGCCAATGTTGATGAATAATGAACAGTCATTGGGAATGAGTTCGGCGGCTTTTTCGGCGATGCGAGCTTTTCCTTCCGTCGCAAGTATTTTTCGAGCCCCATAGCCCAAGTTAACAACACTGTCTCGGGTAATCGCGCCACCGTGAATCCGTTGCAGCAGCCCGATAGTTGTTAACTGATTTAAATCACGCCGTATAGTCTGGGCAGTGACATTGAATTTTTCTGCCAACCGGTCAACCTGTACGAGTCCCTCAGACTTCGCAATTTTCCACAACTCTTTCTGGCGAAGATTCAGTTCAGTGGAATGACGGGAATCGTTTGACATTGCTTTGGCTGGTTCGATTGTTACTTTCTAAATGACGACCACGTTTCTTTATACGCTAACCAGTGTGATTTCACTTCACAAGACCAGCAGATTTGAGGAATTGCGGGTCAGGGCAATTGACCCGCAATTTCCAAAGTCGAATGATAAAAGTGCGGGTTTAATCAGGTCTGATTAAACCCGACAAAATCAATAGACTAGTTGTCGCTCCAGCGTTTGACGAGTTCGTCGTAGTTGACAGTTTTACCTTGTGGCTTTTCTTCAACCTTGGCTTTGGGGGAGCCGGGCTGGCCTAGCCAGTAAGAGGGATCCTGTTCTTCATTGAGCCGAGGACCACAGCCACCATAGGTTTCGTTTCGTTCGTCGGCTGCCTGCATTCTTGCCATGACCTGATCCATTTCAGCTGCGAGTCGATCCATGGCTTGCTGAGGCGTAAAGGCACCGGAGTTTACATCGCCGATCTGCTGCCACCAGATTTGCGCCAGTTTCGGATAGTCTGGCACATTAATGCCGGTTGGCGACCATCTCACCCTGTCAGGTGATCGATAGAATTCGACGAGTCCACCGAGCTTTGAAGCTCTTTCAGTAAATGATTCATGTCGAATGTCGCTGTCGCGAATTGGTGTCAGACCAACATGTGTTTTCTTCAGTGATACCGCTTTTGAAACAGTGAACTGAGCGCACAGCCATGCAGCTTTTCGACGGTCAACCGGTGTTGATTTGAACAGCGTCCACGAACCGGCATCCTGGTAACCAAGCTTCTGACCTTCTTCCCAGTAAGGGCCGTGAGGTGAGGGAGCCATTCTCCAAAGTGGATTGCCATCATCATCGACAGTGTTGTTTCCATCGCTCTTCGGTGCGACCATGGATGCGGTAAATGCGGTATACCAGAAAATCTGCTGTGCAACATTACCCTGCGAGAGAGCCGGCAATGACTGATAGAAGTCGTAGCTTGCAGCACCTGGAGGTGCATATTTCCGCAGCCACTCATCCCACTTTCGGATTGCATAAACAGCGGCTGGCCCGTTAGCGGCACCACCTCATGATACTGAAGCTCCAACCGGGTTGCAGGAACCTTCTTCCATTCGGATACCCCACTCATCGACCGGCACACCATTCGGAAGTCCCTTACTACCTGCACCAGCCATTGACAGCCAGGCATCGGTCATACGCCATCCTAGGTCAGGAGCACGTTTACCGTAGTCCATGTGTCCATAGACACGTACGCCATCGATTTCCTGGACGTGTACTGAGAAGAATTCAGCGATGTCTTCGTACGCAGACCAGTTAACTGGTACACCAAGGTCGTAGCCGTAAATTTCCTTGAACTGGCTTTGCAATTCTGGTCGATTAAACCAGTCATAGCGGAACCAATACAGGTTGGCAAACTGCTGATCAGGCAACTGGTAGAGTTTACCGTCCGGGCCAGTGGTGAAGCTCTTGCCCATGAAGTCATCAACGTCCAATGTGGGCAAAGTTACATCAGCACCGTCACCTGCCATCCAGTCGGTCAGATTGACGGCCAACTGCAAGCGAGAGTGTGTACCGATCAGATCAGAGTCGTTTATGTAGGCATCGTAGAGATTTCTGTTGGTCTGCATTTGAGTCTGGACGGCCTGAACCACTTCACCCTCACCGAGTAGCTGGTGGTTAACTTTAATACCAGTGATTTCTTCAAATGCCTTGGTCAGAACTTTGGACTCATATTCATGAGTCGGAATTGTTTCTGAGAGTACATTGATTTCCATGCCTTGGAATGGCTGTGCAGCATTGATGAACCACTCCATTTCTGCCATCTGCTCTTCCATTGAGAGCGTAGAAGGCTGAAACTCTGATTCAATCCATTCCTTGGCCTTGGCCATGTCTGCTGAAGCGACACGATAAGCACTGCCAACTATAAGCAGTGACGCGGCCAACATCAGCACGATAAGCTTTTTCATCATCGTTTTCTTTCCTCAACTAACTAAAATAACCACAATTGTGATTAATGGATGTATGAGTAGCCAAATAATACATTATTTTCGTTTTTTGCCAATATTTTTTCGAAATTCCTAATATTTCATTCGAAATAGAAAATAATCATCATTTTCAATCAAATAATCATCTATTCCAGGATCGGCTAGTAAAACAATTTCCAATATTTGATTATTTGCAGCGTAGAAAACGGTTTTTTGACGTATCAGTCCATCTGGACTGACAAAAATTGCACATTTTGTCTATGTGATTGTGTCCGCGCTATCGCCACGTCGAGAAAGTCATTTCGTAAACCCTCCTGATATTCCCTTCTTCCGCGAAGCGCACCAATACAACCGCTTGGTGGTTGTATTGAATCGTAACAGTATGAAGTGCTGATAGCGAATTCGGTTTATGCGATTGAGTGCAGTCTGGAATCAGCGCGGTAAAAAACGATGCTGATTTTGTTGAAGCGTTTTTCGAACATAATTGAAAGCACGAACCAGCAACCGATGACAACTTAAATGCATCCGCATGATCTACTTTTTGTCGGGGCAACAAATCACAAATTGGAAATTTAGCATGACTGAGAATCGTGAATACACAATGGGACGAAGCGAGGAGGAGACCAACCGGCTGATCGAGCAGTCCCAGCTCTATGACCGGGTGACCCGACGCTTTTTGCAGGAAGCCGGACTCGGTGTCGGAATGAAAGTCTTGGACATTGGAAGCGGCGCTGGGGATGTTGCCTTGACTGCGGCCGAAATTGTCGGGCCAACGGGATGCGTAGTTGGAGTTGACATGAATCCCGATATTTTGGATACGGCCAGGGAAAGAGCCACCGCGCAGGGTTATACACACGTCGAATTTGTCGCAGGCGATGCGTCCGAAGTGGAACTAGACTCCGATTTCGACCTGATCGTTGGGCGACTGGTATTGCTGTATGTTCCTCAGCCGGTTGATTTGCTTAGAAGACTCGTCACGCACCTGAAGCCGGGGGGAACAGTAGCGTTCCAGGAACCCGCACTGAGTTTTTATCGCGCGATGACCAGCGACGATACGCCGTTGCTCAACAATATGGTCGAGTGGGGGTTGGCTGTCTTCGAACAGACTGGTGCCAACATCAGCATGGGTTTCGATCTGTTTGGTGTTTTTACAGAGGCTGGTTTGCCAGCCCCAAAGCTTGACTATCATGCCCCGATGGGCGGACCCGAAGACTGGCCGGGCTATGAGTTTCTTGCGGCCAGCTTCAGAAGCATACTGCCGTTGATTGAGAAATTCGGTCTTGCAACAGCTGAAGAAGTTGATGTTGACACACTGGCGAATAGACTGTGGAAAGAAGTCAATAAAACGAAACGTCCGTTGATGCTGCCACCGCATATTACAGCCTTTGCAAAGATTGACAGCTGATCATTGATGGCTGATACACCATCAGGCAAAATTGAACTCGACTCACAGAGTTGGGAAGACCAGTACAGATTTGGGGCGCCGCGCTATTGCCGCGTCGAGAAAGATCTTCCGTTAACCCTGATCTTCCCACCTTCTGCAAAGCGTACCATGACGTCCTTTTGGTGGCTGTGTTGAATCGTTTTCGAACAGATGGAAAAACAAAGCGAGTCCAAAAGTAAACCCACAAAAACCTGGTGGGTTTTCGCACGTTTCCATCGTCCGGAATAATTGACTCATACGAAAACTCAAAACTTCAATTTTGAGCACCTTGATTACAAATCAAGTTGTTTGGCGAATTGCAGGTAATGTTCGAAAGCAGCATCAACCTTTGCTGATGTCAATCCATAGTCAGCAAGGTCATATCGATGGCGCACTTCGCGCTTTCTTTGCTCATCCTGCTGTTGTTTCCATTGCTCCATCCTGTCAAGTGCACTTGGATTCAATGGCCAATCAAACTTTTCGTAGATTTCCGTGACAATATTCATTGGATTTTGAACAAACTCATTAAAGTTGATGTCAATCCATCTGCCATCCAGTTCCGGATGACGGGTACGGAATTCAATCGCCCGGTTCATCATTCTGCTCATCAGATTCAACTGTTCGATACCGAGATCGTATCGTGATTGAGACTCAAACATCTGCAGCCGAAAGTTCTCCACCATACTCATCCAAGAACCCATGAACTCGCTGGGAGCGCGGTGGGTCTGTATAAACAGAGCATCGGGGTAAGTCCTGACTAAATTGTCCAGTTCCATCAAGTGGAAGGGCATTTTAAGCAGCCATTGTTTTGAACTTTGCGTCGATTCGATCAATCGTCGCTGCCAGTTGAAGTGTTGCAGTACTCTATGGTGGTGGGGATACGCATGCATGGAACCGGTCTCATCCAACCACTCATTGTGCCGCGCTGAAGGACGAAGTATGTTTGATGTCCAGGATGCGAATGCGAGTGCGAGCAGTTTAATGTCTTCTTCTGGTTCGTCTACGTCAAAAGGATGCATTCCGGCAAAATTTTCCTGAAGATTTGTTGCCTCGAAATAATCCTGCACGAATTGCCGCCGTGAGTCCTCTGCGGTTCCCGCGACCGATGCGTAATCTGCATTCGGAAGTACTGTAGTGAACAGCTCATAGGTTCGCAATGCCCAAAATCGTGGATCACGGGACATTAGTCGATGCAAAAAGGTGGTGCCGGTACGATTTATTCCAAGAATGAACACCGGCCTTGTAATTTGCTCGCTTTCAATTTCCGGGTATAGTTTTCGCTCACGGGCAAGTTCAGCGTTTTCGCGTAGCAGTCCACTGATCTGAAGCACTGCCAGGCCCCGCCGGGATTGCCTCAGTTTTATCTTTGGGGAATTCATGGCTTCAACGACATGCTGTAGTCCCTGCAACATCCAATCCGGGTATGTATCTTTGAATGGTACGTTCATTAGTTCCGCATACGATTCCGCCCGCTCGACCAGTAGATCGTAGTCCAGTTTTGCGTATGGCACCGAGTAGGGCCAGTTGTTTTCAGGATCGGTCGTCCAATTAGACACACCTATCAGTTTGACCAGAACATTCGGCCAGCAAATAGGTTTCGGACAATCATCCCTGATTGACTGATCGTCAACTTGGGACGATACTCTCGGCTCACGGTTGTAAAACCAGTATTTCGAAAAATGATCAAGTAGTAACCAGTAACCATCTAGTGGAGAGCTTGCACCGTGTGCGAGACAGGCACGTTTGAATTGCGGATAAGAGACGTCTTTGTAGTGAATGCCCATATCAAGAGGATCAATGTCGTAGCGTCCTGGTTCAGGTTCGCAGCAGTGATAGATTTGATGCCGACGCTCGGGGTTCATAGAGATACCTACGCAAATTTCAGCCAGAACATCTACTGGATCACTATGTTTTCTTGCCCAAAAACCAGGTGGCGTCATTTCTACCTGAGTAGACGCAGCACTCAATCGCGAAATAATGTCATTGGAATTTACGTATCCGCTTGTAGCGATTCCGGTCGTCGGTAAACGAAAAATGGCAAGTGGTATGCCCGCACCATGTGCGAACAGCAAAGCCTGTTCTGAGACGAGTTTGCTCCACGGATAACCGATCAATCCAAGAGGAAAATTTCGCTTCATCAGTTCGACGTCCGGTTGCGATTCATCTTTGATTTGACTGGACTCAAATTCCCGTCCAAACGAGCAAAAGTATTCAGGGAACACAGCCAAAGTTGAAGCGAAGAAAACATGTTTGAAACGTGTCGTCAGACTCAATTCAATAATGTTGCGAATACTGAATACATTGTTCAGTCGAAGCTGCAAGTATGATGTTGCAAGTGACAGGTCCGCAGCAAAATGGTAGACCGCATCAATACATTGACAAAGATTAGCAAAACTCTCGCTACTCAATCCGAGTTGGTCCTTGGTGACATCTCCAACGATGATACGAAGTCGATGCCAGTGGTTGTCATTCCACAAACCTGTTTTCTTCAGAACCATTTTCAATCGTCTTTCGCCTTCGTCAGCACTTTCAGCTCTGACAAGGCAATGGACAATAAGATCGTCATTCTGAACAAGAAGATTGTGCAGGACAAACCGTCCGACGAACCCAGTCGCACCTGTCAGTAGTACTTCTCTAAAGGCGCTTGGCGATGAGGCTTCTGCAGAATCGTGCTGCTGCACCAGCGATCGAATGAATGATTGCAACGATACAAGATCTCGTTTGCAATTCACCGGCAACTCCCCATTAATGAGAGACACTTTGTTTTGAAAACTGAGTGTCTCAGTCATGTTTTGTCGGTAATATTTTGTAACGGGTTAAGCTACGACGCACCCCGAGGTTCGATTCAGATCTTGATGGCACAACTGATCCTTGAAATTCGCAAAGGAGATCAGCCATATTTCTCGATTGATGTTGGGAAGTGATCTTCGTAACTAGCTGCAAATTCCGAAGGTTTGGGTCGGATTCGACGGCGAATTGGAGCTACACTTTGGGATTCTGATGTTGTTGTGCCCGACTCGTCCTCATCGGTTTTTTGATCACCCTTGATAATCGCCTCGGCGATAGATCGGCAAGTTGATGTCGTCATCAAATCCACGGCACTGACTTGGTAGTGGAATTGCGTCTGAATAAATGCTCCTAATTCAGCAACGGATATCGATGTCAGACCGAAACTGGACAGTGGTTCGTCGACAGTGCCTTCATCGTGCCCGCATAATTCTTGAACTTTTTCGACAATTTGCGTCATCGCGCTCTCGAGAGTCAGCTGACTGCTGAGACCGACTTCAAAACTATCCTGATTGGCGATGCAATGGCCGCTACGCATATATTCGTTTGATTCGATCGTCCAAGACGGCCATTCGAAAAGTGCAGTAATCAGGTGGTTGTTTTTAGGCATCGACCGCATCGCAAAATCCAAATTGCGCATGGTGAATGACAGGCTGACTGGTGGCATACCAGATGCTCTGATCATTCGCATGACGTGGTAGCTTCGTGCCACCATTCCAGTTTCTGCCACCCCGGCCATGTTGTATGACAAAGCTGGAAGTCCTATTTGTTGGCGATACGCGGCGAGGCCATCCAAATAGGCACTGGCTGCACAATAGTTCGACTGTCCAACATTACCGAATACAGATGCTACTGATGAAAACAGCACGAAATAATCCAATTCGCAGTCAAGAGTCGCGTTATGTAGATTAAGAGCTCCTTTTGCTTTAGGCGTAAACACTTTGGTGATTGAGCCTGCAGTCAAATCCGGAAGCAGACGATCATCCAAGACACCGCCGAGATGAAACACCCCCTTGAGGGGTCGCTGTAACTTGGCAATACATTTTTCCACGTCCTCAAAATTCGATACGTCACCTGGGAAAATATCGATTTCTACGTCAAGATCAAAGAAAGCAATGCCGCTATTGGATTTAATCCATTCAGCGGTTCGGCCACGTTCGGGGCTGTGATCAATAAGCGTTACGTGACGCGCTCCGACAGCGACAAGATAGGGAATCAGTTTCGTTCCAAACCCGCCGAAACCGCCAGTGACAAGATATGTTGCATCGGGTTTTAGATAGGGACGCTGGTCCGCGATCAGGAGGTTTTTGGCTGCCAAGTCAGATGGTGGCGCTTTCAGTACTAGTTTGCCTTGATGTTGTCCGGAAATCATCAGTCGCAGTGCTTTTGCATAGTCCTGATAGTCGAAAATCGTGGTTGAAACCGGATTCACCTCTTGTTTTGCAAGCAATTCAAGACAGGATTTGGACATTTGCCGCGCTAGTATCGGATCATCGCACATGAGTCGATCAATATCGATTGCTGCGAAGCGAAGATTTTTTCGAAACACACCCAAGCTCATGGATTGATCGGCATAAATGTCAATCTTGCCGATTTCGCAATGCCAGCCACCTGGTTTGAGTGCTTGCAAGCAGAGCATGACATGATGACCTGCAAGTGAGTTCAACACTACGTCGACACCTTCACCCGAAGTTTCCTGCATCAGTTCGTCATACCAGTCAAAACTGTGCGAATCAAATGTGGCACACACCCCTCGTGCCAACAGTTGTGCGCGTTTGCTACTACTTCCTGCTGTTGCGTAGATGACAGCGCCAGAGTGTTTGGCAATATCGATTGCAGCCTGACCAACACCGCCCATAGCTGAATGGATCAGCACTTTTTGTCCACATTCAAGTCGGGCAAGTTGAATTAGTGCGTAATACGCGGTGACATAAACTGACAAGACAGAAGCTGCTTCGTCCATACTAAGGCAATCAGGTTTTCGAAAAACCTGATTTTCGTTCACAACTGTACGATTGGCGATGCAACGATTTTGAATAAGTAGCACGCGATCTCCAATCTGATGATCACTAACCTTGCGTCCAACCCGTCGAACCACGCCGCTTGCTTCCATTCCAACTTGGTTTCCGAGCATTGATCTCTCATAAGCCAAGGCTGGCAACATTCCGAGAGTCACCATAACATCTCGAAAATTGAGTCCTGCGTATTCAACCTTGACTTCAACATCGTTATCCCCTAATTCTGGCAGTTGACGGGTCTTGAATTGCAAGCCGTTTAACTGACCGGGGTGTTCGAGTGATAAAAAATACGCAACATTGTCCGTGCTGCACACCTGTGGATACCAATCTCGCATATGGACTAGTCGAGGCGCCCAAATCTGATTGTCTCTGATGGCAATTTCGCGTTCCCGAACATCGTTTTGAACTAGCCACGCCAAGGTATCCATATCGGTGAGCGTTTCGATATCGTACAACCTGATTTCTATTCCCGATTCATTTCCAATTTCTACAGCCATTGCGCGTGCTATCCCCCAAAGCGATGTGCTCCCAGGGTTTTGTATGTTCATCGCAGCATTCTGTGTAACGATATTAATTCGACACACTTCATTGGGTTCTTCTATCTGGTAGTGGATTAAGCATTGAACTAATTCAACAAGTCGTGCGCAAGCCTGCTCACCAGTTGGGTCATCCGACGTGTTTCGGAAAAAATAATCGATCTCATTGAATCTGTCTGATGTCTCGTATTTTTCGATGATGCGATTGATTGCTTGTTCAGTTGATTCTGCATAGGAAGCAGACATATTGTCTTGATTGATACAGGAACGCCACTTCGAGATTGCATTGTTCCAATCTCCAATTACGAGACGGGATTTGGAGGATACATCGACATTTTCGACTTTGCTGAGCATATGCTGCGCCTGCAATAAAGTCAGGTTATTAGCAACACCTACTGTCCGCCAACCAGCCGGCGGTGAAATCTGCTCAGTATTACTGTGGGAAATGAGCGCCAAGCCACCTGTAACTGCCAACTGACGAAATGCCTCCCAGTCTTCATCCTTGAAGTCATTGTCCTCTCGGTGCAACACCAGAATATTGGCTGCACATATGCGAAGTAAACCGGACTTGAATTCAGAATCGATCAGACTTTCCTCGTCGTATGCAGCAAATCTCAAAGGTAAATTGTGTTTGTGAAAAAATTCGTAACATGCTTTAGTCTGATCACTGGTGTTATTGACCATCCAGTATTCAATCTGCGATTCTTTTTCTGATAGGGATGCGACACACCGGTTCAACATCGTTTGCTCTGGATCGCAGTTACCTGCGAGTTCCACAATATGGAGTCGTCGCGGTTTCTCGGGTTGACTGCAAGCTAAATCCGTGATCAAAGCTTCCAATTCAATCGGTGATTCATCAGGGCTGTCCTCACAAAATTCGAATGGCTCCATGAATTTAGGCTGCCAGTCGATGATGTGTTTGCTCTTTGAAATGCTGGTCCAGTTTGAATTGACTGCGAAAAAAATGTATTGCTCAATTCGCAGAAACAGTTCACCGGTGACACTATCGTAGAATCGCAGGTCGCCAGCTGAAATCTCTCCTATGGGTAAGGTTAGCTGTGCCAGCATATCTGTGGTTAAATGGCTTTCTAAAGATTTCGAGACATGCGCTGTTATCCGAGGAGTTGTCGGTTTGCCAAGAAATGTCGTATTTTTGACTCTAAGTGGAAAACCATATAAATCTGTTGCCTGCATCAGGTTATAGGCAAAAATCTGCAATACTCCATCCACTAGAGGTGGGCAAAGCACATATCCTTCGGCGTTTCCTGTTTCCCACATCTGTTCGTCCAGCTCCACTTCGATCAGATAATCTAAGGTTGTCTGATTGATTTTGATTTGTTTCAGTGTCTTGAATTGGGGTCCATATTCGAATTGTTTTCCGAGCGTTGCTTCCATACGGTCATAAAATTCTGTTTCCCCGGTCTCTGGGTTTTCCAAGACTGTCACAAATCCTGAAGTGTCGACATTCGACAAGTTTTCAGGGACATCAACCTTGTGGTTTTTCTCCAATAGCTGAACTTGTCCTCGACAGTGCAACTCACTTTCTATCTTGCTGTTCGGTTCTGTTGGGACAGGGCGGGAAGAAATGGCAAATGAATATTGAGTACTCAAACCAGGGGTTGAACGCAACGCAGTCTGCAGGCGAACAGGTATTTCGGGAATTGGACAAGGCAATATAAATTCAATTTCCTCAAAATGAACTGGTTGCCCATTTAGTGCTTCGAGCACCAACTCGATATAACCTGCAGCTGGCATAATTGCAGAAAGCTGCACT
Organism: Arenicellales bacterium; assembly: GCA_965243305.1. GTDB lineage: Bacteria > Pseudomonadota > Gammaproteobacteria > Arenicellales > JAJDZL01 > JAJDZL01. Next base: position 1,654,891 of record CBDEUN010000003.1, read on the forward strand.
TTGTGATGAGTAAGGTAGGGAATATCACGTTTAGATAGGCTGGCTTCATAGAGTTCGTGGTCACAGTGAATTTTGTGACCCGCCAGTGGACCATGCGAATAACCGCCTTCGTGTAAAAACAGGTCAGCATCGATGGTTCGGTCAACTGCCACCTGCAGTTCCTTATGGTGGCCAGGCAAATGGTGCGCAATCGGTTCAGGACATGGAAATTGCGATTCAAAGTCGAGATTGACTCCCTCTTGATAAAGCACACCCAATGTTTCGTTGAAGCTTGTCCGTTCATCAACACCACGCACGAGAGATGGGATACAGGCCGGTTGCGGATCAAGATTTCCCATGCACTGCGCGACCATGCTCAGTAATGCTCGATCTGGTGAGATTTCCACAAATAAATCAACAGTAAAATCTCGATTGATTGTTTCCATTGCCGCTACAAAATCAACCGGTTGGCGAATGTTCGACCACCAATAGGCACTATCAAGCTTGCGTGTTGCTGATCCGGTCACAGATGAAATGAAAGGCACATGTGGTGAATGCTTACATCGGTTCAGGAAAGAAAGGTCAGCTTCCACGTCGTCTTGAATTTCGTCCATCGCACTAGAGTGGAATGCGACATTTCCAGGTAATATACGGTTCTGTATATTTTGCTGATGCAGTGCTTCGACGATCAACTCAATCACTGGTTCTTTGCCACAGATTACAACACTGGCAGGTGAGTTGAAACAGGCAAATTGCACTTGCGGAGCGCAGTCGAAATCATACTCGTGACTAATCTTAAGGTCGTCGAGCACTTGTTTTAGACTCGCCTCGTCAAGACCAATAGCGAGCATACGTCCTGAACCGGTTGTGCGCTGTTGCAAATGGGAGCGATGGAAAATCAACCGGGTTGCATCAGCTAGTGACAAAGCTCCGCCAGCATACGCTGCGGCAACTTCACCGGAACTGTGACCGACAACCACCTGTGGATGTATGCCCCATGTCTTAAAAAGTTCAAATAGCGCACACTGGACCATGAAAATAACCGGTTGCGCCAATCTCACTTCATTCAGTTTTTCCTGAGTTTCAAAAAAACAGGCTTCCCGCAATGAAAAGTCTGCATGCTCGAGCCAGTGATTCTCGATCGTGTCAACAACGCGTCGAAAGACCGGGTTAGAATTGTAAAGCTGGCGTCCGCAGCCTGACCACTGAGTGCCTTGTCCGGAGAAAGCCATTGCAATACGCCGGTCTCCAGTTTCCTGACCTGATGCGGTTGCAGGATCAAATTCCTCTTCAAATTGAAGAATTTTTTCGACCAGTTCTTTATGATTCAAGGTTGCAAATGAGGTTCGATAGGCAAAATGGCTACGGCGTCGTGCGAGATTACCGACGAGCGTGTAAAGATCAACCGGATTGCTGCCCAGATACTCACGTAAAGATTGCGCGCCTTTCACGAGTGCTGCTGGGGAACGTGCTGACAATGGGACCATGAAACCGCCTTTTGGGGCAAGAGGTATGGACCACACAGGTTTGTTTTTAGGGCGATATTCGGTAACCACACAGTGTCCGTTTGAACCCCCAAAACCAAATGAATTTATGCCGATAACAACTGGGCGATTAGGAAATGGCTCACAACGAGTCTGCACCTGCATTGGACAACTGCCAAAGTCGATGTCGGGATTAGGTTCAAAAAAATTCTTTGAAATAGGGGCAAAAGTTCGCCGTTCCAGCATTAGAATGATTTTAAGTAGAGATGCATGAAATGCTGCGGCTTCAAGGTGTCCAAGATTGCTTTTGACACTGGAAATGCGGAGCGGTTCATCGCGGTCACAACTGCCGAAGGCTTCAGAAATAGCGTTGCCCTCGATTCGGTCTCCGACTACAGTCCCGGTGGCGTGTGCTTCAACGTAATCAAACTCTTGCGCTTTTCGCTGCGCACGAGCCGCGGCTGATTTCATCACACTGACCTGAGAATGTAGCGTCGGCGCTGTAATGTATCTTCCCTGCAGTAATCCTTCGGATTGATCCGCGGCGCCAGCGGTGTTCATTGCTGTTGCTTCGATAACTGCAAATATTCTGTTGCCGTCGAGTTCAGCTGCTTCGAGAGGTTTGATGGCAAAGGCGAAACATCCTTCTGAACGCATATAACCGTTGGCGTTTGCATCGAATGAGTTACACTTACCTTCTGGACTCAGCACCCCTAAATTGTTGAATCCGCAGCTTTGCCTTGCTGATCCCAAGTGGGTGACAGAGCCAACCAGTACCTGCTCACAATCGCCTTGGTTCAGCGCAGTTAGCGCTGAGTGAAGTGCTGTCAGTCCTGCTGAACACGCGGTGCAGTAAGCTGCAGAAGGACCCATCAGATTGAAGTGATAGGAAACTTGATTGGCAAGCATTGCGAGGCTTGGAGAGGTTACCGAATATTCGCTTCCACTGAGCAGTTCACGCCAATTTGCACCAGCTGGAACCTGCGCGCCAATGAATACACCTGTAGGGCTGTTTCGCAACTCATGAAGACACCAACCTGTGTGCTCGATTGTTTCCCAAGCACAATTCAAAAGCATTCGAACTTGTGGTTGCATGTGGGAAACTTCATAGTGGGAAATTCCAAACAACCCGCGATCGAACATTAGTTCTTCGTCGTCGCGTAATAATCCTTCATAGGGGCTGGCCATACGACTGGCGCTTGGTAAATCGGTGACTGGCGAGTATCCTCTACCGTATCGACGGGTGACTGGTTCCTGAACGATTTTTCGTTGGCTCAGCAATTGCCAGAAATCTTCATCCGTGTGCAGTCCTCCCGGTAAACGGTAGCTGTACCCGGTAATTGCAAAATATTTTGGTGTCTTCACCATAGATTACATCCCTATTAATCTATAAATCGTTTGATCTGTAGTGAATCAAACTGTTGGCAAGTCCCACAAGTACAATTGAACCCAAGAATAAGCCGCAAATAATCATTCTTGACGTCCGATACGCCAAGTCTTTGCAGTTTGTCCAATTGATTCGCAATTCAATGGGTTAGCCAGATGGACGTTGCGCGCTGGCTTGAATCCTCACTATCAGCGTACGTATCCTTCTCGGCCGTTTCGTCGTGATCATTATCGTCCTCTTCACCATGTACGATTGCTTGCGCTAGCGACAGGCAAGAGGCGGTGGTCATTAGCTCCAGCGCACTCACTTGATAATTGAATTGGGTCTGGATGAAGGTACCGAGTTCAGCGACTGAGATTGACGTGAGCCCGAAACTGGCCAAGGGTTCCTCTACGCTGTCTTCCTCATGGCCGCAGAGTTCAGCAACCTTTTCGGCGATTTGCGCGACCACGGTCTCCACAGTTAATTGGTCGCCTGTGTCGATCTCAAAAGCGTCCTGGTTGTTCATCAGGCGTCCTGTGCGCATGTAATCCGGTGAGTTGAAGGTCCAAGGTGGACGCGTGAACAGGATGGTCATCAGATGATCTTGTACGGACGGTGAACGCAGGGCGTAATCGAAATTACTGATTGCTGAATCGCTGCTGACCGGCGGTGTGCCGACCGCCCGCATCATACGAAGTAAATGGAGATTCCTTGCAGCCATGCCGACCTCCGCTACCGCGGCTAGGCTGTAAGAGAGTCCCGGTAGCCCTTGTCGCCGTCTCCAAGCCACGAATCCATCCAAGAAAGCATTAGCAGCACTGTAGTTGATTTGCCCGAAATTACCGAAGGAGGCGGAAATTGACGAAAACAGCACAAAGTGGTCGAGTGCGATACCTGCCGTGGCGCGATGTAAATTGAGCGCGCCATGCGCTTTAGGTGCGAACACTCGTGTGACCGATTCGACCGTAGTGTCGGCCAGGAGGCGATCGTCCAGTGTTCCAGCAAGATGGAAGACACCTTTTAGCGGTTTTTTCAATTGTGCGACACATCGTTGAACGTCCGCTTCTTGCGACACGTCGGCCGTAACAATATCAATCTCAACATCAACGTTCATGTTGATTAGGGTGGTTGACCGCCGCACCCACTCGACACTACGACGGCGCTCAGGGTCCCGGTCCATCAGGGTAAGATGACGAGCACCAGCGGCGACCAGATAAGGCAAAACGCGTAGCCCGAAACCACCAAGCCCACCAGTCACTAAATAGGTGGCACTGGGGTCGAGGAATGGTCGTGTATCAGCGATCGTTACATCCGGGTCAACGGATTCGTTTGGTGCCTTCAAGACCAGTTTACCTTGGTGTTGACCGGCTGTCATCAGACGCAGAGCCTTGGTGTAGTCGCTGTACGGGAAGATTGTGATTGGCAAGGACGGTACTGCACCCTGATCAATCAGCTCCAGGCAGGTTTGAGAAAGCTCGCGCGAAAGAAGCGGTTCGTCGATCATCAACCGGTCCATATCAATAGCTGCGAAGCGCAGATTCTTGCGTAAAACGCGCATACCGATATCGTTGTCCGCGTAAATGTCGATCTTGCCGATCTCGCAATGCCAACCAGACGGTCGCAGTGCCTGCAGGCACAGTTCTATGTGACGCCCAGCCAGAGAATTCAGAACTACATCGACTCCTTCACCTTCGGTCGCCGTCATCAGACCTTGGTACCAATCAAAACTGTGTGAATCGAATGCAGCGGTTGCGCCTAGCGACAGCAACTGCTCACGTTTTTGTTCATTTCCTGCGGTGGCATAAATCTCGGCTCCTACATGTTTGGCGAGTGCAATCGCGGCCTGACCGACACCGCCCATTGCTGAGTGGATGAGCACGCGCTGGCCCTTTCGTAGGTGTGCCAGATGAATCAGCGCGTAATATGCCGTTACATAAACCGACAGTATGGACGCGGCTTCTTCCATGTTCAATCGGCTGGGTTTGGCGAAGACGCGGTGTTGATCGACAGCGATCTGGTTGGCGATGCAACCGCCATGGGTGAAGATCACTTCGTCGCCGACACGACAATTCCTGACTTCGGTTCCGACCTGCGTGACAATTCCGCTGCCTTCCATGCCGACCTCTCGCCCCATTGCCGAACGTTCATATGCCAGTGCCGGGAGTAATCCCAGCGTAACCATCACGTCGCGAAAGTTCAAAGCCGCTGCGCTCACATCAATCTCCACATCGGATGACCCCAGCTGTGCGGATTCGAAAGTTTTCATTTGCAGGCCGTTTATTTGTCCCGGATTGTCCAAGGTAAGCCGATAGGTGGCTGCTGCATCATTCTGTAGTGGTGGATATCGCTCTCGTAGACTCACAACGCGGGGTACCCACAAACGACACTGTCGTATTGCGAGTTCGCGCTCGCGTAGGTCGCAGTTGGCTAGCCAAGCCAGAGTTTTTAGGTCATCCGGTTCACCCAGATCAACCAAGCGGAAATCGATTTTTGCTTCCTCCCCTACTTCGGCCGCAATGCTCCGAACGGCGCCCCAGAGTCCGCAACCGCGGGGGTTCTCTGGTTCAAAGGCGGCTTTCCGCGTCACTAACGTAAACCGGCACGTCTCGTTAGCATTTTCGATTCTGTAGGATACTAAAGTCTGGACGAAGCTGACAAGGTGCGCAACGATATGCTCCCCCGTCGGATCTTCCGGATTATCCCCACAGAAGTAATCGATCGCCCTGATTTCTACTGCCTGTGGCCAAGTTTCAAGCGTGTGCAGATTGTCCATGGCGGAGAGTTCTTCCTGGATTGGATGTACCGTTCCAGGCGAATCCAGCAGATCTATCCAATCTGATGCCAGGCTCTCCCGGCCTCCAAACACCCATCTCGCGTCCGCGGGCGACACCGATTCCGGGGTATCCGCGAATGTTTGCGGGGCTTGCAGCAAAGTTGTACGGTGTCCCGCTCGAACCACAGACCACCCGGTATCTGGTGCGATAACCACACCGCTTTCGTGCAAGACCAGCGCGAGACCACCTGGGACTGCCAACCGGTGTAGTAACGCCCAATTTTCTGGAGTGTGCTCGGAATTCTGATTGTGCAGGAACAGAATTTCAGCCGCTGCTGGACGGAGTAGGCCAGTATCAAGCGTTAATTCTTCGTCCGGGTCGACGCAAACAAAACGTAATGCGGCGTCACGGTTGTGGAACGCCTCGTAATAAGCCTTCGCGTTCTCTTCATTGTCCGAGACGAGCCAAAATTCCGTCTGTGTATCAGGTTCTGACAGGTATTCACTACATTTAGCGAGAATTGACTGTTCGGGATCCTGATTGCCCGCGAACTCGATAGCATGACAAGTGTAGCGCTCACCCAGCATCGGCCTTTCTAGCGCGGCGAGCAACTCGGCTGGTCCGATCTCACCTTCCGGTAATCGATCGACTAACGTTTGACCGTCGGGGATGAATTTGGGTTGCCATGAAACGACATGCTTGGTTTGTGGCAATTCGTTCCACTTTGGATTGCTGTTGAAAGAGCAGTACTGACCGATATGTGTAATCAGCGATCCAGTGGCGTTGTCATAAAAGGCGATGCTTCCGAGAGATATCTCCCCAAGTGGAATAGTGAACTGACCCCGTTCGTCGGTACCAGATAGATCGTCGATACCACCCGAGACGACACAGGTGATTTGCGGTGATGTGGGTGGCTGCAGGAAGGTTAGATTGCGAGCACGTTGTGGAATAGCGAACAGATCGGATTTACGCATGAGATAGTGCAGGAAAATCTGTAACCCTCCGTCGAGCAACGCGGGGAAGAATACAAAGCCCTCTGCTTGGCCGGAAGCCCACAACGCTTCGTCAACGGAAATATCGAATTTGAAAACCCGGGCGGCGATATCAGCCTCAACACTTTGAATTGTCTGGAAATGAGGTCCATAGTGAAATGCCTCGCCTAGGATCGCTTCTACGTGTTCGTAGAACTCCGCACCGCTCATCAAGGGAACAAGGTCGATATTCGAGGTGTCGAAATCAGATAACTGCATGGTTGCTTCCGGTATGACCGAATCGTTGGTCCGGCGCACCCTGCCACGGCAATGGACTACGTTGTCCGACTCAGTTTCGAAAGAGCGGGTAGAGATGGTGAAAGCGAGTTCGTCAGGATCACCCACAACCGGTTTCAAGGCAGTCTGTAAGCGAACCGCTGTCCTAGGAATCGGACAGGGTTGAAGAAATTCAATTTCTTCGAAATGCACAGGATCACCTTTTAGTGCCTCTAAAACCAGCTCGATATATCCAGCTGCTGGCATGATTGGTGCGTGATGGACACGGTGATCGGTCAACCAAGGGAAGTCTTTCTCAGACAGCCGTGCTTCGAACAGCGGGTGTTCGGTGGGAACCTTATGCCCGACAAGCGGACCTTGTGAGTATTCGCCCTGTTGGACAAACATCTCGTTGTCACACATGAGGTCCATCGTCGTCTGCTCTTCTTTTGGATGGCCGGGCAGTAAATGTGTGACAGGTCTTGGTCGTGGATACTGACCGATGAAATCCAGGTTGACACCTGCCTGGAATAACGCGCCTAGAGACTCTAGGAAGCCGATGTGCGCATCGGTGTCTCGCATGAGCGTCGATATGCATACCGGTGCCGAACTATTGCCCTCCAGGCATTGTGCGATAGTGGGTTGTAGCGCACTGTGTGGAGCGACCTCTAAAACTATGTCGGGTCGATAAACCTTTTGGACAGTCTCCATCGCTGCTGAGAACAGGACGGGTTGGCGGATATTCGACCACCAATAGGTGCTGTCCAGTTGTGCCGTCGTCTCGCCAGTCACGGAGGAAACGAACGGCACATTCGGATGGAATACTCGATCATTAAGGAAGGAGAGTGCCGATAAAGCGTCGTCCATGATGGGGTCCATCGCGGTGGAATGGAAAGCGATATTGCCCGGCAGTAGCACGTTTTGCAGCTGACGTGCGTTGAGCTCTTCAATCACAGGCTGCAGAGCATTTTCTTTACCGCATATGACGGTGTTCGCCGGTGCATTCTCACAGGCGATTTCGACTTGTGCTATCCCATTGGTAGTACCATTTCCAGAAACTCCAAGTCCGCCAAGTAAATTTTCCACACCTACCCGGTCAAGCCCAATGGCCAGCATCCGGCCAGATCCCGCCCTGCGCTGTTGCAGGGTGGCGCGATGGAACACTAGGCGGGTTGCCTCGGCTAACGACAATGCCCCGCTGGTATAAGCCGCGGCGACTTCACCTGAACTGTGCCCCAAGACGCAGTCTGGATAGACACCCCACGTTTTAAGCATTTCCACCAGCGCGCACTGAATCATGAAAATAACAGGTTGCGCAAGACAAACCTCGTTGAGTTCTTCTTGTGAAGCCGAGAAGCAGGCGTCCCGTAGCGAGATCTCCGAGTGTTCAAGCCAAATCTCTTCGATGGCGTCGATGACGCGGCGGAAAACCAAATCGGTAGCATAAAGCTCGCGACCGCAACCAGCCCACTGCGTACCCTGTCCCGAGAACACCATCGCCACGCGCTTCTCGCTCTCCTCTGGTGTAGCAACTGGAGTGGGGTCTTCGACAAACAAATCCAACGCTTCAATCAAGTGTTTCCTATTTCTTACCGCAAAAGATGTTCGGGTAGCGAAATGGGTGCGTCGACGGCTCAGATTGCCGGCTATGGTGTAAAGGTCGATCTCACTTTCACTCAACGTTTCCTGCAATTGCTGCGCACTCAGTATCAAAGCGCTTTGGGTGCGTGCTGAAAGAGGAATCATGACGCCTGAATCTTTGTTTTGGGGTACTGACCAGATCCGCGGCCGGGAAGGGCGGTATTCGCTGACTACACAGTGTCCGTTCGCGCCGCCGAATCCGAAGGAATTGATGCCGACTGCCACGGGTCGTTCGGGAAAGGGTTCGATTGCGGTTTGTACCTGCATGGGACAGCTGTCAAAATCGATTTCCGGGTTCGGTACCAAGAAGGTCTTTGAAGTTGGTGCAAATGTCCGCCGCTGCATCATCAGCAATACCTTCAGCAGCCCACAATGAAATGCCGCCGCCTCCATGTGACCGACATTACTTTTGACACTCGAAATCCTAAGTGGGAGTTCCCGCCCAACGTAGTTGAACGCATCTGAAATGGCATTGCCCTCAATGCGATCACCCACCACTGTACCCGTCGCGTGGGCTTCTACATAGTCAATCTGTGCCGGTGAGCGGCTTGCACGGTTTCGCGCGGTACGCATCAACTCAGCTTGAGCATGGCTAGTCGGTGCGGTAATGTAGCGACCTTGGGCGAGGCCGACGCTACCATCGGCTGTCCCGGCAGCATTGACCGCGGTTGCCTCAATGACGGCATGTATGTGGTCACCGTCCTGTTCTGCCTTCTCCAGTGGCTTGATGGCGAAGACAAACGCCCCTTCCGAACGCATGTATCCGTTGGCATCCGCATCGAAAGAGTGGCACTTGCCGTCTGGGCTGATCACGCCTAGTGCGTTGAAAGCGATGCTTAGACGAGCGCCACCAAGATAATTCACTGATCCAACGAGAGCCTGCTCGCAATCGCCGCAACGGAGTGAATTCAACGCTGAGTGCAACGCGGTTAAACTAGCCGAACAGGCCGTGCAATAGGTGATCGATGGTCCCATCAGGTTGAGGTGATAGGAGATGCGGTTGGCCAGCATCGCCAAACTAATGCTGGTTGTGGAAAACTCGTTTACACCCCGCAAAGGCCGCCAATTGGCTACAGATGGAACCTGTCCGCCAATAAAGACGCCCGTTGAGCTGTTTCGTAGTGAGTGCAGATCCCAACCGGACCGCTCGACACTTTCCCAAGCACAGGAGAGCAGCATTCTCTGTTGTGGGTCCGTAGCCATCATTTCGTTGTGGGACATGCCAAAGAGACCGCGATCAAATAGTCTCTCTTCGTCTTCGCGTATCAGCCCTTCATAGGGGCTGGCAACTCGCCCGGGACCACTGAAGCCGCCGATCGGGTTATATCCCTTGCCGTAGCGGTCCGTGATCGGTTCCTGAACGATCTCGCGTTCGCTAAGGAGCTGCCAGAAATCGTCGTCTGTACGGATACCGCCAGGCATGCGAAAACTGTATCCTACGATGGCGACGGGAAATCGAGGTTGTCTCAAATGATCGGTTTTGCTTTTGCCATTACCATCGATACGCGCCAAATTGCTCATATACAAACTTCCTGTAAGTATGATGTGTCCACGTAGATTCCCTTCCAACATCTAACGCTTTGATAATATATGAGATTTCCATCTCCCAAGCGTTATAAGCTAGACCAAAATGATATCAATTACATACCTCGATTATATATCAGCCATGCGCTTCAACCTCATCACCAAAATTTCATCTGTGAAATTCTCCCAGTATTAGTTTTAACATAGCACGCGGTTTGCTGTTGGATCTTTCAGCTACTTTGCAATTTAATACTCTAAAAACGGCTTGCTGATATTTATTCGACGTTGCGATTCGCACGATTCTCGTACGAGAACCTTGTTGAAATCCACTGACCTACCACTTAATGGAGTGACAACCTTTACGATCTGTAGAACAATCAGGATCATCTGGCCCGGTGTTGGGACAGTTGGGTCAGCATTAATCAGTTCAGTAAATTTGTTTTGTGTTATGAATTTGCATAGTTCATTTCACTACAATATCGGCTGATCACCGATCATCCCAACATTTCATTTTTGACTATGGTTTGTCAGATGGATAAATCAAAACCTCTTTCGTTCATGAACTAGCCACTATGAATTTCAATCCAAACGAAGACACTCGTTTCAATCAGCATATTCCGACTGTCTTTTGGTTTACAGGACTACCGGGTTCTGGGAAGACAACGATTGCAAAACTTCTGTTTGAGCGACTCAGGGAGTTCAAAATCTGCACTGCGTTGCTAGACGGGGACGACGTTCGCAGTGGTCTGAACAGGGATTTGGGATTTAGCGATGATGATCGGGTGGAAAATATGCGACGCGTTACTGAAATTGCTCAACTGATGCTTGAATCGGATTTGTCCGTCATTGTGTCATTGATCTCGCCGTTTGAAAACGATCGAAACAGAGCGAGAAGTAAATTTTGCGATGCAAACTTCCTTGAAATATTCATTGACGCACCGATTGAGGTTTGCATTCAGCGCGACCCGAAAGGACACTATGCACGAGCGCAGTTGGGAGAGATCAAACTGTTTACTGGCATTGATTCTCGTTTTGATGTGCCTAAAAATCCCGAAATACACATCGATACGACCACCTTATCTGCGGCGAATGCAGCAGATAAAATTCTCAATCACCTCAGATTTGCAGGTTCAGAAGTACCAGTTAATCGCTAATTCCATGCGATAGTAAGGCAACACCTGAGCTCAAATCAATGAGCAAAGTTTTCGATTAAGACGTTGAAGAGCAGGCTATTCGTTACGGCCTTCAATCAACATCACAAGCGTTGGTAGGATGAAGAGCGTAAATAACCCGGCGAAAATCAGACCACCCAGCATGCTGACAACGAATGGCACCATGCTCAGCAGCGCTTCACTACGCTCGTACAGAAGGGGAGACAATCCGAGAATTGTGGTTAAACTTGTGATAAACACTGCCCGAAATCGATGATGCATTGCCGCTGATGCAATGGCAATGGCGGGCATGTCAGTATTCTCCCTGCGCAAGGTGTTGTAACGGTCGAGCAAGACAAGTGCGTCATTGACTATGACACCTGACACCCCGATTACACCAAAGATTGACATGGTAGTGAAATCCCAGCCTAGAGTCCAGTGACTGAATATGGAACCAGCAAGTGCAATCGGAATGCCGAATACAACAATGAGGGGTTTCCAGTAACTTCGCAGGAAAGCCGCCATCAACGCATACATGGCTAGCAGTACTAGGGGGACTAAGAATCCCAATACCTTCAGTGTCCTGAATTCGCTACGGACTCCTCCTTCAACTTCAACTCGTATGCCGGGATAGGTTTCGAGTAGTTGGGGAATGTACGTGTTGGAAATCTTTCTTATCAATCTGATTGGTGCCACGGTCGCAACGTCTGCGTAGCCTTGGACGAAAGCCGCATTCTCACCGTTTATTCTGTTCAGGGTTGCAAGCTCCCGCGATTCGCTAATTGTTGCAACTTCCGAAAGAGAAAGATCCCTACCAGACGATTGACGAATCCTTAAATTCGATAACACACTCAAATTCTCTCGCTGTGCCCGGGGATAACGGAGGATCACCTTGATTTCTTCGTGATCCCTTTGAATTCGCTGGACTTCCAAGCCGTGAAAACTAGCGCGCAATTGTGCTCCCAGACTCGCTGGTGTAAGCCCCGCTAGTAAACCTTCTGATGTCAATTCAAATTCGATGTGCCGCTTACCTAGACCCATATTGTCTGTCAGACCGTACAGGCCGGGTTCGTTCTGAAGCATTCCTTTTAAATCCGATGCTGCAGATTTCAACACTTCGCGATCATCGTGCTGAAGTGAGTAGGCAACATTGGGAACTGGACGAAATTTAGATGATCGAAACTCAAGCCGTTCGATGGGATCAACCGAGTTGATGTTATCACGCCATGTGCGTTCGAACTCTGGAACAGAAAACTCTCGCGGTGGTCGGTCATTAAGATGTACCCGAACTGATGCAATATGACTGCTGTCCGAAGTGTGTATATCTCTTTGCCCTACTGCTCTGGCTGACTGGATTGGCACTCCAACAACAACACTGATTGACTTGATCGAATCTCCTTCAAGTTGCTCATCTGTCAACTCTGCTGCCTTGGCGATTCTTTGCGCCTCGGCTAAAGTTCGAGAGAATGGTGTGCCGACCGGCATACTAATTTCCGCCTCAATACTATCAGAAACATTTCTGGATTGGTCGACAATAATGACGCGAACTGCGTCGGAACCAATGAGCAGAAAAGATCCAATCACAACAACAACACCGATAACTGGGGTGAGTACAACGTGACGGACAGACCACGAAACAATAGGAGCGATCACCTTTGATCGAAAACTGTCCAGCAATTGCCCGACGCTGGTCTGAATTTCGCGAAGTGGCGACAGGCTCCAGGACTTTTCGTGGGATAGATGTGCAGGTAAAATCAAAAACGCCTCTACCAGCGAAACGACGAGGACAAAGAAAACCACGTATGGAATCGCCGTGAGAACCTGATAACGCTCTTCAGTAATAAAGAGCAGTGGAACGAAAGCGAGAGCAGTGGTGATAGCTCCTATGGTAACCGGTCCCGCCATGCTTCTGGCTCCGGAAATTGAAGCTTCCTCGGCATTTTTCCCTTTTTGCCGCTCAGCTTGAATGTTTTCGCCAACTACAATTGCGTCATCAACAACAATTCCAATCATCAGAAAGAATGCAAAAATCGTGCTGAGATTTATCGTCATATCAGCAATTTCGAAAAACAGCAAAGCACCGACAAAGGACAAGGGGATTCCGACCGTAATCCACGTAGCCAGTCGAAGGTCGAATATTGCGACCAGGCACAGAAATACAATCATCAGTCCAATTAAGCTATTTGAGAGGTGTAATCCGATTTGATCGATTGCAGCACCCGCTTTATCGTCCCAGATTGATACATTGATATGTTGGGGAAATGATTTTTCTGCCAGCCAAGACTTGACTATTTCCCTGACTTCACTGATCGATTGGTTATCTTCAGCTCTTACAATCGCAAATACTGCAGGAACACCATTCAGTTCCGAGTGCACTTCGTAGTCGGCAAACCCATCGGTGATGGTGGCGACTTCACCGAGTGTAATGACTGATCCATCCAACTGTTTGATCAGCGGGATGTTTTCGAATTCTTCTCCTGTGGTGCGTTTTGAAATGGTATGGAGAACAACATCGCCGGTGCCTGTATTCAATTCACCGAACGAGAGATTGATTGAGTAACGGTCGATTATTCTTGCAATTTGCGCAAACGTCAGATTGTGACGTTGCAACTGTTCATCGCTTAATTCAATCGTAATCTCTCGGTCTCGCACGCCTTCCAGTTCAATTTGCTGAGAGATTGCTGGCAATTGCAGAAGCTCGCTCTGTACTTCCTCAGCAGCTAATCGCAGCTCGTTTTCCGTTGCTGATTCTGACGTAATTGCAAGTGTCAACACCTCGACCATCAATTTATTGACTGTTATTTCAGGTTGTTCAGCACTTGGAGGAGGAAAGCGGTCAATCGCGTCGATGGAGTTGGTAATGTCATTTAGAACAGCATCCGAATCAGCAAAGGTCTCGAGTTGGATGGTGACTTTTCCAAATCCATGTTTGGCTTCGGAGATGACTCTGTCTACACCACCAAGTCCGATAACGCTTTCCTCGACGCGACGGTTGATATCCTCTTCAATCTCTTGTGGTGTAGAACCCGGAGATGAAATTGTGACTATGATTGACCGAAGATCTAGTTTTGGCAGATTCTGTAATGGCAGTTCGGCAGCGGCAATCAAGCCACCGATGATGAGAAACACCATAAGCAGGTTGGCCGCAATCCTGTTGCGGACAAAATAGGCGATCAAGCCATTACTCACTTTTTGTCCCTAAAAAGAATATTGCCATCATAATCGCACAGTATTTCCAATTTAAGAGAGGTATGGACAACAAAGTATCTCATCAGATGCTAGAAGTTGTCTCGGTTGCAATTGAAACTGGTTTGATAACTTACTGTAGTTTGTTCACGGTAACAGTTTCGCCTCGCGACACTCCTGGATATGAACCAACTACCAGCCCTTCTGCTACGTCAAATGGTTCAACAACCCAATTTTCGTCTGTGATTGCAACTGTATTTGGTGAACGAACATCAATAACGCCATTGTTAACGACCCAGACCTTCCTTTCCGACTGCATAGCTCCAATCGGTAATACAAATACATCTTGGTAACTAAGTCCGTCAATGGAAATCTCAGCAAACATCCCAGGAAGCGGTAGAGACTCTTTTGCAGTGCTTTCATCAAATCTAAAATACACTCTGATCAAGCGGGTTTCTGGTGCAACGACTGTGGAAACACGCTCGATTTCTGCTTTGTATTCTTTGTTGCCAACCGTTATTGTTGCCGCTCTACCGATAGCCGGTTCCAAATCCTCCAGCAATTGAGTTTCAAGCGGTGCACTGACTTGCAATGCTTCGAGTCGATAACCTCTTCCTAAAACAGAAGCGTCGGCGCCTGCGTATTCATGCGGTCCGACCAATTCTCCAACTTCAATGTCTGAACCGATCACGCGAATTTCGTAGGGCAGAGAGATCTCAGTCTTTGCGAGATTATGTTTTGCTAACTCTAGACGCGTTTCCAGCAATCTAGCCCGCGCGCTGATACCTGATGTGTCTCTTGTCGGGTCCTGCGCTACCGATTCCTCCCTAAGTTTTGCAATCTGCAACAGAGCCTCAGCTTCATCGACGCGCAGCTGGTATTCAGTGGGATCTATTTTGACGAATACTTCGTTGGCTGCGATCGTTCCTCCGTTTCTGAATTTCTCTGAAACCCAGGATATTCTGCCTTGTGCTTCGGTTCTTACCGTTATGCGTTCATTAAGCGTGACATTTCCAGTTTTGTTGATCTGCAAAGTGATTTGTTCCGTTTGAAGCTGTTCAACAACACTTACGATGGGCGAGTGAACAACTTTATTCTCGTCAACAGCAAAACTATCACGTTCGATACGAGCAGGCGCCCTCGCAAGAACCAGTGCAACAATAACGATGCCAATGATAAGGGCAAATTGGAGGTATCCCAAGACACGTTTTCCATTGCTTGGGTTTTGGGGACTACTTTCTTGCTGAGCCATGGATACAACCAATAATGAATACTACGATGGAATTGGTATGAGAATTTTACAACAGCATACATTCATAAATTTCAACTACCGTTAATTTGAAGTGAATTTTTTTGAGGAATTTCATGAGTCGAGTGGATACAAAAATTCGTTTCGAATATCACTGTCACTAATGCAATGGTTTAATTTTGGGAATAATCGTTAATAGTTGACAAAACCAACTTTTTGAAATATACTTTCCAACGTAGAAAAATCAGGTGGGAAGTATATTTCATGCACAAGAGCAGAAAAGACCGAAAGCGTGTCAGCCTTTACGAGTTTCTGGAACAGTTTGCGACGGAGTCCGATGCGATGGAATACATCGAATCGCTGCGCTGGAAAGACGGGCGCATCTGTCCGCGGTGCGAATCGACAAAGACCCGTCAGGCCAGTCATAAGACCATGCCCTACTGGTGCAGACCGTGCCGCAAATATTTCAGCGTCAAGACCGGAACACTCATGGAAGGCAGCAACATCACGTATCGGAAATGGCTGATGGGCATTTATCTGCTGTCGACGTCACTGAAAGGGGTTTCGAGTTACAAGCTGGCCAACGACATCGGCATGCATCAGTCGAATGCCTGGTTCATGGCCCACCGGATCAGAACGGCCTGGGCGAACAATGCATCACAGCTGTTTGGCTGTCAGGTGGAAGTGGACGAGACTTATCTGGGTGGCCGGGAGAAGAACAAACATAAGGATAAGAAGCTCAACGCTGGGCGAGGGGTGGTCGGCAAAACTGCGGTGGTTGGCATCAAGGAACGCACCAGCAGGCAGATCAAGTCATTCAGGGTGGCCGATACCAAGGCCATCACGCTGCACCAGATTGTCTGTGACAGCGTTTCAGAAGGCTCAACGGTCTATACGGATGATGCGAGCGCCTATGAAGGACTTCAGCAGCATGGCTACAGGCATGAGACAGTCAGACATTCGGTTGGTGAATATGTCAGGGGTCAGGCGCATACCAATGGCGCCGAATCGTTCTGGTCATGTCTGAAGCGCGGCTACTACGGCGTGTATCACAAAATGAGTCCCAAGCACCTGCAGAAGTATGTGGACGAGTTCAGCGCCCGGCAGAATGTTCGTGAACTGGATACCATGGTCCAGATCGACACCACCATCTGCGGACTGTTCGGCAAACGGTTGAAGTACGTCGAGCTGATCGACGGAATGGATGGCCGCATTCACTGACCGGCATTCAATCGTGTCAAAGCAGTCTCGAAAACCGGCTCCGCCAGGCGATGTTCCGCCCATGACCGACTTCGAAATTGACGATGTCGTATCCATTCTGATGGGTGTGAAGCCGAAATCCATGCAGAACCCGGACCGACAGAAATCTTCCAAAAAATCGAAAAAATCGGATTGATTTTACACTTGTCAACTATAAACGATTATTCCCTTAATTTTACTTGTAATTATGACAAATCGACCACACTCATTGATTGTTCAATTTGGTTACAATGTGACCCTGTCTCCTGAAGCTTTGGAGAGGTACCGAAGTGGACATAACGGCGCGGACTCGAAATCCGTTGGGGGCGCAAGTCCCACGTGGGTTCGAATCCCACCCTCTCCGCCATCCGGCCATTTCAAAAAACAATTGAAATAACATCATCCATCAAATTGCTAAAGTTTATTGACTCAACTGTCGATTTGTGTAAACACCGTATGTTCGGATCTACCAGCTTAGATTTCTTCAATTTGTCTAGTGAACTATGAACAGTGAATCCAACCAAGCAGAGTTTCATTCCATCCAATTTTCGGGGAGAGCCGCTGAGTATTTTGGAATATGGATTGTCAATGTCTTGTTGTCACTTGCAACTCTTGGAATTTACAGTGCCTGGGCCAAGGTTCGGCGTGTAACTTACTTCAATAACAACACGAGGATTGCCGAGTATAGTCTGGGATATCACGCAACCGGCAAACAGTTGCTGATTGGGCGGATCATCTCGTTTGTCATATTGTTAATTTGGGCTGTATCAAGCAGCATACCAATTGTGGCGATCCCACTTCTGATCGTCATGCTTTTCCTCACGCCTTGGCTATTGAACAATTCCATGCGATTTTCTAGGAGAATGACATCGTATCGTAATGTCCGTTTCAACTGGCAAGGGACCTACTGGAAATCATTTTGGTTTCTCGTTATTGCTCCATTTCTTGGAGTTCTGACACTGGGATTACTTACACCTTTATTTTCAAAACACTACTACAAATACTCTGCCACCCAGCACACCTATGGGACAACCCGGTTCAATGCAGAACCGACTACCGGCAGTTTCTATTGGGCTTTCCTGATCGGTGGAATCCTCCCGACTGTGGTTATCACAGTTGTGTACAGTGGAATTTCCATGTTGTTTCTGCGCGCTGCCCAACTGCCAGAATCCGAAGTGATGGCATCATCCATTACGGGATTAATATTCGTAGTGCCTGCCGCTATTGTGTTTTCAATGGCGTTTATCTACCGAGTTCTATGCAGAAATCTCATGGTCAGGAGTTTGGTGCTGTCAGATGTCGTTGAATTTAATTCGGAAATCAATCCCATCAGATTTGTTTGGATCAGCTTGACGAATCTAGTTGCAGTCGTTTTCTCTCTTGGACTGCTCCTTCCCTGGGCACAGGTAAGGAAATATCGGTATTTGTCGAACTGTACAAAGTACAGAGTTCTAAGGGATATGGATCAGTTTATTGATGATGAAGTTTCAATTAAGTCTGCATTTGGTGAAGAGTTTGCAGAATTTGAAGGAATTGAGGTCGCCATATAGATGATCCATACCGGAGAGTACTTCGAAAGGCTGTCGTCAAAGTCTTTAGAGGCGGAGATCCATCTGACAGGTAAAACAGCACAAGTCAAGATCGGTAGCGATGTTCTCAAAGAGAATATGGCGATCAAGAGTATTCAAAACAAACAAAACATTCACTTCGAAGACGGATCACTTTTTATTCTGAGCGGTCAGCTGGAAGCAGAAGAATTCACCCAGGCATCAAGCAGGTTTGAAAATGTCATCTCATGGTTGGAGCACTTCACTTTCAAAAGAGCTGTTATTCTTGCATCCATTTTGATTGTTGCCGCTATAGGCTATCGTATACTCCTTTCCTCATTCGTCCCGATTGCAGTTTCCTTCATTCCGGATTCCTGGGAAAGGAAGATGGGCGAGAGCGCCTACGAAAGCATGCTTGCTGTCGCTCTTGATCCTTCGGAGCTATCTAACGGTCAAATTGAGAGATTAAAAATAAAAGCCGATGAACTGTTGGAAGTCAGTGAACTGGCAGACTCAGTCGAAATAAACTTCCACAAATCTAAGCTATTCGGAGCAAATGCACTGGCATTTCCCGGTGGTCCCATAGTGGTCACTGATGACCTGGTGAAACTGCTTAACGATGATCTGGAGGTACTCTCAGTGATTGCGCATGAGATTGCCCATATCAAAGAGCGGCATTCCTTACACCAAATTGTAGAAGTACTTGGATTGACGGTATTTGCTTCAATTTTGTTTGGTGCTAGCGAAACTCTGATTGAAGAGGGGTCGGCTATAGCGATTGAACTATGGGCATTTGATCTCAGCAGAGACATGGAAAAAGAAGCAGACTTGTTAGGTGTCGAGATTTTGCTGGATAGCGGTATCGATCCGGTCCATTTTTCTAATGCACTGACGAAGTTAACACTACATTATTGCAAACAAACATCCGCCAGCCAGGTTATGGAGTGCGTTGAAAATGAAGGTAGTAGTTGGTTTTCCACTCACCCTACTGGTGCGGACCGTCTCAAATACTTAAATCCCTCCAATTGATGAACTCACAAAATCTGTGCTGACTTCTTGCGTGAAGGTATCAGGACATTACCCGCGCCAAAATAAGCACCTCGACAATCTCAACTGCGTGAGAATCATGTCCTTGACTATGCAACGCTGGTTGGCACCGACTCATTGAATTTGGATGTGGTTTGGTTGCGCATCCACTCAGATTCCATTATGGGGATTGAGCCAAACAAATCATTGAATTTAAATGACAACTTGAGAGGACATAAAAAAATGCTAGTATAATAATCCTTGAAAAACATAATATAGAATATGTAATTTCAAGGATTATTTAATGAAAGGCCCAGTCCCACGACATCTTGCAATGACTGAAATCGCTCAGTCTTTTAGAGCGCATCCAGTGGTTGCTGTAGTCGGACCCCGTCAGTGTGGTAAAACCACTTTGGCGAAAATTTTCACGCAGACCGACTCCGAGACTACTTATTTTGACTTGGAAAGTTACATCGATCGCCGTCGGCTCGAAAGCCCAATCAGCACTCTTTTGGAACTCTCAGGTACCGTCGTAATTGATGAAGTACAACGAGTTCCGGAACTGTTCGAAACGCTACGTGTTGTTGTTGACAGTGACAAATGCAGGTCTCGGTTTCTTTTGCTTTGCAGCGTATCTCCGTCCTTAATTAAGGGAGTTTCTGAGACGCTCGCGGGACGGATTGGCATCGTTCAGCTGGGTGGATTTACGATTGATGAAATTCCAAAAATGCCTTGGAGAAGTTTGTGGAACAGAGGCGGTTTTCCAAGAAGTATTCTGGCAGAAGATGAAACGGTATCCGTCAACTGGCGAAGGAACTTTGTAACGACCTTTCTGGAGCGCGACATACCCCAGTATGGCGTATCCATACCGTCTGAGACACTGCGTCGATTTTGGACAATGATTGCCCATTACCACGGTCAAATTTGGAATGGAGCGGAGTTTGCGCGCGCACTCGGTGTAAATGAACCTGCTGCTAGAAGGTACCTGGATATTTTAAGTTCCTCATTCATGGTTAGAGTCTTGGTTCCCTGGTATGAAAACTTAAAGAAACGCCAGCTGAAATCTCCCAAAATTTATATTCGTGATGCGGGAATTCTTCACAGCCTGCTAGAACTCGATTCGTTTGATGACCTGTCTGGCCACGTTAAGATCGGTGCCTCATTTGAGGGGTTTGCGATTGAAAACTTAATACATCAATTGCAGTTGAAAAGTTGCTATTTTTGGGGAACTCATGCTGGAGCTGAGCTTGACTTGATGACAACCATTAGAGGTAAACGATATGGTTTTGAAATCAAATACAGTGATGCTCCAAGGACCACTCGCTCTATGCGGACTGCTATTTCCGATCTGCAGTTGCAACATTTGTGGATTGTGTATCCAGGTGCTGAGTACTACAGGCTGGATGATGCGATATCTGTAGTTTCGATTGAAAAGATCGACAATTTGGTCAACCAAATAAAGCTTACCGATTCATCGACAGTTTAATAGTTCAATTTCTGCGACCAACCAGTGAAAAGAAGTAACATATTAGCAAGACAGAAAGATATTGAAACCTGACAACTTTCACCACATAAATTGACGAAATGGATTCAATCAGCACTGAACAACACACAGAACATCTACCCAGCGTTTGTCCACTCGACTGTCCAGATACCTGCAGTCTGACCGCCGTCGTTAGCAACGATCAACTGGTTGCAGTCCGTGGATCTCGGGCCAATCCCTATTCCAATGGTTCAATCTGTACCAAGGTGTCTCGCAGCTACCCGGAGATGGTGCACGGTGAACGTCGGCTTACACAACCACTCAAGCGAGTCGGCCAGCGTGGTGCTGGGGAATTTGCACCTGTTTCATGGGACGAAGCTTTGGACCTCGTTTATGAAGGGTTCACAAAGGCAATTGATCGTTATGGTCCACAATCAGTTCTGCCATTCAACTACGCCGGGCCACACGGTGAACTCGCTGGCGGTTCAATGGATCGTCGGTTTTTCTACAGGCTTGGTGCGACTCTCCTGGACCGAGGACCTTTGTGCGGAGCGGTACGTGGTACAGCGTATGCCAGTCTGTTCGGCGCAGTACCTGGCATGCCACCGGAACAGGCTGTTCATTCAGATCTAATCGTGATTTGGGGAAACAATGTAACTGTATCGAATCTGCATTTCGCAAACGTTGCCAAGACCGCACGTGAGAAAGGCGCCAAGGTCGTTTGTATAGATCCCAAACGAATTCGAATTGCTGAGCAAAGTCATCTGCACTTGCAGATTCAGCCTGGCACGGATGTTGTTCTGGCAATGGCAGTCGCCGCTGAACTGGAACGACGCGGGGCAATTGATATTTCATTTGTCGAGAAGTGGGCTCAAGGTTTTGACGAATACATGACGCAGGCCCGTCAGTACAGTGTTGCAGATGTTGAATCAATCTGCGGTCTGACTGAATCTGAGTTTAATCAATTTGTTCAATATTACGTGAATGCCCAAACCGTTGCAGTTTCGATTGGCAATGGAATTGAGCGCGGACACAGTGGTGGTTCGGGACTGCGTGCAGCCATGGCTCTTCAGGTGCTCACGGGTAATCATGGAAGACTGGGAGCAGGGGTCATTGCCAAGCCGGGTTGGGTTGTACCCAAAACTGCGGATCGTTTGCAGCGACCGGATCTAATTCCAGAAGGTACCCGTACCTTCAATATTGTTGATATTCCAGAACTCCTGTTGGATGATCAACTGGACCCGCCAATCAAGGCTATGCTGATTTATAACCACAATCCGGTTGCAACTCATCCTGACCAGATCAAGATGATTGAAGCGCTACAGCGTGAAGATTTGTTCATTGCCGGCAGCGATATTGTGATGACCGACAGCATGAAGTTTGCTGATGTGATTCTGCCTGCTGCGAGTCACTTCGAATACGACGATGTTTACGGTGCTTACGGTCAGAATTATGTTCAGCGTGCAGCGCCTGCCATTTCCTGTGTTGGAGAATCACTGCCCAATACTGAAATATTTCGTCGCTTGGCTTCAAGGTTTGGATTTGAAGAGGCGATGTTTCGAGCCTCGGACAAAGAACTGATGGATGATGCCATCGATGGAACCGATGTTCGTCTTAAGGGTTACATGCCAAGTGAAATTCCGCTAGATGAGGCAATTGAATTCAATTCTCTCAACGGCGAGGCCAATATTCTTTGTAAAAACGTTGTGCCCACCACACCATCCGGGAAAATTGAACTCTACTCACAGAATCTGGAAGATCAGTACGGATTTGGGGTGCCGCGCTATCGCCACGTCGAGAAGGACCTACCGCTAACCCTGATATCCCCTTCTTCTTCAAAGAGAACCAATGCAACATTTGGTGGTTGTGCCGAGTCGCAGCAGTATGAAGTACTGGAAATGAATCCGGTTGATGCCGCTGACCGCGGTCTGGAATCGGGTGACCTGGTGACCGTCTGGAATCAGCGCGGCAAGGTTTCTCTGGAACTTCTCGTCACTGATGCAACCCGCCCGGGCGTCCTTTACTCATCCAAAGGAACCTGGCTCAATACGAGCGATACGGGACTGACGGTGAATTCGCTGATACCCGCTGATATCCGAGCAGACATTGAACGAGGCGCCTGCTACAACGAGACTTTCGTTGATGTTTCAGTCCGTTGAGGTGAGTGAAGCAAGGTTATTGGATTTAAATAACTGATCGAATCACTTCAAGAAGGACTTACTCACTGTCCGACTAATCGCTGATCAGCAGGATTCTGGACAGAAATCTCAATCAGAAATGGTGGGCAAATCGCCTGAAGCGGGGGAAGGCCTCAGGCGATATTTTGAGCAATAGAGAGATGTCTATCGTGCCCGTTAAAATTTAGTCCGCCCCTCTCGCAACAGCACTTTCAATACTGTTGCCCGGTACATTTAACGCAGTACCCTTAGAGGTGGAATGTTTGGGTTCCCTTCGTGCGACAACCATGCGCTCATGGAGGAACTTGATGCGCTGACTGCCAGTAGACACAAATAAAAATGGGGCAACTGCGTGAATCGCGCAGGCGATGGCACCAATCAACATCTGCCCTGCGAAAGACAGCGCAAAGCGCATATGCTGAAAGTATGTTTCATCTACATCATCGAGATGCTGTGTCAAAAACTTCATCACTACACCTCGGTTAAATTCTGTGGCATTAGAGTGAAAGTAATAGCAAACAAGTGTGTTAATGGGAACTAAATATACTACATTTATTCCTAAATGTAATAACACATTCTAAATATTGTAAATTAATTGAAAACATCATGCCATAAATCTCTGTTAAGTGAAATACGATTTAATTGGACAATTTTGGGCAAAACATCGGTAATACTGCTTCCATCAAGCGGTTCGAAACGAAAGAAAAAGTCCCTGAATTAGAGTCAGGCGCTGCAGGGATGCAATCGAATAGATTGCGGTGAAGATGTTTCGGACGCCTCTGGAATTACCAAAGCAGAACCGAGGGGTTGCGGAAGGAGTTTTCTGTCGGCCGATCAGCCGTTAAATGACTTCGTCAGTGCGGTGAGTAGTCTCCCCATATCTTCGAAGTGCGGGCTGCTTCAATCCGGCATACAGCCCTTCAATGTTCTGGTCGATTTCACGCTTTGACTGTTCGAACAGACTGTTGCCGCGAAGGTCTGATTCAACCAGAAACGGTCCAAAATTTTCCACTTCCAATATCCAGATGGCTTGGGCGATGCCAAGTTCCTTGAGCCAGAATACCTGCGGGACTTTTTTGATGCCGCGCCCTAAAAGAGCGCCAGTTCCATAACCGACAGTTGTCAGGTACACGGCGCCATTTGGTACGAAGTACTGCTGATAGTCGGACTGCGGCATGCCGCCCTTGCCGATCACTACTTTACAGTTCGTCAGTGAAAACCATCGCTCCATCCATTTTGAAAAGCGGAAGCTGGCCGTTGCAGTTACTGCTCCTACCGTATGAGACCCATCTGACTCGATCGAAGCCGCTGGCGAGCAGTGAAAATTGATGTTTGATATCGTAGAAAAATCAACTGGCGGACTGTTGCCCTCGTCCAATATTTTGCGGTAGACCCCTTCGCGACCCGTGTAGATCATGCCGTTGATATAGATAACATCACCAATGTTCAGTTTTTCAAGATCGGTCGGCTCTGCAGGCCCACGGAGTTCGACAGTGTTGTATCCTGCATTTGTCATTCGACTTCTTCTCTCCTGTGATAAGGAGTAAACCACTGCGGATCGGTGCGGTATTCCGACGAGCCGTCCGCAAAGATGCGTACGACTGCACGCCGCGAAGACAGACAAAAACTGTGAATACTGACCGGCATTCCTCCGGTATGTGTGTGTGCAATTTCAATGTGGCAGTCTACGACCATGGAACTTCCAACAAATCCCATTGGTCCCATGCCAATCTGGTTGCCAAGTTCCTTCAACTCCTCTTCGAGCTTGGCAATTTCAGGATCGGGATGTCGGTCGCCCACTACCCTGAGACAGGCAGCCTGTTTTCCCAGGACCATACAGGTGTCTTTACTGCCGCCGATGCCGACACCGACAATAGCTGGCTGGCAGGCCAGGCCGCGGCGACCAAATTGGATCATTGTGTCGAGAAACATCTTTTTGATGCCATCCCAGCCGTCGCCGGGAAATAGCATGCGATAGTCAGTGCCGAATAGACCTCCCTTGTGTACTGTTGTAATGTCCAGCCAGTCGGCATCGGGTTCAACTGAATACTCGATTTCAGGTGCTCGCGCACCGACATTATTGTTGTGATCTTCGCGGGTGAGTGGGTGTACGCGATTGGGCCGAAGCGGAATTTTGGCAGTCGCATCGGCTGTCGCCCGGCGAAGAGCACGTTCCAGTGCAACAAAGCCACCCTGAATGGCTGCTTCATTGCCAAATTTGACGTAGTAGCGTGGCAAACCGGTATCCGCACACATGGGTCGCTGGTCTGCGACAGCTGCGTCCCAATTGTCGATCATTGTGTCCAGCACGAAACAGCTGAGTGAGCCTTGTTCGCTGCTGCGAATATCGCGAATTCCGGAGCGGTAGTCATCAGGAATCCTAATGGCGGCTTGCCGAGTTATTTCACTGGCGGCTTGCTGGATGACGGTTTCTGTAATCAATGGTTGGTTCTCGTATAGAGCTTTAATCTGCCTGACAATCAGGGTTGCAATCGGGTAAATGTGACTGCAATAGTTTCAGCATTTATTTTAGTCTCTCCCAGTGTGACCCGCGTATAGCGTGACTCTTCCAAAGGTTCGGTATGCGGATTGTCGATCAGATAATGGGCACCGCGCGAATCGGATCTTGTTTTTGCTGCGGTGACGATTGCCTGGCTGACCAGAATCTGATTTCTCAAATTGAGATAATCATGCCAGCTCAAATTGAATGCATGAGAGTGCGATTCGAGCCCAGTTTCCTCAAGTTTTCTGGAGAGATCAAATAGCTCAGTTTCAGCTCGATCAAGGCTGTTTATCGAGCGCAGAATACCGGCGTGTTCCCACATAATTTCATACAGTGTTTCACGTACTTCGTTTAGATCACCGGATGGGTGATCAAATGGTGCTAAAGCCTGTTCCAAAGTGGCTTGGATCAAAGTACGGTCCGGTTCCGCAAACTCACCGTTAGCTATTACCCAGGACGCAACCGTATCACCGGCTATGCCACCAAAGACAGTGGAGTTGCCAACACCGTTCCCGCCTAGGCGATTGGAACCATGAACCCCACCGGTATCTTCACCCGCTGCGAACACACCTGTGAGAGAGGTTGAGCAATCGGTGTTGATTTGAATGCCACCCATAATGTAGTGGGCGGTTGGCGTAACCTCGACTGGGTTTGTCACAAGATCTAGACCGATGTCAGCGCAGCGTTTGACCATCCCTTTGAACTCATGCCTTACCGAATCAGAATCCAGATGCACCATTGAGATGAAAACACCGCCATTCGGACCGGTTGCACCGTTTCGCATCTGTTCAAACATAGCGCGACTGACGACATCACGAGTGGCGCGCTCAGCGCGCGGGTCATAGTCAAGCATGAAACGACGTCCAGAGTTGTCAATTAAGTGCCCCCCGGCTCCGCGTAGACCCTCTTCGATGATCGTTCCAGTGATTCGGGTGTCGGTTCCGGCCAACAATCCTGTCGGGTGAAACTGAATCATCTCCATGTCGCGCAGAGACAGTCTGGCTCGCAATGCAATTGCAAGCCCATCGCAGGACTTGTCTGCAGACGGGGTGTGAAATTTGTACATCGTCGGTCCAGCACCTGTGGCAATAATGACAGCCTGACACTGAACCAACTTAAATGTACCGCTTTGAATGTCAAGCAGTAATACTGCCGCAATGCGTTGTCGGTCAGCTGTTGGAATCAAATCAATCGCCCGATGTTCTTCAAGAATGTCGATTGGTCTTGCGCGAATCTGTTCCGCTAGACGGTTCATGATTTCGATGCCTGTCAGATCACCCTTGTGAACGGTTCGGTCAAAGGTTTGTCCAGCAAACGCTTTCTGGTGGATTGAACCATCGGGATTGCGGTCAAAGAAACAGCCGTGGCGGTTTTCCAATTCTCGCACTCGTTCCGGAGCCTTTGAAACCAGTGTCCAGGCGAGTTCCTGATCGTTGATCCATTTGCCACCTTCGATGGTATCGCGAAAATGAGCCTCAATGGAATCGCCTTCGCTTAACGCGACGTTGTAGCCTCCTTGTACCATGCGAGTGCAACCAGATTTGCCTAACAGTCCTTTGGTAACGACCATAACTCGGTCAGTTGGATTACCATCATGGGCATGAATCGCTGCAAGGAGTCCAGCGCCACCTGAACCTAGTACTAAGACTTCGGTCTGAAGTTCCTGAACTGTGATCGATCCGAATTTCATTATTCGTTCTAAACCGCGATGAGAAAGAACACACCAACCGCAATTGAAAAAGTCACAACTGCCGAAACCAGTCTTGCGTGATTGTAGGACACGGAAAACCACTCGATGGCCAGTATCCGAATGCCACCGGCGAGATGGGCAGCAGCCAGCACAATTAGCAGGGTTTCTGATAATTTGACCAGTGGCGCTGAGGTCCAGTCAAGAAATGCATCAAAGCGCTGTGGATCATCCAACAGCAGAGAGATCACATATAGGTGTACGGGCAGGAATAGCGCAAGGCAGAGCCCTGAAATCCGATGCAAAATGAACGCCAGATAGCCTGGATGAGTTCGCGAATTGGTTTGATCTTTCACCAGATTGCCTCGATTGCCTCATATCCAAGCCATAAGGCGCCAATGACATACAGCAACACGATCACATCAACCACACGTTGGTTAACCGGTGTCCATTCGACGAAAATTTTTCTTAGCCCGATCATGGCGTGAACCACTGCAGTCAGTGCAAAGACTCCATAGAATGAAATCCAAAAGAGATTGCCGCGCACGCGATCGACAATTTCAGCAACACTCAACCCACCTTGAACTGCAAATATGATTGTGACCAGGTGAGTAAATAGCAATAGCGCCAGCAGCGCACCGCTGAGGCGCTGCAAAATGAACAGGGTAAAGCCGGTATCACTCAATCGAACGTTCATAATTTCCGTCTTTGTCTTGCATCACCAGTTTTCGAAGTTCACCGCGTCTGATTTTGCCGCTGCTTGTCATTGGAAACTCATCAACAAACTCGATGATTCTTGGGTGTTTGTAAAACGCGAGTCGATTCTTGACAAACTGCTGTAATTCTTTACGGGTCTGATCATCTCTGGCGACGCCATCTCGAACGCGGATGAACGCAACGACTATCGTACCACGCTTGAAATCTGGCTTACCTACGACTGCGGCTTCTGCTACGTCAGGGTGACAAAGCAGGGCTTCTTCAACCTCGTTGGGTCCAATTCGATAACCACCGCTCTTGATCAGGTCATCAGTGCGCCCTTTATACCAGAAATAGCCTTCCTTATCGCGCACGGCGAGGTCACCCGATCTTAGCCAGTTGCCAACATACATGTGATTCGGCAGTCCTTCCTCTCCCCAGTAACCCAAGAAAAGACAGGGTTCATCTGGTGCCCACGCAGCCACTTCGCCAATGGTTTCATCCGGTTGCTCAACACCGTTTTCATTAATGATGGCAACTGTGTGTCCAGGAAAGACCCGGCCCATTGATCCAGGTACGGTTGCATAAAGTCGTTTGCAACAGCCAATGGAATCGCTGAATTCAGTCTGACCGTAAAACTCATTACACGCGACACCAAATTCCTCCTCTGCCCAACGCAATACTTCTCCCGGAAGGCTCTCTCCTCCGGTGCAGACAACACGCATGGCCAGACACCATTTTTCACGCGGATTTTTAACTTCTGCAAGCCGTTTGAGTGCGGTTGGCGTGAGAAATGAATGGGTAATTCCGTGTCTTTCCATGAACTCAAACGCCCAATCCGCTGTAAAGCGATGATTGCAGGAGACAACGGTCTGGCCATGCTGCCAGGCTGGTAGCGCCACGTCAAATAGTCCCCCAACCCAGGCCCAGTCAGAAGGCGTCCAGAACACACCGTTCTCAAAATTGAGTTCCAGGTTGTAGACCAGAGTAAGGCTCGGCTGAAACGCATGTA
Source organism: Arenicellales bacterium (assembly GCA_965243305.1). GTDB lineage: Bacteria > Pseudomonadota > Gammaproteobacteria > Arenicellales > JAJDZL01 > JAJDZL01. Next base: position 1,683,865 of record CBDEUN010000003.1, read on the forward strand.
GCAGTCGATGTGAATGGACCATTCCTTTTGGCTTACCAGTTGAGCCCGAGGTGTACATCAGAATAGCTGGTTCCTCGGTATCAGAAATCACCGGTTCAAACCCCTCTCGTGAAACTTCAAGACAGTTATTGAATTCAATCTCACCAGGTTCACACGGGCCGTTCACAATGCAATGCTGAAGTGACGGGAGGTTGCTGCAATGATCGCGCAGTCTTGACCAGTATTCTGACTGAGAAATGAAAACCCGAGTTCCTGAATCATTAATGACATGAACGACAGCATCCGGACCATAAAGGTGTGAGACCGTAAGGGCAATCGCGCCTAATTTGTAGACAGCCATATGCGAGATTGCGGTTTCTCGGCCCTGAGCAGTGTTAATGGCAACGGGTTCTCCGCGCTGAACACCCAACTTTCTAAGCGAAACGGCGAACCTGCTGGCTAAATCGTCCAGCTCAGCGTAGGTAAATTGTTCAATTGATCCGTCAGGGTTTTCATGAATCAAAGCAATGTGGTTGGCTCTTTCTGTTTGGGCGATGCGGCCGATGGTATCACCCGCCAAGTTGGCATTTTTTGGGATGCCGATCACATATCGATCTTGTGCTGCATCCAGATAGAGATTGGTGATTTCAGCGAGAGGTGCAAAGACCGAATCAGCCATTGGAGTGAGTCTTGGCTAGTATTGCAAAGTTGATAGATTGAGTCTTCTTGCTATGACAATGATTTGCTTGTCACTGAGATCCGCTGGCGGCGCGCTCACGCAGCGCTTTGCGCCTGATCTTTCCGGAACTTGTGAGCGGAAATGAATCGACAAATTCAATCACTCGCGGATATTTATAGGTGGCCAGATTTTCCTTGACGTGGTCCTGAAGGATTTTTCTCACTTCATTACTCTTTACCTGACCCTGCATCAGCCGAACATAAGCCATCACCACCTGTCCGCGCGCCTTGTCGGGCTTTCCAACCACCGCAGCCTCTGCGACGTAAGGGTGTGAAATCAATGTATCTTCAACCTCGTTTGGACCGATTCGATAACCGGCACTCTTGATCAAGTCATCATTACGCCCCTGGTACCAGAAGTAACCGTTCTCATCTCGTACCGCGAGATCACCCGAGCATAACCAATTGCCACGTCGCATTCTTTCTGGTACGCCGGGCTCACCCCAATAGCCAAGAAACAAACTCGGGTCGTCCGGCAACCAAGATGCGACTTCTCCAGCGGTGCCGTCTGGTTGCCGATTACCATCCTCGTCGATGACTGCAACGTTCCGACCTGGAAACGCCAATCCCATTGAGCCTGGAATAGGTGAGAACAAACGTTTACAGCAGCCGACCATGTGGTTGAACTCAGTCAGGCCATAGAACTCGTTACATACAATTCCGAATTCCTCTTCAGCCCAGCGCAAAACTTCGCCGGGTAGACTTTCGCCACCAGTGCAGATTACTCTGGTCGCAAGATTCCATCTTTTTCGTGGCTCGCTAATTTCAGCAATTCGCTTAACCGCAGTCGGCGTCATGAATGAATGGGTAACTTGATGTCGCTCCATAAATTCGAAGGCCCACTCCGCAGTGAATCGCTGATTCGTGGAAACAACTGTCTGTCCGTGCTGCCAGGCTGGCAATGCAAGGTCTAGCAAGCCGCCAACCCAGGCCCAGTCGGCTGGACTCCAGAAAACTCCGTTCGGATAGTTGAGTTCCATGTTGAAGACCAGCGTCAGTGATGGGATATAGGCATGAATGATGCGATGCGCGTGAATCAGCCCCTTGGGCATACCGGTTGAACCCGATGTGTACATCAGAAGAGCCGGGTCTTCGGTTTTGGTGATGACAGGTTCAAAGCCTTCACTTGAGGTCTTAAGGCAGTCTGAAAAACTGATTTCACCTGGTTCCGTATTACCAAACACAATCCGGTGACGGAGCGTTTTAACTTGATCCAGTCGGTCGCGCAGGGATGCCCAATAATCGGAGTTCGTAATAATGACCTTGGCTTTGGAATCGTTTATGACATGTGCGATGGCATCTGGACGGTAGAGATGCGACAAGGTTAGTGCGATTGCACCTAGTTTGTAGACCGCCATGTGGGCAATTGCGGTCTGCGGGCTTTGTGCCGTGTGAATGGCAACCGGCTCACCATGTTGAACGCCAAGATTTGCGAGATATACCGCAAATCTCGAAGCCAGGTCGTCCAACTCTGCGTAGGTATACTCTTCGATTGATCCGTCAAGATTCTCGTGAATCAATGCCAGATGATCAGACCGATCACCCTTCGCAAAACGTCCGATTGTATCGGCAGCAATATTGGCATTCAGCGGCATGCCAATCCGGTAGCGGTCACCTGCGACGTCGCGATATAGATTGGTGACTTCAACGAGTGGCTGAAATACTCTGTTGTCCATTATTCAGACTTGGAATTGGAGGCGGCTCTCTGTCGTAAAAGGTCTCGTTTGATTTTACCAGTGTAAGTTCTTGGGAAAGAGTCGACAAACTCGATATATCGGGGATATTCGTAAACTGCAAGACTGTTCTTGACATGCTGCTGCAGGCGAGTTCGAGTTGCATCATTCTCTTTTACACCACTTGCTAGACGGACAAAGGCCATCACTGCAGTGCCACGCTCGAGATCAGGTTTACCGACAATCACTGCTTCTGCAACATCCGGGTGAGATTCAAGGGTGTCTTCAATTTCTGTGGGACCAATGCGATATCCGGCGCTCTTGATCAAGTCGTCCTTGCGGCACTGGAACCAGAAATAGCCATCTTCATCGCGTATGGCAAGGTCTCCGGTAGTTAGCCACTTTCCAAGTTTCAAATTGTCGGGTACACCAGGATTACCCCAGTATCCGAGAATGAGCGTCGGGTCATCTTCCAATAGCGATGCAACTTCGCCTACAACACCGTCAGCCTGTTCGACACCATTCTCATCAATGATTGCGACATAACGACCGGGAAATGCCCGCCCCATTGACCCGGGTTTGGTCGGAAACAGGCGTTTACAGCATCCGATCATATCGGTAAACTCTGTCAGGCCATAGAGTTCATTGCAGACTATGCCAAAGTCGTCTTCGCACCAGCGCAGAATCTCGCGGGGTAAACTTTCACCGGAAGTACAGACAACTCGCATGGCAAGATTCCACTTGGAACGCGGATTGGCAACTTCCGCCAGTCGCTTCAGTGCGGTCGCAGTCATAAAAGAGTGAGTGACCTGATGACGAGCCATGAAATCAAATGCCCAATCAGCTGAAAATCGTCGATGGGTTGATACAACAGTCTGCCCGTGTTGCCAGGCAGGAAAACAAAGGTCGTAAAGACCACCGCTCCAGGCCCAGTCAGACGGTGTCCAGAACACGGATCCCGGTGCATCCAGTTCTAGGTTGTAGACCAGGTTGAGGGTTGGACGGTAACAATGTCCGCTACGGTGCGAAAGAAGAACACCCTTGGGACTACCCGTCGCTCCCGATGTGTACATCAACACTGCTGGGTCTTCTGTTGCTGTGATGACTGGTTCAAACTGTTCGGATGATGTTGTCAGCAGTTCGTCGAACGACAGTTCATCCGATTCGGGAGTGCCGCATACGATGCAGAATTGCAGGGATTTTAGATTACTGGCTGTGTCGCGAAGTGAATTCCAGTGGTCTGAATGAGTAATGATGACCGAAGGCTTGCAATCGTTGACGATGTGAGTGAAAGCGTCTGGACCGGCGAGATGCGATAGGGTCACAACGATTGCACCCAACTTGTAGATGGCCATGTGTGAAATTGCAGTTTCCGGACTCTGGGCTGTTTGCACAACAACAGGGCTGCCCTTGCTTACCCCCATGTTTGAAAGAGATACAGCGAGTCTTGAGGCCAAATCATCCAGTTCTGCATAGGTATAGGACCGGGTCGAAAGATCAGGGTACTCGTGGATCAGAGCAATGCGATCACCCTGACCGTTTCTGGCGTATCGCCCGATGGTGTCGGCAGCGATGTTTGCATTGACCGGCATTGCGACGCGATAACGGTCGCCAGCGGGGTCGACGTAAAGATTGGTGGTTTTCGTCAGAACCGAAAAGACCGGATCGATCAATGTAACGTCTGTCGTAAATCAGAGACCAGGAATGCGGTCAGCGAATATGGCGTGCAGACCATCGGCCAAAAGTTCAGCCCAATTCTTGATATCGGTGTCACTGGTCAGCAAGTCGTTTCGGGTTTCAATTGACAAGCCAAGCAGACCGCGATTTTCTGCGTGGGTGCGAAGTGTGTAGTCACTTAAATCGGATACTGAAAAAATCTCGTTGACGCCGTAGTTGAATCCAGGTCGCTTAGTCTGTAAGAAGTCTCTAAGTTCGAGTGCGAGGTCTACTGTAGCGCGGGAAATCAGGTCAAAATGCCAGAAACGTGGCGGTTGGTTACGCAGACTGGGTGTAAAACTGTGAATCGCAACTAGTGCTTTTGGTGGATTCTCGGATTCGCCAATGACACCTGCAATTGATTTGTGATAGGCTTCGAATATCTCTGCGACTCGAAACTCTTTCTGATTGTCGGTCAGATTCTGATTAAAGGGTACAGGGGTGCCGTCACTCACTTCGGGACAGAGTTCAGGCGAGTTGAGCGGTCGGTTCATATCGATGACGAGTCGCGAGTAGCGTTGCATGATCAGGTTTGAGTTTAAAACACGTGCAACAATTTGAGCGACGGCTCGTGCACCGACATCTATGGCAATATGTCGATTCATGTCTTCGGGTTTCGGCATTAACTGCTGTAGCTTCTTGGGTACAGCATTCCCGGCGTGATCACAGACAATCAGAACCGGACTTGAATTTTCAACGCAGAAGATTTCAACAGGATGGGGATCATCCGGAGTTAGCAGTAAGTTGTTATTCAGATTTGGCAACTCAGACAATCAGATTTCGCGTATTACGATTGATTTATTTGGTAGGAACAGATTCGCTGCTGATACGGAGTTTGAGACGAACGCATCCTGAGGTCAGAAATTTCAAAAGCCAATATTATGTTGCAAACTGTGTGCGCACAAATGCTTATTCTAAATTCCCTAATCCTCAGTTAGAGACTGCCAGCGGCGGCTAAGGCGAGATTTTCGGCACTCTGGCGGTTCGAAGCGCCAGGATTTTCCAAACCATCAAGCCACACACCGAAATCGGTGACCATTTTACCCGGCTGAACCCACTGCGAAGCGAATCTGGCGGCTCAGCAGCAAATCCGGCGCAAGCCTGTCCCTGACAGTAGACTGACTGCCATGATCTGTAGTGTAAAGCCGTTTCAGAACGAATGAGAAGTCAGGACAGGCTGCAGCGGCGGATGGCCCAAAGCGACTGTTCCAGGACAGGAAGTTTGGCCGCACTGACTTTCAGGGTCCACTGCCGCGCATGGCGAACCACCTGTCCGGCCATCGCATACAGTCGGTGACGGAAACTGATCGCCCGCACGCCATACCACTCCTGCGGCAGTTTCATGCGCATCAGCGCAAGCAGATTGAAGGCAATCGAAGACAGAAGCAGGTACGCGACATTGGCTTTGAACTCGCCGCACGGCAGATGCGCCGCGCTGAAGTCACTGCGAATTTCCTTGAGCCGGTTTTCCGAGCTGTCCCCTCTCTGGTTGTACCACCATACAATCTCGCCGTCACTGAAGCGGTCCAGGTCCAGATCGGTCGCAATCGCCCGGTAGATGTACCTGCCGCTGACCGCACTTTGCACATCGACCTGGTGCAGGCCTTCATTTTTGAAAACCATCTTCAGCTGCTCAGTCCCGTCAGGCATCCCAGCGTCGGCCGGCAGCTTGTCCCGCACCCGTTTTTTCTGCACCACCAGACAGAAAGCCTCAGGCACATCTTCCATCACATGCAGCGTACGGGCCAGATACTCGCCTTCCAATACCGCACCGTCGGCATTCACAACCGCATTCCAATCCTCATCCTTAATGTCCAGTACCGTTTTCTTCACCGCACTGTCCATCTTCGCCCGAATCGCAAAACGGATGCCGTGTGCGCGGCAATCATTGATGATGCCCGCCTGATAGGAGGCGGCATCGGCCCGGAAGCGAGTGACACCCACCCCTTCGGGCAGCGCCGCGCGGCAGCGCCGGAAAAACTCAACATTCTCAGCCCCAGGCGGCACATTGCCCTCGCGAAGCTCAGCCGCAGCCACCTGACCGGTCTCGGCAATGTGACCGAACATCGGCATGTACCCGCGATGCTTCTTATACGTCCACTTCGCGTCTTTTTTCTTCGACCGAATCGCCGATGCGTCAATGTCCAAAGTGACGCACTTTCGATCACCCAGCGTCGCTTTCATCACCGCGCGGTTGACCTGCTCGAGAACCGAGATCATCTGTCGACTGTCGCCGACTCTGTGAAGCCATCCACCCAGCGTCGTGGCACAGGGAATCGTCCCAAAACCCAACAGCTTCATCAGCGCCGGTTCACTGCGCAGGTGGCGCACATCGTCGATGCACCCCGCACCTTCGTGGAACATCAGCATGAAGGTATTGAAAATGGCGCTGTGCCGGTAGCCTCGATTGCTGCCGGGTGTGGGCATTGACGAATCAATGAGCTGTGACAGCTCAAGGCGCTTGAGCAGTTCGGCTGGCACCACCAGACCGGCTCTGGAGGTGAAATTGTGGCAGCTTGCCGCAGTGTTGTATGGTAGAATCTTCATAAGCCTTGCGAAATCTGAGAGCCGTTTCGAATTCACCCATTGGGTGAATGCCGAATTGGGCGTTTTTTTCAATATCTCTCTGATTTTACAGGGCTTTATCATTTTCTGCAACTTTTTATTTGCGGATCAGGGAAATTCAGCTATATTTCGTTGAATTACACTCCTTGAATAAATCTACTCTCTAAATTTGGGTATATCGAGCGTACCCTTATGCCTGAATGAACATATTCGAAGTTGAATGTTATTGGGTTGGAGATTATGGTGAAGAGTGCACTCCAGTCACCGTATCTTAAGAATAGGATACCAGTGAAAATGTTTCACATTTAATTGATATTGTTAGACTTCGTCGTGATAAATTACAGTTTAGACTTCTATTCATTCCGAGATAGACGGCTTCATATTCCGAATTGGACGGTTGTTTATGCCTGATTGGACGGAAATATCCCAAACGTAATTTAATTGACAAAATTGTCTGATTGAAGCAATACGCATTGAGAAGGTAAAGAAGTATTTTCTTAATCTCTTCTTCGGACATCGGCTACAATCTTTTATTCCTCCATTTCTGACTGAAGTCTACGATTTCAGTCCGTGTCAAATTGCTTATTTTTTGTTAACGACCTCGATTTGTGGTTGTTCAGTACTGAAAATCCAAGCAAGAAACAAAATCAAAAGCCGTGCATTAACCTGGTAAGAGTTGAGCGACCAGCTCAATTCCTACCTTCGATTTAGAGTTATTGTTCGGTTATTTCAGTACGATTTTCTTACAACAGTGTGAGGAAAATCGACCAGAACGAAGCGGGGTAGATAAACGTGTGGAGGATAAATTATGTTGGTCACTTTTTTCTGGCATATGCGGGAGTACTGGTTTAACAATGAAGTCAGAAAGGGTCTGATGCGCAGGGCTGCCCTTCTTTGTATTGAGGAAGGGAATGAACAAACTTTCGCAGATTTGGCGCTGGTAGCAAAGCAATTGCTGCCTAGAGCGTGGAAACTGGAATTCATTAGGGCTACCGCAGTCTACTTCTGCGCGGTAAATTCCGCGCTCACTATCAAACTGTTGAACGAGAAAGTGCAAAACCTGCTGGATGGGGATGAGGACATGGAGAGAGTTCTGACAGAATGGGAGTATGTTGAGACCGAATCTGAGGCAATGAAATCAAGGCTGGATAAAGTGAATGGTACATTCAGCCTAAGTGAAGTGGCGATCGAACTCGCAAAGCGTCTTGAATCAGTTGATGTCAAGATCGCATATGGCGATGTCGTTTATTATGCGAACTTGGTAATCACACAATGGAACCGGGTTGAAGATCGTACGACAGCTTGATTCCGGCGTTTCGTTCACACTGGTAGCGTGAAGGTTGAATAAAATGCTAGTTTTTGTATCAGTTGAGTCGCGAAAATGAAACAGGAAAAGCAAAAGAATGGAAGTGACTGGAAAACTGCCTACCGGTCGTTTTACTATGCCAATGCGGAAGAACCCGACGATATTAAACTGGACCCGTCGAAAACTGCCTTGCTGGTCATTGACATTCAAAATACCTATATGCAGCCGAAGGAAAGCAATGAAGAAACCCAGAGGTGGCAGCCGTTTTACGAACGAATGAATAACGTCGTCATTCCGAATACCGCTCGGCTGATCGCTGAATGCAAAAGCAGGGGAGTTGAAGTGATATTTGCGCGCATCGCTTGTCACAAGACTGATGGTAGAGATCGCTCACTGAGTCAAAAAAAGCCCGGTTTCAATTACCTTCTGATTCCAAAGAATGCCGAAGAAGGTCAGTTTGTGCCAGAATTGACTCCCGGGGACGATGACATCGTGGTCATCAAAACAACTGACAGCGCATTGACTGGAACCAATCTTCGGTTGATGCTACGAAACATGGAAATCACCGATGTGATTGCAACAGGAATTTTTACTGACCAGTGCGTCTCATCGACAGTTCGGAGTCTGGCTGACGAAAGCTTTGGTGTGGTCCTGGTTGATGACTGTTGTGCAGCGGCGACGGACGAACTGCACCAGCATGAACTGGAGATCATTAACATGATTTACTGTCATGTCGTCCAGTCTGATGAAGTGCTGACATTTTTTGCGAACGACTGAGCACAGGCTTCCTAGGAGTCTTCATTAATCCTTTGGAGTAAATGAACGACATTTGTTGTTGCAATCCCTGAGTGGCAGTCAGCAACAGCCTTTCGCAATTCGCGTTTCGGCTGTAATTCGCTGAAGTAGGTGCCGCTGAGCAATCGGTAAAGGGTGATGACTTGCGCAATGCCCGTTGCGCCTGGTGCTCCGCCTTGTCCGATTAGTCCGCCAGACAGATTGATTGGCAGGTGACCTTTCGCACTGAAAACACCTTCCTCAAGCTTCAGTCCCGCTTCACCCGGGTTGCATAATTCAAGTGCTTCGATCGCTTGAAGTTCAGCTCCGCTGAAAGCATCGTAGACTTCAGCAACATCTATTTCAGATCTTGGGTCCTCAATTCCCGCCATTCCACAGGCAAGACGTGCGGCTTTATTTTTGGCAGAAAACCATCCAGGATCATAACGGTCTCCGAGACGAACATAGTCAGTGCTGCAGGCAGAACCTGTGATCTGAACCAGTGGAGGGTGTCCATTGCGTTCTGGATCAAAGTGTTGTGGGTTGGAAAGTACAACTGCGGCGGCACCGTCACTAATAAGCGAACAGTCCAATAATCGATATGGATCACTAATTAGCTTTGACGCTGCTACATCGCCAACGGTGATTTCCTTCGGGTTGTGTGCATAACGGTTGTAGACGGCGTTGCCGTGATTCTTGACCGAAACTTTTGCAGCCCACAACGGGTCGATTGCGTATCGCTCACAGTAAGATTGATAGGATAGTGCGTAAAGTGCAGCAGTGCTGACACCCGCCCAGCCTTCAAGATCGGCATCAAAAGAAAGACTGTAGACTTGTTGCACACCGCTTCGACTGAGTCGGCTAGCGGTCTGTTCGAAACCCACAACAAGCACATTTTTTGCACAACCTGATGTGATCAGTGCGAATCCTTGATGTATCGCTGCTGCTCCGCTTGCGCCACCGGCTTCAACGTGGACAGCCGACGCAAATTGCAAACCTACTTCATCTGCAATCAGTGCGGCGGGGCTGATCTGCAGCGAAAGCATATCGCTTTCATTTGCAACAATGACTGCGTCAATTTCTGAATGTTGGAGTCCAGATTCCTGGATAGCTTCATTACAAACTCTTCGACACCAATCGCGAAAATTGGAACCATCCTTGTAATGTCCGAATGGAATCATCGAAGCCCCGACAATCAGGGGCTTACTGTGAATGTCGATTGAACTTAGCCCGAAATCATTTTCTGAGGCAGCCATGTGGCCAGCTCCGGAAACGCAATCAATAGCGCAAGTACAAGTATATCGAAGATGATGAAGGGCAGAACGCCCTTGGCGACATGATGAAATTCTGCCTTGTCTCCGACCGCACTGAGTACCGCAAACAGATTGATTCCGACCGGCGGTGTAATCACCGAAATCTCAATCAGTTTAACTACCACTATTCCAAACCAGATTGGATCAATGTTGAGTTCCACAACCACTGGAAATAGAAACGGCAGCGTTACCACCATCATGGAGGTGGTGTCCAGAAAGCAACCAAGTAGAATGTACAGAATGGAGACGAAGATCATGAATTTGAGGGGTGTGTCGGCAATTGTGGTGATGAAATCCACCAAACCGTCAATGACTCCGACCACAACCAACATTCTTGACAACAACAGGCCACCAATCAGAATGATAAAAATTACACAGCTGATGGACGCTGCATCGTAAAGCACGGGCGGTAACCAGCCTTTCAATGTTTTCTTCTTGGCGATTGCGAGGCAAAATGCGCCAAAAGCACCTGCAGCTCCCGCTGCGGATGGCGGAAATGTACCAGTGTAAATTCCGCCGAGCACGATGGCCATCAATATGAGGACAGGCCAAACGTAGATCATTGATCGCAGCTTTTCGCGAATTGCAATATCCTCGCCAATGGGCGGGGCCAGCTGCGGTCGAGTGCGCACGAGAACATACACACCAAAGAGATACATTGCGGCAGTCAACAAGCCTGGAATCACACCCGCGATGAGCAGCTGTCCAACCGATTGTTTAGTTACGATGGCATAAATGACCATGGTAATGGACGGCGGAATCATCGCAGCGAAACTGCCGGAACCGGCAATTGCACCGATCGAGAGACTCTTCGAATAGCCAAATCTGAGCATCTGTGGAAATGCGATTCGAGTAAAGACAACTGCATTGACTGTTGTCGACCCCGAAATTGCGGCGAACACTGCTGATCCAACAATCACTGCCTGATAGAGCCCGCCGCGAAATCTTCGAAGCCAAAGGTCGGAGGCGTAGAAAACATCACGGGTGATGCCCGATGATTCTGCCAGAACCCCCATCAGAACAAACATTGGCAGAACGGCAAATGCATAGTTGTTGACGACCCAGAACGGCAGCACTTTCAGTTGCCCCCAGGTGAAAAGTTCTCCAGCTCCGAGAAGCATTCCACCGATGCCGATAGCGCCCATTGCGACTCCGACGGGGATGCCAGCTGCCAAAAAGAAAAGAAGCAATCCGGCTCCGAGGTATCCGACCAATACGGGGTCCATATTAGAATTCTTCCTCTTCTCGGGGTGGTTCCACGGAGCGGGTGCTGAACTTTTCCGAAAATACGCCAACAATGTCAAACAGGCACTGAACTGTCATAAGCGTGACACCGAACGCTAACACAAATCGAGCCGGCCACAGCGGAAAGTTAATCACCCCGGTTGCATATTCACCGACGTTATATCCGTGAATTGCTGCTGGCCAAGCAAAGCGTGCGATAAAGCCAAAGACCATTGCTGAGAGAGCGAATTGAATTACATCTGCCACCTTTTGCCAGGAAATAGGCAAGCGCCGTACCAATAGTTCGACGCGAATATGGCGACGGTCATGTTGTGCAAACGATACGGCCAGAAAGACCGTTACCACCATCATTGCACCCATGAATTCGAAAGTTGCAGGGATGGGTCTGCTTCGCAGACCAACAACATCCAGGTTGGTTGCAATAACGTCTGCGGCACCCGCGATCATCATCAGCAGGATTGAAATGCCTGAGGCCACTGCGGCAACGCGAGTGAATTTAATCAGCCATTTTGCCGGAGACATCGTAAAACAGTCGAATGAATAAGAAATTGCGAGTCCCGAAACGGATTAGTGTCGGGACTCGCATCAACAAGTGGTTGATTATTTTGGTTTAGTTTGCGACCACTTCCCGCCAGATCTGAATCGTTTTCTCAGCGTCTTCGCCGCGGCCGAGTGCAGTCATGTCCGCGATAAAGTCGGCAAAGAAGTCGGGGTTAGCGGCGCGCCACTTAGCCGCCTCTTCTGCAGGAAAATCGTGGAATTGAACACCATTTTCCTTGAGAATGCCAATCGCTTCTTCACCCGCAGCCAGTACTTGGTCACGGTCGCGTCTTGCTGCTTCAAAAGACAGTTCTGTAATGATTGCCCTTTGCTCATCGGTAAAACCATTCCAGATATTGCTGGAAATCCAGACCGCATTGGTTGGACCTTCCCACAGCGTGATGTAGTGAATATGCTTTGCTACTTCGTAAATCTTGTAGCTGACCATCAGATCGACAGAGAACGGAATACAGTCGACTGTTCCTTTCTGAAGCCCTTCATAGAGCTCTGCAAGACCTAGAGTAACTGCAACGCCGCCCGCAGCTTCGACCATTCGCGGCATGTCTTTGCCCCAAGTTCGAACTTTTCTGCCGTTCATATCGGCAACACTCATTGCGGGTTCCTTACATACCAGCAGATATGGATTAAGATGATGGAAAAACAGTGCTTTCATTCCATTTCGTTGCGCTTCCATATCGAATTCTGGAACTTCCTGCAGCAGTCGTTCCATCAATTCGGTAGCCTGTGGTACTTCAGACATGGCCATCGGGATGGAGTTTGGCGCTGCATGAAAAGGCAGTTCTGCGGGAAAGTATCCAGGAGACATGGCCGCAAGCTCAATTGCGCCTTCCTGAATCAGTCCAAGATTTTCCTTTCCTTTGCCCAGCTGGCCTTCCCAGAAAATCTTGATGTCAACTTCACCGTTGGTGCGCTCTCTAATCTGATCTGCCCACCAAAGATCAACCTGACCGCCAGGGGTGTTTTCAGTCCACTGGCTACTCATCTTCAGCATTTTTGCTGATACTATACCGGACGCGCCAAAAATCAAAAGCGCAGCCAGACAGCTAACTAAAATTGTTTGAATCTTTCTCATTACAAGCCTCCAAATTGAAAATTAACATTTAATTTGTGTAATTTCAGAATATACCGCAAATATATTTAGCAACAACTGGTTATTTTCTGCATGGGTGGCCGTGCAGGCGAATCTGAAAGCCCAGAATTTGTAGCGAAAGGAATATTGTCATTAGATCGGATGCATAGATGGATAACAGCGAATCAGCGTTGATACAGGGATTGCGCAGCATCGTTGGCGATGCCAATGTGTTGCTTGGCGAGCAGATCTCAGACAATTTTCTCAAGGAGAGACGAGGTCGATACAGCAGTCAGACGATGGGTGTTGTCATGCCTGGAACGGTTGAGGAAGTTTCCGCGCTTGTTCGGTTTTGTAAAAATAAATTATTGCCGATTGTTCCACAAGGTGGAAATACAGGAGTCTGTGGTGGTGCAGTGTCAGTCAAAGACAGTGTGATCGTCAATTTAGCCCGTCTTAACCGAATTCGAAAAGTTGATGCAACGGGTTTTACGATCGAAGCAGAGGCTGGTTGCATCCTCGCGAATTTGCAGGCTGCGGCAAAGGAGAGCAATCTCTACCTACCACTTAGTCTTGGTGCTGAAGGGACCTGTCAAATCGGCGGGAATCTCTCAACGAATGCGGGTGGGGTGAATGTTCTGCGTTATGGCAATGCAAGAGATTTGGTGCTGGGGCTCGAAGTGGTACTGCCAAACGGAGAGATCTGGAACGGACTCAACGCACTTCGGAAAAACAATACCGGCTACGATCTAAAGAATCTCTTTGTGGGGGCTGAAGGTACACTGGGAATCATAACATCTGTAGTCTTGAAACTGTTTCCACTACCTGTCCATCGCTCGACAGTACTGATTGCTATGGAATCAGTCGAGAACGCGGTGGAGCTATTCTCTCGGACGCGGAAAGAAACATCGGACTTTGCATCATCATTTGAGTTGATGTCGCGGGTTTGTGTGGAAGCGGCATTTCGAAACATACCAGATTGCAAAGATTTTTTTGATCAGCCATATCCCTGGTACGTGCTGATGGAACTTGGAGACAGCACGCGGGATGGTATTTCTCAACAGCTTAGTGAGAGCTTTCTTGAAAGCGCGTTCGAAGATGGGATCGTCATTGATGCAGTGCTGGCTGCCAGTGAAAAGCAATCACAGGAAATGTGGCGCCTGCGAGAAGCAATTGTTGAGGCACAACTCTATGAAGGCAAAAGCATCAAAAATGACGTCAGTGTCCCCCTGGACTGTATCGCCGAATTTGTGGAACAGTCTATCAGTACTCTCGAATCACTGATTCCGGGTATTAGACCATTTGCTTATGGGCACATCGGAGACGGAAATATTCACTTGAATCTTAGCCAGCCTCGGGATATGGATGGCGATGAATTTTTTGGTCGCTGGCACGAAGTTACCGATATTGTTCACGAGATTACTGATGGGCTAAATGGCTCATTTAGTGCGGAACACGGTATCGGACTTCTGAAGCTTCGTGAAATGACGCGCTACAAGTCTCCGGTGGAACTTGAACTCATGCGGTCCCTGAAGATGGCACTTGACCCAGACAACATTATGAATCCCGGTAAGGTGCTGCCGGAATCAGGTTAGCGGTTAGAGTCAAGCAAACGCTGCGTCAATTGGCTCACAACAAGGCTCGAAATGCCGCTCGCTTAAGACCTGCGATGGAACCTGAGGGGTCAAGTTCTTTGGGACAAAATCGGGTACAGGACTGCGTTGTATGACAGCCAAGACAACCGCTGTCAGAGGCAACATTCCGCAGTAAGTGATTTCTGGAATTTTGCCGCTCGTCGTTATAGAGTGTCCAGATTCGATTCAATGCTGCTGGTCCTAAATAATCAGGTGACCACTTGACAACATCACAAGCCGAATAGCAGACACCGCAGCCAATGCACTCGATGGCCTGGTTGGCGGCTTGACGAGCGATGCTGTCAGGTCGAACATTGGCAAAGTCATCCGCATCTTGATCGGCCGCGCTAAACGCGCCACCAGCAGACTTCCATTTTTGAAAGAACGGGTCCATGTTGACGACAAGATCTTTGATGATAGGAAAGTTCTTTAGCGGTTCGATCCGAATACGATCTGACGAGTCAAAGATCGCCGTCTGAGTTCTGCAAGTCCAACGCGGGACCCCATTCACGGTCATGGCACAAGTACCGCACATCCCAACTCGACAAGAGTAGCGATAGGACAAAGTTTTGTCGAGTTTACGCTGAATATAAGTAACTACGTCAAGAATAGTCTGTTTGTCGAGACGAGGAACTTTGTAACTGGCAAATGACCCGCTGGATTCGCCGCGCCAGACTTCGACGTTTATTGCTTGATTCTGCATGGGATGGATTGAATACTCGCGATGATCCAAAAAATAGTGATTGATGTTTGGACTTTGGACATTGAAGATTGATAATGGAAGTCAAATCTTTGCAAAATTTTACGCTACACTTATGGCAAATTTTTGAATGGCTTCAGACTGTGCAACACAGTCAGACTAGACACTCACCCAAAAAAATTTTTCCAAACGCAAGGAATTGAATTCAATGCTGATAGAGAACATCGAAATTTCACGTCATCGACTGGAAATTGATCCGGCTTTTCCATCCTCATGGGATCCAAGACCATTAAAGACATTTGAAACGACGATCGTTCGGGTTACTGCCGACAATGGGACAGTTGGCATTGGGTCAGGAGACGCCATGATTGGTTTCGAGCGGTTCAAGGATTTGTTCATTGGCGAAGGAGTGTTTAATTTTGAGCGCCATAATCGTGTTCTAGACAGTATTTCATTATTTGCGTCGCGGTGTTGGCCATTGGACATGGCGCTGTGGGATTTGCGCGGTAAAGTCGAAAATAAACCTGTATACGAGTTGCTGGGTGGAGACTCAGGCAAATTGAGATTGTATGCGTCGACCGGTACTGTCCGAGGCCCGGATGAGTTGGCAGAACAGGCGATTTTGTTGAAGGAAATGGGATTTGAGGCGATCAAGTTCCGAATTGCCCGAAGAGCGCCAGAAGAAGATGTTGCAGCACTGCGAGCTGTCCGACAGGCAATTGGTGATGACATTGAGATCATGGTTGATGCCAACCAAGCATGGCGGATGCCGTGGGACATCTCTCCCTGGTGGACCTATAGCGAGGCTCAGCAAATGATTGAAATGACCCGTGAACTCAAACTCTACTGGCTGGAAGAGCCGCTGCATCGCGGTGACTTTGAGGGGCTTCGCCAATTGCGACAGATACCAGATGCACCGCTGATTGCAAGTGGCGAAATGAATCAGGAATATCACGAACTGCGTAATTTGATGTCATTCGGGTGTGTCGATGTGCTACAGACAGATTGTGTGTATTTTGGTGGAATTACTGGTCTTTCACACATAGCCCGAGAATCCAAAAGCTATGGTGTCACTTTCAGTCCACATACTTGGGGAAATGGCATTGGATTCCTAGCGAATGCTCACCTTGCTGCGGGTACAGGAGCACCTCCCTATCTGGAATATGCAATTGATCCGCCGGAGTGGCGACTGGAAGTTCGAGATCACATGCTAACTGAAATTGTGATGCATGATGGCACCGGTCACTTGGACCTCGGCAGTGCGCCAGGACTTGGTTTTGAGCTTGACGAGGAGATTTTGGAGCGAACGCGAGTTGCTTGAGGTCGACTAACCGCGACAAAATTGGCTCGTCGTAGTGTGTGGCAGCTGAATTTTTTAATCGGTCTGCAGTTCAGGAATATTTCGGTAAAGGTCCAAAACTTCTGGGTTGTCCAGCGCTTCAAGATTGTCAATGGATTCTCCGTGAACTAGCTTTCTGACTGCCACTTCAGTAATTTTTCCATTCCTGGTTCTTGGAATGTCGGCAACCTGAATGATCTTGGCTGGTACATGCCGCGGAGAGGCATTGGTCCGAATTATGCTTCTGATTTTCGTCTGCAGATCGTGGTCTAGAACAAGACCCTCTCGAAGGCGAACAAAAAGAACCACTCGGGTGTCGCCATCCCAGCGCTGTCCGATCACCAGACTTTCAATAACTTCGTCAATCTGTTCAGCCTGGCGATAGATTTCAGCCGTTCCAATACGAACGCCGCTGGGATTGAGGACTGCATCAGAACGGCCGTAAACGATCATCCCGCCGTGGACTGTAAGTTCGACATAATCGCCATGATGCCAGTTACCCGGAAAGCGCTCAAAGTATGCGGCCCGATACTTCGAATCGTTTTCGTCTTGCCAGAAACCAACTGGCATTGACGGAAATGAATTACGACAGACAAGTTCGCCTTTCGTACCATTTGGGACTTCTTTCCCGCTGTCATCAAATACAGCAATATCCATGCCTAATCCCCGACACTGAATTTCACCTCTCCAGACGGGCAAGGTAGGATTGCCCAGAACAAAGCAGGAGATCAGATCTGTGCCGCCGGATATCGAAGCCAGGCAGATATCCTTCTTGACAGAGTCGTATACGTAATCAAAGCCCTCTGGATTCAGTGGTGATCCAGTGGACATAAGTGTGCGAAGGGTAGACAGATCATGCGTTTCGATCGGGCGCACACCAGACTTGGATATGAAGTCAATAAACTTCGCAGAAATGCCCAAATGGTTGATGCCATACTGTTCAACATAGTCGAAAAACACATCAGGCTTGGGATGGAAGGGTGAGCCTTCGTAGAGAACGATTGTGATTTCTGATGCCAGTGCCGTGACTAGCCAGTTCCACATCATCCACCCGCAGGTGGTGAAGAAAAACAGTTTATCTCCGTGCTTGAGATTGACATGAAATCGGTGTTCCTTAAGGTGTTGAATCAGTGTGCCACCGACACCGTGAACAATGCATTTGGGTTTGCCGGTGGTTCCAGATGAAAACAGAATGTAGAGTGGGTGATTAAACGGCAGTTGTGGGTATTCAATCGGATCGGTAGAGTAGTTTGCCACAAATTCTTCCAGAGTGACTGCACCCTCCAGACTGTGTGATGTTTGTGCATCGAGGTATGGAACCAAAATATGTTTCTCTAGCGAAGGCAGATTTTCGAGTATTTCCTTCAGTTTCCCAGAAATATCGAATTTTTTTCCGTTGTAGGTGTAACCATCAACCGAAATCAGGATTTTCGGATTGACCTGACCGAAACGGTCAATGACTCCCTGAGCACCAAAATCCGGTGAACAGGATGACCAGACTGCGCCGCAGGCTGCTGCAGCTAGCACACATATTACCGTTTCAGGAATATTTGGCATGTAAGCGACAATACGGTCTCCGGGTTCAATCCCAAGTTCCCGGTACGCGCGTGCCAGTCTGTTAACCTGGCAATTCAGTTCACTGTATGAGATGTTTCGGTCGGGTTTGTTCTCGCCGCGGGAAATGATTGCTATTGTTTCGTCGTTCTTTCGAAGAAGGTTTTCAGTGAAGTTCAATTCTGCTTCCGTAAACCAACGCGAACCTGGCATTTCGTTTTTATCTTGAACGATAATGCCGCTCAATTTGGATGCGCGGACATCACAGAACTGCCAGACTTCCTGCCAAAAAGCTTCGGAATTTTCAACGGACCAACGATGCAGTTGGTCGTAGGTGTTTAGGCTAATGTTGTAGCGGGTGCCTGCTTGCTTGGCGAAGTGAGTGACATTGGCCTGTTCAATCGAATCGGAGTCAGGTTGCCAGAGAGGTTCAGACACGTCCAACGGGATCCATCAGTCAGTGGGAGGGGAAGAAAATGACTCAAAATTTTATCAAAATGATCCGAAGGGCTATTCCTCCAGCGCATATTGGAGTGGCAGGGCGGTTGTGTACTTGATTCTTTCCATGGCAAAACTTGAACTCACATCATAAATGTCAACGGATGAAATCAGGCGTTTATAAAACTTGTCAAATTCGGCGATGTTGGGGACGACGACTCGCATCAAATAATCGATTTCTCCAGTCATTCGGTAAAACTCGACGACTTCTGGAAATTCAATGACAGCGTTAGCAAATTCTTCAAGCCAGGCGGCGTTGTGCTGGTTGGTGCGTATTGCAACAAAGACATCTATTCCAAGATTCAGTTTGTCTCGGTTCAAGAGTCCAACCTTGGACACGATAACATTATCCTGCTCAAGTTTTCGGATGCGACGCCAGCAGGGAGTCGTACTCAGTTCTACACGTTCTGCGATTTGTCCAGCAGATAAGTTTGCATCGTGTTGAATACAATTCAAGATTTCAAGATCAATTTTGTCCATAGCAAATTTTTCCCCCAATATTGATGTTTATAGAACATCATACCTAAAATGGTGTTGATTATCAATAATTATTTGCAATAATTTATCAAATTGTGAACCACTGATGTGTATTGGAAAAATTTATCAATACACTATTAATTGTGCGACTGTATAATAACCGGTCCACTTGAAATCGAATCGGATTGAGCCGATTTTTACAGCAGGAGGTGTTTTCTTTTATGCCAAGTGTTCGCGTTCGAAGTGACGAACCATTTGATGTTGTCCTCAGACAATTTCGCCGCTCATGTGAGAGAGCGGGTATTTTCAGTGAAATTCGCAAGCGCGAATATTACGAGAAGCCAACGAGCGTTCGCAAGCGAAAAGCAGCCGCAGCGGTCAAACGCGAGAAAAAGCGTATGCAGCGACAGCGCGGTTTTCGTCAGCGGTCTTACTAATTCCTCAAATTGTTGGCTAGCTTGTACTGTTTAGCCAGCAACTGACCAATTCAACCTATTCTCTACAATGGTTTCGCGCACGCGAATAGTGTGCGCGGTGCTGAACTTGGGGATTTTCAGTTCCTGCCTGTTTTTCGAGCAGATGCATTTGCTAAAATGGGCTGAGTGTGAGTGTCAAAATTTATTTCTCGAATAGTTACTGAGCGACTTCTTTGTGGCAGGTCAAATTTCAAAAGATTTCATTCAAGAACTGCTGTCACGCATTGACATCGTAGATGTCATTAACAGTCGGGTTCCGCTTACCCAGGCTGGTCGGGAATACAAAGCTTGTTGCCCCTTCCATAACGAGAAAACTCCTTCGTTTTTTGTCAGTCCTGTGAAGCAGTTCTACCACTGCTTTGGCTGCGGTGAGAGTGGTACAGCAATTCAATTCTTGATGAACTACGGAAACTATCAGTTTCTTGATGCAATTGAAGAACTCGCATCAATTGCTGGTTTGGAAGTTCCTAAGGGCTATGCCCAGTCGCATCAGCAAGAAGGGTATACACAACTCCTGGATTTGATGGAAAAAGTCAATGCGGAATATCAGCGACAACTTTACAAGAATCCTGAATCTGTTGCAGCTAGGGAGTACCTTAAAGAAAGGGGAATCACATTTGAAGCGGCTCAGGAATTCGGGTTAGGGTTCGCACCGGACGAATGGAGTTTTGTACAGAAGAAGTACGGCAAAAGCAAGAAAAATCTGAATATGCTCGAAAGAGCAGGTCTAATTATTCGTAAAGAAGACAGTGTGTACGACCGATTTCGAGGACGGTTGATGTTTCCGATTGAGGACCGAAGGGGTCGGGTGATAGCGTTTGGTGGTCGAGTAATTAGTGAGGGTGAGCCAAAGTACCTGAATTCTCCCGAAACCATGCTCTTCAAAAAAAGCAATGAACTTTTTGGATTCAAGAAGGCGCTGCAAGCGATTAAGACTGAAGAAAAAGTCTTGGTTGTAGAAGGCTACACCGATGTTGTTGTGCTGGCACAGTATGGTGTGAAAAACGTTGTCGCGACACTGGGTACGGCCGTAACTCCAAGTCACGTCAAACAACTTCTTCGCTCAATTCACAACGTCGTATTTTGTTTCGACGGTGATGAAGCTGGTGTTAGAGCTGCTTGGCGCGCAGTTGAATCGACTCTGCCAGTGATGGAAGACGGACATCTGGTGAGCTTTGTATTTTTGCCAGAGGGAGAAGATCCCGATTCAATGGTCAGAAGGGAAGGCGGCGAGGCGTATAGAGAACGGATGTCAAATGGTGAGCCTATTGCGGAGTTTATCTTTCGAACGTTGCTTGAGCGGTCTGACATCAGTCGTACAGATGGTCGAGCGCGGTTTGCAGCAGAATTTGGAAAGGTTATCTCGGGGCTGAGACCGGGAATGTTGCGTCAGATGATGCTGTCCGATCTAGCCACGCGTACCGGCCTGTCAGAATCAGCAATCAAAAGTGTGCTTGAAACACCTACCTCTGAGCACAGTGCATCAAGATCTAAACCGGACGCGAGTAAGGATTTCTCATTGACAGGACAATTTATCTCCTTACTCATTCAGCACCCTCAATTTGTCAAATATGTGATGGAGCTTAAGGGGGTAGAAAAATTACGTGATTCAAACATTAGACTGTTGGTGGCAGTACTCAAAACTGTCCAGAAACATCCGGAACTGAATACAGCTTCATTGGTTGAAAAGTTTCGAGGCACAGACTACTTCGCACAGGTCAAACTATTTGCCATTTCAAGAGATGATTTTAGTGAATCAGAACTTGAGGAGAAGTTTAAAGGGATCGTAATGAAGCTTCAAGAACGGACTATTAAACAAGAGAACAAATTGAAAATTTCGCAATCTGATCACACATTTGATGATGAAGAATTACAAGACTTTCTTCAACGCTTGCGGGAGCAGGATATGTTGAAGAAAAACGTTCAGGAAGGTCGAAAAATTCATTAGAATAAGCGATTCTCAACAGATTACTCCATTGACAAAACGTTCTATCAGCCAATTGAGTTGCAGAATTCAATATTAAAATTATTCTGTATTATCAATTAAATAAGTGGTATTGATTCGAAAGATATTTTTGGGTTGATAGTTATCTTTTAAACATAGTAGTTTCGGTTTTGGGCCTGTAGCTCAGTCGGTCAGAGCAGTGGACTCATAATCCATTGGTCGAAGGTTCGAGTCCTTCCGGGCCCACCATCGCAACGTATCCGAACTTTTTTGAGATGATTCTGAAGAGGTAGGTTTGTCAATTATGGCGAGCGTATCAATTGATGTGTGCGCTGTGTGGTACGGCTTGCTGGTTTTTGGATAGGTCACTTTCGCCTGATTCTGTTTTCCATTCGCGAGTCCGGCACGATTGAATCGGTCGTGCCGTTACAGTTTCTAAAAAGGAGTGAGTAGTGGTGAAACACTGAAAGTGTTCTTGAGGGTCACAGATGAAGGGCAATTCAGCTTCGTGGGTGTGTTGTGCAGTAATGGCGAGACGTTGTGTGTTTTAGTGGTGATTGAATTCGATGAAACTGAGCAGCAAGGTAAACCTCTACGTTATGTAACTGAGGACTATCAAAAGTTAAAAGTGGGAGTTTCAACCGCGAATGACAGACAGGCAACTAATGGTTACGCTTCGGTTACTGTAGTACGAGATACTGGTGGTTTGTCACTGTACCCTTATCACGAATACCGTGGCTCTCACAGTGAGATACGCTTTCGGTATAGATATCAGCTATCCGAAACCATATTTTTGCTATTTTGGCCAATTCCTTCGCCATATCGCACTTCTTACTGGCACCGAGATGAAAGACAACCACACCGTTCGATTTCAGCCTTTCTCGACATTGGCGTAAAATTGGATTGTAAACACTAAAACTGCGTTTCTGCCTCTCATCAATGAACAGTGGTGGCCGTTCCTGAAAATCATTGGCCTCCCAGCCACTGAACCACAGGCGAATCCAATTGGCCAAATGGAACCGTGTGCTATTGAAGAACGGTGGTGAAGTGATAATGGCGTCCAACTCTTCAATATTTGCAGGCCACCACTCGGTGGCGTCTTGCGAAATTGAACTACCGTAAGCGAAGTTGTGCGGTAGCGGTGTAGCTAAACTACGTTCCATCTTGTCGCGAAGACGAGGAATTAACGCGCGGTATTCCGTTTCGCCACTCGGTGAAAATGGTGTGATTGGGTGTGACCGGCGGCTGAGAGCGTAAGGCCTATTGCCGTGAAGGATGTGTAGAAGACAGGAAAAAACGAGAGACTGCGAGGCATTTGTGGGTACATTTATGAGGAAATATCTGCGCGCAAGAAGGATGTCTTCAAGGGTCTTTTTATGAAAATATGAAATCAAAGGGCCGTTGAAACCAATCGCCTCTGCAGATCTATGTTCGTCTGCCAGCACCTTGTGGTTTTGTAGATACCTATCGAGCCGCTTGACAGTATCTTCACATTCGGCAACAATACACTTCCCAACCTTCCCAGCTGTAATATGAACGGCAGGTGGGCTGATATCGAAACCCCAACATTTGACACCGTGTAATGCGGCTTCGAAAGGAAGCGTGCCTACACCGGAAAACGGGTCCAGCATTCGGTTACCCGGTGTCGTAAACGTTTTCACAAGATGTGCCGCCAACGAAGGTTTCATCTTGCCTTGGTAGGAGCAGAGTGAATGAAGCGGATGTCCCCAGTTTCTTTTTGCAAATTCACCTTTCTGATGCGGTAAACATTCCTTGAAATCTGTCCACGCTGACAGCCAGCCACTGGTTTGCTGTCTCACGTATCGAGTGTTTGAACACCATCCACGCTTCAGGGTGAACACAAGTAGTTTCTGTGTCAGTTTTATTTGACTACGCGAATATCGCTGACGCAATACACTCTCGTCTGTCAGATTGAACCCAGCAACGTCCAGCGACTGCACAATAAATTGATCTGTAGGAACTCGCACGCCAGCATATGCCGAATCGCCAACATCGATGACTATCGTGCCATCCTTTCGGGTATGTTCGGCTAACGCTTGAAGAATGGCGTGCATTTCGGAGGCGAAACATGCCACCATACGCGGTATTCGAGAATCGTAAGCATCGGCTTCGAGAGCCTCAATTATCGGCAAGGCGCCTGGCGGTATCTCACCGACAGGCTTGTTTTTCGTTACATCGTTAATTCCTACAGTCATCGAACTGAACCGGAATCGAGCCAAATCCTCTCGATTCTTCAGGCAACGGAGAAACCAAAGTTCGATCTTAGTATTTCTGAAATAGTTGGTACCATTGAGATAAGGTGGGCTTGTAATCACCGCATCGATGGACAGTGGTGGGACTCGGTCAAGGTTTTTCGTATTCTCCAGAAGTAAAACTGGTGCTTTATTGGTCGGCGACAGATCATTGATGTCGCGGGCAATCACGGTTAGCGCTTCGCGAATTTCATCCCGCAGTTCAAGCCGACCGCGCTCGAGTTCTTTCTCTGTCTTGAATCGCAGGTCTCCCCGGCGGATTAACAGTGATGCCGGAATCAGGGCACGCAAAACTGCGACTGTTAGGAACCGCGCTGTAAGCGGTGCTGCACGTCCGATACCGTCAATCCACGTCCGGCAGCGCAGCACTTCCATAAACACATCGGTTTCAAAAAACTCGCTGCCACCAAATACTTCATCGTAGGTCTGCCGCAACTGTTGATCCTGCGGCGATGCACAAATCCGGTCGTCAAGCGTGTTTACAATAGTTTTTAACTCATCGACGAGTGCTGTGCGATCCCGGTCGCGCAACTGCAGGGCGATAACTTTTGAAGCGGTTAGGAATTGTAGAACCGGGTTGATCTCGCTGTAATACCCAAATCTACCAAGACGGGATACCGTAAGCGGTGTTGTACCCGTACCTCCGAATGGATCAAACACGCTTTTGGCATTCGGGCAATATCTACCAATAACTGACTCAACAAAAGCAGGAGAATAGCCCTCCAACCAAGGATACCATTCATGCAACGGTTCGCAACGACCGCCACTGAAAGTTGCTTGAATCGGATCGAAGGCAAACGGATGTTCTGCTTCAAAACCTGGCAACCATGCGGAATGTGAGTGTTTACTGCTTTCGAGATGACTTCGAAGAATTAAAAGGCAAAAGGAGTTTAAAGACCTGCCCTCAGCATGAGCATCCTGCTGGAGTGTCAAAAAGCTCTCGTATCCGAGAACAGTTCGGAGTGAGTCGCTTGAAAGGTGGCGTATCGCCTCGTATATTTCATTGTCACTCTTACTGAAGGCAAGAGTAAGGCTGGAACGCCCGGATGCTGCCGCTGGGTAGTCCCTGAAATAGACATTTTTGTATGTTTGCGCTGTGACCATACGTTCAGAATTGCTCTTGCAAGAACACCATTAGAAATAACTACCATAATATGGTAGTTGGAATCAAAAGTCAATGGATTTGTTGCGAAATTTACGCATTTCCATCGACGGCTCTGAGCCATGCGGAGCGAGTGATCACGAAGCTAGCCGAAACACGTTCTTCGATTTCCAGAACTGACGCCGGATTTTGGATCATATGCAGACGAGGAGAAATACTGTCCATGTGCTCGACAAGTGCCAGTACGTAGTTTTCGTTGTACTCCCGAGCGGCCTTATACTCTGTCGGTGTTAGACTAACCTCGCTGAGCACGCCGAGACTGCTCTTCACCTCAACTACCATTGCTCTGTTTTCTTGTCGAGCCCATAGATCGAACCCGTAGCCTCGTCGGTGCGTATAGAAAGCCACATCCCAGCCTTGCGCACGTAGCACTTTCGCTACGAAACTCTCTGCATCTGCTCCGTCATTCTTCGCAGGTGCTGCAGGTGGCGATAGCAGGTATTCGACCTCCGGTGGTTCCGGCATCCTAAGTTGCGACTCGGGAGTTGCAGGGACTGCTTGTGTGCCAATCCACTGCGGTGTTAACAGCAGCCGCGTTTCCTCACGTACCATACTTGTACCGAGCGAGAACAGCGAAAACGTGTGAAGCCCGACATCCCGCCAGTTCGAATAGCTTTTGGTTCCTGGTATCCGCTGGCGGACCTCGCTGTGGAGCATAGTCTGTTCCTCAGGTGCAAGCGCGCGATATTCGGCAATAGCAGCGATTGTTTCAAGGACTTCGTTATGATCGCGTATACGGGAGACGAAAAAGTCAAATTCGTTCCGGTCGATATAACCATCGCAGTGCTGGAGCACCTGTTTCGTGACTTGATACACCTGTAAGTCAAACTCCCTATACTGTCGTATTCGCCGGGATGGGGTCCAAGGCGCGATCGCAAATCGTATAGCAGTTAAGGATTTTTCAAGCACCGTTGCCGGATCATCTGATTTAGCAAGGTCACGACCGAGTTTTGTGAGAGTAATCTCATTCCATCTCTGGCCATTTGTACGTTGTAGAAGTTGTAGCGGTTTGTCCATGACTAGCAGGTGATGACGTCGTAACTGCTTGCCCGGATCATCGCGATTGATGTCAACTATCTTTGCAATTCTTTGATAGTCAAGTTCGGTCAGGTGAATGACACCTCCGCCACCTTTATTCTCCAAATATTCGGCGATACCTTTTAGCCACGACAATGCGACGTGGACGCGTGTGATGATAAACCAACCTCGGTCGCCTCGATCCGCCTCTTCGAGGCGGTCAACTAGTTCGCGATGAACCACCTTTAGACTCATGGATTGCCCCCGGTCAGTTATGGTTAAAACAACTATTATGGCTATGAATCGATCAAAACCATCTTTTTATGAGGATTTTCAACTATTTCATGAAAGAAAAGCGATTATGCACAAACACACTTGCATCACCGTCGCAAACATTGTATTTCGTCAAGCAGGAGGTAGCAGATAGAGGAATATCAAACGTACCTGTTGGGGAGTTTTAATCGTAACTGACACCCAAACAGTGCCTTCAATGGATGCCATCTGTCTTTGGAATGCCATATCTATGGAATAATTCCACGCTCCGGAACGCGGACTGAACATGCTGATACTTTGATCGCACAGGGGTTGACCACGGCGTGTGACGGATTCGAAGCCTGTCTTTCGCCTTTGTGGGTGTAGCAAATGAACACGACGACTTAGCGCGTTTGTCCTTCCTTTGCAGCTAAAGCGCTAAACGCGGCAACAGAGGCATCGTGAATTTCAAACCACCGGGCGTGGCCTCCAATCACATCGAAGCTGAAGTTATGACCGTCAAGTTCGCGCAAGTCGAGCTTGAGAGGTGAGTTCGGTAGTTCTACTTCAAGCACTTGGCGGAAATTGCCTCGCACTTTCCATTTCGGATCAGCAGAGCCATGGGCGTATGTGCATCGCACCATATACACGAGAGTACACAACTTCACACTTTCGTCTGCGGATAGAGGATTGGGAGGGATGCCGGCAACCTCCCAACCTTTGTCGAGTGTTAATGCAGAAGCACCGAGGGCCGATGAAAAAGTAATGGCTGCTGCGCGGATAATATCCTCCAGTTTTCTGAAATGCCCTGGCGGAAATGTTAGACTATCATGCTCCAATAGAACAGTCTCATTCGTATCAATATTTTCAGGATCGATTTTCTTAAGTTCACAATATGATAGAAGTTCTATAGAAAATTCTACTTGTAGAAAAGCAATATTGATGTCAGTAAGCGCATCATCCAGCATCATGTCCATTGGTTTCCTCATTTATGATGATAATATGTGCCAAATTTCTCCACAAATCGGAATCCTGAAATTCTAGTCGCTAGGTCTATCCGGCGATTGCGCGACGATGGACCACGAAGTCCGATTCCAATAACAAGATGCCTGTACGGTGATGTATGAGTAGAGTACAGATTCTTTTTCGATTCTGTCCTGAATAGTATGGGACACGATCTGGTTGTAAAACTGATGCGGAACGGTGGACGTGTCAATAGTTTCCTGAACGATCTTGTCTGCCCATTTGATTATCGTGGAAAGCGGGATTGGATCGCTAGCATCAAACTGATCTCGGAACCGTTCGGGGAATTCCTGGCTCTCAACCATCTCTGGTTCGGAGGTGGCCCAACCTTTATTCCCCGGCATGTCGAATGAATACCGATGATGACCTTTCAATTTGGTCGGACGGACGAAATTGGATGACTCGATCAAGGTGCACCGGGACGTATGTTCCCACAGATTCTGGTGCGTGTGAAATGCCGCACAGGTGTAAGTGACCAGTGCATCGCTACCGGAAACCATTTCCAATTTTTCAAGACAGGCTTGTTGATTTGAATCTATGTCGTAGCGGAAATATGGATGCTTCCAATAGCTACGTTCCTTTCCTCGCCCGCTGCCAATGAATTCTGGCCACTTATGTTGAACAAAAAGATTGAAGCAGAACGGCCATAAATGATGGTCGGCAATATCAAATAATTTTTGCCAATGGTCTGGCGATGGCCGAATGCCAGTTGGAATATGGGGCCAAGAGGGAAACAGATTGAAGATCAATTGTGAATCGGAAAGATATGCAGCATCAAAACCGAGGATATGCTCTTGAACTGGTCCGGGCATCCAATCGTGTTGATGCAATTGTGTGAATTGGCTGCGAAACTCGGACTCGTACTCTCTCTCACAAAATTCGGCTACTGGCATTTTGTATATCCGTAGTAGGTATCTAACTACAATTTCTTACCAACTTTTCGCAAGTCTAATTTTGAACTGAATTTAGCAAGTGATGGAAGTCTGTATAGTAAGGCACATTTACGTAGACTCGTTCATCGTCAGTTCGTTCAAGGAACAGTCCATGCTGAGCCATTAGTCGTTCAAAATGTCGATTGACAAAGAAAATTTCTTCAAAATCAGTCCAATTGGTTATTTCCGATTTGAATTCATTCAAATCTTTATTAAACAATTTCGCCCAATTACATAGTTCATGCTCTTCTAATAGCTTAACCAATTTTGAGTTGGCAGACAGTTCACGATTGATTGCGCTGTAGGTTCCGAATATCGTTGCAAAGAATACGAGCACATTTGAAATTAGATCAGCGGATTGAGAATAAAAAGTTTCTATATTACCGTGATTTCTGTACGCCCTTCTCATGTTAGGAATTTCTTCTACAGAACGCTGAAGTGTAGACAATGCTAAATCCTCATAATTATTGAGTTGTCGTTCATTTAAATTTGAAACAGAACTAGAATAAAACGCGTTAAATACTCTGGATGTAAATGCATAAAGAGATTCTTCATATGTATCTTGTATTGGCTTCAACATTTGCTGTGGAAACTTATTAGCCAGCAATTTTGTTAGGGAAGCTATTGCGAGAAAGTTGCAAATTGTCAATTTTGCATCTTCTTGACGTTCTTTGATTTCACAAATCAAATTTTTGGCTACTGAACTTCTGAACACTAAGTGTGTACTAATTTCGCCATTCGATACTGTGGTAATTGGAATTCCCATATCACTATAGTTTTGTGTTTCGATTGGTTCAAAATCTTTCATTGAATCAATGCTGTGCCTAACTCTATTCAATGCCGATTTGTAATCATTGGCAAATGTAAAACCACTTACGGATTCAACGGGAAATGAACCTGACGCAAATTCAAGGAGCATACCAATTGAATTTGCAACATCAGTTAGAAGACCTTGATCCCCAAAGTCAAGAAATGAAATTGAGTATTTCTGTTTGTTGCAGCTAACTCCCTTGATTTCCGCTTTACATTTGATAGATTCTCTTTCTGTTGGTATTTCCGCCTTAGTCTCAGCACAGAACAATTCTTCAATTGAATCAGACAGCGCATTCTTCGATTCATTCTCAATCGAAACAGACAATTTTTCGTCTCGCCCAATATCATCCAACAATTTCACTAGATCCTGGGATTCGTAATTTGATAAGAAAAATGCATGTGAACATCGTGATGCATGGAAGTTGAATCTAGATAAATCTAAATTTGTCTCATTGGAAATTTTTCCGACCGCTATTTTGTTTGGAGTAATCGGTAACAAAACAACCTGCAAATTGTTTGCGTCAACAAAAATAGAAGGGTTCCATTCCTCTCCATCAAATGCAATGCTTGTACAGTCGGGTAATATTACGCCAGCACCTTCAAGTTCTGTCAATCGCCACTCAAGTTGACTCAGCTGCGATACCCTTGCGTCTGGTGCAAAGGATTCTTTAAGAACAGATTTATGTTCATTTTCAATTGTTTGCTTTGCGGCTTTGGTAAATTGATTGAGCATCACATCCAATGTTTTCTGATATTCAGATAAGAACAAACCGCTATTTTCTCGAAAATTGAAGTAGGCACAATTTACCAATGTAGATTCTGAAACTTGCGTAACTTCAAAAAAATTTCTTTTTCTTAGTTCTTTGCAGATTAAGCCATATAACTTTTCTGGTGGGTGATTCCGTGGCAGTTTTTTAAACATATCTGTCAGTTCATCGGGCATGTGTTTTCGAAAAGTTCCTGTAGCAGAAAATGCAATTTCGTTTAACACTTCGCGAAGATAAGAAGACCTTACGGAAAGATGAGCGACTACTTCAGAAATTTTTTCACTGTCTATTTTCTCTCCGGCATCCAAGTTTCTCAATTCGCTTACCGTCTTTTGAAATTTTCTTTCATATTCTGTCATTAAATCGTCAAGAGATGGTCTGCCGTCAACCGTTGGTTTGGAATAAAAGTAGTGTTGTGTCGCGGCATCCTTTAGGGCTACTTTTATTCCGTTTGTTGTTCCGCGTCGATACATCCAAATTTGATTGTTGCTACCTGGAATGGCAAACGCTTTCAAAAAATGTTGTGGAATGAAATGTTGTTTTTTACCTGCCATAATTGAGTTGGAATTTGAACTTGGTGCGACTCTTGGAATATTAAGAATCAAACTAGAGACTCCAAGAGATCGTATGATTTCGCGAGATATTACCAAATTCTGCGTAGGTGTGAAGAGGTCTTGAACAGTCTATTCTCGATCCATTCAATCGGCGGAGGATCTGCAAAAACTTGATGTGATGAATCAAAGAAGCAGATTACAACTGGAAAGCAATAGCGTTGAATTGATAATTACAAATCCACCATATGGAATCGAAGGTGATAAACACTATAACAGGAACGAAAGCCACGTAATTGATCGATATGTCAAAATTCCATCCTCCCAATACCCTCAATTTTCTGAAGATTGGATTAAAGAGGCAGAGCGAGTCCTAAAACCTAGCGGTTCAATTTACATTGTCTCTGGATACACTAATCTTGTTCACATTCTGAATGCACTCCGAAAGACAGAACTTAAGGAGAAAAATTACTTAATTTGGAAGTACAACATTGGTGTCTATACCAAAACAAAATTTGTTTCTTCACACTACTACATTCTGTTCTACACCAAGAAAGAAAAGCGAAATACCTTTAATACTTATGTTAAGTATGCAGATTACATAAAGTCTGATCAAGGTGGGTCTTCTAATTATTCGGATAGAGAAGATGTGTGGGTATTCAATCGAGAATATAAACCCAGCAAAGTTAAGAATAAGAACGAGCTTCCCACCCAGCTCCTAATCAAGTTAATTCAGTATTCAAGTAATGAAGGCGATTTGGTTTGTGATTTGTTTCTTGGTAGTTTTTCGACAGCAAAGGTGGCAAAAGGTCTTAATCGAGAAGCTGTTGGATTGGAAGTTAGTGAGAACGCGTTCGATTGCTAGATTAGTGAATTTGAAAGGCTTGAAGTGGGGTATCTTCTTCACGAGCTGCCAAAACTACAGGAGAATCTATTTGTAAATAGCGGAAAACTAATAACCAAAGAAGTGAAAGGAGAAATACTTCGAACACATTCAGAGCATTTTGACTGCGGTATCAAAAAAACAATCGTTTAAAATTCTATCTGAGAAATTCGGTAGAGGGTATTGGTCAATTTTGAAGATTGTCGACGGTACCACTAATAAGAGCATCTCGAACAATTGCAACTTACAATACGAATTAACTTTGTCTGATGCAAAAAATTGATTCGGTTTGCTCTTGACAATTAAACGAAAATACCGATAAACAATTCAAGTGAAATCGGTTTTAGCTGAACCTCAGTATCTGTGGGGATAATTTCATGCAAATTGATATGCACTACTACTGCACCTTTGCCATGGCAAGAGCAGCCGGCCTTGCGCCAGAAGATTCCCGCATCATAGCAACCGCAGCTCAGTTTGTGGATGACAATGCAGGAAAGGACACAATTAAATTTAAAGACGGTGCACGACTCGATGTTGATGCGACCGCACATCATTTTTTGGATGTCGCGAATATTGACCCAGAAGATCAGCGTCACGTTTGGGTACCTTTTCATTTCATCCCCGGGAATGAAGGCGAGGAATACACGGAGAAGCTGATTTGTCGCAAAAACAGTAGGGTAGCCCAAGAACTAGTTCACCACCATATCCAATTATCGGAAAAGAACTATTACCTACCTTTGTTGGGAATTACTGCACATGTGTTTGCCGGCACTTTTTCTCATTACGGATTCAGCGGAGTTTCTTCGAGAAAGAATAGGATAAATGAACAAACCTTGAATATCGTAAACGAAGACCAGTTCGAAGAAGATCTACAAAAACATATCAGTCATAAGGGGGAGCGATTTCGAAATCGATACGGTCGAGAGGGTGGGTTCCTGCCGAACATAAAACGATTGTGGCAATCAGTGAAATCCGAAGCAGCGGAAACCGGTTCTGGCGCGCTCGGTCATGGGGCGGCACTCACTTATCCGGACCGGCCTTATATGCACTGGTAATTCGAGTACGAAGATAAAAACGGAATGGGAAGGAGTGGTATTCAGGAACGCAACAACCCAACTACCTTTCTCGAAGGTGCAGAAGCACTTCATAGCATGTTCAGGGAAATTAGAAATTTCCGCGATGTGGAAGGAGCGGACAACGGTCGGGAGTGGGAGAACATCTCGGAGCGAATCAAAGAAATTATTGAACGACCCGGACGTAAGCAGGAACGTATCGGGTATTGGCAAGAAGCTGCCAATTGCGGAGACCTTTATGAAGGGCCAGGAGAGTGTATCCCAAGCTACGAGAACCACGATTGGAACGAGCAGCGCGAACATTTAGCTGAAGACATAGTAAATTCTTCAGCAGTGTTCCGAAAACCAGTATTTCAATTTTACCAGGCCGCTGCAGCTCATCGCGTATATGTGCTGAGAGATCTTTTGCCACGTCACGAATTGCTAGGCAATTAACTTGTGGATTTGCTCCTCGTCCTCCCTAACTAGGTGATGAGGAGTTGCGAATCCAACCAAAAAAACTTCGGATACATAATGTCAGTAATTCAGAATAGTAATCCGTTTAATCTTCAATTTCCCAATCTCAATGGTGAAAGAAATGCACTACTCATGGCAGGTAGTGTGTTAACTGAAATTGCAAAGACTCTGGGTTTTCAGAATAGATTTGACTACGAAAATGCGGTTCAGCAGTTGCTGAGAACAGACAAAGAATCGCTACAATCTATCAGAGGACAATTCAATGGCTTAACCAACCAGCTGAATGCGTAGTCACGTTTCCGTAATTCAATATTTTTCTGATTCACACGTTTAGCCGCAAATTGAATAAGGAATATAGAGTAGCCAATGCTCTACTACGATATTTCTACAACCACACTAGATTTTTAGTTTGTTAGTGATGAATTTTGCAGTCGCTAAGTATGGGTATTGATCCTGCAGCGAAAACGGTTAGTACAATCGAGGGATATCACAATTCAAAATGAGACTAGTAATAGTTGGTTCGAAATGCGTTCACCTTTGAGCTAAATCATGCTGATACCAGATCATGAGTCAGAAATAGATTACCTGAACTACGAGGCCATCTCGCAGACCGTCGTAAGAATACTGAAAGATGATCGCGAGCATCCATTCACAGTAGGTATTCACGGAGATTGGGGAGCGGGCAAATCAAGTATTTTGAAGATGATCGAAACCGAGTTGAGCTCTGATGAAAATGTAGTCGTACTCTGGTTCAACGGATGGACGTTTGAAGGATTCGATGACGCTAAAACGGTCCTTATCGAGGCTATAGTTACTGAGTTATGTCGCCAGCGGCCGACTCTCCAGAAAGTAAAAGAAAAAGCAAGCAAGCTCCTGCAACGAGTCAACTGGCTCAAAGTTGTCAAGCGTGGCGGTGGTGTCGCTTTCAATGTACTGGCAGGTCTCCCATCACCAGATCAAATTGAGACGGTGTTGCAAGCGTTACGAGGCTATAAGCAGGATTTCAAAAATTTTGAAGGAAGTGAAGCACTGGACAGAGTAGAAGAAATTGCCGGATTTCTGGAACTTGGAGAGCATAGCGATAACCTGCCCGAAACGATTCATAAGTTCCGCGAGGACTTTCAAGACCTCCTCAATGAAGCAGAGATCGAACAGCTTATCGTACTAATTGATGATCTGGACCGTTGTCTGCCTGCGACTGCAATTCAGACTCTTGAAGCAATTAGGCTTTTCTTATTTGTTCCTAGGTCGGCATTTGTGATAGGAGCTGATGAGGCCATGATCGAATATGCTGTGAGACAACATTTTCCGAATTTGCCCACGGTGTCGGGACCATTGACGTATACTCAAAACTACTTGGAAAAGCTAATTCAAGTGCCATTCCGCATTCCAGCGTTAGGAGTACCAGAAACACGAATCTACGTGACCTTGCTGCTCTTGCGGAGCTTCGTCGGTGAGAACCACGATGGTTTTAAAAATCTGTTGGTGAATGCCAAAGATTGCCTGAAGGAGCCATGGCAAGCGGCTAATCTGTCACAAGAAGAAATCCAGAAAGTTGATGAGAATGCCACAGATAAACTGAATTCTGCCTTCATGCTTGCACAGCAAATTGCACCAATTCTTGCGGAAGGCACCAAAGGTAATCCACGTCAGATAAAGCGCTTCCTTAACACCATTCTTATCAGACAAGTCATAGCTGAAGCGCGAGGCATCGGTCAGCAAATCAAGCGACCAGTATTGGCCAAACTGATGCTTGCCGAGAGGTTTCAGCGAGACTTCTACGAGTATATGTCAACGCAAGCGATGCATGCCAGCGACGGTACGGTCTCTGATCTTGTTTTTCTCGAACAAAGCGAGCAATCTGATGGGCCCGACAATGAGAGTGAGAATACCGGCGAAAATAATAGCCAGGAAGAACCAAGATTTCAACAAACCGAAAAATCAAATTGGCTTGAACGCGAATGGTTAAAAAAATGGGAATAATCGTTTATAGTTGACAAGTGTAAAATCAATCCGATTTTTTCGATTTTTTGGAAGATTTCTGTCGGTCCGGGTTCTGCATGGATTTCGGCTTCACACCCATCAGAATGGATACGACATCGTCAATTTCGAAGTCGGTCATGGGCGGAACATCGCCTGGCGGAGCCGGTTTTCGAGACTGCTTTGACACGATTGAATGCCGGTCAGTGAATGCGGCCATCCATTCCGTCGATCAGCTCGACGTACTTCAACCGTTTGCCGAACAGTCCGCAGATGGTGGTGTCGATCTGGACCATGGTATCCAGTTCACGAACATTCTGCCGGGCGCTGAACTCGTCCACATACTTCTGCAGGTGCTTGGGACTCATTTTGTGATACACGCCGTAGTAGCCGCGCTTCAGACATGACCAGAACGATTCGGCGCCATTGGTATGCGCCTGACCCCTGACATATTCACCAACCGAATGTCTGACTGTCTCATGCCTGTAGCCATGCTGCTGAAGTCCTTCATAGGCGCTCGCATCATCCGTATAGACCGTTGAGCCTTCTGAAACGCTGTCACAGACAATCTGGTGCAGCGTGATGGCCTTGGTATCGGCCACCCTGAATGACTTGATCTGCCTGCTGGTGCGTTCCTTGATGCCAACCACCGCAGTTTTGCCGACCACCCCTCGCCCAGCGTTGAGCTTCTTATCCTTATGTTTGTTCTTCTCCCGGCCACCCAGATAAGTCTCGTCCACTTCCACCTGACAGCCAAACAGCTGTGATGCATTGTTCGCCCAGGCCGTTCTGATCCGGTGGGCCATGAACCAGGCATTCGACTGATGCATGCCGATGTCGTTGGCCAGCTTGTAACTCGAAACCCCTTTCAGTGACGTCGACAGCAGATAAATGCCCATCAGCCATTTCCGATACGTGATGTTGCTGCCTTCCATGAGTGTTCCGGTCTTGACGCTGAAATATTTGCGGCACGGTCTGCACCAGTAGGGCATGGTCTTATGACTGGCCTGACGGGTCTTTGTCGATTCGCACCGCGGACAGATGCGCCCGTCTTTCCAGCGCAGCGATTCGATGTATTCCATCGCATCGGACTCCGTCGCAAACTGTTCCAGAAACTCGTAAAGGCTGACACGCTTTCGGTCTTTTCTGCTCTTGTGCATGAAATATACTTCCCACCTGATTTTTCTACGTTGGAAAGTATATTTCAAAAAGTTGGTTTTGTCAACTATTAACGATTATTCCCAAAAAAATGGCTTCAAATCGAACCCAAACTGGCTTCTGAAGATCTTCGTCCGTACGTATTCGTAGCACGTGAAAAACGCTTGTTAGCGAGTGCCACGGTTCAAAGCGGCTTGGAAACGTTAATTACTCAGCTTTGTGGTGCAAAAATTGAAGTTAGATCAGCGGAACAGGAGGTGAGAGGGTTAACCACCACAGATGCGGACACAGTTTTCAGCGGTTTGCGTGAGCATGTACTCAGAGCCGGAAGTTTCAAGACTGAACCTCAAGGAATAGTTGGTCTCGCGACAGTAGCAAAACTTCACTCACAATTCCAAATCGAACTTGTCGCCTTGCTGGAAGCTTTTGACCCTACGGATCTGGGACTTTGGGTGGTTAAAGGCTGGAGCGAATCCATCACGGAACCACAGGCTCAGGAGAGACTAATTGAATTGCTCCGCAGTTGGGCAGATCAGGATGACAACAAGCAGCTTAGCTCAGCTGCACGGGTTGCCATCTCAACACTTCAATAAGTGACGAGCTGATGGGAACTTCTGCCTCCACATCAGGTACTGGTTCTGGAAAATCCCTCGTTCCATCTTGGCTTGATGAGCCAGATACTGGACCGTTACCAGGAGGCGATGATGAATCGCTGCCCGGTGATGGTGTTAATGGAGACGGTGATCAGAACGGACACATCGGCGGAACGAAACCGCCTTTGCCTCTGCCTGTAGAAGGAGGACGATTTCGTACTGCGAGAGCAAACTTTACACGTTTCGCTAGGTCTGGAGGAAGTGACCAAAGCGCACTTCGCCGAGCGGTTCGGGATTACGTTCGTACCGGTACAAATGGTAGCAATAATGCGGTACGACGTATGGCATCATCACGAACCGCAGCGAGTAAAACTCTTGGTGTGCTCCGTGGATTGCAGCGTGATGGTATACAGGAAACTCTACGTCGACACAACCTCCAGAACCTTTCGGGCCGTAGTGTTGAAGAGATCTTTATTGGGCTAACCGAAATTGTTTGCCAAGATGGTGGACTAATCGACGACGCAATCTCAAGAGACGCATGGCTTGAAACAATCGCAGATCTTGATCAATTCAATATCGATAATCTAGATGCACTAACAGAAGAACAGGTTCGAGAACTATTCTTGAATTTTGTAGCACACTCAATAGAAGTACGACTTTATCAGGAGATCGGCGTTAACGGTTTTAAACTGTCTGATGATCTTGCGAACATCGATAGTTTTGACCATCAGTTCAGAAACTATATTGAACGAAGTGTACGGGATTCTTTCCTTGGCGACCTTTCGAATCTTTCAGACATGACCGATGATGATATCAGAGACATTGTTGATGAAACCTACTTAGAAGCTTGGAAACTTCTTGAGCAAATTGGAGATCAAGAAGGATGAGAAGACATAGCATAGTGGCTCGGTTGAGTGCAGCCGACAAAGCGAAAGTCACATTCGTTGACAAGAGCTCCAAGATGTCTACACTTAATTTCATCAGTGCAGACAAAAGAATAGATCACGGTATCGGACAAATCCTTGATCAGCTATTACAGCGTTGCATATATCCGAACGAGATAGCAATTGATTTAGCGATTCTAGCGGCGACTGTTACTGCCGCAGACACAAGAATATCGCGGTGGGACGACGCCCAGGATAGTTGGACTCGCGAAATCGATTTATACCTACCTGTCTCCAATGTTGGTCTGTGGTCCGACAATGCTCAACTAATTGAACGAATGCTGCGATTCTTAACAGGCGATCTCTGGTCTGTATATTTTCGTGCCAGACAAAAGGGGATGAAATCGCTCATCAATCGGCCATCTCAACTGGTTGGCACAAATTTGAATTCGGTTTGTCTGTTCTCGGGCGGTCTTGACAGTTTTGTTGGTGCTATTGACCTACTCGAAAACGGGAACAACCCTATGTTTGTCAGCCACTATAAAGATGCGAGTACTAAAAGTCAAGAACATTGTGCTGCGAAGTTGTGTAGACAGTATGGGGAATTCACCCCACGTCATGTGCGAGCAAATGTTAGTTTTGATAAGAATGACTTGCCCGGACTTGGTGTCGAAACGACGACACGCAGCCGCTCGTTCATTTTTTTCGCATTGGCCGTGTTGGTTGCTGATGCAATCGAGGGAACGACGCCAATCTATGTTCCTGAAAATGGCCTCATTTCCCTCAATGTACCACTTGATCCGTTGAGACTAGGTGCGTGGAGTACACGAACAACACATCCATTTTATATGGCTCGTTGGCAAGAGCTGCTAGACAATCTCAATATTACCGCACAGTTGTCCAATCCTTATAGATTCAAGACCAAAGGTCAAATGTTGTCAGAATGTGCAAACCCAACATTCATCGCCAACAATTACGATATCACCATCTCCTGCTCCTCAATTACGAAAAGTCGATGGAAGGGCCTTTCACCGGTGCACTGCGGTTATTGCACACCGTGTTTAATCCGACGCGCATCAATCGAGACAGCATATGGTGGTGATACTACAACATACTCAATTCCAAACCTGTATGCCCGACCTCTGAATGCACGAGAATCGGAGTCTGCAGATGTTCGCAGCTTCCAGATGATGCACCGCAGGCTATGTAAGAACACCGACCTTGCGAACATACTCATACACAAGCCTGGTCCGCTTAATGACTACTCAGTAACGGAAATTAAGGATTACACCGAAGTATTTAAGCGAGGCATCAGCGAAGTTGGAGCATTGGTGGAAAAAGTACCAATAGCATAGGCATGGGAAACGGAACTATATTTCGAGGTTTTGACTTCCATTGTCACGTCGATTTGCACTCTAACCCTCCCACCCTCATTAAAGAGTGTGAGGAGCACCAAATTGCAGTTCTTGCGGTGACAACTACACCAAAAGCTTGGGTTCAGAATCGAAAGTGGACTGACAAGAGTCGTCATGTATATTCCGCTGTAGGGTTACATCCAGAACTTGTTGGAGAACGCTATAAAGAGGTTGCTCTGTTGGAGGAGTGTATGGACCAGACACCGTTTGTTGGTGAGATAGGCCTTGATGGGAGCGTGCGCAACAGCATGAGCTGGGAGCGTCAAATGGACGTTTTTTCCCGGGTGCTGAAGCGTGCCGATAATCTGGGTCATCGTGTACTCAGCATACATAGCCGACGAGCAGCAAATCAAGTTGTGGACATGATTGCACAATATACAAGCGAAAAACGTGTACTTTCAATCCTGCATTGGTATTCAGGACAAAAGAACACGGCTAAAAAGGCTCTCGAACTTGGTTGTTACTTTTCAGTTAATCTACGAATGTTGGCAAGTGAGACAGGCCACAGATTAGTTAATATTCTACCCAAAGAAAAATTACTGATTGAGACGGACGCGCCTTTTACATCTGTCGATGACCGCAAGTACGATCCTTCGGTCTCCATCAAAACAGCGGAGCAGGTGGCACACTCGAAAAGTATTTCGATAGCCGATTTTAATGAGCAATTACAGATCAACGCTAGATATGTCTTTAATTTCGCTGGCATAGAACTATAGGAAGTTTTCGCATCTAAGTAACTGGGGGTTGATCGTGAAAAAACTCCTGTTTCTTGTATCAAGGTGCATGCAGTTTGAGAGATTAATTTTGTTAATAGACTGACTGTTACAATTATTTGCAATAATTGAATTGAAAAGGGATTTTAGCTAGGGTTTGAATTCTTCCCAGCCGTACCCACCAAGTTTGACGCAATAAATAAAGATGACAAATGAAGGCAATTTGTTATCAATTGTTGAGTAAGCTTTGAGAGGATGAACAGAATGAAAAAACGATTAACCGCCGTTGTCGAATGTGAAAGTGATGGATATGTTGCTTTATGTCCAGATGTAAATGTTGCCAGCCAAGGTGCTACTGTTGCTGAAGCGCGCGATAATCTGATCGAAGCACTATCTCTGTTTTTCGAGACAGCCTCCACTAGTGAAATTGATCGACGTTCGCAATTCGAGAACTGAAATTGTGAATTCGGCGACTACGAAAAATTAACTTAGAAAATTTTGGTAACCAGGTTTCGTAAAAATTCCAACCGTTCCACCAAACTACATTTGGCCAGCAATCGCTTAGGTCTGTAGAAATCACCCACTTGAAGAAGTAGAGTGAGGTTGGAAAGAGCCAACCAACAATATTAGAGAAGCGTTCTATTGAAAGCAGAAATCTGATGGTTTCGGAGCTATGGATGATTACGATCTAGTACTCAATCGATGAGTATATGGTAGCAAAAGATAGAACTACTGTGTTGTCTTTAGTGGTGGGCGAATTCCGATTCGAAAATTGAAGATTATAAAGGTTAGGATACGTTGCGTCCGTGCTCACCAAATTCCCTAATCCTCAGTTAGAGACTGCCAGCGGCGGCTAAGGCGAGATTTTCGGCACTCTGGCGGTTCGAAGCGCCAGGATTTTCCAAACCATCAAGCCACACACCGAAATCGGTGACCATTTTACCCGGCTGAACCCACTGCGAAGCGAATCTGGCGGCTCAGCAGCAAATCCGGCGCAAGCCTGTCCCTGACAGTAGACTGACTGCCATGATCTGTAGTGTAAAGCCGTTTCAGAACGAATGAGAAGTCAGGACAGGCTGCAGCGGCGGATGGCCCAAAGCGACTGTTCCAGGACAGGAAGTTTGGCCGCACTGACTTTCAGGGTCCACTGCCGCGCATGGCGAACCACCTGTCCGGCCATCGCATACAGTCGGTGACGGAAACTGATCGCCCGCACGCCATACCACTCCTGCGGCAGTTTCATGCGCATCAGCGCAAGCAGATTGAAGGCAATCGAAGACAGAAGCAGGTACGCGACATTGGCTTTGAACTCGCCGCACGGCAGATGCGCCGCGCTGAAGTCACTGCGAATTTCCTTGAGCCGGTTTTCCGAGCTGTCCCCTCTCTGGTTGTACCACCATACAATCTCGCCGTCACTGAAGCGGTCCAGGTCCAGATCGGTCGCAATCGCCCGGTAGATGTACCTGCCGCTGACCGCACTTTGCACATCGACCTGGTGCAGGCCTTCATTTTTGAAAACCATCTTCAGCTGCTCAGTCCCGTCAGGCATCCCAGCGTCGGCCGGCAGCTTGTCCCGCACCCGTTTTTTCTGCACCACCAGACAGAAAGCCTCAGGCACATCTTCCATCACATGCAGCGTACGGGCCAGATACTCGCCTTCCAATACCGCACCGTCGGCATTCACAACCGCATTCCAATCCTCATCCTTAATGTCCAGTACCGTTTTCTTCACCGCACTGTCCATCTTCGCCCGAATCGCAAAACGGATGCCGTGTGCGCGGCAATCATTGATGATGCCCGCCTGATAGGAGGCGGCATCGGCCCGGAAGCGAGTGACACCCACCCCTTCGGGCAGCGCCGCGCGGCAGCGCCGGAAAAACTCAACATTCTCAGCCCCAGGCGGCACATTGCCCTCGCGAAGCTCAGCCGCAGCCACCTGACCGGTCTCGGCAATGTGACCGAACATCGGCATGTACCCGCGATGCTTCTTATACGTCCACTTCGCGTCTTTTTTCTTCGACCGAATCGCCGATGCGTCAATGTCCAAAGTGACGCACTTTCGATCACCCAGCGTCGCTTTCATCACCGCGCGGTTGACCTGCTCGAGAACCGAGATCATCTGTCGACTGTCGCCGACTCTGTGAAGCCATCCACCCAGCGTCGTGGCACAGGGAATCGTCCCAAAACCCAACAGCTTCATCAGCGCCGGTTCACTGCGCAGGTGGCGCACATCGTCGATGCACCCCGCACCTTCGTGGAACATCAGCATGAAGGTATTGAAAATGGCGCTGTGCCGGTAGCCTCGATTGCTGCCGGGTGTGGGCATTGACGAATCAATGAGCTGTGACAGCTCAAGGCGCTTGAGCAGTTCGGCTGGCACCACCAGACCGGCTCTGGAGGTGAAATTGTGGCAGCTTGCCGCAGTGTTGTATGGTAGAATCTTCATAAGCCTTGCGAAATCTGAGAGCCGTTTCGAATTCACCCATTGGGTGAATGCCGAATTGGGCGTTTTTTTCAATATCTCTCTGATTTTACAGGGCTTTATCATTTTCTGCAACTTTTTATTTGCGGATCAGGGAATGATGTTGGGCTAGTTATTCTAGATGAAGGGCATATGATTGGCTTGAGTGAACGCGAAATCAAATACGAAGTGCAGATACAAAGACTGCTTCAAAGATCTGACGCGTCTACTCGACGAATAGTTTGTCTTTCAGCAATTTTACCGGGAGGAGATCAACTTGAAGATTTCGTTAGGTGGCTCAGGCGGGATGAAGAAGGGGAAGCGATAAAGAGTAGCTGGAGACCAACGGACCTGCTGTTTGGAGAAGTGCTTTGGAATAACCACAGCAAAAGTGGAAGGCTCGATATAAGTGTGGGTGAGGAAAATTCATTCGTCAACGAATATATAAAATCGTTTGTTCCATCGGTACCAAATCCCGGTATCAGAAGAAATCCTTTCCCCAATAATGCTCAAGAATTAACTTTAGCAAGTGCTTGGCGGTTAATGGAGGACAACTATACGGTTTTAGTTTACTGCCCACAAAAATCGTCTGTAGAATCGCTTGCAAGGATAGTTGTAGATTTGAACAAGAGAGGAGCTTTGCCGTCCGTAATTTCAGATTCGGAAGAAAGACTTGCACTGGCTAAAACAATGGGCTTAGAGTGGTTTGGTGAGGGACATCCTGTTCTTGAATGCCTGAGTATTGGAGTGGCTGTACACCATGGTTCTTTGCCTACTCCATTCAGGAAGGAAATAGAAAAATTACTACGGGATGGTATTTTAAAACTCACAATTTCATCACCTACATTGGCTCAGGGATTAAATTTAACTGCTACCGCAATTATTTTTCATTCCTTAACTAGATTTAATTCTGAATTGGGCAGAAATCAAATTATCGAATCTTCAGAATTTAAGAATGTGATTGGAAGAGCTGGTAGAGCGTTTGTGGATGTAAAAGGACTAGTGATTTATCCAATATTTGATGAGCACACTGCAAGACAAAAAAATTGGCAAGAATTGATTCGTAATACGGAAACAAGAAATATGGAAAGCGGTCTACTTCGCCTAGTCAATTCATTGCTTCTTCGCATGCATAAGAGTCTCAACCAACCGCCGTTGGAAGAATTCATTGAATATGTTGCCAATAATGCAAACGAATGGAGGTTTCATAAGGTGGTTGAAGAATCGGATACAGAGCAAAATCAACAGGATGAGAAATGGTGGAGTAATCTATCAAGTCTAGATGGTGCAATACTCAGCCTTGTCGGAGAGAGGGAAGTAGAATTCGAGGAAATTCCAAGACTGTTAGACGAAATATTGGCATCATCTCTGTGGCAAAGACGACTAGCGAGAGAATCAAAAGAAACACAGAATCTTCACAATACAGCTCTAGCTCAAAGAGCTAAACATATATGGAATAACAGCACGTCGTCTCAGAGAAGAGGCTATTTTCTTGCAGGTGTAGGTCTCGATACTGGAAAAAGGCTAGATGAAATTGCAGATGAAGCAAATAGATTACTTATAGAAGCAAATTTGCAAATTCGCGAAGGAAATGAAGAAAAGACAATAACTGCTATCATTCAATTTGCTGAGATTGTTTTTCCAATTCAACCTTTCACTCCTATTTCCTATCCAAAAGATTGGCGAGATCTTCTGTCGCTTTGGTTAAAGGGACTATCTGTTTCAAATAGAGATAGTGACAAGATTAACGAAGTACTGCAGTTTGTCGAGGATGGTCTTGTTTACCGCCTTCCATGGGGAATGGAAGCAGTTAGGGTGAGGGCGGAGGCCAATCAAGATATCATTTCTGAAGGCATGACCATAGAAAAATTTGAAACCGGATTAGTTATTCCTGCTTTAGAAACTGGTAGTTTAAGTCGATCTGCTGCATTGCTTATGCAAGCTGGTTTTACTTCACGGCAAGCAGCCATCAAGGCTGTTAGTGATTGTGCGGCAACATTTACAACCGCATTTGCTTTAAA
Organism: Arenicellales bacterium; assembly: GCA_965243305.1. Classification (GTDB taxonomy): domain Bacteria; phylum Pseudomonadota; class Gammaproteobacteria; order Arenicellales; family JAJDZL01; genus JAJDZL01. The sequence goes on from CBDEUN010000003.1 coordinate 1,727,854, forward strand.
TCAGTGGCTAAAATCAGAATCCATTGTAGAACTAACAAAATCAGAAAATTGGCCAACCCCTGAAACTGCACAAATGTGGAAGACATTTATAGAAGATTACAACCCACCAGAGACAAAAACATGGAGCCAACAAAGTGCAGTAATACCAGTAGTTTGGAATTTACACCAAACTGAGCAATCTCCTTCGACATGTCTAAAGGTAATAAATAGCAATGATAATCACACACACGTTGTAGCTGCCAATGGAGACATATTAGGACGAACAAAATTTCGCTTAGATTTGTTGAGTGGCGGTGTTTATTATGCAAATTTGCATGCTGACAGGCAGAGTCTTGACATAACCTATCTTGGGCCGGGAGACAACCCTTTTGCATAGTGTGATGCACACTGAATTCCAACAACGTCAGAGACGCTTATGAAATTCCTCTGTTGGATTTGCAAGAATATGCCGATTCAATACCTAAAAGTACCTCTTTCATTCAATAAAAAATTTCGGTCAATTTCATGGATTGAAGTTACCACTTAATTTCACTGGTGTCCCGTTAACGAGAGAAGAAAGATTTGTATCTGATTGATAACAATAAGATAAAACACTGTTTTGGGGTGTTGGCGATTTCAGCGCAGAATGCACCGACACCGCGCCACATTGTTGTTGTCAATCTAGAGGTCTCAATCATGCATTCGGGCAAATATGTTTTCTCTCAAGTCATGGATTTTTCACCGTGGCACACATTCGACCGATGTGTACGCCGCTATCAGGGCGACCGCAGAGTCCGTTCGTTTCGCTGCTCCCAACACTACCGCGCCATGGCGATTGCCCAACTGAACCGCCGAAGCAGCCTGCGAGACCTGGTCATCTGTCTGCGTGCCCATGGGGACAAATTGTATCATCTCGGTTTGTCCGGCGGCATTCACCGAAACACGCTGGCAAAAGCCAACGAGCGGCGCGACTGGCGCATCTATGCCGACTATGCCCAGCGTCTGATTGCACTGGCCCGCCCGCTTTACGGTCCCGAAGACACTGAGTTGAACCTTCAGGAAACCGTCTATGCACTCGACTCCTCAACCATCGACCTGTGCCTGTCACTGTTTCCGTGGGCACGGTTTCGAAAAACCAAGTCCGGCATCAAGCTGCATACGTTGTTGGATTTGCAGGGAAACATTCCCTCATTCATCGAAATCACCGAAGCGAAGCTCAACGACGTGAACATTCTTGATGCACTGTTGCCAGAACCCGGTGCAATTTACGTGATGGACCGTGCCTACCTTGATTACCAGCGTCTATACACGTTTCACCAGCTCGGCAGTTATTTCGTGGTGCGCGCCAAGTCAAAAACACCCAGTTCCGCCGGCTTTACTCGCATGCAAACAACCGGGGAAAAGGGGTGGTCTACGACCAAAGCGGTGTGCTGACTGGAACTGAAAGCGCAAAGCGTTACCCAGACAGGCTGCGACGCATCAGGTATGTCGACCGGGAGCGGGACAGGACCTTGATCTTTCTGACCAACAATACCTATCTGCCGGCACTGACCATCGCTGAGCTGTATAAAAACAGATGGCAGGTGGAACTGCATTTCAAGTGGATCAAACAGCATCTGCGAATCAAGTCGTTCTACGGCACCAGTGAAAATGCGGTCAAGACTCAAATCTGGATCGGGGTTTCGGTATATGTGCTGCTTGCCATCATCAAAAAACGGCTTGGCTTGGATACCAGTCTCTACACTATTTCGCAGCTTCTGGATACGACACTGTTTGAGAAAATCCCGCTTTATCAACTATTTACAGATCACGGATACAATCTGGAACCGGTGCCCGGGCCTAAGCAGTTGAAATTATTTGATTTTTAAACGGGACACCAGTGACTTAATTTTGATTTTTTCGCATTGTCTAAAAAACGTTATTCAAAATTTTTACGTAAGAAGTACAATTCCGAGTTAAGGTTAAATTGAAAGCGTACTTCGGCAAAAGTTCGAATTCTTCCCTGCCGTGCCCACCAATTCTTCAAGTTAGCTACTAACTGAAAAGCTAACTACACAGTCATTCGTCGTATTTTTGACTGTTAGATGCTGATCATTTGAAGTTGAGGTAGTTTCCAAAAATGTTATGAATACTATATAATTATCATCGATTATATAGAATAAATAAAATCAAGCATTTTGAAAAGAGAAACATTACGAGATCGGGCTTTGGAATTGGCTCGTAGCGGTGAGATACTGCGGGCTAAAGACTTTTATGCTGCAGGTGTGCCGCATACGTATCTGCGGCGGCTTCAGGATGAGGGCGTATTATTGCGCATAGGACGCGGTATCTATCAATACACAGAAGCAGAAATTACCGCTTCACACAGTTTGGCAATGGTGTCGAAAGCGATTCCACAAGGTGTAATCTGCCTTCTGTCAGCACTCCAATTCCACGTATTGACTACTCAACTGCCACACCAGGTTTGGGTGTTTATTGAACATGGCAGATGGACTCCTCTGAGTTTACCCGTGTCGTTGCGTGTCATTCGATCCAGTTCTGAAGCACTTTCGGTAGGTTTGGAGCGTCATAGGATCGAAGGGGTATCGGTGCCAATTACAATTCCAGCCAAAACGGTCGCGGACTGTTTCAAGCATCGAAACAAGGTAGGAACGGATGTTGCGATTGAAGCTCTGAAGGAATGTCTATCTCGTAAACAAGCCACTGTCAACGAAATTTGGCGGTTTGCGGAAATGAATCGAGTTGCCAGTGTTATGAGACCGTATTTCGAAGCCATCGTATGACTCAAACAAGCACAATAGTGAGTGGGTTGTTAGAAACGGACTTTTCGATTGGCTAACGCTTCATGCATAGATGACTTGTGAATTAGCTACTTGAAGATAGCCTCGGCACAATGGAAGATTACTATCTAGTGCTCAATCGATGGATCGGAACTTCTCTCACTTGTCCGGGATTTACATCTTCGTCTGCTGTGTGAATTTCCTGAATGCAATTCTTCACCCGCGCCCATGCCGTGGACATCAATACTACAATTGCAAGTCTTCTACCAGCTAGGTTTTGTTGATATCGCATACTCTGATCCGTGGTCACTATGACTTCATAACCTTCTTCTCCGGCCTTATGGATTAACTCTCCATTCTCAAATAACTCCCATCCTTTCTCCGCGGACCTGTCCACGGAATGTTCTGTAAGGTGTAATCGTAAGGATGAGGGAGTACCGTGGTCGAACGGAATCTTCACGATTCGGCAATTGACTTTAGGGATTCAATTTCGTGATCGAGAACAGCCGCCACCTGCCATTCGTTTACCTCGGGGTACCATTTCAGGAAGTCTTTAACAGTCGCCCCACTTTCCAGATTCTCAAATAGCGCATACACTGGCACCCTGGTTCCTATAAATGCCCAAGCTCCGCTTATATTGTGAGGGTCACGTTCCACTGCTGTGCATGCATTCCAATTCGTCATTGGTTCTGATCTACCAATACTACCCTCCAGATTGCCTTCCAGTTTTCGACTCATGTGAAATCGATAAACCGACATGCCTAGTAGTTCAGCTGCTTTTGATTCTCCGATATATTCTTCGGCCAACGCTCGACATACGAGTTGTTTGAACCGAAATGTACTTTCCTTAGGATAGGGTTCACCGGGCTCTTTTTTTCGCCAGCCTAGCTTGCTGAATTCTATGAAGTACTGTTTTTTCAGATTGGCGGATATCACACCGCACTGTTCCAAACGCATAAGGATCGCCGTCATACTGATGCCGAACTCTTGCTTTAGCAGCAACAGTTCAATTGGTTCGATCGTATGTCGGTGCTTTCCCATAATTTCCACAACGGCTTTTTTCGGCAATAGAAACGCGCCGGCAAATCGATTGCATGCCTTCTCTTCATCAAGGTTTTCAGCTAAACGGTTGAACAGTACGAGATGACCCAGTTCATGAGCCAATGTAAAGCGTTGGCGGTCACCGGTTAAATGGTTGGAAAATACAACAACTGGAATATTGCCGATTCGGCCAGCTAGTCCGTCAAACCGATTGACTCCTTCCACTTGCGTACAGATGATCATGGCGCCTTTGGACTCCATTGCAGTGACGAGTTCTGGTATTGGGTCCAACCCCAGGTTCCATGCCTGGCGCATTTGGTTGGAAATATCTTCGATATCCTCATAGTCACTCACTTCTGCGGGAAGTTCGGCAGGCAATGAAAATGTCGGAATGGGATTGTCTGTATCTGGATACAGGTCAAGTAGCATGGACCATCGCTCAGCCTGATTCATCACATCTACTGTTAATCGATTGAGCAGTTTCTTTGGGAGGTTGGATTTTTTTCGATACTCAATTTCCTGAAGTTCAACCTCTACCGGTCGGAAAAAATATTCAGTGCGTACGTTCAGCGCATTTGCCATCTTCAGCAGATTGTTTGACGACGGCATATTGATGCCGTGTTCATACTTCTTTATTGCATTGGCAGACACACCAACCTCTTCGGCTAGTTTACTCATGGAAAGCCCAGCTGCTTTACGTGCGCGCTTCAAACGTTGAGCAAACATATCAGTCCTCCATGTTTGTTCTGAGATAGGTTTACATATTATAATTTAATATCGGTTATATAAACCCACCTGCGCGAAGGCCGTAAATTGAAATTAGGGAGTAATGCAATGAGTAGAAAAGGTCAACATGTCGTTCCCAGAGGTGATTAATGGGCAGTTCGCAAGACTGGTTCTGATCGAGTAACACGGAAGTTTGATACTCAACGAGAAGCTAAAAAAGTCGCACGTGAGTTCGCTCGGAATCAGAAAACAGAACTTTACATCCACGGGCGTGATGGCCGAATTCGCGAACGTGATTCCTATGGAGATGATCCGTTTCCACCACCAGAATGAATGAATTGTGGTCGATGCTAAATTTAATCAGAATGTCTTTGAAAATTGTCCAGTCGACCCCGACTACAAACCCATTATGTAGGCAGTTCTTTTCTGCCTCTTTCGATTCGAATTCAAACTGCATCACTGAGATTGTCAACGGTTGGCGTTCTATTGCCGGTGATTCGGCTTTGAGATTAGGGCAATACTTTGGAACTTCTGGAGAGTTTTGGCTCAACCTCCAAAACTCTGCGAATTGCGCTTAGCACAGGAAAAAACGGAGCAGAATTTATCCAGTTGCCGACGCTTGATGTGAGTAAGGGTCTGTGTGCGGCAGATTGATAGTGAGACACACCCTTGGCGATTCAAAATACTTGTAAACTCGAACAAGAAACCCTACGCCTTTAGAAGCAGGCGAATTTCGAATTTAAATTTGAGGGTTGCAGAGGTTTAGATATGCTGCAACCGTGCCCACCAAGTCTAGATTGTTAATTCTGTTGAACTCTCTGTAGTTAATTCAACAGTTGATTTTTACGTTACAAAAATTTTCGAATATTCCAAATATGACGATGCAACCCCACATGCTTCAAATTACGACATCTACATCATAATAACTTCGAAGATTCTGACTGAATCAGATAATAGTATTAAATACAGATAATTATGACATTAATATATAATATTGATGTCGTATAATTGCATCTGATAGATGTCGTATATTTGTAGAATAGTACTATGGTTCTTAAAACTTTGGAAAGCAGGGTCAGATACAGATTGAGTCGCAGCAAAGATTCGGTTTTCACACCCATGGATTTCTTAGACTTATCAGACCGCGACCAGACAGGCCGAGTGTTAAGAAAATTGGTTGCTGAACAGTCTCTTATCAAGATTGGCCGCGGTTTGTATGCGAAGACTAAGACATCCTCTGTAACAGGAAAAAAAATACCTGCTAAACCCCTACCTGATTTGGCAAAGGAGGGACTGACTAAAATTGGTGCACGTGTTGTTCCGTCACGTGCTGAGCTGGCATATAACTCGGGCAAAACAACTCAAGTGCCAACAGGGCGAGTTTTAGCAATCAAGGGCAAGCGTGTTTCTCGCAAGATCGGTTATAACGGAAATTTCATTGTTTTAGAACGTAGTGCTCGACAGTGAAATGAAAAACGATGTAACGACAGAAATGTGAAATTATTTGGTTCAATTGTTGCACGTGGAGTGGAACAAGACCCGCCTGACTGTGAGGCAACTGGTAACGGTAGAGAGCGGATAGGAAGAAAATTATGGGCCGTTCTTTAAACGAAAAATTGAATCGACTTCCTGAAGCGCGTCGTGAGCAAATTCTTGCGGAAGCTGACCGGTTGCAAGCAGAATACCTAACACTTCAAATGATACGTAAAGCCAAGAATCTCACTCAGGCGCAATTTGCGGATATTTTCAATATTCGTTAGGTAACAATCGCTAGGATGGAAGAAAGGAATGATCTAATGCTTTCAACATTGCGTAGTTATGTTGAGGTCATGGGCGGTAAGTTGAGCTTGACGGTCGAATTTTCCAATCAACCACCTATTGTCCTCTAGGGGCTTGGTGATACTGAGCAACTACCTTCCCATCTTTTTTCAAAAATTGGAACTTCTTCGCGCTGAATTTGACAAACTTTGATTTACGGATTACATCACTTAGAAATCTAACAATTCGCCAAGTAGATACAAGCATTAGGCAACTTGTTAGCCAAAACACATCAATAAAGGATTCGCTGTAATAGGCGTTTAATTTGCCGCGAATATTTTGATAGATTGTGCACAGTCGATTAACTTTAACGTAATGACAAGACTGGCAGAGGTTCGGATACGTTGCGACCGTGCCCACCGCGCATTTTTATTTTTTGCGATCTTTGTAAATTTCAAATGGAATTTTTCATGAGTGACCATATGTAAAAGGCAATAATTGGAGAGTTTAGTAGTTTGATTGATACTGAAATCAAATTCAATTGATTTTGCTAAAATCTTGTTTGCCACCCCCGTCGATTCATCGGCGGGCTGCAGGGTCTTGAGGAGAGATTCTTCTTGGGACCCTTTGCTTTTTCTTAAGTTAACAACATGCGTACAGCAATTTATATTGATGGGATTAATTTGTATTATGGAGTGCCCAACTTTACCTCGAATCGAAAATTTAAGATTGCAAAGGCATGGATACGTTGAGACCGTGCCCGCCATAGTTCGTTTTCTAATTTTCCAAAACACCCAATTTTGGATAAATTTGACTTGTTGACAACAAAAGATTGACATAGCATGACACATCATGACATTCATGTAAAATCGTCTTTATGAAAAACATCAAGATCAGTTCAAAAGTTGACGAGGTTGTCTGGCAAGACCTCAAAGCGCTGGCCCAGGAACGCCATCAGAATGTTTCCGGTTTGTTGACCGATGCTATTCGAGAATATGTTCAGCGACAGCGTATAAGACCGGTTGTATTAACACACTTAGAATCATCCATGGAACAAAACGAAGAATTGGGAAAATTGCTGGCTAGGTGATTCAGTTCTTGACTCTTGAGGAGATTCTTGCAATCCACGAGTTGGTAATTGAGCGATTTGGAGGTCAGCCGGGAATTCGGGACCGCGGATTGTTGCTCAGCGCATTGTACAGACCTCAAACCGGATATTACAACGACTTAGCGGAGATGGGTGCCGCATTGTTTGAATCTCTGATCATTAATCATCCCTTTATCGACGGAAAAAAACGCGTAGCGTTTTTTGGCACAGATGTTTTTTTTCGATTGAACGGTTATCAATTCAAAGTCAAACCGAATGACACATATCAATTTTTGGTCGAACTAATTCAGTCACAAACTTGTGATTTTGATCATCTATTGCCTTGGATTAGAAAATCTATCGTTTCATCTTAGTGAATACAAAATTTGCAATAAGAAAAGAAACTTGTCAGCACAGCAAGTCATCAGTGAGTTGATTGTTGATGTAAAGCAATCGGACTCGATCACAATCGTAGCGAGATTTCAAAAGAAGCCCTGATTGAAAGATGCCCACAGATCCTGGGAGGAACCCCTGTGTTTGCCGGAACCAGAGTTCCGATTCGCGTTTTGCTGGAGTATCTTGAATCTGGTGATCGGTTAGATGACTTCTTGAATGATTTTCCCTCTGTATCGCGAGAACATGCGGTGACGGTGCTTGAATGTGCGGTAGCCGAGTTGGTAGGTAACTCATATTGATGTTTTGATTGACGAATCCACTCCGAAGCGACTTGCCTTTCTTTTTCCCTAATCTTTTGAGGTAAGCACTGTTCAAAAAGATGGGTTGGGTTGAAACGGAACAGCACCTGCGACACTCAATCGAAGCGTCGTTGATTCAAAAATCAGCACACTGGCGCAATCCTGACAAAATCAGAACACTTGCTTTTGTGATTATCTCCGCAGTCGAATCAGGAGGCCGAATGCTCCTTGCCGGATACCGAAATCTCCTGAAATCAGACATGCTGATATCCCGCCCATTTGCCCTGATCCGCAAATAAAAAGTTGCAGAAAATGATAAAGCCCTGTAAAATCAGAGAGATATTGAAAAAAACGCCCAATTCGGCATTCACCCAATGGGTGAATTCGAAACGGCTCTCAGATTTCGCAAGGCTTATGAAGATTCTACCATACAACACTGCGGCAAGCTGCCACAATTTCACCTCCAGAGCCGGTCTGGTGGTGCCAGCCGAACTGCTCAAGCGCCTTGAGCTGTCACAGCTCATTGATTCGTCAATGCCCACACCCGGCAGCAATCGAGGCTACCGGCACAGCGCCATTTTCAATACCTTCATGCTGATGTTCCACGAAGGTGCGGGGTGCATCGACGATGTGCGCCACCTGCGCAGTGAACCGGCGCTGATGAAGCTGTTGGGTTTTGGGACGATTCCCTGTGCCACGACGCTGGGTGGATGGCTTCACAGAGTCGGCGACAGTCGACAGATGATCTCGGTTCTCGAGCAGGTCAACCGCGCGGTGATGAAAGCGACGCTGGGTGATCGAAAGTGCGTCACTTTGGACATTGACGCATCGGCGATTCGGTCGAAGAAAAAAGACGCGAAGTGGACGTATAAGAAGCATCGCGGGTACATGCCGATGTTCGGTCACATTGCCGAGACCGGTCAGGTGGCTGCGGCTGAGCTTCGCGAGGGCAATGTGCCGCCTGGGGCTGAGAATGTTGAGTTTTTCCGGCGCTGCCGCGCGGCGCTGCCCGAAGGGGTGGGTGTCACTCGCTTCCGGGCCGATGCCGCCTCCTATCAGGCGGGCATCATCAATGATTGCCGCGCACACGGCATCCGTTTTGCGATTCGGGCGAAGATGGACAGTGCGGTGAAGAAAACGGTACTGGACATTAAGGATGAGGATTGGAATGCGGTTGTGAATGCCGACGGTGCGGTATTGGAAGGCGAGTATCTGGCCCGTACGCTGCATGTGATGGAAGATGTGCCTGAGGCTTTCTGTCTGGTGGTGCAGAAAAAATGGGTGCGGGACAAGCTGCCGGCCGACGCTGGGATGCCTGACGGGACTGAGCAGCTGAAGATGGTTTTCAAAAATGAAGGCCTGCACCAGGTCGATGTGCAAAGTGCGGTCAGCGGCAGGTACATCTACCGGGCGATTGCGACCGATCTGGACCTGGACCGCTTCAGTGACGGCGAGATTGTATGGTGGTACAACCAGAGAGGGGACAGCTCGGAAAACCGGCTCAAGGAAATTCGCAGTGACTTCAGCGCGGCGCATCTGCCGTGCGGCGAGTTCAAAGCCAATGTCGCGTACCTGCTTCTGTCTTCGATTGCCTTCAATCTGCTTGCGCTGATGCGCATGAAACTGCCGCAGGAGTGGTATGGCGTGCGGGCGATCAGTTTCCGTCACCGACTGTATGCGATGGCCGGACAGGTGGTTCGCCATGCGCGGCAGTGGACCCTGAAAGTCAGTGCGGCCAAACTTCCTGTCCTGGAACAGTCGCTTTGGGCCATCCGCCGCTGCAGCCTGTCCTGACTTCTCATTCGTTCTGAAACGGCTTTACACTACAGATCATGGCAGTCAGTCTACTGTCAGGGACAGGCTTGCGCCGGATTTGCTGCTGAGCCGCCAGATTCGCTTCGCAGTGGGTTCAGCCGGGTAAAATGGTCACCGATTTCGGTGTGTGGCTTGATGGTTTGGAAAATCCTGGCGCTTCGAACCGCCAGAGTGCCGAAAATCTCGCCTTAGCCGCCGCTGGCAGTCTCTAACTGAGGATTAGGGATTTGACAGCTATCAATATACCGTGCGGAGTAAAATTGTGTCGCTATGAGCAGTTTGCAAGTCACCAAACTCACACCTGTAATCGGCGCTGAAATTACAGGCGCTGACTTTTCAATTCCACCTGATGCGGAATTGTGTGATGAACTCTACCAGTTGCTGATGGAACATCAGGTGATCTTTTTTCGCGATCAGTTTATGACTCCAGAAGTTCACGTCGCTCTCGCAAGAAGTTTCGGATCGCTTGACCAAGATCATCCTGCCTACCCGGAACTGGAGAAATTTCCAGCAATTACTGTTCTCGACTTCGGTCCGCATAATCCGCCTGATGTAGATACATGGCATGCCGATCTCACATTCCGAGAGAATGCTCCATTTGCATCAATCCTGTACAGCAGACTAATTCCGCCATATGGCGGTGACACAATCTGGTCATCGTTGACTGCAGCGTATGATGCGTTGCCCGAAGACATGAAACAGGACCTCGAGAACCGACGCGCTGTTCACGATCTGGGAGACTTTCGAAACGGTTTGACGGTTGGCCGGCCGGATGGATATGCCAGAGAGCTGGTTGAAGCGCATTTGAATTTTGGCAGTGCCCTACATCCGCTGGTCAAGGTTCATCCGGCAACGGGCAAGCGAATTCTCTATTACAATCCTGCATTGGTTGTACAAGTCGATGGCGAGAGCGCAATCCGGTCGCGCAGATTGCTCAACTATCTTTACGATCATGTCATCCAGCCGGAGTTCCAGGTCAGGTTTCGCTGGACTGAGAACACCGTTGCGATGTGGGACAATCGTTGCACATTGCACTACGCTCTCGCAGATTACCTGCCACATCGTCGGGTGATGCATCGGATTACGGTGACCAAAGATCAACGAGTGAATTCTTGACCAGCTGATCCGACAAAATGCATTGCGCATATGATCGCAATCGAAAGTCACCCTCACACGCATTCAACAAGCAGCCAGCTTGGCAGATTCCATGCTTTGCTCGTTTTTTCCGTTAATTCAACAACTGTAAAACGAGTGGAGACTTGCAGGCACAGCAAGTTAAGGTGATCGAGAAAACGCATTGCAAGTTGAGCAAAGTCTTAGTGAGAATTCAGCTAACACACTGACTGATAGAACCAGAGATTCTTATATGGAATCTTCTCGAATTGCAAGTCAGATTTGCGAAACGATGAACAAAATGGTTGCAGTCTTAATTTCGGCTTCGTCAATGGGGAATTGAGTTCGTCATCGCCGAGCCATAATTATTTTGGCGCACAGAAATCCTCAGCTATTAAGTGGCTTGCACGCTGCCTTAGAATCTTCTAGGTACTTCCCGTGCAAGGATCGCCCTTTTGGATAGCCTATATTCCGCCGGATTCTCAAGAATCCTGAATACACCTCATATCTCTATGGACTGCATTAGCTGAAGGTGCGGACATTCGCACCGGAGTCAGTGTCTTTGGAACTGAATCTTGGACGGTGCTACACAGCTCAACTTCAACAGGAGCAGCCAAGATTTCCTGCTTCGTGACTTCTAGCTTGCAGGAATATAAAAATCCGCTTTCACTACATCCATGACTACGTTCGTGTACAGGTGCTTGACGTTAGTGCTATCGAACAAATTCTGTTGTCGGAACTGTTCGTAAGCTTCCATATCAGTTGCTGTAACAATAATGATGAAGTCGGAAGATCCAGTCACATAGTAGCATTGCTGTACATCAGGACAGTTCTTCATCTTTTCCTTGAATTTTTCAAGAAGGTCCGAATATTCGCGTTCCAGAGAAACCTGCACGATAAAGGTCATTGGACGACCAATCAAGTGTCGGGAAACTACTGAAACATCCGCGGATATCACTGAATTTTTCCTCAATCGATTGATTCGTCGCTGTACTGCAGTGGTGGACAAGCCAACTTTCTCTCCAATTTCTACAGCTGGAATTCGATTGGATTTTTGCAATATTTCCAAAATATCGCGGTCAAATTTGTCGATTTTCATCACAATTAATACGAATAAATAAACACAAATATCTAATAAAAAAGCATATTTTAACTAACTATATCAGTAATTACGAATAAATATGGTCGTATTTGAGATTTAAAATTTCACCATCAGTAATGATCAGCCAATATCCACGGAATACATGGAATTACGTAGCAAGAAACAATTTACAGGTGTAGAACGTTCACTGCAACGAGCTTGGGCTAAAGGCGCTGGACTGATTGATGAAGAATTTGATCAGCCCATGATAGCCGTGGTGAACACATATCAAGATTTTTCACCTGAAAATTCCCACTTAAGGCAGGTGGGCGATGCAGTGAAGGCAGGAATTCGCATGGGTGGAGGTACACCCTGCGAGTTTAACACTTTCCATGTAACCGATAGTGAAGCGTTCGCTTCGGTTGGGATGCGATATGTACTGCCAAGCCGGGATGTTATTGCTGACATGATTGAATTGATGGTGGAAGGGCATCGATTTGATGCGCTGGTTCTTATAGGTTCAGGAGACAAAGTGATTCCAGGCATGGTAATGGCTCTTTCACGACTGGATTTGCCAGCGATTATCTTGTATGGAGGGCCGACTAAAGCTGGCGAGTTTAACGGTCGTAAAGTGTTCCTTGAGACTGTCTATGACGGGGTTGGTGAGCACCTCCAAGGTAAATTGAGTAAAGAGCATCTCAAGGGATATGAAGATAACCACTTTCCTTTTTCTGGTGCATGTGATACGGCAATATCGGGCAATACTGCCGGAATTTGTGCTGAAGCACTAGGTTTGTCTTTACCTCACACTGGCACTCTGCCCGCAGGAAGCAACTACCAACTACGAGCAGCAAAATACACAGGAATTAGGATCATGGAGATGTTGAAAGCAGAAATTCGACCCTCCCGAATCCTGACTCATGAAGCGTTCGAAAATGCCATTCGGGTAGGAATGGCAGTTGGGGGTTCTACCAATTTGGTCTTGCACATGATTGCAATGGCCAAGGAGGTCTATGTAGATATTTCCTTTGATACTTTCGACCGACTAAGTCGTGAGACTCCTACTTTGGTCAAATTGGCGCCTTCCGGACCGTGGGGAGTCACTGATTTAGGAAGTGCGGGTGGGGTGCCAGCTGTCATGAAATCACTTGGTAAAAAGATTCATCGTGATGCTTTTACCGTTTCAGGTGAATCAATTGGTGAAATTATTGATCGTGCCAAAGTAAGTAACCATGACTGCATCAAAAATGAACGCAATCCCGTTGAGGTTGAGGGTTCCATTTACATTCTTTACGGAAATTTAGCGCCTGGTGGGGCAGTCGTGAAAGTTTCGGGAGTAACAAAATCGATGTGGCAGGTGACTTTGTCTGCCCGAGTGTTTGAAGATGAGGAAAGCGCAATATTAGCGATTCGGACAGGAGAAGTAAGTCATGGGTCCTGCATAGTAATAAGAAATGAAGGGACGAAAGGTGGCCCAGGGATGCGAGAAATGCTGGGTGCAACGTCTGCAGTAATGGGATCTGGACTGGGAGACTCGTGTGCTCTTGTTACGGATGGCAGATTCTCTGGTGCTACTCATGGCCTTGCGATTGGTTATGTAACTCCGGAAGCCGCTCGAGGAGGGACGATCAGCATCATAGAAAACGGAGACCGCATTCGTGTTGATTTATATGAACGTAAATTGACAGTAGATCTTTCAGAGAGCGTCATTCGCGAAAGACTCAAGAATTACAAACCACTAAAACCAAGGATCAAAAGAGGGTATCTGAAACACTATGCAGAGCACGTATCACCAGCTTCTGACGGGGCGATTATGCCGCGTATGTGATGCGTTGGGATCGATGATGAAAATTCTGCAACCAGGAAATACGCAAATCTGATATCGACGGTGAAAAAATTGGCTAATTCCTCGAAAAGTGTCATCACAAATGCTGCTTCGTCAAACATCGAAATTGAGCGTAAAGCTCTAAAGACACTGATGCATAGAAGTGACTACCACGGCCTGGTATATCTCGCCAAATGGGGAATTGCATGTTCCATCAGCGGGATGTTGGTCTGGTTTTCAATAGGAACGTTTTATGTTTGGCCCGCTATGTTCTGCTTTGGGGTGATCGTATCTGTTCCTGCATATTCACTCAGTCATGAGACTGCACACGGAACCGCATTTCGTACTCGATGGTTGAATGAAATTGTGTTCTGGTTTACCTCTCTGCTGTATGGAGAAGAACCCCTACACAGAAGATACACTCATACAAACCATCATACTCATACATGGTATGTAGGGTTGGATAGCCAAATGCCGTTCGATACGCCACTAGATCTCAAAGGCTGGATATCCGACACTTCTGGTTTTTCCATCACCCGATTTCAAATTCGAGTGAATTTTCAGTTGGCGACAAAACAATACACGGACATCATGTTGAGTGTTGTTCCAAAACATGAGTTACCGAAACTTACAAGAAACGCAAGAATATTCATAGCAGTCTACTCACTCATTCTATTTCTTGTGTTTTTGGGGTACATGTGGCCTATCTGGTTCCTTGTACTCCCTAGAATTCTCGGCTATCCGATTATGTTGTTGTTCAATTTGATTCAGCATGTCGAGATGGCTGAGAATTCCCCTTCAATTATTGATAGCACTCGCAGTTTCCGAACAAACTTGGTAGGAAAACTCTTGTATCTCAATATGAACAACCATATTGAGCATCATTTGTATCCTCAAGTTCCATTCTATTCGCTGCCAAAACTGCATCAGCAAATAGCTGATCAGATTCCCGAACCAGACCCGGGCTTCTGGCGAACGAACTATGAAGTCTTGTCAGTGGTGATTCGAAGATTTTTGGGTCAAAACACAAAAGCCAGAAACATACGGCAAGCGCCACACATGGTAACAAATGGATCTTACGCAAAAATTGCCAAGGCTACGATGCGATGAAACTTAAGAACATCTACACATACGGTGGCAAACCAGAGCAGCGCAACTTTACCGTCGCCGATCTTGTTTCATTGAAAGGAAAAGTAACACTAAGTCAAACCTGTCCGAACGACAAAAGCGAAGCTGTGGCTTGTGTTGAAGCGGGAATTGATGTCATTAACTGTGCTGACGTCAATCTTAGTGCTGTGCGCGAAGGTGCGCCTAATACGATCTGCATCGCTGATCTGCCGATGACTTCATATTTCACTCCTAGTGAAATTCTGAGGGCGGCTTTTACGGCAGCTGAAATTGGTGCAGACATTATCTACACTCCTCGGAGCCTGAAAATTGTGGAAATGCTTGCGCGAGAGGGTTTGGCAGTTCAAGGTCATGCGGGCTTAGTACCTCGCCGTTCCACTAAATTAGGGGGCCTACGATCAGTAGGTAAAACTGCAGAGGAAGCAATGCAGGTGGTTATGGAACTTCGTCAGCTGGAAGATGCAGGGGCTCAGTTTGTGGAAGTAGAGTGCATCCCGAGTGAAATTCTGAATGTCGTAAATAGCAAAACTCGGCTTGTTACGCATTCGATAGGAGCTGGTTCGAGTGGCGATGTCATATTCATGTTTTTAGTAGACATATGTGGAGATGCAGAGACCCGTCCCGCACACGCAAAAGCCTTTGGAAATGTAAAAAAAATTCTGGACCAACTTCAAGAAGAACGTGTTCGTGCACTGAGTGATTTCGTTCAATCAGTGAAAGAAAAAAGTTATCCCGATGCGTCAAACACCACTTCGATGCTGCCCGGAGAACGGGATAAGTTTCTGGAGGCTATTGACAGAGTTCAGCCTTTTCACCGGTAGAGAATCTTCAAGACAATGACTAACTGGGTATATGCATGTGAATGTAGTGATGTTGATGAAGAGGATCTCATCGGTTGGGACTACAACGGTCAAACTTATGCCATCTACCACATACGTAGTGGGTTCTTTTGTACGGATGGTCTGTGCACACATGAAGCACAGCTTCTGGAAATGGGGCTCGTGATTGGGGATACGATCGAATGTCCCTTACATCAAGGCAGATTCAACATTATTTCAGGCAAAGTTATCTCGCCACCGCCCTGTGTAGACCTGAATACCTATCCTACAAAGGTTGAAAACGGGAAAGTATATGTCAAGGTTTAGATGACTGTTCAAACAAGTATTTTCTCGACAAATTAAGTTCAACAATTGAAAATTTAAGGAGAATAGTATGTCAACTCAAATTGCAAAAATTTTGAAAGCTAAGGCTGTAGCCACGTTGCTCTGCTTCGGATTGATATCCGTGAATGCACAAGCAGAAGAGAATTTCATTCTTGCACATGCCATGAATACAGATCATGTATTTCATGCGTTATCGGAAAGATTCATGTCAGATATTGGTGACAATGACCGGTTGGAAATTGCTTATCACCCGGGTGGAGATCTGGGGGATTGGACATCACTGTTTGAACAAGCCATGCAAGGTGTTGTTCCCATGACAATGACTTGGGGAGATTCTCAATTTGATCCACGACTGGATTTAATCTATCTCGGTTACATTGTTTCAAACTGGGAAGAAGCGAAAGCCTTATATGGACCAGGTGCAGGCATGTTGGATGTCTATAACAACATGTTGCATGATCTAGGCGTCCATGCAGTAGGTGTAATACCGACTGATTTCGGCTCCGTAGTGATCAGGAAAGGAGTTGGAGCCGTCCCCGTTAACTTTCCTGAAGATAGCGCAGGATTGAAAATTCGAGTACCAGGATTACCGATTGCAGTAAACCGATTCAATAATCTGGGTTTCTCCGCCGTACCGATCCCTTTAGCCGAAGTACATACGGCACTTCAGTTGGGCACTGTTGATGCCAGATCATTTTCAACGGCTGTCGAAACTTACACTCTTCGAGACGTATTGGAAACCAATATCTTGACTAATGATTACTTTGAAATAGCGTTCTGGTTAGTCAATAAAAATTGGTGGGACAATTTAGCGGAAGAAGACCGGGCTGCAATTCAATCTGCTGCGGATTCGACAGTTGAATGGTCATGGGAAGAAGCAGAGCGAAAAAGCAATGAATTCTTACAGAAAGCGAGGGATGCCGGAATCTCAGTAGTTGAACTATCTGACGAGCAGATGAGTGCCGCAAAAAATATCGTTTACGAGACGGAATGGCCGGATATGGAAAGTCTGGTTGGAAAAGAAACTATGGATCAACTCAGGAAACTTGTTGGTATTAACTAACAACTCCTTTAAAAGCAAGTGATGTCGGGCAGCCTCCTCCAATGTCCGACATCACAAGCAGTCTCTAGTTTAAGGATTAACGTCCCGCATGAAAAAGCAGTCACGACAAAGGCCAAGAAAGCCAGTTGAAGCTGATTCTTATATTTACGACCCCGAGCTTTCGTCGCCCGAACCACCTGATCGCGTGGTTGCAATCCCTGGAGAACTTGATTTCTCTGAAGAAATTGATTCCCCAGGTCTTAAGAAATTTCGTGATGTTGAATCGAAGTTAGTCAATGTGTTATTTGGCGCCGTGGTGATATTCAGCATTTCGCTAACTACGATTATGTTCGCACAAGTACTCTTAAGATATGTCTTTAAGTCGCCTTTCGTAGGAATCGAAGAAGTTGCACTGTTATTCGGTGCTTGGTTGTATTTTCTTGGATTTGTGTGCGTTACTCGAAATGGTGAGCACATTCACGGAGGAGTTTTGACTCTCGTAGTCAAACAACCCAACACCATTCGAACCGTAAGGTTCGTAATGTCAATTCTAACTACTGTAGGTTGCGCTATTTTTGGATTTTACGCAATCAAGTATGCATTGTTTGAAATTCAAACTGGACGGCTCAGTTCGTATATGCGTTGGCCAAAAGGTTTGTGGTCTTCTTCACTTATAGTCGGGTTTTTAGGAACCTTCATTTATCTCATTTTCCAAATGGTTAATCAGGTTCTTGATTTAAGACATCACCTATCCATCGATAGGAGAGCTAGGGATGATTGAGTTTCTATTTTCAATGGGGCTCATCGTCGTTCTGCTGCTTTTGGAAATGCCCATTGCATTCGCTTTTGGAATAGGGGCATTAGTATTCGGCATTTCATCGGGATCAGATGTGTCTTTTCTTATCCCTTTTGCATATCAAACAACGTCCAGTTTTGCATTGCTAGCTTTACCATTGTTTGTATTGGCTGGCACATTAATGGCTGAAGGTGGACTTTCAGACAGATTGCTGAACTTCGTAAATTCTTTCGTTGGCAGACTTAAAGGAGGTCTAGGAGCTGTCACAATCATTACTTGTGCATTCTTTGGTGCCATTTCCGGTTCGTCCTCGGCAGCTATTGCAGCCATTGGGCAAATAATGATCCCCAGAATGGTTAGAGAAGGCTATCCATCTGGACATGCTACGGCGCTTGTAGCCTGTTCGTCAGTTTTGGCATTAATGGTACCACCATCAATCCCCATGATTGTTTTTGCAGTTACTGGTGGCCTATCGGTTGGAGCAGCATTTTTGTCAACGATGATTCCTGGAGCGATTCTCGCCGTTGTTTATGTTGTACTCAATTTCGTCTTCTTAAGAAACGTCAAGACAATAAAACTGGAAGAAAAAATTTCGTTTCCCGATTCGGTGAAAAGGATTTATAGCAGCGGTGTAGATGCAATTTGGGCATTGCTAATGCCTGTCATTATTCTAGGCGCAATTTATTCAGGAATAGCAACGCCAACAGAAGCGGCAGCCATTGCTTTGGTATATTCATTTTTTGTTGGGATACTAATCTATCGTGGATTGAATTTCAGGACAATTCCGAAAGCAATTGTCAGGGCAGCGATTACTACAGGTTCGATCGTCGCAGTTCTATTTTTCCTATTCGTGATGAGTCGGGCAATGATTCTTCAACAGGTGCCGAAAGAAGTTGCTGAGGCGCTAGTGGCATTGACTGAAAACAGAATACTCATACTATTGTTGATTAATTTGATTCTGTTGCTAATCGGCATGATTGTGGATGATGTGTCAGGCAGTGTACTTGCAGCTATTGTTTTATTGCCTGTTGCCACTGAAATAGGTGTTCATCCAATTCACTTTGCAGGAATTGTAGGTACCAATCTTGGATTGGGAAATGTTTCCCCGCCTTGTGCTCCGATGCTGTATATGGCAGCCGGTGTTAGTAAGTTAACCCTTGATCAGTACATTGTTCCGACACTTAAATTTTGGGAATAATCGTTAATAGTTGACAAAACCAACTTTTTGAAATATACTTTCCAACGTAGAAAAATCAGGTGGGAAGTATATTTCATGCACAAGAGCAGAAAAGACCGAAAGCGTGTCAGCCTTTACGAGTTTCTGGAACAGTTTGCGACGGAGTCCGATGCGATGGAATACATCGAATCGCTGCGCTGGAAAGACGGGCGCATCTGTCCGCGGTGCGAATCGACAAAGACCCGTCAGGCCAGTCATAAGACCATGCCCTACTGGTGCAGACCGTGCCGCAAATATTTCAGCGTCAAGACCGGAACACTCATGGAAGGCAGCAACATCACGTATCGGAAATGGCTGATGGGCATTTATCTGCTGTCGACGTCACTGAAAGGGGTTTCGAGTTACAAGCTGGCCAACGACATCGGCATGCATCAGTCGAATGCCTGGTTCATGGCCCACCGGATCAGAACGGCCTGGGCGAACAATGCATCACAGCTGTTTGGCTGTCAGGTGGAAGTGGACGAGACTTATCTGGGTGGCCGGGAGAAGAACAAACATAAGGATAAGAAGCTCAACGCTGGGCGAGGGGTGGTCGGCAAAACTGCGGTGGTTGGCATCAAGGAACGCACCAGCAGGCAGATCAAGTCATTCAGGGTGGCCGATACCAAGGCCATCACGCTGCACCAGATTGTCTGTGACAGCGTTTCAGAAGGCTCAACGGTCTATACGGATGATGCGAGCGCCTATGAAGGACTTCAGCAGCATGGCTACAGGCATGAGACAGTCAGACATTCGGTTGGTGAATATGTCAGGGGTCAGGCGCATACCAATGGCGCCGAATCGTTCTGGTCATGTCTGAAGCGCGGCTACTACGGCGTGTATCACAAAATGAGTCCCAAGCACCTGCAGAAGTATGTGGACGAGTTCAGCGCCCGGCAGAATGTTCGTGAACTGGATACCATGGTCCAGATCGACACCACCATCTGCGGACTGTTCGGCAAACGGTTGAAGTACGTCGAGCTGATCGACGGAATGGATGGCCGCATTCACTGACCGGCATTCAATCGTGTCAAAGCAGTCTCGAAAACCGGCTCCGCCAGGCGATGTTCCGCCCATGACCGACTTCGAAATTGACGATGTCGTATCCATTCTGATGGGTGTGAAGCCGAAATCCATGCAGAACCCGGACCGACAGAAATCTTCCAAAAAATCGAAAAAATCGGATTGATTTTACACTTGTCAACTATAAACGATTATTCCCTAAATTTTTGCTATTGGGCCATTTGCCAATGGTATTGATTGTAACCTTTATTCCTGAACTATCGCTATGGTTACCCAGATTGGTCATGGGCATTGAATAGATCGCTACCGGTATTACTCGAGATATGTTTAATTTTGGTGCCGGACTGTATTCCGGTCATCAATCGGCCACTTGGTCGTTCGACATTGTCACCTCAATTCCGTCCTTGAACTGCGCTCCCTCATTCACCTGTCCCAGTTTCCGGAACCCCCGCAAACTTCTCCACCATTTCTCGGCGCTTTGCCCGAACTTGAACTAAATCTGCCCATCAAGCTGGCTTCGCTGTTAAAAAAAAACAAGGATCGATTAAATTTTGAGACACCGCGTGATTGACTCGACACTAGTACCCAAACATTCGCATTTTTCGTCAGTTGATTCAAATAATTTCGATGTATATGGGGATTCGGTTAAAATGCGAATTACAGGCATTCAGACAATCTGAATGTACAGTTGTTTGTTTGATCGAATCAGAAAATTTTGAAGTTGAGGAATTGGCCTCAAGTCGATTGTTTATTGGAGGACAATTGTGATGGTTTCTGAGAAGCAAGTCAGATACAGAAACGAGTACAGATCTCGAGTTGCCGGGTGGTATAACGGTCCAATCCACGTCATTATCATCTATGCAATCGGGTTAACGGCAATTTGGATATACGCCCAGCATCTTGAAAATGTCCAATGGTGGGAATGGGCAACAATTCCTGTTTTTCTTGTCGCGTGCAACATTTTCGAGTGGTACTTGCATTTAAAAGTTATGCACAGGCCACAGAGATGGTCGGGATTCAAGGCGATTTATAAACGACACACTCTTCAGCACCACCAGTTTTTCACGGACAGTGAAATGCGCTTCAGAGATTCCAATGATTGGCGTGTTACATTCTTCCCGCCCTACGCGCTGGTCATATTCATACTGATATCGATTCCGGGAGCGTTGGTCTTCTATTACGTGCTCACACCCAATATTGCCTGGTTGTACATGTGTACCACGACCGGAATATACATAACGTACGAATTCATGCATTTTTGCTGTCATATTGATGAAAACTGGTTTGTGCGTAATATGCCTTTGGTCAATACCATTCGGCGTCATCACACGGCACACCACAATTCTCGTTTGATGATGGAAGTGAACATGAACCTCACTTTCCCAATTGCGGATTGGATGTTTGGCACGTCTGATCTCGACCGAGGGTTGCTTGGACATTTGTTTAACGGATACAGTGAAAAACACCTGAAAACGAATTTAAAAGGCAGACCCGTCCGTCCTGATGTCGCTGCCGCAGAACCCATTAAAGCCTGAAATTTGAGCAGCTATGCCTGTTCACATTAAATTGATGGTTTCCGCGCTAACCTTGGTGGCAGGCGGCGGATTCTACTACTTCGAAAAGCTCTACGGAGACTCCTCTGTTGCTTTAGTTGGTGGCTGTCTGGCGATCTTCATGGTCGTTGCGATGTGGGTTTTTCCAGAAACAGGCCAAAAGCAAAAGCGACGTTAGTCCTAATCTAGCCGGGAATTTGTTGCGTGGGTACCGAGCCACAAAAACGGACTATCACTGAAATCCGGCAGTCCAAGCAAACCGGCGAAAAGATGGTATACATGTCTGTGCCAGACTACACTTCGGCACAGTGGGCGGAAATGGGCGGCGTTGATGTCGCTGTTGTTGGTGACAGTCTTGCCATGATTGCATATGGTCATCCCAATACGATTCCAGCAACCATGGAAATGATGATCATGCACTCGCTTGCAGTACGTCGAGGCGCACCCAACACATTTGTGCTCGGTTGTATGCCATACCAGAGCTACCACACGGTTGATCGTGCGTTGACCAACGCCACCCGGTTCATGCAGGAAGCAGGATGTGATGCGGTGAAACCACAAGGTGGCAAGAGCCAGTCTCACATTTTGAAAGCATTGGTGGACGCTGGTATCCCGACTGCTTCACATATTGGACTGACTCCGCATACAGTGGCAATGTTTGGCGGATTTAAAATTCAGGGAAGAACAGCCGAGTCAGCAATGAAAATTCTTGAAGACGCATTTGCGATTCAAGACGCTGGTTGTTTTATGTTGGAGTTTGAAGCGGTACCTGCAAAGATAGCTGGGGTGATATCGAGGCAACTGGAGATTCCAACAATTGGAATCGGTGCCGGAGCTGGCACTGATGGTCAGATTCTGCTTTGCTACGATTTGCTCGGCGTTTTTACCGATTTCAAGCCAAAGTTTACCAAGCGATATTCAAATCTGACTGAAGTTGCAGTGAGCGGAATCAGGCAGTATGTAGAAGAAGTCAAAGGCGGAGTGTTTCCTGACGATGATCACAGCTACACGACGCCGGATGAAGAATACGATAAGTTTCTGACATTAGTCGAAAAAAGAAAACAGATTTAAGTCAATCAGGGCATTAGACTGATAATCTTAGTTATCAAGATTTCAATTTTTTCTGAATTTTCTCAAGAAATCTCCTCAGTCCGTCATTCCCATTTGTCAACATTCTTTTGGTTGGACAAAAAGAGAATGACGCCAGCTTAGTAATGGCAGTCTTCGAACTGGTCTCATTGGACTCGATTGTTAATTGCAACAAAACAATTTGGTTGAAGATTCTGTGGCGATGTTCGCGAAATGACTATTTCTGCGGGTCTCAACTTGATCAAATCGGCGAATACCAATGAGTACTAGGAGATCGATTCAGCGCGGCCGACAATTATCTGTTCATGTTTACCACCTGGCTGTGGTTGAGTAAGAGACACCGGTCCTTTGAAGAATTTATCAACGTCGAGCGTATCGCAAATGTGGTTGTACAGCGTCCCAGCGTACAGCTTGTCTGCCAACCATGGATCGCAAAACCGCAGCAAAAAAGGTTACTAAATGACACGACAGTCGAAATATGGCGTTTGACTACATCATCGTCGGTGCTGGATCAGCGGGTTCAGTGCTAGCCGAACGACTGAGTTCAAATAGCAATAATCGAGTTTTGCTGCTTGAAGCAGGCCCAGACAGCAAGGCGCTGTCTTTGAAAATGCCCGCAGCGATGCTCGCTAATCTCAACAGCACAAATCACAACTGGAGGTATTTTGGCGAACCGGAGCCTGAGTTAAATGATCGCCAACTACAGCATGACCGAGGCAAAACGCTGGGCGGTTCTTCATCGATCAACGGGATGGTGTTCATTCGCGGCCATGCGAAAGACTTTGACGGCTGGGAGCAGGCTGGGTGTGAAGGTTGGGGTTACGCAAACGTACTGCCATACTTCAAGCGATTGGAGACTTACTCCGGCGGCGAGGATGAGTATCGAGGAGGAAGTGGACCTTTACAGGTTCATCGTCCTGTCCCGAATAACCCGCTTTTTTATGCCTTTCTGAAGTCCGGGGAGCAGGCAGGGTATCCGCTTACCGATGACATCAACGGCTACACACAAGAGGGCTTTGGTCTGCTGGACTCCTCTATCTTTCGCGGCGAACGTTGGAGTGCGGCACGTGCCTATCTCGAACGTATCCAAACCCGGTCCAATGTAACCATACTGACTGAAGCACACGTACAGAAAATCAACTTTGAAACTGGCCGCGCAATTGGAGTTACATATTACCAGTACGGTGAAAGTAAAACTGTGCAGGCGCATCAGGAAGTCATACTTTCTGCGGGTGCTGTCGGGACGCCGCATCTATTGATGCTTTCGGGAATTGGGCCAGCTACACAGCTTCAGGAAATTGGAATTGATGTAATACATGACCTACCTGGTGTAGGGCAGAACCTGAACGACCATCCTGATTTCGTTGTGCAGTACGAGTGCCTGAAGCCAGTCTCTCTATGGCCTAAAACCAGACTGGTTGGGCGCACTTTAGCCGGTTTACACTGGCTGTTGACGAGACGAGGTACATGCGCATCCAACCAGTTCGATGTGGTCGCTTGTATCCGCTCCGCTCCTGGGGTTGAGTATCCTGATCTTCAGCTTACGATTACACCCATTGCTGTGGACAATCAGACTTGGAATCCGATCCCGAGGCATGCTTTCCAGATTCACGTTGGCCTGATGCGAGCTTATAGCCGTGGCAGAATTGAGCTCAGAAATTCTGACCCCTTCAGTCCTCCGCGCATTTTGGTAAATTACATTAAAGATCCACGCGACCGGAATATGATGCGGAAAGGTATTCGCTTGGTGCGTGAACTCGTCGATCAGCCGGCATTCAGTGAATTATGCGGAAAGGAATTATTTCCAGGTGCAAATGCGCAAAGTAATGTTGATCTCGACAGCTTCATTAACTCACATTGCAACACTCAATGGCATCTGTCTTGTACCGCGAAAATGGGTACCAAAGAGGACAAAGGGGCGGTCGTCGATACCCAGGGTAGGGTACATGGCCTACAGAGCCTACGTGTAGTGGATGCATCGATAATGCCGTGCGTGACGAACGGAAACACAAATTGCCCCACCATTATGATTGCGGAAAAGATTAGTGACGTGATTTTGGGCATTGAACCACTGCCGGTTAGTAATGCTGAAGTATGGCAGAATCCGGACTATCTCACAAGTCAGCGATAACAAACATTCATCGCATATCGGAGAAAAAGTGATTGTTAAGTAAAGTGTGCCGTAGAGTGTGTGACCTTACAGTTCACTGCGAATAATAACTTTAACCGCCACAAGGAAAGTCTTCAAATTACTGAGACTGAAAATTCAGAACAACACTCGTGTTGAGTCCTCAAAAGACAATAGGTATTCGCATGAAAATCCCCCGTTCATCTGGGCGATTGCCGAGATCCAATAGGCACTCAACAGGCACCATTTTTTGAATATTCACTTGTGCTATACTCTTGCTTTCGGATTGAATTTCCTTATCAGTGTGGTTAAGGCTAACCATACGTCTATTCTCCCCTTCAAATATTTATGTGAGGAATTGAAATGAAAGAAAAAATGAATCGTCGTCGATTTCTGAAAGGTTCGGCATTAGCTGCTACAGCGACAGCAGGCACGCTCGCTGCTCCTGCTGTTGTGAAAGCTCAGCCAACAGTGCTGAAAATGCAAGCTGCATGGGGCGGTGGTATTTTCTTGGAGAATGCTCAATCTTATGTAGACCGAGTGAATGCCATGGCTGGTGACGCACTGCAAATTGAGTTGCTACCCGTCAATGCAGTCGTAAAAACCAGTCAAATGCAAGACGCGGTACATCGAGGCGTGCTGGATGCCGCTCATTATGTACCCGCATATTGGTATTCCAAATCTGCAGTCGCTTCGCTGTTCGGAACCGGTCCTTGTTTTGGATGGTCCAGTCAGGAAGTGCTCGGTTGGGTACATTATGGTGGTGGACAGGAGTTGTTTAACGAATTAATGGAGAAACTCGGACTTAATTTGGTCAGTTTTTTCAATAGTCCGATGCCCGCTCAACCATTGGGTTGGTTTAAAGAGCAAATTACTGATTCTGGCCAAATGAAAGGTCTCAAGTATCGAACCGTTGGCCTCGCTGCGGACGTACTGCTCGAAATGGGAATGTCCGTAGTTCAGTTGCCAGGTGGTGAAATCCAACCTGCGTTGAAATCAGGCTTAATCGATGCCGCGGAGTTCAACAACCCAACATCCGACAGAGATTTTGGTATGCAGGATGTGTCAAAACACTATCATCTGGCAAGTTTCCATCAATCTCAGGAATTCTTTGAGTGTACCTTCAACAAGCAAAAGTACGACAGTCTCGCTAGCGAGCAGAGAGCAATTCTACAGTACGCTTCTGAAGCAGAGAATTCTAACTTTTATTGGCACAATACCCGACGATATGCAACTGACCTTGTCAGATTGCAGGATGAAAGCGGGGTGAACGTATATCGAACTCCTGATTCTGTCATGTCGGACCAGCTTGTCGCCTGGGATGTTGTAATAGATCGCCTTTCTGCTGAAGATCCTTTCTTCGCAAGGGTAATCGATTCCCAGAAATCGTATGCGAAAGAAGTGATGAACTATCTGAATCTGAATCAACCCGACTATACGCTCGCTTATAAGCACCACTACGGGTAATTCACTTATTTCATCGATTTTTGTAGCGGGGGTCTCACGTTAGACCCCCGTTGCTACTTCATTCCGATTATTTCGGAGGGATAGTTTGAATTCCTTCATTCATAGCATAGAGAGCATTAGTGTATGGGTGGGTAGAGCCTTTGGCTGGTGTATTCTCATCCTCACTTTTTCTGTATCCTATGAGGTGTTTGTTCGCTATGTCCTAAACGCGCCAACCGTTTGGGTGTTCGACATGATGGTGCAAATGTACGGCGCCTTGTTCCTCATGGCTGGAGCGTATGCACTAGCGCAGGACAGCCACGTGCGTGGTGATGTTTTATATCGCTTATTCCCCGTCCGGGTTCAGGCAACTATTGACTTCATTCTTTACATATTGTTTTTCTTTCCAGGAATGCTTGCATTGTTTTGGTTTGGTGCAGAAATCGCTGCCGATTCGTGGAGGTACAAAGAAGTCAGTTGGAACAGCCCTGCTCGAATACAAATCTATTATTTCAAGACATTGATTCCTGTTGCTGGTGGGCTTCTCATCATTCAAGGCATCGCTGAAATTCTGCGCTGTTGGAAAGCCATGAGAAGCGGGGAGTGGCTTGAAAGACTCGATGACATCCAAGAAACCGAAAAAATGCTAACCTAGTTTTTCGGAAGATATTGGATGATTCTTTCATCCATCATCGTTTAATTTACAGCCTGCAACATTACCCAATATGACCAATCCAGAAGTCGCGATTATGATGCTAGGACTATTTATAGTCCTGGTAATGCTTGGATTTCCGATCGCTTTCACACTCATTGCCATGGGTGTCGGATTTGGTTATTTTGCGTACCATCAAGCCGGGTCTATTCAGGTTATCGCCGACGCATTCAACAATCAAATCTTTTATCTGCTGAACCAGAATACGTACTCCGTTATGGAGAACGATACCCTTGTGGCAATACCACTATTCTTATTTATGGGATATGTTGTGGAGAGGGCGAATATCGTCAACAGGCTATTTTCGTCTCTTCAACTTGCAGCACGCAATCTTCCCGGTTCGATGGCAATTGCCGCATTGATAACCTGCACCGTTTTTTCAACCGCGAGTGGGATTGTAGGCGCTGTGGTCACTCTGATGGGTTTACTCGCTTTCCCTGCAATGATAAAAGCAGCCTACCGGAAGGATTTCAGCGCTGGTGTGATCTGTGCGGGAGGGACGCTTGGAATTCTGATTCCACCTTCGATTATGCTGATTGTCTATGCAGCAATTGCTGAACTATCGCCACTTCGACTCTACGCAGCCGCCGTATTTCCAGGATTGCTCCTGGCGGGTCTATACATCATTTACGTATTGATTAGGGCATTCGCCAATCCACAAATCGCACCAAAGCCCGACTACGACGACAGTGTGTCCAGAACAGAAATATACATACAACTTCTGGTGTCCTTCGTACCACTAACTGTCTTGATCATGCTGGTTCTAGGATCAATTCTTGGCGGTTTGGCTACACCTGCTGAAGCAGCCGCGATGGGTGCATTGGGTGGTCTGGTATTAGCCTTGGCTTACCGATCGCTCACTTGGCAAAAACTCAAGGAATCAGTGTTTTTGACTGCGAAAGCAACTGCGATGGTTTGTTGGATGTTCGTAGGATCGTGGACCTTTGCGTCCGTTTTTTCCTATTTGGGTGGTCATGATGTAATCGAGCACTGGGTCCTCGCCTTGAATCTTCAGCCATGGCAGTTTCTGATCCTTGTTCAGTTGATAATTTTCCTACTGGGGTGGCCGCTCGAATGGTCTGAAATATTGATCATTTTCGTACCAATATTTTTGCCGATGCTGGATACATTCAATGTAAATCCGTACTTTTTCGCCATGCTTGTGGCGCTGAATCTGCAAACCTCGTTCCTGACACCTCCGATGGCAATGTCGGCATTCTACCTGAAAGGGGTATTGAAAAAGGACATCGAACTAGTCGAAATATTCAAGGGAATTTTGCCTTATCTCGGAATCGTACTTTTCGCCATGTTTCTCATGTACATGTTTCCTGCCCTCGCTCTTTGGTTTCCTGACTATCTTTTTGGTCCGTATATTCCCTAATCACATCAGGGGCTCCAATCGAAGGGTATGCACGAGAATACCAGAACAGCGAGACAATACGTTGATCTAATGCTTGAGGGCGTAATTTCGTCAGAGCATCTCGTTCAACACTATCTCGATTCAATCGATCAAACAGATGGCGTCATCAATGCCTGGGCCAGCATTGATCAAGATACCGCAATTGCTCAGGCTCGAAGTATGGATCAGCTTCGCAAAAAAGGAATGCCCACTGGAACTCTACATGGCATTCCTGTCGGTATAAAGGACATATTTGATACGGTTGATTACCCGACAGAAATGAATTGCCTAGCGTTTGAGAACAGACGACCGGACAAGGATTCAGCAGTAGTAGAAAGTTTGAGAGAAGCGGGTGCTGTCATCTTGGGGAAGACTGTAACCGCTGAATTGGCGTACACGCATCCCCCAGCCACACGCAATCCCAGAAACCCAGACTATGGACCTGGCGGATCGTCCAGTGGGTCAGCTGCTGCTGTTGCTGCAGGTCAGGTACCACTCGCAATTGGAAGCCAAACCCATGGATCGGTCATCAGGCCTGCATCGTATTGTGGAGTCTATGGTTACAAACCAACCAGAGGTCTAATCTCAAGAAGAGGGGCTCTAGAAACTTCATTTCACTTGGATCAGGTGGGAATGTTCGCTCTCGACCTTGGAGATTTGGCCCTATTGGGAAACGCCCTCGGTCGGTACGACGCTGCTGATGATCTGTGCTATCTGCGTCCACGACCCGATACACTCAGGGGATATGAGTCAGACCCGCCAATCGAACCAGTATTTGCCTGGTTCGATTTACCGTACGAATCTCGATATTCAGAGGCGTTGTCAGCCGGAATCGAAGAACTCATCGACTGTCTTGGAAAGCAGGTCGATCGAATTCCCGCTCCTCGCTCATTTGTTGGTTTAATCGAAAGTCTACGCAGAATTTACGGCTATGAGCTTTACCGCTCTCTTGACGAGTTGAATGTATTGAATTCAGAATTATTGAGCAAAACTATCCGTACTTCCATCCAGGAAATTAAACAAATTACCAACGAGCAGTACAGTGATGCCATTGAAGCCATGCATGCATCCGTAGCGTGGTTTGTAGATTTTTTCAATGACTACGACGCAATTCTGACACCTTCAGCTCCAGGAATAGCGCCAAAATATGGTGAAGGAACTGGTGATCCATGCTGTTCAACCATATGGACTCTCGCTGGTCTGCCGTGCATTTCGATGCCGATGCTAGTGGGAGAAGAAAATATGCCGATTGGATTACAGTTGGTCGGCGCAGCTGAACAAGATGATCGATTGTTCAGATCTGCACGCTGGTTGCTCCACTTCTTATCCCAGCAGCTCTAATTTTGGCGTTCGTCTGCTAATTACTTCTCTGAGCTTTGTTCGCACTGGATTTGTCTTGATCATTTATGAATTTGCGATTATCTGAACATTTACTCGCTATTCAATCTGGTTCCAATTGAAACTGTAGGAATTAAATCAGCTAGTGTAGTAATTCGTATAATCCTTTTAGTTTCAACTTACCAATTACTGTAGAAAATTACAATGCTCCCGAGATCCATACAAATCACTACCGGACTATTCGGTCTGATTGTGGTAGTCGTATTTGTAGTCGGGCTGTCTTACAGCATTTCTACGGGTTTCGCAGGATTCTGGGGTGGACTACCTTTCGTCATCATCATTGCATGCGTACTACCAATGGCAGCTTACGACTATTGGGATGAATGCGTCCGCAAAACGATCAATAATGGAGATTCAGGAGAATAACTCCTGAGCAACCAAATATTCTCACCTTGTTGTGACTGATCAACGTCCGGTTCTCTGGATTACAAGACAGCTTTCGTCTAATACCGTGGCAAGGGCGGTACGTGACTACAACACGATTTTGGAACCACAAGACATACCTGCATCCGCGGCGCGAATCATCGAAATGAGCAACGAAGTGGATGCGATATTGCCCTGTCATTCCGAAATTTTCAGCAGCGAGGTCGCCAACCGATTAGGAAGTCGTCTGAAAATCATCGCAAATCATTCTGTAGGTGTTGACCACTGTGATCTTGATGCGTTGGCAAAACGAGGAATTGTTGTAACTAACACTCCAGACGTACTTTCGGACGCAACCGCTGAAATTGCAATTCTGTTGATGCTGGGAGCTGCTAGACGTGCAGTTGAGGGTGATGCAATAGTGAGGCATCAACAATGGGACAGTTGGAGCCCATCGTTTATGGTCGGTCATCAGGTGACTGGCAAAAGACTGGGGATCGTTGGCATGGGAAGAGTCGGACAGATGGTTGCCAAGAGGGCTGCCGGGTTTGATATGCAGGTGCACTATCACAATCGTAAGCGTCTTGACCCTGAACTTGAAAGAGGCGCAGTATTCCACGAAAATCTCGACTCTCTTCTGGAGATTTCAGACGTGCTGTCATTACATTGCCCTGCAACACCACAAACCAGTAAATTGATGAATCACAGGACTTTATCAATGCTGCCGAAAAACGCCATATTGGTAAACTGCGCACGCGGCGCTCTAGTTGATGAAGATGCATTAATTGCTGCACTTGATTCCGGTAGGATTGCAGCGGCAGGATTGGATTGTTTTGAAGTTGAACCCGGCGGTAATCCAAGTTTTTCAACCCATCAGAACCTATTTATGCTACCTCATATCGGTAGCGCTACATTTGAAACTCGGGATGCGATGGGGTTTCGCGCGCTGGACAACTTAGACGCTTTCTTCAAGGGAGAAACACCAAAGGATAAACTGGTCTGAAATTTCAGGGACAGGGTGGTCCATTATTCGGATTGCCGAAATTTCAGAATAGATTAAGTGACGATAAAAAATAATATTTACAAGGATATACTGAAAAATCCTGGACTTTTAGAACCGACTCGTTTCAAACACTATCCAGTCGCCAGGCGGTGGACTTGATTCCACTGTGTTCTTTTTCACATTAGTAATTTGTATGAAAATAAAACTAGAAGATAGATGATGAAAAAAATATTATTAGCCATGAGCATTTGTACGTGTTTGTTAAGCAGCGGAACGTCTTTCGCGGAAGAAGCACTGCAGGAGGAAAACATTGTTTCAAAACATATGGTGGCACAGGCAATTTTGACAGCTCACTATATTGATGCCGCACTTAAAGCTGGAATGGATACTGCAACAATTAACAACGTACTCGCCAGTGTCGCGGAACAGTCTGTTATTTCAGAATTCTGGGTTAGTGATGAACAAGGTAATATAGAGTTCACCAATATCGTTGGAACACCATTCAAGTTTCCCACCGATCCCGAATCTGATTCCCAAGCAGCGCCGTTTGCCGCTCTCCTTAGCGGTGTTGAAACCATTGTTATCCAGAATACACAACCGCGTGAATTGGATGGTGCGTCATTCAAGTACGTTGGCGTCTCGGGGGTTGACAAACAACGCATCGTTCAGGTTGGGGTATCAGTTTCAGAGATGAAACAAAACTAGTTGGTTGGCAGTTTTTATCACCAAAATTGAAGCTAACGGTCTGAGTCGATTAGCCAAAGATTTCATCGTGGATTAAGATTAACTTTGTTACTTTCGAAAAGACTTGGAGAGAGACAGAAGGCCTAACTGATATTGATACACGTTTCTAACCAGCCAACCGGAAATTCGTTCATTGTCGTTATAAATCGATAGATGCTCTAACAGGGAGGTACAACCGAACGGTCGTTCAGACTACTACCCTTTCGTAATAAACTGAAAGTCATATCCACCGAAATGAGTGATTTCAGTGCAAATAATTAAGCTAATGGAAGGGAATTATTGCCGTGTGAATTTAATGCTGTTGAGGCAAAGACAGTTTTGATTGATCGAATGTTTGAAGTCAACAATCGCGGATCAAGATGATCAATCAGGCTGACCCGATGGATGTAAGCGATGTAGAATGCGCCGCGATTTTAACTTGGCAATGATTAGACGCTGCACAGATAACGAATTCGACCGCATACTTGCAATTATCAACGAGGCTGCGCAGGTCTATAAGGGCATTATTCCAGACGATCGGTGGAAAGACCCCTACATGCCCGCTGAGGAACTCACGAATGAAATTTCCGCTGGGGTGATATTTAGCGGCTATGAAATCCCCAGGGTCGGACTAGTGGGTGTGATGGGTGTCCAGTTTGTCGAGGATGTCGCATTAATTCGCCATGCCTATGTGGTACCTGAACATCAACGTTCAGGAATTGGATCGGCGCTGCTCATTCAGCAATGTACGCGCTTGGATCGTCCTGTCTTAGTTGGTACATGGGCTGACGCCAAATGGGCGATCGCATTTTACCAGCGGCATGGGTTCAAATTAGTATCGATGTCGGAAAAGTCAACACTGTTAAGGAAGTACTGGACAATTTCGGATCGGCAGAATGAGACTTCTGTGGTGCTTGCAGACACTAGATGGTATCTCTTACCATGAGCGACTTCACACGGAATCAAAGTGCAAAACATGCGCAAGAGGTTTCGGCTAAAACGATTTCAATTTACAACCGCATGGCGGTTGCTTATAGTAATGGTACAGCTGATCATGATGTCAGCCAGAATATCAATGCCTTGCTCGATGCAATCAATGTCGATGGCCCTTACGTAATTCTCGATCTAGGTTGTGGACCCGGTCGGGATTTGTGTCAGTTTAGCGCACTCGGCCACGAAGTAGTCGGTCTTGATGGCTCAATTGAGTTAGTCCAAATTGCCCGCGCCAATACGAATTGTGAGGTGCTACACCAAAACTTTCTCAACCTTGATTTACCAGTCGCTCGATTTGACGGGATTTTTGCAAATGCCTCGCTTTTTCATGTGCCGAGCAGCCAACTCCCCCAAGTTCTAGACAAACTTGCTGCGACCCTAAAGGCAGGCGGTGTCTTGGTGTGCTCGAACCCGCGCGGCAATAATGAGGAAGGTTGGGTCGAAGGACGATACGGTTGTTTCCACAACCTGGAAACCTGGCGTACCTATGTTACCGACGCAGGGTTTCAGGAACTACACCACTACTATCGACCGACAGGGCGACCGCGAATGGAGCAGCCTTGGCTCGTAACGGTTTGGCGCAGGAGTTCAGAATTCCGTAACGAATAATCTCCTGTCTCACCGAAATCTTCCGTAGCCTTTACCTATTGACTCAAAGGAAACGGACAGTTAGGTCTCTTTGGTCACAACCATATAGGTGTGGACGTAGTCCATTGCGTGGAGTTCAGGTTCGCTTCTGACTAGATTGTTGTAGTTTTGATAAAAGATGTCGACAATATTTCGTCGCTCATCTATGGGTCTGGAACTATCTAGTCCTCCAAAAAATACAGTTTCGCTCCACGATCTTAACGTAGGAACATAAGCATCCGCAAAAGCTATTGGGTCGCCGACGCGATCAAACTCTGCCCGGTAGGGACATTTTGTAACACCAGTGTAAGCATTTTCAAGACGTAATCCTGCGGCTCTGACCCTGCTTTTGGAATCGTCAAACGGTTCGCAATATTGTTCCTTGGTTCTGTAGAACTGCGGGAACGCGGTGGACTGATATTCGATTTCAGAAATTACACCCGTATCGGCTAATTCCCGCCACAAGTGGTTAAAAGTATCAAACATATTTGCGCCGCCAGTATTGCCTAGATATCTGCCATTCTCGTCAATGCAAAAATTTGCCATCACCAAGACTCCACCAGGAACAAGTTCTCTTGCGCGATGAAACAGAATCGTCTCCCAATCATTTTTAGCGTAGTCTCGAAACACTTGCCATTCACGACCTTGGGCGCCAACCGCGTGGACGTGATCAGTAATCGTACCTGGGAGTCCACTCAACCAGTGCATTGCGGTAGCTGAAAAACCAATATCCACACTCCCGCTAGCAACAATTTGATTGTAGAACGTCGTTCCAGCACTCAAGACGAATACATCGGAAAATTCTCTCGCGTAGGTAGTTTCTTCAGGTGACTGTGCATGAATCATTCGGAACAGCGACGAAAAATCGTTATGCGGTAAGTCCGTATAGGTTACTGAAATCTCCTGATCCTTAGATCGTTGACGAATTGCCTGAACGATACTGGTGACCAAGCCTAACGATGTCCCGCCATCTGCCGCTCCATAGTCAACAATTGCAAATGGGCGCTGATTTTCCGGCAGCTGAATCCCCGACAACTTTGGTATCAGGTTTACGCCCGCGCGATCAATAACATGCTTTGCACCTTGTGTATTCTTGGAATAGTAACCGCCTCCTTTCATCGATATGGAAGACTGAGACATTATTGATTCCTCACTCTAGAATTGAATCTAACTTCCACCAACATATAACCCTTTGAAAGTAAATAATAACCTGGACATCTACGAATGTTGTTTTATACCATATTGAAAATATCCATCCTTAGAATAAGTTTACATGCCTCTGTAGATGGCTAAGTTATGCAGTGCGACTATTACACGTGCCTTATTGAGAGTACGAATGAACTCTGTCAATGAAACAACCTCCCGTGCATTTTCTCGAATGATGTTCAAATCACACCATTGAGAAGGTTTGCAAGGAAACCTTGGTTCGACAGCCCTAGCGCAACGGATTAATCTACCCGAAGTGCGGCTATCCTTCCACATTGACAGTTTAATCCTCTCCGTTATCAGTAAGAATGAATCTACGATGTGTATCGTTGCCTGTTGTTTTCCATGTGAGCGTCATATCTCTCCACCAGTTGTCGATTATGCAGGCAAGCGGTTAACGCGTTTCCCTACCACAGACATAATTTTGATCAGGGAACACAAAACTGCCAACTGTTCCCACTAGTTTGTAGATAACGAAATGTGAGTCGTATATCTTATATCGACACACGATATAATTTGTATCATGATTCGAAGTTTCCGGTGTAAAGATACGGAGCAACTCGCTAACCATAACCGGGTACGGCGTTTTCTAAGTTTCGAACGCATCGCTCAGCGTAAGCTAGCGCAATTAGAGGCTGCTGCAACGCTTGAATTCCTGAGAGTACCACCCGGAAACCAGCTAGAAGCACTTCGTGGGGACCGAAAAGGTTCATACAGTATTCGAATCAACAGAAGATGGCGGCTTTGTTTCCGCTTTGTCGACGGTGATGCTTACGATGTGGAAATAGTCGACTATCACTAATATTAGCTGAGGAGATGTCAGCAATGAATAGATTGAAACCTGTTCATCCAGGTGAAATATTGAAGCATGACTTTATGGAACCCTTTGGCCTGTCCGCTACAGCTCTGGCAAAAGCGGTTGGTGTGACGCCTGCACGAATCAACGAAATCGTCCGTGGTCGTCGAGGAATTACAGCTGAAACCGCCTTGCGTTTAGCACGGTATTTCCGTACGGATGCACGAAGTTGGATGAACTTGCAGACTCTCTACGAACTTGAGGTAGCGAAGCAGAATGAGGCTGACGCCTTGCGTGCTATTAGACCTCACGACGGGGTTGAGATGCATTTGTAAAGGCATTTTTGCAAGTGAACCTCAATTTTAAATTGTCGTAATCGACCTTTTGGAAAGGTTTGGTCAAGAATAAACGTTACTGCTTTGGGGCCGTCTCGGAGAGAACTTCATCTGACGCGTTCCATTTTGAGAGTAATTTGTAGTGAGCGCTTAACTTGTGCCAACTATTTTCGTACTAACTTTGGCTGTAACTCGATTCCTCCAAAATCGCTGACGCGTAATATAGGGGTAGGGTGGTCAAAACGTCGTGTTTTTCACCCCTCGCTTCGATTAATTTAATCGCAAGATTTGGTTTGTAACGATCGATGTACGATGTCAGGCTTTTTGCTTTAGTTCTCTTGCCGCTTTTAACTTCAACGGGTACTATTTCTCCTTGGTTGTTTCGGATAATAAACTCAATCTGAGCCATATTTTGTTCCCAGCTGTAAGTCTGATTGAGTCCTTGTGCGATCAGTTCATTCTGGACGAAGTTCTCCGCGATGAAACCTTTAAATGTAGTCGTTTGTTCTCTTTGGTCCTCATAAGACATTCCTGACAGATGACCCAGTAGTCCGACATCAAACAGAAACAATTTGAACAGGTTTTCCTTTATTTGAATGTTCAGCGGTGGTTTGGGCTCGTGCGCGATTGGATAGTTTTTAGAAACCAATCTGGCTTTAGCCAACCAATCTATAGGTCCCCTTAATTCTGAATAGCGATTCTTTCCCTTGATGGGTCCGCGAAAACGAAAACGTTTAACAGAGTCATCAATACTCTTTCCCAACTGTAGAGGAATGTTCCTGAAAACAGTCTCCGTGTGTTGAGCATTCACGGGACCGGAATATTTGCCGAAATCACGTGTATAGGTGTCAATCAGATTGCGATGAACATTCTTGACATTTGCTACGCGCTCCACGAGAGAGTGATCCGGTGTGATCCAGTTATTGACTGCTTCCGGCATGCCGCCTACGTAGAAATATTCGAGTAATGCCGACCAAAGTTGTCTGTGTGATTCACTCGTATCAAGTCTGTCGTGAAAAGCACTGACAACTATCTGGGGCACTGCAGCATTTATATATTCCTCGAATGTGAGAGGAAACAGGTCCATCAATTCCACTCTGCCAACTGGAAAAGACCGTAGCAAACTGATATTGGATCCAGTAGCGATTACAAATGCATACGGTAATTCTTCAGATACATACTTGAGCGATTGCAACGCTTTGGCACAAGATCCGACTTCATCGAATATGATCAGATCTTTGCTGACATCGATTGGTTCACCGAATCTGAGACCAATGTTGCTAAATACGGTGTCTGGGTCTAGACCGTCATCAAATATGCTTTCAATTGATGGGTCGCGTTCAAAATCCAGGTAGTGTGTGCGCCTAAACTTTCCAGACTTGGCGAACAGGGTCTTGAGAATGAATGTCTTTCCTGTTTGCCGTGCACCATTTAAGAGAATGGGTTGGCGTGTTGTCTTTTGCTGCCATTCAAGCAGGTTCGACATTAAAGCACGTTCAAGCATAACAAAAAATCACCTCGAACATCAAGATGTTCTACAAATTCGGATCCTTGTACAAAGCAAATTGAGTATTGTTACACTTTCTAAGATTTGATAATCACTGTCTGTGCTCAGTGATTGGTAGAATTCATATTTGTTGTTATTTTACAATAAAACATACGAATAAATGTTTATACGAAGCATATATTCATATACAAAAGTGTGTAGAAACTTCATTTATTGGTACTAGAAAATGTAATCCAGTTATATTGTCTGAGGTGAATATTGTTCGTATGTTATTGTTTTTGATGCTTAATGACATTGGAATGATCAGCTTTGCCAGCTAGATCAAACAAATGAAAATGAATTACATTCACGGAAATTTGCTTAATACTTGAATTGATCCCCCCACACATCGATTTTGGAGTTTGGTAAATTGAAGCCTTGAGGACATGAAGCACTTGTGATTCTCGACAGCAAATTGTGGTCAGAAAAACCGTAAACTCTTAAATTGGCGATTCAATCTCTGTAGGTGAATTCGCGATCAAATCAAGAGTACATTCCTCCGCTTGTGTAACATCGGAGTGGCATAGAGAACTACCCTCAGATTTATGCTGATCCGAATTTAAATTATATGCCTCTGCACTTAAGTCAGGATAAGCCGCATCGGCGACGTGTCGACTGCGGCCTGCAGAAGTCGCAATGGGATTTGCTTTTCCCACCGCCGCCGATTGAATCGATAAACAAACTCGTCCACATATTCCTGCATGTACTGATGCGACACGCCATGAAAGGTGCCCAGCAGAAATGTTTTCAAGTTGCTGATGACGATATGCACCAGCGGCAGCCAGTCGGCGACCTGGTCGGGTGGCGTGACTTTAGGGTAGTGTTCATGGCTTTTGGAAATCACCCGCAAGCCGCTGAACGCATCGGATCGAACGCTGGCGCCGGCACAGAGTCTGGAACAGAACTGTTCCACCGTCTGGGAATTGACCGAATCCACCACGCGGGCGTGCATGAAGCCGGCGCCCTGGCCGTTATTCTGCACCGCAAACAACACCGGTTTGCGCCCTTGTGCGCCGCGTCCGCGCTTTCCCGGGCGCTTACCTCCCACATAGGCATCATCCAGTTCGATCAGTCCGTCCAGCAGATAGCGGCGATCACGGTCAGCCATGGCGGCTCTGAGCTTTTGCAGCATCAGCCGTGCGGTTCTCCATTCGACGCCGATCATCTTCGACAGCCGAAGTGCGGAGATGCCGCCTTTGTCGGTGCCAACCAGGTAAATGGCGGCAAACCACTTGGTCAGCGGCACCCGGCTGCGGTCGAACATGGTGCCGGCCGTGACCGAGGTTTGACGCCGGCAGCGCTTGCACTCGTGCAATGCGCGACTTTTGACATGGTAAGCCTGGTCATGATCACATCTCGGGCAGCGGAAGCCGTCCCTGCCCCAGCGAACCTGTTCCAGCAGCCTTCTGCAGGCCTGCTCAGTGGCGAATTTTCGGGTCCATTCAAAATAACTGATTTCGTCTTGTTTCATGTTAATCTTTATTACATAATATCAATGGTTTATGACATGAAATTATACTTCATCCAATCTCGGAATTCTGAGTTAAATGCAGAGGCATATTAAATTATTTGATAACTAATTCTCGTCTTTCTGATAAACTGCCATGGACAGGTTCAGCCCAGAACCGTTACAAAAGAGCTTAAGGGAAAATACCAAATGGAGTACAGAATTCTGGGTCGTACCGGTGTCAAGGTTTCAAGTCTGTGCCTTGGTACCGATAACTTTGCTGACCCCACTCCGGAAAAGGAATCAAGACGAATTCTTGATATGGCACTGGATGCAGGTATCAATCTCATTGATACTGGCGATATCTATGCGGATGGTGAAGGGGAAAAGATTATTGGCCGTGCAATGAAGGCCAATGGCAAAAGACATCAAACTCTGCTTGCTACAAAAGTTGATCATGGTCGGCGTAGACCCGGATTCTCTTTAGATGATCCCGCACTGTACGGTGTCAACGATTTCGGCCATTCTCGTTTACATCTAATTCGCGCCTGCGAAAATTCACTAAAGAGGCTGCAAACAGACTACATTGACTTATATCAGCTTCACCGCCCGTCTCCTGACATTCCATGGGAGGAACAATTAGGTACACTCACCGACTTGGTTCAGCAGGGAAAGGTTCGCTATATCGGGTGTTCCACTCATCCTGCCTGGAGTGTGATGGAAGCAATCATGACGAGCGAGCTTAAGGGTTATGCACGCTTTGTGTGTGAGCAGCCACCATACAACTTGCTTGATCGAAGAATTGAAAATGAATTGGTTCCCCTTTGTCAAAAACACGGTGTGGGACTCATTGCGTGGGCGCCGATGGCGATGGGGGTACTTGCCGGACGATATACGTCTACCACTGACTATCCAGAGAACTCGCGAGCAGCTCTAAGAGGTGGATTTTATGCCGATCGCGTAACCCAGCGCGGTATTGAAGTCGGTATGGAGTTTACAAAAATCGCAGAAGGGCTTGGGCTAACTCCCGCTCAGTTGGCAATTCTTTGGGTCAAGGACCAGCCTGGCATCACTGCACCGCTGATTGGTCCTAGAACAGTTGAACAACTCATAGACCTTATTCCAATAAAAGACATGAAATTGGACGATGAAACTCGGGCTGCGTGTGATGCCCTGGTACCTGAAGGCAGTGTCGTTGCAGATTTTCACAATACTGCAAATTGGATGAAAATGCAGATCGCTGAAGGAGCGATGTCTTGAGAGTTTCAAAATTTGTTCATGCAATAGACCTCCACGCTTGTGGAGAACCCGGTCGAGTCATTGTCGGTGGAATTACCGATGTTCCTGGAGAAACAATGTATGACAAGATGTGTTTCCTAGAGCAGCACGGTGATGATCTGAGAAAAAGAATGTTGCGGGAACCGCGCGGTTATCCCGCTGCCAACTGCAATATTGTTCTGCCTTCGCGAAATCCCAAGGCTGACGCCGGTTTTGTAATTCTTGAACAGGTGGAATATCCGTTAATGTCGGGTAGCAACACGATCTGTGTGGTAACAGCACTAATTGAAACTGGGATGGTTGAGGTATCAGAGCCAGAAACTGTACTGAC
The DNA here is from genome assembly GCA_965243305.1 of Arenicellales bacterium. GTDB lineage: Bacteria > Pseudomonadota > Gammaproteobacteria > Arenicellales > JAJDZL01 > JAJDZL01. The sequence continues at coordinate 1,768,495 of CBDEUN010000003.1, forward strand.
ACTTGAAGCACCCGCAGGTTTGGTGACCGTGACAGCGGAAGTGAAGGATGGAAAAGTCAAGAGTGTCACATTTGAAAATGTGCCGGCCTTCGCAGTTCATTTAGATCAAGTGATTGACGTTCCTGAATTGGGAAAGGTATCGGTTGATGTCGCTTGGGGCGGAATGTTCTACGTCATCGCAGACGCGGAAAAACTGGGGATTGAGATTAACCCTGATCAAGGTGGTGAAATCACACGCGCTGGTGAGATGATTAAAGCCGCAGCACGCGAACAGTTACCATGCGTACATCCAGAAAATTCAGATGTATCAGGTATTACCATTTGTGTGATGACGGGTACTCCGACAACAAAAGGCGCTACAGCGAAAAATGCCGTTGTTGTTTCCTCTGGTCAACTTGATTGGGACCGGCCCATGACATGGACAGGTGTGATTGATCGGTCACCCTGCGGCACCGGTACCTGTGCACGTATGGCGGCACTCTACGCGAAAGGCGAGCTAGGGCTGAATGAGGATTTCCATCACGAGGGAATTTTGGGAACAATATTTACTGGAAGGCTGATTCGAGAGGTACGACTAGGTGATCAGCTAGCAGTTGTTCCAACGATCAAGGGACAAGCTTGGGTTACAGGATTTGCTCAATATGTTGTTGACGTCGATGATCCTTTTCCCGACGGATTTACAATCGGAGATATTTGGGGAGGTGCGGTCGAGAAACCACTTGCCCACTGATATACAACCAGTTCACTTGTTTGAAGTTTCTGTATGAGGTAGCTTCAAACTGTTTTCACCACAATCAAAAGGAGATTAAAAATGAGAATGAAACAAGTGATTGTCGGGCTAATTTCTTCTGCCCTATTGATCATTGCTACAGGTGCTGGTGCGGCTGACTACACGATAAAGCTCGCACACAACGGACCTGAAGCGCATCCGTTTCAGGATGGAGCTGTTGCCTTTAAAGAACATTTGGAAGCAAGCTCAAATGGTGCAATTGAAGTGCAAATTTTTCCGGGTGAGCAACTTGGTAGCGAAGAAGAAACAAGTCAAATGCTCAAGCAGGGAACGTTGCAATGTGCAGTGGAAAGTGCTGGTGGCGGTTTAGCACCCTTCGTACCGGAAGCAGACCTGTTCAATCTACCCTTCATATTCAGTGATATTGACCATTTTTATCGAGTGGTTGATGGTCCCATTGGTGAATCGGTAGCAGAAAAGGTCGAAATGGCGCTTGACTCTGAAGTATTGGGTTGGTGGTTTTCCGGAATCAGAAATGCCTGGAACGACACGCGTCCGATTATGTCGCCGGATGACATGAAAGGATTGAAAATTCGAGTAATGGGTAGTCCCGTGTTAATTGACACATTTAACGCGTTGGGTGCTCAGGCAACGCCAATGTCCTTTGGTGAGGTTTACACCAGTTTGCAACAGGGTGTGATTGACGGTGCAGAAACGGACCATGTTGACCTGTTAGTCGAGAACTTTTTTGAGGTTACCAAATATGTCTCTCTAACGGGACACATGTATTTGGCAGCTGCACTAGTGTGTGGAAATAAAGCCCTATCTCAACTCCCAGAAGATCTGCAGTCACAAGTTCGTGAAGCTGGCGCGGTTGCGACACAAGCTGAGCGTGAGGCAATGGACAAGATGGCCGGTGAAGCTTTAGCTATGCTGAAAGAAAAAGGTTTAGAATTCAATGAAGTTGATAATGCTTTATTTCGAGAAGCCGTAAGCTCAGTCTACGCAAACAATGCTGATCGGGTTGGTGGAATGGATGTGATTGATCAGGTTGCCGCACAGTAATCCGTTCACTCTCATTTAATTTGAAATAACAAAATCTTTCATGGGGAGTGGGCATTTTGTGTTCACTCCCCATTCTCTATAGCCAGTTGGAACTTACCGTAGACAATAGATAGCAACTTGCGATGGATTACTTGACGAAATTTTTTCGCCATCTGCTTGAAATAGCAATTTGTTGCATTTTGATTGCGTTAACTGTCGTGGTGTCCAGCCAAGTCGTTTCCCGATACTTTTTACATGTATCGCTGTCCTGGTCAGAGGAACTCGCGCGATTTTTGTTAATGTGGCTTGCAATGCTCAGTGCGGCATATGCGTTCCGGACTAAGTCCCACTTCGCACTACGGATTGTTGTCGAACGCTTTCCTGAAAACATAAGGCGAGGAACTTCGGTCGCAGTGCATCTTGTCGTTAGCTTGTTCTTTCTCCTGATTCTGTACCAAGGCATCATTTACGTCCATGGTGTATCTGGACACAAGGCACCGGCTATGCAGATTCCTATGGAAATCCCTTACTCATCCATCATTGTTGGAAGTGCCTTGATTGTCTGGGAAAGCGCAAAAGCTACACTGCGAGAACTAATGCAAAGGGATACTGCAAAACACCTATCTGACTTGTGAGATGGCCACGGTTGTAGTCTTAGTACTGTTTGTAGCGTTGTTGACTTCGGTGCCAATTGCTGTGGCATTGGGATTGGCGTCATTAGCTGGTTTGTGGATGATTCTGCCCGACGGTTTAGTATTACTCCCTCAAAAAATTCTGAGCGGAATGGATGCCTTTACGTTGCTAGCGATCCCGCTGTTCATTTTGGCTGGAACGATTATGGGGCGTGGTGGAATAGCAAGACGAATCGTCAATCTCGCGCTGATTTTCGTTGGGCGAATAAAGGGCGGACTGGGATTTGTGGTTATTCTTTCTACGATGTTCTTCTCTGGTGTGTGTGGTTCTGCCAGCGCAGATACGGCTGCAATTGGGTCGACAACCATGCCGGAAATGTTGCGGCGAAAATACCCCAAACCATTTGCGACCGCACTGCTAGCAGCATCTGGAGCGACAGCATCAATCATTCCGCCCTCAATCGATCTGATCATCATTGGAGTAGTTGCTGGAATTTCCATAGGCGGCTTGTTTGCCGCTGGATTATTGCCAGGAGTATTCAATGCGTGTGCCCTGATGGCTCTGTGTTACTACTATGGCCGGAAGTTGGATTTGCCGGTGGCTGAATCAACGACTTGGTCTGAAAAGTTCAGAATTTTTATGGATGGAATACTTGCCCTTCTGATGCCAGTCATCATTTTGGGTGGTATTCTTGGCGGTGTTTTTACACCGACTGAAGCCTCTGCAATTGCAGTCGTTTACGGTTTGATCGTATCTCTGTTCGCCTACAGGGAACTGAAGTTAAAGGACTTACCTGGTGTTTTGTTGGAGGCAGGTCGGTTGACTGGTATGGTCATGTTGATTTTAGGGATGGCTTCGGCATTTTCATTCGTTCTGGCATTCGAACGCATTCCGCACGAGTTAGCTGCGTTGATTGTGCAATATGCAAATCATTGGATTGTGTACGTCATCTTTGTGAATGTCGTCTTTTTCCTACTTGGAATGATCATGGATGCACTACCGGCGTTAATCATTCTGATGCCAATTCTTGTGCCTGCCGGTGTCGCCTTGGGCATGGAGCCCATTCATATTGGAATTTTTGTTGCTGCCAATGTGACGATTTCACTGTTTACACCGCCTGTCGGTGTGTGTTTGTTCGTAGCTTGCGGACTGAGTAAATTACCGATAGAGGCTGTCATCAAGCCACTTCTTCCGTTTCTGGGGGTATTGATACTCACTCTGCTGACAATCAGTTATGTACCCGAGATCACATTGTTGATCCCTCGTATGCTTGGTTACGTCGGATGACAGAATTTGTAGGTAGTGTGATTATTGCGAGTGAGAAAATTTGGGGGAATCGATTACAGTGATCGACGGCCTAGCAATCAATATTGTGTATGCCCGAAAGTATTGATGGAGCGCGGGCAAGGTGTCCTTTTTCGCTCAGCTGGACCGCTGACGGTAAAGTCTCAATTAACGATCGGGTTCATTTTTCTGTGCCGAAATTTCGGATAGCGTTACAAATCCGCTTAAAGCTGTTGCCTGCATCCAAGCTCATGTGCCGACCGCGAAGGTAGCCGTGCACTAATCCTTTCTCAACTGTACATTCAGCTTGGACTCCAGCAGCCCGAAGCTGATTGACGTACTCAACGGAGTCGTCGCGGATTGGATCAAACTCTGCAGCAAAGGCAGCACAAGGCGGAAATCCTGAAAAATCCCCTTGTACAATCGGAAAGTAAGTTGGATCATCATTGCTCGGATTGCCGGCACTTCGTAGGTCTTCGAAATAGTGTACATCCTGGGTTGTGAGAAGCGGAGCATCGGATGCTTCTTCGTACGATGGCAGCCCCATGATGACACCGCCTAGAAAGGCATAAATCAGAACTTGTCCAATGGGTTGCTGTTCGCTGCCATGGCGGTCTACACAGACCGCTGCTGCTAGGGTTCCACCGGCAGAATCCCCACACACTATCGTACGATCTTCGTCCAACGCAGCAAAAGCATCAATCGCATCATGAAAGTGCGCCGGAAAGCGATGTTCAGGGGTCAGTCTGTAGTCAACTGCGACGACCCGAAGGTTCGTCTCGCTTGCCATATCGGCACAGATCGTATTGTGAGTGTAGATATTACCGAGCACAAATCCTCCGCCGTGGTAGTAGATTACAGTCGCATCAGACGATGGCTCACGCGGTGTATACCATCGGATGGAAATAGGTCCGTCTCGACCTTCAACGACATCGTCTCGGATATGGATGCTGTCTGGAATTGGTGTATCAAAATGCGTGCACATCACTTCGTACGAACGGCGACCTTCCTCAATGCTGGCAGCCTCGCTGTGCGGCGGATAACTGGCTTCCACTTTTTTGAGGAACGCGACTACATCCGGTTTCAAAGGATATTTTTTATGATCGTAATTCAATGCGGGATTCCGATAAGAATGGACACGACAAGAATATTACCAGACTTGGATCAATTTCGAGAGAAAATTGGTCCTTGTTTGAATTGCGGAAGACACTGTTGTCTCTCACCAAAGTCAACTGTCCAAATGTTCCGTTTAATTTTCACCTGAAGTTCAGGCAAATTATCCGGTCGGCCGAGTATCTCCAAATGTGGTTCTACGTTTTTGTATGTTGTGAATCGAGCAATGTTGTTACAAACACAATCTCAACCTAGTTAGCCTCGGACTTACTACGGGTTTGTAAGTTCTATGAATTCCTGGTAGTTTTCAGGATGAATGGCTTGAAAAGAACTGTCTGGATACGCTTCGCGCCAGGCGCGAGGAGCGCGAAGAGACTTCTTGCGCAGTGACCATTTGATTTCGTAGGCGCTGAGATGTCCGCCTACCTCTTCAATTAGATCAATCTCCTGGCGATCATAGGTTCGCCAGAAATAGCTGTCAGCCAGAAATCTGGTATAGGAGTTTCGTTTGAGTCTCTCAACGAGGACATAGTTCTCCCATAGCGCACCAACATCGTTTCGAAGCGATAATGGATTGAAATTGCTGATGATTCCATTACGAATTCCATTGTCGTAAAAGTAGTATCTGCGACTCTTTGTGATCTCTTTTCTCAGATTGCGGCTGAATCCTCCTCTACTGTACAGAACAAAAGACTTTTCCAGCAAATCCAGGTAGCGCTCTACCGAATTCTTGCTCATTCCAAGTTGCCCACCCAGTTCAGTTATCGAAACCTCCTGCCCGACCTGAAACGCAATCAACTGCAACAGACGAAGCAGTTTGTCAGCAAATCGAACGCCGTCAACTTGGAGAATGTCCCTGAAAAGGTACGATGCGATCAGATCTTTGAGATAAATTTCTCGGTCCCGGTTCGAACCCATGAGAACAACCTCAGGATATGAGCCGTATATCAAACGGCACTCAAGGTTTGCATGAGTTTCATGAGCCGCCTCAGTCTGTTGAATTTCGAATTGTGCAAGCGGCAATAGGAGCAGCGTGTTCTTGCGACCTGTCAGCGGTTCCCCGGTAGTTCGAGCGAGGTTAAAGGAAGACGAACCAGTAGCGATAATCCGAAGCCCCTCAACATGATCGACCAAAAGTTTAAGATTCAGCCCGATTTGCCGTAAATGTTGCGCCTCATCCACGATTAGGGTTTGATTATCACCCACGAACTGCTTGAGTTTGACAATGGACTGACTCTCCAAAAAATCTCGAATGGAAATATCTTCTCCTGTCACCACAAGTGCATCGGAATCGAATTGCTGGACGTAGCGCTGTATCAATGTCGTTTTACCAACGCGACGAGGACCATAAATGATCGCTACCTTGCCTGGTGCAACAACCGATTCGAGTCGGAGTAGCTGAACTTGTGGAATGTAGGAATCTGTGCACATAGTGACTTAAATTATATAAATTAAGTCATTACATTATCTATATTTAGGTTAATTGGGCTACTATATGATTCCTATGTTTAATCAATTACGCTACGCGACTGCTGAATGAGAGCAACAGGAATCAATATCCGAGTTCTGAAATTTGATTACTTTAGTGGCCAGTTATTGGGGCTTTTGGTGGCATCGTATATCCGGATATTGAATATTGCTGCGAGATGATTCAAATAGAAATTACATGCGAGTAGCCTTAGGACCGAAAACCTCCGCAGGGGGCAAGACATCACATTTTTCAAATTTTGCTGAGTGAGTTGTGACGACTAGTAGTGATGAAATTGTGATCAGGCAATTCAAAAATTTGCACTAATGAATACCGCTTCGCTTTAATCTTATTTCACGATCAGCCACTAATAGTGAAATAAGAAAATTTATATTTCACTTTATAGAAATATCGAAGGCTATGAACATCAGTATAGAGAATTCTCGATCACGGCACGTTCTCAGCGGTTACGCGTATCGGTATTTTGTTCCGAACCACATGAAGGCGGGTTGGGTCTGGAATAACTCGAAAATAAACCAATTGCTAGAAAACGCAGCGATTCGATTGGGAGAGTTGAACTCATTCGCGCATCTGAAACCCCAATGTAGATTTACTTATTCAACTTCACATAAGCAAAGAAACATTGGCACCCTGTCTTACTTATACGTCCTGATCCAGACTTGACACACTCAATGTGCTGAGCGCACTGTACACAAGAGTGATTTGATCAGCAAATTCAGCTTTAGACGAATACACTTAATTTTTTACTTCTTGAAAATTTCATCAGTGTTAATGATGGAATTGGCCATCTCCGAGATGGTGACCTGCTTGCTCATCGCTTCGGTTCGAATGAGTGCGTAAGCATGATCCTCTGTAATACTCTGATGTTCCGCCAAAATTCGAGTAGCCCGCTCAACCATCCTTCGAGCTTTCAACGTTTCATCCAATTTTGCAATTCTCGAGTTGAGTCGTCCTTCATATTTGAAAATACTGAGCGCAGTAATCAAGTTTGCCAAAACACCTATGGATCGAATGGGTTTAGTCATCACACCATGAACGCCAATGTTAGTGATTGCCTGTAATACCAAAGGGTTTTCGTATGACACCACAGCAATTAATGCCGAATCATGCTTGTCAGAAAGACGACTTAAATCAGATGTCTGGTCTGGATTAGCCAAGAAATAGATTGCATCGGCTCCTTCCAGTGATGCGTCTTCAACTGGCCAGGTTTCACTGACTTGGCACCCAATTCGTCGAAGTTGATGAGACAAAATGACCCGGTCTTCATCCGGCGGATGTATAACCACCACCTTGCAATTCCGAATCTCACGGATTAACCTGTCTCCTTCCGTCATACTTCACGCTTAACTGTAAATTCCGAACTACTTTAGATTGTAGCAATCGTTCTGTCGTATGCAACGAGATATGGGTCGGGTTTAATCGGCTCAGAAGCCTGCCAGATAATGTCAAATGTGCCTTCTGCTGTGGACTGTCCTATTCTTGGTGTAAGGTAAGTATGATTGTTATCAGGATCGATCATGATGCTCCCTTGAGGCGCTTGAAATTGAATCCCCTCGATCGCATTCAATAAAGTTTCCGGTGCCAAATTAGATACGCGCAACAGTGCTTGGGAGAGTATATGGACTTGGGAATACGTTGTTTCAGAGTAAACGCAAGGCAGATCGTCCAATCCATACTTGGACTGATAGAGGGATTGAAATTTCTGATTCTCAGCTGTTTCGACTGATTGAAAGTAGGGTAGTGCCGTGATGTGACCGCCTCTGGATTCTTCACGCATGCTGGCAAGTTCACTTTCGCTAGTGGTTAAACTCGCAATTGGACAATTATTTGTGTTAATGCCTTTCTCTTGACACGAATCGTACAGTTTTGCCGTGTCGACCCCAACCACTGTAGAAAAAATGATGTCAGGTGCGAATGTTGCAAGTTTCTCTGCTGCCAGTTCAAAGTGTTCTATATCTGCCCCTTGCTGAATATAAAGTTCAGTCACAACTGTTCCGTTACTTTCTATCAGAAATTCTTTTACGATTCGATTAGTCTCGTGCGCATATATGTAATCTGAACCAACCATCGCGAATCTTTTTCCGTACTTGTTGAACAGTAATTCAACGAGTGGAATCACAGTTTGGTTAGGCGTTGCACCCGTATACACAATATTTGGTGAGTATTCAAATCCCTCGTAAAACGAAGGGTAAAACAGCAGCGCGCCGTGACGTTCGATTATTGGAAGCACTGCTTTGCGGATACTTGAAGAACAGCAGCCAAAAATAACCGATACCTGATCTTGCGTTAGTAGTTTGCTTGCCAGTTTTCTGGATGTTGCTGGATCTGATTTCGGATCGTCAATAATCGGTTGAAGTAACATTCCATCGATGCCACCATTTTTATTGATTTCCTCAATTGCCATCAGTGTTCCTTTGAGATGTGCCATCTCGGTCACAGACATTGGGCCACTTTGAGAAAAGAGAACACCGATGGGAATGTAAGTATTACGGCCAGTCTCGCCCAGTTCACTTTTCAGATCAGGCATTTGCACCTCCGATTGCACCGATGGTTATGAAGAATTCAATCCCAACTCGGTGCGGATTGATGCCACTGGGTAAGAGCTTGAAATCTCTCGGCAACTGACAGAATTGTATCTTCGCCAAACGCAGGTCCAACGAACATCAACCCAATTGGTAGTCCTCGCTCATCAAAACCACATGGAACGGAGGTTGCCGGCAGGCCGGTAAAATTTGCAATCCACGCAATTGAAGTCATAGCGTCCTGTGAAGTTATGGGTGAATCGTTGACTTCAAGCATACTTTGTCCAATTCGAGGGGCTGTGACTGGGAGAGTTGGCATCGCAATTAGGTCGTATTGATCAGTGAGCTGGCTGAATCTTTGATTGAACACGGCTCGATATTGTTGCGCCTTAAGGTACGTCGATGCAGATAAACAACGTCCGGCTTCCACTTGAACTCTGACATTATCAGAGTACAAATCGGCAGATTCCGCAAGAAATTTCGCATGATACGCGGCGGCTTCGCAGTGGAGTAGAATTTTCCAGGCTCCAAAGCCAGTTTCCAGTCCTGAAAGGCTTACCTCGTCTACTACGGCTCCGTCATCTCGTAATACATCCAAAGCCTGTTCCACTGATTCCATGACAGTTTCATCGCAGAGAATTTCACTGCTACGAAACAGCGCGATGCGAAATCGATGACCTTTGTTGGTAGATTGGTTATTGGAACAAATTCCATACGTGGTTGGGCACTTGGGGTCGAATCCCGAAACTACATCGAACAAGATTCTTAGATCTCGCGCAGACCTAGCCATGGGTCCTCCAATATCAAGTGTCCATGACAATGGAAGAATGCCAGTACGGCTGACGCGTCCAGCGGTGGGCTTCAAACCACTTACACCACAGGCAGATGATGGGATACGGATGGAACCTCCGGTATCGCTTCCAAGTGCGGCTGGCACCATCCTGGCCGCTAGAGCAGCACCAGAACCACCACTTGAACCACCAGTGATGTGCTTAATGTTCCAAGGATTTCGAGTGGTTCCATAGGAAGATTCTTCGTTGGTTGCACCATATGCCCATTCGTGCATATTGGTTTTTCCAATGACAATTGCACCAGCGCTTCTGAGCTTTGCAACCATTGTCGAATCGAGCCCAACGGGATTGTCCGGATAGATCTTCGAGCAGGCTGTAGTCGGGTAGTCAGCAGTCAGATAGTTGTCCTTGACAGCAATTGGAATGCCGTGCAATGGTCCGCTGACTAGGCCTTGTGCGAAGTGCAAATCCTGTTTCTGGGCTGTCTCCAATGCCAGTTCAGGGTCGTAAGCTACAAAAGCATTTGTGGTCTCCTGCGTCATTTCGATTCTGTCAAGACACGAACCTACTACATCAGTAGCGCAGATTTCGCCGTCAAATAGCTTCCGACTTAGTTCAGCAATAGTCAGTTCGCATAATTTTTTCTTGTCCACTTTAATCACACTTAACTTTAACTCGAAATCCAATGTCAGGCTCTACCCAGGAAACTCCATCAAGAGAATTCAAGGTGTCGTTAGCACCATTGAGAATTGCCAGAACCTGTTCCAATTGTTCATCATTCAATTCGTCCCATTCCATTTGTTTTCGATATTGGATCAGGTTTTCTTTTGTCCACGTTGTCATTTTCAACTCCTTTCACACCCCAAGCAATTCGTGAAGTATTGTTTTGTTTTGAATCAATTCGTGTCTTGTTGTTTCGTGCGAAATCGAACCATTATTCAATATGTAGGCACGCTTTGAGATCGAAAGGCAAAAGTCGAGATTCTGCTCTGCAATCAATATTGATAGCCCTCGTTCCTCGTTTAGCCGTTTCAGTTTCTCACCAATTTCTTCAATTATTGAAGGCTGAACGCCTTCTGTTGGCTCATCGAGCAGAAGTACCTGGGGTTTGGTAGCTAAAGCCCGCGCAATCGAAAGAATCTGTTGTTGTCCTCCACTCAGAGTGCCCGCAAGCGCGTCTTTCTTCTCGGCCAAAATTGGAAAGTCAGCGAACGCATCTTCTATGGACTCCTGGCGATCATGCCCGCACGCCAGGGCGGCTACCGCAATGTTCTCCGGTACACTCAGTCGAGGAAATACATAACGTCCTTGTGGTACATAACCGAGACCCAACTTCACCCGCTTCGAAGTTGATAGTGGTAAAGTGTTTCCATGAATAGAAACTGAACCGCCGAAAGTGTCAACTAGCCCCATTGTGTATTTCATCAGCGTAGATTTACCTGCGCCATTACGACCCAACAGTGCAACAATTTCTCCTTTGTCCACCCGCAATGAACAGTCTCGAATGATAGTGACTCTTTTGTAGCCACCATTCGCGTTAGAAATTTGTAACACTTTGCCGCCTACCAAGATAGATGTCAAGAATTCGCTCGTCCTTCCTTAATTCGTCAATCTCCGCCTGGGCAAATACCGCGCCTTGATGAAGGACGGTGATTTCTGCATCCAGTGTTCGAACGAAATCCATATCGTGATCAACAACGACAACGGTCGCAGTTTTTGCCATCAGCCGAACCAACTCAGATAGTTGTCGTTTTTCTTCCTTTGACATGCCTGCAGCAGGTTCGTCCAAAAGAATGACAGAAGGAGCCAGACACAGTACCATTCCTATGTCTAACCACTGCTGCTCTCCGTGAGATAGCGTAGATGCCAGCCGAGTAGATATATCCCGCATATTTAGAACGTCCAACATTTCGTCGGAAACTTGATCCGCTCTTTCTTTATTTAGCCCATTGCCATAGCCCGCAATCCATAAATTTTGCCTGACACTTAGTTCATCAAACACTTGTGCTGTTTGCATCTTGATACCAAGTCCCAACTTCACACGCTCGAACGGATTGATTTTGGTAATATCCTGACTCGAATACAACACCGTGCCGGAATCGGGTTCGTAGGCACCAGTACAGGTTTTAAGGTAAGAACTCTTGCCCGCACCATTCGGGCCAATAATGCACCGCACCTTCCCAGGTTCGAAAATTTGGCTTACTGAATCAACGGCCAGCACACCACCAAATCTCTTTGATGTATTAACGGTCTCGAGGGTTGCATCTCTCTGTGATTTAGCAGAAGTTTGTAATTTTTCAAGTAAATCTAAATCCCTAATCCTCAGTTAGAGACTGCCAGCGGCGGCTAAGGCGAGATTTTCGGCACTCTGGCGGTTCGAAGCGCCAGGATTTTCCAAACCATCAAGCCACACACCGAAATCGGTGACCATTTTACCCGGCTGAACCCACTGCGAAGCGAATCTGGCGGCTCAGCAGCAAATCCGGCGCAAGCCTGTCCCTGACAGTAGACTGACTGCCATGATCTGTAGTGTAAAGCCGTTTCAGAACGAATGAGAAGTCAGGACAGGCTGCAGCGGCGGATGGCCCAAAGCGACTGTTCCAGGACAGGAAGTTTGGCCGCACTGACTTTCAGGGTCCACTGCCGCGCATGGCGAACCACCTGTCCGGCCATCGCATACAGTCGGTGACGGAAACTGATCGCCCGCACGCCATACCACTCCTGCGGCAGTTTCATGCGCATCAGCGCAAGCAGATTGAAGGCAATCGAAGACAGAAGCAGGTACGCGACATTGGCTTTGAACTCGCCGCACGGCAGATGCGCCGCGCTGAAGTCACTGCGAATTTCCTTGAGCCGGTTTTCCGAGCTGTCCCCTCTCTGGTTGTACCACCATACAATCTCGCCGTCACTGAAGCGGTCCAGGTCCAGATCGGTCGCAATCGCCCGGTAGATGTACCTGCCGCTGACCGCACTTTGCACATCGACCTGGTGCAGGCCTTCATTTTTGAAAACCATCTTCAGCTGCTCAGTCCCGTCAGGCATCCCAGCGTCGGCCGGCAGCTTGTCCCGCACCCATTTTTTCTGCACCACCAGACAGAAAGCCTCAGGCACATCTTCCATCACATGCAGCGTACGGGCCAGATACTCGCCTTCCAATACCGCACCGTCGGCATTCACAACCGCATTCCAATCCTCATCCTTAATGTCCAGTACCGTTTTCTTCACCGCACTGTCCATCTTCGCCCGAATCGCAAAACGGATGCCGTGTGCGCGGCAATCATTGATGATGCCCGCCTGATAGGAGGCGGCATCGGCCCGGAAGCGAGTGACACCCACCCCTTCGGGCAGCGCCGCGCGGCAGCGCCGGAAAAACTCAACATTCTCAGCCCCAGGCGGCACATTGCCCTCGCGAAGCTCAGCCGCAGCCACCTGACCGGTCTCGGCAATGTGACCGAACATCGGCATGTACCCGCGATGCTTCTTATACGTCCACTTTGCGTCTTTTTTCTTCGACCGAATCGCCGATGCGTCAATGTCCAAAGTGACGCACTTTCGATCACCCAGCGTCGCTTTCATCACCGCGCGGTTGACCTGCTCGAGAACCGAGATCATCTGTCGACTGTCGCCGACTCTGTGAAGCCATCCACCCAGCGTCGTGGCACAGGGAATCGTCCCAAAACCCAACAGCTTCATCAGCGCCGGTTCACTGCGCAGGTGGCGCACATCGTCGATGCACCCCGCACCTTCGTGGAACATCAGCATGAAGGTATTGAAAATGGCGCTGTGCCGGTAGCCTCGATTGCTGCCGGGTGTGGGCATTGACGAATCAATGAGCTGTGACAGCTCAAGGCGCTTGAGCAGTTCGGCTGGCACCACCAGACCGGCTCTGGAGGTGAAATTGTGGCAGCTTGCCGCAGTGTTGTATGGTAGAATCTTCATAAGCCTTGCGAAATCTGAGAGCCGTTTCGAATTCACCCATTGGGTGAATGCCGAATTGGGCGTTTTTTTCAATATCTCTCTGATTTTACAGGGCTTTATCATTTTCTGCAACTTTTTATTTGCGGATCAGGGTAAATTGACGCGAACCTGTGACGTTTGTTGTGACAGGTGGTCTTTAGCTTCCGAACTATCGAAAATTTTTGCAAATAACGTCTGAATTCCACCAACGATTCCTTTACGTAAGAATAGTACCAGCACAATCAGACAGGCGCCCATAACGAGAGTTGTTTGCCCGCCAATAACACCGCCACCCAGCCAAAAAGAGAGGCCGCCTACAGTAAGGGCTCCGACAAATGGACCGATGAGTGTACCCAATCCGCCCACGAGAACATATATCGGTACCAGCAGAGCTTCCTGCACACTAAATATTGAAGGATTGAGGTAATTCGCCCAAGCGCCAAACAATCCTCCAGCGATTCCAGCAATCGCGCCAGCTAGCATAAACATGAGAGTTTGAAACAGACGGATATCTAGTCCCAACAATTCCGCTTTGACCGCATCAAGCCTTATGGAATCGATAACTAATCCGAAGGGTGAACGAACAATAAATGCAACGATCAGATAGATGATCGCTGAAATTACGACGACTGTGAGAAACATCATATTTGGAGACAGCGACGAAGCATTCTCTCCAAATCCGAGAACGAATCCCGGAATGTTTGACATGCCATTGTCGCCTCCGACAACGGCGTCTCCGATTTCAGTTGTGAAGGATAGTGTGATCGTCCATACGATTAAGGTGAACGTATAAGTCAAAATTGTGCTCTGAAGTGAACCCATACGGCCGTAGAAAATAAACCATCCGACTAAAGCGGCAAGAATGGCGCCTGATATCGCACCGAAGGGCAATGCCCATACTAGTGAGTTGCCTGTTAATGGTGCAAAATTGATAGCCGCAATGCTACCAACATAGCCTCCGATTCCATAAAACGAGGTTTGTCCCAGACTCAATAGCCCACCGCGACCCCAAACTAAATCCAGACTTAATCCCAATAATCCAAAAATAATCCAGGAAGTACCAACATATGCGAGATAAGGATCTATCCAAAACGAAGAAATGGCAAGGGTCAACGCAAATATCAATGCAATAAATATTGATGGGTCGCTTGAACGCAATCTGAAACTGCGAATCAATGATGAAATTGAACCAGTTGAGTTTTTCACGACTAATGACTCACAGCTTCATTCGCCAACGTCCTGATATTCCTAATGGGAATATGCGCAAAATGGTGATAGTGAGCAGAAAGAAGACGATATCACCAACCACACTGGTCCAAAAACTTGCGGTGATATTTCCAACCATGCCGAGTGTACTGCCAACTGCGACTGTTCCAGTGAGAGTGACAGGTCCTGCTGCTACTACAGCTAGAAATGCCTTTATGACAAATGCAAATCCCATATTGGGAGTGGCAGGAATTGCCGGAAGTAGTATGGCACCTGCGAATCCAGCAAGACCGGAACCAAGAGCAAATGTCATCGTGTTGATACGTGCCGATTCAACGCCTACAGCAGAAGCGGTTTCCCGATCTTGAATCGCAGCTCGGGCAGTGATGCCATAATTCGTCTTGGTCAATAGCCAGTAAAGGCTACCAATCAAAACCACCGCCACGAGAATTAGGAACAACAAATACACAGATAACGAATAGTCCCCAATTTGAATGTTAGAAATCGGCAAACCAATTCCAGGTGTGACGGTTCCAAAAATCAGGACTGCGGATTGATAGAGGACGAGACTGAGTCCCCATGTTGCAAGTAAAGTATCAAAGATACGCCCGTATAAGCGACGGATAATCAGCAGTTCAACGATACCGCCGAAAATTGCAGTCACTATGGTGGCGAAAATAATAGCGAGAGGATATGGAACTCCAATTTGTGTAGCGAACAAGGTGGCATAAGCACCGAACATGATGAATTCGCCATGCGCAAGGTTAATGACACCCATCAGGCCGAACATTACAGCCAGACCAACCGTTGCGATCAATAGAATTGCCGCACTGGACAGCGACGATAGCAGTAGCGTAGCTAGAAAATCAAGTTCCATCGCAATCGAAGTTTCAAAACTCTCCGAATTTAAAAATAGACGGCGCGAGTAAATTTATCAGAAAATCTACTCGCGCCGCAGTTACGATAAACTTTTTAAGCTTCGATCAAAGATCTGCAGGCGTAAAGTGCTCCGCTGTGTCGGGATTTGCGATCAGGTCGCAAACTTGATCTTCGAAACTCGGCGCAACCGATTCAAACTTCTGGATTACGTCAAATCCATGAGTTCGATTTCCGCGAACAATGTAGATGTTTTGTTTTAAGTGATGTGAACCGGGTTGCATGGTAACCGTTCCATTTGGTCCGTCAAACGAAATTCCGCTCTCAAGCGCAGCAATAACGGCATCGCTGTCTGTAGTTCCAGCCATTTCTACTGCCTTAGCCCAAACGTGCACGGCATTCCAAACATCGGCAGCTTCTGAAATGATCGGTTCATCAAGACTGTAGGCAGCCTCCCATTTTGCTTTAAATGGTTCATTGTTTGGCTCATCAATCCACATGAAGTATTCTTGCGAAGCAACAATACCCTCACCAGCATCTGGTGAAACAACCACTTGTTGATTTCCTGATCCATAGTTGGTTGATACGATTCCCATTTTTTCTTTCAAACCAGCTGCAGCAAACTGCTCCAGGAACCCGGTTTGGTTCGCTCCAACAGGCAATGCAGCCACAAAGTCAGGCTTTGCGGCCTGTATTTTCTGAATTGTTGGTGAATAGTCTGTCACGGTCAAAGCCAGAAAATCAGAACCAACAACTTCACCGCCGTATTCTTTTGCATAGTGATCAATCCAATGCGCAGATATGGTTCCGAAGTTGTAGTCGGGTGCCATGATGTAGATCCTTGGACCATATTCCTTTATCGCCCACTCAATCAGTACACTCATTTGCTGAGACGCAGAAGCACCCGTGATAAATGTCTGTTTGTCGCAAGCACCACCTTCATAAAGAGCACTATAGAAATAGGGGATGTTGTTCTTGCGAACGATTGGACGCATTGCTTCACGCGATGAACTCGTTAGTCCTGCAAAGAGCACATCGATTTGATCGCGCAGAATAATTGTGTTCGTGTACTGAGTGAATTTTGCCAATTCAGATTGTGCGTCATATTCAACAATCTGTAGTTGTTGACCCAGTACGCCCCCATTGTCATTTATGTTGTTCACGGCCAAATGCAGTGCCTGGCTTTGCTGAATACCGTAGATATTCAATCCGCCGGTAAGATCAAAAATCGAACCAACTTTTATTTCATCATCTGCCCGTACTTGAGTTACTGCAACTAGAGAAATTGCAAGAGCAAGCATTACCAGGCAGACAAACTTGTAATTCCGAGACCAAACTCTCTCGAGATTTGGCATTGATTTATATGCCTCTGCACTTAAGTCAGGATAAGCCGCATCGGCGACGTGTCGACTGCGGCCTGCAGAAGTCGCAATGGGATTTGCTTTTCCCACCGCCGCCGATTGAATCGATAAACAAACTCGTCCACATATTCCTGCATGTACTGATGCGACACGCCATGAAAGGTGCCCAGCAGAAATGTTTTCAAGTTGCTGATGACGATATGCACCAGCGGCAGCCAGTCGGCGACCTGGTCGGGTGGCGTGACTTTAGGGTAGTGTTCATGGCTTTTGGAAATCACCCGCAAGCCGCTGAACGCATCGGATCGAACGCTGGCGCCGGCACAGAGTCTGGAACAGAACTGTTCCACCGTCTGGGAATTGACCGAATCCACCACGCGGGCGTGCATGAAGCCGGCGCCCTGGCCGTTATTCTGCACCGCAAACAACACCGGTTTGCGCCCTTGTGCGCCGCGTCCGCGCTTTCCCGGGCGCTTACCTCCCACATAGGCATCATCCAGTTCGATCAGTCCGTCCAGCAGATAGCGGCGATCACGGTCAGCCATGGCGGCTCTGAGCTTTTGCAGCATCAGCCGTGCGGTTCTCCATTCGACGCCGATCATCTTCGACAGCCGAAGTGCGGAGATGCCGCCTTTGTCGGTGCCAACCAGGTAAATGGCGGCAAACCACTTGGTCAGCGGCACCCGGCTGCGGTCGAACATGGTGCCGGCCGTGACCGAGGTTTGACGCCGGCAGCGCTTGCACTCGTGCAATGCGCGACTTTTGACATGGTAAGCCTGGTCATGATCACATCTCGGGCAGCGGAAGCCGTCCCTGCCCCAGCGAACCTGTTCCAGCAGCCTTCTGCAGGCCTGCTCAGTGGCGAATTTTCGGGTCCATTCAAAATAACTGATTTCGTCTTGTTTCATGTTAATCTTTATTACATAATATCAATGGTTTATGACATGAAATTATACTTCATCCAATCTCGGAATTCTGAGTTAAATGCAGAGGCATATTGATTTATTTGTCATTGCTAACACCTTTAGAAAACTAATGAATAGTCTTTGGGTTTGACAAGATTGCGAAGCGGTGCGGAACTTCCAAGTACCATAGTGTGACTATGGTAGCTATCAGTTTATCTAGAGAAGATTGGGCAGGCACAAAAAAAGCAGCAAATCACCCATCATACCCATCCACAAAATTGAACAGACTTCGGCCGCTTTGCCACTTGTTTTTTCGATAGCTCTGTTGCCACCAATGTAACCTTCATCGGCTACGGTTTTTGATTGTAGTAAAAAGCCCCCTTTAAGTCAATAGTTGCGGCAAGATTGAGTTGTATGTCTATAAATGATTACTAAAGTACCGGAGTATGAAGCGAGTCCAAGTGACACTGGGGCGATTCAAGAGATCTTCTTCAGTGGATTGCTCAATTTCAACTAACCCGAATTCCTTGATCAACTTCACCAATTCTTCATCTGGAATATCCCAGAACCCTTCAACCACTTCAAACGGACCGTGTCGAAGTGTGATGTAAAGTAATCCTTCTTTCTTGAGCAATCCCAAAATTCTTTCAAATGAAGGCTGACGATCATGGTAGGGGAGGTGCATCCACACTGCGCTCAGAAATATCACATCATAGTGAACACCAAGTTTCCGAACTGCTTTCAGTTCTGGCAATTTGTCGTTAACCCAGGTAATACTGGAATGCGGATGCAATAATCGAGCCCTAGCACGCAATGCACTCGACGGTTCAACTGCAATAACTTTGTGTCCAAGTTCAGCTAATCCCGCAGCATCCCGACCTGAACCAGATCCGATATCAAGAATTGAACAGGGATACTGGGGCAAGTGATTTAGTAACGTTGCGTGTAGCTTTTGAAACTCTAGTTGTTCAAACTCCTCAGTAATGAAATCTGCATTTGCCTCATACCACTCCTCAACCGTATCGGTTGGAATGGGTTTTTTGTCTTCTAAACCCTTATCTTTAATAGCAGTAGTGATAGTTTTCGAAGTCATGTCTAAAGAGCGACGCGCGCGATATTCCTATTAATTTCCTGTGTCATTCGAATGAGAATACCATGGCTGAATTTATCTGTTACGGGCACTCTGACAATTGATGAGGTAGTTCACATACATGTGAGACTTTCAGTCTGTTCTCCGAAGGACGTAGTCCGAAGGGGAACAGACTGAAAAACGCAAAAAAATCGGGTAGCATAGTGCGTATTACCGAAAACAAAACGCACAGGAGGCTACCCGATGCAAACGATTCATCTGCACCCGAAATTTTACCGCGTCAGCAAAACCGTTGCCAGACTTTCTGATGATGCCCAGCGACGCTGGCAGCAACTGAACCTGTACCAGCAGCTGCGATCGGAAGGCTGCAGCGAAACCACCGCGCTTGAAGCCATCGGCTGGTCCAGGTCCAGCTACTACCGATGGCGCAAACGCCTTGCGCAACAGGGCCCGCGCGGTCTTGAGTCGCGCAGCCGCAGACCGCGCCGGGTGCGTCGCCGGCAATGGAATGCGCAACACTTTGAATGGGTACGCGAGATTCGTCTGGCTCATCCGCTCTGGGGGCGGGCCAAAATCCGCACCATTCTGGCACGCGAGTACGGCATCAGGCTGAGCGAAAGCACCGTCGGTCGCATGCTCAGTGAATGGATCCGACGCAGACAGGTCCTGCCGGCCGCCTTCTACCAGGGTCGCACCGGACACAAAAAACCGCGCATCTTCGACCGTCACGCAAAGCGCTGGCGCCACACCGACAAAGCCCAGACACCCGGACAGATGATCCAGATCGATCACATGAGCGTGCATGTCGACGCCGGCTTTACGGTCAAGGAGTTCAAAGCCACCTGTCCGACCACCAGACTGTGCTTCATGCGCACCTATTCCAGAGCCACTGCACTTTGCGCCACGCGCTTTTTGCAATATCTCCAACAGCAGCTGCCGTTCCAGATCCAATCGATCCAGGTCGATGGCGGCAGCGAGTTCATGGCCGAGTTCGAAGCCGCCTGTCAAAAACTCAACATCCCGCTGTATGTGCTGCCGCCCAGATCGCCCAAACTGAACGGTTGTGTGGAACGCGCCAATGGCACCAGCCGCTACGAGTTTTATCCGTTTTACGGCGGCGATCTGAATGTCAGCTCGCTCAATCTGGAACTTGAACGCTACCAGCATCAGTACAACCATTACCGACCGCATCAGGCGCTCGGACAACTCACCCCCATGGAAAACTATAATCAACTTGTCAATCAATCCGCACTCGCCGCCTGATTGTCTCACATGTACTGAACCAGCACAATTGATACAGAATCTGTAAAATATTGGCTTCGTTGAGTCATCTGAAGTCTTGAACTTTCTTGGGGCTTGTGTACAGCTGGTTCTAAGTTACTCATCGGAATTTTGAGATTTATAGTTAGCTTGCTTCAGATTTTACCGATAACACTGCATTATTTAGTTTGCTAAATCAGGGGCATCACCTATGATTCAAACCCAATACGATCTGCAATATGTCCGCGACCAGTTTCCGAATATTGGAGATTTAGCATTTTTCGAAAATGCTGGTGGCACTTATGTTCCCTCCACTGTTAGCGATCGTATCTATGATTACATGCGCCGCAACCAGGTTCAACCAGGAGCGTCATATTCTGCTTCAGCTGAAGCGATGGAACGAATTAACCGAAGCCATCGCCAGCTTGCAGAAATGATCAATGCCAAGCCAAGCGAAGTTATTGTCGGGCATTCAACCACAATGAATGTTTATGTGCTGGCCAATGCCTTAAAACCATCACTAAAGCCGGGAGACGAAATTGTCGTCACCAATCTTGATCATGAAGCAAATGTTGGTTCCTGGCGAAGATTAGCCGAAAGCGGAATCGTTATCAAGGAATGGAAAATTAACCCTGAAACTGCTGATCTAGGCGGGCCGCAGGAACTCGAAAAACTGCTGACTGACCGAACCCGTCTAGTCTGCTGCACTTGGTGTTCCAACATAACTGGAACAATTAATGACATTCAGGCGATTACTGAACTCGCACATTCAGCTGGAGCACTGGTTTGTGCTGATGCCGTGGCTTACGCGCCGCACCGTGCACTGGATTTCGAAAATTCCAATGTCGACTTTCTGCTGTTCAGTCTGTACAAACTCTATGGTCCGCACTTAGGTGTACTGTGCGGCAAGCGAAATATCCTGCTTAACTTGGAGAACCAGAATCATTTTTTCTTTACACAGTCTGCACTACCTCAAAAACTCCAACCTGGTGGCTATCTGCACGAAACAGCGGCGTCAATTGAAGGCATCGTGGAATACTTCGACCAGGTATTCTCGCACCATTACAAAGAGAGTGACACTTCAATTAGTGCGCGCTACGCCAAAGTATTCCAACTATTCACTCAGCATGAGGATGAAGTAGCACGCCCGTTCATGGAGTTTTTGAACTCAAAATCCAATGTGCGAGTTATCGGAATTCCTGAGATCGATCACACTCGTCGCGTTTCAACTATTTCATTTACGGTCGAGGGACAGCGACACAGTGATATTGCAGCAAAATTGGGTGAGCAGAATATCGGTATTGGAGTCGGGGATTTTTATGCGAGGCGCTGTATCGATGCGCTAAATCTTCATCCCGGAGGCGTTGTTCGTGTCAGTATGGTTCACTATAACAGTGAACATGAAGTGGTGCGATTGATTAAAGCATTGGATGACGTTCTGTAGACAACTCAGTGTGCCGTTTCATCAGTTGGCCACTCTTGAGAGGAACAATTGAATCAAAGATAGTGCGCTAAACTCCTTCTTGAATCCTGCGGCGCACACTTTCTGGCCAAGCTGTCAAAACTCCTGCGGCACCGATAAACACCATCCCTGCGATTGAATTGCTTGATGGCCACGTATCAAAAAGTGTCTTACCCCAGAAGGTCGCAAATAGAAGGTAGCTGAACTCCATCGGAGCGAGCCAACTGGCGTCAGCAGTCTGGTAAGCCCGACTCAAGCAGAGATTCCCTGTCAGATTTAGTATCGCTGTGAATCCCGCAATGGCAATGACTATCCAAGTCAGTGTTGGCCATCCAATCGCAACAAACGGCATGCGCTCTTGCAAACTGAGCGGTAGTGGCGAAATACTCAAAACAATGCATCCAATCACGTTAAACGTGAAGAATGTGATGCCAACCGCAAAGGCCATCGCCAGCGTATTCTCGAAACGACATGCTTTACGAATGGTGAGAATACTGGTGGCATAGAAAAAGCCAGCAAAGATTGGAAGGATTTGCCAAGGCGAAAAACCATCTTCCCAGGGAGACAAGACTAACGTCGCTCCTGCGGTACCCAAAATTAATGCGAACAAGCGCCAAGGTCCTAGTTTTTCTCCTAGCCCTGGACCAGCGAGCAAGGTGACAAACATGGGATAGGTATACAACCCCGCGCCCATTTGGGTAATTGTCAAGAATGGTGCACCTGAAAAAAAGCAGAACATGGCGGCTGTCATCAAACAGGCACGGAGGTAAACAGGGCCGGCGCGTAAGGGTTTGAGTAGATATAGCCCGCCACCCACGATCGCAAGAATGACCGCTAAACTTAGAATTCCGACCGCCCTGACTGACTGAAACTGCCAGTATGAAGTCAAATCAGCTATGTCCTTGATCAGGCCATCCTGAAGAGCCAAAGCAAACACGCCAGCGAGCAAAAGCCACAGCGCGGTAAATGGACGATCTCTAGTGGGAACTCCGAAAAAAGAAGAGAGCATCAACTACCAATGACCTTCGCTAATTGATTTCAAATAGGCAGGAATGATTCAGTTGCAGCAGAACTGATTTCACAAGTGTTGGATTGGTAACCATCATCCACATTTTCGACAAAAACGTGTTTCTGTTTAGAAACCGACAATCTGATAATGTCGCAGGTAAACAAAGGAACGTTCCTACTAAATCCCACTCAAGTATTCCGTAGTTCCTCTCTGGAAAATTTGAATTTTGGGCGTAGTTTAATCGCTTCGATTCAACTCTTTCTGCCAGATTTCAACCAATTCAGGAGTAAAGAGGTAAAAGCCGATTTTGATTCCGCTCCAATTTGCTTCCCTGCAAACGGATAGAGAAATTTCAGCTGCCTCAGAGTACGGGTATCCGAACACACCACAGGAAATTGCGGGGAAAGCGATGGATTTACACTGATGCTTCACTGCTAGAGCCAGAGAGTTTCTATACGCTGAATCCAACAAGTTTTCAGGTTCGGGATCAATCGTATATCGAGGACCGACTGTGTGGATTACCCAGCGGGCATGAAGTCGGCCGCCAGGCGTAATACGTGCTTCACCAACCGGACACCGCACACCGTTAACTGCTGACACTTGCTTGCAATATTCCAGTAACTCAGGGCCAGCAGCCCGATGAATTGCGCCGTCTACACCACCTCCACCCAGCATTTTCTGATTCGCAGCATTCACAATTGCATCTGTGTCGGCTTTGGTGATGTCCCCCTGAACAATGGAAATATTGGAGTTCATTCTGATTTGTTTGACAGATAACCAGGTAATTTTTTTAGTGGAATCTTGCTACGAACGAAAAGTCCACTGCCACGTCCTATTTCTTTGTCTTGTTCGTTGTAGACCACCGCTTCAGAAATGATCTGCGATCGATTTTGATTGACAACTTTGCCTTCTGCTCGCAAGACCCCTTCAGAAACTGGTCGAGTCAAATATGTGTTGAAGGACGATGTTAGCATGAAGACTTTTGGTTCCAGTGAATTTGCGGCAAAGAATGCTGCTTCATCCAACATTTTGAAATAGATTGAGCCATGTAGCGCGTTAGCAGTATGGTGCATTGAATTTGAAATTGACATACTGACTGTGCAAATGCCATCACCAATGGTCATTCTTGGTGTTAGATTTCGATTTATTGGTGCAGCAAGGTAAATGCGCTCAAGGCCGCGCCAATGAGCCTCTGACGTCATTCCGGAATCTGGTCAAAGAAATCAACTTCACCAGTTTTGAGGTGATATTCTGCACCTGCAATGATTAGCTTTCCATCATTGACCGCTGATTCCAAAATCGTTGAGGTTGCGTACAACTGCCGTGCTGAATGTTGGATATTGGCACGAATCGCGTGATTGAGAAGTTCATCTTGATTCAAGTTGGAGTCATTCGATGTAAGTGAACTCACCACGGGTGAGATTGCATTGACGATAAACCCAAGGTTTGGCGATAAATTTTCTGATGGCTGGCTGAATTCTTCCAGGGTAGCTTTGACAGCACCGCAGTCGGTATGTCCCAATACAACAACCAGTTCGCAACCCAACACTGCAACTGCGTATTCCACGCTGCCAGTAACGGATTCATCAGTGATATTACCGGCAACTCGAATGACGAATAAATCACCCAAGCCTTGATCGAACACTAATTCTGCTGGTACGCGAGAGTCCGCACAGCCGACAATCACAGCGAATGGTTTTTGACCTTCGGCCAGCTGAATTCGTCGTCTCGAAGAAATATTGCCGCCATAGCTTTGTCCAGCAACGTAGCGCTGATTTCCTAGAGTCAGTCTATTGAGAGCATACATAGCAGAATTCATTTTGATTAACCTTTGAGCGAACCGCTCTAATTTTATTGTCTTCAAAAGTGTCAGATTCAGAGAATAGATCCCTCAGATGGTTTCTCTCACTCAATAACTGACACAGTTAAAGCGCAGAAGGAGTTGCGATGCCCCTTTCTCCAAATGTGTTGAGCAGTGTCAAACAACGAGGTTTGATTTCGTCAAACAGAACTGATTTTTTGGGCAATCCGAAATTCGAAAAACCCGACTAGACAGCGAGCGTAAGTTACTCCAGCGGCTCAGTGAGGAGGATTTCGACTGTTCTGAATTTGTTGCACTCTGGACGGCCAGGTTGATCGGATATACGCCAATACGTCCCAGATTTCATCATCCGTCAATGCATGACCAAATCCTTCCATACCACTTTTGATGTCAGTTAAGCCTAGAGTCGCAAAGTACTCCTTCCCACCGTATTTTGTGTAATTGAACAACATCTGGTTATCGTGGTGCCAGGTGTGCCCTGTTACATCATGTGGTGGAGCCGGCAGTACCCCATCCGGACCCGGTGACTGCCAATCGGGTTGTCCCTCCAGGTTCATCCCATGGCAGGAACCGCATTGCTGTTCGTAATGCCGTTGCCCGTTTACCAGATCACGATTCTCTAATTCATGGACCGCTAATCCGGCCGCGGGAACCAGAAGAAAAACTAGAAACAAGATCCTTTTCATGAAGAGTTATTACACAGTATGTGAGTATGTTGTGAATTGTATACGCTCAAATTAAAAATTCAAAAGATCGGGCTTCTAACCGAAATTGAAACTCTAAATAAATCAGCAATATAAGTTAATATTTCCCGCTAGAATCAGTGCGAAGACGAACCGTTTGTGCACAAGCAAAACAAACCTGAAGTGTTGAGGTACTTTAAGAATCTGCAATTCGACAAAATTCATAATGTGTGAAAAAATCTTCGTTTATTATGGTGTAGTGGCATTGCTGAGTCGCTGTTTGTGGCAATTCGGTAGCCATATGAGCTTTTAAATCCATTAAAGAAAGGAGATAGAAAATGCATGCAATTCTGAAATTTGCAATTGCGTTCGTAAGCGCACTGTTTATTTCGCAAGCCGCCTACGCGGCCGGTCAACTCAATGTCTACAACTGGGGTGACTATATAAATCCAGAAGTTCTGACTCGCTTTTCTGAAGAGACGGGTATTGAAGTTTCGCTCGATACCTACGGGACCAACGAGGAAATGCTAGCCAAAATTCAGTCGGGTGCGACTGGATACGACATTGTATTTCCGTCTGTGCATATGCGTGACATCATGCAAAAGTTGGGACTTCTACACGATGCCAAAGTCAACACACTGAAAGGCTTTGAAAACATCGATCCGGCCAATATGATTTCTAAAGTTGATCCGGAAAGTTCCTACTGTCTACCCTATGCATGGGGTGCTGTTGGAATCTTCTACAACAAGGAGGAAGCAGGTGAACTCAAAACTTGGGACGATTTCTTTGCGTTGCCTGACAAGGGCAAGAAAATCACCATGCTGGATGATTTGAGAGAAACCATTGGCGTAGCTCTCATCAAGAATGGTCATTCAGTCAATACCACTGATAGCGATGCGCTCAAACAAGCCGAAGCCTGGCTGTTGGAACGTAAAGACAAAATTTCCGCATTCACTTATGACATTGTGTCACTGGTTCAGGCAGGGGATATCGCCGCGGCTCACTGGTATGTAGGTGCGACGGTTTATACGCTGGATGAACCGGACAGACTGGGCTTTGTGATTCCTGAAGAAGGTGCCACCATGTATCAGGAAGATATCTGCGTTCTCAAAGATGCACCAAACAAGGACAGCGCAATCAAATTCTTTGAGTTTTACATGCAGCCCGAAATTGCAGTACTCAATACATTGCAGCAGGTTAACGGCACCGCTAATGCTCCGGCTCGTGATTTGCTACCACCAGAACTGAAAGCGAATCCGAACACGAACCCGCCGCCCGAGGTGGTTGCCAAACTGCAGATTTTTGAAGATCTAGGCAATGATCTTCGAAAGTACAATCGAGTCTGGACAAAGGTTCGTACCGCGCAGTAACGGGGACGGAGTTGAATGGACTCCATCGCCGAGGTCAGAGAAGCTGTTAAACGCTTTCCGGCACCCGAAGGCGGTGTCATCACGGCGCTTGACAATATTTCGCTAAATATCCAGCAGGGTCAGTTCATGACCCTGCTGGGTCCATCTGGCTGTGGCAAAACGACGCTACTGAGAGCCATCAGCGGCTTCGAGGACCTTGATTCGGGAGAGGTGCGAATCGCTGGCGAATCAGTCGCGGGTGTACCACCTTATCGACGTCCGGTCAATACCGTTTTTCAGAACTATGCGCTGTTTCCTCATTTATCTGTTAGCGGCAATGTAGGTTATGGTCTGGATCTGGCCCGTGTATCAAAAACTGAGCGTGAACAACGAGTTGGCGAAGCACTGGAAAGGGTAAACCTGTCAGGGTTTGATCGACGTAAGCCAGCGCAGCTCTCAGGAGGTCAGCAACAGCGCGTAGCCCTGGCGCGAGCAATTATCAATCAGCCAAAACTTCTGTTGCTGGACGAACCGCTTTCAGCATTGGACCGAAATTTACGTCAGTCCATGCAACTCGAACTGAAAAGTCTGCAACATGATCTAGGCATCTGCTTCCTGTTTGTCACGCATGATCAGGAAGAAGCGTTGACGATGTCAGATCAGGTCGTTGTGCTGGACCACGGAAGAATTGAGCAGTTCGGACCGCCAGAGGAACTTTACCACCAGCCCGCAACTCGTTTTGTTGCGGGGTTTATAGGCGATGGTACACTCTTTTCGGGAACAATCGAAAATAGCGCCGAAGACCCAATCCTTGTTACAGAAGATGGCTTGCGTATCTCCGTTGGCATCGGACCGTCAGTTGGCACAGATGCAACACTCATTATCCGTCCGGAGCACCTGAATATTGCCCCGCAGAAGCCAGATGGTTCCTTGGGCGTTTTGGATGCTGTGCTGGAGCAATCCGTCTTTCAGGGTGCAACTCGCCAGTATGTCTGCCAACTGGCTAACGGCACCTCCATTTCAGTTTCGGTAGCAGGTTCGGGAGACGAAGCACTAAACAACGTCAACCCGGGTGATCCAATTCGCCTCGCCTATCGCCGGAGTACACCTCACCTGATAATCGAGTCCTGAGCATGGCAACCAAACGAGATATTCGTAGCCTCAGTACTCTGTTGACGCCGTCAACTCTGTTCCTCGGAATATTCTTTCTGGGTCCGCTCACCGTTATGGTCATTTTCAGCTTTCTGGAGCCTGGCGTTTATGGCGGAGTCGTCTGGAATTTTTATCACTGGAATTACGGCCGAATACTTGGCTGGGCTGATGGAGAGTGGGAAGACTTCGATCCAGTCTACATTGACATATTCTTAAGGTCTGTACGTCTTGCATTGACCAACGTAGGTATCACACTGCTTGTATGTTATCCAGCAGCACTCTGGGTCAGTGGACTGTCAGCGCGATGGCGGACTTTTGTTGTATTCATAATTACACTTCCCTTTTTTGTGAGCCTGGTCGTGCGCCTGTTCTGCTGGGTTTTAATACTGCGGCCTAGCGGATTCCTGAGCACCTCACTAATGGGTCTTGGCATCATCTCAGAACCCATAGATATCATTTACACGGAAACCGCGGTATTGATTGGAATGGCCTATATATTGCTGCCATTTATGTTTTTACCGCTTTACGCCAGCATCGAAAAACTGGATCATTCACTGCTGGAGGCCTCTGCCGATTTAGGTGCAAATCCGTTTCAGACCTTCTGGCGAGTAATTCTTCCTTGTACGCTTCCCGGGATTGCAGCAGGAGCAGTACTGGTGTTTATTCCTAGTCTTGGCAACTTTATCGTTCCAGATTTGCTCGGTGGCGCGAAAGTGATGATGATCGGAAATCTGATTGAGCAGCAGTTT
The DNA here is from genome assembly GCA_965243305.1 of Arenicellales bacterium. Taxonomy (GTDB): domain Bacteria; phylum Pseudomonadota; class Gammaproteobacteria; order Arenicellales; family JAJDZL01; genus JAJDZL01. The sequence continues at coordinate 1,796,979 of CBDEUN010000003.1, forward strand.
CTGTCAGCGCGAAACTGGCCCTTTGGTTCGGCGCTTTCAGTCATGATCATGCTGGTCATGTTTATGTTAATCGTGTTTTATCTGAGGCGCATCGGTCGTTCGGAGATTGTCAGATGAAACACCCGTGGCTCAAGCGTTTACTATCCTTGCACGGTCTTCTGTTTCTGGCCTTCGTCTACGCTCCAATCATTATTGTCGTTGTTTACTCTTTCAACAGCCATCCAGTCAACATGATGGTGTGGAAGGACTTTACCTTCGACTGGTACCTGTCAATTTTTGGCAATCCTACAAAACTGAATGAACAGACTCTTTACGTCGAATCTACAGATCAACTTTTGTCAGCAGTCAAGAACAGCCTAACTGTTGCCGTAACGACGACCACATTTGCCACCATCGTTGGAACGGCGACGGCACTTGCAATTTATCGATATCACTTCAAACTGAAGCCTTTCTACCAAGGCCTGCTGTATATGCCGATGGTGATGCCTGACATCGTGTTGGGTATTGCATTGCTGGTGTTTTTCATCAACTTTGGTGTAAAGCTTGGATTGATGTCGATCATCATCGGCCACTGTACATTTTTGATTTCTTATGTTTTTGTTGTGGTCAGTGCCCGGCTGGCAGGCATGGATAGCACACTGGAGGAAGCCTCAGCAGATCTGGGAGCGAATCCCTGGGCTACTTTTCGGCGCGTTACTTTCCCGCAGATTCTGCCAGGTATTGTGGGTGGAGCGCTGTTGGCCTTCATCATTTCAATGGATGATCTGGTGATTACCTATTTCATTGCAGGAGTTGACTCAACTACGCTGCCAGTCTTTATTTACGGAATGCTACGGCGCGGCGTTAAACCGGAAATCAATGCTATAGCCACGCTCATGCTGCTTTTTTCCTTCGCAATAGCCGCACTTGGGCTTTACTTTAGAAGACGAAATTAATCAAACACCAACCACTGACGTACTGAACGATGAAAAGACGAGGACGAGAACTTGGGCTGCCCTTCCCAGGTCGAACAGGTGAGCACAATGCCATTACGGATCTTCCGGGTGTGGAAGTTGGATTTTGCACCCGAATTGAAGGGAATGGACCACTGGTTCAGGGAGCGGGGCCCATAAGAACGGGAGTAACCGCAATTCTGCCCCTTGGACGAAATCCGGAACCTCAGCCGGTGTGGGCCGGTATGTATGCACTGAATGGTAACGGTGAAATGACTGGTACGCACTGGATTCGGGATGGCGGTTACTTTGTTGGGCCAATCTGTATCACCAACACTCACAGTGTTGGAATTGTTCACCATGCGACGGTCAGGTGGATGATTCGAAACTATGAGGAAGCATGGCAATCGGAACACCTGTGGTCCATGCCCGTGGTAGCGGAAACTTACGACGGTGTGTTGAATGACATCAATGGACAGCATCTCACAGAAGATGATGCGCTTAAGGCACTGGACAGCGCGAAACCAGGACCTGTGGATGAGGGTAACGTTGGCGGTGGAACCGGGATGATCTGCTATGAGTTTAAAGGTGGTACCGGCACATCATCACGTTGTCTGGAAGTAGACGGTGAAGAGTTTGTCATTGCTGCTCTGGTTCAAGCCAATCACGGCATTCGACCCTGGCTTACGGTTTTAGGCAGACAGGTGGGGAAATCCATGATGGAAGGTCGATTGATGGATGAAGAACACGGTTCGATCATCGTGATGCTTGGTACTAACTTACCCATGGCTCCGCATCAGTTACAGCGATTGGCCAAGCGAGCTGCGATTGGAATAGGCCGTGGCGGTACGCCCGGTGGTAACAACTCAGGCGATATCTTCCTTGCTTTCAGTACTGCCAATCGAGGCCCGATTCCGCAACTGGCGTCTGGCAGGCAGCAGATGGAAGTCATTAACGATGAATTGTTTGATCCAATTTATATGGCGGCAACCGAAGCGATTGAAGAATCCATCATCAATGCAATTCTGGCGGCCGAAGACATGTCGACCTTACGTCCTCCAGGACTAACTTGTCGTGCAATTGATCACGAACAACTACTTGAGTTTTTCCAATAGAGAAGAAACAAATGAATTTTGATTCCAATGCAGATTCCGGTTCGTGGGAAGTAAGAGACCTCAGATCGGTTTTACACGGGTTCACTCACCTTGGAACCCTTCATGAGAAAGGCCCATCCGTCATGGCACGCGGAGAGGGCATTTACGTCATCGATTCTCACGGCAAGCGATACCTAGAAGCCAACTCAGGTCTATGGAACATGGTTCTAGGATTTGATCATCCGTCACTGATTGAGGCGGCCTGTGATCAATACAGAAAATTTCCAACCTATCATGCATTTTTCGGACGGATCTCTGAGTCAGCCATAGCGCTGTCGGAAAAATTGATTGAAATTGCCCCTGTACCAATGGGTAAGGTGTTTTTCACAAATTCAGGATCCGAAGCAAACGATACAGCAGTAAAAATGCTATGGATGATTCACCGCGGCCTAGGTAATCCACAGCGTCGCAAGATTATTTCCAGAATCAACGCCTATCACGGTGTCACTGGAATAACAGCGAGCATGACAGGCAAGGACTATGTCGGAGCTTTCGGACTTCCGTTTGATGACTTTCTGTTTACTGATTGTCCCCACCACTGGCGATTTGCGAATGATGGCGAAAGCGAACTCGAATTTTCCGACCGTTGTGCTGTCAATCTGGGGGCACTGATTGAGGCGGAGGGACCTGAAACCATTGCCGGTTTTGTTGCAGAACCCGTGATGGGAGCAGGTGGAGTCATTCCACCACCAAAAGGGTATTTTGAAGCCATTCAGAACGTTCTCAGAAAATACGATGTTCCGTTGATCGTGGACGAAGTGATTTGCGGGTTCGGGCGCACTGGACATGTCTGGGGCAGTCAGACTTACAACATTGAACCTGACATCCTGATCGCGTCAAAGTGCATCACTGCAGGTTACTTTCCGATGGGTGCGATTATGATTTCGGAGTTTATCGCCGACAAACTCAATCAGGCTAGTGAAGCCTACGAAGAGTTTCCGCACGGGTTTACAACAGCGGGTCACCCGGTTGGTTGTTCGATTGCCCTGAAAGCGATTGAAATTATTCTGGAACGGGGTGTACTGGATAACGTTGTGAATGTTGCACCTTATTTTCTGAAAAGGTTGGAAGAATTTTCTTCCCATCCACATATTGGTGAGGCACGCGGAGTTGGGTTGATGGGTGCTCTGGAATTGGTAAAGGACAAGCAGATGAAATCACCATTTCCGCCTGAACAGCCCGTCGCAGAACAGATTGCCAATGTCGCTTCGGAAAATGGTTTGATTTGCCGACCAATTGGACAGTCCATTGTTGTTGCACCGCCATTTGTAATTACACGGGATCAAATTGACGAGCTATTCAACAAGCTTCAAACTACTATCGATCAGGTTTTCGATTCATTGAGGATTGATTGATGTCAAGATATCGACTGTCGGACGAGGATCTCAAGTACGCAGCAGAATTCAGGGCAAATCCACTCAATACACCGAGTCCAGGACTGCAAAGAGTTCTGAATCTCCTGCGCGGTGGACCGAAAAAGGGAAAATACGTTCTGATTGTTAAGGAACCTTTTCGTCGCTGGAATCTGGGACGCATGCCAGATTCGCGTGGTGAACCCGTTGAAATCATAAGCGAAGTCGAGTACACCGATCTTGCCGAAGCTGAGTGGGATGTGTTCAAGCGTAGGTGGAAAGCGAGTACGGGTCAGGATCTCGAACAGGAGTTGGCATGACTCACATCCTGGCTTACACCGATCAGATCAGTTCTGCACCAGGTGGATCCATTCAGGTTAAGGTCAGTTGTGATGGTCTGGATCACTACGATGCCAGACTGATTCGGGTCATTCAGGGTGATGTCAACCCTTCGGGTCCGGGTTATCGAGAAGAAGTCGTTGATCTCGATCTTGGTGGCCCTTTTTCAGGTCGGTTTCAGCCCATCCATGCGGGATCCTATGGCATCGCCGAAGGTGCACCACCGCTGAATATGGGCAAGTCATTTAGCATGCAGGCGTTGATTTGGCCAACTCTACCGGGTCACGGTCCACAGACGATCTTGAGCTACGAGGATCAGGATTCAAGTGCTGGGTTCAGACTTTACCTGGACACGGCAGGTGCACTTGCTTTTCAAGTGACTGATTCGCAAGGCGATAGCGATAGCATCTCAACAGGATCAACGCTGTTTGCGCAGCGATGGTATCTGGCAAGTGGAGAATTCGATGTTAAGTCACGAACGCTTACGGTTATTCAAGTGCCGCTGGTTTCTACCCCGAATGTACACGATAGGGCTGAGGATTCCAAAGACGTCACTATAGGTACTTTCGAAGCGAAACCGGATGCAGTCATCATGATCGCTGCCAAAGGCGGGTCTGTACATCCAGCAGTTGAGCACTTCAATGGTCGCATTGAAGCACCGAAACTCTTTGCGCGATTATTGGATGACTACGAAAAGGTGAATCCTGGCACTGCAAAATCTCGAGATCTGATTGCCGCGTGGAATTTTTCTGTTGACATATCAACAGACAGGATTTCTGATGTATCTGACAATCAGCTAGACGGACGCCTGGTAAACCTTCCCGCCCGTGGAGTCACCGGTCACTTGTGGAATGGTGATGAACACTGCTGGACAAATAACTTCGATCATTATGCGGCAATCCATTTTCATGATGACGATCTCTACGACTGTGAATGGGAAACCGAAATTGAAGTTAAACTGCCTGATAATCTGAAAAGTGGGGTTTATGCCGTTCATCTACAAAGCGGGTCTGAAGAGTACTACACCCCTTTCGCAGTTCGCCCGCCACGCGGTACTCGATCTGCCCCAGTTGCATTCATCCTGCCCACTGCGAGCTATATGGCTTATGCGAACAATCGTATTGGCATTGATGTACCAGAAACTGAAATCGTAACGGGACGCTTAGTTCAGATGAATCCGATCGATCTCTTTATGCAAACTCACCCCGAAATAGGATTGTCTTTCTACGATGTGCACAATGATGGTAGTGGCGTTTACTACTCATCCCGCCTCAGACCCATCGTTCAAATGCAACCCAAGCAGATCGGACACTTGGGAGGTGTCGGTTCGAATCTGTGGCAATTTAATGCAGATACCCATATCTTGGGTTGGCTTGAGCAGTTGGAACAGCCGTTTGATGTCATCACAGACGAAGATCTGGAAAATGAAGGTGACCAGGTTCTTGATGGCTATAAGGCGGTAATCACGGGTACCCACCCAGAGTATTACTCGGTTGGAATGCTGGATAGCCTTCAATCGTATCTTAATGCTGGTGGTCGTCTGATGTATCTTGGCGGTAACGGTTTTTACTGGAGAGTGAGTTTTCATCCGACACTTCCAGGTGTTATTGAGTGTAGAAAATCAGAAGATGGCATTCGCGTGTATCCGCCTCCACCCGGAGAGTTTTATGCTAGTTTTACAGGTGAGTACACGGGGCTTTGGCGCCGCAACGGTCGAGCGCCGAATGAATTGGTAGGCATCGGTATGGTTTCACAGGGGTTTGATTGCTCGTCGCCATTCATTCTGACTGAAGCCAGCCGCGACCCGCGTGCGTCGTTTATTTTTAAGGGAGTCGAAGGTCCCGTTGTCGGCGATTACGGCTTGTCCGGTGGTGGTGCGGCTGGTCTCGAGTTGGATGCAACAAACCATGCGTGGGGTACACCACCAAATACACTGGTACTCGCAACCTCAGAGCGCCATTCAGATCTCTATTTGATGACACCGGAAGACATGGATGACCCGGCCCCGGGTTTAGGCGGGACAGAGGCGGAGATTATTCGAGCAGAGATGGTGTTTTTCGAAACCCCGACGGGCGGTGCTGTATTTTCGACAGGCTCCATCGCCTGGTGCGGCAGTCTTTCTCACGCCAACTACAGTAACGATGTTGCGCGAATTACGGGCAACGTGCTGAAGCGTTTTCTTGACCCAACCCCTTTCCCAGTCATGTAAGAATGATTGGATTTACACTGCCAGATTATCCGGTAGTGTCCACAGACTTGGAGTCAGACGCGCGAACAGGAAAAACTTCGAGTTGAATCTAATCCAGCATTTCTACCATCTTGTCCCGCATTACAAACTTTTGCGGTTTGCCGGTAATGGTCATCGGAAATTCTTCCACAAATCTGATGTGGGCAGGAATCTTGAAGTATGAGATCTGGTCCTGGCAAAACTCCCGAAGTTCTGATTCATCCACATCGACACCGGGTTTTGCGATGACCCATGCGCAAACCACTTCTCCATACTTTTCATCTGGGATACCAAATATCTGCGCATCATTGACTTTCGGATTTCGAATCAGAAACTCTTCAATTTCGCGAGGATAGATGTTCTCTCCACCGCGGATGATCATGTCTTTCACTCGGCCAACGATGGAGCAGTAACCCTCTTCATCGAAAATGCCAAGATCTCCTGAATGCATCCAGTTGTCCACGATGCTTTCTCGGGTTCTGTCTTCATCATTCCAGTAGCCCATCATCACTGCATACCCTCGAGTGCAAAGTTCGCCTTTAGTTCCTATGGGAACAATTGCCCCATCCTGATCAATGATTTTGACTTCCAGATGGGGGTGCACTCGACCGATGGTTTCGCAGCGTTTATCGATTGGATCATCTGTAGCACCTTGAAAGGATACAGGAGACGTTTCAGTCATACCGTAACAAATTGTCACTTCTGGCATATTCATTTCTGTATAGATTCGTCGCATCACCTCAACTGGACAGGGTGCGCCAGCCATGATTCCTGTCCGCATACTGGAGAGGTCACGAGGTTTTTGTTCCAGATCTTCTAACATTGCAACGAACATGGTTGGTACACCATAAACCGCCGTACACCGTTCTTTTTCCAGGGCATCCAATGTTTGCGCCGGATTGAATGCTTCACCCGGGAAGATCATTGTTGCACCTTTACTGAGTACACCTAGAACACCCATGGCCATTCCAAAGCAGTGATACAAAGGAACTGGAATTGCCAGTCGGTCTTTTTCTGTCATGTCGATTAAACTGGTGCAAAACCGGGCGTTGTTAATGATGTTGAAATGTGAGAGCGTCGCTCCCTTTGGCTGTCCAGTCGTTCCAGACGTGAATTGAATGTTGATGGGATCTTCGGGATTGAGATCCTGATTAATGTCTGGCATTCGGCTCAAATTTGCGCGACCTTTAAGTTTTGAAAGTTGATTGAAGGAAAAAACACCTGGACCAGAATCATCATCCATTACGACAACAGTACGAAGCTGTGGAAGCTTTTCGGATTGCAATTGTCCAGGTTCACAGGTATCAAGTTCCGGTGCGAGTTCCCGCAGCATTCCGATGTAGTCGGACGACTTGAAAGATTTAGCGCAGACAATAGCTTTGCATCCGACCTTGTTTAATGCGTATTCCAGTTCGTATAGACGATACGCTGGGTTGATGTTCACTAGCACCAGACCCAGACGTGCCGCTGCAAATTGAGTCAGCACCCATTCGCATCGATTTGGAGACCAGATTCCAATTCGATCACCTTTGACCATGCCAAGCGTGTGTATACCGGCAGCAAGTTCTTCAACTGTCTTTTCAAGTTCTTCATAACTCATCCTGATGTTCTGCTCCAGGAACACGAGCGCCTCCTTCTTGGGAAACTTGTTAGCCGTTGTCCATAAGAGTCGTGGAATGGTTATGCTGGCAAATAGCGGGTCCGTAGTTCCGCGAAAGTAGGAGAGCTTGCTTGCCGTATCAACGATCGAACCTGTGTTCGAAGTGGTGACATCCTCACTCAGTTGGTCATTCTGGTTTGACATCTTGCTTCACCTTTAGATTGGCTGCGATTTGCAGAATTGTTCGACTCCATGTGCAACCTGCAGAAAACTGAAATCTCTGTAATTTTTACCTATCAATCGGATTCCCGGAATTTTATTGAAAATCTACGAAGTAATACCGTTTGAAACAGACTTAATAGTTTGATTTGGCAAAGTTAACGAATGCGATGATTCTGTCAATTCTTATAAACTCTATTTGATCGTTATGTCAAGAGACTCGGCTGAATCATGATGGGTGGAAACAGAAGATAAAGCTTGATCGTTGTCAATGTTCGTTGAATGAACTGGTATCTGCATACTATAGAGAATCCTGAAGCAGAGTAGCCGGTGTTAACTTGGTCAAGTGAGAAATTAAATCCTGTATTTTCTGAACTTATAATCAACTTTAAACACTACAACGTACAAGATAAGGAGTTGAGAAAGTGCAAACCGCAGCAGCCGTTGCCTATGAAGCAGGCAAACCACTACAAATAGAAACAGTTGAACTTGCTGGTCCGAAAGCTGGCGAAGTTCTAATTGAGGTTAAGGCTACGGGAGTCTGCCATACCGACGAATTTACTCTGTCGGGGGCTGACCCTGAGGGTATTTTTCCTGCAATCTTGGGTCACGAAGGCGCAGGTGTGGTCGTCGATGTTGGTGCTGGCGTTACTACTGTCGAGAAAGGTGATCATGTAATCCCGCTCTATACACCGGAATGCCGACAGTGCGAGTACTGTACCAGTGGTAAGACCAATCTCTGTCAGGCGATACGGGAAACTCAGGGCCAGGGCATCATGCCCGATGGCACCAGCCGCTTTTCAATCGGTGCAGATACCGTTTACCACTACATGGGAACCTCGACTTTTTCAAATTACACCGTGGTACCCGAAATTGCCGTAGCCAAGATTCGAGAAGATGCACCATTTGACAAGGTTTGCTACATCGGCTGTGGTGTCACGACCGGAATCGGTGCCGTGATCAATACCGCCAAGGTACAGCCAGGTGACAATGTTGTTGTCTTTGGTTTGGGTGGAATTGGTCTAAACGTGATCCAGGGTGCCAGAATTGCCGGTGCCAACATGATCGTGGGCATCGATATCAATCCGGGGCGTGAAGAGCTTGCGACAGCCTTTGGCATGACACATTTTGTCAATCCGAATGAAGTCGAAGACGATTTGGTCCCATATCTCGTATCACTGACCGGAGGTGGTGCAGATTTCAGTTTTGAGTGTGTCGGAAACGTCGATCTCATGCGCGCAGCATTGGAATGCTGCCATAAGGGCTGGGGTGAGAGTGTCATCATCGGTGTGGCTGGTGCGGGTCAGGAAATCAGTACTCGTCCATTCCAGCTGGTTACCGGGCGTGTCTGGCGTGGCACCGCATTTGGCGGAGCCAGAGGCAGAACTGATGTACCGAAAATTGTCGACTGGTACATGGATGGTAAGATTAATATTGATGAGATGATTACTCACAAGATGCCGTTGTCTCAGATCAACGATGCGTTTGACCTGATGCATGCAGGCAAGTCGATTCGTAGCGTGATCGAATTTAACTGATGGAATCGATGGAAGTAGTTAGCGAACACCGATCGTTTGGCGGTGCCCAGGGCATTTATCGACATGAGTCGCAATGCACAGGTACACCCATGCAGTTTTCGGTCTATTTGCCACCGGCAGCTTCCGATTCACATTGTCCAGTCTTGTGGTTTCTGTCTGGACTGACTTGTACCGAAGAGAACTTTACTGTCAAGGCTGGCGCTCAGCAGTTTGCATCTCACCATAACCTGATTGTAGTTGCACCGGACACCAGCCCCCGCGGCGCTGGCATCGTAGGGGAGGATGACACCTACGACTTTGGTACCGGTGCGGGATTCTATGTTGACGCGACTGAATCGCCTTGGTCGCGCAACTACCAGATGTACACCTACATTACCCGTGAACTGCAAGATCTGGTGATTGCAAATTTTCCCGCCAACTCTTCCCGGCAGGGAATTACGGGGCATTCCATGGGTGGGCATGGAGCGTTGACAATTGGCCTTACAAACCCGAACCTGTTTCACTCGATATCTGCGTTTGCACCGATTTGTGCACCGACCCAATGCCCGTGGGGTCAAAAAGCACTGAGCGGATATTTGGGACAGAATCAGACTTTGTGGTCCGACTATGATGCGACCGAACTGATTAAACGCGGGTTCAGGAGCCAAACCATTCTGGTCGATCAAGGTGAGGCAGACGGCTTTCTGGAAGAGCAGTTGAAACCCGAACTTCTTTCCGCGGCCTGTGAAGCGGCTGGCCAGTCCTTGCAGCTTCGCATGCAGCCTGGTTATGACCACAGCTACTATTTCATTTCGAGTTTTATTGAAGACCACATCGAGTTCCACGCGGCAAGACTGAACGGATAGATTGGGCTTCAAGTTTTCGATCGATACAGTGGATCGAACTCTCAAATGAACAGGTAGCAGTTTAATTTCAGTAAAGCACTATTACATTCAGAACAAATGGCAAAAAAGTCAAAAATTTGTTCAAACATACTATAAAGTTAGTCTCTCAATGTTTGACCACTCAAACTTAAGAGTAAGTTCAACAAAATGCCATTCGGCACGATAAATAAATTTCATTAGGGAGGTCCAAATGAAGTTAATAAAAAGAATAATTGCAGCAAGCGCAGCTCTGTTTATGATGGTTGGAACCACGCAGGCAGCTGATGTTGTAATTGGTTCACCAAACTGGCCGTCGGTGCAAGCGACTGCCTACATTCTCAAAGTAGTACTGGAAGAAAACCTGGGTCTTGAAGTTGAAGTCCAAAACGGTACCAATCCGGTTGTATTTGAAGCCATGGATAAAGGAAGCATGCATGTGCATCCCGAAGTCTGGCTGCCGAACCAGGATAATCTGCACAACACCTATGTTAAGGACAAAGCCAGTGTGCTGATGAATCCGAATGGCGTTTCTGCTTTTCAGGGAATTTGCGTAACCAAGCACACCGCAGACACCTTGGGTGTCGGTAAGATCACTGACCTGACTGACCCATCGATTGCTGCTCAGTTTGATTCAAATGGCGATGGCAAAGGCGAAATCTGGATCGGCGCTACGGGTTGGGCCTCGACGAATGTCGAAAAAGTTCGTGCGAAGAGTTATGGCTATGCCGAAACTCTGGATCTCACCGAAATGGACGAAACCCTCGCATTAGCCAACCTTGATGCCGCAGTGCAGCAGCAGAAACCTTTCGTGTTTTTCTGCTATACCCCGCATCATATGTTTGAATTGCATGATCTAGTAGTCTTGGAAGAGCCTGCACACGACCCCGCAAAATGGGTTGTGTTTCAGCCAACTGATGATCCAAACTGGTTGGAAAACTCAATGGCAGGCGTCGCGTGGAAAGATGCGAACCTGCACATCCACTATGCGAAGTCACTTGAAGAATCTCAGCCAGAAGCGGCAGCGATTCTGAGCAAGGTTAATCTGACGACCGATCAGGTTAGTGCCATGGTATACGCCGTCATCGTAGACAAGGTGAAACTGGAAGACCTGGCTGCTGCTTGGGTTGAAGAAAACGCAGCGTCAGTCGACGAGTGGATGCGTTAATTTAGTTTTCAATCCACTAAGAATTAAAAGAGACTTACAGTCAATTTAGTCAAAATTCGATGAAGAAGAGCGGTGCAGTGTAGTAGTACATTGCACCGCTTTTTATTGATGGGCTTAATTGGCAGGACTGACGGAATTCATTATCAAAAGCGTTTCGCAGTCTGAAAAATAAATAGCGAGCATTTCATGAATGAATCTGAGAAAGATGTAATTATTGAACTAAAGAATGCCTGGAAAATTTTTGGTGAACGCGCCCCAGAAGCCATGGCAGCAGTTGAATCAGAAGGTATTGGCAAGGCTGAAGTTCTGGAACAATATGGCGCGGTAGTCGGAATTGCAGATTGTAGTTTTACTGTCCGTCGCGGGGAGATTTTTTGCATTATGGGCCTATCGGGCAGTGGCAAATCAACTCTGGTTCGCCACGTCAACCGGCTCATCGAACCGACTTCCGGGGAAATCTATCTGCTAGGTGAAGATGTAATGAAACTCTCACCAACAGCACTGAGGGAAATGCGTGCCAAACGTATCGGGATGGTCTTTCAGCACATGGCGTTGCTGCCCCATCGATCGGTTCGAGACAACGTAGCCTATCCACTGGAAATTCGCGGCGAATCCAAATCCAGACGTTGGGATGTATCTCAACACTCACTGTCTCTCGTTGGTTTGGACGGCTTTGAAGATCGATTTCCGCGGGAACTTTCCGGAGGTATGCAGCAGCGCGTTGGACTTGCCAGAGCACTGGCGTCCGATCCGGATGTGCTGTTAATGGATGAGCCATTCAGCGCATTGGACCCGCTGATTCGCCGGCAATTACAGGATCAGTTTATGGCCCTGTCTGACCAGCTGCACAAGACAACATTGTTTATTACACACGATCTTGACGAGGCGATTCGCCTGGGTACGAGAATTGCGATCATGAAAGACGGTCGAATTGTGCAAATTGGTACCCCTGAGGAGATTGTCACCAATCCTGCTGACGATTATGTCCGAGACTTTGTACAGAACATCTCGAAACTCAAACTGGTATTTGCACACACGATTCAAACTCCAATCAGCGAATATCAACCAGTCGATGGTGAAGATTTGAGCCAGTCACCACGAGTCTCTCAGGATGTTGACCTGGATTATCTGATCGACGTTGCTACGAACACCACTCAGCCGACCGTAACCACCGATGAAAGTGGAAATGACGTCGGAGTTGTCTCCAAGGACCGGCTGTTGCAAGGAATCCGGGATGGCAAGTGATGGCAGAAAATTCTCAACCTGACGTAACAAAAGATATTCCAAAAATTGACCTTAGCGATTCAATTCGCGAGTTTTCCGGTCAGAACAGCGACTACTACGTAGATACGCTGTCGCAAATTCAGGCGACTGGAGAGAATCTCAATATCTGGAATAAAGCTGCACTGCTATGCGGTCCCGCTTGGTGTGCAGCACGGGGGCTTTGGAACCTGTTCTGGTTATTCACAATAGCGGAACTCGTCGCACTGGTTCAACTCGGTAAAGGTATCTGGGGTGATTTAGGTGCCTCGAAAATGGCTGAAGCTGAGCAGCTCGCGAAACGAGCGCATGACCTGCGATTAGAAGCAGGTGTTGCAGGAGCTACGGGCGATGAAAGTGCGGAATCCTCTGCAGAAATCGCTATGAACCTGGAAAAGGCCGCCGAACTAGCAATACAGGATGCGCAAACTGCTGCTGGTACCTGGTGGCTCTATCTCATTGCAGGCATTGTGCTGTATGTCGTATTGCGATATGTTCTTGGTAAATTCGCCAACCGCTTGTACGAATTACAATACTCTGCCTGGCGTTTGAACAAAAAAATTGCCAGTGGATTCAGTTTGCAGCGATTAACAATCGCATTAGTCATTCTGGCAATTCTGGTACCGCTGACTCTCTACCGATTTACGGTTTCCAGTCCCGTTCACTGGCTTGTTGATGTTCCCGTTGACAATGCATACTACACCAATAGTGCCAATGCGTTGGAAGGTTGGTTTGATCGCACTGCGGAAGCGGGTAAGGGCGTTTTCGATGGAATCACAGCGGGAGCTCAATCAGTACTTGACGCAATGGAACTGCTGTTGGTTGATGCGCCATGGCCGGTAGTAGCAGTCTTTCTTGTGGTGATTGCATGGCGGGTGGCTAGTATCCGGGTCGCGATATTTACCGCAGCTTCCCTCTGTTACATAGGGCTTCTAGGATTATGGGAGGCCAGCATGGTGAGTATCGTGCTGGTTGGCGCGGCAGCGTTTTTCTGTATTCTCATTGGCATTCCATTGGGAATCTGGTTTTCGCGAAGTGAAAAGGCTTACGCCGTGGCACGCCCGGTTCTGGACCTGATGCAGACGATACCGCCATTTGTGTATCTCATTCCAATTATTGCATTCTTCGGAACAGGACGGGTGCCTGGTATTCTGGCTACGATCATCTTTGCGATGCCACCAGTTATTCGGTTGACGGCTTTGGGTCTGAGGCAGGTACCAAGTACCGTGGTTGAAGCCGCGGTTGCATTTGGTGCAACTAAATGGAAAATTCTAGTTGGCGTTGAATTGCCGCTTGCTACACCCGCCATTATGACTGGCGTGAATCAGACCATTCTGATGAGTTTGTCTATGGTGGTGATCGCATCACTGATTGGTGCGAAAGGCTTGGGTCAGGAGGTGTTGACTGCATTGCAGTACGTCGCAAAAGGTCAAGGCATTCTAGCAGGACTAGCGATTCTGTTCTGTGCAATGATGCTCGACCGCATCGTGCAGGGAAGATTTCAGAGACAGGAGGATCAGTAAATGGCCGAGACAATTGGCACAGTTGAGATCCTGGATGTCATCCCAGAGGTCGATATTTCAGATTCCGTAAAGGAATTTGCTGGCACAAACGGCGATTATTACGCACGGGAATTCAAGAAAGTTCAGTCGTCCAAGAGTGGATACTGCTGGACTTTCAATATTGGATCAGCTGTGTTCGGACCGCTATGGGCCACTGCACGTGGATTGTGGGGTTTGTTCTGGGTATTTTCTCTCCTGGAAATGGTTTTTCTGGTGATGCTAGGTTTAGGCGTGTGGGGCGAACTTGGTGCTGATAAGTTTGCCCGGGCCGAACGAATGCAAACCAACTACGAGAAAATGATGACACGGGCTGAAACAGCGCGTGAGCAAGGAGATGAAGAAGGCGCAGCTTCGTTTGAGAAGCGTGCCGAAAATCTCGCCAAAGCTAGAGATAAAGCGACAGCAGAAGGTGAAATCGCCCGCGCAGGCGGTACCCGTTTGCTGGTCATTGCGATTCTTGGACTCGTTTTGTTGAAGATATTCGAGGGCTGGATTGCAAACATTGCCTATGAGCGACAGTATTCCAGATGGCGTGGGGACCGAACTGTTCGGTCCGGATTGAGTTGGCCAATAGGATTGCTGGGATTTGTAATCATTGCGTTTGTTTACGTGGTTACTCTATTGCGATTTACAACGGCTAGTCCGCCAGATTTCATTACCGAATTTCCAATCGGAAATACCTACTATCTTGCAATTGCGTCTTGGATCGACTATTGGTTTGATCTGGCGTCGCAGAACTTTGCGTTCCTATTTCAGGGTGTTTCACGTGGTATTCGATTAATTCTGGACGGCGTTGAAACCCTGCTGGTTGGAACACCGTGGCCGGTTGTGATGGCGGTGATTATTATTTTTGCCTATCGCAGTGCAGGCCCGCGTGTTGCGGTGTTTACTGCGGCCGCATTGATTTACATTGCAGTTCTTGGGTATTGGCAAAAAAGTATGGCGACAGTTGCACTGCTCGGTACGGCGTCATTCCTTTGCGTTGCGATCGGAATTCCTTTAGGTGTCTGGTTCGCTCGAAGCCAGCGGGCATTCAATTTTGGAAGACCCATTCTCGACCTAATGCAAACACTGCCGTCATTTGTTTACCTCATTCCGATTATTGCATTTTTTGGTACAGGTAAACCACCAGGCATTCTTGCCTCGATGGTCTTCGGCTTGCCACCGATCATTCGTTTGACGACACTTGGTTTGAGGCAGGTGCCCAAGGATGTTGTTGAAGCCGCGCGTGCATTTGGTGCAACCAATGCGCAGATTCTGAGAAACGTTGAGATCCCTCTGGCGACACCGAGCATTATGGCTGGTGTGAATCAGACCATATTGATGTGTCTGTCCATGGTGGTCATCGCAGCGTTGATTGATGCGAAGGGGCTGGGATATGATGTTCTGGTTGCCTTGCAATATGCGGCAAAAGGTCAGGGCATACTGGCTGGTGTTGCCATTCTGTTCTGCGCCATCGTGATTGACCGTGTTATTCAGGGTAAATTCAAAGACACTGAAAAAGGCGGTTAATCAAAAATCTTAAACTTCGGCGCGGTGCGACTCTTGCGGTCAGCACCGCGCTGTCGCGTCTAGGTGAGGCTGGTTACTGTCAGCCCCCTCGGTGCTTGAACGAATCCCGTCTGAAGCTGTAAAGAGCCTCTGGATCAACTACGACATCGATAATTGACGGGCCCTCGGTGTTCAGCGCCGATTGCAGCGTATCTTTCACTTCGTCAATTGTCTGAGCTCGTAAGCCTTGAGCTCCATAGAGTTCAGCAAGTTTGTCGAACGGTGGGCTGCTGACATCAGCACCAATGTATCGTTCATTGAAGAAGTCTCGCTGATAGGCTTTTTCTGCACCCCAGCATTGATTGTTCATCACTAAAGTCGTGGTATTGATCTTGTGATCGACGGCTGTACTCAATTCGGATACAGTCATTCCAAATCCGCCGTCCCCCATCAGACTGATCACCGTTCGTTCGGGGAGGGCGAGTTTGACACCTAGTCCACAGGCGAATGAGAATCCCACTAGTCCAAAGTCGAGTGGTGTAATCAGCGACGGTGACTGCCAGTAGTTCAAGGCATCGGTGGCTTGTAAGCACAACGTACCCGCATCCATTGTATAGACGACATCCTGGGGCAGGATGTCTCTCAGCAATCGAAACAGTGCTGCAGGCTGAATCGGGTTGGCGTGCATGTCAGCTTGTTCATTTCGTTCTCTAAGGTAGATATTTCGACCTGTCAAAAACTCTTCACACCAATTGCCGGACTCAATGTGTTTGTCCCTTTCTTTGGCGAATTTGACCAGCTGAGTGGCAACAGTTGGTGCATCAGCCCAGATACCCAGTTCGACTGGATAAAAGCGACCGATTGCTTGCTGATCAAGTTCAACCTGAATGATTTTCGCATTCTGGTTAAGATCGGAATAACCATAGAAGGTTGAGTTAAATCCAAGTCGGGTTCCCAGTGCCAGAATGACATCGGCATTTCGGGTTAAGCCGGACGCGACCTGATTGCCGCGGGGACCCATTTGACCGGCATAAAGTTTTTCGTCAAATGGAATGGCATCACCGTGGCCGGGAGAACTAACTATAGGTGCTTGCAGAAGATGAGCTAGTTCAACTGTTTCTTTGAATCGTCTGGTCATTTTGATACCGCCACCTGCAATGATCACCGGTCGAGAAGCGGACTCCAGCAACTCAAACGCTCTGGTAATATCGCTTGACGATGCTTCAGGAACACTGTATGCGCGATAATTCCTGGCTTCCTGAATCGGAGGATAATCTGCTGATCCAGAAAGCACATTCCGTGGCAAATTGACCAGAACAGGTCCCTGGGGATGCGCCATCGCAACGCGAAAAGCATGGCGCATGATTTCCGGAATTCTGGCAGTATCCGTTACTGTCCACGTCTTTTTGGTTATGGGCTTGAACAGTGCGTCCTGGTCTACTTCCTGAAAGGCATCCCGATAGACATGTTCTGTAGATAAGGCGCCGGCAATTGAAATGACTGGAGAAAAAGCAGCTTTTGCCTGCGCCAGTCCAGTTACGAGGTTTGTTGCACCTGGACCGTTTTGTCCGGCCAAAACCACACCTGGTTTTCCCGATGCGCGCGCAAAGCCATCCGCCATGTGAGTCCCGGTTCGCTCATCGTGCACTCCGACAAACTGAATGTCATCAGCATCATAAAGCGCATCAAATATCTCCATCGCAGCGGACCCGATCAGCCCAAAGATGTGAGTTGTGTCTTCGGCACGTAGCACTTCAACGACAGCTTGACCTCCGGTCATTTTCGTCATTTGTTTTGCTCCAGAAATTTTTGGATAAGGCTTAAGAAGAGATCCGGTCTTTCGATCAGTCCCAGGTGCTGCAGTTCGGGCACAATCGCAGATTTTGCACCTTTGATTTCCGATGCGATGGAAAGCGTCATTTCAGGTGTGCTGCCGCTATCGTTCTCGCAGGTTGCGACCAGTGTTGGCTTGTTGATGGGTGGATTTGGTTGAATCAGTTCTTTTACACCAGCTGCGAGTACGAATCGACATTGTGCATAAATTTTCGGGTCATTGCTCAATACCCATTCGCGTACTCTTCCAATTTCATTTGGTTGGCTGGATAGAAAATCAGCAGTGAACCAGCGTTTCAGAGTCGTATCGAGTGTCGCAGCAGGACCTCCTTTCACAGTTTTCTTAGCGCGCTCCTCAACCAGCAGTTGTTCTTTCGGGTCTCGCTCGTGAGGGGAATTGAGAATGATCAGAGATTGAACTCGATCAGGGTAATCCATTGCAAAGCGCCGATTGATCATTCCACCGAGTGAAAAACCGATTATCGAAGCGCATTCAACCTCAGTTTCATCAAGCATATCCTTGAGCTGCTCAGAGAATAGCACCAGCGATGGCACTGACGGTGGAGGCTCACTGGCACCATGTCCGAAAAGATCGTAGTTGATGATGAAATAATCTTCTGCGAGGGCCGAGATATAGTCGCTCCACAGTGAAAGTCTGAGCCCTAGTCCGTGAATGAGCACGATCGGTGAATTTTCCCTGTTACCGCTGAGTTCATAGTGAGTGCCGTTGGAAGACTGCAGCATCTGACTCAAATTGATAGGAAACTACTGCAAAACTGCGCTAGATTTACGTGGAGTGTGGAGCTAGAGTAGAAGCTGTTTTACTACGGAAAGTACAAACGGTGCATAGAGCTTCAGCTTTACGCTTCTTCTATCGTTTCCCAACGTCAGCTAAAGGGAGCATGCTTCTTATTTCCGCGCTTGATGCGCGATGACGACTCCAATATTTTCCGCTGCCTCCCGCAAACTTTTATCTAGCGTCGCCAATGGCATACTACGTCTAAGAGCTACTTCCAAGTATGCTGAACCATAGACTGTCAACTTAAATCGGCGTGCTAGGTCAAGAATCAGCGCATCGTCATGTTCATTATCAATGTAAATGTCTAATTCCTGACTATCGGCCAGCGTATCCGATACCTGTTGCTGGGAAATCCGTCCACGACGCTCGTTTGCCAGCAAAGCATTGCGCAATTCGTACCACCATATTCGCGGCACAACGCCACCTTCATCGGCAACGCGCTGCATGGTATTGTATACCGTGGGATCGTCCTCTTTGCCCATACACCAAGCTATGAAAACAGAGTTGTCGATGACGACAGACATCAATAACGGTGCCCATCATGAATTGTGGAAATCAGTTCATCCAAGGGTACGCACTTGAGGTGTTGGCGTCGTTTAACAATACGCGCGGCCGCTTCTTTCGCCCGTTTCCTATCAGTGTTAACGGGAATCAAGTGTGCAACCGGCTTACCATGTCGGGTAATTGTTAGAGTTTCTCCGTGCTCCACGCGGTCAAGCAAGCGCGGCAAATGTGTCTTGGCTTCGAATGCCCCGATTGTATTCATAGTCATCCTCAATTGAGAGCAAATCAGACTAGATTATACAACTAGTCTGAATGAATTCGTGACCATTTCCGTTGCTGATAAGGAAAAGTCGTTAATCGGTAAATAATTCTCAATCTGATTCCTGTTCTTGCAGAGTTTCGCTTTCGTTCGTGTCTGTAGATGTAATTTGTTAATGAGTAATATCTGTGTCTGGCTGGAACTGCCAGCATCTCACCAGACTTCGCATGTCTTAAATCGATGGCGTACTAAATCTTTACTCCCCAACGCTACCCTGATGATTATGGGCGAAAACCCGAGGTTGGCGAGTGGGCAAGGTCTTGAACCGAATCCGCATCGCAAATTCTAAGCCTCTATCCGATGCCATCGGAATCTGTGTGATTTCCACCGTATTATTGAAGTAATGAGCTGAATCTGATGGCACAACCACTAATTTAAGCAAGGGTTTTACGTGTTCAGCACTGTGTTTTCCTTGAGGAACTACTGATAAAAAAACCAAGTCAAAAATTTCGACGACATGTCCTTGAATCAGACAATTCGTTCTTGCAACTACTGATGTTTACCGGACGCTAAGAAATACGGTTTACAGAATAAATCTGCTTTTGAGTGACACTAATGGTTATTTCTGTCAGTCAAGTTGGATTTGAGTGCCAAAATGTCACTCAAACTGCTTTTGAGTGACACTAATGGTTATTTCTGTCAGTCAAGTTGGATTTGAGTGCCAAAATGTCACTCAAAAAATTACCAGTTATTTCTCTGGAATCAGAACACCTCTCGTCCTTCGACAATATTCAGAATTTCCGTACATCCATACGTAGCAGCTCGTCTTCCGTTTCCAGAACTTAAGGCTTTCAGAATACCATCGTCGTACAGTGTGCCCAGAAGCCTCCAAGCAGACCTCTGTGGAATACCTGCACGTGCAACGAAGTGTGAACTGCTGAAAATTGGATACTGAAAAATCCAATCTAAAGCGTGAATTGCATATCGAGACCGGGTAGCATCCGATACTCGAAATTTCATGCTATCGTATAGATCGAAAATAGCTTGAGCCTTGCATAAATTATCTTCTGCTTGAGCACGAGCCGCTTCAAGGAAAAACTTACACCAACCGGTCCAATCATCATCTCGCGATACAATTAACAAGTGGTCGTAATAGTCTTCTCGATTATTCTCAAGATAGGCGCTGATATAGAACCTGGGAGCTCGAATTAAACCTTGTTGCCAAAGAAAAAGAGGAATCAACATGCGTCCCAAGCGACCATTACCGTCAAGAAATGGGTGTAGCGCTTCAAATTCCGCATGCAATATTGCCAATTGAACCAAACGGTCTGCTGTTTCTATATGAATGTATCTTTCCCAAGCACTCATCGCGTCTGGTAATCGTTCGGCACTTATCGGTACAAATTTTGCCTGATCAATCGTGCACCCTGGAGGCCCTATCCAGTTTGCAATTCGCCGAAGACTTCCAGGAGACCTGCCCTCACCACGAACACCAGACATTAATAATTCGTGTGCTTCGTAGACAACCCGTAGACAAAGAGGCAACTGTTGCATCATTTTCTCTGCATGTCTCAACGCAGCTCGGTAGTTCAATATTTCTTGGATATCATCATGTTGTCTAGGAGACTCCGGCTGCTGACCAGCCTCGAATCCCAACACATCACCTATAGTTGCTTGTGTGCCTTCAATGCGAGAAGAAAGCACCGCTTCTTGCGTGGTCAAAGGTGACAGCAGAACATTCGTGTTCGGTACTGCTGCTAACATTCCATCATAGCGTGCGATCATCGCCGACGCTGGTCCAATTAAAGGAATCAATTCTGACCAGTCAAGTCGATCATCAGGTGGAAATCCTCCTGCATGGTATTGAACCGCTACCATCTGCTTACTCCAAGTATGATGTCCTTTACGTATTTCGCAGTCGCGTCAAATTCAAAAATGTATGATTTGTGTTTTGGAATTGAATTTCGAATTTCTACCTTCGTTATTTATACACATTTGCTATTTGTCAAATTTTGCAATTAATGAACAGTCTCTTTACGGCAGTGTACACGAGCACCTGACTTCCTTTCAGCTTAGACTGACGCACCAATATCCAGTTTTGTTTCACCTCGATGTAGTAAAGCACACTTTTTCAATTCCAATTCAATGGTTGTAGCATTGAATGTAATCTGCATAACAGCGTCTCACCTCTTGCATGCTGTTTTGTGTTCAATCAATCTAACTGCGAGGGTGAGAGCATTCCATATTATCTAGTGATAGTAAGAAGTAAGATTTTAGAAACTTGTTGCCACACACAAAAAAAATAAAATTTTCTTGAATTTGGTCAATAATCAAATCTAAAGAAAAAATCTTAATGCGAGATCCATATGCTAACCGAAGAGCAAGTTGACAGTTATTTTGAGAACGGACAAGTTACAGCACCTATTAAGCTCAGCGAGGTAGTGATTGGTGTGATTCAAACCAAAATGGAAGCGCTGTTCAGAGCCAGACCTGAACTGACGCCGGATTATCTGCCGGCACTTATCGAAATGGACCAGTCCTGGCTTGAATTTGCAATGCTGCCAGAAATTCTGGATATTGCGGAACATTTGATCGGCCCTGACATAATCGTCTGGAGTTCAGCACTATTTTGCAAAAGCCCGAGTAACGGCAAAGCCACGCCCTGGCACCAAGATGCACAGTATTGGCCGATCAGACCGCTTGAAACCACCACTGTCTGGATTGCTGTCGATCCATCAACACAGGAAAACGGTTGTCTGCGTGTGGTTCCCGGTAGTCACAAATCTCGCGAAATTTTCAGTCATTCCATCAATAACAGCGATAGATTCGTACTCAATCAGGAATTGGATTCTGAAGTCCAGGCACACTTGGAGCCAAAGGATGTTGTGCTTGAGCGTGGCATGTATTCCTTTCACGATGCCTACATGGTTCACGGTGCAGAACCAAATTGCTCATCAAAACGTCGTGCCAGTCTCACCTTCCGCTATATGCCGGCTTCATCACACTTCGACCGGGATTTGGCGCGCAAGAATACCGAAGAACTGCAAGTTGGTGATGTCTCTGAGCGACAGATCTTTCAAGTCCGCGGCACTGACAGCCATCCCGATAATCAGCTTTCGTCACTCTGAATTCCTGAAGGACAATTTACGATCAATAGTTGGTAATTTATCTCAGGCGCCAAAATTAACTAACTGATTCCCAAGTTCAGCTAAGCTTGGATTGAGTGCGCCAGGTTTGGCAGTCAATCGTTCATTGGAATTTTAGAATTTTTTAAATCCGTCTTAATCCGGTGATCACCGCTAGCCCAGGTATTTCATTCAACAAGTTGTATTCATGAATCAGCTACCTACGCACGCGCCCGTTGTCGTTATCGGTGGCGGAATAATGGGGTGTTCAACGCTGTACCATCTTGCAAAGTTAGGTGTGTCTGATGCAATTTTGCTTGAACGCAACCAGTTAACTTCGGGTACAACTTGGCACTCTGCAGCTCAAGTGCGTGCACTACGCTCAACCAAAAATCTGACAGACCTTATCCGGTACTCGATACAGCTTTATTCCAGCCTTGAGGTTGAAACCGGTCAGAGTACGGGTTGGATCAACAAGGGTTCACTGTCCATTGCAACAAACACAGATCGGTTGACTCACATCAGACGACAGCAGGTATTGTCGGAGCTCTATGGCGTGTCAGCCCGACCCGTATCAGTTGGCGAAGCCAAAGAACGTTGGCCACACATGAATTGCGACGACATCATTGGAGCTGTGTGGTCACCGGATGATGGTCGAGTCAGTCCTTCCGATCTTTGTGCGGCACTGACAAAAGGCGCAAAGGCTCGTGGTGCCAGAATTTATGAAAACACTGAAGTTGTTGGTGTTGTTTTGGAAGGCAACAGGGTGAAGGCCGTAGAAACCGACCGCGGTACCGTGAATTGCGATGCCATTGCCCTTTGTACGGGCTTGTGGAGTCGTAAGATGGGACAGATGGCCGGTGTCGAAGTACCTGTTTGGCCGTGTGAACACTTTTACCTACTGACCAGACCTATCCCTGATATTGTTGGTAATTTACCGACACTGTCTGATCACGACGGTCACCTCTACATTCGTGATGACAGTGGTGGATTACTGGTTGGTTGCTTTGAGCCTCATGCACGAGCAGTATCTCCACAATCTCTAGGTCGGGATTTTGCGTTTCAGTTACTGGATGAAGATTGGGACCACTTTGAGCCCATGATGATCAATGCCATGCATCGCCTCCCAGCGCTGCAGTCTGCTGAAGTGAAAATGCTGCTGAATGGACCAGAGAGCTTTACCCCGGATGGTTCCTTTATGCTGGGTGAAAGTGCTGAAACAAAAGGCTTCTTTCTGGGTTGTGGTATGAATTCGGTTGGTGTCGCAAGTAGTGGTGGTGCTGGTATGGCACTTGCACACTGCATTCAACAGGGTCACATGCCGATGGATTTACACGAAGCCAATCCCGCTCGTTTTCCAAGCCAGTTCAATTCAGTTAAATTTCTTACAGCAAGGATTCCCGAGGTTCTGGGCAAACACTACGAAATTTCGTTTCCTGGACGACAATGGTCGAGCGGCCGAAATCTCAAGACCTCGGTACTTCATAAGCACTTTACCCGCGAACAAGCCCACTTCGGTCAGACCTTCGGTTGGGAGCGTCCGCTTTATTTCGGAAAGCAATCAGAACCGGTACTATCTTTCGGAAAACCGGATTGGCTTTCGAACGTGGCTCGGGAGGTTCGCGCGGCCCACGAAAATGCAGCGATATTCGATCAGTCAACATTCGGCAAGATAGATGTCACTGGTACGGATGCCTGCAAGTTTCTCAACCGAGTATGCACCAACCAGATAAACCGACCCATCGGTCGAGTCATCTATACCACAATGCTCAATGAACGCGGTGGGATTGAAAGCGATTTCACTATTTTTCGATTGGGCGGCAATCACTTCAGACTCTATGTGGGAACGACTTCATTGAAAAAAGATCTGTCGTGGCTTCGCTGTCAAATTCAGGATGAAGAAGTGTCGCTGACTGACCGGACAGATGAGTTGTGTGTGCTCGGTCTCATGGGACCGAATTCTGCAGATGTCTTGCGTAGTGCGAGAGGAGAATCACTGGAACACATCGGATATTTTGAATGCCGCGAGACAACTATTGCCGGACACTCAGTTTTGGCATCTCGTCTTTCGTATGTCGGAGAATTCGGCTGGGAATTTACCTGTCGAGCTGAGCACGCTTTAGAAATTTACTCAGCCTTCCAAAAGGGTGGCGCAGAACCTGCGGGTCTTTTTGCGCAGACTTCCATGCGAATTGAAAAGCGTTTTTTGGCTTATGGTCATGAATTGGATTCGGAAGTTTCACCAGTGGACTCAGGTCTGTCATTTACAGTTGACTGGGAAAAGGATTTCATTGGCAAGCATGCACTTGAAGAGCGTCTAGAATCCGGTGCAAGAAACCGATTCATTTCAGTCATACTTGATGATCATGTTGCGATTCCAATTGGTGATGAACCTGTTATTTACCAAGGTAACCCTTCCGGTAAAACAACCTCAGCCACATTCGGCCACAGAATCAATGCACCTGTTGCCATTTCAATATTGAATGATGGAATTGAATTGCCAGATGGCACTTCGCTAGAAGTGAATATTGCAGGCGTTCTGTTTTCTGGAAAAGCCAAGCATGGACCAACATTCGATCCAGCTGGAATTCGTATGAAAGGCAGTTAACATCAAAAAAAGCGGTACTGTACAACGAATTGACCTTTTCACCCTGCTACAGCAGTACACCATTTACATTCGAAATTTCGGCTATAAAAGCAGGAATTAGAATCAAGAAACCAGTTTAAACTATTCACAAAATTAAAAAATTCCACCAATAAAAGCGTGGCTATAATTGAAATTCGTTTTCTAGGAAAACGATCGTTGGTAAGTTCTGAGAGATAGATGAGCGGAAGCGATTGCTAGAACCGGTGGTCGCCCTCCCTGTTTAATCGGAGCGATCAGATCGCTGTGATGAGACGGTTAGTCTTCATTATTTCTGTTAGAGAAGGGAATCTCCAATGGTATCTTCGGAAAGGATTTCAATTACGGAGAGAGATTTGGATTACGGAACGAGTGCCACTGACCTGCGGCGGCTTATTAATAAAGGGAAGAAGCAGGGATTTCTTACATTCGAAGATGTCAGAGACCATCTTTCTGACTCAATGAATGATGCTGACAGTGTCGAAAACATCATTAGTCTGCTCCTTGATTTGGATATCGAGGTGTACGATGAAATTCTCAATCCCGAAGACTTTGCCTTAGGTCCACGAGAACTCGACGACGCGCCCGCAACCGAAGTTGACAGTGCACTCAAGAGCGAGTTAGGCAGCACGACTGATCCCATACGCATGTACATGCGCGAAATGGGTGAATTTGCGCTGTTGACTCGGAGTAAGGAAATTGAACTAGCTAGAAAAATCCAGAATGGACTGAAAAAAGCAACCGTTGCAATATCCAAGTGTCCTGTTGTTTTTGAGTACCTGATTCAACAATTTGATTCGGTGGAAGCGGGTCAGATTCGTTTCAATGATTTGTGTATCGGAATCAGGAAAAAATCGAACTTCGTAGCTGCCTCTACCATAAAGAGATCAGACAGTTTGAGCATTGAGTCAAATGAAAGCGTTACTCTATTCCTCAAAGAATTCCAGACAATTCGGCAGCGTTATGATTGGTTAAGACGCGCAGTTCGAAAGGAAGGCATTGATAGTTCCAAAGTCATTCGTCACAAGAAAGTATTGCAGAAAAAGTTCTTAGAGTTCTCCTTTACCCGACAGCAGCTCGATGAAATTTTCAAATTTATTCACGAGATTAATGCGCAACGCCGGGAGCGGAGCAAGGTACTGGAGCAGATTTGCTTGCAAAAAATCAAGTTGCCCAAATCAGAAGTTCTGCCATTGCTGGAACATCAGCCGCTTCATCGAAATTTGATATTCCTGTTAAAGAACTACGCTACTGACGAACAAGTTGTTCAAATTGATGCTTGTCGAGAAGAAATCGCTGAAGTCCGAAAGCGATTGAATTACCTGCAGAACCGTTTGGTGATGCCACTTCACGAGTTCAAAGCAGCGTGCCGGGAGATTACGATTGGTGAAACTCGAGCGAATCAAGCGAAGAAAGAAATGGTTGAAGCCAATCTTCGCTTGGTTGTATCAATTGCGAAAAAGTACAGCAACCGCGGCTTGGGATTCCAGGACCTGATTCAAGAAGGTAATATCGGATTGATGAAAGCGGTTGATAAATTTGAGTACGAGCGTGGTTTTAAGTTTTCAACCTATGCAACATGGTGGGTTCGCCAGGCGATTACCCGAGCGTGCGCGGACCAGTCGCGAACGATTCGAGTGCCGGTGCATATGACGCAGACACTGAGCACATTAACTCGAATTCAACGAGAAATCCGGCAGGAGGAAGGGAGCGAAGCAACAGTTAAGGAACTCGCAGAGCGAATGGAACTCAGCGAGGACAAGATAAGAAAGGTGCTGATGATTCCCAAAGAACCGCTGTCAATGGAAGCGCCCACCGGTGAGGATGAAGAATCGCAGGTCGGAGATTTCATTGAGGACAAAGCCGTTCAGTCTCCGGATGATCAGGTAGCGGATACGGGAATGAAATCTGCAATTGATGCAGCATTGACTTCTCTGACCGAGCGTGAGTCGAAGGTTTTGAGAATGCGATTTGGCATCGACTCGCGAACGGACCATACATTGGAAGAAGTCAGTCAGCAGTTTGAAGTAACGCGTGAGCGTATCCGGCAAATTGAAGCAAAAGCGATTCGAAAGCTTCGCCATCCGTCGCGATCGAATCAACTTAAACCGTACATGGATAACTAAAATTCGCGCATCAATTGCGATCAATATTACGAATACGCATTCAGCCAACAGGAAATTCAAACGCTATTAACCAGTTTGATACTCCTTACTTGGTGCATTCTGATAGTCAGAAAATACTCGCTCAATGCAAAAGTTGTTGTTTGGGGCTTGAAATTTGACCATCAGTTGTTATCTAATACGCGTTTGTGTAACGTAAATCGTAAACAACAAATACATGCGTGACCAAGCGAGTTTTCGTTTGGTCGTTGTTTATATATAGATTGTTGATTCACAAACGTAGTCAATAGAAAATTTACCAGTTTTTGAGATGGAATAGTTGGGGTATAGAAAGTTGGAAGGCACCACCAAAGAAGTAGAAGATAAAAGTTGGTTAAGAAGCCTGATATTCAAGGGTAAACGTACGGGGTATCTGACTTACGAAGAAATTACGGATATTCTTCCGGATTCGATGAGCGGTACCAACGACATTGTACGTACCATTGATTTGTTGACCAGCCTTGATATTGAAGTTTGTGATGAAGCCCCACATCCGGACAGTCTGATCATGCAGGCTGATGACATTGTTGACGAAGAGGATGTGGCTGAGGAAGCAGAAGAAGTCCTCAAGAGCGATTTTGGCAGTACAACCGATCCGATTCGAATGTACATGCGGGAGATGGGTCAGATTGATCTTTTGACCCGCGCTCAGGAAATTGAACTCGCCAAACAGATTGAAGCCGGACTCAATCAAGCTCAAGATGCACTCTCGGAGTGTCCTTTCATCATGCGTCAGTTGCTCGAAAGATTTGAGTTGGTACTGTCCAAGCGCTTACGATTTACCGAACTTTGCACCGGCATTGGCATGGATGCAGCATACATTGATGCCAAAAGCGTTAAAGTAAAACCAGAGAATCAGGATGGCACCAATGAAGTTCTTTCCACCGTATGCCAGGAATTCAATCGAATTGAACAGCGAATCAAGTGGCTAAGTGCAAGAATTCGAGAGGAAGACATAACCAGCAAAAAGGCCAATGATCACCGCGTTGTCCTGAAGAATAAATTTAACCGATTTGTGTTCGGTCGCAGGCACTATGACTTGATGTTCGATCTGATGCATGTGATGGATGGGGAGCGCAAAGAAAGATACAGGAATCTGGAAAGCGTTTTACTCCACAAAGTTCGTATCGAACGTCGTCAGTTTCAGGAGATTGTCACGAATTCCGCAACACACAGAAATCTGATCGCTTTGCTAAAAAATGTGTGTACAGAAGAGCAGGCGGAAGCAGTTGAGCGCTATCGGATCGACATTCTGGAAGCACGCGAGCAGATTATTCGCTTCGAGAAGCGACTTGGAATGTCACTGGATCACTTCAAGCAGGTGTACCCGCAGGTGCGTAGCGCTGAGTATCAAGCCAATAAAGCCAAAGGCGAAATGATTGAAGCCAATCTAAGATTGGTGGTGTCGATTGCCAAGAAGTACAACAATCGTGGACTCGATCTTCAAGATTTGATTCAGGAAGGCAACATCGGCTTGATGAAAGCTGTTGACAAATACGAGCACGAGTTGGGATTTAAGTTTTCAACCTACGCTACATGGTGGATTCGCCAGGCGATTACGCGGGCCTGTGGAGACCAATCCCGTACGATTCGGGTACCAGTTCACATGATTCAGACACTGAGCGCACTGAATCGGATCCAGCGAGAAATTCGGCAGGAAGAAAGCCGCGAAGCGACGGTAGACGAACTGGCTGAAAAAATGGAAGTTTCCGAAGAGAAAGTTCACAAGGTTTTGAATATTCCTAAGGAGCCTTTGTCTATGGAAGCGCCAACCGGTGAAGATGAGGACTCAAGCCTGCTTGATATTATTGAAGATAAATCTGCAACCAACCCGCTGGAAGACGCGATCAAATCGGGACTGCAGTCTGCTGTAGAAGCCATGCTGAACTCATTGTCTGATCGGGAGGCGGTTGTATTGAGAATGCGATATGGCATTGGAATGCCGACTGACTATACGCTTGAAGAGGTCGGCCAGCAGTTCGGTGTCACTCGCGAACGCGTTCGACAGATCGAAAAGAGTGGCCTTCGAAAGTTGCGCCACCCATCCCGCGCGGTCAACCTTCATCCTTACATTCACGCGCAGTAAATTTCAAAATGCCTCATCCCTCTCTATGGGCTGAATTTTTCTAAAGTTTCAGGTTTCGGAAACTTCAGGACTCACTCAAATTCGTTAAAGTTGCATTGACACGCAACTCTCATTCATTTATATTCAAAAGTTCTTTACATCATTGTGCACGTCATTTTCACTTCATTGTGAATTTGATTCAGGTGCGCAAATTCAAGATTTAAATTGGAGAAATGGGAATGAATATTTTTGGTAAAAAACTGATGCTTGCAGGTGCTGCTTCAATCCTGATGTTTGGCTCTGTATCAGTCAGTGCCGCACAGTGTACCAATGAAGTCTGGAACAAGGTCATGAGCCGTGGAAAATTGGTAGTGGGCGTCAAGGCTGACTACAAACCTTGGGGATATCGCGATGAAAGCGGAGCCATCGTTGGCATGGAAGTCGATATGGCGCAGTTGGTTGCTGATGCGATGGGTGTCGAACTCGAAGTCGTGGCAGTACAGTCCTCTAATCGTATGCAGTTTCTTGAGCAGGGCAAAACCGACATGATGATTGCTACGATGTCTGATCGACCCGATCGACGCAAGATTGTTGGCATTACCCAGCCCAACTATTACACATCAGGTACTAATGTATTGTCACCGAAAGCTTTGTCACTGTCAAACTGGGAAGACTTGAGAGGTAAACCCGTATGCGGTAAGCAGGGTGCGTTCTACAACAAAATCGTTAATGAGCGTTATGGTGCCGATATCGTTGCTTTCACTGGTAATGCAGAAGCGAAACAGGCTCTTCGAGACAAGAAGTGTATCGCTTGGGTTTATGATGACTCTTCAATCATGTCAGACCTTTCCTCTGGCAACTGGGATGAATTTGAAATGCCATTGGCCAGCGAAGATGACAATCCGTGGGGATTGGCAGTACCATTAGCCGAAAAGGACTGCATCTTTGGAAATTTCATGTCAGGTTTGACCTACAACTGGCACCAATCTGGAAAGTTGATTGAACTGGAAGCGAAGTGGGGCATTCAGGCGACACAATACCTGAAAGACAAGAGCGCTCAGTACGCAGACTGGATTCAAGAATAATCTGATACACATCAATAGACCGGGGTGGTGTTTCTGACTGCCCCGGTTTGTTTGTCTAATCTGCGCGTAGAATGCTTGATTGAGCGGCTATGAACGCGTTTCAGCAGTTCTTTTATGATATTTCGGCGGACCATCCGCGCTGGAATTTCATTTTTTTCTACGATCCAGTCCAAACTGACCGGGTATTGACCGGATTGTGGACAACAATTGAACTTTCGGTCACATGCGTCATTCTGAGTGTGGTCATCGGACTCATCGGCGCGTGGTTGCAAGGTGCACAGTCTCGCCTCGTCCGGGCCATCGTTCAGGGTTACATCCAGTTCTTTCGGAACACGCCGCCGCTGATTCAGCTGCTGTTTTTCTACTTTGCTCTGGGCCAGTTCACGCCCACCTATTCGCCAGACGGCTGGTTGGAGATTCCCATTATTTCCAATGTCGGTTGGGCGATTATTTCCCTTTCGTTTTTCGCTGCATCCTTTAACGTTGAGATTTTCAGGGCCGGAATTGAAGCGGTACCGGAGTCCACTAAAGAGGCGTCAGAATCGTTGGGGATGAGTCGGTTCCAGACGTTCATCTACGTTGTATTTCCACTGGCGTTTCGCGTCAGTTTGCCAGCACTGAATAACAATCTGGTTAATCTTGTGAAAACGACGACGCAGGCGCTGGCGATCGCAGTACCGGAACTGCTTTACCAGATGGTGAGCATCTACAATGATTACTCAACTGCGCAGAATGCCTGCATGGTGGTGTTGTTCGTTGTTTACATCGTGCTAGTTGGTGTGCTCGTGATGGGAATGAATGCTTGGGAGCGTTCTGCAAAAATTCCGGGATACGGGCAATGAGATCTCGCATTCGACCAATCCCTGGAATCGTTCCCAGTCATCCGACTCGGGGTACAGATCTGCCAGTTTTGAAGCCCTTTCGGGTGGCAACCTATGGACATGCGTCGGATTTGAAATTTTGCCGCTGGTTGGAAGGTCTGAATCCAAAATCTGTGCTGGTGGTTGCGCTGATTCCGTTAGTTTGGCCTATTGTGGTGTTAGCACAGGGCGGTTTTACAACGGCTGATGCGACTGAGGCCTTGTGGCGCTGGCTTCCATTTCTGGTATCACATGGATTTGCGTTAAACATTCTGATCAGCTTTTTTACTATGCTTATTGGAACCATAGCTGGCATTCTGGTCGGTCTGGGTCAAGTGTCGCCGATTCGAGCATTGTCAAAATTCAGCTGGTTCATTACGCAGCTTTTTCGTAATTCTCCGTGGCTAGTCTTGCTGTTCATTGTGATGCTGGCCTTCCCGTTCGAGATAGAATTCGCTGGTCATATATTTCTGATTCCAGACTGGATCAAAGCGGTCTTCGGACTGTCTTTACCGATCATGGCCAACATTTCAGAAATTGTTCGAGGAGGTATTCAATCGGTTCCGACAGGGCAA
Organism: Arenicellales bacterium; assembly: GCA_965243305.1. Lineage (GTDB taxonomy): Bacteria > Pseudomonadota > Gammaproteobacteria > Arenicellales > JAJDZL01 > JAJDZL01. The sequence continues at coordinate 1,828,571 of CBDEUN010000003.1, forward strand.
TGGGAAGCAGCGGAGTCATTGGCATTTACGCGTCGACAGACTCTGTGGCAAATCATCCTGCCTCAGTGCTTCAAGCGCATGATCCCGCCATGGATGAATTGGTATGCCATTCTGACGATGGCAACGCCGCTTGTATCACTACTTGGTGTCGAAGAGCTGGTAACGCTGTCTCGACAGGCAATGGAAGCAGAGGATAACCATCCTGAGCTACTGATGCCGTTTTTCGGATTTGCATTAGTGATATTTTTTCTATATTGTTATCCCATTGCCAAATGGACTGTTCGTCTTGAACAAAAATTTGCAATTAAGACCTAATCGATACTCGGTGATTTGATATGAATAGCGAAAACTGGACACCAGATCAGCCAATCGTTTCGATTCGCGACTTACATAAAGCATTTGGTGATCTCGAAGTACTGAAAGGTGTGTCGCTAGATGTGATGAAAGGCGAGGTTATCTGCATCATTGGACCGTCAGGGTCAGGCAAGTCAACACTTATTCGCTGCATCAACGCTTTGAACCCAATAAACTCAGGATCAATTCTTGTCGAAGGTCAGGAAGTTCACGATCCGAGTCTCGATAAGCTGGAACTTCGAAAAAAGGTTGGCATGGTATTCCAACAGTACAACCTGTTCCCACACAAAACTGCGCTACAAAATGTCATGATGGCACCGCTAAAAGTGTTGAAACGACCAAAGGATGAGGTCGAAAAGCACGCTCGGCAGTTGATGGCCAGGGTCAATTTGCAGGGAAAGGAAAACAGTTTTCCCGGCGAATTGTCGGGCGGTCAGCAGCAAAGAGTCGCAATCGCCCGTTCACTTGCAATGAATCCGAAAGTTATGCTGTTTGACGAAGTTACCGCTGCACTTGATCCCGAGACAGTGAAAGAGGTATTGCTGGCAATCAAGGATCTCGCGCAAAGCGGGATGACTTGCATACTTGTGACCCATGAAATGGGATTTGCACGAGAAATTGCTGATCACATTTATTTCACCGACCGAGGTATTATTGTTGAACATGGGCCACCTGCCACCTTCTTCACTGAGGCCAAAGACCCTCGAACTCAAGAGTTCTTAAGCCAAATCCTGTAGCTTGAAGTTTGCCACAAGTTGATGGATAACCAGGTTCTGTCCAATTGGACAGAATCAACAATTGAATGGTAGGTTTCCGACTGGTACAACCAGGTGGTTTCGGATCCTGCATCATTCTGATACCAAAACCCTCCCAGCCGCAAGATTTGCGGTTACAATCCTGAATATAAGGTAGATTAACGCAACTTTGCCTATTCGATTTTATCGCGCGCAAAAATTTGCGCTGGAGGTTGATATGAATCGAACAATTCAGTTACCAACAACTTTCCGGTTCGCACGGAAAATTCTCATAATACTATTTGTCCTCCTTCCTTTCTCTGTCTCTGTAGCGCAGGAGTCAAGTGACAAAGTTGAAGAAACATTAAATGCTGTAGTCGGTCTTCGTGCCGAGGTTCCCGATGATGCCAGGACTGCATTTTCTCTAGGTACGATGCGAGAGGGTAATGGAATTGTGATTGATGATGATGGGCTAATACTAACTATTGGCTACCTCATCATGGAAGCTTCTGATATCCAGGTAACAGACAGTCAGGGACAGTTTGTACCCGCCGAGATGGTGGCCTACGATTACAACAGCGGGTTTGGAATGGTGAGATCCAAGCAGCCACTGGGGATCAAAGGCATTCCCCTTGGAGATTCATCTGTTCTTTCACCTGGCGATCCAACGCTGATCCTGTCGAATTACGGTCCTGATTTCATGCAAGTTGCTCAGGTTGTCGACAGAAGAGAATTTCCGGGCTACTGGGAATATCTGCTGGATCGGGCTATCTTTACTGCCCCACCATTTAGCGGGTTCGGAGGTGCTGCACTGATCAATACTCAGGGTGAGCTTGTTGGAGTTGGCTCGTTGATAGTGCATGATGCAGTTACCGGAGAACGACCGACTCCGGGCAATATGTTTGTTCCGATTAACCTGCTAAAGCCCATTTATGATGACCTGCTGCAGTACGGACGCGACACGACAGATTCAAGACCGTGGCTAGGCGTCTATACAGCAGTTGATCGCGGACACTTATTCATCTATCGCGTTGCGCCAGATGGTCCTGCTGAAACGGCAGGTCTCAGGCCCAATGACATCATTGTTGCAGTCAATGGCAATTCGGTTTCTGACATGGCTGAATTTTTGCGAGAAGTATGGGCCTCTGGCCCCACGGGTGTCGATGTTCGAATTTCAGTGCTCAGAGCGGGTGGATTGACGGAAATTGTAGTGAAGTCTGGGGACCGATACAACTGGCTAAAGATTCTGCCAGGTTCAAAGTATTCAGCGATGCTTCAATTACACTGAAGGTCTGCCAAGTATGCACTACACACCAAAATTAGGTGAAATTGGTATTTTGTATAATCCGCATTCTATTCAATAACCATTTTTTGTTAATTAAGGAGATACAAATGAGCAAAAAATCAATTTCAGCTATATTTCTAGCTGTATCTTTCGTCCTGTTTTCAGGCTCAACTATGGCTGCTGATAGCAGCGAACCCATCAAAATTCCAATCAAGAACTGGTCCAGCCAGATTGTGATGGCTCATGTGATTGGTGGAATGTTTGAAAGCATGGGAAACAATGTTGAGTACGTTCCAGTCGATAACCAGGCGAGCTTCGAGGCAGTTCGAACTGGCGACCTGACCCTCCTCCACGAAGTCTGGCAATCGACCATGCAGAATGCCTTCTATAGTGCGATGGAAAAAGGCGGTCTGATAGATGCAGGTACCCACGCAGCAGAGACGCTTGAGGAAATGGGTGTACCAAACTGGGTGATTGAAAAAGGACTTTGTCCTGGTTTGCCGAGTTGGGAGGCGTTAAATGATTGTCACGAGAATTTTGCAACTCCAGATTCCGGTGGTAAAGGCCGCTGGCTGGAAGGTCCGCAGAGCTGGCACGGAGATGTCATGCCGAATCGCGTCAAGGGATTGGGCTTGGATGACAAATGGGTTGTGAAATTCGCTGGTGCAGCAGATGCACTGTGGGCAGAACTTAAAGCAGCCGAGAAAGAAGGTCGTGGAACCATCATTTTCAATTGGACGCCCAATTTTACGGATGCTGCTGGATTTACCTTTATTGAATTTCCACCATACTATGATGGCTGCCGCATTGCCGACGGTGGTGACTTAGCCACAACGGGTTGTGGTTCACCGACAGGCTGGCTGAAAAAAGCTGCAAACTACAGATTTCCACGGTCGCATCCCCAGGCCTATACGGCATTTACAAAGCTGACTTTCACAACACCTCAGATCGGTTCAATGGCTGCTTTGGTTGATGTCGATGGCATGACCCACCAGGACGCAGCGGTGAAATGGCTCGCTGACAACGAAAATGTTTGGAAGCCCTGGACGGAGTCAATCCTGGGAGATACCAACTAATCGGACTAAAGCAATCAATTAATTTATATGCCTCTGCACTTAAGTCAGGATAAGCCGCATCGGCGACGTGTCGACTGCGGCCTGCAGAAGTCGCAATGGGATTTGCTTTTCCCACCGCCGCCGATTGAATCGATAAACAAACTCGTCCACATATTCCTGCATGTACTGATGCGACACGCCATGAAAGGTGCCCAGCAGAAATGTTTTCAAGTTGCTGATGACGATATGCACCAGCGGCAGCCAGTCGGCGACCTGGTCGGGTGGCGTGACTTTAGGGTAGTGTTCATGGCTTTTGGAAATCACCCGCAAGCCGCTGAACGCATCGGATCGAACGCTGGCGCCGGCACAGAGTCTGGAACAGAACTGTTCCACCGTCTGGGAATTGACCGAATCCACCACGCGGGCGTGCATGAAGCCGGCGCCCTGGCCGTTATTCTGCACCGCAAACAACACCGGTTTGCGCCCTTGTGCGCCGCGTCCGCGCTTTCCCGGGCGCTTACCTCCCACATAGGCATCATCCAGTTCGATCAGTCCGTCCAGCAGATAGCGGCGATCACGGTCAGCCATGGCGGCTCTGAGCTTTTGCAGCATCAGCCGTGCGGTTCTCCATTCGACGCCGATCATCTTCGACAGCCGAAGTGCGGAGATGCCGCCTTTGTCGGTGCCAACCAGGTAAATGGCGGCAAACCACTTGGTCAGCGGCACCCGGCTGCGGTCGAACATGGTGCCGGCCGTGACCGAGGTTTGACGCCGGCAGCGCTTGCACTCGTGCAATGCGCGACTTTTGACATGGTAAGCCTGGTCATGATCACATCTCGGGCAGCGGAAGCCGTCCCTGCCCCAGCGAACCTGTTCCAGCAGCCTTCTGCAGGCCTGCTCAGTGGCGAATTTTCGGGTCCATTCAAAATAACTGATTTCGTCTTGTTTCATGTTAATCTTTATTACATAATATCAATGGTTTATGACATGAAATTATACTTCATCCAATCTCGGAATTCTGAGTTAAATGCAGAGGCATATTAATTTATTGATAACTTACAAATCCCCCTTTGCAGGGGGATTTGTTTCCTCACTATGCGAGATTCAAGGTCTCAAAGAGAAGTACCTGAAGAACATCCTGATCATCAAAAACTACGATGTCTTCACACCCCGTAATCAAATGTGAGTCTGTCTACAAAATTTTTGGCAACAATGCCAAACAAACTCTCGAACAAACCAATGGCGTTGTAGACAGCAGCAAGTTTCTTGAAGTCGGCTTAATTGTTGGCGTCAATAATGTTTCTCTAGAGGTAAATCTAGGAGAGCTGTTGGTCATCATGGGTCTGTCCGGATCTGGAAAATCAACACTGCTTCGCTGTATCTCAAGACTGACTGATGCAACTGCGGGGAAGATATACGTTGATGGACAGGATTTGCTGGCACTAACTAAAAAACAGCTCATCGAGTTGCGACGAAACAAGATGGGCATGGTGTTTCAGAGCTTTGGGTTGCTTCCACACAAGACTGTGCTTGAGAATATCGCCTTTCCTCTTCAAGTTAAGGGTAGCAGTACCCGTGAAAGTGTTGAACGGGCTGCGCAGATGGTCCAATTGGTTGGTCTTCAAGGGCGGGAGAACTACTTCCCGAGAGAGCTTTCAGGCGGCCAGCAGCAGCGAGTCGGAATTGCCCGATCACTCGCAGTGGAACCCGACATTTGGTTTTTGGATGAACCGTTTTCAGCACTTGATCCCTTGATCCGCAAGGAAATGCAGGATGAATTTCTTCGACTGCAAGGTGTTCTTGGCAAAACCATTCTATTCGTAACACATGATTTTGATGAAGCGCTTCGGCTGGCGGATCGTATCGCGATCATGAAAGATGGAATAATCGAACAGTTGGATACACCGTCCAATATCGTACTCAACCCTGCAACGGAGTATGTTCGAAAATTTACAGAGGATGTGCCACGCGTAAAAGTACTGACGGTTGGATCAATCATGGATCCTCTGGATGAATCAGAAAGACTGGGAGAATTGCGTGTGTCCAAGGATGCGATTGTTGAGTCCGTAGCAGAAGACATCCTCAGCGAGGAAAGACCGGTAGCGGTGGTGGATGCAAAAGACAACGTTGTTGGAACCTTGCATGCGTCTCACGTACTTAAAGTACTGTTTGGAGGTCGATCTGCAGAATCGATACAAAACTGAACCTTATGGGTCTCTTCACCAAACATCCAAAAGCCGTTCAGTTTTTCGTCCTGTTGGCGGTGTTTTTCTTACTCTGTCTGCTCATCAGTCCATCTGATTCCAATATCCTGTGGCGATTTCCGCCTCTCCTCAAACAACTGCCTTTCATCATCAATGACTCTGTCAGGTATCTGATGTTTGACTGGATGCCAGTCCAGGTTTACGATCCGATTATTGATGATTTTGAGGAAAGACCGCTATTTCGGGAATTTACCCGTTCAATATCGAGCATTTTCTTACTGGTCATCAACTTCGTGCGCGAAATCTTTCTTGGCGGTGTCAAAACCGTCGTTGCGTTCACAGATTGGGATTTCATCAACGAAAATCCGTGGGTGCGTTGGCCAGCACTTCCCTGGACAGTCATCGCTGGTTGGGCAGTCATTCTTGGATACAAGTTGCAAGGTAAAAGCTTAGCGATTCTTGCTGGAATTTGCACCATTTACCTTGCGGTATTTGGTCAGTGGAAACCATCCATGGAGACGCTGTCTTTTGTTCTGATTGCTGCACCAGTTTCGGTGCTGCTTGGATTGATATTTGGAATCTGGGCATTCAAGAGCAGGGCGGTTGAGATTGCGCTGAATCCGCTGCTAAATGTTGCCCAGACCATGCCGCATTACTCCTACCTGGTACCTGTTATTGTCCTGTTCGGTGTGGGCGATCATGCAGCAGCAATAGCGACAATTGTTTTTGCTTCGCCCCCGATGGTGCGATTGACGTTGTTGGGATTGAAAAAGGTACCCGCGGATATCGTAGATTCTGGTTTGATGAGTGGTTGCAATGCTTTTCAGATGATGATTAGGGTACTGATTCCAACCGCTAGGCGTGATATTTTGATTGGTGTCAATCAGGTTGTCATGCAGTGTCTGGCGATGACGGTCATCGCTTCATTCATTGGCGCCCAGGGCTTGGGTTCGAATCTAATGATTGCACTCAATTCACTGCGAGTTGGAACTGGCATTGAGATTGGTCTGTGCATCGTGCTGATTGCTGTTCTACTCGATAAGATGTCATTAGCCTGGGCCAACAAACAGACCGATTATTTTGCTGACCTCACATTTTTCCAACGCAATAGGTTTGCATTGATTGCACTAATTGTGTTTGTAGTGGGTTCGATTCTCGCTTATATCGGCAGCTTTATTTTTCGGGATAGTTACAATTATCTTTACATTGTCCCGCACAATAAAGGAATTACCACCGCACCGTTTTGGCAATTGACGGTCGACTGGATCTGGGATACCTTCTTCTACGCGCTAAAAGCATTCAATGAGTTCCTGATTACGAACATCTTGGAACCAATGAAGAGTATGTATCTGGCCATGCCGGTGGCTGCGACATTTGTCCTGATGATGGGGGCTGGCTACATACTTGCCGGAGTCAGACAGGCATTGATTATTGGTGGATTCCTGCTTTTCATAGCGTTGTCGGAATATTGGGACAGAGCCCTGATTACCGCATACATTGCGTCATTTGCGGTGATCGTTTCGGCAGTATTTGGGATAGTTGTCGGGTCAATATGCGCTCAAAGCAATACTGCCAGCAAAGTCATATTGCTAATCTGCGATTTCCTTCAGACTTTTCCTTCGTTTATCTACCTGATTCCGGTCATTATGCTATTTGGCATTACCGATACATCGGTCATCATTGCAACGGTTGTCTATGCATCTGTACCGGCGACCCGATACACGGTAGAAGGGCTTCGAAGCGTGCCTCAGGTTATGCAGGATGCCGGATCCATGCTTGGCGTGTCAAGATGGCAAAGATGGATATCAATTGAGTTGCCGCTTGCCTTTCCGCACATTGTGCTGGGTATCAATCAGACTGTGATTTTTGCGTTGTTCATGGTCATCATTGGGGCGTTCATTGGAACAACTGACCTGGGTCAGTTGATTTTGAAGGCTATCTCAGATCCGCAGGGCACTGGAATTGGATTGACTCTTGGTCTTTGTGTTGCATTTATTGGTCTTGCAGTCGATCAAATAATTCGAACTTGGGCCGACAACAGGAAGAAAGCTTTGGATTTGGCCTAGTACGGATTTCATCTCCATAGGACCAAATTTGAACATCATGCATTCTAGTTCATTGACAGCATGCCAACAGATTCCAATTTACAATTGGCAAAGCGTTAAAATTTGCTGGATTCTGAATGAATAAATTTAAATTTATGTAAAATCAAAAATTATTGAGTAATCACTAGGAGTGAATAGAATGAAGAAATTAAATAGAGATGACTATATTGAGCAACTTGCAACTGGCAAGATGTCTCGACGTCAGTTTAGTAAGGTTCTTGCCTCTGCCGGTATTGCAACTGTAATGCTGCCGATGGGGTTTTCAGGACCTGCTCGGGCAGATGCATCAGATCACCCAAATGTGTTTACTTGGGAAGGATGGGACGCTAACCAACATCACCTTGAATATTTCGAAAAGCATGGAGAATATCCCAATTTTTCAATTTTTGGTGATGAAGAGGAAGCGTTTGCAAAAATCATGGCGGGCGCACAGTTTGATGTTTCTCATCCGTGTTCCTACAAGGTGGAGATCTGGCGCGATGCTGGAATCATTCAGGCAATCGACACCGGTCGTCTGTCATACTGGGACAACATAATTCCAAGTTTGAAAAATATCCCAGGCATGACTCACGAAGGTGAAACCTATTTCATACCTGCGGATTGGGGATTGACTTCTGTAATGTATCGTCCTGACCTGGTTGATGAGAAATACCAGGAAGAGGAAACCTGGGGCATTCTGTGGGATGAACGCTACGCAGGACGACTGTCTATGTCCGACAGCCTGATTGACGGGGTTATGGTTGCTGCGATTTACGGAGGTGCAGAAAATCCTTTCGACATGACCGATAGCGAAGTCGAGATGACGAGAGAGTTGCTCAGAAAACAATTACCATTGTTGCGCTATTACTGGACCAGTCCAACCGATCTCGAAAATTCGATAGCTGCCGGCGAGTTGGTTGCAACTAGCTCTTGGAACGATGCGTATACATCGCTGAAGAATCAAGGTGTCAATGTCAAGTACATGAACCCCAAAGAAGGTGCAATGACATGGGTTTGCGGGTTCTGCTTAATGACAGCCGCCGATCCGGAAAAGCTTGAAAAGTCATACGATGCTATCAATGCATTCCTGTCACCAGATTCCGGAGTCTTCTCATTCTTCGACTCAGGCTATGGCCATTCAAATATCGATGCATACAGCCTTGTTACTGAAGGATTTCTTGCTGAACGCGGACTTTCTAGTGACCCGGAGGCTATGCTGAGTTCTGGAATATTTCAGATTCCGATCGCCAACGAAGCCGTTTTGCAGGCGATGTTTGAGGAAGTTAAAGCTGGCTTGTAGAGCTTTGGTTGTGTTTGATTCTGGACAACAGTATTTCGGGGGTTTTACAATTTCGAACCCCCGAATTGTCCAACTGACTCACTAGCCAATAAGAACCATCCACTGAACCTGAAGTTCAGTGTCAAATTTAATTGTTTGCCCATCTCACTAGATTGCCGCGAAATGCGCGAGGTCATGCCACCCGCAGTATCTGAACAATCTTTGGTTTCGCGGATCCACCTACGGTTTCGAAGAAGTGAAGCTATGCGTGGTTACACGCTGCTGTCTCCCACTCTAACCATCATACTACTAGGTCTGCTGTTTCCTTTGATGATTCTGGTCACTCTGAGTTTCTGGAAGCAGGAATATGTCGATCTGATTCAGACCTTCACACTGACAAACTACGCAGATTTTTTTCGTAAAAAAATCTATTACCTCATTCTTTATCGGTCGATCCGCATATCCCTGCTGGTGATGCTGGTTACCGTGCTGTTGGCCTATCCGTTGGCCTATTTCATTGCTTTCCACGTCAAAAGGAACAAGATGATGTGGATCATTCTTGTCACAATTCCGTTCTGGACAAGTTATTTGCTCAGGGTTTTTTCCTGGAAAGTGATTTTGGGATACAACGGTGTCATCAATTCCGGTCTGATGTCATTGGGCATCATCGCTGAACCGTTAGAGTTTCTGCTCTATAACCCAATTGCAGTGGTGATCACATTAGCCCATGCTTGGGCTGCAGTCGCCATTCTGCCGATTTATGTTTCGCTCGAAAAAATTGACAGATCACTAATTGAAGCTTCTCGAGATCTGGGCGAGAGTGCGTTCATGACCTTCATTCGAGTTACATTACCCCTCTCACTCCCCGGCGTAATTGCTGCCAGTCTGCTGGTATTTATTCCAACGGTTGGTGATTATGTTACACCGTCGCTGGTGGGAGGTACACGCGGGATTATGATTGGCAACATTATCCAGTCGATGTTCGGCAAGGCGCTCAACTGGCCCTTGGGGGCGGCCTTATCGATCATTTCAATGATTGCAGTGACACTCGTCGTCTGCTTATTGCTAGGTGCGACCCAACTGTTTCGAAAGAAGGTGGCTTAAACAGTGATCCGTACCCGATCCATACTTAACACGTTATCAGTCTATGCGGTGGTGTACCTGATTTTTCTGTATGCGCCGGTTGCTGTACTGCCATTGTTCTCGTTCAATGATTCGCAATACATTACTTTTCCACTGTTGGGATTTACCTTCAAGTGGTACGCTCAACTGGCGGACAGTCAGGGTCTACAGAACGCGCTCATCAACAGTTTGAAGGTTGGCCTTAGCGTCGCCTTCTTGAGCACCGTACTGGGAATCTTCGCTGCGAAAGGCGTAACCCGTTATCGAATGCGAAGAAGTGGCATGTTGATCAGTTTTATCATGGTGCCACTGGTCATTCCGGAAATAATTCTCGGAATATCCCTGTTAATGACATTTAGCGTAGGTGGGATAAAGTTGTCGCTGATTACGGTTGGAATTGGCCACTTGATGCTTTGCACTCCATTTTCGATGCTTGTGCTAATTTCGCGCATGGAAGGTTTTGACAAGAGCTATGAAGAAGCAGCTCAGGACTTGGGTGAAAACGCGTGGTGGACATTTTGGAGGGTAACCTTTCCGATAATTCTTCCAGGTGTCGTAGCAAGTTTTCTTTTGACTTTCACGATTTCCTTTGATGAATTTATACTTGCATTCTTTCTTGCCGGAACGGACGCGACATTACCGCTTCACATTTGGAGTCAGCTGCGATTTCCGGACAAACTGCCATCAGTGCTGGCACTTGGAGCGATTATCGTGATGGTATCGACGGTCGTTATTTTTGCTGCTGAATTGATCCGGCGCGGTGGTGTCGATCTCGGCAAAAAGTCGAAGGTGTGATTCAATGTCTGAAGTCATCATTTCAATCAACAATGTCACCAAGGATTTTGGTAATGTTCGGGCCGTAAACAATGCAAATCTGGATGTACTGAAAGGTGAGTTTTTCTCTCTTTTGGGGCCGTCCGGCTGCGGCAAAACCACTTTGCTACGTATGCTGGCTGGATTTGAGTTGCCGACTGAAGGCACCATCCATATTAATGGTCAGGACGTTACGCTATCACCGCCGAATATTCGACCGGTGAACATGGTGTTTCAGAACTACGCCATTTTTCCACACTTGAACGTCGCTCAGAATATCGCGTTTGGCATGCGTAAGTCAGGTCTGTCGAAGCAGGAACTGGATGAACAAATCGAACAGATGTTGGAACTGATCAAGCTCTCAGGATATGGAGACCGCGGCTCCAACGAACTTTCGGGTGGTCAAAGACAGCGTGTTGCATTGGCGCGGGCACTGATCAAGCAACCGAAGGTACTGCTCCTTGATGAACCGCTTGGGGCACTGGACAAAAAACTCAGAGAACAGATGCAGATTGAGCTTCGGCTTTTACAACAGCAGGTTGGCATTACATTTGTGTTTGTAACTCATGATCAGGAAGAAGCGCTGACTCTATCGGATCGAATCGCAGTTATGAATCAGGGTGACATCATCGAAGTTTCAACACCTGGGTCGCTCTATGAGCAACCTCAATCGAGGTTTGTTGCAGATTTTATTGGCACAATGAATTTCTTTGACTGTACACTGAAAGATTTCTCAGATGGAATTGCAATTGGAGAGGCCACTGAGCTTGGCGGTGTCAAAATTGCTACCCCGCAGACCATTGTGACTCCTGGAAACGAGTTTACCTTGGCTGTTCGACCGGAAAAATTTTCGATTTCCTTTGAACAGCCAGATCAGCAATACAACTCGGTTTTGGGACGTATGGGGCCCTCCGCTTACCTTGGTGATCGCAGTCACCTTTACGTACATGTTGAGGGGCGGGAACATCCGATATCAGTTGCGTTGCAGAATCTGACAGGTGTTTTAGACCAGATGTACGCAACCGATCGCAAAGTCTGGCTGACCTGGTCCGATGACAGCGCAGTAATGCTACCCATGGAAGGATGAATCAGACGCCAGGCACAAAAATATTTGTAGATGGTCAGGCCGGCACAACTGCTCTTCAGGTATTTGATTTTCTGGAAAATCGGTCTGATATTGAAGTCATTCGACTACCCGATCAATTAAGAAAAGAAGACAGTGCGCGTCAGGACGCAATTGGAGAGTCTGATCTGACGATTCTTTGCCTGCCGGACGATGCTGCCAGGCAATCGGCTGAGTGGGCACAAGCGCATGAAACTCGGGTAATTGATGCCAGTACTGCACACCGCGTTTCGGATGAATGGATTTTCGGTATGCCTGAACTTGGTCCAGAAGTTCGACAGTCTATTCAGACTTCGGGCAAGGTTGCCAATCCAGGTTGCTATCCGACCGGTGCCATTCTGCTGTTACGACCGCTGATTGAAGAGGGCTTGCTTGCAGCAGACAGTCAGTTGATCATTCACGCACTGTCCGGATATTCCGGTGGGGGGCGAAGCTTGATCGAAACTTGGGAGAGTCCTGCGCAGGAACTGTTGTCCATACCGTTTTCAGCGCCTTATGCCTTAGACCGGGTACACAAACACATTCCGGAAATGATGAAGTATTCCGGCTTGCAGCGCGAACCACAGTTTTTGCCGCGGGTCGGGCCATTCTTCAGGGGCATGCGAGTAGAGATTCCTTTGCATGCAGATTGGCTGGATGACGCATCTAAAGATCGCAGCGAAAGCGTAATGGCAGCGTATGAATTGCGTTACCGGGACGAACCATTTGTGAGGCTACGACAGCTGGATTCAACCCAATCGGATTCACGCAGTTTTGATCCGAGGCGATGCAACGATACCAATAGTATTGAATTAACGGTTTGCGGGCACCCTTCGGGTCACGTTTTTCTCGTTGCGATTCTGGATAACCTGGGTAAAGGCGCGAGTGGCGCTGCGGTGCAGTGTATGAATCTAATGATCGGAGCGGATGAGAGTCGCGGTCTTCACGCCTAAAGTTGACTTCGAGCCTGTTCAAGAGCAGCGCTAAAGTTTCTCTCATCGTAGTGTCGGGCTCGTTCAGCCAATCCGGTGACGATCTGTCGTAGCAAGACCGGCCCTTGGAAGACCATAGCCGTATAAAGTTGTAGTGCTGTTGCGCCAGCGAGTAATTTTTTCCAGGCATCTTCGGCCGAACCGATTCCCCCAACACCAATGATGGGAATTTGACCTCGGGTGGTGCTGGCGAGACGACTAATGACTGCTGTGGCTTGATCTGCCAAAAGTTTTCCACTCAAGCCCCCCGATTGGGTGAAATGCTTGTGCAAGACCGGTGCAGTTCGTGCAATGGTGGTATTAGTTGCGATCAATGCATCCACACGATGTTTCAAAGAAAGTTCTGCAACCGCGTCAATTTGTTCGGGTTCGAGATCAGGTGAAATCTTGACTGCCACTGGTAGCAGTTTATCGTTTTGCTTGCTTGCCAGTTCATCTCGTTTTTCCATAACAGCATGAACCAGCTCATTGAATTCAGATTCTTGCTGCAGCAATCTGAGGCCTGGAGAGTTAGGTGATGACAGATTGAGCACGGCATAATCCGCATATTCGTAAATTGCGCCGAGACAGGCGAGATAGTCTTCAATTGCCCGTTCAATGGGTGTGTCGGTATTTTTTCCGATATTGATGCCAAGAATTCCTGGTCGAATGGAACTCGAATATGTGGAAAGATTTCCAAGCATTGCCTCAAGTCCGTTGTTATTGAATCCCAAACGATTGATAATCGATTCTTCCTGATCTAAACGGAAGACCCGCACTTTGGGATTTCCTGGCTGCGCTCTTGGTGTAACAGTACCGACCTCAACAAATCCAAATCCCAGAGCAAATAGAGCAGGGAATGCAACTCCGTTTTTATCAAACCCTGCAGCTAGTCCAACTGGACTGCTCAGTTTTTTTCCAAAAAGTTCAATCGGGAGTTTAGGTATTTTTTTCCGATACCGTTCTGTGAGCCTGGCTACTCGTGACGGTTTGTTCGATGCTCTTTGAAGGAACGCAATCGTCTGTTGATGGGCGAACTCCGGGTCCAGTCTAAAAATCAGTGGCCGGATTAGATTGTAGCCCGACATGTTCAAAAGGACTCGTTCAGGCGAAGTAGCCGCCACTTTCCGACTGGAAGGCTACCAAGCCTGACATTGCCAATACGCACACGCTTGAGTCCGGTGACCTCAAGGTCAACCTGTTCACACATACGCCTGATTTGGCGTTTTCGACCCTCAGTTAGTGTCATTCTGAAGTAGTTGCTATCCAGAAGATCGACTTTCGCTGGTGCCAGTTTTACGTTATCAAGACTCAGCCCAACTGTGAGTCGGCTGAGCTGGTTCGATTGAACATCTTGAGTGACACGCACCAGGTATTCTTTCTCTACATCTGAATCAGGCGCGATCAGTCGCTTTGCGATACGCCCATCTTGTGTGAGAATCAATAACCCGGTGGAATCAATGTCGAGTCGACCAGCTGGTGCCAGCCCTTTAATCGGCCATACTGCTTTTTTTTCAGGAGAACCGTCGTTGTTTCTTTGCTGATTACCTTGGGTGATGAGGGAAGCAGCAGGTCGATACTGTTTTTCCGGCTGACCTGAGACATAACCAATTGGCTTGTGAAGCAGCACAGTGATCAGTCTATTCTGATACGCTTTGGCTTTCGGATGAAGCTCAATGCTGCTGTTGTCGTCAACTGTTGTGAAAAATTCAACGACTGTTTCACCATTTACCTTGATCCAGCCTTGCTGAATAAAGAATTCAGCCTCACGACGCGAACAAATTCCCTGCTGCGACAGGAATTTTGAGATTCTGATTGGTTTAGCGTTCAATCGGTCGAACTTAATCGCTGTAGATTGTCTAATCCAGAAATCAATCGATGCAATTGCGCATATAAATTGACATTCTGCGACTTACTATCGGAACAATTATGAACAAAAGATTATCCGTTATATTGGCCCTCAGCTGCCTGCTGTTGTTTCCCGGTGTATCCAGTGCACAAGGTGAACCGGAAAAGCTTAATTGGATTCAAGGGGGTAACTGCTGGGTTGCAGAACCCGGATTTTTGTATTGTGGCCATTTTCATCCCTATGTTGAGGACAATCCTCATCCGTTTTTGACATTTGCCTGCTTTGAGAACTATCAGGCCGTCCTGCTTAGCCACGAGCATGTGAGCGATCCTTCGAACATTCGGACGGTGAAATCGAATTTTGGAGAGGAACGATACTCTGATGTCTGGATATCCGCGACCGAAACTGAAACATTCATGTCGAATCACATCAGTCCGGGTAATGATGGTTATTTCAACACTTTGCGCGGACTGGGTAATGCCAAATCGACTAAATTTGAGTTTTCAGTCTCACCCGGCAATGTGAGTGGTGTAATTGATATCACCGGTGAGGAACATCTCATTGTTGGCAGCTTTATTGATCTTTGCAACGCCCAAATCGGGCAGTAAGCTGGAGATGAATGTTCTACTTCGAATTCGAAGTATCACGAGCGATCGAAGCAGCGTGCCCGGTGTATTCACGCGGTGTGAGTTTGAGTAATTTCTCCCGGTCAGATTCCGGCAAGTCCAATCCGCTTATGAACTCTCGGATTTCAATTTCAGAGACTGTCACGCCGCGCGTAAGTTCCTTCATTCTTTCATACGGCAGTTCGTCGCCGTGTTTCCTCAGAACGGTCTGAATCGCTTCGCTTAGAACCTCCCATGCCGTATCTAGATCGGAGTTGAGTCGCTGGGGATTAATCTCCAATTTTGAAAGTCCGCTACGGACCGATTGATATGCGATCTGGCTGTGACCGATAGGCACACCCAAGTTTCTGAGCACAGTAGAGTCGCTCAAGTCTCTTTGCCAGCGACTGATGGGTAGTTTGTCAGCCAAGTGCCCAAAAATTGCGTTGGCGAACCCTAGATTTCCTTCTGCATTTTCAAAATCAATAGGGTTAACTTTGTGTGGCATCGCGGATGAGCCAACCTCACGGTTGACAACCTTCTGTTTGAAGTAGCCGATTGAAATATAGCCCCAGACATCGCGACAAAGGTCCAGCATGATCGAGTTTATGCGCTGCAACGAGTGACAGTATTCCGCAATATAGTCATGCGATTCGGTCTGGGTGGTTACGGGGCTGTATTCAAGTCCAAGTGAATTGACAAAGTCTTCGGCGGTTTGACACCAGTCGACTTCAGGGTTGGCAGCATGAAGAGAATTGAAGTTGCCAGTTGCACCGCTAAATTTCCCTTTTACAGTGATGTTGCAGAACACTTGGAGCTGATTTGACAATCGGGTCGAAAATATTCTGAATTCCTTGCCCACTGTTGTCGGAGAAGCTGGTTGGCCATGTGTTCGAGCCAGCATTGGCGTCTGCGCGAATTCAGTCGCCAGTTGTGACAGCTCATCAACGAGTTGAGTCAACTCAGGTACCAAAACAGTTTCTCGGGCAGATTCCAGCATCAAGCCGAAGCAGTTATCGTTGATGTCGTAGGAAGTGCAGCCGAAGTGAATGAATTCGCGAGCCGTGATTAACTCAGGAATCGACTTGGAACGTTCTTTAAGAAAGTACTCAAGCGCTTTCACATCATGATTGATCTCGCTTTCGATTTTCTTGACTTCCAGTGCATCTTCGACAGAAAAATTTTTCACCAGATCACGCAAACTCGCAACAGACTGATCAGAAAGTGGTGCGAGATCCGCAAACTGCGAAAGATTGGCCAGGTGGATCAGCCATTCAATTTCGACATGTAGTCTAAGCTTGATTAATCCGTATTCACTGAACGTATCGCGTAGCGCTTCAACTCTTCGTGAATACCGACCATCCAATGGCGACAATGCTCTGATTGCCGGAAAATCAACCATGTTGCTCTGAGTCCCTGACACTTTATTTGCTCTATCGCGCGTGGGGAGAGTTTTTAAGACGTGAGAATGATGCTCAGGTAGTGATCGAAAAGCATTACCGCGAACAGTATCGCAAGGTACTGTATAGAAAACCGGAACATTTTGCGAGATAGATCATCACTGTAGTTTCGAAACAACTGAATGGCGAAGGCGATAAAAATGACTCCGAGAATTAAAGCTGCGGCCAGATAAGGCAGTCCGAAAAGACCCGTTGCAAAGGGCATGATAGAAACGGCAACCAGCAGTACGGTGTAGAGCAAGATATGCAAGCGTGTAAATTTTTGCCCGTGGGTTACAGGAAGCATGGGGATTTCGGCCTTTTCATAATCGAGATGCCGATAGAGTGCCAACGCCCAAAAATGGGGCGGTGTCCAGCAGAAGATAATCAGAAACAGCAGGAAAGCATCTGAACTCAGTTCACCTGTCATTGCAGTCCAGCCAAGTACTGGAGGCATCGCTCCAGCAGCACCGCCAATTACGATGTTTTGGGGCGTGGCGTGCTTCAGAAATACCGTGTAGATGACGGCATATCCGATTAGAGATGCAAATGTCAGGAGGCTGGTCAGGACATTGACCGTGACCGAAAGGATGATCATTGACATTCCTGCCAAAACACAGGCAAAGATCAGAGCTGAACCGGTTTCAAGCCGTCCGGTAGGAATCGGGCGGTTGCGAGTACGCTTCATTTGCGCATCTTTCTCTTCATCCAGTACATGATTGACTGCAGCGCCGGCAGCAGCTGAGAGTCCTATTCCCAGAGTTGCAAGAAACACGGTAAGCGGATTTGGCATTCCCGGCACCGCCAGAAACATTCCAGCAACTGCGGTAAACATAATTAGGCCAACGACCCTTGGTTTGGTTATTCGATAGTATTCCTGCAGTATGCTGCGGACCGGTAATGGCTGAGCAATTTCAGAAGGATTTGAAATATTTGATGTCATTGCTGGTGCGACAAGCGAGCGTTAGGTCTGAACTCGATGTACTGAATTTGACTGCGGTAAACATCAGCCCTGTTCAAGTCGCAAGGCTGATCAATGAACAAGTTTTAAGTGATTGAATTAATATGCGAAGTCAGGTAGACCGCAGTTTGTTGATTCAGTCTCGGCGTGGCCGGAGGGTCAGCAAAAAGTATATCACAAGCAACGTTGCACTGAGCGCAAACCACTGAAATGCGTAAGCTCTGTGACGGCTTATCCACACATTATCGGGTGGTGGCCACTGCCGCTCAAATCCAGCCGGGTGATCATCGTCCAGATGAATGACAACGCCCTGAATTTCGTAGGGAACAGCATCGGAAAATCTTTTTATGTCAAGAGTTTGCCAGATTAGTGGCCATTCTCCAGCATTTACAGGAGAATCCTGCTTCAGAACAAAGGTATCTACAGGTGGAATGATCGCAAGCCCCGTCAAGCTGGTATTACCGCTCAAAGACTCAATTTTGGGTAATTGACTGCGATCAGGTGACCCTGGAATCCAGCCTCGATTAACCAATACTGCAGATTGTCCGCCCCGAAAAATCAGCGGTGTAATGACGTGAAATCCGGGCTGACCTCGTCGGACTCGGTTATCCAGCAGAAATTCATGTTGTGCATCCCAAGTACCCATTGCCTTGGCTCGGCGGTACTCCAGTTCCTGAGGTGACTCTACCACTGAACCAATCACGACAGCCGGCGCATCACTTCGCTGCTGATATAGGTTCTTTATTTCCGTCTTTTGTTGAGCGCGATCAAGCTGCCAGAACCCCAGTCCGATTAACACTGGCAACAGAGCGACTGTCGCGATTGTTGGGATAATTCGGAATCGCAACTGAAATTTCACGGGCAGTTTACGGTCCGAGTGGAAATTCGCGCACTATTTGCGTATTCGGTCGTTGTTTACGAATAATCAGGTCGTAAGATTCTGGTTACCGAAACAACCTACAGTAATTACAGGCACGTCCGAGTCGCACAGGAGCACCGACCTTGTCGCAATGGCCGCACCCATATCGGCCAAAAAACGACAGAGCAGGATCGAGACCCGCGCAGGTATCTCGAATGCTATCTGGTTCCTCAAGTTGCATCAAGTTGACTGCACTACGCCAGACTGACTGGATGTAGTTTGCATCATTAGAAGATTCTGTACGATCTTGTTTGCTCATTCTCAGATTTTCAGTTGCAAGACTGACATGAACATCAACCGTAATTGGCAAAGAATCAATATGGGTTATTTTTGCACCACCGGGATTGGCTAGCAGGTAAAGCCACTTCCGGCCGGTTTTTGAGCCACTCAAAAGTGGGAACCGGTTTCGACCGTCTTCACTTCGAGTACTCAGGTCCTTGAGCAAATGTTTGGCATCGACTGTCTTACCATAGATCACACGACTCACAGGGCAACTACTTTCGAATGTAATGGTTTGTGCGATGTCAAGCCAGGCTTGAGGGTCCTGCTCGGTATTTTGAGAAACACCACATTCTTGCAGGTACTCTGTCAATTGATCAGCGCTTACCTGAAGCAGCTGCAAAGGATCGTAGACTTCCGGATGACTTTCATAGAGTTCAAGTCCGTTCCACCAGCACCGTTCTGAATTTCTCGCGCGATCAATCGCTGAGATAAATGTCAGATAGAGCAGGATGGTTCGATCAGAGGCATTCGCGTCGCGCAGATATTGCGTGCACTCAACTTGGGGTAAGGTTGACCAGGACGATGATGCCGAAATTTTGCCGCGCTCACTTAAATCGAATCGACCGTTGTAAAAGTCCTCAATGATGTACTCAGCAACTTTTCCAAGATCAGACATATTTGTTTAATTTTCAGCAAGAATCAGGTTGTACATGAGGAAAAGGTAGGTTTGCAAGACATTTCTAATCATTGACCAGGTGACTCAGCGATTTTAACACTTCAAGGATTGCGGATTTCTTCCCATGCTAAAGATCTTCAGGAAGACTAGATCAGGTTAGAGTAAGACAGTCGAAAAGGAAGTGCTGATCAACAGGTAGTTGGTTCGGTCGATACCCGTATAATTCAGACTCGATTGAGCGCATATCCAACTTCAATCAGTCTGAATTTAAGCACACTCACCCAGCCAAACACGAAACAGTTCCTCATCCGGAATTTCTACTGAGTCAACAGCGTTGGTACAAAACCTAATAATCGGAATTTTGCTGCTGGTAATGATTGGCAGCCTTGTTTCAGCATTTTGGTACATGCTGAAGGATCGGGGTGCCAGCGACCGAACGGTCAAGGCATTGACCGTCCGTATATCGATTTGGGTATTGCTTTTCGGTTTGATTGTTGGTGGAATTTACACCGGTTTGATTACACCTAGCAATACAGTGCCAATCCCACCAAAATCTTCTGTGACTGAGTAGTTACCTATCTTTTGAAAAATTTTAGAGGGAAATCGCTTTCTCAAACGTTTCATCTTTCGAAGTGGCTTATTTTCGTTTTAAGTGTGCTGTGGGAAAGTACTTTACTCTGGTGGATGTGAATCCCACCCAACAACTTGAATTCACTTTTGCAACTAGACGTGAGAGTGCTTGATCGACGACTCCGCGCGACCAAGGATCAAAAAAAGCAAATTTATGAATGGCTTGCCATTCGGCAATTCCCACAGATTGGTTTGATTTGCCATTTAGCATTATTTTTCAATTGGTTGAGTCAGCAGCCAGAATAAGACTTTAATCGTTTCTGAATCTCAACTTGAGGTAGTCGACACCGAGGATGATCGGCAATTTTCCGCAACCCCTTATACAAGCGCGCTTGATCAACCACATGATAATCATGCAATTGATCAAGTAGCCAGAGCACACCATGACAATTCACATTTTCTTCAACGGCAAGTTCACGAAGAGCGGCATCACCTGACAATAGCATCCATGAATTTACCTTTGCGAGAACATAAGCAAATACGTCTGGAAGAGAAAGTTTCGTTTTGTACTTCCGGTGATATTCAATACCGAGGGCAAGGGCAGCACTGTCGAGTTCTTTTATATGAAGGCCAAGCTCAATCAAGGCTTGCCCGTTGTAATTCTTTAGCTCACGTTCAAACAATAAATCTGGAACTACGAACTCGAATGGCAAACTAAATATCGATTCCAGAAATGACCCACGTTCAAGATCGATTAGTACGGATGTGTCAGAGACGATTACCTTCAATTTTTAGAAGTTTCCTCCGAATTCGGCGGTTTGTCCATCCGCTGGACAAGCTCATGAACAGAGAGTCCAAGCAATTCGGCAGTTTTTGCTTCTGATATAAGATTTTCGGCTAAAGCACGGTAACACAGACGCTGGAACCGAGTCGGTTCTTCTCCTTTCTCTATTGCGTATGGCTCTTTATAGGGATAAGTACGCCACCCTTGCCGTTTAAATTCATCGAATAGAAATTGAAAAAGAGACTTGTTGAATATTCCAATTTCATTGCATCGATAAGTAAGAGCCTGTACGCTCACGCCAAATAAACGCTTCAGTTCGAAAAGTTCTCTCCAGCCCATTGACTTTCGGAATTTTCCAATTTCTGCTCTGAGCGTTTCCGCTGGCATTAGAAATGCCCCCGCAAATCGGTGTGAAGCCTTTTCCTCATCAACTCTGGGTCCGACTTCCAATACCATATGGCCGAGTTCGTGTGCAATTGTGAAGCGTTGTCGCTCGCCCCATTGATTTCGATTAACGACGATTACGGATGATGTAGACTTTCTGTTGTTCCTACTAACCTTTGCCGTAAGTCCATCTATGTTGTCGGCAAGAGGGATTGATAGTATTTTGATTCCTCGGTCTTCCAATAATTCCACGAGGTTCGGTATTGGATTCTTTCCGACCCTCCAGTAAAGGCGAAGATTTAGCGCTGCTTGTTCTACTTCAGCCAAATCGTTTAATATCGGCCATGGTGCTTCTCGCGGCATGTCCCAATTGACCGTGGGCAAGCCCAGAATATCTTCCACCGTAAGATAGCGCTCAAGAAAATCAAGCACTTTTGCTTCTACCTGATTTTTTTCTCTCGCGCTTGTGAGACTCTTTTTACGAAAATCTACGGATTCCAAAACAATATCAGTTTCGCTAACAAGATAGTCTTCCGAAACACCCAACGCCCCAGCCAGCGCAATCAACACACCTGAACTGGGAATTGATTCATCTCGTTCATACTTACTGATTGCTTGTGCACTTACACGGTTGTCAATTTTGCTCTCGAGATCACGTAACGAAAGACCTAAGGCGTGTCGGGACACCTTAATTCTTTGACCTAAAGACATTTTGTTTACTCCAAAGTTAGTTGACAAATTATATAAATTCTATATACAATGTCAACTTATGATGATTTGAAGAACAAGTATAGTTGTTGATCAGCAAAGACAACACATCATTAATTTTTACTTGAGTTTAACTAGTTAAATTGGAGATACACACAATGCCAGAAAAATCTACACATCGCCGTGCCAAGAAAAAAGCAGCTGGTTACGGTGGCAAAACCGAAGTTTCTCTTCCAGGAAAAAAGCGCCTGGATGCCATTACCAAAAATCGTAGACGAGCTACAGAAGTGGAACGTAGCGGTTCCCCTAAAAGATTAGCAGACTCTGCTCAACGCCTAAAGAAGAGCGGTGTACCGCAAAGGGTGCTACAGGTTCCGCAATATGATATGGGGAAGGCAGTCAAAGCCATGCGAAAGGAAGGAATCGGAGGTACAGTAACAAATATGGGTGGCACAAAAAAATGGCGTGTGACTCCACCGAAAAAGTAGCCATTCAAATGGTACAGTGGGCTAACTGGAACACATGGATTGCTCGGGTGATCACCCAGTCAACCCAATAGTTGCCATTTACACAACGTAAACGAAGATAAAGAGCCCCACCCAGACTGTATCAACGAAGTGCCAGTACCACGCTGCCGCTTCAAATCCAAAGTGATGATCGGGTTTGAAATGACCGCGGATGCAGCGAATCAGAATCACCAGCAGAATGATTGCGCCGATGGTCACATGAAATCCGTGAAATCCAGTCAACATAAAGAAAGTTGCACCGTACACGCCGGTACCAAGTGTCAGTCCGAGATCAGCATAAGCGTGTGCATACTCAAAGCCCTGAAGGTATAGGAACAGGAATCCAAGCAACACGGTGATTGCGAGCCAGACAATAAGACCCGTGCGATTGTTCTTTTTGAGCTCCCAGTGAGCGATGGTCACAGTAACACTGGAACTCAATAAAATAAGTGTATTCCAGACTGGAATGCCCCAGGCACCGATAGTGGAGAACTGACCGGGAGAAGTGATCGGGGTGTCAGCCGCAATCAGTTCTGCACCCATAGGACCAGCCGTCGGCCATCCGCCTTCAAAACCCATCCACAGGATGTCAGTTTCTGCCAGCCAGGGTATCGATAAATTTCTCAGGTAAAACAGTGCGCCAAAAAAACCACCGAAAAACATTACTTCGGAAAAGATAAACCACAGCATTCCCATCCTGAAAGAGACATCAACATGGGCGTTGTACTTTCCACCTTCACTTTCCAACACAACGATACCGAACCAGCCGAACATCATGAAAGCGATGATCAGGCCGCCAGCCAGCATGACCCACGGTGCCATGTTTACTTCGTTAACCAGCATAACAAATCCGCCGGCAAGAGCGAAAAGTCCGACAGATGCCACCAATGGCCATGGACTGGGATCAGGGAGATAATAATCGCCGTTTGAAGCGCTCATTGTTTATCCTCGTTTCATTGATTTGAAAAGTTTCAAAATATCGTGATGTCATGAACTGCTCTGCTGTACTTCCGATCGATCGTCTGAGATACTGACCGACTCATTTATTGGGAAGAAACTGTAAGACAGAGTTAGCGTATTGATTTCTGCCGGAAGGTCCTTATTGACATAGAATCGGACTGGCATTTCCCGGGCCTCTCCGGGTTCAAGTGTCTGGGCATTGAAGCAGAAACATTCCAGCTTTACCATATGCCTGGCGCCTTGCATTGGGGTAATGCTTGGAATGGCCTGCCCAATCATCTGCTGGCTCGAAGTGTTGGTCACCAGGTAATTCATCACGTGAACTTCACCGAGATGTACTTTGGTTTTCTTTACCAGTGGTTTGATGGACCATGGAATGTTGTTATTGCCTGTAGCAGTAAATTCGACGGTAACCTCTTTCGAGTAATCGATCGGATTTTCGTCTGAAGGCAACTGCAGTACAGCAACAGTGGGCTTGCCACCAACTCCGGTTATCTCACAAAACAGGTCATATAACGGCACCAGAGCATAGCCAAAACCAAACATTAGCACCACTGTCCCAGACAGAATCAAAATCCAGCGGGATTTAGAACGTTTCATTGCCTGAGAACCAGTCACATCATTCACCTGAAGTATTCAACCACAATAATTGCAACAAAGAAAGCCAGTGAAATGCAACCTAGCAGCAGAGCCGTCCGTTTTATGCCGTCGTTTTTATCGTTCGACAATGTCTTCACCTTTTCGATAGATTACTTGACGGTTGGAGGAGATTCAAAGGTGTGGTACGGCGGTGGCGAATCAACAGTCCACTCAAGCCCATCAGCACCTTCCCAAACTTGTGCAGTCGCCTTCTCGTTTTTGCCACGCACGGCCTGAATAATTATGTAAACAAATAGCAGTTGTGCCAACCCTAAACCGAAAGCACCGATAGATGAAATGATGTTGAATTCGGTGAACTGCACTGAGTAGTCGGGTATGCGTCTCGGCATTCCGGCCAGCCCGAGGAAGTGCTGCGGGAAAAATGTTACGTTAAAGAATATTGTAGTCAGCCAGAAATGTGTTTTCCCCAGACCCTCACTGTACATACGTCCCGTCCATTTTGGCAGCCAGTAATAAGTCGCACCCATCATTGCCATGATCGAACCTGAAAACAGGACATAGTGGAAGTGTGCAACCACAAAATAAGTGTCATGGTACTGAAAGTCGGCAGGAACAATCGCCAGCATTAGTCCTGACAGACCACCGATGGTAAATAGGAATACAACGGCCAGCGCGAATAGCATCGGCGTCTCCAGGGTGATTGATCCGCGCCACATTGTGGCAACCCAGTTAAACACCTTGACTCCAGTCGGCACTGCGATCAGCATCGTTGCGTACATAAAGAACAGTTCACCTGCCAGAGGCATGCCAACGGTAAACATATGGTGTGCCCACACGATGAACGATAAGAATGCGATTCCGGCTGTTGCGAACACCATGCTGTCATAACCGAAAAGCGGCTTGCGTGAAAAGGTCGGAACAATCTGTGAAATAATTCCGAATGCCGGCAGAATCAGGATGTATACCTCCGGATGCCCGAAGAACCAGAATATATGCTGGAACAGGACCGGGTCACCGCCACCTGCCGGGTCAAAGAATGCGGTGCCGAAGTGTCGATCGGTCAGTAGCATCGTCACTGCACCAGCAAGGACTGGCATCGCTGCAATCAGTAGGAATGCAGTGATCAACCAAGTCCAGACGAACAGTGGCATCTTCATCAAATGCATGCCAGGTGCTCGCAT
This sequence comes from Arenicellales bacterium, assembly GCA_965243305.1. Classification (GTDB taxonomy): domain Bacteria; phylum Pseudomonadota; class Gammaproteobacteria; order Arenicellales; family JAJDZL01; genus JAJDZL01. Next base: position 1,853,938 of record CBDEUN010000003.1, read on the forward strand.
ATTCATAATGGTCACGATGATATTGATTGCGCCAAGCACTGACGAAATTCCCATCATATGAATCGAAAGAATTGTCATGTCAACGCCAGCGCCGCCTTGAACCGACAACGGCGCGTATAGAGTCCAACCCGAAGCCGGTCCGCCACCAACGGTAAACAGACTGCCGAGTAACAAGGCGAAAGCAAAAGGAAGAATCCAGAAACTCCAGTTGTTCATCCTGGGCAGGGCCATATCAGGCGCACCAATCATCATGGGAATCAGCCAGTTCGCAAATCCCACAAATCCTGGCATGATGGCGCCAAAAATCATAATCAGCGCGTGGAGGGTCGTCAGTGAATTGAAAAGTTCCGGGTTGACGACCTGTAGACCGGGCTGAAACAGTTCGGCGCGAATTGCAAGCGCCATGATTCCGCCGACAAAGAACATGGTCAGCGAAAAGATCAGGTACATCGTTCCAATGTCCTTATGGTTGGTCGTTGTCAACCAACGCATGATGCCACTTGGACGATGGTCGTGGTGGTCGTGTGCTTCGGTGTGCGCAGCGGACATAATTTAATTACCTTGTATCAGTATGTTTTGTTCTGTTCAGTTTTCGGTTTCGTTCATGTTCGGTTAGCGTCTGGCCGCAATCTCCGACGGCTGAACCAGATCTCCGACGCTATTGCCAAGCGCATTTCGCTCATAGGTGATAACGGCGGCAATGTCAACATCGTTCAACTGCTGTTTGAAAGCCTGCATCGTTGTATTCACTTTACCGTTCATCACAATGTCGATGTGAGCATCAAGTGGTCCGGTTGTCATTTCGCTACCAGTGAGTGGCGGAAATGTTGGCGGAATTCCCTTGCCGTCTGGTCCATGGCAGGCAATACACTGAAAATAAACCGTTTTGCCATGTTCCATTAACTCATCCATCGTCCATTCACGGTTAATATCCTCAGCTGACGCAGTTGGACCAGCAGCGGAACCTGTTCCTGCAGCAGTCATCTCAGCAGCAGATGCGACCTGCTTGGGTTTATTTTCTTCAACCCATGCGTCAAAGTCTTCAGGTGACAGCACTTCCGCAACTATGGGCATGAATCCGTGGTCTTTCCCGCAAAGTTCCGCACATTGACCGCGATAGGTTCCTGGAGAATCGACATTGGCCCAGAATTCATTGATGTAGCCGGGAATTGCGTCCTTTTTCACACCGAATTTTGGAATCCACCAGGCATGGATGACATCATTTGAAGTAATCAGATAACGAACTTTTCGATTGGCTGGTATGACCATTGGCTTGTCAACTTCCAAAAGATAGTGTTCACCTTTGGGCTCGCGGTTTTCGATTTGAGCGCGCGGGGTCGACAGATTGCTGAAGAAATTGATATCGTGATCAAGGTACTCGTATTGCCATTTCCACTGATAGCCGGTGATTTTGATCGTCAGGTCCGAGTCCGTTGTGTCTTCCATGTACAGTAATGTTGCAGTCGATGGTATGGCGAGACCAACCAGAATCAGAAAGGGAATGATAGTCCAGACAACTTCGAGTTTTGAGTTATGAGAGAATTGATGTGCTTCATGTCCGCGGCTTTTGCGGTGTGCGTAGAGCGAATAGAACATCACCCCGAATACGATCACGAAAATGATCAGACACACGATCATGATCGCATTATGCAGATCCAGGATCCGACTTGCGACGGACGTTGACGGTGGTGGTAGATTCAACCCCCACTCCGCATAGACGCTTAGAGGAAACAGTGCGGTTGCGGCTACGGCAATCCGCAGCAGGCTTCGCGCGCTACAAAACATTTGAGACATCAACGGACTCCCATAAGGGCGATTTTTTGTTGAAATTTAAATATGGTTTTGGACCCACTCGGCCGATTGCCAGTACAGTCTTTTTTTTGAACTTTCAATTAAAAACTCTCCAATTTCCAGTTCTTTAGTTCTGCTGACAACCAATAGTCGAACTGGCTCTTGTCCGGTTTTACCAGGCAGCAAGACAAACTTTGTCCATTGCCGAAAAAATGAACTAACTGATTGTTTTGAACGACGCCTCTGTGTCAGGTGCACATAATTCCGACTGATTACCAGCACATCGGCATCATCACTGTGGGAACAGACGATGTAAGTGCCAATTGCTAACAGCAGAATTTCCAGACCGGCAAATGGCAGGACCAGCCATGCTCCAAATAAAGCGAATATTATAGCGATGGCTAAGGCAGCGATAGATAGAATTAACACGCAGATGACGAGTGCCTGCTGATTTGTACTGGCGTTGGACCGAAGTTCAATCCGTATTAAATCCCCCTCTGATTGAATACGGAGACCTGCCACCGGATCCAATTGAGAACCATCGCACTCAAGGGGCTCATCCTTAAGATTTATGTGTGATAAGAGTTCCAAAGTTCTTTCGAATAGTTTTCATAAGTAACCGGGGTCTGACACCACTTACAGACGCGGTTTCGGCCGCGTTTGTCGCGCGTGCCAACGGTTCCGCAGTTTCTGCAAGAAACAATATATCGAGGCGCGGAGACTTCAACATCGTGAGTACGACTTGCACTGCAGCCAATTTCCCGGGCCTTGGCTTGCCAGACAGCATTGTGTCCATGTTGGTGTCCAACCAGTGCGTGAGCAATTTCGTGCAGAATGGTGTCGGTAATGTCACTGTCTTCAGCATTGAGGCAAAACTGCTGCGACATCGTAATCAACTGCTCCTTGTACAAGCAGCAGCCAGCGCGCTTTCTGGCGTTGTCAAAGTTGAATCGCCACTCGTGAAGATTGTGTTTTGCGATTAACTTGTCAGCTTGTTCGGCGGTTGAGACAAGTTTCTTCAAATTCAATTTCCGTCGCTTGGCGGTCATATCACCGTTCAGCATGTTGTAGGGTACATTCCAAAATTCGTTTGCTGCCGTTTTGACGCGAGCCCGATTCGGGTTCATTTGAGTTATGTGTCCTTTAATTTGGGCATTTCCGTTCTGGAAATTCACCTTGTCATTGACACTAAACGCACATCGTTCAATCAGGGAGTTGGGGAACACGCGCTTTGGTAATACACCTTCTCTGAGTCTGAGTTGGCGAAAAGGTACGCTGTACTCCGTGCCAGGCAGTGACACCACATATGCTTTCTGTCTGGAAATAGAAGAGACAAAACCCGATTGCGTTCCTTCCTTAGTCCGAAACTCGACGGGATCATGAATTCTTATTCGCTGTGCCATTGAGTATTTTTGAATCTTTTGTTGATGAATCGATTGGTCATCTATCGGCCAGTGTCATTGAGAATCACTTTCTGACAACAGTTGGGTAATGATAAACGCATAGTCACGAGCTGATTCGTGAAGTGAATCCAGCCGTCCCGATGCACCGGAATGACCGGACTCCATTTCGGTAATCAGTAGCAGTGGATTGTCATCCGTTTTACACTGTCGAATTTTCGCAGCCCACTTGGCAGGTTCCCAGTACCCAACCCTCGGATCATTCAACCCGGCGGTAATATAGAGAGCAGGAAAATCTTTTCTCTGTGTATTGTCGTACGGTGAATAGGATTTCATATAGTCGTAAAATTCAGGTTCGTTGGGGTCGCCCCATTCATCCCGTTCTACCACAGACAAGGGCAGAGTGTCATCCAATATGGTAGTGACGATATCAACAAAAGGTACCAGCGCGAGTGCTGCTTTACAGCGCACCGAATCTGAGTTCAAAAAATTTCCGACCACCAATCCACCCGCACTTCCGCCAACAATTGCTAACTGATCCTGGCTGGTAATGCCCTCTTGGATCAGGTAGTTTGCACAGGCGTTGAAGTCAAGAAACGTATTCTTCTTTTTATCCAGTTTGCCATCCAGGTACCAGCCTCGTCCCATTTCGCTTCCACCACGAATTTGCGTAATTGCGTAGATGATTCCCCGGTCCAGCAGACTCACGCGCTTGGATGAAAAATAGAGGCTGGAATTGATGCCGTAAGCGCCATACCCGTAGAGCAGAAGCGGGGCGGGACGACGGTTGAGCGCTTTATTGCTATAGACCAGATAGATTGGGATTTCGGTCCCATCGTGAGAAATAGCCAGGTGTTTCTCAGTCGAATAATTGTTTGGGTCAAAATCGCCTCCGATCGGTTGCGTCTTGAGATGAGTTGTCACACCTGTTGTCATTTCAAGATCATAGACTGAATAAGGCATGTCAAGCGAGTTTCCACCAACTCGGCAAATCGTAGTGTCAAATTCCCAATTTTCGTGCAGCCTGAGTTCCTGAATTTTTTCCGGGTATTGAACCGTGTAGCCGTCACCCACGTCATCCTGAAGTACCCTAACTGTGGGCAAGCCATTGCGGCGTTCTTCAACTACGATGAATTCGCTGAACACTTGAAAGCCCGTCAGTGTCACCTGATCTTGGTGCGGAATTACATCAATCCAGTCTGATCTGTCCAATTGATCCAGTTTCGTCCTGATCAATCGGAAATTTTCGGCGTTGTCATTGGTGAGGACATAGAGCGCGTCGCCTCGGTCTTCAACCGTATAAAGAACGTCATGCCTTCTTTCAAAAACCAACCGCGGATGGCACCGATCATCTTTGGCATCAAGCAAATGGACTTCTGAAGTGATTGCACTTTCCAGGTTGATCTGAATGAAGCATTCACTGTCGGATTCAGAAACTGATACGTAGAATGCCTCGTCTAGTTCTTCAATTATGAGTTCATCGTCCCCCTGGCTGTCCCCCAGTCGATGCCGATAAACGCGATACGGTCGGTGTGCTTCGTTCAGGGTCGTGTAAATCAAAACAGTGTTGCTTTGACTCCACACAAAGTCTCCGGAAGTGTTATTCAGTGTATCAGGCAGAATTTTCCGGTCTTTGAGGCGCAGCACTTCGATGGTGTAAATCTCATCACCTCTGAAATCGGTAGCAAAAGCGGCCAATTTGTGATCCGGGCTGACTGTAAGATTACCCAGATCAAAAAACTTGTGGCCTTTCGCCAGAACATTTTCATCAATAACCAACTCTTCGGAATCCGGGTCACCAATTTTTCGTCGATGGTGAGACTGGTAGTCTCTTTTTTGCTCATCTTTAGAGTAGTATTCAAACTGTCCTCGCTTGACTGGAACGGACGTGTCAGTCTCTACGATTCGGCTGTACATCTCCTTGACAAGATCTTCCCTTAACGGTTCGGTATGCTTCAACCAGCTTTCAGCATACGTGTTCTCGGCTTCAATGTACGCTGTGACCGCAGGATCATTTCGGTCTTTGAGCCAGAAATATGGATCTGTTCTTTGGTCGCTGTGAATGTTATGGGTATGTGGGTGCGCGGGTGCAATCGGCGGATTTTGCTTTGAGGTATGCTGACTCATGCAAAGATTGGAATTAATTTCTTTGTGGTTTGCCAGCGTCAGGATCGGTCGCTTAGTACAACCGCCAACCATTGCAGGTTGCTGCTGCTTTCTGCTACCAGTCGAACCATCATCGTTAACGGAACTGACAGAAACATTCCGACTGGGCCAAGAACCCAACCCCAAAAAATCAAAGACATCAAAACGATCAGAGGAGAAAGCCCCAGTTGTCGACCAGCGACGCGGGGTTCAATGACAGATCCGATCAAAAAATTAATGGCGAAATAACCGATAGCCACGGAGACTGCAGTGGTCAAATCGAGTTGAAGCAGAGCGATGAGAACTGCTGGAATTGCAGCAATGATGGATCCGATATTTGGAACGAAATTCAAAAAGAATGCGAGCAATGCCCAAAGAATGGCAAAGTCGACACCTAAAACAACGAGCAATATCCAGACAAGCGAAGCTGTTGCCAGACTAGCCAGTGTCTTGATGACCAGATAGCGTTGTAGGTTTTGCCTGAACTTGGAAAGGTTTTCGATCGAATCAACAGGTTGTTTGAGAATTTTCTGCAGTTTTTCTGGCAAAGTCGACACCTCAAACAGCATGAAAATAACCATCAGAAAGATCAAAAACGCGTTAGCAACCAAAGCGCCAATTTCGTTGACGACACCCCCAACCGTAGTCGCGACTGATTGTGGGCTGATTGCGCTGGCGATATCGGTAAACTGAATTTCAAATCCGAGGTTGACAATCTGAGCGTGCACTGTATTGAACAGAACTTCCAGACGCTGTTCGTAGGTTGATAACTGACTTTGAAAATCATTAATGGATTTTCCGACCAGCGTTGCCAATAAAACGCCAATTCCGAAAATCACTGAGATCACAACGAGCAGTGCCAAGAGTGTAGGCAGTCCTTTTTTTTCCAGCCATAGCAGCGGAGGTGCACTGAGTGTGGCTATGAAAATAGCCAGTAGAATCGGCACCATAATTGGACTTGAAACCTTAAGTCCAGCGACGATGATGACGAATGCGGCTAGACCTAGGAAGGTGTTTAATGCTGTGTTTTGTGCGGAGATTTGCACTTAGGGATGAAGCAGATTCAAAATTTAATATCAGAGGGTCAATATCCTGGATACATGACTCGTGAGTCACATAATTGGCATTCTTACTATACTATACCCACTTTATTAGAAATACTTTTGAAGCGTGTGAATTACCGTCGAAGAAAGCCAGATGCAATGAACAATTTGGTGATCAACATATAGATGATTTAACCCAGTACTATCGCTTAAGTTTTTGATATTATGATCATTAAACAATCATATCATGAGCCTGGTCAGCGACGCGTACCCGGAATCGGAAATCAATGGTAATGACGGTTCCAACTACTCGACTCTAAAGAAACTACTCACAATATCTGACAGAAAATGCCACAGACGAAGACCAGCATCCAACTGATTCGCGAATTGGTTGAATTTGACACAACCAGTCGTAATTCGAATCTTGAATTAATTGAGTACATCAAGGGTTATCTGGAAGACTTCGGCTTGCGCTCGGAGTTGGTGTACGATGCAACTGGAAAAAAAGCGAATCTCTTTGCAACCATTGGAGCGGACGACATAGGGGGTGTGGCTCTTTCAGGTCACACCGATGTGGTACCGGTCGACGGTCAAAACTGGTTTACGGATCCCTATCAAATTAGTGAATCGGATAATCGACTGTATGGACGCGGCACCTCCGATATGAAGAGCTTTATCGCGATCTGCCTGGCAAAAGTTCCGCAAATTATCGATTTGAACCTGGAGACTCCCATTCACTTTGCATTCTCATATGATGAGGAGATTGGTTGTGTTGGTGTCCGTACCCTGCTTAGGGAACTTGCGAATCGAAAAAACAAGCCACGTTCCTGCATCATCGGTGAACCGACCGGAATGCGTGTTGTCCGTTCACACAAAGGAAAAATATCCAGGAGCTGTTCAATTCATGGACTGGAATCTCACTCCGGTTTGGCGCACATTGGTGTCAATGCTGTTGAAGCTGCAGCCGAGATCATCGCATTCTTGAAAAGGGAAGCGAGGGAATTTAAAAATAACGGTCCGTTTGATGAGGAGTTCAGTCCGTCATACACGACAGTTCACACCGGTCTGGTTCGTGGTGGTACAGCACTCAATATTGTGCCCAAGTTTTGTGAATTCGAAGCGGAAATCAGGCATCTGCCAAATGATGACCCCGATGAGGTCTGGAATCGAATGCACCAATACATCGAGTCAGAGATTCTCCCTGAGATGCAGGCAGTATTCCCTGAAGCGCGTATCGAATGGAAAGAGCTGTCAGTTATTCCAGCACTTGCAACCAGTGATGATGACTTACTCCATGTGGCGCAGGAACTCTCGAATACCTCTGGAACTGCTTGTGTCAGTTTTGGTACGGAAGGCGGATTGTTTGAAGAAATCGGTATCCCGTCCGTCGTGTGTGGTCCGGGTCACATAGACCAGGCACACAAGCCGAATGAATTTATCGAAATTGCTCAGGTTGAAAAATGTGAAGCATTCATTGACAATCTGTTAGAGCATCTAGAGTGAACGGGAAGATTCGGATGGCGAATACAGTGCAAACTGAAATCGAAGGTAACATTGCCCACCTTCGGATAAATCGACCACATGCCAGAAATGCTTTGAGTCAAGAATTGGTTACCGAACTCTCAGCGGAGTTCAAGTCAATCGATTCCAACGATGACATTCACGTTGTTGTACTTAGCGGTGTCGGAGATCATTTCGGAGCCGGTTATGACTTAAATGTCGACTGGCGCAATCTTTATGGCAAACGCAATCCGGTTGGTACTCGAAGAATGCTGAGCGAGTGCGTTGAGTTTGAAATGAATCCGTGGCGTTGCTCTAAACCCGTCATTGCGATGGTGCGAGGTTATTGCCTTGCCGGGAGCTGTGAACTTTCAATGATGTGCTGTATCACCTATGCATCCGATACTGTCCGATTTGGTGAGCCTGAAATCAAATTTTCAGCCGTACCGCCTGTTTTGGTCATGCCATGGGTTGTTGGGCTACGCCATGCGCGCGAACTGTTGTATTCCGGCGACGAAATTGACGCACAGGAAGCTTTGCGTATTGGATTGGTGAACAAGGTGTTTCCAGACGATGAACTTGAAGCAGAAACGATGAAGTACGCGAGGCGAGTTGCGGCGATGGACCCCGTAGTCGTCCAGATGATGAAGGCATGCATTAACCAGACAGCGGAAATAACAGGTTTCAGTCAATCGCTGCAATACGCGATTGAAAACGGTGCAATTGCAGAAGCGACCGAGACTGATAACTATATACAGTTTATGGAGGTTGCCCAGCGCGAGGGCTTGACTGCAGCGATTCGTTGGCGAGAAGCCAAATTCGGGTAGTTTTATTCAGGAAGTGAAAACACTATCTGAAATCGGACCTGCCAAATTAGCAGGTTGATTACATCTCATAACAGGATCGGTGGGAACCATCGGACAGTAGAAGATGTTGCGAAACTCAGACCGGAGGCTTTAGTATTCAGGGATTGAAACACCTTCATATATCAATCAGTCCAATCAGTGTTTCAGTCCAGATAAATCAGGGGGAGTTATGGCCAGAGTACGCGATATTGATGTAGACGAACTGTCAAGTGAATTGAAACAGGAATACGAGCAATTAGCTGCCAATTATGGTCCGTTCATTAATCAGCTGAAAGTCTACGCTCATCGACCGGCAGCATCGCGGCACATCATGGGACTATTGCTTGAATTTTCAAACGATGTGCTCTTGCCAAAACGTCACCTCGAACTGGCTCTTTTGGTTGTTTCCCGCATGAATGAGTGTCAGAGTTGCATCAAATACCATGCTCCGGAATTGATCAGCGAGGGATTTTCCCAAGAAACTGTTGAGAATATTCTTCGGCCTGATTGCCCTGGCTTGGATGAGTCAGACCAATTGGTACGCGATTACTCAATTTTGGTGACTGAAAGTGCAAACAGGATTCCGGATGCTTTTTTTAAGCGCTTGCGAGAGTACTTTAGCGATTCGCAAATTGTTGAACTGACGCTTCGAATTGCAATGTGTGGATTTTTCAACCGATTCAATGCAGCGCTCCAAATCGAGGAAGAAGACGAAGTTCAGGCAACGCTTGCCTCTGTGCAGAATCTCTGACGGCGGGAATTTTGAAACAACCAGCACTGACTGGAATTTCAATTGCCACTTAACACCCTTCAGGTTCGATCCGGTCGATTAATTACGAATCCGACCCAATTGGCACACTCACTCTGGTTAGTCTGTTGTGCCCGTTCAAAGACCACGGAAATAGAGCTTGATCTCTAGCTTCGAAAATTTTCAATCAGGGATTCAGATGGGTTTAATTACCTCACTAAACCAATGGAATATTTTCCCCAAAATCACCCATTTTTGGAATTCTTTTGCTCTGTGCGGCACTTTGCTATCGGATATCTCGTCGCGCCTGTCAGACTTCATCGGCGGTGCTGACACCACCCGACGAGCCAGTCGCTTGGCACGCAAATGCTGTTTCAGGCTAATAACGGTCGCGCCGTCTTCAGCAGTGCAGGAGCGCTCACATCAGTGTAATCGACCAGACGTTAGGAGATGTTAGGTCTTTATTCTTGCTGACTTACTGAGACAATATAATTATCCAGTGAGGTTCACCGATGGCGGAAATCAAATCGACAACCCTGACTGTTCGCGTTCATCCAGAAGTCAAAGAGGGACTGCGGAGCGCCTCAAGGACGATCGGCGCTTTTCCTTCGGCATGTCCAGTTTGGACAACGCGAACTACCTTTGGATTCAGAATTTCTACAGTGCCATAGACGCCACCGGTCGGGCCGGGTTCGTCATGGCTAACTCCGCCTCCGACTATTGTTTTTGGAGATCACACAAGGATACTAAAGTTTATTGATTTCCCCTTTGTGTGCTGGGGTGATGGGACTCAATTGTTAAGATCAATTACAAGCAGAATGCCAATGTCGTTGTTTTACTCGGTATTGTCATCGATTGATTTATCGAATTTTGCATACGCACGCCACTTCAAGCATTTGAAAGAGCAGAAAGTACTGTTGCCCGATGAACGTATGGCACCAGCATTTGCCGATTTCGCGAATCGTTTGCGTGAACAAATACGATCATTGATACGCAAGAACAATAATCTCCGTCAAACCCGAGATCTACTCCTCCCCAAACTAATCTACGGTGAGTTCGATGTTTCGGAACTGGACATCGACATCAGGGAGGCGGCATGAGCACCCGGGTTCCAGTCAATCCCGATCTGCTCCACTGGGCATTGGAACGCGCTGGTATAAGTGCTGATGCGCTCGCGAAAAAGTTCCCGAAACTGAACAATTGGTTAGGAGGCGAGCTTGCGCCCACCCTGAAGCAACTGGAAGCCTTTGCAAACACAACCCATACTGCTATCGGTCTGCTATTTCTGCCGCAACCACCCGAAGAGCCATTGCCGATTCCAGACTTTCGCACGCTACCCGAGGCACAGTTGTCCCGCCCGAGCGCCGATCTTTTGGATATCATCTACCTCTGCCAGCAGCGCCAAGCTTGGTATCGGGACTACCAACGCCTTCATGGCGTGGAGGCGGTTACTTTTTTTCGTTCCGCCTCGGTGGCGGACAAGGTGCCTGGGGTAGCAGCCAGGATCGCCCAAACCATTGGTTTCGATCTTGCCGAGCGGCAGCGGTCGTCGACTTGGTTCGACGCTCTGCGCCGCTTCATCTCTCAAGTCGAACAGGCCGGGATATTGGTTATGGTGAGCGGAGTGGTGGGCAGTAATACCCATCGCCCCTTGAAAGTGGAGGAATTTCGCGGTTTTGCTTTGGCTGATCCAATTGCACCGCTGATCTTTATCAACGGCAAGGATTCCAAGGCGGCGCAGATGTTTACCCTAGCTCATGAGCTGGCCCATCTGTGGTTGGGAGAGAGTGGCGTATCCGACACCCAGGCTGCGACTCAGCCGGATATGCAAATCGAGCGCTGGTGCAACGCGGTGGCGGCGGAATTGCTGGTACCGCTTGAACAATTGCGTCCGGTTTACGATCCAGAAAATGAGCTGTATGAAGAGATGCAACGCCTTGCCAGCCGATTCAAGGTCAGCACGCTGGTCATCGTCCGCCGTTTGTTCGATCTGGGAGTGTTTGACCAGGAGATGCTTTGGGCAACCTATCGAACGGAGCTTGAGCGCGTGAAGGCGCTGTCTGCCCGGAAGAGCAGTGGCGGTGATTTTTACAACACGCTATCCGCCAGAACCGGAAAGCGGTTTGTAAAAGCGCTTATAGCTAGTACGCTGGAGGGGCAAACCCAGTTTACCGATTCATTCAGAATGCTGGGCATCAAGAAAACCGCCACCTTCTATGAGGAGGCCAAGCGGTTGGGACTGCACGGATGAAATATTTACTAGATGCCAATGTCTTTATGGCGGCGAACAATCTTCACTACAGCCTGGATTTCTGTCCCGCGTTCTGGGACTGGCTGATCTTGGGCAATGCGCGGCAGAAGGTGTTCAGTATCGAGAAAGTAGGGGATGAAATCTCAGCGGGTGACGATGCATTGACTGGGTGGGCTGAAGGACCCGGTAAACTTCTGTTTCTCAAACCAGATTCAGAAGCCCTGAAAGGAATGACTCAAGTCAGTCAGTGGGTGATGGAAAACGGCTATACCCCCGCGGCAGTGAACAACTTCTTGCAAGTGGCGGACTACTGGCTGGTATCCTATGCGCTAGCACACGGTTTGGTAATGGTCACCCACGAGAAACCTGCGGATACGCCCAACAAGGTAAAAATCCCCAATGTTTGTGTCGGGCTGGGTGTAAAGGTGATGACGCCATTCGAGATGCTGCGCCATGAGCGGGCGCGTTTTGTCTTGGGACCCGCGGCGTGATAAACCGGAGATAGAAAGGGAAACGGATGTTCGACTACACCGATGGCGCGCTGGTCGAACAACCCGCCAGCGCATAGCGAATCCTTCGCAGCAAGTACTAGGCCGATTTCTGCGTGATCTCCAAGTCCCGATGCATCTTCATCGAGGACACGCCATTCAGACTGGTGGCCACCAGATAGATTGAAATCGATTATTTTTGAAGCGGAATGAGGGAGTCCTCAAGCAAGATGCCGTGGCGGAACGAAAAATGCTTGCGGCAGCTTCGGCACCAGTGCGGCAAAGGCTTGCCGCTTGGAACCTCGTAGGTGTTCGTGCCGCCACAACGGAGGTAGATGGCCGCTCCGTCTTCCCAGATTATCGACTCAAACCATTTGCGCGCAACAATCTCGTCTGGAAACATCTCCATGATTCGGATCAGAGAAATTCCATCTTGATGCGCCTTGCCGGGTACTTTCCAGTTCGGATTCATCTGTTTTTTTAATTTCCGATTTCGCTAAACTGCTGCCGAAATAAATTTCATTTCGGTGGTTTAGTCAAGTACATAAAGCCCATTCAGGTAGCAACCTGTGGTTTTCGATGACACTGCCAATCACTGGCTTGATCACACCATTTGATCAGATTGTAAAAATGCATCTAACGTTGTTTGTCTAACTCGCAAGAACTAAAAAAAATACATTAAAACAATTTGTTATGAGATTCATTCTATAGATCGTCAATGATCGGCTATGAATGTTGCAAGTCAGGAAGTGTTATAATTTCCGCATTGAATCTAACGGAATTTTGAGCGTTCTGAATTTAGTAGTTGTTCCTGCTAATCTGTGTCCCCACACCCTATTCACACCTGCCAACAGTCTAAGGATCTTGATCGCCTGGTTATTGAGGAGTTTGGCACTCCAGGCTTTGAATTGATGACACGCGCTGGGCGGGGTGCGTTTCATACATTGCAAAAACACTGGCCAAATTGCGAGCGAATTGCGGTAATTTGCGGGCGTGGGAATAACGGGGGTGATGGATACATTCTAGCGACTGCGGCTTTACAGTGCGGAATTTCCACCCGGGTGTATCAATTGGGCAACCCGGCCACTCCTGATGCGAAAAAGGCAAGCGACGGCTACCTTGAATTGAGTGGCGATGTGGTAAATCTTGATGACGGAATTGGTTTTGAAGATTGCGACTTGGTGGTCGACGCCTTGTTCGGAAGTGGTCTGACTCGCGACATCGAAGGGCGGCTTCACTCCATCATTGATTCGATCAATTCGAGCGGCAAACCGGTGCTAGCACTGGACATTCCGTCCGGTCTGGATGGCGATTCTGGAGCGGTTTGCGGCATTGCGGTGCGTGCTGATGTAACAGCAACATTTATATCCACAAAATTGGGATTGGTAAGTGGTGAGGGGAAAGATCATCGGGGCAAATTGGAAGTCGATACATTGAGGATTCCACAGGAAGCCTATGCGCGCATTGGGGAAACTGCAGCATTGATTGATCTGGATTCATTAGCCGCCCGAAAGCTTAAGCGTAAAGCGGATTCACATAAAGGCAGTTTCGGTCGCATTCTCGTTATCGGTGGCAACAACACCATGCAGGGGGCCGCGGTGATGGCAGCACAAGCCGCCTGTCGCGCAGGTGCGGGGTTGGTTTCGGTTGCGTCGCCGTCCGGTTGTGCAGAATTGATTGCTTCAGTCGTTCCAGAAGTGCGTGGATTTCCAGTCAGTCGAGCTGAAGAGATTGAATTGATGCTGCATCAGTACGGAGTGCTCGGAATTGGTCCCGGGCTCGGACAGGATGAGTGGTCGCAGACAATGTGGAACATCGCATCGGTCGCTGATTTACCGCTGGTAGTGGATGCAGACGCTCTGAATTTACTGGCAGAGAGTCCTCGAAATCGAGTTGATTGGATTCTGACACCACATCCAGGAGAAGCCGGCCGGCTCTTGGGTATTCCCACCCGAGAAGTGCAGAAAGACAGGCTCGGCTCGGCAGAACGGATTGTTGAAAAGTATGGCGGTATCTGTGTGCTAAAGGGATCCAATACTATCGTAGCCGGAGGTCAACGACTATGGATATGCGACCAGGGTAATCCCGGAATGGCGACTGGTGGAATGGGCGATGTGCTAACAGGAGTGATCTGTGCACTTCGGGCACAGGGTCTGACAGCCGAAGAATCGGCCTGTCTGGGTGTATGGCTGCACGCAAAGGCGGGAGATGACAGTGCCGCTGAAGCTGGAGAAATTGGAATGATTGCGACGGATCTGCTACCAGGCATTCGTGCCAACCTAGCGAGGGCAATTGACGGTGCAAGAACAGCCAAAAGTTAAGTTCCCAGCCTGGAATCAAGCAGTTGTTTCGCTAGATGAGATGCAAAGTGTCGGGTCCGACATCGCTAAGTTCCTCTTCCCTAGCTGTGTCGTGTATTTCGAAGGTGGTTTGGGGGCTGGTAAGACAACCCTGATTCAAAAGATCTGTCAGGAACTCAAAGTCTATGACTCTGTGCTCAGTCCGACATTTTCAATTCTGAAACCGTACGTTTCAGCGAGTGGGATGGAACTATTGCATGTTGATCTATACCGCATTGAGAATCCGGCAGAGTTACTGCTCATAGGGATAGAGGACTTTCAGGACACCGACTGTGTCTGGTTGATCGAATGGCCAAATCGCGGGTTTGATGTGATTCCACCACCAGATATCCGCATCCAGTTAAGTGGTGCTGGCTCTGCCAGAAAAATTTGCCTGACCGGCGAAGCTAATTCATCAAAGATGTCTATGGTTGCAGATGCATAAAAATCGTTTTCTCTTATCTGCGTTTACTGCGCTTTTTCTGCTACTATCTGGTTTCAATGTGTTTGCGGCGAATATCAGCGATATTCGAGTCTGGAATTCACCAGATCGAACCCGCATTGTTTTCGACCTTAGTGGTTCTGTTGAATACAAATTTTTTGAGCTGAAAAACCCGAACCGAATCGTCATTGATATTTCAGACTCAAAATTTACCGGGCAGTTGCCCAAAAGTGGTGAATTGGGCAACCGGGTATCAAAGATTCGGACCGGGAAGCACGACAACCTTATTCGTTTTGTGTTAGATTTGAAAAGCGCGGTACGCGCTGAGCATTTCACTCTGATACCGATTGAGAATTATGGAGATCGACTGGTTCTTGACCTGTATGCAAAATTAGCGAAAAAGCAGAAATCTAAGCCCAAGAAAGTGGATGATGAGTTTATTGTCGTCATCGATGCCGGTCACGGTGGAGAGGATCCTGGTGCTGTTGGTGCCGCGAAAACCCTTGAAAAGCATCTGGTACTAAAAATAGCAAAACAATTGCAAAAAGAATTGAACAATGTGAAGGGTATTCGCGCGGAACTGACCCGTAAAGGTGACTATTACATTCCACTCAGAAAACGAAGGAAAATTGCTGCCGATCTGAATGCGGATCTATTCGTATCGATTCATGCGGATGCTTTTACCAAACGAAGTGCAAATGGAATTTCAGTGTTCGCACTTTCCCAGCGCGGTGCAACCAGCCAACGGGCACGGTTAGTGGCACAGAGAGAAAACTCCGCTGACTTCGTTGCCGGTGAAAACTTATCTCAAATAGACCGAGATGTCGCAGAGACGGTTGTCGATCTTTCGTATCAGGGACAGATTAGCCGCAGTGTCGCGTTGGGTTCGATGGTACGCACCCGACTTTCAAGAGTTGGCAGATTACACGGACACGGTGTAGAACAGGCGGGATTTGCAGTACTCAAAGCACCAAACATTCCGTCTATACTGGTAGAAGTCGGATTTATCTCCAACCCGAAAGAGGAACGCAGCCTGAACAAGAAGTCTTATCAGAAAAAAATTGTTAAAGAGATAGCAACTGGCGTCGTCCAGTATGCCAAGAAATACCCATGGGGACAGGAAAGATGGAGAACGTCGAGCATTCAGTAACGGAACTCACATCTGATCATCAGGTTTCGACGGAGTCAAGGTCAAGGATTCGTCGGCTGGATGATCGCGTCATCGACAAGATCGCAGCTGGTGAAGTCATTGAACGCCCGGCTTCGGTACTCAAAGAGTTGATCGAAAACAGTATTGATGCGGGTGCACGGAAAATCGAAATTGAAATACATTCTGGCGGAATACAGAGCATCCTGGTTCGCGATGATGGAATCGGAATACCTCGTGACGAATTGAATCTGGCACTGACGCGACACGCAACAAGCAAACTCGCTGATTTTGATAGTTTGGAAAGAATAGAGTCGCTGGGATTTCGCGGCGAAGCACTGCCAAGCATCGCGTCAGTATCAAGAATGTCTCTGGTTAGTCGTACCGCGGATGAATCACATGGCTGGAAGATATCCTGCGATGGCGGTGGCGAATTTTCTGAACCGGAACCGGTACCGCAAGCTGTTGGCACCGAGATTGAGGTGCAGGACCTGTTTTTCAACGTTCCGGCCCGAAGAAAGTTTTTGCGAACCGCATCAACAGAATTTTCTCATCTTCGCAAGTTAGTCAAGCAGATGGCGCTCAGTCGCATGGAGATTGACATTCGATTGCAGCATAACGGGCGGCAGGTCGATCGATATCCGGCGGCATCTTCAGAAGGCGCACTGAAATCACGGCTCAAGACTGTATTCGATTCTCATATGGCCGACAACTCCGTTTCTGTAGAGTTTGAAGAGCATGGAATTCGCGCTGCTGGATGGATTGCTCCACCAGACTACACGCGTTCGCAGCCCGATCTTCAATTTCTGTTTGTGAATGGACGCGGAATTAGAGACCGAAGGCTTGCACATGCAATCAAGCAGGCTTACATGGATGTGCTATTCGATTCGGGGCGATTTCCAATTTTTGCACTGTACCTGAATTTCAATCCGGAGTTGGCCGATGTCAATGTTCATCCGACAAAATCGGAGGTGCGATTCAAGCAACCGCGTGAAATCTACTGGTTTATTTTGCGAGCTGTTAGAAATGCGCTGTCAGGTGATCAGCCAGGTACTCGTCGGATGTCTCGTTCAGCGTTGGATTCGGTTGAGTTGCCAAACGTTGCCGGATTTCCAGATCAGCAGCAGAATACGATGCGGTTGCCGGCTGAGAGCATTTGGGCAACGGATACCGGCGAAACTCAGAGACAGATGCCCAAACCAAGCGAGCCAATCGATCAGGATTCGCCTTCTATCGTTCCTCCTCTTGGATTTGCAATTGCTCAACTTGGTGGTGCCTATGTGCTTGCAGAAAACAAGGAAGGTCTAGTCATCGTGGATATGCACGCGGCACACGAAAGGCTGAATTACGAAAAGCTCAAAACGGAATATGAGAATTCTAAACTACAGGTACAGACAGTCATCGTACCCCATGTAATCAAAGTTTCTTCACAAGAGGCGGAGATTGCGATTGCTAATCAGGAGTTGCTAGAGGATTTGGGTTTTGATGTTTCGCTTGCCAGCGACACTGCGATTTCCATTCGCTCTGTTCCCAGAATTCTCAAAGATTGTGATATCGAAAAACTGATCCGCGATGTAATTTCAGATTTGATCGAACACGGCAGCACCAATCGAGTGGAACATGTTCGTAATGAACTGCTCGCGACTGTCGCTTGTCACAGCTCAATTCGCGCAAATCAGCAATTGTCGATACCAGAGATGGACGCGTTGTTGCGGCAGATGGAAGTTACTGAGCACTCCGGCTACTGCAGTCATGGTCGACCGACTTGGAATCAGATAACGATGAAAGAGCTTGACCGACTGTTTTATCGTGGGCGGTAATACTTCATACATTTGATGCCTGCAGGCATATGGATTCAACACCGCTGGTATTCTTTCTGATGGGCCCGACGGCGACGGGCAAGACACAGCTAGCAGTGGAAATTGCTGATCAGTTTCCGATTGATGTAATCAGCGTCGATTCAGGTCAAGTTTACCAGGGGATGGATATTGGCACAGCAAAGCCGACCTGCGAGATTCTGGATAGAGTACCTCATAAGCTGATCAATATCTGCAGTCCTTGGGAACGTTACTCGGCTGGGCAGTTTCGAAGAGATGCGATTGCTGAAATTGAAAAATCAATCGAAATCGGGAGAATTCCGTTTCTGGTTGGTGGTACTTCGTTTTACTTTCGAGCGTTGGAATTCGGACTATCTGATTTGCCGAAGCGATCCGACGAAATTAACCGGCAACTGCTGGCAGAAGCCGATGAAAAAGGTTGGGCGCACCTGCACCAGAAATTGATGGAATTCGACCCGGAATCTGGCTCCGAGGTTCAAATCAATGACTCGCAGCGCATATTGCGATTGCTAGAGGTGTACATGGCATCGGGTGTCCGTCCAAGTGAGATGAAACAGGCGAACCGCGCTGAACCGTTGCCGTACCAGATTGTAAAAATGGCGATCACGCGTTCTGACCGTGAGGTGCAAAATCAGAAAATCAGGCAGAGATTTTTTCAGATGCTTGAAGATGGGTTTCTTTCGGAGGCGGAGCGACTCTATCGATCCGATCAATTTGACAGATCTTTGCCCTCAATGCGTTGTGTCGGGTATCAGCAGATGTGGCAGTACCTTTCGGGTGAATTCAGTCATGAACAAATGGCTGAGGAGGCAATTAGAGAGACCTGTGGAATTGCCAAGCGCCAGTTGACGTGGATTCGTAACCAGTCTGGAGTGACTTGGATGAATTGTGACGATGACAATCGCTTAAGCCGCGTCATGAAGTTTATCAATGCTGTATTGAAAACTCGCACAAACGACCGAAAATAAATACCGGAAAGAAAGCAGGTACAGAAGTTTCGCAAGAATGTAGCAATTAGAGTGTGCCCAGACTGGTATTTCTAATGATCAATTTCACAAAAGGCAATCTACTTGAAGCCGATGTTGAGGCCGTAGTTAACACTGTAAATACGGTTGGCATAATGGGTAAAGGAATTGCCTTGATGTTTAAGGAACGGTTCCCTGACAATTTCAAGACCTATAAAAAGGCTTGTGAAAATAACAAAATACGCATAGGGAAAATGTTCGTCAGTGAAAATAGGGATTTTTTTGGTCCAAAATGGATTGTAAACTTCCCTACCAAAACGCATTGGCGTGTGAATACTAGACTCGAATGGATTGAGGAAGGGCTCGAAGACCTTGTTCGAGTGATTTTGGACAAGAAAATCAGTTCGATCGCTATTCCACCCCTTGGTTGCGGTAATGGTGGCCTTGATTGGAGTGATGTCAGACCACTTTTGGTTATGGCGTTGGAACAAGTTGAGGGACTGGATGCAGTAGTGTATGAACCGACTGCTAAGTATCAGAATGTTTCGAAGCGAAGGGGTGTTGATAAGTTGACACCTGCCCGAGCACTTGTTGCAGAGATGGTGCGTCGATATTGCGTGTTAGGCATTAATTGCTCGATTCTTGAAGTTCAGAAACTTGCTTGGTTTATTGAACGGGGTATAAAACGCTCAATAGTAAATGATTCCTTGAAATTCGAGTTCGTGGCAGATAAATTTGGACCATATTCGCATAATCTCCAAAAAATATTGGACGCCTTGGATGGCAGCTACTTGCACTGCGATAAACGTCTTGCCGATGCAGGACCAACTGATTTAATCTGGTTTAATGGTGACAGAAGAGACATATTAAGCGAATATCTGAATTCCAGCGAAGGCAAAGTCTATGCCTGTGTTCTAGAATGGGCATCCTCAACTATTGATGGCTTTGAATCTCCCTTTGGTATGGAATTACTAGCAACCGTAGATTGGTTGCTAGAAGAAGATGGTGTTGAACCTTCTGTTGAATGCATCATAGATGGTTTGAAAAATTGGGCTGGAGACAAAATCGCGAGCCAGCGCAAACTAAAAATATTCAATGAGAGGTCAATTCTGATTGCGCTAGATCAGTTGGATAAGGCAAATAGGTCACTGACACAATCTTAATCAGAGTTTATCGTAGCTTTGAAGCAAATTCACAGGCTGTCCGATGAACAGTTGGTCTATGGCTGGCTGGGACGTAATCATCTGAAAGGAACCGAAGGCGACGACGTGAATGTGCTACTGAGTTATGCCGGCCACAATCTGCGGCTGATCCTGAAGCGATTGAGGGGCGGCCAGCGTGCCTGTTTGTTTTGTTGCTCAGTTTATGAGCGGATTATTCACCTCAAACGGGCACTGTCGGGAGTGAATTACAGTATTTTGGCGCTGAGTGCGGCGTAAGGGCGTTTCAGCTTCCGAATACCCGATGTTGATCGCTTCGAAAAGCGACTGAAACCCCAAATCCGGCCGTATTGGAAGACTTTCTGGGGATTTTTTATCTCATATCTCTGTAATCACTGAATTACTTGGCATATTTGACAGTGCAACCGCCTCGGAAACTCGAAAATTCCCTGATTCGAAATAAATGTAATATCATTACTCGATTACCATAATAAAAACAATTAATGCCACATGACTGTAAACATAACAGGTTGGAAATTTCATGAGCAATCAGCAAAAGGGATCATTGCTTCAGGAACCGTTTTTGAATGAGCTTCGAAAACAGAACACGAAGGTGTCAATTTACTTAGTAAACGGAATAAAACTTCAAGGCCATATTGAATCATTTGATCGATTTGTCATTCAATTGAGAGCAGGTGTAACACAGATTGTATACAAGCACGCAATTTCGACAATTGTTCCCGATTCATCATTTCGGTTTTCATCTGAGTGATCCCATAGTGAGACGGTTTTAAAGTGAGCGCAGGAGGGATCGTCTGAGCCTCACACCCGGGGGAAATTAACGCATAGCGCTTTTCGGTTTTGAAATCGGATTGCAATCACTGACACGGCGATTCAAATCGCAATAATACGGTCAATGTGCCCAAGGTCATCTTCGACTACATTAGACTTTCGATAGGCGAGTCTCTGCTTTGTGGCGATTTGAGCAGTTCTTAGAAAGGCCAAGAGTCTCAGAGGAATCAACAGAATTTTATTTGACTGAATTTTCCGGAGTAATTGAAAACTTCAATCTATAAGTTCGCGCGTCGAATCAAAGACTCAACATTTTCGAAAGCGTCGTAGAACTAGATGGTGACGAGTGACCGGGTGTCTCGTTTAGTTTTGTGCGCTAAGTCAATCTAGCAGTTCTGAAATCGCCTGATCGAGGTATTGTTCAAATTCAGGAACGCATCCAGGGGAAGGCACCAGATGGCCCCAGGGGGATTCGTATATTAGAAGTTCTCCGTTCCTAATATGCTCGATTTCAAATTGATTGTCTTCAGGACGAAAATAAAGATCGCTGTCGCAGACGATGACAATGGTTTTCGCCTGAATTGCGTTTAACGCTGCCACAAAGTTTCCGCCGTAGGCTGGCTGTGCACTGATATCACCAAGCTGCCAGGTTTTCAGTTTGCAGAGTAAATCATTTGCATCCCAGTCAAGATGATCTCTTTCCCAGTCCTGTAGCAATTCTTCAACTGAGTTGAATCCCAGTTGCCGGTACATTTGTTCTCTATAGAAAGTCTGTGAGTACGCCCAACCAGCGTAAACGCGGCCAAATGCTTTGAGACCTTTGGTGGGTTGAATTTTGTAGTTGCCATTGTTGTAAGCTGAATCAGCAGTTAGTGCAGCCTTAACGCCTTCTAAAAACACGATGTTGTGCTCTGAGGTTTTGGCTGATGCGCAAAACGGCAGAATCGCCCTGACAAAATTCGGATACTGGGCACCCCACTGAAAGGACTGACAACCTGCCATTGACCAGCCAGTGACCAGTGCAATTTGTCGAACGCCGAGTTTTTCGGTCAGCAATCGATATTGGGCTCTGATGTTGTCAAATAGAGTAATTTGAGGAAAGTCTGCTCCGTGCTGAGGATGCTGCGAATTACTGGGTGATGACGAAATTCCATTACCAAACATGTTGACCGAAACGACAAAGTGCCTGGCTGGATCAATTGCACGACCTGGCCCAAAAAAGCCCTCATTCCGCATATGACTTCCAGTGTAAAACGTTGGAAGCACCACGACATTGCTTCCATCCTGATTCAGTTCACCGTAAGTTTTGTATGCGAGTTTTCCGTCTATCAGGTCAGTGCCTGATTGGAGTTCAAAATTGCCTAAATTGAAAATTTCGTAGTCAGTTGTCATCGATTTCTTTTTTTCAATTCTGTTCTTTGGGGTTAATTTATCTATTCCGTTGCTTACTCTTGGTTCCCTAAGCGCTCGCAATCATCCAATGCGTGCGACTTTGACCCACAAAATTGATGTTTCTAATCGAAGAACTGCATAATTTCAAAATAGTGCCAGCAATTTCTCGACCTGTGATTGGCAGGTCAAGGTTCAGGTCGCACAATGTTGCAATCAGTCGGAAACAAATGCAAAATTGATTTCAACAAATGACTAATCGACCTGAACTCCAACCATTCTCATTTGAGCAGCAAAGCTGCTGCACATACTGCTCGAATCAGTAGAGTCGCAGGTATTCCTGAACTTCCCAGTCGGTAACGGTTTGGTGGTATCGCTCCCACTCATCGATTTTGTAAGCGATAAAAGAATCACGCATACGCGCCCCCATCACCTCACATGCCAAATCGTCATTTTGAAGAGCTTCAATTGCGGCACTCAAGTTTTTAGGCAATCGGCGAACACCGGCTTCGTCTAGTTCGGCTTCAGTCATTTGATACAGGTCTCGGTCAGTGGCAGGTCCGGGGTCGATCTGATTGACGATGCCCTTGACCGCTGCCTTAAGAGTCATGGCAAGTCCAAGATAACTGTTCATGCACATATCGGCTGCACGGTTCTCAATACAGAAGCGGTTTTGCGGCAAACGGAATTGTGCAGATCGATTGTTGTGACCATAGGTAATATTGGTTGGTGCCCAGGTCACTGTCCCACCTTCGAAACCGCCAACTCGCGGCACCAGTCCATTGTAGGAATTGACAGTACTGCACGTGATTGCAGTTAGAGCCTCTGAGTGAGTCTTGAGACCGCCAACTGCATGATACGCAGAATCATGCCAGCCCGTTTCATTGGACCCAAATAGGTTAACGCCAGGGTTATCTACAGACTGTAATGAAAAATTAATGTGTGCCCCCGAACGCCAGTCACCGGTAGTCGGTTTAGGCATGAAGGTAATGAACATACCGTGTTTCTTGGCAATTTCCTTGAGTAGTATGCGCAAGAATACCAGCCGGTCTGCCATCTCAAGCAGCGTTGTATAGTGAAAATCAAGTTCAAACTGCGAGTAAGCACCTTCAGCTACAACGTCATGTAGATTCCAGCCAAGGTCTTCCAGAATGTCAATCATTTCACCGAGAAAGTGCATCGAGTCCAATGAAAACTCGACATCGTAACCAAATGCCTGTCGTCTCGGGCGTACACCATTGAGAGGATCATTGTCGATAGCCTTGACTGCGTTGCCGTTCTCATCGTAGCGCATAGCGATAAATTCCGGCTCAACACCAGCATAGCCGACATAACCGGCTTGCTCTGCATCGCGAATGGCGCGTCTCAGTGCCTGTCTTGGGCAATGATCATAAGGTTTGCCTTCCCAAAACAGGTCAGCAAAGATGATGGCCATGCTGTTATCCCAGGGGCATATGTAAACTGAATTCAGGTCGGGAACCATGATTTGGTCGGAATCAGCAGGTGTCAGCTCTGGTACGTAGGAGATGGAATGGACCGCGAATTGTGGGCCTCTTCCCTTACACAACTCGTAAAAATCACTCATTGGCACCGGTTTAGTTTTCGGAATGCCGAAAAGATCAATCCAGGTTGACAGAACATACTTGACGCCGGCCTCTTCGAGCTGCTCGCGTACCTCGGCGATTCGCTCATCTGAAGACAATGCATCATCAAAGTTTTCAATGTAGATGCTCATTGACAGTTCTCCTTGAATTATTGGAAATCTAGGGGATAAAACAATCTCAGTTCCAGTCGTACTTGAGCAGAAACTGGTTTTTAAAGTTTTTCAACCCAGACATCGTTTCACTTGCTGCGATATCAGGCTGACTGTGAATTTCTTTCTCTAGGAATTGGTGGAATTTTTGCATGTCATTGGTGACAATTTCGATCAATAAGTCGTAACGGCCAGTGACCCAGAGGATATAAACAACATCGGGTGATTCGCCAAGCCGTTTGGAAACCTGTTCGACGGAATAACCCGGTGCAACTTTTATGCCAATCATTGCATCAGCCTTGTAGCGGACCTCAGTAGGGTCAACCACTGCAACGATTCGCAAGATACCGGCCTGTTTCATTGACTGTACCCGGTTGCGTACCGTACCTTCAGATACATTGAGTGCGTTGGCAATCTCCTTGTATGGACGACGGCCATCATTTTGCAGTAGCTTGACAATTTTGCGGTTTAAATCATCATCCGGCGAAGAGATGCCGTTCACTTTGACTTTGGCCGATTGTGCTGCAGTTGAAATCATAATTGTGGTAACGATAGAATTACTGCCGAATTATTAACGAAAAAATATTTAATTGCAAATATTCTTGCAGATAAAGCAAAATAATGTCCATAATCGATGCGTATTTCGAAATAGGTTGACCAATATGATGGTGCATTCGGGAGGCTCGAGCGATGCAGTCCTATTCAGCATTACTGGAACACTTTGACAAGTCTGGCGAGATTCGCCATGGATTGCCGGGCTCTGTCTATACAGACGATACTCTCTATCGGCTCGAACAAAAGTCACTTTTCAGAAATAACTGGGTTTTCGTGGGATTTTCACACGAGATGGAGAATGTGGGTGATGTTCGGCCAATCGAAGTCGCAGGTCTGCCATTATTTCTGTTGCGTGGGCCGGATGGGCAGATTTCTGCGTACCACAACGCCTGTCGGCATCGGAATCTCAAACTGATTGCCACGGATGGCAATGCCAAACGCATGATTCGCTGTCCGTATCATCACTGGAGTTACGACCTTTGTGGCGCACTGAAAAATGCACCTTATTTCGGCGGCGACATTCGTGAAGTGCCAGCTGATTTCAGATACGAGGACAACGGACTGAAACCGGTAAACTGTGAAGTCTGGTATGACTGGATTTTCGTGAACTTATCCTCTGAGCCCGCATCATTTGAAGATTTTCTGGCCCCGATTTTAAGGCAGCTGGGAGACAACAACGTTGCAGATTTCAAGCCTGTCACAACCGTGGAACTCGGTACTGTATCGTGTAACTGGAAATTGCTGATGGAAAATTTCATTGAGCCTTACCACGTTCAGTTTGTGCACAAATCTACGACCGACCAGCCTTTGGAAGACCACTATACTGTGATTGATGAGCACTGCCTGGGCAGCGCTGTACAAATCAGTGAGGAGCAATTGAAGAATGCGAGGGAAGGTACTTTGGGGGTTACCTCACATTACCTGACCCTTTTTCCAAATTTTGTACTCGGTACTTATCAACCAGACCAAATCGGAGTTCATCTTAACATTCCAGCGGGTGTGGCTAATACCCGTCAGAAGCGAGTGATTTACATTCACTCCGATTCGCGTTATAGTGACGAGCAAATTCAGCATCTGCACGATCTTTGGCACAGTGTCCATCTAGAGGATCACGAAATGTGCGAACGATTGCAGCAGGGGCGGCATTCCCCCCTGTCGGAAATGGGCGGGGTGCTGTCGCCATATTGGGAAAACAGTGTCCGAAAATATCAGGAATTGGTTGCCGATGCGATTCGGCCTGCATTACATGAAGCACTAAGTAATTGAATGAGGAAAATAATGAGCGAACAAAAACCAGATTTTCGACTTGATCACACGATGATTCGAATTTTTGACCAGGAAAAAACTTTGGATTTTTACACGCGCATACTGGGCATGAAAATTTTGCGCCAGAATGAGTACCCGAATGGTCGATTTACCAATACTTTCGTTGGTTATCAAGGCGAGGATGAGGGAACATCTATCGAGATGACCTACAACTGGGATCAACAAGAGCCCTACGATATGGGTAATTCGTGGGGGCATCTGGCGCTTAAGGTGTCGGACGTCTATGCGACAGCAGACTATCTGAAATCAGAGGGTGTCGAGTTCACGCGGGAGCCTGGACCGATGAAGGGCGGTACTCGCGTCATCGCATTCTTTAAGGACCCCAACGGTTACCTGATTGAATTGAATTCACCCATTGGCGGGTGAGGTCGCAACACTGGCAGCTAACGGTGTTCCCTTGGAGTTTCGTAAATTACGTGAAGAACTTTCCGCATTGCGTCTCTTTGATCTCCTTTCTAGTTCACATCGCGCCTGAGAACTATTGACAGCCTTTCTTGCGAGTAACACGGTTTCAGCCAATGAAGCTCGAATTGATCGGGCCATTCTGGTTAGGCAGGAATCTGGACAGGTCTCAAACGAGCTGGTGCTATTTGAAGAAATTCAGCTGCTAGCGGAGTCCGCGGGTGCTGAAGTAGTCGGAGTGATTCTTTCTAAACGCCGTTCACCTAGCAGTTCTACATTTATTGGTTCAGGTAAAGTAGAAGAGTTGCAAGCACTGATTGCTAGCACAGATGCTACTCTCGTTATTGTTGACCATACAATCTCACCAATTCAGGAAAGAAACATTGAACGTGCAGTTCAATGTCGTGTAATTGACCGTACGCGGCTTATTCTTGACATATTTGCGAGTCGCGCATCAAGCAAAGAAGGTAAGCTACAGGTAGAACTCGCCCAATTGAGACATCTTTCAACGCGACTGGTTCGCGGTTGGACCCATCTTGAGCGCCAAAAGGGCGGTATTGGGTTGCGCGGCCCGGGTGAAACCCAGCTTGAAACGGACAGACGATTGATTGGCCGGCGGATCAAAACCTTGATCAAGCGACTGGAAAAGGTATCCATTCAGCGCGAACTTCGTCGGCACGGTCGAAAAAAAGTTCCCATATCAACTGTTGCGTTGGTTGGATATACCAACGCTGGAAAATCCTCGCTATTCAACAGGTTAAGCGGTGCGGGTGTTTTGTCTCAGGATGTGTTGTTTTCGACGCTTGATACAACGATGCGTCGGATAGATCTGCCAGATTATGGTCCTGTCATACTTTCTGACACAGTCGGATTCATTCGGGATCTGCCGCACGGATTGGTGTCATCATTCCACGCAACGCTTGAAGAAATTACCAGTGCTTCTCTACTGCTTCATGTTATCGATACATCAAGCGAAGATGCAGACCAGCGTATCGAAGATGTCGAATCGGTACTTGAAGAGATTGGTGCTGCCGATATTCCCAGGCTGGAAGTGTACAACAAAATTGATCTACTAGATAACATCGCGAAGCAAACGACCGATGCTACGGGTACGGTTCGAAAAATATGGTTGTCTTCAAAATCCGGTGAAGGCGTAGATCTGCTGATGAGTGCGCTTGGCGATTTTTTTCGCCGTGATCACGTACTTGCCCGTATTCGTTTGCCTGCCTGCGCTGGAAAATTACGAGCATCAGTTTACACAAGAATTGGTGTAATGCATGAGCAGGTCCTAGATTGTGGTGATACCGTTTTGGACTTGGAAGTGTGCGAAAGCGATGTCAACTGGTTGGTCACCAATCGGGACTTTAGGGAAGAGTATTGGCAAATCAAGCCTGAAATGGTCGATACACTGAGTTAGCTGGCGCGCGCATCTAAATTTCTGCGGGCGAGCGCCTGTATGCGGTAGTCTGATTGAAACGCAACATGACTTACTTCACTACAGCAAATCATTTAACTTGTCTGGATTTGCTCGTTCTCAGTTAACTTCCCTGTATTGAAGTTAGCTGATAATTCAAGAGCATCAAAGAGGCGATTCCTTTCTCGAAAACAATGGCTGCCGCCGCGTACTTAAGGATGGTGTTCATTTACCTGCCTTCAATTCCTTAATTCCTAATCCAGATACTTTGCGCTCCATTCTTTTCCAAGCATCATTTCAGATGCTGTTGACCCTCGTTCGGGACAGATTTATTGCGCAGACCAAGTAACTCCTAATCCTAATCCAATTAGGATTTGTAACAAAAAGTACAAAACAACATTTGTAATAAATTGAAAATATTGTTAAATTTGAATAAATTTAGAATGACGACAACCAGCTGCTGAAAAAACCATGCGTTTATCGATTGAAATTACCCAAGAGCAACATAGAAAGCTGAAAGCCACTGCGGCGATGCAAGGTAAATCCATCAAGGACTATGTGCTTGACCGGACGCTGCCGGATAGCGATGAGGAAGCTGCACTGAAAGAGCTTGAAGTCTTCCTTCAGCCCCGTGTTGAAGAGGCACTGCGAGGAGAACGCTCCAGCAAATCGGTTGATGATATCGTTGCCGAAACCCTGCGGGAACAACAAACTCGATAATGTCAACCTATGAGCTTTCACCAGCTGCTGAAAAGGACATCCAATAAATCACCCGCTATACGCTGAACAAGTGGGGTGGTGAGTATTTAGATAGATACATCGCCGGCCTGAAAGCAACGTTTAAAACCATCGGTGATGGTAGCGTCCTAAATCGGAAGTTTTCGAATCGGTTCCCTGATGTAATGGTTACCAAATACCGCAACCATTACATCTTTTACATTCGCGAAGGATTGGAACTACCGGTAATCATCGGTGTGATTCATGAAAGGCGGGATATTGTTAATCGATTGAGCGAGCGATTAATCTGATGAACCGTAACATATCCCAATCTACAACCCTATGAGCACATAAAGAAAGATGCAACACAACAAAGGTTGGTTGGTGTCGAAGCATTGATCCGGTGAGATGGATGCGCCGACCTGCTACCGGAATTCATCGTCAATCAGTGATTCAAGCCGCCTGGTAGTCAGTTGCGGATACTCCCGCAAGCGCCTGCACAGATACGGTCGATACGGATCCAGCTTGCTGGGCCTGGGTTGCCTTTGCAAAGGGAATTACTACCAATACTAACCATTGACCCCACAAAAAAGGACGGATTTGAACCGTCCTTTTTCTAATTCTTACAGCCTTTCAGGCTTTCAACTTCTCACGATACTTCCATTCCGATTCTTTCTTTGGGGGAGATTTCATTATTGCTTCCGCCACCTTCTCTGGCGGGGCTTTGGTCGGCTTGAATTCCTCGTGATATTTGGAACGTTTGCGTTTCATAATCCAAGTATCTCATTTGATGAATTTCGCTGTTCACTCCGGAACAGACTGAATTGTCCATTAAAGTACTTGATTTCGTCATGGACGGATATTACCGCTTCCGTGTTCTTATTTACTGCTTTGATTAACATGCAGAACAAATACTATACTGCGTCAGAAGTAGCGTAATATACTAACATACATAAACTACATTACACACAAGGGGCTAGCGATGAATTCTGAATCAACTGACAGCAAGCCTAAAGTCTACATAACTAAGAACGGTGGGCGATACGTCAAGAGCGAAGAATATTTTAAACACCCTCGGGTCGTTCAAGTTCTAGATAGATTTTCCAATCTCAAAATTTCTACTGATTCAACTGATAAATCTAAGGATGTTCAATCAAAATCTGGTTGAAAAATCAGGTTAGTACTTGATTTACATCGTTGAATAGCGCACTCTATTCGATTCTCTTCAGTATCTTACCGGGATACTGGTTTTTATCTCGTTGGTATTTCACGAGATACAAAATTCTTCAGGAATCCGGATATCACGTATTGTTCCAATCAATGGTTGCAGGACTAGTGATATTTATAGTCGCAACGATTCTTGTTTCTATTGGGGAGAGTTATGAAATTGAATTAGTCAAAATTGAATGGTTCCCTAGCGATTACCAGAATTGGTTGTCTAGCGATTATGTATCGACGTTAACAATAAGCATATTCATAGCTTTAGTTTTACCAGAAATTTGGAATAGATTTCTTGACCAAGATAGAGCAACAAAACGCTCTGCGAAAAGAACTAACGACGTGATTAAATTACTGATGATTCAATCTATTGAACAAGTCATACCTGTCGAATTCACATTAAAAAACGATAAGTGCTACATCGGTTTGATTATCCAAAGCGACATGACAAGACGAAAAGAACCTGACATTGCTATAGTTCCAATTTTAAGTGGATATCGGGATTCAACTACTCGCGAACTGGTAATTACGACCAACTATTCACCCACAATAAAAGAATTCGTCGACATAGACCCAAGGAAATACAAGCACGATGATTTTAGGGTCATCATTCGTATGTCTGATATCGCGACCGCTCGCTTATTCTATCCAGAAGTTTATGAACAGTTTCAAATGTCGGGATATAGTTTCTAGAAATTGCCAAATTGAAACCAATTCGAATATTCGGCTTTTTCCTCTACAATCAAGACGGAGACAGACAACGAATGAGTTGAACATAGTTTTGGCGCTGTACCCTAAAATCGGAATGGAAGCTACGAACTGAGTGGAGGAAACCACCATGAAATATAGGATTCTTAACCTTGTTAAATTCCACTAGATTGGGGAGAATTCAAAAAGAGAATTGATAAAGAGGAAGTTTTGGAGCAACACTCGCGCGGGTATCGAACCGCTTTAGAGTGAGCGACGGATTC
Source organism: Arenicellales bacterium (assembly GCA_965243305.1). GTDB lineage: Bacteria > Pseudomonadota > Gammaproteobacteria > Arenicellales > JAJDZL01 > JAJDZL01. Next base: position 1,884,577 of record CBDEUN010000003.1, read on the forward strand.
ACTGTTGCCGAATCTCGCTGATTCAACCAATCCACAAGCATCCTAAAGGTAACTTGATGGCAAAATTTGGCTTTTGCTGAACGGTTCTACTTAGTCGGTCCTGAATAAATCGATATATGCCAGTATATCATTGTTACCATTGACTATTGTCGTCCCCGAATCCGAAATTAGGACAGATTGATGCCAGCCGATCCCGAGATTGTAGTGCGCTGGAGCCGATTGCGGGTATCGTGCCAATCCGTTGCCAGCGCAAACCCCGGTTTTCAATCTGTTCAGGCAGGTGTTTGGCGGCAGTTGCCCAGCGTGTGGGCGTCCGGCACGGTTTTGAAACCAAACAGTTTCATCAGCATCGGTTCGCCCTTGAGGTGGAGCACATCGTCCAGACAGCGGCCGCCCTCATGCAACAGCAGCATGAACGTGTTGAACAAAGTGCTGGCGGTATAGCCGCGGTTTCTGCCCGCCACTGGCATGGCTTGATCCACCGTCTCGCCCAGCCTCAGCTGCGCGATGAATTCAGCCAGCATCGCCAGTCCGGCGCGCGAGGTCAGATTGTGTGAACTGTCGGCGGTTCGGTAGGAAAAATGTCCGTGAGCCTTGTAAGCTTTAAAGAGTTTTTCGGCTGTCACCCAATGGGTGAAACCGATAGTTTGGTTATCTCTTTAATATTACAGGGCTTTCTTTTTTGTTACAAATCCAATTTACGGATTGGGGGGACTACCCACCATTTGTCAAGTCTAAAATCAGCGGCATGACAAGTGCTGATTGACGGACTCGTTGAAACGCCGATTTAACACTTTATACAGTCAGCTGAATCATGCTGCTTCCTGAAAGGATCTGCATTCGGGATTAAATTCAGATTGACTTTTCAACATTGCACAGGCAACGTTCAGCAGTCGGTCACCAATACTGCGCAATGCACGGGCGTGTGAGTGCCCCCTGGCTCGCAATGTGCTATATTTTGCCTTGCTAATCTCATCGTGCTGGACTGCGACCTGTGCCCAGTAGTGCACCGCATTTCGCAGGCGTGCGTTGCAGGCAAGCCGTCGTATCACGATGTTGGATTTTCCGGAGCGTTTCGTAATTGGAGCGATTCCGCACAGGCATCGCAAGGCCTGGTAGTCTCGTTTGTGCAATGGACCGGAAGCTTCGGCAAGCAGCGTGGCGAGGATGATTCGTCCGACGCCTGGAATCGAGGACAGGATGGCCACGTCACGCTGCCAGTTTATTCCCGCTTTTGCATCATCCGATGCGGTAATCAGTTCGATCAGCTGATCGATGCGAGCGTTGATTTCACTGCTTTGGCGCTGGTTGAACTGCAGCTGTTCGAAAGCTATTTTCAACCCAGTGCAGACGGCCTGTTCGGTGCCGGCAGCAACAGAGATCGCTGGGGTTTTCAGAATCTGGAGCACTTCTTCGGCGCTGATCCGGCGGACCCGGTGTTTTTTAAGCAGCTTTTCGATGGTTGATCTGCGCACTGCAGTGGCCTTGGCCGGCGTTGGTATTCGATGCCACAGCTCCCTGACCCAGGGCTTTGACAAATCACTTTCCAAATCAAGGAACTGCGGGTAATACCGCCACAGCAACTGGCGAATTCGATTCAGCAGGCGAACTCGGTCCTTGGTCAAATTGTCGGCGATGCGAGTGAGTTCCCGCAGTTCAACAATCTCTGCGGCCAGAGGCTGCAGCAAACGGAAACAGTGTGCATCGGTCCGCAGACTGATGGCCAACACGTAAGCATCCAACCGATCATCCTTGGCACCCGCCGGCGACACTCGGTCGCGGAATCTGTCCAGCTGTTTGGGATTGATCGAATAGACTGCAAAACCCCGCTCCATCATGGCTTCAACCACCGGTCCGTGAGGTGTCTCAATTGCAACCGCCACCTTGACAGTGTCGGTCATGGAATCAACCCAGTCCGCCAGTTGATTCAAGCCGCGGCCGCCATGCCTGAAACTGCGCGAGTCAATCACTTCACCCTGTGTGTTGACCAGACACGCCTGATGATTGCCTCGCCCCCAGTCGATTCCAACAAAATATTCAATCTCATTCACTGTACCTCTCCTTTTCATGACCCCACTGAGCTCGTCTCAATGTCGCCTGGCTGCCACGATGCTCATCCGATCCCTGTACTGGTGCTCGAAGCACAAACTACCCACTGGGGTTTCATCGCGGCCAACAACCGGGGCACAGGTCCCCCCTAGGTACTCAATTAAGGCACAGGGGGTGTTGGTTGCTCCCGATTGTTCGCCTGACTTGACCTGATCCGACTACTCAATGAGACTGGCCGTTAACAGAACCATTAAATCTTTCCCAACGAAATCACTTTTCGCTTCGTTCACTTCACTTCGCTCAAAGTGATTTCGGTTACACTTAAATGTATAACAATGGTAGGTGATCAGATACCAGTTTATGGTACAGGGGGGAACAAACCCTCTTCTATGTATAGGTCTAAAATCGTATAATTGAACCTCCAGCGTATCCTTTCGAATCGAGGTGGGCACATTCGCGTTGCCTTGAATAAGGGAAACATCACATACTTTAACGTTGAGGTTTTAATTCAAATGCCGTGGGATGAACCCGACAAGGGTCGTCAGGATAAAAACTCCGGACAACGGGGAGGATCCTCAGGTCCGCCCGAAATAGATGAAATCGTAAGCGACATTCAAGACAAATTTTCGCGGGTATTCTCGAGTTTTGGTAATAAGGGTGGTTCAGGTGGTCCTGGTGACCCCCCTAGTACGAAACCGAGGTCTCCCAGAAGACGCGGAGCCCGAAAGACACTCATTGGGGTTGCGCTGTTGGTGATTATCGGTTTGTGGGTCTCAAGCGGGCTTTATGTTGTTGAACAAGGTGAGCAGGGCGTTGAACTTCGATTCGGCAAATATACCCAGACAACCGATGCAGGTCTTCGATGGCACATGCCATTTCCGATCGAACAGGTTCTGATCGTCAATGTTCAGAAGGTCAATACGGTTGAAGTTGGTTATCGAGTCAGCGAGCGAAACCGAACAATTACACCGGTTACACGTGAAGCTCTTATGTTGACTGCAGATGAGAATATTATCGATATTCAGTTTGCAGTGCAGTATGACATCAAAGACCCCAAAGACCTGTTGTTCAATGTTAGTGATCCAATTCACTTGGTAGTACGCCAGGCTACTGAAAGCGCAGTTCGAGAAATTGTCGGTGGCAACACTATGGACTTCGCGATTACAGAAGGCCGGGCCGAAATTGCACGCGATACCCGCAACCTATTGCAGGAAATTCTTGATCGATATAAGACAGGTGTGAATGTAAGAGCGGTCGAGATGCAGAACGCACAACCGCCAGCTGAAGTGAAAGCGGCTTTTGATGACGCAGTGAAAGCTCGGGAAGACGAAGAGCGACTTAAAAACGAAGCGGAAGCTTACGCCAACGACGTCATTCCGAGAGCACGAGGTCAGGCTGCTAGAATTGTCCAGGAAGCAGAAGCCTATAAGGCTAGTATTGTTGCCCGCGCAGAGGGTGAAGCTTCTAGATTTGAGCAGATTTATGATGAATATCGAAAGGCGCCACAAATTACCCGAGACCGCTTGTATCTTGAGTCCTTGGAAGAAGTTCTGAACAATTCAACCAAATTGCTAATTGATCAGCAAAATAGCAACAACATCATTTATCTACCGCTTGATCAAATCATTCAACGACGCAACAGCGGTGCTTCGAATACCAATGACGGTAGAATTGGACAGATTGACGATCAGTCCGATCTGATTAGCAGTTCCAATCGTCCAAACCGCACCGATACCCGCGACCGGCGCATAGGCGGTTAATCGAAGCAAGAATCTGAGGAAAGAGAAATGTCAGTCAAAACATTAGTGCTGGGAGTCGTAGTCGTTATTCTCGGCGTGTTAGTTTATGAGACCGTTTATTACGTCGACGAGCGTGAAAAGGCTATTATTTTCCAATTTGGGCGTATTGTCGAATCACACGATAAACCCGGATTGCACTTCAAAAAACCATTCATCAATAGCGTCGAGTACTACGATGCTCGTATTCAGACGATGGATGCTGATCCGGAACTGTACCTGACAGGTGAGAAAAAGAACCTGGTTGTTGACTCCTTTGCAAAGTGGAGAATTCGGGATGTTGCAAAATACTACGTCACAGTTAGTGGTTTGCAGTCCAATGCTCGTGCCCGACTTGCACAGCGGGTGAATGACAGTCTGCGACAGGAATTTGGTAAGCGGCCAGTACAGGATGTAATTTCTGGAGATCGGGCTGAGATTATGGAAACTGTCCGATTGGCCGTTGACAAGGAAGCATCTGAATTCGGTGTGGAAGTAGTCGATGTACGGTTAAAACGCGTCGACCTCGATCCTGAAGTCAGCGAGCGAGTGTACAGTCGAATGGAAGCTGAGCGTGCCAGAGTTGCTAAAGAACTTCGTGCGCAAGGAGCTGAAGCAGCTGAGCGTATTCGTGCAGATGCTGACCGCCAACGAGAAATTACGGTTGCAAACGCCTACCGGGAAGCTCAACAAATTCGCGGTGAAGGCGACGCAATTTCAACTCTGACCTATGCTAATGCGTATGGGCGTGATGCTGAATTTTATCGGTTGTATCGCAGTCTCCTTGCATATCGCAACACTTTTCAGAGTAAAGATGATTTGCTGATTTTAGAACCGAATTCAGAGTTCTTCAGGTTCTTTAAAGGTTCAATGGACCCCGCATTGAAAGATAGCATGCCACTTGAACTCAACGCTATTTCAGATGTGGAGGGCGCTGCCACGACAATGAGTGAGTCAGGCGGCTGATCTCACAAATTATCGCGACGTGAATGTCTGGCAGGTCATTCTGGCGGCTGTGGGACTGGTTCTGGTGATTGAAGGTGCGGTTTACTTTGCTTTACCGGATGTCTCTCGCCAGTTACTGAAAAGGTTGCTTGAAACCAGAGTTGGGGTGTTGCGTCGGATTGGTATGATCTCAGTTGCTATAGGATTAGGGCTTATCTGGCTTGCCACTACGTTGTAAACTCTGATAGACGAAATTCTTGGTCGCCAGGGTTTCATTCTGAAACCAGGCATTATCAAACTCTTACTTTCCTATTTCCATAAACTCTGATCCATGACTGGTGGTTGGATACAACTCGACGGAGTTGAGCAGATTTTGCCTTATGACGGGTGGGAGTTTGAACAGCTGCGTCGTGAACTTCTTGATTGCCTGTATCAAAATGGTTACGAGCTAGTCGTTCCACCATTAGCTGATTTTGTTGAATGTCTGCTTGGTGGCACGAACGATGATCTTGATGTGCTCACAGTAAAGACCCCGGATTATGTGAGTGGCAAAATGTTTGGCATTCGGGCTGACATGACACCTCAAGTTGCACGACTTGCGGCGCTTCACTTACCCGTTCAAGAGCAGCCAGTTCGACTTTGCTACTTTGGTTCGTCTTTGCTTGCCAGAGTACCTAGTATAGGTGGCAGCAGGGAACTTCTGCAGTTTGGAGCTGAACTATTCGGGTCTTCGTCGCTTGAATCAGATTGTGAAATCATTCGACTCATGATCGAGTCGCTTCGCATTGCCGGAATAGATTCGCTTTCAGTGTCATTGGGTCACGTTGGTATCATTGAAAGTTTGATTGAGCAGTTCGGGTATAAAAAGTCGTCTCTTGAAAATGCCCTGCTAGATGCACTTAAACGCAAATCAAAACCTGAACTAGATGCGCTCGCAGGTCGGGAGGGACTACGAGCAGAGGCCATTGAGATATTTTCCAATCTGATTGAACTTAACGGTGGCATTGATATCTTGGATGAGGCTGAAAATCGACTGAAATCCGTCGGGAACAACGTTCCACAGTTACTTTCTGAGTTTGAGAGAGTGGTCAGAAGAGTCGCTGAGGAAAATAATGGGGTATCGCTTCACGTAGATTTTGCCCAAGTCGGTGGTTATCAATACCATACAGGGGTGATATTTTCTGCATACGGACCGGGATATGGGCAGCCACTGGCGAAAGGTGGTCGATATGATAGTGTCATGGCAGCTTATGGCACACCTTGTGCGGCAACAGGATTCAGCGGGGATTTACGGTTGCTTCGTCGGGCTATTCGTGGCGAATGTAAAAAAGCAGTAATGGTGCCTCTAAACTCGACTGTTCCGAGAGAGCAGATTGGTGCTCTGATAGGTCGCGGTGACCGCGTTATACACCAGTTGCCGGATCAGACACGAGCCAGTTTGATTCACTCTTGTGATCGGGAGTTTATCTGTCAAGCAGGTAAGTGGCGAGTTGTTCCTTTGGCTATTGAAGGGGAAGTTTGATGATTCAGTCTCTGGCAATTGTTGGAGGGCAGTGGGGCGATGAAGGCAAAGGCAAAATCGTTGACTGCTTGAGCAATAGTGCCGATGCCGTAGTCAGATTTCAAGGTGGACATAACGCCGGTCACACTCTAGTGGCGGGCGGAAACAAAGTTATCGTACACCTGATTCCAGCGGGAATTTTAAGACAGCAGGTTACGACCTACATTGGAAACGGTGTTGTACTTTCAATCGACGCGTTGCGAGGAGAAATTGATCACCTCGAATCGCACCTTGGCAGTATTGTCGACCGAGTCAAAATCAGTGAAGATTGTGCTCTGCTATTGCCGAGTCATGCCGCTTTGGATCAGGCGCGAGAGGCGAAAAAGGGCAATCAGGCGATCGGTACGACGAGTCGTGGCATTGGTCCTGCTTACGAAGACAAAGTAGCGAGACGCGGGCTTAAACTACATGACCTGAATGATCTTGAGTCCGCTCAGGCGAAAGCTGAGGAACTGCTGGACTATCACAATTATCTTCTAACCAACTTTTATCGCCAGAAAGCGGTTGATAGCAAAAAGATTATTTCAGATCTGATTTCAGCTTCAGAATGGCTGGTACCGATGATGACAGACGTCAGTTCTGACGTTAACTCCTTATTGGTACAAAACAAGAAGGTCTTGTTTGAGGGTGCGCAGGGTGTCATGCTGGACATTGATCACGGCACTTATCCGTTCGTTACATCTTCGAATACAGGGATTGGGGCGATTGGAACAGGTGCCGGTATCGCACCGTCCAAAGTTGATCATGTACTGGCAATTGTCAAAGCGTACACAACTCGTGTGGGGAGTGGACCGTTTCCAACAGAATTACATGATGGCGTCGGGGCACATATCGCAAAGGCGGGGGACGAATTTGGAGCAACAACTGGACGACCGCGCCGATGCGGCTGGTTTGATGCAGTTCTGGTACGTCGTGCTCATCAGTTGAATCATTTTGACGGCTTGTGCGTCACCAAACTGGATGTTCTCGATGGATTGGAAACAATCCGAGTGTGTACTGGATATAAGACTGCCGACAACGAACTGTCGAACAGTTCGGGTAACGCGTTGCGGTTGCAGCAATGTGAACCGATCTATGAAAACCTGCCAGGATGGCAGGAGGAAACATTGGGCATTCAAAATTACGACCAGTTGCCAGCAAATGCCAAACACTATCTTGACCGAATCACAGAATTGACGGGGGTACCGGTCGATGTCATCTCAACTGGACCCGACAGGGCACATTTAATTTACAGACCTTCCATATCTGGATGGTGATTCAAAGCGAATAACTTCGATTAATCCTCTGTGACGAATGAGTCACCTACAGACAGTTTTCCGCCTTGATTGATTTGTGCTCGCAGTCCGGCCTTTCCTCGCCATAGTTTGACCAGTTTCGGATGCCCGGTCAGGCCACTGAGATAAGTACATGGCTCGCAATATCGCAAGCCGGTTAGCGTCAATTCTCCAACCTGAAAAGTCTGGCCGTCCAGGCTGTTGAGATCAATTCCGCGAGTTACGACGCTTCTCCTCGACTGTGCTTATTCGAGTTTATTCCATGCTCCTTCTGCAATTTCTTCGACAGACTGTATCCGAAGCTTGATTTCTTCCATTTGTTCCAAATACTCCTGTTGCATCTTGTACATTCACCTCTAACTAAACGAGTAAAACTAACTACTAACTTGGTGGACAAGGTCGGAATATTGGCGAACCCTTGCTATCACAGTTTCTATGTTGATGTATTTGGTTGCCGAATTAAAAATATTAGTTTTCGAATCTTGAACACGGTAAGTTGAATAAACGGAGGTAATTGTCTGACTCGATAAGTCAAAATTTACAGCAACGCAATTCCCTTTTTTGGGGAATAAATTGCCTCAAAATTCCGTCATCATCTGTCGCTATGACTTAGTGGAAACATATGGTAGCTTACTCGGTTTTATCCGTATCCATCTAAAATTTTCGTGACAGTTTCTTTAAAAAATCAATCGCTACATCAAAGCTAGCTAAATCCTGCGACCCGCCATAGGACATACTTTTTACATAGCCGTCGTACTCTGCTTCATACAATACGTCTTTACTTAGTTTGGCCAACATCTGTTCAATCGCTTCTTGCAGAGGGATACCAAGACAACGGCTCGACCTTTTTTCATCTGCTTCATATGAAGCATGTACCATCGCCTTAAAATCTTTATCTTGTGATAACACATAGTCCCTCAGGACATACAAATCATGGAGATGTCTGATCATAGCAGGATCATCCTGCTCATCACTTCGGTTTCTTTTATTCACTCGCAATCGGAGTGCGCTGAATTTGTCAGCAGCTGTCTCTATTGGGGCTAAGCACAAGATACTAGTATCCGGTGGATTCTTTGAAAACTCTGCAACAAAAGAAGATATTGGACGACTTTGGGGATCGCGTCTGGCTTGTGTGAAGCTGAAATCTAGTTTCAAATATGGTCTTAATGCTGACGAAACATCGGTAATTTGTTGATACATCAAAGGGATTTTGAAATAATCCCCTCCCGTGTCCCTTCGCTTCATGTCCGGTGTAATCCCTTCTATTGATTCAATCAAGCCGTATATTTCGTACCTAAATTCTTTACGAATCGATTGGGTTGGCGTTGTACCGACGTTGAACTGTGCACGAAAGTCCACATCTTCGGAAAATCTCTTGAGAATCCCGTATCCTTTGGAGAGGCTTGTACCACCACAAAATATAGGCTTAATCTCGCTATGAGAACAATTAGCGATTGCCTGGACAACTTTGGTTGCGTAGTAGTCTTTTTCGATGAATGATGCGTCGACACCCATCTCGGTCGCTACATCGATTATCAGTTCACTGTCTAGCGCCACGTTCTAAAACAATGAGATTTTCGTTATAACCGATCTTACGAGAAACACGCTTGCCCTTGATTGCTATAACTCGTCCTGTTGGCACTTGAGTTGTTTTGCCCGAGTTATATGCCACCTCAGCACGTGACGGCACAACGCTTGCACCGATTTTAGTCAGCCCCTCCTTTGCCAAATCAGGTAGGGGTCTAGCAGGAATTTTTTCCCCTGTTACTGAGGATGTCTTAGTCTTCGCATACAAACCGTTGCCAATCTTGACTAGAGCCTGTTCAGCAACCAATTTTCTCAACACTCGACCTGTCTGGTCGCGGTCTGATAAGTCTAAGAAATCCTTGGGTGTGAAGACCGAATCTTTGCTGCGACTCAATCTGTATCTAACCCTGCTTTCCAAAGTATTAAGAACCATAACGCTATTCTACAAATATACGACATATAACAGATGCAAATATACGACATGATAATTATAATATAGTTTCATAATTATCTGTATCTAATACTATTATCTGATGCAGTAAGAATTATCGAAAAGTTTATCCTGCAGATGTCGAACTATGAAGCATGTGGGGCAGCATAGCCATATTTGGAATATTCGAAAAATTTCGTATCGAGACAACCAACTGTTGAATTAACTACAGCAAGTTCAACAGAATTAACAGTCTAGACTTGGTGGGCACGGACGCAACATATCCGAACCTCTGCAAACTGTAATTTTAGACTCGGAATTCGATCGCCTCCAAAGACAATTCAGTAGTTCTATTGTTTGCTAATCTTCTGCTTCATTCGTGGTCTTGCAAGTACATCCTTCACTTCAGTTGTCTAACGCAATAAAATTTTTTTCTGGTTGATTACACGAATGGACTAATCACGAGAATTCCACCGTAGTCTTGCTAATGATTCAAATCTTCGGAATAAATTTCAATACAGCCAGCGACCTTGGCAGCGGCGAGTATAGCACCATCCCAATAGGATATACGGAAGCGTTGGCTGATCGAAACACCTTTTCGAAATACTTCGAGCGTTAAATCCTGAACACGAATATGCCCGATGCTTTCAATAAATGCCAAGGCATTGCCGTGTGAGATCGCATCTCGTCGACTCTCACGGGTTGTCTGGTAATAAAATTCCTGAAGAACCTGGACTGATACGGTCAACTTTTCCGCAACCAGAATTTCCAGAGCAACGCTCTGTTTTGCGGCTTCGGTGGGGTCGGGGCTGATTGCGTAGATTAGTATTTTTTATCGACGAAACGCATTAGGCAGTTTACACAAATCGCTCTACAGATTATCGTCTTTGGCTATCCCGCCCGAGTAAATGGAACCAGGGTTGGTTCCGGCTTGGTCGTTTAGAGTGTTGCGGGAAAGATTGTCTGCAGCGCTGAATTCAGGAGATGAAATACGAATGTTCGCTATAGCATCCCCGAGCTTTCTTTCACGATATTCGGCTCTGGTCTTTTTACTGACTTTTCCACTCAGTTCCATCTTTTCTCCTTGGTCATAAACTAGGGTTCTTAAATAGTCGCGAACTAATGCAGACACTGAGGTATCCAGCTCAGCAGCGCGGATACGGGCAGCGCGATGTGTTCTATCATCAACAGTTACGGTGATATTTCTCATTACAATTACACAGATTCACAAAATTCATTTTACAAAGATTTGAAGAAACACATATTCTGGTTCAAAACGTGGCTCTATCGACGAACTGTAGCTTTGGGATTTGAAGAAGAAAACTCTCGTGAACTTATCTGGCAGAAGCAGCGCAACTTTTCCGCTGTCAAACAAACTTTCGGTCATGCTTTTCACCCTGCTCAAAATAAATTCACGGACGAGAATGGCAGAATTCGGCCCAAGGGATATAGGCTCGAGTACAAACCACCAAAGCGGAAGTGGTTGTCCAATATACGTCAGATGAGTGTGCGCATTCACCATGTTGCGCTGTCACATTTACGTGAATTACCTGAAATATAGTGAATCCAAGGGATTTTCCTCCTCCAAGATAATGTTATTTAGTTGGCACTGAATAGTTCGGTTTTCCGTCGATATTCGAAGCAATCAACGTCGGGTATTCGGAAGCTGAAACGTCCTTAAGCCGCGCTCAGTGCCAAATAACGGGAATTCAGCCCTCTGACAGTGCCCGTTTGAGCCGAATAATCCGGTCATGAACCGAGCGAGAAAACATACAGGCACACTGGCCCCTCAATCGCTTCAGGATCAGACGCAGATTGTGTCCCGCACAGCTCAGCAGCACGTTCACACTGTCACCTTCAGTGCCTTTCAGAGGATTGCGTCCCAGCCAGCCATGGAGCAGCTGCTCATCGGACAGCCTGTGAATGTGTTTCAGATACAGCAAACCACCATCAGTCGGGTGGGTAATCCAGGACTGCCCTTATCGGCGTGATACAGGATGCCGAAACGGTCATCGAACACGCTCCAGTCGATCAAAGAGGACAGCCGCACCAGTTCATGGTTCATGTTGATCAGGCAATCTGAATTATTCAACCGCTTAATCAGTGCCAGAGAAACGAGTGTTGATGACACAACAGGCTGACAATAGAGGTCGGCCAATACCAGAATCTAATGGTGTGAAAAACCGTGAGAATCTTAGAAAGCCAGACGGCGGATTTTATCAGGGCCCGCACCACTTAAACGAGTGAATTTCAAGGCCGGATAGAATTACACACAAATTTAGAAAATTGTCGTCAATCAGAAGACTCACACCGATTGGGAATCGGGGAGAAAAACCATGCAACAAGTTGTCGGGAGGTGAGATGCGAAGATTTCATGGAGGAAATCCTTTTCTTTTGCAGGGGCTAAATCGAATTGCAGATTTCGACAATATGAATCAGTTGCCAGACACTATCTTGACCGAATTTCAGAATTGACAGGGGTACCGGTCGATGTCATTTCAACTGGACCGGGTCGGACGCATCTGATTTACAGACTTTCCATTTCTGGATGGTGATTTAAAGCGAATTACTTCGAATAATCCTCTGTAACGAAAGAGTCACCAACAGATAGCTTTCCGCCTTGATTGATTTGTGCCCGCAGTCCTGCCTTGCCTCGCCATAGTTTGACCAGTTTCGGGTGCCCGGTCAGGCCACTGAGATAAGTACATGGCTCGCAATATCGCAAGCCGGTCAGCGTCAATTCTCCTACCTGAAAAGTTTGGCCGACGAGGCTGTTGAGATCAATACCACGAGTAACGACGTTTCTCCTCGATTGTGCATATTCGAGTTGTATTCCATGTTCCTTATGCAATTCTTCAAATGCCTCTGATTCAATCAGGGTGATTTCCTGGTCAGGCTCGATATTGGGTTTCGAGAAACTGCCCGAAAGGGAATAGTAGCGATCACCAATTATTCCACGACCAGCAACGGCTGTAACTGACTCAACTGCGTTCATATCAGACTCTGGTTCCTGAGTAATGAAAATACCGATAACGGTTGCTTTGGACATGGCAGATTTTTCCTAGTGTAGCTGGGATTAATTAGTCAGTGTGAAAGGGTCATATCTTGGATTCAATTTGGTAAATATACTGAGGTTGCCAAGTCACTCAAAGCGTCAGGAAAAGCCCACCGAGAGATTCACTTTCACACAGATCGCGGAAGGGTTTGGCGACAGTAAAGCCGCCTGTCAGGCTCAACATCCGCAGACCAGTTCTTTCCCAGCCTGCGCTTTCCTGCCTTCGGTGGCGTAGCCGTCGCGTTTCCACCAGTCCAGTCCGCCAATCAACTCGCGAACTTCAAAGCCGAGGGACAGCAACTTGAGTGCGGTTTTAGTCGAAGCGTTACAGCCGATGCCGTCGCAATAGCAGACGTAAGTCTTGGAATTGTCGAGCGTTGCCGTCGTAGTGGTCGACAATTCTCGGTGCGGCAGGTTGACGGAACCGGGTATGTGTTCTTGCGCGTAGGCCTCAGCTGTGCGGCCATCGACGACGATCAGAGGTTCGCCGTTTTCAAGAGCCTCGAAGACATCCCACGAGTCCATCTCGTGAGCGAGCTTGTTCTGATAAAACTTCATTTGTTCCATGTTCATGGCTGGTACGAATCAAAATGTGACATTAGTATTAACGGGAGGAGTCCGGATCGCAAAACTGAGAAGAATGCGGTTCATTTTTGTAGGACAGCTCCCCTCCCCACTCCCACCAAATCTGCGTGCAGAATTGGTTTCCCTAGAGGGAGGGGGATAAAGTAAGGACTAGTTCTCACCAGATTGGAAACTTAGATATGTAATCCCCAATCTGTTCTATCTATGTTTTTTGTGACATTGTTGTACAGATAGATTCCTATAGTATGCCCTTATTATGCTTTTTGCCGGTTTAGAAATGAGAATTATAGTTGTGCAATGCCACGTTTCAGTATGGTGTTGATCAGGCAACCATAGGTTTGTAGTTTGGCCATGAGCCGTTGGAGGCAACTTACATAAACTTGCACACTGACTTAATACGCAAACAGCAAACTTTGGACAACAGCAGTCCGACTAGAACTTTGCAGCACCGCTATCAGCTGAAAGACACCGTACTCGCTTTTTGGACAGTCTGAAACTAATTTGGAAAATTTCGTCTCAGATGCCCTTGAGTAGCCAAATTTTCTGAGTTTCCATACATTAAGTTTTCCGAAGTTTCGAATCTGTGCTGGGAAAGTTGCAATACTCTTCTTTATCACGACAGTCTACAACAAAACCGGGAGTTTAACTGTCAAGTTGCTTTTGTATTAACAACATTGCGTTTCAAATTATTTCAATCCTCAATTTTGTCTAGGTGATCCCAAATTTGATCAACCTGATCAGCAATATTGTCGAAATGATTCTCAAACTTCCTTATGTAAATGTAACCACTCAATACAATCAATGCCGGTAATGCAACTGCAATCACCGCAACAAACAAAGCAATAATCTGAAGAAAGAGTTCGAAATCCATACGTTTATCCGGAATTGTGGCTATTCATATAGCGCGACTTTCGAGTAGGATTCCCTCTGCGAGTTTGTTCGGTCTCCCACTTCAGCGCTTCATCTCGGGTAGTTGCATTGCCTACCTTTTTTATGTGGCCGCTGTTCCCAAAAGTTTGTTTATGCTCTCTCTCACGCCTTTCGAGGTTATTTGTAATTCCTGTATGTAAAATTTTGTTACCCATTTTGAAGTGATATTTGTAAGTATCTCTGGTCATTTGTTAGACTCCCGGCTATGTCTTTGATTGCTGGAATTGCCGATCAAGTTCAATTCAATTACCAAATTGCAGTCTCCGCGTTCGACTTTCAATGGGCACATAAATAAATTCCGAATCATCAGATGCCTTCGACAATCGTAATATCGGCGATTCCGGCATCTATTCGATGCGCTCGTGCTTTTTGGTATTCCTCCGAACGGTAGCATGCGAGTGCATCTTTATATGACGCAAATTCGATGACTACATTGCGGGCTCGGCCACTACCTTCCATGACTTCATGACTTCCACCTCGTGCGAGAATTTTCGCACCGTACTTTTCAAACGCTGGTGGGGCAGATGCGACATATTTTTGGTAGTCGTCCATATCGGTGACGGTAACGTGAGCAATCCAATATGCTTTTGCCATAGTTAGAAACTCTCCAATCTTCTGGTAGTCAAATAAGGAACTGATGTAATTCAATTTAGTCCCTGACTTATATCATTCAGCGGTTTTCAAATATTAAATAAATGGTGATTGGGGCTTCCTTAAATTGAAATTTTTATTCACCAATGAAACCAAAAAGTTGCAACGACAGCGTTTGAAATTATTTCTACCACCCGGTTCTGAGTTTGAGGGATGTTCACTTAGTGCTGAGTTGACGGATAAATTGTCTGATTTACGACCCCTCCGGCTAGCTGGCAGTATTGAGTACGCCAAATTCTGACAACAGAATCCAAATTTGAAATTAACATACAGCAAATAATCAAGTATTGGTTTTAGAAAATCATCGATTATGTCGATAGTTCAGCAAATTCTCGCTTTGATTTGGCGTTTGTTCTTGAGATTCACTTGGCGGCTTCGCCAAAAAATTTATGGACAGCAGCTGGATGAAGATGAATTGAATCAGAGCATTCGACGATATCATCACATGGATGAAGATCTTCCGGACGATGTCGAAGATATTCTTGAGTTGTCAGCGCTTCTTGAAATTCGTGAGTACGACTACTTTGGCTTGGCCTATTTATGGTGGTTCGGAAAATTGCCAAACAATCGGGTTTTGGAAAGCCATTTCGGCCGGTATATGTTCAACAAAATTGTCCCTCACTGGGTGCGGGGATACTCACGAATGATTTTAGACCTGCAATCACAGGGAGTGTTGAATAAGGAGGAACTGGGCATTTCCAGATTGCCGGATGCAACACCCCAATCTGTGCGAGCTGGATTGCGTTATTTTGTGATGATACTCATTACTATGGGACTCTTGGTATTGATTGCCGAAGTGGCAGTTAAATTCAGAGTTGTGAAGTGCCTGCTTCCACCATGTTACTGATATGACGAATCTATAGATGGGTTTGGATATCTTTTTTCTAATTATTACAGGTGCTGTGGCTTATCACGCGCTCACGTATCGAAACGAAGAGGGGGAGAGAGATACGGTTCGGCTTCTCTTTGGCAGCATTGCACTTTTGTTTTTCTTTCGCGTGTTGTTTGTCGATGTGCTGCAGCTCTGGGGTCCATAATTTGAACATGGCTCGAGCATTGTTGCTAATAATTACTTGAAATCTGGCATAGATACGGTCAGACTGAATTGTTAACGTAGGAGGTAAATCTTTTCCGGTAATCAAGGATTGAATTTTGCCTGCACGAAGCTTGGCAACTGGCATTCGACACAAACTAATGGGCTCGTTCTCAAACTTCGATACGTTCATTTCGACGGTCTTTTATTCGTCTCAGTTTAGTTCCCACCTGGCCGTATTTCTACTTGGATTCCTTCTCATCTCCGGCTTGCGTATCGCACTGATGTTCCGTGAGCACCCGAGTTGGATCACTTTCTGCTCTCGAATAGGATTTGGAGTCCTTCCTGTAGCAGTTTGTGTCCTGCTGATACTTCACTTCATTGCTAAATCCTCGGGAAGAGTTGAATGGAATTGGGTGTCGCAGAGTCATATGATTTCCGGATTCGTTGGAATCTTTGCCGGTATAGCGACTGCTTATCTTCTGGGTCGATTTATTGAACCCAAGATCATCAATTTCCTGCACCAAAAAACGCTTCGCACTGGCCTACAAGACCAGTTGACGGATATCAGGACGGTTGAGCAGAGCTTTTACGATCGTCCAGATGCCGACATCGAGAAGGAAATTGAAAGGGCGATCAAGGAAGAACGGGTTTATCTCGGTCAGGATGTTGAGGGAAATACGGTTTCGATCAACAGAGATAGGTGGAAGACTTCTCATGTTCAGATTATGGGTCCACCAGGTGCGGGCAAGGGTGTGCAGGCGGGTGTTACACTGACACAATCACTGCTCTATGGTGATGCGGTGTTTGTGTTCGATCCGAAAGAAGACGAATGGGCCCCTAGTGTTTACAGGGCGGCATGTGAAAGGGCAAAGGTTCCGTTTGAATTTGTCGATTTACGTCAACCTGCACCACAAATCAATCCGATTCTCAAAGCTTCAACGGATGAGGTCGAAGAAATGCTATACGCAGGCCTGGAGTTGGGACGACGAGGAAATTCTGCCGATTTCTACAGACTGGATGATCGTAAAGCCGCCAGAATGGCTGCTTCATTTGTAGCCGATAGCACAATGACGCTGAGTGAAATTGGCAGCAAAGCGCGAAGTTCAGCCAGCGACGAACTGATGACTGGTGGTAAGGCGTTTTTCGCGGCACTTGATGAAGTCAGTGGTTTGGAGTGTACGCAGACGAAAGAAGGTGTCGATTTGAGTGCGAGAATTGAGGAAGGAGGTTGCACCTACTTCGTCGGTTCCGTAAGAAATGAGCCGATCATCACTCTACAGAAAATGCTGTTTGTTCGATTGATCCAGTTAATTGAAAGGTCAAGAGATCGTAAACGTCACTGCTCAATTTTTCTCGATGAATTCAAGTATCTGCTGAGTCATCCCGCATTGAACGCTCTTGGCACAATCCGTGACAAGGGCTGCAACATTCTGCTAGCGCACCAGTCTTTAGGAGACTTTGCCAGTTGCGGGGCCGACCTAAGGGAAATGTCGGTACGAGCGACAGTTCTTGATACGACGCCAATAAAGTGGCTCTATCGCCCAGCGGATTACGCTACTGCAACTTGGATTTCCAATCAGACAGGGGAAATTTTGGTATCCACTCAAAACATGCAGGCCGAACGAAATATTGAACTGTCAGAATCGCTGTCTTCTTCTCGATCGGTTGGAGAGACAACGCGCAATCTGATTGATGTGAATACTGTACTGAGCCTGCCAAAATCTTGTGCAGTTTGTATAGGGGCAGGGCTACCCAAACTGGCATTTGCAGAGCCAATGCGCGTTGTCAAGACTTCAACTGAAATTGTAGTGGCGGAATTAGCGGTTGACCTGGGCGTTGATTTGCTGACACAGGTGACAGATAACACTGATGAATTTGAACAGCCAGGCAACATGCCAGCGATTGATTGGGGTGGAGAGCCAGGTGAAGCGATATTGCACTATCTGTTTGGCGAGATGTGGACGCATGTCGATATCATCAGTGAGTTGTTAGTGGATTTAAACGAGGAGCAACTGAATCAAGTATTGGATGAATTGTCAAAAACAAAGATGATTCGAAGTGTGGAAATTTCTTTCGTTGAAAATTCTTCGGCACAAATTTGGGGAATTACTGCCTACGGAATTAACAGCGTTCGAGAGAAGATTCCTGATGCAGAAAATCGACGTGCTTTCAGCAAGAAATTAGTTAACCCCGTTTCGTTTACGCATCAGTTGGATATTCAGCGGCTTCGGATATCGGCGGAGCGAAGCGGCTGGTATGATTGGACCAAATGCAGTGGCTCTGAACGTTTCAGCAAGAAACGTGGAATATTTCCGGATGTTGTGGCGACGCGTCCAGATGGTGTAAGAGTTGCAATCGAAGTCGAGCGGACTGTAAAGTCCAAGAACCGATACCCCAGAATTATGGGGTCCCATCTCCACGCTAGAAAATTTGGTCAGTGGGATGAGATTATTTAGGGAATAATCGTTAATAGTTGACAAAACCAACTTTTTGAAATATACTTTCCAACGTAGAAAAATCAGGTGGGAAGTATATTTCATGCACAAGAGCAGAAAAGACCGAAAGCGTGTCAGCCTTTACGAGTTTCTGGAACAGTTTGCGACGGAGTCCGATGCGATGGAATACATCGAATCGCTGCGCTGGAAAGACGGGCGCATCTGTCCGCGGTGCGAATCGACAAAGACCCGTCAGGCCAGTCATAAGACCATGCCCTACTGGTGCAGACCGTGCCGCAAATATTTCAGCGTCAAGACCGGAACACTCATGGAAGGCAGCAACATCACGTATCGGAAATGGCTGATGGGCATTTATCTGCTGTCGACGTCACTGAAAGGGGTTTCGAGTTACAAGCTGGCCAACGACATCGGCATGCATCAGTCGAATGCCTGGTTCATGGCCCACCGGATCAGAACGGCCTGGGCGAACAATGCATCACAGCTGTTTGGCTGTCAGGTGGAAGTGGACGAGACTTATCTGGGTGGCCGGGAGAAGAACAAACATAAGGATAAGAAGCTCAACGCTGGGCGAGGGGTGGTCGGCAAAACTGCGGTGGTTGGCATCAAGGAACGCACCAGCAGGCAGATCAAGTCATTCAGGGTGGCCGATACCAAGGCCATCACGCTGCACCAGATTGTCTGTGACAGCGTTTCAGAAGGCTCAACGGTCTATACGGATGATGCGAGCGCCTATGAAGGACTTCAGCAGCATGGCTACAGGCATGAGACAGTCAGACATTCGGTTGGTGAATATGTCAGGGGTCAGGCGCATACCAATGGCGCCGAATCGTTCTGGTCATGTCTGAAGCGCGGCTACTACGGCGTGTATCACAAAATGAGTCCCAAGCACCTGCAGAAGTATGTGGACGAGTTCAGCGCCCGGCAGAATGTTCGTGAACTGGATACCATGGTCCAGATCGACACCACCATCTGCGGACTGTTCGGCAAACGGTTGAAGTACGTCGAGCTGATCGACGGAATGGATGGCCGCATTCACTGACCGGCATTCAATCGTGTCAAAGCAGTCTCGAAAACCGGCTCCGCCAGGCGATGTTCCGCCCATGACCGACTTCGAAATTGACGATGTCGTATCCATTCTGATGGGTGTGAAGCCGAAATCCATGCAGAACCCGGACCGACAGAAATCTTCCAAAAAATCGAAAAAATCGGATTGATTTTACACTTGTCAACTATAAACGATTATTCCCATTATTTATCTGTGTCCCGATGCCCGTGTAAAGCGACGTTTAGAGAACATTTATTCGGAAATTGAAGAAGTTGACTATTTTGGAAATTCGGTGAAAATCACGGATCAGCATAGGCAGCACTTTCGGTTCTTTTCCTATGATGAAAATTGGACGGGTGTTTCATAAGAAACTGAAGCACAGGAAAATATAGTGACATCGTAGGAACAAATACTTAAACTAACCACGATTTCCGATATATGGATTACTGATCTGCCTGATTCTGCGAGGCATTATCGAAAGTGGATTCGATGAAATGCAAATCTAACTTCTTCGCAAGTTCTTCCGGTGCCAAGCGGTTATTGAGTCGCAGATTTCATGCGAGCGGGATTGGCGATGACGGTGCTTTTTCTGGTGGTCGTCATTGCGATGGTTCATTTCTTTTATCACGCCTAAGTAGTCGGCTCTGAATAATTCGGCATTCTGTCGAATTTCGAAGTGCTGAACTTCAGCTATTCGGGAGCTGAAACGGTCTTATGCCGCACTCAGCACCACATAACAGTAATCTGCTCCCGACAGCACACATTTAGGGCGGATTTTCCGCTCATATACTGAGCAAAAAAACAGGCGCAACTTCTCTTCAATCGCTTCAGAAACAGCCGCGGGTTGTGTCCAGCACAGTTGAGTAGCACATTCTCGCTGTCGCCTTCAACGCCCTTCAGATTATTGCGTCCCAGTCGGCACACCGACAATTGAGTGTCGAAAATATCGGCAACATAACGTGCTAACTGACAATTTGCCTCGATCTGAACTAGCACTCCCACTCTTTCAATGATTCTAACTGAGGCGATTGCATTCGAACCAATTCTTTGATTCGGCACGCACGGATTAAAGGTCACGTTGGATTGGTAGAAACCAGTTCTTCGGCGGCGCGAATGAAACTTTAACGACGTCCTGCGGCTTCGAGCACACGCAGGGCTCGCATACGCGGAAGTGGTCCTTTGGGATCTTTCAACATAGCGGAATTGCTATCAATAAATTACCAACTTGGTATTTCACAAAAATACCTCAGAATTTTATATTTATTTCAGCGAATCGCTAAATTCGGATTATGTGGTTGTGCTGAAATCTGGTCAACCACGCAGTTCTATGTAAAGCAGTAACAACAATGAATAACTAGGAATTTAGCGATTCGCAATCATATGTCTCAAATTGTAGAGAGGAACAGATTGTGAACACATTGTCCACCGTATATGAGGTTCGTATTACTACTGGCGGGCGACATATTTCACTATTGTTCTTTGGACAATTTGGATTGTTCTTAGCCGGAACCGCTTCAGCTCAGACCCAGGACATCATCCCTCCGCCGCCAGGTACGGAAGCCGGGCAAATCAGACAGCATTTTGAAGTTGGTGGTGTAGGTGCACCAACACTGCAATTCCCAGGTTCGGTCGTTTATGACGACCCATTGATGTTGTCCGACGATGCGGAAGAGCTAAGACTGAGTCTCCCGAATCTGTAGTCAGGACAAATTGATGATAGCCAAATCCGTGATTGTTACGCGTTGGAGTCGATTGCGGGTATCGTGCAAATCAGTTGTCAGCGGAATCACCGGTATTCAAACGGATCAAGAAAGCCTTTCGCGGTAGCCGGTTCGGTGGATTCAAGATTGGTTAGCTTGCGAACACCGCGTTTTCTCTCGTTTTGCCTGGACGCAGCATTTCGATTGCTGGGTCAGGCTCGGGGAAGGGGTAGAGCGCCACGGGAATTGGAAAGTGCGGATAGCGTACCTGATGTAGCGCTGGGTGTATCCGTGAGTGGTGGAGTGCGCGTTGCAGCGTGCCTCGAGTTTCGTTCTCCCCCTGTACCATAAACTGGTATCTGATCACCTACCATTGTTATACATTTAAGTGTAACCGAAATCACTTTGAGCGAAGTGAAGTGAACGAAGCGAAAAGTGATTTCGTTGGGAAAGATTTAATGGTTCTGTTAACGGCCAGTCTCATTGAGTAGTCGGATCAGGTCAAGTCAGGCGAACAATCGGGAGCAACCAACACCCCCTGTGCCTTAATTGAGTACCTAGGGGGGACCTGTGCCCCGGTTGTTGGCCGCGATGAAACCCCAGTGGGTAGTTTGTGCTTCGAGCACCAGTACAGGGATCGGATGAGCATCGTGGCAGCCAGGCGACATTGAGACGAGCTCAGTGGGGTCATGAAAAGGAGAGGTACAGTGAATGAGATTGAATATTTTGTTGGAATCGACTGGGGGCGAGGCAATCATCAGGCGTGTCTGGTCAACACACAGGGTGAAGTGATTGACTCGCGCAGTTTCAGGCATGGCGGCCGCGGCTTGAATCAACTGGCGGACTGGGTTGATTCCATGACCGACACTGTCAAGGTGGCGGTTGCAATTGAGACACCTCACGGACCGGTGGTTGAAGCCATGATGGAGCGGGGTTTTGCAGTCTATTCGATCAATCCCAAACAGCTGGACAGATTCCGCGACCGAGTGTCGCCGGCGGGTGCCAAGGATGATCGGTTGGATGCTTACGTGTTGGCCATCAGTCTGCGGACCGATGCACACTGTTTCCGTTTGCTGCAGCCTCTGGCCGCAGAGATTGTTGAACTGCGGGAACTCACTCGCATCGCCGACAATTTGACCAAGGACCGAGTTCGCCTGCTGAATCGAATTCGCCAGTTGCTGTGGCGGTATTACCCGCAGTTCCTTGATTTGGAAAGTGATTTGTCAAAGCCCTGGGTCAGGGAGCTGTGGCATCGAATACCAACGCCGGCCAAGGCCACTGCAGTGCGCAGATCAACCATCGAAAAGCTGCTTAAAAAACACCGGGTCCGCCGGATCAGCGCCGAAGAAGTGCTCCAGATTCTGAAAACCCCAGCGATCTCTGTTGCTGCCGGCACCGAACAGGCCGTCTGCACTGGGTTGAAAATAGCTTTCGAACAGCTGCAGTTCAACCAGCGCCAAAGCAGTGAAATCAACGCTCGCATCGATCAGCTGATCGAACTGATTACCGCATCGGATGATGCAAAAGCGGGAATAAACTGGCAGCGTGACGTGGCCATCCTGTCCTCGATTCCAGGCGTCGGACGAATCATCCTCGCCACGCTGCTTGCCGAAGCTTCCGGTCCATTGCACAAACGAGACTACCAGGCCTTGCGATGCCTGTGCGGAATCGCTCCAATTACGAAACGCTCCGGAAAATCCAACATCGTGATACGACGGCTTGCCTGCAACGCACGCCTGCGAAATGCGGTGCACTACTGGGCACAGGTCGCAGTCCAGCACGATGAGATTAGCAAGGCAAAATATAGCACATTGCGAGCCAGGGGGCACTCACACGCCCGTGCATTGCGCAGTATTGGTGACCGACTGCTGAACGTTGCCTGTGCAATGTTGAAAAGTCAATCTGAATTTAATCCCGAATGCAGATCCTTTCAGGAAGCAGCATGATTCAGCTGACTGTATAAAGTGTTAAATCGGCGTTTCAACGAGTCCGTCAATCAGCACTTGTCATGCCGCTGATTTTAGACTTGACAAATGGTGGGTAGTCCCCCCATCCCCAACCCGCGTAGGGCGCGGCTGATCCCGTGGTCCGCGCATGGTTCGACCGGCAGGAGCGCCATCTTCGCCACCTGAATCCCGGCCTCCGCCGTTTGGCGGGGGCCTCCACCCTCTCCCGTTTCCGCCTCCGCCTTCGCCGAAAATGGTGCGCGCTGGGCGCGTGGCCAGTGGCGTGCCTTCCTGGCCTTGTGGCACTTGGCTTCGCCGCGGCGCTGTCTGCGGCTGACAGCACCGCGCACCTGCTTACCGGCCTAACGGCTGATGTCGGGTTGGCGGGCGTGCGGCTCACCTGGACGGTGGACGAGAGCCGGGCCGGTCGCATCGTCGGCTTCTCCTGCGTCTACCGCACACCGGGGCACCTGAAGACGGGCGTGCCGGGCAGCGTGGCCTGCAGTCCGTCACCAATCTCCGCCGACAGACGCGCGCTGACCGTCGTCGGCCTGCCCGAATACGGCGACTATCTGTTCGAGTTAGTGGCGTTGATCGGTTCCGAACCAGGCATTCCCTGGACCCTGCGCGCCCTGCAGGTGCGTATCGAGGTGACGGAAGCACTGGCCGGAGCGGCCGGTCCCGACCAGATAGTCACCGGTGCCGGCCCGTTGGTTGAGTCCTGCCGCCCCGACGCAACCGCGCGGCGCCCCTGGCACCTCAACGAAATCGTTTCGGCATCACACCTGACTCACTTTCCCGGACGCGGCTGGACCCCTGCGGGCGATCCAGACGCGCCGCCCGAATGGCCCGAACCGACACCGCTGCCCGAGCTGCTCGCAAAGGCCGGACTCGACGCCGAACCGGTTCGACAAACCCTGGTAGGCGATGAAACCGACTCTGAGGAATTGGCGCAGGTGCTGGGCGACGAGCAATTCGCCGCAGTGGTGGCGCGCGCGGGCCGCCTCACCAAGGCGTTGCTGCGCCAAGACCCGGCGGGTGAACGCATTTTGCGGCTGCATACGAGCTACCCGTTCGGTGACGACTACGCCTTCGGCGCGGCACACGCCGTGCCGGGCTGGACCGACGCCTCGCGACAGGCGCTGAGCCCGATGCTGTGGAACCGGGTGGACTGCCCACCGGCGAACCGGCCGAACGCCATCCACGACGTGGCGCTGGCGCTGGCAGACGACGCCGGCGGCGGGCGGCAACTGGAACACGCGGGTTACGGCTGGTGGGCGGTGGCCCCGGTCGGGCTGTTCCCCGAGCGCATCGTCGCCACACAGGGTGGCCTGTCCTACGGCGCGCCCGTGTCTGGGACAGTTGCGGGAGAAGCACAGGAAGCCGGGACGCACTGGACTGGGCGTTTGGCTGGCCACATGTTCTGGGACCAGCGACGCTGGGCTGTGGCGGGTGAGGTGTCCTTGGAATTACCGACAGTTGTCGGGTCGCAGCTTGTTGGACGCATCGAGAACCTGGTGCTCGCCCCGATCGACGCGAAGAGCTTGGAGCCGGTTACCAGGCCGGACGCTCGGCTCCCCGCGCTCGCGTTGGGTGCTGGGCACCGGAAAGAAGGGGTCGGCCAGAAAGGCACTTGGTCCGGCGCACTAATCGTCGAGACGGCGACCGACGCGGAGGGCGCGGCATTGGCTGGCTTCCCGGACGCCGACGCCTTCCGGGGCGACTGGCTGGCCGCGCTCCACGGCCCTGACGGGGCGGAGGTTGCAGGTCGCCTGCGCCTGTGGACGCCGCTACCAGAGGGAGCGGACCCGGCGAACGGCTGGCCGCAGCAGGCGGTGCTGGTCGCCGGATTCGGCGCCGCGCGCACGTCGCGGGAGGCCACGCCGTGAGAGACGATACCACAACATTTGACGATGTCGCAACATTACGGATTCCAGACATGAAACAGCGTTTTCACGCGGCGGCGCGCCGCAGGCCCTTACTCGCTGCCCTGATGGCCGTTCTGTCCCTGTTCGCAGCCGCGCCCGTCGCGGCCGACGTGCTGGTCAGTAATATCGGTCAGACTCGCTTTACAACTTCAGGGCTCGATGTCGTTGACAAGGCGCAAGGGTTCACGACCGGTGCTGCCACCGCTGGCAAAGAGGGTTTTACGCTGGAGAGCGTTGAAATTCAATTCGGACAGACACCAAGCGGCTTGAGCGTGAAGATCGCGACCGGGGTTTCCACGAGCAGCGCAGGGACGGTGGTTGAGACTCTCGCCAACCCGTCTTCGCTGACCACTGGCAATCTCACCTTCACCGCGCCCGCGAGAACGAATCTTTCGCCCAACACGACCTACTTCGTGGTGATTGAAGCGACTGACGGGTCTGTCGGCATTGCGCTTGGCACTAACGAAGATTCGGGCAGCAAGGACGACTGGAGCGTAGCGGACAGAAGTTTTTCCAGGACAGCATCGGAAACAGGCGCATGGATGGACGGAGGCGGTCCCATGATGATTCGCATCAACGGCGCCGACGCCGACGACGTAACCGCCCCGTCCTTCTCCTCGGCGACGGTGAACGGGACGAATCTGCTGATCACGTTCGACGAGAACCTGGCCCAGCGCGCTGTTCTAAATGGACTGCAGAACAGCTCGTTCACGGTGAAGAAGACACCGAAGGACGGCATGGAGGCCGACGCACCCCTGTCCGGGCGGCCGCAGGTCGGGGGTTTAAACCTGAATACGTTGGAACTGACGCTGGCGACCGCCGCGGTGTCTACAGACACCTTCACGGTTGCCTACACCAAGCCGACCGCCGCTGGAAACAATAACAAGCTCAGGGACGCCGCCGGCAACAAGACAGACAGCTTCGGCGCCCAGAAGGTGACCAACCTCACCCCACCGCCCACGCCGACGGCCTGTGGAGCGGATGGCCGATGGCAATTAAGAGGTACGTTTAGTTCCACACCGAATTCAATCACTTTCACTGCCACGAGTTCAGGCTCTACTCCCGCCGACATTATCCTTTGCGGCCCCTTCGGGACAGGCGGCGCAATCAGCACCGCAACCGTTCTCTCGGACACCGTAGGTCGGGGGAGGACCATCACAATCACGCACTCTGACGCTGGCAAAACTACCGTACTGACGCCCAACACGGACTACTGGGTCCAGTTTCAGAGTTATGCTACCGGAACTACTCCCTGGTTATACGCCCGCACCAAGTCGGTTTCGGGCCCGACCGTCACCATCGCCGCCGGCACGTCGCCGGTGACGGAGGGCACGGCGGCCACCTTCACGGTGACGGCCAGTGCAGCGCCGAGCGCCGACCTCACGGTCAACCTGACGGTGGCCGATGCAGACGACAGCGACTTCGTGGCGGCAGCGAACGAAGGCCCCAAGACGGTCACGATCACCTCCGGCAGCACGACCGCCACTTATTCGGTGACGACGGTCGACGACGCCAACGACGAGGATAACGGTAATGTGAGGGTGACGGTGGCCACGGGCACCGGCTACACGGTGGGCTCGACTAGTCTCGCCAGCGTGACTGTGAATGACAACGACGCGCCCGACACCGCGCCCGACTTCGGCACGGCGACGGTCGCGAACCAGAGCTATACGCAGGGCACCGCGATTACGAACCTGACGCTGCCGGCGGCGACCGGTGGCAACGGGACGCTCACCTACGCGCTGACGCCGGCACTGCCGGCGGGGCTGACTTTCACCGCGTCCGCGCGGACGATTTCGGGGAGTCCTACCGCGACCCAGGCCGCGACCACCTACACCTACAAGGTAACCGACGCGGACGGGAATACGGCGGACAGCGACGCGGACACAATTACGTTCACGATCGCGGTGGCGGCGGCTACCACGCCGTCGGCCTGCGGTATGGCCTCAGGATCGACACCCCTAACCAATTTTTCCTCCACATCGACCTCGATCACTTTCACCTTCGGTTCAGGCTCAGGTTCCACCAATATTGGAGATATTGTCCTTTGCGGACCGTTCGGGACGGGTGGCGCCTACGCCACCTCTGACATTTTTTCTGGATTGTCTATCCTTTTAGGTAGCAGCCACACGATCGCCTACTCCGGCGCCGGTAATACCGGTGCCGCGCTGACGGCCAACACGAACTACTGGGTCCGGATTGCTAGCTATAGCGCCCCCACTGCCTGGCACTACGTCCGCACCAAAGCGCAGCCGTCACACACCGCCGCCCCCGACTTCGGCGCGGCGACGGTTGTGAACCAGAGCTATTCTCAGGGCACCGAGATCACCGACCTGGTGCTGCCGGCGGCGACCGGCGGCGACGGCACCCTCAGCTACGCGCTCACGCCGGCGCTTCCCGAGGGGCTGACCTTCACCGCGTTCACGCGGACGATCTCCGGTACGCCGACCGCGGCCCAGGCCGCGACCACCTACACCTACAAGGTGACCGACGCCGATGCGATCACGGCGGATAGCGACGCGGACACGATTACGTTCACGATCGCGGTAGTGGTGGTCGACACCGCGCCCGACTTCGGCTCGGCGACGGTCACGAACCAGAGCTACACGCAGGGCACCGCGATTACGAACCTGGAGCTGCCGGCGGCGACCAAGGGCAACGGAGCGCTCACCTACGCGCTGACGCCGGCACTGCCGGCGGGGCTGACGTTCACCGCGTCCACGCGGACGATTTCCGGCACGCCCGCCGCTACCCAGGCCGCGACCACCTACACCTACAAGGTGACCGACGCCGATACGAACACAGCGGACAGCGATGCGGACACGATTACGTTCACAATCACGGTGGGGCCGGTTGCGCCCTGCGCGGCCTCGACCAGTGACTTCTGGGACGAGAGCAGCATCTCGGTATCGGCGACCTCCAACTCCATCTCGGTGTCCGCCACGACGACTGCCCATTCGAGCACGTTCCATCTCTGCAAGACGGGTTCTACGACGATCCATGCCACCCACACCGTGTCGTCAGTTAATCCGATGCACACATTCACCAGCCTGGACGCGTCGACGCAGTACTGGGCAAGAGTCTCAAACGCTGCCAAGGGGACCTCCCAGTGGGTCGCTATCAGCACCGGAGCCGCCGCTGACACCGCACCCGACTTCGGCTCGGCGACGGTCTCGAACCAGAGCTACACGCAGAATAGTGCAATCACGGACCTGGTGCTGCCGGCGGCGACAGGCGGCAACGGCGCCCTCACTTATGCTCTGACGCCGGCGCTGCCAACGGGGCTGACGTTCACCGCGTCGACGCGGACGATTTCCGGGACGCCGACCGCAGTTCAGGCGGCGACCACCTACACCTACAAGGTGTCCGACGCGGATGCGAACACGGCGGACAGTGACGCGGACACGCTGACGTTCACGATCACGGTGAATAACATGCCGACAATCAGCATTTCGGGCGGCAATGCGGTGACCGAAGGCAGCAATGCGACATTCACGGTGACGGCATCACCGGCGCCGACGAACCCTGTGACGGTGAACCTGACCATTACACAGTCAGGTGCTTTCGTTGCGTCGGGCAACCTGGGCTCGAAGACGGTGACAGTGCCGACAACGGGTTCGGTCACCCATACGGTGGCTACCGTCGGCGACACCACGGATGAGTCGAGTGGTTCGGTGACGGCAACGCTGGCAACAGGCACCGGCTACACGGTGGCAGCTTCGCCCAACAATGCCGCCAGCGTCGCGGTCAATGATGATGACGGAACCGCGGAGCCACAGATCAGCATTTCGGGCGGCAGTGCGGTGAACGAGGGCAGCAATGCGACCTTCACGGTGACGGCATCACCCGCGCCGTCGAGCGCACTGACGGTAAACGTGACCGTTTCACAGAGCGGCGATTTCGTCGCTGCGGCCAACCTGGGTTCGCAGACCGTGACGGTGCCGACAACAGGTTCGGTCACCCTGGCGGTGGCCACGGTGGGTGACACCACGGATGAGTCGAGCGGTTCGGTAAAGGCGAAGGTGAATGCGGGCACCAGCTACAGTGTGAGCACGACGTCCGGTTCCGCATCTGTAGCGGTCAATGACGATGACGGAACCGCGGAACCGGTTATCAGCATATCCGGCGGAAGTGCAGTGACCGAAGGCGGCAATGTGACGTTCACGGTGACGGCATCGCCGAATCCAACAACCCCACTGACGGTGAACGTGACCGTTACACAGAGCGGCGATTTTGTCGCTTCGACCAATCTGGGTTCAAAGACGGTGACGGTGCCGACAACGGGTTCGGTCGACCTGACAGTAGCCACGGTAGGTGACAGCAGCGATGAAGACAACGGTTCAGTGACGGCGAAGGTGAATGCGGGTGCCGGCTACAGTGTGAGCACGACATCCGATTCCGCGACTGTAGCGGTCAATGATGATGACGGAGCTGCACAGCCGGTAATCAGCATTACGGGTGGTACTGCGGTGACCGAAGGCACCAATGCGACGTTCACGCTGAGCATCTCGCCCGCGCCGTCGGAGGCATTGACGGTCAATATCGGCCGTTCACAGTCTGGCAGCTACCTGACTGCGACAGGTGATATTACGGTTGCGGTAGGTATCGGTGAAACTACGAAGAGTTTCACGATCGCGACTAGTGACGACAGCAACGATGAGGCCAACGGTTCGGTCACTGCTACGGTGAAGTCGGGCACCGGGTATGCCGTGCACGGCTCCAACAACGCTGCCAGTGTGACGGTGAATGACAATGACGTACCGGTGATCAGCATTTCGGGTGGCAGTGCGGTGACCGAAGGCACCAATGCGACGTTCACGCTGAGCATCTCACCCGCGCCGCATCAGGCATTGACGGTTAATATCGGTCGTACACAGACTGGCAGTTACCTGACTGCGACAGGTGATCTTACGGTGTCGGTAGACGCTGGCGACACAACGAAGGAGTTCACGATCGCGACCACGGACGACAGCAGTGATGAAGCCAACGGTTCGGTGACTGCGACGGTGAAGCCGGGCACCGGGTATAGCGTGCACGCCTCCAACAACTCTGCTGCCGTGACGGTGAATGACAATGACGTGCCTGTGATCAGCATTTCGGGTGGCAGTGCGGTGACCGAAGGCACCAATGCGACGTTCACGCTGAGCATCTCACCCGCGCCGCATCAGGCATTGACGGTTAATATCGGTCGTACACAGACTGGCAGTTACCTGACTGCGACAGGCGATATTACGGTGTCGGTAGGCGCCGGTGACACAACGAAGGAGTTCACGATTGCGACCGATGACGACGGCAACGATGAAGCCAACGGTTCGGTGACGGCGACGGTGAAGTCGGGTACGGGGTATAACGTGCACGGCACCAACAACTCTGCCAGCGTGACGGTGAATGACAATGACGTGCCGGTCATTAGTATTTCGAGCGGCAGTGCGGTGACAGAAGGCACCGATGCGACGTTCACGCTGAGCATCTCGCCCGCGACGCATCAGGCGTTGACGGTCAATATCGGCCGTTCACAGACTGGCAGCTTCCTGACTGCGACAGGTGACATTACGGTGTCGGTAGATGCCGGCGACACAACGAAGGAGTTCACGATTGCTACCGATGACGACAGCATCAATGAAGCCAACGGTTCGGTGACTGCGACAGTGAAATCGGGCACCGGGTATAACGTGCACGCCAGCAATAATGCTGCCACCGTGACAGTGAATGACAATGACGTGCCGGTCATCAGCATAACGTCTGGCAATGCAGTGACTGAAGGTGGCAATGCGACGTTCACGGTGACGGCATCGCCAACACCGGTAAGCGCTCTGACGGTGAACCTGACCATTACGCAGGACGGCGCTTTCGTCGCTTCGACCAATCTGGGCTCAAAAACCGTGACGGTGCCGACAACGGGTTCGGTCACCCATACGGTGGCTACCGTCGGCGACACCACGGATGAGGCGAATGGTTCTGTGACGGCGACAGTGAATGCGGGCACCGGCTACACGGTGGCAGGCTCACCCAATAACGCCGCCAGCGTCGCGGTCAATGATGATGATGGAACCTCGGAGCCGGTGATCAGCATTTCGGGTGGCGGTGCGGTGACCGAAGGCAGCAATGCGACGTTCACGGTGACGGCAAACCCAGCGCCGTCGGGCACTCTGACGGTGAATGTGACCATCAGGCAGAGCGGCGATTATGTCGCATCGGCCAATCTGGGCTCGAAGACGGTGACGGTGACGTCGACGGGCACGGCCACCCTTACGGTGGCTACGGTGGGTGACACCACGGATGAGCCGAATGGTTCGGTGATGGCGAAGGTGAATTCGGGCACCGGCTACAGTGTGAGCACGACGTCCGGTTCCGCGTCTGTAGCTGTAAATGACGATGATGGAGCTGCGCTGCCGGTGATCAGCATTTCGGGCGGCAGTGCGGTGACTGAAGGTGGCAATGCGACGTTCACGCTGAACATCTCGACCGCACCAGAGACGACATTGACAGTCAATATCGGCCGTACACAGTCTGGCGATTACCTGGCTGCGACCAGTGATTTTACGGTGTCGGTAGGTGCCGGTGCAAGAACGAAGAGTTTCACGATTGCGACCACGAACGACGGCAATGATGAAGCCAACGGTTCGGTGACGGCGACGGTGAAGTCGGGTACCGGGTATAACGTGGACACCAGCAACAGTTCTGCCACCGTGACGGTGAATGACAATGACGTGCCGGTCATCAGAATTTCGGGCGGCAGTGCGGTGACTGAAGGCACCGCTGCGACGTTCACGCTGAGCATCTCACCCGCGCCGCATCAGGCATTGACGGTCAATATTGGTCGTACACAGTCCGGCAGTTACCTGACTGCGACAGGTGATATTACGGTATCGGTAGGCGCCGGCGACACGACGAAGGATTTCACGATTGCGACCAATGACGACGGCAACGATGAAGCCAATGGTTCGGTGACTGCGACGGTGAAGTCGGGCACCGGGTATAACGTGCACGGCACCAGCAAAGCTGCCAGTGTGGTGGTGAATGACAATGACGTGCCGGTCATCAGCGTTTCGGGCG
Organism: Arenicellales bacterium; assembly: GCA_965243305.1. GTDB lineage: Bacteria > Pseudomonadota > Gammaproteobacteria > Arenicellales > JAJDZL01 > JAJDZL01. The sequence continues at coordinate 1,916,526 of CBDEUN010000003.1, forward strand.
GCAGTGCGGTGACTGAAGGCACCAGTGCGGCGTTCACGCTGAGCATTTCGCCTGCGCCGCATCAGGCGTTGACGGTCAACATCGGCCGAACACAGACTGGCAGCTACCTGACCGCGACAAGTGATTTTACGGTGTCGGTAAGTGCCGGTGCGACAACGAAGGATTTCACGATTGCGACCACGGACGACAGCAATGATGAAGACAACGGTTCGGTGACGGCGACGGTGAAGTCGGGCACCGGGTATAACGTAGACGGCACCAATAACTCTGCCGAAGTGGCGGTGAATGACAATGATGTGCCGGTGATCAGCATTACGGCTGGAAGAGTGGTAACTGAAGGCAGCAATGCAACGTTCACGGTGTCGGCGACGCCGACACCGGTAAGAGACCTGACGGTGAACGTGACCGTTACGCAGACCGGCGCTTTCGTCGCTTCGGCCAATCTGGGTTCGAAGACGGTGACGGTGCCGACATCGGGTTCGGTCACCCTGACGGTGGCCACGGTGGATGACTCCACGGATGAGGCGAACGGTTCGGTGACTGCGACGGTGAATTCGGGCACCGGGTATAACGTGCACGGCACCAATAACTCTGCCAGCGTGACGGTGAATGACAATGAGGCAACGCCGACGGCGACATTAGTCCTGACGCCGGGCTCCATCAATGAGAATGGCGGTTCGACGACGGTAACGGCGACCCTGAATCGGGCCTCCAGTCACCAGACCACAATCACGGTGTCGGCGAGCGTGGTTTCTCCAGTAGTGGCGGGCGATTTCAGCCTGAGCACCGACAAGACGCTGACCATTGCGGCTGGCGCAACCACCAGTAGCGGTACGGTAACCATCACCGCGGTCGACAACAGTGTCGATGCAGCGAACAAGTCGGTGACGGTGTCGGGGAGCGCCAGCAACACGCAGGGGGTCAGCGGTCCGTCAGATGTCACACTGACGATTGAAGACGATGAGTCCTCACCGACGGTTACACTGGCGCTGTCATCGACCAGCATCGGTGAGAACGGCGGTACGACTACGGTGACGGCAACCCTGAACCGGGCCTCCAGTCAGCGGACCACAATCACGGTGACGGCGACGGCGGTCTCTCCAGCAGTAGCAGGCGATTTCAGCCTGAGCACCGACACGACGCTGACGATTGCGGCTGGCGCCACTACCAGTACCGGTACGGTAACCATCACCACGAACGACAACAATGTCGATGCACCGAACAAGACGGTGACGGTGTCAGGACGCGCCAGCAACACGCAGGGAGTCATCAATCCGTCAGACGTTACGCTGACGGTCACAGACGATGATGCAGCGCCAACGGTGACGCTGCATCTGGTTGCCGCCATTAGTGAGAACGGTGGGTCGGCGAACGTTACCGCGTCGCTGAATCACCCGTCGAGCGAGGTGACGAGGATCACGGTGGCGGTTGCTGCAGGCAGCAATACCACGAACAGTCACTTTAACGTGAGCACGAACAAGATCCTGAACATCGCCGCCGGGGAGACCACCAGCACCGGCACGGTGACCATTACCGCGGTCGATGACAGCGTTTCCGACAGTAATCAGAAGTCCGTGGATGTATCGGCCACGGCCACCAACACCCAGGGAATCAACAGCAGCATCACGTCGCGGAATCTGAAGATCTCCGATGATGAAACGACACCGACACTGTCGATATCACCTTCTCCGGCCAGTGCTGACGAAGGTGAAACCATCGTATTCACGGTGACGATGTCCATTACCACTTCGGCTGCTACGACGCTGACGACGCAGATCGACATTGCTGATACAGACCTGGTCAATCCAGCCCAATCCACCGATTACACCTTGGTGAGCGCCAGCGCAACGATTGCGGCAGGGTCGAGTTCCGCCACGTTTACAGTCAACACGACTGAGGATACACAGGCGGAGCCTAACGAGCAGTTCAGATTCGTGGTCGACGGTACGACCGGAAGCAAAACCATCGCAACGGCAAAGGCGCTCGGCACGATCAGAAACGACGACATGCTGGAAATTCCAACGACACCGGGGCGCACCGAAACCATTGTTGGCGATCATACTGTGACAGTTAACCGCGCAGCCAACGTGCCGGAATCAGTTGAGTTGCAACTGCCAGCTCAGCCGACAGCGGATCTGACGGTGACGATAAGAGAGGCTGTTGAGTCGGTGGCGCGTCAAAGCCCGCTGTTTCGGGTCGACAAGGACACCGTGGTCGATATTGACGTGCAGGGGTTAGCCGGCCAATCTGTGACGATCTGTATGGATGCTCCGGCTGATTCGGAGATGAGGCGGGCTGCGGAACGCGCAGGCAAGCCGCTGCAGATAGCCAGGTACGAGAATGGCAAATGGAATCCGCTGGAATCCACCGATGATGGCAGTATGGTCTGTACGGATGTGACGAGTTTCAGCCCGTTCTCAATGGTTTTTGAATTTTCCCTGTCGGCAACATCTGCGGTGCTTGACCATGCACTGGCAACCTTAGGAAACAACATGCTGACTTCCGCAATCGAGAACATTCGCACGCAGTTTGACGCGGGGCTCGGGTCTGGTGGTGACAAGCTGGTGATTGCGGGGCACAGTGTTCCTATCATTGGCAATGGACAGGAGTTTGAAATGAGCGGCAATTTTCAAGGTGCGGCCTGCGGCCCGTTGCCGAGTGCACTGCACTTCGGCCGTACGCCAAGCGGTTGGGCCCCGCGCGTCAGCTGCCGTACCGACACTCTGTTTGGTGATGTTTCGCAGAACCGCTTCCACAGTCTAAGCAATGAGGAACTTATCGCAAACAGTTCGTTCGTGCTGTCTGAATCTGAACCGGATGTACCAGGCGTGTCCAGCTATCGCTGGAGCACCTGGGGCCGCGGGGACTACATCAACTTCAGAAGAAGCGCCGGTGAACCGGCCACCTATGACGGCAGTCTCAAATCGATTTATATGGGAGTCGATGCGCGCACTGACGAGTGGCTGGCGGGAATTGCCGTTGCGCGGACATCGGGCCAAATGAAATTCACCCAAGACGATGGCCTGCTTGAAACGCGTGTGACGGCGCTGCACCCTTACGGAAAGTGGCAGCTGTTAGACGACATTGAAACGTGGGCGATCCTGGGAATAGGCTCGGGCAAGGCCGAACGCTCGCAGCCGGATGCGGCGCTTCAGAGCGCCGATCTGCGCATGATCATGGCGGCGACGGGCTTGCGCCAGACAAGGACAACCGCCAAGGGTCTGGAGGTGGCGACGCGCGCGGACGCCAGCGGAATCGAGCTTAAAACCGGCGCCAGTGAAGGGAATCTTGGCAATCTGCGGGCTTCTAGCTGGAAGGTTCGCGCGGGTCTTGAAGTGTCGAAACGCCAGCGGTTGGTCGATGGTTCTGAAGTTACCTCGTATGTGGGATTCATGGGTCGCTACGATGGCGGTGATGGGGAGACCGGCAGCGGGGTTGAGGTGACAGGACGCCTGCGCTACGAGAAAGATCGCCATGTGGTCGAAACCCGCCTGCGCAAACTTGCGGTATACAGTGATTCAGACTATGACGAGTGGGGCGCAAGCGTGGGGATGAGTCTGTCACCGCACAACGACGGCAGCGGATTTTCAGCTTCGCTGACGCATAGTTGGGGTGTGGATGAACAGAGTACCGATCGCCTTTGGGCAGACCAGCCGCTGTCGCTGATTGGTAGCAGCAACTGGTCCGCACGGAATCGTACGAACATGCGTATCGGCTATGGTGTCCCGCTGACCGGTAGCTCCGCGGTGCTGACGCCGTTTGCAGAGGTCGGAGTGCAGGACACGCTTCAGAGTACGCGTGTGGGATTTGAACTGGCTTCCAAACGCTCTGATGTTTACTCCGAACTGTTCTATTCGGTGCAAGAGCGGGAATATGACAAACCTGAACGCGCAATCATGTTCACTCTGTCAGCGCGATTTTGACACAGTTTCAGCGACGTCGCAAGTCTCGATGTCGATTGAAGAGCAAAACCCCGTCAAGAGGCACAGGGTGTACACTTGTCGGCAAATTTGTTAAATTCACAACGGTATGCCGGGCGCCTCATCCTTTAAAGACATCCTCACTCTGGAATCGGAGACACCTCAAAGCTCTGATAGAGCTATAAGTTGCATGTGTTGGCGGATGTGACAAACAGGCAGCCCTTAGGCTTTGCTGTTTCTATGTACTTACTCTGGAATACCTCCTAAACATCTATAGAGAGAGAACTTGGGTTCTGAATGGAACCGCTCTATCTCATGGGGGAGAGTGAAGCTTGCGTTTGGTAAAATCGTCAAAAATTGCTTCGATGAAATAAAAAAATTGGAGTCCCCCTCTATAAATCTATGAATACCCCGATTGAGTCAATCCCCAACGTCAATGGAATATCTCCTTTTTGCCCTGTCGTGCGATTAACCACGATTCGCTGTTCACATGATGATGAAGACGACGAACGGCACTGTACTAACACGGACTGCTCAATTCCCAATTGAAGAACAAACTCGGCGATCAAATTCGACTAGCTACGCTCCGTGGTTAGTGAATATACTGGTCTCACAATTTCCTTGGGAAATACTCGGCTCTGCAAAAAATTGTTGTTGAAGTTATCGAAAAATAACAGTAGAGTTGCTACGTGATTGCAGTGCTGTCACATTTTTGGAGGAGAATAGGCTATGGCAAGCATAACTATACGAAGACATGAAGACGCTGTAAAAGTGAAACTTAGAATGCGTGCAGCAGCAAACGGTCAGTCGATGGAGGAGGAAGCACGCCAAATTCTACGTTCGACACTTGATCAAGCGCCAACTCATTCAGTTCAAAATAAGGACAGCAAATTTTCAAATTTGTCGTTGCAAGAGCGATTGATGGAACTGGAAAACCAAGGGATATGGATAGCGGCAACAGACCCAGACACGCGTATCACACTAGGTGAACCTGCTTCTGGGGCACTTGAACGGTTTCTTGCTGACAGATGAGCACCGCGTACATCGACACATCTGTTCTGGTCGCTATTGAAACCAGTCAATGAGGTTCTAATGTCTACGAAAAAGAACTTGGGAAATTTGATCGGCTTGTGTCGTCAAATTTGCTGGAAGCGGAATATCGCTCAGTTTGTATGCGAGAGAGGCGCGCACCTTCAACCTTCCGTCTGAACAAAATCAGTTGGGTAATACCAGTCCGTCCATTAACAGGGGAATTGAACAGTGTTTTAGCTGCCGGTTATTTGCGCGGCGCAGATCTGTGGCATGTTGCGGTAGCAATATACGCAAAAAATATATCAATGATCAATATGCCATTCCTTACTCTGGATAACCGCCAAAGATATGTTGCAAACACAGTTGGTTTTAGCGTGAGGCCCGAAATTTTCGGATTTGTTGGAGATTGAATTCAGTTGTCGGACTTAGATTGGCAGACAACGTTTCGTGACCGCAGTCTGATGATGAAGCTATTGTCATTGCAATAATTTACCGTGGGAAAGGATCACGGTACCGGGAAAATTTAAGTCTCTACCCAAAACCGCAATCACTCTGTTAGCGTCAGATTCAGGAATGTAGTGGTCATCACAAAAGCGTTGCGTCCTTCACTAGTCGGTCCTGAATAAACCAATATTCAGCAGTATATCATTGTTACCATTGACTATTACCGTCATATCGTCTGTTCTGAAATTGCCGGAAACAATATATTTGGCCATCATTTCCCTGCAATTTCGAGAATAAAAATGAAGCGTCGTCAGGCGATCGAGCCGGTCATTGGACATCTGAAGCAGGATGGCTGGCTGGGACGCAATCACCTGAAGGGCACCGAAGGTGACGGCGTGAATGTGCTGCTGAGTTGTGCCGGACACAATCTGCGTCTGATCCTGAAGCGGTTGAGGGGCCAGTGTGTCCGTATTTTTTGTTGCTCATTTCGTGACCGGATTATTCGGCTCAAACGGGCACTGCCGGGGGTGAATTACCATGTTCTGGCACTGAGCGCGTCATAAGGGCGTTTCAGCTTCCGAATGCCCGACGTTGATCGCTTCCAAAATCGACTGAAATCCGAATTTTTCAGAATCGACTAAACTAGCCAAATCCACCATTCATTCGCAGAGTTCAGATAGTAAAATATCGACCGAGCCTAGGCGCTGCTTTGTAAATCTGCAACCAAATGCCCGCTCAGCGTCTGTTCCGAATTCAAATTGCAACTCCAGGCTATTGGTGATGCTTGGATAAGTGAAAGTTAAAGGTAAGCGACACAAATGATGACTGACAGCCAATTTGCAAGAGCTTTTGGGAAGTTAATTGCTTTCCTGGTAGTTCTGACAGTTGTATTGATTGCACTAGGTGCCATGATTGGGGGTTCAATCGATGATAAGCTCAGGGCACAGACTGAAGAATATACGCAACGCATGGTGGCCAGTCGAACAGAGCCAGTGGGTAAAATGAATGTCGGCAGCATTCCGCAATCCATGCCAGCTTCAGAAACTGAAACGACTACTGAAGCGACAACCGAAGTGAATCAGGTTGCAGCAGTTGACGAAAATCGCGGACAGGAGGTTTACGACACCGCGTGTTACATCTGCCATAACGTCGGACTGACTGGTGCACCGAAACCCGGTGATGCTGACAATTGGAATCCAAGAATTCAGAAAGGCGTCGATATACTTTACAACAACGCGATTCTTGGATATCAAGGCCAGTTTGGGATCATGCCTCCGAAAGGCGGTAATCTGCTGTTGACTGACGACGACGTGAGAGCAGCGGTTGATTACCTGATTGAATTGGTTCAATAATTGATCAGTTGGGATCTTTCTGCCGTTTAATCAAACTTATCGACTGGAATACCCTTGGAAGCGATTGGTTTGGTCAGAATTCAATCCGCTTGTTGCTAATTCAATCGGAGGAGAGCAGTTGCTCCAGTGACAAAGTACCTGTATTTGTGTAGCAAATTCGAATCTCCTCTCTGTACATTATTTGTTTGACGTTACCACACTTGTCCCAGTGTCGTGGTGATTTTTGCTAGTGATCAAATTAGACCGGGGCTTCGCAAATTGTCGTTTCGCGTAGCAGTTTGAACACTTAGAATCTTTCAAGTGAGAATGAAATGCTGTTAATGTGTTGCAATCAGACTGATAACACATTGAACGACAGAACAAATAAAGCATTACAAAAACCATCCATTCATTTTCTAATATCTCCGCTATGAGTGTTTCCAGATCTGACGTACAGCTGATTGCATCACTTGCACACCTCGAAGTAGACGACGAGATGCTTGACGTATACGCTGCTGAACTGTCAAACATTATGGAAATGGTTGGTGAGATGCAGGAGGTCGATACCGATGCCATCGAGCCAATGCCACATCCTCAGGATATTGAATTGCGACTCAGATCTGATGACGTTACTGAGCCGGAACAGCGCGATGATTTGCAGGAAATCGCACCACAAACTTCGGATGGGCTATATCTGGTGCCGAAAGTTCTGGAGTGAATTCGCATATTGAAGTTGACGGGTTTTTGTTTTTCTGAGTGTTGCCTCCAGCAGAAAACAGCTTCTCACCAAGAATTACTAATGCATTTCACCAAACATTGAACCAGGAAAAGTCAACATCAGTCAGCAGTCACCTAGCTTGCGCCCCAGATAAACGTTAAACATTGAAATGATCCCTAGCAGTTTAGAACTGGTTCAACTGAGTCAAGCACTACAGAGTGAGGAAATTTCCGCACTTGAATTGTGTGAGGAATCATTTCGACGCATCAATGAGTGGAGCGAACTTAACGCTTTTATTTCCCTTGATCAGGAAGGTGCCCTGGAATGTGCAGAGAGAATTGATCGAGAGCGTACTAAGGCAAAACTCGATCCACTGGCAGGAATACCCTTAGCACACAAAGACATCTTCTGCACAAAAGGATTGTTGACTACGTGTGGTTCAAAAATTCTGTCAAATTTTGTCGCGCCTTATGATGCAACGTTGGTTTCTAGACTCAAAGAGAAAAACACCATTTTGCTAGGCAAGACCAACATGGATGAATTCGCCATGGGGTCATCAAGTGAACACTCCTTTTACAATCCAGTTCGAAATCCATGGGATACGACGCTGGTTCCTGGCGGCAGCTCTGGCGGTTCTGCGGCGGCGGTTGCCGCCGGTTTGGTTCCGGCAGCAACCGGCACTGATACAGGCGGCTCAATACGACAACCGGCAGCTTTCTGCGGGATTACTGGTATTAAACCGAGTTATGGGCGCGTATCGAGATTCGGGATGGTTGCATTTGCATCATCACTTGATCAGGCAGGTATATTCACAAGAAGTGCCAAGGATGCTGCAATGATGCTTGATGCGATGTGTGGATTTGATCCTAGAGACTCCACATCGCTTGAAGTTGATCCACCAAATTGCATGCGCGGGATCGAAGATTCGCCAAGGGAGTTGACAATTGGAGTGCCGGAAGAGTATTTCGCACAAGGGTTGGATCCAGCTGTTGGTGAAATCATTCAAGCGGCGTTGTCCGAATTTGAATCACTTGGTGCACGACTGATAAGCCTGCGTATGCCAAACAGTAAATCGGCGATACCCTGTTATTACGTTATTGCACCCGCGGAAGCATCATCAAATCTGTCAAGATTCGATGGTGTTCGCTACGGTTATCGTAGCGAATCAGGACATGATCTTCGGGAGATGTACAAGAAAACTCGAAGCGAAGGATTTGGTTCTGAAGTTCAAAGGCGAATTATGACGGGCACATATGTGTTGTCACATGGATATTACGACGCTTACTACCTCAAAGCGCAAAAAGTGAGAAGACTGATATTCGAAGACTATAGCCGAGCGTTCGAAAAATGTGACTTGATCATGGGGCCTACGACCCCGACAACTGCATTCAAGATCGGGTCAAAAATGGATGATCCCGTACTGATGTATTTGAATGACATTTACACGGCAGCAGTCAACCTCGCCGGTCTCCCAGCAATGTCTATTCCTGCTGGATTTGACAAGACCGGATTACCTGTTGGATTGCACATGGTTGCGCCATATTTGCAAGAAGCCAAACTGCTTAGCGTTGCACACCTCTTTCAGCAACATACTGATTTTCATCTCAAAGCTCCGGTGAAGAAATCATGACTCAGTGGGAAAGCGTCATCGGCCTTGAAGTACATATTCAACTGCAGTCGAAGAGCAAAATTTTTTCAGGTGCTTCAACTCAGTTTGGATCTGATCCCAATGTTCAGGCTTGCCTGATTGATGTTGCTCTTCCAGGTGTACTACCTGTCTGCAATTTTGAAGCAGTTCGTATGGCGGTGGTTTTTGGCTTGGCAGTCGGTGCGAAAATCAATCGTAGATCAATTTTCGAGAGAAAGAACTATTTCTATCCCGACCTGCCTAAAGGTTATCAAATCAGTCAATATGAAATTCCTATCGTGTCAGGTGGCTCGATAGAGACAGAAGTCGATGGTGAAGTACGAGTGGTTGGCCTTACGCGTGCACATCTTGAAGAGGACGCTGGAAAGTCACTGCATGATCAATTTAACGATGCGACTGGTATAGACCTGAATAGGGCAGGGACACCGTTATTGGAGATTGTTTCTGAACCCGACATTCGATCAGCGGCGCAAGCATCTGACTACATGCGTAAGCTACACAGGCTTGTGACTTACTTGGGTATTTGCGATGGTAATATGCAGGAAGGCTCACTTCGTTGTGACGCGAATGTTTCAGTGCGACCTGTTGGACAAGAAGAACTGGGAACAAGAACCGAACTCAAGAATATCAACTCTTTTAGATTCGTGGAAAAAGGCATCGAAGTTGAAATCGACCGTCAGATTGAAGTGTTGGAATCTGGCGGTAAGATTGTTCAGGAGACTCGTCTTTACGATTCAAAGCTCAACGTCACCCGGCCCATGAGAGGAAAGGAAGACGCGCAGGACTATCGTTATTTTCCCGACCCGGATTTACCACCCCTTGTCGTTTCGGATGACTTTATCCGAGAGGTGCAGCGAGAACTTCCAGAACTGCCAAATGAAAGAAAAAATAGATTTGAAAACGAACTTGGTCTGACAAATGCGGACGCGGTTCAGTTAGCACAGTCTCGTGAGGTTGCAGACTACTTCGAAGAGGCTTTACAACAGTCTCCCGATAATGCAAAAGGTGTTGCGAATTGGATTAATGTTGAACTGGCAAGTTACTTGAATAAATCCGGCTTGAATATTCAAAATTCCAAGGTTAGTGCAGAAACGCTAGGGGAGTTGGTGGCTAAGGTCTCCGATGGAACGATTTCTGGTGCAGGAGGAAAGATACTGTTACAGGAACTGTGGGATGATCCACGACAATCAGTCGACGCGATCATAGAAGCGAAAGGCCTTAGGCAGATGGATGACTCGGCAGAACTTGAGAAACTTGTTGAACAAGCAATAGCAGAGAACCCTGCCCAGACACAGAAAATACAAGATGGAAATCACAAAGTTCTAGGATTTCTGGTCGGTCAGGTTATGAAATTGTCTGAAGGTCAGGCAAATCCCAAAGCAGTCAGTGATTTACTGAAACACAAGTTGGGCATCTGACTCACTTTGCCTCAGAACCAAAATTAAAATGCAGTTAATTTACAACAAGTAAGTGAACAAAATGGGTGACGCAGCAATTACAGGTATAAACAAGGACTCGATGGGGTATGAATCAACATACGCTGGGGCTCTTAGTTTTCTACGGCGTCCTTATTCGAAAGATGTCAATGCGTATGACCTGATCGTGAGTGGCGTGCCTTACGACCTGGCAGTAACCAACCGTCCTGGTGCTCGATTCGGGCCGCGTGGCATTCGGGCAGCTTCTGCACAACTCGCCTGGGATGGAAGCAATTGGCCCTGGGCCAGCAATCCATTCAAGCATCAGAGGGTATGCGACTACGGCGACTGTTGGGTGGATCATGGCTATCCTGATAAGATTCCAGACCAGATCCAGGAGCACACTCAGCACGTAATTTCTGGCGGAGCCAAGTCAGTAATCATGGGTGGCGACCACTTTATTACCTATCCGATTCTGAAAGCGATAAATGAAGTTCACGGTCCAGTTTCTCTAGTACATTTTGATGCACATTCAGACACTTGGGAAGAGCCAGATGAACGTATTGACCACGGCACTATGTTCTTTCATGCTGCACGCAATGGTCTTGTTGTTCCTGAAAATTCGGTACAGATTGGTATGCGCACCTGGAATCCCGAATCTCATGGATTCAACGTCATGGATGCCAATTTTGTTCACCGCAATGGAGTCGATGCAGTTATTGAAGAGACTCTTCGCATCGTTGGGACGAACAAGGCATATCTGACATTTGATATCGACTGTTTGGACCCGTCGTATGCTCCTGGAACTGGAACACCGGTTGTAGGCGGTTTATCGACTTGGCAGGCACAAACCATTATCCGAGGACTAGGCGATATTGAATTTGTCGGTATGGATTTGGTTGAAGTTGCACCGGCTTACGACGTTGGAGAAATTACCTCACTTGCTGGGGCAAGTATAATTTTGGACTTCATATGTTTGCTTGCTTCTCAATTGGAGCATCGTTGAATCTCAGAATTCAGCATAGATTCTTCAACCAGCAAAAAATTAGAAATTAGGATACCTAAGCGCCCGTAGCTCAGTTGGATTAGAGTACCAGGCTTCGAACCTGGGTGTCGGGGGTTCGAGTCCCTCCGGGCGTGCCAACCTTTCCCCTGTCAATTGCGTGAGAACTCACATCTCAATCGCACCTATTCAGAAGTAACGAATCTATTCTTTCTGAAAAACTGAAAGTGAGTTGGGTTTCTATTCTGCTATCCACCGCGGATAGGGTTCGCTGAACAGAACTGAAGTAGAACTTGTTGACATTTTAGGGACTTATATACCTGACTATGCAAAATCCAATAAATACAGGATTGAACAGATAAAGGAATGATGTGGGAGTGGCCTGCTGAACAGAGGCCAAAAAAATATAGATTTATGCTTTGAATAAAGTAAAAAACAAAACCCCAGGAAAGGCATACAGAAACGGTATTTCGCTAATCGGATTGTTTGAGATGTTCCCTGACGATGAAACCGCTGAAAAGTGGTTTGAGGAAAACAGATGGGACACGAATTTAGAACGTTTACATTGTCCGAAATGCTCCAGCTCTGGGATAAGCAGAGTTCCGTCTGGAAAGCCGATGCCATGCTGGTGTGGTGAGTGTAGGAAGAACTTCAGTATCCGCACCGATAGCATTATGGAGAGAACCAGGATTGGTTATCAGAAGTGGGCAATCGGATTGTTTCTATACGTGACAAATCTGAAAGGCGTATCCAGTATGAAGCTTCACAGAGATTTGAATATCACTCAGAAGTCCGCATGGTTCATGTTGCATAGATTGAGAGAGGCATATAGCGAAAACAGGGATATGTTTGAAGGCATTGTTGAGGTGGATGAGACCTTTGTCGGCGGGTTGAAAAGAACAAGCATAAGGATCAGAAACTGAATGCTGGACGTGGTGAAACTGGAAGAGCCATTGTGGTTGGAGTGAAAGAAAGAGAAACTATTAATCTGATGGAGATAATCGTTACCGGAATGATCGGTCGGCGGGTTATGTATAAGGAACTAGTGTCCGATATTGATGGCAGATCGAATGAAAATTTCAAAAATATTGTTAGGAGGTAATGATCATGCCAGAATCAAATAAATTGAAGCAATCTCTTGAAGAGCAAAAAGCGAAAGAGGAACGGGAGAAGTATGACATTTACACCATGAATGATGCTACGGTGAAAGAGGTCAAAAGAGCAGAAAAAAGGAAGAATTACACTCTAATCACTGATGTTGATGAGTTCTATGATCGTTTCAAACGATGAATATTATGGAACATGTCATCGCGAGGCCAAGAGAAAAGGACCAAGAAAACCCCCTAGGCAGGTATCGTCTGATGAGAAATATGAGGAAAATCTACAAACTGCGCCAAAATGACATTCCTGTAGATATTCGCAGGAAAGCGGAACTGATGGCAAAGGCCATGTTCAATTCTAAACCTATTGCGAATGATGAACTACGAAAGAAATACGACAGGAAAAGCAAATCAGAATGATTGTCGTTTATGAATTTGCATAGTCAGGTATATAGGTCCCTAATTTTTAAGTCCAACTCAGAATGCCATTTAGTGTATCAATAGGACAAAACCAATCTGTGATTTGAGCTGCAAGTTGAAAATAGTGCCTATTTCAGCATTGTTAGATTGGCCAAAAACTTCGCAAAAATCTTTATGTCCTGCTGGACGCTGGCCGCTTCAAGAGCTGTCATATATGCACTGCGTGTTTCAACAGGAATGATTGTCCATGGGTAACCACCGGACGCCATCATGGCGTTCATCAAGAATCGTCCGATTCTACCGTTTCCATCAATATAAGGATGGATATAGACAAAAACAAAATGACCAAGCACCACGCGTACTGATGCTTCAGTCTCTTCTTCCAGTAGGTCAAAGAATGCAGGCATGAGATCACGAACAGCCTCCCTGTTTGGCGGAACGTGCATCGACCCCCTGATATAGACAGACCCATTTCTATAACCGGCAAGGTCTCCAGCGCGAAGAATTCCCGCTGTTACGCTAGGTGCAAAAAGCTCTCTGTACCACTCCCGGTGATCCGTACGAATTGTGGAGCCCGGATCACTACCGTCAAGAATTTTCTCGATGCTTTGTTTGACTGCCTGAAATGCCTGCCAATACCCACGCGCTGCCATCGCATTACGGTGTTCACTGTCACCTTCATCGTCATCAGGATTCCAGGCACCTGACTTAATCCGTTCAATCAGAACCTGGCTGACACGATACCCCTCGATGGAGAGGGAGTGATAGGCATCCGAAGTGTATAGGTCGTCAATCTGTTTGAGATAGTTTATTTTGTCGATTGTTATTCCGGGGGTAGGAGGGAATTCCTGTAAAACATCCTCTCTCATGTGTTGCCAGAGGAGTTGAATGCGGGCGACATAGGGGGAACTCATCCGTTCTGTAAAGATTATTGGGGAGGGTGTATCGAAGGGATCTGTCTCCCGAATGTCGTAACCGACAGCCTCCATGGTCGTAACGATGGTATCGGCAAGTTCTTCCCGGCCGATGTTGCGGAAGGCTGCAGCCAAACGACCGGCAATGGTGCTATGGCCTCCTTCCAACAGCCGTTCCAGCAGGTCGGAGGGGTCGCTCACCATGGCAAGGGCTGCACGAATTTCGGTTGGGATTTGCCGATAACTATCTAGTGCGCACGCTATGATGGCGGCAGGAATTGAATATAAACGGAGACCATGATCGATTACGGTGTCTGCATTGTCGGGTATTTCTGCGCGGATATCCAGTATAGATGTCTCAAATGGCAGATTGGTAACATTGTTCGTCGCATTTCTTGTTCTGACCAGTAGTTGTTTGGGTACCACCCTGTTTCCGGTGTGAAGCGCTAGGGATTGTTCCGCAGACAAGCACCAGTCTGTACCAAATCGGCTCTCTAAGTACGAAGCGCAAAAATCCCAGAACGAGGCATACCAGGATGTGCTTTCGCCAGCGGTCTCTTCCGGGCGAGTGGGGATATACCAACCTTTGATCACTTCCTGTAAGAATCCGTTTTTTTTCAGACGATCGCGGTGGGTACGGCTGAGGTCGCGTGATCTGATGGCAACAATCTCTTGATCTTGCAACGATTTAAGGATTTGGAGAGATTCAGCCAGTTTTTCTGATGGTGTTACCATGTTGAATCTCCTTCTCTTGTCTGACCTGCTACCATTCAGGAAATACTAAATTCTGATGTTTTAGAGAGTGGGTATTAGTTTATTGCGCTGTATTATAATTAGTTTATCCTGCTGTATTAACATTAGTTTAATCTGCTGTATTGGTATTAGTTTATCCTGCTGTATGTGCTTAACTCAATCAGGATTTTGTCGAGGCTAAATTCTATAATGTCTTATCTAATAACCAAACAGTCATTGATAGTCCACTATATAAGACAAATTATGAAAACACAGGCGAATTCTACACTACCGAAAAAGGCCCGTCAAGCTCTCATCAAGTTGGGTGAGGACATTGCTGTTGCGCGTAAAAAACGCCGTATCTCGACGGTATCAATGGCGGAGCGGGCATTCATCAGCCGGGGCACGCTGTATAAAGTCGAAAAGGGTGATCCAACGGTATCAATGGGTATCTACGCGACGGTGCTTTCTATCCTAGGACTGGTGGATGGGCTCGGCAACGTGGCGGATCGGGGTAGTGATACACTGGGGCTGGACATCGACGAAGATCGACTGCCGAAAAAGATTCAGCCACGCAGACGCAAGCGAGACCACTCATAACGGACACAATTGAAATTAACATCGATCTGAGGCGTGGTGCGACATACATTGTCGGGCGGTGTCGTTATATTACCAATCGGAGTAGCTAGAGCTCGGTTTCTGAATTCGCGGGCGAGTGGCTGGACTATCGGGACGCATTCGCCTTCGGTCCGGTCAATCTTCCATTGAGTAGGCCTCCATAGTGAGTGTGAGAATAATCCACTACGTTATGGCGTCTTTTTCGCTTTCGTGGGGATACGAAACTTTTTCCAACTGGTCAATTTACATTTAGCACAATCGCACAATATACGGTAAATAGTGACAGCACATACCCGACGAAATACGCAGGTTGCTCAATACAATGGAGTTGTGGCTGTGCATGGTGATAAATAAGAAATGTGGTTGAAAAGATTGTCAGTTTCAAGGATTTGAGCGACGAGCAACGTAACTTGCTGCTGCCGATTTGTGAGGAGTCGAGCTAAAATGTGGAGGGCTTTGTTCCGCATACTTAGGTCGTCTTTGTCGTTCGCGCTTTCCATATCTAAAAAGTATGAAATAGACTGAACGTGCTACCTTCTCGCGAGAGATGCATTGCTCAGAGCTGGAAGCTGTTTGCGAAATTGCCTGACGTATCGAACAGTCAAGTAAGACCACTATGGTGGTTCAGCGTGCCTGTACCACGCCACGACAAGTCGGAAAGGTTGCGCATCCCCAAAACTCCTTGCCGGCGTTTTTTCCTTTTTTGGCGGTTCGAAGCACCATCTTGCCGCCACACTTCGGACACGGTGGTGTGGTTGGCGAGTAACGCGAATGATTCCGGCGCAGATGACTGACGTGTTTGCGGTTGGTAGCCAGCCCACGCTGCAATCGCATCTTCTCAATCTGTGAAATCACGGCATCGACATCAGCCTGGCTCAGTACTACCTCTCTTTTGGATTTAATGTGGCGAATGTAGCCACTAGAGTAGGTCACATTGTTGGGCATCTCAGTCTTGAACGTGGCATCGCCGACAAACACCACCAGCGAGTAGATCGCGGAAGCCGGAATATCCAATAGGGTTTCAAGGGTTTTGACATGTTTGTGGTTCTGATGCAGGGGGTTTTGAAAATTGCTGGTGTGTTTGTAGATTTTCTGCGTCCAGGTCTTCTGTTTGACCGAGCCGAATATCCAGCCCTTCATATTTTTGGTTTCAACTACGAACACGCCAAAGCGCGACACAATGATATGGTCGATCTGCGTCGTACCGTAGTCTGTACGCAAGGTCACATCCTTGATAAGGTGATACTCGTCTTTAGGGAGATGTAGCCGTGTCGCCGTATTCACCATAAACTCACCAGCAATCCCTTTAAACCAGCGCGGTTTGAAGATGCCAACTAGTATGGCCAGGAGAATGAGAAACCACAGTGCGCCGTAGATCTGCTGGATGATGGGGCTGAAGTCCATTTCCATTTTTTCCGCTATCGATTTCTCATCAAAAAAATTTAGGTTTCCGTGCTTCCAGATTCTTCAACAAACGCTGTCTGAATGATCAGTTTTGCGGGAATCGGAAATTGTGCAGGATGGTAAGCCCCCTAATAGCAGTCCCGCATTGGATGATCGTCGGTGGATGTCGTAAGAACTCAAATTATTGTTTCTATGGCTAAAACAGAAATGCTATGTGTGCCTGTACGTACCAAAGAGGTAGCACCGACAATTGAGGTGTTTACCGATTTTAGAATTCAGGTTGTATCTGAAAATAACAATACGAACAAATGTGTGATCGGTTACACAGGCAACATTATCACGCCGGAATTGATCGTGCAGATGACCCATGTGGCGCTCAGCTGAATTCGCTGGATTCCTGTAGGGATATGCTTCTGGCTGCGTTGCTCAATTTTAGTGTGCCGCGTATGAACCTCGATCAAAGTGAGGGAGAATTTTACCCCGTAACTCTTGAGAAATATTAAACTGTTATCTACACTCTGTCGTTAAGATTATGCAGATTATGATGATGCACAGATAGGCAGAAAGGCTAACGGCAGGCTGTTGTAGAATCCCGAATTGACGTTAATTTTTCAATTTTTTGTTCCACGGCAAGGATAATTTGAATCGATGAGAGACAAGCGGTTGGCTGGCCATAAACAAAAATACCACTCAAGAATTAGCTTCTTAAATCCCTAATCCTCAGTTAGAGACTGCCAGCGGCGGCTAAGGCGAGATTTTCGGCACTCTGGCGGTTCGAAGCGCCAGGATTTTCCAAACCATCAAGCCACACACCGAAATCGGTGACCATTTTACCCGGCTGAACCCACTGCGAAGCGAATCTGGCGGCTCAGCAGCAAATCCGGCGCAAGCCTGTCCCTGACAGTAGACTGACTGCCATGATCTGTAGTGTAAAGCCGTTTCAGAACGAATGAGAAGTCAGGACAGGCTGCAGCGGCGGATGGCCCAAAGCGACTGTTCCAGGACAGGAAGTTTGGCCGCACTGACTTTCAGGGTCCACTGCCGCGCATGGCGAACCACCTGTCCGGCCATCGCATACAGTCGGTGACGGAAACTGATCGCCCGCACGCCATACCACTCCTGCGGCAGTTTCATGCGCATCAGCGCAAGCAGATTGAAGGCAATCGAAGACAGAAGCAGGTACGCGACATTGGCTTTGAACTCGCCGCACGGCAGATGCGCCGCGCTGAAGTCACTGCGAATTTCCTTGAGCCGGTTTTCCGAGCTGTCCCCTCTCTGGTTGTACCACCATACAATCTCGCCGTCACTGAAGCGGTCCAGGTCCAGATCGGTCGCAATCGCCCGGTAGATGTACCTGCCGCTGACCGCACTTTGCACATCGACCTGGTGCAGGCCTTCATTTTTGAAAACCATCTTCAGCTGCTCAGTCCCGTCAGGCATCCCAGCGTCGGCCGGCAGCTTGTCCCGCACCCATTTTTTCTGCACCACCAGACAGAAAGCCTCAGGCACATCTTCCATCACATGCAGCGTACGGGCCAGATACTCGCCTTCCAATACCGCACCGTCGGCATTCACAACCGCATTCCAATCCTCATCCTTAATGTCCAGTACCGTTTTCTTCACCGCACTGTCCATCTTCGCCCGAATCGCAAAACGGATGCCGTGTGCGCGGCAATCATTGATGATGCCCGCCTGATAGGAGGCGGCATCGGCCCGGAAGCGAGTGACACCCACCCCTTCGGGCAGCGCCGCGCGGCAGCGCCGGAAAAACTCAACATTCTCAGCCCCAGGCGGCACATTGCCCTCGCGAAGCTCAGCCGCAGCCACCTGACCGGTCTCGGCAATGTGACCGAACATCGGCATGTACCCGCGATGCTTCTTATACGTCCACTTTGCGTCTTTTTTCTTCGACCGAATCGCCGATGCGTCAATGTCCAAAGTGACGCACTTTCGATCACCCAGCGTCGCTTTCATCACCGCGCGGTTGACCTGCTCGAGAACCGAGATCATCTGTCGACTGTCGCCGACTCTGTGAAGCCATCCACCCAGCGTCGTGGCACAGGGAATCGTCCCAAAACCCAACAGCTTCATCAGCGCCGGTTCACTGCGCAGGTGGCGCACATCGTCGATGCACCCCGCACCTTCGTGGAACATCAGCATGAAGGTATTGAAAATGGCGCTGTGCCGGTAGCCTCGATTGCTGCCGGGTGTGGGCATTGACGAATCAATGAGCTGTGACAGCTCAAGGCGCTTGAGCAGTTCGGCTGGCACCACCAGACCGGCTCTGGAGGTGAAATTGTGGCAGCTTGCCGCAGTGTTGTATGGTAGAATCTTCATAAGCCTTGCGAAATCTGAGAGCCGTTTCGAATTCACCCATTGGGTGAATGCCGAATTGGGCGTTTTTTTCAATATCTCTCTGATTTTACAGGGCTTTATCATTTTCTGCAACTTTTTATTTGCGGATCAGGGTAAATGGCTTCTCGTGGTCTTTCGACGATTTTCAAAATGGTGCCGAGGAGAGGACTTGAACCTCCACGGGGTTGCCCCCACTAGCACCTGAAGCTAGCGCGTCTGCCAATTTCGCCACCTCGGCATTTAGAATCCGTCAAATTATATGCAACAGATTTCGAACCGATATACGAGGCTCCACAATTTTTTTCTAAGTGCTGGTCAATTCGAAAATTACTGAGGCATGCTACACAAAATATTTTGTAGGGAAATACGTTTAATCCTTTACTTTAAGTTCATTTTTGAATGACTCCAATTCCCCCAAATTCAAGTGCGAGTTGGATATATGGAAAATGCCGTCAATTCTGATGGCTGATGCTAGAGAATGGAGCACATTCACATCCCTTAAACCAGATTCAAATTGAGCGAAAATTCAGGCATTCAAGTAGCAATTTGCGAATAGTTAACTACAAGAGCGATCTGATTTATTAGATTCCATGGAAATTATTCCCTACTCAACTGACCTTATAATTACTCTTCTAGTAGTTTGATTCTGACTGACCTCAAATTGGGTAGAATCTCAATGCAAGAAACACTATCTGCCAAATCACCCAAGTCGTACCGGCTCAGGCTATTCTGGCGGAAGTCTGTAGTTAATCTACGTGATTCAGGAGTTCATGACCGTGTGCGTAGCAGCTAATATTTTGGGTCAATGGTGAGTTGGATTTGATGTTCCCCTTTCTGAACTTTTTTTCGCAAGATCTTGCAATTGATCTGGGTACTGCCAATACGCTAATTTTTGAACGCACTGAGGGAGCTATCATTCTCAATGAGCCCTCCGTCGTAGCAGTTTATGTTCCTAATCGCTACGATCAGCAACGCAATCTCCATCCTGCCGATGCAATTGTCGCTGTTGGCAATGAAGCCAAACAAATGCTTGGGCGTACTCCAGCTCACATTGAAGCTATCCGTCCATTAAGAGATGGAGTAATCGCTGACTTTACCTATACCGAAATCATGCTCAAACACTTCATCAGAAGTGTACAGTCGAGAAGATTCTATACCCGGCCGCGAATCATCGTCAGTGTTCCATGCGAGTCAACACAGGTTGAACAGCGCGCAATTCGTGAAACCTGTCTGGCAGCCGGTGCAAAGGCAGTGTATCTCTTGGAAGAACCGATGGCAGTGGCAATTGGTATGAACCTTCCTGTTGCAGAGCCCGTAGGAACCATGGTCGTGGATATTGGCGGCGGCACTACCGAAATCGGAATCATTTCACTGGGTGGATTGGTGGTAAAGAGCACTTTACGCTTTGCCGGGGATACATTTGACCAGAGGATAGCTGACTACATATCGCGGAAATTCAACTTACAGATTGGAGTGCCGACTGCAGAAAAAATCAAAAAGCAAATCGGAACGGCTTGGAAAAACTCACCAAAGCTACTCCAGGAAATTCGAGGTCGAGACCTTCAAGGCAACATGCAAAAGTATGTCTTGGACAGTACTCAGATTTATGATGCCCTGGAGGATTCACTGAATGAGATCATCGACGGGGTGCGAATTACACTTGAAAGGTCTCCGCCGGAATTGACGGTAGACATTCTTGAGCGAGGGATCATCCTGGCTGGTGGAGGTGCTTTGTTACGAGATATCGACAAACGATTCAGTGAGGCGCTGAAAATTCCCACAATTATTGCGGAAGACCCGCTCACTTGTGTTGCGCGCGGCTGTGGCAGAGCTTTGGAGCAAACAGAACTGCTACAAAAAGTTGTTGCGAACTAGTAATATAATGAGAGCAATTTAATCAAATACTTACACCCCAACGGCTGCAATCAGCATTATCAGAATGCAAAAACTTGAACTGCGGTCTGCTCTAGTTGCGATACTGGCCGTCGCGTTTATCGGAATAGAGTCTAATTCCGACATGCTTCACAATGTTCGGGAGGTACTCTATCTCACGGTCAAACCCATTGTTGAAGTTTCTCAGGTACCAGTTGCAGTAAATAAAGTTGTTCAGCGCCACTTTGTTGACCGAGAAATACTGCGTCAACGGATCTCCACGATTGCCCAAGAGAATGCTGAGCTCAGAGATCGGGTAAATGAACTGGAATATCAAGAGCTTAGAAGTAAATGGCTGGCAGATTTGCTAGAAGTGCGGGAGCAGATTGAATATCCTGTCTTGACCGCAAATTTGGTATCAGTGCAGTTGATGCCGATGTCTCATAAGATAGTTCTGGATCGTGGTGCGCAGCAACAAGTTTATGTCGGCCAACCCGTCCTGGATTCTCGCGGACTGATTGGTCAGGTGACTGAAATGACCCGAACTGATAGTGCAGTTACACTAATCACAGATTCTAGCCACTCAGTACCTGTTCGACTTCAGAGAAACGGCTTGCTCGCTATCGCGCATGGTTTGGGTCTCCACAATCAGCTGCTAATTTCAGGATTAAGATTGAATCAAGATGTTGAAGTGGGCGATATTTTGATCACATCTGGGCTTGGCAATCGATTTCCGGCCGGACATCCAGTTGCCGAAATCACCCGCGTGGAAGGCGATCCTAACTCATCCTTTGCAGAGATTATCGCCGCGCCACTGGCAACGATTGATCCGGACTTTGAAGTGTTGATGGTCTGGAACAATGACAGGGAATCGCTCGATTCTATCTCTACCCTGACTTTGAATGAGAATCTCGACCTCCAGCAATAGGAGAGGATTTAGTAGCGCGAGAAATTTCGCCTTTTTCGCGTTAGCAATGGTTCTCCTGATTGTTCCTGTGCCCGAATCTGTTCTGCTTTTTCGTCCGGATTTTGTAGCGCTATTGTTGATTTATCTATGCTGGCATGACTCAAAAAAAACCGGTGTATTTACGGCATTTGTAGTAGGGCTTCTTGTAGACGCGCTGACATTTGGATTCTTGGGTCTGCATGCACTTGCAAAGGTGGTTGTGGCCTATTGTGCCATTCGACTGAATCGATTTGCAAGCGGCAGTTCACCCTTGATATCTGCGCTATTGGTGCTTTCGATTTTGTTGTGTCAATCGATAGTGATTGGTCTGGTCAGTCTATATACAGAAAATGGAACGGTCAGTTTAGCACTATGGGTATCCCCGATAGTCGGGGCCGTACTTTGGCTGATCATTGCTTTTGTAAGCACAACTGTCAAACCAATCAGGAATGTTCCAATTAAGTAATTCTGAAATTTACCAGGTGCCAATCGAACGCGTGCGTTCGATGCAAAATCGGGTAATTATTGTCTCAGTCTTCCTCATTGGATTGCTGTTCATTCTGGTCGGTCGTCTGGCTTATCTGCAAATTGTCTCGCATCAGGATTTTGCAGCACTATCGAAAGATAACCAAGTACAAGTTGTGCCAGTGCCGCCAGTACGCGGTCAAATTTATGATCGAAACGGCAAACTATTGGCGGGTAATGAAACCGTCTACCGATTGGCAATCACACCCAGATACGTCGATGATCTGGATTCTCTTCTAGAGAAAATAGGAAAGATTGTTCCTGTGAGTGATGAAGACATCAGTAAGTTTAAACGCAAACTCGGAGTTAGCAACAAGCATACTGAGATTGTCCTAAAGGACTTCCTGTCAACTGAAGAGGTAGCAAGAGTAGCAGTTGACCGCTACAGTATGCCGGGTGTTTCAATAGTAACCGACTTGCATAGGGTGTACTCGTCGTCGCTCTACACATCACATGTGGTCGGGACATTGGGCCAGATCGATAAGCAGGATCTACAGAAAGTGGATCCAGTGCGCTACAGGGGACTACGGCATGTTGGCAAGTTAGGTATGGAAATGGAATCCGAAGAAATTCTCGTAGGTTCTTCGGGTCACAACCAGGTTGAAACCAATGCACATGGAAGGAAAATCAGAGTACTGTCTCGGGCCATGCCAACTGCCGGTAGTGACATCTACCTGACCATTGATCTAGATTTACAGAAGTTTGCGTATGATGCCCTAGGTGATGAAGTCGGTGGGCTTGTCGCAATTGAGCCATCTACCGGCCAGATTCTTGCAATGGTAAGTAAGCCCTCATTCGATTCCAATGTTTTTGGGATCGGTTGGGAGCAAAACGAGCGTAAGGATCTCTTAACTTCAGAAGATAGACCTTTATTGAATCGTGCGGTGCAAGGACAGTATCCGCCAGGTTCAACGATAAAACCATTTCTTGCATTTGCAGCTTTCGAAACAGGCATAGGAAACCGAAAATTTCATTGTCCTGGTTGGTATCAATTACCTGACTACTCCCGCCAGTTTCGTTGTTGGAAATCTGGTGGTCACGGATACATTGATCTGTTTGATGCGATCGCTGAATCGTGCGACGTGTACTTCTACGAACTTGCGCATCGACTCGGCATTGATGAAATGTACTACCAGTTATCTAAGTTTGGTTTCGGAAGTTTAACTGGAGTTGAACTAAGTTACGAATCTGCCGGGATTCTCCCCTCAAAAGAATGGAAACAGTGGGCAAAAGGAGAACCTTGGTACGAAGGTGAGACACTGATTACTGGAATCGGCCAGGGAGCAACTCTTGTCAATATGTTGCAATTGGCACATGCAACTTCCATCATCGCCAACAGAGGCGTCAAAATTAGACCTCAATTGATACACAAGACAGTGGATATTCAGGGAGAAGAGTATCTGCATGAACCCAATTTGATTGAAGTCATTGATGTCAATGAACGATTCTACGATCCGGTCATCAAGGCGATGGAAAAAGTTGTTCACGGCAACCGTGGCACGGCTCGCAGATTAAGTGAAGGGATGGAATATAGGATGGCGGGTAAAACCGGTACGGTTCAGATCGTTTCAAGGAAGAAGGAAGCAGACCGAATGGATTTGAAAAAAACCGATAAAAAATTTCATCCACACGGGATTTTTACCGCGTTTGCTCCAGCTGACAACCCCAAAATTGTAGTGGCAGTCATAGTTGAGAACGGTGCTTCAGGATCTGCTATTGCACCGATCGCCCGAGCCGTAATTGATCATTATTTGCTGTCTGAACCGGAAACGGCAGATACTGAGGGTGATTCGTTTGCAATTGTTACTGACCACTAGTATTCGAAGACTGAACGGATTTCCCGTTCGTCTTGACATCCCCTTGTTCCTGCTTGCACTGTTGCTTTGTTTGCTTGGATTAGCGGTACAGTTCAGTGCGGGAGGGGAGGATTCGGACCAGTTGATTCGTCAAGCTGTGCGAATTGTGGTTGCAGTTGCAATTATGTTGGCTTTGTCCACAGTTCCAATTGAAGTGTTGAGACGTTTCAGCCCGCCGTTCTACTTAGCAGCAGTTGGGTTGGTAATTTTGGTGTTGACAATCGGTTTTACCGGTCGCGGGGCGCAAAGATGGCTGGATTTGGGTGGTTTTCGATTTCAGCCGTCGGAATTGCTTAAATTGGCGATTCCTATGATGATTGCCTACGTTTTGACTACGACATTTTTCAAGAATAATCGAAATATAGCCTTTTTGATCAGCGGTGTACTGGTATTGGTGCCTGCATTCCTTGTTTATCTTCAACCGGATCTCGGAACAGCTTTGTTGATCATCGCTGTTGGCGCCTCAGCAATTTTCTTTGGTGGACTCTCTTGGCGATGGGTAGGAATATCGAGCTTTTCGGTGTTGGCTCTAATCCCACTAGTTTGGCCATTTCTCCAAGATTATCAAAAAACTCGTGTATTGACTTTATTCGATCCTTGGAGTGACCCGCTCGGGCGGGGATACCACTCCATTCAATCAATGATTGCTATTGGTTCTGGAGGAATTTCTGGAAAAGGTTGGCTTCAAGGCAGTCAATCGCAGCTTGATTTTTTACCAGAGCGAAATACTGATTTTGTGTTTTCAGTATTCGCCGAGGAATTTGGTTTTGTAGGAGGTATGATTCTGATACTTATATATTCATTATTAATTGCGCGTTGCTTGATGATTGCTTACAGATGTGATTATGATTTTGCAAGGATCGTGGTGTGCAGTGTAGCAATTATGACTTTTGTACATTTATTCGTTAATGTCGGGATGGTGGCTGGAATTCTACCAGTTGTTGGATTGCCACTCCCGCTAATTAGCTATGGCGGAACCTCTATGGTCACGGTTCTGGCAGGGATAGGACTGGTAATGGGAGCACAATATGCCAAGCGTACGGTTTAGTTCTTTTTGGGCAAATTTATCGCTTCTGGTAGGTCTGAGTGTGACTTGCAGTTTCTTTGTGGTTGACAAAGCTAGCGCGGTCGACTTTGAAGAATATCCAGCTGCAAAAAATTTGGTATCAGAACTGACGACAGATTCTGGACTCGATTCAGCTTGGGTTGAAGCAATTGTTCGAGATGCCGTTTATAGGGAGTCAATAATTAAAGCGATTACCCGTCCTGCAGAGAAATTTCCCTGGTATCGGTATCGGAAAATATTCGTTACCGATTCAAACGCAGAATTGGGAGTCAAGTTCTGGAACACACATGAAAATACTCTCAAGCGTGCAGAAGAGGAATTTGGCGTCGACGCTGCAATCATTGTTGCGATTATCGGTGTGGAAACGCGTTTTGGAAAGATCACTGGGCGTCATCGGGTAATAGACAGTTTGGTAACTCTGGTTCTTGGGTACCCAAGAAGAAAAGAATTCTTCCAGAAGGAACTAGCTGAATTCATCAGGTTGGCCGATGAAGAAAACCTGAATGTCTTTGATGTTCAAGGCTCTTATGCTGGTGCAATGGGAATACCTCAGTTTATCTCCAGCAGTTATAGAAACTACGCGGTTGATTTCAACGGTAATCAGCGGCGTGATTTATTGACAGAAACGGCTGATGCAATCGGGAGCATTGGCAATTACCTGAGCAGACATGGCTGGTCAGCTGGAGGGCCAATATTCACATCACTGACACTGAAGGATGCCAATGTTGTCGAACTCGTCCCGACGAAAGGATTGAAAACGGACCGGACCTTTGGTGAAATTGCCGACCAGGTCAAACTACTTGATCAAAAGTCAACAATTGAGCCAGAAAAAAATATTGGAGTTGTAAAGCTCGAAACAAAGACGGATCAGTTTGAATATCGAGTTGCATTTCCAAACTTCTACGTCATCACTACTTATAACCGTAGCAATTTGTATGCAATGGCAGTAACGGAACTGGCGAATCTGATATCTGCCAAACGCAGCAAGAACTAATCATGCGAACTACTCTTTGCATATCCATCTGTCTGCTAGCCATTGCAGTGGCAGGCTGTTCAGGAACGCCGATAAAATCAGTTCAAAAGCACATCGACTATTCAGACATAACGCGTGAGCCATATAGTCGAACGGGGAATAATGTCTATACAGTTTTCGGTGTTACCTACGTCCCCCTGTCATCCCCGGTTGGTTATCGGGAAAAAGGAATAGCCTCATGGTACGGGAAGAAATTCCATGGTAGGCGTACCTCAAGTGGCGAAACATACAACATGTACGCGATGACGGCGGCCCACAAAACTCTACCGCTACCAACTTACGTCGAGGTAACCAATCTCAAGAATAATCGTAAAGTAATTGTAAAAGTCAATGATCGCGGTCCGTTTATTGACGGACGGATTATTGATTTGTCCTATACGGCTGCCAAGGAACTTGATTTGATTGGTCCTGGTACAGGCCCGGTGTTGGTAGAGGCGATTACCCCTTGGATCACTACTTCATTAAGTAACGTTGACTACAACTATCTCATATCGACTGGAGTTTTCAGTAGTCGCGATAATGCGGACAAATTAACCAAAAAACTAAAAAGGTCGGGATTTAAAAAAGCACATATTCGTTCCAAGAATGTTTCTGGCTCCACAATGTATCAGGTATTAGTCGGACCTTACCAGTCGTCAGAAAAAGTGGGTTACGTCGTGGAGGACTTATTTCTTCACCTTTCAGAATCTCCTGTAGTTATTCGGGAGTAGTCTGAATACTCATCGGTGCGGCCTCCCGGGAGTCAACCTGTTGAATGTTCATCAGATCCTCGTCCGAAAGCTAGGTCGGGTTGACTACCAGAAAACTGTGGAGGAAATGCAGGAGTTTACCCGTTGCCGACATTCCGAAGTACGGGATGAGCTTTGGCTGCTTGAACACCATCCCGTTTACACACAGGGATACACCTGTAATCAACTACCTTTCGGTACAAGTAATATTCCGATAGTTTCAACCGATCGCGGAGGTCAGATTACGTATCACGGCCCGGGTCAGTTGATAATTTACCTGCTGCTTGACATCAAGCGCCGAAATCAAGGTGTTCGAAACCTGATCAATTCGATTGAAGCAGGCATTATTGCGACGCTGCAACATTACCGAATAGAGGGGCAGGTTCGCCCAAAAGCACCCGGAGTTTATGTTAAAGAGAGGAAAGTTGCTTCTTTAGGTATTCGAGTCAGTCGTGGTTGTACCTATCACGGATTAAGTTTGAATGTGGATATGGATACTTCTCCGTTTGAGTCGATTGATGTTTGTGGGTACAAGGATCTTGAAGTAACCACAATGCACGAAACAGGCGCAAATTGTGATCTGAATGAGATCGCGACACGCTGTGCTGAAGAGTTGGCTCAAGAACTTGGTTATCTGCAGATTACCTATGTTAGCGGCGTCAATTCTGTTAAAGAGTAATCTCAAATAGTTAAACGCATCAGGCAGATTTCACATCCAGATTTAGTTTGATTCAACTCGTTGATGGCTGAACCAATAACACAGTGTTCACACTAACGTGAGTGAAAACTGAAACTAAGCAGTCGCCTGAGCCAACTCAGACTGAATCAATTTCTCCAGTTCATTGAGTCTTTCTGGAGTGCCAATATCCATCCATTTGCCTCCATAGTACTGCCCGGTTAGTTTTCCACGACGAATACAGTCAAGAAAAACGTCAGTAAGTGGAAAGATCAAGCCTCTGTCAACACTGAATAAAGACTTTCGCATCAAAGAAATTCCGCTGTACGTAAAGCTCTGAGCAGACTGCTCGGAATCTGGTATCTGAACCACTCCATCATTCAACACAAAATCTCCATCCCAATTGTGTTTAGGGTTGTCGACGAGAATCAGACAGCAGTCAAAATTGTCGGTCATGCTGATTGTTTCGAAAGAATAGTCAGTCCAAATGTCCGCGTTCACCACTAAAAACGGGTCAGATTCAAGCAATGGAAGAGCTTTCTGGATTCCCCCACCTGTTTCAAGCCGGGTGCCTTCTTCATGAGAATACTTGATATTGACTCCATATTCGGTTCCGTCCCCGAGAGTTTGAATAAATTTTTCCTCGGCATAGGAGGTGTTTATGACGATGTTAGTTATGCCTGCAAAATTCAATCGATTGAGATGATATTCAATCAGGCTCTGGTTTCCGACCTTGAGCAATGGCTTGGGTGTGGTTAGAGTGAGCGGGCGCATCCGTCTTCCTTCACCAGCGCTCAAGATCATTGCGTCCATGAGCGAATCAAGAAATGGGAAGTTGCACCACCAGGTCGTGCAGAGGTCTCAAATGGGGGTAGCGTTTGGATACATTTTTGATGTACGCCATCACTCTCGGAATGTCACTCAGATAGTTCGGTTTTTGATCCCGGTAATACAGGCGGGAAAATATGCCGGCAACTTTAATGTGACGTTGAACCCCCATCCAGTCGAACCACTCCTTGAACTGAGGTTCGTCAAGTTCAATTTTCACGTCGCCTTGTCTTGCCTTGATCAAATAAAGCCGGACCCAGTGATCAATGTCATCCTGATCCCAGACAATGTAGCAATCTCGTAGCAAAGAAACCAGATCATAACTAATTGGCCCGTAGACCGCATTTTGGAAATCGAGAATACCTGGATTCCCATTCTCAACAACCATAAGGTTACGTGAGTGATAGTCTAGATGGACCCAAACCTTGGGCTGACTTTGAGCCTTGGCGCACAGTATTCCAAATGCATGGTCAAGAACCTCGTTGGCTTCAGCAGGAATTTTCATTTTCAAATGTTTCTTTAAATACCACTGTCTGAATAACTCCATTTCTGAGTGAATCAGTTCCTTGCTGAACGGTGGTAAGAATTCAACATCTGAGAAACTCGATTTCTGTAACCGTACAATGGAATCTATTGCATCTTCGTACAATGAGTTCGCAGTTGATGAAGACAATTTAGCAAGATAGGTGGTTTTGCCAAAATCGGTAATCAGCGCGAATCCGCTTTGGTAATCGGCAGCGAAAACTTCAGGGACATTCAAGCCGATTTCTTTGAATTTTATCGATATTCTGATGAATGCCTCAAATTCCGCTGAATTCACTGGTGAATCCATAACGATAAAGCTATTGTTCTTATAACCAACACGAAAATAGCGTCGGAAACTTGCATCCTCAGAGGCAAACTCAATGAACTCAAGATCGTTTCCGAGAACTGTGATCACCCAATCTGCAAGTTGTAAGATTCGCCTGTCTTCCTGAGCGAAACGAATCAAATCACTCTTTGTAAGAGCCATAACTCCCTATCTGAGGTATTGACCTCTCGGCTGTTCGTATAAGTGATTTCTGGTCAATGAGAAAAGAAAATGTAAGTTTCCAGTTTCCAGGTAATTCAGTATATTCCGTGCGTATGCGATAAATTTGGCTGTAAGAATTATTCCTGGTGGTTGTACGAAACCGTGGCTAAGCATAAGAATTTTAACCGTTTTGCTATGAAACATTTCATTAGCTTTTTGTTTGTATACAATCAGTTGAATTGGTAGCCAATTCAAACGAATTAAAGCCATAATTCATAATGTATCTGGATGACTGATAGTAATTGTCGTGTCGTATTGACATTCAATCGCGCGACTCATTTCAGAAAAAGATATGAGCTTTGTAAAAAATAATACGTTTAGATTCATGCACTCTGTAAAGTCTGAATAATGAAGCGATTTTGTGTGAGACTATATTTTGGAGTCAGTCTTGCGTTTTTCGCGCTGTGGGGGACGGTACTACAGGCGCAAGAAACTGAGCAATGTTATCTGCCTCTACCGGCTTTGCAATTCGAAAATATTAGCAACGGCGACAACGAATTCGGTCTGGAAACGAAACCTATATTTGATCACCTGATCTCACCTGGCAAACCGACCTTTAGCACGTCACAACATGTGATTGGGGCAGACAGAATTTTCTTTGATCAGGAAAAGAACGTTATCAGGGGCGAAGGCAACAGTCGTATCTTGTCCGAGGGTTTACAAGTCGACGCAGATTCAGTTACATTTCAAATTGATCAAGATCATTTCACAGCCAGAGATTTGGAGTTCAGTCTGTACGAACATGATGAGGACGACCCATCGATCTGGTATATGCGTGTACGCGGGCAAGCAAAAGAATTTGAGACCCAACAAGAAGTACTCCACTTGGAGGACATTGACTTTACATTGTGTCCTGAAGGCAACGATGACGTGGTGATGTCATCTTCAGAAGTAACTTTGGATCCTCATAGCAGGCAGGGCGTTGCTCGAAATCCGAAGATTCGATTTAAAAACACACCTATTTTGCAATTGCCGTACCTTCGATTTCCTATCGGCAGTGATCGACTGAGCGGCTTTTTGTACCCAAAGTTTGATGCAAGTGAAAAGAGAGGCACCAGTATTGAAGTTCCATACTATTTCAATATCGCCCCCAATCAAGATGCAACATTGACAACGACTTACCATTCAAAACGCGGCGCCCAGTTATACACAGAGTACCGCTATTTGGGTCAATACTCCGACTTGATGTTTCTGGGTGAGTTCATGCCGCGGGATGAGCGGTATATCAATAGAGACCCGCGCTATGCTGGTGAAATCACTGGGAAATTACATAATGGTGGCAGTCTCTACTCTAGTTTCGATGTAAGCTGGGTGTCCGATGATAAGTATCTTTATGATTATGAAGGTGATTTCAGTGTTAGAGATCCGGACTATCTGGAACAGAACGTAAGTCTGAGTTACGCAAACTACGGAATGGTGGTCTCAGTTGGAGTGAACAAATTTCTCAACTCACAGCCCGATTTTCCGGCTGAGGACGAACCTTACAATCGAGAGCCCTGGATTTCGTTTGAACACGTATTTCCTGTAGCAAGAAACAGTGCAATAGCAACGAGTATAGTTTCAGACAAGTTTCGAAAGAAAGGGAGGCCAAACTCGCGGCGTGTCCATGGCCAGACTGTGCTCAGTACCCGAATTGCCAACTCATATTTCGAAACCAATTTAGAAGTGGGTGGAGAAGTTTTGAAATATCGACTAGATCAACCGGACACGGACATGGATCAGACAGCTAGGATGGACGTAGAATCGACCTTCGCTAGCTTGGATGGAAAATTGTTTTTTGAGAGGTATAGTGACAATGGTTCTGGAGACCGATGGACACTAATTCCCCGCTTAAAACTCCTTGCCAGCAAAGATGTCGATCAATCGAATCTTCCAGATTTAGATACATCTTTGATGAAATTGGACACCTACGAGCGAATATTTCACGATCGTCCATATATTGGGGGAGACCGTGTGCGTGATGCCGATCAGATTAGTGTTGGAATTTCAGCACATTACGATAATCTGACAAACTCATCCCTTGAGGGTTCGGTCGGAATAGGTCGGGTATTCTATCCCGGAGGTCATACATTGAGTGTGACTGATCCCGACAATCAAAGTTCATCAGGTGATGAATTACAAAAATCGGACATCTATTTTGAAGCAGGTGTCAAATTTCACGAAACGGAATTTGATTATCACGCACTAGTATCCACTGAAACAAATAAAATTTCATCTTCTACGATGCGATTGCTCCACAGTTTCTCAGAAAGGATCAATTTGACCAGCATATTTCGTCATCAAAGGACTGCTGAATCGCAGTGGGGAAATGAACTCATATTTGAACTGGATAGCGGATGGCTCATGGGTTTTCAGTTCATTCGGTCATTTCAACCAAATGAACTCGAAAGTGCCAGAATTTCGTTGAACTATCAATCTTGTTGCTCAAGAGTGGGTGTGAACCTGGAACGAGAAAGGCAACTGGATGGTTCGTATGACAATTCTATTGGCCTCGTATTTGACCTAACACCTCAGTATTAAAGTTGAAAAGAATAACGATAACCTGTGTGATTTGGTGGCTTCTGGTTCTGAATCTCGCGATGCAACCCGTGCAAGCACAGTCCGATGTGCTTGATCGAATTCTAATTACAGTTAACGGTTCGCCAATCACTGAGTCGGAAATAGAGCAACGGTCGAAATTTCTGATCTATCTGACTTCAGACGGAAACCAGTCGTCACTGACTCTAGATGTTGCAAGACAGCGGGCAA
The DNA here is from genome assembly GCA_965243305.1 of Arenicellales bacterium. Classification (GTDB taxonomy): domain Bacteria; phylum Pseudomonadota; class Gammaproteobacteria; order Arenicellales; family JAJDZL01; genus JAJDZL01. The sequence continues at coordinate 1,948,930 of CBDEUN010000003.1, forward strand.
CGGATGATGCGATCGTTTTCCGACTATTGCAGCAGCGTGCGAATGAAATCGGAATTGGACTAACCTTAGAAGAAATTGACGAAAGAATAGCGCTAGAGTTTGAGTCGAGAAATATTTCGGAAGATGTCTTTCTAAGCGATTTGTCAGAACACGGATTCAGCATTGATGTGTTTCGACAAACGGTCAGTGAAACCTTGCTACGAGACAAACTCGTCCAGCAGATTGTTACACCGAGAATTTTGATACGTGATGAGGAAATTGATCGATATATATCAATAAACCAAGAGAGTTTTCAACCCGTTGATGAGTTTAATTTGAGTGTCATTGTGGTTTCAGAATCTCTATCAATGAATTTTGAACAGAAGCAATTGTTGCGCCAGATCGTGCGAGACATCGAGTACGAAATTGACAGAGGTAGTGATTTCTATCAGGTAGCCATCGCGGCAAGTCAATTTGAAGGTATTCAGGCAGGAGACTTAGGTTGGGTGCGAACGGGCGACCTAGATCCAGTTCTGGCACAAAGAATTACACCATCGAAGGTTCCTCAGATCATCGGTCCGATTGTTTCAGGTAGCAATATATTCTTTGCTCGGATCAATGATCATCAAACCACCATCGGTCCAGAACTTCCGTTTGTCAAAGAACTTCATCTTGCGAGAATTGTTCTGCAGGCGAGCAACCAAGCGGGTTCTGAAGTAAATGCGGAACAGCTTGAAAACCTGAGACGCACGATCCTGAATGGTGGCGATTTTGGTGAAATTGCAAAAGTCTACTCCCACGACAGCTCGACCAAGCAACAAGGTGGTGACATGGGCTGGCTTCCTGAAGATTCAATACCTTTTGAGTATCTGCGTCCGTTAGCAGATTTGGAAATAGGTGATGTATCTCCTGTTCAGCAAATTGAAAACATTGTTTTTATTATTCAGTTTCGCGGTATACGGGATGCCTCCCAAGAACAGCGAAAGCGTAGCGTAGTTCGTAATCGTTTACGGAACATTAAGTTGCGAAACGAAGTTTCGAATTGGATAGATGAGCTTCGCGAAACTGCAGTCATCGACTACCGTTCAGTGTTCTGAGACTCAAAAACTCATTCGTCTTCATCGCTGGTTAGACACTCTGGTGAATTCACAATCGGAAAAATCTAGGCTCATTGAGAGTTTTATGGCCATGGCTGGATCAATGCTGCCCCCAAATTTAAAAGAAGATGTGAGGGCCAATGTACTGGCTGGATTTAAAACAACGCTGGAGAATATGGATATCGTTACACGTGAAGAAATCGAAGTCCAGGAGACCGTGCTGCAACGGGCAGTAGAGAAAATCAGTGAACTCGAAGCTCGGGTACTAGAGTTGGAGTCGAATAGCGAATAGTCTTTCTAACATGTGAAAAGTCAATCACATCACGTGGTTGAACAGTTTTCATGCTTACATAATGGAAAAGTGCATAGAACTTTACTTTTCCTGCATCATTTACCAGTTTCCCAACTCTAATCTCATGACACACTTGTGTCGCGAGCATGCTAACGTCAGAATTTTTCTTTGCGCGTTTCGGAATCTGAGCACTGTTAGATGTGCAAGTTTTTTCACCGGACTATTTTTGGAGAATCCTAACTTCTTGAAAGCCACAAATTTGGTGAATTTGTCGTCAAAATGTTTGATTTACTGATTCTTTGTTTAAATTTCAGTTCAATTCGATATCAATTGAATCATCGTTCTTGCTTATAATCCCGTGTTAATAAACTAAGAGCGACTTCCGTTAACAGATGGCTCTTTCTCTTTTGAGCTAATCTGGCGGGATATTCTCAGATCAAAGAGGAAGAAAATGGATGCAAAAATCGTCTGGCTGTTTGTCTTTGTGATCCTATATTGGGTCTACTGTATCTATTGGGGTATTCGCGGTGCGATGACCTCAAAAACTGCGAGTGATTACTTCATCGCAGGTCGTAAGTTGTCGCTATGGGTATTTGTATTAGCGGCTACAGCTACATCGTTTTCGGGGTGGACCTTCATGGGACATCCTGGACTGCTTTATCGCGATGGATTTCAATATGCCTATGCGTCTTTCTACGCAATTACCATCCCTTTCACTGGAGTGATATTGCTGAAACGACAGTGGATGTTAGGTAAACGGTTTGGATTTGTTACGCCGGGTGAAATGCTGTCGCATTACTTCAGGTCGGACATTATCCGGATTCTAGTCGTACTTGTCGCTCTTTGCTTCTCAATTCCGTACCTTGGAATTCAGCTGCGCGCTTCAGGGTTCCTGTTTAATGTTCTCACGGATGGCGCTCTCGGTATTAACGTTGGCATGTGGTTGCTTTCAGCCGTTGTGTTTATTTATGTTGCTTCAGGTGGACTAAGAGCGGTTGCTTATGTGGATACATTGCAATGTATCCTGCTTGCTCTCGGAATTGTTGCAATTGGTATCGTTGCGCTGAATCTTGTTGGCGGCTGGGGAGCCCTCAATGAAGGAATCGCAAACCTTGCAGCGCTGGACGAGAAGCGAACACTTGATGGATATAGCCACTATATTGCAATTCCTGGCGTTATTCAGTTTGTCTCTTCGGGGCCGTCAGCGGTTGGCGGTGCATGGACAGGTATCATGATTCTGACTTATATGTTTGCATTAATGGGCATTCAGTCCTCGCCAGCATTTTCAATGTGGGCATTTGCAAACAACGATACCCGACCATTCGCTCCACAACAGGTTTGGGCTTCATCTTTAGGAATCGGATTCATTCTGTTTTTCTTTACTGCCGCACAAGGCATGGGCGGACACTTCCTGGGTGCCGATCTAGCATACATGGCTGCATATCCAGACGCCACAAACAACGTTCTTGGTACCGGGTTAGGTGGTTTGGACTTGATGGCGTCCGCAGGCAAGCAAGGGAACTTGGTACCACAGTTAATTCACGTCTTGCAGGATGCTGCGCCTTGGTTGGTTGGTCTACTTTCAGTTTGTGCGCTTGCCGCCATGCAGTCCACAGGTGCGGCATATATGTCAACAGCAGGTGCCATGCTGACCAGAGACCTGCTCAAGCATTTCATCATGCCGAACATTACCCACAGACAGCAGAAGACTTTCGGACGAATCGGTGTCTTCGTCATTGTTGTTGCAGCCTTGATCGTTGCAACGACTTCGACTGACGCTCTGGTTCTACTAGGGGGTTTGGCAGTTGCTTTTGGCTTCCAGATGTGGCCGGCATTACTCGCCGTTTGCTATTTCCCATGGCTGACCCGTGCCGGAGTTACCATCGGCTTGGCTGCCGGAATGGTTGCTGTGGTTTGTACGGAAACGATTGGACAGAATCTTGGAATTACCGCGTGGGGACGATGGCCTTGGACCATTCACTCCGCAGGTTGGGGAATCATTTTTAATCTGGGAATTGCGGTCATTGTTTCAGCGATGACTCAAAACCGTGAAGAACACGAGCACAAAATGAAGTACCACAACTTTCTTGCTGAACATGCTACATTGCCAGCATCAAAACGTGGAATGATTCCGGTTGCATGGATTATTACTCTGGTTTGGTTCTTCTTCGGAATCGGCCCAGGTGCGGTTCTTGGTAACACCATTTTCGGTAACCCAAATGATGCTGCTACCTGGTTGTTCGGCATGCCTTCAATTTGGGCATGGCAGATTCTTTGGTGGGCACTGGGAGTGTTCATGATGTGGTTCCTTGCCTACAAAATGGAAATGTCAACTATGTCTGACACGGAGATCGAGGTCCTTCAAGAAGACATCGGGGATGCTCAGGAAGAATCTTCGTAAACCAATCCATCATTCGATATAAGAAAAAGGGAGGACAATATCCTCCCTTTTTCAACTCTATTCTGATCAATTTTTCTTTCGGTCACTAAATAGATAATCAATGTCGCAGCTCACCGTTTATTGGCTTTGGGTGATTGCCTTAACAGCTGCTCTGATTTACCCCGTCTCTAGGCTGATCTGGGTGTTCAGTGTTCGACGTCTTCAGAAAAAGCTTCAAAAATCTCTGTCTTCAGATGAGATAAAGGGTCAGAAAAATCGTGCTTACTTGATTGGAATTATTGTCTGCTTGGCATTCTCGATGCTGTTCAACTACCGACTTTTGGGGTAGTATCTGAAGATTGGATGCTCGACTCTACAAGTTTCTGAAGTATACGGCGATAACTTTGACGCTAATCTGGGTATCCTGGAGTGCGTACGATAGCTTTTTTTCTGCACGCACACCTGGAGACAGTGATTATCACGCTGCAAATAGACTTTTTGAAGATGAAGATTACGAACGTGCGCGAGATGCTTACCAGAATGCACTGGATTTAAACCCGGAGCATATTCACGCCATGCGCGGATTGGCACGGTCGTATCTCATGCTAAACCAATATGAAGAGTCATTGACAGAATTCAATAGAGCAATCAATATGGATCCGGAGTTTGCAGGAACTTATGCCAATCGCGGAATACTTCATGATCGAATGGGATCGCACCAGTTGGCTTTGGAAGACTATGTAACTGCTTTGGAACTCGACCCTGAAATTGCCGAAGGACCACATTGGCTGATACGATTCTTGAGGAATCAGCCTGAACGCCCACCTGGAATTGTAGAACGGGCAAACTATCTTGCTAGCGAACTTCGAAAACCCCAGTCGCAACAACTACTGACGTTCCCGGAAATTGACGATGAGCAGAGAAGTTATAAAAAATAGGGAATTACTACCAATCCTAACCATTCTGCTATGCTTATACCATTGAATCAAAGAGTTGGTATAGAAAAATAGCCAATAAGATAAGGTCCAGGAAAGTCATACAGAAAGGGAATGTCGCTGGTTGAACTGTTCAAGAAATTCCCTAATGATGATGTAGCGGAAGAATGGTTCATCCGAGCGTGCTGGGGAATTCAGGTCGAGTGTCCCAAGTGTGGATCCCACAATATTCAGGATAAAACGACACACCCTGAAATGCGCTTTCGCTGCCGGAAGTGTCGCAAGTTCTTTTCCACCAAAACTGGAACAGTCATGCAGAGTTCCAACCTAGGTTATCAGGTCTGGGCGATTGCGATCTACCAAATGACTACAAATCTCAAAAGCATTTCAAGTATGAAATTGTCTCTGGATCTGAACATTGTGCAGAAGAACGTTTGACACCTGGCTCATCGAATCCGGGAAACTTTTAATGAAAGCACCGAAAGCTTATCCGGTACCGTTGAGGTAGACGAAACCTACGTCGGCGGAAAGGAACCAAACAAGCACATTGGTAAGAAACTCAATGCTGGCAGGGGTACGATTGGATAATCGGTTGTAGCTGGTATGAAAGAGCGTGATTCAAACACAATCACTGCCAAGGTTGTCGAGGATACAAAGAAGTCAACGGTTCACCAGTTCATTCACGACAACGTTCAGGAATGTTCTGAAGTGATTACGGACGATCTCTCAAGCTATCAGGGACTGGTTGACTTTGATCACAAATCAGTCAGACATTCTGTTGGCCAGTATGTCAGGGAACAGGCTCATATCAACGGAATGGAATCGTTCTGGGTTGTATTGAAACGAGCGCATAAAGGCACATTTCACAAACTCAGCCACAAACACTTAAACCGATACATTCAGGAGTTCGCTCGACGACACAATATCCGTCCCAACGATGCAGAAAATCAGATGGAGCTAATTGCCTGTGGTATGGTGGGAAAGCGTCTCAGGTACAAGGACTTGATTTCTTGAGTCAAATGATTTATATAAGCATTTGACAGTTGACTGTGTGCAAGATATTGGTTCCTTTTGGTAATGTAGTTTAAAATCCTAACTGGAGGCACAGGCGGGATTCGAACCCGCATAACCACTGGTGTGAACAGTGGAATCAAAAATTGCAAATTTTGTGCATAGCCATTCTGCCACTGTGCCTTTGTTCCTGTCCTATCTGTTTTCCTGATAAGACATAAAGAAAGGGGCGATGTACATCGCCCCTTTCGCTTTATAAGCGACGGTACAATTTTAGCACCGTTGGAATGTAATTGGTTTTATTGCTGTGTACTAAAGCTAGCCAGCGTATCTACATAGTCTTTGTTTTCCATATTCTCAACCTGTAGGTAAACTTCACATAATTTGAAAGTTCTATCAACTGAGATATGTTTAACAGTCTTTCAAAATACTCCTACCCATGATTGAGAAACCTGAACTTACGTTAGCCATACTTCGTCATTTAGCAATTGACGGGGCTGCAAATTGTTTGGCTAAAAATAAGAATCTCAATAAGATTCAGACCATTGAATCTCTAATCGGATATTGAAAAATGTGTCGATGCGCTTTTTGCAGTCAAATAGTCACACAGAGATTTCCAGGATACTTTCGCTATCAAAACACTAGTTTTTGACCTCGTCACAAGTTCAATCAAACTTGAATTCGTCTAGTTCACGAAGAAACGGAATAGTGATCCTACGACGACTCTCCAAAGAGGCTTGTGCAATTCGATCAAACAATCGAATCAGAGAATGCGTATCGCGGGCGTGGCGACGCAAAATGAACTCGGCGACTGATGGTTCGACTGTGAGACCTCGTTCGTTAGCCCTGTCAACCAGCATTCTTACTTTTGTTTGATCTGACTCTGAGGATAGTTTGAAAACTCGACGGCCCTGCAAACGATTTGCAAGATCATTCGATTCAAAGTCCAATTCAACAGGTGGTCGATTGCCAGTCAACACCAACAAATTTCCATTTTTTTCTGTGTTTTCCAGCAGAATCAGCAATTGTGACTCCCAATCAGTTTGACAGGCAACTGCATCAATATCATCAATGCAAACTAATCGAAAATTGACAACCGCTGTCAGGACATCTGGCTTCAGCTGTAAGTCCAGTAGTGGAATGTAAACACTGGAAGGAATTTGTTTACACGATGCGTAAAGCAGATGAGATTTTCCCGTCCCACGATCACCCCAAATATAACAACTGCCGCACAGTTTCTCATCATTTAGAAAATCCTGCAAAAGCGTGAGGGTTTGTTGATTATCCTGCGCGTGAAAATTACTGAAACTGGCTGAGTTACTTCTGTCGATCGGGATGGTTGTCTGAACGACCTGCTCGTCCTTGTAAACCATGCTACATCTATAGATAACGTCGAATTGCCCACACCCAGACGTATTGAGCTCCACTTACAATCGTCAGTACTGCGACAGCATAGGTCATCCAAAACCCGATAAATTCCGTAGACAGCCAGGCGGTGTTCTCAGACAAGACTGCTATCACCAGGACGATCTGGGCGACGGTATTGATTTTGCTGGTCATTGTCGGCTGCATCTGCACGTGTCCGTCAAGAGTTGTCAACACCAGGTAACCACCGACGATAATCAAATCCCGGAAAATAACGAGTGTCACCAGCCAAAACGCTAAATCTCCCAATATCGTCAGCATAATATAGGCAGAAAGGATGATCGTTTTATCGGCCAGGGGATCGAGTCGTGCTCCAAGTTGAGACGTGAATCCGTATCGTTTGGCAATCCAGCCGTCTAGCCCATCGGTTATCCCAGCCAAAACAAAAAGTATGACCGCCAGTTCATAGTTCTCGTCTCGCAACAGCAGGATGAGTACAGGGGCAGCGGCAATTCTTGAGAGTGTCAGGATATTGGGGATCTGAGCGACTATGGATGACACCCGATTAATCATTTTGTATCAATTTTCTATGAAGCTGACTGAATTGGATAGTCTGTGGCTGGATTTCGTTGTGAATTGTCCGCTTATTTTATGTTCAATATACCGGATTCGTACATAATGATTAATATGCAGTTAGTTCGTATTGACCGCCAACTTTGGTCGCCTTCCGAGTTTGTTCCGGGACGAGTCCAATTTACTTCGCATCCAGTTGTTCTGGCTGTTGAATGAACGAAATCAAGTCAGATCTGCAAAAATCAGCGTATCAGGAAGCCGGTGTAGATATTGCATTGGCCGATAAGTTGATTCAGTCCTGGCAGGCAGGTTTTGACCGCACCGCCAGAAATGAGCGGATCAATTCACCAATGGGTTTCAGCGGATTATTCCAAGTTCCGCAAGGTTATGACACACCGGTGTTGGTAAGTAGTACTGATGGAGTTGGTACTAAGTTGAAGCTTGCCATTGAACTGAACAGACACGACACAATTGGTATTGACCTGGTTGCAATGTGTGTCAACGATGTTATCGTTTGTGGGGCGGAACCGCTCTTTTTTCTTGACTACTTTGCGAGCGGGAAACTTGACGCCAGGATATCAAGTCAGGTGATGGAAGGTATAGTCAGTGGGTGCGAAATTGCTCACGCTGATTTATTGGGTGGAGAGACTGCCGAGATGCCGGGAATGTATGCCGAGGGTGAATATGATCTCGCAGGGTTCTGTGTAGGAATCGTTGAAAAGTCAAAAATTCTCGATGGTGCCGAAATATCAGAAGGTGATGTGATTGTTGGGCTTGCCTCTAGTGGATTTCACTCCAATGGTTACTCACTAATCCGAAAGGTCATTGCAGATCAGAAAATTGATCTGAGTACGAAGATAGGTGGGCAATCATTGGGAGACCTTCTATTGGAACCGACACAGATTTACACTCAAACACTTCTACACGCCATTTCAAGAGTTCAAGTTCGTGCCTTTGCTCACATTACCGGGGGTGGCATTGCTGGAAATCTGGCACGAATTATTCCAGATCACTTGAACGCAAAAGTACTACAGCATTCTTGGAAAAGAGCACCCATATTTACCTGGATTCAAAATGTTGGAAATCTGAGTGACGAATCAATGTTTGAAACATTCAACTGTGGGGTTGGTATGATTGCAGTTCTCCCTGCGGAAAGCGAAAGATCATTTCGAGCAGCGGTTGAATCAAATGGCATAGAAACTCAAACTATTGGTGTAATACGCCAGGCAATGGACAGGACAAAAGTCGTGATCGAATGAGTCAGGGCGTTTCAGCGGTCAATATTGTAGTGTTGGCTTCCGGATATGGTTCTAATCTGCAAGCCATTATTGATGCAATAAATTCAAATAGACTTTCAGCTAGGCTTACTGCTGTGATCAGTGATCAAAAGAATGCATTTGCACTTGAGCGCGCTCAGCGAGAAAATGTCCCAGCAATTTATGTCAATGCTGGAAAAAAGCCAGATCGAAACGAATTTGATCGAATCCTTCAGGAAGCTCTTAATGGATTGAAGTTTGAACTGATCATTTTGGCCGGGTTCATGCGAATTCTATCGGCGCAGTTCGTGGAAAGATATCAAGGATGCATCATGAATATTCATCCATCTCTTTTGCCCAGACACAAGGGAATGAATACACATGAGCGTGTATTGCGAGACGGTGATGAATACCATGGTGCAACAGTTCATTTTGTTACTCCTGAATTGGACGCCGGGCCGATCATACTGCAGAAAAGTTTCAAAGTGGCAGTTGATGACACTGCCACGCGTCTGAAAGAACGAGTCCACGAATGTGAACACCGAATTTACCCACAGGCAATTCAAATGTTTGCTGAAGACTCGATATCAACTTAATTCAGATAAAGACTACGAATCGGAAAGTAATGAGCATAGATCAAAAACCGTATCGGTTCCAATGGTAAAAAAAATGAGAGACAAATATTTTCCCCATCAATTTACTCGTTCCTTTTTGTTGGTAGTAAGCCTATCGATTGGGATATTTCTACAGACTGCAACGAACAGTGCGTACGCTATAGAAAAAACCGTTTACGAAGCAACTTATGTTGTCGAATTGAACGGAATGGAACTTGGTACGAGCAAGCGAACTGTACATATCGTAGACGGACAAACGATCGTCTCTAGGCACTTGCTTAGCCCAAAAGGTCTCGCAGCACTTTTGGGAGAGGTGGAAACTCTCGACACAACACACATTAGAATCAGCAACAGCACGCGGATTCTGCCAATTAGCCTCACCCGGGATAGCGATCGTTCAAGCGATTCTTTTGTAGCTGAATTTAAGTGGCGCGATCGAAAAATTAAATTTTCCAATGGTGAAATTTCACAGATGCCGGACTATCCAGTTTATGATTTGGAAGCTTTGATTCTGTTGTTAATGGTAGCTCCGGAAAAACTGGCCAAAAACCAACGAGTGGATTTACTGGAAAAGGTCGGTGTACTAAGGACGTATGTAGTCGAATCAATTCAAGAAACTGAATTCAATTTTGATAACCAGCGATTTGATGCACTGCAGTTCAATTTGCGCTCAGTTAGTGAGGTTTCTCGCGGTTACACCATTTCAATATTACCGGAGTTTCATAATTTACCCATTCAGATTGTGAAGCACAAAGAATCAGATAGCCTGAGTATTTCTATTGTAGATTTTCAAGACTTCGTCTCTTAAGGTAACTGAACATCTGGGGGACAGGAATGGCCGGAGGTCAGCCAATGTACAGGGAGCCAAAGAATTGGCTGATAGGTGAAACTGCTAATTCGTGACGACTTCTTCGTTGTGAAGATATTTGAGCTTTAATTCGTCCGATTCAACAGTCAGTTCGACGATGCCACCGTTGACCAGGTGCCCAAACAGCATCTCATTCGCCAGTGGGCGCTTGATGTATTCTTGAATCACTCGGGCCATTGGTCTCGCACCCATTGATTTATCAAATCCTCTCTCGCCCAACCACGCTTTTGCTCGCTCGTCAGCATTAAGCTCAATTTTCTTAATCTGCAACTGCTCCTGCAGTTCAATCAGGAATTTCTCCACAACCTGCATGATGACATCATGGTCCAGTGATTGGAATCGGATAATCGAGTCAAGTCGATTGCGAAATTCTGGTGAAAACATTTTCTTTATGACTTCCATGTCATCTTGAGAATGATCCTGTTCTGTAAAACCGATCGAAGATCGCGAAACTTCAGTTGCTCCAGCATTGGTAGTCATGATAATGATGACGTTTCGAAAGTCAGTCTTGCGGCCATTGTTGTCGGTTAGTGTCCCGTAATCCATCACCTGCAGCAGAATGTTGAAGACGTCGGGATGCGCTTTTTCGACCTCATCGAGCAACAGTACTGCATGGGGTGTTTTATTGATCGCCTCGGTCAAAAGCCCACCTTGATCAAATCCCACATAACCTGGTGGTGCACCGATGAGTCTAGACACTGTGTGCCTTTCCATGTATTCCGACATATCATATCGAACCAACTCAATTCCCAAAGTTATGGCGAGTTGACGGGTAACTTCGGTTTTCCCAACTCCGGTTGGACCACAGAACAGAAATGAAGAGATCGGTCGATCGGGATTACCTAGTCCTGATCTGGCTAGTTTAATAGCATCTGCCAAAGCGCTGATCGCTTCATCCTGACCAAACACCACAAGTTTCAGGTCTCGCTCAATATTCTTTAGAGATTTGATATCGCTTGTTGAGACCGTACGCGGTGGAATACGGGCGATACTTGAAACAATTTTTTCTATTTCCTTGACACCGATCGAGTTCTTTCGCTTCGAAGGTGGCATGAGTCGTGCACGCGCACCAGCCTCGTCAATGACGTCAATTGCCTTGTCGGGTAATTTTCGGTCAGTGATGTAACGTGAAGCCAATTCAGCCGCCGCGCTGATCGCCCGATTGGTAATTCGGACTGAGTGATGTTCTTCAAATTGTGACTTAAGGCCGCGCAGTATTTTGACAGTTTCTCCGATAGTCGGTTCAATCACGTCAATTTTCTGGAACCGTCTAGATAGCGCTCGATCTTTTTCGAAAATACCTCGGTACTCTTGGTAAGTCGTGGAGCCCATGCAACGCAGATCACCAGATACCAACAGTGGTTTCAATATATTGGAAGCGTCCATAGTGCCACCAGAAGCAGCGCCAGCACCGATCACGGTATGGATTTCGTCAATAAACAATATGGCGTTTTCGTCCTTAGTCAACTCTCGGATTACCGCCTTCAGTCTTTGTTCAAAATCACCGCGGTACTTTGTTCCAGCCAGAAGAGAGCCCATATCCAGCGCGTAAATGGTGGCGTCAGCCAAAGGAAGTGGAATTTCCTGCTCCACAATACGATTGGCCAGACCTTCCGCAATTGCAGTCTTTCCGACACCAGCGTCACCAACCAGAAGCGGGTTGTTCTTTCGTCGCCTACACAGAATCTGGACTGTTCGTTCAATTTCCAGTACCCTACCAATCAGCGGATCAATTTTCCCCTGACGAGCTCGTTCATTCAAATTTTGTGTATACAGTGAGAGTGGGTTTTGATCGTCCGATTCGGATTTCTGTGTCGCGCTATCAAATGGATCGTCCGTGCCCTCAGAACTGGGTTTTTCAATGCCGTGTTCCACATAGCGCAACACGTCATATCGATGAACACCCTGTTCATGCAGAAAATAGACTGCGGGAGATTCATTCTCTCCATAAATTGCGACCAAAATGTTTTTGCAACTGACTTCCTTTTTACCGGAAGTTTGTACATGTAGCATAGCCCGCTGAAATACCCGCCGAAAACCATGAGTAGCTCGTGGTTCGTAATTGACGTCTTCCTGAACCTTGGGGTTGCTGGAGTTCAGATGATTTTCGAGATTCTCGCGAAGCTTACTTAAATGAGCACTGCAAGCGTTAAGAATTTTTTGAACGGTTTCATCATCAAGTATCGACAGCAATAGGTGCTCTACGGTAACAAACTCGTGCCGACGCTCCGTGGCAATGGCAAGCGCACGATTTAGTGAAATTTCGAGGTCTTCAGAAAACAATTAATCGGGTTCCATTGTGCATTGAAGGGGGTGTTCGTGTAAGCGTGCGCACTCAAGCACATCTCGGACTTTCATCTCAGCAATCTCTCTTGTAAATCGACCGCAGACTCCGCTGCCTGACTGATGCACCTTAAGCATGATGGCTACAGCCAGTTCTTCCTGCATATTGAAGTAAGTGCGCAGGACATAAACCACAAACTCCATAGGTGTGTAGTCGTCATTTAGTAATACAACCTTGTACAGACGGGGCTTTTTTAGTTTCGGTTTAGAAACCTGGACCAGTGTATCTGTATCGATTGGCAGATTTTTGCTCATTGGACTCTGTAATGATTCTCGCTAAATTCTCCGAGTTTTGAGGATTTCTGATCGAAAGTCGGGGTTATCATTCTCTAGTAGATATTTCTCGTCCCTTCAATTTAAACCTTATCAGTCATCCTTCATTTATTCAATCGGCTGTTATTAGGTAAGCCCAATTCGCTAAACAATCAAGCTTGACTCAAACTCGTTGTAACCTTCTTACACCTATATTTTAACTTGAAGTTTAGCACTGTTCCTGTACATAAATTCAGCCAAATTCCGGAAATTCTTTCAGCTAGCAAGTAGATTTTCGCATTTGCACAGAATTTCAATCGGACCTCTGGAAATTTGAACAATTGACTGGTAACAGTTTCAGTTTGCAAATATAGTTTGCGAGATGATGATTATTTTTGTCTTTCCACAACTAAGTAATAGGTCTCAGCAAAATGACAGTATCAAATGACGATACAAGACGGTTAATTTCATTTGGCTCCGTTTTTGAACAAAAGGTCGGGTACTCGCGAGCGGTTGTACAAGAACAATGGATATTTGTCGCCGGAACGACGGGTTTTAACTACGATACGATGACGATTTCCGACGATGTTGTTGAACAGTGCAGGCAGACACTCGAGAACATTAGTCGGGCACTAAAGGAAGCGGGCAGCGACTTTTCTGACGTCGTTCGCACCACCTACATCTTTCCAGATCCCGATGATTTTGAACGATGCTGGCCTACACTTCGGACATACTTCGGAGAAATACGGCCCGCATCAACGATGTTCAGTGCCAAACTTGCTGATCCGAAAATGAAAGTGGAAATTGAAGTGACTGCGCTTAAACGACACTAGTAGTTTGAATTGAATTCAGTCTATTGTCCAGCTAGAACTTTCTCAACCAGGAATTCAACAATTTCAAGTGAATGAATAAATGAATCGGCCATTGCAGGTGATGTTCGATACTTTCCGCCAACTACCATTGTAGGCACACCACTAATTTTGTACTTTTCCGCCAGAAGGTTGGCTTGTCTAACCTTCGTCATTGCAGCGAATGAGTGAGTGGTTGTAGCCAGCTTGGATGCATCCACTCCTGATTGAGTTGACGCCCATGCTTCAAAATCTTCCGCATTGACCACACGGTTGCGTTTCACATGTAACTCGTCGTAAAACGGCTGCATGAGTTGATCCTGAAGGTCCAGAAGTTCCATCGCATAATACGCATGGGCATGAAATTCCGAAGCGCGATTCAATATTGCGGGTACTGTTTTGAAACTGATGGTTTCAGGTTTATCCCAAGCCAGCAGTATCGGTTCAAACCTGAAACATGTCGGACAGCCAAACCAGAAGAATTCAATAACTTCAACACGCCCGTCTGGCAAAATTACAGCGTCACCCTGCAAAGTGACGTAGTCTTCACCTTCTACGAAAGACTGGCCGTAAGTAGTTGGAGCAGTAAGGACCAATGCTGCAGCGATAATCAGACTGGCGCATCGATTGAAGGAGAAAATATTGTTTTTCATTGTTTTTTTGAGTTCACAATTGAGAGAATTGAGGAATTGTTTTGAAGCTGTTCGATTAACCTGTTCTGAAGATTTTCGAAACCTCCATTGCTCATCACTAAGACTGTATCACCGCTTGTAAGTTCCCGAGATACTGACGCAAGCAGTGATTCAACCGAATCAAAAATGAAGAAATCATCACGATCTAAATCTTTGTCGTTCCACACGACGTTGGGTGCTCGGTACATATAGACCTGATCTGCTAGGTTAAAGGCATCAACCAGATTCTGGCCGTGAATACCCATTCTCATCGTATTGGATCGCGGCTCAAAAATTGCGATCACCCGTTTAGGATGATCAATTTTTGAAACAGCATCGATACTTGCAAGAATGGCAGTAGGATGATGCGCGAAATCATCATATATCTTGATACCGTTAACTTCCGCCAATAGTTCGAGCCGTCGTTTGACTGGCTTGAAGTGACACAAAGCTTCTATCGCAGTCTCGACATTTACACCGATCTCGCAGACAGTGGCAATCGCTGCGAGCGCGTTCGCGGTGTTGTGTTGCCCAGGTATGTTCCAGTTCAAATCAACCGATCCGTGCACCGAGGAGTGTATGTGGGAGTGAAGGTAGTCTTCGGACTGTGAATCAACATACCAGTCAGCTTCTCGATTGCCGGAAGTGCTGAAGTTCACAATCGGTGAAACTGAACTTCGATTGATGACTTCTCCGAGTCTGGTGTCATCGAAATTTGCTATGGTACGTCCGGAAGAAGGCAGGGTACGAATAAAGTATTCAAACTGTCTTTCAATATCTTCAATTGAATTAAAGATATCCGCGTGATCAAATTCGAGGTTCAGTAGTGCAGCGATTCTGGGTCGATAGTGAACGAATTTTGAACGTTTATCGAAATAGGCAGTGTCATATTCGTCGCTTTCAATTACAAACCACTCACCGTCGCCAATTCGAGCCGCATCTGAAAAATTTTGTGCAACGCCTCCAATCAAATAGCCTGGAGAAAGACCTGCATAATCAAGCATCCAGGCAATCATGCTGGTCGTTGTTGTCTTTCCATGTGTTCCTGCGACTGCAATTACCTTTCGGTCTCTAAGAACGTTCTCATACATCCATTGGGGGCCGGAGGTATAGTACATACCGCGATCAAGCATTGCATCAACTTCCGGATTCGATCTGCTGATGGTGTTTCCGACCAGCACCAAATCGGGTTGATGATTTAGGTTGTCTGGGTGATAACCAGTTGACACGTCTATTTTTTGCTCGGCCAGCATGGTACTCATGGGTGGATAGGCATTAAGGTCGGAGCCGGATACTTGAAACCCAAGATCGCGGGCCAGCAGCGCAAGATTACCCATGAAAGTACCGCAAATTCCGATGATATGTATATGCTTCATTGGATTGGCTCAATGACTGGATCAACTGTTTGCCCTAGAGTCAGCAGTACCATTATTGAAACAGCCAAATTGACACCGAGGGCGATAAAAAATGCGCTGGGTTTTGATATTTCCAACGCTTCCTTGAAAATATATGCAGAAATGATTAAGCTCCAAATTCCAAAAGGCGCAGTTGTGACCGCCAACCAGAAAAAGCTCTCCGAGTCCTGCGAAAAATTTGCTGCAATGTAGATTGGAAAAAATGCGAGGCACCGAACCACGCAAGTGGTTCCGTAAATTGCTGCTATGGTTTGACGCCAACGCGCAATTCGGCGAGGTATGGCAAGTACTGCGGCCACCGCAACACCCAAGACCAGCATTTGAAGTATAGCGAGCTGGATATTGTTGGAAAACGGCGCGGATACTTCCAGAAATGCCGTTGAAAGCACAGCTGCGACTGCTGAAACCAGCACCATATAATTTGTTGCCGGGAGATTCTGCGGTTTATCCCGAAAAAAGGCAATTCTTACTGTAATTTGAATCGGGTTGTTATTGACAGCCATGAATCAAACTAAATCCTTGTTTAATCAATAGGTTGATATTGAGAATATTCGGAGATGCAATAGTCACGTACTTCAGTTGTGTGAAGTTACACGAAAGTCGCTGTGCAAATTCAGGATAGTACTGCTGAACTGATTCAACTCAAGTTGAACCAAATTGCTCACAGGGGCTACGGACAGGTGTTTAGCAATTGCTTCCCTAATTTCTTCCTTCGAAACTCAGTCAAAATGAAAAAAATAAGAACCGTTCAACAAAAATTTCCAACAGTGCTCAACAAAGAATCCGGATGCACAAAATTATGCCACTGATTGCTGTACAGAATCCAACTATATGTGAACACATTAAAGCTGAGAGAGCGCCTCAAGCCATTTGATTGAAAAATATGAAGGAGATAATTCAGCCAGTAACGGATCTGAACACGTTTGTCAGGTTATGCGAAAGAATAAATGGTGAGAAGTACCTGGCGGTTGATACTGAATTTACGCGTACCCGTACATATTTACCCAAACTAGAACTGATACAGATCGCAAGTGCCAAGCTGATGTTCTGTGTCGATGTCCCCTGTATTTCGGACTGGTCAAGTTTGAGAGAGGTTGTAAATGCCTCAGGAACAGCCGTAGTGTTGCACTCGGCCGACCAGGACCTTGAGGCGTTGGCACAATTTGATCTGCTTCCATTACGAATTCTTGACTCTCAGATCGCGGCTCAACTGTGCGGTGCTCAGAAGTTGTCGTACAAAAATATAGTCGAGGAATACTTAGGTATTGAACTAGCCAAAGATCAGACGCGCTCCAATTGGAGCAAAAGACCTTTATCCACAGAGCAAATTCAATACGCACTCGATGACGTTCGGTACATATTGCCCCTATTTCAAGTCTTGCACGATCAACTTCAACAGATGGACAGACTGTCGTGGCTCTATGAAGAATCTGCTCGTTTGCTTGAGCAATCTGATCACGGTCTTACAGCAGATAACGCATGGAAATCTTTTTCTGGTGGTGCGACGCTTAACTTCCACGACCAGCAACTCGCTAAGCAACTTTTGATTTGGCGGGAAAAGCGAGCAAAATTGATCAATCGACCCCGCCAGTGGATTATGTCTGATAACCAGATTACTGATCTTGTAAGGAATAAGCCTCAATCCGTTCAAATGACGGCGCACATACTAGGAAAAAAGCGTCATCGCATTCCTAATTGGGTATCACGTGTTCACGCTATGTTGAGTGTCGAAACACCAAAGATTCATTATCCAATTTGGATTTCGTGGAAAAGCCTCAATTCTGACCAGAAAGGTCAGATTAATGAACTGCTTGATCAAATCAACCTGTTCGCGACGGAAATGGAACTGCCCGCATCACTTTTGTGTACTCGGCAAGAGGCGGTTGAGACGGTGTGTGGAGAATTTAGTGCTCGTATGTTTTCTGGTTGGAGGTGGGAGATTGTTGGTTCAATGATTGAGTCTTGGCTTGAAGCGAATGATTTTAAGCCTGTTAACCTTCCTAAACCACTCGCACCGGAATTTCCGAAATAATTTCACGCCATTTTTGTGGACCGGTAATATGTACCGAATTGCCGTCGCTATCCACTGCAACAGTTACCGGCATGTCCTCAACTTCAAACTCATAAATTGCTTCCATGCCCAAATCCTCAAAAGCCAGTACTTTGGCGGATCGAATTGCTTTTGAAACCAGATAGGCTGCACCACCTACTGCGATGAGGTAGACTGCTCCGTGTTTTTTGATTGCAGCCAGGCCGTCAGGTCCGCGCTCTGCTTTACCAATCATCCCGATCAGTCCAGTTTTCTCAATTAACTCGTCCGTATACATGTCCATTCGGGTCGCTGTTGTGGGTCCCGCAGGTCCAACCGCTTCTTCGCCAACCGCATCGACCGGACCAACATAGTAGATAAACCGACCATTAAGGTCAACACCGCCCGGAAGTGATTCGCCGCGTGCAAAATATTCCAGCATTCGTTTGTGAGCAGCGTCCCTACCTGTCAGAATATTTCCGGAAATAAGCAGTGTTTCACCGATAGTCCAATTTTGAATGTCGTCCTTTGTTACCGTATTGATATTGACACGGCGCGCACCTGCGGTGTCCTGCACGATTCTTGGCCATTGGTCCAGAGAAGGAATTGGTAACTGTGCCGGCCCGGTGCCGTCCAAACTGAAGTGAATGTGCCGGGTAGCTGCACAATTCGGAATCAGACCCACAGGTAGAGATGCAGCATGTGTGGGAAACTCCAAAACCTTTACATCAAGCACAGTAGTGAGACCACCCAGTCCTTGAGCACCAATTCCCAGTTGATTCACTGCATCATACAGTTTGATTCGCAATTCCTCGGTTGGCGAGTTCGCTCCCCGTTCGAGTAACTCATGCATATCAATTGGGTCCATCAACGCTTCTTTTGCAAGAACAACGGATTTTTCAGGTGTACCGCCGATTCCGATTCCAAGGATTCCTGGAGGGCACCAGCCAGCACCCAGTTTCGGTACAGTATCCAGCACCCAATCTACAATATTTTGGCCAGGGTTGAGTACAGTAAGCTTGGCTTTGTTTTCCGATCCACCGCCTTTTGCAGCTACTGTAATACTGACTTCATCCCCTTCGACCAGTTCTGTGTGAAGTACGGCTGGGGTATTGTCTCGTGTATTCTTACGAATGCCCCACGGCGGGTCGACTACTGAAGCTCGAAGGGGATTGTCCGGATTCAGATAGGCTCGCCGAACGCCTTCGTTGACCAGTTCTTGCAGCGGGCGATCAGTATCCCACTGAACGTTCATACCGACTTTGGCAAATACTACAACCACACCGGTGTCCTGACAAATCGGACGATGCCCTTCGGCTGCCATGCGAGAATTGATCAGAATCTGGGCAATTGCATCTTTGGCTGCTGGTGACCTTTCGCGCTCATATGCAGCCGACATTGCACGCACAAAGTCTGCTGAGTGGTAGTAAGAAATATGTTGTAAGCTATCAGCGATGCTTTGGATCAAATGATCTGCTGAAATTCTTGCCATAGACAGATGTATCCCGATAAAGTGGAAGTTGATAGTATTTTATTGGGACAGTATGCTCCAAACGATGTTCTAAGCATAACTGGAAGTGTAAGCGGAGAAAGGAAAGTTAATTTATTTATTGTTGGCTGTACTTTTCAGTGCTGAACGAATGCGTTGAAATCTCTCGTTGATTGATTCAAACTGCTCTTCAGGAACAGGTCCGGTCAACCAAAATTCAATCTGCAGATTTTTTATTTCGTCCTCTGGGTCCGATCGTTCGGCTCGTTTCGTCATGACCTCATTGAGACGCATGACGTTGTACTGCATTCGCTCCTTGGCAAACGCCGATGGAGAATCGAGATCGGCTAATACCTCAAGCTGCAGACAAATACTCTTCTTTGCTTCCAGGTTTTGGTTTGTCTGATCAACAAACTTTGTATCGTCTCCAGAATCACCTTCCAGCATGTCGCAGGCAGCGGTATACCGATCTTGAATGCGAGTTTCAAACGGCCCACAATTGTCTGAAATGCTCTCCCATTTCAGCTTACTTTCGTCAACAACTGAATTCGAATTGGTTGAATATCGAGCTCGTTCTATTGAATCACAGATCTGAGCCTTGCTGTTGAGCAGTTGAAACAATGATTCAAGCTTCAAATTATCAGCTTGTTTAGATAGTTTCTTGAACTTGGCAAGTTCATGATTAAATTCAGCTTCAAGCGGGTCGGATTTGCCTTTTCCGGAGTAAGTTGTTTGTCTCCAGCGTCTTTGAATATCTGATAATCTCGCAGCGGCTTCCTGAATTTCAGCGAGTGAAAGTTCATTAACGGATTTGATCTCACTGATCAGCAACTGCCTCTGTTCTGTGTTTTTCTGTCTTTGCTTGTCCCTTTCCTTGTGCATCTCTGCGCGTCGCTGAAATTGTCGATCGCAGGCACTTTTAAAGTCCATCCAAAGCTGGTTTTCCTTCTTTTTTCGAGTGCGGACAGCAACTGTTTTCCATTCAACCTGATAGGACTTTGCCTTATCAATGGCAACTCTGATAGACTGAGAATCAAGTTCATTCGCTTTTCGGATCAGCTCCTGACGAAATTGAACACCTCTTTCGCGTTCTCGCTCAAGATGTGGCGCAAACTTACTGATCACTTCGTCAAATCGAGTGTTTGTGGTATCCCAGTCTTTTTTGTTTAATGGAACAGCAGCTTTCCACTGTTTCTTCGCCTGTCGAATTGCATCGACAATTACTTCCCAGTCGGGTTTGTGTCCCCAGTCCGTCGAATCACATAGACTTTCAAGATCTGCACAGATTTTTTTTCGGGCCTTATAGTTTTGTTTCCTCAGCTTCTTTTGGTTCTTAAAAAAAACTCTACATGGAGTGAATGCTTCGTTGTAAGCGCCCGTAAAACTCTCCCGAAGTTTTTGATTAGGAAAGTCGCCAGTCTTGTTCCACTTATTCCACTGGTCGCGAATCGCTTTCAGTTTTGCGTGAAGGTCTTTTGGGTGCTCTTCGGAATCCTTGAGTGCGATGAGCTGATCAATCAGCCCCTGGCGTGCCTGATTCATTCCCCAATTTCGCCATTTTTTTAGATTTTGAATCTCAAAACTGAGTTCATTCAGGTTTTTCTGTATTTTTTTGCGACTAGCTGGGTTGTAGTCGATATCATCCAACTTTTTGAGTCTCGCCTGGCACTGCTCGTAGAGTGAAATGCATTCCCTCAACTGTCCATCATCAAGCGCCTTTCTCAGTTCTTTTGCGAGACTCTTTATATGTTTGTACAGGGCATCCGGATCTAAGGAACTGCTCTTTAACTCAGCACCATTGGTGTCACTATCCGGATATTCAGAACTGGAATCCTCAGATGCAACTGGTGTATTAGGTTTGGAATCGCTCGATTCTGTAGCAGTCTGTGTGACGTCAATTACGTTGGTTGGATCCATTTCTTGAAGATCTTCCGAGGGAGCGACTGATTCATCAGACTTTGAACTCAGGTTTTCAGAGTTGGCAGGGGCGTCTGATTGATTGTTTGAATCTTTGGGATTGTCGATATCGCCAACCATCGCAAATTAACATTGACTGTAAAGATAGAAAAAGGCGTCGTATTGCTAACGCCTGATTCTTGGTGGTGAAATTAGGTGGTAGATTCTTTGCGTTGCAATTGTAATGAAACACTGACGAAACTTCAACATCGACCGCAGATTAGACCGTCGACATTTGTAGTTTCGAGAGTTTAAATTTTAATGTAATTTAATCGAAGGGAAGAATTTTGTGATTTGAGCGGTTAACAACTATCGCAACTTCTCGAATTTGATGAGGAGTCACGTCTGGATTCCATTGGCTGTACGCGAAGCGGGTTGGCAGGCAACTTAGACACAAGGTGTTGGTAAACGGGCAGTTAATTTCGAACTGAAACTAATTTGATCGATCAATACCTCGATGCAATGCACCCGAACCAAATTTTCGATTGACATCGTCCACGACGTCGTCGATTTTCTTCTGACGTTCTGAATCGTCAAATTCCAAGTGTGATTGGATTTTATCGGCTGCCGGTTCCAACGAACTGAATTGAACGCCAATCAACCTAATTTTGAACTGCTCATCAAGTGTTTTTCGTAGAAGGTTCTGGACACTCTTCCAGATAATCTGCGTAACATCCGTGGCATCTGATAATGTCAGGTGTCTGGATAGCGTTTTGAAGTTTGAATCTCTCAATTTGATTCCAACTGTTCGAACACGCAACTTCTTTGATCTCAGTCGAGTCGCGATTTTTTCAGTTAATCCCAGCAAGGTAATTTCAAGGTGATCTAACTCTTCAACATCGACTGAAAATGTCGTTTCTGATGATATCGATACGGACTCCCTATGCGGTACAACTTTTCGAGAGTCTTCCCCTCTTGCAAGTTGCAGCAGGTGTTCTGTTGAATTCCCTACAAATTGGCGTAGAATTTCGGCGTTTGTTTTTCGGAAATCACGAATAGTGAGAATACCGACCGACTTCAGCTTTTTTTCTGTCACCCGACCAATTCCCCAAAGTCGGTTAATCGGTAAGGGATCAAGAAACAGATCAAGTGGAGGGTCAACCCTGACAAATCCGTCGGGTTTTTGAAGATCGCTGGCAATTTTAGCGACAAATTTATTGGGAGCGATTCCGACGGATGCTGTCAGACGCAACTCATCAAGTATTTCTCGTTTGATTCGGCTGGCGATTGTTGTTGCATCGCCCCAAAGGCGCACACTTCCCGAGACATCAAGAAAAGCTTCGTCGATCGAAAGTGGCTCGACCAGAGGTGTGTATCGCTCAAAAATCTCGCAAATTTGATTGGAAATCTCAACATAGTAGGACATGCGCATCGGCACAAATATCAAGTCAGGGCATAGCCTTTCTGCAGTGGAAGAAGGCATTGCGCTTCGAATTCCGTACTGTCTGGCTTCATAACTAGCTGCAGCAACCACACCCCTTTCCTGTGATCTGCCACCGACCACAATTGGTTGCCCCAGCAGTTCAGGATTATCGCGCTGCTCAACAGAAGCGTAGAATGCGTCCATGTCAACGTGAATAATCAAGAGTTCAAGCCGAGTGTTCTAGACGCGCCTCAGTTGTAAGAGTGAGACCGCTGGATGTTGTATGCGGTCAAACCTGTTGATGATTCGCTGGCTCAGATCCCCCACTGGTCAAGCCAGGAATTCTATTGACTTTAAATCAGCACTCAATAGGTGTTTCGTTTAGGTTGCCCCACTCAGACCACGAACCTGCATAACCTCTTATGCGGTCGTACCCCAACGATTTCAGCATGGCATAACTATGCGATGAACGGTGGTGGGTTTGGCAATAAGTGATAATTTCCTTGTCAGGAGTAATGCCTTGCTTATGAAGCATTTCAAGCAACTCTTCACTCGATTTGAAACGGTTATTGCGAGTACGATCTATGGTGTCAAGCCAATTAACATTACGCGCACCTGGAATGTGTCCGCCACGCAACGACCGAACATCAAAACCTTGATATTCCATCGGCGACCTCGCATCCAGAATGCCAACGTCTGAATCACCTATTTTCGACAGAATGTAATTTTTGTCAGCGTGCGATCTGCCGTTGACATAAGCTGCGTAATCGCTACGTTCGGTTTTTAGCGGAACTCCCCGTTCAATCGGGTGCCCCTCATTTATCCACGCTGTAAAGCCTCCGTTCAACAACGAACTACCTGGATGGGCCAATACGTCAAGTGTCCACAGCAATCGGGATGCCCTTCCGTTTCCTTCCGAATCGTAGGCAACCACATGTTTATCTCTTGTCAAACCAATGGCAGACAGTGCCTCTTGAAGGACTTCCAGCGCAGGCAGTTGTCCACTGGCAGGCGGTTGACCCGATACAATGTCCAGATAATCCATGTGAACGGCGCCTGGAATACGTTCTTTCTCGTAGGCATCGAAATCGCCTACGTCGACAACGATCAGTTCGGGTGAATCAAGAACTGATTCTAGTTCGCTTGGTTCCACCAAGAATTTCAAATTTAGTGTCATTGAAATAAAATCTTACATTTCTCAATAATTTAAAACAATAATTCTAAAAATTACCAATCTGACAATTAATTTTAGAATAGAGTGCTAAATATAATCCCAAAAATAAATTTGTCAAGGGTGATTTTGAAGAAATTTTCCTAACTTCGGCGATTTATGTACCACAAGCACTTGAGATTCTGGTTATGAAAATCGATATTCTGTCCGAGTGCAGTCCGTTTGGTCGTGACAAATCAAATTCTGCTATCGGGAATTGAACGTTCGAACGACCATTGAAAACAAAACTTGAAGCAAAAAAGTTATCCACAAATTTTGTTAATAACTTTGTGAGTATCTTGTGCAAATAGCGAAGTTCTGCTGTTTCATTATGTGGTAAATAATTGACCACCTAGTTGATATGAAAATTTCGTACGAACCGAAAAAAATATAGAAAACATGAATAATAACAATTAATTAAAAATTGTATATGTGACAGGTAGTCAAATTTGAATGCTAAATATTAATATCGGAAATTATTCAAAATTTTGAATGATAGAGAAAAGAAATTGAACCGCACACTGGAAACAATTCATTCGCAGCGAAGTGCGAAAACGCGCTTTAAGCAGTTTCAGTATGAGCGCGCAGACAATTTGATAAGGGAAGTTACCGGCCTGTTCGCTGATGAAACATGTGTGATCAACCGATCACTGACAGACACGGTTTCTTTGCTGATGGAAACCGATGCAGATCAGCATTCCAGTATGGTTGCGATTTTGCGAGGTTACAGGGATTCTTTACCAATTCGGAAAGAAGTGGTCCGAAAGCGTTTAGGGGGATCTGTCGCCGATCTTTATCAAAGTGCGGAGCGATTGGATACTCTCTCAGTGAATTTGGGGCGGGTTGATGTTCAGGATGTAGCATCCAATCAGCAAATTGATTTCAGCAGAATTCTCATTACCATGGTTGATGATCCGCGTGTGGTTAATATTCACCTTGCAGAGTTGCTTGTTCAAGTGAGGGAAGCAAAGTCTCTGTCGGAAGCAGCACAGCAGTCGCTTGCAAAACAGGTGCTATCGGTCTATACACCGCTTGCAAATAAGCTTGGAATGTGGCGATTCAAATGGGAACTCGAAGACCTGTCATTCAAATACACCAATCGTGCGGAATTTGATCGGATTGCTTATCAGCTGGATGGACGTCGGGTAGAACGTGAAGCCTACATCGACACCTTTGTCGCGGAACTTCAATCCCTGATGGACAATTCAAACATTGACGCAACCGTCAATGGACGAGCCAAACACGTGTATGGCATATGGCGAAAACTGAACCGAAAAAATGTCCAGTTTGACAGCTTGTTCGATGTGCGCGCAGTTCGTATTCTGGTCAACGACGTTGCCTCCTGCTATGCAGCATTAGGTGCAGTCCATGCCTCGTGGACAGCGGTTGAAAATGAATTTGATGATTACATATCGGTACCAAAACCGAATGGATACCAGTCGCTTCACACAGCAATCTACGGTCCGGATTCCAAAACCGTCGAAGTACAAATCAGGACCTGGCAGATGCACAATGACTGTGAATTTGGGGTTGCGGCACACTGGTTGTACAAGGAAGACAACAATTCCAGTACCTATCAGGAAGGAAAAATCCGGCTGCTACGCCAACTAATGGAATGGAAGGAAGATGTTTCGGACTCGCAGTCAAACGACACTTCTAAATCCGATGACAGTAATTTGGCAAACACTTATGTATTCACACCAGTAGGAAAAGTGGTGGAGTTGCCAGCATTCTCAACCCCCATTGATTTCGCCTACGCCATTCATACTGAAGTTGGACACCGGTGCAGAGGTGCGCGGGTAAACGGTCGTATTGTATCGCTCACTCACGTACTTAAGACTGGCGATTGGGTAGAAATTCAAACGGTAAAGTCTGGCGGTCCAAGCCGCGACTGGCTGTCTTCAAACCAGAATTTTGTAGTCTCTTCCAGAGCCAAAGCCAGAATACGCCGGTGGTTCAAACTGGAAGAATACAGTCGATACGAAGCCCAAGGACGTACGTTGCTGGAAAAGGAACTTGCCAAACATGGCTTGTCAAAAATCAACTTTGATAAGTTGGCTTTGAGCAACGGTTACAAGAACAGTGAAATCTTCCTGGCGGCAATCGGAATGAAGGAATTGAAGGCCACTCATGCCATTTCAAGTCTGATCGAATCCGAACCTGAAGAGTCGGAAATCAAACTGTCCAAACGCGGGTTGGAACCAAATGCTCCAGCGCTATCAATTTTGGGCATCGGAAACCTGCTTACGAATCACGCTTCGTGTTGTGGACCACTGCCGGGTGATGATGTCATCGGATATGTCACCGTATCCCGCGGCGTGACCATTCACAAGCGCGATTGCGGCAACATAAAGCGAATGTTGGAGACTCATCCTGACCGGCTGTTGCCGGTTGACTGGGAGTATAACCAATCGACAAACTACCCTGTTGATTTAGAGATGATTGCAGAAGGTCGATCAGGATTGCTACAGGAAATCACCTCAGCTATGTCAAATTTGGGTGTCAGTTTGATCGCGCTGAATACACCTCACATTCGGCCTAATGAAGTGGGTCGAATAAGTATGACCGTTGAAATTAGTACCGCGGTTGAATTAAAAAATGTTCTAGCGAGACTCAAAGGTTTGGACCGGGTGATTCGCGTCCGGCGCCAGCAGCCTTGAATTACGAAGTGACTCCAGAAAGCTGAAAATTGAACTGACGTTGTGACTGACAGACACGAGAATTTTCACCGAAGGTTCGCTCTTCAAAATAGACATTCAGTTGACGGTCGATAAGAATTACAGTGGAACTTCGGGTACCATACTTTCTGGACTTGATAAAAATTGGTACATCTTTCGAGAGGGAGGAATTCGCCAAACTGAGACACGTTTTCTTTTGAATTGAATCATATGAATTTTGGTCGGACAGTATTTCAAAAATTCTGTCATGACGCACTGTTTCATCATTTCGAAGATGACTGGCCAGCAGTTCTTTTCCAACCAGCGCTCGAGGCCACGGTGAATTAATGAAAGAATTGCTAAGTGCGTGAATGCCAGAATTTAAACTTGTCGCAAGCCGTGACCAGTTTGACTGGTAACGAAGCTGAGAGTAATCACCGAACAGAATGCTGTATCCGTTATATTCATCCCGTTTCTGAACTAGCTGCTTCGCATATTGATCTATAGCTTGGCTGGATTGTAAAAATATGCTGACGAGCTCACCCCGACTCCGAAGTGGCTCGTGATTTGAACCTGAATCGAAGCGATTGGTAATTGCAGCTATTCGACCGGTTCGGCTGATGCCTAGCCAAGTACCTTGGGCTTCTAGATCACGACCGGCCAGCGTGTCCGGATGGTCGTCCCAGAAATCAGCTGCCGCAGTCGGGCGCTGGTAGAACTCATCCCGGTTAGCAGCTAGTATGAACGGGTATTGATGGCTCTTGTGAAATGCAACGAAAATGACGCACACGGTTTACAGAACACAGAAGTAAGAAAATTTACAAATTGAGTAACGACTGAACTGGCTGATCGTTATTCAGAAAAGAAGCCCCCTGATCCGCAAATAAAAAGTTGCAGAAAATGATAAAGCCCTGTAAAATCAGAGAGATATTGAAAAAAACGCCCAATTCGGCATTCACCCAATGGGTGAATTCGAAACGGCTCTCAGATTTCGCAAGGCTTATGAAGATTCTACCATACAACACTGCGGCAAGCTGCCACAATTTCACCTCCAGAGCCGGTCTGGTGGTGCCAGCCGAACTGCTCAAGCGCCTTGAGCTGTCACAGCTCATTGATTCGTCAATGCCCACACCCGGCAGCAATCGAGGCTACCGGCACAGCGCCATTTTCAATACCTTCATGCTGATGTTCCACGAAGGTGCGGGGTGCATCGACGATGTGCGCCACCTGCGCAGTGAACCGGCGCTGATGAAGCTGTTGGGTTTTGGGACGATTCCCTGTGCCACGACGCTGGGTGGATGGCTTCACAGAGTCGGCGACAGTCGACAGATGATCTCGGTTCTCGAGCAGGTCAACCGCGCGGTGATGAAAGCGACGCTGGGTGATCGAAAGTGCGTCACTTTGGACATTGACGCATCGGCGATTCGGTCGAAGAAAAAAGACGCGAAGTGGACGTATAAGAAGCATCGCGGGTACATGCCGATGTTCGGTCACATTGCCGAGACCGGTCAGGTGGCTGCGGCTGAGCTTCGCGAGGGCAATGTGCCGCCTGGGGCTGAGAATGTTGAGTTTTTCCGGCGCTGCCGCGCGGCGCTGCCCGAAGGGGTGGGTGTCACTCGCTTCCGGGCCGATGCCGCCTCCTATCAGGCGGGCATCATCAATGATTGCCGCGCACACGGCATCCGTTTTGCGATTCGGGCGAAGATGGACAGTGCGGTGAAGAAAACGGTACTGGACATTAAGGATGAGGATTGGAATGCGGTTGTGAATGCCGACGGTGCGGTATTGGAAGGCGAGTATCTGGCCCGTACGCTGCATGTGATGGAAGATGTGCCTGAGGCTTTCTGTCTGGTGGTGCAGAAAAAATGGGTGCGGGACAAGCTGCCGGCCGACGCTGGGATGCCTGACGGGACTGAGCAGCTGAAGATGGTTTTCAAAAATGAAGGCCTGCACCAGGTCGATGTGCAAAGTGCGGTCAGCGGCAGGTACATCTACCGGGCGATTGCGACCGATCTGGACCTGGACCGCTTCAGTGACGGCGAGATTGTATGGTGGTACAACCAGAGAGGGGACAGCTCGGAAAACCGGCTCAAGGAAATTCGCAGTGACTTCAGCGCGGCGCATCTGCCGTGCGGCGAGTTCAAAGCCAATGTCGCGTACCTGCTTCTGTCTTCGATTGCCTTCAATCTGCTTGCGCTGATGCGCATGAAACTGCCGCAGGAGTGGTATGGCGTGCGGGCGATCAGTTTCCGTCACCGACTGTATGCGATGGCCGGACAGGTGGTTCGCCATGCGCGGCAGTGGACCCTGAAAGTCAGTGCGGCCAAACTTCCTGTCCTGGAACAGTCGCTTTGGGCCATCCGCCGCTGCAGCCTGTCCTGACTTCTCATTCGTTCTGAAACGGCTTTACACTACAGATCATGGCAGTCAGTCTACTGTCAGGGACAGGCTTGCGCCGGATTTGCTGCTGAGCCGCCAGATTCGCTTCGCAGTGGGTTCAGCCGGGTAAAATGGTCACCGATTTCGGTGTGTGGCTTGATGGTTTGGAAAATCCTGGCGCTTCGAACCGCCAGAGTGCCGAAAATCTCGCCTTAGCCGCCGCTGGCAGTCTCTAACTGAGGATTAGGGAAGCCAGGCGAACGATGTTTTGCCTAGCTGTAAAAGTACAATAATCAGTTCCCTAAATCGGCGGTTCGCAGGCGACTGTGTCAATGTTTGAGGGTAGTGTAACTTCCAGAAGTTCCATATCCTCGGATGTGGCAGTTTCATTGTGTCGCATTCCACCTGGCACGTATAAAGAGTCTCCCTTTTCGAGGTGAAATTTATCGCCGGATTCAAATTCCATATCGATCCAACCATTCAAAATGTACAGAAATTGACAATCACAGTTGTGGTAATGCCATCCGGTCGGCTCCGTCATTCCTTTGATGGCAGTCATTGTTTGCGCATTTAATCTACCCAGACTCCCGGATTTCGCGCCAAGATCTCGATAGACAAAAAAACTTCTGCGTCCAGGAATTTCAGGAGCAGTTTCTGGTGTAGTGCGAGTGAGTTTCTGAGTTTTCGCGTTCACATTCATAAGTCGACATTCGGATGGTTCGACGTAGAGAGTATAACTCTTTTTTGAGTAGAAATATCCCACAGACTTTCGAGGTATTGAATGAGTGGTTCTTCCAAACGGCCTGTTTCTAAATGGCAAAGATTCAGACAGAAAGATGCTTTTGTACGAAACGCTTCCCGACTGGGGGTTCGGTCGCGATCGTTTTTCAAACTGGAAGAACTGGATCAGCAGTTTAAGTTGCTGAAATCAGGAATGAAGGTGCTGGACCTCGGAGCGTCTCCTGGCGGCTGGTCGCAGTATGCACAATCCAGAGTTGGGAAAAATGGTATGGTGCTTGCAACTGATATACTCAGCATGCAGCCCATATCGGGAGTTCAATTTTTTCAGTGCGATCTTGCCAGCAACGATGCTCCAATGAAGCTGTTCGATTATCTGCAACAGCGCAAAGTGGACTTGGTGCTGTCTGATATGGCGCCAAACATTACCGGAAACGCCACAATCGATTCCAGAAACTATTTTGATTTATATGCTGCAATCTTCAAAGTCTGTGAAGTGGTGCTCATCGAATCCGGTTCGCTGGTGTTTAAGTTTTTTCAAACAGCGGAAACTTCGATTCTGAAACAGAACTGTAAAATTCTGTTTGATTCTTGCAAAATTTACAAACCGCAGTCTTCACGGTCCACAAGTCAGGAGTCATACATGGTGTCAAAAAACTATCACCCACAGAATATGGCAGAATCACCACTTGCTCTTCGTTTCAGCCAGTCCGATGTAGTCGACAGGTAAACAGGCAATCGTATCTGTGTGACCATCAACCAATATTCTGTTAAAATGACTAAAGTTGGTTTATGAATAAACACTTGTAATTGATCAATCAGACCTCACTTGGTTACCGAACGGGTAGACCGGTACTATTACACTCGGCGTCAAACTTAACGTTGCATATCTGCGTAATCAACTAATTCATACAGGGCAGTAATTTTGGGCATTACGAAAAATCTCCTATTGTGGGTTGTCATTGCTATGGTGTTGATGGCAATATTCAAGAATTTTGCACCAACCGATAGCACTCCGCGCAAGGAGGTTGAATATTCGACATTTTTATCTGATGTCAAACAAGGACGAGTTGAAAAAGTCGTCATTGATGGACGAAACATCGTAGGTACTTTTTCGAAAGGTGATTCATTCATCACCTATTCCCCCGACGACCCAAAACTGGTTGATGACCTAGTGAATGCAGGTGTCACGATTGTGGCACAGAAAGAGGAATCTCCTTCTCTTCTAATGCAACTATTCATCAGTTGGTTCCCATTGCTGCTACTGATTGGGGTGTGGATATTTTTCATGCGGCAGATGCAGGGTGGTGGCGGCCGCGGCGCACTAAGTTTTGGAAAGAGTCGCGCTCGGTTATTGACTGAAGACAAAAATCGAGTCACGTTTGCTGACGTCGCTGGTATTGAAGAGGCGAAGGAAGAAGTCAGCGAGTTGGTTGACTTTCTTAGTGCACCAAACAAATTTAACGCTCTGGGAGGCAGAATACCTCGCGGCGTGTTGATGACCGGCAGTCCCGGGACAGGTAAAACCCTTTTGGCAAGGGCTATTGCAGGCGAAGCTAAAGTGCCGTTTTTCTCAATTTCGGGTTCAGATTTTGTGGAGATGTTTGTCGGTGTTGGTGCCTCAAGAGTGCGAGATATGTTCGAGCAGGCCAAGAAAAATGCATCATGCATTATCTTTATCGATGAAATTGATGCAGTCGGTCGACAGCGCGGTGCTGGTCTGGGAGGCGGGCACGATGAACGAGAGCAGACCTTGAATCAGTTGCTGGTCGAAATGGATGGTTTTGAAGGCAACGAAGGCGTTATCGTGATCGCGGCAACCAACCGTCCGGATGTTCTTGACCCAGCATTATTGCGCCCGGGTCGTTTTGATCGCCAAGTCCATGTTCCACTACCTGACATTCGTGGACGCGAACAGATTCTTAAAGTCCACATGAAGAAAGTTTCCATTGACCCCGATGTAGAGCCCAGCATTATTGCACGAGGGACACCAGGATTTTCTGGTGCAGACTTAGCGAACCTGGTAAACGAGGCAGCACTGCTTGCAGCTCGTGCCAGTCGAGAGACAGTCACCATGGAAAACTTCGAGATGGCCAAAGACAAGGTGTTAATGGGTGTTGAGCGTCGTTCGATTGTGATGCCGGAAGAAGAACTGTTGAACACAGCCTATCACGAATCCGGCCACACTGTAGTTGCAAAGACGCTCGAACATACCGATCCTGTTCACAAAGTGACGATCATTCCGCGCGGCCGAGCTCTCGGAGTAACCATGCAGTTGCCAGAAGAGGATCGCTATAGCCACAATCGAGAGTACTTGTTAGCCCGAATCGCAGTATTGATGGGCGGTAGAATTGCAGAAGAAATTTTCATGGATCAGATGACAACTGGCGCATCAAATGATTTTGAACAGGCAACCGATATCGCTCAGAAAATGGTGTCTCGCTGGGGCATGAGTGATTCGATGGGCACACGGGTTTACGGAGACAATCAGTCAGAAGTCTTTCTGGGACGCGACGTGACTACTCACCAAAACCTGAGTGATGCTGTGGCTGAACAAGTGGACAAGGAAGTAACTCGAATCATTGATGAAGAATATGCTCGTGCCCGAAAGATCATTGAAGACAACCGAGACATAGTCGAGGTCATGGCCAAGGCGTTGATGGAATTTGAGACTTTAGAATCCGATCAAATTGATGACATCATGGCTGGCAAAAATCCGAGTTCGCCATCGTCTGAGTTTGATGATTCGTCATCATCTTCCGATGGGAGTAAAGATTCCGGAGGTAGAAAAAAACGACGAAAAGGCGTTGTCAAGCCACGCATGGATAGCCCTGCGAGTGGAGAAGCTTAAAAGTTACTCTGCTTGACTGGTTTCGTCAGTTTATTTCAAGCGTCTGATTCCAACTGCCCAAATACTTTTTTCTTTTGCTAAGCAGAGCAGGGTTTGGTGAAACTGTTCGGCACTGATGGAATTCGGGGCAGATATGGAATTTACCCGATCACACCAAGTTCCATGCTTCAGTTGGGATGGTGTGTCGGGACAGTCTGCAGAGAACAAAATCCTCGACTGTCGAAAGTCTTAATCGGCAGAGATACCCGAATTTCCGGGCATGTCATTGAGTCAGCGATTACTAGCGGATTGCTATCGGCTGGTCTAGATGTTTCTATATTGGGTCCGGTACCAACACCGGCAGTCTCCTATTTTTGCAGATCCTCCGATGCAATAGCCGGTGTCGTCATCAGTGCATCTCATAATCCCGCTCACGATAATGGGGTGAAACTGATCAATTCTGATGGAAGCAAGGCTTCTGATCAATTTCAATGCTCAATTGAAAGAATGATGCAGCAGCCACTTGCCATTAGCAATACAGTCAAACTTGGAAAATTTACTCGTATTGAGGATGCTGTAGATCAGTATTCGTCTTACTTGTGCTCAACTGCCGATACTTCACTGCAGGGTTTGCGGATCGTCGTCGATTGTGCAAACGGAGCAAGTTATCGAATTGCGCCTAAAGTACTGACAGCACTAGGGGCCAATGTAATTTCAGTCGGGGTCAATCCGGACGGATACAACATCAATCACCAGTGCGGTTCAACAAATCCTGAATTCATTCAGCAGCAAACGATTGACCATGCTGCAGATGTCGGAATTGCACTTGATGGTGATGGCGACCGAGTAGTGATGGCTGATAGGCAAGGTAATCTGCTTAATGGCGATCAGTTGTTGTTTGTGATTGCGATGGCTCGCAAACGGGACAATCGCTTAGCTGGTGGGGTTGTTGGAACGTTGATGAGCAATATTGGATTAGAACGAGCGCTGTCAGACCAGGGCATACCTTTCGAACGAACAGATGTAGGTGATCGTTATATATCTGAGCGTTTGATGCAACTGGGTTGGAATTTGGGCGGAGAAGAAAGTGGGCATATTCTGAACGGTGAAACAGGTGCGCCAGGAGATGGCATTGCTGCAGTATTGGAAGTTCTAAGAGAGATTAAATATACAGGACGCTCTTTACATCAACTTGTTGAGGGCATTCAACTTGTACCGCAAGTAACCGTTAATGTTCGTTTGCAGAATCGGACTGCTCCGCTGTCTCAGTTGGACTTGAGACAATGGCCCCAGATCGGCCAAGCATTGGAAGAAGCTGAGTTGAAGCTGAATTATTGTGGACGAGTCCTATTAAGAGCGTCAGGAACCGAACCGATAATTCGGGTGTTAGTTGAAGGTGACCAGGATAAGAACATTGAAGAGATTGCGAACAATGTGGCAGATGCAGTGCGCGAGGAGTCTCATCTGAATTCTTGATTTCGTAATTTACATCACGACAACATTACGCATGCCGACTCCGGTGCGCGTCGCTTCAATTGCTTCGTTAATGTTTTCTAATGGAAAAGTTGACGAAACAAGAGCGTCAAGTTCTAGTTTTCCTGATTCATACAATTCAATCAAGTTCGCAATATCAACCTTCAAGTCGGAACTGCCCATTTTGCTGCCCAAAATGACGTAATTGGCGTTGATGAATTCGACTGTTTCAAACGAAAAATAGACGCCATATGACGGCATTCCGACCAGTACCAGCAGACCGCCTGGACGAATCAACTTAAAGATGCCGTCCAAGGCAGCTGGATGTCCGGTCGCGACAAATACAGCATCTGCACCGCGATATTGCGTCACTTCTAAAACCGCCTCTGGTACACCTTCGCGTGTTGAATTGACAATATGCGTGGCACCTAGACGCTTTGCAAACTCCAGTTTCTCGTCGCTCACATCGACTGCAGTTATCGTGGCGGCTTGACTGACTCGTGCACCCTGTATACAGTGAACCCCAACGCCTCCAGTACCGATAACGACTACGTGTTCACCAGCTTTGATGGACGCGGTGTTGACAACTGAACCAAAACCTGTAATAACGCCGCAGGTGAGCAAGGAAGCACTATTCAAGTTCATTTCGTCGGGCAGTTTCACCACTTGTGATTTATGAACAACTGCATACTCTGCGAAACATCCCGTACGGAGCCCTCGATTGACTGATGTACCATCCAACATCTTCAACCGGTATGGTTCGTCGGTGGCAAAAGTATATTCGCACTGACTCGAAAGCTGCCGTTTGCAGTAGTAGCACTGACCGCAAGATCTGAGTAGCGAAACAGCAACTCGATCTCCGGGTTTGACATGCTCGACTCCCGGTCCGCAAGTATCTACCACACCGGCCCCTTCATGCCCAAACACGCTAGGTAGACTGCCACCCCATGCACCGTCAATGTAGAGCACATCGCTATGGCAAACTCCGCAGGCTGAAATGTTTATCTTGACCTCATCCTGTCTAGGATCATCTACCAAAATTTCCTCGATAAGCAAAGGTTCTTTAAAACTAATGCTCAAAGCGGCCTTACATTTTGTAGGCATCGGGCAGGCTTCAGTAAATGTTAATTAGGAAGTTATTCTGTTTCGAGCGAGAAAATCTCGCAGTGCTACAAAATAGTCTTCAGGTTCTTCATAAAACGGTACATGAGAACTGTTTGGTAGCACCACAACTTCAGAGTTTTTCAACACGTTATCCATTCGAATTGCACAAGCTGGACCGATTTCATCGTGAGTCCCTGTAACAATGAATGTTGGCATCTCCAATTGATGCATATCAGGGATTCTGTTCCAGTCTTTCAGATTGCCAATGTACAGAAATTCGTTAGGGCCTTGCATGGTGCCGTAAGGTCCCATGTTCCAGTCGTTAAGTGAAGCCATAAGGGACGCTGGCCATTCAGACTTTATTCGACAGACATGGCGGTAATTCAAGATGGTGATTGCAGCCATGTATTCAGGATGATCAAACTGACCGAGTGATTCGTGATGCTGCATCATGGCGACTGTTTCGCTTCCCAGAGCATTACGCATCCGATTCAGCTCGGTTGTCAAGTGCTGTAAATCTCCGCAGGTATTGGCCAAGATGAGAGAATGAACGTCATCTGGGTACGTTAGTGAGTATTCGATACTGAGCCACCCACCCCAGGATTGGCCTAAAAGATGAAATCGCTCTAGTCCTAGAGCTGTTCTCACTGTTTCGACTTCTTCGACATATCGTCCGATATCCCACAAAGATGGATCGTCAGGTCGATCTGAATTACCGCATCCCAGTTGGTCAAACGCTACAACCCTGTATCCTTCATCGACCAAAGGGACATGTGGGTCTCTCAGATAATCACAAGGTAGTCCTGGACCACCGTTCAGAAGTAGGAGTATTTCGTCTCCTTCTCCATAACTGTAGGTAACGATGTTGTATCCATCTACAGTCACATTCTGGATACTCGCTTTATTTGAGGTAGACATGGTTGAACCTAAATTTGCATGAAATTTGGAATTGCGATTATACGAGTGCAAAGTCAGATATTGAATTGGTATCGGCCTGCATCGAGTGGAAGTGTCGATTCATCAAATCGAATTGATGAACAAGGAATTCAAATTGTGTCTGGATATATAACCTAGCCGTTGACATTGAGAACGAATCGTAGGCTTGCAATGTACGTAATTACATTACTTGGCAGATTGATTCGAGATTGATCTACTCAGATGTAGTCTAACTGAAACTGGAAAAATTCAGAGGAAAAATGAAGTGAATTCATGGAACCTGAAAATCTTGTCATTTGTTGTCATTTTAACGATTGGCACTTCAAAGGTATTCGCTGGTGCAGGAATAGCGACTGCTCACTCGCTTGCAACTGAAGCAGGAATTTCCATGCTACAAATGGGTGGCAACGCATTTGATGCCGCCGTTGCGATAAGTTCCACCTTGGCTGTGGTTGAACCTGGTTCCTCAGGGATGGGAGGTGGTGGTTTCTGGTTGCTGTATGACGCTGCCAAACGCCAGTCAATAATGCTTGATGGAAGAGAAAAAGCACCTTTGCAAGCCTCTAGGGATATGTATTTGGACGATAAAGGCGACGTTATTGAGCGTTTGTCGATTGATGGTCCACTTTCGGCGGGAATCCCCGGGCAGCCTGCCGCACTGGTTTGGCTTGCTGAAAATTACGGATCATTGCCGATGAATGTATTGCTAGAACCATCAATCAATGCTGCGCAAAGAGGATTTGAATTTAGTGACAGATTCCAAAGCAAAATCAGTCGGCGAAAAGTCCAGCTAGAGAAATACCCATCAGCTGCTGAGATATTTTTAAATGGGGGCAACATTCCAAAAGTAGGGGAGTTGCTAGTCCAAGAGGATTTGGCAAACGTACTTCAGGCCCTGGCAGAGCGAGGGCACGATGGTTTTTATGCGGGTCCTGTAGCGGAAACTCTAGTAAAAGGGGTACAGGAGGCGGGTGGAATCTGGACGATTGAAGACTTCAATCAGTATGAAGTGGCTGTGCGAGTCCCGGTTACATTCACTTACCGCAATATGAAAATTACGACCGCCGCGTTACCTTCTTCAGGAGGTATTGTCCTGGCAGAAGCGCTGAACATATTGGAAAACTACGATATCAGCAAACTAGATGGCGCAGACCTCATACATGTTGTAGTGGAAGCTGCCCGCCGCGCATATCGAGACAGAGCAGAGTACTTGGGAGACCCTGACTTTGTCAGCGTCCCTGTGGGCATGCTGATTAGCAAAAATTACGCTTCTGGTCTGAATCAGTCGATTCGGATGGATACTGCAACCAAAAGTGATGAACTAGCTCCAATTACTGTAACCACTGGAGAAGGCGGAAATACAACCCACTTCAGCGTGATTGATTCAGATAACAATATGGTGGCTGCTACACTCTCCATTAACTACCTGTTTGGATCAGGTTTTATTCCACCGAATACAGGAGTTTTGTTGAACAACGAAATGGATGACTTTTCTCTGCGTCCTGGATCACCCAATGTTTATGGTTTGGTAGGATCTGATGCAAATTCGATAGAGGCAGGTAAACGCATGCTATCAAGTATGACTCCGACATTTATCGAGGATGATCAACGAATTGCCATACTGGGCGCGCCGGGTGGTAGCCGTATTATTACTATGGTACTGCTCGGAATTCTAGAATTTGAAAAAGGTGCAGACGCAAAGTCAATTGTCAGCCGTCCGAGATTTCATCACCAATATATGCCGGATATGATTCAATTTGAAATAAACGCACCAGACGAAGATGTTCTCTCAGCATTGGAAGGTAGAGGGCATCAGTTCAAGATTCTTGATCGAACTTGGGGAAACATGCAGACTGTGATCTTGAATAAATCTTCCGGCACCGTGACCGCGGCATCAGACCCCAGAGGTGAGGGTACATCCTGGCAGGCAAACTAGTGTCTAGTCACGAATCTACTATCAAGGCACGACGAGTTCACGGCGGAGATCAATTCGCATCGTCCCTTGAATTCCTGGAAGTCGCACTCATGGTTACAACACAAGATAAAATAAGTTACTGACTGAACAAGAAATAAAGAGTTCGGAAGAAACTCTTGTTTCATTGGAAGTTCAAGTCGATAAAGGGATACCAACATTCAAGTCAGGTGTATCAATGGCAAACGGTTCTGCTGCAGCGGATGAAATCTGGGAACTCATAAAAGAGACCCGTATGGACATGAGGGAGTTTCGTGCCAACATGGAAGATCTGCGCGCCAGTCAAAAAGAAACCGATAGGCAACTTAGAGAAACCGTCAGGCAGTTGAAAGAAACAGATAAGCAGTTGAAAGAAACCGATAAGCAGTTGAAGAAGACAGACAGTCGGTTTAACTCCCAATGGGGCAGGCTGGTAGAATCGTTGGTTGAAGGAAACCTGGCTGCGCTACTGCAAGCACGCGGGATCGAGGTGCGTCAAACATTCCCCAACTCAGAGGTGTCTTTCGTCAAGGATGATGGTCGCGTTCAGCAAAAGGAGTTTGACATTGTGGTGGTCAACGGTACTGAGGCGGTGGTGGTGGAAGTCAAGACGCTGTTGACACCGGACAAGGTGAGATATTTTTTGTCTGCGTTGGAGGATTTCAAGCGGTATTTTCCAGATTTCCGACACAAGTCTGTGTACGGGGCGGTGGCATATCTGAGAAGTGAAGCGCAGGCCAAGCTGTATGCCGAACGACAAGGATTGTTTGTGATCCGTGCGACGGGTGACAGTGCCAGCATTGTCAATGCGGAGGATTTCAAGCCCCGGGCATTTCCATCAGAGGGGGTGACTAGCTGAGCTGTGCCGGGTTGCCGTGCCAGGCTTCCAGGCGCGGTGGGATCGTTTTGAAATCATCTGCATGCTGTGAGTCAGTGATTGACTGACTGTTGCAAACCTCAAGATTTCGGCGAATATACCTATGTCTGAATCGGAGCATTGGTTCGATCAGGCTATGCGTCAGAAGGCGGCGGCGTGGCAGGCAGCGAAAGATCGCATGAAAGCCAAAGTGAGATGGCGGTTTGCCGCGCGAGATGCGTGCATTGAGACGACTCTATCCGACATTAGACGTCTGGCTGAACACTAGGTGCTTACGAAAAGCTGGAATCCTGCCTCCTGTAGACACAGTTTCTCTTGAATTAAATCTGCACGTGTGAGGGGGTGCTGATTTAACCAATCTGGCGGAAAAGTGATATGGATAGACTTTTTTTTCACTTTAATTACGACCGATAGTCCAGGTCGATCAGTACGTGGACGGTGCAAGAGAACGGCCAGCCGTAACAGAACACAGAGTCTGCACATAATCCGTTTTGGGAGTTGAGAGTTGTACGCTCTTAAGGCAGTTTTCGAAAATTTACGTCGATGCCAGCGTACCAGTGCACCGAGCGCGGTCTGTTCCGACCTGGAAAAACCTGCCATGTCTGAATTTTCCAGAAGATATGCACCATGTTCGTGATATTTGGCATGTGCAATGGTTAAACCAATTTCGTGGACTAGTGCCGCCCAACTTAGCAAGTTTCTTGTCTCGGGGAAGCCTTTAAACCAGTTGTTTTTCACTTGATCAAACAAGTTGAGAGCGGTTGCCTGCACTCGTTGAGCGTGAGCTCTGTCAACCGACCACTGTTTGGTTAGTGACTGAACGGTGCTTTCTCTAGCGTCCTCATTGCGCAGTCGGCCCAGCAAATCGTACATGACACCTTCGCGCAAAGCTAGGTCTGAAACTTCGATCGATTCAATTTCGAGTAGTTCGAACAGAGCACTGACAACAGCAAATCCACCTGGAAGCACTTCACATCGGTCAACATCAAAGCCTAGTTCCAACAGATCAGATGTATGTTTACGTTTGAGTATATCTTTTCGTATTTTTTTCAATCCGTCTCTTGAAATGACTCCGCTTTCTCCATTCAATATTTCATTAGCGGTACCTATAGCGCGGATTGTGCCGGAGCAGCCAAGTGTCTTTTCCCAGCCATGGTCTAGATACTGTTTGTGTACGGCTCTGATTTCTAACTGAGCAGCTTGTTCGGCTCTGTTCATTCTTTCCTGACTTATTCTGCCATTGGGAAAGTAAGCTTTTGACAGACTCACACAACCGATATACAAGCTCTCTACCAGGTGGGGACTGTGCCCGATACCCGCAATTATTTCGGTACTTCCTCCACCAATATCAACGACCAGCTGATTTTCAGCGTTGTCAGATGAAAGTCCATAACAAACCGATTCATAAATTAGCCTAGCTTCTTCGCGGCCAGTAATCACTTCAATTGTGTGTCCCAGCGAATTTTCTGCTTCCGGAAGGAACTGTCGAATATTCTTGGCCTTACGAAATGTGTTGGTTCCTACGGCCCTTAGATTGGTCGCCGGTACGTTATGCAGTCTTTCTCCAAAACGCTTCAGGCAGTTAAGAGCCCGTTTCTGGGCTTGTGGTGTCAAGTAGGAATTGGCATCAAGTCCGCCACCGAAGCGCACAATTTCTTTGATTCTATCGACAACAAGCAGTCTGTCGCTCTCAAGCTTGGCGATGACAAGATGAAAGCTGTTTGAACCGAGATCGACTGCCGCGATAAATTCGGTGTCGTCAGCCTTCTCGATTCGATTGGCGACCGAGGTCACTGACTGCCTAACTTAAAAAGAACCGAGGGACTGAGGAACCAGCGTAGAATACCTTCGGAATTGCCGGGATGGTCTTCGAATGTGATCAAACATGCGCCGGCTTTGCGGAAACTTGTTCTCTGTGACTGAGCGCCGGTAAACTCTTGCATCAGCCAGCTCATATCTGGCTCGTGTCCAACCAGAACAACAGTGTTGGTCTCGCCATTCAGCCATCGTTTGATGGTGTCAAAACTACAACCAGGTGTGAGTAAGTCAGATACTTCGAGTTGTGGACGCTGATTCTCGGGAAAAGCTTCCTGAAACAATTCAGCTGTCTGTACAGCTCGGGTGTAAGGGCTGGTAGTGATGCGCTGAATATT
This sequence comes from Arenicellales bacterium, assembly GCA_965243305.1. Classification (GTDB taxonomy): domain Bacteria; phylum Pseudomonadota; class Gammaproteobacteria; order Arenicellales; family JAJDZL01; genus JAJDZL01. Next base: position 1,989,974 of record CBDEUN010000003.1, read on the forward strand.
ACCGTCAAGAGCATTGTACAAGCCTTTGCCAATGAGTTTCATTTGGTCAACACCCGCGTTTGTAAGTGGGCGTTTAGATTCAGGAGCACCATTGCTGTTCATATGAAAAACATAGCGATCTTCAGCGGAAGCATGTCGCAACAGGACGAGTCTCATAACAATATTGAGTTGTCAGTTATGTGTGGAAAAAGATCTTTGCAGACCATTTGTTTTACGGCAGATTAGTATAAAGGAAAATGGATGCGGACATTGTTGCACTGCACAACTATTCACTCTTGTTGACGATTAATCTAAATAGTACTGAACAGATTCCAACTCAATATCAATCCCGATGATTGATCCAGATGTTCAGATTAGACTGTGGTGGAGGACAGTGGGATCACGCAATTGCGAAATGACTTCAACAGGGCTGTAGAAATTGAATGATTTCCCGCGACACCGTAAAATCTGAAGAAACCGATGCAATAAGTGTCAGAAAAGCGAAATTTATCGAAAATGAGGAAATGCAGAAGTAACAATCACTTACAAAAGTCAGGTATTGCTAATAAAACCTGAGTCTTAATCAAGTTATATATTGTATTACTCTAACTATTATATATAATTATATGATATTTATGAAATAGATTGAATTTTTAATTTTTTCTTGAATTTTCGCCATTTTACTGCCAAAATTCTCTCACTCAACTCGCACCTACAGTCGATATTAAAGATACTTTTAGGCGTCGATGGACCGACGACAGCTTCGAAAAATTAAATTGAAAATCGATTCAGATTTTCAATTCCAAATCCAGAAGTTTAGCTTTCGCCTTCTTGACTCAGAACAAATGTTCTGTCTCATATTTGTCTATCGAAACCCGATTTACAAATTGAAAACCTAATTGACAAAGTCAACTAAGTCAACCAAATCATCCCCGACAATAAGTCTTGTCAACCAGCGTGGTCGAAAATACCTAAGCGCGGAAGAACGTCGCAGGTTCCTTACAACTGCCCGCCTCGCACGAAGGCCAGAAGTTCAGACTTTTGCTCTAACCCTGCTGCTCAGCGGCTGCCGAATCTCTGAAGCTCTTGCACTACGCGCTGTCCACGTTGATCTGGAGCAAGCACTGTTGCACTTCTGTAATATGAAACGCGAAACTGTCAGTTGGCGCGAAGTTCCCGTGCCGCGCGAACTGATTCGCAGTCTTGAACTCGTCCACCGTCTGAGGTCGCTGCAGGCTCGTACCGCAACTCGCCGTCAGCATTTGTGGCCTATGTCACGTTCAACCGCCTCGCGCCAAATTAACGAAATTATGCGCACGGCTGAAATCAGTGGCCCTCAGGCTTGTCCCCAAGGGATTCGTCACAGTTTCGGTGTTGCAGCTGTCAACGCTGGAGTGCCTTTAACAACCCTCGCTGCTGTACTCGGACACTCCAGCATTTCCACCACCGCCATATATGCCTCCGCTGTCGAAAGCGAGGTACGCGAACAGCTCAGGCGTATGTGGCAGTGCCTCCGAAACGATGACTAATCGTCAATACTTTCCAAATGTTCGGCCATTAGCCGTAAATTCTCAAGTTCGGGATGCACATAACGCATGGTCATCTTCATGTCCGTGTGTCCCAATAGACTTTGCAACTCTTTGTAGAGCCCTAGCTGAGCTAGTTCGGTAGCCATTGTGTGTCGCAGTCTGTGCGCTGAAATGCTGACTCCAGTCGCGAAGCGCAGGCGCGAGAAAAAATTGGAAATTGAACGGGCATTCATTTTTCCGTTTCGACACGATCGGTACTGCTCGGTAAACAGTGAAATGTCGAAAACATATAGCGAACCAATATCCGCATCTTCCCCGAGTTCCTTTAGAGTCCGTTCCCGGAGCTGAAAAAGCGACGGTAGCAGCAATGCCACAATTGGAATCTCCCAGCCGTGACGGTTTTTACTTGATGTTGCCCGCAGTTGAATCTTCGCTTTCTTCAGATCAATGTCACTCCACATCAGATCTATCAATTGTCGACGCCTCATTCCTGTGTAATACAGCGTTCGCAATAGAATTGCCCAGAACCAGCGCGGTCGTATGGCTGAACGACGGCTCGAAATATAGGACATAGCTTTTTTAAGATCTGAACGACTTATTGTTTTTGGTCGCTCAACATGCTCGCGCAAAAGCAATGCAGACAAGTTACCGCTTAATGCCGGAACCGGTTCGTGATCCGCGGCAAATCGCAATAACACTCTGAGGTGTCTGAAATAGTTATTCCACGTTGAACTACTTACATCACGAGAAAGCGTTTCCTCTCGCCAGTTAAGTAGTGCTTCGCGGGTAATTTCACGCACATCCTGTACGCCTGCATCGCGGACAAACAACTCCGCAACATAGCCATAATGAATAGCTGCCGCATCGGACAGCGCACGTTCTCGAATATATGAGTTTGTTATTTCTAAGATATTCATACTAAATCACTCCTACGATATTTTTATTGTATGAAGAAAAATGCACGTCAATCGCCGGCCTCAACATGCTAAACCAGCACCATTTTGCGCGCCAAACTTCATTGACGTACTGTCAGAATCTTTGAATTTAACCAATTCCGAACAATAATTCAAAGTTTTTTTCACTAAGTTCACCAAAAAGGTGAAATTTGTGAGTGAAATATTCAGGAATTTGCTGAATCAGAGTGGAATATTTGGATTTGAATTGCTGTGGAATGTGTTCTCACTAGCGTCGTCCGCGCAGTGGCAATCGGAGCGCTGACGCTGAACCAGTAGTCGTTTGGTTCAAATTAGCGTTAAGATAACCCCAACCACCTGCGAGTGCCATAGATGTACGGGAGCTGATGGCTCCCATGAGCAAAAACCAAGCGACTGGCAGTGTCAAATAGGTAGTTAAGGTGATTAACCCCAGTACAACGTCAGCTACTGTACCAGAACCTCCAAATTCAAATGCCATCCAGTCGGGGTACATTGTACGCAGCAGTTTTTCGTCGAGAAACTCAGCTACAGCCCATAAGGCCGACAAAAATCGCAGCGAAAACAACAAGACTACTGCCCGCACAATAATCCCAGGCTGTAGCACAGCATAAGGAACAACCAACGGCAATGCCATGTACAGCAGCATCAGCATTAGAGCCTGTAGCATTGGTAAACCGACTACTATCAATTCCATCATGATGTGCATCAGTGCAGACAGCATCAGTGCTCCAAAACTCGCGATTAACTGTTGTACCCAATCAAAAGACGGTGCACCGGGACTGAAAATGAAAATTCCTGGTTCGCGGTCAGCTCGAACCACCATATTTCGTGGAACCTGGTTCAACATTCGGCGTAGAACACGATCGACCATATGACGTACAAGATAAGGTTGATTTGCTCGCACGTTGGGATCTTGCATCTTTTTTTCCATCCGATCAATAAACGACTGCAACCAAGGCCCTTGTTCAATTAGATTGTCCACAAGCCTTGCCCTCAGTCCCAATTGCTCTTCATTCCACCAAGCATCACATTGAGGCCGATGTACTATTGCATCCTGTCCCGGTCGCGCTGGCCAACCTATCACTGGTAAGGAAGCGCTGTAACCGGTTCCACAGCGCTGAACATCCGAACACGCTCGATAGTAGCCTTCGGTTTTGAGAAAGATCTCCGAACCCAACCAGTCGACTGCTTCAAAGTTGTTGGAAGCTTTTGGTGGATTGGGTGCACGCTGATATTTGGCTAGTGATGGTTCAAAACAGTCGATACGAAACCGTCTAATTTCAGCAATCAACTTTTCATCATTAATCGTGAGCTGTGCGATTCTAAGTAGACTTGCCCGGAGTATCGCTGGATCATCAAGATTGTCAATTGCAGTGACTACCTGATCTGTAAATAGTGCCGAAGCGTGATAAGTAAGCCACCAGAGGACGGGTATGCGTATCCCTAATACAGAATCTGAGTTTATGCCATACGGCAGATTTGGTGCCTGCGCATGGGTTGGTGTATCGTTGTAGGGCTCTTCAAATCGTATATCGGTCCGACTAACTGGTACAGCTGGCAAGAATGCGAGCACAATAACGACACAGGCAATCAATGCGTCTAGTTCCATGCGTCGTAGTGATACTGCAGCAGCCTCTCGCATCGATTGGCTGCGCATGGGTTCGGACCAGTTTCGCCAAATGAGTATTCCCAGAGGGAGTAACACTAATCCGCTTTTTACCAGAATTTCAGCGATACTATTCGCCACATGCCAGCCAATTAGCGAGGTGGCCAGCTCAAAGTAGGAGTGAACCTTCATGTCATTGCTAATTTACTATTCGAGCCGCCACTTTGGTTTCGCACTTTGGGGATGTGCCGGGGTCAACAGTGCTTCATGTGCGGACAGTAATTCAAGAATGGTGGCTGACACCACATGACGACGCGCTTGCAATTCCCAACTAGCGCGATCAATTTCCCGTTCCAGCACTTTCACTTGGCTCGCTACAGTATCGGCCACCCCGCCGCCTCGCTGAATATGTGGCTCCATCAGCCCACTCAGTAGTAACCGTCGCGCCAGAAACGCCTGTTCGACAATTTCAGCCAAGGCAGCCTCATTGGCAAGTCGTCGAATTAGAAAGTCCCGGTCGGGTAAATCGCGCAGTGCATCGATTACCGGTTCTGCCAATTTCACACCGGCACCTTTAAATTTGAAGTCCGAAATTTCGCTCCGAATTCCAGCGTCATACACTCTCGTTGTTAGTTGCTCTGAAAGTCTACTTGTTAGTTGGTCGATCTGTGGAAGAAGCCCCTCGCCGGGCACAGTTTCAATTGCCTCTCCGGCCTGTATCTTGTAATCACCTAGAACTTTAACCACCCAACTTCCAGCCGCATCGGGAGTATCCCAGATACGTCGAAGCGGTGATTGCCATTCGCTATTCTCTCTTGATGGTGTGGCGCTGGTGCAGTCACCAGGCTGGTTAAGAAGCAGACACCAGCCGGCCCTGGTCGTGTCGCGTAAAAGCCAGATGGCAGGCGCACCCTGGCAGCCAGCCTTCTGGTTGCCCAGCCAAGTAACGCACCCATCTGTTGCATCTGCCTTGGATTTGGCTGCTGCAGCAGTCGCACCGCGACTTGCTTCAATTTCCCAGATTTCCGTACGAGCCGCGTCAAGAAGATCCTGACGAGGCGAATCAGACCGGGCGGTTGCATTAAGGTCTTGCCGACATTCTTCAACCGATGTTTTCCATCGGTCCTCTGCGCGCACTAAATAATGCTGAAGAAGTTGACAGGCTCCAGGTTTCGCTCGGCACAATACTGATCCCGGTAGTGCAGTTGAGACCTCCGGTGGTATTGAACTCAAGGCGATCAGAGAATTTTCCAAAGATCCTGACAAAAGATCAAGTACGTCAGTGGTCCGATTGAATCCACTGCATACAGAACCTAGTGGCACCTGCGGTCCGCTTAGCGACTGCGCAGATCTTCGTTCAGATGCTGCGATGTCTGTTGCTCGTTCACCACCGAGCAGATAGTAAAGAGCATAGTTGTGTACAATTTCGTCCGCCGCACTTGCGCAATCATTTAGTACCAGCCCAGTCACAGCTAGCAATATAGCTGCAGGTCCTCGAAATCCTAGTCCCCCAAAAATGTACTTTAGTAACCGATGCATTTTGATTCTCACAGAGTCCTTCTGCACCAAGCCTAATTCCGGCAGTCGCAATTAGTAAGTGAAAAGTAGAATTTGAAGTGAAGCCATTTCTTTGTCGGGGTTGCGTTTTAGCATAGTCGAGAGTTCTATAATTGACGGCTTGCTTTAACCTTAATCGACAAGACCGTACCAACATGCCAGCAAATTCAGCCACCATAGAACTAGCAAGTGAACTAATCCAACATGCCTCTGTTACCCCTGACGACGGCGGCTGCCAAGCACTGATCGCTGACCGTCTAGAACCCCTCGGATTTACTACTGAAACTTTTGATTGTGGTAAGGTTTCAAATCTTTATGCGCGACGAGGTACTGCTGAACCACACCTGACCTTTATTGGTCATACGGATGTTGTGCCGGTGGGTAGTTTGGACGCCTGGCGTTTCCCTCCTTTCTCGGCAACACAGGCTGACGGTTTTTTGCATGGCCGCGGTGCAGCTGATATGAAAGGTTCCGTCGCAGCAATGGTAACCGCCTGTGAGCGAATTTTTGCAAAGGGCGGAATCAATAGTATGGGAAGCCTATCGCTGTTGTTGACAAGCGATGAAGAAGGTGAGGCAATTGATGGCACACGCTATGTCCTTGAGCAACTCGACGCACGAGGTGAGAATCTGCAATATTGTCTGGTGGGTGAACCTACTTCGGAGAAAACGCTTGGCGATACGATCAAAATTGGTCGTCGAGGCTCTTTATCTGGTTTGATCACTGTACATGGAATACAGGGACATGTGGCTTATCCGCATCTTGCCGACAATCCGGTACATCGTTCAGGTGCACTAATCACTGCTCTTGCCAAATGCGACTGGAACGACGCTGACGGAGTGTTTCCAGACACCACTCTGCAAATCTCCAATCTGCATGCCGGTGTAGGTGCTGAAAATGTCATTCCAGGAGAATTAGAACTAAATTTCAACATCCGATTTTCTCCCGTTCAGAACGCAACTGCGCTTAAAGCTCAAATCGAAAAAATCTGTGTGGATCTGGAACTTGACTACGAAATTGATTGGAGCCCTGTTACTGACCCTTATCGAAGCGCTGGCAGTCACTTGGCAACGATTGTCTCGTCAGCCGTATTTTCGGAACTTGGGGTGGAGCCTGCACGGTCAACAGCTGGTGGAACTTCAGATGGTCGCTTCGCAGCAGCCAGTGGAGCAGAAGTTGTCGAATTCGGGCCGCTTAATGCAACCATTCATCAAGTGGATGAATGCGTTAGTATTTTTGACCTTGACAAACTGTCTCAAGTTTACCAGCGAGTCATCGAACGAATGATCGGCACTAACCCGAAATGAATGATCATTCCGACCAGGAGTATCTCATAGCACTTGGGCGCAAATCCTATGCTCCAAATTACCGACCACGCGACGTGGTTTTCGAGTCAGGTAAGGGCTGTGAGCTAACTGACGTTTCGGGGAAAAAGTACCTCGATTTTGGTTCAGGCATCGGTGTCAATTGTCTGGGTCATCAGCATCCAGCTGTTGTCGGCGCGTTGCAGCGTCAGTCTGCACGATTATGGCATTCAAGCAATGTCTACTTCAACCATCCAGCAGTTCGTTTGGCAGCTCGTTTTATTGAGCTAACTTTTGCTGAACGGGTATTTTTCTGTAATTCAGGTGCTGAAGCCAATGAGGCGGCGATCAAAGTCGCACGCCGCTACAGCTATGAACGTGGATATCCCAACAAAAACATAATCATAACTTTGCAAGGGTCGTTTCACGGACGTACACTGGCTACCGTAACCGCGACTGCTCAGCCCAAATATCAGGAAGGCTTTGGACCATTACCTGCGGGATTCCAATACTGCAACTTTAATGACATTGATCACTTAAGGTCGCTATTTACTGAAAATGTCTGCGCACTAATGCTGGAGCCGATTCAGGGCGAAGGCGGAATTCGCCCTGTCTCTGATGAGTTTTTGAAATCTGCGGCGGAACTTTGTCAGGCTAATGATGCACTTCTAATAGCGGACGAAATTCAATCAGGTATGGGACGCACCGGTAAACTATTTGCTCACCAATGGGTATCTAACATTCGACCCGAAATCGTTACAGTGGCCAAAGCACTCGGTGCGGGTTTACCGATCGGCGCGGTGCTGCTCGGTGACAAAACCGATCAGACATTACAGGTCGGTAGCCATGGTTCCACCTTCGGAGGCAATCCTATCGCTTGTGCGGTGGCAAATGTTGTGCTAGATACACTGCACACCGGTAATTTGCTGGATGAAATTGTAAGAAAAGGGGAACTAATCTGTCATGGACTTAAGGTCATCAATGACAAAACGGAAGCATTCTGCGATATTCGTAATCGCGGAATGATGATCGGAGCTGAACTGTCCGACAAATATGCAGGTAAAGCCGGCCGCATTCTGAAGGAGTCTCTTGAGAAAGGTTTACTGATATTGCAGGCTGGTGACAATGTTGTTCGTCTGCTACCAGCATACACAATCAGCGATGCAGAGATTCAAACCGGTTTAGTTCGTCTCCAACAGGCTATTGAGCGTAGCCTGTCCGATGACTAAATTTCAAGTTCAATCGAGAGACTAGACGAGATGGTCAAGTGCCCTACAGTCTTCACTCTGCCAACCTACTGCAATCGACTGACCGTATTCCAAATTAACATGTCCATGCGCGTTTGGAATTTTGATTACAAAGTCATCGTGTCCACATAGACTGACGCGTGTTCGGACGTGATCGCCAAGATAAATCACTTCTTCCACATGAGCAGTAACGGTATTGGCACAGGTTCCGGAATCGGGATTGACAGTGACTCGCTCAGGGCGAAGTGACAGTGTCGTTGCTGATCCAACACCATCGATATTTACTGCTTTTGCTTTAACAACCTCACCATTCGCCGTCTCAACATCGCATGACCCGTTCATTTCGCCGACGACTTTGCCGTGCAGGACATTGTTTTCACCGATAAACTGGGCGACAAACGAATTTTCCGGTTCTTCGTATAACACCCCTGGTGCTGCAAGCTGCTGAATGATGCCATCATTGAACACTGCAATTCGATTGGACATGGTGAGTGCTTCACCCTGATCGTGTGTCACATAAATGACTGTTACGTTCAAGTTTTCGTGAATGTGCTTGATTTCGTACTGCATCTGCTCTCTGAGTTGCTTGTCCAACGCACCAAGCGGTTCGTCCATAAGGACTAACTTGGGTTCAAATACCAAGGCCCTGGCAACAGCAACCCGTTGCTGCTGTCCACCTGATAACTGACCAGGCAATCGACCGCCAAATTCATCAAGTTGCACCATGGCAAGTGCTTTGCCCACTCGATCATCGACTTCTGCCGCGGGGAGTTTTCGAACCTTCAAAGGAAATGCGAGATTTTCAGCAACCGTCATGTGCGGAAATAGTGCATAGTTCTGAAAGACCATGCCAATTTCACGTTTGTGAGGTGACACATTGTTAATGGGCACACCATCCAGAAAAATTTCACCGTGGGTTGCAGTCTCAAATCCTGCCAGCATCATGAGACAGGTGGTTTTACCGGAGCCAGAAGGGCCGAGGAGGGTGACAAATTCCCCCTGTTCGACAGAAAGATTCAGATTCTTGACGACTAAAGTTTCGCCATCGTAGCTTTTTTGGACGTCTGAAAATTGAACGTATGAATTGATGGTGTCCATTGAAGGTACAACCTCGTTTGCAACTTATTTATGAATTTATTGCTGCAAGTATAGATGAAATTACTCGTAGTCAAGCGACGAATCGTTGCGCTATTTCGTGACCACCATCCCAGAGCATCGTCACTGCAACGACAAATATGATCAATAGACCGACATATTCGATCCATTTGTATTTGTCTAGCAGATTTGCAATCATGGTTGCCCCGACTACCATCAATACAACTGAAAGCACAAGTCCAAAAACCAATATTAAAAGATGCTCGCGCGCGATTGCAGCTACGGCAAGGACATTGTCTAGCGACATTGAAACATCTGCCACCAGAATTTGAAATAGGGCCTGCCTGAATGTTATCGTTTCGCCAGCGGCGGTAGTTTGTGTGTGTGGATTGGCTTCCTGCCTCTCCTTGCGACGCATGTCCGACCACAATCGCCAGCACACCCAAAGTAAAAGTAGTCCACCGATAAACAAAAGTCCAGGAATCTTAAGCAACTGCACCGTTAATACTGCAAATATGATTCTTGCAACGACTGCCAAGGCAACGCCAATCGTGATGACTTTCTTGCGTTGTTCCTTGGGTAATCCTGCTGCAACCAAGCCAATTGCAATAGCATTGTCACCTGCAAACAGCAGGTCGACGAGAACCACTTGAATAAATACGCTAAATTCGCTCATGAATACGTTCTGTTGGCCAGTGCGGAAAACTTGAATCCGCAAAGTATAGCGTAAGTGTTAATTGAAAAATGGGACGCTCCGACACTTATTTGACAGTTCGCTATGGCATCACGTGGAACTAGGTTTAGAAATCAAAATGCGACAACAATGTGCCACCCGCTTTGACGCAGCATTTGTAGCGGCCCCAGTAATTCCAAATATACCGGTCGTTTTCGGCGACTTCAGGATAAGGCCAATCGGGCTGACTTCCAAATGTTTCACATCGCTTGCTGTGATGTGGGAGCAGCATCTGCCAGCGATCTGATTTTTCATCAGTGATCGGTAGCCACTGGCGCCATACCTGCTTTACACATTGACCGTGTTCGTTACCGCGCGGAAAACGTTGCCACTGCCCTCCACTTAGCCCGCAAGTATGCGAACTCGAGGCGTTTGGGTTGCCACGCTTAACGTCTAGTACGGTGTGTTTTGCTATTCGACTGGCAATATGACCAATGTTATCTCGAAGAACAACATCGATAGCCCTTTGACTAGCTACAGCTGCAGATTTACCGGTGTGTGTCTGAAGAATGAAACCAGAACGAGGATAAATTGAACCCCAAGTGTAATCTGGCCAAGAGCCGATCTCTCTTTTTCCTGGAGTAAGTGCTTCCCTACGACTTGAATCTGGTGTTCCGCTTCGCCACGCTTTGGCATCACGTAAGGATAAGAAATACGGAAAAAATGGCTGTGAGGCACGACGACAAAGAAAACGTTTTACACCCGGAACTCGGTTAACTGGACTGCCAATGACATCCACTTCGTGAAATTTCAGATCATCCTGCAGTAGGAGAGAAGATCCGGTACCAGTGATACTACCACCCGAGAGAAACAAGCCCAAATCGGTCGCAGGTTCGAACAAACTTTGGTCGACAACAGGCCAAGGTGACTGCCCGGTCTGTACGTAAGATGAAACCACGAAGTCTGGCAAATGGTGAGAAATTCTCGGCGTTGTAACTACTTGACATCCAAAAATAGAACAGCGAAGCCAAATACAGATACCGGATATTTTCCAATCCAAACAATCCGTACTCTGAGACCGAGCCACAATTTCCTCTGTCGACAGCGTATCACCTTGAATAGTAAGAGGATGCATGCTTAGAGTCACCACCAACAGTGCAGTTGCAAATTTCACCATGATGATTGCCGCCAAACAGTCAGAATCGAATCAATGTCGATGTGCCCATAAATAAGCAAGTGCTCGTCGACTACTGAAACTGGAAAAGTTTTGATTTCGTATCGATCAATAAGTAAGTGCAGTTCAATCTCGGCCTGCAGCGCCAGTTTAATTGATTCGAAATCTTGTTCGATTCGCTGTGTCGCCTGCCGTCGTGCGACCGATTCAAGATTCGAAAGTTGACTGCTGAGAGTTCGGGCAGTCAGTCCTAAATTCTGTACGTTGTAAGAATGAATCTCAATGGAAGGGTGGTGGATGACTGGAGGACTTCCGTTGACGAAAACTTCTATCAATTCGGGATATTCGGATGCAGACGATTCAATTGCGATTAATTTAAGGAGTACTCCCACCGTCACAAGGCGAAATACTTTACTCACCCCTTTTCCTCACCTTTTCTTAGCGCTCGCAATGACTCCGCCATTAGATAGGCAGCTTCAATTTCTGATATCTTTCGCATTTCCATTAGTTTCGCCCGAGCTGCTTTCTCGCTTTTTTCTGTCTGACTGAGCGCCAGGGCTAGGGCAGGTGGCACGTTTCTGAAGAGTGTGACCAGACGTGAAGAAATAAGCGTTCCCTCCGTATATCTTCCCGGTGATTTGCGCGCCTCACGAAGTAGGTCGCGTTGAGGTTTTGAAAGTGACTTGAATCTTTCGATCTGCGCAATTTCATCTTCGTCCATCGACATGCAATACCACCACTCGGGCTGATTGAGCAACTCTTTAGCGCTATCTGGAAATTGTCGAATGCTTTGAGTTGCAATCCATAGCCATGCACCAAACGTACGCCACATTGAACAAATTCGATTGATGTAAGGTGCAATGAGTGGGTTCTGTAGCAGAATATGGGCTTCATCTATGACCACTACAGTTTGTCTTGCATGATATTGATTGCGCTCAATACGATTGTTAATTGATGCAAGCAGGCCTGTCAGCGCGACTGCCAGTCTGTCTTCATAGCCTCGTCTGGCCAATAGATCAAGTTCGACGACCGTTATGTCGGTTTCCGGCCACAACTCACCTTCAGAATCAAACAGTCTTCCATTCAGTCCAGTGCAGAATATGTGACAGGCACTTGCCATTTGTGAAGCGCGTTGCTGCTGTCTCTTGGATAGAGTCCGTCCCCTCACATTACCACTTGATGACGCTTGATTCAGGGCATCGACCAGGTCTGAAGTCATGGTCTGTAGACGGCCATCCAGTTTTGATCGTTCGGCGGCATCAATCAATGCGCTTCGAATCAAATCAATGTCATCTCTTCTTAGTTTCTTTTCCTCATTTGGCTGACCACCTGTAATCATCAGCCGTGCCTGAATTTCCAATTCGCCCAACAAATCCCGGTAGTTGCCTGACTTAATTTGCGTATCGCTGGTTGATTTGTCCAATAGATCCTGTGCATGTCGAAATGGGGGAATCGCTGCATTGCTTTGACCATCAACCCGAAAATGGTAGACGCTTAATCCTTGACGATGGCAGTGTTCGGAAAATAATCCGAAAGTTGAGAGTGCTGAAATCAGTACGATTCTGGGTCGGTGGACTGCGAGTGTATGAAGAAGGAAGTAAATTAAAAATGCGGTTTTTCCAGAACCTGTTGGACCTAGCACCAGAGAATGTGCGTTTTTTTCGCGCTCTTTTGAATTCAATGGATCAAACATCAGAGGTTCCGCACCTCGGTTAAAAAGAATGCAGCCTGGTGCGCCAGTTCCGGTAGAGCGGCCTAATACCGGTGCGATTCTCGCTATGTGGCTTGAGTACCACAGTCTCGCTCGCCGAGTGCTAGGTTTACTGTCCTGTTTTGGGTCGTATCCGAATGGTAATGCGCGAATGTAACTATCGAGTGCAATCGGATCGTACCTGGGTGCGACCGGCCGTATGCGGTGAATTGACAGCAGACTTAGCATCCGCTTCGATTTTCGGTCAAGTTCCGGTAAGCTAGTACCAAATACAAATACTCCGGCGAACACCCGAAAAATTGGATTGCCCCGGACGATCTCACTGAGAGCGCAATCAGCCAGAGAACGTCGCTCAACCGCAGCCGCGTCATCACCTACAGAATTCTCTCTCACTCTAGCGATCTTCTCTTCAATCATTTCCTGTGGTGAATAGACAACACTCATTGACCAGATTGAACCTTGCGGAACCTGATCCCAAAATGTTGCCACTGCATCTCCGAATTGACGCTCTACCGTCAGATGTCCGATTTCAGGCTCACTGGTTAATTCGTCAATTGTGATAAACCGACTCGGTTGACATCTGAACCACCAGATACCCTGCCGTTTCCATGTCCAAGGTGCGACACCGTGCAAAGCAGCCCTACTGATATCTGCACTTGCCGAACCAGAGTACAGAGCCATAGCCCGCGACTGCTGATCATTGGTCCATGGGTGTGCATCAAGCAATTCGAAGGTGTCCTCGAATCCGGTATGCGCATCGGGCACCGGGACGAACCAGTGGGTAAGCCATTCGTAGAGGTCTTTGGCGTCTAATGGTTTCAGAACGATTTCAGATTCCGCCAATGAATGCTGCAACTGAGAGCATATCTGCTCGGTCTCATCGTCTCCGATGTGTCGATGCTGAGTGTCGCTTCTCCATATGCACAGTCGAACACGACGGGATTTACCTCTCCAGTTGATGGATTTTGTGGTGCCATATGGGTAAAGCCCACCATTTTGGGTCAGATCCTCGAAATGCTCATCTATGATGCGAAACCAGTGTTGGGTGTATCGGCTTTCCAGTAACGAGGATTCGGTATAGTTCTTCAAACGCATGGAAAGTACACGCGCTAGTCCGTTGACATCATCCTGAACAAACCACTGCGTTATCCAGGGATTTCCATATTTTTCTGGGAAACTACTCGCAATTGCCTGATGCACCTTTTCCTGAATACGATTCAACACCTCGTCACTTTTTGCTTCAGTACTGCCGCAGTTGACTTCGAACATTCGACCAACACTCGTCAGGTCCTGCAATCCGATATTCCCATTTCCAAGATCAAGACGCGGTGCCAATAGATCAGCAAACGAGTGTGTGTTTTTAACCACCTTCCGAAAATTAGGGTCGGGATGCAACTGAGGCTCAAGGTACTCTTCAGTCGTGAGCGGATTACAGTCTCGTCCATTCCACTCGACTAACGTTAACTCCTCCGCTGAAGAATGATCAAATCGACTATTTTTCTGTTCTGACTGATACGATGATGTGATGAATTTCGTCCAGAGTTTCACTGTACCAGTATCTCCCATGGTAAGGCGTATTCGATAGTTTCATACATCGGAAATGTAGTTGAATAACCGGGTACCGGCGTCCCTTCAAGTGACAGATGCGGGAAGACGTAGAGAACGATCGTTGGATTGGGCAGACGAGGAAAGTGTAACGACAACTCATTGTTCACATTCCGCGTATAACCTTTCAGATCTGTGCCTGAATTAGAAAGTTGAGGTACCCTCCTCGATACAGGTGCAATTGAGTATTCATGCTGGGTGTAGATTTGTTCAATTGTCTTCGCGTTCCCCGAATGCCGTACTTTGTTCAAAAATGAATTTGAACAGGAGGCAATGCTCAGTGACAGACTAATCAGTCCAACCTTGACGAGCATAGTCATGAGTGTTCAACAGATTTAAATTTTGAACCTTGCGAGCATTCGGTTCCTGATCAATTTGAATTGTTTCTTCTATATGAATTGCAACGCTCTGGCCTGCTGGGACGTAGATTGCGTCAAATGAATTTAACTGCCGATCATTTAGCCAGTCAGCAACAGTCAACAAAGATTCTTTAGTTGCATAGCCGGCTACAAATTGATCAATGTCTCCCACTAGAGCTGTGGTCGTGTCATCACTTCCTACGGAATTTGATGTTTCGGTTTGAGCGTTGGCGATCGCTTCAGCTGTGGCTCTAGTAGTATTGATGAGTGTTGCCTGAGTCAAGTACTGCAATGCGTTTGATTTAAGTTCCCCTTCGATACAAGGGTTGCCAAACTCATCGGAAATCCAACCCAATCCGGTAAAAGTAGATTCAGGGTCGGCAACTTTCCGAGCTGTCTGGATAGTTCCATCCGCGAAGATGAAGGTTGCAGTATCAATATTGCCTGAAACACATGATAGTGACAGATCACCACGTGCTGTTCCAGCCAACAGCATTCCGGCCAAATGCGGAATTCGATGGCCATTTGATGCAAGATTCTTGGAACCAGCCAGAACTTTAAATCGCCACGGATCCTGGAGCTGACCACGGATGGGAATGCGGCCTACCAGTGCTGTCAATGCAGTAGCACCGAGTAACGTTGTTGTAGCAGGGATGGTAAGGTATGAGGTTTCAAGAGAGTCAATTTCAAACTGCGACAACTGAGGATTCAGTGATTCGCGACTGCCTTCCGGAATCTCGATTTGCAGTGACTCATTGAATGGAAGAATTTGATCAGTATCCACTGATGAAACCCAGTGCAGGAAAGACGCATCCGCATCAGATTCAATTGATTTTTCAGTTGTGTAGGTTTGTTGTGTTTCAATATGATTCAAACGTAAATTCAAGTCGTCCACTGAGTCTGAAATATGTTTGATTGAATTCTGGAACAAGTTATTTTCGATAGTTTGCCTCATGTCTTCGAGGTCGTTTGTCAGTGATTCATGTAATTGATGACGTTGTGCCTGATCGCTTAACCTCTGGTTTTCTATTGCCTGCTCAATGTTAGAAATTCTTGTGGCAACAGCGCGAACCTCCTCGGCCGCGTTGTCACGGTCTGATAGTTCTGAATTGAAATTTATGTCGCTTCCTGCAATTGAAGCGCGGTCATCTTCGCTCTGACCATCATCTTTGCTAGTCAATGCCCAAGCGAAAATGACAAAGAGGACCAGCGCACCCAACCAGAATACTGAATAAGTTCTCAGTAAAGGCATTCTAAAAGTAAGATGTTTCGAAGGGATAGTCAGAAATTAACACCAGCACCGTTGTATCACCTGAGTTTCCTTGGGCACTTAACTTCGAGTGAACAAACGCGGCACTGCGCCATGTCCCGCGAAGTTCTCTTGGATCGAGAATGATAGGTTGTGTCAATTGGTTGACTATCTTGATTGCAGTTATAAAGTGATTCGGCGACTGCCAGCTGGCAATTGGAACCGCTGAAACCGCGCCTGCACAAGCCGTGGGGATTCTCATTCCACATCGAAAAATTTCATACGAGTTTAGTTCCACTGCAATTTGCTGTACACCTGGCAGGTCGCTCAATAAACGCTCTGGCGAGTAGAGTTGCTGAACCACCCAGCGCGTCAATTTGACAAAACCGAGTCTCAGTGATGGCTTACTCGCAGCTCGTCGTTCATCGGGTCGCCGTTCGTGAATGATGATGGGCTGGTTAAACTGTTTGGAGTGCTGAGATCTGACCTGTAAAACTATGCGTCCTAATGGATCGGCTATCAATACAAGCCTGACTGGATTAAAGGGTTCTTTTGCCTCTAGCCAAAGATGATTTCCGACAATCTCCGTTCGCAGGATTGGTTTGACTGACTGTGGGATACCCAATCGTAGACTACGGGCTTCAGGTACGGAAATACGTTGCTCATATCCGACGGCAAGATCTAGTTCCAGTGGTGCATTTGGCCAGTGATAACTGGCTTGCGACGCCGTTGAATTCTCGGCAGCGATCATCAAACACAAGGAGTGGAACATAAGAAGACCGTTCAAGTAGCGTCTGGAATTCATGATTCAATGTCGACAATTCTTTCAGGCATTATTGGCATGGTGTCGAGCAACAATCCCCAAGGATTGAATTCGGGATCAATCGCTTTGAATATCACCTTCAAGTGGTAACGAATCTTGGCATTTTTCACTAACACACCGCCAATATTCTCCTTGAGTTCAACATCCAGTTTAACCGTCCACTTGCCCGAGTCTTCCAAGATGACGGTGTCGCGAAAATTCAAATTTTCCAGCGGCAGGAGAAAACGGGATCGATTTAACAATTCAGGAGCGCGATTTTCTCCATCTTGTCGAAGCCATGCTTTAAACTCCGGTGTCAGAAATTCCGTCAGACGTTCAAGATTCTTTGGATAGTCTTCAAAACAGTTGCGCGGACATCGGTTTACCTGTTGCCAGATGTAACCAGCAAAGTTGTATACCTCCCAGGGATGAATTGAGTTGAGCGAAATCTGACTGCCATATCTCAAATCTGGGGGGATGCTGATTCGCTGTACTTTGGCTGCGTACTGCCAGCCATATAGAGAACCCACAAGGCAGATGCCCAAAAAAGCCGTAATTGCTCTAAGTGTCAGAATGTGACTGTAAAGGTTGGCATCCGCATGTAGGTAGCGCGGCATTACTTTATTCCTCTCTGACGGTCGACCAACGGCCGGATTTGTAAATCAAGTAACTCCCGAAGAGTGGGTGTAAATGACAATACAAAACGCGTAAATGCCAGCCTACCGGTTTCCCTAACTTGATAGATTTGAGTAGGTTAGCAATGCCCACCACCCAAACCAACAGCCCTCCTACGAAAATCGCAAAACCTATGAAAAGAGCATGTAGTCCATCGAGAATCAAAAATCCGAGAAGAAACGCCAAAGGTAGCCAGGCGATTCCAACTGATACAGCAATTGTGTACAGTTCACTGGCGCTGCATCCCTTGTAGAGCCGCGTTTCGTAGTCGAGTGGTGCACAGGGAATTAGCATGACTAAATGTTCAATATTTCACTCAGTCTTTCTGAGCCCCACCAGGCGCCGAAAATTACCGTCAGAATGACCAGTAAACCAGCTCCAAAGTACACACTGAATCGACCCCACTCTCCCTTTTTCCTGGCATCATTTACCTCGGCGATTAATCCACCGGCGAATCCAATGAGTGCAAATACCACAATAATCGTTAATCCAATGAATATGATGAATCGGATGACGGCAACGACATACCCAATGGGGTCATCTTCGCTAAAGGTTTCAGATCCTATATTGGGAGGAGTTGGCAACACACTTTGCGCATCACAGACCCCTGAAACAAACAGGAAGATCGTTGTCAGCACCACGAAAACCATCTGTTGAAGTGCTGTTACTTTGAAAGAGAGCAGTTTAGTCAAATTACAGAAACGCAATTAGCGTTAGAATGATTAGAACGACAAGAAGCGAACGGAAACACTCAAACAAGAGGTCAATAAAATTGATCTGGTGACTCTGCAGTTGTCCGAGTGTACAGTGAACGATCCATATCCACCATGCAATTGATAGTGATGCAAGCGTACTCCCGACTACGATTTTGAGAATTTCAAAATCAAGGGTTGCAATTGCGTTCAGGGATTTCATCGCGGTTACCTTCCATAATTTCCGGCGATTGGTTTTAGTGTTCGAGGTGTGTACACAGGTGTGCGAATGTGCGCTTGAATACCTTGTGAAATCGAAAGAATGTCGGCTCGAAGCTGATAGTAGTCGAACCGGATTCGTGCATCAGGGTCAGCACTAGCTTCCGCCTCTCTAATCAGCGCTTCCAACTCCTCAATTGCGCTAGCCAGTCTCGCGAGCAACTGAAGTTCGGAGGAACTGCTTCGCATTACGACAATCGGTTGATGAGCATAGGGTGTCGAGACGATTTCGGTTGGCGATTCTTTAACAATTTCAACAGGCGGTCTGTTTTTGGTACTACAGGAAGCGAGAATCATTAAGGCAACTAACAACAAAATACATCGATATGAATAGGCACTAAATGGCCTTATAAAATTCCTTGGAATCTTAAGATTCAGAAAAAACGGATATTGATTGGAAAACATTTTTTCTTTCGCTGTAGAAGTGAATTACACAATGACGTCAATTAGCCCGATAAATTCCTGGTTTCACGTTTAACATGCGCCCTTTGGCCTGTTTGAGTGTGATTCTGCCGGTCCGAACATCATCAGATGAGATCTGATTGGTTGAAGCCCACACCGTCAAGTCAGAGAGCTGAGATTCAGCCTGGACATAAATGTCGAGCGAACCTCCTTTTTTCACGTAATTCATTCCCATTTGGAGGTCTTGAACGCATTTTGAATCACTACATTCATAGGGTGTGATGAGTACTAGACAATCAATTTCTCGGACAGCTGGTAAAGCGTTTGAAGAAAGCTCTCTAACTGCTGTTATGTAAGCAGTTTCAAACTTAAGAATTGCAGCTGTCGTTTGCAGTTGTCGCTCAGCAAACAGTTTGGCATAGTGATTACGTTGTTCGTCGCTTGTTGCAAAAATACCCAGCCATTCAAGCGGGGTCAAATCTGCTGACAAAAGCCCTTGATATTGAGACTTTAGAAGTTTTATCTGAGAAAACTCCTCGCGGGACAAGTTCCACGCTTCTGCTGTTTCAATCTCCGCTTGAGTGAGTTCCGAATTTGAATTTTCTACGTGTTGAATTGTGACAGCGAGAATATTGGTTGAGAATGTCATAGCTGCAACGGAAATTATTGCGAGACAAAATTTATTGATTGGTTCGGTGATCATTTAGTCATAGATTTAATGAAGTCATTGCAAAAATGATTTTTGGTACTAAGGACACAGATTAGCCATCGACTTCAAGCTTTACCTGATTTCCAGATTCTGATCGAAATACTGCGGATCGACTATTGGGATTAATTTGTAAAAGTAGCCAGCCTGCGCGCGATGCGTTCAGGTCAATCATCGAAATTTTTCCGTTTAGTTCGATGACTGCGTTCCACTCGTTGTTCCAGCGGTCGATCGCAACTAATCGAAACGGTGGTGAATACTCTGCTGATTCTTTAGGGAGTCTCGATTCAGTCAACGAGACGGTAAGTTCACCAACGAGTTCTTCCAATAGGGTCATTCGGTCTTCGAACAGTGCTGTTGTTGAAGATTGGACACTCACAGCAGATTCAAGTCTGTGCAACGATTCGGTAATTGGTTGTAACTGCTCGTCAAAATACAGGAACGCGTCTGTTTGTTGTTTTAGTCCCAGTTTGATTTCGTCCAGGGTGACAGAAATTTCAGGGCTCATTTCAATCGTTGGTGAATTAACCGAATCATCCATTGGTAAGGTCGCAGCAGCTGATTCCTGAACCACAGTTGTGGCAAGTTCCGAATTTTGTGTTGAGGGAAAAGCATTGGCGTCTACAATTTCTTGCACCGAAGCAGGCGGTGCCGGAGACTTGTGTGAGTATTCGCTAAAGTTCCATTGCACCCAAAGCGCAGTTCCGATGACGCAAAATGAGCTTCCTAAAATCAAAATCAGACGCGACGGGGTGCCAATTAATCGCGAGCGGTTCGATACTTGTGACCTCATCTCTTTAGCTTGCCAACTGAATACTAATCAGGCCTAGGGCGGTTACTCCTAGTCCCACACCAAATGGTTTTTCTTTTCTTCGTAAGTAAAGAAGTAGCACAAGCAATGATGCGCCAACCAAAAGCAAAGGAATTGACCTATAGCCAAGCCAGGCACCGAGCGCACCAAGAAACTTGGCGTCTCCATAGCCAATACCAGTAATACTAGAAGTTCGAATCTGCCAGATACGCAATGTCTGAACACACAAAAATCCGATTGTGGCACCAAGTAGAGCAGATTCGAATGTTACGAACAGATTGAAGAAATTGACTGCGACGCCACTCAACACTAAAGGAAGTACGATGTAATCGGGTAGTCGATTCTGCTGATGGTCTTTGATTGCAAGTACGATAACCGCAGTGGAAAAGGTCAGAAATAGCACAATCTTGAAAATTAACACATTCATCGATGAGTACTACAAGTCTGTCAGAAATGATTCGTCTCCGAAGGCATTAATTTGAGGCGGGAATTGCATCAAATTACAGAAAACAGGCGAGCATGCTTCCAGGTCCAACTCAGCATAGATTTGCGCCATATTCACACCATCCGTCACATAATCCGTTACTTTGCAAGCAGCATGATGAATAAATCCTGATGGTGTGATCATCGCACTCAAGCGTTTCCAGATTACGGGTACGATAGGTATACGCTTCTGAATCGCTCCGCCAGCTACCGCACGCTGAGCAACCGCCCCCACAACTTAAACGACCTGGATTGTTAGCAATGACTGTTGCTCTTGACGGTGTGCAAATTTCACTCTCATTGTCAGAAAGATCTAGAATTTTTCTTGAGTTTTGATCAATCAGATTACGATTTTCCGCTATGTTGAGTGTGTTGGTACTAACCCTGCCAGTTAGTTCGAAAATATCCGCAAAGTTTTTTCCAATATCGAGCACATTCGCAGCTATAGCGTCAGAATTGGTTTCGATATTCGTTTCGTTGACCGTGACTCTCGCGCTCAAATTGGTAATATTCTCGTCAATTCGAATAATATCGGGTGCTTGGTCAAACCGATCAAAACCGGTTCCGGTTACGCCATTTTCTGGTTCAACTTCCAGTGCGTCAATTTCGGCGGAGGTGGCTACCAAAGTGTTTGTTTCAAGCTGACCCGAGACAACAAGATCTCCGCTTTCTGTATTGACTTCTACATCTCCCGGGCCTTCAACAATCAAACTATTGCCTGACATATCTACTTGCATTCCATTTTCGAAATTCAAGGCGCCCGTCATTTCATTGCCTCCGTCAACGCGCAGAAATGGAGCATTACCTGAGGTAAGCGAGCCTACTCGAGCTCTCAGTCTAGCAAGATTTTCCACTTTGCTGAGTTCGTAGTTGGGGTCTTCTTGGTCGAAAATAATGGTTGAGGCGTCAGGTTCGGCGAAAAGCAACTCAAAGAACTCAAGCACGCCGGCTCCGGTTTCTCGAGATGCAGCTTGAAAAGCCGCTGCTGCAAGATCAGGTCTCGAATCAGGCACGCCATCGCCATTGGAGTCTCTGCCGTCTCGGAATACCCCAAAGTCAATGATTCCGAATGAACCGGCAGCAGAAATGGTGACATTTATCTCAAGGTCTCCAAACGTAATCGGATCACCAGTGTTGGTACTCGCATATGGAATCGGTGTGGTAGAGCCGAACGAACACGATAAAAATCGCAATCCATTCTCGTCAGTACATTCTTGCAGTTCGGAAATCGTGTAGATTCCGCTAGTTGTAGGTGGTGCCTCCGCTAGCCAGACCGCAGCAGCACGTGAAAACGTTGCAATAGCACGTCCAGCAGTCCTTGCGTTATCAACTTCCATCTCATTCAATCGACCATGGGCCCAAACTGCAAGCACTGTGATTCCAATGCTAAGCACGATCAGGGTCTCTGCCATAGAAATGGCGCCATTATCAGAATTTTGAAATCCTTGACGTACTCGTAGAATGAAATGCCGGACCGAATTCATGCTTAGCCTCGGAATGTCCAAATTACGTCATTTGGCGGGGTTTCTGCGCATAGTCCCGCAATGTCCGCAGCCGTTGATTCATCAGTTCCCGTGGTTACCGGATCATCTTCAGCATCGAGGTTAAGTGTTGTTCCGCCGATATCAACAGACTGCGCCATCTCTGCTGTGGTTGCTACAAGAGATGAGCATGCATCATCTGGCATATCTGAAAATCGCACTGTGAATGTCTGGCCGGTTCCTACAATTTCTACATCGCCAGTCCACGGATGCTGAGGTGATGCTTCTCCCTCGATCAGAAAGTGCTGCGGAAAACCCGCTAGACTTCGAGCCAATGTCGTATTGAGTCCGGTGAAATTGTTTCGAACACCAAAGGTCATGCGTACGGCTGATACGATCTGGGTCAGTCCGTTCATTGCGGTAGAGGCGTTTCGAGCTGATACGAGTGCCGGAATTCCGGCGAATACTACCGCTAGAACCGTTGCGCCAACTCCCAGTGCAATGAGAGTTTCAGCAACTGTAATAGCTCCTTTCTCACGCTCTGTAGAAGATGCTCTACGAAAAAACTTGTTAAATGATTGAAAGAGGTATTGGAAGATTTGCATGATTGAACTCCTGGTAGCGTTAAAGTATTAAAAAGTTGATTGTTGTAGGGTAAAGACGACTCTCGCGATTCCGATATAAATCCAAATTGCAATTGCACCAATTCCAAGAAGAAGTACAGATGCGAAAGTTTTGGTGATGCGATTCAGATTCTGTAGCGCTCTTTCCAAATCTTCATCGGCAATGCGTTCGGCGTGTACGGCAAAATCTCCAATTCGCTCATATATTCGTAGGGTATCCAGTGTTTCTGGGGAAAAGAGGCCGGTATCTAGTGCTTGGTCAACACTTTCACCGCGATAGAGATTTGAGCGCATCTTCTGAACGTGAGAAGCAAGGTACTTTGGCAGCCCGCTTTCTAGTTGCTTTAGTGCTTTAATTCTCTGGACACCTGCTTGCATTAGTGCAAGCAGGGCACTCAAAATTTCAGGTCCGGAAAATTGTCGGTAGAGAGCAAAGGGAGGAAACCATTCAAATTTTTCCCTTACTGAGCCTGCCCAACGCGGAGCAGCCCAAATTGAAACGATCAGTAATAACGCGATTCCAGTGAGAATCGCTATGCCCCAATTGCTAAGAAAATTGGAAAATTCGAGTACACTCACCGAGACTGCTGGCCACTTGGACTGATCTAGTACTGCAGTCATTGATGACAAGGCTTGCCCTGGTAGTAGTGTGATAACCAAGCCGCCGCCAAACAAAAGTAATAGTGGATAGGTTAGGCCTGAAATAAGAGTAGTGCGCAACTTGCTTCGAACGGTTGCCATACGTGCCGCCTGTTCAAACCCTTCTTCAATTCTGCCTTCCTGGGTGATTTGGATGATTGCCAACTCCTCCTGTGGTACCCATCCAATCGCACCGGAGGAAAATCCGTGAGATCGAATGGCAGTTCGTTGATGCCTGGCAAAATGCAAAGATGCAGACTTTTCAACTTTGCTTTCGCATAGAAAATCAAGTGCTGCTGCAATTGGGACATCTGATCGGCTTAACGAAGCTAATCGCATCCAAAATCTGGCGCGTATTGAGGCAGACGACCGGAAGCGCTGACGATGAAGAAAGTCAATTACCTGCTCAATCCAAACTGACATCAACATGAGTAAATTGCAGGTGATTTGTGATTGATTGAGTTTGGTAGACTGATAAACTTTTGCTTTGGTGCCGATTCTGTATTAAGTGAGCCAATTTGCCATTCGACGTCAGTCGGTGAAACCAAACCATTGGCGATCAACTGTATTCCCTTCAGTTGTACAGGTTGACCATTTAAATCATTGAGCCAGTGCTGTCGAGCGCTGTGATAGTCACCTTTGCTAAGCATAAAAATCATCTCATCATCAGGAAGAACAATTTCCGCCATGACAGTGCGACCGATGACTCCACTGCCACCGCATCGTTCACAATCTCGATTTCCCCGATAGTGAATTTTCGAGACGTCTAATCCGCATGCCATAACCGCTGCCCTAGTACGTTTCACACTTTCTAGGCGCCGGTAGTCATTTTCACGCTCGAGTTTCAGCCACTCTTCTGAACTAATCTTGCACTCGGGGCAAAGTTTTGGAACTAGAGATTGGAACATTAATCCCTTGAGGACATCTGGAGCGCATACTAGATTTGTATTGATTCCAAGCCCAGTCAGCCGTCCTACAATTCCGAGAGCGGTGGATGCATGAACGGTCGTGTAAACTCGATGTCCGGATTGAGCGAACTTTATGGTTAACAGACCGGACTGCAGATCGCGAATTTCACCAACCATCAACGTATCTGGGTCACACCGCAGTGCTCCGCGTATCGCAAATGTGAATTCATCTCCACCAGAGTTCCCTTTTTTTCGAATTACAGGCACTTGGGTTGCACCAGGTATTAATCTTTCGGGTGGGTCCTCTACTGTGATGATGCGAAGTCGTGATTGATGCATTGCAAGTTCTTCATTCAACATGCTAACCATCGATGTACTTTTTCCACTACCAACACTACCTGCCATCACTAGCAAACCAGATGGTCTTTGGACAATGGTTTGAATTGCTTGAATCTGATCAGCGTCATATCCGAGTTGATTCAAATGCATGATGTCTTCGCTACCTGGTAATATGCGAAGGACCATGTCATATCCGTCTGGTGAAGCAGGTATAGTGCCGACCCTAACTCGAACCCTTTTACCGTTAGAGAGCACGGTGTCTGCTACGGCATCTTGCGGTTCATGTCGGTTCCAAGTCACTGCTTGGTCATGGCCCAGAACTTCATAAATGAATCGACAGGTCTGATCTGTGAGCAAGTCAGGCCATTCCGCATAGCGAATGACTTGTCCACTGATTCGAAAACTTACCAAAGCGGTCATTTGGCGGCGAACGATATGGATGTCCGATGCATTTTCTGCAACGGCCTTAGTCAGCAGCATACGCACCGTTTCTTGCCCTCTTTCGTAATCCAGATCGGTCGAATTGGGGTTGGTGATTTTTTCGGCATCGGCATAAACGTCTTCCAGAATGGTCGGTGTAACTTCAATCTGGTCGATGATTTGTACGTTCCGTTGCTTCAAATTTTCACGAAGCTGCGCTTTCAAACGTGCCGGAAACTGGAGAGTCGTAAACAGAATGTATGCGGCTGTTGGTGGTTCATCCTCCGACACTGCAGCAAGAAACATTCGCTCAGACTGCTCAATAGGCACCCAGGACTCGGGTCCGCCAGTTAGCACCAATTTGTACGCTGGAAGTTTCATAATCATTGCAAATTTGACTCATTCTCAATCCGAGGTAATTCAGATTGTCCAGAAAGCCCGATAGAAATTTCGTGTCCGGCAACCAGTAAGTCCACACCTCTCGGGTGTACTTTCAAGACTCGCGCTAAACGAATGATGTCTCCTAGCTGTAAACGGTATTCCCGTCCAGCCAAACGCGCGTATGCGATCAGTGATTCTGGGCTACCGGTGATAGCGTAGACTTCCAAATTCTGATCAAACCAGTTGACTCGATCCATGCCTGGAACTTGCTGAGTAGCACTTTTATCGTCTGAAATTTGGGGTGGTGTATTCGGTTGAACTGATCGAATTTCATAGATCTTTGCGGCGAGTTGCTGATACTCCAGCACGCTTCGTAAAATTTCTTGCTGACTCTGCAGACAGTCGATCAGAGCAACTGTGCCCGATTGGTCATCGCAAACCGACGGTATTTCAGGAAACTGCTGTGCTGAAACAGAGCAAGTAAAGCTGAGAAACAAGCTGGTCATGATCCTATTCAGCGTGCGCAAAGTACTCCGCCTCCAATTCCCAATTGAATGAATTTTTCAGATTGACCTTGATGCGAGAAATATACATAGGCAGGTCTTTCAGGCTAATCGCGACAGCAATCATTTGACTTAATTGATTGCTGCCACCGGTTAGTTGTGAGCGAACAACCGGTAGATTTTTTTCAATCACCTCTGCTGGCATTAACGACCATTTACCAGGCATTCTTTCGAGCCGATCCAGCATACTTAAGCGACTTGAATAGCTTTCAAGTCTGTTTTCGAGATTGCGAGAATCAGTTCTGACTGACGCATCAAATGGGACTTTCTCGATCAGAGATTTTGTGTTTTCAGACAGCTCGAATTCACTGGTACCGAGATAAGAGGCGATACTGTCAACATCCCCATGTTCGCGTTGCCAACTGACTGAAATGACGTTGTTCTGCCATTCGTAAGAGTGAGTGCGCCAACCTCCTGCCCGAAGAGGTCGATCAAAGACGACGTCAGCAAATGTAGCTAACAGTGCGGAGGAGTTTTGCTGAAGAGTTAGTTCGAGTGCACGTTTCTCTTTTTCTAGTGCCTGTTGATGAGCTAACTGGCGCTGAAATTTCTTTTCATCTTCGTAATTTATTGAATCAATGTATTGCCAAGTTCCAACGGCCGAACAGGCAAGTAAAACAATCAACACAATACCCGCAACCGGTTTGCTGAGGTTGCGTCTCTGGATTGGGCGGCACTTCAAGTTGGCCGAAGGCGTAATATCGTCAACGAGTTCGGAAAAATCGAGCTTCTGAGCTTCATCGATGTGGAAGTCTCCAAATTTGTCGTATAGACGTATATTTTTACCGGCAATGTCAGAGCGGATTTCATTCAGTCGTTCCTTTATCTGTTGTTTGTTGCCAACTAAGTCGCCGGCCGGAAAAACAGAACTTTCCTCTATCGTGCAGAGCCAGTACAAGTCGTTAGCTAGGCGCTCGATCAAGACTACTGAGTCCTGTGCTTGAGCCAGTACTGCAGCAGCACTAGTTAGTCCCAAGTCAGCAATTTCTTCAGTTGCACCTAGCTGCAGTCCAGAAGTCGTTTCGATTTCTGTATAACCCGCAACTTCCATGTCTAGAGATGAAAGTGCGTGAGTCTTTCGACGTTCGCGTCCAGTTGAAGGCCATACAACTGGGGCAAGCCAAGTGAGACCAATCGCCATGTCTTGATCACAGAACTGATGAATCGTCACCTTGCGGCCTCCAGTTTTGATGCCCCGAAAAATCTATGCTCGGACGAATGATGTACGGAGTGATAAGAAGCACCAGACTTGTGCGCCTTGTCTCAATTTTCGACGCCTTGTTGAACAGGCCTTTTTCATTAGCGTCGTCTGTTCTGTATGTATCGAGTCCAGCTACGAATAAGAGTTCACCCGAATTCAAAATTACAGGCAGGAGTGCTGATCGAGATTCCAGGTTGGGTAGCTGAATGACAGGGTCATTCGGTCCAGCATTCTGAGGGAATCGGCTGATTTCTTTAATTCGAGTCGTCTTTACTGTCAAGTTGAGCATGACTCGGTCACTCGCTGGCAGTACACGTGGAAGCATGTTAATCGCGATACCATCTTGAATTTTGCCTGGTAAAAGACGTACTTCAGATACGCCCTCAGAATTAACAACTTCGCGGCGTTCGAGGTAGGAGGTTTCGTCTCCAAAAAAAACGGGTACCGGTAACCCGTTCAATCCTCGAATGACTGTTGAGGTGAGTTTTGCTACTCGACTGACTCCAGACGATTTGCGTAGCATCAGTTCGATATCGCTCGCATCTACGGCTCCCGATTCGGAATGAGTCAATTGAATTCCATACAGGTCTCCACCATCGTCGCTGTCGAATCTGATTTCGGCTGCGCTCTTACCGAACGCATTTTTTACAAATCCAGATACATCAAAGCCTGAAATTGCGTCGTTACTCTGGTGAATTTCGTATAGATCGAAGTTGACTAAAACTTGAGTCGTGAGATCTTGATTCTTGACTGCAACCCATTCGCTTACTCGTTTCAGTGCTGCCGGTGTATCGGTCACAATCAATTCTCCCGACAGACGGTTAATTGAAAACTTACCAAACTTCGTCAGCATGCCACTAAGTGACGCTTCAATCTGTTCCCAAAAACTTCCGGTATCCACTGATACAACAACTTGATCCTGCGCTCTTAAATTTGAGCCGCCAGAGCCACTTCGGACTGATCCGGACAAGCCCACCGAAGCTTGCCACTTCGCGTCTATTGCAGCGACATATAGAAACCACACTCCAAGTTCTGTATGAAGAATTTCAATTCGATTTTTACGAACCCGCCAACTGTACCCTAAACGTCCTGTGATATGGTTCAATGCCTCTTTGGCTGCGCCACTCCAGCTAATCGTTGACAGTTCGGTTGTCTGAATATCGGCCGCAAGGGTTATTGGCACTTCAATTTGGGCGGCAATCTGTCGAGTAAGTTCGACCAGTGAAACGGGCTCAATAAACGTCAATTCAATCCGCTTCATGAGTGACTCTGGTTCTTGTTCGGAGGTATTGACAACCTGAATAGGAGATTTTGGTCCTAACCAGGCTTGAGAAAACTCCTGTACAAATTTCACAGTCGAGGGTCTATTCTTCGCTTGACTGGTATGAGAAAGTTCCATTTCAACTTCATCCACAAACTGTTCAGTTTCTTGGACCATGGACTGCGGCAGTTTGCAAGAAGACAACAATGCTGCAAAAATCATCTGCAGGATAAATTTGACTATTTGCTGCCTGTTCATCGTTTAAGTATTTATGGGGAGTTACTGGGCTCAATCACAAGTACTGAGTTGCCGCTGAAAAACTTTCCGACAAGAGGTACAGGAGCATTTCGATAGTGCATCAGCAATGAGCCGACTGCATCAACCAACGTGCCGGAAAAAGTGGAGGGGTGTGTGATTGCGTAGTCATGTCTGCTACGCCAGTCGAGCGACCAGTTACTTAACTGAGCCCAGTTTTCCAAGTTTTCCCGAAGTGTAAGGGAACTTTGCAAATGCCAGCTGGTAGGGGCTACATCCGATTCGAAAATGTTGCTGTCCTTGGAATTCGACTGAACTTTTGTTTCGGATGCGTCAACAGGTGGCTGAATAACTTGTTCAGAATCTAACCCCGCTTTTTGAAACCATAGAATCCGTTTTCCAGCATCTTCGTACAACATCCAAGTCTGTCCAACAATTGTCCTAACTGCGGTTCGAACATCCACTGGCCCGATTGATCGATGAGACTCGGGTAGCGGGAGTTCCAGTGTTGACTCAAAATTTTCTGTCGTTACGTGTCTATAACCTGACCGATGCAGGACGTAGTCGATCGCGGTTCCAACCGTTTCAACAAATGGTGGGAACCGTGTTTCGATCACAGTTGATAGAAGATCTACTTGGTTTGACTCAGCGGTGAGTTCGTGAAGTGAATACCGATTTACCCTTTCGAATTCACTAGCTACTGTTGACTGTAAGAAAAACAACGCAACCAGAGCACAAGAAGTTCCGCAAAGAATTTTGTACTTACAACTATTCATGTGAACGACTATGTACTGATTCACAGAAAAAAGAAACGATTAATTCAATCTTGATGTGAACAAATTATTTGCAACGCGAACAAAGCTCAATTAGTGCACTGCTAGTTCAATTTGTAGCGAACACTTGACTCATAAGGAAGTTACGTGCTTTCCACGCCTGCGCGCTTGATTTGAATATCGCCTTTGGATCGTTCTCCAGAATTCTTATCCAGTCGAGTACGTACGATTCATGACTCAATTCACCAAATATTCGAAATTCCGCACACAGAAACGCCGAGCCGATTTCTGCAATTAGTTCTTCATACGCATATTCAACGGAACTATAGGAGCAGGTATCCGAGATAGCAGATCGGTTGAGTCTAGACTTATGCCCGGTCCAGTGCGTTAATTCGTGTAGCAGGGTGCTGTAATATCCACCAGGTGATTGAAATGCTGCCTTTGGTGGCATGCAAATGACATCTGAGTCTGCATAGTAGGTGGCGATAGTTCCCGTGTGCCGGACTCTAGCGCCACAAACATTAATCAGATTATCTGCGTCGTGATGAGATTCCCAATTTTGTTCAAGCGGTGGGGATGGATTGGGACCATTGACAACTAGTTCTGGTAAACCGACGCACTGTTCAACATTAAACAAAGTGAATGCGCGGGCAATCTTATAGGGTTGCTTGTTAGGCTGTATTTCTTCATCTTCGTCGTCCAAATTTCTCTCAGAAGGAACGTTAATGTTTTTGAAGAAAACCGCAATGGTACCTTTCTCGCCAGTTTTTATGCGACCACCTAGTTTGACCGCCTGTCTGAAAGACAGCCAACGATCGAGATCGTATCCTCGGGTGATGGCAGAAGCCCAGAGAATCGTGACGTTAACCCCCGTATATCGTCGTTCCGTCCCTGCATTGACGGGGAAACTTGGTCCTGGAGAGGAAACTGACCACGGTTTTTGCCAAGGTGGGGCTCCATTTTTCAGTGCATCGATGAAAACTTTAGTTACTTCGGTAAATAAACTTGCAGACTTTTTGCTGGTCATCGGTCAGAAACAGTTGTTTAACTTGGGATGAAACTTAATGGCTAATGCAACCAAAAGGTTTCAAAATTAAGGTTTCAGTCCGATGAGATTTTTCTGAATCAGAAGTTGCGGCAAGTGAGTGTGGTATTTAATTCAGACGACCTGGCTGAATTTGTTGTTTATTTAGGATCCTTATCAGGAGTCTGTGACGGCGTTTCAGCTTTTGTTCGTGCTGCCTTTCCTTGTTCCAATACCCTTCGTCTATACCTTTCCTTTGTTCTTTCAAACAACGCCTGTTGTTCTGCTAAGTCGATACGCTGTTGGTAAATTCCTTCTGCATTTTCGATTTGAAACTGCCCGTCTTCCCGCAGACCAATTCCGTTTTGTGATAGGCGCTTGCAGTAAGTTGTCATAAGAGAGACAGGATTCCAAACAGGGGAACACCTGTTACTGAGTCCCGCTTTAATTCGCCCATCTAGTTCATCAAGCAGTAGTTGGTGCCAGGACTCCCATGGCTTTGGTGGTTTCGGTAGACCCGCAGGCAAGCGCTTGAGAGTCAGTGAAATTAGGTGCCTTTGATTCTCAGTTACCTGTTCTGGAAATATGAGATCAGATGCAAGTTCAGTGTGCTCCTCCATTTTTTGGTAGTTGTAGTAGTTATTTTTAACTACTCTATTACTACTAGTAAGTACTACAGAGTCTGATTGAACTGGTTTTTTACCTTCATCAATATCTAAGTCATTGAAATCACCGCAGTTCATCTCGTGAACTTCGGTCAATTTTTCTACCCGGTGTTGATCAAATTGATTTTCTGTCGCATTTAGATTTTTTTTGTTGACTAGGTCTGGATATGTGCCAAAGAAGCTCGCATCAATTTCACCTTCCAATGCCATCCACGCATCTGCTCTTCTTTCGAAGGGGTGTTCATACGCCATAACGTTATGACCTAGACTGAGATCGTGTCGAAGTGAACTCAATATCAGTTCCGCAATTTTTCGTACGTCGTTATTGCGATGTTTCCTACAATTCGTCACATAACTCATGTAATTTGCATCCAGATCAAAAGTGTCCCTCACGTCCAGCGGCTCACCATGCACCATGTAGATGTTGCCATCCCGGATAAATTGACCTGATGCGTTGCGTTCCTGATCACGACACAAATGAGTTATCCAGCGGGTCAATCGAAGTTTCGCAATCGAACTTGAAACTGTTCCTCGAGAGATATGCAACATAGATTGAATTTCGTCGTAACTTGGGAAGGCTGCAAGAGACAAATCTGGTGTGCATCGAGACCTGATTGCGAGCCAGACTAGCTTGTCATACGGATTTAGTACTGGATCAAATATGAGTAACCTAGGATGTGAATCGTACCAATTGTCTGTGAAGACCATTCCGGTCGATTCATTCGCCATTCGACGGAAGCTTTTCGCCGCCGATAAAATCCTAGATAAATTTCGCTTTATTGACTTGGGTTCAGGGTCTCTCATCATGAATCCCGCATCGGATGAAATGCATTTAAATGATGAGTGTTCTCACAGTTCATGACGTTGAAAATCAATCACCCATAATGCGAGATTCATCGGAATTCGAAATCTATGATTTGCTCAAGAGTTGGAACGAGCCATCGTTCTCCCATTCTTGGATCAAACCCCAAATCGTGCGGAGAGAAACTTCACGTTTTAGGGCTTCATAGATATCCATAAATTCCTTAGGTCCAAAATTTGCAGTTTTCTTAATTAACTTTTCCACCTCTATCCAAACGGATTTTTCAACCTCCATTGTGGGTCGCGGAGGTCGTCCGGCGGGCAAATCCGGTAGCCCCATTTGACAACGCTTAAGGTGAAACTGTTGGGCATTCATTCCGGTAAGTGATCGCATCATCTGCATGGGAGCGTCACAAACGATCAGTTCATTGACAAATTTCCCTTTGTGCTGTTCTCGGAGCAAATAGTCAATCAAACGCCAGTAGACCTCGCGATTGAGCTTAATCGTCAAAAAATGCGATTTCATTGACGCTATTCGAAGAGTGTCCGCAGAAGAAAGCGCACCCAATGCTCGAACTTCACTTGGGCCAAATCCCATTTCATAGAGTGCGTTGTAGTCACCTTCCTCCTCGCAGCGGCGGAAGAAAACAACGATGGAATTGATTAATTCAGCTTCTTTACTAATGGACATAAGATTTCCTCCTTTTGCTAGGCGCACGAAACAAATGAACATTGTTGTCGCTTGCCAGTTGATGAATTTTTCGGTAGCAATCTGCCAGGCCACGTAAGTGAATCCAAGTGTCATCGTCAATCTGACGCAAACAAAAACAGATTAATCCCAAGTGAGGAAAGTTACACTTCATTCTCCCTTTTGCATGCGAAATTAGAGTTTTTGGATCGCCAGATTTAATAAAGTGGATTAAGTTTGTGTTTCCAATGAGTTTTGCTGTAGCTGGGCGAGCGCACTCGACTGCCCATTGCAAGTCGGAGTATTCCATCAGTAGCCACCACAGTGCATCGCGCGATGCAACAGCACTTGGATTGACGCGTTCAACTGGAGGCGGATAATCTGTAATCAGATAGCCAATTCCCCAATCACCGATGTCTAGGATGATGCTGTTTTTAGTTTCTGGGTTAACTAAAAAACCTTGATTTTTTGCGATTCTTGTTGCGGAAAGACAGGCACGCTTTCTTAGCTCTTCTAGCTCTTGATCAATTTCCGACCGTTGGGTTTTTCGAACACGTTTTCGAAGTTGGGTGGTTCTAGGAGCACTGTCGGAATCGTTTTTTGTAGGTGGCGGAGTTTTCCCCAGAGTCACTGACTCGAAAACAGGTGTAAAGTTAGATTTCAATTTGATCGCATCGTGAATTTGAGTCTCGTCCATTTGATTCCCAGTATCGGGTACAAATTTTGAGTATGAAGACTCAATTAACTGATGTTGCTCAAACTCCTCTAGACTGGGAATAATCTTTTCAAATGATTCATTCAGCGGTACTGATGATAAATTCATGTATCCATCCAACCGCAATGCAATATCCTGAATTGAAGCATCGACCTGATTTGCTAGGTCAGCTTCCAGCGGTCGACGAAACAAATTAAAGTTCCAATCCGTTTTTGGGTAGTTCATCAGTGATTGCTTGAAATGCTCAACTGCGAAATCCTCCGTCATGTTGAATTCCGCGCAGACACTCACAAGAGCTTTTTGTAATTTCCGCAGATGAGTAACTTGTCGTCGCCCCATCGTTTCACAAGTTTTGGAGGAAACATGCGGTTCGATCATTTCAGCGGCATAGTGCATTGTTGAGAGAGTGCTTATGGGAATGCTGTAACCTTTCTGATTGAGTTGCTTATGACAGTGGCGCATCGAAAGCTGCTCATCACTTTCGGATTCAAGTTGTAATAGATCGATTGCAGTCTTTATGCCCATGGATTTGTCAATAAAACACAAGGATTTTCGCATTTCATTTTCCTGAAGATGTCCGATGACGGCATCGGATTCATAGCCCGACCAGGGTATGAACGAACATTCAATGAATCTAAATTTATGATCTCCGGTCTCATCAAATAGTTCCTTGATTGCCTTTAGCCTCGTATTGCCACCCTTGTAAATGACAAAATTTTCCTGTCCTGGACGACGAGTTACAACTAACGGCTGATTAAGGCCGTCTTTTGCGATTGAATCTTTGATTTTGTTGTAGCGCGGATTTTCTCGTCTTCGTGGATTCTTGCTATATTCTTCAACACGTGAAATTGGCAACACCATCAGAGTGCGCTCGTTCAAAGAGTGAAAATCCAGTGCATCGTCGGATGTGTTGTCGTGAATTTTCTTTTTCTGTACTTTTATTTCTTGTTTTTTGGAATTTTGCTTTGGCACGCTTGCACCTCTTGCTGGATGATTGTGACAAAATTAGTGTGAAATTCTGCGCCATGCTAGACAACTGCTGCACACGAGTCGATAGATTCAACTGTGTTGTTTGACTGATTTGTAGCGATTTCAAATCAAAAATCATGTTTCAGTTCTGCTTTGAAGGATCATAAGTGAATGGTGGTAGATTCATGAGTTCGATACGCCACGAAGCTCCGGAACTGTTTAATGACAGAATCGAATTACAGCTAACCAACTCGGTTATGTACGCACCGTGTTGATACAAAAAAAGTGCAAAAATTGGGGTGTTCGCCGTGCGAACACCCCTGAAACGTGCAAGTTTTATGCACGTCAATCCTCCATTCCTTTGCTGGGTCAAATTCAATAGTTGCATTTTTGTTTTAACTTTGAGCACAATTGGTAGGCCGCGTGGCAAACGGGTTTTAGAAAATGAACCGCGTCGATTTAAACCTAAGCATTGATCAATTGATCGCTCAGCATAAAGCGCGCGAATCAACCACATTCTCCCAATGATTTGCAATAAGTAGGGATTGAATTTCAGGATTCCGATATGCTGCATTTTTACTGACTGTTAATTGAATTTTTCAGGGATTCAGTTCCCCGCACTGGTCCAAAGATAAATTCTGAGTACCCCGAATTGGAAAAATTAATCGGAAACTCGCGGCTAGCACTTTGATGCGAAAAAGTACAAAAGTTGGGGGTGTTCGCACGGCGAACACCCCCAAAAAGTGCATTTTTTGTGCACGCGGACAAATTAGTTCGGTACACCGTAGGAGTATAAAAATGCAACATCGAGACGACCATGCACCAAATCGACAGAATGTGTGATAGGAACGATGTTCGGTATAGTTTCAATCCAATTGAACAAACACCTTGATCAGTTAATTGGGTAATCGGCTTAGGTTTTTGGTAAACGTTCTTTGCAATGCACTCATCAACTTGTAGCTGATAGGGAAAGCAAGGGACTGAAATTCGTGTTTGATCAAAATAATCGACTAAACTACCAAAAACCCTGTCGCTGGGGTTTGAGTTGATGTGTGTCAAGTACCACATGAGGAAATTGACTCCTCCGCTCGAATAATTGAAGTAAATAGGTAAAGATTGCCTTTTGACACAAAACAAATTATTAAATGTAGCAATCCTTACCCGGTATTGACCCACCAGAGGGTTCATTTTTTGAAGCAGCTGTTCAGGATGGCACTTCGATTCGAAACTGAAGTCCTTATGATGATCACTGAAATTATTGAAACTGCTCATTGCAAAAAATTCTGCGCGTATAATCGTTTTTGAGAAGTTAATTATTTACTTTTGAATTTTGTATATAATTAACAGACTTAATTGAGAAAACCTGAGTCTTAATCAGGTTTACTGAAATTCCCTCCCAATTTTGATAATTTGCGAAAGAGGATTTTTTCTCAAAATATTCTCTTTTTCAGTACTGCTCAAGATTTAAAATAGACCAAATCAATAACCTCTGTTTCCTTCAATCCAAAGTTTTGGTTGAAGTGACCAAGCGGTAGGGGGTGTTGATTCAATTCAGGCAGAGAGCCTGGTGAAGCGTCAATTTGATTTTCAGCTTGCCGGCGCGCAGTCACATTCGGCTAAAGCGAAATTTGGTTTGCTTGTTGCAGCGCACGGCTAGATATTTTGTGATGAAGAATATCCGGCAAAAGACCAAAGCAGTGAGAGCTGGACAAGCCCGCACTCCAGAAAGAGAACACAGCGATCCGATTTTCGCTACCTCAAGTTTTGTGTTCACGAGTGCTGAGCACGCAGCAGAAATGTTTGCCGAAAATGAGATCGGCAACATTTATTCCAGATTTACCAATCCAACAAATCGTGCATTTGAGAGTCGACTTGCGGCATTAGAAGGTGCTAAATATTGCAGTAGCACTGCATCGGGAATGTCGGCGATTTTGACAACTTGCATGAGTGTTTTGCAATCAGGAGATCAGATCGCCGCAACCCGGGGGATGTTTGGCTCTACAGTGAATTTGTTCCGCAATATTCTGTCGCGATTCGGGATTACGACAAGTTTTTACTCGCCGAGCGAGATATGTTCTGCGAAACTTGATTCAGCCACCCGTATGATTTTCATTGAATCACCATCTAATCCACTCTGCGAAATTGTCGACATTAGCCAACTGGCTCAAGTGCGTGATTCGCTTCCCAACTGCATTCTTGTAGTTGACAACAGTGCTTGCACACCATTTCTGCAACTACCTTTGTCACTTGGTGCGAACGTAGTTGTTTACTCATCGACAAAATTTATAGAAGGGCAGGGACGAGTCGTTGGCGGTGCTGTAGTTACCAACGATGAGGATATAGCCAATGCAGTTCATGGATTTTTGCG
Organism: Arenicellales bacterium; assembly: GCA_965243305.1. Lineage (GTDB taxonomy): Bacteria > Pseudomonadota > Gammaproteobacteria > Arenicellales > JAJDZL01 > JAJDZL01. Next base: position 2,026,921 of record CBDEUN010000003.1, read on the forward strand.
CACCGCCGGTCCCTCGATGAGCCCGTTTAATGCGTGGATATCTCTCAAAGGTCTTGAAACACTTTCGGTTCGAATGAAAGAGTCATGTTCGAATGCCAGAGAAATTGCTCAATGGTTGCAAAATCATCCGAAAGTGGATGGTGTGTACTATCCAGGTTTAAAACAACATTCTGGTCATGAACTGGCAGCCCGGCAACAAAGTGACTTTGGAGCACTGCTAGCATTTGAAGTGCACGGTGGAACCGATGAAGCGTGGAAACTAATCGATAGTGTTAGTATTTTCTCCGTTACTGGTAATCTTGGAGATGTAAAAAGTACGATAACTCACCCTGCATCAACTACACATTTGAGAATTCAGGAGTCTGATCGAAAGCGGATGGGAATCAGTGATGGATTAATCCGACTATCTATCGGACTGGAAGATGTACAAGACTTAATCGAAGATTTGCAGACGGCTCTAGATTCAATCTGAGTTCAATCACCGCAGTACACCGATTAGACTGCGGAGCGATAAAATCTGCCCTTTCCAGTTTGAATGAAATTTGCGTTGACAATTTTTTTGCTCTCGCTTGAGACGATTGTCAGTTCCGAAGTATGAAGGGACAGTTTGAGCCAAACGAGTAGAAAAGCAATGCGACTACGAACGGGTGATCGCCACACATTTAGCTTGATTCAACAATCAACCGATGGGTCCACCATCTGTCCGCGTGATCGCAATTACCGATGATCGTGGAACAGAATTTCCACCATCCGGAAAGTGGCATTCGCTAGGATTTGATTCACCGGGATGTTGGATGCCGACAAACATCGTCCGTTTGTCAGCACTCCATGTAATGCCAGTCACTTCGCACTCTTTCGGACCCACTAGAAAGCGCTGGATTTCACCTGTTTCGACACTTGCCATCAGCATTTGGTTATTACCCATGCCGGCGAAATTACCAACATTAGAGTAATTGCCATCGGTCTGAATCCAAAGATTACCGACTGAGTCAAAAGCCAGTCCGTCAGGAGAGTTAAACATGTTATCCGTATTGATGTTTTCTGAACCCGCATTGGCATCGCTATGCACTGCAGGATTTCCTGCAACAACAAACAAATCCCATGTGAACAAATCTGCAGTGTGGTCACCATTTTCAGGTGCCCAGCGAACAATTTGACCATATTTATTTGCCTTTCTCGGATTTGGACCGCCAACCGGTGTCGGATCGCCACCGGCATTCGGTTTGATCCCGCGGTTCTTGTTATTGGTAAGACAACAGTAGACTTCCGCCTTGTGGGGGTTTGCGGCCACCCATTCTGGTCTGTCCATCGTTGTCGCGCCAACTTTACTACCCGCAATTCGGGAGAACACGCAAATCTCCTCCGGTGTCATGTCAGTGGTTTGTGGCGAAAGAGTCAGCCATCGCCCATTCCCGTCTTCTTCGAATTTGGCGACCGACAGTTGACCATCGTCCAGCAGATTCGAGTTGCTTTCAGCACCTGAAATAAATTTGCCACTTGATACAAATCGATAAATGAACTCTCCACGTTCATCATCACCCATGTAGGCTACTATCTTGCCATTGTCTGCAACGACGACTTCGCAATTTTCATGCTTGAATCGCCCCATCGCCGTACGTTTTTTTGGTAGAGAGTCAGGATCAGACGGATCAATTTCAACGATGTACCCCGCGCGATGTGGTTCGTTAGGATTCTTGGCAACGTCAAAGCGATCATCAACACGGGACCAGTCATATCCCTTGTCCTTGTTCTTTATGCCATACCGCTTGTATGTGTCAGTAAGCTCCTTATCGGGTTGACTAGGAGTTGAAAAATAGCTGTTGAAGTTTTCCTCACAAGCGAGATAAGTTCCCCACGGCGTTACACCATTGCCACAGTTGTTCCAGGTGCCGAACGCGGTTTTACCGTCGGGGTCAGCTGCTGTTTTCAAAATGTTATGTCCCCGAGCAGGTCCGGTAATTTCTATTGGACTTGCGGCGGTAATTCTACGATTGTAGGGTGAGTCAAGCACGATTTCCCACTTCCCACTACGCACGGATAATTCAACAATGCTAGCGCCATGTGCAGCAATTCCCTTATGCACATCGTCGTCATTTTCAGGCAGTTTGCTTGCCCTGTTTCCATAAATTATGTTCCGATTACAGTATTCATTATTGACCACAAGCAAATTACGATTATTCACGCGAAAGAATGCCATGCCATCACAGTTATCGCCAAATGATCGGGCTTGACTGTCAGCATTGCCTCGACTTTCCTGATTGAAAGCCGGTACTCCGCTCCAAAGTGGGTCTCCCCACGACGCTACAACATGCCACTCGAAACCTTCCGGTAATGTTATGGTGTCAAGCGAATTGGCAGTTACGGAAGTAAACCGAATCGCTGAGTTTGCCAAAGTGTTCGTGCTTGGCAAAGTGCTCAAAATAAAGGCGCTTGCGCCTATCACAAAAGTTCCTTGCAAAAACTCCCTACGGTTGACAATTTTGTCGAAATCTGTCACCCATTTACTCCGAAATAATTGATGGAAATGAAATGAGAATTGACAAATGGTGAGGCAGAATCAAAAACGATATCTGCCATCAATGAGATAACAGAAGTACTGTTTATGATTGCTCGAATTGGTGCGTTGCAACAAAAATATCGCATTAATGGAGCAATGACAATTTCGGGACTCGACGACATCTATTTCAATTTATGATCGGCTGAAGTTGGCTCATCAATTTGGCACTCACTGGTTTGTCAGATTGCCATATTTCTGCCATCAGTTGTAAGGAAAATTGAGTTTCGAAAGGTAAATCGGAAACTGCTTCCTCACCTGATCGTCATCTAAGTTCGCTATGGGATTTCGAAACTTTAGCAATAGATGACTGATACTTTGAATACAGGTTTCCGGTATGGATTAATCAGTGCTCTTTGAATATCCAACAGAGGTACACAGATTTCGTCCCTGCTGTGACATTTCGTGCCCGGAGTCATAGTGGCACTGTCACTTATAGAGTGATACGTCTGATACCGCAGTAACTGCAGCATTAGTTGACGGTCAGCATAGGGCTTGTGTTCGCAGATAAAGTGCAGTGTAAGAAAAAAGCCGTTCCTGAACTAAAAGGACACCACACCAAAAGGTCCGTTCAAAATCGTTTTTATTTTAAAACGCTGACTTGAAGAAGTTGTCGCGAGTTTTCCTAACTCTTTGATTGAACGTGCGACTATTTGTCACTTTCGAATCTAAGTTCGCAAATAACTTAAGCGTACTTAGAGCGCAGTACATTCGATTATTTATGTTTGAAGTGATTCGAGTGTTTCCACTGGCAATTTGGTAATCTGACAGATTTGTTCAAGTGACATTCCGAAGTGAATTAACTTTGTGGCTATTTCGCGTCGAACTTAATCACAACCTTCATTAAATCCCTCTTCAAAAGCTTCTCTAAAACCTTCTTCAAAAGCTTCTTTTTGGCCGAATAGCTTCTCTTGAACAAAGTTGTCAAACTTTCTGAGCCGTTCCTGCAACTCTTCCTCGGTGTACCAAATAGACAGCAGTTCAGGACATTCCGACGACACTTTTTTCCGTCTGGTTGATGTTTTAGCAATACAGACTGATTGCGTTCTAGTTAGTTGTGATGCTCAGTCCGGTCAGTAGGCCTTAGCTCCAGCATCAACAATCATCTCTTTCTGGAGAGATTCGAGTGTTTCCACAGGCAATTCAGTAATCTGGCTAACTTCATCAATTGACATTCCGCTTTGAATCAATTTCGCCGCAACTTTGCGACAACCTTCTTCAAGACCTTCCTTACGGCCAGCTAACATCGCCTTAAAATTGGCATACTCTCTGTACCGTTCCTGTAGCTCTTCTTCGGTATACCAAGTAGACAGCAGTTCAGCAAATTCCGACGACATTTGTTCTCCGTCTGGTTGATGTTCCATTTTTTCATATATGGATTCAATTGTAATCTGCTTTTTGGCATCAATCAAGTAATGGGCGCAGATGCCAACTAGTCTGGCACGGGCTTTCTTTATTGGCGGTCGAATTTGGCTCATCAAATTGACAAGAATTTGTTCGTCTGCTCGCCAAATTTCTGACATCAGCTGCAACGGAAATTGAGCCTCCAAAGGTAAGTCAGGGAGTTGATTTTTTACCTGCGCGTCATGTAGGTTCACCATGGTATTTCTGAAATTCAGCAATAGATGAGCAAAACTCTCCATACATGTTTCGGGCATTGCTTGCAACTGTGCTTTTTGAAAATCTAATTGAGGCGCCCAGTTCTTATTCCTGCCATGATAAATCGTGATTGGAAGTACTGCGGTGGCACCTTCATTCACGTAAAGATCAGTCTGATACCGTAGCAGCTGCAACATTAGTTGACGGTCAGGATAGGATTTGTGCTCGCAGAGAAAGTGCATTGTCAGTGTAGAACCGTTCCTGAACCGACAAGACACCACAAGGTCAGCCCAAATTTGCTTTTCAATTTTGACGGTTTGCAAATCAATTTCTGCCAACTGCTGTCTTGTCAGTACCAATTTGAGTAAGGCTCTAACGGTTTTTTTATCGTGAAACGCTGACTTAAAGAAATTGTCGTGAGACTTCCTAACTTTTTTTGATTGAACCTGCGACTGCTTGTCACTTTCAAGCATGAAATTTTCCTGTGAACTGAATTAAATTCCAACCACCCAATTTTTAAATTTGATTGGATTCAGATCACAGAAAATACTGATTCACGCCAGAATCAATTAATTTGACATCACAAAATACGGGTCAAAACTATCGGTTTCACGATGGGTGAAATTCAAGATCCTTGCGTCTCGGATCTGTTAGGAGATACAAATCATGTTTACTCGCGAACTAGATACGATCAAGTCAATGGAATTGGTTTTTGCAGGACTAATTGGTCAGCGGTTGATGTATAACGAACTGGTATTCGGCATTAGTAACAAGTTGAATAAATAATTTATAAATATTGACTGGAGGTAATGTCAATGCCAAAAGAGTTCAAACAATATCTTGAAGAGCAGAAAGCGAAGGAGGAACTGGAGAAGTATGACATTTACAAAGTAAATGATAAAACTCTGAGACAAGTTCAGGATGCTGATAAAAGAAAGGCCTATCGTCGCATTGACGATGTTGATGCATATTTAGATAGGTATCGATGAATGCCTCCTGCTGGTAATTTCTATGAAACTATCACAGAAGCAAAGAAAAGAAAGAAAAAATTAAGGGATTTCTCTACTACGGAAGCGTATTGTCGAAGCAAAGAAAATTGATACCGTAGCCAAATTGATCAGTCGGAATTTGATAAAGCAAAGACTATCAGTTTGAATATTTGGCTGGTTGGCTTTAGACCGGTTCTGTGAAAATATAGTTAAAAGAATTAGTCCCTAAATGAAACTAAGGGTAGAACTGAATATCACAAATTTGTGATATTTCTGGAAGATTAATGAGCTGAAGCGTTCAGCAGTGCGTTTGCAACGCGGGAAGTTGGGGGCCGTTTCAAGTGCGAAAAAACAAAATCTGACACTTTGAGTAAGTCGTCCAAATTGACACCTGTTTCTACACCCATTCCGTCCAGCATATAGATCACATCTTCAGTAGCGACATTGCCACTCGCCCCTCGGGCATATGGACAACCTCCAAGTCCACCAATTGAACTATCAACTGTGGAGACACCTTGTTCTAGAGCGGCAACAATATTTGGAAGCGCCTGCCCGTAAGTATCGTGAAAGTGGACAGCGATTGATTCCAGTCCAATAGAGCCCTTAATTGCGCGCAATAACTCTCGAGTTGAGTTAATTGTGCCAACACCTATTGTGTCACCGAGAGAGACTTCGTAACACCCAGACTCAATCAGACGTTTCACAATTGGAACTACCTTACTTGCTGAAATTTTTCCTTCATATGGACACCCCAATACACAGGAAACGTAACCTCTGACCGGAATGCCCATTTCGCGAGCTTTCTCCAAAACTGGTTGGAATCGCTCAAATGATTGTTCAATACTGCAGTTTGTATTGCGCTGCGAAAAAGTTTCAGAAGCTGCTGAGAATATTGCGACTTCGTCGACATTAGAAGCGATCGCATCCATCATTCCCCTGATATTTGGTACGAGCGCAACCAAAGCTACATCTTCATGCCGTCCTACACTTTTCAGTACCTCAGCAGTATTGGCCATTTTTGGTACCCATTTGGGTGACACAAAACTGCCAACTTCTATGGTCTTTATTCCGCAGGTGGACAAACGATCTACGAGTTCAACTCGAAACGCGACTGTGGTCTGTTCGGGTTCATTTTGGAGTCCATCACGAGGCCCTACCTCAACTAGCCGCACATAACTAGGTCTACCCTTATTCATTGTTGGAGGATCTGTCTGATTGTTTCGATGGTTCTACAAAGACACAGCTTGCTCCTTCATCGACGAGTTGATTTTCAGAATATGGAACTGAAGTTACGACTCCGTCTATTGGACTGGCTATCGGATGTTCCATCTTCATCGCTTCAACAACGATCAAGACTTGGCCGGTCGATACAGATTCGCCTTCTTCAACCAAAACACGTGCAATTCGCCCAGGTAATGGTGCAGCTAGTGATCCGGCATCAACGATAGCAGAACGTGCCGCAGAAAGTCGATCTGATAGTCGCAATTCATACCTTGAACTTTGATGAAATAGATAAATTTCATCTTCCAGCAATATCACTGGTAGTGACCATTTAATTTCATCAATCGTCGCCTCAATTGCATGATCGAAGAATTGAATATTAAAGCAGCTGAATTCTCGTTCTTTAATCTTTACAACAATCTGTTGCTCGCCAAGTAGTGCACTGACGTTGTAGATTTGATCATTGCATTCGAAACCACAGGCAAACTCTTTGCAAGAATTGAGTCGCCAGCCACTATTTGTTCGCCACGGTGAATATTTGTCGTCATTCTCAATTAAGCTTTCTGGCCTGATTTCGGTTGATTTCGATGTTAGGTAGAGTAAAGCCAACACCAGGATTTCAGAAGGTATCTCTCGATTTTGTGCAGTTAGTGCTGGCAGGTTGTTCTCGACGTATTTGATATCGTGTGTACAGGTAGCAAAGTCGTGAGTTGTAATTAGGTTCGACAAGAATGTTACGTTTGTGTCGACACCGACTACGTGCAGATCTCTCAACGCCTGATTTAGTCGTTCAATAGCATCTGGTCGATCTGAGTCACTAACGACAACTTTAGCGATTAAGGGATCGTAGTGCACATCGACAACATCATTCTGCCGAACGCCTGTATGCATTTGTAAATGATCTGATTCAGATGGATAACGCAGATATCGGATGTGGCCAGGTGACGGTAAAAATCCCTTCTCTGGATTTTCTGCATAAATTCGCGCCTGAATCGAGTGTCCATTTGGGGAGCTTGGGATTTTCCAATCTGAAATCGATTCTCCTGCAGCAATTCTAAGCTGCCATTCCACAAGATCGATTCCTGTAACCTGTTCAGTAACCGTATGCTCGACCTGAAGCCGAGTGTTCATTTCCATAAAATAGAATTCAGTGTCAGCCAGTAAAAACTCGATAGTTCCTACGCTGTGGTAATTGAGGGCTCTCGTAAGGGATATCGCCGCTTCGTACATTCGCTCGCGTGAATTCTGACTAATTTGTGGAGCTGGAGCCTCCTCCACAATTTTCTGATATCGGCGCTGGGCAGAACAATCTCGGTCAAACAGGTGGACAGCATTCCCATGTTTGTCGGCTGCTATTTGAACCTCAATGTGTCTCGCGGGATTTAGATACTTTTCAATGATGATAAGATCATTGCCGAAGAATTCTTTTGCCTGAGCTTTCACTGCGGTTAAACTCTCGGCCAATTGGTGCTCGGAGTGAACGATGCTCATCCCTCGACCTCCACCTCCCAGTGCAGCTTTGAGCAGTACGGGAAAACCAATAGATTGTGCCAGCTTGGCCAAGCTGGCATCACTATATTCAGTTTCTCGAAACCCAGGCAACACAGGTACACCCGCTTCAATAGCGATTGCAGCTGCTTGCGCTTTCGATGCCATGCAATCAATTGCGTGCGAAGGCGGACCAATGAATTCGATGTTTTCTTTTTCACAAGTTTCAGCCAGAATGCTATTCTCTGATAGAAAACCATAGCCCGGATGAAGCGCGTCCGCACCCACCTGTTTGGCCGCTTCGATTATTCGATCGACATTTAGATAACTTTCAGAAGGGCGGGACGCACCAAGGTAAACCGATTCATCCGCCAATGAATTGTGTAGGGCATCTCGGTCTGCGTCGGAGTAGACTGTCGCAACAGGAATATTGAGACGTTGTGCAGTTCGAATAATCCGACAGGCGATCTCTCCGCGGTTGGCAATCAGCAGTTTTCGAAACAACTGTTTAATCCATTTAGTACTTTCGCCAGGCAGGAGATCGCTTATCAAGAAAGGCACCGACGCCTTCCTTGCCTTCTTCGGAGGCTCTGATTTTCGAAATTAAGCCGGCAGTGTGTTTTTGAATTTCTTCGCCCATTGATGGCGAAAATTTTTCAATGACAAGACTCTTTGCCACCATTTGGGCAGTTGGTCCGCAGGAAAGAAGTTCACGCATTATTTCAGCTTCAGATTCCGCAAGTGATTCAGCGTCAGTAGATTCGTGAACCAATCCCGAACGGCACGCCGCCGAAGCATCGAATCTTTCGCCAGTCAAAATGTAGCGTTTCGCGATTCGCGTTCCCATTGCATTGACGACGTATGGACCGATGACCGCAGGAACTAATCCCAGTTTCACCTCAGACAAACTGAATACAGTAGAACTTTCGGCCAGCACAATATCACAGCAGGCGACTAGTCCCACTCCACCTCCAAATACTGCACCTTGGACAACTGCCACAGTAGGTTTCGGGAAACTATACAGCGAATGCATCATATTGGCCATTCGCATGGCATCGCGATAGTTTTCCTCCTGAGCATATTCAGCTGTTCGTTTCATCCAGTTCAAATTTGCACCAGCACAAAAACTCGCACCGGCTCCTTTGATACAAAGAACTCTGACTGCATCATCGGCCCGCAATTGCTGAAGAGCATTTGTGATGTCTTCGATCATGAACTCATCAAAAGCATTGTGGACTTTGGGACGATTCAGCAGCAGTGTACAGATCCCCTCTGCAGTCACATCAAGCTTGATTGTTTCAAACTGTTGAGTGGACATGACCGCAGTTACATTCTGAAAATTCCGAATCGGGTTGACTCATCAGGTGCGTTATATGCTGCCGAAATCGCCAACCCCAATACTGTTCGAGTGTCTGCCGGATCAATGATTCCATCATCCCAGAGCCTCGCGCTGGAATAATAGGGGCGACCCTCAGTTTCATACTGATCCAATATTGTCTGCTTGAATTTTTGCTGCTCTGATTCAGGCCACTGGTCACCTTTCACACTATCAGCTCGTACCTGGGTGAGAACATTGCCAGCCTGTTCTCCACCCATTACTGATATTCTTGCATTGGGCCACATCCAAAGAAAGCGGGGCGAGTACGCGCGCCCACACATAGCATAGTTACCTGCTCCAAAGCTGCCACCGATAATGACTGTGAATTTTGGTACTTTTGCGCAGGCTACAGCCGTTACCATCTTCGCGCCATCTTTGGCTATCCCACCCGCTTCATATTTCTTTCCGACCATGAATCCAGCAATATTCTGTAGAAAAATCAATGGCACATTTCGTTGACAACAAAGTTCGATGAAGTGAGCCGCTTTCAATGCTGACTCAGAATATAGAATGCCTTTGTTTGCCACAATTCCGACTGGGTAGCCCATCAGGTGAGCAAATCCACACACCAGAGTCTCACCATAAAGTCGCTTGAATTCATGAAATTCACTTCCGTCTACAATTCGAGCAATGACCTCCCTTACATCGTATGACTGTCTGAGGTCAGTGGGCACAATACCATACAAGTCGCTTGCCTCATACAGTGGCTCTTGGGGAGCCTGAACTTCTATGTTCAGGCGTTTCGGACGGTTTAGTGTGGCGACAATATCCCTGATCATCGAAAGAGCGTGTTCATCGTCGTCAGCGCAGTGATCGGTGATACCGGATTCACGAGAGTGGACATCTGCCCCTCCGAGTTCTTCAGCCGAGACCGATTCACCCGTTGCAGCTTTGACAAGCGGTGGCCCGCCCAAGAATATAGTGCCCTGACCGCGGACAATAATGGATTCATCGCACATTGACGGCACATAGGCACCGCCAGCGGTACAAGAGCCCATGACCGCAGCAATCTGAGGGATTCCGGCCGCTGACATAGTAGCCTGATTGAAGAATATGCGTCCGAAGTGCTCTCTGTCCGGGAAAACATCATCCTGCCTCGGAAGAAAAGCACCGCCAGAATCAACCAAATAAATACAGGGCAGATTGTTTTGTGATGCGATTTCCTGTGCACGCAGGTGTTTTTTGACGGTTATCGGGTAATAGGTTCCACCCTTGACAGTCGCATCATTGGCAAAAATCATACACTCCCGACCTTGAATCGATCCGATGCCAGTTACAATCCCAGCTGCCGGAACATTGTCGTCATACATCTGATATGCAGCATATGGCGCAACTTCCAGAAATGGGGAGGTGCGATCCAACAGTAGTCGAATTCGATCTCGGGCCAGTAACTTTCCACGTGATTGATGCTTTTGGCGGGCGCGCTCGCTGCCTCCAACCTGAATGGCAGCAAGCGTTTGATTGAGGTCATCTACCAAGGTCGACATTGCTTGGTAGCGACCGACAAACTCTGGGCTATTTTTGTTGATGTTTGATGGAATAACTGGCATGATTTCGGGTGCTAGGGTTCAACCTCTTAACTACCATCCTCCAGATTCAAGCCACGACTCAACATGATTCAGCCGGTCGTGTCCCCAGAATGGCTCATCGTCAACAATGAAAAAAGGTGAACCAAATACACCTCGTTCAATAGCCCTGTCGGTTTCTTCGCGAACTTTAAGCTTGATGTCTGGATTCTCAAGTGCGTCGATTACTGCATCGGAATCAAAGTCCAAATCGGTGGCTACTTCGACTACAGCCGATGGTTTTGAAGTGTTCAGATTATTGGCAAAATACGCGCGGAAAATCGCTTGGGCAAACTGTTTGGCCTTCTCCGAACCGTACTCATCTCTAATCCAGTAAAACGCGCGAGAAGGTGCAACACTTGAAATGGGAAAGACACTCGGAACTGAAAACTCGATTTGGTGATAGCGGGCAACGCGATCCAAGTCTCGAGCACTATATTCATTAACCATCGGAATTTGAACCAGCGGTTTTCGACCTGTAAGCTTCATCACTGCACCCATAACATACGGGCGCCAGATGATCTCACAGCCACAGCGCTGTGAGAATTCGTCCATCACCTCGCTTGAAAAATAGCCGTATGGTGAAGAGAAATCGAAGTAAAAATCAACTGTTTTGTTCAATTTTGAGAGCCTCGCAAAAGAACTGGGTGATACTAACTGCGTACTACGCCAATCGCTGTTGCTTCTCCACCGCCAATGCAAAGCGAGGCAACGCCGCGCTTTAGATCGTATCGTTCCATCGCTGCAATCAAAGTAACCAGAATTCGGGTGCCTGAGGCACCAACAGGATGACCCAGTGCACAAGCACCACCATGAATATTCATTCGATCGTGCGGAATCTTCAAACTGTGCATTGCCGCCATCGTAACAACTGCAAATGCCTCGTTGACTTCAAAAAGATCAATGTCATCGACTGACCAATTGAGTTTATCGAGTAGTTTTCTGATCGCGCTGATTGGTGCAGTCGGAAAGAGATTGGGTTCTGCGGCAAAAGTGGTGTGCCCGACCAACCGCGCTTGAATTGGTTTATCACGGCGTTGGGCTTCAGCCTCCGACATCAAGACAACTGTTGCGCCACCATCTGAAATTGAGCTTGAATTAGCAGCGGTAACGCTACCGTTTTTACGAAATGCAGGTCTAAGAAATGGGATTTTTTCAGAATTGGTTATTTCAGGCTGTTCATCATTTGTCACTTCATAAGTTTCTTTTCTCGTAGAAACTTGAACAGGTGTTATCTCACGTGCAAATGTGCCACTTTGGGTTGCTTTCTGCGCTCTGGTCAAAGATTCAATGGCAAATTCATCCTGTGCCTCCCGACTGAACTGATAAGACTCAGCACAGTCTTCAGCGAACTCTCCCATCAGTGCACCTTTCTGGTACGCATCTTCGAGACCGTCAGCAAACATATGATCGAGAACTTGGCTATGTCCCATGCGATAGCCGCCCCTCGCCTTGGGTAGGATGTAAGGAGCATTGCTCATGCTTTCCAGGCCGCCTGTTACGACAATAGAGTTGGTACCCGCAACGATTGAATCGTATCCGAGCATGACTGTCTTCATGCCAGAGCCGCACATTTTGTTGACTGTTGTGCACCCAACGGATTTAGGGATACCTGCGTCAAGAGCTGCTTGCCGTGCAGGAGCCTGACCAATCCCCGCTGATAGTACGCAGCCCATTAGCACTTCATCCACATCGGATCCTGAGATATCAGAATCTTCAAGTGCTGCTCGAATCGAGGCAGATCCGAGTTGTGGAGCGGTCAGTGGGGAAAGTCGACCCTGAAAGCCACCAATCGGTGTTCGAGCCAGTCCTGTAACGACGACGGAAGAATTTTCCATTAATGTTGTCCCTGTTTAGTAGAAAATAAGTGAATTAAGCAGTTTCTTCGAATAGTTCTCGTCCGATAAGCATGCGACGAATTTCGCTTGTTCCTGCACCAATTTCATAGAGTTTGGCATCTCTAAGTAGACGGCCTGTGGGCATTTCGTTGATGTAACCCATGGCACCGAGTGCCTGAATCGCCTGTAGTGCGCACTCAGTCGCTCTTTCAGCTGTAAACAAAATCACCGCCGCGGCATCCTTTCTGGTTGTTTCGCCGCGATCACAGGCTTTGGCCACTGAGTATGCGTAAGCCCGAGAGGCGTTCAAGAAAGTGTACATATCAGCCATTTTGCCCTGAATGAATTGAAACTCGCCAATACTTTTACCAAATTGTTTGCGTTCGTGCACGTAAGGTACAACAGCGTCGAGGCAGGCTTGCATGATACCTAGTGGGCCGCCTGCCAAAACAACTCGTTCGTAGTCCAGACCACTCATGAGGACCCGAACGCCACCACCAACTTCCCCCAATACATTTTCTTGCGGCACCGCACAATTTTCGAATATTAATTCACAGGTGTTGGAGCCTCGCATGCCGAGTTTGTCCAGTTTTTGGGCTGTCGAAAATCCATCAAACTCGCGTTCAATCAGAAAAGCGGTTATTCCGCGGCTTCCTGCCCGCGGATCTGTTTTTGCATAAACGACCAGTACATCAGCATCAGGGCCATTCGTAATCCACATCTTGTTGCCATTCAACACAAAGTGGTCATCTTCAGCAACGGCTTCCAGGCGCATACTCACGACATCGGACCCCGAGTTGGGTTCTGTCATTGCGAGAGCGCCGACATGTTCGCCACTAATGAGTTTAGGCAGGTACTGCTTTCGTTGCTCGTCGGTACCGTTTCTGAATATCTGGTTTACTGCAAGATTTGAATGAGCACCATATGAAAGCCCGACCGAGGCTGATGCACGGCTTATTTCTTCCATGGCTACTACGTGCTCCAGGTAACCCATCCCGGTCCCGCCAAATCGTTCGCTGACGGTGATACCCAGTAAACCCATGTCACCCATTGCTTGCCACAAATGGAGTGGAAATTCGTTCGACTGGTCAATTTCGGCAGCAAGCGGTGCAATTTGCTCCTGGGCAAATTCCTGTACGCTTGAACGAAGCAGGTCGACGGTTTCGCCCAATCCGAAATTTAGAGTTGCATGCGAAGTACTCATGTTAATTAGGATGCGCCGTCATTACTGAAATTGGAATGCCAGCAGAAGATGAAACAGATGGCATCCGTTGCTGCTGAGTATGCAAGAAAATAGAGAAATATCCGTGTTGAATTGAATAATCGAACATTAGTTCAATCAACTGGCCATTATATTAATTTGACTGAGTTCCATTGGCCTGGCGAATATCTAAATCCAGTGTGAGGCGAATTCGTTTTGCAGCTACAGTCGATGAATTTTCTTTCAGAGTTGGCTACATGTAAACTAATAAAATGAAGTTGCGGGGTGAAGTAAACGCAACGCGCACGAGAACTTATCTTTATTCTTCATCTATTTTCTACCCATGTTGTCACGATTATTTTCAATTCCTGCAATTTATCATTGGAACTTAACTGGAATTGCGATTGTGTCAATCATTTTCAGTTTGCCTGTTCTTGCAGGCTCCAGCGATCATATAGGTCCAGACCCCATCCAATCTGAAAAATGCGTGATGATTACCCCGGAACGATCCATAACCTGTGTGGGGCGCCAACTAACTCCTGATGCGAATCTGACACCAATGGTGACAATCAACTGCAATCCAGGAATATTTATTTTGCTCACGCACCGGCCTATGGCGACGCACTCCTCAACTCGAGAAGTTCGCCTGATATCCGAGGAAGGTGAGTTTACCAGCGAATGGCTGGCTCTTTCTGAAACTCAGTCCGGTTTCCTGGTGTTCTACCGCGGTCTGGGATCGGATGATTACGCCTGGATGCTTCGTCTACTTGGACAATTGAATTCACTCGACTCCAGTTTATTTGGGTATTCATTCGATTCCCAGCAGATCGAAGGCATTTTTGAATTCAATTATTCAGACCGGAAAATGATCGAACAACTCGTTCCCAACTGCGGATGAGTCAGTTTCCTGGCGGAGCAATACAAATCGTTGTCTGCTGCATGATCGCGCAGAGCGTTGTCTTAGAGTTTTTGATGCAGTGGACATTGATGGTCGCCGCAGTAAGGGTTCGGCCCGCTTTGATGACTGTCCCTTCTGCCGAAAGTAACTCCCCATCCGCAGGCGCCAGCAGATTAATCTTGAATTCAACCGTCAAGACACGGTGACCCGCTGGCATGAGTGAATACGCGGCGTAACCACCAGCAGAATCCGCAATCGTACTCGTAGAACCAGCGTGAAAAAAGCCGTCCTGCTGTGTCAATTGGGGATTGAAAGGCAAGTCGATCACACAATAACCCGGCTCGATCGTGCGAATGGTCGCACCCAACAATTGCATGATTCCCTGCGAATTGAAGCTTGATCTCACTTCGTGTTCGTAATTCGAATTGACTGGGCTGAAAGTTGGCTTTTTTGGATTTTCCATTTAAAAAAGGACCTTGACAGAAGATTTACTGGTCATTACTGCTTTGTGTAACCTGGATTCCTGTTCAATCTACTGAATGAATTGCAGCGATTTCAGGGAAGTAGTTTTTTGGCATCGTCCCAAAGTCTTTTAGTGAGTTGTCCAGCTGGTTCAGCGGACGATAGAAATCCGGACTGCCCTGTCCACGCCTGCATCCTTGCCAAATCATTGTCGTGCCTTGCTTGGCCCGTCATACTGCCCGTGAGCCCTCGCTGTATGGGGTAAGGTGCAGGCTCTGGCGCATCGACAGATGCCGCAGTCTTCGCATAGTCAGTTGCGATAGAGCGTCCTAAACGACCCGAAAAAGCGCGTGTCAGGATAGTGTGATTTGGCATTGTATTGCCAATCGCATCAGACCACGCCGATGGAATACCGGCTTCCGGAGTGCGCAAAAAACCGGTGCCAATTTGAACCGCTGACGCACCAAGCGTGATTGCCGCTGCAATTCCACGACCGTCAGAAATACCACCCGTCGCGACAACGGGAACACTCACGGAGTCGACAATTGCTGGCAATATTGAGATTAATCCACCTGCCGCACGTTGAGCGTCTCCTGCCTCGTAGGTGCCTCGATGTCCGCCTGCTTCAAATCCTTGCGCTACGACGGCATCGACACCCATACTTTCAGCAAGCTTTGCTTCTTCAACGGTTGTTGCGGTGGCCAGCCAGTAAATTCCGGCTTTCTTCATACGCTCTACAAAGGGACGAGGATAAACTCCCATAATTGAAGAAATAGCAGCAGGTTGGACTTGCAGCATAGCCTCACACTGCTCTTCAAAATCAGGTGTTTCGGGTATCGGTCTGGCGGAACCTGAGTCGGGATGCCAATTTGCCAAAAAGTCTCGAATCTGTTGCTCGTGGATTTCATCTCTCACCGGTACAGGGTCCGGAATCCAGTTGTTCATCTGAAATTGGCCTTCCGATTTCGACCGGAACTGCTTTGCCCAATCAACAATCGCAGACGGTTGCATTAGTAAAACTCCGCACGCACCGAGTCCGCCTTCTCTAGCAACAGCACTTGAAAGGGAAACAGGGCAGGCACCGGCCATCGGGGCCAAGAGAATTGGGATTTTCAGGTTCAGTTTTCTACAAAACTGTTCCGTTCTGACATTCCAGGACATTGAATTTGACATTGCTACCGTTCGAAATTGTTGTTGTCAAATTAATTATCTGTCTTTGAACGATCGGGTGGTTCAAAAAGTTGAAAGGTTAAACTAGATATCAAACTTGTGCCTAACTTAAAGAGAACCGCAACGATTTATTATGGGAATTGAGGTTCATTGATGTCTGTTAAAATAACAAATTGGATCAAAAATGGGTTCAAATTGAACACCAGAATTTGTATCCGCTGAAACTGATAAATGATTAGAAAAGTAATTCAACGATGGCGATAGCGGCTGAAAAAATCAGGTCTGTTCATGATGAGGCACTGAGTCTAGGGCCATTGCGATTTATAACCGCAACCAGCTTGTTTGATGGTCATGATGCGGCGATAAATGTGATGCGCCGAATCCTGCAAAGTTCCGGTGCCGAAGTGATTCATCTGGGGCATAACCGATCAGTTCGTGAGGTTGTAACCGCCGCAGTTCAGGAAGACGTTGATGGAATCGCGGTCAGTTCCTATCAAGGTGGCCATATCGAATACTTCAAGTACATCCTGGACATGCTGGAAGAATACGGACGCTCAGACATTCAGGTATTCGGCGGTGGAGGTGGTGTCATCGTACCCCACGAAATTGAAGAGTTGCATCTGTATGGTATCGCCCGCATTTTCTCTCCAGAAGACGGTCAGCAGATGGGTCTGCAGGGGATGATTGATGAAATGCTCAAGATCTGTCGTACCAAACCGCGCCCGCAAAGCGCAATCTCGACCGATAGTTTGCAGCGTGGTAATTTTACTGACTTGGCTGTATTGATCAGTGCGCTTGAGGGTGGCTCCTCTGAAGCCGTCAATTTTGTTCGGAAAATGGCCAAAGTCGGTAGCGGGCCTCCAATTCTGGGGATTACAGGAACCGGTGGCTCAGGCAAGTCGTCACTAACTGATGAACTGGTACGCAGAATTCGGATTTATGGTGAAGCAGACACTCGGGTTGCCATCTTGGCGGTCGACCCCAGCCGCAAGAAAACTGGAGGTGCGCTGCTAGGTGATCGAATCCGCATGAACGCCGCGGATTCCGATCAGGTCTATTTTCGTTCGATAGCCACCCGAGAAGCGAGCGGAGATGTACCAGGATGTTTAGACGATGTCATCAAGGCCTGCAAATATTGGAATTTCGATCTGATCATCGTGGAAACACCGGGTATCGGTCAAGGGGATACGGGAATTGTTTCACATGTTGATCGCACGATTTATGTGATGACACCTGAATATGGATCGGCAAGTCAGCTTGAGAAAATCGATATGCTG
Organism: Arenicellales bacterium; assembly: GCA_965243305.1. Lineage (GTDB taxonomy): Bacteria > Pseudomonadota > Gammaproteobacteria > Arenicellales > JAJDZL01 > JAJDZL01. The sequence goes on from CBDEUN010000003.1 coordinate 2,044,561, forward strand.
GACTTTGCAGATCTGGTGGCCATTAATAAATTTGATACCAGAGGCGCTGAGGACGCTTACCGGGATGTTTGTCGACAGGTACAGAGAAATCAGCTGGCTTTTGATCAGAATTACACTGAAATGCCGGTCTTTGGCACCATCTCCTCGCAATTTAACGACGACGGCATCACAGCGCTTTATCAGGAGATTGTTAATCTGCTGGGCGTTCCGGCAAAAAACAGTCGTTTCCCACCACCTGCAGAATCCAAATTTTCTTCAGCTCACGCGGGGGTGATACCCAGCGAACGGGTTGGGTATCTCGCGGAAATTTCTGCGACAGCCAGAGGGTATCGCAGCGATGTCGAGACACAGGCACAATTGGTGAGAGAAATTCAGCAGTTGAATGCCGCACTGGAAATGATTGGAAAGTCCGACACTCAAGAGCTTACAACACTGCGGGAAGCTTTACGCAATAGAGAGACCAAGGTCGAAAAATTTTCTGCTCAGACACTCAATGATTGGGAATCGAACGTTGCAATGTATCGGCAGGAATTGAAAGATTCTAGATATACAGAAACCATTTCCGGCACGCGGGTACCGAAAATTGCTTTACCGCGTTTTACTGATCACGGCGATCTGCTTCGCTGGCTGATGCTGGAAAATTTGCCCGGTGCTTTCCCTTTTACCGGTGGTGTGTTTCCATTCAAGCGCGAGGACGAAGATCCCACTCGCATGTTTGCCGGTGAAGGCGGCCCCTCCAAAACCAATCGCCGATTCAAACTCCTGTCCAGTCACTCGGATGCCAAGCGGCTGTCGACCGCATTTGATTCCGTTTCTTTGTACGGTTTCGACCCCGATAAACGGCCCGACATCTATGGAAAGGTCGGCAACTCAGGCGTCTCAATTGCAACGCTGGATGACATGAAGGACCTGTACAGCGGATTTGATCTTTGCAGCCCACGCACTTCGGTGTCCATGACAATCAATGGTCCCGCACCAACCTATCTTGCGTTCATGCTGAATACCGCCATTGACCAGCAAATCGAAACGTTTGAAAGTGAACAGGGTCGTACTCCGAATGCAGATGAAACTGAGGAGCTCAGGGCGCATGCGCTGCGTCAGGTGAGAGGAACGGTACAGGCTGATATTTTGAAAGAAGACCAGGGGCAAAACACCTGTATATTTTCAACCGAGTTCAGTCTGCGTCTGATGGGAGATATTCAGGAGTATTTCATTGAAAATGAAGTCAAAAATTTCTACTCAGTATCAATTTCAGGTTACCATATTGCGGAAGCTGGCGCAAACCCCATCTCACAGCTTGCGTTTACCTTGGCGAATGCGTTCACCTATGTGGAAATGTATCTCGCAAGGGGCATGCATATTGATGATTTCGCACCTAATCTGTCATTTTTCTTCTCCAACGGGCTCGATGCTGAATATACCGTTATGGGACGGGTTGCGAGGCGCATCTGGGCGGTCGCACTGAAAGAACGATATGGGGCAAACGCCAGAAGTCAGCGCCTCAAATATCACATTCAAACTTCGGGACGCTCGCTTCATGCACAGGAAATTGATTTCAATGACATCCGTACCACCTTGCAGGCTTTGATTGCCGTATATGACAACTGTAACAGCCTGCATACCAATGCCTACGATGAGGCAATCACGACGCCGACCGAGGAATCTGTGCGTCGTGCAGTGGCCATTCAGCTCATCATCAACAAGGAATGGGGCCTGGCGCGCAACGACAATCCGAATCAGGGAAGTTTTATTCTTGAAGAATTAACAGATCTTGTTGAAGAGGCGGTACTTTGTGAGTTTGATGCCATATCTAGACGAGGTGGTGTGCTTGGTGCTATGGAAACGGGCTATCAGCGAGGTCGCATCCAGGACCAGTCGCTCTACTATGAGCGTCTCAAGCATGATGGAACCCTTCCAATAGTGGGGGTAAACACCTTTTTGAATCCTGATGCTTCACAGAATACGACGATCGAACTTGCCAGGTCGACCGAAGCCGAAAAGATGTCTCAGTTGGAGAGGTTGCATGACTTTCATGCCCGTCATCGCGAACAGTCACCAGCGGCTCTTGAGGAGTTGAAATCAGCCGCACTTGAAGGACGGAACGTATTCGCTGAACTGATGTCAACGGTGCGCTATTGCTCAGTTGGTCAAATTACATCGGCTTTGTTTGAAGTTGGCGGCAAATATCGTCGCAACATGTAATGTCTGGCGATATTTTGTTCTTCTAAAGAACAAAACCAGCCACTCGTTACTCCAAAGATAATTCTTGATTTGAGTTAAACACCGTATAGCGTTGCGTTCCCTTTTTGACATCCAAAATCACGTCATAGCCGTGGCTGGTGCCGCAGGTGGTCTAGGGTCCGTTATCGCCGCTGAACTGGCTTCCAGGGGATGCCATCTATCACTGTTTGACAAGAACGCGGAAGGACTTGAATCACTAACCTGTGAACTGACTTCTGCTCACAGTCAAGTATTTGATGCAACCAAAGAAAGCGACTGTGAGTCAGTGTTTGATTCCTGTGTCGCTCACTGGGGTCGAATTGATGGATTTGTCAATTGCGTCGGCGATTTTGCAGTCATTCCGGCAACAGACATGCCAATAGAGGTGTTTTCGCATATTCTTGAAACCAACGTAACTGCGGCATTATCAATGTGTCGGCATGCGATTAAGCATATGATTCCGAACCGATACGGGAGAATCATCAATATTGCATCGGTTTCAGATTCGGTTGCGAATCCCGGTTACGCTGCCTATGCGGCTAGCAAGTCAGCATTGACTCATATGACTCGGGTGATGGCAGTTGAATGGGCGCAGTATTCGATTACAGCGAATGCAATCAGTCCCGCCTTGTGCGAAACCAGTCTGACCCGATCTTTTCTCGCACAAGACGACAACTTAGAATACGCAATATCAAAAATTAAAATGAATCGGTTGCTGGAACCTGAAGATATCTTGGGAGCTGTAATATTGCTTCTTTCACCAGGTGGCAGTTTTATCACTGGTCAGGCAATTCACGTCGATGGAGGTCGAACAATAGCATGAGCGAAAAACCTGCGACTCTGCCCAATATGCGATTGAATGTACTGATACTGTCCCTGTGTCAGGCTTGCCTCTTTACCGCGAACGCAGTATTAATCGCATCGGCTGCACTAGTTGGGTTCGCACTGGCACCCGACCCCATGTATGCGACCGTCCCGGTTGGAGCAGTGTTCCTGTTTGGCATGGGATTTGCATTGCCTGCGTCCATCTTGATGAAGTATATCGGTCGCCGAAAAGGTTTTCAGCTTGGTCTGGTGTTTTCCATTTCTGGCGCATGTTTGTCCGGTTTTGCCGTTACCCAACAGAGTTTCGTATTGTTCTGCTTCGGTATCGCATTGATCGGGGTCGGAAATGCGTTTGGTGGATTTTACCGATTTGCAGCGGCTGATGTCTCAACAGAGAGTTATCGCAGTCGAGCCATTTCCTATGTATTAGCGGGTAGTGTCGTTGCTGCGTTCATTGGTCCGAATCTGGTTGCGTTCACAAAGAATTCGATTATTGAAGCAGCCTTTGCCGGCTCTTACTACACGCTCGCGCTGGTTTACTCAATTTCACTCATTCTGGTATCTTTTCTTAAAGTGCCAGAAGCTAAAAAATCGAATGTAATTGAAGAAAAACGACCGCTTCGAGAGGTTGCAAAACAACCAGAATTTCTGCTCGCAGTGGTCAGTGCAACGGTCGGTTACGGAGTGATGAATCTACTGATGACTTCGACGCCTTTAGCGATGAATGTTCGCGACATGAGTTTCGGACTCACAGCACTGGTCATTCAGTGGCATATTTTTTCCATGTTCGCACCGTCTTTTTTCACCGGTCACCTGGTTAGGATATTCGGAGACTTGAGTGTTATCGGTGCCGGTGTAGTTTTGCTCTTTCTCTCCATTCTGGTCTCATTTGTTTTAGGCGACAGCTTTCTGGCATTCTGCCTCGCATTGGTTCTACTTGGACTTGGTTGGAACTTCACATTCCTTGGCGGTACAACGCTTTTGACAAAAACGTACCGGGATAGTGAAAAAGCAGTTGTCCAGGGTGTCAATGATCTTTGCGTCTTTTCCATTGTGACATGCACAGCAATCCTGTCAGGGGTCTTGCACCACATCTGGGGCTGGTACATTTTGAATGCTGGCGCAACTCTACCGCTCATACTGGTGGCGATGATGGTGATTTGGGTAAAACGCTCTCGTGTCACCTCCCCAGCTACTAGCCCGGTTACTTAATCACTTCGAATACAACCTGAATAAGGCACTGTGGTCGAGTCCGCCCTCGCCGCGCTGAACAAGATTGTCATAGAGGTCATGGCAGAGCTGGGTAGACGGCAAATCTATGCCGATTGCTGATGCGAAATCGAGTGCTTGATTCAAGTCTTTTTTCTGAGTTGTTGCAGTACCGCCGGGTCGAAAATTGTCTTCAATCATTCGTCGACCATGAACTTCCAGTATTCTTGAACCGGCAAATCCGCCGCTCAGCGCTTTCCAAACCTGTTCCAGGTTCGCACCGCCATGTTGTGCTAACGCAAATGCTTCAGACACTGCGCCGATAGTCAAACCAACAATGATTTGATTGGCAGCTTTTGCAATTTGGCCGCAGCCGATTTCACCAATATGAGTAACCTGCTTTCCGAGTGCATTCAGAACCGGCTCTACGCGCTTCATGTCCGACTCGGACGCACCAACCATGATAGATAGAGTGCCGTCAATCGCACCAATTTCACCACCGGATACAGGTGCGTCGACATATCCAACGGACTCTTGATTGAATATCTTAGCGAATCCCCGGGTTGCCTGAACTTCAGTGGTTCCCATGTCAATCACGATCGAACCTTCACGAATTCCGTGAACGACACCTGAATCACCCAATAAAACAGATTCGACAGCTGGCGTATTGGACACCATGCATATGACCATTTCCACATTTGATGCAACTTCGGCTGGAGAATGAGCAGTTGTGAACCCTTCAGATTCCAGTTCCTTCAGTGCTGGGAGACTGCGATTGAAAACGATTACGTTTGCTCCCGAATTCCTAAGGTTACGTGCCATCGGTTTGCCCATCAGACCGAGTCCGATCAATCCAATTTTTGTTGTCTTTAGAGCACACATATTCTTTCTCCGTTGCTAAATTGAGGCTCACCATCGACTGATAGATAATATTTCGAATCTTTCTTCAATTTTAAAGTTTACGTATAGTGCACTTTCTCCTATTGACAAGTCAGGGTAATGCTCGTCGGGGGCAGCTCAGGCTCCGACACAGTTGTCTTGAGACCCCCGCATTTATGCCAGTGGGTACGGCTGGTGCAGTCAAGACCATGGAACCGCGCGATCTGGAACGATTGGATACAAGAATAATTTTGGGTAATACTTTTCATCTGATGCTAAGACCGGGATTGGATGTCATTGAAGAGCACGGTGGGCTGCATAAATTCATCGGCTGGAACCGTTCAATATTGACGGACTCCGGTGGATTTCAAGTATTCAGTCTTGCAAAGCTAAGAAAAATTGAAGATCGGGGAGTTACGTTTCGTTCCCCCGTTGATGGAGCCAAGATCTTTATGGGTCCAGAAGAATCAATACAGGTACAACGGGTGCTTGACTCTGATATCGCGATGGTTTTCGATGATTGCACACCTTACCCTGCGACTAAAGATGAGACAGAGGCGTCCATGCTTCGTTCCATCAATTGGGCTGAACGTTCAAAGCAAGCCTTTGAAGGTTCCGAAAACGCGTTGTTTGGAATCATTCAAGGCGGTATGTATGAAGACCTGCGCAATTTTTCGCTTGACGGGTTGACGCAAATTGGCTTTGATGGTTACGCCATCGGTGGGCTATCGGTCGGTGAGCCGAAAGACGAGATGAATTCAATCCTTCAATTCATAACACCAAGAATGCCGGATGCGGCGCCTCGCTATCTGATGGGTGTTGGTACCCCGCAAGATATCGTGCATGGTGTTGCTTGCGGTATAGATATGTTTGACTGCGTGCTGCCGACGAGAAATGCGAGAAACGGTTGGTTGTTCACTTCGACTGGTGCGATCAAAATTCGTAATGCGAAATACCGAAAAGATACTCGTCCTCTAGATGAGCATTGCAATTGCCCATGCTGTAAGAATTTTTCTCGTGCCTACCTGCGCCATCTGTACCAGATTAATGAACCACTCTATGCGCGCCTTGCGACGTTACATAACATTGAGTTCTACCTCGATCTGATGAAGCGGATTCGCAATTCCATCGAAAATCAAAGATTTGATGAACTTTGCAGGGTATACGATGTCCCACTGCCATAATGTAAGAGTCATTCTCGCAAAAATGAAAGATTTGATCCGAAAAGAAGGTGATTTCAGATTTTTGAGTTGTTAACAAGGCTTTGAAATGTTAAAATTCACCGCTTGTATCCGAATTTGTACTGGGTGAACCTAAATGAGTTTTTTCATATCTGACGCACTTGCGCAATCAGGCGGTGAAGGGGGCGGTTTTTTGAGCCTTGTTCCGCTAATCCTGATTTTTGTCCTGTTCTATTTTCTATTGATTCGCCCGCAGCAAAAACGGGCAAAGAAGCATAAACAACTCGTTCAATCACTGAAAGTTGGCGATGAGGTCGTGACCAGTGGCGGTTTAGTCGGAACTATCACTGTCTTGCAGGGTGAGGAAGAGAAAGAGACAGGCGGACATGTTGTCAACTATGTCGGAATCGAAACCCACCCGGGTGCATTGGTTTTCCTGCAGCGTGATGCAGTTACGCAACTACTTCCTGCAGACACCATCAGTGAATTTCGCGCCTGGGCAGATCGAAAGGCCAACAAGGGCAAACGCAAAAAGAAATCAGCACCGAAAATTGAACAAGACGGCGAAGATTAAGCCTCTTCCCCTCAAAATTAAATGAATCAAAACACCTGGTGGCGTTATCTGCTGATCGCGGCAATCCTGATTCCGGGATTCTTCTATGCGCTGCCAAATATATTTGGTGATGACCCTGGAATTCAGGTCAGGGCAGCCAGAACTACAGGATTTGACTCGACGTTACTCGCGCGGGTTGAATCTGCTCTGCAGCAAGAAGAAATAACTCCACTTGGACTAATTTCAGACGACAGCGGTGTTCGTGTTCGATTTGAAAGTGCAGAGCAGCAACTTCAGGCACGCAATGCTTTACAGGACGCACTGGGTAATCGGTACACCGTCGCGCTAACCTTGGTGTCGTCAGCACCAGAATGGATGAGTTCACTCGGGCTTCATCCAATGTATCTTGGACTGGACCTGAGGGGTGGTGTCCACTTCCTGATGGAAGTGGATCTGGATAGCGCTATTGATCGGGCGGAGGACCGATACGTGGAGTCGATTCGTCGAACGCTTCGGGAAAACAATGTTCGATACTCTTCGGCTCGTCGTACGGAAGGAGGCAGCGGAATTGAAGTCAAGTTTCGGGATGAAGAGCTAAGAAGCGCCGGGGTTGATATAGTCGAAGAGGAATTGCCCGAACTGGAATTGCAAGAGTTTGAACGGGAAGGTGAACTCTATCTTGCCGCCAATATGAGTGAAGACGAAGTCGATGAGTTGAAGGGTTTTGCCATAGAGCAGAATATCGTGGCGCTTCGCAACCGAATTGACGAACTCGGCGTTGCAGAGCCTGTGGTACAGAGGCAGGGTGATGATCGCATCGTTATTCAGCTGCCTGGTGTGCAGGATACTGCACGGGCGAAACGCATACTGGGCCGTACAGCGACGCTTGAAATTCGACTGGTCGATGAAGAGCACGACCTGACAGCAGCATTGCAGGGTTCAGTGCCGCCGGGTTCTGCCCTCTATCAGATGCGCGATGGCTCCCAGATACTGCTCAAAAAGCCAGTGATCTATTCCGGCGACAATATCGTTGATGCTGCTGCTAGTCTGGATACGCAGACTGGTGGTCCAATCGTCAGTATCACACTGGACTCTCGCGGAGCATCGATCAATCAGAAAGTTACTGGTGAAAACATCGGTCGACGCATGGCGGTGGTGTACATCGAAACACGTTCAGAACCCAAGCGCGATGATGCTGGTCGTATTGTTTTTGATGATAAGGGGAATCCTATTCGCGAAAAAGAACTGGTTGAAGAAGTAATTACCGCACCGGTCATTCGCGATCAATTAGGTCGACGCTTTCAGATTGAAGGGCTTGACAGTGTAACTGAAGCTCGGGACCTGTCGTTGTTGCTTCGCGCAGGTGCATTGGCGGCACCGGTCGATATTATTGAGGAACGTACAGTCGGTCCAAGTCTCGGGCAGCAAAACATTCTTCAGGGCTTGCAATCAGTGATTGTTGGATTCCTGCTGGTGTTGGTATTCATGATCATTTACTACCGGATATTTGGACTGGTTGCAAATCTGGCTTTGGCACTTAATCTGGTATTGATTGTGGCAGTCTTGTCTGCAATTCAGGCAACTTTGACTTTGCCAGGTGTGGCTGGTATTGTCTTGACGGTTGGTATCGCTGTGGACTCCAATGTATTGATTTTCGAAAGAATTCGAGAGGAACTACGAAACAGGAATTCGCCACAGAACAGCATTCGTGTGGGCTACGAACGTGCGTTCTCGACGATTGTCGATGCGAATATCACAACGCTAATCGCCGCGATTGTTCTGTTCAACTTTGGCACCGGTCCCATCAAGGGCTTTGCAGTGACACTGAGCATTGGTATTGTTACCTCAATGTTTACTGCGATACTTGGCACGAGAACCGTTATTAACCTGATTTACGGTCGTCGGCGCCGAATTTCGGCATTAGCAATTTAGGAAAGGCGAACATGGAATTTCTAAAAAAAGATCTGGCTATCGACTTCCTAGGTCGCCGTCGTGTCGCTGGCATCGTTTCCGGTGTGCTGGTTGTTGTTTGTCTTGCTGCCATTTTGGTACGGGGCATCAATTTCGGGCTCGATTTTACAGGTGGCACGCTGGTCGAGATTCGCTATGGGGAACAGGTTAGCGTGGACGACGTGCGTGAAGAGCTTGCGGCCACAGGAATCGAGGACACAACCGTCCAGTACTTTGGTACGAATCGTGATGTGTTGATTAGGCTTCCATCGGGACCAGAATCTGGATCGGCTGCTGAGCAGAGCACTCAGATTATCGAAACACTGAGAAAGCCATATGGTGAAGTGCTGGTTGAATCTCTAGCGGGCGGTCTGCAATCGTGTACCAGGAGTGACGGTTCTGTCAGTGACTGTTTTGTGCAGATGCGTCGGGTTGAGTTTGTTGGACCAAAAGTTGGGCAGGAGTTAGCTGACCAGGGTGGTCTGGCAATGCTTTATGCACTGATTGGCATTCTGGTTTACGTCGCCTGGCGCTTTGAGTGGCGCTTTGCAATCGGTGCAGTTGCAGCACTCGTTCACGATGTAGTGATTACGGTTGGAATCTTCTCGATTTTTCAGGTTGATTTTTCGCTCGCCGTGTTGGCAGCTATATTGGCTGTCATTGGATATTCGCTTAACGACACAATTGTCGTGTTTGACCGAAGCCGGGAAAATTTCAGAAAGAGCCGCAGTGGTACTGCGATTGAAATCATGAACCGGTCGCTTAATCAGACGCTTCGACGGACAATTCTAACTTCAACTACAACGCTGCTGGTCGTGTTAACATTGTTGCTGTTTGGTGGAGAGGTCATTTGGGGTTTTGCATTCGCCCTGCTAATAGGCGTGCTCGTTGGTACCTACTCCTCAATATTCGTTGCAAGTCCCGTTGTATTGGCACTGAGAATATCACGTGAAGATATGGCGTTGGAGGACCAGTCGGCGTAGATTAGTCTGCTGAAGAATAATCTAATGATTCGGCCTCAGTGATAGATCCTCGATCGCGGCGAATCAATGATGAAAACACCTGGAACAGGTGATTTTAAAATGGCGGAGCGTTCTGAAGATTCATATATGTGGCAGGCTATTGACCTCGCCAGGCAGCCTTTGTTTGCACCGCATCCAAACCCTCGAGTGGGTTGTGTCATTGTGGTTGATGGTCAGGTTGTTGCGGAGGGGTTGCACCGGGCGGCTGGCACCGATCATGCAGAAGTCGCGGCACTTAAAGTAGAGCGTGACTTTAAGGGCGGCACATTGTACGTTACACTGGAGCCGTGTGCAACGCATGGTCGAACACCCCCTTGCTCAACACGAATATTGAGCTCTGGAATCAGTCGAGTTGTCATTGCCAGTCCCGATCCGAATCCTGTCAATGGTGGGTTAGGGATTAAACAGCTGCGTGAAGCTGGGATTCAAACCGAGGTTGGAATGCTCGCTGATGATGCTCGTGCGTTAAACCGCGGTTTTTTCTCAAGGTATGAACGAGGCAGACCCTGGGTCACTGTAAAAATCGCAGCCACTCTGGATGGCCGAGTCGCGACCGCCAATGGAGAAAGCCAGTGGATTTCCGGGGAGGCAGCGCGAGCTGATGTTCAGTTGCTGCGGGCGCAGGCTTCCGCGGTCCTGACGGGTGTGGGAACCGTGTTGGCTGATGACCCTCGATTAAATTGTCGTATGGATGGACTTCAGCGTCAGCCACTGCGTGTCATTGTTGACAGTCATTTGCGAACTCCTAAGACTGCCACACTGTTTACAGTCGAAGGTGACATACTTTTTGCAACCGGAGGAAAAGTCGAATCCGAATCGCTTCCGACATCTGAAAGTCAATCCAGAATCGTATCATTTGAGTCTGCCGATGGACGTGTCGACTGCCGAAAATTACTTGACTACCTCTCAGAGCTGGAAGTCAATGATGTGCTGGTCGAGGCTGGTCCTACACTAGTCGGTGAGATTCTTGATGCCGGGTTAGTTGATGAGATGGTCATTTACCTGGCACCCGCCATTCTTGGAGACTCAGCAAAGGCTATGGTTATCACATCGGTGATCAAGCGCCTTACCGACCGTTATCGCGGCAAATTCGAGGATGTTCGATTCGTCGGCGATGATATTCGAATTCAACTTTTGCTCAGTTAATTCATTGAAGTAAAAACCGGACGATTTCCATAGCTATGTTTACAGGAATTGTTGAATCAGTCGGCAGCATTGTTCGTGTGGATCGGTCAGATGGAGGTATGGAATTTAGCCTTGTCTTGGGTTCTATCGAACCAGCAAGCCTGAAGCTGGGAGACAGCATCTCAATCAGTGGAGTGTGTTTGACGGTGACCAGGATTCAGGAACAATCTGTTGATGTGCAAGTATCAAACGAAACGATCGCCCGAACCAATTTTGGGCAATTTACAGTCGGAACACAGGTCAACATTGAACGTCCATTGACATTGAACAGCCCGTTGGGGGGACATCTCGTTTCCGGGCATATCGATGGTACGGCAACATGCGTTAGCATTACACCTGATGGCGACTCACGTAGAATCGTATTCGAAGTTTCTGGCGAAGCGCTCGGTAAATTTATGGTCCAGAAAGGATCGGTGACAATTGATGGAGTCAGCATGACCGTCAACTCCGTTGTTGACCGGGGATCACTAACCCAATTTGATGTCAATGTTATTCCCCACACTTTTTCAGTCACAACTCTGGGGCGACTTAAGGTGAATGATTCGGTGCACATTGAAATTGACAATGTTGCTCGCTACGTGAACCGCTTGATGGAGTACTACGGTCTGGAGCGGGTCCGCTGAGATAAAGAAGGTCCGTAAATATTTTGGCGTTAGATTCGATGTCGCCCTCGTTGGTTGACAGACCAAAATTGACAAATTAATGAATATGCCTCTGCACTTAAGTCAGGATAAGCCGCATCGGCGACGTGTCGACTGCGGCCTGCAGAAGTCGCAATGGGATTTGCTTTTCCCACCGCCGCCGATTGAATCGATAAACAAACTCGTCCACATATTCCTGCATGTACTGATGCGACACGCCATGAAAGGTGCCCAGCAGAAATGTTTTCAAGTTGCTGATGACGATATGCACCAGCGGCAGCCAGTCGGCGACCTGGTCGGGTGGCGTGACTTTAGGGTAGTGTTCATGGCTTTTGGAAATCACCCGCAAGCCGCTGAACGCATCGGATCGAACGCTGGCGCCGGCACAGAGTCTGGAACAGAACTGTTCCACCGTCTGGGAATTGACCGAATCCACCACGCGGGCGTGCATGAAGCCGGCGCCCTGGCCGTTATTCTGCACCGCAAACAACACCGGTTTGCGCCCTTGTGCGCCGCGTCCGCGCTTTCCCGGGCGCTTACCTCCCACATAGGCATCATCCAGTTCGATCAGTCCGTCCAGCAGATAGCGGCGATCACGGTCAGCCATGGCGGCTCTGAGCTTTTGCAGCATCAGCCGTGCGGTTCTCCATTCGACGCCGATCATCTTCGACAGCCGAAGTGCGGAGATGCCGCCTTTGTCGGTGCCAACCAGGTAAATGGCGGCAAACCACTTGGTCAGCGGCACCCGGCTGCGGTCGAACATGGTGCCGGCCGTGACCGAGGTTTGACGCCGGCAGCGCTTGCACTCGTGCAATGCGCGACTTTTGACATGGTAAGCCTGGTCATGATCACATCTCGGGCAGCGGAAGCCGTCCCTGCCCCAGCGAACCTGTTCCAGCAGCCTTCTGCAGGCCTGCTCAGTGGCGAATTTTCGGGTCCATTCAAAATAACTGATTTCGTCTTGTTTCATGTTAATCTTTATTACATAATATCAATGGTTTATGACATGAAATTATACTTCATCCAATCTCGGAATTCTGAGTTAAATGCAGAGGCATATTAATGAATTATTAATGTCACCTGCCGTTCTACATGTTCACTTTTCCATCGGTACTTGACGACAGTGAAACGCCAGGGCAATCTCACGCTAACTGAAACACGGAAAACCCTTAACGACTGAATTAATTTGCCATCTCGGAAGATTTATTTTCAATGTGGTATAGATGCGCTCATGAGCGAGAAATTCTCACATCGGAATCCGGGTCGGAACATATTGCCAGGCCATGCACCGCAGAAAAGTCCGTCGGCACTATTGCGCCGATGCCGCGGATTAGGGTTTGGCGCTCCGCATTCGTCATTCATTACAGTTGCTACCCTGCTGGACCTGGTTGGAAGATTGACCAGGCAGCTCCAGCGAAATTTTTAAAACGGCCTTTTAGAGTTCAGAGCTAAGTTGCGGAAATTCGACAAGAAAGAGATTGAGAACAAAGCTACAGCAGCATGTCCGCCAAGTGCGGCACAGCCAAGGATATGCTTGAGTTCACATGCAGCCGCGTCAGTCAGTCCCGGTTCATCGCCAGAATTAGCTGAGAATGAATATTTTTACAATTGCAACTGAACGATTTATCATACCGACATGATTACTGGCTGCTAATGTAGAAATAATTAAAACTTCAGCGAGTTCCAGAGAGTTTTTTCTGACACGGAACTCAGTTGCAGAATGACGATAGGAGGAGGAACGACATGCCAAAAGTGATAGGCAATCCAATGCAGATTGCGGCAGGGCGAGAGGGCCTTGCGAGGTTTATCCAGACATTAGATCGCAGTGCGCCGCCTTATTTTGCGGGGCGCAAGCGGTTGCTGTCCGACATTGAGGATGCCTGCTCGGAAGTGTGGCACTGTCATGAAAACAGGCTGGCGCAGATTGAAGGTTCAACCTGGATGATTTACGGTGCACCCGGAGCGGGCAAGTCATCGCTTCTGAAGTATCTGCAGTACGCCTGGCAGCAAGGCGCATACATGACATTGGATGCGGCTGGCCGCGAGCGGCCGGTACCGACTCCGACGTTGATGTACTTCGGCAGTGCCGAAGCATATTTGCTCGAAGAGTTCTTTGAAAAGCTGGTGGATTTAGTAACACAAGGCCAGACAAAGAAGGTGTTTGCACAAATCAGCGAGACCCTGCGCGTCAGCGGCGGCGGGGATGCGGTGCTGGTTAAAGGCGGCATTGAGCATGAGACGACAAAACATCATGATGCTGTCAGAGCTACGTTAGCGGCGGTGGCGAAGGCGCTGCCACACAGCAAGTGGAAGCGGCCTGTGGTGGTCGCCATTGATGAGGCGCAGAATATGCCTGGTGATGAGAACTCGCCGGTGGGCTTGCTGCTTCAGGCGTTTCACGAAAGTCAGGCCAACCTACCGGTGATTGTGCTGCTGGCGGGGCTGTCGGACACGAAGATGCGGGTCAGGAAACTGGGACTGTCGCGACTTTCGAAAAACAGAGTCTGTTCACTGAATGGTTTGGATGCGGTTGAGGTGGCGGAGCTGAAGGCTGGTTTCTGCGCCTATTTTGAGATTGATCTTGGCAGATATTCGGATGACTTCGATGCGCTGCTGCAGCGGACGGACGGGTGGGCGGCACACCTGCAGAACTGTCTGCAAGCGTTCAGTGAAGTTTATCTGGAGGCGCAGTGCGAGATTGAGGCAGTGGACTTTGCCAGAGTCGAACAGTTGAGTCTGGCAACGCGCATGGAGTACTATCACGCTCGCAGAAGCAATGCGATGAAAGACTCTCCGGGACTGTTGGGTACGCTGATGGAACAGCTGACGGGAAGTGAGGAGCGGTGGCAGGTTCTGGACATGATTCAACGGATTGCAGATGACAATGCAAGCAGCCGGAGCCGGACTAAGAAATTGCCACCCGGCATGAGCGTGGATGATTACTATAACGATCTGATTCACAGCGGAGCGCTGCAGGAGCGCGATGATGAAAAGGTGATCTGTCCGATTCCGAGTTTCCGCCAGTTTCTGATTGAGTTGTCCAAACCGATCGCTGGTGTTGGTTCAGCGGATGACGCTGGTAGTTCATTGCGCGAGGTGCCACCGCAGCTTCACTACGGTTTCACTTGGGATGCGCTGCAGCGCATTGAGGCGGCGCATCAGATTCAGCCGACATCTTGAATTGGTATCTGACCTGAACTGACGCTACAGCCGCAGCCAAACGCTAATCCGCTGCAGACTTGTCCTGTGCGTAATATTTTTAGGGTGGCGGCCATTCAGCACAAGAACATCATCTTTTCCATATCGTCGGCAAAATATGGATTACATTCGTCAATCGGAAGTTTCTGAATTCCAAAACGTTAGCTTGGAAGATGTTTTCTAGGTAGGTAAGAAAATGGGAGCTAGAAAAATGAGGCTTCTCCCAACTGATGAGGAATACTATAGTTATTTGGCAATACACAATTACAGCGGGGATAAATATGTTTGTAGCAAAAATATCAGAAAAATGAGAAATAAGAACGAATAATTAATCAGAATACAACGGTCATTTTGAACGGATTGATGTTACTCCAGATTAACTCATAAAAAGCCATGCTAAGAACAAGTCCGCAACAACTAAATGTACGGCGGACTCAAAAGGAAGCAACAGTCAAACAGAAATTGGTATAGAAGTAATTGCTGGCTTGGGCACTTGACGACAGTGATACGCGGACTGCCGAACAAACTAAAATATAGAATTTGAATGAATAGAAAGTGATCTTTTCTTTACGAATTACAGAATGCCTAAATCACCAAATCCAACACCCTTGACAGGCAATTTAACGTCAGGCATCAGCCCGATTGAGTCGATTCTGCAAGACTTTGCAGCCGGCAAGATGGTCATACTGGTTGACGATGAATCGCGGGAAAATGAAGGTGATCTGCTGTTGGCGGCGGAGTGTGTGGCCCCAGAGCACATCAACTTTATGGCGACGCATGGTCGCGGCCTTATTTGTCTGTCGATGACCGATGAGCGATGCAAGAAGCTTAGCCTGCCACTGATGGTTAGAGAGAATACCTCTCCGTACTCAACCGCGTTCACCATTTCAATTGAAGCAGCGAAAAACGTATCGACCGGAATTTCAGCGGCTGATCGAGCAACAACGATTCAAGCTGCCGTTCATCCCGAGGCACTGCCAACCGACCTGGTTACACCGGGTCATATTTTTCCAGTGGTAGCGGAACCGGGTGGAGTTCTGATCCGGGCCGGTCACACTGAAGCCGGCGGAGATTTGGCGAGACTCTGCGGATTCGAACCGGCGAGTGTCTTGTGCGAAATTTTAAATCCTGATGGGACTATGGCCAGACTGGGGGATTTGATCGAGTTCAGCAAGATTCACAATCTGAAAATTGGTACGATTGCCGATCTGATCCGCTATCGATTGGCGACGGAATCAACGGTGAAGCGTGAAACCGAGAGACGATTGCACACCGACTATGGCGAGGTACGAGCGATTACGTATCGGGATGAAGTGAGAAACAGTACGCACCTGGCTTTGGTGAAAGGAGAGATTGAGGCCGATATACCGACCATACTGCGAGTGCATGTTTTTACCGGGTTGTCAGAAGTGCTTGACGCGTTTACGCCAGGAGGTCATTCGTACTCGGTACGAAGAGCACTTCAGAGAATCATGCGTGAGAAATCCGGAGCCGTGGTTATTCTTAACTATCAGCGAGAATTCAGCGGGTTACCAGATACTGTCAGTGATGCAGAAGGTCAATCTGGAGACGAAGTCGGCAGTCACAATGTTCGGATCGTTGGAATCGGTAGCCAAATTGCGGCTGATCTTGGCTTTGGCAAACTCAAAGTTCTGGGTCACCCGCTCAAAATGCATGGTCTATCTGGATTCGGACTGACAGTCGAAGAGTATATTCCGCCAGAGGAATAGCGGTGCAGACAGAGCAAGTTTTCGATCTCAAGCCGTTCGATTCCAACATCAATGTAGGTTTAGTTGTCAGCGACTACTATAAGGAAATCGCACAAAATTTACTGTTGGGGGTTGAGAGCGTATTGAACAACTATCCGCAAGTTCGGATTGAAATCGCGCGAGTTGCTGGAGCCTGGGAGATTCCATTGGTTGGCCGAGTAATGGCCCAGACTGGACGCTATCAGGCACTCATCGCGCTCGGTTGTGTCATTCGAGGTGAAACTTCGCATTTTGATTTTCTGTGCAAGGAGTGTTCCGCGGCACTGATGTCTGTCAGTATGGATTTCACCATTCCCGTAGGCTTTGGCGTGTTAACGGTCGAGAACTATGCTCAGGCCCAACAGCGTTCGGACATCGATGACATGAAGAAAAATAAGGGACGCGAGGCGGCAATCGGTACTTTGCGTTCCCTCTACGCTGTAGCCGAAATTCGTCAAGGCTAAAAGCGCCAATCCAATGACTGTTACAGCAAGGCACTACGCAAGGCTGGGTGCCGTCCAATACCTGTATTCCTGGGATGTTCAGAACCAGTCGGTCAATCAAGCCGATGATCAGATTCTGATTGATTCGAATGTACTGCTAAATGGCGATCTAGTCTATTTTCAAAAACTGCTTAAATCAATCCCACCCAAGATTTCGCAGCTGGATGAAATTATTTCGAAGGTGGTTCACTGGAAAATTGACACGATAGATCCGGTGGTACGCGCAATTTTGCGTCTCGGTGTGTATGAGATGACTTGCGAATATGATGTGCCGCTGAAAGTAATTACGAATGAATGCATTGAACTCTCCCGGGAGTTTGGCAATCCTGACAGTTACAAATTCATCAATGGAACACTTGACAAGTTAGCATTCAGTGAACATGTTCGCCTCAGTAAATTGATCAAGCGAGGGTCGCAGTCATACAGTCGAGAATTTGAACTGATTCAACGGTACTTTGCAGACCGACAAAGCTACGATGAGAGCGTGCTTACGGGAATTGGAGATGATTGCGCAATCGTTGATATTCCCGCAGATCAGCAACTTTTGGTCACAACCGACACACTGCATGAAAACGTTCATTTTCCAGCATCCACTAAAGCTCGACAGATTGGGTACAAATCACTGGCTGTCTCCTTAAGTGACTTGGCCTCGAAAGGTGCGAAGCCGAAGTATGCAATGCTGAATCTGTCTTTACCAGGATACGACACGACTTGGCTTGCTGAATTCAGTCGCGGGTTCTTTGACTTGGCGGCTCAATATAACATTGGTTTGATTGGCGGCGATACGGTTCGTGGACCCCTGTCAATTGGAATTACAGCTTTTGGCATTGCAACGGTCGATCAGTGTCCGTTGCGTTCAGGTGCTCGTCCCGGGGACGCAGTCCATGTGACTGGAACTTTAGGTGACGCCGCACTTGGGTTGATTGCTTCTCGCCTTGGCAACTCACTCAATCGCAAGGATGCTGAATTTCTTCAGCGAAGATTGGAACTGCCCCAGCCGCGAGTAAAGGCCGGTCAGGTGATCGCTCGTTATGCAACATCATCCATTGATTTGTCGGATGGATTAATCGCAGATCTTTCTCATATTCTTGTTGCCAGTGGTGTAGGCGCTTCAATTGATCTTGAAAAAATTCCGCTTTCACCTGTTTATCAGCATCTTCTTAAGGATGTGGGTTGGGATTATGCCTTGGCACATGGCGATGATTACGAGTTGTGTTTTACCATCAGCCAGGAGTTGCCTGAATCTGCAATTGAGGAGGCGGCTGTCCCGATGAGTCGAATCGGCACTGTTGTTGAAGGTGACGGCATTGAAGTCAGGCAGCCAAATGGCGAAATCTACCAGATTCAGTCTTCCGGATATTCTCATTTCTGAATCCTGCTGACCCAAAAAGAGGCAATTTTGAAGCGACGTCCAATCGGGTTTAAACCAGCGCTTTGGATCGCGTTTGGATTTGGAACGGGGTTTGTTCCTAAAGCACCTGGGACCGCAGGAACGCTGCTTGGCATTCCGTTAGCCATTGTGATCAGCCATTCGTCTATTGTGCTTCAGATTGTCATATTGGCGGTTTTGTTTGTTCTGGGATGTATGGTGTGTCAGGTGGCAGCAGATTGGCTGGGGGAGCAGGACCCAGGGGCAGTCGTCTGGGATGAAGTTGTCGGCTATTGTATGGCCATGGCATTTTTACCGGCAACTCTAACGACCATTGTGGCAGCATTCATTTTGTTCAGGCTTGCTGATATAGTCAAGCCTTGGCCTATTTCCTGGTTTGAAAGGCAAATTGCCGGTGGCACCGGAATTATGGTGGACGATTTACTGGCCGGCGTATTGACCAATATCGTCATTCACAGCATGATTTATTTCCGAATATTGACACCCTAATTGTTCCAATGCCGTGAAATCAAAAAATGAAAATCTGAAAGGTCGCAGAAAGCGTTAAAATTGAACTTTTGAGCACTTGAAACGGTCAAATTGGAATGAAAATCGGATACAAGGAACTGCTTGATAAGGCAATGGCAGAGGTTGAAACGATCTCTGTTGACAAAGCGAAAGAACTGCACTCCGGCGAAACGGCACAATTCGTTGATTTAAGAGATATTCGGGAGCTGAAAATGGAAGGAAAAGTGCCCGGTTCCTACCATATGCCAAGAGGTATGCTTGAATTCTGGATTGATCCTGAGAGCCCATATTTCAAGTCAATATTTAATCAGGATTGCAAGTTCGTTTTCTATTGCAAGTCAGGTTGGCGTTCCGCCCTGGCGACCCAGACGGCACAAAACATGGGATTGTCGAATGTCTGTCACATTGATGGTGGATTCGATGCGTGGAAGCAGGCTGAGGGCCAGGTCGAAAATTCGGATTGAGGTCAATTTTTGAAATTTATCCCGGATCTGAAAGTTCAATGCAATTGGACTGGGATGACACAATTCTTAGGATGAAGTTATGAAGTACGCAACGATCGCACTGGCAATACTGATAACTCTAACTGCAAACAGTATCGCTTTCGCAGATGGCAGTCGAGATGAAGTTAAGGTGGCCATTGAGTCACTAATCGGTAGCGAGTTGCCCGATGCAGCAGTTGTCGAGACGGCGACAGATGGAGTTTATGTCATTGACATAAACGGAACTATTTATCACGCTTTGCTGAAAGATTCTGTTTTGCTGATTGGTGAAGCATTTGATCTGGTTCGCGGCGTGAGTCTAAACGAGGAAATCAGTAATCGAGGCATCAGTGCTGCCGTGAGTGATCTGACATCTGAAAATATGATTATTTTTGCTGCCAATGACAAAAAACGCCACGTAACCGTGTTTACCGATATCGATTGCTCCTACTGCAGGCGATTCCACCAGGAAGTACCAGCGTTGAATGACGCTGGCCTTGAAGTTCGTTATGTGGCCTATCCAAGGGCAGGAATAGGGTCGTCAAGTTACGACAAAATCGTGACGGTCTGGTGTTCAGACAATCCACAGCAGGCGATGACTCGTTCAAAGGCAGGTGAAGTGCTCCCGGCGTTGTCTTGCACGAATCCGGTTGCGGATCACTTCCAAGCTGGAGTGGAGGGTGGTGTTAGGGGCACCCCCACGCTGGTGCTTGACGATGGTAGCGTTATCGGCGGCTTTTTGCCGGCGAATGATCTACTCGTTCGGATTGGTTTGAAAGGCAGCTGAATTTGCATCAATTGAATATCGGTATTTGCTCTGATTGATATTTCAGTCAATGGTATCTTGATACTGATCGACTGGTTCAAAGAACGCAAGAACTTCTGAACGAATACAGATTTCGGTTCGAATCTGTCGACTGTCACAAAAATGAACCGAGAAAAACTAAGAACGGATAAACGGAATGGATGAAAGCAAGAAAAAAATACTGGAAGCAACGCTAGGACAGATTCGACGACAGTTTGGACAAGGCTCAATCATGCGATTGGGTGATGAAGATGTTGATGGTGATGTATTGGTAATCCCAACCGGGTCGCTAGGACTTGATCTGGTCTTGGGTGTTGGCGGTCTGCCACGCGGGCGAGTCGTTGAAATTTATGGACCTGAGGCATCAGGCAAGACAACACTGACACTGTCGGTGGTTGCACAAGCCCAAAAACTGGGCGGAACTGCAGCTTTCATCGATGCTGAACACGCGCTAAATACCGCCCATGCAGCGGTATTGGGTGTGAATGTAGATGACCTCTTGGTATCTCAGCCCAATAATGGTGAAGAGGCACTTGAAATTGCGGATCAACTGGTTCGTTCCGCAGCAATTGATGTGGTGGTTGTTGATTCGGTTGCAGCATTGACACCACGTGCCGAAATCGATGGAGAAATGGGTGATTCCTACATGGGTTTGCACGCAAGGCTAATGTCTCAAGCACTCAGAAAGCTAACCGGCAGTATCAATAAATCCAAGACTCTGGTTATATTCATCAATCAAATTCGAATGAAAATTGGACAGATGTACGGTAGCCCTGAAGTAACAACCGGTGGAAACGCACTTAAGTTCTATGCTTCAGTTCGACTTGATATTCGTAGATTTGGCAAGATATCAAAGGGAGAGGATGTGATTGGTAGCCAAACTCGAGTCAAGGTTGTGAAGAATAAGGTTGCGCCACCATTTAAGCAGTGTGAGTTCGATCTGATTTTCAAGCAGGGCATCTCGCGCGAAGGCGAGTTGATCGATCTGGGTGTAAAACACAAAGTGATTGATCGGGCTGGTGCCTGGTACAGTTTTGGAGATACTCGCATTGGTCAGGGTCGCGAGAACGCGCGAATATTTCTGAGCGAGAACCTGGATATCGCAGAAGTAATTGAGTCCAAAATCCGCGAGGAGGTAGGCGTGACGCCTAAAGCAGTGGAGGCAGGGACGGTCGCTTAGCCTGTCAGATGAAAGAACTCGGTGAAGTTCGCTCAAAAGCGGTAGCGCTTTTGTCACGGCGCGAGTATTGTCGGCAGGAAATGGTGGAAAAACTGATCAGCAAAGGAGCTCGGCGAGAGCATGCTGAATCGGTTGTTGAGCAGTTAAGCACTAACGGTCTGATTTGTGACGAAAGATTTTCTAAAGCGTTAATTCAGGTTCGCGTGCGACAAGGTTACGGTCCGGTCCGAATCAAATATGAACTCACTCAGCGCGGCGTAGCCGATGATCTTGCTACCACCTGCCTGTCGGAGTGGAGTGATAGTTGGACTCAGCAGTTGACGCGCGTAATTGAGCGTAAGTACGGAGATCATCCGGCGAATAGTTTTAAAGAGTGGGCGAAACGAGCAAACTTTCTGAAAAACCGGGGATTTACTACCGATCAGATTCATGAAAATTTGGAAAGGTACCGTAAGGTAAGCCAGACAGAATAAGCATTCAAGATGAAAACTACACAGATTAGAGAGACTTTTCTGCAGTATTTTGCAGACTCGGGGCACGAGATTGTACCGAGCAGTCCACTGGTGCCTGGCAATGACCCAACGCTGCTTTTCACCAACTCCGGGATGGTGCAGTTTAAGGATGTGTTTTTAGGGGCAGAGAAGCGTCCATACAATCGCGCGACCACGGCCCAGCGCTGCGTGCGGGCTGGTGGAAAACACAATGATCTGGAAAATGTTGGGTATACCGCACGACACCACACCTTCTTTGAAATGCTGGGTAACTTCAGTTTCGGCGATTACTTCAAGCGCGATGCAATTCATTTCGCGTGGGATCTGCTGACTCGCGGATTCAAGCTGCCGGAAGATCGCCTATGGGTAACCGTATATTCCGAAGATGACGAAGCAGCTGATGTATGGCTCAATCAAATCGGCATACCAGGTGAGCGATTTACCCGCATATCAACTTCTGACAACTTTTGGGCGATGGGCGACACTGGGCCTTGTGGTCCGTGTTCTGAGATTTTCTATGACCATGGGCCTGATATCGAAGGTGGTCCTCCAGGTACGCCAGAACAGGATGGGGACCGCTATGTCGAATTGTGGAACCTGGTCTTTATGCAATATGAGCGACTTGCTGATGGAAGTCTGACACCTCTACCGAAACCGTCGGTTGACACTGGAATGGGGCTTGAAAGAATCTCGACCGTTATGCAGGGTGTATACAGTAATTATGACATCGACCTTTTCAGTGCATTGATTCAAGATGCGGCCAGTTCAGTTGGCTGCGACAGTCATGACAGCAAATCGTTGAGAGTCATTGCGGACCACATACGCTCAGCAGCATTTCTAATCACGGATGGCGTGACGCCATCCAATGAAGGTCGCGGTTATGTATTGCGTCGGATAATCAGACGGGCAGTTCGTCATGGATATCAACTCGGTTGCAAGGAGCCATTTTTTCATCGATTAACTGGTTCTCTGGTTGAGCAGATGGGCGATGCTTATCCCGAACTGCCAAATGCAAGAGATAAGGTTGAGCGCGTACTGCTGAAAGAGGAGGAACGGTTCGCCAGAACCCTCGACCAGGGACTCAAGATACTCGACCGGGAGCTTGCTGGCCTAGATGGTACCGTACTGCCGGGTGATGTCGCTTTTCGGTTGTATGACACGTATGGGTTTCCTTTGGATTTGACTGCAGATTTTCTGCGAGAAATGAATCTCACTGTGGATAACGAAGGGTTTGAACAGTGCATGCAGGAGCAGCGCAACAGAGCCAAGCAGGCAAGCAAATTTGAGGTGCTTGATTCGAAATCTCCAAATCTGGACATTGAGGTGCAGTTCAGCGGCTATCAATCCATAAAGGAAGAAAGTGAAATTGCTGCAATCATCGTCGATGGCAGCCACAAAACTGCTGTGATTGAGGGTGACAAAGCAACACTGATTCTCGAATCCACACCTTTTTATGCCGAAAGTGGTGGTCAGGTCGGTGATCAGGGGATCATTGTGATCAACGGCAGTGAATTTCGGGTGGACGACACGCAATATGTATCAGGTAAGGTAATCGGGCACATCGGCAGTGTTGTTAAGGGTGAGTTTCGTGTTGGCGATACCGTTTCGGCTGAGGTTGATGCGGAACTTCGCTATTCGACCATGAACAATCATTCGGCTACGCATCTTTTGCACTCAGCACTAATGAACAATCTAGGTTCGCATGTTCAGCAAAAAGGTTCTCTGGTTGCTCCAGACCGGCTCCGTTTTGATTTCGCACATGATTCTGCACTGAGCGGTGAGGAGTTGGAGAAAATCGAACGCGAGGTGAACAATGCCATCCGTCAGAACTATTCTGTTACGAAAGAACTGATGGATCTGGAAGAGGCGAAGGCCAAAGGTGCCGCAGCACTATTTGGTGAAAAGTATGATGCAAGAGTACGCGTCGTTGCAATGGGAGACTATTCACTTGAATTGTGTGGTGGAACCCACGTTGATCGTACTGGCGATATAGGGCTGTTCAAGATTGTTGACGAGTCCAGCATTGCATCTGGTATTCGTCGCATTGAGGCTTTGACCGGTACTCAAGCGGTTGAGTTGATGCAGACAGAATCGCGGATGCTTTCCGAAGTTGCGCGTCTGATGCATACTGGCGTCGGTGAATTGAGCGATTCAGTCGCCCAAATTTTGAAAAACAATCGATTGTTTGAGCGGCAAATTTCTGATCTTAAGGCGCAATTGGCCACTCGCGGTGGTGATGATGGTACTCTTTCGGTGGAGAAGGTTGGAGACATTCCGCTATTGGTACGTCGACACGATGATACAGACGTACGTGATTTGCGAAACATACTTTCATCACTGCAGCAGAAACTTGATTCGGGGGTGATCGTATTGGGCTCATTAAACAGGGGCAAAGCAACATTGATTTGTTCTGTTTCAGAAGACTGGCTTGACCGTCTTCATGCTGGCGACATCATTGGAAAAATTACGCCGATTGTCGGTGGTAAGGGTGGCGGGAAAGCACATCTTGCGCAAGGTGGGGGTGCGGAAGGAGACAAGCTTGATGCAGCGCTTGAAGCTGTATCAACCGTCATTGCCTGAATTCGCAGACCCGTTGCTGCACTTCAGCCAAATTTCTGATTACTGATTATTCCAGGTTCAAAACGATAAGCATGGATATTGTTGTCGAAAAGTTCGGTGGTTCATCCGTCGGTACAGTCGAAAAGATCAATCGAGTTGCGAATCGGGTGATTCGCACGGTTGAGGATGGTTATCGCGTTGTTGTTGTGCTATCTGCCATGCAAGGTGAAACCAATCGACTGATTCAGTTGGCCCATAGAATTTCACCTGAGCCCTCGACCAGGGAACTGGATGTTGTAATGAGTACGGGTGAACAAGTAACAATAGGTCTTCTCTGTATGGCCTTAGAACGCGAGGGTTATAGTGCCCGATCCTATACTGGCTTGCAAGTTCCGATTCAAACCAGCACCATGCATGGTAAGGCACGTGTTGAGCATATTGATCGCGATAAGATTTTGAGCGATCTGGAGTCAGGGACCATTGTTGTGGTTGCTGGATTCCAGGGTGTAAATTCAAATGGCGACATTACCACATTGGGTCGCGGCGGTTCGGATACAACCGCAGTTGCTTTGGCTGCAGCACTGTCGGCATCAGTCTGTCGGATCTACACCGATGTGGATGGTGTTTTGACAGCAGACCCCAGGATCGTTCCAGATGCACGCGTTCTTTCCAGAATTACAGCTGAAGAAATGCTGGAACTTTCAAGTTCGGGTGCGAAAGTACTGCAGATTCGCGCAGTGGAATTTGCTTACAAGTACGGTGTACCCATACACGTCCTGTCATCATTTCATGATGTGTCGGGGACTTTGATCACTTCGGAGGAAAATCGAATGGAGCAACCCAAAATTACGGGTGTTGCCTACAACATTAATGAGGCTAAATTGACTATCAAAAACGTCCCGGATCGGCCTGGTATTGCATCCAAAGTATTTGGTCCTATCGCTGACGCGCAAATCAATGTTGATATGATTATTCAGAATGTCGGAAGTGACAATAACACTGATCTGACTTTCACGGTGGACCGGACTGAATATCAAAACAGCCTGCGAATTTTGAGAAAGATTATTCCTCAAATCGGTGCTCAGGACATCGTTGCTACGGATGACATCGCTAAAATTTCTCTAGTCGGTGTTGGGATGCGTTCACATTCAGGCGTCGCAACGACAATGTTTCGCGTATTGGCTGAAGAAGGCATTAACATTCAGATGATTTCAACATCCGAAATTAAAATTTCTGTTATCGTAGAAGAAAAATATGTAGAGCTCGGTGTCAGAGCACTACATAATGCGTTTGGGCTCAGTGAAGAACACGAGCCCATTGAAGAATCAGGCCCACAGAGTCAATTCCGTAGCTGAAAATCGCATGGTAATAAATTGATACAGTTCGAATTGCTGGGTAGCAACATAATGCAATCTTCTCACCATATAATTACTAGGTTTGGTCACATCCGACCAACGAAGTTAGGCTGGATCTCTAACTCCGGTTCATCGAAGGATTGGTTTTTTTTGGACAAATTGCAGAGTGGTTCTACGGACAGTTCTGCAACGCTAGGAGGTTTTTAACTTGTGTTAATATTGACAAGAAGGATTGGAGAATCCGTAAAAATTGACGGCGATATTACTGTCACAATTCTCGGAACTAAAGGGAATCAGGTTCGTTTGGGTATTGACGCTCCTAAAAGTGTTAGTGTGTATCGTGAAGAAATTTACGAACGCATACAAAATGAAAAGGCGCAAGAAGACGAGTAAATACCGGTGAATATTCTCCGGCTGGCATTGATTTCATTGAAGCTATGATCAGTCATCATCATTACCGGAGAGGTGGCCGAGCGGCTGAAGGCGCTCCCCTGCTAAGGGAGTATGGGCAACCCCCATCGTGGGTTCGAATCCCACCCTCTCCGCCAAGGCAGAATTAGGATGAATGGATTAACGAATTACTCTGCCTTGAAACTGCGCCCGTAGCTCAGCTGGATTAGAGTACCAGACTACGAATCTGGGAGTCGGGGGTTCGAATCCCTCCGGGCGCGCCAAAATCTATCAGTGAATTCATCATGTGTGGACGATTTAACATCCTCACTGATGCGGATGCGTTGATGACGACATTCGACATTCTGAACGAAAACGTTCAACTTGAGTCGTTTTCCAAGTCTTACAACATCAGCCCATCGGTGAAACAAACCGTCGTCGAGACGGTTGATGACGAAGGTTTGACCAAAATTCCGGTTGTTCGGTTAGGTTCTGAAAACCAACGCCTTTTGCAAAGCGCGATTTGGCCTTTAATTCCATTTTGGGCAGGTTCAGAGGTGCCGAAGTTTTCGACAGCCAATGCAAGAAGCGAATCGATGACTTCTAAACCCAGCTACCGAAACGCCTGGAAGAAAGCGCAACGATGTCTGATTCCTGCCACTGGTTTTTACGAATGGCAAATAGTTGAAGGTCAGAATCATAAGCAACCGTGGCACATTTACCACTCTGAACAGCCCATCATGGCATTTGCTGGTCTTTGGGAGCGCGGTCGGACAGAGGATGGCTCTTTTTTTGTGTCGTGCACGATTGTGACAACGAAAGCAAACACGCTGATGGAAAAGATTCATAATTCAAATTTTCGAATGCCGGTTATCCTTGACCCAGAACACTGGGATGACTGGTTGGGTAGTAATAGTCAACTGGCGTTGCAGTTGGCTGTTCCTTATCCAGATGAACAGATGAAAGCTGATCCAATTTCCACTCGCATTAACTATCCGGCATACAACAATCCCGATTGCCTTGATCCGGTTGAACCCGACCACTAAACTCTGATACAGCATCCAGTCATTGGTATGCTGTCGAAGGGCATCACTCTTACACATACATAGATGAAGAAGCAGAGCGGCCGCAAAATTCGCGCCAAAAAACAGCTCAAACAGACTTGTGCGACCGTCGAATATGCAAGCATTCGTCAAATTTGGTTAAGAAAAGATGACGGAGAATTGTTGAAGTTTTCCGCTGCGGATTTTCCTGCATTGCTGCCTGGGGATCGGGTGTCTGACTCAAACGGATTACGTAGAGAATTAAGCCCATTTAATCCTGACTCTTTAAGTGTAGAGTCTCGCGGAGTATGTCAGGTTGTCCTGCGTGTCAGACACAACGTGTCGCGCTTGACACATACATTGGAGCCGATCGGTTTATTTGTACCTGGTAGGGTTGAATCTTCTGAAAATCTACAGTCAATTGATAACGGTCAATTTTTGGTTGCGACTTTGAAGCGAAAGCCGACACGACGGCGCCGTGGGATTGTTTGGGAACTTAGTTCGATCGATCAAATTTTGGACAATCAGTGTAATGTTGCAACTGCAGTTGCGCTAACCAGGTTTGGAATTCGGGAGAATTGGCCTAAGCGCATTAAAACTGATCTGGACGATGTCGCTTTGGTTTGCACGAAGAGTGAGGTGATCAACCGTAAAGATTTAAGGGATCTCGCCTTTGTGACAATTGACCCGGCAGAAGCCAGAGACCATGATGATGCTGTTTACTGTGAACGCTCAGAGCATGATGGATATCGATTGTGGGTTGCAATCGCTGATGTCGCGCACTACGTCAAACCTGGAACTTTGCTCGATGCTGAGGCTTTCAAAAGAGGAGCATCGATCTACTTTCCTTGTCAATCCATACCGATGCTTCCATCTGAACTCTCTAGTGAAGCGTGTTCGTTAAAACCCGACTTGGATCGACTGGCATTGGTCTGTGAAATGGCTGTCAGTTCAAATGGAACCGTGGATTCCTATAAATTCTACGAAGCTGTGATTAGGTCTCGGGCGAGATTGACTTACGAAGAAGTAGGAAATTCAGGAATCAACGGGACGCGGACCCAAGAAGTTTCGAATAACATTCAGCGATTGTTTGAACTGCATGAAACATTTATGGTTGCGAGAAAAACGAGAGGTGCATTGAATTTGGATATACCGGCGCCGAGTATTAATTTTGATTCCTCAGGGGCGGTGGCAGATGTTTCCAAAGACCAAAAGTTTCTGTCTCACAGTTTGATAGAAGAGGCAATGCTTGCGGCAAATACGTGTGCAGCAAAATTTATCGCTGAACATTATCCGAATGCCGGAATGTATCGGGTTCATGGTCCACCGAAAGAGTCAAATCTGCAATTCATCAATCAAATGCTGTCTGACAGTGGATTGAGTCATAAATTGACCTCAGAATCGACATTGGTGCATTGCCAGATTGTGACTGAGCAGTTGAGAAGGCAAAGTCCCACGTTGTATTCTGCATTCCAGATTCACCTTCTGCGTAGCCTGGAAATGGCAATTTACTCTTCAAAGAACGGTTCTCACTTCGCATTGAATTACCCCGAATACACGCATTTCACTTCGCCAATTCGAAGATACCCGGACTTGGTCGTTCACCGGATGATTAAACGTGTATTGAATGACACCGGAGATAATCCTGAAGAATCGGTACTCACATCACTTGCAGAGCAGAGTTCCCGAACGGAGCGTCGCGCAGAGAGCTGTGCGAGGGATGCTGAAAGTTGGCTTAAGGCGGAATTGATGAAATCACGTGTAGGAGAGAGGTTTGATGCGGTAGTTACAGATTGCAGACATTTTGGAGTTTTTGTTCAATTGGATTCACCGTATGTTGACGGTATGATTCATGTATCAGATTTGGGGTATGAGTATTTCAGTTATGAAGAGTCATCAAGAAATTTGGTCAGCGACCGTACTGGCAAGCGTTTCTGCATTGGTGATAGTTTGAAAGTGAGAGTCGCGGGTGCCGATCCTGAGTTGGGACACGTCAATTTTGAACTGGCCTGACGATAATTTTCTGTGATGATGGCTTTCATATCAGATTTTGGTAAAGACCCGGCATCGCGAATCAAAGAGAATCAACAACGCAACTAAAGCAAATTACAAAATGCAAAAACACTACGGCATACACGTCGCCATCGCGATGTTGAAAAACAGGGCAGACGATATTGAAACGGTACTATTGAGTGCCAAGCGACAAGATCGTCGCTTGCGGGAAATTGAGCAAATTGCAAGAAGCCGCCGGATAAAAATTAAACGTTTGCCAAATAGTGATCTAGCTGAGATCTCTGAAGGAAACAAACATCAGGGCGTTATTATTCTCAGCCATTTTCGGGTCGGTGAATCGCATGGCAAAAATTTATCGGAATGGCTTGGTACGCTACCGGATTCAAATCTGCTTGTTGCTTTGGATGGAATTTTAGATCCACGTAATCTTGGTGCCTGCTTTCGAAGTGCCAACGCTGCCGGAGCGGGAGGCGTGATTCTCCCCCGAAGTCGCGGCTGCGCGCTTACAGCAACCGTTTCTCGAACCGCGGCGGGTGCGATGGAAACCACCCCGATTTACCGCGCATCAAATCTCATTCGTACGCTGGATGAGTTGAAGTCGCAGGATTACTTTGTTGTTGGACTCGAAGGAGACGCGTCCGATTCTGTCTACGAACTAGATTTATCGGAAAAATGTGTGCTGGTATTCGGTACGGAAGAGACTGGATTGCGGGTTGGAACCAGAAAGAGATGTGATCAACTCGCTTGCATACCAATGCGAGGCAAAATATCAAGTCTGAACGTTTCTGTAGCGGTTGGGGTGGTTGCTTTTGAAGCGTATCGACAGCGATTGGCCAAATAGATTAAAGAAGTCACGCAAGTGAACCGCCGCAACTGCTTCCTGCGCCAGCTGTACACCCAAAGCAATGGGAATCGACCGCAATACGGTCATTCGTGAACTGATCAAGATCTTGATCCCACAGATATCTAGGCGTGTTCCAGCCGGCTGGAATATCCAGCATTTGATTGAAGTCACAGTCGTAGATTCTCCCTAACCAGTCTACGCTGATGATGTGTCGACACATCAGATTTGGTACTGTCTGCGGATTAAAATTTTCTTGCAGAAGGTTCATGTAGCCGTCATATTCCCCGGTTCGTTTCAGATAGTGTCGGAAGCGGCTGATTGGTAAATTCGTAAGCGTGTAAAGTCGGTTGAAATGAATACCGAAATCTTCTTCAAGACGTATTTTGTATGTTGCTTCCAACGAATCCTGAGCCGGTGGCAGAAAAGCTCCATTGGGGTTATAGACGAGGTCTAGCTCCAGGTGTGGAAGGATGCCGTAGCCGTGCTTGTTTAAAATTTGCAGGGCACTAATACTCTGTCCAAATGTACCTTTACCACGTTGTTGCTCGAGATTGTCCTTGGAATAACAGGGCAGCGAACAGATCAGTTTTACTCGACGGTCGGTATACCAGGCGGCGAGGTCTTCTTGCCCATCGACCAGCAACACTGTCAGGTTGCATCGAGAGGTAACTGACATGTTGTTAGCAAGACAGGTGTCGACAAAACGTCTGAAATTCGGGTTGAGTTCCGGTGCTCCGCCGGTTATATCGACTAATTCGACCTGGTTGTCGACACACCAGCGGGCGATTTTCTCCATGACTTCCCAAGTCATGATTTCAGTCCGATTGGGACCTGCATCCACGTGACAGTGATTACACGCCTGATTGCAGAGTTTACCTAAATTGACCTGAACTTCCCGAATTTTGGCGCGCGTTAGCCCTCTAATTCCATGTTCTTGGAGTGTCGAGAAAAAATTCCAGCGCTTGATTGAGCTGCTGGAATCTAGCGACAGATTGCTGAAAGTATCAGATACGACAGGTATTGTGTCGTTAAGCACGTCCATTGAAGGCACTACTTGGGAAACCGCTTGTTTATGAAGTGGTCGAGTGAAATTGCCCCGGCTCCATGAAACAGCGGAATCAACAGCATGATACCCCACACTTGATGTTGAATAACTCCAGCGGGATTCAATGACGGGTACGATATAACGGCCATGGCATTGAATATAAAAAGTGCTCCAGCAGTTGCTCGAGTCGCAAGCCCGAGAACCAACAGTACCGGAAAGACCAGTTCCGCAAAGATCGCCATGTAAGCTGCCAATTCAAATGGCACAATTGGCACAGCGTATTCGTATTCAAAAAGATACATCGTGGTATCTATATTGGCAATTTTGGTCAGTCCAGATTTCCAAAAGACATTTGCTATCCAAAGTCGCACCAAAAGATCGGCAATCGGTGCCCCACAATTCAGCAGACAAAGTATTTTTCGATAAAGTTGAATGATTGCAGCCATAAGTTCTTCCAGGACCGGGAGGTAGAATTATTGATGAACGAAACTACGCTTAACCGTAATTGTGGATACTGCGCCAAACGAAAACAGGCGATTCAATCCTTCTTTCAAATTGTATTCGGGATTTGAACTCAGAATTGAAGTAATAGTCGCTCCGAGCGTTTTGTGCTCGCGGAGAAAATTGATCATTTGAAATAGACCGTCTTCGATATTTACAACTTTTACACCGCTTTTTGGACGATGAATTAGAACTTGTTGCCCTTCAGAATTAAGGTCCGGAGTGGTGTCAGCGTGGCCATTCGAAGTCGCGAAGTTCCAAATATCAAATATCGGATATTTGGACTTGATTGTGTGTATTGCGGGGTGAAACTCAAACTGCAGGTCTTCGTAGTTGTCGGGTGAAAAATCAGCCAGGCTGCTGATGTCAAGAGAATTCACTGATGTCGAGTGAAATGCTCGATGGCAAGCCCAGTCAATTTCAGCGAGTGCAGACAAATACGGATAATTACTGAGTTCCGGCATGGACTCAATAAAAGACGGCAGGTGTTCGCCAAAGTCATGCAGATTCCCGCTGTCGGGTGTGTGGGATCGAATATAGATTCGCGCCATTGACTTGAAGAACTCTTCACCAACCATTGCACAGCTAACAGGAAATATGTTGGATAGAGTTTCAGCCAGGGTTGCAAAGATGTTATTCCGATATACATTAATTCGCCGTGTGGCTTCAAAACCGCGCTGTTCAACAAGTGTTTGTACGCTTGTATTTTCTCCGCAAAGAATCTCAGCACTAAAGTGACTTTGCAACTCACGCAGCTGCACTTTGCATCTCCTGTCGGTAACTTCTCGCAATGTTTGCTTCATCCATCAGAACGGAAAATTCCGGTAGATCTTTATCCCATTCAATCAGAGTGGGTGCCGCATTAAAGCGATTTGCAACGGCTTCGTATAGATTCCAGACATCATCGCAGACTCTCTGGTCATGAGTGTCAATACGAATCGTACCTTCCGGTAATTTTTTCACAGTGTGTCCTGACAAGTGAATTTCACCGACTACGCTTGGTGATATTTCGGAAAGAAATTCAGTCGGATCAAAGTCGTGATTGCAGGCGTTCACGTATACGTTATTGATGTCAAGCAATAATTGACAACCACTTAGGCGAGTGATTTCGTTAATGAACTCCCATTCACTCATTTCGGAATGCGAGAACTCAAGATAGGTCGACGCATTTTCGACCAAGATAGTGCGACCTAAAATGTCCTGAACCCGCTCGATGCGATTCGCGAGATGTAAAACTGTTTCTTTTGTGAATGGCAATGGCAGAAGGTCGTGAAGGTAAATTCCATCTATTGAACTCCACGATAGGTGTTCTGACACCAGGCCTGGCTCGTAAATGTCAATCAACTCCTTGAGCCGTTCCAGGTGTTTTACATTCAGATCGTCAGTTGAACCCAGTGAAAGACCGACGCCATGAAAACTGAGACTGTAGTCTCGACGGATTTGCCTTAACCAGTCGTGGGGAGCGCCACCTTGTCCGAAATAATTTTCACTGTGAACTTCGAACCAGTCAACTGACGGCTTATTGGCGGCTACATATTCACAGTGGTCGCCACGCAACCCGATCCCAACGGAATCAGCTGGAATCGGGCGCGTAACCATTTCAAAGCATGTAATCGAAAAATTGCGGGAATTCTACTACGAGGATTCTAAACTGCCGCCGGTGAGTTTTCCGCACAATCCCGTGGGAAGAAGAACAAATGCATCGCCCTGATCGTCCACAGTTGAAGTGCCAGCGCATGAGCTGTTAGCGGTTTGACAATCATTGTGTCCGGCTTTGGCAACGCCATAACATTTTTCCTTTTCATCCGCGTTCGCGACGGTTGAAAGGGTCAATGAACCAAGAGCGATTGCACCGCTGATCGCTGTAGCGAGAAGAAGTTTCTGTGACTTCATAAGTCAGTCCTCCAAAAATTATTGAATAAAAATAATACCCCAACAAACGGGTGACTTACTTTGACCTGCAATGTGTCATATTTGTTTCAAACTCTAGATCAAAATTTGAATGAATCGATATGATCAGAGCAGCCTGTGGCAATGGTGGTGAATAGAGACTGGAGTCATCTACATTGGTGATCAATTGTCAGTAACTGGTTGACTGAATTGTTCACGCAGTTGGGCGATAAACTGTCCTTCCTGCTGCTCATTCATTTCATCTTCCGCATTGACGACCAGCCAGTCAAATACAGCCAGCATCAGGTCATGTTGGGCCTCATGTTTATCCCCCCTTTGATTTACGCGCTGATCATAGATGGAGCGAAGTCCGCTTGGTGAGTCATTGTTCACCATTTCCATTACGATGGCATGTAGACCAAGGTGAGAAAAAGGATCCGGTTCATCTATGTCGAATTGATGGTCGGCAAAAACTTCAGGATTTGATAGCACGCTGTCCACTTCTGGGTGCATGTCTATGATTTTGCTGATCATCTTTTCCGTAGCATTGAGCTTCTCTTTGTTCTGAACTTTGTTCCATACGTCAAACAGGAACTGCCGTTCATTGGTTTCAGTCGTCATTCACTCGCCTTTATGCCTTTTGAAGTTGTATGTCAGCATATTCCTGCTTTTCGGAAAATTCACACAAGTCGAATATGACGCATGAATGGCAATTTGGCTTTTTTGCAGTGCAGGTGTACCGACCGTGAAGAATCAGCCAGTGGTGGGCATCAACCAAAAACTCCTTTGGTACCCATTTCAACAAATTCTGTTCCACTTCTATGACATTCTTACCGGGTGCCAGACCAATTCGGTTTGAAATTCGAAAGATATGTGTATCAACCGCGATGGTTGGTTGACCAAATGCAGTATTCAAAATGACATTTGCGGTTTTTCGTCCCACCCCAGGCAGCGCTTCCAAATCTGCTCGATTGGACGGAATATTTCCATCGTGATTATTAATCAAGATCTGGCACAAGCTGAGAATATTCTTGGCTTTGCTGTTGAATAGACCAATTGACTTAATCATTTCACGGAGTCCATCAATGCCCAGGTCCAGCATTGATTGAGGATCAGGTGCTGCGGTGAACAGCTTGTCGGTAGCCTGATTAACGGCCTTGTCGGTTGACTGGGCGGAAAGTACGACTGCAATCAGCAACTCAAAATTGCTGCGGTAATTCAGTTCGGTCGTTGGATTCGGATTGGTGGCTTTTAGCCTTGTGAAGATTTCGAATCTTTTCTTGGCATTCATTGACTTGATGTTTGAGAGTGTGAAAGACGTGTGGCGCGCTTTTTTGTCTTCCACCGCTTTGTCCGTTCGCGATTTACTGCTTTTCGAATTTCCTGTTTTATTTCTTCACGTTGAGCAACATCGGTAGAATCTTGCTGAGTTTGCATTCGCGAACGGTGACGTGCTGCCAGGTGTCTCCAGCGGGTTACTTCTGAGTCCAAAAATTCAGGCCAGGTTTCACCTTTCTGATGATCGGAATGCTTGACCATTACGATGCAATCGACCGGGCAAAAATTGAGACACAGCTCGCAGCCAGTACAATCATCAGCCAATATGCTGTGCATCTGTCGTGATGCCCCAACGATGGCATCGACAGGACAAGGGTCGATGCAAAGGGTGCATCCAATGCACTCCGATTCAATAATTTCGGCGACGAAGCGACCCGCGTAAGGGGCACAATCATCCGCCAGTGGAATTTCTGGATGATTTAATTGATTTGCTAGCGAGGACAGGGTAACCGCACCACCCGGAGGACAGCGATTAATCTGTGTTTCGTTGTTGAACAGTGCGTTAGCATATTCAAGACACCCCGGAAATCCACAAACCGTGCACTGTGTCTGCGGCAAACACTGGTCAATGTCTGAGACGGTTATTTCTGAATTCAAGCGCGGGTTCAATTGACTGGTACACCAAGACCAACCTGTTCGCCGGGGTCGATCAGCCACAGGCCATCATCGTCACCCGCCGCCAGAATCATGCCTTCGGAAGTGCCGAATTTCATTTTCCTCGGTTTAAGGTTTCGCACAACCACAACCTTCCTTCCAACTAATTCATCTGGTGAATAGAATCCCTTGATTCCAGCAAAAACCTGCCTGGTTTCGTCACCGAGATCAACCTTCAGGCGAATCAGTTTGTTTGAATCCTCAACATCCGATGCTTCAACAATCAACGCGGTACAAAGATCAATCTTGGCAAAGTCTTCGATAGAAATAATATTGTCGTGATTCGTGTCAAGGACCGCTTCCTTTTTCATGGATTGATTAATCATTGCATCGACATCCTTTTGTTGAATCCGTGTCATCAGATGGACATACGGTGAAATTTGATGATCAAGCAATGGAGTTTGAACTTTTTCAAGCTGATCAATCGAATCATTCAAGAATTCACCACTGCGACGAGCCAAGTCCGGCACCACAGGTGCCAGATAGTAGACGAGTGCACGAAACATATTGATGCCTTGCGTGCACACGTTGTGCAACCGATTCACCTGTTCGGGATCTTTCGCAATAACCCATGGTTGAGCATCATTGACATACTGATTGGCTTTGTCTGCAAGAGCCATAATTTTTCGCATCGCCTTGCTGAAAGCGCGATTCTCATAGGACTCTGAGATGGAAGAAAGTGCATCTGCCAGTTCTTGATAGAGTTCAGGGTGATCCAGCTCGGTGCTGAGTCTACCTTCAAACCGGTTTGATATGAACTTCGCACAGCGGCTGGCGATATTGACGACTTTTCCAACCAAATCCGAATTGATGCGCTGAATGAAATCCTCAAGATTAAGGTCAAGGTCTTCAATTTTTTCGTTCAGCTTGGCGGCGTAGTAATATCTCAGATATTCCGGGTTCAGATGATCTAGATAGGTGCGGGCCATGATGAAGGTTCCGCGGGATTTGGACATTTTCTTGCCATTAACGGTCAGAAAGCCATGTGAGTAGACATCGGTCGGTCTGCGAAACCCGGCACCATGAAGCATGGCCGGCCAAAACAATGCATGAAAATACAAAATGTCCTTACCGATAAAGTTGTAGAGTTCAGTTTCCTCCTCATCTTTCCAGAAGGTATCGAAATCAATGCCTTCACGATCGCAAAAATTCTTGAAACTGGCCATATAGCCGATGGGAGCGTCCAGCCAGACATAAAAATATTTGTCCTTTTCTTCAGGAATCTGGAATCCGAAATAAGGGGCATCACGAGAAATGTCCCAGTCGGCCAAGCCCACATCAAACCATTCTTTCAGTTTGTTGCGAGCTTCACTTTGGGAAACTTCATTGCCAACCCAGTCCTGCAGCATAGAAGTAAAGTTACTTAAACGCACAAATAAATGTTCGGACTCACGCTGTTCGGGCGGTAGACCGGAAAGCACCGAAACCGGATCTATCAGCTCGGAAGGTGTATAGGTTGCACCGCATTTTTCACAACTGTCGCCATATTGGTCTTCAGCACCGCAACGCGGACAAGTTCCCTTGACAAATCTGTCGGGCAGGAAAATATTCTCACCTGGGTCGTAAGCCTGGTTAATGACCTTTCGACGAATATGACCGCCTTTTTTCAGTTGCAGGTAGATAAACTCAGCAAGTTCCTGATTCTCGGGAGAATGGGTAGAGTGGTAGTTATCGAAAGATATATTGAAGTCTGCAAAATCTATTTCATGTGCTTCCTGATAGTGCTGAATCAACTGTTCAGGCGTCACGTTTTCGCTTCTGGCACGTAGCATAATCGGTGTACCGTGTGCATCGTCTGCACACACAAAATAGCACAGATTGCCATTCATTCTCTGAAATCGAACCCAAACATCTGTCTGAATGTACTCAACCATGTGCCCGAGATGAATCGGGCCATTTGCGTATGGTAAAGCGCTTGTGACAAGTATCTTTCTTTGCATTTCAGATAACCATGTTTAGATCATGGGGGATGATGGGTGAGCCGGCGATCAGGTGAATTGCTCAACAATTCGATTGGCCACTGTCACCATCAAGCAGTTATTCCGCGGTATGCTAAAATATTCGCACCAGTCAGATACAGAAAGTGTTTACCGGTACGCAGCATAGCGTTCTGCTATTATTTTATTTCTTTCCATTCAGTGTGCAGGCGAATTCGACGCCACGCAGCAGTTTGAGCCCTTAGAATTCGAGCAACCTTTATGACAACCGTAACCAAATCCGAAATTGAATCAGCATTACAGGAGATTCAAGATCCTCATTCGGAAACTTCACTGGTGAATGACCGAAAAATCAAGGATATTCTGGTCAATGATCAGCAGGTAAAGGTGACGCTTGAATTGGGATACCCAGCCAAGAGCAGCATTCCAGATTTGCGTGCGCAAATAGAAAGCCGTCTTGGTGGAATGGATGGCGTTTCGGAAATTGAAGTATCTGTCAGTAACAAGATTTTCTCACATTCGGTACAAAAGGGTGTTTCGCCAATCCAGAATGTAAAAAACATGATCGCGGTCGCTTCTGGCAAGGGTGGTGTCGGGAAGTCCACTGTTTCTGCTAACCTGGCACTGGCACTGTCGTCGGAGGGTGCGCAAGTTGGCATTCTGGATGCAGATATTTACGGCCCGAGTCAGCCGCGTATGATGGGGGTGCGAGGCAAGCCACAATCCAAGGATGGTAAGTCAATGCAGCCGGTATTCAGTTACCACCTTCAGACCATGTCAATTGGGTTTCTGATCGAGGAGGAAACGCCGATGATTTGGCGAGGTCCCATGGTCACTCAGGCACTTGAGCAGTTGCTCAAACAAACCGCGTGGGCAGATTTGGATTACCTGGTGATTGACCTGCCACCTGGCACAGGTGACACGCAGCTGACACTTGCGCAGCGTGTACCGGTGAGTGGTGCAGTAATTGTGACCACACCACAGGATATTGCCCTGCTGGATGCTCGAAAAGCGTATCGAATGTTTGAGAAAGTTGAAATTGAAGTGCTTGGTGTCGTTGAAAACATGAGCACTTACATTTGCAGCCAATGTGGACATCAGGAGCATATTTTTGGTGAAGGAGGAGGTCAGAGGATGGCCGAGGAATACGAGGTCAGCTATCTTGGCGGGGTGCCGCTTGATATAAGAATCAGGCGCGACGCAGATCGCGGCAGGCCAACAGTAGTCAATGAACCCGATGGAGAAATTGCACAAATCTACCGCAAGATTGCCCGTACGGCCGCTGCCCGGCTCTCTCAACAGAAGAAGGATTTCACCAGCGATTTCCCATCAATTGTCATTCAAAACACCTGAAGCGGAACACAGTCGTGTCAATTAAATCAGATCAATGGATCCGTGAAATGGCGGAAAAACACGGCATGATTGAACCGTTTGTCCCTCAGCAAGTCAGTCAGGATGACGGCAACCGGGTGATATCCTATGGTACGTCTAGCTATGGATACGATATCCGTTGCTCAAACGAGTTCAAAATTTTCACAAACATTCGTACAGCTATCGTCGATCCTAAGGAATTTTCCGATTCCAGCTTCGTTGACTTTTACGGTGATGTCTGCGTTATACCGCCAAACTCTTTTGTTTTGGCCAGGACCATTGAGTACTTTCGAATCCCGCGTAATGTGCTGACCGTCTGTCTCGGAAAGTCGACCTATGCCCGATGTGGCATCATCGTCAATGTAACACCATTCGAGCCGGAGTGGGAAGGATACGCCACACTTGAATTTTCGAATACAACACCGCTCCCTGCAAAAATTTACGCCAATGAGGGTGTGGCGCAAGTTATTTTTTTTGAAGCCTCCGAGCCGTGCGAAACTTCGTACCGAGATAGAAAAGGTAAGTATCAGAAGCAGACTGGAGTTACGCTTCCTATAACTTAGCGAAGACTGGGTGGTAGAATTCTTTGAGAACGGATTCGGAGCTTAGAAATATGCTCGAGCAGTCTATTTTCGAATTTGAGAAATTGTTCTTGTGTGCACAAGAATACCAGGATGACGAACTTAGTGATCATTCCAGTGTATTTGAAGCGATGACCAAAAGTCTTCAGGTGTTGTTAAAGGATTTGCAAGGGTGCGGAGAGTTTTCTGACCGCGTGGGGTCGCAGATCATGCCTCAAGTTAAGCAGATGCGCCCCATTAATCCAGTTTGTCCACTGATCACAGCGATAAACTCAGCCTGCAGACAAGGTGTTCGGGAGATTTAACTGATGTCAGGAAACTCGTTTGGAAAGCTGTTTGTTCTGACCACATTCGGCGAGAGTCACGGCGCGGCGCTTGGATGTATTGTGGACGGCTGTCCACCGGGCATGGAGTTGACGGTGGCTGATATTCAGCCGGAACTCGATCGACGCAAACCTGGCAGTTCCCGCTACACGACACAGCGGCGCGAGTCTGACGAGGTGGAGATTCTATCCGGTGTGTTTGAGAATCGAACCACAGGCACACCAATCGGCCTGTTGATTCGAAATAACCAGCAGCGTTCACGGGATTATTCTGCAATTGCCGACCGGTTTCGACCTGGACATGCAGACTACACCTATCTGCAAAAGTACGGCATTAGAGATTATCGAGGCGGTGGACGTTCATCGGCGCGGGAGACTGCACTTCGCGTTGCAGCGGGTGCCATTGCCAAGAAATATCTGCGTGAGCGATACAGCGTAGAGATTCGCGGTCGTGTATCGCAGATTGGCCAGATTAAACCGGAGTCCCACAACTGGGAATCGGTAGAAAGCAATCCGTTTTTCTGGCCAGACCAGTCGGGGGTCGAACAGCTCGGAGAGTATATTGACGAGTTGCGCCGTGCTGGAGACTCTGTCGGCGCGGTGGTGACAGCAGTGGCAGAAAATGTTCCAGTGGGCTGGGGTGAACCGGTTTATTCCCGTCTGGATGCGGACATCGCTTCTGCCATGATGGGTATCAATGCTGCTAAAGGCGTTGAAATTGGTGCAGGATTTCAGAGTGCCACAATGAAAGGATCAGACTATCGCGACGAACTAGTGCCCACGGGATTTTTGTCAAATAATTCAGGCGGAATTGTCGGCGGCATTTCCACCGGACAGCCAATTGTCGTAAACGTGTCATTCAAACCAACTTCGAGTATCGTATTGCCTGGACGGACGGTGAACGTGAGTGGTGAGCCTGTTAGTATTTCAGTGACGGGAAGGCATGATCCGTGTGTCGGTTTGCGAGCTGCTCCAATCGCCGAAGCGATGTTGGCTTTGGTGTTGATGGATCATGCACTTAGACATCGCGGTCAAAATGCCGACGTGATACCGCCAGCGCCAATAATTCCGGGTGAAACGGACGAACCATCAGAAACTGAGCGATCGGAACTGGCAGGTGGTGAATTTGAAGCGACAGGAGAAGACTAACGTATCAAACTGGCAACCTTGCCAAACGTCGTGACTGAAGAATCCTTTGATTCAGGGGTCTGATTTGACGGGCAGGAGTCGTGTGCTTCAAAGAATTTTCGAGTCGCTTCACCTATGTTCTGTAACAGCCCAATCTGATCCACATCAGTTTTTTCCGAATCGACGAGTTCAGCGTGAATTTTACCCAGCACATCAAAGGTTTTATGGCAGTCAACGGTCGCATTGAGGTGGTAGCAGCGATTGGCCCGATAAATATCTCGAAAAATCTTCTTAACCAGTTCATAATGCACGGCTTCAGATGAAATCAGCGCGTTCGGATGCATGGCGTCGCGGACAACTGAAATCTGGTGCTGTCCAACAGATTCGGACAGCGAAATTACCAGATTTCTGAAGTTGGCAGACGTCGTGTCGATATGTGCTGTTTTTTTTCGTTTCATTTCGGCGATTAGCTTTCCTGTCAACTTTAAATTTTAACAAACGTTTCTTTCTCAAGGAGTCAATCAGATGACGATAAATATTTTGGTGATTCCCGGTGACGGGATTGGCCCGGAAATCGTTTCCCAGTCCGTTCGCGTGGTTGAATATTTACGCGATGCGGCCGGTCTGGATGTAAATTTGGAGTATGCAGATCTGGGTGGTGCAGCCTATGACAAGACGGGGCACTCGCTTCCTGATTCGACATTGTCTATGGCAAAAGCTTGTGATGC
Organism: Arenicellales bacterium; assembly: GCA_965243305.1. Lineage (GTDB taxonomy): Bacteria > Pseudomonadota > Gammaproteobacteria > Arenicellales > JAJDZL01 > JAJDZL01. Next base: position 2,086,230 of record CBDEUN010000003.1, read on the forward strand.
CATTCTGTTTGGTGCTGCCGGCGGTCCGAAATGGGATAATTTACCAAGATCAGAACGACCTGAGACGGCACTTTTGCGGTTGCGTCGTGAATTGGACCTATTCGCAAATCTTAGGCCAGCGATTCTGTTTCCGTCTCTCGCGTCGTCGTCATCGCTGAAAGACGAAATTGTTGCAGGGTTGAACATTCTGATTATTCGAGAACTGACAGGGGGCATCTATTTTGGTGAACCACGGGGAGTGGAAACGCTGGATTCCGGTCGCCGCCGTGGGATAAACACGCTGGTTTACCATGATGATGAAGTGAAACGAATCGCTCATGTTGCTTTCAACATTGCCCGTCAGCGAGGTAATCGGGTGTGTTCAATTGACAAAGCGAATGTGCTGGAAACAACGGAGTTTTGGCGAGAGGTGGTGACTGAAGTTGGAACGGAATATCCGGACGTTGAATTGACTCACATGCTGGTTGACAACGCTGCGATGCAGCTCGTTCGAGATCCTAAACAGTTTGATGTCATTGTTACAACAAATATGTTTGGCGACATTCTCTCAGATATCTCCGCGATGTTAACCGGATCAATTGGAATGTTGCCGTCTGCTTCACTGGACAACAATCAGAAAGGACTATACGAACCGGTTCACGGTACTGCCCCGGATATTGCCGGAGAGGACAAGGCCAATCCGATGGCTATGTTCCTGTCGTTGGCGATGCTGCTGCGCTATACCATGAAAAAAGACAATTTGGCCGATCTTGTAGAACAGTCTGTTGAGAGCGTGATTGAACGGGGATTGCGAACGCCTGATATATACTTTGCAGGTGCCGAAAAAGTTGGCACGGAACGGATGGGAACAGAAGTTCTAAGTGAATTAAAGCAGCGATTGAATTGAGGAACATTTAGAGGAAACAGGAAGGCCTGTCATGCGGGAAACATTTGATGTAGCAGTTGTTGGAGCATCGGGAATGATCGGTGAAGCGATGATGTCCATACTGGAAGAGCGGGATTTTCCGATCAGAAATATTTATCCGTTGGGTAGTGAGCGTTCCGCGGGATCGACACTGCAGTTTCGCGACCAGCCAGTAAAGGTCGGCTTGTTGTCAGAATTTGATTTTTCGCGCGTTCAATACGGGCTGTTCTCTGCAGGTGCAAGTGTTTCGGACGTTTATGCACGAAAGGCGGTGGAACAAGGTTGTACCGTCATTGATAATACATCAAGATTTCGGTATGAGCCTGAAGTTCCGTTGGTAGTCCCCGAAGTGAATGCAGATGTTTTGACTGAAGAAGACCAACTCATCGCGAATCCGAATTGTTCAACAATTCAGATGGTTGTTGCACTCAAGCCAATTTATGATGCTGTTGGAATAGAAAGAATAAACGTATGTACGTATCAGTCAGTTTCAGGAGCTGGGCGATCAGCCGTACATGAACTGGCCAATCAGTCAGCCGCACTTTTGAATGGCAAGCCGATTGAAACAGAGGTTGCGCCTCGGCAGATTGCGTTCAATGCGATTCCACACATTGACGTATTTCAGGAGAATGGGTATTCCAAGGAAGAAATGAAAATGGTGTGGGAAACTCGAAAGCTGTTGAGAGACGAGACCATTCGAGTGAATCCAACCACTGTCCGAATTCCTGTATTTTTTGGCCATTCCGAAGCAGTTCACATAGAAACCCGGGATAAACTGACTGCGGCAGACGCGCGGGAGTTGCTGCAGCAAGCCAAAGGCGTCACTGTGATAGATGATCCGCAGGCATTGTTGTATCCAACAGCAGTGACAGAGGCTGCGAATCGGGACGATGTTTTTGTCGGTCGCATTCGAGAAGACATCTCCCATGATCTGGGCCTGAATCTGTGGATCGTTTCTGACAATGTCAGGAAAGGTGGCGCCTTAAACAGTATTCAAATTGCCGAGTACCTCATTGACGGTACAGTCTAGTGTCAAGCGATAGGCTGAAGTCGGATTAGGAACGACGATCTGATGATGGATTGGCAAACGACGGTTTAGGTTTGCTCTCGCAGCCATGTTGAGCGGCGGTGCCTGAATCTTCAAGGTGCTGGAATGCTTGGCAGCGAACAGTCAACCATACGATTCTGTGTTATCATCTTTGCAACATCAGCATCCATCAATTTGCAAATTGATTTTTTTGTCGAAAGCACCTTGAAAAGGCTGACAGCTACCAAATGTAGGAGGGTAGAATGACGACATCTGAGCAGAGAATTCAGGCAATACGCGAAGAGACCGAACAGATTTATCAGCGCATTGCCAAATCGCGAGAAGAATCTGACGCGGAGATCGCTGAACTACGCAAAGAGACTGAAAAAATCACCAGGGAGACGCGTGATTTGTCGAAAGAAAATGAGCGGCGCATTGCGGAGTTGACGGCGCAGACGAAGAAACAGACCAGGAAGTTGAAGGAACAAACCAAGCAGATGAAGGAGCAAGGCAGGCAGCTCGGCGATTACGGCAACAAGTTCGGAGCTTTCACCGAAGCTCTGGCGCAACCCTCGCTCAGGCGAATTCTCAAGAAGCGTTTTGATGCGCATTACGAGGACACTTATTCCCACAGGTCCGAGAAGCACGGCGAGGTGGAAATTGACGCCTGGGGCGTGGCGCGAAATGGTACGACGGTGGTGTATCTGATTGAGATCAAGAGCCGGTTCAGGCCAGAGCATCTGCGGCAGGTGTGGCGACATGTGGATATGTTTCGGGCTTTGGAGCCGGAGTATCGGAATGCGCCGGTGTATCCGATATTGGCGGTGGTGGAGATCGACAAGCGACATCGCGAGCTGGTCTGGGACTCGGGCATCTATCTGATTGATGTGGCGGACGGGGTATTCGAGCTGGCGGAGCCGCCTGTTGAATTCGAGCCATTCGGCCACCATGGGGCTGAGGGGACCGGTGGTGGCGTGCAAAGAGCGGTGCCATCTCACCTGCGTCTGGTTCCGAAAGCCGCTCAGACCGGACAGAGAGGGTGATCAGGCGACTGGCGCAGTTGGAGGTGATTCAGTCGCAACGGCAGATGCTCCAAAGCGAGCAGCTTGAGTTCGGCATGCCGCTATCGCAAATGACATCATTCTTGCGGTGAGGAGTGTCGGGAATATTCGCAAATGCAAGTCTGATAATCAGCCAGCAGTCCCATTCACTCTCATGCCCGATTGAACGCGAAGAGTAGCTAACATTACTCTTTATCAAATTAACTGGCTCTGTTCGGTGTTTGATAGTTGATACAACACTAGTTCTGCCAGATCATCTGCAGAGGTGCTGCACTTGGTATGGGCGTTCCCAACAAGAACGATGAATAGATTCTTGTTGAATGAGGTCAGAATCTAAAATAGCTGTTTGGAAAGCAATTCGGTTGAATCAACAAACTATTGATTCTCAGTATCGCAAGAACAATTGGATATCGAACTGGCCTCATTAGTCTCGGCTCTACAGCAGACATTCTCCTACCTGTTGCTGGAAGCAACCCAAATTGAGGGTGAGCACCTCAAGGACCTTTGGGAATGGGTTGTCCAGCGCAGTGAACAGGACCCGTCAGCGCGTGTCGTTTGGTTACTGATTGTCGCTTTGGTAGTCTTCGGGGCGCTTTTTGTACTCACTTCAGGGTTGGCTTTGTTTGAATTAACACTCGTCTCTCCGAAGAAGCCGGAACCTAAGTCAAGTCCTCCCAAAGCCGAACATCAAAAGGTAAAAGATGCACAAGAACAGCAGCAAAAACTAGCTGAAACAATAGCCTGGGCTGATAAAGTCGCACCTGTCAGTGTCATACAGCACTTGCGTGATGGCGACATTCCCGGAGCGGAAAAAGTCTTACTTGGTAAGCGCAGTAAACAACCAAACGATATTGGGGCAATAATTTATTCATTAGCCTGCCGCGCCACTCGCAATGATGCCGCGGCCTATGAATCACTGGTGGAAGAAATTTTTCCCGATGGCCTCAATGCTGACGAGGAAATCTGTCGTCACGCTGCGGAATTAGGACGTCTGATTTCTCCTGAAAAATATCCGGAAGAGGTTGTGCCTCCACCATCAAGCGTGTTTGAGATTGATGCTGACTCACTCCAAGAACTGTTAGGACCAATAACCGAATTTGGAAATGTAAAAACACTACTAGACTTGGTTCGCATTGCGTTTGAAATGGGTGAAACCGATCAGGTGAGATCTTTCGCCGTCGATATCCTGGTAAGCGGAAATTTCAGTGAAAGAAAGACAGCGCTTAATTACCTCAAACGGCTAGACAAAGCACCCGAAGCCTGACTGTCAGTAGATGATTTAGGCGTTGTCAACACCTTTGGCAATATCGTGCACAAAATCATGAACGCGATCGACGAGCATTGCATTGGGTTTGCCGCTTTCGTCGAGATTGGCTTTGACCATGTCAACAATGGCAGAACCTACCACAATTCCATCGGCATGTTCTGCAACGGCTCTTGCATGCTCTGGAGTCTTTATCCCAAAACCTACCGCGATGGGTAGACTGGTATATTTTCGAAGACGCGAGACAGCCACCTCGATATGGTCTGCCATGGCCCTTCGAGTGCCTGTTACGCCCAATACTGAAATGTAGTACACAAAGCCGCTGACATTGTGAAGCACTGCATCAATGCGGTCATCATCAGTAGAAGGGGTGACCAATCGGATCCAGTGCAGGCCTGCGGTTAGAGCAGGCTCGCAAAGTTCCGTATCCTCTTCCGGTGGTAAATCAACGATGATCAGCCCGTCGACGCCAATTTCAGCACACTCTTGTACAAAACGATGCGCACCATATCGGTAGATGGGGTTGTAATAGCCCATCAGAACGATTGGAGTTACATCATCTGTCTTTCGAAACTCCCTCACCAAATCAAGAGTCTTTACCAGGGTCATTCCATTTCTGAGAGCTCTCTGACTAGAAACCTGAATGGACGGGCCATCGGCCATCGGGTCGGAAAATGGCATGCCAATTTCAATTAGATCCACACCGGCTGCGGGGAGCCCTGATACAAGCTGCTTGCTAGTCTGGTAATCCGGATCACCGCCGGTTAGAAAGGCAACAAATGCCTTACGGTTCTCATTTGCGAGTTTCGAGAAACAGCGCGTTATCCTGGTGTCAGACAGACTACTATCGTTCACAGCTTTGTCCCCAAAGCTTCAGCAACTGAAAATACGTCTTTGTCTCCGCGACCACACATGTTCATTACCAGGATCTGGCTGGGATCAAACTGTTTTGCGATTTTCATGACATGTGCCATAGCGTGAGCGGGTTCCAGTGCAGGAATGATTCCCTCAGTTTGGCAGCAAAGCTGAAATGCTTCAAGTGCTTCCTCATCGGTAACGGAAACGTAAGAAACCCGGCCAGATTCATGTAACCAGGAGTGCTCTGGTCCAATACCCGGATAGTCAAGTCCTGCGGAAATTGAATGAGCATCAATAATCTGACCGTCATCTGTTTGTAGCAAGTAGGTTCGATTGCCGTGCAATACGCCCGGTTGTCCACCTGTAATCGAAGCAGCGTGTTTGCCCGTTTCAATACCTAGGCCAGCTGCTTCCACGCCAATAATTTGGATATCTGGATGATCAAGAAATGGATGGAAAAGCCCCATTGCGTTCGAACCACCGCCAATGCAGGCCACTAAACAATCCGGCAACCGGTTTTCGGCTTCCAGAATCTGCTCACGTGTTTCGTTTCCAATAACACTTTGAAAGTTTCGCACCATTTCCGGATAGGGATGCGGCCCGGCAACAGTCCCGATAATGTAAAAAGTGGTATCAACATTTGCCACCCAGTCGCGCAGCGCTTCGTTCATGGCATCTTTGAGTGTGCCGGTTCCTGAGGTAACCGGTATCACTTCGGCGCCCAGCAATTTCATTCGGAACACATTGGGAGCTTGACGTTCAATATCGGTTTCACCCATGTAAACCACACAAGGAAGGTCGAACAGCGCACACACTGTTGCAGTTGCAACTCCGTGTTGCCCGGCTCCAGTTTCGGCAATGATGCGAGTTTTTTTCATCCGCCGCGCAAGCAAGATTTGCCCTAGCGTGTTGTTGATTTTGTGCGCGCCGGTATGATTCAGTTCATCTCGTTTGAAGTAGATTTTGGGACCGCCAAGATGCTCGCTCAGTCGAGCGGCATGGTAGAGTGGACTGGGTCGACCGATGTAGTGTTTGGCGTAGTAATCGAACTCATTTTGAAATTCAGGGTCATTGCTCGCCGCTCGGTATGCCTTTTCAACGTTCAAAATCAACGGCATCAGTGTTTCAGCGACAAATCGGCCACCATAAATGCCGAAATGACCAGTTTCGTCGGGACCTGACCGAAATGAGTCAGTTTCTGAATTAATATTTGAATTCAAAGGCACCACCGCAACTGCGTGAAAAGTGGCAATGATTATACTCAATCGATGGTTTGTTGAATTTCAGTAGAAGTTGCTAAAAACATAATCAGTAATCTGATCGAAGTAACCGACATTCAGAAATTGAATTGATGGATTCAGTGAAGTGTTGCCGAAAATTTTCACGCAATTGGGACCAAAGGAAATAAAGAAAACGAATGTCGAAAACCATTACAGATTGTATTGAAGAAGCTGATTCTGTATGGTAGTCACTTATTTGTTTAGATCTTGACTGGTTGAGCGTTGCTTTCGGCGAATCGAGCAGTTTTCAGGCAATAGGATTTGGCTGTGTTTACTCACTGACTCTACCCTATAGTGGTAATTCGCTTGACATTACAGATTTAGTTTATGCCGTATAGGTATTGTTGAATGTCAGTACCAATGCCATAGATGGGCAATTAAAAGTTCGAATCCAAGGCTACGGCTGGTCTGTGTCAGACGTTGATTGCAATGATGCCATGTCATGCGATAGGCATAGAGGCTCTGTCTCGGCTTTGGAATCATCAAACACAAGCCTGCCGTGCTTCGCAATATCGGCATACACAGCAATAATACTCAAGGCAAAGTGAATATCTTGAAATAGATTTCATTAAGGCAAATTAAGGGAATGCGAACTGGTGTTGAACAGACGGCGCTTAGTGTTTATCTATTTCAACTACTTTCGACAGTATCACCCTCGAAATGCGTTAGATTGATGTCCAATCCAAAAAGGCAGCACAGCGTTCCGAAATTTATTCTGGAGCGGTTTACAGATTCAAACGGGTTGTTGTACATTTATGACAAGAGTAACCATGGTCTGGGGGTGAGAAAGTCAATTCCAAATAATGAATTTTTTGAGAATCATACCTATACACTTGATAAAAGTGGTAAGAAAGACTTCAAGATAGACAATAAATTCACATGCCTTGAATCCAAAGTGGCACCGATTATTGCAAAAGTGGTTGAATCTGATTTGGAAATTGAAGCCCCGAGTTTTAACAGAGCTGAAAGAAATCTACTTCAAGAGTTTGTTGTTTCTCTTAGAAGACGTACTCCAGATATCCGTGAAGATGTAAACAAAGCAGCGGAATCTTTGGTTCAGGAAATTCCGAAAAAATATGAGGAATATGTTGGTCGCCCACTCAATCAGGATGAACAAGTAGTAGTTTCATCACAAGATTTCCTAAAATCTGAAAAGAATGATTTTTTTGCAAGATTCGCTGGAACCGAACCTAGTACAACAATTATGTCAGTACTATCTGATTGCTCGATTGTCACCGGTTTTACCTGCAGTCAAAATAAAAGTTTTATTATCGGCAGTTCACCTGTCGGAAAGTTCAATGAATGGATTCCAATAAGCAAGAAGGTAGCGATTAGATTCGCTCGACCCCACGAAGTAAATGATCTAGTCGAATCGATCGATCATACAGCAACAATGAAGATAAATGGAAGTACGGCAGAGCGAAGTAAGCGATTCGCTGGAGAGTCGCATGAACTGATTAAGACGTTGGTAGATTCACGATAGAATACAAACAAAAATCTGGCGCCCGAAATTTGATTGTCTTGGTGAACGAAGTGGTTAAATTGGAAAACTACAATTTTTCAGCTGATACGCTGGGAGTCTTACATCCCGTCCGTTGGAGTTTCTGCTCCCAATAGTAGACTAGGCCACAGACCTACATGGCAGCTATGTAAGGACACAGCCAGCGAGAATTTCTATCCATCGAGCTGCAATTAATTATTGTATTCAACACCAACTTACCGGTCTGGCTAGTTGTATAAATCTGAAAAATACGTCTTGATTCCCTGATCCGCAAATAAAAAGTTGCAGAAAATGATAAAGCCCTGTAAAATCAGAGAGATATTGAAAAAAACGCCCAATTCGGCATTCACCCAATGGGTGAATTCGAAACGGCTCTCAGATTTCGCAAGGCTTATGAAGATTCTACCATACAACACTGCGGCAAGCTGCCACAATTTCACCTCCAGAGCCGGTCTGGTGGTGCCAGCCGAACTGCTCAAGCGCCTTGAGCTGTCACAGCTCATTGATTCGTCAATGCCCACACCCGGCAGCAATCGAGGCTACCGGCACAGCGCCATTTTCAATACCTTCATGCTGATGTTCCACGAAGGTGCGGGGTGCATCGACGATGTGCGCCACCTGCGCAGTGAACCGGCGCTGATGAAGCTGTTGGGTTTTGGGACGATTCCCTGTGCCACGACGCTGGGTGGATGGCTTCACAGAGTCGGCGACAGTCGACAGATGATCTCGGTTCTCGAGCAGGTCAACCGCGCGGTGATGAAAGCGACGCTGGGTGATCGAAAGTGCGTCACTTTGGACATTGACGCATCGGCGATTCGGTCGAAGAAAAAAGACGCGAAGTGGACGTATAAGAAGCATCGCGGGTACATGCCGATGTTCGGTCACATTGCCGAGACCGGTCAGGTGGCTGCGGCTGAGCTTCGCGAGGGCAATGTGCCGCCTGGGGCTGAGAATGTTGAGTTTTTCCGGCGCTGCCGCGCGGCGCTGCCCGAAGGGGTGGGTGTCACTCGCTTCCGGGCCGATGCCGCCTCCTATCAGGCGGGCATCATCAATGATTGCCGCGCACACGGCATCCGTTTTGCGATTCGGGCGAAGATGGACAGTGCGGTGAAGAAAACGGTACTGGACATTAAGGATGAGGATTGGAATGCGGTTGTGAATGCCGACGGTGCGGTATTGGAAGGCGAGTATCTGGCCCGTACGCTGCATGTGATGGAAGATGTGCCTGAGGCTTTCTGTCTGGTGGTGCAGAAAAAACGGGTGCGGGACAAGCTGCCGGCCGACGCTGGGATGCCTGACGGGACTGAGCAGCTGAAGATGGTTTTCAAAAATGAAGGCCTGCACCAGGTCGATGTGCAAAGTGCGGTCAGCGGCAGGTACATCTACCGGGCGATTGCGACCGATCTGGACCTGGACCGCTTCAGTGACGGCGAGATTGTATGGTGGTACAACCAGAGAGGGGACAGCTCGGAAAACCGGCTCAAGGAAATTCGCAGTGACTTCAGCGCGGCGCATCTGCCGTGCGGCGAGTTCAAAGCCAATGTCGCGTACCTGCTTCTGTCTTCGATTGCCTTCAATCTGCTTGCGCTGATGCGCATGAAACTGCCGCAGGAGTGGTATGGCGTGCGGGCGATCAGTTTCCGTCACCGACTGTATGCGATGGCCGGACAGGTGGTTCGCCATGCGCGGCAGTGGACCCTGAAAGTCAGTGCGGCCAAACTTCCTGTCCTGGAACAGTCGCTTTGGGCCATCCGCCGCTGCAGCCTGTCCTGACTTCTCATTCGTTCTGAAACGGCTTTACACTACAGATCATGGCAGTCAGTCTACTGTCAGGGACAGGCTTGCGCCGGATTTGCTGCTGAGCCGCCAGATTCGCTTCGCAGTGGGTTCAGCCGGGTAAAATGGTCACCGATTTCGGTGTGTGGCTTGATGGTTTGGAAAATCCTGGCGCTTCGAACCGCCAGAGTGCCGAAAATCTCGCCTTAGCCGCCGCTGGCAGTCTCTAACTGAGGATTAGGGTGATTCTGAAGGCCAATGAGGTTATATTAGAACTCAATATAGCCGTCACGCCTCTTCACAATGCGCAACCTTGACGGCTTTTCTTTGCCCGCAATTTGAAAACTTTCGGTGAACGAAGAATACCGAAAACCACCTCTCACGCTTGAGCAACAGCTCCAACAGCTGAAAAGTCGCGGGTTGACAGTAGACGATGACGATCTCGCTTTGTCCCATCTCAGGACCATCAGCTATTACCGTCTAAGTGTCTACTGGTACCCGTTACGTAAGAAAGAAAAATTTGGCGTGGTTTCCGCCAGTTTTGAGGCAGGCGCTCATCTCAACGAGGTAATGAAACTGTACGAGTTTGATCGGGTTTTACGTTTGCAGATGATGGACGCAATCGAACGAATTGAAGTGCATTTGCGTTCCCTATTTGCCTATCGCATGGGTCATGAGTACGGCGCATTCGGACATAAAGATTCAGCGAGCTTTCAGCCAAATTTCAAGCATGCTGAATGGTTGAGTAAGATTGAGAATGCGGCAAAACGTAATCTGGGTAAAGAAGCTTTCATCACTCACTATAGCAACAAATATACCGGTTTCCCAACACTGCCGGTCTGGATGGTAACGGAAGTCATGTCCCTGGGCAGTTTGTCTGTTGGCTATCGGGGACTGAAGCACAAAGACAAAAAATTCATATCGGCTGAATTCGCGCTGAATTCTCATTGCTTGGCCAGTTGGTTTCATACACTCACCTATATCCGCAATATTTGTTCACACCACGGTCGTTTGTGGAACAGGGAGTTAGCCATTAAACCCAGCAGATTGCAAAGAAAAAATTGGAAACCTCCCATTACACCTCGCAACGATAGAATTTTCTATGTACTCTTGATTCTTCGGTACCTGATTTCAGGAGTTCACGTTGGCAATGAGTGGAAAAATGAAGTTGAAAAGTTCCTTGAACCTATTGCGAATGTAGACAGATGGCGCATTGCTATGGGAATACCTGAAAACTGGAAAAATCATCCTGTATGGAAATAGTGCAAATCAATGTTGAGTATATCTACACATAAGCTGATTTCCTGTCTGGAATTAAAATCCTTAGGTATGCAATTACCCACTACTCTGCTACGGGTCCGATGATTGGTCTTTCAGACGTTAACTTGTTGAAGCCAAACGAAACAAGACCAACCGGGAACTTGAATATTGCTGAAGCTACACAATCTGCGATGTTGGTGTAAATCGAAAAAATCTTTTCTCGCTGACTATGTGATACCAATCTTGTTCGATTCTTTCGTCTTTTTCGCAGATTTAATTACGCTGAATCGAATTCCAAATATTGGAACTGAGAGTGAGCGGAAACACTTAGCTAGTTTAGTGCGTGAACTAACTGCTAAAAGAGTGCCTCAAGATTCATGAAAATTGCTGGCTGTATCGAATTTGACGGCTCCCGATTTTGCGGCTGGCAAATTCACCACAGGCAGCCATCAGTCCAGGTGGCCGTCGAAAAGGCGCTGACAGATATTGCGGATTATCCTGTTCGAGTACATTGTGCCGGGCGTACTGATACTGGGGTACACGCCTGTGGACAAGTCTTTCACTTTGAAACTGACAGCCAGCGAAGTGAGTTCAGCCAGAGTGGTTACACGCGGTTGCCAGTGCGTCGGCTTGACAATTGAATTCAACGATCCACTATTGGAGGTTATCCTATTTGAAAATCAACCGAATCAGAATATTTAAAACGAGCCTTCCGTATGTGGGTGGTGTTTATGCATGGGGTGCCGGAAACGCCTTTTCTACAGCAGTCAGTTCAATCGTAGTAATCGACACCGACGCTGGACTACAGGGTTGTGGTGAGTTTACACCTTGTGGAGAAAATTACATGGTAGCGCACTCAGAAGGTGTTGAAGCGCTCGCGAGAATTGCTGCGCCTCACTTGATCGGCGAGGACCCTCGTCAGCTTGGCAAGATTGAACGATTGATGGATCGGATTGTTCAAGGACATGGTTATGCCAAAGCGCCATTTGATGCAGCTTGTTGGGATATTTTAGGCAAGTCAGTTCAGCAACCGGTTTGGATGCTGTTGGGTGGCAAATTTGTCAATGGCGCACCGATGTATCGAGTGGTGCCACAAACGACGATTCCTGAGATGATCATTGAGTTAGAGCAATACCGTGTGATCGGTTATCGTCACTTTCAAATCAAGGTTGGTGCCGAATGGGCGGGCGACATTGAACGCATCCGGGAGACTGTTCCGCTTTTGCAAAAAGGTGAAAAGGCCATCGCAGATGCCAACCAGGGCTGGCGGGTCGACAATGCGCTAAGGGTTGCTAGAGCGACACGCGAACTGGATTACATATTGGAGCAACCTTGCAAAACCTATGAAGAGTGTCAGCAGGTGCGTCGCAGTGTTGATTTGCCCATGAAACTCGATGAATGCATTACAGGGATAAGAATGGCTCAGAAGATCGTTGCAGACCGTGGTGCCGATATCTGTTGTTTGAAGATTTCAAACCTCGGTGGACTCAGTAAGGCGCGTAGGGTTCGGGACTTCCTGATCGACAATCAATTTCCGGTTGTTGCTGAAGACTCGTGGGGAGGTGAAATTGCGACTGCGGCGGTGGCACATTTTGCCGCATCCACACCTGGTGAATTCCTGATCAACTCAACTGACCTGATGAACTACAACACGAAGAGCACAGGGACTGGCGGTCCTACCGTTTCTAACGGTAAGCTGTTGGCAAGTGATGTGCCGGGTTTAGGAGTGGTGCCTTGTTTTGAGAATTTAGGTGCGCCTGTTGCGATTTATGAATAAACACTCGATGTCGAATCTATGCCAATTCAACACTCATGAAAATTGCTGGTTGTATCGAATATGACGGCTCCCGATTTTGCGGTTGGCAAATTCAGCACGGGCAGCCAACGGTCCAGGAAGCCGTCGAAAAGGCGTTGACAGATATAGCGGATCATCCGGTCCGAGTTCATTGTGCCGGGCGTACTGATACTGGAGTACATGCTTGTGGACAAGTTTTTCACTTTGAAACTGACAGTCAGCGAAGTGAGTTCAATTGGGTGATGGGGGTTAATACCAAACTTCCTGTTGGTGCCAGCCTGATTTGGACCAAGGAGGTGGACCAAGATTTTCATGCGCGATTCAGCGCGGTGAGTCGCAGGTATCGTTATGTGCTGCTGAATCGTCAGGTTCGTCCCAGCTACCTAGCGAAGCGCGTCAGTTGGTTTCCGCGCTCTTTGGACCTAGAGCGCATGAGGGAAGCAGCCTCATCACTGATTGGCACACACGACTTCAGTGCGTTTCGTTCATCGCGCTGCCGGAACAAAGTTCCAGTTAAAACAGTGACAACGTTTGATGTTGGACAGGCAGAAAATTGGTTCTGGTTCGATGTCGAGGCCAGTGGATTCCTGCACCATATGGTCAGACACTTCGTTGGAGTCCTGTTGTCGATTGGATGCGGGGATCAGGATACAAACTGGGCTCGGCGCGTGCTTGAGCAGAAAGATCGAACTCTCGCAGGGATAACTGCACCGGCTGACGGACTTTACTTTGTATCGGTATCGTATCCCGAAGAACACCCTCTGCCGACGATTCCACCCCCGTGCAGGTATTGGTGAATGTCCTATGACGTTGTAATTAGATGCGAGACTGTTGGCTGCCCCAGAGCGAATGGCATATCAGTACATTCGACGCTCTTTCATTTCATCTAACGTTTTACAGTCCAGACACAAAGTCGCGGTTGGCCGTGCTTCCAGCCTCCCAAGTCCAATTTCCACGCCACAACTTTCACAGAATCCGTAATTGTGGGATTCAAGCCTTGCAATCGATTCTTCTATTTTTCGAATCAGACGTCGTTCCCGGTCTCGATTACGTAACTCTATTGACATATCGGCTTCTTGACTAGCCCGATCAGTTGGGTCTGGATGGTTGATTGTTTCATCCTGTAATGTTGTCACTGTACGAGTCGACTCGTCTAGTAAACTCTGGCGCCAATCCGTAAGAATGCGCATGAAGTGTTCGCGTTGCTTCTTGCTCATGTACTTCTCATTCTTACCAGGAGAATATGGTACAAAGCTCAATGCGTCTGCATCAGATTCAGAATCAAATAAATTTTCAACCATTTTGGTGTGTTGCTTTGTAAAATATAGTGACCGAAAAAAGTCGTGTCATTAAATATTAATTCCGAGTTTGGAAAACGGCTTTTGTACCACATTTGCCCAATTTTTGCAAGATATAGATTGGCTTCCGTCAATCAAGGGCTACACCTCACTTCATTTCATGAGAGTTTACCATGCTGAAATTGCGTTATTCAACGACCTCTCCATTTGTTCGTAAAGTTTCTGCAACAATCATCGAGTGTGGTCTGGAAAACCATGTTGAGAACGTGTTAACCAATCCATTTGCTCCAGATACTGACTTGGGTCAGGAAAATCCACTTGGCAAAGTACCTGCCTTAGTACTTGAAAATGGTGAGGTGTTATTTGATTCGCCCGTGATTTGTGAATATCTTGATAGCCTGGGTACGACACCAAGACTATTTCCACCGAATGGTGCATCCCGCTGGGCTGCTTTGCGACTCCAGGCAGTCGGAGACGGAATCCTGGATGCGGCGGTTGGCCGGGTTATGGAAAGTCGGCGTCCCGAGGAGCAGCAATCTCCAGTGTTCAAGGATCGGTGTAAGGCTGCGATTGAACGGACACTCGATGTCCTTGAAAGAAATTCAGATCAATTATCGGGCGGATTTCAGATCGGTCAGTTGACAGTCGCTAGTGCACTAGAGTATCTCGACTTCCGATTTAGCGTGGAAAATTGGCGGGAAGGTCGCTCGAATTTGGAAGCCTGGCACCAATCTGTCTGCGAACGACCGTCGTTGAAGAATACTATTCCACATGACTGATCGGAAGAGGAAAAATTTTGCGTCGTGAACGCAGATTTTTGAATTTGCGCCTTCGTACTGGTGTGAATCTGAGCTTCAACCAACCGTAAATAGGGAACACAGTACTTGCATCTCATAAGCATCAAGATTGCGGGATTTAAGTCATTTGCTGACCCGGTAACGATTCACGTACCGAGGTCTCTGAGCGGCATCGTTGGCCCGAATGGATCGGGTAAATCAAACATTATTGACGCAATGCGCTGGGTCATTGGTGAGTCTTCTGCCAAGAGCCTGCGCGGTGGAACATTGGACGACGTCATCTTCAATGGGTCTGCACAGCGTAAACCGGCGGGTCAGGCCAGTGTCGAGTTGCTATTTGACAATTCACTCAGTCAATGTAGCGGGCAGTGGGAACGATATGCTGAAATTTCCATAAGACGAACGGTCACGCGAGACGGCATATCTGAATATTTCATCAATGGTACCCGCGCTCGGCGCCGCGATGTCAGAGAACTGTTTCTCGGAACGGGCTTTGGACCGCGCTCCTATTCCATTATTGAGCAGGGCATGATCAGCCGGATTGTTGAAGGCAAACCAGAAAATCTGAGCGAATTTATTGAAGAAGCCTCCGGTGTTTCAAAATTTCGAGAAAAGCGACACGAAACTCTATTGAAGTTAAATCGAGTTGAGGACAACCTCGAACGCTTGAATGACATGCGCCTCGAAATTGAAAAGCGCATTCGACAACTCAAATACCAGGCTGATCAGGCACGCAGGTATACCTCGAACAAGGAACGGCTGGATGGTCTCAAAATTCAGTTACTGGCCTATGCATGGCGGGAGATGAACCATCAGGTTTCTGAAATGCATGCTTCCAAATCGAAGCTCGACCTGGAACTCGAAAAGCGGACGGCAGGTGTTCGGACAGTAGAGGTGGATTTGGAAAAGGCACGTCAGCACCGGCTTGGTCTGGAGTCAACACTGACTGACGTTCAAATGGAGCAGTTCCGAATCAATGCAGATATTTCAGATTTCGACCGGCGAATTAAGGAATGTGCAGAAGAAATTGAACGCACCAATGACGAAATTCATGCGAAATCAATTCAAATTGGGGAAACCGAACGAGCAATTGTCAGCCAGCGAGACAAGGCCAAGTCTGCTGCCATGGAGCATGAGCGAGTTCTGGTCCAATTGAATAGTACCAGGGAAATCCTGCAAACAGAACAATCAAAACTGGATCAGGAAGAAACGCAGCAGTCTGAGAATCAGGTATTGGCTGAAAAACTGGAACAGCAGGTCATCGAAGCGGTACGGCGACGCGAATCTGCATTTTCAGCGTTGACAGAGAATCGAAATAATTTATCTGCGACTATCGAATCGTTTGAATCAGTAATCGAAGAAATCTCCCGGCTTGAGGACGTATCTTCTAAGTTTGTAGCGGATTCGTCTCAGCAAGTGATGAATGGTGTTGTAGTCGAATGCGACAAGTTGAAGTCACAAATTCATCAGATGGAATCTGATCTGTCCGAGCGACGAACACAGATTGATCAGTTTGCCGTTGAGTTGGAGAGATTAAGGGAAAGTGCCCGGGATACACGGGTTCAATTGGCCGCTCTCGAAAGAAGTCTCGGTGCATCCACGACTGAAGATGATGAAGAATTTTCGAATTGGCTTGAGGACCATCAACTGGCCGATTCAAAGGAGTTGTACACAACCGTAACCGTGTCAGACGGATGGGAAAGAGCTGTCGATCGCGTGCTTGGAGAAAAGTTGGGTGCATTTTGTGTTGACGATCTTTCAGTAGTTATGCGTGCTGTAGACAGTCAGAAATTTCCAACGCCACAGTACTTTGTTAATGGAGGTGTCGATTCTGAATTGGAACTGCGGTTCGATAGCCTCGCCCAGCATGTCAAAAGTCCGAATCAGCGTGCAGAAAAATTGCTGGCAGGTGTCTACACAGCAGACACTTTGACAAGTGCCATGTCGATGAAAGGTCAGTTAAGTGCCAATGAATGTGTCGTCACTGCGGATGGTTCGATGGTAGGCGTCAACTGGTTTGCACCTGCAATTGAAGATGATCAGTCAACGGGAAGACTCGAAACCGCCAGCCTGATACATGATCTGAGGGAGCAGGTAGTGGAACTCGATGCAATAGAGGAAGCGAAGAAGAACCAGATCGACACGTTGAGAATACAGGTTTCAGATCTTGAACTAAAGCTTGGTCAAAAGCGCAGCTATCTTGTGACCAAAATTGATGAACTTGAGAAGATTCGTACAAAACTGAATGAGTCTGAAGTTGAGCGTCTTCAGACGGTCACAAAACTCACTGAATTGGATGATCGTAAGCAGTTGCTAAGCGATGCTCGACTGAGCCTGGAAACTGAACAGACTGCACTGCAGCGTCAATTGCAGACCGAAACTGAAGCACTTGCCACTGTGGAGCAGCAAAGAGAAGCGCATCTGGTGCAGTCGAAGGCATATTCTCAAAAATTGAAAGCAATGCACGATTCTGTCAGTGATACTGTTCACAAATGCTATCAGCTGGAACTTCAGGCACAAAACTTCATCGCCAACCAAAATCTCGCTGAATCCTCGCTATCCGATCTTGAACAACGCGTGTCTGAATTTCGTTCCGAAATGGAATCTCTTGAAGAGAAACTTGCGTCTACAGGCGATCCTACCGAATCCCTGCAAGTGAGTCTGGATGAGTTGGTCTCCAAGAGAAAAACTGTCGATTCAAAATTGGCTCAAGTGAGAAACCAGATTGAGGAAGCAGAAAGTCGGCGCCGCAAACTGGACGAATTGCGCGTTCAGAATCAGTTTGGTGTGGAAGAAATCAATCAAAAATTACAGCAGCAAAACATTGAACTTGGCAGACTAAGTGCGCAGTCTGAGGAACTTAAACAACAAATTTCGGATCGAAAGTCGGATGCCGAAACTGTTGCAGCAAGCTTGGATGATAGCTTCGACTATGAGGAAGCGACAGCAAAATATGAAAGGCTTGAAAAGCGCATAGAAAGTATAGGCTCAGTCAATCTGGTTGCGGTCGAACAGTATGAGCAGGAAATCGAACGTAAGTCCTATATGGACGAACAATATAATGATCTGGTGCGAGCGATGGAAACGTTGCAGCAGACGATCAGAAAAATTGACAAAGAGTCGCGAGACAGGTTTAACGAAACTTTCAGTTTTGTCAATTCTGAGTTCCAAAGATTGCTTCCCTCACTGTTTGGTGGTGGTAGTGGACACCTCGAACTGATTGGCGAATATCCGAATAATGCCGGATTAAAAATTTATGCTCGTCCAAAGGGCAAGCGCA
This sequence comes from Arenicellales bacterium, assembly GCA_965243305.1. GTDB lineage: Bacteria > Pseudomonadota > Gammaproteobacteria > Arenicellales > JAJDZL01 > JAJDZL01. Next base: position 2,104,331 of record CBDEUN010000003.1, read on the forward strand.
TAGATAACATCCAGGCACTGTCGGGAGGAGAAAAAGCGTTAACCGCAGTAGCACTTATCCTGTCCCTATTTCAACTGAATCCGTCCCCGGTTTGCCTGCTAGACGAGATTGATGCACCGCTTGATGATGAGAATGTCCATCGATTGTGTTACAGCCTGCATGCCCTGTCAGACAATACACAAATGATAGTCATCACCCACAACAAGATCACGATGGAATCAGTTGATTCACTGATTGGTGTAACAATGCCAGAACCTAATGTATCAAGAGTGCTTTCCGTTGAATTGTTGGAAGCTCAGGAGTTCGCAGCGTAATGGAACTTATATTGATTTTTGCAGCTGTTTTCATAGTACTGATCTTGTCCTGCTGGTTGATTTTCCGGCGGTCTCGACGCTACTCATTTCGGAACGATGCGCTAGTGCGGCAGTTGAATCCAGATTTAATGAGTGCGTATACAAATGCTGATCAGCCTCGGTCACCTGATGGTGTTGAATTAGGTCCGGTGAAGGATGCAGACGCTGATGAATCCGCCTATTTCAGTGATTGGCAGGATGATGACGCCGATGACGAAAGCGCTGAATCAATACAACAGTCAATGGAGGAGGAAGGTGAAGTCGAGTTTTCCGAGGAGTCCGTGGAAGAGCAAATCGAATCATCACAATATGTTGAACCGGCGATCACGCTCGAACCAGACTGGAACTGGAGCGAATCCGATGGGTTGAATAGTGAGACCGATTTGTTCGTAGAGAATACTGTAGCCGAACAGGCCGATGAACCCAATTCTGGAGTGCAGACCAATCTGCCACTTAACAACATCTTAACGGATAGCACTCATTTTGAAACCGATTGGACATCAATTGAGCCGATTGATGTTGATGAGACAATAGAATTTCCAAGTATCAACAACTCTGACAACCAAAGTATTGAAATGCTCGGTTGGATACCGGGTAATGGCTCAACAGTTGCACGCACTCAAATACTTGCATTGGTGCGGGACTTTGGTGAGAACTTTGAACTACCGGTATCTCTTTACGGGCAGTTGGAGAATAGTGATTCCTGGATCAACCTCAAAGATGAAGTAGTCTCGGCGCGCTTTTTGGACCTGATGTTTACCATTCAGTTGACACATCACGGAAAGTCGATCGACGCTGAACACTGGTGGCGGTTCTACAACATGGGTGAGCAGATTGCACATGCTTTGTCGAGGCCATTTTATCCGTCCCACTCTCTTGACTCTGCGCAGGTAGTGTCATTGAGATTGGCTGAACAAGTCGATAACTTAAACATTCAGGCAACTCTGATTCTACAGTCGAAAACCAACAAGCAACTTTCCAGCCGTACGTTGGATTACTTGGCTCGAGAGTATGACCTTGTTCAGCGTGGTAGTGAGGGAGTTTTTGATAAAATGGATAAAATGCCGCTGAGTTTTGCTCCGGTCTTTACGCTCAAAACGAATTTACCACCCAGGCCGGATGGTACTGAGTCGGATGAGGAAGCTGGACTGGCATTAACCTGCAACCTGCCTTGTGTCAGGGACCCGCTTGAAGCATTCGATCAAATGGTTGATCTGGCAAGAAAGCTTGAAAGCCGTTTTCCTTTGGAGCTTGTTGACGAGGAGCGGCTCAGAGTCTCCCCTAAAGAAATTCAGATGATTCGCCTCCATCTGCGGAGCTTTTCCGACGATATGCAATACTGTGGAATCACTCCTGGAAGTGAAACAGCGATGCGGCTGTTCTATCAACCCACAGTCGAAGAGACGGATCCTGAAGCTTCAGAACCAGCCGGGTTTGCGGCTGTCCGATAACTATGAAACCTCGGGAAGAGGCTCAACATCGCGTTGAGGAGCTTCGCAGAGAGATTCACAAACACAGCCACGCCTACTATACGCTCGACGATCCGAGTATTACAGATCACGAGTACGATCAACTGTTCCAAGAACTGGTTGATCTAGAAGAACAATATCCCGAGTTCTGCTCTGAAAACTCTCCCACTCAGAGAGTCGGGAGCAAATTGACTGGAGCGTTTACTGAAGTACGCCATGCAGTATCGATGCTCTCCCTCAACAATGTGTTTACTGATCAGGACGCCCGAGATTTCGATCGAAGAATAAGGGAAGTCACCGAAGCTGACACAGTCGAATATCTGGTCGAGCCGAAGATTGATGGATTGGCAGTCAGTCTCGTTTATGAGCATCAAAAACTGATCCAAGGTGCTACGCGAGGTGACGGTGAGTTTGGGGAGGATGTCACACGGAATGTACGGACGATCAGAAGTGTGCCGCTTGAACTTCTGGCTGATTCAGCACCGAGTCTGCTTGAGGTACGGGGAGAAGTGTTTATGGGGCGCAAAGGCTTTGAGCTTCTGAATCGCAGGCTGATTCAGGAAGAAGCTGAACGCGAACGGATTAAACAGGAGAAGGCTAAAGATTCGGGAAAGGCAATTTCAACTGGCCAGTCAGATTCTGATGGTGGGCTGGCAAATTCAGTCACTACGACTGATGCGAAGGAGGAGGATAGCGCATCCTCCCTGAAAAACACTCCGAGTAAACCGGCCAAGCGGGTGACCTACATGAATCCGCGCAATGCCGCTGCCGGTAGTTTACGGCAGTTGGACCCGAAGGTGACCAGCAAACGGCCGCTTGATGCAATGTTTTACTCAATCGCGCGCTACGAAGGCCCAACTCCTCCAGAGACACAGTTTGATCAGTTGGAACTGTTGAGGAAGCTTGGATTTAAAGTATCACCGGAAGCAAAATTAGCACATGGAATTGAAGAGTGTCTCAAAGTTCATCAGTTCCTGTTAGATCACAGGGATCGCATCGACTATGACATCGACGGTGTCGTATACAAGGTAAACAGTACAGATGATCAGGAAAAACTGGGGTTTGTTACCCGGGCACCTCGTTGGGCTACCGCACATAAATTTCCTGCACAGGAGCGTACTACAACCGTCAAGGAGATCGACATTCAGATCGGGCGAACAGGTGCTGCATCACCCGTTGCCCGGTTAAATCCTGTTGAAGTCGCCGGGGTTGTCGTCTCCAACGCCACGCTGCACAACGAGGACGAAATCAAACGTCTTGATGTCAGAGTTGGTGATACAGTCATCATTCGGCGCGCCGGTGACGTGATCCCGCAAGTGGTTCGAGTCATTGAGGATCAGCGACCGGAAGGTGCTGAGGCGTACAAATTTCCAACAAAATGTCCCGTGTGTGGGTCGCCGATCGTTCGCGATGAAGATGCCGCGGTTTCAAGGTGTACCGGCAAACTGATTTGTCAAGCCCAATTGATACAGGGCATCAGTTATTTTGTATCTAGAGGTGCGATGGATATAGAAGGTCTCGGTCCAGCCTTGGTCAGTGAATTGGTCGATCAGGGTCTGGTCAATACAGTCGCAGATTTGTATAAATTAACCGCTGATCAGGTGATGAAACTTGACCGAATGGGGGAGAAATCAACGAATAATTTACTGGAAGGAATTGAAAAGAGCAAGCAAACCACATTGCCAAAGTTCCTAGTCGCTCTGGGTATACCACACGTCGGGGAGTCGACTGCCGTGATTCTCGCGCAGCAGTTCGGAACACTGGATGAATTGAAATTTAAGAGTCAGGAGGAATTGGCCGAAATTCATGGCATTGGACAGGTAGTTGCGGAAGGAATTAGCACCTACTTTTCAGATCAGCGAAACAGCGAAACCATTGAAGCTCTGATTGACTGTGGTGTCACATTTCCGTCTCCTGCTTCAGATAAATCAAGCACACAAGATTTGCAGGGAAAAATATTCGTACTTACCGGTACACTCAGTCAAATGTCGAGGCTAGAGGCCAAAAAAATATTGGAAGATCGAGGTGCGAGAGTTACTTCTGGCGTTTCAAAAAATACAGATTTTGTCATCGTTGGTGAAAAACCAGGGTCTAAGGCAGACAAAGCGAAAGATTTAGGTGTGGAAATACTGGATGAGGCAGCGTTTTCGGCATTGTTGACAAGCACTGAGTCAGGCAATGAATCAGAAAATCAAGACAGCTCCTAAATGGGAGCATTCGATTGAACAGCGTAAATCCATTCAATATCTCCAATATAATGCACTGCAACATACTGGCGATTTCAAAGCGTTATCAAAGGATAGCGTGAACGCCATTCGTCAACACTGCAAGACAAGTCCTGACAACTAACATGTACAAGGAGGTGTATCGTGGTACATAAAATCGCGTCACCGTTCGGGGGCTATTACATTTACCCCGACGATCCAGAAAATCTTTTCCAGCAAATGCTGGGTGTCAAGTCAAAAGTAGGTCAAGAGGCCAGTCACGAGATGACGCCAGCGGTTGATATTTATGAGGATGAATCCGCTTATTTTGCAAGTATCGAAATGCCTGGCGTGAATAAAGAAGATGTAAAAATTTCGTGCTCAGGCGGAACCTTGACCATCAATGCCGATGTCAATCGCGCCAGTCATGAAGGTGGACATTGGGTCCAACATGAACGTCGCGTTGGAACATATCTGCGGAGCATAAAGGTTCGGACAGGTATTCTAGAGGACCAAATTTCTGCATCCTATGCAAATGGCATTCTGCAGTTGACCATACCCAAGAAATCGGACAAACATAAGACGGTTTCGATTAGCATTGATTAATTCGCTGTCTGAACCAAGTTTTATCACCGCATCCTGTTTACCTACAGGATGCGGAGCACTCAAATACCTAAAGCGACAGTCGTACCGACCTCGGTTCCACAATCGAAGGCCTTGATTGTTGCGCTATCCTTTCATCAATCAACTCTTGAACTGGTGTGCATGACAGATGTCAAATACGTTTGATACCCGAACGACACTTGAAGTCAGCAAACATTCCTACGAAATTTTTTCACTGGAACGACTCGCTCAGAACTTTGATATTCAATCTCTGCCTTATTCACTGAAAGTTCTGCTTGAAAACTTGTTGCGGCACGAGAATGGCATCGATGTAACAGAAGATCAGATTCTGACTGTCGCAGAGTGGCAGGAAGACAACCCGCCAGATATTGAAATCGGATTTTCACCTTCGCGGGTGCTGATGCAGGATTTTACCGGGGTTCCTGCGATTGTAGATTTGGCAGCCATGCGCGATGCGCTGGCAGCCATGGGCTATGACCCCAAAGCAATCAATCCGGTGATTCGAACAGACCTCGTGATTGATCACTCGGTAATGGTCGATCACTTTGGCGCCCGTAACGCAGTCGACCTCAATGCCATTTTGGAATATCGTCGAAATGCTGAACGCTATGCGTTCCTGCGGTGGGGTCAAAACTCCTTTGCACAATTCAGTGTTGTGCCTCCATCAACCGGAATCGTGCATCAGGTCAATCTTGAATACCTCGCATCAGTGGTATCTGAAAAACCGGTAAACGGAGTCTTGCAGGCATTTCCTGATACTGTGGTGGGCACTGACTCCCACACAACCATGATCAATGGAATTGGTGTTTTGGGCTGGGGCGTCGGAGGTATCGAAGCTGAAGCAGCAATGCTGGGTCAGTCCATTGCGATGCTGTTCCCAAGAGTAGTTGGCTGCCGGTTGCGCGGTTCTTTGCCGGAAGGGGCGACTGCAACTGATCTGGTTCTGACTGTGGTACAGTTGTTGCGAAAGCACGGAGTGGTTGGAAAATTCGTTGAATTTTTCGGCGATGGGCTGGATCATCTGTCAGTGTCAGACCAGGCAACTATTTCCAATATGGCGCCAGAGTATGGTGCGACATGCGGAATATTTCCAATTGATGCGAGTACGCTCGACTATTTACGTCTGACCGGCCGGTCTGAAAGATCAGTTAGTCTGGTGGAGGCATATGCCCGGCATCAGGGCATGTTCAGGGAACGCGGGTACAGTGGTGACGACATCCGATTCAACGAATTAGTTGAACTGAACCTGGCAGATGTTCAACCCAGTATTGCCGGTCCAAAACGGCCACAGGACCGCTTGCTGCTGAAAGATGCCAAGAGTCAGGTATCGCAGCATCTGTCCCAAGTTCGCGGTAAAGAATCCGCGACTAAATCAGTTGCTGTTGATATAGACCATCAGACGGTGGAGCTTTCTGATGGAGACATTGTAGTTGCGGCGATCACGAGTTGCACCAATACATCAAATCCGGCTGTCATCGTCTCCGCTGGTTTACTAGCGCAGAATGCTGTGAGGCTTGGTTTGAAGTCCAAACCTTGGGTCAAGACCTCACTGGCACCAGGCTCGCAGGTGGTTACTGAGTACCTTGAACGCTCTGGATTGCTGAAACCGCTGGAGCAAATCGGATTTTCAGTGGTTGGGTATGGATGCACAACTTGTATCGGTAATAGTGGACCCTTGCCAGTTCCTGTTGCTGACGGAATCAAGGAAGGTGAATTGGTTGTCAGTTCGATACTGTCTGGGAATCGCAATTTTGAAGGCCGGGTTCATGCTGCGGTAAAAATGAATTTTCTGGCTTCGCCACCACTGGTTGTCGCGTACGCGTTGGCCGGATCGATGTGCGTTGATCTCTATAACGACCCGATTGGTACGGGAAGTAATGGCGAAGACGTTTTTCTACGCGACATTTGGCCTAGTACGGACGAAATAAATCGTGTGATTGACAGTTTTGTGACCAGCGAACTGTTTCAGTCAAAGTACATTGATGTGTTCAAGGGTGATGAACAGTGGGCAAAAATTCCGGTAGAGCAATCCAGTCAGTACAACTGGGATGAGTCTTCTACGTACATTCGAAAAGCACCTTACTTCGACGACATGGTCAAACCATCTCAACGCCAGCAGATTGGTGACATACAAGGTGCGAGAGCAATCGCTTTGCTAGGCGACAGCATTACGACTGATCATATCTCACCAGCTGGGGCGATTATGCCGACCAGTCCTGCCGGCCAGTACTTGATTGACAAGGGTGTGAGTCCAGCAGACTTCAATTCCTATGGTTCAAGGCGAGGCAATCACGAAATCATGATGCGCGGCACCTTTGCAAACGTTAGACTCAGAAATGAAATTGCACCTGGAACCGAAGGTGGCTGGACCCGCCATATGCCTTCCGGTGAGGTCATGTCCATTTTTGAGGCGGCGAACCGCTACCGATCGGATCGTGTTCCGTTGATTGTCATTGCAGGTAAAGAATACGGGTCCGGTTCATCTCGGGACTGGGCCGCGAAAGGTCCACTGCTGCTTGGTATCCGTGCGGTTATTGCAGAAAGCTATGAAAGGATTCATCGATCCAATTTACTCGGAATGGGCATTTTGCCATTGAGGTTCCAAGACGGTGATACGCGAAACTCCCTCGGTTTGACGGGTGAAGAGGTTTATCACATCAGAGGAATTGAAAAAGGCGCCAAACTAGTCGAAGTCGTTGCAATCCGAAATGATGGTTCACATCAATTCTTCCGGGTAATCGTGCGTATCGAAACTCCCAGAGAGTGGGAGTACTTTGAAAGCAAGGGAATTCTGCGTTATGTCCTGAACAGCCTGGCAGTCAGACCTGCAGTTGAAGTGGCAAGTTGATCTTTAAGGCTGAGCCGATTTTTTCTTTCGGTATTCAGGAGTTTACGGGATTCGTGAATGTCAGATGGGTAAAGTAATTGCCTATGTTGCTTATACATTTTCGCCATCTTCTTTGACAAATCGCGCCATTAGGAATATCTGAACGATTGTAAAGACAATCGTTAGTGCAATCACTCCAAATACCTTGAAGTTCACCCAGATTTCTTCGCGTGTGGCTTCGTCAAGATGCAGTCCATAGTAAAACGCCACATAAATGTTCAGTGCGCCTATGAACAGAAAGAAAATTCCCCAATTCATATTGAACAGTCGCCACGCTTTACGCGGTAGTTGAATTTGCGCTTTATCACCGAACAGTACTTCGGACACTGAGCGCTTCGTAAAAAATTGTGAATAAAGGATAATCGCGGCGAAGATCCAGTTGACAATTGTTGTCTTCCATTTGATAAACAGTGGGTCGCGCAGAAGAATCGTCATGCCGCCAAAAATCACCAGCGCAGCCAGCGTAATTACGTGCATTGTTTCGAACCGACGGTGCTTCAGCCAAAATGCGCCAATCTGAAAGAATGACGCAGCAATCGCCACTCCTGTAGCGATAAAAATGTCGTACATCTTGTATGCCGCGAAAAATAGAATCAGCGGCAGAAGGTCAAATAGAAATTTCATCTCGAGTTGCGAATGGATTTGGTGCCGGGAGAGAGACTCGAACTCTCACGGTGTCTCCACCACCGGATTTTGAGTCCGGCGCGTCTGCCAATTTCGCCATCCCGGCTAGAGAGATTTTTGGCGTTGCATAATTTTACATCAGCAGTACAGTGACTCACCCGGCCGTTACTTGACCGGATCCGTCTGATAGAAGAGATCAAAACCAAGTGATTAAACAGATTCTGGACTACAAAGGCAATTACGATCTGCATCGTCGAGTGTTGAACCTCACCTGGCCGGTGATAATTGCCAATCTCAGCTTACCGCTTGCAGGTGCCGTTGATACCGCGGTCGTTGGGCATCTACCCAACCCTGCCTATATCGGTGCTGTAGCGTTGGGAGCACTGATTTTTAGCACAATTTATTGGCTGGTGGGATTTCTACGAATGGGAACCACCGGATTCGTAGCGCAAAGCTACGGTGCCAACGATCAAACAGAGATAGGCGCGGCGTACATTCGAAGCCTGGTGGTTGCCCTAAGTGTTGGTGGACTGGTCATAGTACTGCAGGCGCCAATTGGTTCCGTGATTTTCTGGTTTTTCGAAGCAAGTGAGCAAGTTGAGTCAAATGCGCTTGAATACTATGGCATTCGAGTCTGGGGCGCTGTGTTTGCGATGTTTAACCTCGTCACTTTGGGAATGCTATTCGGCCTGCAGCGGATGCGAACCGCACTGGTCCTGCAGTTGCTTTTGAATGGTATGAACATCATTCTCGACTTGCTGTTTGTAATGGTCTTCGGTTGGGGAGTGCCTGGCGTTGCTGCTGCAACAGTGATCAGTGAAGTTACAACCGCATTGGTGGGTCTGGGAATTTGCTGGAAACTGCTTCGGATGTCGCCGGCTAGGATGGCTGAATTTCAAATTCTGCGACGGGACAAGCTGGTGCAGCTGCTGCAGGTTAATTTCAATATCCTGCTGCGGACGCTTTGTCTCGAAATCGTGTTCATTTACTTTATGTGGGCGAGTGCCAAGCAGAGTGACTTGGTGTTGGCGGCCAATGCCATACTTATGCACCTTTTGCATTTCCTGGCATTTGGTTTGGACGGCTTTGCACACGCTGCAGAGGCATTGGCTGGAAATGCATATGGTGCCAAAGATCGCGCCCGACTGAATCGCACCGTAGCGGTTACACTGCTGTGGTCCATCGTCGTCGCACTTTGTTTTTGTCTGGTATATCTGCTATTCGGGAACTTTGTCATCGGGTTGATGACCGGGATTGATAGTGTTCAAGAGACAGCTGCCGAGTATCTGATCTGGCTCATCATTGCACCATTTTTTTGCGTATGGCCGTTTCTATATGATGGTGTCTACATTGGAATGACTCGAACAGCTGAAATGAGGAACTGCCTGATTATCTCGATGGTGCTGTTCTTTGTCGTTGCATTTCCCGGTTCTTATCTGTTTGGCAATCACGGTCTTTGGCTTGGTGTTATGGCTTTCATGTTGGCGCGCGGTTTACTTCTCGCCACATGGTACCGAAAAATTGAGGCGCAGGTAAAAAGCCCCGCGTAAAATATTGCGATCACCTGGAACTTTTCGAGAGGATTTATGTTTTCCGATCCACTAATTTCTGCTACTGATGCGCTCGCACTACAAAATGATTCTGATGTTCGTTTTATAGATGCGACATGGTATATGCCAAATGTACCGAGCAATGCGTATGAGACGTATCTACTGGAGCACATTCCCGGTGCTGTCTATTTCGATATAGACAAAATTGCTGATACTTCAATCAATCTGCCTCACGTATTTCCGACTCAGGCGATATTTGAAGAGGCGGTTGGAGCCCTCGGAATATCTGCGAAAGACCGTGTTATTGCTTATGACCGTGGAAAATTTGTTGCTTCTGCCCGAGCGTGGTGGATGTTTCGAGCGTTTGGACATGAAAGAATTCACGTTCTGGATGGTGGTCTTCAAGCGTGGAAAAGTGCAGGGGGTGATCTAGCCGAAGATTCACACGAAATTGATAATACAACCTACCGAAGTCAAACTGTGGTTGATGCGATTATTTCACGCGAAGGGGTTGTCGATTCGCTGTCAGATAGCACAGTTGCCGTGGTCGATGCTCGATCACCCGGCCGATTCAATGGTACTGAACCGGAGCCGCGTCCGGGTTTGCGAGGCGGTCATATTCCAGGCAGTACCAATATGTACTACGGTGATGTACTAAATGAAGATGGCACCATGAAAAGTGCAGATGCGATTGCAGAGTTGCTGAGTTCTGTTTCGGTTGACAACGATCAGCAGATTGTAAGTACATGTGGGTCAGGGGTAACCGCAGCAATTATTCTATTGGCCATATACCAGGTTCGCCAGGATGGGCTTCGCATGTATGATGGATCATGGACCGAATGGGCGCTTCATCCGGACAGTCCACTGTCGAATTGATTGTGCAGGGTAATCAGTCGCACAGCAGTCTCCAACTCAACCAGTTTGATTTTCATCTGCCGGACAGACTGATAGCCCAACATCCTTCGGAGGAACGCAGCCAAAGTCGGCTGCTAGTTGTCGGTAACCAAAAGACAGACTTGACTGAGATCAGATTTTCTGAACTCGGTCAACTCCTGAAGCCAGGCGATCTATTGATCTGCAATGACAGCAAAGTCATTCCAGCTAGATTGGCGGCGCGTAAGTCAACCGGCGGTCGGGTGGAAATTCTGGTTGAAAGAGTGGAAGATGAGAGTCAGATGCAGGCTCAACTAAAAGCCCGCCGACCGTTGCGGATTGACGATTCGATTTTTATAGATGACACCATTAAACTGACCATCATTGATCGCAATCGAGATTTATTTGTTTTGCAAACCGAACCGGGAGTGAGCATTCAATCGATGATTGATCGCTACGGTTCAGTACCCCTTCCGCCATACATCAGCCGTCCGGTCGAATCTGGAGATCAGAATCGGTATCAGACAGTTTATGCTCGGCATGATGGATCAGTTGCAGCACCAACAGCAGGCCTTCATTTCAGCAAACCGCTAATCCAGCAACTCAAAATTGCTGGCGTCGAAATTCAGTATGTAACTTTGCATGTCGGTGCAGGAACGTTCGCTCCCGTTCGCGATGCAGATGTGTTCCGACACCGGCTGCACAGTGAGCGCTGCTATGTTTCGCAGGAGGTCTGCGACGCAGTTGGTCGGGCAAGAATTCAGCGAAGACGTGTCATTGCGATTGGAACGACTACAGTCAGAGTGCTTGAGACAGCAGCGCAGAAAGGTACATTGCAGCCGTATAAAGGAGAAACTGACCTGTTTATCAAACCGGGATTTAATTTCAGGGTGATCGACGCGCTGATCACCAATTTTCATCTACCGCAATCAACGCTGTTGATGCTGGTTTGTGCTTTTGGTGGACAAAATCGGGTGATGGCTGCCTATCGACATGCTGTTGCACAACAATTTCGTTTTTACAGCTACGGGGATGCCATGATTATTGACCGTGTTTCACAGTCATGAGAACTGTTTCAAGTTGGAGGATTCAACATGAGCTTCGATTCAGAATGTATTTTCTGCAAAATTGTTGCGGGTGAGATTGGCAGTACTCAAGTTTATGAGGATGCCAATACCCTCGCGTTTATGGACATAAACCCAATCGCTTATGGACATACATTGATCATTCCAAAACAGCACTGGCAGAATCTTTATGAAGTTCCTGATGATCAACTTGCCCACGTATTGGCGACTGCCAAGCGAGTCGCGACTGCGATAAGTAAGGCTCTAGTTCCCGATGGCGTCAGTCTTGTGCAGGCAAACGGCAAAGGTGCGGCGCAATCAGTACTGCATTTTCACATGCACGTAATTCCGCGCACTTTGGGAGACGATCTCAAGATCTACTGGAAGTTGAATCCTGGAAATCCGGATCAAATTCGTTCAGCCGCGCAACATATCATTCGTGAATTGCAGTAAGGAATAGCGGCTGGTGATAAACTACGCGTTTCAAGGGAAGGGGATCGCTGTATTTGTTGAGAGTTATAACGGCAAAATACAAATTGGTTCAAAATAGCAGTCAATTCGGATAAACTAATATCTTTTGTGATTTCCTGCTGGCAAACTTTGAATCGAAAATTGCCACCAATCCATAATAAAAATGAAATTAGATCCCAAATTAGACACATTTCCCAAACTGCTGTTAAACCGAAAGCAGACCACACCCGACCGCCCGGCAATTCGAGAAAAGGATTTTGGAATCTGGCAGACCTGGACTTGGTCTCAGGTTGTTAATGAGGTTAGAAGTTTAGCCTGTGGACTGGCAGCTTCAGGATTTCGACGAGGAGACAAACTAGCCATTATCGGGGACAATCGACCGAGACTTTACTGGGGTATGGCCGCTGCGCAATCGCTCGGCGGAATTCCAGTGCCGCTATATCAGGACTCGGTTGCCCAGGAGATGGAATATGTCATAAACCACGCCGATGTTCGATTTGCTCTGGTTGAGGATCAGGAGCAGGTTGACAAGTTGCTGGAGATTTCAGATCGTTGTCCAAAGCTTGAGTACATTTTTTATGACGACCCGCGTGGTATGCGACATTATTCGATAGACCGTCTGGAAAGTTATGACACTCTGATTCAGGAAGGTCAAAAATTCGAAAGTGAAAACCCGACCTACCTTGAAACGGAAATCAACAAAGGCGGTGCGCGCGATATTTCGGTTATTTTGTATACCTCAGGTACGACTGGGTATCCCAAGGGCGTCATTCTGACCTATGAGAACATCTTGATTACGGTCATCAATTCGATTGACTTTGACAATCTAACAGAAAAAGAAGAGTGTATGGCCTACCTGCCGATGGCTTGGGTTGGTGATCACATTTTTTCCTATGCACAGTCATATGTTGCTGGATTCTGCGTCAGTTGTCCGGAGAGTGGTGCGACCGTCATGCACGATATGCAGGAAATCGGTCCAACCTATTTTTTCAGCCCTCCCAGAATTTTTGAGAACATTTTGACAACCGTTTTAGTGCGTATGGAAGATGCGAGTTGGATCAAGCGAAAAATGTTTGACTACTTCATCCGCGTATCCAAACGCTGCGGAATTCAGATTCTGCAAAAGGAGTCTGTTGGATTGATTGACCGGCTTCTCTATCTGATCGGTGACATTCTGGTGTTTGGGCCGCTAAAAAATACCATGGGTTTCAGCAAGGTACGGATTGCTTACACTGCAGGTGAAGCGATCGGACCGGAAATATTTGAATTTTTCCGTTCACTTGGAATCAACGTCAAACAGCTTTACGGTCAGACTGAAGCGTCGGTGTATATCACAGTTCAGGAGGATAATGATGTCAAACCTGATACTTGTGGCATTCCGTTTCCAGATGTTGAAGTTCGAATTTCGGAGGCTGGTGAGGTTCAGTATAAAAGTCCCGGAGTTTTTCAGAGTTACTATAAGAATCCTGAAGCGACTTTGGAAACACGTAGCGGCGATGGCTGGGTATTTACGGGTGATGCGGGGTATTTTGACGATGCCGGTCACCTGAAAATCATTGATCGTGTCAAAGATGTTGGTCGGTTAAATGACGGCACGCTGTTTGCACCCAAATTCCTTGAGAACAAGCTAAAGTTTTTTCCGCAGATCCGGGAGGCAGTAACTTTTGGAGATAATCAGGATCATGTTAGCGCATTTATCAATATTGACCTTGAAGCCGTAGGTAACTGGGCTGAACGCAAGAACGTAGCCTATGCCAGTTACCAGGAGTTGGCGGCACATCCTGAAGTCTATGAAATGATCAGAAATTGCATAGAGCAGACAAATACGGATATCGCAAAAGACAGCGAAATTGCCGGGTCACAAATCAAGCGGTTTTTGATTTTGCACAAGGAACTTGATGCCGATGATGGTGAGTTGACGCGCACAAGAAAGGTTCGTCGCAGAATCATATTGGAACGGTATGGGAGTTTGATTGACGCACTGTATTCTGATGTCAGTCACGGGCATATTGAGAACGAAGTGACGTTTGAAGATGGGCGAAAGGGCATGATGATTGCTGACCTTGAGATTCAGAACGCCCAAGTCTTCGATCACATGAAAAAAGCCGGGTAGTAAGATCCGATGGAAGCTGGAGCATCGCAAGCACACGAAACCGAACGCGTTCGTGAATTTAAGGAATTCATTCTTGAGGTTGATGGAGTTTTCGTCAGCTTTGGAGGAGTCAAGGCTTTGCAGGATGTAGGCTTCTCGGTGTATGAAGGCGAAATATTCTCAATCATCGGTCCGAACGGTGCCGGAAAGACTTCAATGCTGAACGTAATCAGTGGATTCTACAAAGCTAGTGCGGGCACGATCAAGTTTGACGGAGTGGATCGAACTTCAGCTTCACCAGAGCAGGTTGCCAGAATGGGGTTTGCTCGTACTTTTCAGAATATTGCTCTGTTCAAAGGGATGTCCACACTGGACAATATCATGACTGGAAGGATCGTCAGGGTAAAAAGCAACTTTCTCAGCGAGGCTCTGTATTATCCCGCCCGGGATAAGGAAGTGGCGCAACGGGAGTTTGTTGAAGGAATTATCGATTTTTTGGAAATCCAGAGTATTCGAAAGACCCCGGTTGGAAAATTGCCTTACGGTTTGCAGAAGCGTGTTGAACTGGGTCGGGCCCTTGCGATGGAGCCCAAGATTCTGTTGCTTGATGAACCAATGGCGGGAATGAATCTCGAAGAAAAGGAAGACATGGCTCGATTCGTGCTGGATGTCAATGATGAATTCGGTACTACTGTTGTACTTATTGAGCACGATATGGGAGTGGTTATGGATATATCCGACCACGTAGTGGTGCTCGACCATGGTGAGCGAATCGCCTATGGCGTCCCGGATGAGGTGCGTACGAATAAAGATGTGATACGCGCCTATCTGGGTGAACACTGATAACTTAGAGTGAATCAGTATGGATTTTGTAGATTTTTTATTTTTCATTGAGGTTTTAGTTGGCGGCCTGCTGTCTGGGATCATGTACTCCTTGGTAGCGCTCGGTCTGGTCTTGATTTTCAAGGCTTCTTCGATCTTCAATTTTGCGCAAGGAGCGCTGGTGTTATTCGGTGCACTGACATTTGTTCTTTTGACTGAAGTCGCCGGGGATTTTTGGATGTGGACTGGTTGGTTGGCGATCGGCCTGGCAGGCGTCTCTGCTGTGATGCTGTTTCTGCATCACTATAAAACCGCGGGTACGGCAGTCAAACAGTTTTCGGACAAGTATTTGCCTCGGGTGCCGCTGTTTGTTGCGGCTCTTTTATTGCTGGTTTTAGCGATTTTTGTAGACGGTGGCCAGAACATGTGGCGAGCGGTTTTTGTAACAATGCTCCTGTTCCTGATGCTGACAACGGGGGTTCAATCGCCCAAGTGGGCAGTCGCCGTCTTGCTGGGATTGGCAGTTGTTGCGCTGATCACCGACGGAGCGATCGCCTATCGGGCCTTTGCAGTGACGCTGGTTGTGGTGATCGGCCTTGCGATCGCAATCGAAAGAATTGTGCTTCGACCGATGGTTAACCAGGAACCGATTATTTTGTTTATGGCAACCATCGGATTGAACTATGTCATCGAAGGTGTCGCTCAAGGGGTATGGGATGCAGATGTACATGCTCTGGACATCGGTATACCGGATATTCCCTTTGAAGTCGGTGGGTTGTATCTCAGCCAGTTCGATCTTTATGCGGGATTGATCGCTGCAATTTTGGTTACCGCGCTGGCAATATTTTTTCAGAAAACCCGTGTCGGTCGAGCGCTTAGAGCGGTTGCCGACGACCACCAGGCCGCACTGAGTGTGGGTATCCCGCTGAAAAACATTTGGGCGGTGGTTTGGGCCGCAGCCGGCATTGTGGCACTGGTCGCCGGGCTCATGTGGGGATCAAAACTTGGCGTACAGTTCAGCATTGCGCTTTTGGCGTTCAAGGCGTTACCAGTCATCATCATCGGTGGATTTACTTCAATCCCTGGTGCAATTATTGGAGGATTGATCGTCGGTGCCACCGAAAAACTATTTGAAGTCTTTGTAGGGCTTCCTTATTTTGGTGGCGGTACAGAGAACTGGACGCCTTACATGCTGGGAATGTTCTTCTTAATGTTCCGTCCTCAGGGCTTGTTTGGCGAAAAAATCATTGAAAGAGTGTAGTGTTCGGGGAAGCAGCAAATGTTTTATAGGGAAGTCGGACAGTACAAGTCCAGTTATCCAGCTGACCAAGCTATATTCCCGCTGACGAATGACAGAATCGGGGTCGTCATACTTCTATTGATTGCATTTATCTGGCCGCCATTGTCTGGTAGTCAGTATTTGATGGGACCTATTTTGACGCAGTTATTGGTTTTTGGATTGGCCGCGCTGGGGCTGAATTTGTTGACGGGTTATGCTGGCCAAGTGTCTTTGGGAACCGGAGGCTTTATGGCTGTAGGCGCATTCGGTTGCTATAACCTGGTGCTGCGTCTGCCGGAAATTCCTCTGGTTATTGACTTTATTCTGGCAGGCATGATGGCAGCGGCTGTCGGCGTGTTATTTGGAATTCCATCGCTTCGAATCAAGGGATTTTATCTGGCCGTTGCAACTTTGGCTTCACAGTTCTTTTTACTTTGGATTTTCGACCACGTTGGCTGGTTTACCAACTATGATCCCGCGGGAGTTGCCTCGGCGCCAACGCAGACATTATTTGGGTCCCTGGCACATGAGGGTGGACCATTGGATTTCCTGGCACCGATTGACGTCATCGTCTCCGGTCCGAATGCCACTCCGGAAGCAAAGTACATTTTGACACTTTCAGTTGTGGTGGTTCTGGCACTGCTGGCCAAGAATCTTGTACGCGGTAGCACTGGAAGGGCGTGGATGGCAATTCGCGATTTTGATATTGCTGCTGAAATTATTGGTATACGACCACTCAAGACAAAACTCCTCGCTTTCGCAATCAGTTCGTTTTACTGCGGAGTTGCCGGCGCTCTCTATGTGTTCACATATGTGGGTAACGCAGATACTGAAGCCTTCGATCTCATCCGCTCATTTACGATTTTGTTCATGATCATCATTGGCGGACTTGGTTCGGTCATGGGTTCATTTCTGGGGGCGGCATTCATCGTGCTGTTACCGCCGTTTTTGAATATCGTGGCTTCCAATCTCGGTGAGGGAACGCTGTCTGGTGCTGCGCTGGCCAACCTTGAATTAATTATTTACGGTGGTTCGATCGTATTCTTTCTGGCTGTTGAGCCACTTGGATTTGCACGAATGTGGCAAATTATCAAAGAAAAACTTCGTCAGTGGCCGTTCCCCTATTAATTGAAGACGAAATCGCTAGATTACTAAATATTTATACATTGACTAGGTTGCAATGCTAACATATTATTCTGTTATCACTTTTTAACATTTCCACTCGTGTGGGAGGTAAATACTATGAAAATTAAACTCAAAACCATTGTGCTGTTGTCCGTCGCGGCGATTGTAGCTGTGGTTCCATTTTCGGTCTCGAAAGTTCAGGCTGAGGATATGGAACAGTTTATTCCTATGCTTGTCTACCGAACCGGACCATATGCTGCTGGTGGATCCGGCTTCTTCGGCGGATTTGAAGATTACCTAGCTTATCTGAATCTCACCGATGGTGGTGTCGGTGGCGTCAAGATGGTTTGGGAAGAATGTGAGACCGCTTACAACTCCGACCGAGGAGTTGAGTGCTACGAACGTCTGAAGAATCAAGGTGAGCACGGCGCGACTGTCGTACATCCACTCAGTACGGGAATTACGTATCGCTTGATTGAACGGGCGACTGCTGACAAAATTCCACTGATATCGTTGGGTTATGGTCGAACCGACGCTACAAACGGTAAGGTCTTTCCGTGGGTATTCCCGCTAATCACAAATTACTGGAGCCAGAATACCGCAAAGATTAAGTTCATTGGACAGCAGGAAGGCGGAATGGACGCCCTCAAGGGTAAGAAAATTGCGAATCTCCACCACGAAAGTAGCTACGGTAAGGAAACCGTACCGATTCTGGGAGTGCAAGCGGAAAAATATGGTTTCGAAATTAAGCATTACCCGGTGGCACATCCGGGGCTGGATCAGAAAGCCGCGTGGCTTGACATCGCCCGCCGTTACAAACCCGATTGGGTGATCCTGCGAGGTTGGGGCGTTATGAATCCAACTGCGCTGAAAGAAGCGGCTCGGGTTGGATTCCCCGCTGACAGAATTGTTGGTGTCTGGTGGAGTGGTGCGGAAGAAGACGTGATTCCAGCCGGTAAGGCAGCGGTCGGATACGTTTCGGCCGGATTCCATCCGTCAGGTTCTGATTTCCCCCTCATTCAAAACATTCTGGATGTGGTTCACGGTGCGGGACAAGGAAATATTTCTCCACAGCGTGTCGGTACAATTTACTACAACCGTGGTATAGTGGCCGGAATTGTGACTGTAGAGGCGATCCGTGCTGCACAGGGTAAATTCGGTGCGAAAGTGCTGTCTGGTGAAGAGATGCGATGGGGACTTGAAAACCTGAGCATCAGCGCGGAACGTATCAAGGAACTCGGAGTGGACGGAATGATGGCCCCACTGACAATCACTTGCGCCGATCACGAAGGTGGCGGTCCAGTGAAATTCAGTCGTTGGGATGGTTCCAAGTGGGTTGAAATTACCGACTGGATTGAAACTGACAAGTCTATCGTAGACCCGATGATTATGGATAGTTCGATGGCCTATGCAGCGGAGAAAGGTATTACTCCACGTAGCGGCATGGACATGGGATCTGATTGCGGTTAATGTCGTAATATTTACACAATAAGGTCTATTCGTGAACGAGTCAACACAATCGTCAAGCGCAAACGGCGAAGCGATAATCAGTGTCAATAACATTGAGGTCATTTATGATCGGGTTATTCTCGTTCTGAAAGGCGTATCATTAGAGGTTCCCGAGAGGGGTATCATCACCCTTCTCGGAGCCAATGGTGCAGGTAAAACAACAACCCTCAAAGCAATTTCCAACCTGTTGCGCGCTGAACGTGGCGAAGTAACGAAAGGTTCGATCATTTATCGTGGCGAGCGTGTTGATGCTCTCACACCTTCTGATTTGGTGGTTCGAGGCGTTACTCAGGTGATGGAAGGCCGACATTGTTTTGAGCACCTTACAGTTGAGGAAAACCTGCTGACGGGTGCATATACCCGCAGGGACGGACGCGCAGCCATCCAGGCGGATCTTGAACTGGTTTACAGTTATTTTCCACGGCTTAAAGTGCGAAGAAATGGTGTTGCCGGGTATATTTCTGGTGGTGAGCAGCAGATGACAGCAGTGGGCAGAGCACTGATGGCTAAACCATCGGTTATTTTGCTGGATGAGCCTTCAATGGGACTGGCACCAACGCTGGTAGAGGAAATCTTTGAGATCATCAAAAGGCTCAACGAGAACGAACACGTGACCATTCTGCTTGCTGAACAGAATACGAATATGGCGCTTCGCTATTCTCAATACGGTTACATTCTTGAAAATGGCAGAGTGGTGATGGATGGAAATGCTTCAGACCTGCTCCAGAATGAGGATGTAAAAGAGTTTTATCTTGGCGTCAGCGGTGAAAACCGAAAAAGCTTCCGAAACGTTAAACACTACCGGCGGCGAAAGCGCTGGCTGGCATAAGTTAATTCACACAAGTTGATGACGATTCAGTCTCAACTTTGATCATTTGTGATCAACTGCGATTCAAGTCGGCGAACAATTCTGTAAATCCAGCGTCGCAACCCCCTCATGGCAACAGAATATTACGATTCCCTGGAAGTCCGTGACCCCGAGGTACGAGAGCAGGAACTGTTTGCAGCACTTCCGGGGCAACTGATTCACGCAGCCACCAAAGCGCCTTTCTTTGAACAGCAACTGACAGAATTTGATCTTGAGTCGATCAATTCGCGTGAAGCATTAGCTACTCTGCCACTCGTCAGAAAATCCGATCTAAGTCGACTGCAAAATGAGCAACCTCCGTTTGGAGGTTTGGCAGCGTATGATCCGGAGAACCTGGTGCGTGTATTTGCTTCACCAGGTCCGATTTATGAGCCTCAGACTAGTCGTCCAGACGGATGGCGTTTATGTCGTGCTCTATTTGCAGCCGGGATGCGCAAGGGTATGCTGGTTCACAATACCTTTTCCTATCATTTCTCACCAGCTGGCATGATGCTGGAAAGCGCCATCGGTGAGTTAGGCTGTGCGGTTTTCGCAGCGGGAGTTGGACAAACCGAATTACAGGTTCAAGCAATTGCAGCGCTACGGCCTCAGGCTTATACAGGCACCCCTTCTTTCTTGAAAATCATTCTGGATGCTGGAGTTGAGTCGGGTGCTGATCTTTCTTCTTTGAAGAGAGGGTTGGTATCTGGTGAGGCATTACCTCCTTCGCTTAGAGAAGATATCAAGGATCGAGGTATCCAGTTGCTGCAAGCTTACGCGACAGCTGATGTCGGTTTGATTGCTTATGAATCAGATGCTATGGAAGGATTGATTCTGGACGAAGGGGTGATTGTTGAGATTGTTCAGCCAGGCACCGGCGATCCGGTCGCACCAGGTGAGGTCGGTGAAATTGTGGTTACCGTGTTTAATCCCGACTATCCACTGGTTCGGTTTGCAACCGGAGACCTGTCTATGGTAATGGAAGGACAGAGCCCTTGCGGCCGTACCAATACGAGAATCAAGGGCTGGATGGGACGTGCTGATCAGACAACCAAAGTACGCGGTATGTTTGTTCAGCCGACACAAATAGCTGAGATCGTGAAGCGGTTTCCAGAGGTCTCTAGAGCCAGGCTGGTTATAAGCAGTGAAAACCACCAGGATCAAATGCATTTGAAGTGTGAATCTACTGACCATTCAGAAGAACTACAGCAAAAAATCGCCAAAACGGCCCGAGAAGTCTGTAAGTTACGAGCAGATATCAGCTTTGAAGCACCTGGTTCGTTACCTAAAGATGGCGTTGTAATTCAGGATACCAGAACATACGACTGATGATGTCGTATTAATTACGAAAGGGCTGTCCATTTCGTTAATTCCCATCTTCCATTAATTTGTAAAACTTTTTTCTGTCACTCAATTTGACATCAATATCTGGTCCACATTTCTTTGTCAATAGATTCAACTGAAATGGTTCATTTGGGGTGTTTGCCGCATCTAAATAATCGCGTACAGAAAACTCAATTAACTTCACTAGTGTCCCGTTGTTTTGAGAAAACAGTGGTGTATCTGATTGATTTCAATAATATAAACCCCTGTTGGAGGGTGTCCGAGACTTCAGCGAAAGCAGTGGTCTCGAATAACCCTCCAAACCGAGTTATTATCAATCAGGAGTATACCCATCATGTACGAGGGAAAGTTCATTTTTTCGCAGCTTATGGCCCACCTGCCATGGAAATCGTTTCACCGCTGTGTGGATCGCTACCGGGGCGATCACAAAGTTCAATCCTTTTATTGCTCACAACAATACCGGGCCATGGCCATTGCGCAGTTGAATCGCCGCAGCAGTTTACGCGATCTGGTGGTTTGCCTGCGTACCCATCACGACAAACTGTACCACTTGGGTTTGCCCGGCGGGGTGTCGAGAAGCACGCTGGCCAAAGCGAATGAAAATCGCGACTGGCGCCTGTATGCCGACTTTGCGCAACACCTGATCGCACAAGCTCGGCCACTGTATGGCCCGCAAGACAGCGGGCTGAATCTTCAGGAAACCATCTATGCCCTCGACTCCTCAACCATCGATCTGTGCCTGTCGGTGTTTCCGTGGGCACGGTTTCGCAAAACCAAATCCGGCATCAAGCTGCATACATTATTGGATTTACAGGGAAACATCCCCTCATTCATCGAAATCACCGAAGCGAAGCTCAATGATGTCAACGTTCTTGATGCCCTGCTGCCAGAACCCGGCGCCATCTATGTGATGGATCGGGCATACCTTGATTACGAGCGCCTGCACACGTTTCACCGCTACGGCAGCTACTTTGTGGTGCGTGCCAAATCCAACACCCAATTCCGCCGCCTGTACTCGCATGCAAACGACAGGAATGAAGGGTTGATCTATGATCAGAGCGGTGTGCTGACCGGGACCAAAAGTGCGAAGCGTTATCCGGATAAACTCAGACGCATCAGGTATGTCGACCGCGAGCGGGACAAGAGTCTGATTTTCCTGACCAACAATACATATCTGCCGGCGCTGACTATTGCTGAACTATACAGGAACAGATGGCAGGTGGAGCTTTTCTTTAAGTGGATCAAACAGCACCTGCGAATCAAATCGTTCTACGGTACCAGCGAAAATGCCGTCAAAACACAAATCTGGATTGCTGTTTCGGTTTATGTGTTACTTGCGATCATCAGGAAACGAGTGAATTTCAAGGAAAATCTCTACACTTTCTGCCAGGTTCTTGATACGACTTTATTTGAGAAAATGACACTAATTCAACTACTTGCAAATTACAATCCCAAACCAGAACCGAGGCCGTCTCTTAAACAATTGAATTTATTCGATAATTTAACGGGACACTAGTGAATTAACTTAGTTAATGAAATTCCGTCTTTCAGGGCTTGTTTTTTTGCGGCTCGCATCAGTTCAGGATCTAGATATAGCGTTGTTTTCATAATTGTCCCAAACCTCGTATAGCGTAAACGCCATCACTAAGAGTCAAAATTTATCGTTCAATAATATGAAAAATTGTTTCAATATAGGGAGATTTAATATGACAGAAATCTGTCATATTACTGTTTACATTAAATTTTGGAGCGCTCATTAGGTTTCCGCTGAAAAATCGAAGTTGAGTCGACAATAGGTGCGGAATAACTTAGGACAGTGTGAGAATCTGTTGCTAACGGCTTTTACCAGATACTTGCCCATCAATGGTTTAAGGACGTTAGTTGAATTTACCGTTCGCACGGCTCACTACAGAGTGTCCTCTCCTTTATCCAATTACATACTCACAAAATCAGGGATTGAGTAGATTCTCCAAACTGTTGATTCAAGTGATAAATTAAAATTCCAGAAAAGTACAGGTTGATTCGAATTCTGTGCGAAATTAACTGACAGCAAGTACAACCTATAGCCAATATGCTTGCGTTCTGTTACATCAGCTTCAAGTTATATTGTTTGCCCAATTTAGAGCGTTCTGAATCAGATTGAGTCCTTTAGCCTCAAAAAGGAAACAAGCATCGCTTCGTACAGTGGCGATGCCGGCGAATGCCAATCCGAGTGGTGACATTTTTGGTGGATGGATTATGTCTCAGATGGATATTGCGGGCGGTATACATGCTTATGAAGCCGCCAAAGGGCGAGTTGCCACCGTCGCTGTCGATGCAATGACTTTTCATCTTCCGGTTTATGTGGGCGATGTTGTCAGCTGTTACTGCTCAACAATAAGAATCGGAACGACCTCTATTGCAGTTAAGGTTGAAACCTGGGTCAGTCGTCGTTCAAGCGGTGAAGTGGAAAAAGTTACAGAAGGACGTTTCACATTCGTTGCAATTGACCAAAACGGCCGACCAAGACCAGTACCGAAAAATGACCATGAGTGAAGCGACATCAGACCCGATGAGCCTGGCGGCACAAATTTCGAAAAAGGGTTTGCCTCCCGTACATAAGTGGAATCCTGAATTTTGTGGTGATATTGATATCAGGATCGCGCGTGACGGCACCTGGTTCTACATGGGATCACCGATCGGTCGACAGCGATTGGTACGGTTATTTTCGACTGTATTGCGCAAGGACGATGATGGCGAGCATTACCTTGTTACTCCTGTGGAAAAGCTTCGTATTCAAGTTGAAGATGCGCCGTTCCTGGTTGTTCAAGTCGATGAACAGGGACAGGGCGAGCATCAGAACCTGTACTTTCGAACTCGAACTGATGACATTATTCTTGCCGATTCGGATCATCGTATCTGGTTGGCGTTTACCGAAGACGGTGAACCGTCGCCCTATATTGAAGTCAGAGATGGATTACAAGGACTGATTGCTCGAAATGTCTATTATCAACTGGTGGAACTCGGGACTGAACGCGTCAGCGAAACTGGCCAACAATTTGGGGTTTGGAGTGCGGGTGAGTTTTTTGTACTGGGAGATATGGAATGATCGTAGACGATATTCAATCACTGCGGCGGATTCTGAAAGAAAATCGCACAATTGCAATGGTGGGTCTTTCTGAGCGCTGGTACAGACCGAGTAATTTCGCAGCAAAATATCTTCAAGAATATGGTTATCGAGTGATTCCGGTCAATCCAAATTACGATTCCATATTGGGTGAAAAGTGTTATCCGAGACTTGAAGATATTGCAGAACCAATTGATGTCGTTGATGTTTTTCAACGGCCTGAGGCTGTTCTACCGATTGCTCATTCAGCAATCAAGTGTAGTGCCAAAGTGCTATGGTTGCAGCTTGGCATTTTCAATCATAAGGCAGAAGAGCTGGCGACCCAGGCTGGCATGGACGTAGTCGTCAATCGCTGCATGAAGATTGAACATGCAAGGTTATTTGGTGGCCTGAACTTTATTGGCGTTGACACAAAAGTTATTTCGTCAGCGCGTTCCACTTGGGTCAGTTAGTAGACGATACGATGGCTGACCGAGAATTTGGAATAGAAACTCTGTGCCTGCATGCAGGGCACTTGCCTGACCCTGCGACTGGTGCCCGCGTACCTCCGATCTACCAAACTGCAGCGTATGTCTTCGATTCTGCGGACCACGCTGCCAGTCTGTTTAATCTGCAAACCTTTGGCAACATTTACACCCGAATTATGAACCCGACGAATGCAGTATTCGAACAGAGAATGGCAGCATTGGAAAAGGGTCGGGCAGGGGTTGCAGTATCGTCTGGAATGGCAGCACAGTTAGTTGCGCTACTGACCATTCTACAGGCCGGTGATGAAGTGGTGTCGGCAAAGACGCTCTACGGTGGAACCCACACCCAGCTTGCGTTTAACTTTAGAAAGTTAGGAATCGATGCGACGTTTGTGGATAGTGATGTACCGGAAAATTTTGCCGCTGCAATTACACCGCGCACCAAGTGTCTTTATGTTGAATCAATTGGAAATCCAGCCAGTAATATAGTTGACTTTGAAGCTGTTTCTGAGATTGCTAGAGAGCATGGCCTTCCGTTAATCGTTGACAATACGTTTGCAACGCCTTACCTTTGTCGACCATTCGAATTCGGAGCCGACATTGTGGTTCATTCAGCTACTAAATTTATTTGCGGGCATGGTACATCGATCGGTGGTGTTCTGGTTGAATCGGGTCAATTCCCTTGGGACAATGGAAAATTTCCAACCATGATGGAACCATCGGAGGGCTATCACGGCATTCGGTTTTACGAAACGTTTGGGGATTTCGGCTACACGATGAAAGCAAGATGTGAAATTCTGAGAACTTTTGGACCGACGCTCAGTCCATTCAATTCCTTCCTTTTCTTGCAAGGGCTGGAAACATTACATGTACGCATGGACCGTCATGTTGAGAATGCGAAAGCAGTCGCTGAATTTCTTGAAAATCATTCGGCAGTTGAATGGGTTAGTTATCCCGGATTGAAGTCCAGTCCTTATTTCGATCTCGCACAGAAGTATTTCCCGAAAGGCGCCAGTGCAATCATGAGTTTTGGAATTAGGGGTGGTGCAGAGTCCTGCGTGCGCTTCATTGAATCAGTTCAGTTTCTGAGTCATCTTGCCAATCTTGGGGATGCAAAAACACTGGTCGTTCACCCGGCATCAACGACTCATCGCCAGATGGATGAAGAAGCTCAGAAGGAGGCTGGTGTTCAGCCCAATATGATCAGAATTTCAGTGGGACTTGAAACCATTGAGGATATTCTGTGGGACTTGGATCAGGCATTAGGCGCATCCTAAAAATTATGAATAAATGCAATTGCGGTGCGGTCTGAATTTCAATGGGCTGCTGTCATCATTATCAGTTTGCAGCGGGGCAGGAGTCTGTTTTCGCGGTAGATTTCAGTTCGATTAAATATGGCCCCGGTGCACTTGATGAGTTGAAATTCGATGCGAATGAACTCGGGATGACACGAGTTGCACTGTTTACCGACCCAATAGTCAAAAATCTGGAACTCGTAGATTCTGCTATACAGGGTCTTCACGGGGCCGGAATTGAGTACGATATCTACGACGAGGTCAGCATCGAACCGACAGACAGCTCGTTTAAAGAAGCAACCCAATTTGCCATTGAAGGACAGTTTGATGGATTTATTTCGATTGGTGGCGGCTCAGTCATTGATACCTGTAAGGCAGCGAATCTATACAGTACTTATCCTGCTGATTTTTTGGATTATGTCAATGCACCGGTCGGTGAAGGATTACCCGTTCCTGGTAGTTTGGCACCTCATATTGCCTGTCCAACTACTTCGGGAACTGGAAGCGAGTGTACGGGGATTGCGGTATTTGATTTTCTCGAAAAGCGCGTCAAGACAGGAATTGCTTCTACAAAACTAAAGCCAACACGAGCTGTTGTTGATCCCAATACAACAGAATCTTTACCAGGGAACGTAGTTGCTGCAAGTGGGTTCGATGTGTTGTGCCACGCATTGGAGTCATATACTGCGAGGCCGTATACTGAACGAAAGCGACCCACCAATGGTGTACGGCCATTGAGTCAGGGAGCCAATCCGTACAGTGACATGGGCTGCCGGCAAGCGCTTTGGCTGACCGGTAAGTACTTGGTTCGGGCCGTTGACGATACCAGTGATACGGAAGCCCGTCATGGCATGATGATGGCTGCAACACTCGCAGGAATTGCGTTTGGCAATAGCGGTGTTCACGTTCCACACGGGATGTCCTACTCGGTCGCAGGACTGGTGAAGGACTATTGTCCGGAAGGTTATCCTTCGAACCACCCACTGGTTCCGCACGGAATTTCTGTCGTAGTCAATGCTCCAGCTGCTTTTCGGTTTACCGCATCGTCTTATCCGTGGCGACATTTGGAGGGGGCCAAACTGCTGTCAGCCGATGTTGGCGACGCCACTGAACTAGAGGCAGGTGAAGCTCTGGGTGAACATCTGCAGACTATGATGAAAGCCACTGGAATTCCAAACGGGATTTCAGGAGTTGGCTACGACGAGAATGACATCGGACAGCTGGCCCAAGGAGCCTTTATGCAGCACCGTCTGTTGAGTAATGCTCCATGCGAGGTGTCTGAAGAAGATCTGGAAAATATGTACACTCAAGCCATTCGGTACTGGTAATGAATAACGATAGTTTTAGACTGATAAGGCCGGAATGGGGTAACTGGGACGCAATTTATGAGCGATTTCAGTGGAACATCCCTGAACATTTCAATATTGCTCATATGGCTTGCGACCGACATACCGAGCATTCAGGTGATTCGATTGCAATTTACTGCGAAAACAAAGCGGGTGAGACGAGCCAATTCACATTTTCGGACCTAAAGCGACTATCAAATCAGCTTGCCAATGTCTTGCAGCACTATGGCGTTGAAAAGGGAGACCGCGTTGGTATTGTTCTTCCGCAACGTTCAGAGACCGTTATCAGCCACCTTGCAATTTATAAACTTGGCGCAATCGCGCTTCCACTCTCTGTACTGTTTGGTCCGGAAGCAGTAGGGTACCGTTTGAATAACAGCGGCACTAAGGTGGTGATTACGGATTCTGCACACGTTGAGTTGATTGAATCGATTCGTGATGAACTACCCGCACTTGAAACAATCATTGATTGCGATAACGACAGCGGATTTTGGAGTTTGCTTGAAAAGGCGAGTGATTGCTTTGAAATCGTCAACACAATGTCTGAAGATCCAGCCTATCTTGTTTATACGTCTGGAACCACTGGGCCACCAAAAGGTGCGCTTGCTCCCCATCGCTGTCTAATCGGCAACTTAACCGGGTTTGAAATGTCTCACAATTTCTTTCCTCAGGAAAATGATCTTTTCTGGACACCAGCTGACTGGGCATGGACCGGTGGATTGCTAGATGCTTTGATTCCTTCGCTTTACTATGGGATGCCAGTACTTGGTTATGATGGCGGTAAGTTCGATGCCGAAAAAGCCTGTCATCTCATGGAAAAGTATCACGTTCGAAATAGCTTTATCCCACCAACGGCGCTAAAAATGCTGCGTCAGTTGGGAGATTTCAGAAAAAAGTTTGATATTCAAATGCGCACAATCATGTCTGCCGGAGAATCACTCGGTTCCGAACTTTTCTTTTGGGGAAAGGAAGCTTTCGGAATTGAAGTCAATGAAATGTGGGCACAAACCGAATTCAATTACATTTGTGGAAACTGTGCAGAAGTCATGGAAGTCCGGCCCGGATCAATTGGCAAGAGTTATCCTGGGCATCGCGTTGAACCGGTTGATGAAAATGGAACTGCTTTACCTGTGGGTGAAATCGGCGAACTGGCTGCGGATCGCGATGATCCGGTTATGGTAGCAGGTTATTGGAAGAACGAAAAAGCCACCCGTGATAAGTTCATTGGTCAGTGGTGGGCAACAGGCGATATGGGCTATAAAGATGATGAAGGATACATATGGTTTGTAGGCCGCAAGGATGATGTTATTTCGAGTGCTGGATATCGGATTGGGCCTGGAGAAATTGAAGACTGTCTCATTAAACATCCAGCTATCGCGCAAGTCGCAGTTGTTGGCGTGCCCGATGAGTTGCGAGGTGAGGCGGTCAAGGCATATATCGTCCTGAAACCGGGTGAATTTCCGTCTGAGACACTTACAGATGACATTCAGAACTCTGTCAAAAAGCGGTTAGCAGCCTATGAGTACCCAAGGATGATTGAGTACATCGATGATCTACCCTTAACGACTACCGGCAAAGTCAAGCGGAACGAGTTGCGCGCCCGTCACATAGAAGAAAGCAGCTGATCTTTATTTTTGATCAGTTCGTTTCCTCGCTATTTTCACGCGTTGGCGCCGGGTTTCCTGAGGTGTCTGTTGTAGAGGACGATAGATTTCAACCCGATCCTGATCAGCAAGCAGATAATTGTCTGGAACTTTTGTCCCAAAGATTCCAAGCGGGGCTGAAGCAAAATCAAACCCAGGGAAGTCGTTGCTTAGACTAGCCTGATTTACTGCTTGTCGTGCGGTTATTCGTTCCGGAAGTTCAAGGTGGATAATTTTCTGCTTGGATTCACCTGCGAAAACGACTTCGACTGAAATGTGTGTGTCGTCGGTTTCGAGCTGAGTTGATTTTTTCATTTTTTAATTTTCAACTCCGATTGGCCAATTGCTGATTCCTAAATCTGCGTCTGGCTTCGCTTTTGAAACTTTCAAGCATTACTTTTGGCAGAGTTTTAGTAAATGGGCCTAAAGCAAGCGCGGTTGCACGATTTGAAAATTCGTACTCTACTTCCAGGTTGACCTGGCATTTTTTCTCCCCCAGTTCAGAAAAAGTCCATGTGCCGTTCATCCGCTTGAATGGGCCTGAAACCAGTCTCATTGAAACCGATGAGTACGGTGAAACGAAATTACGAGTTGTGATGTGTTTACTAAACTTACCTAGATTAAATTCGATACTGGCGGTATATCCGTCTGCATGCATCTGATCCAGCCTACCAGCGTTGCAGAAACTGATAAATTCAGGATAGGATTCGACATCGTTGACGATATGAAACATTTCTTCGCAGGATAAATCGACGATTGAGGTATGGCTGTAAGTCATTCCTGGCGAAGAAAAAGGGCGCATATCTTGAACTAGGATTGACTGCAGTTCTGAGAGTTTGACTGTCGAATCGATTCGGAGAGGTTAGACTGAATGAGGTCATCAAGTTCAATCCAAAAGAAATCAGGCCCTGGGTATCCGGTGATGCGCCCAACTTCCTGTTGATTGTGGAATAGCACGAAAGTAGGGGTATAAATGACCGGTTCTGACACTGTGAGGGAATCAGGGTACTCGCCGCTGTCGAAATCATACCGTTGCAGTGGTGCTTGACAGGATTCTGGGGTCAAGTGGTAGATTCCGCCTATATCTTCCTCCCATTGATGACACCAAGTACAATAATCTGAATTAAACATCATCAATTGCGTGGCGCTTAACACTTGCAAAGGAAGCAGACACAATAGCGTCAAAATCGCTGAATTCAACAGTCGAAAGCTCATGAATTTGTGAGGTCGGTGATGTTGGAAGAACTTGTTCGTCAATCAATGGCAACAGTCCGTCTCCATATATCGAACTTTTCGCCAATTAAGTGAATTATAGCCATTGCTTTGTTTATCGGAAAGTTGATGAAACAGGTATAGCTGGCGTTGGAAAGTTCAATGTATTCGAGAAAAGATTCTAATTTAGTTGACGCAAAATCAATGACATAGGGAAACGTTGGAGGGTTATACACAGTGAGTAGATCATTCTTGACCGCACTCGGTGAGATGAATAGCCTGTTGATGGATGGTGCAACAGGTACTAATCTGTTTGACATGGGTCTGGTTTCGGGAGATGCCCCGGAACTTTGGAATGCTGATTTTCCAGAACGAGTGTTGGATTTGAATAGCGGTTTTGTTGAAGCTGGATCTGATGTCATTCTGACAAACACCTTTGGCTGCAATGCCATGCGATTGAAATTGCACGGTAGCGAGGACCGAGTTTCTGAATTGAATGAGAAGGCAGCGGAAATTGGACGTAGTGCTGCGGAGCAAACTGACAGAGATGTGTTTGTGGCAGGGTCTATAGGTCCTTTAGGAGAGTTGATTGAACCAGTCGGAACTTTGGAACAGGATGTTGCGACTCAAGCCTTTACAGACCAGGCACTGGCACTTGAGCGCGGAGGATGCGACCTTTTATGGATTGAAACTATTTCATCGCGAGAAGAGCTGATTGCAGCGGCGACAGGTGCAGCGGAGACCAAATTGCCATTTGCAACTTGTGGCAGTTTTGACACCAATGGTCGAACCATGATGGGAATCAGTCCAGCTGAATTTGTCGAAATTTGTCTTGAGATGGATGTTCAGCCCTTTGCAATCGGTTCAAATTGTGGAGTTGGTCCCGCTCAGACAGTTGCTGCAACACTTGAAATGTCAAACGCTTATCCAAATATGTTTCACTATATCGCTAAGGCCAATTGTGGCATTCCTGTCTGGGAGGGTACACAGATTCGTTATACCGCGACACCAGAGCAGATGTATGACTATGCCCAAATTGCAAGAAGTACAGGTGCAACGATCATCGGTGGCTGCTGTGGTACAAAATACGATCATGTCCGAAAAATGCGAACAAGTCTTGATCAATACAAGCCGATGCGAAAGCCAACGATGGCAGACATCGAGGAAAAGCTCGGTGAAGTTTTTGATACAACCCCTGTGAAAACAACCCGCAAACGAAGTTCGAGACGTCGCTCAAGGTAAAGGTTAGGCGAGTGAACAAAAAAAAGAAGCAAAATTCAGATCACAATATCACGACGAATAGAAAGGCTTCCCATGATTATCATCTCGAAGAGCGCTATGAAGCAGGTATTGTTCTTCATGGATGGGAAGTTAAGAGTATGCGGGCGAATCGAGCGAATATTAAAGAGAGCTATATTTCTCCGCATGGCGGTGAGTTGTTTTTAATCGGTGCTCATATCTCGCCGGATGCCACAACGTCTACTCACGAAGTGGTGAATCCCACGCGAAAGCGTAAGCTCCTTCTACACAGGGTAGAAATTAACCGACTAATCGGTTCAGTTGAAAGGAAAGGCTATTCTCTGATTCCGACTCGTCTATATTGGAGCGATGGTAGAGTCAAATTGGAATTTGCAGTAGCCAAGGGAAAGAAACAGTACGATAAGCGAGCTGCGATCAAAGCTAGGGATATTGAGCGAGACCGAGATAGAGATCTATCCCGACTAAATTAAATGACGGTTTCGTAGCAATATCGCAACACGTAATTGCAAGATCGATGGGAATGTGTTGCAATATAGCAACGCTTGGTTTAAATCGGAAGGTAATGGCACTATAGTAACAGTTGGCTTAAAAATTGGGGGTGATCTTGGTTTCGACGCGGGTCACAAAACCGTTGGAGCATGTCGAGGTGCAGGTGCCTCGTTAAACTGTCTGCAAAAAATTAGTTGCCAACGACGACAACTACGCCTTAGCGGCTTGACCGCTGAGCCTCGTGATTTCCATGTCTGAATGGTAAGAATCGGGGTCAAATAATTTCAGACTAGCTGATAGGGATTGTCTCGTACTCCTGTCAGCGAATTTGATGCTTCGGCATTCGAGACCGTCATACTCAGGACTGTTTACTCGGACAGGGTATGACCGTACTAATGGGTAGACTAAGCATGTAGTCGCCAGCGCGCAGAGGGCTCTCGGACGCGGGTTCAATTCCCGCCACCTCCACCAGAGGTAAGAATCCGCACCATTGTCCGAACTTACCAAGTCGGTCAGCGGTGCGGTTATTTTTAGAGCGTTTATTCCAGTATTGACAACATAGTACGGCTTACCGATATCAGGATAAATCGGCTCAAATGTGATTGGTCCAAGCAAATTTCGTAGAGCCATCGCAGACTGTCCTGTCTTCTGTTTCAATAGATCTTGTAGATTGGTCAATTTTTCTTCAATCCACTCCATCGGAGGTGTCTGAAAAACCTTGTCATGAGTTCGTCGAAGTCCGTTGATTTCGGTTTCCAGTGTTTGTACTTTTTTCTCTGTTTCCTCTAGAGCCTTACCAATCGTCTGATTTCCACGTCCCTCTGCAATGAATTCCACGAAGTTCGCTAGACGCCGATTTTCGGATGTCAATTCACGTTCTTTCTGGCGAATAATTTCTGGAACATCAGCGTAGGATTTAGCTACTTCACTTTCAACCTTTTGTAGCACCCGAGAAAAATTATCTGGGTTCGCAATCTGATTGCTTACTTCGTCGAGAATCAGTTTTTCAGCCAAAGTTCTTCGAACCTTAATGGTATTTTTGCATGTTCCCTTTCTTGACGCAAGACATCCAAGGTAGCCACCACCTTTCCCGCTTAACTGGGTGATTGCCGATCCGCAAGAACCGCAAGTCATCATGCCGGAAAACAAGTGACTTGGAAATTGGGATTCGCAACTTTTTTGCTTTCCAGAAAAGCCATGTTTACCTTTTCCTCCAGGCCAGGATTTAGTAACCTTCGTGCGTCGTTCACGAACAGCGTCCCATAGTTCCTGAGGAATAATCCGAAGTGACTCATCAACAATCGTAATCCACTCGGATTGGGGTTTTGTAAAACGTCGTCTTCTACCGGTGCGTGGATCTCGACGACTCTCTGTCTTATTCCAGATCCAATTCCCGATATATTTTTCGTTATCAATTATGCGGGAAATTGTTCCGGGCGACCAAGTGCCTGCGACTTTGTTTCTACCAAGTACGCCTTCTTCGTTCAAAGTTTTGACGATCCGATTGATTGAGTTGCCGGCTTTATAGTCTTTAAAAATTCGAAGTACGATTGCAGATTCACGTGGATCAATTTCAACTTTATAACCTTCTGGGCGAGCCTTACCTTTCTTGTCAATAGTAATCTCGCCTACTGGTACCGATTTGTAACCCATGGTACGTTCACCGACAGAAAACCCCCGTTTTTTCTGACCAATTAAGCCACGCATGGTTTTTTTCTTCAAATCTCGCAATTGAAGTTCATTGAAAATGCCACGAATCTGAATACCAAGTGTCGCTTCTTCGTCGTTGCTATCGAGTCCGTCCGCTACAGAGATTACTCGAACGCCTTCAAAGCTTAGATCTGCCAGAACTGAAAGCATTAAGAAATTGTCTCGAGCTAAACGAGAAAGGTCATCCACAAGCACCACATCGAAAGGGTGATTCTGGCTGGCAGCAAGCAATGCATTGAGCCCACTACGATCTTTTCGTGATCCAGATTGAGCATAGTCGCTGTATATGTGATCTTGGAGAACGGTGAACTCGTTTTTTGATGCCAGGCGCCGGCAGGCAGATATCTGGTCTTCGATGCTTTCCGGACGTTGATTCTCCGAGCTATATCTTGCATATATTGCTGCTTTCATTTCATTTCTCCGATTTATTTGCGTGCTCAATATCTTGACTGACTACCTTCATTCGCTGAATATACTCTTGTGCAATTAACTCGCCAAGATATTGCAAAAAATCCTCTACGGCGGGAACTTGGTCCGTTGTTAGATTTTCTTCCAGTAAATTTGATTGTTGCTGCATAATTTTTCAACATCAATGGTAGTGATAGCCTAATACTATTATATTTGGACGGGCTCCAAGTTAGGCAAAAGTGCAGGGCAGAGGCATTGATATCCGTCATAGAATGACGGGCAATAATTGATTTTTTTCTGCCGAGTGTGTGTTGACTTGAATGATCAATATGATCAGTTCTTAAGTCAAAAGTCGGCGAAACTAAGCAACGACGCTTATTGAATTTGAACTTTGCTCAATAGGCAGTTCTTTTGCAATTTGAGTTAGGTTAATTTCAAAATACGCTCGTTCTGATCCTGCAGGGAGGATACAAGAATTCTTAGCTGTAGTAGTGGGATTAGTTTGTGCGGTTTGGACAATTGGCAAATTGATATTAATTTGTTCATCCTCTAAATCAACTCCGCCAATAAGTGTTGCATTACTACCTTCACCAATTGCAAAATGTAAATTAGAACCATTTACAAGGTATGCACGAATTAATGGTGAATTAGGTGCAGAAAGCGCATAAGGAAGTTCAAACTCTGGGAGAGACTGCTTTAATTCTTTTTGGAATGAATCGAGGACCAGAATTACTTTCTTTACAATTGGAGCGGGAATGTGAAATTTCCATAATGTTAAGGCAACTTCAAATTCAAACAAATTTCGGGCAGAAAAAACTCGACTAGACCCGCGACCACTAGCATCCTTTCCGTCCGGTTTAATTACATTTTTTTCGCAAAAATAGATAAGTCGATGTTGCGGTTGATTTAGCAACTTTGCTATTTCTGTCAGTGTCCACTCTTTTTTTTTCATATATTTTCTTGATGCGGTTGTGACAAGAATTTAACTAGTCCGCTACCTAATCCTAGTGGAAGTTATCCAACCAAATTAACATGTACTCTCCCTTCCGGGTTGTAAAATGGATTTGTTTGAAGTTAATCCTTGTAGCAGCGGTTCATCACATAATAATTTGACTTAAATCCTTGAAGTTTGAAAATATCCTATGCAATCGCTCAAGGTCCTACTGCAAAATCTGCTGTATTCCATTGATTATATGAATTTACGCAGTCTTCAGGAGCTAGCTCAGAAAGCGTATCGAGATTGTCCAGTCATCTAGTGTCGAAAGTGTTAAGTGAGAAGGCGCAAAAATTGAAGATTAACCAATGTAGCATGTATTGAATGTACCCAACCCACTCTTCATTCGCTGACTCAGTTGACTGTATCGATAATCACTTAGGAAATGTTTAGCTTTCACGTCGAACCTCTATACGAGAAGCTAAAAAATAGCGCAAAGGCATGGCGAGAACGCGGATATCTTTGCAACGACTATCCCCTAATCGGGGAAATTCTAGCTTATCAATACAATGATCGCGACGGTGAGCTTGAATTACGATATCTTCGAGAACCGCAATTCTTGGCATTGGAAGTCTACTGGTATGTGCGCCTAGTATTGAATACGCCACATATCATTGATCTTTATGAACATTTCTTTGGAGAAGACAAAGAAACCTTTCTCGAAGCACTTGGTATTGCACTACCGACTGCTGTACTAGAATTTGCATCCAAAGAAGATGTGCTTAATAAGGTGAAAAATGACCCAGAATTCATAAAGAAAAATCGTATTCAAGCCCTACACGAGGCCCTGAATCTAGACTACCCGAGCTACATTCTGGCATTGGCGATGGGGGCTGGGAAAACAATGTTGATCGGTGCAATAATTTGTAGTGAATTTGTCATGTCACTTCGATACCCTAACGGAAAGTTCATGAAGAATGCTTTAGTATTTGCACCTGGAACCACAATAATTCAAAGTCTGCGAGAACTCAGCAGCATGAAATATGAGCTGATTCTGCCTCCGGACCTCAGCCGAGATTTTCTTGCAAATTTAAAGATTGAATTTTTAGACAATAATTCAGGGAAAAATCATTCCAAAGATGTTTCCGCACAACAGGGCAGTCAATTCAATTTGATAGTCACAAATACCGAAAAAATTAGTTTGCGCGCAAAGCGGAAAATCAATCAATCAGAAATTGAGTTCGGAAGAAAAGAACTGTTATCGAACCTAAGGCTCGAAAGAATTATTTCACTGCCAAATTTAGGTGTTTTTTCGGATGAAGCACATCACACTTATGGAAATAATGTATTCAATAAGTTGAAACGTGTAAGGGAAACGATCAATTACATTAATAAACATACCACTTTGATCGCTGTAATCAATACCACAGGGACACCTTACTACCGAAAACAGCCATTGAAAGAGGTGATCGTGTGGTATGGGCTAGGTGACGGTATCAAAGACAACATTCTCAAAAATCTCAATGATGGAGTTCATGAATATAGCTTCAATGAGCAATCTAGCAATGAAGTGTTTCGGGATATAGTTCGAGAATTCTTTAGAGTTTACGGAAGTGTGTCTCTTGCGAACGGGGCAATGGCCAAAATTGCATTCTATTTCAAAACCCAAGATCATCTCGAAACATCTCGAATCCAAATAGAGCAATCACTTGTTGAAATTGGAGAAAATGTTGATCAAATTCTCGTTAACACACAACAATCAAGCGCTATTGAAATTGGCGAGTTCAAAAGCCTGAATAATCCAAATAACTCTAAGCGGATAATTTTGCTTATCGGAAAAGGTGTTGAAGGTTGGAATTGCCCGAGTTTATTTGCTTGTGCATTAATACGAAAGCAAACGAGTAACAACTATGTTTTGCAAGCTGCAACTCGTTGTTTGCGTCAAGTTCCAGAAAATTCGATGTCTGCAAAAATTTTTCTTGATTTTGCCAATTCGCAAATTCTAGATAAAGAACTCCAAAGCAATTTCGGAATCGACCTCGGCATTCTAAGTGGCAAAATAAGAGAGAAGAGAACTATACCAGTTCGTATATTGAAAACTGATTTACCGAAACTGCCGATATCTCGCAGAATTAAAAAAGTAATTCCATCAGACAAAAAAATTGGGAAATTAGCAATTGAAATTCCCCTTCCAAAGGAACCACCGGAAGTATTACGGAGTGTATTCACCCCCGATTTTCGAGGGATTGACAGAATCTTAATTCAGACTGGAGAATCGGTTGAACTTGAAGCCCATGATGAAACCACAAGTTGTTACACAGTTGCATCAAATATTGGCCAGCGCTATCACTTGCCGAGACTACCAATTCTAAAAGAACTTAACGGAATTTATTCAGACGGAACCATACCTAGTTCCCACATCTACGGTTTATATAAATGCATTGAACAGCAACTCACAAACTATGAGATTCGTGAGGAGTGGGTTACGGATTTCCGAGCCCTAATCCGTGTTAAAGATGAAAATGGTGAAGATCTTTTTGAAATGGATGATGATGGTACGTATGTACATCAACTACGTTTAACAGAACAGAACTACGAACTTTTAGTCAGTAATGAACAAATTCCCGATGATTACAATTTGTCATTTCACTATGTCCCCTATAACTTTGACAGCAGACCGGAGCGTTCTTTTTTCCAGAGCGTGTTATTGCAACTAAACGTTGACCCAAAGGACGTCAGAGTTTTTCTTTTCACAGGAGGATTGACTGATCCAAAGAAAACAGATTTTTATTTTGAATATGAAGGGGTGGATGGCCGATATCATCTTTATTTTCCAGATTTTGTTATTGTCAAAAAAACAGGTGAGTTCTACATCATCGAAATTAAGTCTGACAGAGAAAGAAGCGATGAGACGGTGGAAAGAAAGAAAAAAGCGGTTGAACGACTTGCAAAAATTGAGGCGAATAAATTCACATATCAAATTATTTACTTTTCTACGAGTGCTGTTACGAGTTCTCAGCTGTCGTCAATTTCGGAATGGCTTAATTTGGAAAATTCAACAAAATTGTGAACGAGAAAGAATCATATTCAATTACACCGATTAAGGGACGTCCCATGCTCCAATGGGTTGGGAAGAAGCCATTGGACATAGTTCAATATTTCCCAGCGCAGCTATGCGAGACCGTTGGAATAAGCAATCCTCCGGATAACCCAACTTACGGAGAGTTTAGAAAAAATCTTTACAACTTGATTTTTCATGGCGACAATAAAGAAATTTTGTCCACACTCTTGACAAGCGGATTCAGGGGGAAAGTAGACCTGATCTATATTGACCCTCCTTTCGATTCAGGTGCAGACTATGTTCGAAAGGTCTCGCTACGAGGACAGAGTAAAAAACTAGGTGCTGAAAATTACTCTTTGATTGAGC
Source organism: Arenicellales bacterium (assembly GCA_965243305.1). Taxonomy (GTDB): domain Bacteria; phylum Pseudomonadota; class Gammaproteobacteria; order Arenicellales; family JAJDZL01; genus JAJDZL01. The sequence goes on from CBDEUN010000003.1 coordinate 2,142,765, forward strand.
AAGTCCAATATGAAGACATCTGGGCACAAGACAACTATTTGCAGTTTATGTATGAGAGATTGATACTTCTAAAAGAATTATTAAGCGACAAAGGAAGTATCTATTTGCATTGCAATGAAGTCAAGAATTCTCACTTACGGATTCTAATGGATGAAGTCTTTGGTGCCGATAGCTTTAAAAGAGAAGTTATTTGGGATAAAACAGTACTTTCTGGATTCAAAACACAAGCAAAAAATTGGATTCATGGCCATGACAATATCCTCTTTTATGCAAAAACTTCCAATAACATTTTCCATCGTCAAAGACAACCTCACACAAAAGAATATCTAGAAATGTTTGATAGAGAAGATGAGGAAGGGAAGTACCTTGTCGCACATGGAATGAAGCGATACCTGAAAGATGTTGTAAAAAAAGGAAAGCCATATGGAGATGTTTGGGATGATATTAAATCATTTCAACAGCAACCAACGGCAGCTGAGAACTTACAGTATCCAACACAAAAGCCAAAATCGTTGCTAGAGCGTATCATTAGATCTTCAAGTAATGAAGGGTCCATTGTTCTAGATTGCTTTTGTGGAAGTGGGACCACAGCTGCAGTTGCGGAAGAGCTTGGAAGACGTTGGATTGTGGCTGACATCAACAAAGGTGCAATCCAAACCACAATCAAACGTTTGCAACCAATTATTCGTGATAATGGAAAGATTCTAAATGACAATATGGAGCAGGGCTTAATTCACTATAAGGTGAATAATTATGAAATCACTAAACAGCATGAACTAAGAAAGTTCATAGTCGCCAAATATGGAATTCAAACAATTCATCAAGATTTGTATTTCGATGGATTGGTGGGTGGTCAGCTTGCAAAGATCATCGATTTGAATAGACCTTTGAACAGATTGGATTTACAGTTGATCAAAGATGAAATTCAGAATAACCGACCCGATGAAACGAGAAATGTTCACGTGTTTTGCAATGGCAGTGAAATTGATCTGATATCTGAAATTGAAGACGACAAGTCTCCAATAAACAAATTTGTGATTCAAGATGTACAGCAGGACGGCCTGATAACCAGCGAGCCAGTTGAAGCTGAAATTGAATTCGTTAAAGTAGACGTCGAAATTACGATCAAGATTGTCAATTTTATTGACCCAACAATTTTATCGAGATTGGATTTAGAGAGAACTTTGTTTCTTGAGCAGGTTGATGATTTTCGAGCTCAGATTGACTATGTCCTGATTGATACGGATTACAAAAACAACACTTTCCAAATCGTACACAGCGATATTCCCAACAAAAAGTCCGAGTACGTTAGTACCGAATACAAGTTAAACATACCTCGTGCCGATTCACTGGTCGCAATAAAAATCGTCAGCATGCTAGGCGAAGAGTATTTTGAAGAATTCAAATAAGTCGGAATAATTCTAGAACTACTTTAGTTTCGCTATCTTATTTGGACGCAAAGTTTTGCATTCACGGGAATAAGCAGTTTGGGCGAATTCTTCGATTCAGAAAGACATCTAATCTACGTCTTAAACGCAGGAGAGAAACATTATTTATGACCTACAGTGAATTTGCATCAAAGAATCTCGAATACGTGGGAACTCGCCAGAACAGAGGAAGTGCAAATGAATAGTATTGCATTGAACTTTGTTCCTCTGCGTAAACAAAATAACTGCGTCACTATCTATCGGTCCAAAGTTCTCGATAGTTCTCAGCCCAAGCAGAGTGAAGATTTACGTGCGAGACTTCCTGAGTATGAAGGTGATGAAGAATGGGCGCAATTTGACATTTCAATTAGCGCAAAAAATGGATACCAAGAGTACCAGTACAAGTTTTTCCAAAATCCCGTTTTGACGGTAAATCTCATCCACCGTGAATTTCTCGAGATGCTTGGTGCCCAAACTGCAGAGTTGAAATTCTACGTTCCGAACAATGCGATTGCGTTGAAGGAAGTTCGTTTTATAACAGAGGAGTTTGATGAAGGAAACTCCGAGATTATCGTTAAACCTTATTTCCTAAGGGAGACAAGAGAATTTGGTTTTCTAATTGACCACAAGTTTTCGCGCAACGAAAATCAGCCTTTTAACAAGCAGACGTTAGTTCGAAGTTTCTCTCTTGATAGGTCTGGCAGACCAAATATCTATTTCTACAAAGACAAAAAATTAATCATCGAGAAATTCTCGAAGAACACACTCTCTCGACTACTTTCGGGTTCTAGTCTGAGTATCCACGTAGAATTTTCTTCCTTGCCCGCCAAAAAACTTGATGTGAAGACCTATATGGTCGGCAGTGAGAATACAGCCAGGTCTCAGTTCATGGGAATTAGGACTAATGGCCCATACCGTCGAATGGATGGCGATGTTAGATTTCTATTCCTTTTTACCGAAAGAACTAGGTCATTAGCTAGGGACGTTTATCTTGGCTTAATTGGTAGGTTGTTTCCGAGTCAGTTCCCTGGGCTGGAGAAAATGTTTTACGTTAAGATCAATAAAGATAACGTAGACCATCACATAGTAAGCACATTCAATGCTGAAACTATGCCGTCTATCGAAGAACGAGTACAGCAATTCAAGACAGCCTATCCGAATCACAAATTGATACTCGTAGCGGTCCTACCGAAAGGTTTTAAAGGGGTAGATGTAACTTTCGATGCCTATGGATACCTTAAGTTAATAACGTTAAGAAACCACCTATATTGTCAAGTCATTTCAGAAGATACATTTTTCAAAAAGGATCAATTGAAATGGTCTATATCAAACATCGGCTTGCAAATATTCTGCAAGCTTGGTGGAGCACCTTGGCTAGTGCAGTCTGCCAAAAGCAATTGCCTTATGTTCGGACTGGGGAGTGTGCAGGAGAGGGTTGACGGAAGAATTACAAAGTATACAGCCTATACCGTTTGCTTAGATTCACGCGGCGACTTCAAATATATCAAGCCGCTATCATCATCTGAAGATGAAAATATCTATTTAGGTGAATTGCGATCCAATTTGAAGAAAGTACTGTCAAGCGAACTCGGCAATCACTACAGGTCGATCGTGTTGCACCTTCCACGCAAAATTAGTAAAAATGAAATTGCAGTTATCAAGTCGGTTGGTTCTGAAATTAGAGAAGACGACGAGTTTGAGGTAATTGTTATGCGGGTCAATACGAAACACAAATTCCTCGGGTTTAGCGACCACAATACTTGTGTTCCATACGAGAGCACTTACATCCAAATTTCCAAAAATGAGTTCTTGATTTGGGCTGAAGGATTGCAGTACGGAAAAGAGGTATTGCATAAGCGAGTATCGGAGCCGTTGTACGTTGAGTTTATTGAGGCACGGGAAGACTGGGGTACGAAAAAGGAGTGTCTTCAGGAGATTCTAAATCTTACTGGCGCAAATTGGCGAGGTTTTAATTCTAAAGCACAACCCATTACGATTTTGTATTCAAGGCTTATAGCGAAATTCATGAAAGAGTTTTCTCACCTTGAGGATATCGACGACATAAATATCGTGAGCACTGAATCAGAAGCCCCTTGGTTCTTGTAGACCGGAAAACAATATGAGTTCAAGGCACTTAAAGCAAGATTCGTTATTGTTTTTCCTGGGAGCAGGAGCTAGCGTAGATGCGGGTATCAAACACGCAAAGGACATGACTCTTGATATAGAAGAAAAAATACGGTCACACAACGATTTCAGAAAGTTTTCCGAGTTGTATGACTACTTGAAAAGTTCAATTATTTATCAGCGCGGACTAAAAGGAGAATTTGAAGAACAGACGGCCACTATTGAGGAATTATTGGATGTTCTGTCCGAAATCAATAATATGCAACAGAACAAGTTGTATCCATTTATTGGTGGTTGGAACATCCATCTCTCAAAAGTGGCTGGAAAAAATTTTGAAAAGGTTGCTAAACTCGACAAGCAGATTCGGTCCCAATTATTCGAGTGGATAAATATTAGAAATTACGATCAGGCGAACTATTTTTGTGGCTTCAGAGATTTGGCTTCTGACCTAGGAAGTGCACTGCGTGTATTTTCTCTCAACTACGATATCTGTGTCGAAAAGGCACTTGCTGGGACAGGTTTTGGTGTTGAGTTGGGATTTAATGGCAACCGCGAGTGGGCGGCGTCGAAATTCGATGCTAATGAGAATACAGATGTCGGATTGTATCTTTATAAGTTACACGGCTCGATTGATTGGATTAGAGAGACAGACAAAGGTGGGGTATTAATGTTGTGCGACAGTCCCCAACCGGAACCAGAACTTATTTTCGGTACTGCTGCGAAATTGAGTTCAATTGACCCTTACCTTTTCTATGTGCATGAACTTCGAAAATATTCTTTAAACGAGGCATTACGGTTTATTGTTGTCATTGGATATAGTTTCAGTGACGATTATGTTAATGGACTTATTGGGCAGGCAATTGCTCGAAGCGAACATCTAAAGGTCTTGGTAGTCGCTCCGATCATTGAAGCGCGGCAAAATCTTATACCTACTCGTATCGAAGACAAGCAGTCGCAAATTGCGAAATTGCTGAACGTTGGACGAGATCGGATTGAGTTCGAAAACTTGACTGCAAGAGAATTTTTCGAAAAGAACATGAAACTCACGTACTTTGACGAATTGTCCAACGCTGGCAATGACGCCCCATTCTAATTTCAAGGTACTTAAATCGGTAATTTCAATTCGCATAATGCTGGAAGTGGCAAAGGTATATAGTTATTTTTCATTGTCGGGTAGAGTTTCAAAAATCTCAAGCTACCACATTCACTAGGCAACGAGCCTACTCTATTTCTGAGCAATCCAGGCAACTGATTTTGCGACGTCATTTTTGTCTACGCCTGAATGCTTAGAGATTTTAGACAACAGACTAGTAGTCAAGCACCGCGAAAAAGAATCAATCGGAAGCCTACATTGAACTTGGCTCATCAACCCGATGGGGAGTTCTCGGTCGATGAAGTTTGGGGTTTAGCGGCACTCTACAACAGTCACCTTCTTGACACTTGGTTTCGGGCGGTTAACGGTAGTACGCAGGTAAATCCGGCTGAATTGCGCACTATGTCACGTCCTCCACGTAACATAATTGTTGCACTTGGTTGAAAGGTGCAGAACTTGATTAACCCTATGGAGGGGCTGGACTCACTTTTATTGCGCACGGTAACCTTGCTTCGTTGAACTGGGGTAATCGTTGGCTGAATTCAAATTAGCTCAGAAAATTCTAGCAGTCTTGTGTATGCCACCCGCGCAGTGCAACGAGATGGCAGGCATGACGCACTTCGTGCTATGTGCGTTGACACCTTCAGTTACTTGGCTTTCAGCCCGAAGGCAAAAATACACTGTTAACAATGGACAAAATTGATTATCTCAAGGAACACTACGATTCGAAATATGCACCGAACACTCGGGAAACCTTTCGGCGACAGGTGCCACATCAGTTGATTTACGCAAGAATTGCGACTCTCGCCAGGTAAACACAACGAGTTACAGCGGGCGATTATCGACGAGTTCGCGCCGCAATTTGCTCTTGGAGAGCGCTTGCTTTATCTTGGCGACGCTGCCAAGAAAAATCTGTTTATGGACAATGTTAGTTTGTTAGATTTGCGCGTTTTGTTTACTGACGACGACTCGCTACCCGATGTAATTCTTTACGACTCAAATCGTAAGTGGCTGTTATTGATTGAAACAGTGTCATCTCATGGGTCAGTTTCGTCAAACCGGGTGGTCGCTTTGGAAGCTATGTTAGCAAATTGCTCCGTAAGTGCCTTATTTGCCAGTGCTTTTCCGGACTTCTAAGTATTTCGAAACAGGTGAGGAAAATAGCGTGAGAGAAAAGAAGTGTGGAGAAGCGGTACCCGAGACCATCTTAATCCATTTCGATAGTGATCGGTTTTTGGGGCCGAGTCTAAAGTGGAATGGGGGAAAGCAAATGATTATGTGTTTAGTCGAAATTTAGCAGTTCGCATTGAAACTTAGCCATTGGAGTGCATTGTGTATATTTTCAAACTTGCATCAAATATTGATAAATCGTATCTTAGCCCCGAACAACGGTGAACGGTAGTAAAATTTTTACGTTTGAATTATGCCCACACTGCTTCACATTTCTGATCTACATAGAAGTTCGGGTCCCCGTTTGAGTAATTCTGAAATTCTCACAGCGATAGTTAGCGATGCTACAAGATGGAGATCGGAGGGAATCCCAAAGCCGGATTTGATTGTAGTAAGTGGCGATCTGATTCAGGGTGCACAGTTAGGTGAACCAGACCCTGACGCGATAGTCAAATCTCAGTATCGTGAAGTTGGTGAATTTCTTGAGGAACTCGGGAGTGAATTTGTCGATTCGGAGCGTTCTCGAATAGTTATCGTACCTGGAAACCATGACGTTCACTGGTCTCGTTCTCTTGAGGCGATGACATCTCTCAATATTTGTCCCGATCGTATCGAAAATTTGTCTCTTGAAACTGATTCAAGATTGCGTTGGAATTGGAAGAATCAACAAGCTTACGAAATTGTTGACCAACCATTGTACGAGTCACGATTCGAGCACTTCAGAGAGTTTCAGAGAAGTTTCTATGATGGAGTAGATCCAAGTCCTATTTGTAACGGCGATGAAGATCTTTTCTTTTTTGAATATCGAGATCTAGGTATCGTCGTTGCTGGATTTTCCTCTTGGTATGGCAACGACTGTTTTTGCCGAGTCGGTGATATAGAGCCGAAGTCTCTCGCTCTTTCACAGAGACTCTTAGCGGACTCGAAAATGAACGTTGCCCTAGCGGTTTGGCACCACAGCATTAAAGGCGGGCCACGTGTAGATGACTATATGGATCAGAGAATAGTTCATAAGTTGATCGACTTCGGTTTTAGGGTTGGCTTACATGGACATCAACACTACGCTGAAGCAGCTCCGTTCGAATTACATCTCCCGAACCTTACATCAATGATTGTCGTGGGTGCCGGGTCCCTGGCTGTTGGCGACAACCAGCTTCCGATGGGTGAACGTCGACAATTCAATATCATTGTCATTGATCCAGATAACCAGTCAGTCAAGGTGCATGTTAGGGGAATGTCTCCTGCGGGTGTATTCACTGGTGCATATCGCGATGACTTTGGCGGAGCTACGTTCATGACGCTAAAATTACCATCGGCACGAGATCAAGTTGGTAGTCCTACAACCAAACAGCTCCTCGACGATGCGATAACCGCAGTAGGGAAGAAAGATTTTGGTGAAGCGTTAGCGTTAATCGAAAATTTATCATCATGCCAATCCGCTGAGAAAAGACAGATTGAAATTGAATCCCAGAGAGGAATTGGTAATAAGAAACGCTTGATTGAGTTATTCGATCCTCCGGAGAGTGTGAGTGAGGTTGTGGAGGTTGTGACTCTGTTACTAGACGAAAATCGACTTGAAGACGCCAAATTCCGGTTGAACAGCTCCAAGTCTTTATTGCCTGCAAATATCTTCGAAGATCTTAGTGCAATTATTGCCACAAAAGAGATGGAATTTTGAGTTCAATAGAAAAGAAAATTGCTTTCAAGTTCGACGTCTCCCGGATGCTTGAACTGCTCTCTGACCAGATTTACCAGTCTCCTCTTGCACTACTTCGCGAGAATACTCAGAATGCGTTCGATGCTATCCGAATGAGGCAAGCAATTCAGAATGAGGACTTTGAACCTGTCATAAAAGTGACTTTAAATGAGGAACGGATCATCGTATCTGATAACGGTATCGGTATGACAGCAGATGAAATTGAATCCAATTTCTGGTACGCAGGACAAAGCGGTAAGAACACCCAATTTGCGCAAGAAGCAGGTGTGGTAGGTACATTCGGTATTGGGGCAATGGCAAATTTCGGCGTTGCTGACGAGTTGTCGGTTGAGAGCGAATCTGCTCTTGATGGAGAACGTACGTTGTCATCAGTGCGGAAAGCAGAGTTGTCAATGGACAAAGAGAGTATCACACTCCTAAAGATAGAGTCAAAACAACAGGCAGGCACTACTGTTCAGGCTACGCTCTCTCCAGAGTGTAACGTGTCCGTACCAGATGCCATAAATTTTCTACGTGAATTCGTCGAATTCGTAGAAATCCCCGTCATTTTCAACGGCGAATTACTAAGCGGTGCTGCCTACAGAACCGTACTTCCCTCAGAACGATCTTCGTGGTCCGAACACGTCTGCAATGCGTCACTTGCTGGAATCATTTTTGGCGATCTACAGGTGCTCGGTATGGCCTCTGGAGAATTACGCATCGTGTTTGAGAACGTCGGTTCACAGGTGGAATTAAACAAACGTGGTTCAATAATACTGCTACAGGGCAGAAATGTGATCCGCACACTACGATTCGGGTTCGGGCTCGCTACAGTTGCGATGCAATCAGTTTATCAGTGGGGTGGAATTATTAACCTTCCATTTCTTAAGCCTATCGCAGGTCGTGAAGCCCTTGACGCGTCTTCGAATCAACTTTTACAAAAAATTATGTCGGCACTTGATCAATTGGTTTCACCAATCGCGGCCGAGCATGCGGAATCGTTCACTAATGATGGATTTCTTCGTTGGATCGTTACCACTAGCAAATTTGAACTTTGCGGTCCTCTTGAGATCACCCCCCGTCCCTTCGATAGATCAGAACAGTTATCCGAGGTTATCGAACGGAGCGGTGTAAAGTACTATAGCGGTCGCGACGAATCTGTCGTTAAGATGTACGCGAGTACGGATGAACCTCTGATAGTACTGGCTCGAAGATCTCCCCGTCGGGACTGTGAGCTCGGATACCTTAGATTGAAGGGTATTCAAGAAGTCGATGCTAAACCCCGCATGACTAAAGAGTTTGACTTGACTAGTCTCAGCTTCCCTCACTCTGCATTGGCTACTCGTATTGCAAGAGTGCTTGAAGACGATTACTTTCTTCATGCAGATATACGATTTGGGAATATATCAGGTGGCTTGCCGGTGTTCACTACTGAAATAGGAACTTCTGTCATACTCCATTTAGACCCAAACTCAATTAACGTCGCTCCTCTGCTTGCCTTGTATCGTGATGATTTTGATGCATTCGGTCCGTTCGTGAAAGACTTCATCCGCTCAATCATATTCCCAAGAATCTCACACTTGGTACCTAGTAGTACTCGCGAGGGGTCGGAAGCCTTTTTGCGTCATCTGCGGTCGAATCGAGAATGGTTTGAATATGAATTTGGTGACAAGGCAAATCTTGAGGACATCTTTACAGAAGTGCATGCCGGTCGGATGTCCATTACGGAGGCCAAAAAGCGATTGGCTAGTTCAGATCGTTCATTCGTTGAAGTGAGTAGCGAAGGAACAGCATCTCTTGCGTCCGTGATTCGTGAGCCAGACAGCGGTTTGTCGCCTGATGATCACCCTGACCCTTTTTCTGCAATTCCCAGCATTGATCGGCGAGAGGAGGAAACAAAAGCATTAATTTTGACAAGTGAAACTCCGATTAATGGGTATCACTGTTTTCTTGCAATAAGCGATAGGGTTCAACGTGAAAAAGGTCACTTCTTTCTTCAGCCGCACTCGACGGATATTGTGTGGGGTGGTCGCAAGGTTGTCTTTGTCTTCCAACACCATGCCAAGCGCTTTGGATTGTACTACGACATTCTTTGTCCAGGGCTTGTTGGTTCAGGGTCAGGTGGTGGTCCGAAGATTACTGCAACAATTCTAACGAAGAATCGTACGTTCATACCCATTCCAAATGAGATTGTCCAAGACTTCTTACCTGAAGTAGATGAACGTAAACGGCTGGAAATTCGATGTGATGTTTTGTACTTTATGGACCGATGAGTACGTTGAACGAAATGATTCGCATGATGAGAAACTAATGGGAGTTTACAAAGATGGTAGTAACGTGTCTGTTCTTTCGAGCTTTCTATCTCTAGTGTCAGTCAGAAAACTCTCGATTTTAGGCGAGAATTGGTACCGGCTTGTATTGGAAAATTCGAAATTTCTGGAATTCAACTAATTGGCGAAAGGTCATTTAGTTATCCAATTGACAGCTTTCGCAACGGTTTTTTCGTCAATATTAAGGAGTTTAGCTATTTTGCAGTAGCTGAAACCAAGTTCATGGAGTTGCAAGGATTTTCTTGCCATTTTCTGATAAATCGGTTCTCGAACTGAGTCAAGCAAATTAACTTGAATTGGAACTATAGCAACGGTGCGGATTCTTACCGTCCAGGTCCACCAACGCAATGTAGTCGAACCGCTGACCGCACACGCCTTAGACGGCGGTTCTTATAGTAAAGTACTCGTGTTGATGGATCTGCGAGCGATTTTGTACGACTTCCCGATCTCCAGATATTCAACTTGAAGAGTAACTGGTCCCAACAATTGACGTAATGCTTTGGTTGATTGGTCGAGATTCCTTTCCACTTTCCAATAAGGCTTTTACGATTTCAAGTCTAGTCTCTGTCCATTCAATTAGTGGAGTTCTGAAGATATTGACTTGAGCGTTTCGCCTTTCATTCCGGTAGTGACACTGACTTATCGCGTACGGAAATTGCTAACCTGGAAAACTCTAGAAAGATATTAGTAGCAGCAAAATCAATCTACCAGTTCGTTTGAACTTAGCACGTAGAACTGTTAGATGGAAAACTCATGTTGGTAGTCGTTGTAAGGAAGAGTGAGTCTGTCAATTCGAGTTTCCGTGGAATGGATGTCCGCGTCGCAGCTTCAGTGGTTCAAGGATGAGAATAAAAGTCAATGTTCTGTAAAACGTCGTTCAAAGATACGATACTTGTGTAGTTTGACAAGCAACTCATACCGGAGACTAGGTACAGAATTAGGTCGGCTACCTCTGCTGAGTATTGAGGGTGCGGCTGAACCCATATTTGCGCACGAGAATTTAGCTTGTATATAGACAATAATCCTATATAATTGTAGAATAAATGTTTCATTAACAACACTAAGAAAACTATGCATACTGTCGAAGCGGTTAAGATATTAGCCGAGTGGGACCAGTACGGCTGGAACGTGTTCACTCTTTCCGACATGCGCAAACTTTTTCCGCACCAATCCGAAAAGACGCTCTCTGAGAGTCTGCGTCGCTTGGTACAAAAGGGGCTGCTTCAACGGGTGGTGAATGGTGTGTTTGTGAATCCTCTCTCAAGCCGAAGTCGGATTGGTATGTTTGAGCGGATAGCTTGCGCAATCCGCCGTGGTGAGTACAACTATATCAGTCTCGAATGTGCGCTTTCGGAATGGGGTGTAATTTCCCAGATCCCGCAGGCCTATCTGACAATTGTAACCACAGGGAGGAAAGGCGTGTTCAATACCCCGTACGGGGTGATTGAGTTCACCCATACTCAACGGTCAGCATTGGATATTTTGAAAAACACGATTCAAAGAGAGCGTCCACTACGAATTGCAACCGCGCAGGCGGCACTGCGGGATCTTCGGCGGGTCGGGAGGAATTTACATCTCGTCGATTTTGAGGAAATGCAGCAATATGAACAGCGATAAAGGAAAGGTGTTGTGTTCAAAGAAGGTACGTTTCGAGAACTAGTTGAAATCGCACTTGAACACCATCCCGAACTCGCGGGTATGGAGGTAATTGTTGAGAAAGAATTGCTACACTACGAACTGTTGCATGTTCTCGACCATGGCGGCTGGTTGGACGGGCTGATATTCCAAGGTGGGACCGCACTTCGTCTGTGTTACGGAGCGTCGCGCTTGAGTGAAGATTTGGATTTCTCGGGTGGCCCAGGCTTTTCGACCAACAGTATGGGAGGTTTGGCTACATACTTGAAAAGAAAACTATCGGGTCGGGGCCTTGGTGTGGAAGTTAAGAGTCCGAAAACCATCACCTCCCATTTATCTTCAAATATTGGAGTGAATACTTGGCGCATTGCTTTCGAAATATTGCCTTTCCAGCGCGGTATCCCCAAGCAAAGAATCAAACTCGATGTCGATAATGCGCCGACCTATACGGAACATCCGAGAGCTATTGCTCAGAATTATGGTGTGGTGCGCGAATCCCAGATGCTTGTGCGTGTTCAGAGCCGGGAAGAGATTCTCGCGAGCAAACTTGTGGCTTTTTCGAACTCGGTGGTAAAACGCAACCGCCCGCGTTTTCGCGATATTTGGGACCTGCAATGGCTCAGAGAGAATGGCACTGCGATTCACAATGATTTGGTACGTGCCAAGATGAGTGACCATCATGTCGAATCAGCTTGGTTTGAGATAGCTGCAGACAGCGTAGGAGAAATCGTTCGTTCGACTGAATTCGCTAACGAGATGAGACGGTTTTTACTACCGCAAACCGCGGCGCAAACACTTGATAGACCTCTGTCCTTGGATTCTCTTGCCAGTGAAATCGAGAGTTTGATCCGTATGGCCTATCGCTAAATTAAATTGACAATGAAAGAGTAGAAAGCGAACAACGCAACGTCAATACGCAGCAACTCACACGTTCGTACTGCGCTGTAGGGATGCTACGCTATTGGAAAGCGGCACTCACGCTACCCTAATTTTGGTCACTGTTATGTCGACGATTTATAGTAGTATCTTCCCAATCGAGTTGTTGTCTGACTCTCTGAGTTGAATTAAACGAATTGGATAGGGGTCGAACAACAGGATTCAATAGTGTAATCTGAAATTGCAAAATAGACTTGGTTCGAATACATTGCGACCACGTCCACCAGAGGTAAGAATCCGCACCATTATCCGTAATTACAAGATCGGCTAGTGGTGCGTTTACTGTTAATGCATTAATCCTGGAATATACAGTCTAATACGGCTTGCCAACGTCAGGATTCACCGTCTCACGGGTAGCTCGGCATAAGAACTCTCTTATGTGCTTCGCCTGATTATTCATCAAGAAGGCATTCAGGCGGCAGGGCATTTCGCTCCAGATGTTGCGTGCCGCCTACGACCACGTAAAGGCTTGCGGCACGTTGCTGGAAGGATATCCGATCGACAAGCCTCGGAAGCAATACCCGGCGGTCTGTGCCTGGAGCGGCTTCGATAAGACCTACCGCGATTCGGGCTTCGAAGAAGTCGTGCGTCGTTCAGAAACTTGCCCGTACATGTGCAGGACGTTGAACTAAGTACCGCCTGTTGTTTCACACTTTAAATGTTGCAAGCAACATTTAATCCGAAAAACAACACTTTGCATATTCGCTGGTTTTGTAAGCCGGACGGTTACTTCGTCGACTTTGATCGGTACAGGTATGGTGGGTTCTGTAGCTTTCATAACTGGCAACTGTATTACATCGAAGTAAAAAGAGCCAGTCCTGACCCGCATATAAATATCACTGTTGACCCCTCGGGTTGAGTTGAACTAACTTGTGATGGTCCTGCGAGCTCGACAGCACCAAGAATTGCAGTTAGTTGGGTGCCATCCCTCCTGAATTTGTTACTCATCGGTAAGCACTAACGAAGAGTTGAAGGGTAATGTTGTATCGAATTTTATTCGCCCCATATATATTCATAAAGAACCTAATATCGTAGTTAATTAAATATAATTGGGGAGCAATGACTTCACTGAAACAATTTGCTGATGATTTGCTTGCGAATGGAAAATCCTTTTTCGTTCGTGATGAAGCATTGGTGCAACTTGAGTTGAGCTACAAAGCCTTCACCGCTGCGTCTAACCGACTAAAAAAGAAAAATCAGTTAGCTTCTCCTTTCCGTGGGTTCTATCTAATTTTACGGCCGGAGGATAGATTCGCTGGTGCACCTGATCCAAATTGCTGGATTGATCCACTAATGCAATATTTGAATCTCGACTATCGGATTACATTGTTGACAGCCGCAGCTCTACACGGTTCATCCCATCAGGCAGCGATGTTGTTTCAGGTTGCTATTCCGAAACAGTTACGGAACATAGAGATCGGTCGGCACAACATCCAATTTGTATATCAGAGTCCTGTTAACTTTAAAACCACAAACCAGCCAAATTGGCTTTTCCCCTCAAAAAGTCTGTCTGGATTTGCCAAGGCTGCGGGTGTTGAGTTAACCTTGTTGGATTGTGCACGATATTATCGTAAGGCGGGTGGAATCAATAGTCTAGCGCAAATCGTAAAAGACATTGGGTATAAAGCGAAACCGAAAAAATTGGCAAGAATTGCAAAATCGTATGAGAATTCTACCGTTCGAAGACTCGGATATTTGCTGGACTACGTCGGTCACGAACGTCAAGCCAAAGCGTTTATACCTTTCGTAAAAAAGGCCAAATCGTTGAAACCACTTAATCCATCCGTTCTACCGATTAATGCTGTATTTTCCGCAGATTATGAAGAAAATCGCACATGGATGCTCTTGATCAATGAAGATATAGAGATCGACTTTTGATTCCATTGAATTACATTCAAGAGTGGCGCAATCATGCGCCTTGGTCTGACATGGCGCAGGTGGAACAGGACCTTATTATTTCACGAGCAATTTGTGATTTGTTTAACTGTACTTGTTTACAGGGCAAAGTTGCGTTTCGAGGTGGTACGGCCATCCACAAATTACTATTGCAACGGCCTTTGCGATACTCCGAAGACATTGACTTAGTGCAGACGCAAGCTGAACCAATTGGTCAAACGATTGATGCTGTAAGAGAATCTTTGAAATGGTTGGGTCGATGCAGAACAAGACAATCTGAACACTCCACGCGTTTGCAGTTTGCATTTGTTCCCGAGACTATTCCTGGCACTACACGAAATCTAAAAATCGAAATCAACACACGAGAGCAAAATAATCTGTACAAGTTCAAAAAGTATCCATACTGGATAAACTGCACTTGGTATGAAGCGAACACAGAAATTCATTCTTATGAGCCCTCTGAATTGTTTGGAACCAAACTGCGAGCACTTCTGCAGCGAAACAAAAATCGCGACCTGTTTGATTTGTATCAAGGAATTGAGCAGTGCTTGCTAGACTTTGAGAAGACTGTTTTGTGCTTGGAGCATTACTTGAAGATAAACGATCAAACTATTTCTCGTGCTGAGGCAGAGCAGCGCATGCTGAAAAAGTTGTATGGAAATTTAACGGACGATGTTGTACCCATATTGCCTTACGGAGTTCATTTTGATAATGATGTTGCATTGGAAGCGTTCAATTTGATTTGGAGAGAACTCATTGCACGTATTAGTGGCGAGCCGTGGAAAATGTCCAAAAAGGTGATTGATGAACTTCGAAACAACAAATATCCTAATCTACTTGCAAGTTAAGAATGCCCTCAAAATTGGCCACTATTTGGAATCAGCCATAAGTTAAATTTGTGAGCTGGTTCGAACACATTGCGACCACTTCCACCAAAGCAACCTAGTCGAACCGCTTTCGGTAATTCTTTCGGAGGGCGTGTTTGCGAGGCGGGTGATCGTGTAGATTGAGTATTTGGCGACGAATTAGAGTTGGCTGATGTCAGGAAGAGTGACTCAAAGTACGGTTAAATCCGAGAACTGGTGTAGCGCTTTACCAAACTGAGCAAAGATCTTTCCACCGAGCGATTCTTGTGCTTCGTCTCAATCCATACATTCGATGTAATTTCGAAAACCGAAACATGGACTTCGCATACGTATTCAAATTTTCAAATCAATCAAATTGCAAAATTAGATCGAACCGATTATATTGAATGAATCGAACGATTAAAGAGGGTTGATGAATATGAATGAGATATTGAGTGCTAATGAGGCAAAAACCAATTTCGGAACAATGCTGCTGAAGGCGCAACGCACTCCTGTTCAAATTAAGAGGAACGGAAAGGCTGTTGCTGTTGTAATTTCAATGGAAGACTATGAACGGTTCGAGAATTTGAAACTGCAAGTACTGCAGATGAGAGCAGCACAGGTTGACGAAGATATTGCATCTCAAAATGTGGTGGATGGAGAACAATTCTTCGACGAGTTAGAAAGTGGTCACCACGATTAATCTGTAATGCCCACAAGCAGTTTTCGTCTTACTGCGGACGCAAAATCAGATTTGATAGAAATTCGTCGATATACAGTACACAGGTGGGGTTTGACTCAGTGCAATGAATATTTATCGGGATTGCAAAATACTATCAGACTCCTAGCGGAATCACCGTACCTTGGAAAGCCGAGGCCGGATGTAGGAAAGGGAGTCTTGAGCTTCTCACACGCCAAGCATGTAATCTATTATGTGGTCCGCGAACAGAAGATTGTAGTTTTTGGTGTGCTGCATCACGCTATGGTGCCAGTTGATTACTTAACTGACCGCGGAGTTAGTTGATCGGGATCATATAGAGCCTCATTCTTGTTCATTAACAATTGCTGTGGAGAATTGTGTCCGTTCAAATAACTACCGATTAATTCTTAACTTGGCTCAATCGTTGATGCTTTTCACTGCTTTGGCGACAGTTTTATCATTGACGTTAAAGAGTTCGGCAATTCTGTAGTTGCTCAATCCGAGTTCTTTAAGGTGTAAGGCTTTCCTGGCGATTTGTTAGTAAATCGGTTCTTCTGTAATACCTGTAGTAACACACTGAAAAGTAATCTGAGCGATGGTGAGGATTCTTACCGTCCAAGTCTACCAACGCAATGTAGTCGAACCTCTTTCGTATCTTTTTCGGGGGTGTGCTCTTGAAAAGGGTAATTGCGTTGACCGAG
This sequence comes from Arenicellales bacterium, assembly GCA_965243305.1. Classification (GTDB taxonomy): domain Bacteria; phylum Pseudomonadota; class Gammaproteobacteria; order Arenicellales; family JAJDZL01; genus JAJDZL01. The sequence continues at coordinate 2,159,318 of CBDEUN010000003.1, forward strand.
CTTTGGGTGGTGAATTAGGGCTATCCGATATCACGCCAAATTGCCTTGAGTGCAATCAGATTTGCGAAATATCTGAGAACTTCACTCCATTGCGCAACGTTTTTCTTGACAACATAATCTTCAAGTATTCGGTGAGTGCTATTCTCGACACGGTACCCTGATCCGCAAATAAAAAGTTGCAGAAAATGATAAAGCCCTGTAAAATCAGAGAGATATTGAAAAAAACGCCCAATTCGGCATTCACCCAATGGGTGAATTCGAAACGGCTCTCAGATTTCGCAAGGCTTATGAAGATTCTACCATACAACACTGCGGCAAGCTGCCACAATTTCACCTCCAGAGCCGGTCTGGTGGTGCCAGCCGAACTGCTCAAGCGCCTTGAGCTGTCACAGCTCATTGATTCGTCAATGCCCACACCCGGCAGCAATCGAGGCTACCGGCACAGCGCCATTTTCAATACCTTCATGCTGATGTTCCACGAAGGTGCGGGGTGCATCGACGATGTGCGCCACCTGCGCAGTGAACCGGCGCTGATGAAGCTGTTGGGTTTTGGGACGATTCCCTGTGCCACGACGCTGGGTGGATGGCTTCACAGAGTCGGCGACAGTCGACAGATGATCTCGGTTCTCGAGCAGGTCAACCGCGCGGTGATGAAAGCGACGCTGGGTGATCGAAAGTGCGTCACTTTGGACATTGACGCATCGGCGATTCGGTCGAAGAAAAAAGACGCAAAGTGGACGTATAAGAAGCATCGCGGGTACATGCCGATGTTCGGTCACATTGCCGAGACCGGTCAGGTGGCTGCGGCTGAGCTTCGCGAGGGCAATGTGCCGCCTGGGGCTGAGAATGTTGAGTTTTTCCGGCGCTGCCGCGCGGCGCTGCCCGAAGGGGTGGGTGTCACTCGCTTCCGGGCCGATGCCGCCTCCTATCAGGCGGGCATCATCAATGATTGCCGCGCACACGGCATCCGTTTTGCGATTCGGGCGAAGATGGACAGTGCGGTGAAGAAAACGGTACTGGACATTAAGGATGAGGATTGGAATGCGGTTGTGAATGCCGACGGTGCGGTATTGGAAGGCGAGTATCTGGCCCGTACGCTGCATGTGATGGAAGATGTGCCTGAGGCTTTCTGTCTGGTGGTGCAGAAAAAATGGGTGCGGGACAAGCTGCCGGCCGACGCTGGGATGCCTGACGGGACTGAGCAGCTGAAGATGGTTTTCAAAAATGAAGGCCTGCACCAGGTCGATGTGCAAAGTGCGGTCAGCGGCAGGTACATCTACCGGGCGATTGCGACCGATCTGGACCTGGACCGCTTCAGTGACGGCGAGATTGTATGGTGGTACAACCAGAGAGGGGACAGCTCGGAAAACCGGCTCAAGGAAATTCGCAGTGACTTCAGCGCGGCGCATCTGCCGTGCGGCGAGTTCAAAGCCAATGTCGCGTACCTGCTTCTGTCTTCGATTGCCTTCAATCTGCTTGCGCTGATGCGCATGAAACTGCCGCAGGAGTGGTATGGCGTGCGGGCGATCAGTTTCCGTCACCGACTGTATGCGATGGCCGGACAGGTGGTTCGCCATGCGCGGCAGTGGACCCTGAAAGTCAGTGCGGCCAAACTTCCTGTCCTGGAACAGTCGCTTTGGGCCATCCGCCGCTGCAGCCTGTCCTGACTTCTCATTCGTTCTGAAACGGCTTTACACTACAGATCATGGCAGTCAGTCTACTGTCAGGGACAGGCTTGCGCCGGATTTGCTGCTGAGCCGCCAGATTCGCTTCGCAGTGGGTTCAGCCGGGTAAAATGGTCACCGATTTCGGTGTGTGGCTTGATGGTTTGGAAAATCCTGGCGCTTCGAACCGCCAGAGTGCCGAAAATCTCGCCTTAGCCGCCGCTGGCAGTCTCTAACTGAGGATTAGGGCGGTATCCGAGTAATTGAGCGAATGATGATGTAGGGTATAGTCTGAATGTCGATGAATTTCGCATGAAAATAACACGAGAATAGTGTATAGTATTTCCGTGTAATTAAATTCGAGAAGAAATAGTGAAGAACATAACGCTTAGTGCAGATGCTGAATTAATCGAAAAAGCGCGACAACGTGCAGCAACTGAGCATACGACTTTGAATGCGCAATTCCGTGTGTGGTTGGAAAATTATGTACAGCGCGAACAGAAAAGTGAGCGAACTATTGAAACGATCCGCGAACTGCAAGCTAGTATTTTTTCTGGTGGCCGTAAATTCTCTCGAGATGAAATGAATGAACGATAAGTACTTTATTGATTCAAATGTATTCATATACGTATTTGATGAAACCGATAGTAAAAAACGCAGGCGATCTGTTGATTTGATTCAATCGGCAGTGAGAGAAGGAATTGGGTACATCAGTTATCAGGTCGTCCAGGAGACAATCAATGTAATCACAAGAAAGTTAGGTGCTACAGCAGCACAGACGCATCAATTTCTTGAAGATGTGTTGGTTCCTTTATGGTCCGTTAATCCGACAGATCGACTCTATCGCTTTGGGCTTGAAATTATGCGGCGTTACGGATTTTCGTTTTACGATAGTCTAATAGTCGCCGCTGCACTTGAATCCAAGTGTAGAATCCTTTACAGCGAAGACTTACAAGACGGTCAAATTATCGAAAAACTTACCATCGTTAATCCGTTTATTCAGTCATAAACTCGGATTCGAAATGAGTCAAGCAAATTTACTTGAATCGGAACTTTAGCGACGGTGCGGATTCTTACCGTCCAAGTCCACCAGCGTAATGCAGACGAACCACCATCTGAACCTGTTTCGGAGGGTGTATTCTCGAGAAGGGTGATTGTGTCAATCAAGCTTTGAGCGAGTTCATAACTTGCCTGAAGTCAAATTCATTGATCAGTTATTCATTAACAAGTTTGTTTGAGAGCAACTGCCATTCCGGCTGAGACGCGAGTCTTTCCATTCAATGAGATGCAACAGTGTCTAGCGACAACAACTCAGGTTCGATGCGGTTTTGGTAGCTCTCCACCCGATTTCGTTCATTCGACAAGTTTGTAATACTAATTTTGGGTATTATATTACCCGTTATGGGTATTGAAAAATCGACACCTGCTACAATCTCGTCGGACAGAAGCAGTAGACCTTTCGCTTCAGCTCTTGCCGATGCATTGTTTAGCTTAACGCAGCAGCGGGTACTTTCCCTTCTGTTTGGGCAGCCGGATCGTGAATTCTTCGTTTCCGAACTTATAGCCTTGGCCGACTGCGGGCGAGGTTCGGTACAACGAGAACTTGCCAAACTCGCTGGAAGTGGACTCGCAGTTGTATCGCAAATTGGTAATCGAAAGTACTATCGAGCAAATCGTGAGTCACCAATATTTGACGAGATTTGTGGTATCGTGCGCAAAACTATCGGCGTGGAAGAGTCTATTCGCACCGCTCTTTCACCGCTGATGGACAAACTGAAGCTGGCTTTGATCTTTGGATCTATTGCTAGGCGGGCTGACTCCACAGCAAGCGACATCGACCTTCTGTTGGTTTCTGACGAGACAAAGTTAGAGATGGTTTACGAAGCTTTAACGCTAGCCGAGGAGCAGATTGATCGCCGCGTGGCTCCAATGCTATACACCTCAGACGAGTTCAGGCACCGACGCTCACAAAAATTTAGTTTTGTAACACGAGTACTCGAGAAGCCGCATGTCATTCTGATGGGTAGTCTTGATGTCTAATGAGCATCTGAACAATTTAGTTAGATTGGGTGAACTGAAGAATGAAGCGGCGACCACCGAAGAAATATCCGGCCTAATAAGTTCAGGAACAACACGGCTCGTCGATGCTAAGAATGCCAGCCTGAGCCTTGAGTCCCGATTCGACTTGGCCTACAACGCTGCGCACGCCCTGTCCCTGGCGGCTTTGCGAATGGCTGGATATCGGTCGGAGAATCGTTATCTGGTGTTCCAATGTCTTCAACATACGCTGGATTTTCCGAATGAGAAATGGAGGGTGCTTGATCAAGCCCATCGAAAACGGAACATCGCGGAGTATGAAGGTATGCTCGACGTTGAAAAAAATTTAGTGGAGGCTCTGATTCGGGTGACAGAAGAGGTTGCCGAGCGTGTCTTGGAATTGCGTGGACGGAAAGCGCCGGATGAAAAATGATGAGTTCAGTAATGCAGTTCTCTGGCCAGCTGAACCATCGCGTCCACGGCTGGCACATACCTGCGACAGGAACCCATTTCCTCTCGACTCCTGGAATGCGCGATGGACTCATTGAGGCCTAGGGAATCGGAAATTAAATCTCGCATATTCTCCAAGAAGAGGTAAGTGATGCCTATATATCAGTCAATGATTCAGAACCCCGTTCCATGGCCTAATGGCGCTAAGTGTGCTTGCTGTATTACATTTGATATGGATGCTGACAGTTTGATTCATCTTGATCATCCGAAGGACGGGTACCGTCGCGTATCGGCAATTTCATCACAACAGTATGGACCGCACATTGCTGTTCCAAGAATCGTTGAAACTTAAAGATTGTTGGGTATTCGACAAACATTTTTCATACCAGGTTGGTGTATGGAAACCTATCCACAAGCGGTCGACACCATTCTGGAAGGTGGAAATGAAATTGGGCATCATGGGTACATGCATGAAAACCCTGTTCCTCAAAATCAGGATGAACAAGCTATGTGGATGGATCGTGCCATTACCGTTATTGAAAAAATGACAGGCAAAAGACCGCGGGGGTGGAGAGCCCCGCTATACAATTTCTCGAATCATTCGGCTGATCTCCTGATTGAGCGCGGTTTTTGCTACGATGCATCACTAATGGGGGACGATGTACCGTACATTCTTGAGACAGATAAAGGCAAATTGGTTGAGTTGCCATCGCACTGGGGACTTGATGATTGGCCACAATGGGTACAGTCAATGGACCTTGACTATATGATGCCAATTCGCTCACCTGGCGCTGGTTGGGAAATTTTCGAGCAGGAGTTTGAGGCAGCCTATAAGTATGGTGGATTGTGGGTACCTGTATGCCACCCGTTTGTTACAGGACGTCTATCGCGATGGAATACTGTTACACGGTTTTTGGAACGTGTTTTAGCTCAAGCAGATGTGTGGTTTGCACCAATGGAAGACATAGCTGCTCATATCGAAAGCGTTGTTGCCGAAGGTGCATTCAATGCGCGCCGAGTTAAGATGCCACCATATGATTCAACCAAACAGTAGGAATAAACTACGAACTTCCAACCACCCGAAGCGAGAGTTTTGTATTGGAATCAATGAATTAATTTTGGAGTCTGAAATTCTTACCATAGGAGAAGACAATTATAAATTTGAAGATAGTCTCATCACAGATCGACTTGAGCGATAAGAATCCACACTTGCTACAGTTCTTATAAAAGTCAATCAAATCGATACCCACAACCTCGCTGAATTTGAAACGATCAATCAACCACAAGTCTCCTGACAATCGAAAATGCCTCATCGACCCTTTATTATTTGCATCGTTGTAGTTTTCTATTAAAATGTTCCGACAGTTCGGATTCAATCCGCCTGCCCCATACCTAGAAGAGAGATATCACTTATATGTTGATGAGCAACCCATTTAATGAAATTGCGGCTACGATTCCACTGGCAGCCATGAAGACATTTGTTGTCGTGATGATCATCCTGGTTATAGTTGGAACAATTTTTGACGTAGTTCACAAAAAAAGTGCAAAGTATTTCTTTGAAAACATGAAGAAATCGAAAGCTGACAGTATTCGCGAAGTTGGAGGGAGCGAAAAGTTAGGAATCATTTGTGCAGCGGCAGCCCATGATGTTCTTGCATCCGGTGAATTCTGCAATCAACGTCGTCGTATCGCTCACCTTATGACTATGTATGGTTTCGTGGTGTTTATTGTTACGACTGGCATCATGATATTTTTCTTCAGCGAACCTACGTCCAGCACACCTGGTGTATATCCACTTTTGTGGCACATAGGTGCGCTTCTGGTTTGCGTTGGGGGCTATTGGTTTTGGTTTTTTATTCGTGCGGACGTTGCTGCAGAAGGTCATTCTCCATTTCGATTTATAAAGGCTGATCTGTTCGTGGTGTCTCTCCTCGCGTGCACGACTTTCGCATTGATTTGGTCATTCTTTCAGAACATGGGAGCTAGTTTTTTAGGCTGGTTGTTTTTTCTTCTGTTTCTAGTAGCTACGCTCGTCCTGTTTGGTGGTGTTCCATGGTCTAAATTCGCACACATGTTCTTTAAACCGGCCGCCGCATACCAAAATCGCATTGCTGATGCCGATGGCTCGCGAACTAATCTACCACCTCCAGCAGATGCTCCGGCCAAGTTTGGTCTTGGCATCAAAAGAGAGTTGCCGCGTCATTACTGAACGTGCCCGGTTTTCATTTTTGCAACTGCTGAAGTTGCACCGAATCAACAATTTACAACAATCTATTTTGAGTTAACTATTTGCTATGCCAACTTTTGTATACATGACGCGTTGTGATGGTTGTGGCCACTGCGTTGACATCTGTCCATCGGACATCATGCACATCGACAAAACATACAGACGTGCACTTAACATTGAACCAAACATGTGTTGGGAATGCTACTCCTGTGTGAAAGCCTGCCCCCAAAATGCCATTGATTGCCGGGGCTATGCAGATTTCTCACCGCTTGGACACAGTGTTCGTGTGCTACGTGAGGAAGAGAAAGGAACGATTTCCTGGCGAATTAAATTTCGGGATGGTCGGGAAAAGAACTTTGTATCCCCGATTACGACGAAACCTTGGGGTGAAGCGATTCCGCGCCTTGCGGACCTTGAAGTACCCAGCGAAGAAGCATTGGAATCCGAACTGCTTTGTTATGAACCTGATGCGCTAAATATTGAAAGGGGCTTGCCAACTATTGACAAATCAAAACTCAAACAAGGGGTTTACTACTAATGAAAATCAAAACGATATTCGTTGACTGCGACATTCTGGTAGTCGGTGGTGGAATGGGCGGTACTGGAGCTGCTTATGAATCACGTTACTGGGGTCGTGACCTCAAAATAGTTGTTGCCGAAAAAGCGAATATCGACCGCTCAGGTGCGGTAGCCCAGGGCCTATACGCCATCAATTGCTACATGGGTATGCAATGGGACGAGAATCAACCTGAAGACCATGTTCGTTACGCACGCAATGACCTCATGGGCATGGTGAGGGAAGACCTCGCTTTCGATATGGCCCGACACGTTGACTCAACCGTGCATAAATTCGAGGAATGGGGTTTGCCACTGATGCGCGATCCTGAAACGGGTCGTTATCAGCGCGAGGGCAAGTGGCAGATCATGATTCATGGTGAGAGCTATAAACCCATCGTAGCAGAAGCGGCACGTAAATCTGCAGACAAAATTTATAACCGCATTATGGTGACCCATCTTCTGTCTGACGAAAGCCGACCAAACAGAATCGGTGGGGCAGTGGGTTTCAACGTGCGTACAGGCGACTATTATGTATTTCGCGCAAAGGCAGTCATTGTAGGCGCAGGTGGTGCGTCACACATCTTCAAGCCTCGCTCTGTCGGTGAGGGTATGGGACGAACCTGGTATGCGCCTTGGAGTTCAGCGTCCGCCTATGCACTGCCGATTATGGTTGGTGCCAAAATGACGCAAATGGAAAACCGTATTGTGCTGTGCAGGTTCAAAGACGGCTATGGTCCGGTTGGCGCATACTTCCTGCACCTGAAAACCTATACTCAGAATGCATACGGTGAAGAGTACGAATCGAATTGGTACGAGCACACCAAAGAACTTGTGGGTGAGTATATCGACCATCATCCGACTCCGACGTGTCTCAGAAATCACGCGTTCATTGAAGAAATGAAAGCGGGCAGAGGTCCTATCCACATGGTTACAAAGGAAGCTTTTCAAGACCCGCATAAGGAAGTCATCGGTTGGGAAAATTTTCTGGGTATGACTGTTGGGCAGGCGGTTGTCTGGGCATCTCAGGATATTGATCCTAAATACATCAATCCGGAACTGACTACTTCGGAGCCTTACGTCATGGGATCGCATGCAACCTGTTCAGGAGCATGGGCTAGCGGACCCGAAGATGTCTCACCGGATGAGTACTATTGGGGTTACAACCGGATGATGACAGTTGACGGACTGTTCGGTGCTGGTGATGCGCTCGGTGGTACAGCGCACGCGTTTTCTTCCGGATCCTTTACCGAGGGTCGATTGGCGGCGAAAGCAGCAGTGAGATACATTCGCGATCACGCCAGTGACAACATAAAAATTTCGGAGAAACAATACGAAGATCTGAAACAGACTATCTACAAACCTCTTGAGAATTTTGCGGTCGGACGTAACGAGATTGTTGGTGGTACGGTTTCTCCCAGCTATATCCTTCCAATTCATGGATTACAGCGACTCGAAAAAATCATGGATGAATATGCGGGTGGCATCAGCAACAACTATATGACCAATGAGCCGATGTTGCTTAGAGGTCTGCATCTGCTTCATACCCTACAGGAAGACCTCAATTGTGTTGGTGCTGAAGACCTGCACCAGTTACAACGAGCTTGGGAATTGACACATCGCGTAATTGCCTCGGAATCTGTGGTTCGCCACACTTTGTTCCGCGAGGAGACTCGCTGGCCCGGATACTATTACCGCGGCGATTTCATGAAGTTGGACGACGAAAATTGGCACGCGCTGACTTTGTCTCGAAGAGACCCGGAATCAGGCGAATGGACTATGGAAAAAGCCCCGGTCTATCATATCGTCGACTGATTTGCCGCAACCTACAATCTCGCATTCAGGGACGTTTACGCCCTGATTGAGAAAAATCAGCGGGCGTTTTGACCTGCAATACGTCAGTGCTGACCACAGACGTCTCCACACTCGTTTCGATGTTTGTGAATATGATTGTTCGAGTTCAGTTCAAATCTTGATCATCGTTATGGACGGTTTTAACTTGAGAAACTCCAACGTACGCGAAACGTTTCCGGAAGATACTAAAGTTTTACAAGCGATGATTCTGGCTCTACGCGCCTGTATTAATTCAGATGTTCCGCCAATCCAGGTACCCGGTCTGATAAGAACAGCAAGAATGCGATTATCCTCTGTCCGCGATAAATTGGAGATGCTTTCCAGCAACTCTTCAACGGAAGAAACTCTCGCAGACTTTGCAGAAAACCTAAAAAGAGACTTGGAAAATGGTCAATTCGAATCTTTGCGGGATTTCGAATCACGACTCGGCAAACTGGAGCAACTCACTGCGACGACTGAACCGTTAACGCTGGCGAAAGTAGCTGAGTGTCGCGCACTTGTTGCTGCAGCAATGCAAGAACATCAACTAGCTGCAGATATTTGTCACCAAGGTGCGGAAATTCAGGAGCTTGAAACTGTTCACAGGTGGCATCTTGTTCATCTACAGGCAACATTACTGGCAGACTACGGACGAGACTTCGACGATGACGCTGCACTACAAGCATCAATCGACTTGCTGAAACATAAAATTCTACCGCTAGCAGAACAACTCGAAGAACCTCATGTGCTGGCTGCAAGTTTACAGACATTGGGAAATGTTCTCGGAATGATCGGACAGCGTCGCAATGGTACTCGCTATCTTGAGGATGCGATCAGTGCATTTGGTGAAGCATTAGAGCGATTAAACCCCGATACTGAGTCGATGCAATGGGCAATGGTGCAGAATGCTCTCGGAAATGCACTAGGTTCACTAGGCCAACGATGCTCAGACGATTCACTTCTTCAGCAATCTATCGAGGCTTTCGAGCAGGCACTAACGAAACAAAGCGAAGAGTTGTGCGCGCATGATTGGGCCTCCACCATGAATAATCTGGCCGCAGTGCTTCAGTCTCTCGGCCGTAAACAGAGTGATCCAAAATTATTGAAACGTTCGGTGAATTCCTATAAGGCTGTTCTTCGGGTATGGACTCGCACTGACGTACCCCTGGATTGGGCAACAACTATGGATAACCTCGGTACTGCACTTCGCAATCTTGGAGAGTATCGGCGAGGCCCAGGTACACTAAAGCAAGCTGTGGCCGCCTACAATAGTGCGCTCGCAGAACGATATCGCGAGTTGGTACCCAACGATTGGGCTATGACAAACAACAACCTTGGTGCTGCTTTGCATAGACTCGCGCAACGGGAGGAAAGTTCTGACATTATGCACAGAGCTACCGAAGCATACGAAAAAACCTTGACCGAGTGGACCCGCGAGAAAGTACCGATGACCTGGGCGATGACTGTGGCAAACCTCGGTGTTGCAAGACGAGAATGTGCAGAAATGACCGGAGACATCGAAACCGCTCACAAGGCTGTAGAAGAGATTCAATCCGCAGTTGATGTTTTTCGATCTGCTAGTCATGCACAATACACCGAACTAGGTGAGGAGCAGCTTTCTAAAGCACGCTTGCTGTTGGAAACATTGATTGCAGAAAGAGATAGTGAAGCAATTGAAGACAGTACTTCCACTACAACTGACTGTCCAGTTGCTTGAATTCAATAAAACACAGCCGACATTTTTCCCAGACTCTATCGATTCCGCACAGGGGCATACGATTTCTCTGGTATGAGTATTGTCACAGGATTCGCATGAGAAGCCAGCAAAGCAGGAAATTGATTCACTTCAATTTTGGACAGGGTTGAACAAGCGTTCATTCAGCCCTTTTGCCTGATCAATATTCCAGGTTCAGTGTTCAGCACTGACGCAGTTTCAGCCCAGGTTCAATTGTTAGAATTTAGATCTAGTTTAGATAAATTGAAATGGGATTCTGAGTCGATCCTTGAAAAGGACATTTCCATGCCAGGAGCCTAAAATATTGGTGAATCGATTTATAGAACAAACATGATTTAGTGAAAATCGGAATTTTGGGAGCTGGTCCGGCTGGACTTTATGCCGCAATCCTGATAAAACGCAGTTGCCCCAGTGCGACTATCAAAATATTTGAACAAAATCCCTCGGATGCAACGTGGGGATTCGGGGTAGTGTTTTCCGATCAGGCACTGTCATTTCTAAGAAAGGATGATCCTCAGACTGCTAACCTGATTGAGCCTTACATGGAGAGGTGGTCTGAAGTCAATATTACTCACCAAAACGAGATTGTGACAATTGATGGAGTTGGATTCAGTTCAATCGGTCGTTTGCAATTGCTACAGTTGTTACAAATGCGTGCGGCTGAATACGATGTTGTCCCTGTCTACAACGAAAAAATTGAGAATTTAGCCGTTTTCTACGATTGCGATATCGTTATTGGTGCAGATGGAATCAATTCAGTAGTTCGTGCAGAGGCTCCTGATGATTTTGGCGAAAGATTCAGCAAAATTCGTAATTGGTTTTGCTGGTACGGCACCAATCGATCCTTTGACTGTTTAACACAGACATTTTTAGAAACCGAATATGGATTCTTCAATGCCCACCATTATCGATATACCCCAAAGCTCAGTACTTTTATCGTCGAGTGTGACGAAAATACATTTGAAAATGTCGGTTTTGCTGAGCTTTCCGAGGCGGAAAGTCAAAATATTTCTGAATGCATATTCAAAGAAACCTTACAGGGGGCAAGTCTAGTCGCCAATCATTCCATCTGGCGACAATTCCCAGTGTTGGAGAATGGAAAATGGTACCGCGAGAACCGAGTCTTGATTGGTGATGCTGTACATACGGCACATTATTCCATTGGTTCAGGAACCCGACTCGCTATGGAAGATGCGATTGCTTTAGTACAGTCGTTGAAAGAGACAGAATTTGATTATGCTGAAGCATTTCCAAAATTTCAGTCTGAGAGACAGGCTACTCTCAGAAAAATTACCGGCGCTTCTTTCAACTCTGGCAAGTGGTATGAACAATTTGCAAGCCACATGTCATTACCACCTTGGGAATTTGCCCTAAGCTACATAATGCGCTCAGGACGGATTTCGGCTGAGAAGCTACATGGAATGTCACCAAAATTTGCAGCTGAACTAGAGACACGCGGTATTCAAATTGAGTGATACCTAATCCAGTAGATTTAAGCAGAATTAGTATTTTCCAATTTAGCTGGCGTCAACAAGCTATCAAATGACCGACGAACCCACTATTCAACAGTTAGCTGATTCCGTAGGTTTCCACTTACCTGACAATTTCAATTCAGCCCGATTGTTATGGGACAATCTGGCCCAGAATGCCGATCGGCCAGCAGTCATCCATGATTCAGGAACGTGGACCTATTCTGAGCTTGCTAACGAAGCTGCAAAAATTGGTAATTCTCTGAAAGCGTATTGCTCACCTGGTGATCGGGTATTACTGCTGATGGATGACGAACCGGCTTATCCCGCAGCGATCATGGGATGTATGCGAGCGGGTCTGGTACCAGTTCTCCTGAATATACTGTCGACTCCAGACTTAATCGGCTATTTTCTTCAAGATAGCGGAGCAACCGCAGCGATCATCTCAGATGACTTCAAGAATTTGCTTAATGAACAAGTAGTCAAGGGGTCAGCGTGTCAGGATGTGTTGAATGCCGTACAACGCCCTTGGGCTAACGAGTTGATTGAACTGCCTGAACACCCCACAAATCGTCGCGATCAGGCATTTTGGATGTACTCATCTGGTTCGACTGGGCGGCCAAAAGGAATTGTTCATCTTCATGAAGATGCGCCTTATACAGCGCAAACATACAGTGTGAGCATTCTAAAGCTTGGAGTTGATGATGTTTGTTTTTCAATACCCAAGATATTTTTCGCTTATGGTTTCGGAAATTCGGTAACCTTTCCAATGCAATGCGGCGCGGCTGCTGTTTTGTTATCCGGCCGTCCGACTCCAGAAAGAATTTTCGAGCAAATTTCCAAACATCGTCCAACAGTATTATTTGGACTCCCGACTTTATATACTGCATTGATGCACCATCAACAGGCCGAATCCGCCGATTTGCGCTCAGTCCGTCTTTGTATTTCAGCCGCAGAAATTTTGTCTGAAGAACTTGCTTCAAAATGGAGATCAATCTTTGGTTTGAACATAGTCGAAGGGCTAGGGTCAACTGAGATGTTGCATATTTACCTGACGAATGAAGAGAATCGACAGAAACCTGGTTCCGCTGGACGAGTAGTGCCGGGATACGCGGTTCGGCTCGTAGATTTGGATGGCCGAGAAGTTGAGCAGGGTGAAGAGGGTGTGATGCATGTGCGCGGACTTTCGGCTACGGAGACTTACTGGAACAGTCCTGAGAAGACTGCGGAGACGATGCGTGATGGCTGGATTGTGACAGGTGATTGTTTTGTCAGGGATAAAGACGATTTTTATTTCTTCAAGGGGAGGGCAGATGATTTAGTCAAGGTATCTGGGCAATGGGTCTATCCAATGGAGATTGAGACAACACTGAATGAACATCCAAAAGTTAAGGAATCCTGTGTTCTGGCAGTTGAACTTGAAGATAAGCGTTTATCCATCAACGCATGGGTATGTCTCATTGAAGGAGTCGTTGGTGATGAAGAAGTGACTCGAGAACTGCAGAATTTTGTAAAGTCGAGATTGTTGCCGCACAAATACCCACGCAATATTGTCTATTTGGAGTCACTGCCAAAGACCGGCACAGACAAGATTGATCGTCAGGCGCTCAGGCTTCTGAGCTAGTCTTAGCTGACTGTCGAAGAGCTGGTGTAGAGTCGGTAGACAAAACCTAAGCTCGCTTAGTTCAAAAAGATGCGGTCAATTGACCTCACGTAGATTTCTGAACGCTTTCAAAGATGAATTGAGCGGTCATTAGATCCAGATGACCTCCTCCTCCGTTTTTGAACAGGGTGATTTCGTTGTCACTGTCCCTGCCTTTGGCTGTTCCCGAACACAACTGGTACAGGTCAGCTAGTACATCACTCTCTGACATAACACCTGTTTCGATGGGTATGGTGATCTCACCTATTTCACCGATGGTAGTTTTTCTTGAATCAACAAAAACTCTAGCGCGGCGGATTGCATCATCATCAGCTTCGCGCATATCGATAGTGAAGGCACCAATCAAATCGAGATGAGTGCCGTCAGAGAGCCACTCTCCGCGAATTATTGGATCAGTTGTCATTGTCGCAGAACTCAACAATTCGGCTTGTCTTACAGCAGATTCCAGGTCATCAGTTGCCCGAATACTTACCGATGATATTTTCAAACTCTCTGCAAGTTCTTGAGCCTTTGACTCTGTTCGGTTCCAGATCACGACTTCACGAATTGTTTCCTGAATTTCGCAATGTGCTCTGATGAGATGAGGAGCCATTGCACCAGCACCTATCATCGCCATACGGGAAATGCCTTTCCTCGCCAGTAGTTTGCCTCCCAGGGCAGAGTCTCCAGCAGTTTTGTAGTAGGTTAGGGATGTGCCGTCTATTGTGGCTGACGGAACCCCGGTTCGCCCATCAAACAACGTATATGCTGCATGTATGACGGGTAATGTAGACCGAGTGCGGTTGCCTGGAAATACGGCAGCGGTCTTTAGACCGAGTGCGTTGCCATGACTCCATGCAGCTCGAATCAGCATATGGTTGTCAGGTTCAGGCTCTTGTTGCACACTGGTCATCAACATGTCTTTGAGATCGGCAGGTGCCTGCTTGTGAGACTCCTCTAGAGCATTTACAAGATCGGGATATCGGCAGATTTCATGAACCTGTTCTGCAGTGATTAGTAGCATAACAAGGGAATCGGGCTTTATTTAAGAATGAAGTTTACGAATGAGTCGATTTCGTAAATTACGTGCGATGTTCTGTCATTCCGGTCCCTGAATATAGAATTTTCAGGTAATTCTTGTTTGTTTTCTTATGGAATTTGACAGTTACTGGATCAAAATCAATTGTGGGCTTGGGCTCGTGAATAAAGTTTCCGAATTTGTCATCACCGCGAATCAGTGTTGCACTATCCCAATCCGACTTCACTTGCCGAGCACTAGGTACGATATATCGAATAGCCAAGCCAATGCGTCTGTCATTACTCCTGTTTGGATGTGATGCGTGAGCAATTCCGTAGTCAAAAAACACTGCCTCTCCTGTACCCACCTCAATATTGACGGACTGGCTCTCATCAATCTGGTCAGAAATCGTTTGTCCTCGGGTCAGCATATTGTCTTCGTGAAATGTGTCTTGGTGCTCCATTCCGGCCTTCAGGTGACTGCCTGGCAGCATTCGCATGCAACCGCTTTCAACGGTGGCAGTTGACAGTGCGATCCACGCAGTAAGCAATTTACCTTCGACTCCCCAATAGCGATTGTCCTGATGCCAGGAAACAAACTGCTTCGAATTCGGTTCTTTGATCCATAAATCGGTCCCCCAGCACAAAATATTGGGTCCTAACAAGTCCTCGACCCGGTCAACAATCATTGGTGAGTGAATCAATTCAGACACCCACTTGTAGAGCATGTGGCACTTTAATCGGTATCCACCTTTAAGTGTGCCAATGACCGCTTCAATCGCTTGCATTTGAATACGATACTCACCTGCTTCCTTTGGCGTCATCACTAAAATTGGAGGAGTAAATCCGTAATTTCGAAATTGCTGAATCGCATCATGAGACAAAGAATTTGACATGGTTTGAAGCTACCCTGTATCCAGTATCAATTTAATTATTGAAGAATATAAATGTGCCTTATTTCTTTGAATTGCCACTCTGGGAAATTTCGTGCGGATTTTCATCTTCAAGTATCGTTTCCAAAAACATAGGACAAACTCGCTGAAGCAGTTTCGATTCCACTTTTCAAGGCACCGTTCACGGAAGGCAAGCGTGTGTAGTCGCCAGCGAGAAACAGTCCCGATGTAGTGCGCTCCAAATGCACGCGCATGTCGTGCATTTCCCGCAGCATACCACCCGAAAGCAAGCACATGGCTTCGGGCCAGCGGTAAACCCTCGCTTCCTGTTCTCCTCCGTCCATTGATTGTACATCTGGCATAGCCGGAAAGAAACGCTGCATTTCCTGTATCGTACGACTTGCTATCTGCGCATCGCTCAATTCAAAAAACTGCCTTGCATGCTCGTCGATGATAAGAGCATGGACGATACTCTTACCCGGCGGGGCAGCCTCCGGTGCCAATGCTGCCAAATTTGAGACCATAGTCAGAAATGTCGGAGAGCCTGGCGGGAACAACGCGGCATGAGAGTTGTTTTCCAGAATGTTTTCATCCAACCTTAAGGCAACGTATATACACGAACTGTAACGAACTCGCTTGAGTGTCTCCAGTAATTGAATCGGTAAATCAGGGAGCATACGCGAGGCAGCGCTAGCCGTAGTCGCACAAATCACCGAGTCAGCGCTAATCTGTTGTCCATCTGTTGTGACGACTCCTTTCGCCACACCATCTTCAAGAATGATGCGTTCCACTGGCTTGGCAAGGTGAACGCATTTCGAACACGTATCTTCAACAGCCTTAACAAAGGCGCTGATTCCTTGTTTGGGTGAATAGTTGCGCGATGCCGGATTGACAGTCCACAGCCATAACAAAGCCATTGCGTAGGCAGCGCCGACCTGTTCGGAATTGCTCGCAATGAAGCAGTTAAAATCGAGTTCACCATAGAGCTTCAAATACCGATTCAGGGAATGTTCGCGAGCGAAATCAGCAAAACTTTGTGAATTGTCCAGGTCCATTATTCGGTCGTAGTTCTCGAAATCCAGAGCCTTGGCGCGCTTTTTTAATAACGAAAAAAGACGCATGAATTCCCAAATTCCGAGCAGTGTAAACTGTGGCGAACGCAACACTGTACTAATGGTTGTCAAGGTTTGTTTTAACGAACCGCCGACATACATGCCCCATAGCTTGCCTCCGGCATAAATCTGAGCGCCTTTGACTTTTGGATTTGGGTACAGTTCCACACCCAATTCGCGCGCCATGTTTCTGACGGTCGCAAACGACTCGTGTATGGCACTGGCACCGCTGTACATGTGAAACCCGTCGATTTGCTCACAAAACATACGACCACCGATCTTCTCAGAAGCCTCCAGCACGCGTACACGACACTCGCTTTCGGAGTAGCGGTTTTTAATCGTCATAGCGGCGGCCAGACCGGCGGCACCGGCTCCCACTATTACAATTTCTTTACTGCTCGAACTCTCAGCATGGATGCTTTCTGGGTTGTGTTTTAGGTCGGCCATCACAATTTCCTCAAACTTGCCCGGCACACAAATTCTGCACAGACGTTTGTGCCTGGTGGGGTTGCAAAGAGTGATGAACCAATAATATCAGGACATATGCGGGACAATCGCTTAGACACTCGCTGTGAGATATTGCCGCCATGGGAAAATAACGAGAGCCGAGCTATATCATTTGCCGGCGCACCAAGTCGTAGAAGTGCCCCTCAGATTCCATTAACTCGCTGAAATTGCCCTGTTCGACAACCTGTCCATCGTCCAGTACGTAGATTCGGTCAGCATGATGCAGGGTTGAAAGTCGGTGTGCGATCACGATTCGCGTCATATTCAGACCTGCAATGATTTTCATCACTTGATCCTGACTCTGATTGTCGAGCCAATTGGTGGCTTCGTCCATAATCACGATTCTGGCATCGTCCAAAAGTGCACGTGCGATCGTGATTCGCTGGCTTTCGCCACCGGACAATACATCACCGCCTACGTAGGTCATCATTTTCATTGGCATCGCGGATATTTCACGATTGACCACCGCTTTGCGGGCTGCCTCCCATGCCTCATCGCCGCTCACATCTTCTCGCCCACAGGTAATGTTGTCCCACACGTCATCCGGATGAAGGCGCACAGTCTGCGGAATTGCACCGATATTTCGACGAACCTGTTTGGGATTGAGAAGCTTAAGGTCGCGGCCGTCGTAGTAGATCGCACCACTGCTCGGGCTGTCAATATTGAGCAGTAAATTGAACAGGGTGCTTTTTCCTGAACCCGATTTGCCTGTAATTGCAATGAATTCACCAGGAGTAGTGCGTATGGATACATCCTTGAGAATTAAGGGTCCGTCGGGATCATAGCGGAAACTGACTCGATCGACGAAAATATCGCCAGTCAACACCTCGACTAAATCACCGCTTCGGTGCGCTTCGGGCGATTGGGCAAGAAAAGGGACTATCCGGTCGGCTGACAGAATGACGGTCGAAATTGTGTCAAACGAACTACCAAAGCGTGCAATTTCACCTTGGAAAATCATAAAAAAGATCACAATAACAAGAAAATCGCCCACTTCGATACTGTCGCTTCCGATAAGTAGCGCAGTTAGGATCAGCACAACGCCACCGACAAGCAGCATTGCTGCGCAAAATGCCCTTACACGTTCAGTTGCAGAGTTATGCTTAAGTTCTGCGCGCTTCTGGCTGCGGTAACTGTTCGCCCAAACGGCGAAAGCAGACCCTTCAGCTCCAGCGAGACGAAGTGTCGAGATGCCGTTGATCAGCTGAAACAACAGTCCCGCCAGACTGTGCATGGTTTTTGTCATAAAACGATGTGATGTAATTTGTCCCACACACAGCCACACCGTACCGGCGAGTGAAGCTGCAGCGAGAACGGTGGCTACCGTTCCAATTAAAGGATCATGCCAAATCGCGATGACAGACCCGGCTAACAGCAGAAAAACCGATGAGACAGCAAAGGAAAACGCTTCCTGCGTAGCATCCCGGAATGCCTGAAATACCAGACTACGCATGGCCAGCTCTCCGGTTGAAAAATTTTGAAAAAACCGCCTCGGCAAACGCATGAGCCGATCCCAGAATGCAATTTCTGCACGTGTTACCGCGCGAAACTCCAATCTTGTTAAAGCGAAGCCATTGAGCATTTTAAGTAGCGCTGCAAGAACCGCAGCCACCACCATTACCCCTCCTGCCATGTAAATCAGGCTAGGTTCTCGGCGAGCCAAAACTTCGTCTACAACAATTCCGAGAATGACAGCAGGCAGCAGCATAATGGCACTGGCCGCAAATCCAGTGACCGCAAGTCGAGCAAATTCGTTACCGAGCCCTTTAAACGCAAACTGCGCCAGTTCCTTTAAAGACGACGGTTGGTCCGTTGGCAGTGGCTTATAAAACAGCCATGCCTCATCGCTTAGTGTTTCGGCATTTTCGGCGGTCACCTTGACGGTGTGTCCTGATACATGGTCTACAAGATCGCATCCGCCGAAACGGTTTCTCAAAAGGACAACCGGTTGGCCATCTTCCCGTCGGAATGCGAGCAGGGGCTGTGTGAAGTTAGACCACCATTTGTCTTTATGATTCAACCTCACTCGACGGGCGCGTACGCCGGAAGCATGCAAAATGTAAGTGAACAGTTTGGAAAATTTTTCTGAGTATCTGCGCTTCGGAAACACAAACTGAATGCCTTCTTGGCGGCCGATGATTCGCATAGCACCGAATAGAGTCATTTCATCCGCACTGTCCGCTGAATCCTCTAATTGATCATAAAGATCAAACAATCGGCGCCTTGAAAAATTCTCGTCGGTTTGACGCTTGGCTATTTTCTCCCGCTCGAAATTGACCTCATCCGCAATATCCAGACCGCGATTGATTCGTTCCATGGACAACGCCACCTCGTGAAATCGAGCTAGGGCAGGCAGTAAAAATCCCTTTTGCTCCAGCATATCACTGCTTTGTACCAACAGTTGCTGCGGTTCAGATAGATGAATCCACGAGTTTCGGGTCAGCGGAATTTCGAGTGATTCCAAATCTCCTTCAACCTCATCGGCTACGAGTTCTATCAGACCCTGATACAGCGCGGTACCCGATTCAATGCCCGAAACCCAAGCCACACCTCGAAGTGTGGAAACTACACCAGAATCTGCAGCTTGTGTTTCGTTGTTCGCAACATAAAGATCCGCCCTCACAACACTTGATTCGAAGCGTGAAAGCGAGGCGGAAAAATCTATCAACCACAAGTCAATCTGATCCGCCAGTTCCGAGCCATAGTGTCCGGCGAGCTTCTCAATTGGCATTCTGCGCAGTATCGTACCCGGTACACCCTTTGCGATCAAACTGATTTCCGTGGATCCGAGGTTCGGTTTAATGCCGGGCAGAAGTCGTCCGGTTTCAGCCCGCAGCAAATGCTGCGGAGCGGCTTGTGCAACGCCGTCTAGGTGTTCCACAATAAATACGTCTACTGCTCCGGTTTCGATCAGCCAAAGATACCCCGCATCGCTCAAGTCCAGCGGTAGATTACCCTCACAGGGAATCGGTTCACTGACACTTTTCGCCAATGCTTCAAGTGAAGTTGGATCCTTATTTTCCAATTCGATCAGCCTGCCTGAACTAGGCTTTGATAAAGTCCATCGTGGTCCTGCATCAATACGTCATGGGTGCCGCTTTGCACCTCAATGCCCTTATCGAGGACAATAATTCGGTCGCAATCTCGTATCGTGCTGAGTCGATGTGCGATGATAAGGCAACTCATCCCCCTTCGACGCAAAGCATCGTCTATATACTCCTCAGTTGCGGCATCGAGCGCACTAGTCGCCTCATCAAGAATAAGAAGTGTTGGATTGGCTGCCAAGGCTCGGGCGATTTCCAGTCGTTGTTTCTGACCACCGCTGAAATTCTTTCCGTCTTCTTCGACCGGTGTTGCGTAGCCGAACGGCCGAGATATGATTTCTTCGTGAATGGAAGCATCACGTGCCGCGGCAACGACCGTTTCCTGACGGATTGACGGGTTCCACAGAGCTATGTTTTCTCTCACTGTTGCGGAAAACAAACTGACATTCTGATTAACCACGGAGATGGAACGAGACAAGATTTCAGGCGGAATCTGATCTCTCGAATAGCCATCAAAAAGAATCTCTCCGGACCAAGGCTCATAAAGACCGGACAAAAGATGCGCTAATGTGGACTTGCCGCAGCCGCTGGAGCCGACAATTGCCACTCTCTGCCCAGATTTGATAGTCAGGCTGAAGTCGTTGATTGTAGGGGGCCGGGATCGATTGTAGCCAAAGGTAATATTGTGCATCTCCACGTTTCCGGTCAATTTCAGCCGCCCTTCCAGTGTTGATAACTCTGATGTGTCAGAACTCTTCCTTTCGGGGGAGGAGGCAGTTGGCGCATTTACGATGATATCTTGTAGACGCTGCAAATCCGCTTCGATCGACAATCGTTGATTGGCAAATTCGACAAATCGTCCCACGGGAGTCATAAACATGGACGCAAGAATGAATATTCCGACTAGTGTGCCCATGGTCATGCCACCTTCAATCACCATCGCCGCCCCGAAAGTAAGCACCGCGGCATTGGCAACGATGGCAAAAAAACTTGACATTGACGAACTGACATGCCCTAACTCTACAAATTTGCGTCGGGTCGCCAGCATTCTCGCCTGATAGCCGCTCCAGCGTGCAAAAAAATGATCGTCAGCCGATGTCGAGCGCAGCATGTCATTGTGACCCAGTATCAGTGTTCCAACGCCTGCGAACAAGCCCATCTCGCGACGCAAAGCGAGGCTCTTGTCTAGTTGAATTCGCACGAGCACAAATGCGACGAGCGCGTTGAGTACTGCCAAGCCCAATACAATGAGTGCCAAAATCGGCGCATAGATGAACATTACCAGCAGAATAACAGCACTCATCATCAGCTCGAGTACCAACTCGAAAAAGTGTTCGGAAATGCTTTTCGCGATATTATCAATGCACTGAACCCGGGCAGTCAGGTCGCCAGCCAGCCGGTGATTGAAGTAGTCGATTGGCAGCCTCAGCATTTGTGCCACACACTGATCTTCGCCGACAACCGCGGCTCGAACTGCCAGGCGCTTCAGCCATCGTTGCTTGAGAACGGTTAACACATAGCTAACAACCACCATCACGAGCAGCGTCAAAAGCACGAATCCACCCCACGGTTCAGTGCCATTGAGCACACGGTCCACAAATACGGACAGCGATAGTGGCAACGCGAGTGCAGGGATAACCAACATCAATCCGCATAGGCAGATCATAATCAGCGAATTAGAAGTACCTTGAAGCCAGGCTGGTATCTGTTTCAACAGGTTGGGGCGACTGCCTGCGGGCTGAAACTGTGGGCCAAGCTTGAATTCCAGGACGATACCACTGAAACTCTTGCGGAAGTCCTCTACAGAAATTTCGCGCCGACCACAGGAAGGGTCGTTGATGTAGTAGTGACTTTCGCTATAGCCTTCCAGGACAACAAAGTGATTGAATTCCCAGAACACCACTAAAGGCAGTTGCAATTTGTGCAAATCTGAGACGTCAATGCTGCGTCCGGTGCATTCGAGACCGTAATGCTGGGCCGCTCGCTTGATTCCCGCAGCACTCGAACCGTCTCGAGAGACCTCGCATCTTTCGCGCAGTTCGTTCAATTGAACCCAGCGACCAAAATAAGCCAATACACTGCCTAGGCATGCCGCTCCGCATTCGGTTGCATGCGATTGCAGTACTAATGGTGTTTTAATCCGTCGATTCATGGAAATGGTTTGGTAGTACCGTGTCAAAAACCTTCTCTTGCGTGTGGAAATTCGCTAGAGGTTCTTGAATCTCATCACTCGGTTTTTGGAGTTGATTTTCGATCGAACTAATCATATAAGTGATTGATATATAAATGATAAACCTGATTTCGGTAAAATTCACGCATCGAAACTCATCGACCAGAAAATGGAACAGTTCTTGGTGAAGATTCTGTAGCTAAAACCGCTGACAATCAGTCAGGATTGTGAGTCTATCGAGGTTCCGGGATCTTGAAATTGCCCAATTTGAACTCCAAAACTCAAGTTCATGATAGTAAAAGTGAGATGGGAGAATTGCTTCCTAAAACGACTCGGATGAAACAGCGCGTGCCATCCGGCCAATCCAAATATGAGGATGGACTGATGCTAATTTCTAGGCGATGGTGGTTGCCAGAAGAATAATCCAGCAATGCAGCGAGCCAATTTGGTGCCGGTTCTGTTGTAATGGACAGTACCTGTCCTTCGGCGTGATGGAATGAACCGTTAGCTAATTCGATGTCCACAGTAGCAGTCATACCGATGTCTATTAATTTCGCAATCTCGGGTCCGACTAGCGAGACTACCAGATGCTCCTGATCGCTTTCAGCATGCACTTGGGCGATCGATTTGCCTGTATGAAGATAGTCACCTTGGGAAACATTAAATCCGGCAACCACACCTTCCACCTGGCTGACCACAATCTCGCGTGCGGCGCGGCGCGCTTCTAACTGTAGCAGTGCAACGCGAGTGGAGTCAGACGCATCTTCTACTGCCATCCCACTGCCATAGTGTTCTATTTGATCGAGCAAAGTTACTGTTTGACTGCGTAGTGATGATATTTCGCGATCCAGTTCTGGAACGGTTTGACGGGCGATCGGTGCACCAATTGACACTGGATCATTCGGGTTGACCAGGAACTCTACCAAGCGTCCGGGTTCCAATGCTGAAACTTCGTAACGATTTGCATGCTCAATGGCGATGCCTTCGAACGCAACGCTTCGTGTCACACTACCGAAAACAGCCCAAATGGCAACTACTGCCAACACAGCTGCTACCGCCAAAAGCACGAAACGTTCTAGAGGCGTTGATACGATGAGCAAGTAGTCCAAACGCTGCCGCTCATTTCTGGCAGCGGCGGCTTCTTCTCGAAACAGGTTGAATATCATAACTTGGACAGACGTTCTTGAAACATTGGGCAATCTGACGCAAAACTTGTTTACGCGAATTTTACAGCAGTAGCGAAAAACGAACTGTACCTCAAATATACACCTCACTGTGAACCCGCGCGCATACCCAGTGTCGTCGAAATCTACAGTTCATTTCAACGCACTGTGATCGAAATTATAACACAAGGTTCGAGGCTGAAAATCGCCCGAATGAACGAGATAAAGTATTGATATAGAAAAATAAAAAGGCTTTATTTTTGTAATAGTATACATAACAAAGTTTCATATTATTTCAAATAGTATCAGAGACCTAAAACGTCTCATAAACTTCAACCCGAGGCGTTTTCAAACTCACCTAAAGGTGGCTTTCAGGTGACTAAAAAACCAAGCAGGCTGAACTTCTGAAATTAGAAATCCAGCAACTGGATTCAAGAATTGTTCAGTATGAATACGGCCTAGACACATCTTCTGGTGGCTGACACTGCCCGAAATGAACCCACAACTTGAGTTTTAAGGGCATTCGCCCAAGTCCCCGAATTATGTGAACCGCGGTTCGCCGAAATTTCCACTGCTATGGATTTGCAAAGCCCGTCAAGTGTGCAGCCAGTCAGTACATCGTTGTGCAGGTGACTTCCTGGCGCATGCGGATATGAGTCAAACAAAATTCTGTAAAATGAGCAAAGCCAGCGTTGGTTTTTGCCATGCTCGGTCAATGCGGACATTTGTTTTCAATTTTTGTCTGACAAGAAACCTACTTTCGCGGTTTTTCGATTCTCAAAATGGTGAGCGCAGCCCATGACAAGTACCCCCAAAGCAGCAGATTCAGTTTCCGACTACTACTCGGCTCTTACCTCTTCCCTACCGATACTCAGTGTAATGAACGAGATCACTTTGGGACTGTACGGGCCAGATACCAAGTCAGAAAAAGAAGCGATAATTCGAGCCTTTTCGAAGCTTGTGCAAGGGTGTGAACTGGGGCCTGAAAGTCATGTGCTTGATTCTGGATCGGGTCATGGTTCAACGTCGGTTTGGCTGGCAGAAACTTTTGGCTGTCAGGTAACCGGGATTACCATTTGTGAGCCTCAAGTTCCAGTGGCTAGAGAAATCGCTGAACAAGCAGGAGTCAGTAACTTGGTGAATTTTTGCCAGGGTGATTTCATGGACCTGCCGTTTCCAGACTCAAGTTTTGATCTTGTAATTAACCAAGAGTCATTTTGTTATGCAACCGATAAGGATGAGTACTTGCGCGGCGTCTACAGGGTGCTGAAACCAGGCGGCAAGTGGCAGGCAATGGAGACTCTGCTGACTGGTGCAGCTCTGACAAACGAGCAACAAATGATTCACGAAAGCATGCAGCGAAACTGCGTGATGCCGCCGATGGTCAGTGTGGATTCGGTATCAGCTTCCCTCAAGCACGCCGGATTTACTGACATTCGTGATCGCAACTACGATTCAGAAGTGATGGTGCACACAGACCTCATTCAAAGACGCTGGGCTGTGTGGCAACTGTTCTTTATGCCTAAATCGGATGAAAGCGAAACAAGTCGTGCTGGCCGAGGGTTGATTGGTTCAGCATGTGATTTTGGCAAAGGACTCGAACAAGGTGTATTCACTTATAGTTTTGTTACCGGAACAAAACCAAATTCGAGTTCGTGAGCCGAATAATATCCTTTGATCAAAAAATATGTGAATTGACAAGCATTGGCTCTATGATGTATAAAGATGATGGACTAATTTGTATTTGTACATTTTGGGCAATTGACTTCCAGAAACGAATACTTATTAAATTTAAGTTGTAACCAAGAGGACTATTTCATTATGAAAACGGGATTCGAAATGCAAGATATCTTGCAACGAAAGTCGGCGGAAGATTCAGAATTTCGCAGTCAGTTGATCGCTAACCCTAAGGAGGTGATTAATAAGGAATTCGGAATCGATGTTCCCGAGAATATGGATATTCATGTTCACGAAAGCAGCTTGCAGGATATTCATATCGCTTTGCCGCCTGCGAATATCATGACCGAAGAGCAGCTCGAAGCGGTCTCAGCAGGTCTTTGCTGCTGCTAACCGAGTTAATTTAACAAACAAGCCGGAAGCCGGTCTGCCGGCTTCCGGCTTGTTCTGTCTTGCAGAGCGTCATCTTCGTACTGACGTTAGACTTGATGAGTTGAGACAACTGCGTGGCGTGTCACGGATGATCTGTGGCCTCACAGTTATTCTGTTTACACACCTCTTGCTCGTTGTTCAGTGCACCGAGGATTGGTATTCAAGCGTCTCTAACCGCTTGCAGCGATGTTGTATTGCTCCGACAATTCTGTAACCGGCAAGTTTTTGGAATTGATTTAAGAATTTTCCTATAGGAACGGCTCTAAGGTCGTTTTCTGGAGTGGGTTAAAACGAAAGGCTGCGGCTATTCAGTAAGCAGCAAACAGCTGTTGCCTGTGTTTGTGTGGTGATGGCTTTGAGGTTCATCATCTATGAACTCCAAATTTCTGTCTGTAGTGTTTGATTTCATCTGATAACAAATGCGATAATGCAGGAATGTGTATCGAGTATCACCCGCGAGGTACTTTGTAATGACGGCAGCAACGATTGATAAGAATGCAACGCTCAAACCGTCATTTGCGAACGCGTTGGCGCATTTTCTGCCGATCACAATTTTTCCCTTCATGTTCGCTGCTGCTTATTTTGGCGGCTGGTGGATCCTTGCACCATATCTGTTTTTCTTGAGTGTGGGAGGTCCTTTAGACCGGGCATTCGGAATGGATGCTCGGAATATGGATCCACAACTGAAGCATTCACGCCAGCTAATCTGGTACAGTTTTCCAGTCTGGATTTGGGCATTTCTGTGGCCCTGTATATTTGTATTTACGCTTTGGCAGATCTTCATCGTTGGCAGCCACAGCATTTTTGAGTCTATACTGCTGGGATTCATGCTCGGGTTTGAAGGCCAGGCAATCTTCATAGTTGGTCACGAATTGATTCACCGACGTTCAAAGTGGGAGCGGTACGTTGGCGAATTTTTACTCGCTTCGGGGTCCTATCCGCACTATGCAACTGAGCATTTCTACATTCACCATGCTCACGTGGGTACACCCTTCGATGTAGGCTCTGCGCCAAAGGGTCAAAGCCTGTGGCAGTACTTCCCGCGAGAATTACGCAGTAACATCACCGGCGCATGGGCTACCGCCAGCGCCCGCATGAGAAGGATGAAACGGCCGTTGTGGCACTTCAGCAATCCGTTTTGGCGCTACGGAATTGAAACTGCCGCATGGTATGTAATTGTGTTCGCTATTGGTGGATGGATTGCTGTGGTAATCTACATGCTGCTGTGTTTATTGGCCGTGTTTTCAATGAAAATCTCCAACTACTTTCAACACTACGGATTGACTCGCGTGCGTCTGCCAAACGGGCGATACGAAAGGGTTAGGCCGCACCATTCGTGGAGCGCCAACTACCGATACAGTAAGTGGATGTTCTTTAACATGCAGCGGCATGCAGACCATCATGTTTCAGATACCCGCGTATATCCGTTGCTGCAGCACCACGCAGCTGATAAGTCGCCACAGCTGCCGGATACTTACAGCGGCTTGATGATAGAGGCGATGATGCCCAAGCGCTGGTTTGCAAAAATGGACCCGCTAGTCGATCAGTGGCGCAGTGAATTCTATCCTGACATTAAAGACTGGAGTGCTTACGACAGCAGCATTGCGAAGAAACATCCAGAAGCATTCGACAAAATAGCCGAAATATTCGCCGCCGCACCGCGTCTGGCTCAAGTTATTGAACGAAATCCGCAAATGCTCGAAATCCTTCAAAAAAGGGAGTTTACTGAACTGGAACTTCCGGTTGGCTTCGGTGCTGATACTGAATCGGAAAGGATTGCCCGCACCGGCCTGGTGCGCGTTTATTGGATGCACGATATGAATCTGACGGAAATGAAAGCGCAGCTTGATGAAATGCCAGTGCACGATGCAGACGACGCCGCACAAATTATCCATGACTGGATGAACGACAAAGTCTTCCAAGTTGGCATGCATACGCTACGCGGAAATCTGACTCCGACTGAATCAGGACTCGTACTAGCCAATATCGCTGAAGCTTCGTTATCCGCCTTATTCAACGCCGTGCTGGATGACTATACTGAATTTGCGCGACAATCTCGCACAGGTTCACTGGCAGTACTGGTGCTCGGTGATTTTGCAGCCCGGCAGATGGCTCCGCGCACAAATCTCGATATTCGATTTGTCTGCGAAGCAGATTCCCAGAACTACTATGCGTCTATGTCTCGCCGCTTCGTCGAAGTCCTTGGCACATTGACGAAAGACAACCTGCTGTTTGAGCCATTTGACGTTGGAGAGGACGAACCGATCATCATTGCGCGGCATGAATTGGCCAATCGCATCAGTTCGAACGAGGGTGAACGGGACAGCGACGAACAGAAACTGGTTTTTGCCCGATGCATTTTCACCGACGGAGATCCGAAATTCGACAAACGTCTTAGTGAGCAGCGGCACAAAGCGATACTCAAATCGTCAGCAAAGCCCATGGTACCTGACGGACGCTTTCAGACCGCCGAGGTGCAAGACCCAATCATACTGCATGACAGCGCAGAGCTGCGCTTAGACCAAATCAAGCAGGCGGCGAATTATTTGCATTTGTGTCAATATTCGCACTTGTCAGAGCTTGATATCAACGCCGATGCTCAGAGCGTCTTTCAACAGGCGCAGGCACAGCAGCTAATTACAAAAGATCTCGCGGATCAGCTCGTTGAAAACACCTTGCTCTGGAACAATCTGTGCGGGATACTGAAACTGGTGTTCGACGATAGTCGTGATATTATCAACGCGGCTGACACGGTGAAGACTACTGTCGCGAAATCCTGTGGAATGCCTGACTTCGCAGGGCTGATTGAAGCGGTACACCAAGCCGATGCGTCTACCGACAGATCCGTGCTCGAATTGGTCAGCGTTGCGGATAGTGCAGCCGGTCCAGACCCTGATGAGACAACGGCAAACACGGACTAGTTTGTGTCTTGCCATTGACTTGTGAATTTTTTTCACGCACACTCACCTTACCCCACCAAACATGGATGAGCGCAGGCGTTTAGAGGCGATCGCCGCAGACTGCGAGCGAATTGAACGTCCTGTGCCTACACCGCACCTGCAGTTTCGTTCCATTGGAGATGGCAAGGTGTTACTGCTGTCCGAATCATTCAACACTTTGCTACATGGGAAGATTTATGACGATCTTTTGCCTTTGCTTGATGGTCACCGCGAGCAAAGCCACATCATTGACGAGTTGAGTGCAGTCTATCCGAGTAGCGATGTGCAATCCGCGTTGTCAGGACTCGCTGCCAAAGGGTATATCGTTTCCGGTGACTTTCAAATGGAACAGGGTAAAGCGGCTTTTTGGTCATCGCTAGGCACAGCTCCACAGAAGGCTGAAGAAAAACTCAATGCAGCGACGGTAGCAGTCCATGGCGATATCGACCGCCGACTTGCCAAGCATCTTGAAGCGGTAGGGATTCGAGTTGATTGTGACAAAGTCGATCTTTGCATTTATGTTTGTGATGATTTTCTCGGGAATCCATGTGAAAAGATCAATCGCCGCCACCTCGATTCCGGGGTCTCATGGCTTCTAGTTCGGCCTAGGGGAATTGCCCCGTTATTTGGCCCCGTCTTCAGTCCGCAGCGCGAAGGACCGTGCTGGGCGTGTCTTACGTACCGCATGAACAATCATCAGGAAGTTCATTCATTCGTGCGGCATTCGTGTGGTGAATCGGCTGCGTTCATACCGAATGCTGCAGAGCCGGCCATACTGGACACATTTTTAGGGATTGTTGCAGTCGAGATTGCCAAGTGGTTCGTTTTCGACAAACAATCCAATATTGACAATCACTTGATTTCGTTCGATGCCGCATCGATCTCTACTGAGTGCCATCCAGTGATGAAGCGCCCGCAATGCGAACAATGCGGAGATGAATCCTTGCGCAATCCGGACAGACCTGCGCTAGCAGTGCAGCTTAAATCAAGTCCAAAACGCGCTCATACCAGTGGTGGCGACCGGTCGGTTTCGCCGCGCGAGACCATTGACAGATACCGTCATCTAATCAGCCCTTTAAGTGGAATTGCCTCGTGGATTGAACGCACGACACCGCAATCCGATCCGTGGCTTCATGTCCACTGGGCAGGTAGCAATCTGGCGCTGAAAATCAAGACCCTGTCATCCTTAAGGCTCAGTTTGCGGAGCAAAAGCGCCGGCAAAGGCAGCACCGCGGACCAATCCGAAGCCAGTGCTCTGTGTGAAGCTATCGAACGCTACAGCGGCACATTCCATGGCGATGAAATCCGCCGCAAAGGACGGTTGACGGATTTTCTTGCAGATGGCGATGAGCTGGCTATACACCCGAATGATGTACAGCTCTTTAGCGATAGTCAGCTAGAGCGGGCGGATGAAATCAATGCGCGTGGGCATCCGTACAACATAGTACCCAAGAAATTTGATCCAGATCGGGAAATCGACTGGACGCCCGTGTGGTCACTATCGCAGAAAAGACACCGCTATCTACCTACATCATTGCTTTACGGCATGTCGTTTGAACGGGACACCGACAAGTCAATGCTGTTCGCCGATACAAACGGATGTGCTGCGGGAAACTCACTTGAAGAAGCCATCTTGCAGGGTTTTTTCGAACTGGTAGAACGCGACGCATTTGCCATTTGGTGGTACAACCGGATTGTGCGTTCCGAGGTGGATCTTGCAAGCTTCGGCGACGACTATCTCAACAAAGCTGCCGATTACTACCACAGCTGCGGACGAGACATATGGGTGCTCGACATCACTTCCGATCTCGGAATTTACACATTTGTTGCCTTGTCCCGTCGAATCGATAACTGGGCGGCGGAAGACATCATCTATGGTGCTGGCTCCCACATTGATCCGCATATCGCTGTACAGAGAGCTGTCTGCGAATTGAATCAGTGCCTAGCATGGGTGCCGCGTCCAGGTTCTAGCGACAATTATGTTGTTGACGATCCAATGTGCCTGTGGTGGTGGAAAAACGCTAAACTAGCCGACCATGCGTATCTCGCACCCGCGGCAGCAGTCAAGGTCTGCCGGTCCGAGTACACTGTTCCGGATACCGAAGACGTCAGGGACGATATCGAGTGGTGTCGACTCACAATTGAATCAAAAGGGTTGGAATTACTCGTGCTTGATCAGACCCGAGCGGATGTCGGCATGCCTGTTGCCCGCGTGATCGTGCCGGGACTGCGTCATTTCTGGGAGCGGTTGGCGCCGGGTCGTTTATTTGACGTGCCGGTCGAGTCAGGCTGGTGTAGCCACCCTGCGAAAGAAACCGAACTCAACCCCATGCCCGTCATTGCATAGTTACATCGCCGATTGAGGTGAACGATTCATCGAAGCTGCACAATCGAACATGCAAATGGAGACGATTCTACATACGAGTCGCCTTTTGCTATGTTTCATTTTCAGATAGATGACATCTGATTTCGATAAAGCACAGGCAGCAATGGACGAGCCTAACCTACGCGAAGAGGAGAATCTCGCAGACATTCTCCTGCAGCTCGGCGATCGGATCGCACCTTCGCTTATCGCAGGCACGCACCGCGATCAGCTACTTCAGTGCGCTGGAGCTATTCCCGCATCGGTCGCCGCGTATCCTTTCGGATTCGAATTGCCGATGCACACCGATCAGCTAAGAGGTGACTTGGGCATCATAATCACCTCTGGATCAGACACAGCCCGATTCTTTGAACAAAGAGGTCGACAGGCCGATGCAACATCAGCCGCTGCTGGGTTGGCAGGGGTAATTCGAGAAATGCAATGTGAATCCTCAACGATCCATCCGCTTGTCTCCATGTTGATGCTGGAATTTGACGTGCCAGATACACAGGAGGCTGTACAAAAAGAGCCAGGGGTATTTCTGTATCCCAAGGAACCGATGATTGGGGGCGGAAACGTTCAACCTGTTTCGGTCATGCTTGATGCGATTGTCTCAGCAGCTGGATGGCAGGCACAGGCTGCTGAGCATCGAGAATTAGCCCGCATCTACCGGAAAATGAGAAGTTCAGTACGGATCGGCTCTCTTGGTGTGTTTCCATCTCGGCAAAGAACAATTCGTCTGGCCATAGCCGATTTTCAAAACTCAAGCGAGATCATTGATTTGCTGCAAAATATCGGTTGGAATGCACAAAACCATCGATTTGTGGAGTCTTTAATTCAGATTTTCGAGACCAATAATTCATTTGTCTCCATGCTGGTACATTTTGACTTGACTGTTGACGGCACAGGGCCAATGCTCGGAATAAGTTTCAGTATAAAAGCACACCCAATCACTCATCCGCGATACTGGATCGACGATCCGCAAGCGTGGACTCCGTTTTTCGATCGTTTGCAAGATGAAAAACTTGTCCTCCCTCAGAAACTCTCTGCACTACGTCAGTGGCCGTCGGACGCTGAAATGTTGCTAGGTCAATCGGGTGTGCAGATATTTTCCCGTGGTGTTCATCACTTTAAGTTCGTCCTGCGCGAGAACCGAATTGATGAAGCCAAGGCTTATGTATCCTGCTTGCTTCTGCCTGCGCGCTAAACGGAACAGATGTTGGCTCCCGGACGGATCAAGATCTCACTTCGGTGACTATCAGGATGGCCCCGGATCATGCCTGTAGTGCATCCCAACCGAAACTTGTCACGGTGTTGAGCCGTGCATTCGTGATGCTGTTGGTGTAAGCTGCAATGACGAATTATGATCAGAAGTATGCGGATTCTGAACGCCTTTTGAGCTCTGAGGGCGACAGTCTCGCTGAGTTGTTGGAAAACTTCGGCGAGAGGATCTCCCCGGTGCTGGTCAGTACTGAACACAGGGACAGACTGCTGTCATGTGCGCAGCAGATTCCTGCATCTGCAGCAGCGTTACCATTCGGATTTATGCTGCCGCTTCTACAAGACCCAGCCGGAGCTGTTCTGGCAATATCCCTGGCAAGTGGAACTCAGTCCGCAGCGCACTACGAACGCATCGAAAAAAACGCGGCAGCAACCGCCGCTGAAGCAGGGCTCTCGCGACTTCTAGGCAGTACCCGCGAGCTCGATACCCCGTCCCCGGTACAGCAGATCACCGGACGCAAATGGATCCTTGAGTATGATTTATTCGGTCACGCAGAAGACTATCAACGACATCCTTGGGTGGTCTTTCGCACCTCAGAGCAACCGATTATTGAAAGACACGCAGATCGCGAAGCGCTTGAAATCGTGCTCAACGAGATATTTGATAAAGCCAGATGGAGTACAAACGCAAATAAAATTGATCAGATTCTGTACTTGCATGAGGTGCTGGAAGCGCCAGCTGAGATTTTGACACTCGGTGTCTTTGCGGCAGACGACATAAAAATCCGCGTCGGTGTTGGTGGATTTCAAGGTTCCGAAGAGGTATCAAATTATCTTGCCCGAATCGATTGTGTAGAGCATCAGCGCACTGCGGTCAAGTCTGTGATTGGTTTTTTCGAAAATCGCCAAATACTAGACGACCTGAGCATTCGTGTTGATTTAGGCGCCAGTGGACTTGGATCAACGATTCGGCTGGGTCTATATACCAAAAAGAGAGCCGCAGACGATCCGCGCCACTGGCTGGATAGCGCGCAAGCGTGGAACCCATTTTTGAAACGGCTGCAGGATTTAGTGGAATTCTGCCCCAAAAAAATATCTGCGCTGTCGAAGTGGCAGTCACCACCGGAGATATTGTTCGGGCTGTCCGGACTTTTATTCTTGATCCGTGGAATTCATCACATCGAAGTATCGGTATGCGACGGGCGGATTGATGACGTCAAGGCCCATGTATTTTGCCTCCTGTGTCCGTCACTGACTGAGACAGCCTGACACCAATTGGGCACATTTTTCGCGATGCTTAACGCACGCCACGGGAGATCTGCAAATAAAATATTTTCCATCTGTCTATTTTGTAGAGGAGGCAAGACATTTGTGGTCATGAGAATGATTACCTGCACCGTAAGATTTGGTCGTTCTTCGCACCGTCACCGGTTTGAATCGATTGTGACAAAGCGTATGCATAGCGGGATTCGAAATGGAACAGGAAAATAGCATCGAAGCGAACAAATTTTCAACCCGATTTGGCGAATGGGTTGTTCGTTTCCGTTACTTGGTCATTGCAATCACCGTTGCTGTGGTGTGCGTAGCAGCCAGCGGTGGCATATTTCTCAAGCTGAATACGGATTTTCGTATTTTTTTCAGCAAGGACAATCCTGAACTCCAAGCATTCGAACTGCTGGAGAACACCTACGAGAAGGTCGACAATGTACTGGTGATGATCGTTCCGGATGATGGCGACGCGACCTCCGAAAACGCTCTTGAGGCAGCGGTGTGGTTGACCGATCGTATGTGGCATACGCCGTACTCATCACGCGTCGACTCAATTGCGAACTTCCAGACCATGATGGCAGAGGGAGATGACCTCATCGTACGCGATCTGGTGGACCCCAACAAACTGGACGACGCACAGCAGCGGCAAACAATCCGTACCGATGCTTTATCGGATCCGAGGCTTGCGGGTAATCTTCTGGCGACAGATGGTGCGGTCAGCGCCGTCAACACCATGGTTAAATTACCCGAACAGAACAGTGCCGCCGCCATAGCTGAAGTTGCTAATTTCACGCGTGACGTTGTCGCACAAGCAAGTGAGCAGTTTGAAGGAATCGATTTTCGTCCCGTCGGAATCGTGATGATTAATCAGTCCTTCGTCGAAGCCACGTGGGCCAACGCGAGTACGGTGCTTCCGCTATCCATCGCCATAATGGCGGCTATCCTGGGCTTTCTAACCCGAGGATTTGCCGGAATTGCGATGACCGGAGCGGTTATTTTTCTTTCGGTGAGTGCTGCATTGGGGCTGGCAGGCTGGATTGGCATTCCGTTTTCCACAACAACATCGATAACGCCTACAATCCTGCTGACTCTGGTCATAGCCAACTGCCTTCACGTGCTGATCACAGTGCAGCAGCACCTTGGAGCCGGCAACCACAAACGCGTGGCAGCTGTGCGTTCAATCGAACTGAACCTGATGCCGATATTTCTCGCAAATGTCACTACAGCATTCGGATTTTTGATGATGAATTTTTCCGAAGTGCCGCCGTATCGTCACCTCGGTACGCTTGTTGCGATTGGAACCGCTGTGTCTTTTGTGCTTTCGGTTACACTCCTGCCGGCACTACTATCTTTGATCTCAATGCGGCCTCTTCGGCCCGGAAAATCGCGCTTTGGGATGGAATCGTTTGGTGAATTTGTAATCCGCCACAAGAATGTTCTGCTGTGGGTTTCCATAGCAGTAATTGTTGGACTTGTATCAGCTGTTCCGCGTAACGAGTTAAATGACGTTTTGACACATTATTTTGATGAAGACACCCAGATACGGCAAGATAGCGAATTTCTTGATGAGCGCCTTAGCGGGAACAGCGTGATCGAATATTCAATCGAATCGGGTGAACCTGGCGGAATTACTGACCCCGCGTTTTTACAAGACATATCTGCCTTTGCCGAGTGGTACCGGATGCAGCCGGAGACACGTCATGTTTTCGTCATCAGCGACACTATTCGTGAGCTCAACAAGCAACTGCAAGGCGGCGAGGCAGATGCCTATCGGATCCCTGAAACTCGCGATTTAGCTTCGCAGCTTTTGCTTCTCTACGAAATGTCGCTTCCTCTTGGACTTGATGTAAACAACAGAATCAATTTATCCAAGTCGGCCACGAGGATGACAGTAACCACACAAACACTTTCCTCAGATGCATTGCTTGAACTTGATGCACGCGCAAAATCCTGGGTGGTCAGCAATACGCAAAACTTTTCGGAGTTTCAAAGTTCGGGTTTTTCGTTGATGTTCGCACACATTGGGCATCGCAACATTCGCGCAATGATTACTGGCACCGTGATTGCCTTTCTCGGAGTTTCGCTCATTTTGATTTTTGCGTTCCGCTCACTTCGTATTGGGCTGGTCAGCCTGCTTTCGAACTTTGTGCCTGGATTTATGGCGTTTGGTGTCTGGGGTTTGGTCGTGGGAGAAGTCGGTATTGCACTTTCGGTAGTTATGGCGATGACGATCGGGATTGTTGTGGACGATACCGTACATTTCCTGAGCAAGTATCTGCATGCGAAACGGGAACTTGCGCTTGATTCGCAAGATGCGGTGCGCTATGCGTTTCGGACTGTGGGGCGGGCTTTGTATGCAACCACGGTTATTCTGGTTGCAGGCTTTTTGTTTTTGGGCATGTCTGATTTTTTCCCGGCTTCGCAGATGGGTCGATTGACATCCATCATGATCATGCTTGCCCTAGTCGTCGACTTTCTGTTTCTTCCTCCCTTGTTGATGCTAATCGACCGAAAGCGAGCAGGCTGACGCGGCGACGGACGGTTTTTTTGACCTTTCGGGAACGATAGAGTTGATGAATCTTGCAGAGTCATGAAGCAGCTTTCGACGATTGGATCATCTAAGCTTAGAAACTTGAAGAAATTGCCAAACGAATATCCTGAATCAACCTTACAACGTTTCACTTTACAGAGCATAGTGTGACAACCAAATATCGTGCGATCACATTAGACCTCGACAACACGTTGTGGGATATGTGGTCGGTCATTCGGTACGCTGAGAAAAACAGTTACCGCTATCTGCAGGAACAGTATCCAAGGGTCACGGAACGATATTCGGTTGATGATATTCCGGATCTCAGGTGGTCATTGATTGACCGCCGGCCTGAATTGGAGCACGACGTTACCGAAATTCGCAGGCAACTCTTTATAGAAATGCTAACTGAGAGTGCATACGATGCGGCTGATGCTGAGATTTTGCTGAGCCGATTTCTCATCGATCGCAACAATGTCGAATTGTATCCAGATGTACATCCATCATTGCAGGCACTGTCACAAAAGTATCCCCTAGTTGCGTTAACAGACGGTAATTCTGATCTTGTAAGCATTGGAATCCGCGATTACTTTGTTGGAGCCGTCTATGCAATCGATGTTGGGTTTACAAAGCCACATCCTGCAGGTTTTCTCAAAGCTTGCGAAATTGCTGGGTCCAATCCAGATGAGACCATTCATGTCGGAGACAGTCCAACTGCTGATGTTGCCGGCGCTCATGGTGCCGGTCTACATTCAATGTGGCTTCGTCGAAACGGCGAAGAATGGACCGAAGAATTTATGCCGAATTACACTGTCACTACATTGATCGAAGCAGTCAAGATTCTCTGCTAACTGCGATACACATGTCGTTCTGAGTTAATCACAATGTGCATTTACGAGCGGGGTGTGATTAATGCTGTAACGTTATCGTTTCTTGGCTCGCGGTGATAGTGCATCCTGTAAGCCGTCACCAATGAAGTTGAATGCCAGAACAGTGATGAAAATCAGCATCCCCGGGAAAAATGCCAAAGTAGGCGCTTCCCAAATCAGTTCCTGAGCATTGGTCAGCATATTGCCCCAACTAGGTGTTGGAGGGTTGATCCCCAATCCCAGAAAGCTTAGTATTGATTCAAACAGAATGATGTTCCCAACTGATAAGGTTGTTGCAACTGTGATTGGAGAAGTCAGAGCAGGAAGGATATGGGTGAAAATGATGCGCTTCGCCGGTACACCCATTGCGCGTGCAGCAATGATGTAGGGACGCTCTCGCAATGAAAGTACTGAGCCCCGAACTAGCCGCGCAACACCGGTCCAACCAACCAATGACACAATCACAATGATTCTATAGAGTCCAATATCTTGATGATTGGCGATGGAAGTTGGAATTCCAAGTTTTTCCAGATCTATGACTGCCAGAACGATCAGCAAGGGCAATAGTGGTAGAGCAATGACGCTGTCGGTAGTTCGCATTAGCAGGGTATCAAGCCAACCACCGAAATATCCGGCAATCAACCCAATTAACGTACCGATGGCCGCCGCAATTATCGCTGCGGTAAAACCGACCAACAAAGAAACCCTCCCTCCATAAGCAAGCCTCACCAACAAATCTCTACCAAGCTCATCTGTTCCTAAGGGATGTTGCAGTGAAAAGGGTAGGTAGCGGGAAAACAGGTTTACTTTCGAAGCATCCGTATTCAGAATCATTTCCAGAATTGGAGCGGATAGCGCAAAAAGGAACAACAGCGAAAGAATGCCAGCACTGACAACAGCTACACGGTGTAGCATCAACCGTCTTATGAAAAGTTGCGTGCGTGTCATTTCGACTGCTCCTGATAACTGATTCTGGGATCAAGGCCAACATATGAAATATCGGCTAGAAAATTTGCCAGTAAAGTTACGAGAGTAGCCAGCAGTAACCCGACCAGTGCCAAGTTGTAATCGCTGCCGTTGATTGCATCAAAAAGCATCTTTCCCATGCCAGGGTATGCAAACATAATTTCAACAATCAATGCACCTGAGAAGAACGCACCCAAATCCAGCGACAAAATCGTAACGACAGGAATCATCGAATTTCTAAGCCCATGCCGCCAGACAACTTGGGATTCCGATAAACCCTTGGCGTATGCGGTGGTGATGTAGTCTTGTTGAAGAGTCTCGTACATTGAACTTCGCACGTAGCGAGTGACGCCTCCGATACTGACCATTGATAATGTGATTACTGGCAAGATTAGTGCCTGTGCTTGTTGAAAGAAGCCGACTTGACCGAGAGGTGTGGCATTCGCTGGCAACCACCCCAGTATGACTGAGAACAGCAATATCAACATTAGTGCGAGCCAGAAAGAGGGAATCGAAATACCTGCAAAGCAAAGGAAATTGATTGAATAATCAGTCGGAGTATGGATGCGGCGGGCAGCTAACATCCCCGTTGGAATGGCAAGTAAGACAGACACTAAAAAGGCAATACTCATCAATACCAAGGTTCTTTCCAGTGCACCCCACAGCACTTCCAGAACCGGTTTGGCGTATAGGCGACTGTAACCAAAGTCACCTTGTAGTGCAGCGGCCAACCAGTTCAGGTAACGATAAAGTAGGGGCTGATCCAGTCCGTAGAGAGCCTTGAGGCGGGCTGCGTCCTCGGAGGTGAGATTGGGGTCTGCACTGATGAGTAAGTCGACTGGATCGCCAGGCATGAGACCGAGCAGCATATAGCAGACGAATGACATCAAGAAGATGACAGTCAGCATCTGGTACAGCCTGGAAAGGAGAAATGTGTACACCGGATAAACGGAGTGTTGGCTAAGCGGGAGAGTAATTCGACATCAGTCGCAGATTATCGTAGTTAGACCTCCTTAATATCCGAAAAGTTGTTGTGCGTTCTAGCGACAGAATTGAATATCACCACGTAAAGGCCCGATCCAGTCCAGCCATCTTTACACCAGTAAATGCAGAGGCTTCAAATGAAAGTGCCCGTAAATCTTCTACCTCTAAATTGTGCACTGATGATTTTCCACAGGCTTTCGCTAACATTGTTACTTCCATGGCGATTGCGGTCAGGAAGCGGTAAACCCGCTCTGCACCAGCCGCAATATTGACTCGCTTTTCGAGTTCTTTATTCTGGGTGGCAATCCCAACCGGACACATGCCAGTATGGCAGTGATGGCAAGCGCCGGGAGATGTACCGAGTGCATGGTAGTCTTTTTCATAGCGTGGTGAATTGCATCCGAGTGCAATCATTGCAGCATTACCAATCATTACTGCATCGGCACCCAGTGCAAGACATTTGGCGACATCGACGCCAGTCCGAATTCCACCCGACACAACCAAAGAAACCTTGTCACTCATGCCGCAGTCTTCAAGTGCTTGGCGCGCCGGCCGAATTGATGAAAGACAGGGAATGCCAGTGTGATTGAGCAGCAGTTCCGGCGAAGCCCCGGTACCGCCTTCTGCTCCATCCAAAACGACGATATCGGCGCCTGCTTTTGCTGCAATTGCAACATCAAAACGAGGTCTGGTGGCACCCATCTTAACCAGAATTGGAACTTTATAGTTCGTCGCAATTCGTAGTTCTTCAATCTTGACAGCCATGTCATCTGCGCCTAGAAAATCCGGATGGCGAACCGTTGAGCGCTGATCAACGCCTGCTGGAAGACTTCGCATTTTGGAAACCCGTTCAACAACTTTCATACCTAGCAGCAATCCACCGGTGCCTGGTTTTGCGCCTTGCCCAACAACCAGTTCTAGACCATCGGCCTTTCGAATGTGTTCAAGGTCAACTCCGTATCGGGCCGGAGTCAACTGATAAACCAGTTTCTGGCTGGCTTCGCGTTCATCTTCCAGCATGCCACCTTCACCCGTACAGGTCATAGTGCCGGCTTTGGAGGCTCCATAACCAATTGCAGCTTTCGCGCTGGCTGATAACGCTCCGAATGACATTGAAGCAATGTAAATCGGAATCTTGAGTTCAAGCGGTCGTTCCACGAGTCCCGTACCCGCTCCTAACACCGTTGTCATATCACAGCTTTCGCGATAGCCCTCAAGCGGCAGCCGCGTCATGGTGGCCGGAACAAAAGTCAAGTCATCGAATGTTGGCATTCGCTGGTTAAAGCAGTTGTAGCCACGTACCTGATATCGACCCAACTGAGCCAGTGCCTGTACTTCTGCAATTGCGTCAGGAGTCCAGCGTGTAGATCCACCCCTATCGTAGGCGGATGGGGAGCCAGGTGTCCGACCTTGAATTGCACCATCCGAATAGGCTACTTCCTCTTCCGAAGGCATCGGGAAGGGATATTCGTAAGTTGAATTTAAATCATCAGCCATGAGTTTGCATCTCTACTCTCAAAGTACCACAGTTTCTGTTCGGACACGATCTTTTGCCAATCTCGAAACCGTTCTTCTATTCCTAGTTGCTTCAGCAGTGCATCAACCCCTTCGACTTCCTCTGCTTCGGGTTCAACTATCTTTGCATCAACACCGAGAGATTCAATATCGCCAGCAACCCAAACTTCGGCTTCCCACAGCGCATCTCCACAGGAGGGGCCAGCGCCACCAAGCGCGATTATTCGCCCGCGGTGCGCCATGAATCCGGCCTGATACCCCAGCTTGCCTTCAACCACGATTTCGCCTGCTTTCATTGCGACACCACATCTCGGTCCACAGTCCCCTCTAACATGTATCAGCCCGCCGAGCATCGCGGCACCAGTTGACATGCCCGAATACCCATTCACGGTAATTGTTCCGCCGCTCATCGCCTCACCGGTTCCCCAGCCGGCATTATTCTCAACCCGTACATCAGTGCCGGTGTTGAGTCCTCCACAGTAGTATCCGACGCTGCCATCAAAATGAATTCTGCCAGACCTCGGAAGTCCAACACCTAGATTGTGTCGGGACAGGGTATCAGTGACAACAACAGAGTAGCCGGCCTCAAGCGCCTCAAGGAACTCTTGATTGATGATACGGATATCACGTTGACCAACCTGAATGACCTTTTCAATCATGCAGCAGCCTCCATCTTGCGCAGGGGCCAGATTTGTGTCATTGACGGGCCGTCGTAGTTGAACACATCCCAACGATCCGGAGCGATCCGTCTTACCGCTTGTTCCTCTGTTGCTGCGATCAGTTCACCTTCGCTTTCCAAGGTAACCAGAGGTTTCATTGCAAAACGGTCTTTGGCGAGGCCGATACCGTTCAGGTCGCTGATCATGAATGTGAAGACTCCGTCAATTTCTGAGACTGACTTGATCAGAGCCTGCTGCAGGCTCAAACCTTTGCGCTTTTGATCGGAAATCCATACGGCTAGCAGTTCACTGTCGTTTTCTGTCATGAAGCGGTAGCCCTGAAGTTCTAGCTTGTCTCGCCACAGGTAGTAGTTGGTGATTTGTCCGTTGTGAACGATCGCTACGTCTGGAAACGGTCGTGCCCAGAACGGGTGGCTTGCCTTCGGTGAGACGTCTGATTCGGTTGCGAGCCTGGCATGTCCCAGTCCATGGGTGCCTTGCATGGTTCTTAGATGATGTTTATCTGCGACTGCTTTAGCATCTCCAACATCTTTAATAATTTCGAGTGAAATGCCGTAGGAAAGAACCTCAATTCGGTTTGAGATCAAGTCTGCTTCAGCAATCCAATTTTCAACGTTTGCCGGTTCCTTGACTTCCAGCCGGACACTGTAGTGTGCACTGGAAGCATCATCAATTTGGGGATCAGTCAAAAGATCCGACCCATGATTTTTGAGAATCTTGATTACATCATCAAGGTCAGAATCTAGATTGCGTCTATCAAACCCCATCAATCTTACCTTTCCACCTTGTGGCAGGGGCTTTGTGTAAATGGCGAATCCTGTTGAATCAGCGCCACGGTGAGCCTGGGCATCCATCAATTCAACCAAGTCTCGACCAACTTCGCCTTCCCGATTCAGTATTCTTCCTGCAATTCCACACATACTAAAGTTCCAATTGTTCCTACAAATTGATAGTTTCTGCTTGTACTTTGAGTACGCTGCTTTGTAGCGTCAGGCCTTCTCGAATGTGCCTGCGCATGGTATCTGCCGCTTCTCTTGGACTACCACGTTTCACCACATCACACAGTTCCAAGTGTCCGGTTAGTGAGATCGGCAGATTTTCATCCGCCATGTCGGAAAACACCACAAATCCGACGCTACGGTTCCAAATCATGTCAAACATCTCCAGCAGAAATCTATTGCCAGTTTCTTTCACAAATGTTCGATGGATGTGCTTATTCGCTTCGTAGTACTCATTGATCGTGTAGCAGATGCTGTCTTTTTCCTCCTTTTCGACAACACCACAGAGTTTCTTAATGAGTTTCGACGTGCTCATCTCACAAAGAAGCGCCAATGCATGGCACTCAACGGCTTCCCGTGCACTGTAAATCTGAACAATTTCTTCCTTGGAAAATCTGCGAACAACAAACCTGCCATGTTTTTCACGAACCAGGATTCCTTCATGTTCGAGTCGAAGTAGTGCTTCGCGCACTGGAGTTCTGCTGACTTCCAGTTCATCGGCCAACCGCTCCTGAACAATCCGCTCATTCGGATCGATCACTCCAGAGTTGATGCCTGCATAAATCTGATCGTAAACCTCTTCAGCCAGGCGTGCTGATGGCTTGATCTTCTTAAGACCCGTCATGCTTTGTCTCCACTTTCATTCGAATTGCCGAAATAGGACTTTCGAATGACATCTTCTTTGAGCAGTTCAGCTGACGTCCCGTGTCGTGTAATTCGTCCAATTTCAAGCAGATAGATGTATTCTGCAAGACTCAATGCAAAATTTGCATTCTGTTCAGCAATTAAGATTGTGAGCCCA
Organism: Arenicellales bacterium; assembly: GCA_965243305.1. Lineage (GTDB taxonomy): Bacteria > Pseudomonadota > Gammaproteobacteria > Arenicellales > JAJDZL01 > JAJDZL01. The sequence goes on from CBDEUN010000003.1 coordinate 2,202,080, forward strand.
TGCTGTTTATTCAGTTTGCTCAATGCATCAGCAATCGAGAGACAGACTTTTGGTGAAAGACCGATTGTCGGCTCATCAACCAGCAGTAGCCGTGGGCTGGACATCAGCGCACGTCCCAAAGACAGCATCTGACGCTCACCCCCACTTTGCGTTGCGGTTTCCTGATTTCGTCGATCTTTAAGAATCGGAAATAAGTCGTAAACCAACTCCAGATTCGTTTTGATATCTTTTCTCGCTCGATAAGCACCGGTCATCAGATTGTCATGAACATTCATCTGAGTAAACAGATTGCCCCGTTCAGGTGCATACGCGACACCAAGTTCGACTATTTTCTGTGGCGGAATTTTTCGTAAATCCTGTCCCTCAAATTCGATCTTGCCCGTTGATTCATTCAATCCGAATACTGCATCAAACACTGTCGACTTGCCCGCTCCTACGGGTCCGATAATCGCAATGATCTGACCTGTTTCCACTGAAAGCGAAATGCCATTCACAGATCTCGCTTTACCGTAAACGACTTCGAGATTTTCAATACTGAGTGAGATACTCATGATTCTTTACTCTCAGCCAGTACCCAAGTACGCGTTCTGGACCTGCGGGTCGCTTACAACTTCATCAAAATTGCCTTTCTTGATCACATTACCGCCGTGAATCACCAGAACATCATCGACCAGTGGCTGCAGGGCCTTTAGATCGTGGCTCACGATCAGGTAAGTTGTACCGTGAGATTTTCTTCGTTCAACCAGGAGATTTGATATATGTTCGATTTCGCCGTAGGTCAGCCCGGCAAACACTTCATCCAGGAGCAAAACTTTCGGATTCGTAGCAAGGGTACGCGCAAGCTCAAGTTTTCGAAGATCTCCCATCGCCAGTTCTGAAGGTAGCTGGTCGAGTTGTCGAGCAGTGAATCCGACACTTTCAGCAATTTCCTGCTCACCCTTGTCATCCCACGCGACTCGAAGCATGTACTTCAAATTGTCTTCCATCATGCTGACCCGAATATTCTCCCGAACGGAGATTTCAGCAAAGGGTCGTGGCACTTGGTAGGTGCGCGCAAGCCCCAATTTCACGCGTTCATGAATCGGTTCGGCATCAATGGATAATCCGTCCAATGAGATATGACCGCTGTCCGGCTTGATCTCGCCGGTCAATAAGTTAAACAGCGTCGTCTTTCCTGCACCATTGGGACCGATAATTCCAACAGAATGTCCAAGCTCAGCACGTAGCGATACCTGCTGCAATGCCTTAAGGCCACCAAACGATTTTGACAGATCTTTAGCTTCCAACATCGCAATCAACCCGTATCTCTACTCGGCTTAAGCTGGTTAAGGCGTTTCAATCCATTACGTACCAACTCGTGAAGTCCATTTGGCTGATAGACGTACAGAACTAATGCCACTGTGCCGTAAATCAGGAACCTCTCTGGACCAGGAAAATATGGCCGTAGCCACTCAAGTAGAAATGTCAGAAAGAACGCACCTGCGATTGGTCCGGAGATCGTACCTGCGCCACCTAGCAGGGCGGCAACCAGAATTTGAAAAAGAAAACCGACATCAAATAGGGCGCGCGGGGCAATGGAACCAAGATAGTGCACGTAAAGCGCACCACCGAGGCCTGCAGCAAAAGCACTCAGCATAAATGCAAAGAGTTTGAGACGGGTAACATTGATTCCACTTGCACGAACTGCATCTTCATCCATGCCGACTGCACTCAGCGCTGTTCCAATATGGGTACGGATAACCAACCACATAGTGAACCCAAGAAGTAACAGCACGACTAAAGCCAGATAGTAGTTTGGTATGGCACCGGTAACAATAGTTTCAAGACCAGACAGACCGCGCGTACCACCAGTCACTTGCAGAGCGATTACTTGGACCAATCCGTAAATAAGTTCCATAAATGCCAGCGTAACCAAAGCGAAATACGTTCCGCGAATCCGCAATGCCGGGAAGAAAAACAGTGTCCCACCGATCATGGTCACTACGACTGCTGTGGGAATACTGAGAAAAAGGGGCCAGTGAAGATGGTAGGTCAACAGTGCAGTCGTATACCCACCAATGCCGATCAGAAACGGGTGCCCAAAACTGATATATCCAGTGCGGCCCGACATGATGTCCCAACTGACTGCAAAGATTGCCAGATACATGGCAAAAACAAAGGATCGCGTAACGCCGGTGCCGACGACATGGGGCAATATCACCATAATTGCGGCAAAGGCAATCCAGCCGTAAATTCCTCGTCGTAAAGTAGAATTCATCACTCGCTACAACTCAGATTTGCCGAACAGCCCTTTCGGAGCAACGAGCAAGACTGCAATGATGATCAGCATGGTCGCAACTCCACGCAGTTCCGCCGCGATGAGGGAGGTCGTAATCGTTTCCAGCATACCAATAATGTGTGCTGCAACAAGGCTGCCCAGAATGCTGCCAATTCCGCCGACAATGACAACTGCCACTGCGATGATCAGGGGAGCTACCCACATATTGGGGTCTAACTGGGTATAAGTCGCCAGAAAAACACCGGCGATGGCACCGAAAGTACCCGATATGGCCCACGTCAGAATGTTGACCCTTTCTGGATCAATTCCAGATATGACTGCACCTTTTGGGTCCATCGATACCGCACGTATCGCCCGCCCCATATGCGTCGTTCCAGTAAAAAGAAACAGCCCACCGAGTAATATCCAGCTAATGACCGCGGCGATGAAAATGTTGTAGGTTACACTGGCTTCACCAATTCTCAACACGCCCGGCACCAATGGCCACATGCTCTTTGGTGAAGGTGAAAATACCAGAACGACAGCTGCCTGAACTACCACTGCGAGAATCAATGTTGCGATTTCGACTGCAACGACATTTCCGCTCAATCGTTTGACAAGAATGCGGTAAACCAGCATCCCGAATACTGCACCTGCAATGCCGGCGATGATGAGGCTTGGAAATTTCGGTAGTCCAACAACTTGGGCTCCCTGATAGTAGATGTATCCTCCAAGCATCAAAAACGAACCGTAAGCCAGATTCAGTACACGGCCGACGCTGAAGATCAGCGTAAACCCAACCGCAATCAGTGCATAAAAGCCGCTGAGTACCAGGCCTTGAACGAGAATTTGAAGCATGAAATGTCGAATTGAAGTTTCAGTGATCGCCGAGTCGCTCCCGATTTCAAATCAGTCGGGAGCGATTCGACTCCTACCAAGCGAATGCTCTTATTGGGTCCAGGATGGTTCTTGGAAGGTCCCGTTAGCAAACTTCTTTGGATAGATCACTGCGACGTTTCCATCCTCGTACCACTGGACGACAACCATTGCAGGGCTACCGTCATCAAATGGTTCGGTTACGTCGAATTTGATGTTGTGTGTGTATTCACGGCCAGTTCTTGGTTCGACTTCGCCTTGCTTCCAAAAGGCATAACGAAACCACATCTCACCATCTTTCTCAAGCACGATGTCCGTATTCTCCATTGCTTCAACCCAGGCATCCAACGGCTCAAATCCACCAGCCTGTTCCGCTGCTTCAAATGCGCTATAGATTCCATAGTAAGCATTGAATCCATTGAAGTGGGGGTAGATCGGTCTTTCGTTGCCATAACGCGCCTTGTACTTTTCAATAAAGGCTGCCGTTCGGTCATCCAACGCCATGCCGACTGACGGAACTGGACTTAGCGTTGATGTACCACCGCCAAGACCGCCGGTGTCGTTCCAGAAGTCCTGTCCAAATGCTGCGACATTAACTCCGGTCATCGGAATTCGCACCTGCAGTTTCACGTACTGCGATGCTGGGACCTGACTGCGCACAGACGAGACGAGGTAGATGAAATCTGCACCTGAATCAACTGCTTTGTTGAACAGCGGTGCAAAGTCAACGGTATTGGCATCGTAGATGATTTCTTCAGCGATTTCAATTCCTGCTTCAGGTGCCAACAGGTCGCGTACGAGACCCGCAATCGATACGCCAAACGCAGTATCTTCGAACATGAGGACAGTAGATTTGTACCCCATTTCCGCGGCCAAAACATCTTTACCGAAGTCGATGTACAGAGTCGCCAGCGCTTCGTCACAAGCGATGTTCATAAAGTACATTTTGTACTTGTCGTACTCCTGAACAACTTTGTCGATGATACCGACATAGGAAGTCCAAGTGTCCAGTGTTGGTGTTTTGTATTCCGCCATACGCTCAAGCCAGGCAAGCGAAACATCATCGATACTGCCGGAAATAATGAAGTCTACGTTTTCGACATCATTCAAGTACTCGTAAGCTTTCACGCCTTCGACAACATCTTCACGAGTATCTGCCTTGACAAACTTGATTTGCCGTCCGCCTAGCACGCCACCAGCTTCGTTCAATTCATCAATCGCAATCTCTGCGCCGCGAATTGTGCTAAGTCCAGTGTCACTGGCGAAGGATCCGATATACCCGACTACGACGGGGTCTTTATCCTGCGCCACCGCGGCACCACCCGTGGCCAACATAACCAGCGCTGCCAAGGTCGCAAACGCAGGTTTCCACATGTCAATGAATTTCATAGGACTTTCCTCCATATAAATTGAAAAAGTGAGACAATCTGAATGGTTGACAGCATCCCAAACTGTCTCGGGTTGATACTGATACGATGCGCAAGGTTGATCACATCGATCAAATTTGAAATCTGTGTGTATTCGTGTTTCATGTTTCTTGAGTTCCTGAAGCGCGCAACTATCAACTCACGATCAGAGCTGGATGGCTCCCGATTCGTCATGAATGACTGCATCCACTTCAATCTCGATCATCATTCCAGGCGTCGTCAATCCGGCCTCAACACCCGACGTTACGGGGTTAATTCCCTGAAACACTTCGCCGTGTGCCCGGACAAACTCACCTGCTGTCTTCATATTGGTCATGAATGCACGGGTCCGAACGACATGTTTCATTTCAGCGCCAAGCTCAAGTAGAACATCCCGAATTCGATCGAATATGTACATTGACTGGGCATAGGTATCGTTCGGTGCATGCAGTTTTCCACTTGGCTCAATGGCTGTAGTGCCTGCTACATAAATGAATGGCCCAATTCGCTTTGCGCGGCTGTAAGCTCCAATCGCTTCAAAGCGCCCGCCAGTTGATACCGTCTGTATGGTCATGACTCTCGGATGCCAAGGCGACTTCGTATCGCATCAGCGGCTCTCCTCAGTTGCTGCAGTTCTGATTCAGTGAGTGTAAGCTCCACAATCTCAGCCACTCCGTTCAGACTCAGTTTGCATGGTACAGCTACAACTGAATCGGTAATGCCATACTCACCGTTCAAACGTACCGAAGCGGGTATCGCTCCGTTGAGGTGACCGCACATGTGAAGAATCAGTTCAAGTGTGGCGTGTGCGGGTGCAAGCGTCGCAGATCCAGTCCTGCGCAGTCTAACGACAGCAGCCCCGCCATCAATCGTAGTCTGGCGGCAGCTTTCAATCGTTTCCTCATTCAGAATTTCACCGATTGGCCGATCCCGAATGGTGGCTTTTGATGCAATTGGCACCATCTCGTTGCCGTGACTTCCCAAGGACATGGCGCTAACATCGGCCACTGATACTCCTGCAGCCTGTGCCAATGCATCGCGAAAGCGAGCACCGTCAAGAGTTCCTGCCATACCGATGACCTTTTCTCGATCAAAACCGGTTGTGTCGAGCATGACAGAGGTCATTTCATCAACGGGGTTGCTTACTACAATCACCACCGATTGAGGTGCGTACGTCGATATTGCTTCGCCGACTCCCTGAATGACTCGGGCGTTAATTCGATACAAATCGGAACGATCCATGCCGGGTGTACGCGGTCTGCCAGCAGTTACGACGACAACACTCGCATCAGAAACGAGATCAAGGGAAGTTCCCCCTTTCAGTCGCGTATTTGAACCGGTAATACCGCTTGCGTGTCTGAGATCCAGTGCAATGGATTCCGCTGCACCTGGCAGAATATCAACTAAGCTGATTTCCTCTGTGATCTGGCGAATTGCCGCCAAGTGCGCAAGATGAGATCCGACACCACCAGCTCCAACCAGTGCCAGTTTGGTCAGTGTCTGGGCGCGGAACGATTCAGTTGGTTTTGGGGCGGCCCAGCCCGGATTTCGCCGGTATAGCGCACGACGCGTCGCTGTGACCCCATCAGTTTCAACCGGTGGCGGGGACTCCTGAGGCCGATCGACTAACTTAATGTTCAGACGTTCCGCAGTGTCCAGAGCCTGTGCGGTAACAATATCACCGGGGCGATAGTTTAGTATGAGTCTGCCGCGCCGGAAGGCATCTTGTACCTGCTCTTCAGCAATCACTGTACGCTGTGAATTCATGGTGTTCGACCCTGAACTTCAGCCAGTGCATCACAAGCCGCCTGAATCGCAGTTTTGACGGAGTCTTCGGTACCAGTTATGAACAACCGTCCGAACCGTCCGACTGCCCGTACCTGGACAATATCAATCAGGGCCGATTTTTCAGCTTCGTTACCTGCGATCGAAATGTAGGCAGCAGGCGAACACTCAACGATTCCTAGCGTTTGGCCCGGTACCACCAGTGATCCGGATGACCACTTGTTTAGCAGCTGTGCCTGATAAGGTTCGACAGATGTGATGACTTGGGTGGATTCAACGGCAGGCTTGATCCGATCCTCCAATTTCATTCCCAACTCGTTCAGAATTGCTTCACGAGCCGCGTTGATCTGAGCGTTGTAAGGTGAGCGTAAAATAAAAAATCCAAACTCCCGTTCAACAATTTGGGAGGTCGCTTCGGCGCGACTGGCCTTAAGTGCGATATCGATCAGTCGGAATACTTCATTACCCGGTGCAAATTCTCCGATCAGCACGGTATCCCCAGCCAGAGGAATAGAGCCCTGTACCGTTGCTCCGTTGTATGCTGCGAATTTGGGTTGCAGCCGGTCAATTTGCATCAAAGCTCGAATGGTTAGACGTTCGCCCATCTTATTCACCAAACTCATCATAAACATCGCGCCATGGCCGCGATTCATAGGCGATGCGTTTAATGTTGATCAGGTGCAGGGCAGTCACATTGTCTGATGTAATTGAACCTGACCAGGTTCCGGTTCCCAGCATAAAACTCGGCTCAAGATCAGTGGAATAACCCATGCCACCAATGATTGCGGGAGAATTGACCAGCACTCGACCGACTGGTAGTTCACTGTAGCGAGCGACTGCTTCGCCATCATCGGCATGAATGACAGCAGTGTGTCCCCAGCCACCAAATCCAACAATCTGTCGGGCAACATCATATGCAGCAGCTTCGGACTTCACTTCATACCATGCCAAAACAGGATTCAGCTTTTCATGCGACAACGGTGCCTGCCAGCCAACATCCGACAGTGAAGTCATCAGCACTCGAGTGCGAGGTGGCAGTTCAATATTGGCCAATTTACCGAGTTGTTCAGGTGATTGACCAACGCAGTCCGGGTTGATGGCATTGGACGGAAACAACACTTTTGAAAGCCGTGCTGTTTCCTGTTCCGTACAGAAATATGCACCGCGCAGTTTCATTTCAGCCTGCAGTTCGCGGCTGATTGACTGTTCCACAATGACAGCCTGTTCTGCAACACACGCGGTACCATAGTCAAAGTTTTTTGAAGTGATGATCTGTTCAGCGATTTCATCAAGTTCTTGTGCCTTTGAGGTGTGAACATAGCAGGGGACATTACCTGGCCCGACTGCCAGTGTTGGTTTTCCTGACGAATATGCGGCTTTGACCATTACCGGGCCACCCGTCGCTAATACGACTGATGTCCGTCGATGTGTCATCAATTCAGTTGTTCCGGCAATCGTCACTTTGTCAAGGCACTGAATCAACCCCGGTGGTGCGCCAAGCTGTTCGGCCGCATTGGCCATCACAGCGGCCGTTTCCACGGCACACTTGACCCCTCGGGGATGCGGTGCGCATACGATTGCATTGCCGGCCTTGATGGCTGAAATAATTTTGAAGATAACCGTTGAAGTGGGGTTGGTCACCGGAATCAATGCCGCGACGACACCCATTGGTTCACCAATCGCTGCTATTTTGGTGACTTCATCTTTCCACAAAATGCCCCGGGTTCGAATATTTCGGAGCCAGGCAGCAACCGAGATTGAATTAAAAAGATTTTTTAGCCGCTTATCTTCTACATTGCCACAACCGGTTTCTTCCACAGCCAGTTCACCCAGTCTTCTTGATTCAGGTTCTATCGCGGCCGCCATGGCATCAACTATGGCGTCAATCTGCTCGCGTTCGAACTGCCGAAACTTCTGATATGCTTCCCAGGCAAGTTCAGTTGCCCGACGAGTGGCTGCAATTGACTGAAGGTCTTGATCCATTTATTTCATCCTCGCACCAGCGATTCCAGAACTTTTCGTGCTTCGTCAGCGTTGTCTGCACGAATGCCCATCGTTTCCAACCGTCGGCCGGAGGCACTGACATCGCTACCCAATAACGCCCCAGCCACTGTAATCAGTGAATCTGTTACGGGCGTTGATACGCCAACCAGTTGACCCGCTGACTGTAGCGGAATCAGTGATCCAGCGACAGCGCTTCTAAGAACAGCGGGCACATCGTTATCTTCGGGTCTAAACCGAATATGACTGTCGCTGCCAGCACAAACATCAATCCAACGTTCATCATCCGGCAGGTTTCGTACGCCAAATCGACTGGCAACCTGGCGACGTTCATTCAGGGCTGCTGAAACAAGTGAGCGACAGTTCGGTGTAGCCAAAAGTGAGTGAAAATTGTTGTGAGAGGGCAGGGGCTCTGCGCCAGGCAAAAGTGTTTCAGATGCACCGGCAACCGCACTTTCGCCAAACATCAGACCCACTGCTTCGATTGCACCACTACCATCGACAAGACTGCTGTGCAGTGCGTTAGGTGCAGGATGAAGGTTGGGTAATAGTTCAGCCAAAGTGTGAATGGTGTTTACTTGATTACCAGGCATTGTGGCAGCCGCGGCAGTTGCAGAGGTTGCCAGGTTTAACCCATTGCCCTGAACCTCAGTCCAGTACGGCAGATGCTGAACCTCAACCACTGTAATGTCTGCACGGCAACCACCAATTTTCAAAAGTGCGCTAACTTCCAGTGCGGCGAATGTACGAGCTGGCGCAATGACCAAGGTTTGTCCATCGCTCAAGTGTTCTGCCAGCACCATCGCGTAAGTGCGATGTTTGTGCACTGGACCGGTTAAAAAAATCAAATCGGCTGATGACACAGCCGAATCGAGTTCTGCGGTTGTTTTAATAGATGGTGATGAGTCGATGTCAACCTGAAACGTACCGACTGGACCGTCTCCACGTAAAGTGATGCCACCGGCAGCACGAAGTGCGTTGAGTTCTGCGCCATAAGCACTGAAGAGGGTGACCGAACGATTCTGTGAAAGACAAAGTGCTGCCAGCAGTCGTCCTTCTGGGCCTCCACCAAGCACGGTCACCTGATTGAACGTCGGCGACTCAAGCTGTTTGTCCCGCTCGGAGCTTCGTTCGAGCGCTTTCGCAAAAGCCTCAAATTCTGCACTCATTTACTTCTCTACCCGAATCGACGATCCCAACTGTGTCGGGCTTTTCGAAACCTGTCTGATCAAGAAAGTAGACGCAAGTCGATAGACTTGCATGACTACTCGGTATCGAGCAGATTTTCTACTTCGTCGTGTGGACGTGGAATGATGTGAACCGAAATCACCTCGCCCACTTTGTTGGCGGCACTGGCACCAGCATCGACAGATGCTTTGACCGCACCGACCTCACCGCGAATGAGTGTGGACACCAGTCCACCACCGACGCGAACCTGGCGCAAAATAGATACATTGGCAGCTTTGACCATCGCATCTGCCGCTTCAATCGAAGCGACCAGTCCGCGCGTCTCAATCATTCCAAGTGCTGTTTGAACATTTTCACCTTTAGCGGCCATTTATGCCTCCTGTTTCAAATGATGTTTATTTTGTAAGTACTATTGCAAAGGATGGGTTATTCAGTCTGGGTTTTCAACCGTCACAGTGTCGATAATGGCTACGATCGCAGCGTCGGCAGGGATTCCCTGTAATGCGGGTGGGACTCTGGATGCAGAACCCGTTGTCACCAGCACCTTCTGTCCCACTCCGGCTCCCAACATGTCAGCGGCGACTATAGGTGTGCCTGTCGGCGTTCCTGAACCATCTTCGAACTGTACAAGCAGAAGGGGATAGGCTGCCAGACGGCTTTCTTTGACCGTTGCGGTAACGGTTCCTATCACGCGTGCGATTTGCATTACATATTCCTTAAGTAGCGGTCAATCTCAACTTGCGTTACGGATTCGTTGACAAATGCGACCTCACGCTCTGCCTGTTGAAGTAGAACGGTGTGGCGGTCTTCACCCAGCACCTCTTTCAAGAAGTCCGATTCCTTGGCCAATTTGATTGCATCTGAGATGTTCAACGGCAAATCGGGTGCGTCTTCCAGTGCGTAGGCATCGGTTTCAGTCATCGGGTTGGGTTCCATGCCCTGTTCGATACCATCTAGACCAGCTGCAATTTCGGTTGCAAAAAGATAATAGGGGTTGCAGTCGGCAGTACCGTCGCGCTTTTCGACACGCACTGCGCTATCAGAGCCTTTGATTACACGCAGTGCAGTTGTTCGGTTATCAATACCCCAGGTCACGTTGATTGGACAGAACGTATAAGGTGCCCTTCGTTTGTAAGCGTTCGGCGTTGTAGCGACAGCCAGGGAACATTCTGCCATGCGTTTCTCCAGACCAGCCAGGTATGATCTTCCCACTGTAGAAAGTTCTCCCTGGTCGGCAAACTGGTTGACACCATCCTTCCAGATCGAATGATGCGTATGAAATCCGTTGCCTGACTCAGCAGCGAATGGCTTTGCCATGAAAGTTGCAATGTAGCCAAAGTGTGCGGCAATTTCTTTAATCATGGAGCGGAAAAGAATAACCCGATCAGCGGTTTCCAGTGCCTCGCCATAGCGGATATTAATTTCTACCTGTCCTGGGGCGTATTCGGGGTTGGACTGTTCGATCGGAATGCCGAGATCAATGAGGTGTCGACGCATTGGCCCAACGACATGTTCAAGTTCTGCTGCGCGAGCCAGGTTGTAGACCTGAATGCCTCTGTCTCTTGGCTGTAGAGTCTCCGGGTCCAGCAGATAAAACTCCAGTTCTGCACCTATGTTGACGGTGAAACCCATATCAGCAGCGCGTTCAACCTGTCGGATGAGTGCTATTCTTGGATCAACAGAAAGCGGTTTATGGTCCATTCCTTCCATGCGGCCCATACAGATCGCGACTCCGGGCTCCCAAGGCGAAGCAACCGGTTGCGTCATAGGAAACATGTGCATGTCCGGAAAACCGTTTTCCATGTTCGCACAGGGTGAGTCCCAGATGTCCGAGGTCATGTCCATGACCAGCAAGGCGATAGACAGTGCATTGCCTTCCTTGCTTACTCTTGACCAGTTGTGCACGGGCACGCGTTTGCCGCGCATGATGCCGTTCAGGTCGCCAGCACCCATCGCAATGGTATGTGTATCTTCAGGCAGTACAGAAAAGTCAGTAGTAGATCCGCTATTCATTCGCCGTTTTACCCCCGTCTTGCTTGATGCATCAAGATTTTCCGCTGTCTTTACAGGTCATGTGTAAAATGTACACTGAATCCAGTATACAGTATTTAGTCTGTATAGTTTATAGCACGAAATTTTGAATGCCATAAATAAATTTTTCGGCCAGAATTTGGGTCGGTGTTGCAGGATTTCACCTATAACTCGAAATGGATTGACATCATCTGATCAATAACTCAATGCGTAAGGTTGCGAATAAAAGCGAAGTTGTTGTAGTTGGTGCCGGTATTGCCGGTGTTATGACTGCACTCAGTGTGCGCCGAAAAGGGCACTCGGTTACCTTGATCGATCGCTGGGAACCCGGTCATCCGCGCGCGTCATCGTCTGACTACAGCCGTTTGATCCGTTCGATTCACGGTGCCGATCGGCTCTACACCGAGTGGGTGCGCGAAGCGCGTCTACGCTGGATGGAGCTGCAGGAAGAGGTCAAACAGACCCTGCTTGTCGAATGCGGCGCACTGGTCATCGCGACCGAAGGCGATTCAGATTGGGAAGATTCAACTTTTTCCACTTTCGATGAACTTGGTGTACCTTATTTTCGATTTGGTCCACAGGAACTTGCCTCGCGATTTCCGCAGTTCGATTTCAGAAATGTCAGCTACGGTATTTTTGAGCCAGAGTCCGGTATGCTGATGGCACATCGTGCTGTGGTGGAATGTGCGCGCCTTTTCGAACGTGAAGGGGGACGGGTGATTCGCGGTCGGGCTCAAACGGATGAATCAGAACGTCTGCGCCTTAATGGCAAACCGTTGGAAGCAGATCTCATAATTGTGGCTGCCGGCCCCTGGATCGGAGAGATGTACCGACGTTCCATCGGACCGATTTCCAAAGTTGTTCGACAAAACATCATCTACACTTCATGCCCCGATGCGGATGGCACTTATGAGCATTCGAACATGCCTTGCTGGATTGATCATGGGTATGAAGCTTACGGTACTCCATCCTATGAAGGGAGTGGAGTAAAAGCAGCAATCGCCTGGACCGAGGCGATTATTGATTTGGACAATGATGAACGGGTTGTGGGCGAAGCCACATTCAATCGGACCCGGAACTACATTCGAAACCGCCTGCCGGGGCTGATCGGGCAGAAAGCAGTCGATCAGAAGGCCTGTCAGATTGCCATGACGCCTGACACTCACTTCATCATTGATTTTCACCCGCAATATGACAATGTTCTCATTGCCGGTGGGTGTTCAGGACATCTATTCAAGCATGGACCGGTATTCGGGGAATTTGCAGCGGGCGTTGGCCTTAGGGAATTCGGTACCGCTGACCGATTCAAAATTAATACTCGATCGAAACTGGTCGATACGGAATCACCTTCTGGTAGATAGATTTGACAGGAGATAAGACATGACTCAGTTAAACGATATTCGTGGCATTCCCACCACCGTATCCAATCAGAAAGCACTGGATCTTTATGAAAAAGCACTGGTTCAGTTGCACTCGTACAAAGGAGACCCGGTTGAGACGGTTGACGAGGCCATTGCAGAGGATCCAGGATTTGTTATGGCACACTGCTTACGGGCGCACTGCGGAAGCGCCATGGCAGATGGTGAATTTTCAGAACATTTGCGTGAATCCCTGGCCGGGGCAGAAGCTGTTGCGGATTATGGTAATGACCGCGAGAAAAAGCATGTTGCAGCCATCCGCGCCTGGCTTGACGGCAACTTCAAAGAATCGGTCGACATACTTGAGTCAATTTTGATTGGCTGTCCCCTGGATATTCTTGCGTTGCAGATTGCACATCTTAGCGATTTCTATCTTGGTGATGCTAACAATCTTCGCGACCGGGTTGCCAGAGTCCTGACTGCCTATGATGAAGCAACTCCGGGTTATGGTTATCTTCTGGGAATGTATGCATTTGGACTGGAGGAATGTAACGAGTACTCAAGGGCTGAAGAGGTCGGTCATCAGGCACTCGAAATCAGTGCTGGTGATGTTTGGGCTATACATGCAGTTGCTCATGTGCTGGAGATGCAAGGTCGACAACAGGAAGGCATTCATCTTTATGAATCGAGAGAAACCGACTGGGCGCCAGACAACGGTTTTGCGGTGCACAACTGGTGGCACCTGGCGCTGTTCTATCTCGATTTACAGAACTATGATCGTGTACTTGAAATCTATGACGCGTCCATTGCCGATGGGACTGTTGCGCTGGAAATGCTGGACGCCAGTGCACTGCTGTGGCGATTGAAGCTGATGGAAGTCGATGTTGGAGACCGGTGGGTGAATCTGGCCGATAAATGGGAAGAGACGATTCCGAATACAGGGTTTTATCCTTTCAACGACTGTCACGCAATAATGTCATTCATTGGCGCAGGCCGTGATGCAGCGGCCAAAGAAATGATGGACCGTCTGAATCGATATGCTGAGGGTGACAACATGTCAGCATGGATGGTGCGGGAAGTTGGACTGCCCCTTGCCAACGCGCTGACTGCCTATGGGCGAGGTGATTATGCTGAAACGGCAGGTCTGCTTGCTGATATTCGCTACACAGCTAACCGGTTTGGTGGCAGCCACGCACAACGAGATCTGATCTCTCAGACGTTGATCGAAGCGGCCATTCGAGCAAACCAGCTGAACTTTGCACGGGCACTTTTGTCTGAGCGGGCGCGGCGAAAAGATACCGCTGCATTGACTTGGCAAAACACGGCGCGAGTGCTTGAAGGATTGCGCCTTCAGGAAGAGGCGGATAATGCTCACCGCCGTGCGAGTGCGCTGCTCAACTGATAAAATTTGCACTTCAACTCTTGAAGTGCCGGTGTAGCTCAGTCTGGCAGAGCAGCTGATTCGTAATCAGCAGGTCGGAGGTTCAAGTCCTCTCACCGGCACCAATTCACTCTCATGGAATGATTTGGTCACTACTGGACATTCTGTTTCAACGGACCTACGAAACCGTAAGAAGCGCGGACAGATTTTGCTTCACTCCGTTATCTCGAAATGGCTGAAAGCCACTGTATCGAAAAAAGTACGGTATGTATTGCGACTGCATAATGGTGTTATGATGTAAAATCACAAAGACACCACACTGGAGCGAAAAATTGTCTCGACTTACAATTACCATTGACGATCAATTGCATCAGGCTTTAAAGGAAACAGCGGCGCGCCAGCGGCGTTCGATTGGTTCAATCATCGAAGAATCCCTGCGACTTCGTGGAATTCGCACCTACGAAAGCGCTCAGGAAATAGTGCGCCGAGCGCGGGAAACGTCTGAATTGGATTCAGATAGAGCACTTCAACTGGCTGTTCAGGAAACAAGGCAACAGCGCCGAGAAAAGAGCAATTGATTATTTTGCAGCCATAAAGTGCCCAGATTCATAGTCATTGATACCAATATCGTTGTCGCTGGATTGATTACGGCTGATGAAAACAGTCCCACCGCAAAAATACTCAATGCGATGCTGAAAGGAGAGATCTTTTATCTGATGTCTACAGATCTGCTAGCTGAGTATGTCGAGGTTATTCCTCGTCCATCACTTGTTCACCTGCACCGGTTAACGGACTTGGATATCGATATCCTGTTAACTGAAATTGTCGCCAATTCGATCTGGCGTGAGCCTACATCAGCACATCAAGCACCTGAATCAGATGACAATCATCTTTGGCGATTGCTGGCATCCCAATCTGAAAGCATTCTTGTAACTGGAGACAAGTTGTTGTTGAACAATCCGTCGTTGGCACACCCGACGGTCTCTCCCAGGAAATATGTTGATGAGTTTCTCACCAGCAAAATATTTTGAATTCGACAAATGTCAATTTAATCTGTTCACAGGAACACTTGAATGTCGGTCAGCATTTTCTGCTGCTTCATGTGTGGTTTCCCCCGGCGTGAGCATGTAAGGCGAATCGAAAGCAATAACCTCGGCGAAGGCCTTGCGGCGAGTCCGACGGGGAAAAGTTGCGAGTGAAGATCAAATAGGGACGATTCTGTTTTTGTTACGTTTAATCTCGACGCCACAAAGGGCGGTTTAGATTAGCAGAAATTTGACGACTTAGTTGGAATACCAGTTATTTCCTCCGAAATCACCCGCTTCAATTAGGTGTCGTCGACACCAACTCAGACCGTGCCCGTAAAGTGGGTGAAGTGTTGTTTTAGACGTTGTAACAGAACTTTTAATTCTGTCTCGAAACAGGTGTTGATTGAATTAGTCGGCTCGAGCAGAAACTACTTACGATAAGCGTTCTTTCGATGAACTATGCGCAACACCAAAATCGTAAACGACTTCTCATCTAGATTACAAATTATCCGGTAATCTCCAACTCGAAACCGCGATAAATTTGACAGACTGCCTTTCAATGGCTTTGCTACGCGCGTCGGGTTAAGGTCTGTCTCTAGCCGCCGCAGATAATCCAAAATACGACGTGCGGTTTGGGCATCTAGTTTCCCGAGCTGTTTCGTTGCCTTGCGGGTAATTTTAACGGTCCAGCCCGAGTTCACGCTCTACTTCATCCAAGGAATATGTCGGTTCCTCACCGCGCTTTACGCGTTCAAGGGTGTTTTCAGCTAGGTAGATGTCTTCCAATTGATCAAGGTAAATTTCAAGTGCTTTGCGAATATAGTAGGAACGCGAACGATCTGTTCGCTCGGCCAGCACCACCAAACGATTATTCAACTCTTCGGGTAGTCTTGTTGCAGTGTATATACTCATGGTTTCTAATATATTTCTAATAACAATTTAGCAATTTTCAAATAATTTTACATTGTTTAACACTGTTTTATTTTGTTAAACAAGTTTTACACTACATACGTTCTCTATTTCTTGGAAACCGTGATAACGACACTGGAGAAATTTGAGTTCAAAATTCCCCTCTAAATTTACTTAGTACAAGACCCGCGTCAATGGCGCCATTACAATCACGAGGAACAGCGAATCACTATTACGGCTCGGCTCTCACCGGCACCATCCAACTCATAAACTGGTTCGGCCCTACTGATTAGGAATCTGGGCTACCCCAACTGAGCTTCAGCACTCAAGACCGATTGCAGTCGGCTCCGAGTGTTACTAGTTTGCCTGGTAGAGCAAGCAGGATAACAAATATGAAAATATGCAATTACGCGACCAAAGGTGGGTTGGCAAGGCGACCCTCGCAGCTATCTTGGGTAACACTATGGCAAGACAGAGACAACGGGTTTGTTCTTAGACACTAACCTACGATCTTCGTTCATATGCTACTACAAATCGGCCGCTCCGCAATTGATCATTGCCTTTTATTCTCACCGTCGCTTCACAGTCACCAGCGCGTCCCTGTATTCTGAGTGGCTCAAATGCCACTCTCTAAACTTTTCTAGATAGAGTTTGATTTTCCGGTATGAGTAGCACGTGTCCTTGGTATCTTCAATGAGGCCCGTGTTGATGTTATATGCTCCGGTACATCGTATAGTTCTAATTGCTAAACTAAGTCTCTTATAGAACCGCGAGTGAAGCTCAGCGACCTACGAAAATCTATGCAGATCTAACAGTAGACTGGACTTAATACCTGCCCTGAAAAAGCAGTGGATGAAAATTCCGGGTAAATTGGAACCATATAATGAACAAAGATTGTGGCTGGAGGAGACAATTCCTTATTTTTGATCGGAGGAAATTAATGAAAAATTTAGTTGTTGCACCTGTATGGCTGGTCGGTACCTGCTTGATCACTATGATTTCGATGCCGACGAAAGCACAGCATGTCCACGAATCGTCATCCTATGCTCATTCCCAAGGTGCCGAAGTGGTAAGTCTGACAGATGAGGAGGTGCGTGCGCTGCGACAAGGCGAGGGTATGGGGCTTGCCCGGGCGGCTGAACTAAACCACTTTCCCGGACCGAGGCACCTTCTTGATCTCGCGTCGGATCTCAGTCTACGTGCCGCACAGGTAAGACAGATCCGGGCAATCCATGACAGGATGAAGTCACAAGCAATGGCCAAGGGCGAGGACATCATCATGGCTGAGAAACACTTGGCAGACTTGTTTGCATCCGGAGATCCCTCAGCCCGGGAAATGACACAAATTACCCAACATCTGGGAACCATGCGTGGTCAACTCCAAGCTATCCACCTGCTCGCGCATATCGAGGCAGCTAGGGAATTGTCAGCTGGCCAGATAAGGGAGTACGACAGGCTGCGGGGCTACCTGAACTGACACTTGTGTGCAGGCACTAAGATTTCCAATTTTGCCGAGAACCTGGTTCAGGTAGGGCACGCCTTGAATAGCGATGGCAGTTTTTTGCATGAGATTTCAGCCAAGATCATGAATCAGTCGGGAAGCCTGTTCAAATTGAACTTCCAAACTTGAGGAATTAACTGCTCAACAGCTTTTATTCAAATGTTCTTATATTCACCGCCGCGTCCCTTTCCATCAGCAAAACGTTGTGCACCACTTACACCACATTTAACGACTTCGTCTTTGCTGATGCGCCATTCCTGGCGCAGGGCATTCCATTCACTGAGTCCGTTCTGATTGATCGCTGATCGTCGGTCCGCGTTCATACAGCTTTGTGGAAAACGAGTAAGGGATTGGGCAATTTCTTCAGCCTTCGCGCGGGAGCGTCCGTCTGGTACAACATATTCGCAAAGCCCGATTCGCAAAGCTTCTTCCGCGTCAACTCTCCTGCCTGTCAGGATCAGATCCAATGCTCGCCCTTCGCCGACAAGTCGTGGTAGGCGAACTGTCCCGCCATCGACCAGCGGTACTCCCCAACGCCGACAGTAGACACCCATGTATGCTGATTCTTCCATGACTCGAATATCCGCCCACATTGCAAGTTCCATCCCACCTGCAACAGCGGGACCAGCGACTGCTGCAATGACCGGCTTTGAAAGATCCAAACGACTTGGACCCATAGGGCCCATCGGTGCTACACCTTCGTCCGGAAAATTGTACTGCTCAATGCCTTCCGGCCCTGTCAGTGAAGCTGCGTGCTTCAAATCCCAGCCTGCACAGAAAGCACCTCCTTCACCCCAAAAGACAGCAACAAGCGCGTCTTCGTTCTGGTCAAATTCGCGAAAAGCATCATAAAGAGCCTGCGCGTTTTGAGGATTTACTGCATTTCGGGCTTCAGGACGTGAATTGATTACTGTCCACACGTGTTTGGACTTTTCGATTCGAATGGTCATTGGTCATTGATTGTGAGATTGAGCAGATACAATTTGACTCGCATTATCACCTAAGTTTGATAGTCATTCAATGTACAGAACAGCGTCTCGCCCACCTCGCAGAGTGCTGGATTTCGTTTACAGAAAACAATTTCGCCAATTCGATTAGACTAAAACAAATCCAATACTGATTTGGCAGAGGGTCACTCTGCCAAATTCGTAGTGTTGTGGTTTGTTCAGCCGGAGACTGAATTCCAATTACTCCAGTCTGGCACTTGCAATGTACATGGAAAACGTTTCGCACCAGACAATGACATTGTCAAACTCGTGTGCATTCAAACCTTCCGGCAATTCAAACTCCAGTGGTCCAGAAAACGTCTTGAGTTTTGTGATTTCAACGGCTTGTGACTTGATATTCGTAAAATCACTTTTGGTATCTGCAAATTTACGCGATAGGTAGATGCGATAATCGGGACCGGGCGCGAGTTTAACATCTTCTTCAAAAACAAGTTTGCCACTCGAAATTCGTACTGTACCTTCACCCCAGTGAAGTGCGTCTGAACCTGGACTGTTTCGGTCAAACTGTCCAATCGGATCTGTTGCTTCGGCCTGAACTACATCGACTACTTGCTGTGGTTTGGACTTATATTCAATATAGATCGGAAGAACATAAACTCCAGCAGCAAAGCCAACTCCAAATCCAGCTGCCAGGAAAATGACTGGAATTACAATTTTTTTCAGCATGATTCGTTCACCGCACTCGGGGTAATGTGTACACTAGCTCGTATTATCGCAGATTTACTTCAGCGAAATTTCTGGACGGATTCCAAATATTCGACCTCATTGGTTGGAAAAAGATTCAAGAACTCATGAAAATAACGCATTGGAAGAACAAATGAAACGACAATTCAGCTGGCCGGATAATCACTGGAACTGGCCAATCCAGATCAACCATAAACATGGCATTCGATGTGGTTCGATGATCTGGGTTGGAGGCCAGGTTGATTTGAATGAAAAGGGAGAAGTTCGAAATTCCGGAGATCTCTCAACTCAAACCAAAAATTGCATGGCGTACTTTGGTCGAGTACTGGGTGCCTTTGAATGCCAGTTTTCTGACCTGGTCGTGTTGCTTTGTTTCTATGTTAACGATGGGTCAATTGACGAGTTTGAGTTCCTCCAGCAAGTAGCGGACTGTCTGCCAAAAGACAGTCGGACGACGGTTACCGCAATTTCGGTGCCATATCTTGCTTACGATGGCATGATGGTTGAAATTGAGGGTTATGCCATGCGTCGACCGACTGGTGAAGGCACAATGAGGACGCATACCCGGTTGAATGGGGCGACTCGATTACCCGAACCATTTGTAGAAGGAGTACGCTCCGACAAAATGATTTTTGTTTCAGGGCAATATCCAATAGACGATACTGCTCGGGTAATCTGTCAGGGGGACATCGTTGGACAAACCAATGCCGTAGCGAATCGAATTTCACAAGTACTAAGTGAACTTGGCGCCAGCTTTGACGACATCGTCAAAATCAACCGCTGGTATGCTGGTGGTTCCGGAATTGGAGATTTTGAAGCGGCTTCGCTCGCCTTTGCAAAAAATTTCAAAGAACCCGGTCCTGCAGCGACAGGAGTTCCAGTCCCACGACATGCGGATGCTGAAGTGCTTATCAAGATAGCAGCAGTAGCAATGCAAGGTGAAGATGGCAGTTACCTACCGCGAACTCATTCCTGGCCTGATAGCCTGTGGGATTGGCATGTTCATCTCCCGTACAAACATGGCTTGAAATGTGACGGAATGATTTTTCTAGGTGGGCAGGTGTCGTTGGACAAGCAGGGAGGTGCGGTATATCCCGACGACTTAACTGCACAAACCCATCAAGCAATGCAACACATTGGCACTATATTGAAAGACTTGGGGGCGGATTACGACGATGTTTGCAAAGTATTGACAGTCTACAAGGGAGACTGTGGTGCAGAGGACTTACACAAAAACCTACCAATAAGATCCTCTTATTTCAGCGAAGTCGGACCTGCGTCTACTGGTGTTCCGTTACCGGTACTGGCCTATGATTCCATGGTTATAGAGATCGACATTTACGCCATGGTGGATACAGCAAACTCTGATTGATCGAATTTCTGATCAACTGTGTGTGAACGTTGTCTCTTATGAGTAAAAATCAGATGCTATAAGCCGTCATTTCAGACCGGTGTTCTGTATTACCTCGCATAACCCGGTCAAAAGCTTTCTGCGAAGTTGCGGCTTCTTCCAGGAGCCACTCGCGAAAAACCGAAATACGCCGTTGGGTCGCCAACTTATGGGGACAAATTAGAAAATAGGAAACCGGCGATTCGCTGTAAATATCAAATAACTTAACCAATCGACCTGATTCAAGATCCTTCTCGACGTGAGCGCTGCGCGCCAATGCAATACCCTGATGATCAATTGCTGCCTGTATTGACATCGCTGTATCTGGAAAATGAGATCCGCGTGGTAGCGTCTTGATTACAATTCCTGCATCCTTGAACCAGTCGCGCCAACGCGGGCAGATATCAATTGAGTGGCGGTAGAGTAAAGGATAGCGCAGTAAGTCCGCAGGATGTTCAGGCGCTGAAAATCGTTTTAAGAAACTTGGACTGCAAACTGGGAAGACGTACTCCCTCAAGAGTGTGTCAATTTGCAAGTCCGGCCACTTCCCGTCGCCGAGTCGAATGGCAATGTCAACTTCATCGGTACTAAAGTTGACCAATTCATCCGTTGTTGAAATCCAGACACTGATTTCTGGGTACATTTCATTGAATTTTCCGAGTCTTGGTACCAGCCACTTGACGGCCAAAGACTGGACCAGACTGATTCGAATAGATGTACGAGACTCCTGGTTGGTAATTTCGTTGAGTGTCCGGCTCATATTGTCAAGGAAATCCCGTACGACCGGAACGATCATCTGCCCTTCTTTGGTAATCAGCAATCGCCTCCCTTGGCGTTCAAACAGTTTGAAATCCCAGAGTTCTTCAATATGACGAATCTGGTGACTGACTGCGCTTTGGCTGATGAATAGTTCCTCTGCTGCTCGAGTGAAACTTAAATGCCTGGAAGTTGCTTCAAGTGCCCGAAGGGCTGCGATTGGAGGAAGTCGATGCGCCATAATCTGTTTCCTAAAAATGAATAATGTAGAATTATTTAGTTCCGAATAAATCTAAAATATTTATAATCAATGAATAAAGTGACTTTGCAGATAAGTATACATGAACAAATACTCATGTTAATATGAAAATATATACTGGAAACCGATTTGCACCTGCCTATAATTTTCTACAAGTTTCCGTTCTTCTTGATGTTATTTTCCAGGATGGTCGACAGTTAAGGAGAAAGCAAACCACAAGGATGGACATCTGAGCAGGGATGCTCACTATTTTCTCTCCATTACACATTAAGCAAATTTCTCTTAGAAATTTGCTTTTTTTATGTCTGTTCAATTTGTCGTTCATCTGGTTCATTTGCCTCCCAGCCCCTTCACCTAAATAGCCAGCGTAGTGATGGCTGAATGCGGTGCCGTGAATATTTTTTGTATTCAATAAAGAAATTGATGTGATAATGCTTGCGTTTTCTCTGGGTAGGCAGCAATGAACCTATATCAATTACTCACTGAACGCGAAGCGGTCGGCAATCCGATTCGGGTTGGCATTATCGGTGCTGGAAAATTTGCAACAATGTTTATGTCGCAGATCATTCGAACTCCAGGTATGCGACTTGACCGAGTTTGTGATCTTAATATCGAACGAGCGAAAGAAAATTTGCAGGTTGCGGGTTTGCATGCCGGGCAAATTACAAGATCGTCGGTTAACCATCAACCGTCATCCGATCAGGTTTTGCTGACCTCCAGCCTGGATGAAGTGCTGAATGCAGATCTGATTGACGTGGTCATCGAATCCACCGGCGATGCCATAGCTGGAGCAAATCATGCGTTAACCAGCATTGATCGTGGTATCGACATTGTCATGGTCAATGTTGAAGCTGATGTGCTTGTTGGACCGCTACTGGCCGAAAAAGCACGACAAAATGATGTCATTTATTCGCTTGCTTACGGCGATCAACCGGCGCTGATTGTTGAACAGGTCGACACAGTGCGTACGATGGGACTTGATGTGATTTGTGCAGGCAAGGGAACAAAGTACCTACCGGTCTATCATGCCTCTACACCGGAAACTGTTTGGGACTACTATGGTCTGACTCGAACCGAGGCTGAGCTAGGCGGGATGAATAGCAAAATGTTCAATTCGTTTCTGGACGGAACGAAATCTGGCATCGAAATGACTGCTGTGGCGAATGCGACAGGTCTGACGCCTCCATCTGACGGTCTTTCTTTTCCGCCTTGTTCAGTTGATGAACTCGCTTCGGTCCTAAAGCCAACAGATGAAGGTGGAGTGCTGGCTGAAAAAGGCATGGTGGAAGTGATCTCTTCGCTCAATCGGGATGGAAGCGAAATCGAGCGAGATCTCCGATGGGGTGTCTATGTCGTATTCAAAGCAGGCACTGAGTATGTGAAACGGTGTTTTCGAGAATACGGTCTTGTAACTGATGAATCTGGACGATATTCCGCGCTTTATCGTCCCTATCACTTAATTGGTCTGGAACTCGGCGTTAGTGTTGCTTCAGTTGCTTTGCGCCGGGAGCCAACCGGAATACCGCGCTCCTTTACGGCCGATGTCGCTTCGGTAGCAAAACGAGACCTTGCAGCCGGTGAACTTCTAGACGGTGAGGGTGGTTCAACGGTGTGGGGTAAGATTTTACCCGCCGCTGATTCACTGACTCGCCAAGCTGTACCGATTGGTCTGGCTTCAGGCATTGAGATTACTAGGCCCGTCACCGAAGGTGATTTAGTGACGTGGAAAGATGTCAGAGCTGGCGATCAACAGATCGCTCACGGGCTTCGCCGGGAGATGGAAAAGCAATATTGCAGCTAATCGATTCAGCTGTTCAACTGCTCAGTCAAAATGCCGGAATACTGCACACTGAGCGGGATGTTGGATGTTGGTCACATCAATCCGCTTAAGTTTCACGCGATCACCCACGACGATATCATTTCCATCCAGTCTGCCCAAGCATAGATTGTCGGCGCCGTCCATCGCAATTTGCGCGAAAGTTTTGTTTCTGCCAGCGGTGATCCGTTTGACTGTCCCAAGGCCGGTCAACTCTCTCCAGCCTGCCACATTTCCATCCTTGTCGCACTGCAATCGTGGAGGGAATTTGACCTCATGACATTCAGGGCACTCGGAGGCCAATGCGCGTCCCTCCTGCAATGCATCAAAATAAGGCTTAAGGTCACCCAGAGAATAGGAATAGTCCAATTCGAACTTTAGCGGGAAATACAGTGAGTTGGTGCCCATCTGATATTCAAATATTCCGAAACGATTATTAGCAATTGCTTTGGTTATACAACTTCAACCAGCGCTTTTGCAGACTGTCGTATTGCTTCACCAATCTGACTCAGATCTTCTTCAATCAATGCAAGCGAAATGTAGTACTTCGTTGGACTCTTGAGAATTTTATTCTTTCTTAATTCACGCAGGAATCGAGACATGACTGTTCCATCACCTGACTGTGAATCCCGGTAGTCGTTCACAAATTGATCAGCGAAAATTAAATCGAACAGGGGCATCTCTCCAAATATTTGATGGTCAATTCCAAGTTCGTTCAGCGATTCGCGGATGTGCTGTTGGACAGCACTACCGTTCTGACGAAGTTTTTCGTATTGTCCAGGTCTTCGCATGATCTCCAAAGTCTTGAGTCCAGCAACTGCACCTATTGGGTTGCCGCTTAGAGTTCCAACCTGCATCAGGAACCCGTCACTGCCTACCTTTGATTTGTCAAAGTGTGACATGATGTCAGCGCGTCCAGCTACAGCAGACAGTGGAAATCCTCCACCTATCAGTTTTCCCAGTGTGCACAAGTCAGGAACTACTCCATAGTACTCCTGACCTCCGCCATATGCCAACCGAAACCCGGTCACAACTTCATCAAAAATCAAGATTATGTCGTGTTGGTTACAAATGTCTCTCAAAAACTCATGAAATCCTGGCTGTGGTGGAATGGTGCGTTGCATCGGTTCAACGATTACGCTTGCAATTTTGCTGGCATGGGCCTCAATTATTGAAGCTGTCACTTCCAAATCGTTGAATGGTGCGATTAATACATCCCGCCGCACTGCTGCTGGAATTCCAGCGGAATCGGGGACTGCATTTGGAAAGTCAACACGCTTATCAGGCGCAAGACTCATTTGTGCTTCTGAAGACATACCATGATAGCCGCCTTCAAATTTCACAATTTTGTCACGACCAGTGAATGCTCGGGCGAGTCGAATGGCGTACATATCGGCCTCGCCACCCGTGCTGAGAAATCGTACCTGCTCCGCACATGCCATTGC
The DNA here is from genome assembly GCA_965243305.1 of Arenicellales bacterium. GTDB lineage: Bacteria > Pseudomonadota > Gammaproteobacteria > Arenicellales > JAJDZL01 > JAJDZL01. The sequence continues at coordinate 2,227,158 of CBDEUN010000003.1, forward strand.
ATCGCAAATCACTTCGGCAAGTTCAATTGCAGCTGGATTATTGGCGAAAAAGGTGGTGCCTTTCCCGAGCTGTTCCTGAATGACTTCCACAACTTCTGGATGTCCGTGTCCTAGTACCATCGGACCGGAACTGAGCAGCAAATCGATATATTCGTTGCCATCTGCATCCCACAGTCGAGAACCTTTGGCCTTACAGATAACCACACTTGAATCAAAATTGCCAAAGTTACCGGCGGGCAGGACTTTATGCGCTCGCTGAATCCACTCACTCTGCTTCATTAATTGATTCCTATTTATTTGATTGGACAGAATTGTTTGTCGAGGTTGCGTCATTCGGACTCTCCATCAGGATGGTTGTCCATTGAAATCACGATATTCCCGATATGTTTTTTATCGATCAATGCCTGTTGCGCATTTTTCAGTTTTTTGAGGGGGTAAACTGCTGCAACAATTGGAGTCACTTCGCCATTTTGAATGTAGTTCACCAGGTTTGCAAATGTCCCGCGTGGAACGACTGTACATCCGAAGAACGTTAAATCGTTCAAATACATTGTTCGAAGATCAAAGTGCACAATGGGGCCGGCAATCGCTCCGGAACAGACATAGCGGCCATTTCGGGACAATACGGAAATTAAATTTGGCCAATAGTCACCACCAACAACATCTACAACGACTGTTACCGATTCACTTCCGATAACGTTTCTCAGTTCTGATTTCAATTGATCAGGTGATCGGCCGATGAGCGCATTCGGCGAAAACTGCTTCAGACGGTCGTGTTTAGAATCTGATGCCATTCCAATCGTTGTCGCGCCTCTTCGATTTGCAAGTTGAATCAATGCGGAACCAACGCCGCCTGATGCGCCTGTAATCAGTACTGTATCTTCAGAATTCACTTGAGCCTGATTTAGCATATTCTCAGCAGTTAACCAGGAAGTTGCAAAAGTTGCAATCTCAACATCCGTCAATTTGCTTTGAATAGTGTGAACCTGTCTATAGTCCACTTTCAGAAAATCTGCAAAGCCACCATCACATTCAGATCCCAGGTATCCGCATTTATTTAGATTGTCGGGATCACTCCAGTCGCGAATCCACGTTTCTACCATTACCCGCTTATCAAGCAGGGTTTTGGGTAATTTTTCTCCGATCGCACAGACGCGGCCACAGATGTCCGCTCCCTGAATTCTAGGGAACTGAATTGCCGCACCTCCCCAGCTAGCATCATCCGATTCAGCGGCTTCAAACGTTTCGCCTGTCGTCGCTTCAGATACGCCCTTTGAATACCATGCGGTACGCGAATTTACATCGGTATTGTTCATACCGCATGCACCAACCTGGATCAGTACATCGTAAGCACTTGGAATCGGAGTGGGCCAGTCGTCATGGTATTCCAGTTTATCCATGTCGCCATGACCTGTCAGCACTACGGCTCTCATTACAGAAGGGATTTGTTTCATAAATTCAGACCTCTAGCCAGCCGTCCTTTAGGATCATAGACAGCTTCATTTAGTACCCTGGCATCCATTGGCTCGCCAGCCACAAGAACGGTTAACTTAGTATTGGGATTTGCTGATTCGGGTTTCAAATATGCAAAAGCAAGTGCGCAATTTGCGAGGTGACTGTAGACGACAGATGTAGTTGAACCTACTACGATACCATTATGTAGGACTGCTTCACCGCCGTGTCCAATATGTGAGCCCAGTTGATCAATGGCCAGGTAAGCACAAACCCAAGGAAGTTTTGAATTTAGGCTATCCTCGGTGGCGGATTTTCCGATGAAATCGGATTTACTCAAATTCGTAAACGCCATTACATTTGCTTCGGGTAGTGTGACCTCGTTTGTTAATTCGGATGCTCCTCTAAACCCCTTTTCCATTCGCATCACGTTCATGGCAAACGATCCGTAGTGCACCATTCCCTCAGATTCTCCAGATTGCCATAGTGCGTTGTATATGTCCAGAATGTGGTCTCGATGTGCATGAATTTCCCATCCTAATTCACCGCTGTAGGATATGCGCATCGCCAATGTGGGGTGTCCAGCAATATTGATTGTTTGGGCGGAAAACCAGCGAAAATTGTCATTTTCCAATTTGCTTGTGGTGGTTTTTTCCAGCACCTTTCGGGACAGAGGTCCCTGAATTGATAGTCCACACCACTCACGCGATAAATTGACAATTTCAACTGACATTCCAGAGGAGTGTTGTACAAGATGGTCAAGCAGTCGACTTTCGTAGAACGCCGCACAAATGAGCATAAATCGATTGCTTGCCGATCTAACAGCGATTAATTCCAACTCGATTCGTCCGCGGTGATTCAACAGGTATCCGAGAGCAATGGAGCCTACATTCGCGGGTGCTTTCGCAGTGAAGATGTAATCTAGGAATCGGTTGGCATCTGCACCTGCAAGCTCGAATTTTGCAAACGCCGAAATATCCATCAATCCCACAGTACTTCGAACGGTACGAACTTCGTCACCGACAATCTCATCAACAATGTTTAGTTTGAAAGAGTATTGATCAGCAGGTTGCATATGGGATGGAGCATACCAGCGTGGTCGTTCATGTCCGCAAACCTCCTCAAAAACCGCACCTTTTTCTTTCAGTACAGGGTAAAGGGGATTGGAAGCTGCCGGTCGGCCAGCTAAACGGTTGAAATGGGGAAAAGGGATTTCATGCCGCAGGCAGTAATCTTCCTTGCCTTTGGTTGTTTGCCAGCTTTTTGTGGCGTAACTGCCAAATCGACGAGGATCAAATTCACGCATGGATATGTCAGAGGAACCATGCACCATCCAGCGCGCAAGTTCACGCGTCAGTGCTGGTCCCCAGCCAATGCCGATTTGTGTACCGCAGCAACACCAGTAGTTGGTTAAGCCTGGGGCAGGGCCGATCAGTGGATTGCCATCAGGAGGGTGAGATATTGCACCGTGAACAGTACGTTTTATACCTAGATCGGCAAGCACTGGCATACGCTCCATCGCGTTTTCCAGCCAAGGAAAGATCCGATCGTAGTCAGGGTCAAAAAGTTCGTGCTCAATTTCCCATGGACAGCCGTCTTCCCATACAGAGTTTGGGTTTTCTTTTTCGTAAATTCCAATCAGACCGGATTTCTGTTCCATTCGTATGTATCCGGATACCTTGGCATCATCGCGAATGACAGGCAAATCCTCCTCAAGCGAAAGGAATTCTTCAACGGTATCAGTTACTACGTAGTGATGCGTCATTGAAACCATAGGCAGGTTTAAACCGCTCCACTCGCCAATCTGACGCGCATATGTGCCACCAGCATTCACGACGTGTTCACATCGAATATTCCCTTTTTCAGTTGATACGACCCACTCAACATCGGATTGACGTTTGATATCTGTTGCACGACAACGTCGTATGATTTTGGCTCCGCGTGATCGTGCACCGCTTGCCATTGCAGTGGTAACTGATGACGGATCCACATGACCATCATCGGGAGTATGAAGGCCTCCTGCAACGCCATCAAGATTGTAGAAAGGGTGCATCTCTCGAATTTGAGAGTTTGTAACCAGTTCGATTTGGACTTCTAGTGATCGTGCGACGCTCAAGGTGTGTCGGAGCCAGTCCATTTCATCTTCGCTGTACGCCAGACGAATAGAACCGCAGTTATTCCAGCTTACGTCCTGTCCGGTTTCCTCCTGCAGCTGTCCCGAGTACAGCCTGATGTTGTAGTCGACACACTTTCCCAAGTTGATGCTGGATGTAGAGCGGGTGATTTGACCGGCTGCGTGCCAGGTTGATCCGGAGGTTAACTCTGATTTTTCCAACAATACAACATCGTTCCAACCTTCTTTGGTGAGGTGATAAGCAAGCGAGCAACCCATAATTCCACCTCCGATAATGACGACTTGAGCAGTATCGGGAAGCAGATTGGATTCAGCTGGTAATGGGTTTTGCAACGACGAAAATCGGATAAAGCGCATTACGAGAAAAACGCGCATTATTAACGAGATTGGTCAACAGCGAAGCACTTTTTTGCAAAAAAATTAAGGTGAGTGAAAAAGTTTTTTTCAGCGCGATCTCTGGGTTTGGCGAATTGATTGTAAGATATTGTTATTAAAGGATTCCATAAACCGACTGGATCTAGTAATCGGTGAGACTGGCATGCACCAAAATTGTTGAAGAATTGTAAAATCTGAGGGTAGTTATTGCCTTCAACCATTTTCTCGGACATTCATGAACTCAAATTCCGAACTGACTCGAAATCTGCCACCTCGGTACTATACCGAACCGGAGATATTGGAGAGAGAACGAGAGGGTGCGTTATCGAATACCTGGCAGTATGCCGGTCATGAATCGCAAATTCCTGAATGCGGAGACTACATTACCTTTGAAATCGCAGGACAGAGTCTTTTTTGCGTCAGAGACAGCGAACGGAAGATTCATGCGTTTTTTAACGTGTGTCAACATCGGGCACACGAGCTAGTCACTGGTGTTGGCAACAAACGCGTCATCGTCTGTCCGTACCATGCCTGGACTTATAACCTTGACGGTCAGCTTCGATATGGTCGAAACCTGTCGTCTGTACTAGGACTGGACATATCAAAAATTTGTCTGACTTCCGCAAAACTCGAGAATTTTCATGGATTTCTGTTTGTGAATCTGGATTCCGAAGCCCGCTCTATGGGAGAGTGGTATCCAAAAGTACATGAGGAAATTCGAGAATTTGTTCCACAAATCGATCGCTTGAAGCTATTTCGAGTAGAAAAACTGGTGGAAAACTGCAATTGGAAGCTGTCAGTTGAAAACTACTCTGAATGCTATCACTGTCCAATCAATCACAAAACTTTTTCAAACGGTGTGGTCAAACCGGAAACCTACAATATTCAGCCACAAGGATACTGCCTCAGGCACACCACTGAATGTCAGAATCTCGACAAAATGAGCTATCCGATCAATCTTGAGGCGAATGCTACGGCTGGAATGTACTCATCGTGGTATCTTTGGCCCATGTTTTCGTTTCAGGTGTATCCAGGTAACATTTTGAACACCTATTGCTGGCGGGAAATAGATGTCGACCATGTTGAAGTGCAGCGCGGATGGTTCTCAGTTGATGGAGAAGATTCCGAAGTTATCGATGCTTTGGCTGACCAGGACCTGCAGACCACGGTTGCGGAAGACATTCGGTTAGTTGAATCTGTACAGCGGGGTATGCGAAATCGAGGTTATCGGCCAGGACCTTTGGTAGTCGATCCCAAAGGAGGTGTTCATTCTGAGCACTCAATTGAGGTGCTGCAGGAGTGGATGCGAGCCAGCATTCAAACACAGTAATAGCTTTTTATTGTTTTAGGCTAATTTTTACCATACTGTTTCACTGAATCTGACATCGTTCTGGAACAGAGAAGTCATTTTGCTCAGTCATCAGGAGGAATTGATGGACAAAGAACTATTTGAGAAAGGTCTTGCGGCACGCAAGGCTACACTTGGCGAGGAATATGTGCAGAGAAACCTGGATGCAGCCGATGAATTTAATCGTCCTTTCCAAGAAGCTATGACTGAATGGTGCTGGGGATTTGGTTGGACGGATACAACAATTGACCCAAAGACGCGTTCAATGATGAATCTGGCAATGATTGGGGCGCTTGGCAAAATGCACGAGTGGGAAATTCACTGTCGTGGTGCGCTTAGAAATGGCGTAAGCAAGGAAGAAATTCGTTCCATTATTCACGTCATTGCAATCTATTGTGGTGTTCCGCAGAGTCTTGAGTGTTTTCGTGTGGCCCGGAAAGTACTTGAAGAAGAGGGACTGTTGTAGGCATAGCGTATTCTCTTCAAATCAGCGATAGCACAACTTTGTGCTGTTGTTAATTGCGAAAAATTATGCTGTTTTGATTCTCTGTTGAAACCACTAATATTTTGAAATGATTGGGATACAGGTCAGACGAGTTTGCTCTGATCGTGGCGCAAGCCAAAGACCCAGCGTTCCTGAGTTATGTTTTCCAGGTAGTGAAATGGTCGGTTATTGAGCCCCACAAATCCAGGTCCGGGCATTAGTACAACATCGCCTGGAAGGTTCGCAATTTCTATTGCATTTGTTTTAATTCTGTCGTCAGCTATGTAGAAACGACCGAATCCCTCCAAAACAAAAAGACAAATAATGTGCCGATAGTCGGTTCGGTCTCTGTGAGGTGTGATTCCGCCGCAATTTGGTTCATATTTTTGAAGCATGACGTCATTGAATACGACTGGTGCTGAAAAATACGAGTGCCCAGAGATGGCTTCGTCAAAATGCTGCTGAAAGGCAGCCACCAGTTCAGCGAAGGCGCCATCGCTCTTCAATTGATCCTGGAGCAACATATCTTGATGAACGAGGTTGTTTGCAGTTCCAACCGTATTTTTGGCTGGCCGAAGCGGATACTCTTTAGCCTCTTCCAGCAAAATGTATCGAGATTCATCAGTGAGGATTGGAACTGAGATTGAACGAACGTGCTGGAGTATTTGGACTGCACGTCTAAGTATTTCAGGTGAAGATGAAAACCAAGGATGATTCAATAGAATTGGCTCAGGTCAAGTAGATGAAGAAGTCTCGAATTAAGGTTGATCAGAATGAATTAATATTAATTATAACAATAGGATAAGTCAATTGTATTGACGTTATGAAACCAGATGTGAGTGCTTGTTTGGCTGAAAAAGTATGTCAGTTACAAATCAAATTTACTGAAAGTCAAGTAAAGACGTTGACTGAAAGCAGCACCAAAAATTCAGCTTGAAAATTAGATTCTTGTTAAATTCCAAGATTTGATGGCAATTCTGTTTTTCTCAGGATTACTGAGTGTTTCCCCGACTGTCTTTCCACAGACCACCGAAGAAGAGGTTGTCTAAGCAGAAGCCATGGATGAGCGAGCCGTATGGTACGGTTCATTGGGAATTGGCATCATTTCATCCGACTCTAAACTCAGCGTTGATGATGGCGTTTCCAGCTGGGGCATACGTGGTTCCGTCAAAGCAAGTGAAGGCGTGACCACCTCAGAGCGGTTGAGCAGGTTGTTTCCCGAGTCGCTGGTGGTTACAGGCTGGAATCACTGATTGTGGTTGCTGATGCTTTCCAAACCGACTGAATTTCTGCCAGAGTTAGAAAATTCGGCCTCTGGGTTCAGCGCGACCAGTAAATACAGCTGCAGAAAGACACTACAGCGTAATCGCCTCCGTGGTGTAGCTCACTGCAACTCCATTTCAATCCTTTTATAAAAATTAAGTAGTTTCACCACTTGGAGGTAGCAACGAATGAAATTTTCAGAATTTACAAGACAATCAGTCAAATTAATCGGCATTTTCGCGCTCGTCGTCATTTTTGTGAATATTGCAGGTGTACCTGTTGCTGAAGGGAAAATTAACGAAAAAAAGGCAGCGAAAACTCCCATTGAAAAAAAAGGCTGCCTGACGGAGGAAGGCGTAAATTTTGAAGCCAGCGATGATACAAGATTATCTACAGAAGAGATTGACAATCTCCTCACCGGAAATACTATTATTTCGATTAGTGAAAAATGGGGGGGTATACACAGGTTATTACCCCACAAATAATAATGCTGTCGGCTGGTTCCCAAAGAAAATCAAAAAAGAAAAAGGATGGTGGACAAGAGGAACAGTAACTTTTGAAAATGATAAATATTGCAGACAGTGGAAGGCGTGGTCAAGCGGGAAAAAAATTCAATGTTGGGAGGTTCATAAGGGAGACAATGTGAAAGATATGCCATCTATGTTTTTTGTTTGTGCGAATGGTGTCGTCCACGGCACTCCTAGTATTGTGCTTCCAGGAAATTACTTCAACATGAAACCCAGTGGACCCAGCGGTAGCAAAGGCGGCATTAAACAAGATTTAGATAAAGTAAATGAAGCTTTGAAAGTATATTTCGCAAAATAAACAGCCAAATTGGTCTAATACGGCTACACTTTTGTCCGCGGGCGGTTCGTTGAATTCACCTAACTCTAAATTCCAATGTGTCCCTGACCGCGTACCATCCCGTTCCAAAATTCTGTCTGTATGCTAACAGAAAAGCGTACTACATATATAGCCATTTATAGCATTCTGTCTGAATTAGGGTTATCTTTGACAATGATCCTATCTCTGTCTATCCGTTCCACCCGATACGATAGCCTAAAAATTCCAATGGCTCGTCCGGACATCTTAGACACCGGGTCATTTTCATATTCACTGGCAAATTCAACGGATCCATCATCAAGGTAAACGCTGACCACATCAGCGCCACCGGCGCATTGCAGATGTCATCTGCGTAGTTGGACAATATGCGACTGAACACGCAGACCAATACCCAGATGTTTCCACCCACAATGAAGTGTCTGATATAGATGGATTCATAAGCGGCGATATAGGCGAACCCTGAGGGCTGCTCTTTCGCTGTTTCATTGCCCGGTTCGTGCGGCGTGTGCCGTCGTTGCCATCCTCCTCCACAACCATAGCCATCCATGACTTGATGAGCGCGACCTTGCGCGCAATCTCGGTTGTCGAAAGTTCTTTCTTGGTCAGAATGGCTGCCAGGATGCATGTTCCGACTCCTGTGCTGGTACTCCAGGCACAAACTACCTACTGGGCTTTCATCGCGGCCAGCAATCGCGGTACAAGTCCCCACTAGGCACTCCAAAGCATTGAAGCTTAAGATTACACTTGATTGTCTGCCTTGCATCAATGGATCTTTCGACTTCATGAATTGGTTAAAACTCAGTGAAAAATTCACCGCTGACAAGTTCGATTTTCTTTTCGTGCAAAGCATTTCGTTCAAAGCGAAAATTTCCAGAATCAATAATAACGACATGAGAAATAATGGTTGGTTAGGTAGTTCCTGTAGACAACGATTTTTCCCTAGACGCAGCGTAAAAATCCTCAATTCGAGGCGTCGCGGTGATCAGCTGCTATTGTAGATCGCCACCTCCATTTTCTTTTTAGATCTGTCGCTTGACGTCGAAGCCTGGTCGGGATGCGGTGCGATCAGGTCGCGATGCGCCCGCAGGCGGTAACTAACGCCTGCGATACGGTTCTCCACCACATTAACCAAAGACTTTCTGCAAGTTCTGCTGTGATTGTTGCCTCAATTCTTCTTGATATGACGGTTTGAATTTAAAAAGCACCATATTCTACTTGCTGTCGGATTTGACAAAGACTCAAGAAACTTCAATTCAATGGGATTTCACACGACGAAGCAAAATTAAACAGAATGACCGATATTGAAAAAAACGCTGTCAAATTTTTACGAGAGTAAATATTTCTAGTTGATGAAATGATGAAAGCCAAAAAGCAGGAGGAGATTAAAACGTAGTTCTCTGACACTACGGTTCCGTTTGGCCGAAATCAAGGGTGTTAAGTTTATCGAAAAGTAATTTACAAAATAACCCTTGAAGTTACTCAAAAGAAGTCTTCAACCGCGATGCTCTGATCTGTTGCCTACTTAAAAAGCCACTTCTATGTGTGGCATTTATTGTTGTATTATTAGCAAATAAATTACCATTTCTATGAGGTTAAAGAAATGAAATTACGATACAAGTTGCTGAGTCTCGTTGTATGTGCTCTGTTTAGTACCAATGTGCTTGCGGCTAACGGCTCTTCAGATCCAATCAAGGTTGCGATTAATGATTGGACCGGACAGCATCTGACTGCTCACATTACAGCTCAGCTTTTGCAAAAAGCAGGGTTCAATATTGAGCTCGTTACTGCTGGGACGGTTCCACAGCTGGCTGCAATTGCGCAGGGTAACATCCACCTTCAAACCGAACTTTGGGATAACAATGTCGGTGATATTTATCACAAAGCCGTGGAAGACGGTGAAATTATTGTAGTTGGTCCATTGGGACTGCAGGCTCGTGAAGGGTGGATGTATCCCGGTTATATGGAGGAAAAATGTCCTGGCCTTCCTTCTCATACGGCCTTGATTGAATGTGCTCAAGCGTTCGCAGGACCAGATACCTTTCCCAAGGGACGGGTGATTACGTATCCCGCAAGTTGGGGTACAAAATCGAAGGATTTGATTGAGGCTGCAGAATTGCCTTTTCAACCTGTTGCCGGCGGAAGTGATGGTGCAATGATTGCTGAACTCAAAGCCGCTTACGCAGCTAACGAACCCTCACTGATGATGTTTTGGGCGCCTCACTGGCTTCATGCAGAATTGGATATGAAATGGATCGATATGCCACCCGCACATCAAAATTGCGGCAGTGAGCCAGAGCATGGCTTTTCTCCTGATCATGTCAATGACTGCGGATTTGAGCAGGCAAATGTTCTCAAAATAGTCTGGCACGGATTTGGTGAAAAGTGGCCTGGTGCTCTAAATTTGGTTGAAGCACTGAATATTGACAATGACACTCAGAACAGATTAATGTTGGAAGTGGACATCAAAGGTAGAGCCCTTGAAGAGGTGGTTACTGAATGGATCGACGCCAACGAATCTGTTTGGGCCGATTGGGTAGCTGCTGCTCAGTAGTACTCAATATTATTCAACTAATCAAGCCGGGTCATGCCAATTGGTATCCGGCCCGGCCTTGATTTTGTTTTCTACTCCTGTGCCACACTCGCCTACTCCTGGCTTGTTGTAGATTGAACAGTGTAGCATTTCCCAATGGATAGTCCAGTCAAACTTTCCTGCCAAAACCTGTGGAAAGTCTACGGTGTTGAACCTGACAGTTTCTTTAGCCAGGCAAATGGAAAAGTTCAGGACTCTGCTGGTCATGCAGCGGAAATTCGCGACACTGGCCATATCGTAGCCTGCGGAGACGTCAGTTTTGACGTTCATGTGGGTGAAATATTTGTCATCATGGGTCTTTCTGGATCAGGAAAGTCTACAGTGGTCCGTTGTTTGTCACGGTTGGTAGAACCCACTGCGGGAGAAGTGTTGCTCGACGGAGAAGACTTATTAAAGAAGACTGCTTCCGAGCTAATTGATATTCGCAGACACAAAATGGGGATGGTGTTCCAGAGTTTTGGTCTGATGCCTCATCTGAGTGTTATGGACAACATAGCATTTCCGCTCAAACTGCAGGGAATGAGTGTCCCCGACCGTCGTGAGCGCGCCCAACGAGTGATCGACCTCGTTGGATTGACTGGCCGGGAAAAGAGCTATCCTCGTCAGCTTTCTGGTGGTCAACAGCAACGAGTAGGTATTGCCCGATCATTGGCGGTTGAACCTGATATCTGGTTCTTAGATGAGCCATTTTCTGCACTTGATCCATTGATTCGAAGGGAGATGCAGAACGAGTTTCTTAGCATCCAAAATCAACTGCAAAAATCGATTGTGTTTATCACACATGATTTTCTTGAAGCCCTTCGAATCGCAGACCGAATGATGATTATGAGGGATGGTCAGATTGTACAGATTGGAACTCCGGCTGATCTCATAGTCAATCCAGCAGATGACTACGTTGCAGAATTCACCAACGATGTACCCGTTACCAGGGTGCTAACAGCCCGATCAATTGTCAGCACTCTGGAAGACCCAAATCAAGGAACAGATCTACCAAAGGTTGAAGAACAGTGCTGTCTTGAGGATTTATTACCAGTGCTTGCCGAATCCTCTGGTGCGAGAGTATGTGAGGAAGATGGCACAGTTCTTGGCATTGTCACAGCAGATAACGTAATTCGTGCATTAGCGCGCGAAACCGCTTCGAATGAACTCTGAAACAAGGCGCTGGTTGCTCTGGATTATCCTGATCGCACTGTTGCTGCTGTTTCAGCTTCTAGGCACTAAGAACGACTGGTTTCTTGCCTACCCTAAGGGGTGGGAAGTACCTTTTTCTACCGTACTTAACCACGCCATGAACTGGGTGGTCAATTGGTTTGGCTGGTTCTTTCGAGGTCTGGCTGATATTTTTGCGATTCCAGTTTCTTGGGTGCAGCAATTCCTTCAATGGTTGCCGTGGCCGGTTGTCATTGCGGTTACCGCAGTAATTTCCTGGGCGGCTTCAGGTTGGCGATTGGCATTGTTTTCAACCCTTGCTCTCTTCTACATGGTCGTTGTAGGGTATTGGTCAGAGAGTATGAATTCACTATCACTAGTGATCATTTCTGTTCCTCTTGCCATAACTGTAGGATTTGTATTCGGAGTATGGGGATTTAGGTCAGCGCAAGCAGAAAAGGCAATCGTTCCGATGCTGGACATGCTTCAAACAATTCCGGCATTTGCCTATCTTTTGCCAATTCTACTTCTGTTTGGATTTGGCCCGGTGGTCGGGTTGATCGCAAGTGTACTGTTCGCGTTTCCACCAATGGTGCGCAACACGATGTTAGGACTCCGTAGAGTTCCAATAGAAATTGTCGAATCCGGCCTAATGTCAGGAGCGACACCTAGGCAACTCTTCTGGCAGGTTCGAATACCATCAGCCACTCGACAGATGTTGTTAGGCGCAAACCAGACTACCATGGCAGCGGTTTCTATGGTTATCATCGCCGCAGTTATTGGTGGAACTGCGGATATCGGATGGGAGGTCCTATTACATGTACGTAGGGCCGGGTTTGGAGAAAGCATTCTCGCAGGTATTGTGATTGCGTTTTTAGCGATGGTAATTGACCGCATCACTTATGGCTTTGTTGGAAAAGAAAGTCAACTGCCGGATGAGGAAGTTGGATTTTTCCATAAGTACCGTTATCTCATTATCGGAAGTGCAGCAGCATTGATTGTGTTTCTCCTGTCTACAGTTCTTCCTGCTCTTCGTGAGTGGCCACAGGGTTGGGAAGTCTACCCTGCTGACACCATGAACGAATGGTTGGAAAGTTTCGTTCTGAGTTGGAGTGGATTTATTGGTGCATTTAAATCGATATCGTTCTTCTACATTATGCTGCCAGTACGGGAGGGTTTGATCAATACAATCAGCCCATTTTCTTGGGGCTTTGAATTTACCTCACCACTGCGCATTGGATACGGAATCGCAGTAATTTTGCTAGCAGGTTGGTTTGCTTATAAGCGGCGAATCAATCTTGCACTGACCATTTTGTTCATGGGAGTTTTGTTCTTCTTCGGGCTGACTAAACTATCCTGGTTGATTCTGTTAATGATGTGCTCGTTTCTTGGCTATCAATTGGGAGGAATAAAACTCGGTGTTGGTACATTTCTAGCACTGCTGACCTTGGTCACCGCGGGCGTTTGGACGGAAGCTATGCTGTCGGTCTATCTTTGCAGCATTGCGGTAATGATTTCCTTCTTGGTGGGAGGTCTGATTGGTGTTACTGCTTCCGAGGTAGCGGTGGTTTCCAAAATCGTTCGTCCCATCAATGACACGCTGCAGACCATGCCTCTATTTGTGATTCTGATTCCTTTTGTCATGATTTTCAAAATAGGGGAGTTCAGTGCGCTTTTGGCAATCATTGCTTATGCCATTGTCCCATCAATTCGATACACAGAGCACGGACTCAGAAGCGTTCCTTCGGATGTCATTGAAGCAGGTACCAGTATGGGTTGTACTCGTTGGCAGCTTCTAACACAGGTAAAGTTACCGTTGGCTCTACCGGTCATTATGTTGGGACTTAACCAGACAATAATGTATGCCATCGCTATGTTGGTGATCGCTGCCTTGGTGGGTACAAACGGACTTGGACAACAGGTGTATATCGGACTATCAGATGGAGACTTTGGTGTAGGAATTGTCGCTGGCCTCGGCATGGCATTCATTGCAATGATCGCTGACCGATTTACACAGGCATGGAACGAAAAAAGACAGGCAGTCTACTCCTAATATTTAGCCTGCAATCAAAAATTTTTATTCTGTACTTGGCTGAGTTAGATATCGGAGGCCTATGCAGCATATTGATTCGGTTGATTAGGTAGTAGTCTATTTCCACAACCGTCATTGAGTGAAAATAACGGCGCATCAATAGACTCTTTCTTTTCGTGCAACTATCATTTACGAATACTACATTTCAAGAGTGTCGCACACCTAAATGTTTGACTAAGTAAAATATTTGATAGAATGGTTCAGTACAGTCAGGACGAGATCTAACAAAGGAATGTTTAAGTCAACTGACATCAAATATCAGAATCGTGCTCTAGAGGGTGTATCTCGTACGTTCGCCCTGACTATTCCGCAACTACCATCAGGTCTACGAGAAGTTGTTGGCAACGCCTACCTGCTGTGCAGAATTGCAGATACTATTGAAGATGAGCCTGCGCTGACACACGAGCAAAAACGAGAATTTTCAGAGCAATTCATCAATGTTGTCGCTGGAAAAGAAAGTGCAGAACAGTTTGCCAACCATTTGCACGCTCAACTTTCAACATCCACAACTTCAGATGAACGCAACTTAATTCGAAACACAGAGAGGGTGATTAGAATCACTCACACCTGTACGCCTACCCAACAACAGGCACTGGAAAGATGTGTACGAATTATGTCACGCGGAATGGCTGATTTTCAGAAACGCGCATCTTTAGCAGGTTTAGCTGATATTTCAGAACTCGATCAATATTGCTACTACGTCGCGGGCGTGGTTGGTGAGATGCTGACAGAATTATTTTGTGATCATTGTCCTGACACTGCTGAAAATTATGATCAACTAATCAAACTGGCGGTTTCATTCGGCCAAGCTCTCCAAATGACCAACATCTTGAAAGATGTCTGGGATGATCAAAGGCGAGGCGTTTGTTGGTTTCCCAGAGATATATTCAATGAATTTGGGTATGAACTTAGCAACTTATCAGAAGATCACCAATCAAAAGGATATATCGCAGGAATGAATAAACTGGTCAAAATTACTCACGGTCACCAGATTAACGCACTACGGTACATTCAACTCGTTCCTTTGCATCAGCCTGGAATCCGCCGCCACTGCATTTGGGCTTTAGGAATGGCAGTATTGACTTTGAAACGAATTTATGAAAATCCCACATTTAGTAGCGGTTCAGAAGTCAAAATTTCAAGATTTACTGTCAGATCAATCATTTCAGATGCAGAAACTTCCTTGAAATCAAATCAGGCATTGAGCGATCTATTTTCTCGACTTTCGAGTGGCTTTGACTTTTATGTCGAGAATCAGGAAGCGATGACCGTTTAAGTCTAGTCAAAATCAACATTTCACATACTGTGCAAACGATAGCTGTACTACAAAATTCCGATGCCGAGCATCTTGGTTTGGTAGAAGACCATTTGGAGGGGAGAAACATACGGTTTCGATATGTTCGTCCAGCGCACGATAGTGATTGGATTCGAAAAGCTGAACTGCCCAAAGATGGTCTGATTTTACTGGGAGCCGCACCTTATGGTACAGTCTCAGACCCGATAATTCCAATGCTTAATCACAAGCTCAGAATCATCGAAACCTGCTTGCTTAAGAACCTGCCAATACTTGCATTCGGAACAGGTGCGCAATTGTTGAGCCTAGCCCTTAACGGAACTGTTGCACCAATGGATATGACAGTCAGCGTTGATCGCGCTTATCGTACTAATGCCAATGCACTCAATAGCTTTTTGCCAGTTGAATTTCCAGTGATCACGTTTATGCGGGATGCACCACTGGCACCTCCGGGATCGGCGGTGCTTGCGGAATCGAAAGACGGAAGTCCGATGCTATTTCAAGCGCAGGATAATTGTCTTGGCTTTTTTGGGCATCCAGGCATTAAAAGTGCGATGATTGAAGATGCAATTGTTCAGGCCCCAGCATACGATTTCGGTAATTCTGATGTACTGAGTGAAATTCGTCGTGCTCAAGTTGAACTAGAAAATGCACTCGTATCAATGATGACTGGAATTATCCAGATCACTGGCTGGATGCGTGATACAGGTGCCCAAGACTAGATAACGAGCACAGCGAAACTACAGCGCTCGAACACTCAAGCAAAGAGTCTACAAATTTCGCCAGTTGTAGTTTTCCTCAAAAGCCGCAGCTGCCGTATAGATTTTTGATTCCTGCCACCTTCCGCCAATCAGCATCATACCTACTGGCATGTCTTCGCTGAGTCCACAGGGAATCGAAATTGCAGGGTGTCCAGTCAAATTCGTTGGCGTAACATTGGATCCCATTTCATAAGCGCGTTGACAGTATAGAGACAGTGAGGCATCTCTCGGCGGAATCGGTTTTGCCGTCATCGGTGTTGTTGGCATCAGCAGAAGATCAAATTCTTCCAGCGCCTTTTCGTATTCATTAGAAAGCTTGCGAGATAAATTTTGGGCTTTAGCATAAAAATGTCCTGCATAGTTTCGTTGAAAGTACTCGCCCACTAACATAGATAAAATTGCAGTTTCGTCGACGTCTTCCGCTTTCTCCCGCCATCTGGCGTGCCACTCAACCAGCGATGTCGAATAAAGACCTTTCCAACCAAATCCCATCGGGTTATTGCGACTCATCTGGTTAGCAAATCCTTCATGTGCAATCGGGCCCCAAATTGCCTCTCCGTGGCGATGCAAGGGGATAGAAACCGACTGAACAATCATCCCAAGCTTTTCCAGACGTTCGGCCGCTTCCCGTACTTTCGTGTCTACACCTCGCTCTGAATTTGGCCATCCGAACCCTTCTTTCACGACACCCACTTTTAAGTTTTTTGGACTTCGACTTATGGCGGCAACATAGTCGTCCACTTGTGGGTTGAACTGACGTGGATCAAGCCCGTCTGCGCCTGCAATCACTTGTAGAGTTATGGCATTGTCGTAAACAGTTTGTGTCATTGGCCCGATATGGTCAATGGATGCATCAATTGGAAATACACCGGTATAGGGCACTAGACCATGCGTAGGTTTTAGACCGTAGCAACCTGAGTATGAAGCGGGAATACGAATTGAACCACCTTGATCTCCGCCAATCGCTACGTCGACTAGTTTGGCAGCAACCAAGGCTCCACACCCAGAGGAGGAACCTCCGGCAGAATAATTTGCCCGATTTGGATTCTCAACCCAGCCACCATCACTAGTATGGCTGCTTCCTGAGGCACAGTAGGCTTCACATCTTGCCTTGCCCAGAATCACTGCGCCAGCTTCCAGAAGGCGTGTCACCACCGTTGCATCGATATCTGGAACATATCCATCCATAGTTTGCGTGCCATAAGTCATCGGTACACCCGCGAGGCAGATACTGTCTTTAAGAGCGACTGTTTGACCGGCTAAAGTACCACTTGAATTGAAACTGATTTCAGCTCTCACATACCAGGCGTTGAACGGGTTCTCTTTCGGTTCTGGAAAGCTCCAAGTTGCAGTTGGACGAGTTATCTTCGGGAGATAGTCGATCATGGAATTGACCGTTTCGTAGTCTTTGAAAATGGGCTCCATTAAGTCCATGAATTCACGAACTCTAGCTTCAGACAGGTTTAATCCGAAGTCTTCAGTAATTTCGATCATCTCGGAGACTTTCGGTTTTCGTATGTTCATTGCTTTAGTACCTCAAAATAAGGTTGAACTTCCAGACAAATATGTGCACTGAGCAGCACAGTTTTATCAAAATAGGCGTGAGATAGTACTATTCAATGGGACAAAGTGTTGAGATTAAACTGCAAAATACGAAGCAAATTATTGATTTGCATTATTGGTTGCTTGGACAAACGAAAAACGCCAAACTGAAATCAATTACTGTAGAAATAAACAAAATGTATTCCTGAAGCATTCAGGCGCTTGATCAGATGAATATGAACTATGATTTTCATCATACCTATCAAGAAATATTATCTATATCAATACTATAGGCCTTAATTTGAACATTTATCCAAGCCTGAATTTACGGACTTATTCAACTTATATTAGAAAATGCTAATATATATAATCTGCTAAAATGCAATACCGATTGCAATCGTTTCTGAACAGCAAAGAGGCTCACAGGTATGGCAGAAAAACTAGTAATAATGATGGTCAATACTGACCCCGCAAACGGTGAGGAAATGGGTGCTCCTATTTTTCAGGCAACCGTAGCAGCTGCTATGGAATACGAGGTGGAAGTGATTTGTACAGCTACATCCGGAAAGCTGTTAAAGAAAGGTGTAGCAGAGAATCTTTATGTGAAACCGGGCTCAGGTAAATCAGTTTACGACTTCATCAAAGACGCACACGATGCTGGTGTTAAGTTTTTTTGTTGTTCTCCCAATTTGGACCTTTTCGATATGACGGAAGATGATTTGATTCCCGAATGTGAGGGTATCGTCGGTGGTGCTTACGTTATCGAACGGGTAATGGAAGATGATGATACTAGAATGCTGACATATTAAGTTTTATGGCCTCTGCTCAACATACAATCGGAGACCCGCTATCGAGCGAAACTGAAGTAGGTCGGGAAAAGCTTGAGGAAATATTTGCAGACATCTGCGAACACCCTCTTTATGACCACGAACTGCATGGCTGCTTGAATTGCGGAATCTGCACTGCGACTTGTCCCTCTGCACATTATTTCGATTATTCTCCGCGTGAAATAGTCCAGTTGCTTTGGACGGAAAATCTAGAAGGCATTTATGATGCCATGCAGGAAAAGATCTGGGCATGCGCTCAATGCTACACGTGTGCTGCTAGATGTCCTTTCGGAAATTCCCCTGGAGGACTCGTCAGCATCATGCGAGAAACATCAATCAAGCACGGGTTGCAATCTGCCAAAGACGTGCTTAGGCCCTTTTCCAGGGTCATGCTTAAACTAATATCCACCGGTAATCAGTTGGCACCCAATATGATTACCCCAGACCACTTCGCAGACTGGGGCCCGAATATCAGTAAGGTGGATGCACCGTTGGATACACTAAGAAAGGCGATTCCAATGCCAACCATGCATACTACGGATACAGCATGGGAGGTAAATCTAAAGACTTCGATTGAACTCTACACCATTTGGGAGGATTCGGGCGTCTTGGATCAATTGGAAACTATCGACGAAAATTTGTTTGATGTGATTGTCGATATCATGGATGAAAAACGCGAAGAGTATGAAGACTGGCTGGATGAACAGGAAGACGACTAGTTCACCACAATTTACTAATCTGAGGATTTTGATATGAGTATACAGGTCCCGTTTGGAAATCAATTTGCAGATCAGCGTTTCACCGGACACGGTAGTGAATGGCGTGATTCTCAACTGAATCCGCAGGACGCCCAAGCAGCTACTCAGTGGGTTGAAGCAAAGATCGATAAACGCTCAATGCTGACGAATCGAGAACGAGTAGAAGATGTTCGCGACATCATGTGGCAGCTTGAAAAGGATGGTGAAATTATCGTTCATCGAGTCAATGACGGACACAAAGCCGTTATGACAAAGACGCTCTACGGATGGGATAAAAAAATTCCGACTGACCGGCTTTGGCATCACAAATCTTGTGGCCAGTGTGGAAATATTCCAGGCTACCCAACATCTTTGCTCTGGCTGATGAATGAGTTAGGTACCACCTACCTAGATGAAACGGATCAGACTTCCTGCACCGCATGGAACTATCACGGTTCCGGTATTGGTAATGTTGTCAGTTTGGCCGCTGTTTTTCTTAGAAATTTTCATCAGGCATATGTTGCATCTCAAGCGGAGGGTTTGGATTCTGCTTATTACTTTCCGCTCGTTCACTGTGGCACTTCTTTTGGCAACTACAAAGAAATGCGGCAATTCCTACTTCATTCAGCAGAACTCAGAGAACAAGTCAAGAAAATACTCGCCAAAATTGGCCGACTGGTTGATGGCAAAATCCTGATTCCTGAAGAAATCGTTCACTATTCTGAATGGCTGCATGTTATGCGTCATGAAATCAGCGAGCGACAGACGATTGACGCATCAAATATTCGAGCAGTCATTCATCCGGCATGCCATGTCTACAAAATGGTGCCGGAAGATGTCATTTATGATGACGAAGTTTTGGAAGGGAATCGTGTCGCAGTATCCACCGGCCTTGTTCAGGCACTTGGTGCTAATGTTATCGACTACTCCACTTGGTATGATTGTTGTGGTTTTGGTTTCAGACACATCATTTCCGAGCGAGAGTTTACACGTTCATTCGCTATTGATCGAAAAATAAAAGTAGCAGTCGAAGAAGCGCGAGCTGATGTCATGGTTGGACATGACACCGGTTGCATTACTACTCTGGATAAGAATCAGTGGATTGGAAAGGCCGTAGACAAGCATTATGAGATGCCGATACTCGCCGACTGTCAGTTGGCGGCAGTGTTATGCGGCGCACATCCCTACAAAATAGCCCAGTTGCACTGGCATGCTTCGGCATTTGAACCACTGCTCGAAAAACTCGGTATAGACTGGAGAGAGGCAAAGTTTGAATTTGAAGCGTACCTGGCAGCCGTTGAGGCCGGGCACCACGAAACCCTATATGACCCACGGCGAGCAATCACGTCTGGACCAGGGTTCGAGGTGCGAGTGTGAGTCAAAGCGTATTAGTCGTTGGAGGTGGTCCAGCCGGTCTTTCAGCCGCCAAATCTCTTGCTTCAATTGGTCAGAATGTTACTCTTGTTGAGAAAGAGGAGATTTTAGGCGGCGCTCCGATACTATCAGGTTATGCAAAACTGGTCCCATCGGGAGAATGGGCCAGTGAAGCCATTGGGCGAATGGTCAGATCGGCTGAAAACAGCAAGTCGATAGAAATCCATACCTCAACTAAAGTCACTGAACTCACTGGCGAACCCGGCAAATTTAGCGCTAAACTGTCAAATGGTTCTGAGGTTTCCGTATCATCGGTCATCTTAGCTACCGGATTTACCCATTTTGACTCGATAAACAAACCCGAATGGGGGTTTGGTTCACACCCGGATGTTGTAACCACCACTCAGGTTGAACAAATGATTTCTTCCGGTAAAGGTGTTCACTGTCCCTCTGACGGCCGTAAACCGGACCGAGTCGCCATTCTGTTATGTGTTGGTTCCCGAGACCGCCAAATTGGCCGCGAATGGTGTTCAAAAATTTGCTGTACTGTTTCGGCTAACCTGGCTATGGAGATTCGTGAGGAACTGCCTAAGTGCAGCGTATACATCTATTACATGGATATTCGAACTTTCGGATTGTACGAAGGACAGTACTATTGGCGAAGCCAGGAAGAATTCAAGGTCAAGTACATCAAAGCTCGCGTTGCCGAAGTCACCTTCGATGGAAAACGGGTACTCCTCAAGGGGGAAGACACACTCGTCAAACGACCCATCTCAATTCCATTCGACTTGGTTGTTCATGCAATCGGCATGGATCCCAATATCGAAAATCAGGAAATTTCACGTGTCTTCGGAGTTGAATTAGAGCCACACGGTTATATTCAACGAGCACCAGCATACGACAGTATTGCTGGTACTTCGCGCACCGGAATTTATGTTGCAGGTGCAGCTGTTGGACCCGAAACCATTGATGACTCAATCGCTCAAGGCCAAGCCGCAGCTATGGCTGCACTGGGTATGGCTGCAAACGCTGCGTAGAGCCCTTCCAAGGGCATATTTGTAGAGTGAATAATGGCTGTGATGACGCTAAATCGACCTCTTCAATCATTCAGCAATCCGGAATTACATCTAGATGGACGACGATTGCGAACAGCGTTCAATTCAATGGTCGACTGTGCCGAGAAGTTGGGCGGAATTGAAGTGATTGTGGAGGGACTGTCTGGGAAGTCAATTTTGTTTCAAAGAACTTTCTGCGATTCAGCGGAAAATTTGCTGGAATCTGAGTTTCTTGATACATGTGCATTTATGCCCACCGTTCGAAGGCGAATAAAGTCTGTACTTGAAAGACTAAGTTTCAGCGATTTGAATCAGATAATTCATATGCTATTGACGGATGTATCTGTTGAAAACGTTGATGAGCACATTGAAACGTTCGAATCAAGCCTTCAGAGTACTTCCAAAGATCGATGGATTCGTGACCTGGCTGCAGAAATTTTGCACAATCGTGAACCTGACACCTTCCCGCTCATGACTCGCTGGATTTGGGATTACGGCTCGAATTCTGGTGTCCTCCGAGAGATCTGGTTTTCAGATTCCGAAACCGACTATCTGAATATTCCACATGGAATTCGAACCCATCTTGAATTACGTCGGGAGTTGAGTGAATTTCTCGACAGTCTTGGCGTTTACAAGAATATCAACTACATGATTGACGTTCTCTTCGCTTGGATTTACAGTCAATATATCGGGAACCAAGGCGGTAGTTTTCTGAAAACGGACTTTAGTTTCACTGGTACACCTTTCGGCTACGTGTTTCGAATGTTGGGGCTTGATGCGGCATTATCGTCCAGCGGAAAATCAAGATTGATTCTGGCAAATGGCAAAAGATACTGCTTGTCAGGCACAATCGACGCAATTACGCACTGAATTTGACCGAGTTAATCTTGTTATGCCAATTCACGAAGAATCCTTAATTCGGCCTGAAAACTTAAGGCAACACGAAGAACTCAGTATTGACGATGTAGATGTTTCAGGTCACTGGAGTACATTCATTGAATCACGTTCAGTTTCGGATTACAACGAAAATTTAGAGAGGGAAATTGCAGCATTTCCGGGTGGCGCGTACATACACCGATGCTGGCAATGTGGTGCCTGCACGAATTCATGTACGGTGAATGCTATCAATCCTGATTTCAATCCTCGTTACTGGATCTACCTTGCCCGCTTGGGAATGGAGCAGGAACTGCTGCGTGACAAAGAAATAATTTGGCAGTGTGTATCCTGCCACCGCTGTACACATGTTTGCCCTAGAGATGTCGAACCTGAAGGGGTGATGAAAGCAATGTCGCACTGGCTGGAAGCCAAAGGACACACACCCAAGTCTCAATCCCAGCACTTTGATGAGGAGTTTTATCAGCAAATTCTGGAAACCGGCAAAATAGAAGAGGGTCGAATTGTGCGGAATTATTTCAACCGAACTGGTCAACCCTTGACGCAGTCCTGGTTAATCCAGATGGCCAAGAACCTAATTCGAGGATTGCCGATGATGCTGATGTTCAAAATGGGACTCTCGACTTTGTTTAGACCGAAGACTAAGGACTGGAGCAAATCCAGACATTCAATCGAGGAATTGATTGAGATGAGAGAAATAGAAAGAAAGAAGATCCTTGAAGGAAACGAAACATCATGAGCGACAACACATTGCGAGATGATTTACAAACAGTTGCATACTACCCTGGCTGTGCACTGGAAGGGACCGGTCATGCTTACAATCGATCAACCAAGAGAATTGCAAAGAAACTTGGACTGAAGTTGGTTGAAATTGATAACTGGAACTGTTGCGGTGCGATGGAAGTTAAGAATATAGACCCTGAGGTTCAGAACTATCTTTCAGTTCGAAATATGGCGATTGCGAAGCACAAAATGGGAATGGATGTGGTAATGGCACCGTGCAATGGTTGCTATCACAATTTGAAGAAAGCTGAACATGATGTCACTCACAAAGAGGAAACCCGAAAAACACTCAAGAAAATGGCTGACAAGACTGGGCAGCCGGAATATAAGGCAGGGGATGTTGAGACAATTCACGCTTTAGATTGGATCAAACACGCTATTGGAGAAGAGAATCTAGCACGTCGAGTCAAGCACTCGCTGTCTGGTCTCAAGATTGCGAATTACTACGGTTGTATGTACACCCGACCTCGCCATATTTTTCCAGAAAAAGATCAGGGAGAAGGCAGCGAGTCGACTTCTAAACCGCATTTTATGGATGATTTATTACGTGCAGCGGGTGCAGAGATTGTAGAGTTTCCACTGAAAACCGCTTGTTGTGGCGGAGCGCATACCCTATCCGACTGTGACACATCCACAAGACTGGTACTTAATATCTTACAGGCGGCGGAAGCGTGTAACGCTGATGTCATTGCAACAGAATGCCCCACCTGTCACAGCGGACTGGAGATGCATCAGATTCGAGCGGAAGAAACGCTTGGCGTAAAAACTCAACCTGTAATGCTGTATTTCACACAGCTCTTGGGATTGGCACTTGGCATATCACCGAGGCAACTTGGTATTCAGGAAAATATTTCACAATCTTTAGGATTGTTAAGACAAAAAGGCCTTGTATGACCAGTTTCAGTGAAATTGAACGCACAATTTTGTCTGTCAGGGATCGTCCACAAGAAGTAATCAATCCGGCCGAACATTTGATGCAAATGGGAGAAGCGATTCTGGAGAATTGGTTGATTGCTCACAACCAAATTCCCACACAGGAAAAGTATGAGGGGTTTCGGCTGTTAGGATTGCATCGACAGGGTGCAAAGCTGGACTCGTCATTTCACGCCTGCCGCGAAACTTGCAGGGAACTGATCTATCAGATTAATTTGTATCATATGAAGAAAGATTTGAAGCAGATTACATTGGCCTCATTGGTCGCAATGCATCTGCTTCTGTTTATTCGCGGGAAAATGGAAATTCAGGAACTTGGTGAATTTTGCTGTAATTCCAAAGCAGTTTCAGCTTAAAAGGAGAAACGAATAATGGCACAAGTACGAGGATGTGAACTACCTGATGATCTTCTTTACGATGTTCAAAACAACATCTGGTATCGAGAGAACGAAGATGGCACTGTAACAGTTGGCATGACAGCAATCGCTGGTGCTATGGCCGGCCAGATTGTTGCGATTACACCGAAAAGAGCTGGACGAAAGGTCGTGCCAGGCAGGAGCTGTGCAACAGTCGAATCCGGAAAGTGGGTAGGACCTGCCAAACTGCTCAGTGGTGGCGAAGTAGTAGAAGTCAATAAGGATATTGTTTCATCGCCAGGACTTGCGAACTCGGAACCCTACGGCAATGGCTGGTTACTTAAAGTAAAAGTTGATGACTGGGGATCAATTAAGTCTCAGTTAACTGCGGGTACTGATGTTACAGCACCTTA
Organism: Arenicellales bacterium; assembly: GCA_965243305.1. Classification (GTDB taxonomy): domain Bacteria; phylum Pseudomonadota; class Gammaproteobacteria; order Arenicellales; family JAJDZL01; genus JAJDZL01. The sequence continues at coordinate 2,251,857 of CBDEUN010000003.1, forward strand.
CGAATCCAAAATGGACGCCGATGGATTTGAAGGCTGTAACCCGTAATCACACTACTAGATTTACAAAGGAAAACTGTAAATTCACACAAATCAATTCGCTCACAGTCTTAATTCGATTAGGAGAAACGAAACATGCCGGACCAAACACTTGACACAAAAGGACTAAATTGCCCGCTTCCCATTCTGAAAGCAAAAAAATCTATTTCGCAGATGGAATCTGGACAAACCTTGGAAGTTCTTTCTACAGATCCGGGCTCCGTATTGGATTTTGAAGCGCTTTGCCGTCAAACCGGTCATGAATTGCTGGAATCAAAGAAAGAGGATGGCGTTTTTATTTTTCTGCTGAAAAAGGCGTAGAATAAATCAAAAATGACATTTGTAAGCGCATGGGTCAACTCAGATCATTTCCAAAGAATATTCTTGAACAGCATATGCGGATAATATGAAATTTTTACTTTCATTCCATCCACATGTTTGAAGCGTTTCTACTTGGTGTAATCTACAAAGCACCCAAACAATTGTTCGTAATTCAAACCCGAAGACGATAGACTACTGTACGCATCGCAAACGACATCAACTGAAACATAGCAAATCAATCTCCCCGTGTGCGGGAATGTATCAGTAGTGCAAAAATATTCAGAGATAGGTTGGTGGGCGACTTGGGAATGGGTTCTCGGCTGATCCGTTAATACTTAAGTCTTCCTAGGTCGGAGGTGTGCGTGCCAGCGAAACTCGATCCGCTTGAAGACCCAAATGATCGCAAAGGTCAGAATCAGATAGAAAACGCCAGCCGTGATAAATGATTCAAACGGCACGAAATGGCGGGAGTTCACAATTCTTGCGGCACCAAATAAATCAATGATTGTAATTACTCCGGCAAGTGCGCTGCCGTGAAGCATAAAGATGACCTCGTTACCATAGGCTGGCAATGCTCTACGAAACGAACTTGGAAGAATAATTCGCCGCAGAATCAACCAACCAGACATTCCACTAGCTCGTCCCGCCTCAATTTCGCCGTAAGGTGTACCGATGATTGCGCCGCGAAGAATTTCAGCTGTATAGGCCGCAGTGTTGAGTGAAAAAGCGATTAGCGCACAGGCATAAGCTTCCTTGAACAAAAACCACAAAAAGCTTTCTCTTAACCATTCAAACTGTCCTGCTCCAAAATAGATCATATACATCTGAACAATCAGTGGTGTGCCTCGGAAAAAATAGATGAATGACTTCGGTAGAAATGTCACCCAAACACTTTTGCGGCTCGCCAACAAGCCAATAGGTATTGCAAGTGCCATCCCCAAGATCAGAGCGAGAACGACAAGCTCGACGGTCGTCAGCAAACCATCAAAGTAGAGAGGGAGGTTAGTTGTAATCGCTTCAAAATCCATTTTCGACTACGCCCTTCGTACACCAACACTGTATCGTTTATCCAGCCATCGCAACCCAACATCCGATACAGCAGTAATGATTAGGTAAAGTACAGCCACGACAAGATAGAAAGTAAAAGGCTGCCTCAACGAACCGCCTGCCTGTGTGGCCCGAAACACCATATCTTCCAATCCGATAACAGAAACGAGTGCTGTGGTTTTGGCAAGGACCAGCCAATTATTGCCGAATCCCGGTAACGCATGCCTGACGCAAGCTGGGAACGTGATTCGGTGAAATACCTGAACAGGTGTCATTCCATACGCATATCCTGCTTCAATTTCTCCGCGTGGAACCGCCAGAATCGCACCGCGAAAAGTTTCCGCCATGTATGCCCCGAAAATGAATCCAATCGTAACCACACCTGCAGTAAATTCACTGATTTCAATGTAGTCAAGCCCGAGACTGTCTCCAATGACGTTGACAGCCAACTGTCCACCGAAGAAAATGATGAACATTAGTACGATGTCCGGTACTCCTCGTATCAGCGTGGTATAGAGGCCAGCGATAAATTTTGCACTACGATTGTTGGACAACTTAGCTATAGCGCCCATAAAGCCCAGAACGAGCGCGAAAAATAACGAGAGCAACGCGAGTTCAACGGTTAGCAGCATTCCTTCCAGAATGAATGGGTAAAGGTACCCACCCAAGACGCCGCTTAGACTCTCAACCAGAAACTCGTGCATAGCATATTAATGTAGAAAATGAACGATGATACGGCTGCAAAATAATTTTTCTGCAGCCATATCACTATCAGATTAACAGGGAATTATTCTCCGTAAACATCAAATTCGAAATATTTATCGTTAATTTCTTGATACTTCCCGTTCGCTCGAATTGCATCGATAGCCGCATTCAACTTATCGACCAAATCTTGATCCTTTTTGCGAACTGCTATTCCGGCTCCATCACCGAAAAATTCAGGATCGGTGTATCCTGGGCCAACAAATTCCCAGCCTTCACCATCTGGTGTATTTAAAAATCCATCTGCCATTGCTACTGAATCTGCCAGAAGCAAGTCAAGTCGACCTGCAACAGCATCAAGATATGCCTCATCTTGCGAACCGTATCGCCTGATATCTACCGCGTCTCCGAACGTGCTTGTAACAAAATTGTCATGGATCGTTGCTCGCTGTACGCCTACGGTCTTTCCCTTCAAACCCTCTGCTGAAATTTCGATTCCAGCACCTTTTGCTTGTGCAAATTTGGCGGGTGTACTGTAGTATTTATTGGTGAACGCCACTTTCTTTTTGCGTTCTTCTGTAATTGACATGGACGCGATAATGGCATCATATTTTCGTGCCAGCAGCGCGGGAATAATTCCATCCCAATCCTGCTGAACCAAGGTGCACTCAGCGCCAATTTCATCGCACAATGCTCTTGCGATTTCGATATCGAAGCCCTGAAGTTCACCGCTCGCGGTTACAAAACTGAAGGGTGGATAAGCACCTTCCACTCCAATTCGCACTTTGTCCCAATCGCTAGCAGAAACGATTGGTCCGAACGTCAGCGCAGTCAGCAGTGTTAGTATTGAGATTGCTTTTTTCATTGATAAGATACTCCGTAAAGTCATGTAAACAAATTAAATTATATGCCTCTGCACTTAAGTCAGGATAAGCCGCATCGGCGACGTGTCGACTGCGGCCTGCAGAAGTCGCAATGGGATTTGCTTTTCCCACCGCCGCCGATTGAATCGATAAACAAACTCGTCCACATATTCCTGCATGTACTGATGCGACACGCCATGAAAGGTGCCCAGCAGAAATGTTTTCAAGTTGCTGATGACGATATGCACCAGCGGCAGCCAGTCGGCGACCTGGTCGGGTGGCGTGACTTTAGGGTAGTGTTCATGGCTTTTGGAAATCACCCGCAAGCCGCTGAACGCATCGGATCGAACGCTGGCGCCGGCACAGAGTCTGGAACAGAACTGTTCCACCGTCTGGGAATTGACCGAATCCACCACGCGGGCGTGCATGAAGCCGGCGCCCTGGCCGTTATTCTGCACCGCAAACAACACCGGTTTGCGCCCTTGTGCGCCGCGTCCGCGCTTTCCCGGGCGCTTACCTCCCACATAGGCATCATCCAGTTCGATCAGTCCGTCCAGCAGATAGCGGCGATCACGGTCAGCCATGGCGGCTCTGAGCTTTTGCAGCATCAGCCGTGCGGTTCTCCATTCGACGCCGATCATCTTCGACAGCCGAAGTGCGGAGATGCCGCCTTTGTCGGTGCCAACCAGGTAAATGGCGGCAAACCACTTGGTCAGCGGCACCCGGCTGCGGTCGAACATGGTGCCGGCCGTGACCGAGGTTTGACGCCGGCAGCGCTTGCACTCGTGCAATGCGCGACTTTTGACATGGTAAGCCTGGTCATGATCACATCTCGGGCAGCGGAAGCCGTCCCTGCCCCAGCGAACCTGTTCCAGCAGCCTTCTGCAGGCCTGCTCAGTGGCGAATTTTCGGGTCCATTCAAAATAACTGATTTCGTCTTGTTTCATGTTAATCTTTATTACATAATATCAATGGTTTATGACATGAAATTATACTTCATCCAATCTCGGAATTCTGAGTTAAATGCAGAGGCATATTAAATTATTTCAAACTTCCAGACAGAAACTCCCGAAAACGGTCAGACTTGGGACTATCAAAAACCTCTTCTGGAGTCCCGTCTTCCTCAACTCTTCCTTGATGCAAGAACATTACTCGCTTCGACACTTCTCTGGCGAATCCCATTTCGTGAGTCACGACCAGCATAGTCGACCCATCCTCGGCCAGTGATCGCATGACCTTGAGAACTTCTCCAACCAACTCAGGATCCAAAGCTGAGGTTGGTTCATCAAACAGCATCAAATCTGGCTTCATGGCAAGTGCCCGCGCAATTGCTGCGCGTTGTTGCTGTCCGCCGGACAGATGTGCAGGGTAGTAATCCTTTCGATCTATTAGGCCAACACGCTCCAATACCGCTTCAGCATGCTCTTTTGCTTCCTTCTTCGGAACTTTTAGGACATGCACTGGTGCCTCATAAACATTTTGAATCACTGTCATGTGCGACCACAGATTAAATTGTTGAAACACCATGGCCAACTTCGAACGAATTCTGTCAACCTGTTTCCGGTCTGCAGGAGCGATGGAACCATCTTTCTGATTTTTCATTTCAATCAGTTCGCCCTTGACACGTACGCTGCCAGAAGTTGGATATTCCAGCATGTTGATGCAGCGAAGAAACGTGCTCTTTCCTGAGCCACTACTGCCCAAAATTGAAATTACATCGTGATCATTTGCGGTAAGGGAGACGCCCTTTAGAACTTCAATTGCACCGAAACTCTTATGAATATCTTCGACCTGAAGTGCGGGGACCTCTTGTTGAGCGGTTGAGTGATCAGACATTTCGTCGACTCCGAAATTATTACTTCAGATTAATCATCTGGCTTCTTTGTTTATACATCAAAATTGGAATGACTGACTGCAACAATTCTGTAGTAGTCATTTGAGGGAGCATAAGAAATTTGTCTCCCACAAAATCTGGCTGATTATCGTGGGAGAATGTTAGAAGTTGAAAGATGGGACTCAGATTGATCCAAGTCGGTTTGAGACTGGCTGGTCAAACTGGGATGTCGATTGATTTGTTTGCTAGATTTCTAGCTTATCAAATTTGATGGGTATCTTTGCACAAGTGAAATCCACAAGAGGTGGGCCCACAATTTCACTGAATGCGGTTAATTACTAATATAGGTCTAGCTACACCTATATCAGAAGAGTTAACCAACTCGTCCAGTGATGTAGTCTTCTGTGAGTTTATTCTTTGGATTAGTGAATACTTCGCCCGTATCACCCACCTCAATCAAATCTCCGAGATTGAAGTATGCGGTTCTCTGAGATACACGTGCAGCTTGTTGCATCGAGTGTGTAACGATGACGATAGAGTACTGTGTTCTAAGCTCATCTATCAAATCTTCAATTTTTGCTGTTGCAATTGGGTCCAACGCGGAACAAGGTTCATCCATAAGAATGACATCTGGTTTGACTGCCAAAGCCCGTGCAATACAAAGTCGCTGTTGCTGACCACCTGACAGTTCTGTTCCAGACTTGTTGATTCGATCTTCAACTTCTGATAGCAGACCAACCTGCCTGAGACAGGAATAAACCACCTCATCGGTTTCTTCACGGGAATTCACCATCGAATGCAAGCGTGGTCCATAAGCAATGTTGTCGTAGATTGACTTTGGAAATGGATTTGGTTTCTGAAAGACCATTCCGACTCGAGCTCGCAGTTCAACCACATCCAATTCGCCGCTATAGATGTCTACTCCGTCCAGCATTATTTCTCCAGTAATCCGACACCCTTCGACAATGTCATTGATTCGATTAAGGCAGCGTAAAAAAGTGGATTTGCCGCAACCTGATGGCCCAATTATGGATAACACTTCATTTGCACGAATCGATAAACTCATGTTTTTGATAGCATGGGTTTCCGAGTAATGGACATTGACATTCTTGGCCGTCATACGGTACTTGTGAGACAAGTACGAACCAGCACCGTCTGAATCAGAAACTTTCGCTTGGAAAATAGTATCGTCTATCCGAGTAACAATTCGTTCTTTATTAGTTGTTTCTGTTGTGTTTTCCATTGTTTAAATTCTCACGATCTTATTAATTTGTCGTCTGTTACCAACGGCACTCGAATCTGCGCCGCATTATTACTGCAACAATATTCATTGCAATCAAAAACGCCAGCAAGATTAGGATCGCGCCTGATGTTTTTTCCAGAAACGCTCGCTCAGGGCTATCAGCCCAAAGAAAAATTTGTACGGGCAAAACTGTAGACGGATCCAGTGGCCCGCTAGGTACATCTACAATAAATGCAACCATGCCAATCATCAAGAGTGGAGCGGTTTCACCTAACGCCCGTGCAATACCAATGATTGTACCAGTTAACATTCCCGGCATTGCCAATGGTACTACTTCCTGAATGACAGTCTGGGTTTTGGATGCCCCTAGAGCTAACGCACCTTCCCGAATCGATGGTGGAACCGCCCCGAGTGCAACCCGACCAGCAATGATGATTGTAGGAATCGTCATTAGACTCAAAACCAATCCGCCAACCAATGGAACAGATCTTGGCAATCCAAAGAAATTAATAAATACAGTCAGTCCCAATAGTCCAAAAACCACAGATGGCACGGCTGCAAGATTATTGATGTTGATTTCAATGAAATCGGTAAACTTGTTACGTGGTGCAAACTCTTCGAGATAACAAGCTGCGGCTACACCAACAGGAAACGAAATTGCCAAGGTAATGAGGATTGTAAAGAAAGAACCCATCAGTGCGCCTCTAAGTCCAGCAAGTTCAGGTTCCCTTGAATCTCCCGCAGTAAAGTAGCGTTTATTGAACCGACTTTCGATCTTTCCCTGTTCAACCAGTGCGTCGAACCAACCTAGCTGATTCTTGGAAATCAGCCTGGCTCCTCCCTCGTTAGGATCGCGGCCGAAATCATTCTTGTAGAGCATGTCGAACGAATCGTCAATCGGAAACCAAAGAGACTGTGTCGTTCCGATTATTGAAGGATCGGCTGTCACCAAATCCTGCAGCATAAAATCCGCGCCCACACTTACCATCCGACTGAGCTGGCGCTTTTCTTTACGCTTGGTGACTTCTGGAAATTGGCGATACATTGCCTGTTTCACCAGCTTACCATAGTTCGCACTGTACAAGTTTGTTTCACTGATTTCAGCTGGGTCAAAATAGATATCCAATTGAATTTGAGTTTGCCAAAATGCACCAACGCCGCTAACGGCAATACTAAAAAACAGCACAAAGACAAAGAATATGCCAAGAAGAACTGCGCCGATGCCGTACCACTTAAATCGTTTTTCTGTGGCTCGCCGTCGTCGTAAGCGACGCTTGAACGCCGCGGTTTCCCAGTGACTACCTGAACCTGTGGCTTCAATTTCGCTAGTCATACTGCTCACTATATTTTCGAACGATATACAAAGCGGTCATATTAAGCACTAGAGTTGCAACAAAAAGCGTTAACCCCAGCGCAAATGCCGCAAGGGTTTTTGGATTGTCAAACTCCTGATCACCGACTAAAAGCGTAACGATTTGCACAGTAACGGTTGTTACGGATTCCAGAGGATTGGCGGTTAGTTTTGCTGCCAAACCTGCTGCCATGAGCACAATCATCGTTTCTCCAATTGCACGAGAAATAGCTAAAAGCAACGCCCCCACAATGCCGGGCAATGCAGCAGGAAAGACTACTTTCTTGATCGTTTCCGACTTCGTAGCACCACAGGCCAGAGAAGCCTCTCGAATTGACTGAGGCAGTGCTGTAATCACATCATCTGAAAGGGAAGACACGAAAGGAATGATCATGATTCCCATCACAACCCCTGCCGCTAATGCACTCTCATGAGCAATTTCCAACCCAAAGTGTGCGCCGAGATCTGACAGGTAAGGCGCTACCACCAGAGCTGCAAAGAATCCATACACTACGGTTGGAACACCAGCGAGAATTTCCAATGCTGGTTTGGCGATGGACCGCACGTTTGAGGACGCGTATTCAGCAAGATAGATTGCAGATAGTAGACCCACAGGTACCGCTACAGTCATGGCGACAGCGGCGATTAACAATGTACCGGTAAATAAGGGTATGCTGCCAAATAGGCCAGACGATCCTACCTGGTCCTCTCGAATGGCAATTTGCGGACTCCATTCAAGCCCAAATATAAACTCGGTGAAAGGAATGATTCTGAAAAAACTGATTGCCTCGAACAAAACAGACAGCACAATCCCGATTGTCGTAAATATTGCAATCAGAGAACTGAAGATGAGAAGGCCTTGAATTAAAGCTTCTGCAATTGGCCGAGCCTTTAGTCGCGCGGAAATGAACAACATAAAGATTGAACTTACAATCGCGCCAAGTGCTACGACTGATGCGTTTCGAAGTGTCTCACTAAGGGCGATCAAATATTGATATCGATCTGCTGCTGCATTCAATACCGCAGCATTTTCGACATTTTCCAACCTACCAGTCTGGGCAAGAATCTGTATCTGACTGGTCAGCCAATTTACATCAACTTGCGACTCCCAATTAAGTTCAGGGAAGAATTCAGTTAGTACAATTCTTAGAATGATGTTCTGGTCAATGCTCAACCATACACCCAGCACCAAAATTGCTGGTACTGCGAACAGCAAAGCTGCCACGACACCGTAGTAGCGAGGTGCTGAATGAAGCTTATCAATACCACCTACCGTCGACGCTACTCGCAGTGAACGCCGTTTCGCCAAAAAATAAAACACCGACGACAGCGCCAATACCAATAAAACTAAAGTCCAGCCGGTCACTTGATTTAACTTCCGTTAAATTGAATAGATTTATATGCCTCTGCACTTAAGTCAGGATAAGCCGCATCGGCGACGTGTCGACTGCGGCCTGCAGAAGTCGCAATGGGATTTGCTTTTCCCACCGCCGCCGATTGAATCGATAAACAAACTCGTCCACATATTCCTGCATGTACTGATGCGACACGCCATGAAAGGTGCCCAGCAGAAATGTTTTCAAGTTGCTGATGACGATATGCACCAGCGGCAGCCAGTCGGCGACCTGGTCGGGTGGCGTGACTTTAGGGTAGTGTTCATGGCTTTTGGAAATCACCCGCAAGCCGCTGAACGCATCGGATCGAACGCTGGCGCCGGCACAGAGTCTGGAACAGAACTGTTCCACCGTCTGGGAATTGACCGAATCCACCACGCGGGCGTGCATGAAGCCGGCGCCCTGGCCGTTATTCTGCACCGCAAACAACACCGGTTTGCGCCCTTGTGCGCCGCGTCCGCGCTTTCCCGGGCGCTTACCTCCCACATAGGCATCATCCAGTTCGATCAGTCCGTCCAGCAGATAGCGGCGATCACGGTCAGCCATGGCGGCTCTGAGCTTTTGCAGCATCAGCCGTGCGGTTCTCCATTCGACGCCGATCATCTTCGACAGCCGAAGTGCGGAGATGCCGCCTTTGTCGGTGCCAACCAGGTAAATGGCGGCAAACCACTTGGTCAGCGGCACCCGGCTGCGGTCGAACATGGTGCCGGCCGTGACCGAGGTTTGACGCCGGCAGCGCTTGCACTCGTGCAATGCGCGACTTTTGACATGGTAAGCCTGGTCATGATCACATCTCGGGCAGCGGAAGCCGTCCCTGCCCCAGCGAACCTGTTCCAGCAGCCTTCTGCAGGCCTGCTCAGTGGCGAATTTTCGGGTCCATTCAAAATAACTGATTTCGTCTTGTTTCATGTTAATCTTTATTACATAATATCAATGGTTTATGACATGAAATTATACTTCATCCAATCTCGGAATTCTGAGTTAAATGCAGAGGCATATAGATTTATTTGCGAGTGACATAAATCGGCACTGAAATAAGGGAAAATCCTTTGCTAGTTTGCTCTTCTACCAAGACTTACTTCTCACATACTAAAACTGAGATAAAGTCAATCTTCTTCGTCTCACCGACAGGAGACAATCCACCCATCGGTAAGCCGTACCAAGAATTTTTCTCTATTGCCATCGATAAACGATGACAATACTGAGATTTAATCTATTGATTAAATTGTTAATCAGAAGCGAGTCTGACGGTCGTCAACTCCATACCAGCCGTCTTGAACTGATTTCGCTCCTCTTCTGACATCGGGATCATACCTTTGTCAACCAAGTAACCATCTTCGCCCCAAGCTCGGTCGCTTGTGAATTCAGTAATGTATTCCTTGATGCCAGGAATCAAGTCGACGTGAGCGGCCTTTACGTAGAAATACAAAGATCGAGAAATTTTGTATGAACCGTCAACAATGTTTTCAAATTCCGGTTCAACATCATCAATTAACGAACCCTGGACCAAGTCTGAGTTCTGATCAAGAAAACTGAAACCAAATACGCCCAAAGATTCCGGGTCTGCATTCAACTTCTGAACGATTAGATTGTCGTTCTCACCTGCTTCTACCCAAGCACCATCTTCACGGACACCGTGGCAAATGGATTTGTACTGGCTCTTGTCAGTCTTTCGCATTGCCTTGAGCCACTCAAAGGTGTTGCAGCCCGCTTCAAGCGTTAGTTCGGCAAAAGCGTCACGAGTACCAGATGTCGGCGGTGGGCCAAGCACCCGAATCGCAATTTCTGGAAGTTCAGAGTTTACATCCTTCCAAGTTGTATGAGAATTTTGAATGAGTGATTCAGACCCATCCGGATTCGGGATATTTTTCGCGAGAGCGAGAAAAATGTCCCTGCGAGAAAGACTCATTCGTTTGGCACTAGTGGAATTTGCAAGAACAATTCCGTCGTAGCCGATCTTGATTTCGACAATGTCATAGATACCGTTTTCAGCACATTTATCGATTTCCGACTGCTTGATACGACGCGATGCATTCGTAACGTCAGGATAGGAAACGCCAATACCAGTGCAAAACAGCTTCAGGCCACCGCCAGAACCAGTTGATTCAATTATTGGGGTTTTGTACTGTGTACTTGTTCCAAATCGCTCAGCAACAACTGTTGCGAATGGATATACAGTAGAAGAACCTACGATGCTGATGTAGTCTCTTTTGGCAGCCTGAGTGGAGGCTGAAAAAGACGCTAGCATAACTGCTAGAACAGTCAGGAAAACCCTGAGACATGACGACTGATTAAACATGTCACATCTCCAGTTGATGAATTAACCGACTTGATTTAGGTCGTAAAAGTCGGGTTTGAAGTGATTACTTCAATAGCAAATATAGTGGATAATTTCGGTTTGTCAACACCAAAATTGAGAAAAATTTGTGTCTTTTTTTACTAAGAGAATTTTAGATTTTTTCAATCAAAGTAATAAGCTTGTAAGTTAATACTTTTATCAGGATAATCAATAAAGTGTTTGATTTAGTAAGGTTGCTAAATTTGGTAAATTTGGTCGATTAACCAAATAAAATCACCTATTCGTTAGAAAATTACGTTGTTTAATCAGTTATTTGGAGTACCGCTGATCAATGATTGAAGGCCATTATTCCACCATGTTCGATGTTGAGTTGGCAGAACTGGGTGAGCAGACAATTGAGATGGGAAGGCTCATCGAAAGTCAACTGAAACATGCGACCAATGCCCTGTCGCGGGGTGACAGAATGCTAGCTCAACTGGTGGCGGACAACGAAGTGCTTGTAAATCGCTTGGAAGTTGAAATCGATAGAAAAAGCACAGAACTTCTGGCACGCCGTCAGCCGGCGGCCGGAGACTTAAGGTTTGTAGTGATGATTCTAAAGACTGTCAATGACCTTGAACGTATAGGCGATGAAATAACCCGGGTTGCACTCATGGGTAGTCGAGCCACTCACGTGTCCGACAATATTCCAGTTTATGAAGACTTGGAGAAACTCTGCAATCGAGCCCTAACCCATCTCAATCGGACTCTGGAGGCATTCGAATCGACTGATGACTCCGCTTCCTTAGAGCTTGTCCGACTAGAAAAGAAAGTTGACAAGAAATTTCGCAATACGCTAAAAAAGCTAATCAATTGGATGATGGCTGATTCTGAATCCATTCCAGAGGCCATAGATATACTGTGGACTATTCGTTCACTGGAGCGAGTGGCAGATAGAAGCTGCAACATTTGTGAACATATCGTCTATTTTGTTAGAGGCGAAGACATACGGCACCTTGACATCGATAAGATCGATATCGGAGATTAGCCATCAACTACTCAAGTGCTTGCTTCTAATTGTGTAGTGAAGTAATCCACTCCGTAACCGCGCTGACCAATTCGTGCTCATAGTCTTCAAAGAAGTGATCAGCACCATCAATGATGACCTGTGCGGATTTAGGGTTGCCGGCAGCATGTATGGCATTAATTCGTTCAGAAGCCGCTTTCACTACGGCAGGATAGTCTTGGCTGCCAAATAAATCCAATACAGGCAAGCTGATTTGATCGAAGGGAAAGGGCTGTAACATCGGCTGCCGATAATCTGTTGCACCCATGCCTATACCGGCATAGGCATGAAATCCAGAATCGCCAAACTGTTGAATCCATGACATTGTCATGTGAACTGAACAACTGTGGGCCACTATCGCTATCCACTGATAGCCCGAATTGTTCAAGTATTCAATTGCACCCTGAATTCGCGGAAATGATTCGGGTATGATTTCAAGATAGTCGTAATATTTTGCATCTTTGGCAAGCACTGGCATCTGTACGGAAAATGTTGGAATCCCGTTGTCAGTCAAACCCTCCCGCAGTGGTCCGGCGACTTGTGGCCAGTCAGGATGAAACCCCCGTCCGTGCAACAACATGACGATACCGTCAATAGTCGGTTCCTCAGGTTCTGATAGTAATGCGAAAACATCTCTGCTGCCAGCCGGAAAATAAACGATCTCGCCATCAAACAGTCCGGCCTCAGCTTCCTCAATTAATCGCTGCTCTCTTTCATAATCTGGTGAATTGTCCGCGGCCTCAACGAGCAAATTTACGCATAGCCCGACTATGGCCAAAACGCTCAGGAATACTGACTTTACAGTGCTGGATTGCCTTGACACGATCATGGCGATTAGATTTCCTCCTCGATACAATACAGTATCGCTGTTCTACGCTGTGAACTCTTCCCAGGAATTGAGACTTTCAATTCGATCCAATCTGCTTTGCAGCAACTTTTGTGTGAAGTCCATACAAACAGATGCGAAGGTTTTAGCGCGTTCGGCATCATCGAAACAATAGTCCCCATCAATACAATCATTGGCTTGGAAATTCTCTGATAGCAGCGTACCTGCTTCCAAATTGGTTTTCAACACTGGCTGATCCTTATTCAGATCATTCTGATGTTGAATTTGTTTCACCAGGTTGTGTCGAACGATGACACAAATGTACATAATATTTTTGAATCGGGTTTAGCTGGAGCTAATGATCGGGGCATGACCCATACAGTTACCGAAACAGTAGGGAGCATTGTCCGAACGTTTACAACCGCACATATAAAACTCTCCAGAAATCGGAGCAACAAACTTGATGGGTTTAAAGCTAGAGCCACGGTGCATTCCATCACACCAAGGCTGATTTTCACTTAATCCGCAACTACACCAGGCGTACTGTTTACCTTCCTCCACCATGACTACATATGGGGATTTCTGGGGACAGGCAGGAAGTGTCATGCTATTTTTGAATCAGGCGGGTAACTGGATAGTATTCACCGCCGTCTTGGTCAGCAACTTTGCCAACGGCAAAACCGTTTTCAAGCGCATACCATTCTGAAATTCCAGTTTCCTCACCCGGCCACGGTGAGAATAGTTCACTATGTGACGAGCAGGGGGCACCGGTTGCAAGCCGAATAGCCGTGACTTGCTGGTTGCGGAGAGTGTATGCTTCGCTATTCCGAAAACGAGCATCATTCGTCAGCAGAGGCAAAACGTCTTTTAACTCTGGCATGATGCCAATAATTCACTCCGCTTGAATATCAATTGCCCGAAAGCCGCCAAAACCATCCTCAACAATCTGGAAGCGAACTCTTTGACCTTTCACTAACTCACCCATGCCGCTAGATTCAACCGCACTTTTATGAATAAACACCTTTCGGCCACTTTCATCGTCGTTGATATAGCCACCGAAAGGATTGCGAAGAGCGTTGTAGACAACAACTTGGCCAGCAGATGCACCAGGTTTCAGCCCCTTGGTTTGCTTCTTGTCCATTTCACTAACACCAGAAACAACTAGATGTGACAGATCTTCTGAGTTAAATATCGACCAGATCTCTATTGCGTAATCATAGGCCTTGCCATCAGTTGTGTCGAATTCCATATTAGGACTAACTTCAACCACATCTGGATAAAGTTTTTCACGAAGTTCATCGTCGTTCCTATCACGCTGAGCAACACTTTCACCAATTTGCCGTGTGCGTCCACCACCCTCTTCTTTGCGGTGGTCCCAGCGAACTTCCCGGGCTGAATCATCGCTGCACATACGTACAAAAAAGACATCTTCGACATCATTGAGGACCGCATCCACGAATCGGCTTTCAATAATCAACACAGGGTCCGGCCAATTGACCATTGATCTTGTGTAGGCATCCAGCTCCCGGTGAAACTCAATATCGACTTCATTTCCACTCTGCTGCTTAGCCAACAGCGCTTGTGTCGTCACCGCCTCGCCCCTGCTTGCCATTTTGTAACCAGTCAGGCGAGAGATTGCCCGAGCTACATCAGATTTCAATGTGCAAGTCTTTCCATAAATTGCAATTATTTGACTCATTTTCTATCTCATACGAATTATTTCATGGAACCGCGCGTACCTGACATCAGTCCGCGCAGGGAGTGTTCCCGTTTTCTAGCCAGAATTTTCTTTTGTGAATTCATCATTCGACCGACTGGAGTCGCACATGAATGCGCAAGTCTGTGTGCTGGAACATAGACGATAAACCCCAGCGAACCGAAGACATGAAAGTACCAAAGCGGTGTATACGCAGATGCTAAAAATCCAGACTCCCCTGGAGACATTGATGCAAATATCCAGCCAACGAATGAGAAACCTGATCCAGCAGGCAGCCCGTCCATCGCCAATCGACCTCCTTCCAGCAAAAATCCACTCAACACAACTAGGAAAAGGAATAAAGCTGACGGAGTATCGGCATATTTTGACTCATCGGTACTGCTGGCCTTTATACGCCAAATAAAGGCAAGCAGACAGCCTATCAGTACCATAAAACCGAAAAATTCGAACGCAAAATCGAATGCAAGTCGAACGGGATGATCCAGAATCTCCCAAATGTCTGTCCATCCAAATGCGGGAATTCCTTCTCGCACAAATACCGCAACGACTTCTACTGCAAACAACAGTGCGAATCCCCAAAACATCAATGTGTGACGAAGCCAGCGCAATCCACTGACTGACAACAGGTTGGTGTGAAAAGCCACATCGGTGATAAAGGTGTCTCGCATTGCTGCAGGCTCAGCATCTTCACGTCGAATGTGCTGCCGATAGCGTTCCCAGGTCGGTTGATTCTTCGAATAGATCACTTGATACATCCCAATATCAAACAGGACAATACTGACAAGTGCAGCGGGTCCGAAGAATATCCATTGCAGTTCAACCTGTCCGACTAGTGCCTGCGCAATAAAGTGTCCCGAAAGATCAAAAACACCAATCACATACGCCCATCCAGCAACGGTGAATAGCCAACGCATTGTTGCACTGAGAGACTTCGCATCGCCAACACGGGTAAAGATCAACAGAGTAAGGGCAGCGACCCCAGCGAGCAGCAAAACAACTGACACGAGCAGCAATCCGTAGGCCAGTCCAGCACTGTACTGACCAGACAGCTGAAAAACAAACAGAACTATACCGACGATTATCGGTAATATGATTCGCCTTCGGCGACGACGCGCATCCTTTATAGCTTCGTTCATCTGAATTTTGTTGAAATCATCTCACTGGATGAATTTCTTCGAAAAACGATGCTTTAGCCGCTTGCTACTGCCTCAAGCTTAGCCGCCTGCTGCGCGACACGTTCCGCATCGAGTGCGAGCATGGCACCGTGCAATGCAGGATCTCCACCTTTTATGTCGCGGTATTCCTGAACGCAGGCTTTTGCTTTTTCCACAGCGACCAGAGCATCAACACCATATGCGTCAGCTCCAATTTTGTCGCACCAACCTTGGCTGATCGGTGCTCCGCCAACAAACACCTTGACATCGCCTCGCATGCCTTCTGCCTTGAGCTGCTTAATCGTTTCCCACTGCATATTCATTGTTGTAGTTAGCAACGCGGAAAAACCAACAATTTGTGGTTCATGTTCTCGTATTGCTGCGATAAAGTCCTCAGGTGGTACGGTTACTCCGAGATCAATTACAGTGAAACCCGCTGCTTCTAGCATCATTGCGACGATCTTCTTGCCAATATCGTGTAAATCCCCTTGAACGGTGCCTACAACAACCGTTCCAATGTCTTCGGATTTTTCGGCAATAATCAATGGCTTTAGAATGCCAAGTGCGGAATGCATGCACTTGGCTGACATCATGACTTCCGGCAGGAAGTATTCGTCCATTTTGAAACGTCTTCCGACTTCGGCAATTCCAGTTGCCATGGGCCCGGCAACCAGCGTTCGAGGAGAAACATCCGCGTCCAGCGCTGGATGAATCAGATCCGGTGTATCTTCGTGCTCACCATCAATGATGTTCCACTCAATTTCGTGAAACAACTCCTTAATGTCCGGCGGCGCATCAAGCCATCGGTCTGTTTCAAGTGAGTCTTCAAAATCGTACTGAAGATCTTCCAGATCCCATTCTTTCTCGGTTTCAATGAATAATGGCATAACTTTGCATCTATCAGTAGGTAGTGATCAAGCCGCGCGGGCAGTTCGTTTTCGGTCTGGTCGTCTGCGACGCTTACGATCTCCAGTCCATGGTTCGTAACCTTCGCCCGTGTCGGCACCTGGCGGTGGTTCTGTCGGCAGAGGATAAACCCCGTAACTTCTCGCTTCATCAATCATCGCGAGTACATTTTGGGTCGGAACGTCATGCTCAAGGCGATGTGATGAACTCAGCAGAAAGCCACCGCCGTGTCCCATTTCCCAAATACGCTGTCGAACTTCGCTTCGAACATCTTCGACACTGCCCCAAGGTAAAGTTTCCTGCACATCAATGCCGCCATAAAAAAACATCTCTTTACCCAACTGCCGTTTCTTGGCAGCAGGGTTTGAATGGCGGGCAACCTTGGGCGGTAAGCTATCGTAGCCATCGACACCGGATTCAATCAGGCCTCGCATAAACGGCTCTGGAATTGCTCCACAACTATGGAACTGAATTTTACCCAATGGGTTTTTCTTAAGGTAGTATTCCTTAATCTCTCGAAAAGCCCGTATATAGTGTGGTTTTACTTGTCGATCAAACATTTTCAATGACAGGAATGCAGTCTTTTCACTGGCGAGGTCTTCCGGACTCATTCGCATCCAATCCAAGTATTCTCCACATTCATCAATAATCGCTTTATTGAAATCGATTTCAATATCCGTCAGCCGCGTTAGCATCGCTTCAAGAAAATCGGGAGATTCTATAAAATCGGAAAAGATCTTGGCATATCCAACCATGTACTTGGCCTGCTCGAAGATGCCACCCCGTCCACCTTGTCCCAGCAAAGCAAACGGTGTCTCCTCGTGAATAAACTTGCAATACTCACGCAAAGTCATTCCTGGAATAGGAGAGTCTTCCAAACAGGAGTCGTCCCAAGGATCAGGCCAAGGAAATTCATCCAAAATTCTGAGTCCTTCTTCAAGCGGTGCGCTGGTTGCATGAAACAGGGGATAACCGATCATTTCGTAATAGCCACCTTGCTCGTGTGGCGTCCACTTTCGAATGACACCCCACTCATCTACATTAATGTCGACATCCGGCGGTGGAATGCCCATATCAAATGGAATTTCATCAAAATCAATGGCTCGAAAGCCGGGTGAGCCACCGGGTGTGCCGATCGCGATACGCATAAAGTCAACACCTAGTTTTTCTGCAATATCCAACTCAAAACTGACATCAGTGGTCCAAGTAGTCGAGCCGGTTCGGTAGTCCTTTGGATCAGCCTTGAAGTCCATTCCGATGCCTTTACGCAAGTTCTGGTAGCCTTCAATGGTGCCCCAAAGTCCCACTGGAACCAAATCGGGTTCGCGAAGATGCAGTGCATCTATCGTGCGTTTCCGTTCTGGGGGCATTGCGTTGCTAATAATTTCAACCATGATTTTCTCCCGTAAACTCGGTCGTCCAGGTTACAAACTCCAGCTTTAGGCTGGTGCGCCGTATCGAGCCGCCGCATCCATCACGATGCCAGGCAGCCCCTGAGAACTCAGTCGACGTGCTGCTGTTTCGCGATTCACATTTGCTAACTCTGACATGGGTCCTGACATAATCGCACCTGTTGGGCAAATTTCCTCACAAGCGCGTGGCATGTCCAGTGGACGTTCCTTTCCTGGCGTTTGACAAAAATTGCATTTTTCCATCTTGCCAACAGTCGAACTGAGCTGCGGTGCATTGAAAGGACAGGCCCATGTGCAGAATCCACAACCAATACAAATATTCTGGTCGACTTCGACAATTCCGTCGGCAACCCGTTTACTGATTGCACCAACTGGACAGGCATTTTGGCACGGCGCGTCTCCACAGTGCATACAGGCCATAGAGACGTTCATTGCAGTGACGTTGGGAAAACTGCCGGATTCGATTTTGACGACTTCCCGCCAACGCGGTCCAACATCAACTTCATTCCAGGACTTACAAGCAATTTCGCAAGCGTGGCACTTCACGCATCTTTTGTGATCAAAGTAGAATCCATATTGCATATCTATTGCTCCCGCAAATTTAATCGCTATGCTGCCCGAATCCGGACTTTGCATTCGTTGTAGCAATTGGCACCAGTTATAGGATTGGTGTGCGTATCCATCAAATTATTGGAATGTGCACCTCGTCCCTTTGCGGTTGAACCCATTGCCCAGTGTCCAAAACCGTGTCCGTGCCGAACGCTGACGCAGCCTGGCACCAGACCTTCAACGACCTTGGCTTTGATTTCAATTTGATCTTTGGGTGACTCCAAGATGACCATTGAGTCGTCCACGATCCCATAAAGGGCTGCATCCCGACTGTTAATCTCGACCCAGTTTTCCCCGCAAACTTCCATTAGGTATGGGTTATTCTGCGTAACAATGTTGCAGTGCATACTCAGTTTTGAGTGAGTAAGCTGCAAGGGAAACTCCTCATCCGGTACAACTGATCGCTCAGTGTACTCGGGATAACCATTGAATCCTGCATCTTCGTAGCTACTTGAGTGCAATTCAATTTTTCCCGATGGAGTGGGCAGGCCGTCTGGAACCCGGTTATAGCGAATTTCCCCAGCCCAAAATCCCTTACTCTTCAGTTCATCCAGCGACATGGGGACATTCTCCATCATGATTTCACCCCAATCTTCCCATTTCTCGTATGGAAAATACTCTCCCCAACCCATTTTTTCGGCGATGCCCTTGGCAATTTCGTACGGAGCTTTTGATTCTCCCACAGGTGAAACAACAGGTTGACACAGAACTACTTCCGGTCCCAGCCACATACCCTGACGGATTTCAGCCTGTTCGTAGAATGACGTCTCAGGTAAAACAATGTCGCATTCAAGTGCGGTTTCACTCATGTAGAGTTCACAGGCAATTGCAAGGTCAAGATGCTTGAACATTTCCAGCACTCGATCTCGATTGGGGTCGCTCATGACTGGATTTGTCGCATGGACCAGCAGACCCTTGACTGGATATGGATTGCCGTCGATGACTGCATCAGGTAGCTTCGAGTTTGGAAGGTCAGGCGCTAGAGGATAACCCATTGCGGCGTGTAGGGCATCTTTAGTCGGTGCCCGTTTTGCTTCATCTGGAATGACAACAGGTAACCCCAATGGTGCCCAATCCTTCAGGTGCAGGTTGCCAGGCTTATCGACCTCACCACAGATCGCATTGAGCGCATAGCAGGCACGACCAGCATCGGCACCATTGGTGTAGTATCCAGAGCCTTTGAAAATCGCGGACATTGCTGGTTTTGTCGTGGCAAACTCGCGGGCGAGACGCTTGATTGTGTCTGCGTCAATCCCACAGATCGGCGCTGCCCATTCAGGGGTATAGCCTTTGACATTCAGGTGTGCGCGAAATCCGTCGAAGCCGTTGCAATAACTGTTTGCAAAATCTGCATCATAGAGTCGTTCACTAATGATGCTATGGCACATTGCCAGTGCTAATGCGCCATCTGTACCGGGTTGAATCGGTATCCACTCATCAGCTTTTTGCGCAGTCTCTGTGAAATTGGGATCGACAACCACCAATTTACAACCTTTCTTCTGCGCTTCAATTAATGCTCTGCTTTCCCACAAGCCTTGATTAGCACCGAGATTGTTCATGCCCCATAACATTACATATTTTGAATTGGCAAAATCATGCATGGGGAATACATGTCCGAACAGCGTCAGACAAGCTGATCGTCGGTCCTGTTCGCAACCAGAAGTATGGGCATACAAGTTTGGTGATCCGTACAGCTCACCGAGAAGGTGGCGGTAGAACTGCGTATTTGGATCGTGGTGACAGGTTAAAGCAATTGCTTCCGGGCCGTATTCGTCAGCAATTGTCTTTAGCTTCTCAGCGATGAATGAAAACGCTTCATCCCAGGATACCCGTTTGAACTGGCCAGGTTCTCCCTTCGCGTTGGTACGCATCATGGGATACTTTAAACGATCAGGATCGCGAGTTACATACCAACTTGCCATGCCTTTGGCACAGCGCGAGCCAATGTTGTTTGGAGAATCGGGATTGCCTTTGTGATAGACAATCTTATCGTCTCGAACAAAAACTTCGGTGGGGCATTGCCAAGGGCAGGTATAGCAGAAGCTCTTGATAACCTCGGCACCCTTAATTTCGGCCAGGCGCGAACCTAGGTTCACTGCACTACTCATTAAACTCCTCCCGCAAAATCTCTTTTGACGGTAAACAAATTGTAATTATTATTAAGAAGCTTTAACTTCTTTTGCTCCAATTTTAATCATTCTAACAAAAATTTTTCAGTCGTGTGAAATTCCATTGAATTGAAGGTTCTTGAATATTTGTCAATGCCGACAGCAAGGCGGGAAATCGGTATTTTTCAGAATAATCCCAAAAAATCTCACGGTTTCAATTCGTAGATTCAAGAATTTTCGAAGCAAAAATCACAGCTGAACTGGCAGAAATTCTTTGATTGATTCGTTTCAACCAGTTTGATTGCTGTTATGATTCTCGCAGGTATGCTGAGCACCACCTCAGCGGTTTTTCGAAAGCCACTTGGCGTGAGTCGCTGCACCTGGCCGTTGAAGTCGGTGGTGGCAATGACGCCCGCATTAGCGATGGCAGTTCCTGCTGCGGCATCAATGGTTCCAGTGAAGTTGTATAAACTGATTTTATTTTCCTGTTCCATCTAGCACCGTACTACCTGACCAAGCGTCTTTTGTTGGTTGTGAATTTTCAACTCCATTTAGCCCATTCATGAAGTTGAAAGACCCATTGAAGCAAGGCAGACAATCGAGAGCAAGCATAAGCTTCAGAACTTTGGAGTGCCTAGTGGATGTGCCTCGATTGTTAGCAGCGATGAAAGCCCTCTAGGTAGACTGTGCCTGGAGCACCAGTACTGGAGTCGGAACATGCGTCGTGGCAGTCGAACTGAAAAGTCGATTTGTTGCATTTTGTTTTAAACAGGAAATCACAATGAATGACTATGAGAACTTCGTGTCAGTTGCGGTTGAAAGTACCCAAACGTTACGGATGAAAATACCCACTTTTTGAGAGTGAAGATTAGACTTAAGTCAACGCCGAAATAAATCGACCGTAAGGTTGGATTTTCAAAGTTTCGCCAAGGGGCACGAGCTAGATCAGGAAGAGAGAATTTCTTGATGATCCACGAACAGAAGAACGAAGAACTTTCGACCAGTGAGATTGAGTCTAGGGGTCGGGCTCGTCAAGTCATGGATGGATATAGTTGTTGAGGAGGATGACGATAACTGCAGTACACGTCACACGAATCGGCTGAAGAATGAGCGTAAGGGTAGCCCTCAGGATTCGCCTGAATCACCGCTTCTGAGTTCCATCTACATGAGACGCAGCATTGTGGGCTGGAAGCACTTGGGTTTTGCCCAGCGGTTTCAGTCGCATATTGTAAATCAACTACGCAAATGACATCTGTATCTTGGGCAAAGCACCGACGGCACTGATGCGGTCAGCGTTTACCCTGATGATGGATCAGTTGAACTTGCCAGTGAATTTGAATATGACCTGGTGTCTGAGAAGTCGAGACGAGTCTTTGGAATTCTTGGGCTGTCGCATCGGGTGGAACCATCGACCGAACGGAAAGGGTGCGTATATTGGCACTCTCCCGAGCAAGTCGAGCGTTGAGGGCATATGTCGCAGAATCAGTGATCATACCGCTGGCCAATGTAGATTGTTTGATTCTGAGGAGATGGTTAAACGCCTGAACGGGATGTTGTCTGGGTGGGCGAACCACTTTCATCTGGGGCAGGTATCCCGGCTTATGCGGTGCTTGACACTCATTTGGAAAGGCGGTTTCGCGAGTGGCTTTGTTGCAAGCACAAGGTGAAAGGAGGGGGGATATGTGCGATTTTCCTATGACAGGTTGTGTCACCAATATGATCTGACTCGCCTGAAACCTACGACCTAAAGGCTTCCGTGGGCGAATGCATGATTCTGAATGTAAGCAGGATGCGGGAAAACCGTACATCCGGTTTGACGAACGGCTACTGGATACGCACAGAATGGTGTGGAATGCAGCACTCGCGTTCAGTCACAGCTGTCAGCAGCAGTTTCCCAGACTGTCCTAAGTTGCACCGCGCCAGTAGTCGACTCAACTCAAATATGTCGATACCCTTCATAGAATTCGTTATCAGTTGGAACGCATAGGCAGAATATGGATCATTTTCAAAGACAACCCTAATTCAGACAGAATGCTATTAATGTAGTACGCGTTTTGTAGCATAAAACAGAATTTGGGAGCGGAATGGTACGCGGTCAGGGACACATTGGAATTTAGGGTTAGGTGAATTCAGCGAACCACCTGCGGACAAAAGTGTAGCCGTAATGGACCAATGTGGCGGTTGCTGTGGTTTACCCGGAGACATGAAGATGTCTCACAACCGGGTAAGTAGTAACAAATGCTCACATCGTTGTCTATGGCATCTATATAGCCCGCTCAAAATGTACTTGAAATGTTTTGCCGATTGTCACCAAGAAATAGCCCAATCCAATGAAGTGATTATTCTGCGAAATATACTTTCAAAGCTTCATTTACTTTATTTGCATCGTATTTAAGGCCGCCTTTGCTACCGCTGCGTCCACTGGGTTTCATGCTGAAGTAATTTCCTGGAAGTACAACGCCTTGAGAACCGTTGAGGACAGCATTCGCACAAAGAAAATATAAAGATGGCATATCTATCACATTGTCTCCCTGATGAACCTCCCAACATTGAATTTTTTTCCCGCTTGACCACACTTTCCACTGTCTGCAATACTTGTCATTTTCAAAAGTCACTGTTCCTCTTGACCACGATCTTTCTTCTTCGATATTCTCTGGGAACCAGGCGACAGAATTTTTGTTTGTGGGGTAATAACCCTGATCCGCAAATAAAAAGTTGCAGAAAATGATAAAGCCCTGTAAAATCAGAGAGATATTGAAAAAAACGCCCAATTCGGCATTCACCCAATGGGTGAATTCGAAACGGCTCTCAGATTTCGCAAGGCTTATGAAGATTCTACCATACAACACTGCGGCAAGCTGCCACAATTTCACCTCCAGAGCCGGTCTGGTGGTGCCAGCCGAACTGCTCAAGCGCCTTGAGCTGTCACAGCTCATTGATTCGTCAATGCCCACACCCGGCAGCAATCGAGGCTACCGGCACAGCGCCATTTTCAATACCTTCATGCTGATGTTCCACGAAGGTGCGGGGTGCATCGACGATGTGCGCCACCTGCGCAGTGAACCGGCGCTGATGAAGCTGTTGGGTTTTGGGACGATTCCCTGTGCCACGACGCTGGGTGGATGGCTTCACAGAGTCGGCGACAGTCGACAGATGATCTCGGTTCTCGAGCAGGTCAACCGCGCGGTGATGAAAGCGACGCTGGGTGATCGAAAGTGCGTCACTTTGGACATTGACGCATCGGCGATTCGGTCGAAGAAAAAAGACGCGAAGTGGACGTATAAGAAGCATCGCGGGTACATGCCGATGTTCGGTCACATTGCCGAGACCGGTCAGGTGGCTGCGGCTGAGCTTCGCGAGGGCAATGTGCCGCCTGGGGCTGAGAATGTTGAGTTTTTCCGGCGCTGCCGCGCGGCGCTGCCCGAAGGGGTGGGTGTCACTCGCTTCCGGGCCGATGCCGCCTCCTATCAGGCGGGCATCATCAATGATTGCCGCGCACACGGCATCCGTTTTGCGATTCGGGCGAAGATGGACAGTGCGGTGAAGAAAACGGTACTGGACATTAAGGATGAGGATTGGAATGCGGTTGTGAATGCCGACGGTGCGGTATTGGAAGGCGAGTATCTGGCCCGTACGCTGCATGTGATGGAAGATGTGCCTGAGGCTTTCTGTCTGGTGGTGCAGAAAAAACGGGTGCGGGACAAGCTGCCGGCCGACGCTGGGATGCCTGACGGGACTGAGCAGCTGAAGATGGTTTTCAAAAATGAAGGCCTGCACCAGGTCGATGTGCAAAGTGCGGTCAGCGGCAGGTACATCTACCGGGCGATTGCGACCGATCTGGACCTGGACCGCTTCAGTGACGGCGAGATTGTATGGTGGTACAACCAGAGAGGGGACAGCTCGGAAAACCGGCTCAAGGAAATTCGCAGTGACTTCAGCGCGGCGCATCTGCCGTGCGGCGAGTTCAAAGCCAATGTCGCGTACCTGCTTCTGTCTTCGATTGCCTTCAATCTGCTTGCGCTGATGCGCATGAAACTGCCGCAGGAGTGGTATGGCGTGCGGGCGATCAGTTTCCGTCACCGACTGTATGCGATGGCCGGACAGGTGGTTCGCCATGCGCGGCAGTGGACCCTGAAAGTCAGTGCGGCCAAACTTCCTGTCCTGGAACAGTCGCTTTGGGCCATCCGCCGCTGCAGCCTGTCCTGACTTCTCATTCGTTCTGAAACGGCTTTACACTACAGATCATGGCAGTCAGTCTACTGTCAGGGACAGGCTTGCGCCGGATTTGCTGCTGAGCCGCCAGATTCGCTTCGCAGTGGGTTCAGCCGGGTAAAATGGTCACCGATTTCGGTGTGTGGCTTGATGGTTTGGAAAATCCTGGCGCTTCGAACCGCCAGAGTGCCGAAAATCTCGCCTTAGCCGCCGCTGGCAGTCTCTAACTGAGGATTAGGGAATAAACTGCGAATACCCCCATTCTTCACTGGTCGATAAAATAGTATTTCCGGTGAGGAGATTGTCAATCTCTTCTGTAGATAATCTTGTTTCATCTCCGGCTTCAAACTCTAGGCCTTTCTCTGGTATGCAGTTTTTAGATTGAATGCGCGTTTTCGCTGCCTTTATTTCGTCTATTTTCCCTTCAGCAACAGGTACACCTGCAATATTCACAATAAATACGACGAGAGCGCAAATGCCGATTAATTTGGCTGATTGTCTTGTAAATTCTAAGTGTTTCATTCCTTGCTACCTCCAAGTGGTGAAACTACTTAAAAGGTATAAAAGGGTTGGGATGGAATTGCAAAGTGAACTACACCACGGAGGCGATTGCGCTATAGTGTCATTTCGCAACTGATTTTATCGGCTGCGCTGAACCCAGAGACAGAATTACCCACTCTGTCTGGTATGAAATTCAGTCAGTTTGGAAAGCATCAGCACCAAAATCAGTGATTTTCCAAGCGTAGCGGAAAAATCACGCCTGTGAAACTCAACGACGTGAACACTCTTGAAGCAGTTTTGTCAGAACCCGGACCGATCTATGCGATGGATCGTGCATACCCAAATTTCAGGCGTAAGCACACATTTCACCAACTCGGCAGTAATTTCGTGGTGCGCACCAATTTGAACACCCAGTTCCATCGGTTTTACTTACATGCAAACAACTGGGAGTAGGGAGTGATCTGCGATCAAATGGTGTGCTGGCCGGAACCGAAATCGCAAAGTGGTTTCCAGTCAGGTTGCGCCGTGTCAGGTATGCCAACCGCGAGCGGGACAAGACTTTGTTCTTTCTAACCAACAATAGGTATTTACCGGGGCTGACCATCGCCGGGTTGGACAAGAATCAATGGCATGTTGAGTTGCACTTCAAGTAGATCAAATAGCATTTGAGAATCATTTCGTTCTACGGCACCAGTGAAAACGCGGCCAAGACTCAAATCTAATCAGAGTTTCGGTGTATGTGTTGCTTGCCATTTTCAAAAAACGGCTTGGCTCGGAATCCAATCTCTACACTATATCGCAGCTTCTTGACACGACACTGTCTGGAAAAAGCCGCTATTTCAATTGGATATAGACCGCGAGCACAAAGCAGAACTTGTATACGCAGTTGAATTTAGTATACCCTGAAAATTGCAAACTAACACCTGATCACTCAATTCGCTGAATCATCGATACACAAACAAAATAGCAATTTTGGAACTTTTTGAATTACATGCCAGTGACAAGCGATCCGGTCGTGTTGCACACATGCAACATATCGATTGAAAATTTGTCGATACTTTTGGCAAATACTGATATGCAAAGTTCCAAATGAAGTCTGAATAGTTCAAAATAATACCCGTGCGTTGCAATCTCATTTCAACGTACTATCAAATTGAAATAAATCTCGGAGATTTAAACTATGAGAAAACTATTAATTACTTTGGCCATGGCAGGAGCTCTCAGTTTCCCCTCATTCGTGTTTGCTGATGAGGCGGCAGAAGAGATGACTGAAGAAGCCATGGCCGAAGAAGAAGCCATGGAGGAAGAAGCTCCTGTTGCTTGGTATGACACAGGTATATCTGTGTACGGTTCGCTGCGTATTGGTGTCTCATCATCGGACAGCAATATAAATGTCGTGGACGGTGGTTCCCGCTGGGGTATCAAGGGTACACATGATGCAGGTGAAGGGTTAACAGCCGTTTATCGATTTGAAACCGGAGTCGACGATGCTGCTGAACTCAGTGGGCGTCTTAGTTACGTTGGACTTTCCGGTGCCTTTGGTTCGGTTACGGTGGGTAGAATCAATTCTGCAGGTTACGCCGCGGTTGGACCAATCCTTGACGGTTCGTGGTACTACGGAGGTGCCGGTGTAGGCGGGTCGAGACTTGGGAAGGCCGTGTCCTATGCGTTTAGCAACGACCTGATGACTGTGCAGGTCGACGCATCATATGATACTCCCGATGCAGTAGCAACGGAAAATGTCGGAGGAGTGAATGTCGCCACACTCAATGCGGTCCGAAACACCAATAACCTTCAACAGGTCGAATTTGGCTTGACTGTGAATGTGGGTGATATCGGAAAAGTTGGGCTTGCGTATGTTGATGACAAATATTCACTAGCTGAAGGTAATACTTTAACTGCGGCCGACGGTACTACCGCTATCGCTGACCCGAGTTCTTGGCAGACAAAGACAACAGTCGCTGCTGCACAGGTATCTGTGAGCGGCCTTACTGTGTATGTTGGTTCTGCTAGAGATAAATATACAAATACCTCTCGTGCCGGTGGTACAGATGCTCAAAATGCAGTAGTACCTGACGCAAAAACAACATTTTTTGGATTTGGCGGCAGTTTAGGTGATACAGGTGTCGGATACCGTGTGCAATGGAGAGACCTGAAGGCTTCAGATTCGAAGCCATGGTTGATTTCATTAACTAAGGGTCTTGGTGCCAACACTTCGTTGGTCTTGGAACATGCAAACAATGACAAAGACCCCAATGCAACTCAAGTGGGTTTGGTAGTTAATTTCTAACCTACACGTTTAATTGGTATTAACAGAATGGGGTGCTTTTGCACCCCATTCTTTTTGACGGTGAGTGAGGTATGGTGAGCAGCAACTTGACTGACGCCATTCCGGTACATGTGGTGGTGGCTGGATGGATTGACGGTGCAATTCCGCTACCGCCCGACAAAGGGGTACAGCTCCTCCCCCTTAGGTTACTCAAAGGCCCAGAGGACGTTGGTTGCTCCTGATTGTTCACCCGATCCATTTGTTAAAAGCAGTTGAATTTAGTACACCCTGAAAATTGCAAACTAGCACCCGATACTCAATTCGCGGAATCATCGATACACAAACAAAGTAGTTGTTTTGGAACTTTTTGAATTACGTTCCAGTGACAATCGATCCGGTCGTGTTGCATGTATGCAACATATCGATTGAAAATTTGTTGATCTATTGGTAAATCTGATTTGCATTGTTTCCAAGTGAACGCTTAATAGTTCAAAATAATACCCGTGCGTTGCAATCTCATTTCAACGTACTATCAATTGAAAAAATCTCGGAGATTTAAACTATGAGAAAACTATTAATTACTTTGGCCATGGCAGGAGCTCTCAGTTTCCCCTCATTCGTGTTTGCTGATGAGGCGGCAGAAGAGATGACTGAAGAAGCCATGGCCGAAGAAGAAGCCATGGAGGAAGAAGCTCCTGTTGCTTGGTATGACACAGGTATATCTGTGTACGGTTCGCTGCGTATTGGTGTCTCATCATCGGACAGCAATATAAATGTCGTGGACGGTGGTTCCCGCTGGGGTATCAAGGGTACACATGATGCAGGTGAAGGGTTAACAGCCGTTTATCGATTTGAAACCGGAGTCGACGATGCTGCTGAACTCAGTGGGCGTCTTAGTTACGTTGGACTTTCCGGTGCCTTTGGTTCGGTTACGGTGGGTAGAATCAATTCTGCAGGTTACGCCGCGGTTGGACCAATCCTTGACGGTTCGTGGTACTACGGAGGTGCCGGTGTAGGCGGGTCGAGACTTGGGAAGGCCGTGTCCTATGCGTTTAGCAACGACCTGATGACTGTGCAGGTCGACGCATCATATGATACTCCCGATGCAGTAGCAACGGAAAATGTCGGAGGAGTGAATGTCGCCACACTCAATGCGGTCCGAAACACCAATAACCTTCAACAGGTCGAATTTGGCTTGACTGTGAATGTGGGTGATATCGGAAAAGTTGGGCTTGCGTATGTTGATGACAAATATTCACTAGCTGAAGGTAATACTTTAACTGCGGCCGACGGTACTACCGCTATCGCTGACCCGAGTTCTTGGCAGACAGAGACAACAGTCGCTGCTGCACAGGTATCTGTGAGCGGCCTTACTGTGTATGTTGGTTCTGCTAGAGATAAATATACAAATACCTCTCGTGCCGGTGGTACAGATGCTCAAAATGCAGTAGTACCTGACGCAAAAACAACATTTTTTGGATTTGGCGGCAGTTTAGGTGATACAGGTGTCGGATACCGTGTGCAATGGAGAGACCTGAAGGCTTCAGATTCGAAGCCATGGTTGATTTCATTAACTAAGGGTCTTGGTGCCAACACTTCGTTGGTCTTGGAACATGCAAACAATGACAAAGACCCCAATGCAACTCAAGTGGGTTTGGTAGTTAATTTCTAACCTACACGTTTAATTGGTATTAACAGAATGGGGTGCTTTTGCACCCCATTCTTTTTGACGGTGAGTGAGGTATGGTGAGCAGCAACTTGACTGACGCCATTCCGGTACATGTGGTGGTGGCTGGATGGATTGACGGTGCAATTCCGCTACCGCCCGACAAAGGAGCACCCCCCTAGGTACTACTCGATTAAAGCATAGGGAGCGTTGGTTGCTCCCGATTGTTCGCCCGACTTGACTTGATCCGAATACCCAATGAGACTGGCTGATAACAGAACTATTATATTTTCCCCAACGAAATCACTATCTGTCCGCTAACGAGCAGAAAGTCAAGGCCGAAAAATTTACTCTATGGTTGAATTTTCAAAGCCCCACCAATGGGCACGAAGATGCTCTTTAAGAGAGAATTTTTGATGATTCACGAACTGAAGAACGAAGGACTTTCGGCCAGCGAAATTGCGCGCAAGCTCAAGCTCAACCGTACGAGCGTGCGAAATTACCTGCAATGCGATCGCAACGATCTTGAGGCCCCGTGCAGGTAACCCAGACCCAGCAAACTGGATTCGTATCGGCCGTATCTGTGCGAGCGCTAAGGATGATCACCTCAATATTTATGTGCTGCCATTTATCAGCTAATCCAGCAACTGAGCAATTCTGCCGACGATGAGTCGGTAAATGATGGGCAGCGTGACGTAGCCATCCTGTTCTCGATGTCAAGGGTTGGACGAGTTGTCCTCGCCACACCGTTCGCCAATGCTTCGAAACCGTATAAACGTCACTACTTCTTGATCTCAATCCCGCAAACATTCAGAGTACCGCAGCATCATCAATTTGTACATTTAGGTATTTCACCGACATGCATTTCTCGCTAGAAAATATTGTGCCCTTTACTATTAGCAACAATAACAACCATTACCGCCCGCACTAGGTGTTCGGACAACTCACCCCAAGGAAAGCCATAATCAACATTACAATCAAAACGCACTCGATACCTGATCGCCTCACATGTAGTGAACTCGCGCAATCAAACAAATCTGATCGCTGAATGTTCTACAATCTTGACCACAGTTTGCTAGTTTCCTACAGCGTAAAGGTAATTTGAATAAACTATGGGAGACTTCTGTTGAAAAACCTTATAAAAATAACTTTGGCATTGTTAGGAATGCTAAATGTCCCCTCAGTCGTTTTCGCTGATGAAGCTGAAGAAGCAATGACTGAAGAAGAAACTGTAGCTTGGTATGACTCAGGTGTAGTTTGGTACGGTTCGCTGCGCGCCGGTCTTATGTCATCGGACAGCAATTTAAGCGTCTTCGACGGCGGGTCCCGCTGGGGTATCAGGGGTTCGCACGAGGCTGGTGAAGGACTCATCGCTGTGTATCAGTTTGAGCACAATATGTTCCCGCCAGATGCGGTTCAGCCAGGTATACGTCTTTCTTATGTCGGATTGTCCGGTGGTTTTGGAAGAGTAACTCTGGGTAAGATCTGGAGTGCGTCGTTCACCTCGGTCGGCACAATTACGGAAAATTCATGGTTCTGGGGTAATTCGCAAACAACCCATCGTCATGGAAGCGCGATATCTTATGCTTTTGCGAACGCTCTGATGAGGCTGCAAATTGACGCAGTTTACGCCGATCTTCATCCTAACCCCGCTCTTTTTAATGTCTATGTCCGCGATGATCCGAAAGAGGACCTGGAAAGAACTGAATTCGGCCTGAGCGTCAATATTGGACGTCTCGGAAGAGTTGCAATTGCGCATCTCGACGACAGATACAGCTTAATTGACAATGGAACTGGAGATATTAACCTCGGTGGCACCATTACGAGGACTAAAATGACAACACTTGCGGCAGAGGTTTCTGTGAGCGATTTGAAAGCATACATTGGTACCCAAAATACAAAAAGAATTTGTCTTTTAGAATTTGTTGGGCCTCCTCTTCCTGAAAGTTTCAACCCATGTAGTCGAATTACTAAAGCAAAAACTACGTTCTTTGGATTCCGCGGCGGCCTAGGCGATACTGGCCTCCGTTATGTGTTTCAGTGGAGAGACGTGAAGTCCAGGAACCGAAAGCCTTGGCTGCTTTCATTAACCAAGAGTCTTGGCAACAGAACATCGTTGGTTTTTGAACATGCCGATTATGACGGTGGTAGAGCCAATCAAACTGGAGTGGCTCTAGCAGTTGAATTCTGACAGATTTATTCAGATTGAATCAAATAAAACGGGGTGTGACAGCATCCCGTTTTTTGTAGAGTGTATGGTCCGTAGCATTGATTTGCAAAATTGCATCAAAATCCACGCAATAGCGGGAATTGCCGGGATTGGCGTATTTATAGGAGATTACGACTTTGGCAACTCTTCCAACTGTTGAAGTTTTTCGGGCGTTCCAATGTCCATCCACTTGTATTGGTAGTGTATGCCAGTAAGTTCTTCTTGTCCAATGTAGTCAATGAATACGTCCCGCAGAGTAAATGTCTCTCCACACCTGCGACTGAACAGCGAATTACCCAACATTGACATCCCACTATGGGTTGGGTTCATCGCTAAATCGGACGGATTCAGCATTTGCACCATTCCATCGGCGAGCGCAAAATGACCTTTGGAATTGTGCACAGAGTTATCAACCAGCACTAGACATGCTTTCGTAGAATAAGTCCAAATGTCGCTATTGATCAGCTAATTCAGCAACTGAGCGATCCTGCCGACGATGAGTCGGCAAATTATTGCCATCCTGTACTCGATTCAAAGGGTTGGACGAGTCGTCCTCGTCACACAACTTGTTGAAGTTTCGAAACCATAACAACGTCACAACTTCTTGATCTCGGCCCCACAAATATTCAGAGTACCGCAACATCATCAATTTTAGGTACTTTGAGGTTTTCAGCCAACATACTTATTCACGAGGAAATATTGTGCCAATAATCTTTAGCACCAAAAACAACCACTACCGCCCAATGTACTGAATCAGTTCAATAATCCTATTGGGTGGCTGAATGAATTACAATTTGACTGTAGGCTGCTTAGTATCATTATTGGAGTTTGATATGGGAGAGTTCCGTTGAAAGACTTCATAAAAATAACATTGGCATTGTTAGGAATGCTGAGTATCCCCTCAGTCGTTTTTGCCGATGAAGCTGAAGAAGAAATGACTGAAGAAGCTGTAGCTTGGTATGACTCAGGTGTAATTTGGTATGGTTCGTTGCGCGTCGGTCTTATGTCATCGGACAGCAATTTAAGCGTCTTTGACGGTGGGTCACGCTGGGGAATCAGGGGTTCGGCTGAAGCAGGTGAAAGACTCACCGCCTTGTATCAGTTCGAGCACAATATCAATGCGGCAGATGGGAGTCTGCCGGATGGACGGCTTTCTTACGTCGGACTTTCCGGTGGCTTTGGAACCGTGACCGTGGGTCAGATCTGGAGTGCGTCGTACAACTCGGTTGGCGCCATCACGGACAATTCATTGTTCTGGGGTAGTTCGCAAACCTCCGGTCGGCATGGACCCGCGATATCGTATGCGTTTTCGAACGATATGATGAGTCTGCAAATTGACGCAATTTATGTCGATAGACGTGCTGCTTTTGATAATTTCTTGAATTGGGATCCGACTAAGGACAAGCAACGTGTTGAATACGGTCTGAGTATCAATGTTGGCGACCTTGGAAAAGTTGCAATTGCGCATGTCAGACACGAGCACGCTATATTTGATAATAATAATAGTGTACGAAATCCAGATGCGGGCGACACTTTAAGGGGGAATATCAAAACGACGACACTTGCAGCTGAGGTTTCTGTGAGCGGACTGACGGCTTACGCTGGCACACAAACTAGAAAAGATGATTGTTTGGGTGTGTATACTTCATTAGACTCATGTGATCAAGACACTGCAGGACAAATTGATGTCAATGAAAAAACCACGTTCTTCGGAGTCCGTGGCGGCTTAGGTGATACCGGCCTCAGTTATCTGTTTCAGTGGAGAGACGTCAAGGACAGTCACCAGCCCTGGCTGCTTTCATTAACCAAGGATTTGGGCGACAACACCGCGTTGGTTCTTGAACATGTCAACTATGACGATAATCCCAAGCATGACGGTGCTTCTGGGGGCAACAGAACTGGTGTAGCTCTGGCAGTTCACTTCTAACCGGATTCAATCAATTTGAATCAAATCAAACGGGGTGCGAAAGCACCCCGTTTCATATTGGGTGTGTGGCATTGAATCGCGTCATTGAAAAAATATCGCGCAATAGCGGGATTACGGACAGATGGTAAAAAGCCCGATGTTAGTCGAGGAAGAACTTGGTTTGATTGCTGGCAGCATATAAGCCACACAATTGAAAAGCCCCTGTATGCGAAGATCGTTATGACTCGGAACAGAAAGAAAAGAATCTTATAGATGGGTCAAAAACAGGAACGCGGACAGTTTGTATTTCGCCGTAGTATTAATATAAAGTTTCTAACGATAATGCCTCAATTGACGATGGGGAAGCAGACGCTAGCTAGAACTTTCCGAATATGACGACAAGGAAAACATCTCTTTTCTAGGGTTGGCTCCGAAAGTACCGGCTTCTACGAATATACTTATCTGCACAGAATTCCAAATACCAAATTTACATCTATACAGTTATGGAAGAAATTATCGGTTTGCCCGTTCTGATTGGCTTTTTCCTGGTTTCATTAGTCATGGGTTTCGTGATCAGCAGGACAAACTTTTGCACCATGGGCGGGGTGTCGGATTGGATAAACCTCAATGACTTTGGGCGCTTGGGCGCGTGGTTTCTCGCTATGGTTGTAGCCGCGCTGTTTATTGTCCTGTTTGAGATTGCTGCATTAATAGACATCAGCCAGCAGCGTCCGCCTTATCGCACAACAAATTTCGCTTGGTTACGTTATTTACTCGGTGGAGTCATGTTCGGAGTCGGAATGACACTTGCCGGAGGCTGCGTAAGCAGAAATCTAGTGCGCGTAGGTGGTGGCAATCTGAAAAGTCTGGTTACCCTGTTGATTGTTGCATATTTCGCATACCTTATGACAAAAACCAGGTTCTTTGAAGTAATGTTCTATAACTGGTTGCAGCCACTTTCCATTGAATTCAGCTCTCTTGGACTTGAAGCTCAGGATTTCGGATCGTTCATTTATCAAATTATTCCTCTAGGGAGCCCCGGTCTAATACGTCTGGTTCTTGTAGTACTGGCAGTCATGTTATGCTGGTACTTCATTAAGCGCACCCGCGGTTTTAGAGGTAACGGACACAATATCGTTGCAGGTGTTGTGATTGGCCTTGCCGTAGTTGCTGGATGGTACCTGACATCAGGTCCAACGGGCATGGCATGGGTGGAAGCTGCTGAATGGGCTGATAGTCCCCCAGTGGGTGTTGGTGCTCAATCCTTCACCTTTGTCAATCCATTGGGAGAATATGTCAGTCTCGCTCTCGAATTGGAAAACGCCTCAGTATTAATTACTGTTGGTATGCTTGCTGCGTTAGGGTTACTACTCGGCTCGTCACTTGATGCGATTTTCAGACGACAATTCAAATTCACCTGGTTTGCCTCTTTTGGTGACTTCGTTTTAAATGCGATCGGTGGAGTGTTAATGGGAATCGGTGGAGTGCTCGCATTGGGTTGTACCATTGGGCAAGGGGTAACGGGAATGGCAACTCTTGCAATTGGATCAGTACTCACCGTTGCTGCGATTATTTTGTCCAGTGCCTTAACGCTGAAAACCCAATACTACAAACTCATCTATGAAGAAGCTAGTGTCATTGCTGCGCTTGTTACCGGTATGGTGGATTTAAAGATGCTGCCAAAGTCCTTTCGCAAGCTTGAAGCGCTGTAGGATCAACATTAAGGAGAGCAAAGATGCCTGACCGTCATTCATGGTTGCCTTCGGATCGCTTCTACGATAGCGAGTCCTACTTGTGGGTTAAATCGGAACCCGATACAGAATATCTGCAGGTGGGGATAGGTTCCCCTGCGGTCGAATCACTCGGCGAGTTGGCATACCTGACTCTCGCAGAACCAGGATCTCAGGTTGTTCGAGGGCAGTCAGTCGGCTCAATGGAAGCTGCAAAAATGACCGGTGACATTGTTAGCCCTGTGAGTGGTACGATCGTTAATCGAAATGAATCCGCACTCGAAAATCCACGCTTGGTTAGCACTGATCCCTACGGAACTGGCTGGCTGTTAGCGATTGAACCGCTGTCTTGGACAACTGAAAGTGCACAACTACATGATTCAGACAGTTTGTTTGAATTGCTGCCGGAAGATCTACGCGGCCAAAACAATGATGCCTGAGCAGTGCCTGTGAATTGGCGGCTGTTGTCAGACTGCGAGGTTCTTCCCGATAGCGGCCTTGCACTAGATGATGCATTAACTCGTTCCGCGTCGGTGTGGGGCTCTCCAACTCTAAGGCTGTACGCATACACACCCTGTGTTCTGGTGGGTCGGTTTCAGCATGTGCCCAACGAAGTAAATCTTGAACACTGTCAAACGATGGGTGTTCCGATCAATCGACGACCAAGTGGTGGTGGAGCAATCATTATGGGACCGGATCAATTGGGAATCGCATTAATTATTCCGAATGGAACAGATAGATTCGCAGTGCGTTCCTCAGATCTGATGCATCAATGTGCCAGTGGTTTAACTAGAGCACTTGAAAAGTTGGGAATTTCAGCGAAGTTTCAAGGTAAAAATGATCTAGTCGCTGACAACAGAAAAATTGCCGGGCTAGGTCTTTACCAGCCCAATTCCAGTGGCCGATTGTTTCACGCCTCGCTATTGCTTGACCTTAACATCAAGACGATGTTGAAATTGTTGCGCACGCCATTTGACTCATCGGAAACTTCAACAAATCGCTACACAGCTGTTGCAAGGAGAATCACTACGGTTCGTGCAAGTGTCGGTACCGATTTTTCCATGTCCGAGTTGATTGAAACTGTCAGGACTGGTTATGAAGACATGTTCGGAGTAAGAATTGAAGCACAGAAAATCAAATCCAGTGAGCAGCAACTTGCTGATCAATTGGTTGAAACACAATATTCAACCACCGAATGGATTTATCTAGATAATGCGCATATTCGCGATCATGTTGGACAGAGTTCTATTCGAACAGATGCTGGAGATCTTGAGATCAAAGTAATTACTGCTGGCGACACTTTGAAATCCGTATTTTTGAGTGGAAACTTCATCACTTCAGACAATGCAGTCCATGATCTGGAGAGTAGCCTGCGATGGCATACAAGCGAACCACGTGCATTGCAACAGACCATCACTAAATCAATGAAGCAAAACGCGAAAGCTTGGGACAGAATCTCGGAAAGTGAAATTATCACAACGCTTTTACGCGCGCTTAACCAGTCCAACACCGGCAATAGCGAATTGACTACCGGTTCCTGTTTTGGCCGAGAAATCGCAGAAGTTGTCTAAGGCATTTTCCATGTTGAATGAATCGACAACCAATTCGACAGTTGACTTAACCTTGTTGGAAAACCGCACCGCAGCGATTGACAATCGCATTGTTTTCCATGCGCCAGGTCTCAAACGCTATCAGACCTCAGAGTATGAGCAGCACAACGAAATCGAGTTCGTTGCGATTAGTGTGACGGGAGAAGCCTGCTCACTCAATTGCGAACATTGCAAAACTGGTGTGTTGCGAGGCATGCGTGATCTATCGAGTTCACGCGAATCGCTCTACGAGATTTGCTCCAGGTTGCATGATCAAGGTGCAAAAGGGATTCTGATCTCAGGCGGAAGCGATCGCAGGGGCAGGGTACCGCTTCGCAAACACATTTCTGACATGATTAAAGTGCGTCAGGAGTTTGGTATGGTGATCCGAGTACACCCAGGATTACCGGATGAAGAGACTTGCCGCGGGTTGGCGGATGTCGAAATTGATGGTGCAATGGTCGACATCATTGGTGATAACTCAACCATACGGGATGTCTATCACCTGAATACCGATGTCAATGAATACGAGGCAGTCTTGGAAAGACTTGAGCGCCATGGAGTTCCTAGTGTTCCACATATCATTATGGGACTGCACTACGGCAGAATGTTGGGCGAGACCAATGCGCTGGAGATGATCAGTCGACATGCGCTGAAACTTCTGGTTCTAGTCATACTCATGCCGCTTTCAGGTACTCCGATGGCTGCTGTAATCCCGCCCTCTGTTAAAGAAATCACGGACTTTTTCAAACTTGCCCGTAGAACACTGCCAAACGACAGAATTATGTTGGGTTGTGCCCGCCCAGTAGGTCCGCACAAGGTAAAGATTGACCGAGCGGCAATTGATACCGGATTGAACGGAATCGCCTATCCAGCGGAGGGTATCGTCAAATATGCCAAGAGCAGGGGGCTCAAACCCGAATTCATTAACGCCTGCTGTGGCGTGAGCTGGTAAACCACTTCAATTCAAGGACCATACATGGCAACAACCGGAATCCCAACAAAGCTGCAGGAGCAGCACTATCAGATAAGTCCGGACTATGTTCGGATCAGTGTAGCAGCGGCAATAGAACTTGGTCTTGCACCGGGGCGCATCAACGGCTGCAGCTGCAATTGTATTAATCTGCTGCAGAACTATCCGCAGGGTTGCGCGGCGAACTGCTCTTATTGCGGACTGGCCCGAGAAAGGCCGGGTTTGGCAGAAGAAAACAGTTTTATTCGGGTTGAATGGCCGCTGTATGAAACAGATCTGGTTGCAGAAAAAATTGCGCAGAAGGAGGCAGCGTCGTCAGTAGGGCGGGTGTGTATTGCACAGGTTCAGGATCATCGAGCGACACGCGATTTGATTGATATGGCAGACCGTGTTCACAGAGCTGCACCCGAAGTTCCAATATCAGGACTAGTAACTGCAACACTGCTGGATGAAGATGACCTTCACGAAATTAAACAGGCAGGGGTCGATATTATTGGCGTCGGATTGGATGCAGTAACTGAAGATTTATTTCTACGAACTCGTGGCAAGTTGGCAAAAGGACCACATCGGTGGGACCAGCATTGGGAAATCGTTCGGGCTGCACGGCGAATATATGGGCCAATGAAAGTCAATTGTCATTTGATTGTTGGGTTGGGAGAGACGGACAAGGAAATGTTCGATATGATTTACCAGTTGAATTCTGAGCAGATTGCTGGCTATCTGTTTTCCTTTAATCCTGAACCAGGCACAGAGATGCAGGATGTGCCACGTACCCCACTAGAGCGCTGGCGCCGCATTCAATATGTCAAGTACTTGATTGAAAACTGCGATTTGCCGCCTGATGCACTTGAATTCAATGACGCAGGGGATCTGGTTCGGCTGGCTCCAGAGAATAATTCTGCGAAACTGGCATTTGACAGCGGCTTGGCATTTATGACAAATGGCTGTCCTGACCGCGAAGGAGTGATGGCCTGTAATCGTCCATATGGTTCATACAGACCAGGTGAGGAATATCGGGACTACCCGTTTTTACCCGATAGCCAGGAACGAAAAATCATTGCGAGTCAGACAAAACTCAATGAAATTTGGGATACTGCGGAACATCAAATATCTTGAGGGCTTTTTCAGTTCTCAAGATTGTCAAGAGGTTTGGATTCATAATTCGACGCTACGCAGACTAATATTTAGCTGAACAAGATTTTTGTGTGATTAGCATTAATTTGTGCTATTGTATTGAATCCACTATTCAATGAGATGAATCTATCCGATCCATTTAATTTTGATACTTAGAAGGAGGCAAAATATGGCGATTCATACGTCAAGACGAAACTTTCTGCAAACCACCGGAGCGTTTGCTGCTGCGTATGCGATGGGCACCTTTCCGGGCCTTGCGCATGCAGCCCGTGAGAAGGAACTTAACATTTATTGCTGGGAAGGCTACAACTCGGACGATGTGTTGGATCCGTTCCGAAGAGAGTTTGATGCGACGGTTCGTGCTGAAGGTCTAACCTCAGATCCCGACGCTGTAAATAAACTCCGGGCGGGTGAAACCAAAATTTGGGACTTGATTAACGTCAACAACCCATGGGCCCGAGAAATGATGTGGCCGGAAAATTTAATCCTTGATCTGCCACGAGATCGATTTGAGCCGTTCTTCGAGAAAATGATGCCTGCCTTCCATCCTCCGTATTCATGGGCGATGGATAAGACGGGTGAGCATTTGCTGGGTGTAACGCAACGATTCGGTCCATTTAATTTTGTTGTCAATACGGACAAAATTTCACGATCTATGGCAGAGGACCAGGGCTTCAAGCTGTTCTTGGATCCAGCCATGAAAGATCGCTACGGCGTTCTTACTTATGACAACTGGAATATTTACCATATGTGTGTCG
This sequence comes from Arenicellales bacterium, assembly GCA_965243305.1. Taxonomy (GTDB): domain Bacteria; phylum Pseudomonadota; class Gammaproteobacteria; order Arenicellales; family JAJDZL01; genus JAJDZL01. Next base: position 2,291,671 of record CBDEUN010000003.1, read on the forward strand.
CTGCGGATGTCCATCCATTTAAGGTGCATACACCGGACGAAATTTCGGCATTCAGCGATGTGGCACGGCAGGTATTCAATGGTGCAAAGATTTTGACCGACGACCTAGTTGCCATGAACCTGGCTCTGATCAACGGCGAAATTGATGCATACTTTACTGGTGGTACCTACACCGCATCTCCAGCCCGCTACGACGGCTACAGCAACGTTCGCGGCATTACACCAGCTTCTGGTCCGATGGACGGGAAGGGTGGAATTGTCTGGATTGAGTTGACTTCTGTTGTGAACAATCCGCAGGTGTCGCCACTGGCAGAGGAATTTCTTGCCTATATCCAGCGTCCGGATGTTAGTAAGAATGTTGCATTTGCTGAAGGTACGTATAACCCGGTGACTCAGATGGGTTCCGCTGATGTACTCGGTGCATTTGATTCCGATGAACTGGATGCAATTCAATGGGATTCATTGGAAGAAGAAATGGCCCGTTCAGCAGATTACGACATCAATCCCGATTACGCAGAAATGTATGAGCATTATTCTGCTGCGAAGCGGGAACGGGAAGCCTAATCGCGACTTCCATAAAATATGCAGACATGGGATCTTTGCATGGAGCCCATAGTGTATGAATGAAGTGCCGTTGGGTTTTTTAGAGCTAAGAGGTGTAACAAAGCAATTCGGTGAATTTACCGCTCTTGATGAGGTAAACCTCAGCATTTCTGAAGGGGAATTCTTCACGCTGGTCGGTCCGTCGGGCAGTGGGAAAACCACTCTAATTCGCATACTGGTGGGGATGGATAGCCCCACCAGTGGCGAATTCGCTCTCCGAGGGGATGTCATGAACGACGTTCCGGCAAATCGGCGTCCGACGTGCATGGTGTTCCAGAATTTGGCACTGTTTCCACATAAGACTGTGGGGCAGAATGTCGAATTCGCAATGAAAATCGCTGGAGTTGCTTCTTCCACAAGGCGCGAGCGGGCACTTGAACTGTTAGAGCTTTTGCGTCTGCCAGGCGATTTTTACAGCAAAAGAATTAATCAGTGCTCAGGCGGAGAACGTCAGAGGATCGCACTTGCCCGCGCATTGGCGTTTGATCCCGAAATACTGTTTTTTGACGAACCACTCTCTGCGCTAGATTATCGTCTGCGCAAAACGCTGGAGAAAGAACTAAAGGACATCCATCGGGAGACCGGAAAGACTTTTGTGTACATCACCCATTCGTTGGAAGAGGCGATGGTGATGAGCGACCGAATTGGGATTCTAAATCACGGAAAACTGATTCAAATTGGCAGCCCGGACGACATTTACAATCGACCTCTGAACAAGTTTGTTGCACAGTTCATGGGAGAAGTCAACACTTTGACTGTTGAAAAAGCAGGAACTGGTAAAGTCAAGGACAGTACGACTGGCAGCATGTACGAGATTACCGAAAACGGACAGGATTTTGAATCTGGATTTATGATCATTCGCCCCGAAGTCATGAAAATTGGTAGAGCGGCGGATGCTCTTCCCAATCGGATTCAGGGCGTGTTGTTCAACGACTACGCTCTGGGTTCTCGAATACAGTATCAGGTTCGAAGCGCTGATGGTGAAGACCATTGGTTGGTTGAAAGATTACAGGACGATCCATTTTCTGGAAACGCAGGTGAGCCTGTAACAATCGGCTGGCGAGCAGAAGACTCAATTCTGGTTCCTTCCTGATATTCAGTCCAAGATACTGATCACCATCAAACCACTTTAGCACCATGAAGTCGTTCTCTGACTGGATTCGTCAACCAGGTTTGTTGAATGCAGTACCGGTTGGCTTATTTTTGCTTGTTGGATTTGCAGGACCGTTGGTACTGGTTCTGCTCTACAGCTTTATGCCGCCGAAAACGTTCACGCTTAACCAGGTCCCGACGTTAGATAACTACTTGTCAGTTGTAACGCAGAGCTATTACATTTCATTTGGCTGGTCTTTGATTCTTGCAGTCATCACGGTTGCGTTGCTGCTAGTCATCACCTATCCGATCGCGTATGGCATGACAAAGTTGTTTAATCGGTGGGCGACACTGATTACAATTCTGGTCGCATTGCCTCTGCTCATTTCGGAAAACATTCGATTGTTTGGCTGGGTTTTGCTGTTATTGAAAAATGGTGTGATTGATGGCTCTTTACAGTATTTGCTTGGCGTCTCACTATCTGGCTTGCTCTATACGGTTCCCGCTGTCGTGTTAGGTCTGGTTTATGTCTATCTGCCATTTATGCTTTTTCCACTGGTTATTGGCATGTCGATGGTTCCGGACTCCCTCAAGGAGGCTGCTTCAGATCTAGGTGCGTCCAGGCTACAAATTTTTTGGGAGGTCGAGTTACCTCTCTCCATGCCGGGCATTCTGATTGGTAGTCTGCTGGTTTTTATTCTGTCGCTTGGGTCGTTGGCTGAATCAAAAATCTTGGGTGGTCAAGTCATCGTAATGATTGCTGATGACATCGAGTCCGCCTTTACATTTGCGCAAAACTGGCCGAAAGGGTCGGTTTTGTCGGTGTTACTGATTACTCTTTCGTTGGTGATCATATTTTTTCTGTTTCGCAATATCGATCTTGATCGATTGGTTGGACGGCGTTAACCCGTGAAATCACTGCTACAACGCAGAGTTGTTCGTGCGCTGATTGTCGTTTGGACACTTACAGTGCTGCTGTTTTTGTACATGCCGATGATGGCAGTCGTCATGGCATCGTTCACAAAGCAGCGATATTTTCGATTTCCGGTGAATGCATGGGACACTCGTTGGTACGAGAAGGCATTTGAGTCACTGTCAGTCCGTGATTTATTTTGGACATCGTTCAGCGTTGCACTACTCGTCACAATACTGTCTGTGGTGTTGGCATTTTTCGGCGCACTTGCGTTTGCCCGTTATGACTGGAAGGGGAGAAAGATGTATCAGAGAATAATTCTGCTGCCCATATTTTTCCCTCAGGCTGTATTAGGTTTAGCTTTGCTCTTGTGGTTCTCATCGCTAGGTATCACAACAAGTTGGCACACAGCGGTATTTGCGCACATGATCTGGATTTTGCCCATTGTTACGCTGATTATGTCCATCCAGGTATACAGCTTTGATCCGGTCTGGGAAGAAGCAGCCTATGATTTAGGTGCTTCTCGCTTACAGGTATTGAGGGAAATTACGTTGCCTATTTTGTCGCCTGGTATCATTTCAGGCGCAGTTTTTGCATTCTTACTATCCTGGGGCAACTTTCCACTTTCTCTGTTTACCACAGGAGCTGATCAGACTATCCCTGAGTGGCTCTACTCAAAAATGGTGTCAGGCTACACACCGATGGTTCCGACTCTGGGTTCTTTAACCATGGGTGGTGCGACAGGATTCCTGCTGATCGCGTTTCTGATTGTTCTGGCTGTTAGAAGACTGAGGGCCGGCAAGCCAGATTGATACTACGCACCTTGGTGTATGGTGGTCAAACTGTTGGAATAAGTCCATTCAACAATGGACACTTGAAATTCATTCTTGTTGCCGAAGAATTGTAGCCATCCTACACCCCAAAGAACTAGCTTGGCTGAGAGAATCAGCCTAAGAATCCAGACTTCTACCTCGAAAATCTCTTGGTGAGAGCCCAGTCCAGCGACGAAATGCGCGGCTAAAAGCGCTGAGTTCGGAATATCCAAGCAGGTATGCTATTTCAGATAGAGAAAGATTGCGTTGTTTGAAGTACATCTCTGCCAGACTTTTGCGGACTTCCTCAACGAGTTCGGTATAAGAAAGACCTTCCCAGGCAAGGTTTCGCTGAATTGCGCTCGTGCTCATATATAGGCTTTCTGCAATCGACTCCAGCGAAGGATAACCTTCTGACAGCTTGATCCGAATTAGATTCCGAATCTTGTCTGTCAGATTCTGATTCATTGGTGTGTTGGTGTGCAAAGATTCGAGACACGCTCTTGTAATCGCCATCAGCTTCAAATCCGCTTTGGGCATCGATTTCTCAAGAATCGTCGAGTCGAAAACAATCGCATTAAACTTCTGGTTAAAGAATACCGGTGCGTCGAATGCCTTTTCGTGCTCTTTGCTGTTTTCGGGTTTTGGATGCTCAAAGTAGACTTCTTCAGGATGCCAGTCCTTTCCCATACATTCGCGGATTAGATTGAAAAACATTCCAAGCGATAACTCAGCGTCCTGTCTGCGTTGAACAATATTCGGATCTCGAACCTGGTACTCAAGTTGATAGGAATTGCTATTCGAGGCAGTCAGTCTCAGCATTGAGCACTGCTGGTGATACCGGAACAAGTCAATCAGATTGTCCAGAGCATTTCCCAGAGTGGGGGAGGATATCGCCGCATAGCCCCAGAGTCCCAAATCATTGGGCTGAAACTGGTTGCCAAACCACAAACCGAAATTATCATTTTGCGTATTGTCTGATGCAGATTCAAAAAGGCCACAAAATGACTTCAGGCACATTCCAATTATCGGATTGCCGATGCAGTTGGGGTCGACTCCGGCTTCACCAAAGACACGATCGACATCACCGCCGTGAAAATTGATAAATTGATCAACACCAGTTGCAGCCGGTGCCAGAACATGTGGTACCGGTTCGGGATATTGATCTCCCGTTGGCTTTGGACTGTAACTGTGTAGTCCTGATTCGAATGTGATGCTCATTCTTGCAAGCCTTAGCTCGGGGTTGTAACCGAAAGCATCGAAAAGAATGCACTAAATTAAACGCTATTTCAAGTTTTTTTTCACATTCTCTTGAAAATATTTACTTTTCGGATTTAAGTTTGCGATTGACACGACAAAATTCAAGAAATCTTTTGAATGATTGTTGATCGTCAGCCGAAAACTCAAACTGTCCTTGAACTTCCATCTCATTGAGATAGTAGAAAAGCTTGCTGATGTAGTCTCCGTCAGTCATGTTTCGGAAGATCCAGCGAGGAACCGTACTATTCGGATCCGAAAATCCTGTGCGTACTCTAGAATCTTTGGTTTGATCATCTCCGTACGCTACTCGTCCTTGATTGTCTTCAAATCGGTAATCTGTCACATCACTATTGACTGCAGCATGTCCAAGAGTCAAAGACAGGTTTCCTAGAAAGCAGTGAAAAATCAGTGTCGAGAGCTGATTCATCTGTTCCCGCCCGCTGGTGCCAACACAACGCAACACTGTCGCACCTGATGTTCGGACATCGCAATTGCTGGACTCAAAAAGAATTGAATGACCCTGCCAGGTTTGTGCTAATGAAACGTGTGAGAAGCCTATGAAGAGTACACCGATAATCAAAAGAAGTGATCTATTTTTCATGAGATGACTCTGAGATTAACGGATTGGAATTGAACGGATATTGCGGACATAAGGAATCTCGTTTCGGAATATTGATGTCATGACTTCTTGCAATCAAAAAAATCCAACCCGCGTATTGCCGCAGGGAAAAGCGATACTACTGAACCGAGTACATTGAATTCAACGAACGGTTCATCATAAATAGACATTAGTTGTTCGTTTTTTCAATCATTAGTACTCTGTCGGATGCGGTCAGCTTCAATTATCGCGAATCGCTTCATCAAACCATCGAAAATCGGTTCGCTTGTTGATTCCGGTACTCCAGTATCGGTTGCGAGTGCTTCAGCTTCAGCGACTGCTTTGTCCTTTCGCTCAATCAGTTCAGATAGGATTTCATCCGTGTCCTGTGCGTGCATACCTACGTTCTTACCTGTCTGGCGAAAGTGTCGAGGTTGAATCTGGCTCAAGCGATAGTAATTCTTATTGCCGAACGACATCGCCAATTTCGTCTTTTGTATCGGGAATTCCGGATACGGAGCAACCGACATCACATCGTATAACGGTGTCAGTCGATAACCTGCCGGTGACAAGAAGATAGAAAAGTTTTTGGCATGACCATCGATAGCAGCTAGTAGCCAAAACAATATTTGTGACTTCAGAAAAGTCCGTCGATCATCGTACGGAGCAATTGTGCTATTGAGCAGTTTGAATATGTCTTTCATGCCGGGACCTCCATCGCTTTGGTATTTTTGATTGGGAAGGTAGCCTAAGGCTTGACATAAATCTTCCTGAGGCAGCCGGTAAAGTACATTCTGCTGCCAGACACGGTCAAAACGCTCCACTACGATAACAGGCTTGTCCTCAAAATGATGCACATTGGCTTTTGCGGCTTCAAGTCCGAATGTACGGCAAAGTGTCAGGCACAACCATTCGTTCCAAGGTGTATCGGAGAAATCGGCACCAGTCGGACTTTCCTTAATCGCAGGTTTAAAAATATGAGAAGTTGGAGTCGACCCAAGCGGTAACTGCCATTGATTGCCATCCCAAAGAAAAGCTGTCTTTTCTTGTATGCCAGCTATCGAAATACGAAAGTCATCTTCATCAAGATCAAGTCCAAGGGGAGTAGAGTGCAGGGAAGATAATCGAGCACTGATTTCGCCTTCGTTGACTGGACGGTAACTCATTTTTGTCAGGTTGCCGGGGTCGTGGCCTTCCGGTAGAAATCTAAGTGCTCCAACACAATCCCGTCCGATGACAGAAAGCAAATCAAATGTGTCAGTACTTTCGGCCTGTTTCTGCGTCGCAATCTTTTGTCGCATCGCAAGGCTATCTGGCAACAGTCCGTCAAAATAGTGACGTGCTCTGCCTCCAGACCAAAGCCGGTCTGTTAGCGGCATCGATAAAGAGATGGGAAATGCAGAATCTGACGACAGCCACTCCAGGTCATAGCGAAATGAAACAACACCGTTTGGCATACGTATCAACTGCCCGATTCTACTTTTACCGATATATACATCTAAAACGCGTTTTTGACGTTTTCGACCCACGCTCAATACTCCATAGGATCAAATTCGGTGGTCCGACGGGGAACAATAACAAGATCCAGATCCAGCGCTGACAAAACCTTGGTAATCGTGTTGAGGTTTGCAGTCGTTGCAGCGTTCTCGATATCAGCGATTGACGCTTGCCTGACGGCGGCTTTCCTGGCAACATCAAGTTGTCTCAATTTCTTATGTTTACGTGCGAGGCGGATCACCGCTCCAAGATCCCGATTACTGCGAATTACTTTGTCCATCTTACCCTCTTTTGAAATACCATCAACCGTATATATTAATATTATACTAATTATCGTATATTATTACAAAATTCGGTTTAACGGATATATTCTTGTGCACTTTTCACTCTAATTCGTCATTGGATCCAGTTGGGATTAGTGTGGATTTTCAAAGGCGCTAAGAAGTACTTCAGGAACACTGATTGGTGAAATTGTGCCCCTTGCTCAGTTCAAAAGCTGCTGGAGTTTTCTGACCCCGACTCGCCATTGCGCAGTATCTGCAGCGCAGCCATTGCCTTACATAGTCCAGCGACAAAGGGTTCGGCAAACGGCTAGACAAAAGATGATCACATTTTCAAAAGTCAAAAAATGAGGGATTGAGTGATCGATTGCATCCGTTTGACACATCTATAACTCAAAATACGCTAGAAGAACAAACACTATAAAGTTGTTTTGTTCAAAAATGTATATTGAACGCATAGTTTGGATTTAGACCTAGGGAGGATTCCATGTCCATCCTGCACTCACATCAAACCGAAGCGTTGATCAACAGGCTGGTCAGCGATGATAGCAGCGTGTTGCGTATTAGTGACAGTCAATTTTCTGATTTCATTCGATCTTACTATTACGGAGTTGCTTATGAAGAATTAGATCAAAGAGACGTATTTGATTTAAGAGGTGCCGCACTTGCGCACTTTGAGTTGTGTAAAACCCGACAGCTGGACGAAACCAAAATCAGACTTTACTTTCCGGACGTCGAACGCGATGGCTGGCGCTCAAAATTCGCCGTTCTTGAAATTGTAACTTTGGACCGTCCATTTCTTGTGGACTCCGTTTCGATGGTGTTAAACCAGGTGGGGTGCAAGGTTCACCACGTTGTTCACCCCGTATTCGCCGTAAAGAGAAACGCATCAGGCAAACTACAAAGAATTGCAGCGCCTCTGAATGCTGATTTTCTCGACGGAGTATTTGAGTCGTTTCTCCACTTTGAATTTGATCGCCCTGCCGACGAGAGTGATTTTGTTGAAATTGAAAAACGCCTGCGTAGAGTTCTAATCACCATCAAAGTTGCGGTCGAGGACTGGCGCCCGATGCGCGTAAAAATGAAAGAGGCTTCGAAGAACCTTGAGAACGAGAAAAAACGATCAAATAACGCGGGATTGGAAGACTATGCAGAGTTCTGCAATTGGTTGGCAGCTGGAAATTTCTCATTATTTGGATACTGCGAAATAAATTGGAGAAAGAACGGCAAGATGACTTTGAATGAAAAGTCTTTTCTTGGCATATTTCGGGATTACGATGACCTTAGAACGGTTTTACCGATTGATGCGCTGGTCGCTAAAGCCAAAGACCAGTCAATCATCATTACCAAAGCAAATTCTCATTCACCTATCCATCGTGCTTCCTACCTGGATGTTGTCGTTATTCCAAAATTCTCCGCGGCAGGAAATTTCACTGGAATTAGGGCTGTTGCTGGGCTTTTCAGTTCAACCGCGTACAACGGAAGTGCAAGTCTGATTCCGTTATTGCGCACCAAAATCAAACTTGTACTCCAGCGCAGTCGCTTTCCGGAGACAACTCACAGCATTCGCGTTTTGACGAACATCATCGACAACTTTCCTCGCGACTTGCTGTTCAGAATTTCAGTCGATGAACTTTTCCAAGATGTCGCTGGCACTCTGGAACTGCAGGAGAAAAATCGAGTAAGACTTTTTCTAAGACGGGAACCGTTCGGACGTTTCTACTCAGCGCTGGTTTACATTCCACACGAGTTATTCGGTCGCGAGTTACGCGTCAAGATTGAGGGCATTCTGATGGAGTCTCTCAAAGGGAAATCGTCAGAGTTCTTTGCCACCTTTTCAGGTTCGGTTCTGGCGCGGATTGAGTACACCATCTATGTTGACAAGGACAGTCAGCCCGATGTAAGCATGGAGGAAATTCAGCAACGCGTTCAGGACGCTGCAACCACCTGGCGCGACTCACTTCATCAGGCGACGATAGAGCGCTACGGAGAAGACTTAGGTACACAGTATTTAAGAAGCTTTCAGAATGCATTCAACGCAAGCTTTAAGGAAGATTACTCGCCTTGGGTCGCTGCAGCAGATCTTGAAAAACTGTCTGCTCTGAGCGAACAAAATGATCTGATTGTTTCTTTCTTTCGAACACTGCAGGAATCCGATCGCCGGCAAATGCGATTGAAACTGTTCAGTTTCAAGAAACAGATTTCTCCTTCTGATGTGCTGCCTGTACTCGAAAACATGGGGCTTTGGGTGAAGGAAGAACGCCCCTATGAAATTACGCGTTCAGACGATGACTATATCTGGATGCATGATTACTCACTGAGGCATTCTGAGGAACACTATGCCGAACATCAGCGTAAAGACTTTGAAGAGGCATTTTCCAATATCTGGTGTGGTGATGCCGAAAATGACCAGTTCAATCGACTGGTTCTGATAGCCGGATTGAATTGGAGGCAGGTCTCGGTCTTGCGCGCCTATAGTCGTTATCTCAAACAAATCGGTCATTCATTCAGCGATACCTACATTACCAATACACTCATTGCTAATCTTGCGATGACGCAAAGCCTGGTTCGATATTTTGAATTGAAGTTTGATCCAACGTCGGGTACGGCAGATAAGGAATTAAAGAAGGTGAGAGAGGTGATGGATTCCCATCTGGATGCAGTATCCAGCCTGGATGAGGATGTCATCCTGCGAAGTTACAAAAATGCGATGACATCAACCATTCGCACTAACTATTTCTGTGCCAACAAAGATGGTGCACCGCATAACTACCTATCCTTCAAAATAGACTGTTCCCGAATCATCAAAATGCCGGACCCTCGTCCCATGTATGAAATTTTCGTTTACTCACCGCGCACGGAAGCGGTGCATTTACGAGGTGGGAAGGTTGCTCGCGGCGGACTTCGATGGTCCGATCGCAGGGAAGATTTCAGAACAGAGGTGCTAGGCCTGGTCAAGGCTCAGATGGTTAAGAATGCAGTGATCGTGCCGGTCGGTTCCAAGGGCGGATTTATTGTCAAACGAGCGCCTGAACCCGGAAAATCCATGTTGGATGAGGGGATTGCCTGCTATTCGATATTCATCAGAGGCATGCTGGACATCACGGATAACATCGTCGAAAATAAAGTTGTCCACCCGGCCAATGTGAAACGCTACGACGATGATGATCCGTATTTGGTTGTTGCAGCGGATAAGGGCACTGCGACCTTTTCGGACATTGCAAATGGACTGTCGGCAGAATATGGATTCTGGTTAGGAGATGCATTCGCTTCGGGCGGATCAGTTGGCTATGACCACAAAGCAATGGGCATTACCGCCCGTGGCGCATGGGAGTCGGTGAAACGCCACTTCCGAGAGTTGGGAGTTGACATCCAGACGACTGACTTCACAGTAGTTGGAATCGGTGATATGGGCGGAGATGTATTCGGAAACGGAATGCTACTCTCCCGTCATATTCAGTTGGTCTGCGCTTTCAATCACATCGAAATATTTCTGGACCCAAATCCAGATTCAGAAACCAGCTACAAGGAAAGAGAGCGTCTGTTTACAACACCTGGTTTAAGTTGGAAAGACTATGACAAATCACTGATATCAGAAGGCGGTGGTGTATTTGATCGAACTGCGAAAGCGATTGATATATCACCTGCGGTACAGCGTCGGTTGAACATCAAAAAGACCAAACTGACGCCTAACGAGCTGATGCATGCAATGTTGCAAGCACCCATTGACCTTTTGTGGAATGGGGGGATTGGCACTTATGTCAAAGCGTCAACTGAATCTCACGCTGACACTGAGAATCGTTCAAATGATGCCATCCGAGTCGATGGCAATGAACTCGGTGCGAAGGTAGTCGGAGAGGGTGGTAATCTGGGAATGACTCAGCTAGGCCGAGTCGAGTATTGCATGCACGGCGGTCGTTGCTACACGGATTCAATCGATAACTCCGGTGGAGTCGATTGTTCTGACCACGAAGTCAACATCAAAATTTTGCTTAATCAGGTTGTCAATAACGGTGAGTTGACAGCTAAACAGCGCGAGAAATTGCTGCGTGAGATGACCGATGAAGTTGCAGAACTGGTGCTAGAAAGCAACTATCAGCAAAGTCAAGCACTCAGTTTGCTGAATGTTTGTTCCAATGATCTGCTGAGAGAACACAGTCAGTACATTCAGGAATTGGAATTATCAGGGGAGCTAAACCCTGAGATTGAGTATCTTCCTGATTGGCAGGAAATAAAACGACGCGAGGGCGCTGGTCTCGGACTCAGGCTTCCGGAACTTTCGGTTTTGCTCGCCTATTCAAAAATGTCGCTTTATGAAGAACTGTTGGATTCCGATATGCCGGAGGACGCTAACTTGGCCAGAGACTTGCATGACTATTTTCCTGACCGTCTGTCGAAGGCATTCAGTACAGAGATGGATGATCATCGTCTAAAACGGGAAATTATTGCAACCTATGTGACCAATAACATGATTAACCGGGTCGGTCCGACATTTGCCTATCGCATGCACGAATTGACGAGTGCGGCATTTGCTGACATTGCGCGCTCTTACTGTGCCGCACGGGAAATATTTGACATGCGTACGATTTGGTCATCAATCGAAGAACTAGACAACAAAGTGCCCGCGCAAAGCCAGTTTGAAATGTTGAAATTTGCGGCAGGCTTGCTTGAGAGAGCTACCATTTGGCTACTACGGCATCGAAGCCATCCACTTAATATTGAAGAGACGGTGAAGTATTACCGGAATGACGTTGAAGCCTTGGCCAGTGAGCTTTCAATTGTGTTGAGTCGAGAATACACCGATCAGATCAATGTACACCTTAAGAACCTTCTTGATAACAACGTACCGGAAGATCTTGCACAAAAAGTTGTTCAATGTATCCCGCTGTCCACTGCTATGGATATTGTTGAAATCATAAAGCAAACAGGAAAATCAGTCGCTTTCGTTTCAAGTGTTTACTTTGATATTGGCGCAAAACTTGAATTGATCTGGATTCGTCAGCAAGTCGCGAATCTGCCGGTTGAAAATCAATGGCATGGTCTCGCCAAATCCAGATTGAGTGACGACATTCATGCCCATCAGCATGCAATAACAAGCGATGCTGTGAAGCAGGCCAGCACCGACAGCCCTCAGCAGGCAGTCAAGATGTGGATGGAGTCAAACAGGGTTGGATGTCGAATGTTGGCGAACATCATCTCTGAAATGAAGTCCATCACAAAAATCGACTTTGCCACCTTGACCGTTGCAATCAGTGAAGTCTATCTGCTTGGACGAAGTTCCGAATCTTCCTCAATCTAAGACTCTGATTTGATCATGCTGGTATGATTGAACCTTTCTAGCTCCCTGTTCTACGGCTTTCCGTATTTTTGTTATCGTGGAAATCCCGGGCGAGTGACACCAGACTATCCATTCTCCAATCTATAATTGCAAGTAGAACAGAAAGCAAAGGCTCAAAAGATTAGCTCTCACATGAACTGACCTAGTATTCCTATCTTCGGTCTGTCAAACAATAACATGCCAAATAGATCGTTACCATCAGAACTGTATCTCTCAAGCCTCTTGATCAAAGGCTTCAGAGGTTTCAAAGAATTATCGATTCCAGAACTTGGTCGAGTATCTCTGATTACTGGTAAGAATGGTGTTGGAAAAACGACAATTCTTGAAGCAGTTAGGATATATGCGGAACGTGGTCGATTGGCTGTACTATCTGAACTTTTGAATAAAAGGGATGAAATTGCAAATCCAAATGACGTAGAAGGTAATGAAGATTTTGTAACAGATTACACGACTTTGTTTCACGGACGGGATTTTCTATCCAATGAAAATATATCCATTGGACCAACAAACGGAAAGAGAACACTTAAGGTCAGTGTTACTAAGAGTACACCCAATCAAGCTTCATTTTTTGAGGAATATAGCCGTTTCGAATCAGATGAAATTGATCTTCGAGTTCTCAGAGTTGAGTATGGAGATAGGTATCATGAGTTACCTTGGAAAATTTTGGTCGATTCAAAATCGCACTCCTATTTGAGGCTGCACAGCTTGGAACGGCAGCAAGTAATTAGAGGAAGTGCGGACAGTGAGCTTCAGCCAATTCGTTGCATGAGTTTGGGTCCTGGTCTGTTGAACAGTGAACAGATGACAATATTCTGGGACAAAATTGCATTAACAGAGTTTGAAGACCGAGCAGTAGACATTTTTAGGGAGATTCTCGGCATTGATGTGGAGCGAATTGCCGTAGTAGGTAATGGACACCAAACCCATACTCGCGTTAGGCGTTCCAACAGAAGGATTCTCGTTAAAATTCGCAACAACTCTGATCCTGTGCCACTTAAGAGTCTTGGTGATGGCGCAGTGCGTCTATTGAGCGTTGCATTGGCACTAGCTAACAGTAGAAATGGATTTCTTGTTCTCGATGAGGCGGAGAATGGTATTCATCACACCATTCAAAAAGATTATTGGGGATTAATTTTGCGAACAGCGACAGAATTCAATGTCCAAGTGCTGGCAACAACACATAGCTGGGATTGTGTCCAAGGATTTGCGCATGCAACAACAGATTCTGAGGAATTCGACGGTATTCTTCTGCGAGTTGAAAAAGAGGATGAGAAAACATTTGTAGTAGAGTATGCCAAAGAAGAGGTTAGAACTGCAACTGATCATGGAATTGAAGTCAGGTAGCTCGGTCCTTCTTAATGAATTCTGGTCAAAGCAATGAAATATTTGCTCTACTCGTTGAAGGAGAAGACGACGAAAATTTTGTAAATGCTGTGATTTCCATACTCAGTCTAGACTTGTCAATTGATATACGTGTTAGCGAAGGTATTTCAAAACTGTTCCAGACTATTCCTCTCCATATTAAAGCTCCAGGTCGCAAGGCAGTTGGAATTATTCTCGATGCAAACGATGACTTGACAAATCGTTGGGAACAAGTTAAAGAAATTCTACGTGCGGAGAATGTTTGCACTCCTTCAAATCCAAAAATTGGTGGCACTATCATCCCGCCAAAAAATCGGCATCCTCGTATTGGAATTTGGCTTATGCCAGACAATAAATCCAATGGGGAACTAGAAAACTTTGTAGTTCAAATGATCCCGGATACTGATATTGTTTGGCCGCTAGCTCAAAACTATATTAGTGAAATTCCCGAAAACAGTCGAAAATTCAGAGCCAGCAAAATGCAAAGGGCTAAACTTCACGCTTGGCTGGCGACTCGGGAGATTCCAGGTCGTATAGGTGCTGCTATTCGTAGAGGAGACTTAGAAACTAACGGGAAACTTACTCGTCAGTTTGTCAAATGGTTAACCTCTCTCTACCAATAATTTGTGTAATATTCTTTCAGAAAACTCGGTGACAGTAAATACAGGGTTGAGGGGTGCAGATGACCTTTTCCTGCTGTGAGGCAGGCCAAAACCGACAGCCCTCAACAGGCAGTCATAATGTGGATGGAGTCAAACAGCGTTGGATGTCGAATATTGGCGAACATCATCTCTGAATTGAAGTCCATCTCAAAAATCGACTTTGCCACCTTGATCGTTGCAACCAGTGAAGTCTATCTGCTTGGACGAAGTTCCGAAGCTTCCTCAAACTAAGAATCTGGCTTGATCGCGACGGTTTTGTCAAACTTTTCTGGCATCCAACTCGGTGGTTTGATCAAATAATTCAAAGCGTCACCGACGCGCCTGGCAGAAGCCATTTTTCTGACCAATCTAGCTAGACCATGAAACCAGATAACTAGCGGATTCACGGAATTGATCGGGTCTGAAATCCCATATTCAACTTCTTCAATTTCTTCTTCGAATGTTCCAAACATCCGGTCCCAGGTGATGAAAATCCCACCATAGTTCTTGTCAATGTACTGAGCATTTTTGCCGTGGTGAACTCTGTGGTGCGATGGTGTATTGAAAATCCATTCAATTGGCTTAGGCAGTTTGCCAACCAATTCAGTGTGAAGCGGTGTTTGGTAAAGCAGCACAATCGCCTCAGCGACGAAGACCAGGGCAGGGTGAAATCCTACAAGTATCAAAGGTAAATGAAACGCAATTGGAATCAGACCATCAAGCGGACCAAATCTGTAAGCCACTGTGATATTGAAATAAGGCGAGCTGTGGTGCACTGTGTGAGATGACCATCCAATTCCCGTTCTGTGTGAAAATCGATGTTCGCAATAGTAAGCGAAATCAGCGAGCACGATACAAAGAACGATTGACCAAGTAGTTATGGGTATGGTGGCAATCGCATAGTAGGAGGTGGAATAGTAGACTGTTATGAACACTGAACCAAGCACTATGTAGTACAGGAGTACAAAGGCAACGTAGGTGACGAAATTGGCAACTCCATCACCAGCAAGTTTCCAGTTCATCAGTTTCTTGAACAGAAATTTCAGGATTTCAATAAAGAGCAATCCACCTGATATGACATACATCCAGTTTTCGAGCAACGTACTGAAGCCGTAAATTTGGTATTCGGTAAATGTTTGACGAAGAATTTCCATAATTTTTAGTTTAGAGTTGAGACAAGCCTATAGGCGGCTTTTTTTGAGGCTCTCCACCATTCTTGAGGTATTGAAATCTGACTGAATGAATCAATGTTGAAGCAAAGCGCAACGACTCCAAAGGCGACCTGAAAGATCTGGTCTTCTGAAGCTTCTGGATACGTTTGTCGCAACTCAGATTGAACGGAATCAATCAGGGTATTGCTCCAGGCGACAATTTTTGTTCCGATTGCAGGGTATTTACCAGACACTAATACAAGGGCCTGCAGCATCACGGCCGAATTTTCATCGGATGCATAACGCGGATCAAATAGTATGTCGATCAGCGCATCGATACGATTCTGATCAGGAAGTGATTGCATGAGTCCGCAAACTTCTTCATCAAATTTCTTATCCGCATAATCAATGAGTGCGTCAATCATTTCATCTCGATTTCCCAGATAGTGGCGAATGATTGAGCGCTTTACGCCTGCTTCTTTAGCAATCTTCTCTTGTGTTGCCCCTTCAAATCCAAATTGGTAGATGCACTTCGCATAGGCTACCAGAATTTGCTCAGAGCGAACTTCTTTGAGACTTGGACGTGGCATATTGACCTCAATTATTTTCAATTGAATTTCGCATGGAATTATAGATTGTCAATAATGACAATCTATAATTTTTCAAGTCTAAATCTGAATTATTTTGAAAATTTTCTCTCATTGACCTCAAGTTGAAGAAAAGTGTGTGAGCAGTCGGTCTTTCGCGTTCAGAAGTCAACAATTTGGTTTGAACTGTCAAGACTGCTGTCAATACGGGGCAATAGAATTCTGTGCTACAAAGCCGAATTGTGTTCATTATTTTTGGAAGCTATGCCAATCCACTCACAACCGACCCCAATATTCCAAGCGACCAGAGTCGTAAATCGTGCGCGCTGGGCTGGGAGTGTATACGCCAACTTTCGCCGCGATGACGTCCTGCGAATCGTCAAAGCTGTTGCTGAAGTCGGTGAAGAAACTGCCAGATACTACGCTGACTGGGCCGTAGAGGAAACCGGTTTCGGCAACGCTGATCACAAGGAACTCAAAAACCGACTGTGCAGCGAGGGAATTTATGAGTACTATAAAGATCATGATTTCACTCGCCATCGAGTTGATCACAAACGTAAAGTCATTGAAATCCCACGACCCGCTGGGGTGGTATTTGCCTTAACACCTTCAACCAACCCAGTCTGTTCCGTGTTTTTTAAGGCATTGCTGGCATTGATGACCCGCAATGCAATTGTGATTAGCCCACACCCGGCAGCTCGTGAATGCTGCTCGGATGCGGCACACAAAATTGCTGAGGCCGCAGAGAACGCAGGTGCTCCTGATGGTGTTGTTCAGGTAGTGGAGAATCCGACCCTGGAAGTCATTAACGGCATCATGAGCTCAGATGGCATTGATGTCATTCTTGCAACCGGCGGAACACCCATGGTTAGGGCAGCCTATAGTTCCGGCAATCCAGCACTTGGTGTCGGACCCGGTAATTGCCCCGCCTATGTCGACAAAACTGCTGATATTGAATTGGCGGCTAAGTGCATAGCAAACAGCAAAGCATTTGACAACAGTGTCCTTTGCACTAACGAATCCGCAGTCATTGCACACAAAGACATTAGCAGTGACCTGGTCATTGCACTCAAAAAAGAGGGTTGCTATCTGTGCACCGATGAAGAACGCGACCGTCTGTCCGAAGTTCTTTTTCCAGAGGGAAAGTTTGATGCTACTGTTATTGGTCAGTCTGCCGAGTGGATTGCAGAACGGGCCAGAATTCGAGTACCGCAAAATACTCGAGTACTTCTGGTGAATCTGGAACGGATTGGAGATGACTATGTTCTGAGCCGGGAGAAACTTTGCCCAGTGCTTGGATTCTACGAAGTCGCCGGACGCGATGCTGCAATGAAATCCTGCAACGCCATGACTCGCAAAATGGGTAGCGGCCATTCGGCAGCCATTCACTGCAAAGATACGCAGATGATTCTTCGGTTTGGAACTGAGCTTGCAGTTCTGAGAACTCCAGTTAATGCCCCCTGCAGCACTGGTGCTTCAGGATTTGATACGAATTTAGCGCCGACAATGACTGTCGGAACTGGATTTTTTGGTAGGAGTTCGGTCGCTGACAACGTCGGCCCTCACCATTTGGTTCAGTGGTCAAAGATTGCGTTCAGTAAAGAATCTGAAATCGACATGAACGAATACGAACTCATTGAATCTCAGCCAACCCCAAAAGTGCGTTACCCCGATGAGGTCATCGACTACTCGTTCGCGGATGGCTTCGACTCACAAACTTCTGGTTTGCATTCTCACGGGAACAATGCACTGACTGGTGAAGATCTAAGAGCAGAGATCCACAAGATCATTCTTGAAGAGATTCGTTCACTGCATCTCGTTCGGGAGACTCGCTACTAATGGCGGATATCCGATCCTACATATTCATTGACCAGATGCAACCAAAGACGATGTGCTATCTGGGAAGCTGGATTCGCGGCTATTTACCCAAAACTGACATGGCCGCAATGATCATTGAAGTTGTTCCAGGCCTGCACATCGAAAGAATCACCGATATCGCACTCAAGAATGTTAGTGTAAAGCCTGGGATTCTTGTCGTAGAACGTCAGTTTGGTTATCTGGAGTTTCATTCGGAATTGACTGCCGACGTAGTCGCGGGTGGCGAAGCCGTACTTGAGATGCTGGATGCTGCGCCGAGTGACGCGATGCCACCTGAGATACTTGCTTCGACAATTGTCAAGCGGGTTGATGATTATCACGCATTCCTAATCAATCGAAACAAATTGGGTTCCATGGTTTTGCCAGGTGAGTCGCTGTTTGTATTCGAAATGCAGCCAGCTTCATACAGCATACTCGCAGTGAATGAGGCTGAGAAAGCAGCTGATATCAAAGTCGTTGACTATCGAATGATTGGTGCGACCGGACGGGTTTATTTGAGTGGTCCCGAAAGTGACGTAAGGGCGGCAGCCCGAGCGGCAGAAGAAGCATTGGAAGCAAGGATGTAGTGCCGTGAGTGAGTCGGGATTCTCTAGAGAGGAAATTCGTCTTGCAGTTCGAGAAGCGCTGCTTCAAGCGTTACCATCGGCGGATAAAAAAAGTAAACCTGAACCTGTGGCGCTCAATTGCCAGTTGATGAAACAGATACTGGAGTCTGCTAAAGGGAATTGCAAAGCACCTGTTGCTGTCGATCTCAGCAATGAACGAAAGCTTAACGAGTTTGCGATCGACCTGGCAAAGTGTATGCAGGATCAGAATGTTGCCGGACTCATTCGTTCAGGACGTATGAAGTTCCGATCATCCGATGCTGGCCATCGGAATGGTTCTGATGCCCCTTCGGGTCGGAGCAACAGGAATTCTGAATCAAATGGCAAACAAAAAAATGAAACAGATTCCACCGGACGAATTGAGACAGGCGTGTTAACTGAATCAAAGGTCTTGGCGCTCGCCAAGAACCATTCGTGTATAGAGGTCAGCAGGAATGTCATTCTGACCCCACTAGCACGAGATCGTGCGCGACGACTGAAACTTGAAATTGTGAGGCAATAGCCATGAAAGTAGGAAAGGTAATGGGGAAAATTTGGGCAACTCGTAAACTGGATGAGCTGCCGAATGGAGCACTTTTGGAGATCGACCTGATCGAAGACGGGAAAGTGTCGGAAAGAGTTCTAGCTTACGATCCGCTTGGAGCCGGTACCGGTGAACAGGTTCTGATCACTCAGGGTTCAGTGGCAAAGGGATGGTTCGAATCAGGTGACGCTGTTATCGACGCGCTCGTCATTGGAATTGTCGATGAAGAGGTCGGTAGTAAAAAATAACTTATTGTTTTAACTTCATATTTATTTGTAAACGGAGAAAATCATGTCAAATGCAATTGGATTTATTGAGACTCGCGGCTACGTCGGCGCATTTACCGCTGCAGACGCAATGGTTAAGGCCGCAAATGTGGAAGTCGTAACCAAAGAACAGGTGGGAGCCGGTCTCGTATCAGTTCTGGTTCGAGGTGATGTTGGCGCTGTCAAGGCCGCTACAGAGGCTGGTGCTGAAGCCGCTGGTGCTGTTGGTGAAGTCCACTCTGTTCATGTGATTCCGCGACCGCATGCGGATGTCGTCAAGAAATTCGACATTGCCGCAGGCAAGTAGTTCATTCACAGAATGGAGCAGGTAGTCGCTGGCGAGCTCAGTTGCAGTTCGCCAAAACCATCAGACGCGAGTGAGCAGTAGGGCAACGTGGTTGATTTGCGGGTTTACTTGCAGATTGAAGATCTGCAGACGCAGTTTGCGGCTTATATGGCAACCGCGTTGCGAGCTCGTGGTTACGTTCCACTACAGGGTATGCATTCTCTGATCATTGAGATTGCACCTGCACTCGCCATACACCGTGTCACTGATCTTGCGCTCAAGTCAGTACCGACGATTGAGCCAGGTATTCTTTATGTCGAACGACAGTTTGGGATATTGGAGTTACACAGTCCACAGTTAGATGACCTG
The DNA here is from genome assembly GCA_965243305.1 of Arenicellales bacterium. Classification (GTDB taxonomy): domain Bacteria; phylum Pseudomonadota; class Gammaproteobacteria; order Arenicellales; family JAJDZL01; genus JAJDZL01. The sequence continues at coordinate 2,311,732 of CBDEUN010000003.1, forward strand.
CATGCGGCCGGTGAGGCAATATTGTCGGGCTTCAAACTTGAAGCCGCTTCACAGCTAAAACCAAGAGTCCTCTATTCGGATCTTGTAACCAACGTCATTGACCAGCACGCAGTCATCATCAACCGGCAAAGGGATGCATCGATGATTCTTCCAGACGAATCAATGCTATTGCTGGAAACAGCTCCCGCACTTTTTGCGGCGGCTGCCGCGAATGCGGCAGAACGTGCGGTCGCAGAAAACGTACTGATCGACTGCCAGATGTTCGGTGTCTCTGGCAGGGTATTCATCGCAGGAACGGAAGAAAACACCCAAAAAGCTCTCGCTCATGTGCTAGACATGATCGAGAACACACCGGGGCGCGACTGGTAGATCGAAGAAGTACTCCCTTTAACCAAATAAAGGATTCATGCCTCTTTCAATAATTGAGGCATTATCTATTGAGTACTCCAGGCCAATTGGCATCTCCGCGCTTTATGTTGCCCGGAATATCTTGTCGCCACTGATCTTGAACATTCAAACTGAAATTCAGATAAAGACGGTCGTCAACAATGGTCCAAGCTTCGGGAACTGTTGATGCCGTATAGTTATTTGAAACCGCCCAGGCACAATACCCGCCGTATTTTGGCGCCCACTTTTCCGGATCAGACTGAAAGAGATCGCGGTTTTCAGCTGACTTGAAACGCCATTTCGCGCCATTCCATTCCGCGGTAAATTCTTTATCTCCTTCTACGGGTTGCTTTTCCAGGTGATAAGCCACGGTGTCATACCCCCTGATCGCAACGTTTCTCCAGTTGGAAAAAACGGGATCTTCAGCGGCAAATGCAGGACTGAAGGAAACTGCGGCTAAACAAATTGCAGCGATGGTGATTAGTTTGATTCGATTAAGATTAATCATCAATAACCCTTTTACATTGTGAATCGGACGTAAAGATTTAATTAGTTTATCAGGAAATAAAAAAGTTACAAAGTCTATAGTGGTCGCGGAATTGACTGAAAGGAGGAACAGCGCAACTCCGGTCAAGTTTGTCGGAACCGCGCTGTAAAGACTAGGGTAAAGAAGTCTGGAAAGGCTCAATATTGCAAGTCCTTGTGACCGTTGACCGTGACGAGTACCTAGCGGACACAGATGCGCAGCACCTAGTACGTTTGCCGTTGTTTATCAGCCACGCGATAAACCAGCTCGAACATAGGCAGTTCAATTATGACCGCTTAATGAGTTGCAACGAGCAGCTAACGCGCAGGCTTTACAAGCAGTTGATACACCGCTTTCGACAGGCCAGCTTTATGAATGACTATCATTTCATGTACTCGAATTTAGAGCGCGATAGCGGGCTTTTACAGCTGGGCAGGAGCAATGACAACCGTCGTAAGGTAAGTGCCGCGCTTGATGAACTTGTGAGCCGTAGCGTGTTAATTAGCGACGATACAGACGTATGGAAGGAAGGGCGTAAGATCGTAGATACGAAATAACTGCCGTTGCGCGCGCTCTGTAATTCTGAAAATGTCGGTTCCGAGGGAATGTCGCTAACGCTAGATGCCCTCGCCTCCGGCGGGTCTTCCAAGGGAATGAATCCGAAAAATACCGATTAATCAAAAAAACAGCTTAGGCAAACAGTGAAATCGTGCTATATTGCACCAATAGTATGATATTTTCACCCTTGGAGGCGATTAGATGGGTACGACACGCAAAACAATTACACTCACAGACCAGCAAAATAGCTGGGTTAAGGCACAAATTGCCGCTGGTCAGTTCACGAATGATAGCGAATATTTCCGCGATTTGATCCGCCGCGATCAAGCAGGACAAGCGGACATAAAATCAATCCGAGCCGCTTTAATCGAAGGTGAACAGAGCGGAGAGTCGCAACGGTTTGACAACAGCCACTTTAAACAAGAAATGGCTGCCAAACATGCCGACAAAATCCGCTGAATACAGATTAAGCCCCAAAGCCCGCGAGGATATGGAAGCCGTTTGGCTTTATTCGCTGGCTGCGTGGAGCGCAGAACAAGCCGACCGTTACACAGATGATTTGACAGCCGCATTTGCGCTTTTAGCGGACAATCCAAAATCAGGGACAAGCAGCGAACATATACGTGCAGGTTATCGAAGGCATTCAGTTTTGCGACATGTGATTAACTACCGAGAAACAAACTACGGTATCGAGGTTATACGGATTTTACACAACCGCATGTTGGCATCACGTCACTTGTAGGGAGCACATCAATAAACTTAGGAGAAAATCCAGATTTGCAACTGGACGCATTGAAAGCGGCGGGCTACGATTTGTTGTTTAAATGTTAAGGGACAAGATCTGTAGCCTGTATGCTTCAGCTGAAATTTGTGAGATATTTCTCACACAAATTTTCAGTTTCTTTTGTATAGTCCAACCCCATAGATTGTGCGAGATCCGTTTCGGAGTGAGATCCAATCCATGCGACCAGCAGCAAACGGCGAAGCATGATGAAGGTTGGGATTTCTGCTTCATCTTCTTGAGACAGCTCCATCACTGAGCGATAACCTTTCACCCAGGACTGAATCAGTTCAGGAACATCTTTCCGTCCTTCGATAAAACTCAGTGCTGTGGCACAGTCGTACATGAACCAGCTGAAACCGCAGTCATCAAAGTCAATCACTTTAGTGATACTGCCTTCAATCAGCAGGTTTGCCAACCGAATGTCACAATGAACTAGTCCCCAGCGGTCCGGTCCCTGACCAAAAGCTTGTAGTCTCTTGTTGATCAATTCAGCAGTTCTACCGAACAATGCCTGATTTTCATCATTAACACCCATGCCATCCTGCCATCTGCCCCAGTGCGGTTTATCACCAATACTGGTTTCGAAGTCCCAGGTATAGCGTTCAAACCACTCCGGTCGTTGCCAGTGCTTTGAGTGCTTGTGCATTTGAGCGGAAACGCTGCCAAGAAGCTCAAATGGTCCGATGAGGTTTTCTTCAGGAGGTTCGATGCCGGATTCCCAATCAAACATCACTACGTTTCTCGGACCTCCCGGCATTCCTTCCGCTTCGACTGATTGAATGTTTTTACCATCTTTACCAGGCACAATGACAGGGGTGATAACTCCTGCCTGCTCGCGCAGTGCATCAGTCCAGGCATGTTCGGACTGGATTGCGGCGTATGAGTGGTATCCCTCTCGGTGAACGCGTAATGCCCATTTTCTGGAAGTTGCATGATCATCAACGCGATAGGTTGCATTTTCCGACAGGTTAATCATCTCTACTGAGACGTCAGAAGGTACATCATAGTGAGCAACTGCGTTTTTCGCGACGCGCTCGAGTAGGGCCAACTGCTCTTCGTGTGGTAAGTCTTCAAAATTTGGCATTCATTCCTCCACCAATCTAATTAAGCGGCATCAGCCAATTCTTCCTTCTGGACTTGCTTTTCGGTAGTCGTCCTTCGGTCTGCTGATCCACGATTAAATGCAGTTGCCCGGGCCTGAACCAATGCTGTATCCAAGCGGTTCAAAATCTCGTCACAGAGTTCCTTATCGACGAGTATGCCAGGCTTAAACTGCAAAACTCTTTGATCAAGAGAGGAAAATATAGCCCATACGCCATTATTGAACAACGCTTTCATTACGTGAACGGCACCTTCAGGGTGTCCGAACTCCAATCCAATCACAACTCCGCGCTGGCGGATGCCGACAAAGAAGTCTGAGTAGTTTTTGCGTAACTGCTCCAGTCCATTTCGCATATATCGGGCGATATAGTGCACCATGGATCGAACCTCTGGCCGATTGGAGATTTCAAGCACTTTGGCAGCAGCAATACAGCCAAGCTCCGCGCCGCCAAAAGTGGACATGTGTCCCCAACCATCTTCTTTGAGCCAGGCACCAGCGCGTTCGTTGACCACTACTGCACCAATTGGATAGATACCTCCAGACAGTCCTTTGCCAGTCACCAGAATATCAGGTTTGACGCCATAGGTGTCAATACCCCAGATTTCACCGCAACGCATCAGACCCGTCTGTACTTCATCGGCAATAAAGAACGTATCGACTTTTTCACATGCGGCTTTGATGGCGCTGAGGTAGCCTTCATCCGGCATCGGAAATCCGTAAGTGGCGGGGATCGTTTCCATAATGACGCAGGCCGCATCCCCAACCCGAATTTCGCGTTCGATTGCTTCAAGATCATTGAAAGGAACTTTCACTACTTCCGTTTGAGGCGCATCGCTCAAAAACAGTTTCGAAAATCGATCATCACCAACTTGTACTGCGAGCCCTGTATGGCCGTGATAGCAATGATCAATACAGATCATTTTGCGTCGTTGAGTTGCGTGGCGTGCGCACTTGAGTGCAATATCGATCGCCTCTCCGCCGCCAGATGCATAAATGGTGTATTGCAAACCTTCAGGGGTGCATTCAGCAAGCATTTGTGCGACATGCGTTCGCATCAGGGATGGGAAGTGATGGTTGCCGATGTCAAAATATTTCATGCCCTCTTTGACTGCAGCCACCACTTCAGGATTTCGGTGCCCAAGATTGTAGGTGCCACCGTTGAGATGGACATCGATCAGCCGACGTCCATCCATATCGTAGAGATGGTATCCTTCGCGGCGATCAATGACGAGGTCGACACCGAAGTTTTGCCAGTCGGTGGTTTTTCCAGGATTCCAATACTGCTTCGTTCGTTCGAGAAATTCCTGTTTGGTTTCTTGCATTTGCGCCTCCTCTGTTTTCCTGTAGACGGAGAACCCTAATCTATTGCAGAGTAATTTAAGGAATATTTCGAAACAAAACTTGACACTAGACAGCAAATTTTTGATAACGCAATAATTTGAGGTGAATAATCTGAAATTTTGTGACAATAATCAGTAAATTAGTCACGAACAATTCGTTTATTGACATTTTCAACAGGAGGTAGAACAGAAATGCTGACATCAGTAGAAGGCAGATCGGTCGTAGTAACCGGTTCAAGCAAAGGCATCGGAAAGGGCATTGCCAAGGTGTTCGCTAAGCAGGGCGCAAAGGTTTTGATCGTTGCGCGCGGTTTGGATGATGCTGAAGCAACAGCAGATGAAATTCGTAGCGAAGGCGGAACCGCATCTGCATTTTCAGCAGATGTGACGAATTCAGACAGTCTGGACGCAATGGCTGCAGCAGCGGCTGAAAGACATGGTGGAATAGATATTCTGTGTTGCAACGCTGGAATATTCCCTCAGAATCATCTAGAAAATATGTCGAGCGATGAGTGGGATCTGGTGCTTGGAACAAATTTGAAAGGTACATTTCTTGCAATCAAAAGCTGTCTGCCAAATTTGAAAGAGAGCGGTTCGGGACGAATCATCATTACATCTTCGATCACCGGTCCAATTACCGGATACCCAGGCTGGACTCACTATGGTGCAAGTAAGTCTGGTCAGTTGGGATTTATGAAAACTGCGTGCATGGAGTTTGCGAAATATGGAATCACTGTTAATGCAGTAATGCCTGGAAACATCATTACTGAAGGCTTGGAGGGTCTGGGAGCTGAATATTTGCAGACAATGGCAGCATCAATTCCACTGAAGCGATTGGGTTCTGTCGAAGACATTGGTAACGCAGCACTATTTTTTGCATCGGACGAAGCGGCATACATTACCGGTCAAACCATTGTGGTGGATGGCGGTCAAACCATTCCGGAATCAATCGAAGCTCTAGAAGAGGCGTAGTTCTCACCTAAAGCAGATTGACGGTCAGCGTTTGCTAAACTTGCCGTGCGGAATAGTATTTGCCAGCAATGCGATCGTCACCAAGATTGAGAATCCTTAATCTGGGACTTGTTTCCTGGCTGGACTCGCAGGCGATCTATCACGCAGTCGCTACCGGTATGACTCTCGAATCGGCCGACACGATCATTATCTGTCGGCCGAAAAGTCCCTATTTCTGCATTGGATATCACCAGAATGTTGAACACGTCTTGGATGCTCGAATGCGCACTGAACTTGGGTATCCAGTCGTACGTCGAAGGTTGGGAGGTGGTGTAACTTATCTTGATAATCAGCAGCTTTTTTACCAATCGGTTTTTCACAAAACACGAAGTTCTCAAATTCCCACGGTTGTCTACCGAGACCGGTTGCGTCAACCGATCAACATGTTGAACAATATTGGCATCAATGCAGAACTGCAATACATCAACGAAATTGAAGTACTAGGCCGTCGAATTGCAGGGATTGGCGGAGGTCTGATTGGCGAGGCAAGCGTGGTTGTGGGAAATGTGCTCAATGAGTTCAACGCTGAGGTCATGGCGCATATCATCAACTCACCTTGTGCAGCGTTTCGAGAAATGGCGTTGACTGCCATGCTTGACCGGATTACAACATTGAAACGGGAAGGTCAGGAAGAACATTGGCAAGAATTGCCGAATCTATTGATCGAAGAATATCGTCGGGACTTTTCCGATGCCGTTTTCATCGGTGAACTGAGTACCGAAGAGCGTGAGACAGCGGAGATGAAAGCTGAAAAAATGATTTCAGAGGAGTATTTGACGGAATATCAGAGCGATGTGTCGCCCCGGGCTCTCACTCGACTGAAGATTTCCGCATCAACTTCGATCGAACTTGTTGGAATAAAACAGCGAAGTCCAATTCGACAGAATTTTGCAACACTAAAAATTAGAGACAATGCGATAGAAGAAGTGCGAATTGCTGATGATCTAGACGAGACATATCAATCAATGAGCACCAATCAGACAATTAGAACGTTTGATGCTGAACAAATCAAAGTCGGAATGAACATTCAGCAATGGTAAACGCAGTTTGACCCTTTTCTGAAATAATTTTGAAGATTGATGGCAACCCAGTCAGACAGTTACATTGTTCCTGATGTACTTGAATCAGGACTGACCACAGTCTTCTGTGGAAGAGCGCCAAGTCCGGAATCTGCCCGTAGACGAGCCTATTACGCACATTTCAGCAACAAGTTCTGGGAAATACTAGCCGAGTCGGGGTTGACAGAGCGTCAGTTGGATCCAGAGGATTACGCACTGTTGCCTCGCTATGGCATAGGACTGACTGACATCAACAAGACTGAATTTGGCAGTGACCACGAACTCTCTGGCAGCGGGGATAATCCGCGAGCATTGGTTGACAAGATTGAGCAATTTCAGCCGAGAATCCTGGCATTCAACGGCAAAAATAATTTTCGAATGTTCGCAAATGAGGCTTACCGAACTTCAAAATCAACCCCAGTTGATTATGGTCTGCAAAGTGAATTGACAATAAAGTCAACGGAAATCTGGGTGCTGCCAAATACATCTGCACGGGCACGAGGATATTGGGACCCTGTCTATTGGTATAGACTTTCCAGAAGACATCAGGAAAAGTGCAAGCTTTAAAGCTGGCAAATTTCAAACACTTCACAGTTCACCACTGTCTAAGTTAACATAAAGAAGAGACTTTCAAATATTCAATATTTATCTCCAGTAATTAGAAAAATGAAACCTTTGAAAAATTCGAACCATTTTCTCCAATTGATTTTGCTGTTGATTTTGATATGGGTAGCATTTCCAGCCTATGCTCAAGAAAATAGTGCGGAAGGTAGTGCGAGCAGTATTGAAAGAGGCACATTTCTTGGCGCCAAACCCACTGAATATCCGGACTGGTTCAAAGAGAGTTTTCTTGAATTCAGTGACGATATCGCCGAAGCGGCAGAGGAGGGGAAGCGGGTGCTCATAATTTTTCAACAGGATGGCTGTCCTTACTGTAATCTGCTGGTTGAACGAAATCTGAGCCAGAAAAATATTCTGGAACTGGTTCAACAGAAGTTTGATGTGATATCAATCAATATCTGGGGTGATCGGGAGGTCGTTACGGTAGGTGGACAGTCGTATACAGAAAAGGAGTTTTCAGCGGCACTAAAGGTACAGTTCACACCAACATTGCTCTTCTTTAATGAGAAAGGTAAAGCGATTCTTAAACTAAACGGCTATCTGCCACCTCGCGACTTCCTGACTGCGTTAACCTATGTAGCAGAACACCACGAAACGAAGACACCGTACCGAGATTTTGTGCGGGCAGCACATATAGGAACCAGTGCTAGTCAGAAGGCGCTGATTGCACAGCCATTCTTCCAGAGTCCTCCGCATAACTTGAATGTGCATGCAGAATCCCGTCCACTCGCAGTATTTTTCGAACAGCTTGAATGCCCAAACTGTGAAACGTTACACAACAAAGTGCTTGCAGATCCAGAAGTCAGCAAGTTTCTCGACGACTTCGATGTTGTTCAACTGGATATGTGGTCAAACGATCAACTGACGGATATTGAAGGCAACAAAAGAAGCATTCGCGACTGGGCTAACAGTCTAGATATTAGTTATGCGCCGACTATTGTCCTATTCGACAGGAACGGAGAGGAAGTGATTCGATCCGAAGCCTGGTTCAGGAAGTTCCATACATCTGGGTTGTTTGAATATGTCAGTAGTGAGGCTTTTCTGGAACAGCCAAATTTTCAACGTTACCTTTCAGATCGCGCTGATCATCTGATTGAGCAAGGCATTGATGTCAATATTTGGGAGTGATTAATACCGGACGTATGCTTTGAATTTAGAGGACGTCTATCACTTAGTAATTCAAAAGATATTCAGTTGATCTTGCAAAAATTTCAAATTGCAGCAAAGTGAAATACTAGTTTCCTCTGCCTATCGAGACCGTGACTCGCTGACTCGTACACGGGTTTTAGGATCCAACATTGCACGCAAAGCCGATTCCTTCTCAAGCGACAGCATTTGCTCGAAATCAGACAGATTGATCTGGTTCGAAACCCGTTTGAAATCGGCTACAGCTTGCTGAGGCAACGCGGCAATCTGTTTTGCGGCCTCTTGTGCGGTTTCGTGGACGATGCTTCTGGACACAACTTTCCAGGCAATACCCATTTTCAAGGCATCGTTTGCACCGAAAGTCTCACCCAACAGCATCGCTTCTTTGGTCTGGACATGTCCAATTGTTCGTGGCAGTAGCGCAGTGATACCTCCGGTTGGAAAAAAGCCCAGTGAAAATTCAGGAAAAACGCAACGCGTGTATTCTCCAAATACCGCCAAATCACAATTGACTGCGAGTCTTAGTCCGCTGCCAACTGCCCAGCCGTGCACGGTACAAATTGTTACTTTTTCACCGAGAACAAGTTGACGCGCAATGTCCTGAATGCACTCGATCAGTTCCAGTGCCTTGGATTCGCTGGATGTCCACTCGTCGAATTCGTCCAGATCATCTCCAGAACAAAATACGTTGCCGGCGCCTTGCAACACGATAGCACCAACATCAGAGTCGTCCAACGCCGAAGCTAAGTTCTGCCGCAACTCATTGAGCATCTGAAAATTGAGTGCATTGAGTTTTTCTGGACGATTGAGCGTCAAAGTGCAGACCCTTTGTGAAATATCTCTTAATACAGTTTCTACCATCCAATTCTTCCTTTTTAATTTACTGGGCAGACGATCCAAAAAAATCTCGAATTCTATTGTCTTTAACTTGGCATCAAGGATTCTTTGCGGTGCTCAAATCATCTTCCACCAAGGTACTGCAAGAACATCATCAGTCAGCCATTTTATGTCGTCTCCGGTATAAATCAGTAGTCCTGCGCGAGAAATTTCAGCATATTGCTGTCGAAAAGTTCTCAGATGTTTTGCATCGCCAATATGCACACGCTTACTGGACTTGGTCTCAACAGGAATGACTGCGTTAGCTGTTTCAACTATAAAATCGACCTCATCGCCAACAGTCGTACGCCAGTAGTAAATATCTGTGCGCTCCTTCATTGTGTCGCGCCAGGCTAGCAGATCAAGCAAAATCAGATTCTCAAAATGAGCCCCAGTCGGTGAATCTTCTCTTGCAATATGTAATGCCATTGCGGTATCGCACCAGTATAGTTTCGGCGATTTAACCAACCTTTTCGTGCGATTTGAAAAAAACGATGTCAATCTGACGAGCAGGCAAGAAGTTTCAAGCAGATTCATGTAACGGTGCACAGTTGGTTGTGCAATGCCCGTATCTCGCGAGAGTTCTGTCTGGTTCGAAATTCCTCCCAGCCGGAGGCAAACGGCACGGACTAGCCGTTGGAAATCTGCCAATGACGAAACTGATGAAATTTGCCGCAAGTCTCGTTCAACATAAGTACGAACATAGCCTTCAAACCAAATCGCACGCTCCGCATCGGTATCGCTTTGAATTGCAGGAACGGGGAACCCTCCCCGACGAGCGAATAACCTCCAATCCTGCTTTGAAACCGCTTCGGAGTTAAGAATTTCAATCCAGTTGCTTTCTTTGTGCTCTAGCAATTTTCCCCAGTTTCCGCAAGATTGCAAACCTAATTGTTCGCGTCGTGTCATAGGCCATAGGTTCAGGTAGCTGGCGCGCCCAGCCAGAGACTCGGTGAATTTTTCCATCAGTAACAGATTCGCAGATCCTGTGAGCAGGAAGCGTCCTGCTTTTCTGTCTTGATCAATTACCCGCTTAACCGCAATCAGCAATTCGGGAGATCGTTGTATTTCGTCAATTGTGATATTGTTTCTGCCGCCTAATATTGCCATGGGGCTTTGTTGCACAGTATGCAATGTTTCAAAGTCATCAAGCGAATAAAACTCTCGAGAATCGTTCGCGATTTGCTTTGCGAGAGTACTCTTTCCAGTTTGCCTTGCGCCGGTCAATATGACAGCCGGCATTGCTTTTAGGTGCATGCCAATTGTTGCAGACATCAACCGAGGCAGACAATTTACAACCTTCATCATTCACATCTTCCGCAGTTGCTATGAATATATATTCATATTATGAATGATATTCATTCATAGTATGAATAAATATACAAATCCTTCGCACAAGCAGGAGTGCTGTCACAGTACGTCTAGCCCTATGTGAAGACCAACAAGAATGATGCTACCGATGCACAGGCGGAGTACGAGTAGATGTGTCGTCCGAGTATGCGTAACTTGAAACTCATGAGCGAGGCGCGACAAACGAAATTGCTGGCTCACCGAGTGGCCGGGCAGCTGATCAAGCAGCGCACCCTGTTACCACTGATTCAATTTCAGCCGGTGATCCAGCAGTATCTGAAGTCGCCTAACAGGTTGGCGCGTCCAATCCTGACTCCGGGCGAGCGCAACTGAAACAGGCAATCAGAATTGATAACTGAATTCGAACCGTATGGAATCGGCGGTTGTGGTATCCGCAGCGCGCTCGCGGCGTTCACCGAACAGTTGAATTGCAAGATGATCCCGCGGCCTCTCAAAGCGAGCGCCGATGCGATGCACCCGGGAGTCTCCCTCCTCTGCGTGACTGGCTTCGGCGAACGGTGTCAGCACCCCGCCGGTTGGCGGCAAAATGAATCCGTAACCAATGCGCGCATTAAAAGAGTTGGCGGCGTTTATAGACGAAGGCTGTGGCATCTCATCCTGCCACAGTGCAGCGGCACTGTCTGTCGCGATACCCCAGTGTGGCCTGAGTGACAGCGAAAGTCCTCCTCCGTCTGTTTCAGGCAAATATCGGAGGCTCAGGCTCAATCCGTTTTCTCGAACGCTTTCGCTCTGGTCGCTATGCGTCAGCAGCGTTCTCCCCCTGACCTCAACCTGAACGCGAGATGCGCGGTAACGCATCCCGCCTGCGAGTTCCAGTCCCATGCCATCCAGTCCATCACCGCCGTCGTGACGCACGACCAACTCAAAGAACGGTGTGAGCGCTGTGCCGTCGTCTTGCCTGATGTGTTTTGAGCCTTCCAGTCCCATCCTGATTCGCCAGCTCTCGGGGTTTAGTCCGTCAATGCTTTGTTCACCAGCTTCAGTTTTGAGCCGCACCATGCTGGCATCCGCACGAGCCGAAAGTTCCATTCCTCCAGCCAGAGGTTTCAACTGCCGCTTCATGCCAAGCGACAGCATCTGCATCGAAAGATCGCTTTGCTCGCGCACATCCGCTGTGCCAACATTGCGCACTTCACCGCTGCCGATTCCAATAATCGCATGCAGCTCGCTTTGCTCATCGAAATCCCACCGTCCATAGGGATACACTGTTGTAAGTCTGGTTTCCAATCGCGCCGGTGCTCCCGCCGCATTGAGACGATAGTCCACTTTACTGGAAAAATTCGAAAGCGCTACGCCTGCAACCCAAGAATCAGAGCGGGCATCGATTCCGAGCCAGCCGCTTTGCGCCTTGCCGTCATGGTATGCGCCAGGTGCCGGCCGTATATCAAAGGATGAGGCGTCGGCACGGCCCCATACTGACCATTGAGTCGCCAGCGAGTCCGTCTGTCCTTCAGTTGCCCCGAGGCCCAGGGAAAATGCGCCGGACGGTAGAATCTCGCTGGCATCAATGTTGCGATACCTAGGCAAATCCGACAACTCATCACAGTTAAATCGACAGGGCTCATAAAGCGCGCTGTTCATTGAGCCAGACGTCAACGGCACTCCTAGTCCAGCAATGCTCAGGTTTGTCTGTGGTAGAGAGTCGGAAAAGCGCCCGCCGATGTTCTCAAGCGCACCAGTAAGGGCTTGCATGCCAACCGTCGCAAGAAGATCGGTGGTGGTATAAGTGCGCGGCGATGATTTCTCGTAGCCTTTGATGGTGAACATTAAAGATACATCATCATCATAAGGATTATAATCCCACGAACTACCAGACTCAGTATACCCTAATCCTCAGTTAGAGACTGCCAGCGGCGGCTAAGGCGAGATTTTCGGCACTCTGGCGGTTCGAAGCGCCAGGATTTTCCAAACCATCAAGCCACACACCGAAATCGGTGACCATTTTACCCGGCTGAACCCACTGCGAAGCGAATCTGGCGGCTCAGCAGCAAATCCGGCGCAAGCCTGTCCCTGACAGTAGACTGACTGCCATGATCTGTAGTGTAAAGCCGTTTCAGAACGAATGAGAAGTCAGGACAGGCTGCAGCGGCGGATGGCCCAAAGCGACTGTTCCAGGACAGGAAGTTTGGCCGCACTGACTTTCAGGGTCCACTGCCGCGCATGGCGAACCACCTGTCCGGCCATCGCATACAGTCGGTGACGGAAACTGATCGCCCGCACGCCATACCACTCCTGCGGCAGTTTCATGCGCATCAGCGCAAGCAGATTGAAGGCAATCGAAGACAGAAGCAGGTACGCGACATTGGCTTTGAACTCGCCGCACGGCAGATGCGCCGCGCTGAAGTCACTGCGAATTTCCTTGAGCCGGTTTTCCGAGCTGTCCCCTCTCTGGTTGTACCACCATACAATCTCGCCGTCACTGAAGCGGTCCAGGTCCAGATCGGTCGCAATCGCCCGGTAGATGTACCTGCCGCTGACCGCACTTTGCACATCGACCTGGTGCAGGCCTTCATTTTTGAAAACCATCTTCAGCTGCTCAGTCCCGTCAGGCATCCCAGCGTCGGCCGGCAGCTTGTCCCGCACCCGTTTTTTCTGCACCACCAGACAGAAAGCCTCAGGCACATCTTCCATCACATGCAGCGTACGGGCCAGATACTCGCCTTCCAATACCGCACCGTCGGCATTCACAACCGCATTCCAATCCTCATCCTTAATGTCCAGTACCGTTTTCTTCACCGCACTGTCCATCTTCGCCCGAATCGCAAAACGGATGCCGTGTGCGCGGCAATCATTGATGATGCCCGCCTGATAGGAGGCGGCATCGGCCCGGAAGCGAGTGACACCCACCCCTTCGGGCAGCGCCGCGCGGCAGCGCCGGAAAAACTCAACATTCTCAGCCCCAGGCGGCACATTGCCCTCGCGAAGCTCAGCCGCAGCCACCTGACCGGTCTCGGCAATGTGACCGAACATCGGCATGTACCCGCGATGCTTCTTATACGTCCACTTTGCGTCTTTTTTCTTCGACCGAATCGCCGATGCGTCAATGTCCAAAGTGACGCACTTTCGATCACCCAGCGTCGCTTTCATCACCGCGCGGTTGACCTGCTCGAGAACCGAGATCATCTGTCGACTGTCGCCGACTCTGTGAAGCCATCCACCCAGCGTCGTGGCACAGGGAATCGTCCCAAAACCCAACAGCTTCATCAGCGCCGGTTCACTGCGCAGGTGGCGCACATCGTCGATGCACCCCGCACCTTCGTGGAACATCAGCATGAAGGTATTGAAAATGGCGCTGTGCCGGTAGCCTCGATTGCTGCCGGGTGTGGGCATTGACGAATCAATGAGCTGTGACAGCTCAAGGCGCTTGAGCAGTTCGGCTGGCACCACCAGACCGGCTCTGGAGGTGAAATTGTGGCAGCTTGCCGCAGTGTTGTATGGTAGAATCTTCATAAGCCTTGCGAAATCTGAGAGCCGTTTCGAATTCACCCATTGGGTGAATGCCGAATTGGGCGTTTTTTTCAATATCTCTCTGATTTTACAGGGCTTTATCATTTTCTGCAACTTTTTATTTGCGGATCAGGGCATTCGCAACCGGGTGCGATTGAAAGTGAAGCGGAAAAGATAAAATATAGGGACAAGATTCACTTTCTATGGGTTTTGTTCGATGAAACATATGGTATCAGAAAGGCGTGCGAGGTTGAACAGATTTTGTGATGATCATCCTGAGATGGAGAGTCGTTTTGAGGAGATCATGGACTTGATGGAAAGTTCAGGTGATGAGATTGGCAGTATGGATGAGGCGGAAGATCGGATTATTGAGATGTCCAGGGGTCTGAATGCACAGATGCTCAGCGGCTGGTGTCAGCGTCAGGAGCGGTTGGTGTCGCAGTCACAGAGTTCGGACCCGGAACTTCGCAGTGCGGGTAAAAAAAACTTCGGTGGGACACCACGTTCGGGAAGATCATAATTGAAGAGACGCTGTATCGGCGAGGTACTAAGACGGTGCGGGAATTTTCCAAGCGTTTCGGGGTGTCGTGTCGAGGGGCGTCGTTGCGGTTGCAGCGTGTGGTGACGGATTTCGGTGCGGATGTGTCATTTTCTCGGGTCAATGACAAGCTGTGCGAGCATTACGGATTTGAGATATCTGTCAGCCGCATCCGGGAAGTGGTGTTAAGCCACGGCCAAAGGATTCTCGATCAACAGACTCTGCGGGACGATTGGCCACTGGATAAAGGTGTGGAACAGGTGATTGCGCAGACCGATGGGAGCATGGTTCCGGTGGTGGAAACGGACCCTGAGGCGGCCGACAGACGCAAGGGCAAGGTATTGAAATGGCAGGAGATTCGGTTGTGTTTGGCACATCGTTCGGACAGTTTGCAGATTCACTATGGCGGGAATTTCTCCGGTGGCGTAGAACAGACAGGGCAGTGGCTGTATGACTGTGTGCGGCGTGCCGGATTCGGCCGTTCAACGTCGGTTCATGTGGTTGGTGACGGTGCGGGGTGGATTCATCGGCAGGTTGAACAGCGTTTCGGTGCCAATGGCACTTTCCTAGTCGACTTCATGCATCTGAGTGAGTATCTGTCGGAGGCTGGGAAAAGTTTCTGCGCTGATGCGAAAAGGTGGCTGAAATGTCAGCAGGCCCGACTCAAGGACAATCAGGCGAAGCAGGTGCTTTTAGAGTTAAAGCCGCATCTGGAGTCCTCTGAGGTCGATGAGGACAACGCACCGGTACGCAAGGCATATCGGTATTTACACAACCGTCAGGATCAGGTGGACTACCGAGGTGCCCGCGCACACAAATTGCCGATTGGATCGGGCGAGATTGAATCAGGACACCGCTATGTGATCCAGGCGCGTCTGAAGCTTGCAGGCAGCTGGTGGAGTCCCGATAGTATTGATCGAATGCTGGCGCTTCGGCTGTGCCGGGCAAATCAGGAATGGCACGATTATTGGGACTGTGTCACCCGGCGGGCGGTGTGAGAGATGCCAGGAATCTCGCGCTTCACTTTCAATCGCACCCCGTACATGATGGGTATACTCCTGATTGATAATAACTCGGTTTGGAGGGTTATTCGAGACCACTGCTTTCGCTGAAGTCTCGGACACCCTCCAACAGGGGTTTATATTATTGAAATCAATCAGATACACCACTGTTTTCTCAAAACAACGGGACACTAGTGATAAGCCTTGCGAAATCTGAGAGCCGTTTCGAATTCACCCATTGGGTGAATGCCGAATTGGGCGTTTTTTTCAATATCTCTCTGATTTTACAGGGCTTTATCATTTTCTGCAACTTTTTATTTGCGGATCAGGGTGTTCTGACGGTATGACGCATCGCATCCCACAGCCGGAAGAATTTGCTGTGTTTTTCGACGTCCAGATACAGGTGCTGCAGTCCGATAAGCAAGGCCGGAATGTCGTCGCGCGACTTGGCATTGATGACGATGTGCTAATGCACGGTAGTTTCGCGTGTTGCAGATGCTGAAATTCTTAAGAATCCCCCCCTTCAAGTTTAGCGGAATTTTTCTTGCTCTATTGTTAAGTTCATTATCTTCTGAATGGCGCAGCGCACCCGTATCGCACAATGTGGCAGCGGAGGGGATGAAATATACATTCGTGAAAGCAGCATCGGCTGCGGTGACAGATGTAAACGATGAGACTCCGAAGATTAACTTAACAGCTGAATTTACCAATGTAGAACCGCCAACTGAGTGTTCTGAATCAAGGACCGCTTGTAGAATGAGGGTTACTGCAACCATAAGCGGCAGCCAAAGGTATTCTACTAATACGATTGTGTCAGTTGAGATAGGTAAGGATGGAGACAGTGCGAAGGAAACAGTGGATTACTTCAATGTAGGTAAAAAAACAATCACCATTCTAGCCGGAGAGGCGCAAGCCAGTGCAGAAGTTTTCAGCCTGAAGATCAAAGAGGACAGTGATAAAGAAGGACGAGAGACAATCAGTGTAACTGGCACCAGTGCAGGTTTCGATGTTATCGGCACCATTGTGACAATCAAAGATGACGATATTGCAGGTGTTACAGTCACTCCTTTGCAACTGAAAATTAATGAGGTGGATGATTCGGCGACCACATCAGACGAAACTAAAGCGACATATACGGTTGTTCTGGATTCAAAACCAATTGAAAATCACGACGTAGCTGTTCAGATTACGAGTGATGATCCTAATATTGCTACCGTAAAACCTAGCAGACTGACATTCAGTTCAACGAACTGGAGTAAACCGAAGAAGGTGACGGTGACGGCGGTGGACGATGATTTAGACAATCCGCCAAATGACCAACGTAGCGTGACCGTATCGCACAAAGTGGTAGCGGAGGGCGAAGACTATAAATCCATGGAAGCAGAATCGGTTGAGGTGACAGTTATAGACAATGATAAGCCGAAGATTAACTTAACAGCCGAATTTCTCAATGTAGACCCGCCAGCTAAGTGTCCTGAATCAAAATCATTTTGTAGAATGAGGGTTACTGCAGCCATAAGCGGCAGTCAAACGTATCCTACAGCTACGCCGGTTTCAGTTACGATAGGTAAGGAAGGAGACAGTGCGGAGGTAACAAAGGATTACCGAAAAGCAGATCCCCTCCCAATCACCATACCAGCCAATATGGTAAGTGGTAAAAATTCGTTTAAGTTAATTATGATACAAGACGAATTTATAGAAGGAGATGAGAGAATCAGTGTAACTGGAAGCAGTGAAGGTTTCGATGTTATAGGTACCTTTGTAACAATCAAAGATGACGACGACCTGCCGGCGATCACGGCGAGTGCGGCGGCGGTGGCCGAGGGCGCCAGCGGCGCCACGGCGGATCTGACGTTCACCTTCTCGCTGGACCGCGCCAGCTCAAAGGCGGTGAGCGTGGGCTACGCGGTGGATGCGTCCAGCAGCACGGCGGTGTCGGGCACCGACTTCGAGACGGTGACGGCCGGCACGGTGACGTTCCAGGCCGGCACCAAAGACGACCAGACGGTGACGGTGACGGTCACCGGCGATGACGTCGATGAGGAAAACGAGACGGTGGTGCTGAAGCTTACCAACCCTCAGAACGCCACCGCGCAGGCGACGGTCACGGGCACCATCACCGACGATGACACGCGCGGGGTGACGGTGTCGAAGGCGTCGCTGACGCTGGCGGAGGTGGACGATGACGGGACGCCGGATGCGAGCGAAAACCAGGGGACCTACACGGTGGTGCTGGACAGCGAGCCGGTGGGCGGCGATGTGACGGTGACGGTGGGCGAGGACTCCGCGGTGGCCGGGGTCGACAAGAAGACGCTGACGTTCACGGCGTCCGACTGGGACGCGCCGCAGACGGTGACGGTGACGGCGGTGAACGATGACCTCGACAACGTGCCCGACCGCACCGCGACGCTCACCCATGCGGTGTCGGGGGCCGACTACGCTTCGGTGACGGCCGCATCGGTGGCGGTGACGGTGACCGACGACGAGGGCGAGCCGGCGATCACGGCGAGTGCGCCGGCGGTGACCGAGGGCGCCAGCGGCGCCACGGCGGATCTGACGTTCACCTTCTCGCTGGACCGCGCCAGCTCAAAGGCGGTGATCGTGGGCTACGCGGTGGATGCGTCCAGCAGCACGGCGGTGTCGGGCACCGACTTCGAGACGGTGACGGCCGGCACGGTGACGTTCCAGGCCGGCACCAAAGACGACCAGACGGTGACGGTGACGGTCACCGGCGATGACGTCGATGAGGAAAACGAGACGGTGGTGCTGAAGCTTACCAACCCTCAGAACGCCACCGCGCAGGCGACGGTCACGGGCACCATCACCGACGATGACACGCGCGGGGTGACGGTGTCGAAGGCGTCGCTGACGCTGGCGGAGGTGGACGATGACGGGACGCCGGATGCGAGCGAAAACCAGGGGACCTACACGGTGGTGCTGGACAGCGAGCCGGTGGGCGGCGATGTGACGGTGACGGTGGGCGAGGACTCCGCGGTGGCCGGGGTCGACAAGAAGACGCTGACGTTCACGGCGTCCGACTGGGACGCGCCGCAGACGGTGACGGTGACGGCGGTGAACGATGACCTCGACAACGTGCCCGACCGCACCGCGACGCTCACCCATGCGGTGTCGGGGGCCGACTACGCTTCGGTGACGGCCGCATCGGTGGCGGTGACGGTGACCGACGACGATATGCCAGGTGTTACAGTCACTCCTTTGCAACTGAAAATTAATGAGGTGGATGATTCGGCGACTACATCAGACGAAACTAAAGCGACATATACGGTTGTTCTGGATTTACAGCCAATTGAGAATCGCGACGTAACTGTTCAGATTAAGAGTGATGATTTTGATATTGCTGCCGTAACTCCCAGAAGTCTGACATTCAGTTCAACGAACTGGAATAAGCCGCAGACGGTGACGGTGACGGCGGTCGACGATGACATCGACAATCCGCCAAATGACCAGCGCAGCGTGACCATATCGCACAACGTACTAGCTGTGGGCGGAGACTATAAATTCGTGAAAGCAGAAGCGGTTGCGGTGACAGTTATAGACGATGATATTCCAAAGATTAACTTAACAGCTATAACTGCCGAAGAAGATTCGCCAACTGAGTGTGGTGAATTAAATGTACCCAAAAAACCGAGGGCCAAACCTTGTCAAATTAAAGTTACTGCAACCATAAGCGGCACCCAAAGGTATCCCACAGCTACGGCTGTCTTAGTTGATATAGGTGCGAAAACAGACAGTGCGACGCTGGTAGATGATTACCTACGGTCAAGACCAAGTATCAGTATCACCATTCCAGCCAATATGGCTAGTGCCAGTAAAACTTTCAATCTGTTTATCCAACAAGATGAACTTCAAGAAGGAGAGGAGAAAATCAGCTTAACTGGCAAAAGTACAGGTTTCGAAGTTATCGGTACCTTTTTGATTATTCGTGACCAGAATTACCGATTCATTCCTTATGCCGGGCAAAGAAACACATACGAGAATTCTGACTGGGTATCAGATACCCCGAGAAAACCAAATTGGGCTATTGGTGATGTTACATGGAGTATCGATAAAGGATTGGATAGCATTCATTTTGAGATTGATGCTGAAGACGGAACGTTGAGTATGGAAAAGAAGAACTTTGAGAAACCAGAGGACTTCGATAAAAAAAATGACTACGAGGTGAGAGTGAGGATCGTTGACGAAAATGGAAATTCGGCATCGACAATTGTTTTAGTAAAGGTACTTAATCGGGATATAGGTGGTTTTCTTTCAAGTCCAAATCCAGGTGAAGAGTTTAAGATCAAAGAAGGAGATTCAGCAGAAATTCAGTTGAATTTTAATGTGAATACTGGTTTTTCCGATTTTTTTGGTACGCTTGAATGGACTGTAGTTACTGGATCAGAGGTGAAAACTGCAGAGGGAGAAGCCCTTGCTGACGAGTCGGATTATGTAGCGAATGATAAATCTGGATTTGCACTGGTTTTTCCTAGTAGCGGCACCATAACGACTGTCGTCAGAACAGTTGACGACGATATAGATGAAAATGAGGAAGTCTTTGAGATCAGATTTTTTTCCGAAGAAAATGATGATTTGGTACCTCCATCAAAAGCATTTAAAGTCACCATCACCGACGATGACACGCGCGGGGTGACGGTGTCGAAGGCGTCGCTGACGCTGGCGGAGGTGGACGATGACGGGACGCCGGATGCGAGCGAAAACCAGGGGACCTACACGGTGGTGCTGGACAGCGAGCCGGTGGGCGGCGATGTGACGGTGACGGTGGGCGAGGACTCCGCGGTGGCCGGGGTCGACAAGAAGACGCTGACGTTCACGGCGTCCGACTGGGACGCGCCGCAGACGGTGACGGTGACGGCGGTGAACGATGACCTCGACAACGTGCCCGACCGCACCGCGACGCTCACCCATGCGGTGTCGGGGGCCGACTACGCTTCGGTGACGGCCGCATCGGTGGCGGTGACGGTGACCGACGACGAGGGCGAGCCGGCGATCACGGCGAGTGCGCCGGCGGTGACCGAGGGCGCCAGCGGCGCCACGGCGGATCTGACGTTCACCTTCTCGCTGGACCGCGCCAGCTCAAAGGCGGTGATCGTGGGCTACGCGGTGGATGCGTCCAGCAGCACGGCGGTGTCGGGCACCGACTTCGAGACGGTGACGGCCGGCACGGTGACGTTCCAGGCCGGCACCAAAGACGACCAGACGGTGACGGTGACGGTCACCGGCGATGACGTCGATGAGGAAAACGAGACGGTGGTGCTGAAGCTTACCAACCCTCAGAACGCCACCGCGCAGGCGACGGTCACGGGCACCATCACCGACGATGACACGCGCGGGGTGACGGTGTCGAAGGCGTCGCTGACGCTGGCGGAGGTGGACGATGACGGGACGCCGGATGCGAGCGAAAACCAGGGGACCTACACGGTGGTGCTGGACAGCGAGCCGGTGGGCGGCGATGTGACGGTGACGGTGGGCGAGGACTCCGCGGTGGCCGGGGTCGACAAGAAGACGCTGACGTTCACGGCGTCCGACTGGGACGCGCCGCAGACGGTGACGGTGACGGCGGTGAACGATGACCTCGACAACGTGCCCGACCGCACCGCGACGCTCACCCATGCGGTGTCGGGGGCCGACTACGCTTCGGTGACGGCCGCATCGGTGGCGGTGACGGTGACCGACGACGAGGGCGAGCCGGCGATCACGGCGAGTGCGCCGGCGGTGACCGAGGGCGCCAGCGGCGCCACGGCGGATCTGACGTTCACCTTCTCGCTGGACCGCGCCAGCTCAAAGGCGGTGATCGTGGGCTACGCGGTGGATGCGTCCAGCAGCACGGCGGTGTCGGGCACCGACTTCGAGACGGTGACGGCCGGCACGGTGACGTTCCAGGCCGGCACCAAAGACGACCAGACGGTGACGGTGACGGTCACCGGCGATGACGTCGATGAGGAAAACGAGACGGTGGTGCTGAAGCTTACCAACCCTCAGAACGCCACCGCGCAGGCGACGGTCACGGGCACCATCACCGACGATGACACGCGCGGGGTGACGGTGTCGAAGGCGTCGCTGACGCTGGCGGAGGTGGACGATGACGGGACGCCGGATGCGAGCGAAAACCAGGGGACCTACACGGTGGTGCTGGACAGCGAGCCGGTGGGCGGCGATGTGACGGTGACGGTGGGCGAGGACTCCGCGGTGGCCGGGGTCGACAAGAAGACGCTGACGTTCACGGCGTCCGACTGGGACGCGCCGCAGACGGTGACGGTGACGGCGGTGAACGATGACCTCGACAACGTGCCCGACCGCACCGCGACGCTCACCCATGCGGTGTCGGGGGCCGACTACGCTTCGGTGACGGCCGCATCGGTGGCGGTGACGGTGACCGACGACGAGGGCGAGCCGGCGATCACGGCGAGTGCGCCGGCGGTGACCGAGGGCGCCAGCGGCGCCACGGCGGATCTGACGTTCACCTTCTCGCTGGACCGCGCCAGCTCAAAGGCGGTGATCGTGGGCTACGCGGTGGATGCGTCCAGCAGCACGGCGGTGTCGGGCACCGACTTCGAGACGGTGACGGCCGGCACGGTGACGTTCCAGGCCGGCACCAAAGACGACCAGACGGTGACGGTGACGGTCACCGGCGATGACGTCGATGAGGAAAACGAGACGGTGGTGCTGAAGCTTACCAACCCTCAGAACGCCACCGCGCAGGCGACGGTCACGGGCACCATCACCGACGATGACACGCGCGGGGTGACGGTGTCGAAGGCGTCGCTGACGCTGGCGGAGGTGGACGATGACGGGACGCCGGATGCGAGCGAAAACCAGGGGACCTACACGGTGGTGCTGGACAGCGAGCCGGTGGGCGGCGATGTGACGGTGACGGTGGGCGAGGACTCCGCGGTGGCCGGGGTCGACAAGAAGACGCTGACGTTCACGGCGTCCGACTGGGACGCGCCGCAGACGGTGACGGTGACGGCGGTGAACGATGACCTCGACAACGTGCCCGACCGCACCGCGACGCTCACCCATGCGGTGTCGGGGGCCGACTACGCTTCGGTGACGGCCGCATCGGTGGCGGTGACGGTGACCGACGACGAGGGCGAGCCGGCGATCACGGCGAGTGCGCCGGCGGTGACCGAGGGCGCCAGCGGCGCCACGGCGGATCTGACGTTCACCTTCTCGCTGGACCGCGCCAGCTCAAAGGCGGTGATCGTGGGCTACGCGGTGGATGCGTCCAGCAGCACGGCGGTGTCGGGCACCGACTTCGAGACGGTGACGGCCGGCACGGTGACGTTCCAGGCCGGCACCAAAGACGACCAGACGGTGACGGTGACGGTCACCGGCGATGACGTCGATGAGGAAAACGAGACGGTGGTGCTGAAGCTTACCAACCCTCAGAACGCCACCGCGCAGGCGACGGTCACGGGCACCATCACCGACGATGACACGCGCGGGGTGACGGTGTCGAAGGCGTCGCTGACGCTGGCGGAGGTGGACGATGACGGGACGCCGGATGCGAGCGAAAACCAGGGGACCTACACGGTGGTGCTGGACAGCGAGCCGGTGGGCGGCGATGTGACGGTGACGGTGGGCGAGGACTCCGCGGTGGCCGGGGTCGACAAGAAGACGCTGACGTTCACGGCGTCCGACTGGGACGCGCCGCAGACGGTGACGGTGACGGCGGTGAACGATGACCTCGACAACGTGCCCGACCGCACCGCGACGCTCACCCATGCGGTGTCGGGGGCCGACTACGCTTCGGTGACGGCCGCATCGGTGGCGGTGACGGTGACCGACGACGAGGGCGAGCCGGCGATCACGGCGAGTGCGCCGGCGGTGACCGAGGGCGCCAGCGGCGCCACGGCGGATCTGACGTTCACCTTCTCGCTGGACCGCGCCAGCTCAAAGGCGGTGATCGTGGGCTACGCGGTGGATGCGTCCAGCAGCACGGCGGTGTCGGGCACCGACTTCGAGACGGTGACGGCCGGCACGGTGACGTTCCAGGCCGGCACCAAAGACGACCAGACGGTGACGGTGACGGTCACCGGCGATGACGTCGATGAGGAAAACGAGACGGTGGTGCTGAAGCTTACCAACCCTCAGAACGCCACCGCGCAGGCGACGGTCACGGGCACCATCACCGACGATGACACGCGCGGGGTGACGGTGTCGAAGGCGTCGCTGACGCTGGCGGAGGTGGACGATGACGGGACGCCGGATGCGAGCGAAAACCAGGGGACCTACACGGTGGTGCTGGACAGCGAGCCGGTGGGCGGCGATGTGACGGTGACGGTGGGCGAGGACTCCGCGGTGGCCGGGGTCGACAAGAAGACGCTGACGTTCACGGCGTCCGACTGGGACGCGCCGCAGACGGTGACGGTGACGGCGGTGAACGATGACCTCGACAACGTGCCCGACCGCACCGCGACGCTCACCCATGCGGTGTCGGGGGCCGACTACGCTTCGGTGACGGCCGCATCGGTGGCGGTGACGGTGACCGACGACGAGGGCGAGCCGGCGATCACGGCGAGTGCGCCGGCGGTGACCGAGGGCGCCAGCGGCGCCACGGCGGATCTGACGTTCACCTTCTCGCTGGACCGCGCCAGCTCAAAGGCGGTGATCGTGGGCTACGCGGTGGATGCGTCCAGCAGCACGGCGGTGTCGGGCACCGACTTCGAGACGGTGACGGCCGGCACGGTGACGTTCCAGGCCGGCACCAAAGACGACCAGACGGTGACGGTGACGGTCACCGGCGATGACGTCGATGAGGAAAACGAGACGGTGGTGCTGAAGCTTACCAACCCTCAGAACGCCACCGCGCAGGCGACGGTCACGGGCACCATCACCGACGATGACACGCGCGGGGTGACGGTGTCGAAGGCGTCGCTGACGCTGGCGGAGGTGGACGATGACGGGACGCCGGATGCGAGCGAAAACCAGGGGACCTACACGGTGGTGCTGGACAGCGAGCCGGTGGGCGGCGATGTGACGGTGACGGTGGGCGAGGACTCCGCGGTGGCCGGGGTCGACAAGAAGACGCTGACGTTCACGGCGTCCGACTGGGACGCGCCGCAGACGGTGACGGTGACGGCGGTGAACGATGACCTCGACAACGTGCCCGACCGCACCGCGACGCTCACCCATGCGGTGTCGGGGGCCGACTACGCTTCGGTGACGGCCGCATCGGTGGCGGTGACGGTGACCGACGACGAGGGCGAGCCGGCGATCACGGCGAGTGCGCCGGCGGTGACCGAGGGCGCCAGCGGCGCCACGGCGGATCTGACGTTCACCTTCTCGCTGGACCGCGCCAGCTCAAAGGCGGTGATCGTGGGCTACGCGGTGGATGCGTCCAGCAGCACGGCGGTGTCGGGCACCGACTTCGAGACGGTGACGGCCGGCACGGTGACGTTCCAGGCCGGCACCAAAGACGACCAGACGGTGACGGTGACGGTCACCGGCGATGACGTCGATGAGGAAAACGAGACGGTGGTGCTGAAGCTTACCAACCCTCAGAACGCCACCGCGCAGGCGACGGTCACGGGCACCATCACCGACGATGACACGCGCGGGGTGACGGTGTCGAAGGCGTCGCTGACGCTGGCGGAGGTGGACGATGACGGGACGCCGGATGCGAGCGAAAACCAGGGGACCTACACGGTGGTGCTGGACAGCGAGCCGGTGGGCGGCGATGTGACGGTGACGGTGGGCGAGGACTCCGCGGTGGCCGGGGTCGACAAGAAGACGCTGACGTTCACGGCGTCCGACTGGGACGCGCCGCAGACGGTGACGGTGACGGCGGTGAACGATGACCTCGACAACGTGCCCGACCGCACCGCGACGCTCACCCATGCGGTGTCGGGGGCCGACTACGCTTCGGTGACGGCCGCATCGGTGGCGGTGACGGTGACCGACGACGAGGGCGAGCCGGCGATCACGGCGAGTGCGCCGGCGGTGACCGAGGGCGCCAGCGGCGCCACGGCGGATCTGACGTTCACCTTCTCGCTGGACCGCGCCAGCTCAAAGGCGGTGATCGTGGGCTACGCGGTGGATGCGTCCAGCAGCACGGCGGTGTCGGGCACCGACTTCGAGACGGTGACGGCCGGCACGGTGACGTTCCAGGCCGGCACCAAAGACGACCAGACGGTGACGGTGACGGTCACCGGCGATGACGTCGATGAGGAAAACGAGACGGTGGTGCTGAAGCTTACCAACCCTCAGAACGCCACCGCGCAGGCGACGGTCACGGGCACCATCACCGACGATGACACGCGCGGGGTGACGGTGTCGAAGGCGTCGCTGACGCTGGCGGAGGTGGACGATGACGGGACGCCGGATGCGAGCGAAAACCAGGGGACCTACACGGTGGTGCTGGACAGCGAGCCGGTGGGCGGCGATGTGACGGTGACGGTGGGCGAGGACTCCGCGGTGGCCGGGGTCGACAAGAAGACGCTGACGTTCACGGCGTCCGACTGGGACGCGCCGCAGACGGTGACGGTGACGGCGGTGAACGATGACCTCGACAACGTGCCCGACCGCACCGCGACGCTCACCCATGCGGTGTCGGGGGCCGACTACGCTTCGGTGACGGCCGCATCGGTGGCGGTGACGGTGACCGACGACGAGGGCGAGCCGGCGATCACGGCGAGTGCGCCGGCGGTGACCGAGGGCGCCAGCGGCGCCACGGCGGATCTGACGTTCACCTTCTCGCTGGACCGCGCCAGCTCAAAGGCGGTGATCGTGGGCTACGCGGTGGATGCGTCCAGCAGCACGGCGGTGTCGGGCACCGACTTCGAGACGGTGACGGCCGGCACGGTGACGTTCCAGGCCGGCACCAAAGACGACCAGACGGTGACGGTGACGGTCACCGGCGATGACGTCGATGAGGAAAACGAGACGGTGGTGCTGAAGCTTACCAACCCTCAGAACGCCACCGCGCAGGCGACGGTCACGGGCACCATCACCGACGATGACACGCGCGGGGTGACGGTGTCGAAGGCGTCGCTGACGCTGGCGGAGGTGGACGATGACGGGACGCCGGATGCGAGCGAAAACCAGGGGACCTACACGGTGGTGCTGGACAGCGAGCCGGTGGGCGGCGATGTGACGGTGACGGTGGGCGAGGACTCCGCGGTGGCCGGGGTCGACAAGAAGACGCTGACGTTCACGGCGTCCGACTGGGACGCGCCGCAGACGGTGACGGTGACGGCGGTGAACGATGACCTCGACAACGTGCCCGACCGCACCGCGACGCTCACCCATGCGGTGTCGGGGGCCGACTACGCTTCGGTGACGGCCGCATCGGTGGCGGTGACGGTGACCGACGACGAGGGCGAGCCGGCGATCACGGCGAGTGCGCCGGCGGTGACCGAGGGCGCCAGCGGCGCCACGGCGGATCTGACGTTCACCTTCTCGCTGGACCGCGCCAGCTCAAAGGCGGTGATCGTGGGCTACGCGGTGGATGCGTCCAGCAGCACGGCGGTGTCGGGCACCGACTTCGAGACGGTGACGGCCGGCACGGTGACGTTCCAGGCCGGCACCAAAGACGACCAGACGGTGACGGTGACGGTCACCGGCGATGACGTCGATGAGGAAAACGAGACGGTGGTGCTGAAGCTTACCAACCCTCAGAACGCCACCGCGCAGGCGACGGTCACGGGCACCATCACCGACGATGACACGCGCGGGGTGACGGTGTCGAAGGCGTCGCTGACGCTGGCGGAGGTGGACGATGACGGGACGCCGGATGCGAGCGAAAACCAGGGGACCTACACGGTGGTGCTGGACAGCGAGCCGGTGGGCGGCGATGTGACGGTGACGGTGGGCGAGGACTCCGCGGTGGCCGGGGTCGACAAGAAGACGCTGACGTTCACGGCGTCCGACTGGGACGCGCCGCAGACGGTGACGGTGACGGCGGTGAACGATGACCTCGACAACGTGCCCGACCGCACCGCGACGCTCACCCATGCGGTGTCGGGGGCCGACTACGCTTCGGTGACGGCCGCATCGGTGGCGGTGACGGTGACCGACGACGAGGGCGAGCCGGCGATCACGGCGAGTGCGCCGGCGGTGACCGAGGGCGCCAGCGGCGCCACGGCGGATCTGACGTTCACCTTCTCGCTGGACCGCGCCAGCTCAAAGGCGGTGATCGTGGGCTACGCGGTGGATGCGTCCAGCAGCACGGCGGTGTCGGGCACCGACTTCGAGACGGTGACGGCCGGCACGGTGACGTTCCAGGCCGGCACCAAAGACGACCAGACGGTGACGGTGACGGTCACCGGCGATGACGTCGATGAGGAAAACGAGACGGTGGTGCTGAAGCTTACCAACCCTCAGAACGCCACCGCGCAGGCGACGGTCACGGGCACCATCACCGACGATGACGCGCGGGGTGACGGTGCGAGGCGTCGCTGACGCTGGCGGAGGTGGACGATGACGGGACGCCGGATGCGAGCGAAAACCAGGGGACCTACACGGTGGTGCTGGACAGCGAGCCGGTGGGCGGCGATGTGACGGTGACGGTGGGCGAGGACTCCGCGGTGGCCGGGGTCGACAAGAAGACGCTGACGTTCACGGCGTCCGACTGGGACGCGCCGCAGACGGTGACGGTGACGGCGGTGAACGATGACCTCGACAACGTGCCCGACCGCACCGCGACGCTCACCCATGCGGTGTCGGGGGCCGACTACGCTTCGGTGACGGCCGCATCGGTGGCGGTGACGGTGACCGACGACGAGGGCGAGCCGGCGATCACGGCGAGTGCGCCGGCGGTGACCGAGGGCGCCAGCGGCGCCACGGCGGATCTGACGTTCACCTTCTCGCTGGACCGCGCCAGCTCAAAGGCGGTGATCGTGGGCTACGCGGTGGATGCGTCCAGCAGCACGGCGGTGTCGGGCACCGACTTCGAGACGGTGACGGCCGGCACGGTGACGTTCCAGGCCGGCACCAAAGACGACCAGACGGTGACGGTGACGGTCACCGGCGATGACGTCGATGAGGAAAACGAGACGGTGGTGCTGAAGCTTACCAACCCTCAGAACGCCACCGCGCAGGCGACGGTCACGGGCACCATCACCGACGATGACACGCGCGGGGTGACGGTGTCGAAGGCGTCGCTGACGCTGGCGGAGGTGGACGATGACGGGACGCCGGATGCGAGCGAAAACCAGGGGACCTACACGGTGGTGCTGGACAGCGAGCCGGTGGGCGGCGATGTGACGGTGACGGTGGGCGAGGACTCCGCGGTGGCCGGGGTCGACAAGAAGACGCTGACGTTCACGGCGTCCGACTGGGACGCGCCGCAGACGGTGACGGTGACGGCGGTGAACGATGACCTCGACAACGTGCCCGACCGCACCGCGACGCTCACCCATGCGGTGTCGGGGGCCGACTACGCTTCGGTGACGGCCGCATCGGTGGCGGTGACGGTGACCGACGACGAGGGCGAGCCGGCGATCACGGCGAGTGCGCCGGCGGTGACCGAGGGCGCCAGCGGCGCCACGGCGGATCTGACGTTCACCTTCTCGCTGGACCGCGCCAGCTCAAAGGCGGTGATCGTGGGCTACGCGGTGGATGCGTCCAGCAGCACGGCGGTGTCGGGCACCGACTTCGAGACGGTGACGGCCGGCACGGTGACGTTCCAGGCCGGCACCAAAGACGACCAGACGGTGACGGTGACGGTCACCGGCGATGACGTCGATGAGGAAAACGAGACGGTGGTGCTGAAGCTTACCAACCCTCAGAACGCCACCGCGCAGGCGACGGTCACGGGCACCATCACCGACGATGACACGCGCGGGGTGACGGTGTCGAAGGCGTCGCTGACGCTGGCGGAGGTGGACGATGACGGGACGCCGGATGCGAGCGAAAACCAGGGGACCTACACGGTGGTGCTGGACAGCGAGCCGGTGGGCGGCGATGTGACGGTGACGGTGGGCGAGGACTCCGCGGTGGCCGGGGTCGACAAGAAGACGCTGACGTTCACGGCGTCCGACTGGGACGCGCCGCAGACGGTGACGGTGACGGCGGTGAACGATGACCTCGACAACGTGCCCGACCGCACCGCGACGCTCACCCATGCGGTGTCGGGGGCCGACTACGCTTCGGTGACGGCCGCATCGGTGGCGGTGACGGTGACCGACGACGAGGGCGAGCCGGCGATCACGGCGAGTGCGCCGGCGGTGACCGAGGGCGCCAGCGGCGCCACGGCGGATCTGACGTTCACCTTCTCGCTGGACCGCGCCAGCTCAAAGGCGGTGATCGTGGGCTACGCGGTGGATGCGTCCAGCAGCACGGCGGTGTCGGGCACCGACTTCGAGACGGTGACGGCCGGCACGGTGACGTTCCAGGCCGGCACCAAAGACGACCAGACGGTGACGGTGACGGTCACCGGCGATGACGTCGATGAGGAAAACGAGACGGTGGTGCTGAAGCTTACCAACCCTCAGAACGCCACCGCGCAGGCGACGGTCACGGGCACCATCACCGACGATGACACGCGCGGGGTGACGGTGTCGAAGGCGTCGCTGACGCTGGCGGAGGTGGACGATGACGGGACGCCGGATGCGAGCGAAAACCAGGGGACCTACACGGTGGTGCTGGACAGCGAGCCGGTGGGCGGCGATGTGACGGTGACGGTGGGCGAGGACTCCGCGGTGGCCGGGGTCGACAAGAAGACGCTGACGTTCACGGCGTCCGACTGGGACGCGCCGCAGACGGTGACGGTGACGGCGGTGAACGATGACCTCGACAACGTGCCCGACCGCACCGCGACGCTCACCCATGCGGTGTCGGGGGCCGACTACGCTTCGGTGACGGCCGCATCGGTGGCGGTGACGGTGACCGACGACGAGGGCGAGCCGGCGATCACGGCGAGTGCGCCGGCGGTGACCGAGGGCGCCAGCGGCGCCACGGCGGATCTGACGTTCACCTTCTCGCTGGACCGCGCCAGCTCAAAGGCGGTGATCGTGGGCTACGCGGTGGATGCGTCCAGCAGCACGGCGGTGTCGGGCACCGACTTCGAGACGGTGACGGCCGGCACGGTGACGTTCCAGGCCGGCACCAAAGACGACCAGACGGTGACGGTGACGGTCACCGGCGATGACGTCGATGAGGAAAACGAGACGGTGGTGCTGAAGCTTACCAACCCTCAGAACGCCACCGCGCAGGCGACGGTCACGGGCACCATCACCGACGATGACACGCGCGGGGTGACGGTGTCGAAGGCGTCGCTGACGCTGGCGGAGGTGGACGATGACGGGACGCCGGATGCGAGCGAAAACCAGGGGACCTACACGGTGGTGCTGGACAGCGAGCCGGTGGGCGGCGATGTGACGGTGACGGTGGGCGAGGACTCCGCGGTGGCCGGGGTCGACAAGAAGACGCTGACGTTCACGGCGTCCGACTGGGACGCGCCGCAGACGGTGACGGTGACGGCGGTGAACGATGACCTCGACAACGTGCCCGACCGCACCGCGACGCTCACCCATGCGGTGTCGGGGGCCGACTACGCTTCGGTGACGGCCGCATCGGTGGCGGTGACGGTGACCGACGACGAGGGCGAGCCGGCGATCACGGCGAGTGCGCCGGCGGTGACCGAGGGCGCCAGCGGCGCCACGGCGGATCTGACGTTCACCTTCTCGCTGGACCGCGCCAGCTCAAAGGCGGTGATCGTGGGCTACGCGGTGGATGCGTCCAGCAGCACGGCGGTGTCGGGCACCGACTTCGAGACGGTGACGGCCGGCACGGTGACGTTCCAGGCCGGCACCAAAGACGACCAGACGGTGACGGTGACGGTCACCGGCGATGACGTCGATGAGGAAAACGAGACGGTGGTGCTGAAGCTTACCAACCCTCAGAACGCCACCGCGCAGGCGACGGTCACGGGCACCATCACCGACGATGACACGCGCGGGGTGACGGTGTCGAAGGCGTCGCTGACGCTGGCGGAGGTGGACGATGACGGGACGCCGGATGCGAGCGAAAACCAGGGGACCTACACGGTGGTGCTGGACAGCGAGCCGGTGGGCGGCGATGTGACGGTGACGGTGGGCGAGGACTCCGCGG